>CAWDAF010000002.1:0-1570208 GCA_963800225.1 uncultured Actinomycetota bacterium | reverse complement strand
ACGGGCGGCGCGGCGAACGCGCCGTCCTGGTCCAGGAACTGGGTCTTGCTGTACTTGTTGATGTTGAACACCCAGAAGGACACGTCCGGGTTGCCGGCCTGGATCTGGGTAGGAGTGTCCAGGTAGCTGCAGTAGACGCCGGGGCGGTAGCTCGTGCCCCTGATGCCGTCGATCCAGGCCTGGACGTAGTCCAGGTACGACGCGGGGAGCCGGCCGCCGATCTCGATGTCGAGGTAGACGACGCTGTCGTCGCCGATTCCCGCCCGGTCCGCCAGGGACACGGCGTCTGCCGCGTCGGTCGTTCCCTGCGCAGCGGTCAGCACGTGGGAGCCCGGTCCGCCGGGCCATTGCTGACCGACGTAGATCGGGGCGATGCCCCAGCCCAGGTCCCGGAGGAACTGGGCCTTGGACATCCAGTCGGTGTTGCCCTGCGAGGGAGCGGGTGCGAGGTAGAGCCCCGTTTGCGCCATGTTCGTGCTGTCCCACAGGGACGTCATCACACCGCCCCCGGGTACGCCAGCCGGTCGAAGCCGGCGTGCGTCGCGGCGGCGACGTCGCGCGTCCGGCCTGCCTGGGGGGTATCCCCGTACCGGCGCGGGTCGCGGACCCGGGTCCCACCGGTCAAGGTGACGTGGGGGGCCTGTGCCGATCTCCCGTTCTCGGTCGTGACGACGGTGTCCTCCCACGCGGACGGGCTGCTGCTGAGCGACGCGCGGTAGCAGAGCGAGTCCGCACCACTCATCCGCTGCCACACCGCGTCTGGCAGCCACCACGGGCTGGACGCCTGGAACGGGGAGTCCTGCCAGCTGCCGTAGAAGCCGGGGTCGCTCGCGTGTTCCCCGCCGTCGAGGAGGTCCGCGCTGGTGGCAACCTCCACCGCGTAGTAGATGGCGTCCCCGCCTCCCGGGTCGACGTCGAAGCTGGGGGCCGACCCGTCGCGGTCGGCCGTTGCCGGGCCCAGGATCCAGGGCTGACCGGGGCCGGTGCGACCTGGCCCGCGGCGGCCTGTGCGCGACGGACCGCCTCGTAGGCGTCGATGAGGCCGTAGCCGAAGTCCGTGCTGCGCCCGTTCGCGTCGTACCCCGTGCCGATCTTGCCAGCCGCGTCCCGCAGGACGGCGCGGATCTCGAGGGGGTGAGGTCGGCGTTCACCGACAGCATGAGCCCGACCACGCCGGCGACGAGGGGGGTGGCGGAGGACGTGCCGCCGAAGGAGTTCGTGTAGTTCCCATCCAGCCCTTCGCTGCTGTCGTTGTAGCCCGCGTCGCCCTGGCGATCGGTGGTGATGATGGCCTTCTCGCCGGCGGCACGGTCGCCGCTGGAGGGAGCCGAGATCCACAGCGCCCGGCCCATGTCGCTGTACCAGGAGCGCTGGGAGT
Source organism: uncultured Actinomycetota bacterium (assembly GCA_963800225.1). GTDB lineage: Bacteria > Actinomycetota > Actinomycetes > Propionibacteriales > Nocardioidaceae > Nocardioides_B. The sequence continues at coordinate 1,568,830 of CAWDAF010000002.1, read as the reverse complement.
GGTCGTTGCTCGCGGCCACGGCGACCACGTGCGGGTTGGCGGCGTAGCCGTCGAGGTCGACGGACTCGTTGCCGTTGCCCGCGGCCCAGCAGACCACGATCCCCTTGCCCTGCCTGCCGTTGGTCAGGCAGTACTGGATGGCGGCCTGCGTGGCACCCGGCAACGGATCGGTCTGTCCCGTGCCGTCTGCCGGCCCCCAGCTGCAGCTGATGACGTCGGCGCCGTTGTCGGCCGCCCACCGGAACATCTCCGCCTCGTCCGAGTCGCCCAGCGCGGCCGGGAAGCGCACCGCCATCAAGGAGCAGCCCGGCGCCGCGCCGGAGGCGTGCAGGCCGCGGGCGGCGGCCACCCCGGCGCACGCCGTCCCGTGCTTGTCGTCGTCGGTCTTGGGGGTGCCGTCGCCGACGTCGTCGGTGAAGTCCCACTGCGCGGGCACGCGGCCGTCGAACTCCGGATGGGTGACGTCGACTCCGTCGTCGAGGACGGCGACCCAGATCGACGAGTCCCCGGTCGTCAGCGTCCAGGCGTTGTTGACTCTCGCGTGGGTGAGGTGCCACTGCTGCGGCACGAGGTCGCCGTCACGCTCCCGGATGGCCGTCGCGGCCGGGCGTCGCATCGTCTCCAACGAGCGGTGGTGCCGCTGGCTCACCAGGTCCGGGTGGGCGAACTTGGCCAGGCCGGTGGCGCGGATGGCGTTCGCCAGGTGGACGGCCCCGAGACCGTCCGTGTCCGGCGCGGACAACAGCAGGAAGCCGTTGGCCGCGTAGTCGAGCGGTCGCACGATCTGGGCCCTCAGGGAGCCGAGCAGCTCCTGGATGCGCTTCTCGGTGACCTCCGGCCAGAACTGCACCATCACGCTGCGCGTCACGTACACCTCGTCGCCGTCGGCCGTGTGGCGGTGCAGCACCGGTGCCGCGATCTCGACCGAGCGCTCGCGGTTGAGGACGCCGACGGCGTTGTCGCGTGCCCCGGTCGAGGGACCGTCGTACACCGTGATGCCGTAGCGCGGGAACTGTGCGACGGGTGCCCAGTGTCCCTGAGGAGAGCCTGCGCCTCGCGTGACAACGGGTCCCGTTCGCCGCTGAAGGCCACCGTGAACTTGGTGTCGTCGGGCACGAGCACGAGGGAGCCCTCGCCGGAGCCCGGGTAGACGACGACCTGGTCGCCGGTGCCCTCGGGTGACGCGCCTGTGCCAGTCGGGTCCGACATTGCCGTTCTCCTTCGTGAGGCGGGGTGTGGGGCGTGGGGTCAGGTGAGGGCAGCGAGTCCCAGGTGAGGCTGATGAGGCAGCCCGACGCGGCCACGTCCCAGGAGAGCCAGGCGCTGTCGACGACGCTCCCGTCGGTCTTGGTCACCGTCGCCTGGTACCTCACCTGTCGCTGGGCCAGGTACGTCGTCAGGGGCAGGACGAAGGACGCCGACCCGCTGGCAGGGGCGCCGGTCATCGCCACCTCCTGGACGGCGGAGGCGCCCACGAGCTGGGCCCGAAGGTCCAGCCGGCTCAGACCATGACTGGCATGGTCGACGAGGTCCATGAAGACCATGTTCATCCGGATGTCCTCGACGTACGTCCGCAGCTCCTGGAGGGTGGCCGGTGCGGCGGGGGGGCACCTTGTAGACGGGCCAGCAGCGAGATGGCGACAGCGCGGCGTCCTGCGTCTCGGCATCGGCCACCTCGACGGTGGTCGAGGAGCCCGGGAGCAGCGGCCGCTCGACGGGAACCTCGACGAGCACCGAGCCGGTCCCGTCGGCGACCCGGAGCGCGGTGAGGTTGACCGGACGCTCGATGCGGTTGACGAGGGTGACCGTGCGGGAGGAGGTGGTCAGCTCCAGCGGCCCCCGGGGCGCGGGCCCGGTGAGGTCGGAGAGCCCGACCTGCAGGCTCGACGTCATCCGGCTGCCGTCGGGCAGCCGCAGCGTCATGGTGCCCAGGATCCCGTCGTGGGTGAGCATGTCCCGGAGCAGCAGCGCGTGGGCGAGGTCGGACTGCAGCGCGACGGACACGACGCCCGGCGCCAGGACCGTCGGCGCGGTGACCGAGGGGATCCCCACGACGGTCCAGGTGAAGTCGGGAGCACACTCGACGTCGCTGGCCAGGGTGAGCGTGGGCGCCGGCGCGAGCCCCTCCAGCCGGGCAACCAGCGCAGCCCATGCGAAGGGCGCGATGTCGGGAGCGAGGGTGGCCTGGACGACGACCTGGTTCTGGCCGGGGTCGGCAGGGTCGAGGAGGGCGTACAGCAGGATCGCGGGCTGGTACGGCGACGTCGGGTGGGTGTCCGGGTACCTGCCGACCACGTACCGCGCCGGCAGGACCAGGAAATGTCCTGGCTGCTGCAGCGAGCGGTAGACCTTGTAGGCCGGGTCGGCGAGCGCGGGTATCTCCTCGTACTGCCGCCAGGCTGTCTGGCCGAGGCGCAGGGCGTCCTGGCAGCCGACCGCGGTAGGCCCGTCGTCGCGTTGCTCGACGTAGCAGGACCCCAGCTCCGAGCAGGGCATGAGCAGGTCGAGGACCTGGGAGCGCACGTAGCTGCGCTGCATCCACCGCTCGACCGGCCGTGGCGGGAAGCGCGGGGGGTCGATGCCGCCGCGCGGACCGTCGGTGACATCGGGTCGCCCCTTGTGCAGGCCGTTCTCGAAGATCGCCGTCTGGTTCGGGCGCGCCAGCGCGGCGTGGATGGTGAGCATGGGAACCGTCCGCGCCTCGGCCGGCAGGTCGCGCCGCACGCGCAGCGTGAAGTCGCCCGTCGCGTCGCGGTAGGTCGCCGTGGTCGCATCGAGGTAGCCGGCCTCGACCACCCGTGCACCGACGCCGCCGGCCTCGACGAGCCGAGGCGGGTCGACCAGCGGGCCCGGCTGTCGAAGGGGCTCTGTCGGCTTGGGCGGCGAGTACCGGATCGGGAGGACCGACAGCTTCCCGCCCCACACGATGGTGTCGGGCTCGATCACCACGTGCTCACAGCCGCGGAAGGTCCACACCACCGACACCCGCGCCGGCTCGACCTGGAAACCCGCTTGGGAGAGCGCGCCGTAGGCCATCCGTGCCCACGCGTCCAGCAACGAGACCCTCGCGGTGAGCACCTCGCCGTCCCAGCCGGTCTCCGCGGTGAACCGCTGACGCTGGTTGGTGCCGCTCGCGTCCCGGAAGGGCAGGTCCAGCACGATCTCGGTGTCATCGGTCGGGACCGGACGGTACGGGCCGCCCGCGTCCAGGACGGCCCTCACCTCCGGGCCGACCACTCGCCGCAGCGTCAGGGTGACGCTCGCCTCGAGACCGGGACTTCCGTCGAGTGCGGTGCCGACGCGACGGAACGAGTAGACGAACGGGCTGTCCGAGGCATCCTGGGTCGGCAGCGGTCGGACGATCTCGAAGCTCGGCGCGTACCACCCGGGGGCCCCGTTGCGGCCCTGGAAGACCCACGCCGCCGTGTCCGCGACGACCGGGAGGTCCGCACCGCCGACGGCGAGGTCGCTCTGGTCGTTGAGGGCGGCGGCATGGACGCCGACCGTGTAGGGACGGGGATCCTTGTTCGCCAGGCTCAGGTGCAGGTTGCCCCGGTTCGCCTCCGCGACCGTCAGCATCCGGTCGGTGCTGGCGAGGCTGTTGTCGGTCATCAGCGCGAGGGAGGGGCGGCGTACGGCGCCCACGTCCGCGCCGCGTGGCGCCCCGCGCACCCGGCGCGGTGCCCCGACGGCCCGTGAGACCCTCAGCGGATCGCCGGTCGTCCCAGGGTCGGCCGTCACCCCCACGATCGACACAACCCGGCCGCGGTCGCGTCCGGCGAGAGCGCCACCGAGAACGTCGGCCAACGGCGTCATGACGGTGAGCGTGCGGTCCACTCCCGAACCGGTCGACGTGGCCACGATGTCGATGCCGAACAGGGGCGACGGCCGCGCGCCCACCCGTCCGTCGATGTCGAGGAGGACGGCGCGGGCCATCCCGGCGAAGCTCGGGTAGGCACTCAGCGGGTGGTCCGCGGGGTCTGCCACCAGTGCGCCCGAGGCGAGCGCGTCCTCGAAGAGGCGGTGCAGGTCGGGTGCACCGTCACCCGCCTGCGCTTCCAGCACGTCGTACACCTCAGCCCAGCTGCCCGTGAGATGGCTCCTGGTCGCGGGCTCGATGGCGCGGTACCAGAGGGTGGAGACGAGCGACAGCCGGCTGCCGGTGCCGTCCAGGGCGGCCAAGGCGGCGAGGGTGTCGTCACGGTCCAGGGTGCAGCTCGACGTGGTGGTCAGCCCGGTACCCGAGACCGGCTCGGATGCGAGGTCACGGTCGGGGTCGCCGCGCAGGACCGTCGTACCCTCCCGCACGTACAGCGGCGCCGTCCCGGGCCCGGTCGCCTCCGGGGGCGGGTTCAGCGTCGTCGTGAGTGTCAGGGCTCCCTGCCGGACCCGGGGGGTCACGTCCCGCTCGTCCGGCTCCGGAACTCCCTGCAGCACCAGCGTGAGGGCGAGCCTGGGGTAGTCGTCGTCGTCGACGACGACCCGGTGGCGGCTCGCCACGCAGTAGCGCTCATCACCGCCCGAGTCTGCGGGACGCACCAGGACGGTGGTGTCGGGGCCGAGCTCCTGAACCGTCCACTCGCCTTCCGCCGTCGGTCCCGACGTCTGTGTCACCGTGCCCTCCTGAGCTCCGGCGACCGGTCAGCCGCTGCTGGGCGGGGTCGCCGACCAGCCGTCGCTGAGGACCAGGTCCTGCGGCTCGCTCGCCGGGACGTCTGGCTCCGCGGGTGCGTCCTTGGTCGCAGGTTGCTCGGCCGCGCCGGCCACGCCGTCCGCGCCTCCGCGCCTCCGCCGCCCACCGTGTAGCCCTGTACCTCGGCCGGGCTCGGCGGCGCGGTCCGCTGCTGCGGGGGCTTGCCCGCAGGTGTCGTGCTCTTGGAGCCCTGCGGCTTGCCGGCCGGGGTGGCGCTGGCGCCGGGCGGGCCGGCGGGGGAGGCGGCAGGTGCGGACGGGGCAGGGGTGACCGAGCCGGGCCTGCTCGACGGCGCCAGCTTTCGTACCTGCGCCGCCTCGTCGGACGTCGGGACGGTGAGCATGATCGGGCCGTTGCCGGCGGTCTGCACCCAGTCGCCCCACCACTCCATGCCGTGGCTGAACAGGCTGCCCTTGACCACCACGTGCACGCGGTACTGGTAGGAGGGCACGAACGCCGGCTGACCGGTGAAGATCGTCCAGTACCGCTCCGCGTCCTGGTCCTGGGCCGAGAACATGAACCTCGTGACCGGGCGGTCGTTGCCCTCGTCGGTCTTTCCGTGCGCCTGGAACTCCACCTCGACGATCTGCGACGGGCCCTCCAACAGCGCGCCGAGACCGATGGGTCCCACGTCGAGCTTGCCGGCGGAGTCGGCGCGTACCTCGATGTTCTGGTCGTTCGTGGCGCTGCCGTTGGGGCCGGGATCCAGCTCGACGACGTTCTTCTCCACGAAGCAGCGCACCAGCGGGTTGTCGGTCTCGCTCGGCGGCTCGGTGAAATGGATGCTCCGCTTGATGTAGCTGACGTCGGGAGTCCAGCCCGCCGGCGGGTTCGACACGTCACCGGCAGCCTTCTTGGCGAAGGCCGGTTGCCACGTGGTCATCGTGTCCGTGTCGGTGCTCTGGAACACGTGCGGCGTCCACTGGATGTCGCCGCTCGCGGCGGGGTAGCCGATCTGGCAGGCCAGGAAGGCCACCGGCTCGCCGACCCACTTCCGGCCCGGATCCGGCCAGTTCACCACGGGCTTGATGTTGTGCGTGATCTTGCGGTCCCAGTCCTCGAGGTAGAGCGTCGTGAAGTACTTGCGCTCCGCTTCCGGGTCCGCCTTGATCTGGTTGTAGAAGCCCTCCAGCGAGCTCGAGATCGTCGAGGACAGGTTGAACCGCTCCTGGCGGGTCTCGTCGTAGTCCAGCGTCAGCTTGGTCTCGTCGCGCCGGTACTTCAGCGCGAACCCGCCGCCGAAGCCGCCGAAGATCGACGACAGCAGCCCACCGCTGCTGTGCCTCGGCCGGCTTCACGTCCGGTGGCGCCGGGTCGAAGATGCGGGCCTTGGCCTCCTCGGTGAACTTGTTGACGATCAGGTCGATCCGCTTGTCCACCTCTTCCTTCATCTTGTCCGCACCGGGGTTGGTGCCGTCGATCTCCACCTCGACCTTGATGCCACCGTTGATCCGGAGGTTGTTGAACTCGGTCTTGATGTCGGCGGAGAACCACCATGCGCGTCCCTGGGCCGCGGCGGAGAAGTGCGTGAAGACCCGGTCCCAGTCACCGTGGATGTGGATGCGAAGGGTCTCGCTCCACACCTTGAGGTTGAGCGTCTGGCTGACGACGACCGGGCTGTAGGTCCCGTGGAACCCGGCCCACAGGATCGCCGTGGGAAGGCTCCCGCACAGTGCGACGTACGCGTTCTCGCCGGCAGGGTTCAGGGACCCGGGCCCTTCGCCCTCGATGCGCATGTACCACGCGTCCAGACCGGTGGGGGTGACGTCTCGGTTGGCCCGGACGGGCACGTTGTTCCTGACCAGTCGCGGCGCGAGGCTGCGGGTGGCGACGGTGGACTTGGGGGCCCCCGGGGCGCCGGGACCTCCGGGTGCCCCGCCGCCCGTCGGGGTCGGGCCGCCCGGGCCGCCGCTGGCCGGCTGGCTGCTCGGCACCGTCCCGTCCAGGCGCGGGCTCAGGTTGGACATGTGGGTCCGGCTGTCCGAGATGGGGACGGGCGCGAACTGCGGCTCCGACGGTGTGCGCCAGCCCCAATACCTGCGACCGTCGCCGCGCAGCCGATCCTTGATCTGCTGGTGTGAGGCCTCCAGGACGTCGAGGGGCGGAGCGCAGGTCACCGTGAACGCCAGCACCCCGCCGGCCACCTCGCTCGGAGCGGTCACCCCGGTGGTCGTGTCGGGGCTCATCACGCCCTCGAAGTGGATCAGGTGGAACTTGAAGTCGCCGGTGTCTCCCGCTCGGGCGATGCGCACCCCGTTGGGGAGCCAGTAGTAGACCGGCGCCTTTCCCTCCGCCTGCAGATCGTCGTTGTGAAGGTCCGGGAGGTAGAGGACCTCGTACCGTTGTCCGCTCTTCGTGGCCACGATCGTCTCGAACCCGCCCGGCCACATGGGCCCTGCTGCCTGAACCATGATGGGACCCCTAGTTTCCTGTGCGCGAGTCGACTGGTGTGACGTCTCAGTTCTAGAGGTCGCGGGGTCACGGCGGCGTCACCGCTCCATCACCGGATCGTCACCGCCGCGTCACGGAGGGATCAGCACGTCCCGGACCCCAGGACGGGCGTCCGGCAATGGCACGATCAGGTCATTGCACGGCTGCCTCGACGGGAACAGCCTGGGCAGGACAGTTTCCTTTATGTGAGGCGGCTGGGGTACGTGCTGTGACGACGGGAATTCGGGTAGGTCCACCAGCCGAGCGGGCGGCTGGAGCCTTCGGGATCCTTCAGGGGGCGCAGTGAGCTTCGACCCGGTTGTCTCCGCGCCGACCACAGGCAGGTGCCCGAGCTGCCACGACGGCGACCTCGGCCAGGGCCTCCACGGGCGCATGAGCAGACCGGCCCTCTCGCTGCTGGGGGGTTGGCGCCTGGAGCTGGAGGACAGCCCGCTCGAGGTGCAGCGAAGCGTCCAGCGGCTGCTCGCGTTCGTCGCGCTCCGTCGGCACTGTTCGCGCAACGTGGTGGCCGGCCAGCTGTGGCCCGAGTCCACGGAGGCGCGTGCTCACGGGAACCTGCGTTCGACGTTGTGGCGCGCCCACAAGATCGCCCCGGAACTCATCACCGAGCGCTCGGGAGCGTTGTCGATCGGCCGTACGGTGGACCTGGACGTGAACCGCCTCGTCCGGAGGGCACGATGCCTGATCGACGACGGGGGGAGGGCCCACGAGCACGCCGACGCGGAGCGGTCCGAAGTCCTGCTCGAGCATGACCTGCTCCCCGGCTGGTACGACGACTGGCTGGTTCTCGAGCGCGAGCGGCTGCGCCAGCTGCAGCTGCACGCCCTGGAGAGTCTGGCGCGCAGCTTGGCCGGTCGCTCGAGGTTCTCCGACGCGGTTGACGTGGCGATGGGAGCCATCGCCGCCGAGCCCGTCCGGGAGAGCGCTCACCGCATCGTCATCGAGGCGCACCTGGCCGAGGGGAACTTCGGCGAGGCCCGCAGAGCCTACGAGTCCCTGCGCCGCGTGCTCGCCATCGAGCTGGGTGTGGAGCCCTCGCATGACCTCACCGCCCGGGTGGTCGCACGGCCTCCGTAGGGAGCGGGCCGGTGAACCGGATGACCAGGAGGAGCGGACGAGGGTGATGACGACGGGCGGCTCGACCGACAGCAGGCCCGTCTCGAGGCACGGGTCTACGCCAGCTGGTCGCGGCGACGGGTCAGGTACGCGGTCTCAGCGGTGTTCCCCGCCAGCTCGATGGCTTGGTCGTAGGCCGCGCGCGCCCTCCCGCTGCAGCCCAGCCGACGCAGCAGGTCGGCGCGCGTCGCATGGAACGCGTGATAGCCGGCCAGCTTGGCCTCGAGCCGGTCGACGGCCGCCAGCGCCACCTCCGGGCCGTCGAGCTCGGCGACCGCGACGGCCCGGTTGAGGGCGACGACCGGCGAGGGGTCGAGGCGGACGAGCTGGTCGTAGAGGGCGACGACCTGCGACCAGTCGGTGTCGCGTATGTCCCGGGCGGAGGTGTGCACGGCATTGATCGCGGCGAGGATCTGGTAGCGACCTGGTGGCACCCCGGCGGCCAGGCGCTCGCGCACCAGCCGATGCCCCTCGGCGACCATCGCCGCATCCCAGGCCCCACGGTCCTGCTCCCCGAGGGGGATCAGCTCGCCGCTCGCCGAGACCCGGGCCGTGCGGCGGGCCTCGGTGAGGAGCATCAGCGCCAGCAGCCCCGCCACCTCACCGTCCTCCGGCATGAGGGCCCGGACCAGGCGAGTGAGCCGGATCGCCTCGGCGGTCAGGTCGTGGCGGACGGGATCCGTGTCGGGCCCGGTCGCCAGGTAGCCCTCGTTGAAGACGAGGAAGAGGACGGCGAGCACGCCGGAGACTCGTGCCGGGAGATCCTCGGCGTTCGGCATCCGGTAGGGGATGCGGTTCGCCTTGATCTTGGCCTTCGCGCGGGTGATCCGCTGCCCCATGGCGGTCTCCTGCACCAGGAAGGCACGGGCGATCTCGGGCACGGTCAGTCCACCGACCATGCGCAGCGTCAGCGCCACCCGGCTCTCCGTGGAGAGTGCCGGGTGGGCGCAGGTGAAGATCAGCCGCAGCCGGTCGTCGTCGATGGTGCCGAGAGGCTCGGGCGGGTCGTCGTCGTACAACATCCGAGCCTCCTGGTGCTTGCCGTCGCGCTTGTTGTCCCGACGAATCCGGTCGATGGCCTTGCGGTGGGCGGTGATGGTCAGCCAGCCGCCGGGGTTGGGAGGTACGCCGTCGGCGGGCCACCGCTCGACGGCGGTGGCGAACGCATCGGCCGCGGCCTCCTCGGCGATGTCGAGGTCACCGAACCGCCTGGTCAGGGCGGCGACCACCCGCGCCCACTCCTCGTGGTGGGCGCGGGTGACCGCCTGCCGAGCCTCGACGCCGTTCACAGGAACGGCCGCACCTCGACCTTGCGGTTGCAGCTCTTCGACCCCTCGGCGGCGAGCTCGAGGGCTACGTCGAGGTCGGCGGCCTCGACGACCCAGAAGCCGGCCAGGTACTCCTTCGACTCCACGTAGGGGCCGTCGGTGAACACCACCTCGTCACCCCGGTTGTCGATCACGGTGGCCGGGTCGGGCGACCCGAGCCCGCCGGCGAAGACCCAGTGCCCCTCGGCCCGGAGCCGGTCGTTGAACGCGTCGATGTCGGCCTCCTCGGTCGGGGTGGCCAAGCCGGTGCCGTCGTCGATCACGGAAACCAGGTACTGCATGTCGGATCGTCTCCTTCGTCGTGGCGTCCGTCGGGGTGGCCGCTCACCCCTCCTACGAAGCACTCTGCCCCGATCCGACACCGCCTTCCGGAGTCTCTCTCGACACCGGCGCTGCGGTTCGTCGGGCCGGTGCCTTTCCGGCGCGAGGACAGCCGGGTCGGAGCCGGGGGTGGCATGCTTCAGCACATGCCGATGACACCCGCGTCACCCCGCGGTCCGGGACGGCCGGCTCAGCTCCCCCCGACGATGCGGGCGGCCGTCATCACGCGGCACGGCGGTCCGGAGGTGATCGAGGTCCGCGACGTCGCGGTGCCTCGTCCGGGACCGGGCGAGGTGCTGGTGCGGGTCGGCGCCGCCGGCTGCAACAACACCGACCTCTGGACCCGGGAGGGTGCCTACGGTCTGGCCGGCGACTCCGGCCAGCGAGCGGGGTGGCTCGGGCCGTTGGACTTCCCGCGCATCCAGGGCGGTGACGTCGCGGGCCTCGTGGTGGCGTCCGGGGACCAGGGAACGGCCGACGTGGTGGGCTCCCGGGTGCTGGTCGACCCGGCCAACTACGGCGACCCCGGACCGGACGCGGTCCCGGTCGACGTGCTGGGCAGCGAGCGCGACGGCGGCTTCGCCGAGTACGTCGTGGTGCCCGCGGCTCGCGCCCACCGGGTCGACGAGTCCCCGCTCAGCGAGGTGGAGCTGGCGGCCCTGCCCATCGCCTACGGCACCGCGCTGGGGATGCTCGAGCGTGGCGGGGTCGCGGACCGCCACACCGTGCTCGTCACCGGCGCCTCCGGCAGCGTCGGGCTCGCCGTGGTGCAGCTGGCGCACGCCAGGGGAGCGCGCGTCGTGGCCGTGTGCAGCGCCGACAAGGGCGACGAGGTGCGCGCCGCGGGAGCCGCGGTGATCGTGGACCGGCGTCGTGGGCAGGTGGTCGCCGACGCGGCCGAGGCTGCCCCCGGGGGGTACGACGCCGCCATCGACGTCGTCGCGGGCCCCACGCTCGCGCCGGGCCTCGCGCTGCTACGCCCGGGGGGCCGCTGGGTGGTGGCGGGCGCCCTGGACGGGTGGGCCGTGGATCTCGACGTACGGCGGCTGTACCTCGCCAACCTGGCCCTGGTCGGGTCCACCATGCACACGCCGAGGATCTTCGACCTGCTCGTGGACCTCGCCCGGCGAGGCGCCGTCCGGCCGGTCATCTCCGCCACCTTCGCCCTCGATCGGGTGGCCGAGGCCCAGGAGCAGCTCGCCTTGCGCCGGCACGTGGGCAAGCTCGTCGTCGTCCCCTGACGCGCCGGCGGGTTCCCCGGGAGTGACTGGTCCACCGAATTCGTCCCGGTGTGATCGTTGACACTCGTGACCTAAACCGGTTTAGTGTTGACATGCCCCGGCCCACCATCACCGACGTCGCCCGCGCGGCCGGCGTCTCCAAGGGTGCGGTCTCCTTCGCGCTCAACGACCGACCCGGCCTCGCCCCGGACACCCGGCAGCGGATCCTGGACGTCGCCGCGCGACCTCGGCTGGACCCCGAGCCCGCGGGCCCGGGCGCTGTCGGTCTCCAAGGCGCTCGCCGTGGGGCTCGTCGTCGCCCGGCCGCCGGAGATCCTCCGGGCCGACCCGTTCTTCCCCTCCTTCATCGCCGGGCTCGAGACGGTGCTCTCCGAGCGCGGGCACGCGCTGCTGCTGCATGGTCGCCGAGCACGGCGACGATGGCCGGCTACCGCCGGCTCGGCGAAGGAGGGTCGCGTCGACGGCGTCTTCGTCACCGACCTCGCAGATCGACGACCCGCGGCCCGCGCTGCTCGAGCCGAGCTCGGCCTGCCGCGCCGTGGTCATCGGCCCGGCCCTGCGCCGACGACGCCGACCGCCGACGCCGTCGGTGTCGACGACGCAGCCCGGCATCCGGGCCGCCGTCGAGCACCTCGTCGAGCTCGGGCACACCGGCACATCGCGCACGTCGCCGGACCCCAGTCGATCGTGCACGGCCGGACCCGGCGTACCGCCTGGGCAGCAGGCGCTGCGCGAGGCCGGGCTGCCCGAGGGCGATCTGTGTCGAGGCCGACTTCTCCGCGGCGTCGGGCGCCGCGGCGACCCGCGACCTGCTCGACCTCGCCGAGCCGCCCGACCGCGATCGTCTACGCCAACGACCTGATGGCGATGGCCGGGCTGTCGCTGCGCCGTGTCCCGCGGGGTCAGCGTCCCCGGGCGACCTGTCGGTCACCGGCTTCGACGACACCGAGATCGCCGCGCACCTGCAGCCGTCCCTGACCACGGTCAGCACCGACGTCGTCACCTGGGGCGGGGCCGCGGCCACCCGGCTGCTCGAGCTGATCCACGGCCAGGAGCCGACCCCCGTCACCCTGCCGCCTGCCCGGCTGGTCGTGCGCGCCTCGACCGGACCAGCCTCCACCTGAGTTCCCCTCCAGCCTTTCCCCTTCACCCGACCACCGAAATGGAGCACCGATGAGATCGAAGATCCTGGCCGTGACCGCCGCCGTCCTCGCCCTCGGGCACGACTGCAGCCTGCGGAGGAGGCGTCGGCGGCGTCGGGCTCCGCGACGAGCGCGACCGGCCCCATCAAGGTCTGGCTGTCGAACAACCCCGAGGAGATCGCCTGGGGCAAGTCGATGGTGGCCGACTGGAACAACGGCGCACCCCGACGAGAAGGTGACCGCCCAGGAGATCCCGGCCGGCAAGACCTCCGAGGAGGTCATCGGCGCGGCGATCACCGCCGGGAACGCGCCCTGCCTGGTCTTCAACACCAGCCCGGCCGCCGTCCCGCAGTTCCAGAAGCAGGGCGGCCTGGTCGCGCTCGACAGCTTCAAGGGCGCCGCCGACTACATCGAGGCGCGCTCGGGAGCCTCGGCCGAGCAGTACAAGTCGCCGGACGGGAAGTTCTACCAGATCCCGTGGAAGTCCGAACCCGGTGATGATCTTCTACAACAAGGAGCTCTTCAAGAAGGCCGGCCTCGACCCGGCCAGAGCCCGCCGCTGGCGACCTACGACGAGTTCCTCGCCACCAGCAAGAAGATCGTCGACAGCGGCGCGGCCACCGCCGCGATCTGCGCCGGCGCCGACGAGCGAGTTCTTCCAGTCCTGGTTCGACTTCTACCCGCTCTACGCCGCGCGAGACCGGCGGCAAGCAGCTCATCGAGGACGGCAAGGCGACCTTCAACGACGCGACCGGCAAGGCCGTCTGGAACTTCTGGGCGCACGATGTACACAGAACAGCTACGCGCCCAAGGAGACCTACAACGGTGACTCCTTCGCCGACGAGAAGGCCGCGATGGCCATCGTCGGGCCCGTGGGCCGATCGCCGGTCTACAAGGGCAAGGTCGAACTGGGGCGCCGTGCCCGGTGCCGACCTACGACCGGCATGCCCGCCGAGCCAGACGCACACCTTCACCGACGCGAAGAACATCGCGCATCTACTCCGCCTGCAAGAACCAGGGGACCGCCTGGGACGTGCTGAAGTTCGCCACCAGCAAGGAGCAGGACGGCAAGCTCCTGGAGACGACCGGCCAGATGCCGCTGCGCAGCGACCTGCCGACGACCTACGCCGACTACTTCAAGGCGCACCCGGAGTACAAGACCTTCGCCGCCCAGGCCTCGCGCACCGTCGAGGTGCCCAACGTGCCGAACTCGATGCGAGATCTGGCAGGACGTTCCGCGACAGCTACTCGTCGCGCGGTGATCTTCGGCAAGACCTCCGTCGACGACGCGCTGGCCAAGGCCGCCGCCGAAGATCGACGACCTCGCCGGCCAGTCCTGAGGGGCGCCGACGATGACCAGCGACACCGCCGCCACGGCGGCCCCGACCGGCACGACGCACAGGCCGGCGCCGGCGGCGAGCGGCCTTCCTCGGCCGCCAGCCCGCTCGGCGTCGCTGTTCGCCGCGCCCTACGCGGTGTTCCTCGCGGCGGTGTTCGCCTACCCCCTGGGGCTCGGCGGTCTGGATCAGCTTCCACGACTACTTCTTCGCCGCGCCCGGGGCGTCAGGTGGCCCGGCCGTTCGTCGGGTTCGACAACTACGTCGACCGTCGCTGACCGACCCCGACGTGCGGCAGTCGTTCCTGCAACGTGGCCGATCTTCCTGGTCATCAACGTGCCGCTGACCGTGGTGCTCGCGCTGGTGCTGGCCACCGCGCTGAACTCGGTCGATCCGGGCCGTGACCTTCCTGCGGGTCGTCCTACTACGTGCCCTACGTCACCGCGAGCGTCGCGCTGGTCGGCGGTGTGGCTGTTCCTGTTCAGCAGGGACGGGCATGGTCAACCAGATCCTCGGGCCGCTGGCGCCCGATCCCGTCGTGGCTGGTCAACAGCACCCTGGCGATGCCGGTGATCGCGCTGTTCGTCACCTGGAAGCAGCTCGGGTTCTTCATCCTGCTCTACCTCGCCGCGCTGCAGAACGTGTCCGAAGGAGCTCTACGAGTCGGCGTCGATCGACGGCGCCAGCCGGTGGCAAGTCGTTCATGAACGTCACCGTCCCGGGGGTGCGGCCGGCGACCACGCTCGTCGTCATCCTCGCGACCATCACCGGGCGCCAACCTCTTCACCGAGCCCTACCTGCTGACCAACGGCGGCGGCCCGGACGGCGCGTCCGACCTCGCCGGTGCTTCGTGATGTACCAGAAGGGCATCGAGCAGGGCAACCCCGACACCGCCGTCGGCCATCGGCGTCGATCCTCGTGATCGGCGTGCTGCTCTCTCGCTGCTCATCCCGCGCTTCTGGAGGGGACTGACATGACCGCTCACCGTGCGAGCCGAGCGACCGACGACGTGCAGGACCACCGCCGGCAGCGTCCGGATCGCGGAGCCACGCGCCGCTCTGCTCGTCGGGCGCGCTCGTCTTCCTGTTCCCCTTCTACTACATGGTCGTCGGCTCGCTGCAGAGCGAGCCCGACACGTCCCTCGACGGGCGCGTTCCCGCACCGGCGGGCTCGACGCTGCACAACTACGCCGAGATCAACAGCCGGGTCAACCTGGTGCGGCTCGCTGGTCAACTCCGGCGATCTTCACCGGCGGCGTGCTGATCTGGCACCGTGGTGTTCGGCGTGCTCGCCGGCTACGCCCTGGCGCGGCTGCACTTCCGCGGCCGGGGCACGCTGTTCGCGGCTGATGCTGCTCGTGCAGATCGTGCCGTTCCAGCTGCTGATCATCCCGCTCTACGTGATGATCGTGCGCACCTACGGGCTGGCCGACTCCTACCTCGGGATGATCCTGCCGTTCGCGATCAACTCGACCGCGGTCTTCGTCTTCCGGCAGTTCTTCCTGGAGCTGCCCGACGGACCTGTTCGCCGCCGCGGCGCATCGACGGCGCCGGCGAGCTGCGGATCCTCTGGTCGGTCGCGCTGCCGCTCGTGCGGCCGGCGCTGCTGACCGTCGTCGCTGCTGACCTTCATCGGCCCGTGGAACGAGTTCCTCTGGCCGTTCCTGGTCACCAAGGACGCCAGCCATGCAGCCGCTCGCGGTGACGCTGGCCAACTACATCAGCAACATCGCCGGCCGGGCCGACCAACCCCTTCGGCGCGATCCTCGCGGGTGCCGTCGTCCTGGCCGCGCCTGCCGTCGCGCTGTTCGTCGTCTTCCAGAGGCAGTTCATCTCCTCCGAGCCTGAGCTCGGGGGTGAAGGGATGAGCGCCGGCACCGAGCCTCTCGGGCTCGGCTTCGTGGGCGCCGGCCGGTTCGCGGCGTTCCTCGCCGGCGCCGTGGCCGACCTGCCCGACGTCGAGGTCCGGGCGGTCACCGACCTGAGCCGCGAGACCGCGCAGCTGCTGGCCAAGGAGCACGGCGGCTCCGTGTACGACGACTGGCAGGGCCTGGTCGCCGACCCGGCCGTCGACCTGGTCGTGGTGGCGACCCCGCCCGCCGACCACGCCGGCGTCGCCCTCGGGGCCCTCCGGGCCGGGCGGCACGTGTTCTGCGAGAAGCCGCTCGCCACCACCGCCGAGGACCTGGCGGAGCTGGTGCACGAGGCCGCCGCACGCGACACCGCGCTCGTGGTCGACCACGTGCTCCGCTACAACCCGCTGCTGGCCGGCCTGGCCCGGCTGCAGGAGCGCCTGCTCGGCGCCCCGCAGCGGTTCCTGTTCGAGAACGACGCCAGCGACGAGGACCTCGCCGACGACCACTGGTTCTGGGACGAGCGGCTCAGCGGCGGCATCTTCGTCGAGCACGGCGTGCACTTCTTCGACGCCGCCGCGATGCTGGTCGGCCGCCCCGTCACCTCGGTGCAGGCCAGCGCGGCCCGGCGCGCGCGGCACCGGCCTGGTCGACCTGGTCAGCGCCACCGTCCACCACGGGCCCGACGTGCTGGCCACGCACACCCACAGCTTCACGCACGCGCACCGCTGCGAGCGCCAGCTGATGAGGCTGGACTACGGCGCCGCCGAGGCGCGCGTGGACGGCTGGATCCCCATCGACGCCGTCGTCGACCTGTGGACCGACGACGCGGGCGTGGCCACCTGCGAGGCGCTGCGGGTCGAGGAGCTCCTCGCCCTCGACGGTTTCCGACCCCTCGCGGGCACCGGGATCACCGTCGACGTACGCCGGGACGCCTCGACCGCCAGCGCCCGCGGCCGGGGCAGGGACCTCAGCGTCCCGCACCGGGTCCGGATCACCATGACCCTCGGCGGTCCGACGGCGAAGGTGGCCGTCTACGCCGAGAGCGTGCGCACCGCGATGACCGACCTGGTCCGCTGCGCCCGCACCGGTGAGCGCCCGCGCAGCGGCATCGCCGAGGGTGCGGCCGCCACCACCGTCGCCCTCGCCGCCACCACCGCAGCAGCCCAGGAACGGTCCGTCCACCTCTCGGGAGAACCCACATGAAGCGCATCCACCTCGCCGTCGCCGCCACCACCGCGGCGTCCGCCGTCCTGGTCGCCAGCCCGCAGCTGTCCGTCGCCGCGGCGCCGGCGTCCGCGGTCGCCCGGCCCACCTCGGCCGGGTCCACGACGCCGTCCGGGCGGCTGACGAACCTCGACCACCTCGACTTCCTCGGGGACTCGGTCACCCCGCCGGCGCAGGCCGGCCACACGACGTACCGGTTGGCCGAGCGCCCGGCGCTCGGGACGCTGTGGACCTACGCCGACCGCCGCGACGGCGGCACGTTACGCCCGGGTCGGCGGCGGGACCTACGACCCGGCCACCGACACCTACGGGCAGGGCGCGTTCAACGCCGACGACATGGCCCGGGCCGCCGTCGTCTACCTGCGCGCACTGGAGGCAGACCGGCCACGCGTCGAGTCGGCGGTCACGCGTTCCAGATGCTGCGCGGGCTGACCTACCTGCAGACCGCGACCGGCGCCGAACGCCGGCAACGTGGTGCTCTGGATGCAGCCCGACGGCACCCTGAACCCGAGCGCCGACCCGAAGGAGACCCCGGACCCGTCCGACAGCGACGCGTCCTACTGGCTCGCGCGGCACCACCTGGGCGCTCGGCGAGGGGTACGCGGCGTTCCGTCACGCCGACCCGCACTTCGCCGCCTTCCTGAAGCGGCCGCCTGCGACCTGGCCGTCGCCGCCCTCGACCGGGAGGTGCTCGACCACGTACGGCGGCTACCTCCAGATCGACGGCCGCCGTACCCCCGCCTGGCTGGTCGCCCAGGGCGCCGACGCCTCGGCCGAGGCCGTCCTCGGGCTGGCGGCCTACGTCCGCGCCGGCGGCGCCGCCGACGCCCGGCACGCCCTGGCCCGGCTCAGTCGACGGCATCGCCGCAGCTCTCCGGCGGCGACGCCCGGCGGTGGCCGTTCGGCGCGCGTGCTGCCGTGGGCGCTGTCCCGGTCGGACTGGCACGCCTGGTCCTCCCAGATGCCGGCCGCGCTGGCCACCGCCGCCGACGTGCTCGGCGGACCGCTCGCTGGCCCGGACGGCGGCCCGCGACTCGTTCACGTTCGACCCGTGGATGCTGACCTCCGGCGGCCCGGACAACGGCCGGCTGCCGACCCGGCTCGACGCGCAACCAGATCGCCTACGGCGCCGACTCCCGGGTGCAGTCGCTGATCGCCACCGCGAGGCGACCGCCGGCCGGGCAACCGGCTCGCCGGCGTCGTCGGCGGCCTGGTTCTTCGGCGCCAACGCCGTCCGGACGCCCCGACCTACGACCCGGCCACCGGCGTCACCTTCGACGGGGTCGCCGCGGACGGCACCGTCAACCAGAACTCCGGTGCGGAGTCGACCATCCACGGGCTGCTGACGATGCTCGCGCTCGACGCCCACCCCCGGGTCCGTCGGATCGCGCAGAGCGCCACCGTGCGGGCACGGGTCGGCCCCGTCGGTCGTCCAGGCCGAGGACGGCACCCTGTCCGGCGACGCGAGCGTCGTCACCCCCGCGTCGCTGTGGACCGGGGAGTCGCAGTTCGGCGGCACCGGGTACGCGTCCCTGCGTGACGGCAGCACCGCCCGGTTCACCCTCGGCGCGCACCCGGACTCGCTGCTGATGCCGGTGGTCGACCTGCAGCCGGGCAGCACCGGCGTCACCACCTTCACGGCCCGCGGCCACCGGTTCGGCACCGTCCGGTCCGGCGCCGTCGGCCCGCAGGGTGACTCGCCCGCACCGGGCGCGCTGCTGCCGGTGACCCTGCCGAGGACGCTGCCGGCCGACGCCCGTACGGTGAGGGCGACCACGACCGGTGCCGAGACCCGTCTCGACGCGCTGATGGTCCAGCCGCTCGTCACCCGACTGGTGCTCGGCGGAGCCGGGCACGGCACCGCCCTGCTCCGCAGCGCCGCCACCACCACCCGCCACCAGCGCGTCGCCGTTCCCGGCAGCGGGAAGGCGACGGTCTGGTCGTACGACGGACGGGGCAGGCTGCTCCGCCGCACGTCGGTCGCGGCACGCGCCGTGCCGGTGACCGTCGCCCCCGGCGGCTTCACCCTGGTCCGCCGATGACGCACCACCCCACCAAGCCGATGACCAACGAACGAGGAGACATGTCGAACACCCCCCACGCCGAGTTCCCCCTCGGCCCGTTCACGCCCTACGACGCCAACCCGATCCTGCGCCCGCAGGGCGACGGCTGGGAGTCGGGCAACGTCTACAACCCGGCCGCGGTCGTCAAGGACGACAAGGTCGTGCTGCTCTACCGGGCGCACGCCGACGACATCGTGTCGCACGTCGGGCTGGCCACCAGCGAGGACGGCATCAACTTCGAGCGGCACCCCGACCCGGTGATCTCCCCGACCGAGCCGTACGAGGAGTTCGGCTGCGAGGACCCGCGGGTGACCGAGATCGACGGCACCTACTACCTCACCTACACGGCCTGGGACCGGGTGAACGCCCGGCTCTGCCTGGCCACCTCGACCGACCTGTTCACCTGGGAGAAGCACGGGCCGATGTTCCCGGACTTCAACACCTTCCTGCCGCAGGGCAACGGCATCCCCGGGCCCTGGAGCAAGGCCGGCGGCATCCTGTCGACCCCGGTCGACGGCCGCTACCTGATGTACTTCGGCGAGGGCTCGATCTACTACGCCTGGTCCGACGACCTGATCCACTGGACGCCGGGCCCGCAGGACGAGCCGATCATGGTGCCGACGCCTCCCGGCACGTTCGGTGAGTTCCTCGTCGAGGTCGGCCCGCAGCCGATCGTCACGAACAACGGGCTGATCCTGCTGCTGCACAACGCGGCGGTGAAGTACGACGACGGCACCGTCCGCTACACCTGCGGGCAGCTGCTCTTCGACCCGAAGCGGCCGACCGAGATCATGGCGCAGATGAACTACCCGTGGCTGGAGCCGTCCACCTTCGAGGACCAGCACGGTCTGGTCTCCAACGTCACGTTCGTGGAGGGCCTCGTGCACTTCAAGGGCACCTGGTTCGCCTACTACGGCCAGAGCGACTCCACGCTGGGCGTCGCGACGTACAAGGTCGGCGCCACCTCCGGCAGCCGCTGATGAACTGGCTGACCACGCCCGCCCACGCTCGCTGGCTCGAGGCGGAGGGCGACCGGCTCCTGGAGTTCGCTCGCGCCTCGCGTCACCACGGCGGCGGGTTCGCGTGGCTCGACGACCTGGGCGCCCCGGAGACGGACCGTCCGGTCGAGCTCTGGATCACCTGCCGGATGACGCACGTCTACTCGCTGGGTCACCTGATGGGCCGGCCGGAGTCCGGAGCCCTCGCGGACCACGGCGTCGAGGCGCTGCGTGGGCGGTTCCACGACCACGTGCACGGTGGGTGGTACGCCAAGGTCGGTCCCGACGGGCCGGTCACGACCGACAAGACGGCCTACGAGCACGCGTTCGTGGTGCTCGCCGCGGCCAGTGCGACGGCGGCCCGAAGGCCGGGTGGACGTGAGCTGCTCGACGACGCCCTCGGCGTGCTGTTCGAGCACTTCTGGGACGACGAGTTCGGCATGGTCGTCGAGCAGTGGGACGAGTCCTTCACCACGCTGGACGGCTACCGCGGCGTCAACGCGAACATGCACACCGTCGAGGCGCTGCTGTCGGCCGCCGACGTCCTGGACGACGCGTCGTTGCGGGAGCGGGCGCTGCGGGTGGTCACCCGGGTCGTGCACGACCTCGCCCGCGGCAACGAGTGGCGGATCCCGGAGCACTTCGACGCGACCTGGACCCCGCGGCTGGAGTACAACGCCGACGAGCCGGCGCACCCGTTCCGGCCCTACGGCGCGACCATCGGGCACTGGCTGGAGTGGTCGCGGCTGGCGCTGCACCTGCGCGCCGGGCTCGGCGACGCCGCCCCGGACTGGCTGCTCGAGGACGCCCGGTCGCTGTTCGAGGCGGCCCTGCGCGAGGGCTGGGCCGTCGACGGTGCGGACGGGTTCGTCTACACGGTGGACTGGTCCGGTGCGCCCGTCGTGCGCGAGCGGATGCACTGGGTGGCGGCGGAGGCGACCGCGACGGCGGCGGCCCTGTACCTCGCGACGGGGGAGTCGTCGTACGCCGACTGGTACGCCACCTGGTGGCAGCACGTCGCCGACTGCTTCGCGGACCGCGAGCACGGATCCTGGCGGCACGAGCTGTCACCGGCGAACCAGCCGAGCAGCGTGACGTGGCAGGGCAAGCCGGACGTCTACCACGCCTTCCAGGCCACCCTGATCCCGCGGCTGCCGCTGTCCCCGACGTTGGCCGCGGCGCTGCGCGACGGTCTGCTCGGCTAGCCCGGAGGGCCGGTGGCGGCACCCCTGCGGAGCCGCCACCGGCACCCGGCCGACCGGGTCAGCCCCGGACGCCCTGAGGGTAGCCCGGTGCCTGTCGCCGCTGCGACCAGCCCGCGCCGCCGTGGGTGAGGTCCAGCAGGGCGGCCAGTCCCACCCAGAACCAGTCCCACCCGCTCAGGCCCCCGGCCTGCCACAGGATGACGTACACCAGGGTCGCGAAGGGCAGGAAGATGAAACCCAGCAGCGGCCAGATCCAGGTGTCGAAGGCTGCGTCGACCATCTTCGGTCGCGCGACCCAGACGATGACCAGGCCGAGCCGCGGGAAGATCCCCGCCAGCAGTATGAACAAGCAGCCCATCGGTGCTCCCCTCGTCGGTGTCCTGGCCCGACCCTGCCTCGCAACCGGCGGCGGCTGCCTCATCCGAGATGGATGACCGGCTGCCGGCTAGCGGTAGCCGGCGTCCGAGACCGCGGAGATCCCACGGGCAGGAGAGTCGGGCCGGATCCCGGTCGGCACCTGGCACCAGACCTCCTTGCCGACGGGCAGCGGTGTGACGCCCCACTCGCGGGCGACCCCCGACACGATCCGCAGGCCCAGACCCAGGCTCGCCGACGACCACTGGTCTCCCGGAACCGCGGCGCCGGTGTCGCGGACGGCCAGCCGCACCTCGTTCGTCTCGCACGACAGGTGGAGGGTGATCGGGGGTCGGCCGTGCAGGACCGCGTTGGTGACGAGCTCGCTGGTCACGAGCAGCAGCGCTCCCATGGCCCAGGGGGTGTGCTCGGGGCACCCGTGCTGGTGGACGAAAGCGCGGGCCTCCGAGGGGGCCAGTCGCGAGGCGGTGAAGGTCGCGACCTGGTCAGGCGTCAGGTCACACATATGAGCGACGGGCGGTCCGGTCGGAGCCGGCGCCGCGAGGCAGGGAGAGGGGAAGCGGGAAACACGGTGTCCTCCAGGCGCAGAGCGCTGTGATCAAGGCCGGCCGGGTGGCCGGTCGCCCGACCGACGACGGTCACAACGTATCGGCCCAGGGGGGTGCAGAGAAGGGGAAACGAGAGTTGTCCGGGTTCGTCCGGTCGTACCGGGACCAGTACCGCAGACCGGGAGGAACCCGTCTCACTCGCCGTCGAGGAAGGCCTCGACGCGACGCACCTTGTCGCCCAGTGACGAGGGTGAGGCGAGGGCGTGCCGGACCCCGGACAGCGTGCTGCCGGTGGTCACGGACCGGACCGAGGGGGCGTCGGCGCCGAGCGCGCCCGACGAGATCGCCGGGACCCGGCCGAGGCGGCTGACGGTCGCGTGCGCGACGCTCGGCGCCAGCAGCAGCCCGATCGCGGCGCCGAGGGCCACCATGCAGCAGACCTTGAGACAGGCGACCACCAGCCCGCAGGCGACGTCGACGACGACCATGTTGCTTCCCCCCGTGCCACGAAGATCCGCGTTCCCCGGACGCGGATGCCAGCATGCTGCATAATGCCGCTTCGCGGAAGCCCCCAAACCTCGGGCGCGCCGAACGCCCCTCACCGGCCGAGATAACCAGTCAGGGGCGTCCAGGTCGTCGGCGGTCTGCGTAAGTCCACCGATCTGATTGCCTTACCCCGGTGTCAGCAGAACATGTGTCCCATCCGTCGACCCGGTCGATGTGGACGCACAGCCGGCCCGTGCCTACCGGGCTCAGGCCCCGAGCGCCCGCCAGGCCGCTCGTCGGACCACGCCGTCCGCCGGCAGGTGGTGGGCGCGCTTGAAGCGGTTCACCGCGGCACGGGTCTGCGGGCCGAACGACCCGTCCACGACGATCCTGAGGCGGGTCTGCAGCGCCCGGACGGCGGCCCCGTGCGAGCCGCGCCGGAGCACGGTCCCGAGATACCGGGTGAGCGGCTTCGCGGCGAGCTTCGTCGGGGTGGCAGCGGTCGCACCGCCGGCGAGCAGCGTGCGCCAGGTGGCGCTGTCGACGATCCCGGTCGCCGGCAGCCCGTGGCGCGACTGCCAGCCCCCGACGGCCGCTTCCGTCATCGGACCGAAGCTGCCGTCCACCCCGGCGCCGACGGCCTGCTGCACGGCGCGGACGACCGGTCCGCTCGCCCCCCGGGCCAGGTGCATGCCGGCGTACGTCGTCAGGGTCCGTCGCAGCGCGGAGGCGCCGGCCGGCGCGGTCACCCGCGGGTACGACGGGCAGGGGGTCGTGCGCGGCCCGGTGTAGGGAGCCGCCCAGTTGAGGTCCGCGTCGCGGCACGGGCCGTAGTCGACGGTCGCCGGCGTGCCGGTCCACAGCGACGTGCGGGCCATCGCGCCCTCCCACGAGAACGACAGGTGCACGTGGTCGCGGTGGCAGGTGGTGTCGTAGGAGCGGGACGGGTGCGAGGCGCAGCCCGCGTACGGACGCCAGCCCTCGGACGCCCGGTAGGAGCCCCAGATCCGGTTGTTCCAGATCATGTACATCACCCCGGCCCGGCGGGCGTTCGCGAACGCGTTGCCGTCGGCGTCCTTCGCGAGCAGCCAGCCGATCATCGCCTGCGCCTCGGCCTTCTGCTGCGGGACCCGGGCCGAGATCATCCAGTCCACGGCCCGGCCGTCGTAGTGCTCGCTGGTCGGCAGCGGGTCGGTGCCGCAGGTCCGCGAGATGCCGAACCGGGTGCCCGGGTAGGTCGCGGTGAGCAGCTCACCGAAACGCTGCGCACCCGGCTTGGGGGTCGGGTCGCAGGAGTTCGCCGGCACGTAGCGGGCGAGCTGCTCGAGGCCCGACGACGGCGCGGTCTGGGTGGGCGGGATCGGGGTCGGGGTCGCGGCCGTCGCGGGGCCCGCGACGACCGAGGTCGCGGCGACGACGGCCAGGGAGGTGACGATCCGGCGGAGGGGCAGACGGGACAACAGGGTCTCCAGGGGGGCGCGGGCACGAGCAGGGCGGGGCCAGGGACGGACTCGGGGTTGCCACCAGTGTCCCGCCCGGCGGCCCGCCCGTTGGGGTTTTTACCGAACCGGCCCGGTGCCGCCCAGGCGGTCGATCAGCCGCATCGCGTCGTACGGCGCGAAGCCCTTGGCGTCGTTGTCGAAGTAGGCGAACACGTCGAGCCCGTCCCGCTCCCACCCGCGACAGCGCGCCGCCCAGGCGTCCAGTGCCTCGTCGGTGTAGCCGCTGGTGTAGAGCTCCCGGTCACCGTGCAGCCGCAGGTACATCAGGTCGGCGGTCACCTGCTCGACCCGGGGCCAGCGGCCGGCCGTGTCGGCCAGCACGCAGGCGACGCCGTGCCGGCGCAGCAGCGCGTACGCCCCCTCGACCGCGAAGGTGGGGCTGCGGAACTCCAGGGCGTGGCGCAGCGGGACGTCGGCCTCGGTGCGGGGCAGCGCCCGCTCGTCGGGGACCTTGTCGTCGTGGCGGCGCGCGAGCTCGGCGG
The DNA here is from genome assembly GCA_963800225.1 of uncultured Actinomycetota bacterium. GTDB lineage: Bacteria > Actinomycetota > Actinomycetes > Propionibacteriales > Nocardioidaceae > Nocardioides_B. The sequence continues at coordinate 1,544,463 of CAWDAF010000002.1, read as the reverse complement.
CCGCCTCCGTCGTGCGCGGCAGCCGGGCCAGGAACGCGTCCAGCACCTCCGCGTCGAAGGCGAGGTTCTCCGGCAGCTGCCAGAGCACCGGCCCGAGCTTGGGGCCGAGCCCGAGCACGCCCGAGGCGAAGAAGTTCGCCAGCGCCGTCCCGACGTCCCTCAGCCGTTTGAGGTGGGTGACGTAGCGGGGTCCCTTGACCGCGAACACGAAGTCGTCGGGGGTCTCCGCCCGCCACGCGGCGTACGACGTCGGGCGCTGGAGTGAGTAGAACGAGCCGTTCACCTCGATCGAGGTCAGCCGGGACGCGGCGTACTCCAGCTCGCGGCGCTGCACCAGGCCCCGCGGGTAGAAGTCGCCGCGCCACCCGGCGTACCGCCAGCCTGAGATCCCGACGCGGGTCGTCATGCCAGCAGACGGTAGCCGAGTGCGCGGCCCCCGGTCAGCGCACGCCGCGGACCGATCCCGTCACCTCGCCGCCGACCACGCGCGCGAGCGTCGTCGTGCCGGTCCGGGGCCGCGAGGCCGTGCCCGGGGCGGCGGGGAAGTGCACGGTGGCCCGGATCTCGTTGTGCCGCGGCGCGGAGGTCAGGCTCCTGAGCAGCGCAGGGAACGAGGAGCCGCTCGCGTCTGCTGCTCCCTGGTTGCCACCCAGGACGTCGAGCGTCCCGGTCCGGCGCAGGGCGTGCGTCGGGACGCCGACGTGGACCAGGACCGTCCGGTGCCCGACCTGGGCGGAGACCAGGGACACCTGGAGCGTCGCGGTCCGGCCGACTCGCAGCGGGACCGGCCGGCCCGGGGTCACCCGCACCCAGGCGCCGTGCACGCGGGCCCGCACCCGGGTGATCGACCAGGTGGCGTAGGCGTCGGAGAGCCTCGACGTGGCCCGCACCTGGGTGACCTTGATCGCCTCGTGCGGGACGGACTGGAGGGCGTAGAGGTCCTCAGCCAGAGCGCTGGCAGCGGCCGACGACACGTCGTACTGGTCGGCGTAGAGGTCGTGCCGCGCGAACCGGAAGTGGGCCCCGTTGCCCCGCCTGCCGTCGATCGTCCAGGCCGCCGCGGCGGTTCCCTTGCCGAGGCGGTCGAGCACCCGGTCCTGGGCGGCGACCAGGGTGAGGAAGCCGAAGTCGGGCATCAGGTCGGGCTGGGTGACGTGGGTGCGGCCGGTGAAGGTCCGGGGACCCTCGGTCGCGACCGCGCGGATGCCGCTGCTCGGCGGCAGCACGTCGAGCCGGGCGTGCAGGCCGGCGAGCCGGTCGTTGTCGACCTTGCCGATCGGGGCGCCGAGGTTGGCGACCTTGAAGCCGCCGAAGGTCGGGTCGTCCTGGATCAGCACGGTGCGGGCTCCGTGCAGGCTCATCGACGCCGGACCGGAGAAGTTCACCGGGTGCCCGAAGCCGACGACCTGCTTGCCGCACACCATGGTCGCGGTGCCGAGCTCGGCGGCCGTGACCGTCCCGTACGACAGCGACGCGGCCATGTTGCCGCCCGCCGGTGACCGGGATCTTCTGGGCGGAGACCGGGCCGGGCGTGGTGGACACGACGTGTCCCTGGCCGAGGTCGAGGCGGGGGGCGAGCTGCTCCAGCCGGGTGCTGCTCAGGCCCGAGAGGGTGACCGGGATCCGCAGCTGCCGCATGCCCTGAGCGGCCTGGGCACTGGTCGCCGCCCCCGACGCCACGAGGCTGCGGGCCAGGGTCCGCGGCAGGGCCGTCCGCGTGCGCACGGCCTTCGCGGCCGGCGGACGGCTCTTCAGCAGCTTGGCCATCTCGGTCGCGGGCGTGAGCCCGGCGATGGTCGACGGGCCGTAGCCGAGCGAGTACGACACCGCGCCGAGCAGGGCGCCGTCCGCGTCGTAGACCGGCGAGCCGGACATGCCGGCCCAGATCCCGACCTTGTCGATGGTGGCCGAGTGCAGGTCCGCCAGGACCATGTCCACGCCCGGCGCGATGCCGTCCTGGAGGATGCCCTGGAAGGTGCCGGTGAAGCCGGCGGGGTCGGTGCCCTTGATGACGGTCAGGCCGTGCACCGGGGCGCCGTCCGCCAGCGTGCTCGCGGCGACCGGGGCGGGCAGCCCGGGTCCGGGGCGGACACGGCGGGTGCTGCGGACAGCGCCGTCGCGGCGATCAGGGCGGAGGCGGCGGCGAGTGCCACCCCTCCGAGCCGGCGGCGGCCGGCGGTGGTGAGTCGTGGGGTCACGGGATGCTCCTCGGTCAGGCACGAGCTCCCTCGTGGCCCGCGCACTTCGTAGCCTCCGCTTTACGGCCCGGCTGCGCACGGGGCGAACGTCCCCTCCCGGCCCGGCGTCAGCTCCCGCTGCCGGCGAGCTCGGCCAGCGACACGTCCTCGTCGCCGAGCCGGCGGCTGGTGTGCCGCACCCCGACGATCCCGCGGATGTGGTCGGTGGCGTCCCAGTCGTTGGCGTGCATCCCCGCCAGCACCCGGCCGTCCCGGAGCCAGAACGCGGTGAAGGTCCGCCCGTCCGGGTCGCCGCGGAGCACCACCTCGTCGTACCCGTCGGGGCCGACGCTGCCGACGTACTCCATGCCGAGGTCGTACTGGTCGGTGAAGAAGTACGGCAGCCGGTCGTAGCTCACGTCGTGGCCGAGCAGGCTGTGCGCCACCGCCTTGCCCTGCTCGATGGCGGTGTCCCAGTGCTCCACCCGGACCCGGCGCCCGAGCAGGGGATGCTGGGCGTTGGCGACGTCGCCGACCGCGAACACGTCGGGGTCGGCGGTCGCGAGGTGCTCGTCGACCAGGATGCCGTCGTCGACCGCGAGACCGGCCGCCTCGGCGAGGGCGACGTTCGGCGTCACCCCGATGCCGACCAGCACCAGGTCCGCGGTCAGCTCCGCCCCGTCCCCGAGCCGGACCACCGCCCGCGCGCCGTCCCGCTCGACCGCCGTGACCTGCACCCCGGTGCGGAGGTCCACGCCGTGCTCGCGGTGCAGGCCGGCGAACACCTCGGCCACCTCCGGCCCGAGCACCCGCAGCAACGGCAGGTCCAGCGACTCCAGCACCGTCACGCTCGCCCCCGCGAGACGGGCGGCGGCAGCGGTCTCCAGGCCGATCCAGCCACCGCCCACGACGACCACCGACCGGCCCTCGCCGAAGGCCGCCTTGAGCCGCTGGCTGTCCTCGATGGTGCGGAGGTAGGCCACCGGCGCCCCCGAGTCGTCGGCCATCGGGAGACGGCGGGGGGTCGACCCGGTCGCGAGCAGCAGCCGGTCGTAGGCCTGCTCGCCGTCCCGGGTGCGGACGACGTGCCGGCCGGTGTCGATCGCGGTCACGGCGGTGCCCAGGCGCAGGTCGACGTCGTTCTCGTCGTACCAGTCCGGGTCGTGCACGAAGACCGTCTCGAGCTCGTCGTCGCCGAGCAGGAAGCCCTTGGACAGCGGCGGTCGCTCGTACGGCAGGTGGTGCTCGTCGCCGAACACCACCAGCGGCCCGGAGAACCCCGACGCGCGCAGCTCCTCGACCGCCTTCGCGGCCGCCAGCCCCGCTCCCACCACGACGATCCTCTGGGTCATCACGCCTCCCGGCCCTCGAAGCCCCCGTTCCGTGCTGAGCGTACGCGCAGCGGGGCCGCTCAGGCGGGGTGCTGCAGCCGGGCCCCGTGCGTGGCCAGCGGTACGTCGATCTCGAGCAGGCCGTCCACGTCGGAGACGCTGCCGTGCAGCCCGGCACGCCGCAAGGTCGGCAGCACCGACTCGTTGTCGGGCTCGACGTAGCAGACCATCGACAGGAAGCCGCGCGCGGCGGCGGTCCCGGCGAGCTCGCGCACCAGCCGGCTGCCGACCCCGGTGCCCTGGAACGCGTCGTCGACGAGCAGGCCGATCTCGACGCGGGTCGCTGACAGCGGACCGGCGCAGCCGTGCCCGATCACCTCGCCGTGCTGCTCGACGAGGACGCTCCAGCCGTTGCGTGGGGTCACCAGCGCGCGGACCAGCCGTTCGCCGACCCTGGCGAGAGGCACGTGGAAGCGTGCCTCCAGGGTGCGGGGTGAGCAGTTCTCGTACAGTGCATGGACAGCCCCGACGTCGTCGGCGGTGGCGTCCCTCGTCCTGACCAGTGAGGTCGTCATGGCCTCTGGCCCTTCCTCCCATGGATACGTCCCACAGCGTTCCCGACCGAGGTTTCCGGTCGGCCACGGCGGTGTTTCGGGGACCTGAAGAGTCTGGCACCGGCGGACGACATACCGCGGTGGAACGCCGGGTGCCAGACTGAGGTCGTGAGCACGTTCGAAGCTGTGCACGAGCCCCTGGTCGCCCGCGACGTGCTGCTCGGACGGACCACGCACGTGCGCCGGATCGTCCCGAACAAGACCCGCCGGATGATCGGCGCGTGGTGCTTCCTGGACCACTACGGACCCGACGACATCGTGGCGACCGGCGGCATGTGGGTGCCGCCGCACCCGCACACCGGGCTGCAGACCGTCACCTGGCTGTTCGAGGGCCTCGGCCTGCACACCGACAGCCTCGGATCGCACCAGCTGATCCGGCCCGGCCAGCTCAACGTGATGACGGCCGGCCACGGGATCTGCCACGCCGAGGTGTCGCCCCCGGACGCGCCCACCCTGCTGCACGGCGTCCAGCTGTGGGTCTGCCTCCCCGACGACGTGCGGGACAGCGTGCCCGCGCGCTTCGACCACCTCGCCACGCTGCCCACCTACCAGGACGGCGGCGTCACGGTCCGGGTGCTCGTCGGTGCGCTGGGCGGGGAGACCTCGCCCGCTCCGACGTACACGCCGCTGGTCGGTGCCGAGCTGACCCTCACCGGCGGCGCCGAGACGGTGCTGCCGCTGGACCCCTCCTTCGAGTACGGCGTCCTGGTGGCCCAAGGCTCGGCGAGCGTCGACGGCGTCCTGATCGAGCGCAATGCGATGAGCTACCTCGGTAGGGGCCGCCGCAGCCTGGAGATCCGTGGCCGGGCCGGCGACGGGGGAGCGGACACCGTCGTGATGCTCCTGGGCGGTGAGCCGTTCGAGGAGGAGATCGTGATGTGGTGGAACTTCATCGGCCGAAGCCACGAGGAGGTCGTCGAGCAGCGCGAGGCGTGGAACGGGGACGGCCTGGCCTTCCGGCCGGAGCGGTTCGGCGCGGTCGCGGACTTCGCGGGGGACCGGCTGCTGGCCCCGCCGATGCCGAACATCCGGCTGCGGGCCCGTGGCCGGACCGGCTGAGCGGTCGGGCTGCGGCGGTCAGCTCTTGTCGTGGGCCCCCTGGAGCCGGCCCGAGGTGATGATCCGGCGCAGCTCGTCGGCCCGGTCCGCGGTCCAGCCGTCGGGCTGCAGCACGGCCGCCCAGCCGTCGACGTGCTCGCCGGAGTAGTTGTGACCGTGGCCGGGCTCGGTGGAGAAGCCCAGGGCCAGGTCGGCCGAGACCTGCCAGAAGGTCACGAACGGCACCCAGCGGGTGGCCCCCAGCACGTCGCTCCCGCGCGGCTCGTCCAGCCAGTCGGGCCGGTGCAGGACCAGGTCCGGACTCCACCAGGTCACCGGGTCCGAGGGGTGCTGGAGGTACAGCACCCGGGCGCCGTCCCACGGCCGTCCCGCGGGCGGGACCGGACTGCGCGGGCGGTTGCTGAAGCGCACGGTGCGACCGGCCCGGTACGTCGGCTCGATCTCCCGTGACCCCGGGTCACGGTCGTCGACGAAGCCGCGGTAGAGCGGGTTGAAGCTCGGCGGCCCGACGAAGAGCGCGCCGTCCGTGCGGTTGGCGAGGTCGAACTCGCCGGAGAAGGCCGTCTCCCCGCCGAACGACCCGAGGCTCTCACCGAAGACGTAGAGCCGCGGCCGGGTGGCAGCAGGCAGCCGCGACCAGCGCTCGTAGACCGCGTCGAAGAGCAGCCGGCCGGCCTCCCGGGCGCGCTCCTGGTCGACCAGGAAGGACAGCCACGAGGGCAGGTAGGAGTACTGCATCGCCACGATGGCGGAGTCACCGCCGCTGAGGTACTCGAAGCTCCCCGCCGAGCTCGGCTCCACCCACCCGGTCCCGGTCGTGGTGGTGACCAGCAGGTTCGCGCGGCGGAAGCCGCCGGCCCGTTCGAGGTCGCGCACCGCGAGGTCTGCCCTGGCCTCCGTGTCGTCCGCGGACCCCAGTCCGGCGTACGTCCGGACCGGCTCCCGGGCGTCCGTCCCGGTGAACGCGGTGATGTCGCGCGCGCTCGGCCCGCGGCCCACGAAGACCCGGCCCTCGGCGCCCAGCGAGTCCCAGGGAATCAGCGATCCCGGACCGCCGGACCGCAGGCCGTCCGTGGGGCGTGCGACGTCCTCGGGGGTCCGGGAGTCCCGCAGCGCGAAGCCCCGGTCGGCCGCACCCACCAGGCCGTCCCAGAGCACGCCGGTGACCAGCAGGCTGCCGAGACCGACGAGCAGCACCAGCCCGGTCGCACGTGCGGCCCTCGCGCCCATGTGGCGGGCCAGCCGTGCCGAGACCCGCAGGTAGCCGGTGCGCAGCGCGCGTGCCCCGGCCACCAGGACGACGAAGAGGACGCCGGCGACCAGGGGGACCAGCACGACGGTCAGCGGGGACCCCGGGTCCACGTCGACGAGCGTGCTGGCCTGACGCTCCCAGCGCAGGCCGAGCAGCAGCGAGGTGAGGAGTGCCGCGAGAGCCACGCCGGCGTAGGCCGTCCATGAGCGCCGGGACGGCGCCCGAGGCGGGCGGTCGGCGAACTCGCGCCAGACCCAGGCGCCCAGCACGCCGAGCCCGTAGCCGAGGGCGGCGGTCACGCCGGTGACGAGCCCCTGGAAGGCGGGCGGCCTCGGGAGCAGGGAGGGTAGGAAGGACGCGCAGGCGAGCACCAGACCGGCCCAGGCGCCGGGCAGCGTGTAGGCCCAGTGGCGTCGTGCCTGGCTCGTCACCGGTGCCTCGCTCGTGCCTCGCTCGCGCTCGCGACGTTGCACCGAACGCGAACTTGTCCGGACCGACCGTCCCAGACCACGGCCGCTCCTCAGCAGGGCTTAGGTCCCGACAGGCCGGGACCTTGGTCCCGTCCGCCGGCGCGAAGACCCGCCCTGGAGTCGCAAGGTAAATTTGATGCAAATGTGGCGCATGAGCCGCTGAGTGCGTCACACTGGGAAACACAACTTCACAAGCACCACAGATTCGTGGGGCACCACCTCGAGGATCCGCGGAGACCGCTGGGGAAGGCGTATCTCAACGCCGGATCTAGGAGGCCACGGTGACCACACGAACAGCGACACGGGCTCTGACCCGGGGCGTGCTCTACGTCCACTCCGCGCCGTCTGCGCTGTGCCCTCACATCGAGTGGGCCGCCGGCGGCGTTCTCGGCAATGCCGTGAGCCTGGAGTGGACGCCGCAGGGTGCCCAGGCGGGCGCCTACCGGGCCGAGTTCTCCTGGAGCGGCGAGGCCGGTACGGCCGCCGCCATCGCCTCGGCGCTGCGCGGCTGGAACCAGCTGCGCTTCGAGATCACCGAGGAGCCGACCGCCTCCGGCCAGGGCGGCACCGAGGGTGCCCGCTACTCCTACACCCCCGCGTTGGGGGTCTTCCACGCCGTGACCGGCGTGCACGGCGACATCATGATCCCCGAGGACCGGCTCAAGGCCGCCGTGGTCAAGGCCGCGCTCGGCGACACCACGCTCAACCTCGAGATCGACAAGCTGCTCGGCAGGCCCTGGGACGACGAGCTGGAGACGTTCCGGCACGCCGGCGACGGCGCTCCGGTGCGCTGGCTGCACCAGGTCGTCTGAGGGCCGGACCCGGCCTGGTCAGCCGATCCGGTTCACCAGGGCCTGGACCTCGGCGACCCGTACGCCGGTGGTCATCGTCGGGCCGCGCAGCTCGGTCGGGGCGCCGTCGATGTTGATCGGGGTGCCGTTCAGCTCGAACTCCACCGACCACACCGGCTGCGCCGTCACGGCGTAGGCCCGGTGCCCGTCGACCTCGGTGGTGCCGCGGGCCGCCGACGAGCGCTCGTAGGAGTGCGAGCAGACGTCGGACGGCGCCGTGGACCAGGGACAGTCGAGCGTGGCGGAGCCGTCACCGGGGGTGACCTGGAGGCTCTGCGGCCGGGCGATCGCCACCAGGCCGAAGGCCGAGGAGCCGGTGAGCTCGCCTGGCAGGCCCTCGGCCCAGAACCAGGTCGGCAGGGTGACCAGGCTCGTCGTGCGAGGGTTGGAGGCCAGCGTGCCCACGGCGGGCGTGAGCTGGCCGAACGCGGTCTGTGCCTGCTCCGGGAGCGACGGCGGCGGGGGCGGCGTGTTCTTGCCGCCCATCCACACGGCCTTGGTCTCGACCCCCGAGTCCAGGAACCGGCAGGACCGGACCTTCCAGTTGCCCCGGTCGCCGTCCGGCGGGTCACCCTTCGGCGGCGCGTAGGGGACCACCGACGGGAGGTACCAGCAGGCGTCGGACCCCACGCAGAAGGTGGCCGGCGCGACCAGGTCGCAGCTCGGGGTGCCGGCCCCTCCGCTGCCCGAGCCCGAGCCGATGCCGGGGATGCCGCCGCCGTCGCTGCCGCCGTTGCCGTTTCCGTTGCCTCCGGGGTCACCGGGCATGGTGCAGCCGTAGTTGATCGACCCGTCCGGGTTCTGGACGTTGCAGTCGGCGGCGGTTGCGGACTGCGGGCTCAGCACGGTGGCGGCGACGATCGCCACCAGCACGGTGACCAGGCGCAGCGTCGTGGACGCTGCCGGGCGCACGGGTGCGCTCATCGATGGATCCCCCTTGGTTCGTCCTACGGCGAGAAGTTTGCCCCATCGCCGCCACGCTCAACCGTCTTGGGGCACGCCCAGCCCTCCTGCGGGTCAGCAGCCCTTGCCGGGCGTGCGCTTCGTGACCTTCCAGCCGGACCCGGTGCGCTGCATCGCGAACGTGGTCTCGGTGGCCGGGGCGGGCTTGATCTTCTGCACCGGCTTGGCGTAGCTGTTCACGATGTCGCTCTGGGACGGGTCCCAGCAGGTCACCAGCGTCGCGCGGTCGCCACGCACCCGCACGCTCCGGGTGGTGTACACGTCGGTGCCGCGCATCACGATGCCCGCGGACCGCTCGGCAGCCAGCTGCCGGCCGAGCCTCGTCGCGTAGGGCTCGGCCACCACGGCGCGGAGCCGGCGGATCGGGACGACCGTGCGCTCGCGGGACAGGGCGAGCCGCACGACCTTGTCGTAGGCGGTGATGGTGTCCTCGACGGCCTGCTTGTCCCGGTCGACCTGCTTCACCGGTGACGGGGCGAGCTCGGAGGCGGACTGCCGCGGCTGGTCCTGGGTGCCGTCGGCGCAGGACGCCAGGAGCAGCAGCGCGCCGGCGGTGACGGCGGCACGCCGGATCCGGCGGTGGGCGGGTACGGGGTGCACGGTCGACCTCCTGGTGCGGGGGCACCCAGCCTTCCCCACCGGCCGCGCCCCGACACCACCACCCCCGGGGTGGCACGACAGCTCACCTTGGCAAGGCGCGTGGACGGTTCGCACGGCGTACGGCGCGTGTGGTGCGTCCATAACCCCGCGTTACAAGGGGTGGTGGCGGCGGGGGTTACAGCGGGATGTTGCCGTGCGCGCCGCGCCGCACCGGGCCGGCGTCCGCGATCGCGCGGGCCAGGGCGGTGCGGGTGGCGGCGGGCTCGACGACCTCGTCGACGACGCCGATGTCGACCGCCTTCTCGACACCGCCGGCGATCCGCTCGTGCTCCGCGGCCAGCTCGGCCTCGACCTGCGGACGGATGTCCGGGGCGACCTCCAGGAGCTTGCGCCGGTGCAGGATCCGGATCGCGGCGACCGCGCCCATCACCGCCACCTCGGCCCCCGGCCAGGCGAACACCCTGGTGGCGCCGAGCGAGCGGGAGTTCATGGCGATGTACGCGCCGCCGTAGGTCTTGCGGGTCACCAGCGTGACCCGGGGGACGACCGCCTCACCGAAGGCGTGCAGCAGCTTGGCGCCGCGGCGCACGACCCCGTCCCACTCCTGGCCCACGCCGGGCAGGTAGCCCGGCACGTCGACGACGACCACCAGCGGCACCCCGAACGCGTCGCACATCCGCACGAAGCGGGAGGCCTTCTCCGCGGACAGCGAGTCCAGGCAGCCGCCCAGGCGCAGCGGGTTGTTCGCGATCACGCCGACCGTGCGGCCCCCGAAGCGACCGAGAGCGGTGACGATGTTCGGCGCCCACTTGGCGTGCACCTCCTGCGCCGTGCCCTCGTCGAGGATCGCCTCGACGAGCGGGTGCACGTCGTAGGCCCGCTTGCTCGACTCCGGCAGCAGCTGGGACAGGTCGACGTCCTCGACCGCGTCGACGTCCAGGGTGCCCTGCGCGCCCAGCAGGGAGGCCAGGCCGCGGGCACGGTCGATGGCCTCCTGCTCGCTGTCGGTGAGGATGTGCACGACCCCGGAGCGACGGCCGTGCGGCTCGGGGCCGCCCAGGCGCAGCATGTCGACGTCCTCGCCGGTGACCGAGCGGACCACGTCGGGGCCGGTCACGAAGATCCGCCCCTCCGGCCCGAGGATCACCAGGTCGGTGAGCGCCGGACCGTACGCCGCGCCGCCGGCCGCCGGGCCGAGCACCACCGAGATCTGCGGGATCGTGCCGGAGGCCTGGGTCATGGCGTGGAAGATCTCGCCGACCGCGTGCAGGGACAGCACCCCCTCGGCCAGCCGGGCGCCGCCGGAGTGCCAGAGCCCCACGATCGGGGCCCGGTCGGCGAGCGCGCGGCGGTAGGCGTGCACGACGACCTTGCAGCCGATCTCGCCCATCGCGCCGCCCATCACGGTCGCGTCGGAGCAGAAGGCGACCACGTGGGTGCCGGCCACCTTGCCGACGGCGGCGAGCATGCCGCTGCCGTCGTCGGGGGTGATCAGCTCCAGGGTGCCCGGGTCGAACAGGGCGGCGAGGCGGTGGTTCGGGTTGCGCGGGTCGACCTCGCGAGGCGGCTTGGCGGCCTTCTCCCGGGCGCCCGGGGGCGCCGTGGGAGCGGTCGTCACGAGTGGGACCCGAACGCGACGGCCACGTTGGCCCCGCCGAAGCCGAAGGAGTTGTTCATCGCCGCGATGTCGCCCTGGGGCAGGTCGCGCGGCTTGGTGGCGATGTCCAGGTCGACCTTGGGGTCCCGGTCGTCGAGGTTGATCGTCGGCGGCACGACGCGGTCGCGCAGGGCCAGCACGGTCGCGATCGACTCCAGCGCACCGGCGCCGCCGAGCAGGTGACCGGTCATCGACTTGGTGCTGGTGACCACGACCCGGTCGGCCGCGGCGCCGAGGGTCGCGTGGATCATCAGGCCCTCCGCTATGTCGCCGAGCGGCGTCGAGGTGGCGTGCGCGTTGATGTGCACGATGTCGGACGGCTGGATGCCGGCCTCGCGCATCGCGATCACCATGGCGCGGGCGCCGCCCTGGCCGGACGGGTCGGGCTGGGCGATGTCGTGCGCGTCGGCGGTGATGCCGGCGCCGAGCACCTCGGCGTAGATCTTCGCGCCGCGAGCCTTGGCGTGCTCCTCGGACTCGAGCACCAGCACGCCGGCGCCCTCGCCGAGCACGAAGCCGTCGCGGGCGGTGTCCCAGGGCCGGGAGACGGTGGTCGGGTCGCCGTCGTTCTTCGACAGCGCCATCATCTGGGCGAACGCCGCCATCGGCAGCGGGTGGATGGCCGCCTCGGTGCCGCCGGCGAGCACGACGTCAGCGCGGCCGAGCCGGATCTGGTCGACGGCCAGGGCGATGCCCTCGTTGCCGGAGGCGCAGGCGGACACCGGGGTGTTCACGGCGGCGCGTGCTCCGACGTACAGGCTGATGTTCGCGGCCGACGCGTTCGGCATCAGCATCGGCACCGAGAGGGGGGAGACCCGGCGCGGGCCCTTCTCCTCCAGGATCGTGTGCTGGTCCAGCAGCGTCTGCACGCCCCCGATGCCGGTCGCCATCGCGACGCCGAGCCGCTCGGCGTCCACGCCGCCCTGGTCGAGGCCGCAGTCCGCCCAGGCCTCCATCGCCGCCACCAGCGCGAGCTGCGCCGTCCGGTCGAGACGGCGGGCCTTGACGCGCTCGAGCACCTCGGTGGGCTCGACCTTCACCCGGGCCGCGATCTTGACCGGGAGCTGCTCGGCCCAGTCCTCGGTGAGAGGACGGACACCGGACTGGCCGGCGAGCAGGGCGGCCCAGGTCGTGGGCACGTCACCGCCGACGGGGGAGGTCGTGCCGAGTCCGGTCACGACGACTCGAGTGGCGCTCATGTTTCACCTCGTGGCTTGGCGCGGCGGTGTGGGCACCGCGGGGTCTGCTGTGCGGGGGTGGTGCGGTGGTACGACGTCCCCGGGGGGACGACTCCCCGGCACGGGTGTCGAGCGGCGGCGCGAGGCCCCTCCTCGGCACCCGGTGCCGGAGCCGGGTGTCTCAGCCGTTCTGGGCGCGCTCGATGAACGCGACGGCGTCGCCGACGGTCTTGAGGTTCTTGACCTCGTCGTCGGGGATCTTGACGTCGAACTTCTCCTCGGCGGCCACGACGACCTCGACCATGGACAGCGAGTCGACGTCGAGGTCGTCGACGAACGACTTGTCGAGCTGGACGTCGTCGGCGGGGACGCCGGCGACCTCGTTGACGATCTCGGCGAGGTCGGAGCGGATCTCCTCGGTGGATGCCATGCGGCGATCTCCTTCAGCTGGGGTGCGGGTGGTTGCTGCGGTTCGTGCGACCGGTCGCGGGTGCGACCGGGGGACTAGGGGACCTTGACGATCTGGGCGGCGTAGGCCAGCCCGGCGCCGAAGGCGATGAGCAGCGCGGTGTCGCCGCTCTTGGCGGTGCCCTCCTCGATCATCCGGCCGAGGGCGAGCGGGATGGACGCCGCCGAGGTGTTGCCCTGCTCGGCGATGTCCCGGGCGATGTTCACCCGGGCCGGCAGCTTCATCGACCGGGCCATCGCGTCGATGATCCGCATGTTCGCCTGGTGGGGCACGAACACGTCGAGGTCGTCGACGGTGATCCCGGTCTTGTCCAGGGCCTGCTGGGCGACCTTGGCCATCTCGAAGGACGCCCACCGGAACACCGCGGCGCCCTGCATGACCAGGTGCGGCATCGTCGGGCTGTCCTGGACCAGGACGTCGCGCCAGTCCTCGTCCTGCCGGATCAGGTCGAACTGCTCGCCGTCGGAGCCCCAGACGACCGGCCCGATGCCGACCTCGTCGGAGGGACCGATGACCGCGGCCCCCGCGCCGTCGGCGAAGATGAACGCCGTGCCGCGGTCGTTGAGGCTGGTGATGTCGGTGAGCCGCTCGACGCCGATGACGAGGACGTGCTTGGCGCTGCCGCTGCGGACCATGTCGGCCCCGAGGGCTACCCCGTGGCAGAAGCCGGCGCAGGCCGCGGAGATGTCGAACGCCGGCGCCTTGTCGGTGCCGAGCTCGTGCGCGATGGCGGTCGCGACCGCCGGGGTCTGCAGCATGTGCGAGACGGTGGCGACGATGACGCAGTCGATCTGCGCCGCCTCGATGCCGGCACGCTCGAGCGCCTGACGGGACGCGGCGACCGACATCATCTGCACGGTCTCCTCGGGACCGGCGAACCGGCGCTCCTTGATGCCCGAGCGCTGCTGGATCCACTCGTCGCTGGAGTCGATCGCCTCGACCAGCTCGGCGTTCGGCACGACGCGGGACGGCCGGTAGGTGCCGATCCCGAGCAGCCTCGCCTGGGGCGAGCCGACCTGCGGGTTCAGAGTCGTCATGACGGCACTCCCTCGGGGTGCAGGCGGATCAACGGTTGGCCGGGCGAGACGAGGTCGCCGTCCTCGACGAGCCACTCCATGATGGTGCCGCCGTACGGCGCGGTCACGGGGGTCTCGTCCTGGCGGCCCTGGACGGACCCGACCCGGGTGTCGGGGGCGATGCTGCCACCCTCGCGCAGGTCGGGGGTCTGGCGGAAGGTGCCCTTGGAGGGGGCGACCAGCATCCGCCAGGTCGGGCTGGAGTGGATCTGCGAGGCGTCGCCGTGCTTGTCGATGAACGCGCGGGCGTCGTCGAGCTGGTCAGGGGTCTTGAGCGCGAAGGTCTCCACGCCCTTCATCGCGCGCCGGGCGATCCCGGTCAGGGTGCCGGCCGGCGGCATCTCCAGCAGGCCGGTCACGCCGAGGTCGAGCATCGTCTCCATGCAGAGGTCCCAGCGGACCGGGCTGCTGATCTGGGTGACGATCCGCTTGAGCACCTCGCGGCCGTCGTGGACGACCTGGCCGTCGCGGTTGGAGATCAGCGGGATCCGCGCGTCGTGGGTGGACACGGACCGGGACAGGGTGCCGAGCACCTCGACGGCCGGGCCCATGTGCTCGGTGTGGAACGCGCCGGCGACCGAGAGCGGGATCAGCCGGGCCTTCGCGGGGGCGTCGTCGGCGAAGGCGGCGAGCTGCTCGACGGTGCCGGCGGCGACGATCTGTCCGGGGCCGTTGTCGTTGGCCGCGGTCAGGCCGTGCCTCGCGATCGAGGCGAGCACCTCGTCGCGCTCGCCGCCGAGGACGGCGGTCATGCTGGTGGCGGTGGTCCTCGCGGCCGCGGCCATCGCGTTGCCGCGCTCGCGGACCAGCACCATCGCCTGCTCGGCGGTGATCGCCCGGGCGCCGGCGGCGGCGGCGAGCTCGCCGACGCTGTGGCCGGCGACGGCACCGACCTTGTCGAACGCGTCGGCCGGGTGCGGGAACAGCTCGAGGGCGGCCAGCAGGCCGGAGGCGACCAGCAGCGGCTGGGCCACGGCGGTGTCCCGGATCGTCTCGGCATCCGCCTCGGTCCCGTAGTGGACCAGGTCGAGGCCGGCGACCGCGGACAGCCAGGTCAGACGTTCGTGGAAGGTCGGGATCTCGACCCAGGGGGTCAGGAAGCCGGGAGTCTGGGCTCCCTGGCCGGGAGCGACGATGGCGAGCACACCTCTACTCTGTCGCGCCGCGGGGCCGGACCGCGTGCTCGACGCTCACGAAGATTCCGGGTCCTTCTTTGTAGGAACCCTACAAGAATCGGTTTACAGAGGTGCCGTTGTCGTCGAGTCGGGGGCGGCCAGCCGCCCCAGCGTCAGCGCGACCCGGTAGGTGTAGGCGTGCCGGGGGTCCGACGGGGACAGCCCGGTGACCTCGGCGGCCCGGCGCAGCCGGTAGCGCACCGTGTTGGCGTGCACGAACATCGCCCGGGCGGTGCCCTCGATCGAGCCGCCGTGGTCGAAGAACTCCGAGACCGTGTCCAGGGTGGGTGCCCCGGCACCGGCCAGGGGCAGGTACACCTCCTGCACCAGCTGCCGGCGGGCGTGCCCGTCGCCGGACAGTGCTCGCTCGGGCAGCAGGTCGTCGCTGGTGACCGGCCGCGGGGCGCCCGGCCAGCCCGGTGCGGCGCGCAGCCCGGCGGTCGCGGCGCGCGCGGAGATGCTGGCCCGCATCAGGTCCGGGACGACCGGGCCGACGACCACCGGACCCTCGCCGAAGTGCTCCACGACGGCTGCGCCCGCCTTGTCCGCGTTGTCCACGCCGCCGAGGACGACCACCATCCGGTCCCCCTGGACGGCGCACAGGGCGTCCAGCCCGACGTGCCGGGCCGAGCGCCGTACGTCGTCGATGATCGACTCCCGCGCTGCCCCGACCGTCTCCGGCACCCGGCCGAGCACGACCACCGCGTCGCCGGTGGACTCCCAGCCGAGCGCGCTGGCCCGGGACCGGACCGTCTCGTCGGCCTCGGCGCGCAGCACGCTGTCCACGACCAGCGCCTCGAGCCGGGCGTCCCACGCACCGCGCATCTCCGCGGCCCGGGCGTAGACCTCCGCGGTGGCGAAGGCGACCTCGCGGGCATAGCGCACGATCGAGTCGCGGACCGAGGGCGCGTCCTGCTCGCCGACGGTCTCCACGATGTTCTCCTCGACGATCTCGATGGTCAGCCGTACCATCTCGACGGTTTGGTGGAGGCTCACAACACCCGTCAGTGCGCGGGGAGCGGCGCCGAACACCTCCGCCGTGACGGGGGAGGAGCCGTCGGGCTCCTGGTACCAGATCACGAACGCCTGGATGCCGGCCTGCACGATCAGGCCGATCCAGGAGCGGTCCTCGGCCGAGAGCCCCCGGAACCACGGCATGTCCCGCTCCATCCGGGTCACCGTGGACGTGGTGAGGGCGCCCACCGAGCGTTGCAGCTGCCGGGCGATCGCCTCGCGGTCGGACCCGTCTGCTCCCGTCATACCGTGAGCCTATTGCCACCTGCGCGACGAGGGGGTCGTGGACCTGTCCGATCGGCGGGATCCCCTGGCGCACCAGGGGTTCATGCCGTGGTGGGGCGCCGTTCTGGTTGAATTAACCTCACGCGTCCCGGTGAGGAGCACCATGGCCAACTCGCTCGAGGTCCAGTACCTGACGATCCACGGTCACAAGCGAGCCTTCGTCAAGGCGGGCACCGGTCCTGCGCTGCTCCTGCTGCACGGTCTCGGCTGCGACCACACCACCTGGCAGCCGGTGCTGGCCGCCCTCTCCCGGCGCTACACGGTGATCGCGCCCGACCTGCTCGGGCACGGGCTGTCGGCCAAGCCGCGCGCGGACTACAGCGTCGGCGGCTACGCGAACGGGATGCGGGACCTGCTGACCGTGCTGGGCGTCGACAAGGTGACCGTCGTCGGGCACAGCTTCGGCGGGGGTGTCGCGATGCAGTTCGCCTACCAGTTCCCCGAGCGCACCGAGCGGATGGTCCTGGTCGCGCCCGGCGGCCTCGGCCCGGAGGTCACGCCCGCGATCCGCGCGATCACGCTGCCGGGCTTCCACCAGGCGATGGGCCTGGTCACGCTGCCCGGTGTCCGCCAGCTCACCACCCTGGGCCTGCGCGCCCTGGCCGCCAGCGGGGCCCCGCCCGCACGCGACCTGGACGAGGTCGCCGCGATCGTCGACTCCTTCAAGGACCCGCAGGCACGCCGGGCGATCCGGCACGTGGTCTCGGCGGTCGTGGACTGGCGCGGCCAGATCGTCACGATGGTCGACCGGGCCTACCTGACCCAGGCGATGCCGATGTGCGTCATCTGGGGCACCGAGGACGCGGTGATCCCGGTCAAGCACGCGGGGCTCGCCGCGGAGTTCGCGCCCGGGGCCACCGTCGAGGTGATCGCGAACGCCGGGCACTTCCCGCACAAGGACCACCCGCAGCGGTTCGTGAAGCTCCTCGACGAGTTCATCCGGTCCCACCCGGCGGCGTCATACCACCGCGGCCGCTGGCGTGCGCTGCTGCGCAGCGGGCCTCAGGTCCCGGTCGCGGGCGCGGTCACCCCGGTGACGCAGGCCGAGATCGCCTGACCGGACGGGAGCCCCCGCGGCGCTCGCGCACCGCGGGGGCTCCTTCCTGGCGCCCCGATCCGGGCGACTCAGGCGTCGCCGCCCTCCTGCTTGACCCCACGGACCGCGGTCGGGTCGTCGATCCTGTACTTGTCGAAGGCCTCCTGGACCACCTCCGGCTTGACCTCGCCCCGCTGGGCGAGGGCCTGGAGGGCCTGGACGACGACCGACTGGGCGTCGATGTGGAAGAACCGCCGGGCGGCCGGGCGGGTGTCGGCGAACCCGAAGCCGTCGGCGCCGAGGGCGTGGTAGTCGCCCGGCACCCACTTCGCGATCTGGTTCGGTACGGCGCGCATGTAGTCGCTCACCGCCACGATCGGCCCCTCGGCCTCCTTGAGCTTCTCGGTCACGTAGGGCACCCGGGCCGGCTCGGAGGGGTGCAGCAGGTTCCACTCCTCGGCGGCGACGCCGTCGCGGGCCAGCTCGTTCCACGAGGTCACCGACCAGGTGTCCGCGGCGACGCCCCAGTCCTCGGCCAGCATCTGCGCGGCGTGCGTGATCCAGGGGAACCCGACGCCGGAGGCGAGCAGCTGCACCCGCGGGACGCTGCCGCCGCTGGTCACCTCGGGCGGGACGGCGACGTGGTAGATGCCGCGCAGCAGCCCGTCCACGTCGAGGTTGTCGGGCTCCTTGGGCTGCACGGTCGGCTCGTTGTAGACCGTCATGTAGTAGATGACGCTCTCGCCCTCGGGGTGGCCCTCGCTCTCGCCGTACATCCGGCGGAGGCCGTCCTGGACGATGTAGCTGATCTCGTAGGCCATCGCCGGGTCGTAGTGCACGACGGCCGGGTTGGTCGCGGCGAGCAGCGGCGAGTGGCCGTCCGCGTGCTGCAGGCCCTCACCGGTCAGCGTCGTCCGGCCGGCCGTGGCACCGATCAGGAAGCCGCGGGCCAGCTGGTCGGCCATCGCCCAGATCGAGTCGCCGGTGCGCTGGAAGCCGAACATCGAGTAGAAGAGGTAGAAGGGGATCATGTGCTCGCCGTGCGTGGTGTACGCCGAGCCGGCAGCCGTCGCCGACGCCATCGCGCCCGCCTCGGAGATGCCCTCGTGCAGCATCTGGCCCTGCGCGGACTCCTTGTAGGCCAGCAGCATGTTGCGGTCGACCGACTCGTAGCGCTGGCCCATCGGGTTGTAGACCTTGGCGGTCGGGAACATGCCGTCCATGCCGAAGGTGCGGTACTCGTCGGGCGCGATCGGCACGATGCGGGGGCCGATCTCCTTGTCCCGCATCAGGTCGCGCAACAGCCGGACCAGCGCCATGGTGGTGGCGATGGCCTGCTTGCCCGAGCCCTGCTTGAGCTCGGAGTAGACCTCGTCGCCGGGCAGCTTCAGCAGCTTGGAGCGGTTCACCCGCTTGGGCAGCGACCCGCCGAGCTGGCGACGCCGCTCCATCATGTACTCGATCTCGGGCGCGTCCTGGCCGGGGTGGAAGAACGGCGCGACCTCGGACTCGTCGATCTGCTTGTCGGTGATCGGCAGGTACAGCCGGTCCCGGAAGGTCTTCAGGTCGGCGTTGGTGAGCTTCTTCATCTGGTGCGTGGCGTTCTTGCCCTCGAGGGCGTCGATCGTCCAGCCCTTGATGGTGTGCGCCAGGATCACGGTCGGCTGGCCGACGTGCTTGCTGGCCGCGTCGAAGGCCGAGTAGACCTTGCGGTAGTCGTGGCCGCCGCGGGGGAGCTTGACGATCTGCTCGTCGCTCATGTGCTCGACCATCTTGCGCAGCCGCGGGTCGCCGCCGAAGAAGTGGTCGCGGATGTAGTCGCCGCTCTCGACCGAGTAGGTCTGGAACTGCCCGTCGGGAGTGCTGTTCATCTGGTTGACCAGCACGCCGTCGACGTCGCGGGCGAGCAGGTCGTCCCACTCGCGGCCCCAGACCACCTTGATGACGTTCCAGCCGGCCCCGCGGAAGGTGGCCTCGAGCTCCTGGATGATCTTGCCGTTGCCGCGCACCGGTCCGTCGAGCTGCTGGAGGTTGCAGTTCACGACGAAGGTCAGGTTGTCGAGCTCCTCGCGGGCCGCGACGCCGATCGCGCCGAGCGACTCGGGCTCGCCCATCTCACCGTCTCCGAGGAACGCCCACACGTGCTGCTGGCTGGTGTCCTTGACGCCGCGGTTCGACAGGTAGCGGTTGAAGCGGGCCTGGTAGATCGCGTTCAGGGCGGTCAGCCCCATCGACACGGTCGGGAACTCCCAGAAGTCCGGCATCAGCCGCGGGTGCGGGTACGACGAGAGGCCCTGGCCCACGCCGTGCTGCACCTCCTGGCGGAAGCGGGAGAGCTGGGTCTCGTTGAGCCGGCCCTCGAGGAACGCCCGGGCGTAGATGCCGGGGGAGGCGTGGCCCTGGATGTAGATCTGGTCGCCACCGCCCTCGTGGTCCTTGCCGCGGAAGAAGTGGTTGAACCCGACCTCGTACAGCGACGCCGAGGACTGGTAGGTCGCGATGTGACCGCCGACCTCGAGGCCCTTGCGGTTGGCCGTCGAGACGATGACCGCGGCGTTCCAGCGCAGGAAGGCGCGGATCCGGCGCTCGATGTCCTCGTCGCCGGGGAACCACGGCTCGCGCTCGGGGGCGATCGTGTTGATGTAGTCGGTGCTGCGCAGCGCAGGCACGCCGACGCTCTGCTCGCGCGCCCGCTCCAGCAGCCGGAGCATCACGTAGCGCGCCCGACCGCGGCCCCGGTCGTCGACCATGGCGTCGAACGACTCGAGCCACTCCCGGGTCTCCTCCGGGTCGATGTCGGGAAGCTGGGTCGGAAGTCCCTCGTGGATGACCTGGGGACGGCCGACTGCCTGGGTGGAGGACTGCTCAGAACCTGTTGCCACGATTCCTCTGCTCTCGTGCTCGTGTGCCCGATGACTTGTGCTGCGGGGGCGCCCGGGTCGCGGGTGCCGAGAGTTCATCGTGTCACGCCGGACGCACCCAGGAAATCTACCCGTCAGTACGTCGGACACGGGAGGCTGGCCGGAGCGTCCCGACGCTGCCAGGATCAGCAGGGTGACCGTGACCCAGTACCTCACCGCCACCACGCTCGACGGCTTCATCGCCGACACCGGCAACTCGCTGGACTGGCTGTTCCCGGTGCCGCAGGGCGAGGACGCCGCGCCGCGCTGGGAGGCGTTCCTCGGCGGCGTGGGCGCACTGGTGATGGGCGCGACGACGTACACCTGGGTGGTGGAGCACGAGGACCTGCTCGCGCACCCGGAGCGGTGGCGGTCCTCCTACGCCGACCGGCCCTGCTGGGTGTTCACCCACCGGGACCTGCCCGCCGTCCCCGGTGCGGACCTCCGCTTCGTCGCCGGCGACGTGGCGCCCGTGCACGCCGAGGCGGTCGCCGCGGCCGCGGGACGCAACGTGTGGCTGGTGGGTGGCGGCGAGCTGGTCGGCTGCTTCCACGACGCCGGGCTGCTCGACGAGGTGCGGGTCAGCATCGCCCCGGTCACGCTCGGCTCGGGGGCGCCGCTGCTGCCGCGCCGGATCGAGGGGCTGTCCCTGCGCGAGGTGCGCCGCAACGGCGGGTTCGCGGATCTGGTGTACGACGTCGGGTACCCGCCAGAGGCGTCGCGGAGGGGCCCGGAGTGAGGGGATCCTCGGCGCCTGGGGCCCGGTGCCACTAGCCTGGCCTGCACCTGACGGTCTTGCGCACCGGGTCCACTTCCGGTGGACTACGCGCAAGCACGGCAGAGCACCGGTCGCAGCACACGGGACCGGGCAACCAGATCTGGAGGAGAGACGTGAGCGCGACCGCGGGTGGCCACGAAGGCACCGCCACCCAGAACGCCGGAGAGCGGCTGGGACTGAAGACCGGGATGGTCGTCCAGGAGCTCGGCTGGGACGAGGACGTCGACGACGGCCTCCGGGTCGAGATCGAGAACACCATCGACGCCGACATGGTCGACGGGGACTACGGCAACGTCGTGGAGTCCGTCCTGCTGTGGTGGCGCGACAACGACGGGGACCTGGTCGACACGCTGGTCGACTCGCTGACCGACCTGGTCGCCGGCGGGGTGATCTGGCTGCTGACCCCGAAGGTCGGCCGCCCGCTGGCCGTCGACCCGGCCGACATCGCCGAGGCCGCCCCCGTGGCGGGGCTCGCCACGACCACGACCGCGGCGGTCAGCCAGGACTGGTCCGCGACCCGCCTGGTGGCCCCGAAGGTGGCGCACTGACCGCAGCGCCCCGTGGACGGTGCCGCTGACGGCAGTGCCACCGACCGCAGGGCCGGACAGCCGGATGGCCGCGCGGTGACCAGGCATGGCACTGTTGCCCCCCGGTTACCGGTCGGTCACATCGCCCATGCTCCAGGAGGTCGCGTTGCCGCACGTCGCGAAAGCACTCGGTCTGGTAGGCCAGGCTCCCACCATGCTCCGGGTGCTCGGCCGGGCCGGCGTGCTGCGGCCCTACCCGCCGCACCGGCTGGCCCGGGTCGGCACCACGCTGCTGCGCTGGGGCGCCGGCCCCGCCGGCGGGTTCGCCTCGATGGCGATCCTGGTCCCGGACCGGCTCGGGGTGGTGGACGAGCTCGGGGAGCTCACCTTCGGCGAGCTGCACGAGCGCAGCAACCGGCTCGCGGACGCGCTGCGCACCCGCGGCGTCGGCCCGGGCGACGGGGTCGCGATCATGTGCCGCAACCACCGCGGCTTCGTGGACGCCAGCATCGCCGCCGCCAAGCTCGGCGCCGACATCCTCTACCTCAACACCGCCTTCGCCGGCCCCCAGCTCGTGGACGTGCTGGACCGGGAGGACCCCCGGGTGGTGATCCACGACGAGGAGTTCACCGGGCTCCTGGAGAAGTCCGACGCCCGCGACCGGATCCTCGGCTGGGTCGACGACCCGGACCGGGGCGACGACTCCCTGGAGTCGCTGATCGCCTCCGGCTCCCCGCGCGAGCACGACGCGCCTGCGAAGGCCAGCCGGGTGATCATCTTGACCTCGGGCACCACCGGCACCCCCAAGGGCGCCCCGCGCAGCGACGCCGGCGTCGAGGCCGCGACCGCGCTGCTGTCCCGGCTGCCGCTGCGGTCCGGCTGGCGCACCCACGTCGCCGCGCCGCTGTTCCACACCTGGGGCTGGGCGCACTTCGCGCTCTCGATGCTGCTCGGCTCCACCGTCGTGCTACGCCGCAAGTTCGACCCGGAGTCCTGCCTGCGGACGCTCGTCGAGGAGGACTGCGACTCGCTCGTGGTCATCCCGGTGATGCTCCAGCGGATCATGCAGCTGCCGAAGCAGACCCGGGACTCCTACGACCTGTCCAAGGTCCAGGTGGTCGCGGCCTCCGGCTCGGCGCTCCCCGGCGACCTCGGCACCGACTGGATGGACCAGTTCGGCGACCACCTCTACAACGTCTACGGCTCGACCGAGGTCGCCTACGCCACGGTCGCCTCTCCCGCCGACCTCCGCGAGGCCCCGGGTACGGCGGGCCGGGCGCCGTTCGCGACGGTCGTGAAGATCCTCGACGAGCACGGCCAGGAGCTCCCGCAGGGGGAGGCCGGCCGGATCTTCGTCGGCAACAGCATCCTGTTCGAGGGCTACACCGGCGGCGGCAGCAAGGATCTCGTCGACGGGCTGATGGCCACCGGCGACGTCGGCCGCTTCGACGACGGCGGCCGGCTGATCGTCGAGGGCCGCGACGACGAGATGATCGTGTCCGGCGGGGAGAACGTCTTCCCCAAGGAGGTCGAGGACTGCCTGCACCGCCACGCCGCCGTCGACGACGTGGCCGCGATCGGCGTGGACGACGCCGACTACGGCAAGCGGCTGCGGGCCTTCGTGGTCCTGGCCGACGGCGCCGAGGCCACCGAGGACGAGCTCAAGGACCTCGTGAAGCAGAACCTCGCCCGCTACAAGGTGCCGCGGGAGATCGTCTTCGTCGACGAGCTGCCCCGCAACGCCACCGGCAAGGTGCTCAAGCGGGTGCTGGCCGACGACGGCGACCCCGACGGCGACACCGACGACGACGCCGACCCGGGCACGACCGGCGACACCACCACCAAGGAGAACGCATGACCCTCGAGATCGGCCAGACCGCCCCGGACTTCGAGCTGCGCGACCAGCACGGCGCGACGGTGACCCTGTCGTCGTACCGGGGGGAGAAGGCGGTCGTGGTGATGTTCTACCCGTTCGCCTTCAGCGGCGTGTGCACGGGCGAGCTGTGCGCCGTCCGCGACAGCCTGCCGACGTTCGAGTCCGACGGGGTCCAGCTCCTCGCGGTCTCCTGCGACCCGAAGTTCGCGCTGCGCGCCTTCGCCGACCAGGACGGGCTGACCTTCCCGCTGCTCTCCGACTTCTGGCCGCACGGCGAGGTGGCGCGGGCCTACGGCGTGTTCAACGAGAAGGTCGGCTGCTCGGACCGCTCGACGTTCATCGTCGACAGGGACGGCGTGCTCCGCTGGAGCGTGCACAACGCGATGCCGGAGGCGCGTGACCTCGAGGAGCAGGCCCGCGTGCTCGCGGGCGTCGCCTGAGCCGACGCGGACCGTCGGGGGAGCGGTGGGCGCAGCAGGGATCGAACCTGCGACCACCTCCTTGTAAGGGAGGTGCTCTACCGCTGAGCTATACGCCCTGGTCCGCCCGGAGAGGTCGGCCGGAGTCATCGGCCGGGCGGAGCGCGGGACAGCCTACGCGAGCGTCGGCGAGCCCGGCGCGGGGCCGCCCCGATGCAAACAACGACCGCTGGCGTCTCGGGTCACCAGCGGTCGTTGCAATGACTATTCAACAACCTGGCCACGCTCGATGTCAGAGGAAAGCCAGGAAATTCGGAAACCTTTACCTGCTGAGCGCCTGTCAGGTTCGCTTTCACGCCTGAACCGTCAAGCGACCGGTACGGACCGGTGCCCCAGCCGGTACGGACCACCTGGCTCCCGCGAGACGCGGACACGGCCCCGGCGGCGCCCCGATCACGGACGGGTGCCGCCGGTCCCGGTCGCGGACCGGCCTCCCGGGCCGCCACTAGGCTTCCCGCATGAGCCTGCGCCTGTCCGACGTGACCGCCCTGCTCGACGGCTGGTACGACCCGGCCTGGGCCGAGGACTGGGACGCGGTCGGCCTGGTCTGCGGCGACCCGGAGCAGCCGGTCGGCCGGGTGCTGTTCGCCGTCGACCCGGCGTCGGCGGTCGTCGACGAGGCGCTCGCCTGGGAAGCCGACCTCGTGGTCTGCCACCACCCGCTGCTGCTCAGCCCGGTGCACGGTGTCGCGGCGACCACGCCCAAGGGCCGGGTCGTGCACCGGCTCCAGCGGACCGGGACGGCGCTGCTCACCGCGCACACCAACGCCGACGTCCCGGCCGACGGGGTCAACGAGTCGCTGGCCCGGGCGGTGGGCATCCTCGACCCGCAGGTCGTGGTGGCCACGGACGACGCCGCGGCGTACGACGTCCGGGAGCCCGCCCCGAGCGCCCGACGCGCGTCCCGCGGGCACGGACGGATCGGACGGCTCGCGGAGCCCACCACGCTGCGGGACTTCGCTGCCCGGGTGTCGGCGGCGCTGCCGGCGACGGCGCACGGCGTGCGGGTGGCGGGCGACCCGGACCGACGCGTCCGGACCGTCGTGGTCGGCAGCGGGTCCGGCGACTTCATGCTGGACACCGTGCGCGGCACCGACGCCGACGTCTACGTGACCTCCGACCTGCGCCACCACCGGGCCGGGGAGTTCCTCGAGCACGACGGCCCGGCGCTCATCGACGTCGCGCACTGGGCGGCGGAGTGGACCTGGCTGCCGGTGGTCGAACGCAAGTTGCTGGACGCGGTCCGGCGGCGGGGGGATACGGTGGAGACCCGGGTCAGCGCCCTCGTCACCGATCCGTGGACCTTCTGGGTCGACCGCTGACCCGACCGGCGCCCGCCAGAGACAGATACCTGAGGAGCACACGCTGAAAGCCGACGCCTTCTCGCAGCTCAAGCTGCTGGACGTCCAGGAGCTCGACTCGAAGCTCGACCTCTACCGACACCGGCTGAACAGCCTGCCGGAGACCAAGGAGCTCGCGGCCCTCGCGGCCGAGCGGTCCGAGGTGGACGGCAAGGCGCGCGACGCGCAGATCGCGGTCGACGACCTGGTCCGCGAGCAGCGCAAGGCCGACGCCGACGTCGAGCAGGTCAAGACCCGCCGGAACCGCGACCAGGAACGGATGGACAAGGGCCTGGTCACCAATCCCAAGGACCTCGCTCACATGCAGCAGGAGCTGGTCTCCCTGGCCCGCCGGATCGGCGACCTCGAGGACACCGAGCTCGAGGTGATGGAGCGCCTGGAGCTCGCGCAGGCCGACAAGGTCCGCCTGGACGCCCGGCTGGCCGAGATCGACGACCAGGCGGCCGCGCTCGTCGCCAGCCGCGACAAGCAGGCCGGCGAGGTCACCGAGCTGGCCGCGACCGCGACCCGGGAGCGCAAGGTGACCGCCGAGGGCGTGCCCGCGGACCTGCTCGCGCTCTACGAGCGGATCCGCACCCAGAAGGGCGGTGTCGGGGCCGCGGTGCTGCGCCAGCGCCGGTGCAGCGGGTGCAGCCTCGAGCTGACCGCGGCCGACCTCGGCTCGATCGCGAAGGCGCCGACGGACGAGGTGCTGCGCTGCGAGGAGTGCGACCGGATCCTGGTGCGGACGGCCGAGTCCGGGATCTGATGGCCGCCCATCGCGCCGTGCTGGTCGAGGCGGACGGCGGCTCCCGGGGCAACCCCGGGCCGGCGGCGTACGGCGCGGTGCTGCTCGACGCGGAGACCCGCGAGGTGGTCGCCGAACGGGCCGAGTGCCTCGGCACCGCGACCAACAACGTCGCGGAGTACTCCGGCCTGATCGCCGGGCTCGAGCTCTTCCACGAGCACACCCCGGAGGCCGACCTCGAGGTCCGGATGGACTCCAAGCTCGTGGTCGAGCAGATGTCGGGCCGCTGGCGGATCAAGCACCCGGACATGCGGCCGCTGGCGATGCGGGCCAAGCAGCTCGCGCCACCTGGCACGACGTACACCTGGATCCCGCGGGAGCAGAACGAGCACGCCGACCGGATCCTCAACGAGGCGCTCGACGCGCAGGCGGGCCGGGCACCGCGCCCGACGCCCGCCCGGCCCCCCGCCCAGGTGGCGAGCCCCGAGGCCGCACCGGTGCCCGAGCGGCCGGCCGCCCCGGCCCGCGGCTGGTCCGGGCACGGCACCCCCACCACGCTGGTGCTGGTCCGGCACGGGGTCACCCCGCACACGGTCGACAAGCGCTTCTCCGGCGGCCTGGGAGGCAGCAACCCGGGCCTGGCCGAGGAGGGCCGGGCGCAGATCCGGGCGACCGCAGACTGGCTGTCCCCGCTGGCCGAGGAGATCGACGTGGTGGTCTCCTCACCGGTGCGACGGACCTACGAGTCCGCGGAGATCATCGGCGCCCGGCTGGGCCGGCCGCTGGTCACCGAGGATGGCCTCGCCGAGATGGAGTTCGGCTTCTGGGACGGGATGACCTTCGCGGAGATCCAGCAGCGCCACCCCGACGACCTGGACGCCTGGCTCGGCTCGCTGGACCACCCGCCCGGCGGCGGGGAGTCCTTCCGCGGGGTCGAGAAGCGGGTGCTGGCCAGCCTGGACCGGCTGCTGGGCGAGTACGCCGGCCGGACGGTGCTGGTGGTCAGCCACGTGACGCCGATCAAGGTGCTGGTGGCCCGGGCGCTCGGCGCGCCGCTGGAGTCGGTCTACCGGATGGAGATGGCGCCCGCGTCGGTGACCGTGCTGTCCTTCTTCGACGACGGCAACGCCGCGATGCGGATGTTCAACGCGCGCCCGACCGAGGGCGTCGTCACAGGTCGCTGACGACCACGTCGAGCCGGCTGCCGTGCCGGTCGGCCGGTCCCGGCTCGACCTTCCAGCCCAGGGCGCCCAGGTGGTCCGCGAAGCGGGCCGGGCTGCCCGGTGCGGTGCCGTCCTCGAGCAGTGCCCGGACCAGCCGGCCCTTGGTGGCCTTGTTGAAGTGCGAGACCACCTTGCGGGTGCCGTCCACCTCGTGCAGCACCCGCACGGTCACCACCCGGCGGGCCAGGTCGGGTGCGGGCCGCCAGAACGACGCGTACGTCGAGGAGCGCAGGTCGACGACCAGACCGCGTCCGGCGGCGGCGCGCACGGTGTCGTCCAGGCGCCGGCTCCAGTACGTCGACACGGTGCCCAGACCCGGCAGCGCGACGTCGCCGGAGAGCCGGTAGGCCGGGATCCGGTCGGCCGGCCGGAGCAGCCCGAACAGGCCCGAGGTGACCGCCAGCCACGAGGTGGCCCGGCGGCGCGCGGCACCCTCCAGCGACGGCAGGTCGAGGGCCTCGTAGAGCACCCCGCTGTAGACCCGGTCGGCGCGCGCCGTAGGGGCCTCGGCCAGCCGCGCGTTCGCGGCCACCGCGTCGGCCTGGGTGGGGCCGAGCCCGAGCACCGCGGCCGCGGCGGCGGGCTCGTCCGTCGTACACAGCGAGACGAGGGCGTCGAGCACCTCGGCACGGTGCGGCTCGAGGGCGGGGAATCCGAGGCCGGGCAGGTCCAGCGGCCGGCCCCGCCGCGGGGAGGCCTTTCCCTCGGACGGAGGCAGCAGGATCAGCACCACGTCACCCTATGCTGACCCGGACCGACCGAACCGAGGGGTGGATGCGCGTGCCGAGACGAGTCGTGAAGGTGCTGCACGCGGACGGCGACGCGCTACGCGACGGCATCGCCGTCATCCAGGACGAGCTCGAGGTGACCCCCGAGTTCAGCGCGGAGGTCGAGACCGCGGCCGCGCGGGCGGCCGCCCAGCCCCGGCTGCCCGAGCTCGACCGCAGCGACATCCCGTTCGTGACCATCGACCCCGCGAGCTCGAGGGACCTCGACCAGGCGGTGCACATCGAGCGCGACGGCGACGGGTACGTCGTGCACTACGCCATCGCCGACGTGGCGGCGTTCGTGGCGCCGGGCGACCCCGTCGACGAGGAGGCGCACCGGCGCGGGGAGACGCTGTACGGCGCCGGCACGAAGGTGCCGCTGCACCCCGTCGTGATCTCCGAGGGCTCGGCGTCGCTGCTGCCCGACGCCAACCGGCCGGCGCTGCTGTGGACCATCAAGGTCGACGCGGAGGGGGAGGGCACCGACGTGCACGTCGAGCGGGCGCTGGTCCGCAGCCGCGCCAAGCTCGACTACGAGTCGCTCCAGAAGGCCTACGACGCGGGGGAGGCCGGCGAGCTGGTCGACCTGCTCGCCGAGGTCGGGGAGCTGCGCAAGCGGCGGGAGGCCGCCCGCGGCGGGGTGTCGCTGCCGCTGCCCGAGCAGGAGATCGACATCGACGGGGACCGCTGGACGCTCGTCTTCCGGCGGATGCTGCCGGTGGAGGAGTGGAACGCCCAGATCTCGCTGCTCACCGGGATGGCCGCCGCGTCGCTGATGGTCTACGCGCGGGTGGGTCTGCTGCGCACGCTGCCGCCGCCGGACCCCCGCGACGTACAGCGGCTGCACCGCACCGCCAAGGCGCTGGGGATCGAGTGGCCCGCCGAGCTGCTCTACCCCGACTTCATCCGCTCGCTGGACCCGGACCTGCCGCGGCACGCCGCGATGGTCGTGGCCTGCGCCCGGCTGCTGCGCGGCTCGGGCTACGTCGGCTTCAACGGGGAGACGCCCGAGCAGCCCGAGCACGCGGCGCTGGCCTCGGAGTACGCCCACGTCACCGCGCCGCTGCGCCGGCTCGTCGACCGGTACGCGGGCGAGGTCTGCGTCGCCCTGTGCGCCGGGACCGAGGTGCCGTCGTGGGTGCTGGAGCGGCTCGCCGACCTGCCCGCGACCATGCAGTCCTCGGGGCAGCGTGCGCACCGCTACGAGCGCGCCGTCCTGGACCTGGTGGAGGCGACCGTGCTGCACCCGCACGTCGGGGAGACCTTCGCCGGGGTGGTCGTCCAGCTCGAGGAGAAGGACCCCACCCGCGGCGACATCGTGGTCCGCGAGCCGGCCGTGGAGGCCCGGGTCCGGTCCGGCTCGGACCTGCCGCTCGGCGCCGACGTCGAGGCCACCCTGGTCGAGGCGGACACCCGCACCCGCACCGTCCGCTTCGAGCTGTGAGCAGGAGCCCCGGACGGTGCCCTAGACTGGCGGCGGATGAGCCGGCCGGGCGGCCGCGGCGAGGTGACTCGTCGAGGAAGGTCCGGGCTCCACAGGGCAAGGTGGTGGGCAACACCCACCCGGGGTGACCCGCGGGACAGTGCCACAGAGAACAGACCGCCTCCCCGCCTCGGCGGGGCGGTAAGGGTGAAACGGTGGTGTAAGAGACCACCAGCGCTCCGGGTGACCGGAGCGGCTAGGTAAACCCCACCAGGAGCAAGGCCAAGAAGGGGATCCGGTCAGCCGGGTCTCCGCGTGAGCGTTCGAGGGCGGCCCGCCCGAGCTCGCGGGTAGGCCGCACGAGGCTGTCGGCAACGGCAGTCCTAGATGGATGGTCGCCCACCGATGTGCCGCGAGGCGCACGGAGACAGAACCCGGCCTACAGGCCGGCTCATCCCTCACGGCGCACGGCAGGGGCCGCGCGCCGGCCGGACTGATCCGCCGGGTCGTGCGCCCGTTTCACCGAGAGCCATTCGGGTACTGGGCGGCATGGATGAGTCCGTAACTCCATGCGACATCCCGCCGTGCTCTCGACGTGCCGACGTGGCGTTGCGACTGCTGGTCGACGGCGCCGAAGCGGTGATGCGGACCTGTCGGCCTCATGCCGAGTGGCTGCGCACCTTCGCCCAGGGAGATCCCGGCACCTTCTTCGACCAGGTCTCCGAGCGGTAGCGGTCCCTCTTCGCCGAAGACGGAGCGGACGACCCTCGCATGGGAGCGCTCACCCTCGCCCCCGCCTTCGAAGGGCGCAGTCGCTGCCCGGTGCCTGGATGGACTCCAAGGGCGGTGTCCTCGCTACGAGCACTTGCTCGATACGGCGGACTCCAGTGCGCTGGCCGAGCTCTGGACCTTCGTGAGCGAGGACTTGACGCTCTGTAGCGCCGCGACGGAAGGCTGGCTCGCGACTGACTCGACCGCGCTCTTCAGGCCGGACAGGGAGTCTTGCAGCGCCTTGGTCTGCGGGGCGAAGGCGGACCTTGCTTCCTGGACGAGTGCGTTCGCGTTGCTTTCGACGCTCGTCACTGCGGTCTGCAGCGAGCTGAGGCCGTTCTTGCTGATGTCGACCTTCCCCATCTGCTGGAGCGACGACTTCAACTTGTCGGCGTCGGTGCAGTAGGCAGGAGTGCTGTTGCCACACCCGGTCACAAGCAGGGAGACGGAGAGCGCAGTCCACGCGAGCGGGATCCATCGCAGCCTGCCGTGCGGGTGTGCGCTTGCCATGCGTCGTCCTCCGAAGGCTGCTTCGGGCTTGCCATGTCGAGTTCCTTCTCGGCGCACACCCACCTTCCTCACGCTCGCGAGGGAGGGGGACTTCGCGCTACGCAACCGTAGGAAGCGAGCGCGCCGACGGACAGGGTCGTTGGTCACGATCGGAGTCGCTGATCAGGAGGCGCGGCGTAGCTCGGCGGCGCCACATCTCGGAACGGCCGCGAGCACGGCCGGTGCCAGCTCGCCATCACGCCTGAGGTCGCCCCGGTGGGGGCCACGACGGCCTGATCTCCGCCGAGCGATGACGCGAAGGCCTTGCCGGGACCTTGGGCCTGGTAGGCGCAACCCGTCGTACCGAGGTGGGTCGAGTGGTCAGGCCGGGTGATGGCGCCGCGGTGACCCACTCGATCCCGGGCGCGGTCACGCTCTACGGGCTGACCCTCCTGACGATCCGCCTGCTGGGCGCGGCGGTGTGCGCCTGGGCCCGCCGTGAGCATCTCTACCCCACGCCCACCACGGACGGGGAGGACGTGCAGAACACACCCCATCGGCTTCTGCCCGTCGCCGGCGGTCACGTGATCGCGATCCTCGTCGGTCTCGCGCTGCCGGAGGTCTCAATGGCGTTGTACTTCGGCATCGCCGTCTACCTCGTCGTGCCCTTCCGCGATCGCGGAGCTCCTGGTCCGACGCTGAGGGTGCACGTCGTGCACGGACGGCGCGTCCGTCGACCCCACGCGAGCGCCCTCGGGAATCGGAGCGCGGCGTCCGGTGTTGGCGGAGAAGTTGGGAAAGGGGACAGCCATGACCGTCAAGCCACCCGCCTTCGAGCGGCACCCCGCCGAGGCCTACCGCCGTGCCTGGCAGCTCCTGGAGGAGCGCGACCCGCGCACTGCCATCGAGCTGCTCGACCCGGCCATCGACGCCGAGCCGGGCTCGACGAGCCTGCGCACGCTGCGGGCCTGGGCGTACTTCCAGACCGCTCAGCTCGACCACGCCGAGAGCGAGCTCGTGGTGCTGGTCGAGGAGTGCCCCACCGACGTGTGGGCCCGCTTCGCGCTGGGCCGGGTCCTGGAGCGGCGGTCCCGGTACGCCGCCGCGCTGCCGCACCTGCGGCTGGCCGCGGTGATGTCGGGGGACGCCGAGCACGAGGTCGGCGTGCTGCGCGTCGAGCGCCGGCTCGCCGAGGCCGAGGGCAGCCTCGAGGACCTCGTGTAGTTTCGCCCTCGGCAGCAGGTACACCGGCCCCTAGGGCAGCGAGGAGCGCAACGATGAGCGACGACGAGCAGTTCTGGTTCTGCCTGAACCACCACACGGTCGAGGGCCGCGACGGCTGCCGCAACCAGGACCGGCTCGGCCCCTACGCCACCGCGGCGGAGGCGGAGCGGGCGCTGGACAAGGTCGCCGAGCGCAACGAGGACTGGGACAACGACCCGGACTGGAACGACGACGCGAAGGCGGAGGACTGAGCCGCCGCCGCACGCAGCACGACCTGAGCCGGTCCGGCCCGTTCATCGGGGTGGGCGGGATGGCGGTCACCGCGTTCCTCTACGGGTACGCCGCGGTCGCCCTCCCCGGCCCGGTCACCAGCCTCGTGCTGCCGCTGGTGTGGCTGGGGCTGCTCGTCGTCGCGTTGCGCTGGTTCACCCGGCGCCCGGTCGCCGTCGTCGCGCTGCCGGTCGTGGCGACCGTGGTCTGGTTCGCGGCCGTGGTCGCCACGGCCGCCGCCTGAGCGGTCGGCCTGCTGGGCCGTCGGCTCAGAAGGTGTGCTCCGGTCCGGGGAAGGTGCCGGCCGCCACGTCCGCGGCGTACTCCTCGGCGGCCGTGCGCAGCACCGAGTGCAGGTCGGCGTACTGCTTGACGAACCGCGGCATCCGCCCGGTCCGCAGCCCGGCCATGTCCTGCCACACCAGCACCTGCGCGTCGCAGTCCACGCCGGCGCCGATGCCGATCGTCGGGATCGCCAGCGTCTTGGTGATCTCGGCCGCCACCTCGCCGGGCACCATCTCCATCACGACGGCGAACGCTCCGGCCGCCTCCAGTGCCTGCGCGTCCGCGAGCAGTCGGGCGCCGGCCCCGCCGCGGCCCTGCACCCGGTAGCCGCCGAGGTTGTGCTCGGACTGCGGGGTGAAGCCGATGTGGGCCATCACCGGGATCCCGGACCGGGTGAGCAGCTCGACCTGGCCGGCCATCTCGGCGCCGCCCTCGAGCTTGACCGCGTGCGCGTTCGCCTCCTTCATGAACCGCACGGAGGTGTGGAAGGCCTGCTCGGGGGAGGCCTGGTAGGAGCCGAACGGGAGGTCGGCCACCACCATCGCGCGGCGCGCCGAGCGGGTGACCGCCCGCACCAGCGGCAGCAGCTCGTCGACGGTCACCGGCAGCGAGGTCTCGTTGCCGTAGACGTTGTTGGAGGCGGAGTCACCCACCAGGAGCACCGGGATGCCGGCCTCGTCGAACGTGGCGGCGGTGTACATGTCGTAGGCGGTGAGCATCGCCCACTTCTCCCCGCGCTCCTTCATCTCGCGCAGGTGGTGGGTGCGCACGCGCTTGGCGGGCCTGGCTGCGTCCCCGCCGGCGCCGGCGCCGTACGGCGCGGTGGTCTCGCTCATGATGTCCTCGCACTGTGTTCTCGAGGCTCCCGGATGGAGTCCCCGGACCGCTCCCCAGGCTAGTCCGGACGTCCCGGCCCGCCGAGCAGGCGGGTTTGGCACACTCGCACCGTGGACTTCGACTCGGTGTACGACCAGGGCTTCGCGCGGGTGGCCGCCTGCACGGTCCCGACCACCATCGCCGACCCGCGGGCCAACGCGGCCGCCGTGCTGGCGCAGTGGCGGCGCTGCGACGAGGAGGGGGCCGCGGTCGCGCTGTTCCCCGAGCTCGCCCTGACCGGCTACGCGATCGACGACCTGTTCCTCCAGGAGACCCTGCTCGACGAGGTGGAGGCCGCGATCGCCGAGCTGGTCGCGGCGTCCGCGGGGCTGCGGGCCGTCCTCGTGGTCGGGGCGCCGCTGCGGCACGGCAACCGGCTGCTCAACGCCGCGGTCGTGGTGCACGGCGGCCGGGTGCTCGGGGTGGCCCCGAAGTCCTACCTGCCCACCTACCGGGAGTTCTACGAGCGCCGGCACTTCGCCCCCGGCGACGACCGCCGGGACGCCACCATCGTGCTCGGCGGGGTGCCGGTGCCGCTCGGCCCGGACCTGCTGTTCGCGGCGACCGACGTGCCCGGCCTGGTGCTGCACGCCGAGGTCTGCGAGGACATGTGGGTGCCGGTGCCGCCCAGCGCCGAGGCCGCGCTGGCGGGTGCGACGGTGCTGCTGAACCTCTCCGGCAGCCCGATCACGGTGGCCCGCGCGGAGGACCGCCGGCTGCTGGTGCGCTCCGCGTCGGCGCGCTGCCTGGCGGCGTACCTGTATGCGGCCGCTGGGCAGGGCGAGTCCAGCACCGACCTGTCCTGGGACGGGCAGACGATGGTCTACGAGGTCGGCGACCTGCTGGCGGAGACCGAGCGCTTCCCCGACGGGCCGCGCCGCTCGGTCGCCGACGTCGACCTGATGCGGATCCGCCAGGACCGGCTGCGCCA
This sequence comes from uncultured Actinomycetota bacterium, assembly GCA_963800225.1. GTDB lineage: Bacteria > Actinomycetota > Actinomycetes > Propionibacteriales > Nocardioidaceae > Nocardioides_B. The sequence goes on along the minus strand of CAWDAF010000002.1, from coordinate 1,510,349 downwards.
GGGCACCTTCGACGACAACCGGCGCACCCACACCGGCCGGGAGTTCCGCACCGTCGGCTTCGAGCTGTCCCCGCCGGCCGGGGACATCGGCCTGCGCCGGCACGTCGACCGCTTCCCGTTCGTCCCCGACGACGCGGAGCGGCTCGCGCTGGACTGCTACGAGGCCTACAACATCCAGGTCTCCGGCCTGGCCCAGCGGCTGCGCGCCATCGGCGACCCGAAGATCGTCGTCGGCGTCTCCGGCGGCCTGGACTCCACGCACGCCCTGATCGTGGCGGCCAACGCGATGGACCGGCTGGGCCGCCCACGCAGCGACATCCACGCGTTCACGATGCCCGGCTTCGCCACCAGCGCGGCCACCAAGGACAGCGCCACCCGGCTGTCGAAGGCGCTCGGGGTCACCTTCGCCGAGGTCGACATCCGGCCGGCGGCGCTGCGGATGCTGGAGGACCTCGACCACCCGTTCGCCGACGGCGAGCCGGTCCACGACGTCACCTTCGAGAACGTCCAGGCCGGCCTGCGCACCGACTACCTGTTCCGGCTCGCCAACCATCGCGGCGGGATCGTGCTCGGCACCGGCGACCTCTCCGAGCTCGCGCTGGGCTGGTGCACGTACGGCGTCGGCGACCAGATGTCGCACTACGCGGTCAACGCCGGCGTCCCCAAGACGCTGATCCAGCACCTGATCCGGTGGGTGATCGCGACCGGCCGCTTCGAGGAGGAGACCACCGGCGTGCTCGAGGTGATCCTCGGCCAGGAGATCTCCCCGGAGCTGGTGCCGGTCGCCGAGGGGGAGCGGCCGCAGAGCACCGAGGACATGATCGGTCCCTACGCGCTCCAGGACTTCACGCTCTTCCACGTGCTGCGCTACGGCTTCCCGCCCAGCCGGATCGCCTTCCTGGCCCGGCACGCGTGGGGCGACGTGGACGCCGGCGCCTGGCCGCCCGGGTTCGACGCGGACCGCCGCACCGCCTACGACCTCGCCACCATCCGGCACTGGCTGGAGGTGTTCGTCCAGCGGTTCTTCGCGTTCAGCCAGTTCAAGCGGTCCGCGATCCCCAACGGCCCGAAGGTCGCGGCCGGCGGCTCGCTGTCGCCGCGGGGGGACTGGCGGGCGCCCTCCGACGGCAACGCGCGGGTCTGGCTCGACGAGCTGCGCCGCAACGTGCCGGCCGGGTGACCCGGCGTTCGCGGAGTGCGCGACCGGGCCCGGTTACACCCGCGAAACATCCGACCGGCAGACTCGGCTGCGGCCCGCACCCGGGCCGCCGTACGCGAAGCAGCAGCTGACAGGGAGGCGCCTGGATGGGCAAGCAGGAAGACTTCGTGCTCCGTGCACTCGAGGAGCGCGACGTCCGGTTCGTCCGGCTGTGGTTCACCGACGTGCTGGGCTACCTGAAGTCCGTCGCGATCGCCCCCGCCGAGCTCGAGGGCGCCTTCGCCGAGGGCATCGGCTTCGACGGCTCCGCGATCGAGGGCTTCGCCCGCGTCTACGAGGCCGACATGCTGGCCAAGCCGGACCCGTCGACGTTCCAGATCCTGCCCTGGCGCGGCGAGGGCCCGAGCACCGCCCGGATGTTCTGCGACATCGTGATGCCCGACGGCTCCCCGTCGTACGCCGACCCGCGGTTCGTGCTCAAGCGCACCCTGTCGAAGGCCGCCGAGAACGGCTTCACCTTCTACACCCACCCCGAGATCGAGTTCTACCTGTTCAAGGACACCCCGACGCCGGGCGGCGAGCCGGTGCCGGTGGACCGCAGCGGCTACTTCGACCACACCGCGCAGAGCATGGGCTCGGACTTCCGCCGCGAGGCGATCACCATGCTCGAGGCGATGGGCATCTCGGTGGAGTTCTCCCACCACGAGGGCGGTCCCGGCCAGCAGGAGATCGACCTGCGCTACGCCGACGCGCTCTCCACGGCCGACAACATCATGACCTTCCGGACCGTGGTCCGCGAGGTCGCCCTGAGCCAGGGCATCTGGGCGACCTTCATGCCCAAGCCGTTCACCACCCACCCCGGCTCGGGCATGCACACCCACGTGTCGCTGTTCGAGGGCGACCGCAACGCGTTCTTCGAGGCCGGCGCCGAGTACCAGCTGTCCAAGACCGGCCGGCAGTTCATCGCCGGGGTGCTCCGGCACGCCGCCGAGATCTCCGTGGTCACCAACCAGTGGGTGAACTCCTACAAGCGGCTGATGTGGGGCGGTGAGGCGCCGTCGTACATCTGCTGGGGCCACAACAACCGCTCCGCGATGATCCGGGTGCCGATGTACAAGCCCAACAAGGGCCAGTCGACCCGCATGGAGCTGCGCACCATCGACTCGGCCTGCAACCCCTACCTCGCCTTCGCGGTGACCCTGGCGGCCGGCATGAAGGGCATCGAGGAGGGCTACGAGCTGCCCCGCGAGGCCGAGGACGACGTCTGGTCGCTCAACGAGCGCGAGCGCAAGTCCCTCGGCCTCGACCCACTGCCGAAGACGCTCTACGAGGCGATCGAGGTCGCGGAGAGCTCCGAGCTGCTGGCCGACACCCTCGGCGAGCACGTCTTCGACTTCTTCCTGCGCAACAAGCGGGCCGAGTGGGACGAGTACCGCGTGGAGGTCTCGACCTTCGAGCGCGACCGGATGCTGCCGCTGCTCTGAGTCGGGCCGGTGCCGGACCGGGGCGGGCGGTAGGTTCCCTGCGTGGACACCCAACCGCTGCTGGTCGTCGAGCACGAGGCGCAGTGCCCTCCCGGATGGATGGGGGAGTGGCTGGTCGAGGCCGGCGCCGAGCTCGACGTACGGCGTCCCTACACCGGCCGGCGGCTGCCCACCGACCTGTCCGGGCACAGCGGACTGCTGGTGCTCGGTGGGGAGATGGGCGCCTACGACGGGGACACCTACGGCTGGCTCGCCGACGTGATGCGCCTGGTCCGGGCGGCCGTCGAGGACGCGACGCCGGTGCTCGGCATCTGCCTGGGCCACCAGCTGGTGGCGGTCGCGCTCGGCGGCGAGGTGGGGGTGAACCCGCACGGTCAGCAGATCGGCGTCCTCGACGTGGGCTGGACCGGGGCGGCGGCCGGCGACCCGCTGCTCGGCGACCTGGCGGCCCGGGGGCCGCACCTGCCCGCGGTGCAGTGGAACAACGACGTGGTGACCCGGCTGCCCGAGGGCGCCGTCGACCTGGCGCACACCGGCGCGGGAGAGGTGCAGGCGGTCCGGTTCGCGCCCACGGTCTGGGGGGTCCAGTGGCACCCCGAGGCCGGCGAGGAGATCATCCGCCCGTGGGCCGACCACGACCGGGACGACGCCGTCGAGCGGGGGGTCGACGTGGACGCCTACGTCGCCGAGGTGGTGGCGGCCCGGGACCGGTCGCGGTCCACCTGGCGGGTGCTGGCCGAGCGGTTCGCGGCGCTGTGCCGCGAGGCGCGCCCGGTCGGGACGGCGCGCCGGTGACCAGGGGACGGGTCACCACCGCGGCGGGTCGGCTGGCTCGCCTCGGCTTCGTGGACGCCGAGGGCTCCGCGGCGGCCCTCGTCCGGCTCGGGGAGGCCGCCGACGTGCTCGTCCACCTGCTCGCCGCGACCGCCGACCCCGACCAGGCCGCGGCCGCGCTGGCGGACCTGGCCGACCGGGTGCCGGACCGTGCCGCGCTGCTGGAGGAGCTCGTCGACGACGAGGGCACCGCGATGCGGCTGCTCTCGGTGCTCGGGGCCAGCTCGGCGCTGGCGGCCCACCTGCTGCGGCACCCCGAGCAGTGGCGCGACCTGACCGACCCGCTGCTCGGCTCGACCCGGCCCACCGCGCAGGCGATGCGGGCCGACCTGCTGCGGTCCGTGGCGGCCGACCCCGCCGACGCCGTCCCGGTCTCAGCCGGTGACGACGCGGCCTGTGTGGACGCGCTGCGGGTCGGCTACCGGCGCTTGCTGCTGCGTCTCGCCGCCCGGGACCTCTCCCACGGTGTCGGCGTGGACGACGTGGCCGCCGAGCTGTCCGACCTGGCCGCCGGCACCCTGGAGGCGGCCCTGGCGATCGCCCGGGCCCGGCTCGGCGAGGAGGCGGCCGGCACCCGGCTGGCGGTGGTCGCGATGGGCAAGTGCGGCGGGCACGAGCTCAACTACGTCTCCGACGTCGACGTCATCTTCGTGGCCGAGCCCGCCGGCGGCGTCGAGGAGCACGTGGCGCTGCGGAGCGCCACCCGGCTGGCCTCGCACCTGATCCGGATCTGCGGCGACCCCACCGCCGAGGGGTCGATCTGGCCGGTGGACGCGGCGCTGCGTCCGGAGGGCAAGTCCGGGCCGCTGGTCCGGACCCTCGCCAGCCACGAGGGCTACTACCGCAAGTGGGCCAAGACCTGGGAGTTCCAGGCGCTGCTCAAGGCCCGCCCGGTCGCCGGCGACGCCGCACTCGGGCAGGCCTACCTGGAGCGGATCACGCCGATGGTGTGGTCGGCCTCGCAGCGCGACGGGTTCGTCACCGAGGTGCAGGCGATGCGGCGGCGGGTCCTCGAGCACATCCCGCGCCGCGCAGGTCGGCCGGCAGATCAAGCTCGGCGCCGGCGGGCTGCGAGACGTCGAGTTCGCGGTCCAGCTGCTCCAGATGGTGCACGGCCGCGCCGACGAGGCGGTCCGGGCGCCGACGACGCTGTCCGCGCTGGCCTACCTCACCCGGGCCGGGTACGTCGGCCGCGAGGACGGTGCCGCGCTGGACCACGCCTACCGGTTCCTGCGCACCCTCGAGCACCGGATGCAGCTCTCCCAGCTCACCCGTACCCACGTGGTGCCCGAGGACGAGGCGTCGCTGCGGCGGCTGGCCCGGTCGATGGGGATGACCCGGGAGCCCGTCGAGGAGCTGCGGGCGGAGTGGCGCCGGCACAACCGCGAGGTGCGCCGGCTGCACGAGAAGCTCTTCTACCGCCCGCTGCTGGCCGCGGTCGCCAAGCTGCCCACCGACGAGGCGCGGCTCTCCCCGGAGTCGGCGCAGCAGCGACTCTCGGCCCTCGGCTACGAGGACCCGGTGGCCGCGCTGCGGCACCTCGAGGCGCTGACCGGCGGGCTGTCCCGCAGCGCCAGCATCCAGCGGGCCCTGCTTCCCGCGATGCTCGGCTGGTTCGCGGACGGCCCCAACCCGGACGCCGGGCTGTTCGGCTTCCGGCGGATCTCCGAGGCCCTCGGCTCCTCGCACTGGTACCTCCAGACGCTCCGCGACGAGGGCCAGGTCGCCCAGCGGCTCGCCACCTTGCTGTCCACCAGCCGCTACGCCACCGACCTGCTCCAGCGGGAGCCGGAGGGAGTGCGGATGCTCGCCTCCGACGAGGCGCTGCGGCCGCTGGAACGGGCGGCCCTGCTCAAGGAGATGACCGGTGCCGCGCGCCGGAACCCCGACCCGGTCGCCGCGGTGACGGCGGTGCGGGCGATCCGCCGCGGTGAGCTGTTCCGGATCGCGGTCGCGGACCTGCTCGGACTCGTCGACGTCGACACCGTCGGCTACGGGCTGACCGACGTGATGGCGGCGACCCTGGAGGGGGCGCTGACCGCCGCACGGCTGGCGATCGAGGCGGAGCGGCGCGAGCCGCTGCCGACCGTGGTCGCGGTGGTGGCGATGGGACGCTTCGGCGGGGACGAGCTGGGCTTCGGCAGCGACGCCGACGTGATGTTCGTGCACGACCCGCTGCCGGGCGCGCAGCCGGAGGAGGCGAACAAGGTCGCCCGCGACGTGGTCAACGAGTTCCGCCGGCTGCTGGCGCTGCCGGGCTCCGACCCGGCGATCTCCATCGACGCGGACCTCCGCCCCGAGGGCAAGCAGGGGCCGCTGGTGCGGACGCTGGCGTCGTACGCCCGCTACTACGCGACCTGGTCGGCGGTCTGGGAGTCCCAGGCGCTGCTCCGGGCCGACGCGCTGGTCGGCGACGAGGGGCTGTGCCGGCGCTTCACCGAGCTGATCGACCCGCTGCGCTTCCGGGCCGGCGGGCTGTCCGAGGACGACGTCCGGGAGGTACGCCGGATCAAGGCCCGGGTCGACGACGAGCGGCTGCCGCGCGGGGCGGACCCGGCCACCCACCTCAAGCTCGGCCGCGGTGGGCTCGCCGACGTGGAGTGGACCGTCCAGCTGCTCCAGATGCAGCACGCCGGAGCGGTGCCCGGTCTGCGCACCACCCGGACCCTGGATGCGCTCGCCGCCGCCGTCGAGGCCGACCTGCTCACCGCCTCGGACGCGGAGGCGCTGTCCACCGCGTGGCGGACCGCCAGCGGGCTGCGCAACGCGATCACCCAGGTGCGCGGCAAGCCGGCGGACTCGCTGCCGCGCGACACCCGCGAGCGCGCCGCGGTCGCGCAGATCCGCGGCTACGCGCCGGGGGAGTCCGACCAGCTGCTCAACGACTACCTGCGGGTGAGCCGCCGGGCCCGGCAGGTCGTCGAGCGGGTGTTCTGGGGGTGACCGCGCGACCGAGGGGCCGCGGTACGACGCCGCCCCCGGCACCGGGTGGTGTCGGGGGCGGCGTCGAGGCGCGCTTGCTCAGAGGTCGTAGTACAGCTCGAACTCGTGCGGGTGCGGCCGCAGCTGCACGGGCAGGATCTCGCTGGTGCGCTTGTACTCGATCCAGGTCTCGATCAGGTCGGCGGTGAACACGCCACCCTCGAGCAGGAAGTCGTGGTCGCGCTCCAGGTTGTCCAGCACCGCGCCGAGCGAGGTCGGCACCTGGTCGATCTCGGCCATCTCGTCCGGCGGCAGCTCGTAGATGTCCTTGTCGACCGGCTGCGGCGGCTCGATCTTGTTCTTGATGCCGTCGATGCCGGCCAGCAGCAGCGCGGAGAACGCGAGGTACGGGTTGGCCGACGGGTCGGGGCAGCGGAACTCGATGCGCTTGGCCTTGGGGTTCGGGCCGGTGATCGGGATGCGCACGCACGCCGAGCGGTTGCGCTGGCTGTAGACGAGGCTGATCGGGGCCTCGAAGCCGGGGACCAGGCGGTGGTAGGAGTTCACCGTCGGGTTCGTGAAGGCGAGCAGCGACGGCGCGTGCTTGAGCAGGCCGCCGATGTACCAGCGGGCCATGTCCGAGAGGCCGGCGTACCCGGACTCGTCGTAGAACAGCGGCTCGCCGTCGTTCCAGATGGACTGGTGGCAGTGCATGCCCGACCCGTTGTCGCCGAAGATCGGCTTGGGCATGAACGTCGCGGTCTTGCCGTTGCGGGCGGCGACGTTGCGGACGATGTACTTGAACTTCATCACGCTGTCCGCGCTGGCGAGCAGCTCGTCGAAGCGCCAGTTGATCTCGGCCTGGCCCGCGGTGCCGACCTCGTGGTGGCCGCGCTCGACGATCAGGCCGGACTTCTCCAGCTCGATCGCGATCTCGTCGCGGATGTCGCCGAAGTGGTCGGTCGGCGCGACCGGGAAGTAGCCACCCTTGTACTTGACCTTGTAGCCCTTGTTGCCGCCCTCCTCGTCGCGCCCGGTGTTCCAGGCGCCGGCGACGGAGTCGATCTCGTAGAAGCCGGTGTTCTGCTTGGTCTCGAACTTCACCGAGTCGAAGATGTAGAACTCCGCCTCGGGGGCGAAGAACGCGGTGTCGCCGATGCCGGTGCTCTTCAGGTACGCGATCGCCTTGCGCGCGATGTTGCGCGGGTCGCGGCTGTAGGCCTCGCCGGTGATCGGGTCGTGGATGAAGAAGTTGACGTTCAGCGTCTTGGCCTTGCGGAACGGGTCGACCCACGCGGTCGTCGGGTCCGGGAACAGCTGCATGTCGGACTCGTGGATGGCCTGGAAACCGCGGATCGAGGACCCGTCGAAGCCGAGACCGTCGTCGAACACGGACTGGTCGAACGACGAGACGGGCACGGTGAAGTGCTGCATCACACCGGGAAGGTCGCAGAACCGCACATCGACCATCTCGATGCCCTCGTCCTCGATGTACTTCAGCAGCTCTTCGCTGTTTGCGAACATTCGTCCTCCTTGGCCGCGCGGGCCATGTGGCTGGGTGTGGCGACTCATCTGGGTTGACCGGCTGTGCTGGGGCACGTCTGGGCGATGCGGCTCTGCACCACTGACCTCGAACCTATGCACGGGCAGTTTCTGAGGAGTATCTCCTTTGTTTCATCCATGTAACAGCCGGCTGCCCATCATGCCGCCCGTGCCTCCGGCGCCACGCACCCACCCGATAGCCTGGAGCGGTGAGCTCCTCCTCCCCGTCCGCAGGCGCGTCCCGTCGACCCGTGGGGCCGGACTCGTACGTCGGCGAGCGGCTCGGCCGTCCCGCGCAGGGGCCCGGGGCCGTGGCGAGCTGGGGCAGCCGGATCCTGGCGCTGTTCGTGGACTGGATCGCCTCGATGGCGGTCGCCGGCCTGTTCGTCGGCTCGGCGGTCTTCTCCTCGCACGGCTGGGAGGCGTGGCTGCCGCTGCTGGTGTTCTGGCTGGAGGTGGGCCTGCTGACGCCGCTGCTCGGCGGCTCGTTCGGGCAGGTGCTCACCCGGGTCGCGGTCGTGCACGTGGACGGCCGGCCGGTCAGCCTGCTGGTCTCGCTGCTCCGCACCCTGCTGATCTGCGTGGTGGTGCCGCCGGTGATCTACAACCGGGACCGGCGCGGCCTGCACGACCTGGTCACCGGCACCCTCACCGTCCGCCGGTAGCCCCGGCCGGTCCGGGTCCGGGACCGGGCTCAGCGCTCGATGCGGATCTGCGCCACGTCGAGGTAGCCGGTGCGGAAGCCGGCCTCGCAGTAGGCCAGGTAGAACTCCCACATCCGGAAGAACCGGTCGTCGAAGCCCAGCTCCTGGACGTGGTCCCAGTTGGCCACGAACCTCTCCCGCCACAGCCGCAGCGTGTGCGCGTAGTGCAGCCCCATCGGCCGGATGTTGGAGATGTGCAGCGAGGTGTGCCGGCGCAGCACCCGGCCGAGCGCGTCGGTCGAGGGCAGCATCCCGCCGGGGAAGATGTACTTGTGGATCCAGGTGTAGGTGTGCCGAGTCGCCTCCAGCCGGTGGTCGGCGATCAGGATCGCCTGGATCGCGGCCCTGCCCCCGGGGGCGAGCAGCGAGTCGATCTTCTCGACGTACGTCGGCCAGTACTCCTCGCCGACCGCCTCGATCATCTCCACCGACACCACGGCGTCGAACTCGCCGTCCTGGTCGCGGTAGTCGCGGACCGCGATCTCGACCCGGTCGGCCACGCCGGCGTCGTCGACGCGCTCCTGGGCCAGGGCGGCCTGCTCCACCGACAGCGTCACGGTGGTCACCGTGGCGCCGCGCTGGGCGGCCCGGACCGCCAGGGTGCCCCAGCCGGTGCCGATCTCGAGGACCCGCGAGCCGCTGGTGACGTCGGCCGCGTCGAGGATGGCGTCGACCTTGTGCAGCTGGGCCGTCTCCAGGTCGGCCAGCGAGGGGGCCGGATCCAGCGCCGAGAACAGCGCCGAGGAGTAGGACATGGTCGGGTCCAGGAACTGCTGGAACATCTCGTTGGACAGGTCGTAGTGCGCCTCGATGTTCTTGCGCGCGCCGGCCTTGGTGTTGGCGGGGTTGAGCCCGCGGGGCAGCACCGCGTGCCGCATCTTGTAGAAGACCGGCTTGATCAGGTCGGTGAGCTTCTCCGCGAACGGCGACAGCGCGTCGGCCAGGTCGGTGCCGTCGGCGACGCTCCACTCGCGGGCCATGTAGGACTCGCCGAGGCCGATCATCGGGCTCTGCGCCAGGCGGCCGAAGAACGCGGCCGGCTGGTCGACCTGCAGGGTGGGGCGGCGCTCGGTCAGCGGCGCGCCGTACACCTCACCGTCGGCGAGGCGGGCGCTGACCGGCACCCCGCGCATGATCCGCCGGACCACCTCGCGGGCGATCTTGGCGCGCACGCCGTAGGCGGGGGCGTCCGGCAGCAGGGTGGAGGTCGCGGTCACCCGGGTCCGGGTGCCGCTCACGGGGGTGGTGGTCATGCCATTCCTTTCGGGGCCTGGTGCGGCCGTCGTGGGACGACCGGCAGCCGGCGCAGCCAGAGGCGGACGCCGTGCCAGCGGATCAGCGCCGAGACGCGCTGGGAGGGGAGCGGGTTGCGGGCCACGGCGCGCAGGACGCGGCCGCGGGTGGCGGGGCGGAGGGCGCCGTGCACCGAGGCGGTGAACACGGTCTCCTCACCCTGGGTCAGCGAGATGGCCACGGCGACCTGGTCGCCGGTCAGCCGGGTGCGGATGTCGTAGCGGCCCTCGACGGCGAAGAAGGGGGAGACGTAGAACTCCTTCGCGACGTCGGCGCCCAGCGTGGCGCCCAGCGTGGTGCCGGACCGCTCGGCGGCCTCCAGCGGGTAGCAGTGCCGCTCGCCGTAGGTGTTGTGCACCTCGGCCAGCACCCCCTCGAGCCGCCCGTCGGCGTCGAAGCAGAAGTACGTCGTCAGCGGGTCGAACACGTAGCCCAGCGACCGGGCGTTCGCGAGCATCAGCACCCGGTGCGCGCTCCAGCCGATCTGCTGCGCGTCCAGGTAGCCGCGGACCTTCTCCGGCAGCGGGCGGGGGTCGTCGGCGGCGAAGTGGTCCTCGCCGCGGATCGAGGCCAGGCCACGGACCCAGCGCGGGAACGCCGCGTCCGGCTCGTCGACGTCGACCAGCCACATCGGGGTGCCGGCCTCGAAGGCGTAGGTGAACGGCCGGGTCCGCCGGTGCACCACGTGCGCGCGCACCAACGACGGGGTGGGCGCCGCGAGGGCGTCTCTGGTCACCAGGTCGCTCCCAGGGCCTCGGCGGCCGCGACGCCCGAGCGGCAGCCGTCCTCGTGGAAGCCCCAGCCGTGGTAGGCGCCGGCGAAGGCGATCCGATCCCCGTCCAGCGAGGCCAGGTCGCGCTGCGCCGCGACCGAGGCCGCGGTGTAGGTCGGGTGCCGGTAGGTCATCGCGGCGATCACGTCGCCGGGGGCCGCGCGGTCGTCGGGGTTGAGCGTGACGACCAGCGGGTCCGCCTCGTCGTGCCCCTGGAGCCGGTTCATCCAGTAGGAGACCTTGCTGCGGTCGGCACTGGTCTCGCAGCCCTCCAGCCGGTAGTTCCAGGCGGCCCGGCCGCGGCGGCGGGCCGGCAGCACCGAGTCGTCGCGGTGCAGCCACGCGACGTTCGTGGAGTAGCCGAAGGAGCCGAGCAGCGCCTGCTCGTCCTCGCCGGCGTCGGTGAGCAGGGCCAGCGCGTCGTCGGCGTGCGTGGCGACCACGACCTTGTCGAAGCTGTGGTGCTCGCCGCGCTCGTCGTCGATCTCCACCGCGTCCGGCTTGCGGCTCAGGGCGGTCACCCGGGTGCCGGTGCGGACCACGTCGAGCCGGGCGGTGATCGCCTCCACGTAGCTGCGGGAGCCACCGACCACGGTGTGCCAGGTCGGCGCGTCGCCGAGCACCAGGAAGCCGTGGTGGCGCAGGAACGCGAACAGGTACGCCGCGGGGTAGGCCAGCGCCTCCTGGTGACCCATCGACCACACGCACGACACGATCGGCAGCGCGTAGTGGGTGACGAAGTGCCGGTCGAACGAGTGCCGGTCGAGGAACTCCCCGTAGCTCAGCGTGTCCGCGTCGTCGTCCTCGAGCAGGGCGAGGGCGGCCTTCTGGAAGCGGCCGATGCTCAGCAGCATCCGCCAGAAGACCGGGTCCAGCAGCCGGCGGCGCTGGGTGAAGATGCCGTTGGCCTTGCGGCCGCCCACGTAGTTCAGCCCGCACTCGTCGCAGCTGATGCTCATGCTCATCTCGGTCGGCCGGGTCTGCACCCCGAGCTCGGCGAAGAGCCGGCGCAGCAGCGGGTAGGTGCGGTCGTTGAGCACGATGAACCCGGAGTCGACGGCCGCCGTACGACCGGTCCGGAGGGTGACGTCGTGGGTGTGGGCGTGGCCGCCGACCCGCTCATCGGCCTCGAAGAGCGTCACGTGGTGGGTCTTCTGCAGGACGTAGGCAGCGGTCAGTCCCGAGACTCCGCCGCCGATGACGGCGGCGGTGGGGCGGGCCTGCGCAGAGTCGCTCATGTGAGGTGTTCGTCCTGGCGGGTGCGGTGGATGGGTGCTCCGGGCGATGACGCCGGGAGGCCGCGGGTCACCGTCTCCCAGTGTGACGGATGGGTGGGAAACCCCCGAATCGTTCGCCGCCGCGAAGCCGGTCACCGCGGGCGCCCGCGGACCCGCCGTGCCCGCGCACGCCGCGCACGTCCGCGCCACGGGACTATCCGCCCGGTGCCGAGTCGGCGCGAATGCAGGTTATCCCGGCCGTGCCGGCTCGGTTGTGGCCGATCGTGACAGCCGGGCCCGAGAGTGGCCCACCCCGACTCGTGACACCCCCTGACAGCCGTCGGCATCGGCCACTTCCGGGCGCGCAGACCGCCGTCCGACGGGCTCGATAACGTGCGTTCGCGCCGACTCGACGCGTCGTCGCCGGGAGGGGCTCAGCGGCCCCGCATGTTCTGGCGGGAGCCCTTCATGCTGGTCGGCACCGGCCCCTTCGGGATCGGCAGCGCCGAGCGGTTGGCGTCGAGCGCCTTGAGCCGCTGGAGCACGTCGGTCATCTCGGCCGGCTTGATGGCGCGGCCGAGCTTGCTGACGTGGCGGGTCAGCTTGGGCACCGGGACGGCGCCCTCGCCGTCCCCGCAGACGACCTCGTGGATCGGCGTCTCGGAGGCGACCCGCTGGTGCTTGCGGTGCTCGGTGGCCAGCAGGGAGCGCACCCGGGTGGGGTTGCCCTCGCCGATCAGCACGATGCCGGGAGGGCCGACCACGCGGTGCACGAGGTCCTGCTGCCGGTTGAAGGCGATGCCGGGCTCGACCTTCCAGCCCTTCCGGAGCTGGCCGAGCACGGCGGCCGCGGCACCCGGCTGACCCTCGATCTGGGCGTACTGCGCGCGCTGCGCACGCCGCCCGAAGACGATGAGCATCGCCAGCACGCCGACCATCAGCGAGGTGATCACGTCGAGCACCCAGCCGCCGGGGACCAGGAAGAAGAACAGCGCGAAGGCGACCGCGAAGGCGAGCAGGAACACGCCGAGCAAGATGAGCCCGATCCGGGTGTCGGACTCCCGGGTCATCTTGTAGACGGCGAACATCTGCTTCAGCCGGCCGTCCTTCTTCGCGGACTTCTGCGGCTTGTCTTTCTTGGCCATCAGGCGGTGCCTCTGCTGCTCTCTGCTGTACCGACGGGAGGGGTCATTGTCGCAGACCGGGTCCGCTCAGGCGGACTGCTCGGCCGGCTCGTCGACGGACCGGCCCTCGCGGGCGGCCATCGCCTGCTGGTACAGCCGGCCGGCCCGGTACGAGGAGCGCACGAGCGGGCCGGACATGACGCCCGCGAAGCCGATCTCGTCGGCCTCGTCCTTGAGGTCCACGAACTCCTCGGGCTTGACCCACCGCTCGATCGGGTGGTGCCGCAGCGAGGGCCGCAGGTACTGGGTGATGGTGATCAGCTCGCACCCGGCCGCGTGCAGGTCGGTCAGCGCCTGGGAGATCTCCTCGCGGGTCTCGCCCATGCCGAGGATCAGGTTGGACTTGGTGACGAGGCCGAACTCGCGCGCCTGGGTGATCACGTCCAGCGAGCGCTCGTAGGTGAACGCCGGGCGGATCCGCTTGAAGATCCGCGGCACCGTCTCGACGTTGTGGGCGAGCACCTCGGGGCGGGACTCGAAGACCTCGCGGAGCAGGTCCGGCTTGCCGTTGAAGTCCGGGATCAGGTTCTCCACCCCGGTGTCCGGGTTGAGCGCATGGATCTGCTTGACGGTCTCGGCGTACAGCCAGGCACCGCCGTCGGGCAGGTCGTCGCGCGCCACGCCGGTGATCGTCGCGTAGCGCAGCTGCATCTGCTGGACGCTCTCGGCGACCCGGCGCGGCTCGTCGCGGTCGAGCGGCTGCGGCTTGCCGGTGTCGATCTGGCAGAAGTCGCAGCGCCGCGTGCACTGGTCACCCCCGATGAGGAAGGTGGCCTCGCGGTCCTCCCAGCACTCGAAGATGTTGGGGCAGCCGGCCTCCTGGCACACCGTGTGCAGGCCCTCGGACTTCACCAGCGACAGCAGCTCGGTGTACTCCGGGCCCATCTTGGCCCGGGTCTTGATCCACGCGGGCTTCTTCTCGATGGGCGTCTGGGCGTTGCGGACCTCGAGCCGGAGCATCTTGCGACCCTCCGGAGCGGGGGTCCCGGGCGCGCTCGACGAGGGCTGGGTGGGGGCGTGAGTCACGCCCTGCACTGTACGCCGGGGGCCGCGACGGCCCCAACCAGACCGGTTGCCGGGGACGTCGCGGCCGCGGGGCCGGGGTCAGGGGATGTCGCGGCGCCGGAAGGACGCCACCGACACGGCCAGGGCGACCACCAGCAGCGCCCCGAGGTAGACCGCGCCGTGCACCAGGCTGACGGTGTACTGCTGGTCGCACGCCGGCCCGCCGGGCCGGCACACCACGCTCGGGTCGTAGACCTGCACCCCGTCCCTGACCCAGGCGAACAGGTTGTTGGTCAGGCTCCAGGTGCCCGAGCGGTCCAGCGGGGCCAGCGCGAGCAGCGCCTCCCCGCCCGCGGCGTACGCGAAGAGCAGGGCCAGTGCGGCCACGGTGCTGCGCAGCAGCATGGTCAGGGCGTACCCGCCGAGACCGGCCAGCCCGGCGAGCACGACGCTGCGCAGCACCATCCCGCGGATCTGCGCCTGCACCATCGCCCCGGTGGGGATGCCGCGCGCCTCCGCGACCAGGTAGAGGACCAGCCAGAACGAGACCAGCAGGACGGCCGTGGCCACCGTGCAGCCGACCAGCGCCGCGACGGCCTTGGCCCGCCAGACCCGGCCCCGGCGTGGCTCGAAGAGCATCTGGTTGCTCATCGACCCGGTGGCCCAGTCAGCCCCGGCGTACGTCGCCCCGATGATGATCATCAGCGCGACCAGGAGCACGACCACGGCCTGGCCGCCCGCGTCCAGCTGCTGCTGCAGCGACAGCGGCGACCGGTCCAGGTAGCTGTCCGCCGTCGGGGTGAGCGCCGCCTCGCAGCCGCTCGCGTCGGCATCGGGGCCGAGGTACTGCTCGGGGTCGGTGCGGCAGTCCTTCAGCTCGCGGGCGAACTCCGGGCTGCTCAGCTGCACGGCGACCTGCGCGCGCGCCGAGGCCAGCTCGGACGGGGTGACCGGGCGGGTGCTCCACAGCGTGGTGCCGGCGACCAGTGCGGTCAGCAGCAGGGCCGCGACCAGCAGCAGGGCCACCGCCCGACGGGACAGGAGCCGGGCGAGCTCGACGCGGACCAGGCTCATGCCGCACCGTCCACGGTGACGCCGGCCCGGGCGTCGCGGGTGCGCAGGCCCTGGCCCGCGGTCAACCGCAGGAACACCGACTCCAGGTCGGCCTGCACCGGCAGCAGCGCGCGGGGGTAGATGCCGTGCTCGGCCAGCGTCCGGCTGATCGCCTCGCCGACGTCGCCGCCGGATCCGTCGGGGTCCTCCACCCGGAGCCGGCCGCCCTCGCGGTCGACGCGGAAGCGGCCCCGGGCCAGCACCCGGGCTGCGGCCAGCGGGTCGGCCACCTCCAGGGTGAACGTGCTCACCGCCTTCTCCGAGACCAGGTCCTCGACCGGTCCGGAGGCCAGCATCCGGCCCTGCCCGATGATCGAGACCGAGTGGCAGACCTGCTGCACCTCGGCGAGGATGTGCGAGCTCAGCAGCACCGTCACGCCGCTCTCGCCGAGGGACCGGATCATGTCGCGGATGTCGCGTATCCCGGCCGGGTCCAGGCCGTTGGTGGGCTCGTCGAGGATCAGCAGGTCGGGGGACTTGAGCAGGGTGGCGGCGATCGCCAGGCGCTGCCTCATGCCCAGCGAGTAGCCCTTGAAGCGCTCCTTGTCGCGCCCGTCCAACCCGACCTGTGCGAGCGCGGCGTCCACGGCCGAGGTGGGCGCGCCGACGGTGCGGGCCAGCAGGGTGAGGTTCTTGCGGCCGGTGAACGTGGGCGTGAACTTGGGCTGCTCCACGACCGCGCCGATGCGGCTCATCACCTCGGGCTGGCGGTGGGGGACCGGCTCGCCGAACAGCCGCATCCGGCCCCGGCTGGCGCGAGCCAGGCCGAGCAGCATCCGGATGGTGGTGGTCTTGCCCGAGCCGTTGGGGCCCAGGAACCCGTGCACGCCGCCGTACGGCACCGCGAGATCGAGGTCGTCGACGGCGACGACCCGGCCGGAGCGAGCCCGGAACTCCTTGCACAGACCTGTGGTCTCGATGACGAGACCGCCCTGGGACGACATGGCACGAGTGTGGTTCACCGCCAGGAGGGCCCCGGCGGTGACACGCCGGGTCGGCTCAGAGCGAGGGCGTGATGAGCGTGACGCGTCGCCCTGGGTCCGGCTTGGCCGGGTAGTCGGGGGTCGGCGTGTACGGCGCCCACGCCAGCAGGTCACGCAGGTGCCGCTCGGCGACCGGGGCCACCTCCTGGACGGTCACGTCGCGGCCGAGCTCGGCGGACAGGCTGGTCACGCCGGCGTCGCTGATGCCGCAGGGCACGAACCGGTCGTAGAAGGACAGGTCCACGTCGCAGTTGATGGCGAACCCGTGCATCGTCACGCCGCGGCTGACCCGTAGGCCCAGGGCGGCGATCTTGCGCTCCGGCCCGCGGCCGTCCTCGGCGATCCAGACGCCGCTGCGGCCGGGCACCCGGGCGGTGGTGACGCCGAGCTCGGTGCAGGTGTGGATCAGCGCCTCCTCGATCCGGCGCACGTAGTCGACGACGAGCACGTGGTCGGGGAGCCGGACGATCGGGTAGCCGACCAGCTGGCCGGGGCCGTGGAAGGTGATCTTGCCGCCGCGGTCCACGTCGATGACCGGCACGTCGTCGGTCAGCGGCCGCTCGTGCGGCTCGGTGCGCTTGCCGGCGGTGAACACCGGCGGGTGCTCGAGCATCAGCACGGTGTCGGCCCCGCCGGCCACGACGTCGGCGTGCACCCGTCGCTGCAGGTCCCAGGCGGCGACGTACTCGACGGCGTCCCGGCCGAAGCCGACGGTGGTGAAGTCCAGGTCTGCCACGGGCCCGAGCCTACGCCGCCCGGCCGAGCGCCGTGACGGCCGGCCGACGGGCCGCTCGGGGCCTCCGGACTGGTCACCGGACAGGTCGCCGATCCCGGGACCGGGCCGGTGAGGGAGAATCTGGAACGTCCCGGTCCGGCTATGCGGTGCTCGGACTCCGGCTTCGAGGAAGGTTCGCCCATGGCGCACGGCACCACCAGCGACGACACGACGCACGCGGATGCCGGCCGGTCGGGCGGCGCGAGGGGCCGCCGGCTTGCCTGGCTGCTGCCGCTCGTCGTCGTGCTGCTCTGGCTCTTCGTCGGCGGCCCGCTCGGTTCCTACGCGGGCCGGCTGTCGGAGGTGCAGAAGAACGACAACGCGTCGTTCCTGCCCACGAGCGCCGAGTCCACCAAGGTGCTCGACGAGTTCCTCGGGTTCACCGGCCAGCAGTCGCTGCCCGCGACCGTGGTCTTCGAGCGTCCCGGCGGCCTGACCCCCGCGGACAAGCGGGCGATCGAGTCGTTCGACGGCGAGCTGCGCGATGTCCAGCACGTCGACGCCCAGGCCGTCGAGAAGCCGACGTACTCCGCGGACGGCGAGGCCGCCCAGGTGGTGGTGCCGATCGCGTCCTCGGACGGCGACCAGATCCAGGCGGCCGTCGCCGACATCCGGGACGTGGTGGCCGACCCGCCGGCCGGCCTCACGGCGTACGTCGGCGGGCAGGGCGGCATCCTCGGGGACTTCATCAAGGCCTTCGGGGCGATCGACGGCATCCTGCTCGTGGTGGCGCTGCTGGTGGTCCTGGTGATCCTGGTGGTCGTCTACCGCACGATCATCCTGCCGCTGGTGGTGATCGTCTGCGCCGTGCTCGCCCTCGGGGTGTCCTCGGCGGTGATCTACGCGCTGGCCAGCAACGGCGTCCTCGACCTCAACGGCCAGAGCCAGGGCATCTTGTTCATCCTGGCGCTGGGGGCCGCGACCGACTACTCGCTGCTGATCGTCTCGCGGTTCCGGGAGGAGCTGCGCGACGAGCGGTCGAAGTACGTCGCCATGCGCCGGGCCTACCGACGCTCCCTGGAGCCGATCGTGGCCTCCGGCGTGACCGTGATCCTGGGGCTGCTGTGCCTGCTGCTGGCCGACCTCTCCAGCCTGCGCGGTCTCGGCCCGGTCGGGGCGATCGGGATCGCCGGGGCGATGTTCTCCTCGCTCACCCTGCTGCCGTGCGCGCTGCTGCTCCTCGGCCGCGGGGCCTACTGGCCGTTCCGGCCGGAGTTCGGCTCGGAGCACAAGGACGCCCAGGGGATCTGGGGCAAGGTCTCCCGGCTGGTCGGCCGCCGCGCCCGCACGGTGTGGCTGCTGACCTTCGTGGTGCTCGCGGCGCTGGCCGCCTTCGTGCCGACCCTCAACGAGGACCCGGTACCGCAGACCGACACGTTCCTGACCCGGGTGGACTCGGTGAAGGCGCAGGAGGTGCTCGACGCGCACTTCAAGAGCGACGAGGCGAGCCCGGCGATCCTGATCGTCCCCCAGGAGGACCTGCAGGCCACCCTCGCGGCGGTCCGCTCGCACCCGGGGGTGGCCGGCGACGGGGTCACCTACCTGCCCGCCGGGCCGCCGACCGGGTCCACCCCGCCGGCGCCCAAGGTGGTGGACGGGAACGTCGTGGTGCTGGCTCCCCTGAACGGCGCCTCGGACTCCGCTCAGGCCACCGCGACGGTCCGCTCGCTGCGCTCCGACCTGGACTCGGTGAGCCCGGACATCCGGGTCGGTGGGAACACCGCGATCCAGCTCGACACCCGGGACACCACCAGCGCCGACCGTGCCAAGGTCATCCCGTCGATCCTGCTGGTGATCTTCGTGGTGCTCGCGCTGCTGCTGCGGTCGCTGGCCGCGCCGCTGCTGCTGCTGCTCGCGAACATCCTGTCCTTCGGGGCGACCCTCGGGGTCAGCGCGCTGCTGTTCAACCACGTGTTCGACTTCCCGGCCAGCGACCCGTCGATCTCCCTGATCGGCTTCGTGTTCCTGGTCGCCCTGGGGATCGACTACTCGATCTTCCTGATGACCCGGGTGCGGGAGGAGTCGATCCGGCAGGGCACCCACCCGGGCGTGCTCAAGGGGCTCTCGGTGACCGGCGGCGTGATCACCTCCGCCGGTGTGGTGCTGGCCGCGACCTTCGCCGCGCTCGGGGTGGTCCCGATCCTGTTCCTCGCGCAGCTGGCGTTCATCGTCGCGTTCGGGGTGCTCCTGGACACCCTGGTGGTCCGGTCGCTGCTGGTGCCGGCGCTCGTGTACGACCTCGGGGCCCGGGTCTGGTGGCCGTCGCGGCTGTGGCACACCCCCGACCACGCGGACGCCGCCACCGCCGAGCTGCTGCACCTCGGGCAGCGTGACGGGGTGTCGCTGGCGGATGCGGACGACGTACCCCCGGCGCCGGAGGGTCCGCGGCACCGCGCCTGACCCTCGGCTGCCGGCCTGTGGACGAAGGCCGACGCCCGGGCCGGGATCCGGCCAGGATGGCCCGGTGACCCGTCTCCGACTGCTGCTGCTCGTGGCGCTGCTCGGGGTCGCGGCGGTCCCTGCGGTGGCGCTGGTGCGGATCGGTGACGGCCGGTCGCCCGCGGCCCCCTGGGTGCCGTCGGTCCCGTCGGCGGCACCGTCGACGCAAGGCTGGTCCGGGAGCCGGGCGGCTCCGGCCCGGACCTCGGAGACGGCGGCCCTGCGGGTGCTCCATGCCTGGGACGCCCGGCGCGCCGATGCCTGGGCCGCCGGGTCCCCGGCGCGGCTGCGCGCACTGTACGTGCCCGGCTCGGCGGCGGGGGAGGCCGACGTGCGGCTGCTGCGCGACTACCTCGCCCGCGGTCTGCGGGTGACGGGGATGCGCACCCAGGTGCTTGCGCTGCGCGTGCTCGACGGCCGCCCGGACCGGTGGCGGGTCGAGGTCAGCGACCGGCTGGCGGGGGCGGTGGTCGTGGGAGCCGGTCGCCGCACCACGCTGCCTCGCGACTCCGCCAGCACCCGGGTCGTCACGCTGGTGCGCGGCCCGGGTCACCGCTGGCGGGTCGCCGCGGTGACCGCGCGCCGGTGAGGATCAGGTCAGGGCCGCGGCGAGCCGGGAGTCCAGGGTGGGCTGCTCGAAGGTGAAGCCCTCGGCGAGCAGCCGGGCAGGCTCCACGCGGGTGGAGTTCAGCATCTCCGAGGACACTGCCCCGATCACGCCGCGGATCGCGAACGCCGGCGCCCTGAGCACCGCGGGACGGTGCAGCATCCGGGCGAGGTGCCGGCCGAAGTCGGCGTTGGTGCTCGCGTTCGGGGCGGACACGTTGTAGGCGCCACGGGCGTCGTCGTTGGTCGCGAGGAAGGTCGCGGCGCGGAGCCAGTCGGGCAGCGAGATGGTGGAGAAGTACTGGTCCCCGGACCCGACCGTCCCGCCGAGGCCGGCCTTGAACGCGAGCAGCAGCGGCTTCATCGCGCCGCCGCGCTTGTCGAGGATGATCCCGCTGCGCATCACCGCGACGCGGGCGCCGGCCGTCACGGCGGGCTCGGTGGCGGCCTCCCAGGCGCGGACCACGTCGGCCATGAAGCTGTCGGCGTCGAGGGGGGTGTCCTCGGTGACGAGCCGGTCGCCCCGGTCGCCGTACCCGGAGATGCCGTTCTGCGCGACGAACGCCGGCTTGCGGTCCGAGGACGCGATCGCCTCGGCCAGGGTGCGGGTGGTGGCGACCCGGCTGTCGGTGAAGGTGCGCTGGTAGGAGCGGGTCCACGGCCAGTGCGCCAGCGGGGCGCCGGCGAGGTTCGCCACCACGTCGGCGTCCTCGATGAGGGCGGGGTCGACCTGTCCGGCGTACGGGTCCCAGTGCGACTCCTGCGCCGACAGCGCCTCGCCCCGGACCAGCCGCACCACCTCGTGGCCCTCGCGGGCCAGGTGGTCGCGCCACGCGGTGCCGAGGAAGCCGGACCCACCGGCGAGAAGGAGCTTCATGTCCCCGAATGTACGGGAGCCCCCCCACCCCGCCCCCCACCCGGATAGTCCGTGACGTTCTTGCTGCCGGCGGTACGCCGGAACAGCAAGAACGTCACGGACTATCGGGGGGTGGCGGTCAGACCTCGAACTGGCCGGCCTCGAGGCGCTGCTTGACCGCGGTGAGGAAGCGGGCGGCGTCCGCGCCGTCCACGATCCGGTGGTCGTAGGTCAGCGCGAGGTAGACCATCCGGCGTACGGCGATGGTCTCGCCCAGGTTCGGGTCGTCGATGACCACGGCCCGCTTGACGACGGCTCCGGTGCCCATGATGGCCACCTGGGGCTGGTTGATGATCGGGGTGTCGAACAGCGCTCCGCGGCTGCCGGTGTTGGTCAGCGTGAAGGTGCCGCCGGCCAGCTCGTCCGGACCGATCTTGTTGTTGCGGGTCCGGTCGGCCACGTCGGCGATCTTGCGGGCCAGGCCCGCGATCGACAGGTCGCCGGCGTCCTTGATGACCGGCGTGAGCAGGCCCTTCTCGGTGTCCACCGCGACCGACAGGTTCTCGTGGTCGTAGTAGGTGACCTCGCCCTTCTCGCTGTCGACCGAGGAGTTCAGGGAGGGGTACTCCTTGAGGCAGTCCACCGCCGCCTTCGCGAAGAACGGCAGGAACGACAGCTTCACGCCCTCCCGCTCGGCGAACTCCGCCTTGACCGCGTCGCGCAGCCGAGCGATGTTCGTGACGTCGACCTCGACCACCGTGGTCAGCTGGGCCGAGACCTGGAGCGACTCGACCATCCGCTTGGCGATCACCTTGCGCAGGCGCGTCATCGGCTCGGTCTTGCCGCGCAGCGGGCTCGGCGAGACCGGGGCGGGGGCCGAGCCGGAGGCGGCCGGCTGCTGTGCGGCCGGCGCCGCGGGCTTCTGCTCGGCAGCCTTCTTGGCGGCAGCCGCGGCGTCGAGCACGTCCTGCTTGCGGATCCGGCCACCGACGCCGCTGCCCTCGAGGCCCTCGAGGTCGACGCCGTGCTCGGCGGCCATCTTGCGGACCAGGGGAGTGACGTAGGGACCACCGGAGGCCGGCTCGGCCTGACCGGAGGGCTCCTTCTCCTTGGTCGGAGCCGGGGCCTCCTCGCGCTTCGCGGCGGGCTGCTTCTGCTCCGGCTCAGGCTCAGGCTCGGGCTGCTTCTCCGGCTCCGTCTCGGGCTCGGGCTCGGGCTCCGGCTCGGGCTCGGCCTTCTCCTCGGCGGGCGCGGGGGTGTCCCCGCCGCCGGACCCGGCGGCGTCGGCGGAGCCGATCACCGCCAGCTCGGCGCCGACCTCGACCGTCTCGTCCTCGTCGACCTTGATCTCCAGCAGCGTCCCGGCGACCGGGGAGGGAATCTCGGTGTCGACCTTGTCGGTGGAGACCTCGAGCAGCGGCTCGTCGACCGCGACCTCGTCGCCGACCTTCTTCAGCCACTTGGTCACGGTGCCCTCGGTCACCGACTCGCCCAGCGCGGGGAGGGTGACCGGGGTGCCCGAACCGCCCCCGGAGGTGCCGGCCTGCGAGGACTCGGCCTCGGGCTCGGTGTCGGAGGAGGCGGGCGCCGTCTCCTGGGCCGGGGGCGCGTCCTCGGTCTCCGCGGCCGGCGGCTCGGTCTCGGTCTCGGTCTTGCGGTCCGAGTCGTCGGCGTCCGGGTCCTCGCCGGCCGGTGCGGCCTCGGCGGACTGCCGGTCCTGCTCGGCGTCGGACGGCGCGGCGTCCTGGCCGCCCGACTCGCCCTCGTCACCGATGGTGCAGAGCTCGGCGCCGACCTCGACGGTCTCGTCCTCGTCGGCCTTGATCTCGAGCAGCGTGCCCGCGACCGGGGAGGGGATCTCGGTGTCGACCTTGTCGGTGGACACCTCGAGCAACGGCTCGTCGACGGCTACCTGGTCGCCGGGCTGCTTGAGCCAGCGGGTGACGGTGCCTTCGGTGACGGACTCACCGAGTGCGGGGAGGGTGACTGAGGTCGCCATGGCGTTCCTTCGCTCCTAGGGGTGGGCGGCTGCGCGGGTGGAAGTCTGGGTGTCAGGGGGAGTCTATGAGTGAGCGTGCAGGGCCTTGCCGGCCAGCGCCAGGTGCGCCTCGCCGAGAGCCTCGTTCTGGGTCGGGTGCGCGTGCAGCAGGGGCGCGACGTCCTCCGGGTGCGCCTCCCAGTTGTAGATCAGCTGGGCCTCGCCGACGAGCTCACCGGCGCGGGCGCCGACGATGTGCACGCCCACGACCGGACCGTCGGTGCGACGTACCAGCTTGACGAAGCCCTGGGTCCGCAGGATCTGGCTCTTGCCGTTGCCGCCGAGGTCGTAGGTCAGCGTCTCCACCCCGTCCTCGCCGTACGTCGACCGGGCGGCCGACTCGGTGAGCCCGACGGAGGCGACCTCGGGGTCGCTGTAGGTGACCCGGGGGATGCCGGCCTCGTCGATCGGGGTCGGGTCGAGCCCGGCGATCTGCTCGGCGACGAAGATGCCCTGTGCGAAGCCGCGGTGCGCCAGCTGGAGGCCCGGCACGATGTCGCCGACGGCGTAGACGCCCTCGACCCCGGTGCGGAGCCGCTCGTCGGTGACCACGAAGCCGCGGTCGAGGGTGACCCCCTGCTCCTCGTAACCCAGGCCGGAGGTGGCGGGCCCACGGCCGACCGAGACCAGCAGCAGCTCGGCGTCCAGGGTGTCGCCGCCGGCGACGGTGACCCGCACCCCGGTGTCGGTGCGTTCGACGGACTCGAAGGGGGTGCCGACCCGGAAGCCGATGCCGCGCTTCTTGAAGGCCCGCTGGAGGGCGGTGGAGACCGCCTCGTCCTCTGCGGCGACCAGCCGCGGCAGCGCCTCGACGATGGTGACCTCGGCGCCGAACGAGCGCCAGACGCTGGCGAACTCGCAGCCGATCACGCCGCCGCCGAGCACCACCACCGAGGACGGCACCCGGTCGAGCCGGAGCGCGTGCTCGGAGGTCAGCACCCGCTCGCCGTCGACCTCGAGACCCGGCAGTGAGCGCGAGTAGGAGCCGGAGGCGAGCACCACGGCGCCGCCGTCGTAGCGACGCCCGTCCACCTCGACGGTCCGGGGGCCGACCAGCCGGCCCTCGCCCTCGATCACGGTGATCCCGCGGCCCTTGATCAGGCCGGTGAGGCCCTTGAAGAGCCGGGAGACGACGCCGTCCTTGTACTTGTTGACGCCGGCCATGTCGATGCCCTCGAGCGTGGCGCGCACGCCGAACTGCTCGGACTCGCGGGCCGCGTCGGCCACCTCGGCGGCGTGCAGCAGGGCCTTGGTCGGGATGCAGCCGACGTGCAGGCAGGTGCCGCCGAGCCGGTCCTTCTCCACCAGCGCCACCGACAGTCCGAGCTGTGCCGCCCGCAGCGCGCAGGCGTAGCCGCCGCTACCGGCACCCAGCACCACCACGTCGAAGCTGTCCGCCACCCGAGCCCTCCGGTCCTGCGTCGTCCTTGTCCGGTCCGTCCCCTGCGGCCCGCCGATCAGCCATCTTTGCACCAAAGCACCTCGTGTCCACCCGTGCCCCGGACCAAACGCCGGGCGCGAGCCTTCAGCGAAACCTCAGACCGTCCGGGCACACTGGTCCCATGGGTTGGATGGACCGGGTCCGCAAGGGCGGCCGCCGCACCAGGCTGCGTCGCCCCGGACGATCGGGCGCCGCGACGACGGTGCGCGCCTCGGACGCGGCCGACGAGGCGCACCTGCACGAGTTCGCGGCGACCAGGCGCGGGGTCGAGGGGTTCGTCGAGCCGCGCACGGCGGTCAGCGACGTCACCATGATCCTGGTCGCGCACGACGGGGAGTGGACCCGGCGCCGGGTCCCCTCGGTCGAGTGGGCGCACCGGTTCGCCAACGACCACGGCGTCCCGTCCTACGACGCCGCCGTCGTCGGCTACCCGGCGCGGATGCGCGAGTACAACCGTCGCCGCAAGGAGTCCGGGCTCTAGCCCCGACCTGCCGCGGCTCAGGTGGCGAGGTCCGCCGCGAGCTCGACCAGGGTGGACACGGTGAAGCCGGTGCCGCCGCTGGTGACGTGCCCGTAGGGGCCGCGGCTGTTGAACCCTGGCCCGGCGATGTCGAGGTGCGCCCAGCGGTGCTCGCCGACGAACTCCTGCAGGAAGGCGGCCGCGTACAGCGCGCCGCCGTACACGTCGATGTTGTGCTGCATCAGGTCCGCGACCTTGCTGTAGGTGCGGACCTTCTCGGTCATCTCCGGCGTGATCGGCAGCGGCCACAGCGACTCGCCGGCGCGGGCGCCCGCCGCGATCGTCCGCGTGACGAGCGCGTCGTCGTTGCCGAGGATGCCCGCGACCCGGTCGCCGAGCGCGGTCTCGCAGGCCCCGGTGAGGGTGGCCACGTCGACGATCAGGTCGGGCTCGGACTCGGTGGCCAGCACCAGCGCGTCGCCGAGCACCAGCCGCCCCTCGGCGTCGGTGTTGAGCACCTCGACGGTGGAGCCGCCGTACATCGTCAGCACGTCGCCGGGCCGGGTGGAGTCGCCCGAGACCATGTTCTCGGCCAGCGGCGCGAGCGTGGTGACACGCACCGGCAGCTCGAGGGCCGCGATCGCGAAGGTGGCGGCGATGACCGCGGCGGCGCCGGCCATGTCGCACTTCATCGTGGCCATGCTGGTGCCGGGCTTGATCGAGAGGCCGCCCGAGTCGAAGGTGATGCCCTTGCCGACCAGCGCGAGGTGGGCCTTCGGGTTCCTCGGGGTGTAGCTCAGCTGCACCAGCCGGGGCGGGTTCGCCGAGCCCTGGCCGACGCCGACGATGCCGCCGAAGCCCTGCGCCCGCAGTTGGGCGTCGTCGGTCACGGCCACCTTCACCTTGGCCGGCTTGCGTGACTTGTGCTCGGCCACGACGGCGTCGGCGAAGATCTCCGGGGTGAGGTCGCCGGGCGGGGTGTTCACCCAGTCACGGGCCAGGGTGGTGGCCTGGGCGACGACGGTGGCGACCTGGAGGGCCTGCTGGGCGGCCTTGGTGCGCGCGGTGTCGGTGAGGACGACGATCTCGCCGGGTCCCTGCGGGGCGGGGCCGGACTTGTAGGTGGAGAAGGCGTAGCGGCCGAGCATGCTGCCCTCGACGACCGCGCGCACCCGGTGCTCGTCGCCCGCGGGCAGCGCGAGCGCGACGGACGCGGCGTTGGTGACGGCGCGCATCGCGGTGCCCGCCGCGCGGCGGCAGGCGGCCGCGTCGAGGGCGCCGGCCTCGCCCATGCCGACCAGGATCAGCATCGGGGAGCGGAGCACCCCGCCGGTGGGCACCTGGGCGACCTCGTCGACGCGGCCGGTGAAGCCGATCGTGGACAGCAGCGGCGCGAAGCGGCGTCCGTACGCCGACGCGGCTCCCTCGCCGCCGGGGGCGGGCTGCAGGCCCTTGGGAGTGCGGACGACGCCGATCACGACGACGTCGGCCCTGGTCTTCTCGGGGGCACCCTTGCGCAGCGTGTAGCTGGTCACCTTGCTCCTCGTGTCGGCCCTGCAGTGGTGGCGAGCGGCCGCCCGCCGACCAGCGCCGGTCGGCGCTGAGGTGTCCGCGGCTCGTCGCCGGTCGGTCCGGATGGCACTCTAGCCCGCCCCGGCGGGTGATCCGGCTGCGGTAGGTTCGGCGCCATGGACGCCGGTTCCCCCTTGCTCACCTCACCCCTGCACGAGCGGCACGTCGCCCTCGGGGCCAAGCTGGCCGAGTTCGGCGGCTGGTCGATGCCCCTGGAGTACGCCGGGTCGGGCGTGATCAAGGAGCACACCGCCGTGCGCGGCGCCGTGGGCATCTTCGACGTCAGCCACCTCGGCAAGGCGGTCCTCCAGGGGCCCGGCGCGGCCGCCCTGGTCAACGCGACGCTGAGCAACGACCTCGGCCGGATCGCCCCGGGCCAGGCGCAGTACACGCTGTGCTGCGACGCCGAGACCGGCGGCATCGTCGACGACCTGATCGCCTACCTGCACGCCGACGACCACGTCTTCCTGATGCCCAACGCGGCCAACACCACCGAGGTGCTGGCCCGGCTGACCGCGCAGGCACCCGAGGGTGTCGAGGTGGTCAACCACCACCGCACGCACGCGGTGCTCGCCGTGCAGGGTCCGCGCGCCGACGAGGTGCTCGCGGCCGTCGGGCTGCCGACCGGGCACGACTACATGTCCTTCGTCGAGGCCGCCTTCGAGGGCGCCGACGTCGTGGTGTGCCGCACCGGGTACACCGGCGAGCGCGGCTACGAGCTGGTCTGCGAGAACGCCGCGGCGGTGCCGCTGTGGGACGCGCTGCTGGCCGCCGGGGAGCCGCTCGGCCTGCTGCCCTGCGGTCTCGGCGCCCGCGACACCCTGCGCACCGAGATGGGCTACCCGCTGCACGGCCAGGACATCAGCCTCGACGTCACCCCGGTCCAGGCGCGGCTCGGCTGGGCGGTCGGCTGGTCCAAGGAGGCGTTCTGGGGCAAGGACGCCCTGGTCGCGGAGAAGGCCCAGGGGCCGGCCCGGCTGCTGCGCGGGCTGGTCGCCACCGGCCGAGGCATCCCGCGGCCCGGCATGCGGGTGCTGCTCGCCGCGGACGTACCGGTCGGGGAGATCACCTCCGGCACCTTCTCGCCCACGCTGCGCACCGGCGTCGCGCTCGCGCTGGTCGCCAGCCAGGTCGGCGAGGGGGCGGAGGTGTCGGTCGACGTCCGGGGCCGGCGCGAGGTGTTCACCGTGACGAAGCCGCCGTTCGTGCAGACCGGCGTGCGGGGGACGTGACCTCTCAGCGGGTGTCGCGGAACTCCGCGTAGCGCCCACGGCCGCCGTTCCAGGCGAAGCCCTCGGCGGCGAAAGCGGCCACGGCGGCCGAGCCGGTGCGGTGCACCGCCCGCGAGGCACGGGTCCGGCTCAGCCACCAGGTGTTCGGCAGCCCCCGCGACCGGACCCGGGTGGGGTTCTCCCACGGGTTCAGCGCCACCACGGTGCCGCGGGCGTGCGATCCGACCGCGTGCGTGTCACCCGGGGTCCGCTGGCAGGCGAAACCGAAGCCTGCGTCCGCCCGCACGGCACGGCCCACCGCGCTGCTCCAGCCGCCCAGTGTCTCGGGCCGACGCAGCGAGCGGACCGGGACCCTGGCGTCGTACAGCCGGGCGAAGACGCGACCCAGCCGGCTCGCGGAGCCGGCCGCGACGACCAGCTCGCCGCGGTGCTTGACGCCGTCGAAGCCCCAGTAGCCGACCCGGAGCAGGCGCAGCCGCGCGCGCCCGACGGGGCAGCCGCGGCGCCAGGTGCGGCCGGTCATCTCCGCCCAGACCCGGGCGGGCAGCGGGCCGACGCTCGGCCGGGCGCCGACGGCGCCGGTCCGGCTCTGCGCCCGGAGCGGTCGCGAGGGAGCCGGGGCGCCGGCCGGAGACAGGACGTGGGCGACGTGGGGCATGACGGTCCGGGTCGGCGAGATCCTGGCGCCGCTCAGCGCTCGGACCTGGAGGCCGTCGGCGGCCGCCAGCGACACGGTGGCCGCCCCGTGCGAGTCCGTGGCGGTCCGAGCCGCGGTCCTCCACCGGCCGTTGGCGAGCGTCTGGACGGTGACCTCCTGCCAGCGCAAGGGAGCGCCGGCCGCGCCGACGGGGCGGACGACGGCGCGGATCCGGGTGCCGAGCAGCGCCGCCGCCGGTACGTCGACCGCGAGGCGGGTGACGGCGCCGGTCCGCCAGGTCGAGCCCGACCACGTCCGGCCGGCGGCCGCGAGCACGTCGCGCAGCAGCCGCGGGTCGTCGCTGGTGATGCCGTCCACGCCGATGGCCAGGGCGGCGCGCATGTCGGCGGCGGCGTCGACCGTCCAGGTCCCCACCCGCAGTCCCGCCGCGTGCGCCGCCGCGACCAGGGCACCGGTCAGGGACCGGAAGGGGACGTCGATCTCGCGCACGTACGGGTGCGCCGTCAGGTCGCCCGGCGTGACGTTGCCGAGCAGCACGAGCGCCAGGGCCGGGTCCGCGGCGTGCAGGTCGTCCAGGAACGACCAGCCGGTCGAGCCGCTGGGGAAGCACTCGACAACCAGCCGGGGGTCGCTGCCGCCGGTCGGCCACTCGGGGTGGGCGTGCAGCACCCCCAGCACGGCGCGTCCCACCCCGGCGACGCCGCCGTTCTCGAGGGGCTCCTTGATCTCGACGGTCAGCCCGGAGGGGCTGCCTGCGAGCTCGGTGAGGACCTCGTCGAGGGTGAGCACGCGCGAGCCGGTGAAGGGGCCGGCGCCGCGCCAGCTGCCGGCGTCCAGGGTGCGGATCTCCGCCAGCGTCAGGTCCCGGACCCGGAAGGGCGCCCGCCCCGGGAACCGCTCCTCGACGTCGGTGGTCCGGCTCAGGGCGCTGTCGTGGACGACCACCGGGACACCGTCGGAGGTCATCCGCACGTCGATGCTGAGCCGGTCGGCGTGGTCGGAGACCGCCTGGTCGAGAGCCGCCAGCGTGTGCTCGGGGGCGTCGCGCGCGTCGCCGCGGTGGGCCAGCGAGAGCACCCCCGAGGGTGCGGGCTGTTCGGCGGCGCTGACCGTGGCGCTGCTGAGCAGGACGGCCGCGGACAGCGCAGCCACCCCGAGACGTGCAAGATTCATGCCCATATCCCCCGAAATAAGACGAATCGTCAGGATAGGCGCAGGTGGCCCGGGTCGTCAGGACAACGAGGCGATCAGCAGGGCGGTGGTGAACGCGACCTCGACGCAGGCCCCCAGCACGTCGCCGGTGACGCCGCCCAGCCGACGTACGCAGCGACGCGCCAGCAGCGCGGCGGCGGCCACCGGGCCCAGCACGGACGCGGCCGCCCACCCGGCGTCGGTCACGAACGGCGGCGGGCCGGTCCCGGTGACGACCGGCGCGTGCAGCAGCGCCAGCGCGGCGACCCCGAGGACGCCCGCCACCAGCAGCCGTCCGCGGGACACCGACCCGGCCACCGTGCTGCCGAGGCCGTCGGTACGGGCCGCCGGGACCCCGCGCGAGCAGATCAGCGGCAGCACCAGCCGGCTGACCACGAGTGCGGTCACCACTCCTGCGGCCCCCTGCCCGCGGGAGAGCAGGGCCTGGAGGGCGGCGACCTGGAGCAGCAGCACCAGCAGCAGCGTCACCACCCCGAACGGTCCGACGTCGCTGCGCCGCATCACCGCGAGCGCACCCGCGGCGGGTCTGCCGGACCCGAGGCCGTCGGCGGTGTCCGCGAGCCCGTCGAGGTGCAGCCCGCGGGTGAGCAGCGCGAGCAGTCCGACCACCGCGACCGCGGCGACCAGCGGCGTCAGCCCGGAGCCGTGGGGCGTCGCGAACGAGCCGACCAGCAGCGCGGAGCCGCCGAGCAGCCACAGCGCCGCCAGCACCGGGGCCGCGAGCAGCAGCCCGACCAGCGGAGCGAGCAGCATCGCCTCGCCGGCCGTACGGCGGTCGACGCGGCCGGGGGGACGCACCGGGAGCACCGTGAGGGTGCCGAGCGCCAGTCGCAGCGCGTCTCTCACAGCCGCACCACGCGGCCGGCCACGCACCACCGGACGTCCTCGGTCCGGGCGGACAGCCGGGCGTTGAGCAGACCCATCAGGTCGCGGAACCGCCGTCCCGACGCGGTCGCCGGCACCACGCCCTGACCGACCTCGTTGGTGACCGCGACCACGCGCCGCGTCGTGGTCCGCCAGGCCTCGACGAGCTCGTCGACCGCGTCGAGAACGGCCTGCTCCGCGCCGTCGGCCCAGGCGGCCTCGTCCCAGGCGTCGTGCCGGTCCAGCACCCGGGTCAGCCACAGGGTCAGGCAGTCCACGAGCAGCGGACCGCCCGGGGACCCCAGCAGCGGGACCAGGTCGAGGGTCTCCAGGGTGCGCCAGCCGCCGGGGCGTCGCTCCCGGTGCCGCCGCACCCGGCCGGACCACTCGGCGTCGTCGCCCGCGGGATAGCCGGTCGCCACGTAGGTCACGTCGAGGTCGGCGGCCAGCAGCCGCTCGGCCTCGCCGGACTTCCCGGAGCGGGCGCCGCCGACCACCAGGGTCCGGCCGCGCGGCGCGGTTGGAGGCCGGTCGCCCAGCGTCGTGCCGTCGTCGACGATCCGGGCGCCCCAGCCGGCCAGCCGGCGGCCGAGCTCGTCCGAGGGCGGGTTGTGGTGGGAGAGGTGCACAGCGACGACGTCGGTGCCGTCGGTGACCGCGCCGGCCTCGCGGAGCCGGCGCAGCTGCTCGGGGAACGTCGCCAGGTCGAGGTGGTCGGTGCCGTGCGTGGTGAGGTCGCCGAACGTCTCCTCCATCAGCAGCACGTCGTACGCCGCGCCGCGGACCGCCTCGACCGTGGCGTCCGGGAGCGGGCCCGTGTCGGTGGCGTAGAGCAGCCGGCCGCCGGGGCCGGTCACGTCGAAGAGCACACAGGCGTCCTCGGCGCCGTGCCGGGCCCGGAGCACCCGCACGTCGTAGGCGCCGAGGGTGAGCCGGTCCCCGGCCCGCACGGTCCGGAAGCGCACCGGCGAGTCCGGCGCCAGCCACATCCGGGCCTGCTCGACGACATCGGCCGGGCCGACCACCTCGAGCGGCTTGCCGGGGCTCACCCAGGACCGGAACAGCAGGAACGCCGGAGCACAGTGGTCCGGGTGCGCATGGGTGAGCAGCACGTGCCGCACCCCGGTCAGGTCGAGGCCGGCGCGCTGGGCGGCGTGCGGCGCCTCGGGCCCGCAGTCGAGCAGCAGCGTGCCGTCGAGCAGTGCCGAGGTCTGCGAGCGGAGCCGGCCCTCGCGGCGTGCGGTGGTGCAGGACGCGCAGCCGCAGTGCGGGTTCGGCCAGCCGTCGGCCGAGCCGGTGCCGAGGACGGTGAGGTTCACTCCGGCCTCGTGAACACCGGAACCGCGTCGAAGGCGGCCCGCCGCGACGCCCGGCGCAGGGCGCGCAGCAGCGCCGTACCGGCGAGCAGCACGACCAGCCCGGACAGCACCGAGCGGCCGAGGTCCCAGGGCAGCGAGGTGGTCACGTAGAACAGCAGGTAGTGCGAGAGGTTCGTGGCGAAGGGGGCGCCGGCGACGAACGACGTCTCGGGGCCGTAGGACGCGAACGGCCAGAACCACAGGTTCATCACCATCCCGAAGGCCAGCCCCACCACCAGCGAGTACGCCGTCAGCCAGGCGATCTCGAACCGGCCGTGGGAGGGGGGCAGGCAGCCGGCGAAGAACCCCACCCAGCCGGCCGCGATCATCTGGAACGGCAGCCACGGCCCGACGCCGCCGGTCAGCAGCGCGCCGGTGAACAGGGTCACCGCCCCGAGCACGAAGCCGAAGCCGCGGCCGAAGACCCGGCCGCCGAGGATGATCACCGCGAAGCTGGGCTCCAGGCCGGCGGTGCCCGGGCCGAGGGCCCGCAGGGCGCCGCCGACGGCAGAGAGCATGCCGAGCATCGCCACCGCCTTGGCGTCCAGTCCGCCGGCGGTCAGCTCGGCCAGCACCACGGCGGCCAGCAGCGGCAGGATCAGCACGAACACCATCGGCGCGTCGCCGGAGTGCGAGGAGTCAAGGGCGGAGCCGGGCCGGGTCAGGAACGGCCAGCCGAACGCCACGATCCCGATCACGAACGACGCGCCCAGTGCCAGCGCGGAGCGCATCCGCACCGGGACCACGGTGGCCGGCGCGACGCCGCCTGCGGTGGTCACGGCGTCACCGCCTGCTCGGAGGCGAGGGCGACCGCGACCTCGGTCGGGGTCAGCCAGCGCTCCGGCGCCAGCACCTTGGCGACCTGCGGGGCGAAGGCGGGGGAGGAGACCACGACGTCGACCGTCGGGCCGTCCGCGACCAGCTCGCCGTCGGCCATCACCAGCACCCGGGTGGCGACCTCGGCGACCAGCTCCACGTCGTGGGTGGCCAGCAGCACCGCGTGCCCGTCGTCGGCCAGGTCGCGCAGGATCTCGACCAGCCGGTGCTTGGCGGTGTAGTCCAGGCCGCGGGTCGGCTCGTCGAGCAGCAGCAACGGCGGCCGCGCGGCGAGCACGATCGCCAGCGCCAGGGTGAGCCGCTGCCCCTCGGACAGGTCGCGCGGGTGTCGGTCCAGGGGCACCCCGGGGGACAGCCGTCGGAACAGGGTGAGGGTGGTGCCGGCCGGGACCTTCGCGTCCCGGTCGGCCTGCTCGCACTCCCGGCCGACCGAGGAGGCGTAGAGCAGGTCCGCCGGCACCTGGGGGACCATCCCGACGTGCCGCAGCAGCGCGGCCGGCCGCAGGTCCGACGGGACCAGCCCGTCCACCTCGACGGTGCCGCTCGTCGGCCGGCGCATCCCGACCAGCGTCTTGAGCAGCGTCGACTTGCCCGCGCCGTTGCGGCCCATCAGCGCGACCACCTCGCCGCCGGCCAGCCGGGTGGAGACCCCGGAGAGGGCGGGCAGCCGGCCGTAGGACACCACCAGGTGCTCGGCGGTCGCCACCGCCGCCCCCTCCGTCGTACGGCGGTCCGGGGCGTCGAGGCGGGTGAGCCGGCTGCGCAGCGGGGCCGCCAGCCGTCGGGCGTCCCGCACCGAGAGCGGCAGCGGGTCCCACCCGGCGATCCGGCCGAGCTCGACGACCGGCGGCGCGACGGGGGAGTCGCGGAGCACCTCGCCGGGGGTGCCGTGCACGACCGGCAGGCCCTCACCGGGGAGCAGCACCACCCGGTCGGCGTACTGCACCACCCGCTCGAGCCGGTGCTCGGCGAGGACCACGGTCAGGCCGAGGTCGTGCACCAGCCGCTGCAGGGTGGCCAGCACCTCCTCGGCTGCCAGCGGGTCCAGCGCCGAGGTGGGCTCGTCGAGCACCAGCACCCGCGGGTGCGTGGTCAGCACCGAGCCGATCGCGACCCGCTGCTGCTGGCCGCCGGACAGGTCGGCCACCGGGCGGCTGCGTACCTCGGCGAGCCCGAGCAGGTCCAGGGTCTCCTCGACGCGCTTGCGCATCAGGTCGGCGGGCAGCCCGAGCGACTCCATGCCGTAGGCGAGCTCGTCCTCGACGGTGTCGGTGACGAACCCGGCGAGCGGGTCCTGGCCGACGTAGCCGACGACGTCGGCCAGGTCGCGGGGCCGGTGGGTGCGGGTGTCGCGGCCGTCCACGAGGACCCGGCCGTGCAGGGTGCCGCCGGAGAAGTGCGGGACCAGCCCGTTCAGGGCCCGCAGCAGGGTGGTCTTGCCCGAGCCGGTGCGTCCCACGACGAGCACCAGCTCGCCCTCGGGGATGCTCAGGTCCACCCCGGACAGCACCGGGGACTCCGCGTCCGCGAAGGTGACGCCGACCTGCTCCAGCTCGATCATGCGGCCACCTCCAGCCGGCCGGCCGACCGTGACCCCGCCGCGGGGGTGGCGGCGACCGGGAGCGGCGGCGCCACGACCGCAGGCAGCAGGGCGACCAGGATGCCGGCGCAGGCCAGCAGCGGCACCGGGGGGAGGTCGGTCACGCTGGCCAGGTAGAAGTCCGCGGGGTGCAGGTGCACGTCGACGAAGACGGCCAGGGCCGCGACCACCCCGGAGCCGGAGACCAGCCACTCCGGGAGCGCCCAGGGGTCGGGGCGGTACTTGGTGCGGCCGGTACGGCGTCCGCCGACGTTCAGCCCGGCGCCGGCGGCGGCCAGGCTCACGACCAGGGTCGGCGTCCCCAGCCATGCCGACGCGGTGGCGTCGAGCAGCCCGTAGACGCCGACGCAGACGCCGAGCAGACCCCCGAAGACGAGCGCGCCGGTGACCCGTCGGGAGACCCGGCCGGCGTCCGACGTACGGCCGTAGCCGCGTGCGTCCATCGCCGCCGCGAGGTCGACCGACCGCTCCAGCGCCCCCTCCAGGACCGGCATCGCGAGCCGGGCCAGGCTGCGGACCCCGGAGGCGCTCTGGCCGCGGAGCCGGTGCGCCGCCCGGACCCGGACGGCGTCGCTGACCAGCTGCGGGGCGAAGGTGAGGGCGATGACGCAGGCCACGCCGATCTCGTACAGCGCGCCCGGCACGTAGCGCAGCAGCCGCCGGGCGCTGCCCAGGGCGTTCGCCGCCCCCACGCAGCACAGGATCGTGGCCAGCTGGAGGCCCTCGTAGAACGCCCGCAGCACCGCCTCGAGGCTGATCACGCCGCCGAGCTTGAGGCCGCTGCCCACCGGCATCGGCAGCGAGGGCAGGGTGACCAGGACGGTCGGCCCCTGCGCCCCGGAGGAGAGCAGCGCCTGGAAAGCGATCCGCACCACGATCAGCACCAGCGACAGCTTGAGGAACGCCATGTAGGACCGCGCCCAGGGCGCGTCGCTGCGGCGGGCCGCGACCACGAAGCCGGTGACGACCAGGATCAGCAGCAGCGGGACCGGGTTCTGGGAGCGGCTCGCGGCCGCCGCGAGCGCGAGCGCCCACACCCACCAGGCCCCCGGATGCAGGCTCCGGGGGAAGGTGACGAGGTTCTGCGGGCGCATCGCGGTCGGCCGGTCAGGCGCGCTTGGTGCGGCGGCTGAGCACGAGCGCCCCGGCACCGATCACGACGACGGCCACGACCACGCCGACCAGTGCCCACGGGACGCCGCCGTTCTCGGAGTCGCTCGCCGACTGGCTGGACCCGCTGCTCTCCGAGGTGGAGGCGGGCATCGCGAACGAGACCGGCTGCTCCTTCGCGGCGGCGGGCGGGTTCTTGACGGTCACCGAGCAGGTCGACGCCGGGTAGCCGTCGACGCCGCAGGTGACCCCCTTGTCCAGGCGCAGGTCGCCGACCGCGTCGAGCACCTGCTGGCCGTTGGCCGCGGTCGGGACGACGGCGCAGGCGGCGCGCGGCTTCGGCGGCGTCTGGCCGCCTGCGGCGTCGGCAGTGGTGCCGTAGTCGATCAGCACCCCGACCCGCTTCTCGCCGGTGGCCGCGGAGGTGCCGGCGCAGATCTTGTCGGCGGTGTACGTCGACGCCGCGGTGCGGGGCTGCAGGCCGTCGGCGGCCGAGGACAGCCCGTAGCGCCAGGCCTCGACGCTGCCGTCCTTGGGGGTGAAGTCGGCCGGGCCGGTCTGGGCGAACACGTACTTCGCCCCCTGCACGTGGAAGTAGTTCCAGTACTTGTAGCCGTCGGCGGCCTGCGCCGTACCGGCGCCGACGGTCACGGCCAGGGCGGTGAGCAGCAGGGTGAGCAGGACGCGCAGGGTGCGGCGCGAGGGAGCGGTGGCCATCAAGGGCCCTTTCGTAACGGCGGTGCACAGACAGCGCCGGACCGCTGGCGTCGCGGGGGACGGGACGCCGATCCGGCTCCGTCCCGTAGACCTCGACGGATGATGTGGAGCCGCTGCCCCCTCGGTTTTCCGGCTCGTCGGTCCGGCCCGAAGGCCGTCCCGACCCACGGTTGCGGGTCAGCGCCGGAGTCGCACCGGCTTTCCCGAGGTGGGGCAGTGAGGCCGACCCTTCCACGCGGGGCAGACGGCGTCAAAGCCGGGTCGCCGTGACCGGTGCCACGTGCCGGTTAGGCTCGCCGTATGACGAACTCCCTCGAGCCCTCCTCCGGCTTCGGCAGCGCCGAGCCCACCCCGACGGCCAGCTGGCGCTGGCGCTTCGAGGACGAGGCGGGGGTCGAGGTCGAGCCCGGTCGGGGGAGCATCGCGGCCGACGCCGGTGGCTTCGCGTCCCAGAGCGACGCGGAGTCCTGGATCGGGGAGACCTGGCAGGACCTGCTCGAGGAGGGCGTGCACCAGGTGAGCCTGTTCGAGGCCGGCCGTCAGGTCTACGGACCGATGAGCCTGCACGCCGGGCAGTGACACCGGCCGGGCGCCGTACGGGAGGGGCGCCGGACCCGGTCGGCTGACCGGGCCCGACGCGGGGCTCACCCGAAGTCGCGCGTGGCGGGCGACTTGGTGTGGGCGGGGTCGCGCTCGATGACGCCGTCGAGGACCTCGTCGATCCTCTTCAGCGCCTCCGCCTCGAGCTTCACGCCCGCGGCCTTGACGTTCTCGGTGACCTGCTCGGGGCGCGAGGCGCCGATGATCGCGGCCGAGACGTTGTCGTTCTGGAGCACCCAGGCGACGGCGAGCTGGGCCAGCGACAGGCCGGCCTCGTCGGCGATGGGCTGGAGCTGCTGCACCCGGCCGAGCACGTCGTCGTTGAGCCAGCGCGAGATCATGTCGGCGCCGCCCTTCTGGTCGGTCGCCCGCGAGCCGGCCGGGTAGTCCGCGCCGGGCTTGTACTTGCCGGTGAGCGCACCCTGTGCGATGGGGGACCAGACGATCTGCCCGATGCCGAGCTCCTCGCAGGTCGGCACGACCTCGGGCTCGATGACCCGCCACAGCATGTTGTACTGCGGCTGGTTCGAGACCAACGGGATGCGCAGCTCGCGAGCCAGCTGGTGGGCGGCCCGGATCTCCTCGGCCCGCCACTCCGAGACCCCGATGTAGTGCGCCTTGCCGGAGTGCACGACGTCGGCGAAGGCCTCCATCGTCTCCTCCAGCGGCGTCTCGTAGTCGTACCGGTGCGCCTGGTACAGGTCCACGTGGTCGGTGCCGAGCCGCTGCAGCGACCCGTTGATCGACTCGAGGATGTGCTTGCGGGACAGGCCGTGGTCGTTGTGCTTGCCCGGGCCGGTGGGCCAGTAGACCTTGGTGAAGATCTCCAGCCCCTCGCGCCGCTCGCCCTTCAGGGCCTTGCCGAGCACGGTCTCCGCCTTGGTGTTGGCGTAGACGTCGGCGGTGTCGAACGTGGTGATCCCCTCGTCGAGGGCCTGCCGCACGCAGGCCAGCGCGGCGTCCTCCTCGACCTGGGATCCGTGGGTGAGCCAGTTGCCGTAGGCGATGGCCGAGACCTTCAGGCCACTCTTGCCAAGATTGCGAATCTCCATGGCGTCGACCCTAGACCGCCCCCGAAACCGTCGAGTCGGCGCGAGCGCAGGTCTGGCCCCGGCCGAGTCGGCGCGAAAGCAGGTCTGGCCCCCGTCGAGTCGGCGCGAAAGCAGGTCTGACCCCCGTCGAGTCGGCGCGAAAGCAGGTCTGACCCCCGTCGAGTCGGCGCGAAAGCAGGTCTGGACGCGGCCGGCGGATCGCCTCACAACGGCCGCTCGAAGCGTGACCGCGACCGATCGGCGCATCGGTGTCGTTGGTACCTCGGTCCGCCACCGTCCGTGACGCGCTCGAGGAACAGTCGCTATCCCTCGCTCGACCCAGACCAAGCGTGCGTTCGCGCCGACTCGGCCACCGGGAGCGTGCGTTCGCGCCGACTCGGCGACCGGGGAGCGTGCGTTCGCGCCGACTCGGCGACGGGGGAGCGTGCGTTCGCGCCGACTCGGCGACCGGGGAGCGTGCGTTCGCGCCGACTCGGCGACCGGGGAGCGTGCCTGGGTCAGTAGCGCTCGGGGAGCTTGGCGCCGAGCTTGACCTGCGCCTTGGGCAGCCGGATCCAGCGCAGCTGGAGCGAGCGCAGCACGCCGTACCCGACGGCGCCCTTGGTGCTCTGGTCCGGGAACCGGCGCCGCAGCTCGCGCTTGAGCCGGATCACCACGATCACCGTGTCCAGGGTGACCAGCAGGATGGTCGCGCTCCAGAGCCCGTTCGCGATCCCGCGGGAGACGGCCTGGCCGACCATGATCACGATCAGCAACGGCAGCAGCAGCTCGGCCATGCACAGCCGCGCGTCGATCCAGTCCCGGACGAACCGGCGGACCGGTCCCTTGTCCCGGGCCGGCAGGAAGCGCTCGTCGCCGGTCCGCATGGCCTCCCGCGTCCGCGCGGTGCCCTCGTTGCGGCGCTGGCGCTGCAGCCGGGCCGCCTGCTTCTTGTCCTGCGGGCCACGGGCCCGCGCCTTGGCGGCGGCCTCGGCCTCCTTGCGGGAGGGGGTGGGCCGGCCCTTGCCGCCCTCCTTGAGGGTCGTGGAGGCGGTGGGGGACTCGGCGGTCTTGCTGCGACGGAACAACGGCCTGACTTCCTCGAGGCGACGGGCACCGGGCGTCGGTGTGCTGCCCACGATAACCGCGCGGGGAGGTGGGAGCGGACCCGGAGCGGACCGGGAACCTCCTACTCCGCCCGACCGTTGGCCCGTAGGGTGGAAGTCCACCTACCGCATCACCGAGCCGAGAAAAAGGGGGCCGCTCTCCATGAGTCTCATGAAGCGCATGAGCCTGATCTTCCGAGCCAAGGCCGACAAGGCGCTGGACCGTGCCGAGGACCCTCGCGAGACCCTCGACTACAGCTACAAGCGGCAGCTCGAGCTGCTCACCAAGGTACGCCGCGGCGTGGCGGACGTGGCGACGAGCCGCAAGCGGGTCGAGCTCCAGGTGGGCCAGCTGAACCAGCAGTCGGACAAGCTCACCCAGCAGGCGCAGAAGGCGCTGTCGATGGGTCGCGAGGACCTCGCCCGTGAGGCGCTGACCCGCAAGTCGGCCCTGACCGGTCAGCTGTCGGACCTCGAGGCGCAGCGTGCCCAGCTCCAGGGCGAGGAGGAGAAGCTCACGATGGCCTCGCAGCGGCTGCAGGCCAAGGTCGAGTCCTTCCGCACCCAGAAGGAGACGATCAAGGCGCAGTACACCGCCGCGGAGGCACAGACCCGGATCAACGAGGCGTTCTCCGGCATCTCCGAGGAGATGGGCGACGTCGGGATGGCCGTGCAGCGCGCCGAGGACAAGACCGCCCAGATGCAGGCCCGCGCCGGCGCCATCGACGAGCTGATCGCCTCCGGAGCCCTCGACGACGCCAGCTCGATGAACCGTGGCGACGACATCTCCCGCGAGCTGGACGCGATGTCGTCCCAGTCCGACGTGGAGTCCGAGCTCGCGGCCCTCAAGGCCGGCAGCGCGCAGCCGGCGCTCGACGCCGCCGACAGCACGCCCCCGGCCCAGGTCGAGGCCGCGCCGGCCGGCGAGCCCCGCGCGGAGGAGGACAGGTCATGATCGTCCGCATCCTCAGCGAGGGGCAGTGGGACGTCCCGGACTCGGACCTGGAGCACCTGAACACCCTCGACGCCGAGGTCGAGCACGCCGTGGAGACCGGGGACACCGCCATCTTCTCGTCCCGCCTCGACGCGCTGCTGACCGCCGTACGCGCCGCGGGCAGCCCGCTGCCCGACGAGTCCCTCGCGGACTCCGACCTGATCCTGCCCCCGTCCGACGCGACGATCGAGGAGGTGCGGGAGCTGCTCGGTGACGACGGGCTGATCCCGGGCTGATGGCCAAGACCCGCTTCATCAACGACCGTGGGCTGACCGCCCGCATGACCCTGGTCATGTTCCTGCTCGGCGCCGTGTTCGTGGTGCTCGTCGTGGGGCTCGGCTTCATCTTCCCCAGCTACGCGGTGCTGATCGGCGTCATCGGGCTCGGGATCGCCTGGTTCCAGTGGTACAAGTCCGACACGCTGGCGCTGAAGGCGATGCGGGCCCGCGTGGTGACCCCGGAGGAGGCCCCCGAGCTGCACGGCGTCATCGACCGGCTGTGCGCACTGGCCGACATGCCCAAACCGCGGGTGGCGATCGCCTACACCGACATGCCGAACGCCTTCGCCACCGGGCGCTCGGCGAACCACTCCGCCGTCTGCGTCACCACCGGGATCCTGGACAAGCTGACCGCCGAGGAGATGGAGGGTGTGCTCGCCCACGAGCTCTCCCACGTCGCCCACCGCGACGTGCTGGTGATGACCGTGGCCGCATCGGCCGGCATCATCGCGGGGATGGCCACCCGCGGCGCGCAGTACGGCGCCATCTTCGGCGGCGGCGGGGGCCGCCGTGGCGGCAACGACAACAACAACGGCGGCGTCCCCGTGTGGCTGATCGTGCTGGCGCTGAGCCTGGTCGTGTACGCCGTCAGCTTCTTCCTCACCCGGCTGCTCTCCCGCTACCGGGAGCTGTGCGCCGACCGCTCGGGCGCCTACCTGACCCAGAAGCCGTCGGCCCTGGCCAGCGCGCTGACCAAGATCAGCGGCGAGGTCGCCTCGATCCCCAGCAAGGACCTGCGCGAGGTCCAGACCATGAACGCCTTCTTCATCACCCCGGCGATCAGCGGTATGTCGTTGCGGACCCTGACCTCCACCCACCCGTCGCTGGAGCAGCGCCTCGAGCAGCTCGCCAAGGTCTCCGCCGAGCTGGGCAAGCCGATGGACGGCGGCTTCTCCGCCCCCGGACTCTGACCCGCATGGGCTTCTGGGACACCCTGACCGGCCGGAGCAAGCCGGTGCGCGCCAACCTGGACGCGCTGTTCTCGCTGCCGTCCGCGGCGATCACGCTGCAGGTCGCGGCCGGCTTCACCCCTACCGGCGTGGGGTCGGTCTGCTACCGGGCCGCCGAGGGGGCGGCCTTCGCGCAGACCCAGCAGGACGTCGTGGACCTGCTCGAC
The DNA here is from genome assembly GCA_963800225.1 of uncultured Actinomycetota bacterium. Classification (GTDB taxonomy): domain Bacteria; phylum Actinomycetota; class Actinomycetes; order Propionibacteriales; family Nocardioidaceae; genus Nocardioides_B. The sequence goes on along the minus strand of CAWDAF010000002.1, from coordinate 1,469,236 downwards.
AACGACGACGACCCGGACGTCGAGCGCAGCACCGACGCGTTCGGGTTCACCTGGCTGCTGGCCCGGCAGGATCCCGAGGACCTGTCGGCCCTGGTCACCGACCTGCACACGGTGAACACCTCCCTGGAGGCGCAGGGCTTCGGGCCGAGCCTGCTCTGCTCGCTGGTCGGCTTCCGCGACGTCGCGGGCCGCACCCTGGGCCTGGTGTACCTCTACAAGCAGGGCACGTTCTACCCGTTCGCGCCGCAGGGGCCGCAGCGCCGCGACAACCTGCTGGAGATCCAGATCCGCGACCTGGTCAAGGGCGACCTGCCGGTCGAGCCGCAGCTGAGCCGCTGGATGCCGCTGTGGGGTGCTCCAGGGCTGTGAGCGCGGTGCGGGCCGGTCAGTCCTTGACGGCGACCCGCGCCGGCAGGTCCAGCATCCGCTGGAGCGCCACCTGGGCCCAGCGCTCGGTCTCGGGGTCCACCCGGATCCGGTTCACCACGGTGCCGGCGACGAGGCTCTCCATCGCCCACACGAAGTGCGGCAGGTCGATGCGGTTCATCGTCGAGCAGTAGCAGACCGTCTTGTCCAGGAAGGTGATCTGCTGCTCGGGGTGGGCGTTCGCGAGCCGCTGCACCAGGTTGAGCTCGGTGCCGATCGCCCACGACGACCCGGCGGGCGCCGCCTCGACGGTCTTGATGATGAACTCGGTGGACCCGACCAGGTCGGCCTTGGTCACCACCTCGTGCGTGCACTCCGGGTGCACCAGCACCTGGACGCCCGGCACCCGCTCGCGTACGTCGTCCACGCACTGGGCCGAGAACCGGCCGTGCACCGAGCAGTGCCCCTTCCACAGGATCACCCGGGCCGCGCGGAGCTCGTCGTCGGTCAGGCCGCCGCCCGGCTTGTGCGGGTTCCACACCACGCACTGCTCCAGCGGGATCCCGAGCTCGAGGACGGCGGTGTTCCGGCCGAGGTGCTGGTCGGGCAGGAAGAGCACCTTGGCGTCGGGGCGCTGGTCGAAGGCCCACTCCAGGGCGACCTGCGCGTTGGACGACGTGCACACGGCCCCGCCGTGCCGGCCGCAGAACGCCTTGATGTCGGCGGAGGAGTTCATGTAGGTCACCGGGACCACCGCCTCCACGACGCCGGCGTCCGCCAGGGCGTCCCAGGCGTCCTCGACCTGGGAGAGTGCGGCCATGTCGGCCATCGAGCAGCCGGCCGCGAGGTCGGGCAGGATCACCTGCTGCCGCTCGGAGGTCAAGATGTCGGCCGACTCCGCCATGAAGTGGACGCCGCAGAACACCACGAACTCCGCCTCGGGGCGGGCGGCGGCCTCGCGGGCCAGCTTGAAGGAGTCCCCGGTGACGTCGGCGAACTCGATCACCTCGTCGCGCTGGTAGTGGTGCCCGAGCACGAAGACCCGGTCGCCCAGCGCGTCCTTGGCGGCACGGGCCCGGGCCACCAGGTCCGGGTCGGAGGCCGGGGGCAGCGAGCCGGGGCAGTCCACGCCGCGCTCGGAGCGCGGGTCCGTGCCCTGGCCGAGGACCAGCAGCGGCAGATCGGTCGTCGTCACACCGTCATCCTTCCACGCGGCCCGTCACCCTCACAGGAATCCCCCGCTGTGCAGGTACGGCGTGGGTGGCCGCATCCCGCGCAGGGCGAGGTGACCCTGGGTGCCGAGCTCGAGCCGTGCCGCCAGGCCGACGTCGAGCGCCCACTCGTTGGCGGCGCTCACGTGGCCGACGGTGACCGGTTCGTCGGGGGAGGTGGCGGCCAGCGACTCCCACAGCAGGTCCGCGGCGGTACGGCGGCTGGTGGCCGCCAGCAGGTAGGGCCCGCCACCCCGGGCGACGTACACGTAGCCGGAGCCGGCCGGCCGGTCCGCCACGACCAGCCGGTAGGAGCGGGTGAGGAAGTCGTGGTCGACACCGTGCGCGGCCCCGCGGACCTGCCGGTCGACGGAGTTCATCAGGTCGGTGTCGCCGGCCGAGCCCTCGCGGACCCGCTCGACCACCGGCAGCGCCGCGCGGGGGACCGTCCCGTGCAGCCGCAGCGTGGGGTGCAGCGTGAAGCCGGCCAGCCGGTAGCGGCGCAGCGCGGCCGGGTCGTCGGAGGCGGCGATCATCGCGCGCAGGCAGCCCGAGCCGTAGGACAGCGCGGCGTCCAGGAGCTGACGGCCGACCCCGCGGCCCTGCACTCCGGGACGCACGGCGAAGGCGCCCAGCACCCAGGTGAGGTCCCGCTTGAGACTCACCGCCGCGCCGAGCGGGCCGGCGGTGTCCTCGGCGAGCCAGCAGCCGCGGGGGTCGTGCTGCAACAGGTGCTCCAGCCGAGCCCGCCACAGTGCCGCCCCGTCCGGGCCGCGCGGAGCCGGCGCGGGCCAGCCGGCGCGGTGGGTGCGGCGGTCCAGGTCCAGGAACGCCTCGTCGGTGAGCCGTTCCACGGCGGGCACGTCGGCGGGCGTCATCGGGCGAACCACGAAGTCGGCGGGCATCGGGACCATCCCATCACGCGCCGGGTCGTGCGGGATCGGGCAGGATGTCCGCATGCGCGTGCTGATCGCCCCTGACAAGTTCGCCGGAACGCTGAGCGCCGTCGAGGCCGCCGAGGCCATCGCCGCCGGCTGGCGGCGCCGGGCTCCCGAGGACGAGCTCGACCTGGTGCCGATGGCCGACGGCGGCCCCGGGTTCGTCGACGTGCTGCACGCCTCGCTGGGCGGTGAGCTGCTCGCGGTGACCGTGCGCGGCCCGTACGGCGAGCCGGTGCCCGGGTCGGTGCTGCTGGTCGACGAGACGGCGTACGTCGAGAGCGCCCAGGCGTGCGGCCTGCACCTGACGCCCCGTGACGAGCGGCGCCCCGAGGAGGCCACGACGTACGGCGTCGGGGAGCTGCTCCGCGAGGCGGTGGGGTCCGGCGCACGCCGGGTCGTGGTCGGCCTGGGCGGCTCGGCCACCAACGACGGGGGAGCCGGGCTGCTGGCGGCGCTCGGCGCCACCTCGAAGGACGCTGGCGCGCTCACCGGCGGTGCCCGGGGGCTCGCCGACGTGCACGACGTGGACCTGACCGCGGCCCGCGAGGCCGTCGCCGGGGTCGAGCTGGTGGCCGCCAGCGACGTGGACAACCCGCTGCTCGGGCTGATCGGCGCGACCAACGTCTACGGGCCGCAGAAGGGCGTCCGGGACGACCGGCTCCAGGCCGTCGACGCCCTCCTCGAGCGGCTGGCGGTGGCCACCGACCGCAAGGTGGCGCTGGCCAAGGGCGCGGGGGCCGCGGGCGGCCTGGGCTTCGCGCTGCTGCTGCTCGGCGGCAGCCGGATGCCGGGCATCGACGTGGTGACCGAGGCGGTCGGGCTGCCCGCGCGCGCGAAGCGGGCCGACCTGGTGATCACCGGCGAGGGCGCCTTCGACTTCTCCTCCGGCTCGGGCAAGGTGCCCTACGGCGTGGCCCGGGTCGCGGCCGACGCGCTCCAGCCCTGCATCGCGCTGGCCGGGCAGGTCCTGGTGGGCTCGCGGGAGATGCGCACCCTGGGCGTGGAGTCGGCGTACTCGGTGGTCGAGCTGGTGGGCGAGGAGGCCAGCTTCGGCGACCCGGCGGAGAGCCTGGCCGCCCTCGCCGAGCGGACTGCGCGCACCTGGTCGCGCTGACGGTCCGGACGGGTCGGGGAATACCCAGTCGTGTGCGACCATTGAACCGGGTGCCAGAACCACCACCGCCCGCACAGAGCAACGACAGTCGAGTTGGGGAGTACACCGATGACCGAGCAGGTCGACACCACCACCGAGACGCAGGTCCGCACGGACGGCATCAACGTCAGCGACGCCGCCGCCAGCAAGGTGCGCACCCTGCTCGAGCAGGAGGGTCGCGACGACCTCCAGCTCCGCATCGCCGTCCAGCCCGGCGGCTGTTCCGGCCTCCGCTACCAGCTGTTCTTCGACGAGCGCAACCTCGACGGTGACCTCGTCACCGACTTCGACGGCGTCGCCGTCGTGGTCGACCGGATGAGCGTGCCCTACCTCAACGGTGCCGTGATCGACTTCGTCGACACCATCGAGAAGCAGGGCTTCACCATCGACAACCCGAACGCGACCGGCTCCTGCGCCTGCGGCGACTCCTTCCACTGAGCAGTCCCGCACCGCACGACCTCACGACCCCTCACAGCCCGCCGGCTGTGAGGGGTCGTGCGCGTGGTGGGCGATCGGACGCGGTCAGGGTGCCGCCCGGAACGGGGTCACCAGCGCCCCCTGCTGGGCCACGTCCCGCAGCAGCCGGCCGCCCAGGGGCCGGTCCAGCCGGATGGCCACCGAGCTGCTGAGCCGCTGCCCGGCGCAGATCTCCTCCGGACGGCCGGTGGGCGCCCGCACCAGGCGTACGGCGACCGCGCCGGCCGACTCGCGCACCCCCGGGGGGTCGATCTTCGTGGAGCAGTCGCTGCGCGGCGCGACCTGGTAGAAGACCGTCACGTCCTGCCCGTTCGCCTGGTAGCCGGTGATCCGCAGCGGCCCGGTGTCCCGGGCCTCCCCGCCGCCCGGCAGCGGCAGCCGCTCGGCGGTCCGGTCCGGCGGCACCGGCCCGCCCCGGTCCGCGCGGGCGGTGACCAGCGCGGGGCCGAGCAGGGTGGCTGTCACGGCGGCGGACGCGGCCAGCGGCAGCAACCAGCGACCGCGACCCGGGCTCATCGTGCCAGCATGCCCCGGACACGGTGAGCCGGGTAGTCTCGGGGCGCCCCGTCAGCGCGCCGGGCCGCACCGCCCGGGCGCTCCCCCCATGTGAGGACCCCGCACTGTGTCGCTGCTCGTGACCGGATCGATCGCCACCGACCACCTGATGTCCTTCCCGGGCAAGTTCGCCGACTCCCTGGTCGTGGACCAGCTCGACAAGATCGCGCTGTCGTTCCTGGTCGAGGACCTCGAGGTACGCCGCGGCGGGTGCGCGGCGAACATCGCCTTCGGGCTGGGCAACCTGGGGCTCCGGCCGGTCCTGGTCGGCGCGGTCGGCGAGGACTTCGTCGACTACCGCTCCTGGCTGGTCCGGCACAACGTGGACTGCGACTCGGTGCACGTGTCCCAGACCAAGCACACCGCCCGCTTCGTGTGCACGAACGACTCGACGATGGCCCAGATCGCGTCCTTCTACGCCGGCGCGATGAGCGAGGCCCGCGAGATCGAGCTGTCCCCGATCGTGGACCGGGTCGGCGGCGCGACGTACGTGCTGGTCGGTCCGAACGACCCCGAGGGGATGCTGCGGCACACCCGCGAGTGCCGCAAGCGCGGCTACCCGTTCATCGCCGACCCCAGCCAGCAGCTGGCCTTCGGGGACGGCGAGATGATCCGTGAGCTGATCGACGGCGCCGCGATCCTGTTCAGCAACGAGTACGAGTCCGCGCTGATCGAGAAGAAGACCGGCTGGACCAACGACGAGGTGCTCGCCCGGGTCGGCACCCAGGTGGTCACCCTCGGTGCCGCGGGGGTGCGGGTCGAGCGGGAGGGCGAGGAGCCGATCGTGGTCCCGGCGGTGCCGGAGATCGCCAAGGTGGAGCCGACCGGTGTCGGGGACGCGTTCCGCGCGGGCTTCCTCGCGGCGCTGGAGTGGGACCTCTCCCTCGAGCGCGCCGCCCAGCTCGGCTGCCTGCTCGCGGTGCACGTCGTGGAGCAGGTCGGCACCCAGGAGTACACCCTGACGCAGACCGGCTTCGTGCGCCGCTTCGCCGACGCGTACGGCGAGGAGGCAGCCGCCGAGGTGGCCGCGCACGTGCGCACGCCCCGCCCCTGAGCAGCGGCCGACCGGCGCCGGTCAGGCCAGGCCGAGCTGCTGGAGCACCCGGTCGGTGGCGTGGCCGTCCTCGAGCCCGCCGTACGTCGAGCGGAACTCCGCATACGGCTGCGCCCAGCGGTCGGTGTCGAGGTGCAGCAGCGCGTCGACGAGATCGTCCTCGGTCCGCACCACCGGCCCGGGGGCCTGCGCGACCAGGTCGAAGTAGAAGCCACGGATCTCGTCGCGGAAACGGTCCAGGTCGTAGGCGTAGTAGACGATCGGCTTGCCGGTGAGCGCGAAGTCGAACATCACCGAGGAGTAGTCGGTGACCAGCACGTCGGCGGCGAGGTAGAGCTCGCGGACGTCGCGGTAGAACGAGACGTCGACCACGCCCGGGGCCACCTCGGCGTGCGTGCGGTCGGTCATCAGGTTGTGCGGTCGCGCGAGCACCCGGTGCGGCGTGCCGCCGGCGGAGAGCCGGGCCGCCAACGCGCCGAGGTGCAGGTGCATCGGCACCTCGCGCACCGACTCGTCGTACTTCTCGTCGTCGCGCCAGGTCGGGGCGTAGAGCACCGCGGTCTCGCCGTCGTCGAGCCCGAGCTCGGCGCGCACCGTGGCGCGCACGGCGGCGGCGTCCGGGCGCAGCAGCAGGTCGTTGCGCGGGTAGCCGGTCTCCCAGACCGGGCCGTCGAAGCCGAACGCCTTGCGGAGCCGGGGGCTGCTGACCGGGTTGGGGGAGAGCAGCACGTCCCAGCGGGCGACGTCGAGGTCCAGGTAGTCCAGCCGGCCCGGCGGCACCAGCAGCACGTCGTGGTGGATCCGCTTCAGCGGGGTGCCGTGCCAGGTCTGGAGGTACGTCGTCCCGGCGGCCTTGGTCCACTCCACCTCGGTGTGGGTGCCGGCGACGACCAGGTCGGCCGACTCCAGGGCCACGCGGGCGGCGGGGGAGTCGATCGCGACGGTCCGGACGCCGGCGGGGAAGGCCGCCGCGTGCGCCGGGTCGAGCAGCCAGGTGTGCTCGGTCCCGGGGCGCTCCCGCAGCCGCTCGTGGATCGCACGCGGGTTGTCGGAGAAGCGGCCGTTGAAGCTGTTGTAGACGACGTGCATCAGACCAGCCGCCGTACGACGAACCGCGGCACGCCGTCGCGGTCGGTGTCCTCACCGACGTACTCCTGGCCGCGCATCCGGCACCAGGCCGCGATGTCGGGCCTGGCCGCCGGGTCGTCGGCCACCACGGCCAGGGACCCGCCGACCGGGAGGTCACCGAGGTGGTTGGCCAGCCGGATCACCGGCAGGGGGCACTTCATGCCCCGGCAGTCGAGCTCCACGTCGGCGTCCACGGGGCACAGGATGCCAGGAACCCGGCGCTCATCAGGCCCGGAGGTCCGCGACGACGCCGGGGAGGACCGCCAACAGCCGGTCCACGTCGTCCGCGGTGGTCTCCCGGCCCAGGGAGACGCGCACGTTGCCGTGGGTGAGCGCGCCCATGGCGGCCAGCACGTGCGACGGCTCCAGGGTGCTGGCGGTGCAGGCCGAGCCGGACGCGACCGCGAAGCCGCGCCGGTCGAGCTCGGTGACCAGCGCCTCGCCCTCGACGTAGAGGCAGGAGAAGGTCAGCACGTGGGGGAGCCGGTGCACCGGGTCTCCCACCACGTCGACGTCCGGGACCGCGGCCAGCCCGGCGCGCAGCCGGTCCACCAGCATCCGCTGCCGCACGCCGACCGCGTCGCGCTCGGCCAGCACCGCCTGGAGGGCCGCAGCCGCGGCGAGCACCGCCGGGACGTTCTCGAAGCCGGCCACCCGGGCGTCGGTCCGGTCGTCGACGGGGAACGGCGCCCGCCAGCGGGACCCCTTGCGCACCAGGAGCACGCCCACCCCTGCCGGGCCGCCCCACTTGTGCGCGGACGCCGACGCCGCCGCCCAGCCGGGGGGCAGGTCGACCCGGCCCACCGCGGCCGCCGCGTCGGTGAACAGCGGGACGCCGTGCCGGGAGGCCACCTCCGCGGCCTCGGCGACGGGCTGGAGGGTGCCGACCTCGGGGTTCGCGACCTGCAGGGCCAGAGCGCCGGCCGGTCCCTCGGTCAGCGCGCGCTCGAGGTCGGGCAGCCGGAGCGCGCCGTGCCCGTCGACCGCGACGCTCGTCGACCCGCCGTCGAAGTGGCTGCTCCACCAGTCCCGGGCGGCCAGCACCGCGGAGTGCTCCACGGCCGCGTGCACGAGCCGGGTGGAGACCCGACGCCGGCCCATCAGCAGGCCGAGCACGCCGAGGTGTGCCGCCGCGGTGCCCGAGGAGGTGAAGGTGACCTCGTCGGGACGGGCACCCAGCAGGCCGGCGACGACCTCGCGGGCGTTGTCCAGCAGCAGCCGGGCGTGCCGGCCCTGGTGGTGCAGCCGCAGCGGGTCCGCGAAGCCCTGGTCGAGGGCGGCCAGCAGCGTCTCGCGGGCCATCGGGTGCAGCGGCTCGGTGGAGATCGCGTCGAGGTAGACCGGAGCGGCGGGGCGGGACGGTCCGGTCGGGTAGGTCACACCGGGAAACTACCGCCCCACCTACCCGCCGAACCCCGTCGCCTCAGTAGTAACGTTCCTCCTGACCGCCGTACCTGGTGTTCTGACAGAGAGGCTCAATCCGTTGCGTCTGCATCTCCCCAAGCGTGCGCGCAGGGTCGGTATGACGGCCGCGGCCGCTGTCAGCCTGCTGCTGCTCGGTGGTTGCTCCACCGCGGAGCAGGAGTCGATCAAGCGCCTGGCGCAGCCCGTCGGCGTCACCGACCGCACCGACGCCATCCACGGGCTGTGGATGGGCTCCTGGCTGGCCGCGATCCTCACCGGCGTCGTCGTGTGGGGCCTGATCGGCTACGCCTGCGTGAAGTTCCGCCGCCGTCGTGACGACGAGATCCCCGTGCAGACGCGCTACAACCTGCCGATCGAGATCCTCTACACGGTCGCGCCGGTGGTCATGGTGCTGGTGTTCTTCTACTTCACCGTGACCGTCCAGAACCACACGCTGGCGTCCGCCAGCGAGTCCGGTGGGGCCGACCACACCGTCACGGTCGTGGGTCAGCAGTGGTCGTGGACGTTCAACTACGACAAGGACGCCGCGCTCGACGGCAGCACCACGGTGTACGACGACGGCACCACCGCCGACCGGCCCACGCTGTACCTGCCGGTGGACAAGTCGGTGACGCTCCAGCTGCGCTCGCCCGACGTGATCCACTCCTTCTGGGTGCCGGCGTTCCTGTTCAAGATGGACGTCGTCCCCGGTCGCCAGAACCACTTCAGCTTCACCCCCACGCGTGAGGGCACCTTCGTCGGGCGGTGTGCCGAGCTCTGCGGCACCTACCACTCCCGGATGCTCTTCAACGTCAAGGTCGTCAGCGAGAGCGACTACGCCGCCCACCTCAAGGCGCTCAAGGCGAAGGGCAACATCGGCCCCGCGCTCGGTGGCTCGGAGGTCAACAAGCAGGCCGGCCTCGAGGAAACCAACAAGCAGGGAGCAGGCCAGTGACCACGGCAGCCGAGGGCACCAGCAACTTCCAGACCAAGGCCGCGACCCGCCCGAACACGCTGGGTCAGCAGCTGGTCAAGGTCATCACCACGACCGACCACAAGATCATCGGCAAGCTCTACCTGGGCACGTCGTTCGCCTGGTTCCTGCTCGCCGGCGTGATGGCGCTGCTGATCCGGTCCGAGCTCGCGTTCCCCGGTCAGCAGATCGTCAACGACGAGCTCTACAACCAGCTCTTCACGATGCACGGCACGATCATGCTGCTGCTCTTCGCGACGCCGCTGTTCTTCGGGTTCGCCAACGTGATCATGCCGCTCCAGATCGGCTCCCCGGACGTCGCGTTCCCGCGGCTGAACATGTTCAGCTACTGGCTGTTCCTGTTCGGCGGGATCATCGCCGGCTCCGGGTTCCTGACCCCCCAGGGTGCGGCCGACTTCGGCTGGTTCGCCTACACACCGCTCTCGGACGCGGTCCGCAGCCCCGGCGCCGGTGGTGACCTCTGGATCATGGGCCTGTGGATGGCCGGTCTCGGCACCATCCTCGGCGCGGTCAACTTCATCACCACGATCATCTGCATGCGCGCCCCCGGCATGACCATGTTCCGGATGCCGATCTTCGTCTGGAACACCCTGGTCACCAGCCTGCTGGTGCTCATCGCGTTCCCGATCCTGGCCGGCGCGCTGCTCTCGCTGGAGGCCGACCGGCAGTTCGGCGCGCACATCTTCGACGCCGCCAACGGCGGGCCGATCTTGTGGCAGCACCTGTTCTGGTTCTTCGGGCACCCCGAGGTCTACATCATCGCGCTGCCGTTCTTCGGCATCATCACCGAGATCCTGCCGGTGTTCAGCCGCAAGCCGGTCTTCGGCTACGTCGGCCTGGTCGCCGCGACGGTCAGCATCGCGGTCCTGTCGGTTGCGGTGTGGGCCCACCACATGTTCGTCACCGGCGCGGTCGACCTGCCGTTCTTCTCCGGTATGACGTTCCTGATCGCCGTACCGACCGGGGTGAAGTTCTTCAACTGGATCGGCACGATGTGGGGGGGATCTCTGTCCTTCGACACCCCCATGCTGTGGGCGATCGGCTTCCTCGTCACCTTCCTGTTCGGTGGCCTGACCGGCGTCATCCTGGCCAGCCCGCCCCTGGACTTCAACGTCTCGGACTCCTACTTCGTGGTCGCGCACTTCCACTACGTGGTCTTCGGCACCGTGGTGTTCGCGATGTTCGCCGGCTTCTACTTCTGGTGGCCGAAGATGACCGGCCGGATGCTCGACGAGCGGCTCGGCAAGGTGCACTTCTGGCTGCTGTTCGTCGGCTTCCACACGACGTTCCTGGTGCAGCACTGGCTGGGTGTCGAGGGGATGCCGCGCCGGTACGCCGACTACCTGCCCTCCGACGGGTTCACCACGCTCAACCAGGTGTCCACGATCGGGTCGTTCCTGCTGGGCGCGTCGATGCTCCCGTTCTTCCTGAACGTCTACAAGTCCGCCAAGACGCCGAAGGTCGACATCGACGACCCGTGGGGCTGGGGCCGTTCGCTGGAGTGGGCCACCTCCAGCCCGCCGCCGCGGCACAACTTCACCACCATCCCGCGGATCCGCTCGGAGTCGCCGGCGTTCGACCTGCACCACCCGGAGGTCGCCGCGCTCGAGATGGTCGAGGCCAACCACCTCGGCGACGAGCGGTCCGCAGCCGATGCCCCCGAGATGGGTGGCCGCGGCGCTCACCTGGGCGAGCAGATGGGCCACCCGATCAACGAGGACGAAGGACGCGACCGATGAAGGCTGAGGCCTGGATCTTCGGGATCTGCACGGTATTTTTCATTCTGGTCGCACCGGCCTACTGGCTGATCGCCCGGGACCCCACGGGCACCTCGGCGCTCGTCATGACGGCGCTGCTGACCCTGCTCGTGACGTTCTACCTGGGCTTCCACGCCTCCAAGATGGACCCTCGTCCCGAGGACCGTCAGGACGCGGAGATCGCCGACGGCGCGGGGGAGCTCGGCTTCTTCCCGCCGTACAGCTGGTGGCCGCTGTGGGCCGGGTCCACCCTCGCGGTGATCGTCTTCGCGGTCGCGATGGCGGCGTGGTGGCTCTTCCTGATGGGGGTCGGGCTCGGTGCCCTGGCGCTCTGCGGCTGGATCTACGAGTACTACGTCGGCGAGCACGCACACTGAAGGCCGCTGTCTCGTAAGTCCGGTTACGCCTGGTTCGTCCCGTTTTCGGGTGGCCAGGCGTGACGTGAACGTGATCGTCCCCACCGCGGCTCGAATCGGATCTCGCGGTCTCGGTTGTTACTGTCGGTCGAGACAGTTTTTTCTCTCGAGGGGACCCCATGTCTGTTCGTCACGGTGGCGCGTCGCGCCGTCGCACGGTAGCCGCGGCCGGCCTGCTGGCCCTGGGCCTGGTCGGTGCCGGCTGCTCGTCGCAGTCCCAGGACCAGTCGTCCCCGTCCTCCGCCGGGTCCTCGTCGGCTGGCCCGTCGGCCGGGACGGACGCCGCGCCCGCCGTCTCGGCGGTGACCGTGGCCACCAACGTCGCGCGGCGCGACGTCACCGTCGACACGCACCTCGAGCTGACCGCGCACGACGGCGCCTTCGAGTCTGTCGAGGTGCTGGGAGCCAAGGGCAAGCCGGTCACCGGAGGGCTCTCCGCCGACAAGACGACCTGGTCCACCCAGCAGCTCCTCGAGCCCGGGACCCGCTATCGGATCACCACGGTGGCCGTCGACAGCAAGGGCCTCAAGACCACCAAGCACACCAGCTTCCGCACCCAGGACCTGTCCCTGGACCAGCAGACGTACCCCAGCTTCGCGCCGCTGCCCGGCTCCACGGTCGGGGTGGGGATGCCGGTGATCGTGCGCTTCGACGTCCCGGTCACCCGCCGTGCCGCGATCGAGAAGCACCTCACGGTGAGCAACACCTCGGGCCAGAAGGGCGCCTGGCACTGGGTCAGCGACTCTGAGGTGCACTGGCGTCCGAAGACCTACTGGAAGCCGGGCACGGACGTCACGGTGAAGGCCGACATCAACAGCATCCCGGCCGGCAACGGCGTCTACGGGCAGCTGAACCGGTCCTCCACCTTCCACGTCGGCAGCTCGGTGATCAGCAAGGTCAACGCGCGCACCCACGAGATGAAGACCTTCATCAACGGCAAGCTCGCGAAGACCACGCCGATCACCACCGGCAAGCCGGGGTTCGTCACCCGCTCGGGGGTGAAGGTGATCATCGAGAAGTTCCGCAAGAAGCGGATGAACTCCGAGACCGTCGGCATCTCCGCGGGGAGCTCCGAGGCCTACGACATCAGCGACGTCGAGTACGCCATGCGGCTCACCTACTCCGGTGAGTTCCTGCACGCCGCGCCGTGGTCGGTCGGCTCGCAGGGCCATGCCAACGTCAGCCACGGCTGCACGGGCATGAGCACCGCGGACGCCGCTTGGCTGTACCACAACAGCAAGCCCGGCGACGTCGTGGAGTACACCGGCACCGACCGGCCGATGACCCTCGACAACGGGTACGGCGACTGGAACGACTCCTTCGCGCAGTGGAAGCAGGGCTCGGCGCTCGGCTGATCGGGATCGGCCGCGTCCCGGCCCGTCCACCGGCTACCCTCGATAGCTGGTGACGGCTGCCCGGTCCTCGCACCGGGACGTAGCGAGGGGACGGGTGTGAGCCCTGCGGTGGTGAGGTGGCTGTGGCTGCTGAGCCGCGCGCTGACCGTCCTGATGCTGGCGTGGGAGGGCGCCCGCGGGGTCACCGGCGACGTCAGCTACTTCGCCGCCAGCCTGGCCGACGTCGGGTCGCGGGGGCTGGCGCACACCCTGGTCGAGTACCCGCTGCCCGCCGTCGGCGCGCTGGCGGTCCCGTGGCTGACGTCCGTGGTGCTCGGGGGGACCGGCACCTTCGGCCTGTGGCTGGTGCTGGCCGCGCTGGTCACCGACGCCGCTTTCACCCGGCTGCTGACCCGTCACCAGGCCCCCGCCGACCCCTGGCCGGTGGGCGTCTGGCTGCTGACGGCTCCGATGCTGGGGGCCCTGTTCCTGACCCGGCTGGACCTGCTGGTGGGCGTGCTGGTGGCACTGGGGCTGCTGGTGGCCTCGCGAAGTCCTCGCCTGGCGGGCGGGACACTCGCGGTGGCCACCGCGCTGAAGCTCTGGCCGGTGCTGCTGCTCGCGGGGCTGGTGGCCGCGACGACGCGTCGCCGGGCGGCGGCGGCGAGCCTGACCGTGATAGGGGGCGCGCTGGCCGTCGCCACCGTCCTGGTCGCCGGGTGGCCGCGGCTGGTCTCGCCGCTGGGGTACCAGTCCGAGCGCGGTCTCCAGGTCGAGTCGGTCGCCGCGACCCCGGTGATGCTCGCCCGGCTGGCCGACCCGTCCCGCTGGCAGGTCCGCTACGCGAGCTCGAAGTCCTACGAGGTCACCGGGCCCGCGGTGCACGCGCTGCTGTCGGTGAGCACGCTGCTGAGTGTCCTGCTGATGGCCGGGGTCGCGGTGCTGTCGTGGCGGGTCGTCCGTCGGAGCACGGCACTCACCCCGGAGGGGCTGGTCTGGTTCGCGCTGGCAGCGGTGACCGGCTTCGTGGTCGCGAGCAAGGTGCTCAGCCCGCAGTACCTGCTGTGGCTGCTGCCGATGGTCTGCGTCGGCCTGCTGCTGGCGCCCGGCCCGGAGCTGCGGCGGTGGGCGTGCGGCCTGCTGGTCGTGGCCGCCTTGACCCACCTGGTCTACCCGCTCGGCTACCGCGCCGTGATCGTCCCCGGGGACGGCTCGCCCGTCGTGGTGGGGCTGCTGGCCGTCCGCAACGTGCTCCTGGTGCTGCTGCTCGCATCCGCTGTCCGGCGGGCGTGGCGGACGACGGGGGAGCGGTCACGGCTGCCGGCGGTCCGCCGAGCCTGATCATGGGGACCCGGCCAGGCCGCTCGGACGTGCACCTCGGCCCGATGCGTTCTGGTCCCGCTCGCTCGCGAGACAGCCGCATGTCCGAGCGGCCCCGCCGCATCGACGAGCCGCGGGTCGCGGCCGCGCTGCCCATCCTGGCTCGGCACCCACAGCTTCCGGCGTCCAACGCCGCCGTCGAGAACCGGAGCCGGCACTCCCTCGCGCCGTTCCTGGACAACCGCAGGGAGCTGTACCGCAACCTCGCCCGCACCAACTTCCTGCTCGATCTCGGGGTCGCCCGAGCCCAGGGCGCGTTCACCGACCTCGACGAGGTCGCCCGGTTGCTCCTCGAGGACAACGAGGCCGCCGGAGGGTGGGCACCGGCCGAGGACACCCGCGACCCGACGGGGACGGCGACCGCATCATCTCCTTGGCCATCACCCCGGTCGTCGGCGAGAAGCGGGTCCGCACTGGCGAGCTGTACGTCGAGACGAACCCCGGGGTGCCCACCGACGCCCGCTCCACCGCGGTGCACGGCTTCACCACCGAGGCCGTGGCCCGCAAGCGTCGATTCGGCCACTACGCGCCGAGGTCGCCGGCAAGGTGCTCTCCGCCCGCACCAGCGACCCCGCCTACGACGAGCTCGAGCTGTGGATGACCGGCACGAGCAGGCTGCCGTCGGCGCGGCCCGCGTGCAGCAGCCGCGCGCCATCACCCACCGGCGGCTGGCACGCCCCGAGGGACGCGTGAACCCGAACCCTGGTTGCCCCACTGACGAGAAAGCCTGAGACGCCCGGTCTGGTCGGCCGGGTCAGCGGCGCCCTGGTGCCGTTCTCGAGCGCCTAGCCATCAGCTGCCGCACAGCCAGTGCCCCGATCTGCCATTCCAGGTAGCACGGGGTACCGAGGCACAGGCCGAACCAGCCCCACAACAGCCAGCCTGAGCCGGAGTTCCCGCCCTCGATGCCGGCACCCACGGCTGCCCACAGCGCCACCGCGACGAGCCACGGTACGACCCATGCCAGCGCCTCCTGCCTCCGTGTGAGGGCCTCGCGCGCACAGACCGCAGCGAGGAACGCGCTCGCTGCGGCGACGTACACAGCACCGATGAGGAACAGGGGCGGGCTCGGGACGAAGGGGAACGTCAGCAGAAGACAGGCCGCCCCGGAGACGAGGTTGCTCACAAGGACGGGCGGGTCGAACCGAGCCCGTCGGGGTCCGGACTTGGCGTCGCGGAAGTCGGTGCTGGTCACACCCACCATCATGCGGCGTGCCCGGCCGGACGGAGTGCGCTATGGCCGAAGAAGGCCACTGCGTGGAGTCCCGCAGACCCCAGTGCCTCCTCGGGTGCCGCGCGCCGCGGGGGCCCAAGCCGCCCTTCCGCGTCCGGTGGCGTCGTCGACACCCCGGAGGACACCTGCACCAGTTCGGCGCTCAGAGCATGCCGCTTCGACGAGGTGGGCGGGTTGTGCAAACAAGAAGCGCGTCCCCGGTTCGCTGAACCAGGGACGCGCTCTCGATGCGCCACATCCGCGCCGTGAACCCACACTCAAGGCCGGACAGGCGAGCTCGGTGCGGGGTCCTCGTCACGGATCCGGCTCAGTGCTTGCGGAGCTCGTCACCCTCGATGCTGTGCCGGCCGTCGTACTGGTGGCCGTCGGCGGCGGTGCCGTCGAGCTCGTAGTCACCCTCGTAGTCGCCTCCGGAGAGGTGCTGGTGACCGTCCTCGTGCATCTCCAGCTCGTGCGCCGCGTGGTGACGGGCCTCGTCGAGCTCCTCGCGGGTCGGCTTCTGGATGGTGTTGGAGAACCATGCCCGCGACAGCCTGGCCCGCAGCCGCCCGATCGCGGCGTGGCGGTTGGCCACCCCGTGCTCGTCGGCGGCAGCCGGCTCCGGGAGCGGGGTGTCCCGGTCCCGGGCGGTGAGCGTGTAGGCCTCGTCGCCGGAGATCGGCAGGTGCTTCTCGGCATACGCGCCCTCGGGGGAGCGCATGATGATGCCGCTCTCGTAACCGTGCAGCAGCCGCGCCTGGTCGGCCCGCTGGAGCGAGATGCACCAGCGTCGGGCGATCCAGAAGGCGATCAGCGGGCCGACGAACACCGCCACCCGGTTGAAGTAGGTGATCGAGTTCAGGCTCAGGTGGAACTTGATCGCGACCAGGTCGTTCGCGCTGGCCGACCAGGTGATGCCGTAGAAGGTCATCAGCGCGACCATCAGGGCGGTCCGGGTCGGGGCGTTGCGGGGCCGCTGGAGCAGGTGGTGCTCACGCCGGTCCCCGGTGATCCAGGCCTCGAGGAAGGGCAGCATCAGCACGATCGTGAAGATCAGGCCGGGCAGCACGATGATCGGCAGGAAGACGTTCCAGCTCAGGGTGAACCCGAACAGGTGGGTCTCCAGGCCCGGCATGATCCGCAGCGCGCCGTCGGGCCAGCCCATGTACCAGTCCGGCTGGGAGCCGGCGGTGACCTGGGAGGGGTCGTAGGGTCCGAAGCGCCAGACCGGGTTCAGCGTCATCAGGCCGCCCATCAGGGCGCTCATGCCGAAGACGATGAAGAAGAAGCCGCCCGCCTTGGCGGCGTAGATCGGGAGCAGCGGGTAGCCGACCACGTTGTCGTTGGTGCGACCGGGGCCAGGCCACTGGGTGTGCTTGTGGAAGACCAGCAGCAGCATGTGCGCGCCGATCAGGGCGAGCAGGACACCGGGCAGCAGCAGCACGTGGGCGGTGTAGAGACGCGGGATGATCGCGTCGCCGGGGAACTCGCCGCCGAACAGGAAGAACGACAGGTACGTGCCCACCACCGGCATCGACTTCATGAAGCCGTCGGCGGCCCGGATACCGGTGCCCGAGAGCAGGTCGTCGGGAAGTGAGTAGCCGGTGAAGCCCTCGAGCGTGCCGAGCAGCAGCAGCAGCGAGCCGATCACCCAGTTGAGCTCACGCGGCTTGCGGAAGGCGCCGGTGAAGTAGACGCGCATCAGGTGCACCAGCATCGCTGCGACGAACAGGAGCGCAGCCCAGTGGTGCATCTGCCGCAGCAGCAGGCCGCCGCGGACGTCGAAGGAGATGTGCAGCGTCGACTCGTACGCCTCGGACATCGAGATGCCGCGGAGCTGGTCGTAGGTGCCGTTGTAGACGACCTCGCCCATGCTCGGCTTGTACCAGAGCGTGAGGAAGGTGCCGGTCAGCAGCAGGACGACGAAGCTCCACAGAGCGATCTCGCCGAGCATGAAGGACCAGTGGTCCGGGAAGACCTTGCGGATCTGCTTCTTGGCGAGGCCGGCCAGACCGATGCGCTCATCGGCCCAGGTCGCCACGCCCGCCACGTGATTCGGCTTCGGCGCCTTGGCAGCCGTGGTGCCGTTGGTGCTCGCTGTGCTCATCTGTGTCACCCACGTTCCCAGTAGCTGGGGCCGACCGGCTCGGTGAAGTCACTCTGGGCAACGAGGTAGCCCTCGCTGTCCACCATGATCGGGAGCTGTGGCAACGCGCGAGCGGCCGGTCCGAAGATCACCTTGCCGTTGTCAGCCAGGTCGAAGGTCGACTGGTGGCACGGGCAGAGCAGATGGTGGGTCTGCTGCTCCCACAACGAGATCGGGCACCCGACGTGGGTACAGATCTTGGAGTAGCACAAGATCCCCTCGACACCCCAGTTCTCCCGTCCCTTGGAGGGAGTGATCTCGTCGGGCTGCATGCGCACGACGATGATCGCCGCCTTGGTCTTCGCCTGGAGCAGGGCAGTGCCCTCGAACTTCGGCTCGCCCTCGGCGTTGTCCTCGTAGAAGACCGCCGGCTCACCGTTGATGAGCTGGCCGATCTCGACCTCCTCGGGCTTGATCGGGGTGCCGGCCACGTCGTTGGTCAGCCGCATCCCCCTCTTCCACACGGTGTGGGCGAGCGACGAGCCCGGCAGCGGGCCGAGGTCGCGCAGCACCACGATGAGCGGGAGGCCCAGCGTCGCGAACGCGCCCAGCATCGTGTTGCGGATCAGCGGACGGCGGCCGATGCCGGAGTCGTCGACGCCGGCCTGGAACGCGGCCACGGCGTCCTCGCGGTCCTCGTCGCTCGAGCGCGCCGGGTGCCGCATCTCGACCATCTCGACGTCGCTCATCAGCTTGCGGGCCCACTGGATGGCGCCGATGCCGATCAGCAGCAGCGCGATGCCGAGCGTGACGCCGAGCGCGACGTTGGAGGCGCCGTACCCGGCGATGATGTCCGGGGTCTTGCCGACCTTGAACACGAAGTAGGAGACCACGAAGAGCAGGGCGAAGACGCTCGACAGCCCGAACATCGTGGCGATCTGGCGCTCCGCGCGCTTCTCGGCCTTCTCGTCGATGTCGGTGGGACGCGGGGCGTGCGGCGGCAGGCCGGGGTCGGCGATCGGGTCGCCGGGCGCCTGCGCCGCGACCTCGGAGCCGTGCCCAGGACCGTCGACGGTTGCCGGGGTGTGCGTGTGGTCGTCGTTGGTCACGCCTTGACTCCCTTCTTCTTGGAGCGAACCGAGTGCGAGGCGATCCAGACGGCGAAGCCGACGAGGGCGCCGATACCGATCAGCCAGCCGGCCAGGCCCTCCGAGACGGGACCGAGGGAGCCCAGCGGGTTGCCGCCGTAGTTCGGGGTGCTCTCGATGCTCTTCAGGTAGGCGATGACGTCACGCTTCTCCGAGGGCTTGAGCACCCCGTCGGAGAAGACCGGCATCTGCTGGGGGCCGGTGAGCATGGCCTCGTAGATGTGCTTCTCGCTGACGCCCTTGAGCGAGGGAGCGAACTTGCCGCCCGGGAGCGCGCCGCCGGCGGCGGCGAAGTTGTGGCAGGCCGTGCAGTTGGTGCGCCAGAACTGGCCACCGCGGACGACCGAGGCGTTGTCGACGCCCTTGGTGTCGTACTCCGACTTGGCTGGGATCGAGGGGCCGGGGGCCAGGGAGGCGACGTACGCCGCGAGGGCGCTGATCTCCTCGGGGGTGTAGACGACCTTCTTGCGGACCGCCTGCACGCCGGGCCGGGCCATGGGCATCCGACCGGTGCCGACCTGGAAGTCGACGGCGGCGGCGCCGACGCCGGCCAGCGGCGGGCCGTACTGCGTGCCGCGCTTGGTCACCACGCCCTCGCCGTTCTGGCCGTGGCAGGAGGCGCAGCCCACGAGGAACAGCTTGCGGCCCTGGTCGACCGTGGACTGGTCGGCCCGCGAGGTCTCGGCGGAGGCGGGGGAGAGCAGCGCGTACGCGCCGCCGGTCATCAGCAGGCCGACCAGCAGCACGGCGAGCCCGGCGAACGGGCTGCGGCGCTTGGCCGAGAGGCGAGCGGTGAGGAGTCGCACAGGGTGTCCTTCGAAGTCCTGGAAATGTCCTGGTCCGGCTGCGGGCGGGGGGTTACTGGATCAGATAGATGGTCGCGAACAGCCCGATCCAGACGACGTCGACGAAGTGCCAGTAGTACGACACGACGATGGCGCTCACCGCCTGCTCGTGGGTGAACTTGCGTGCGATCAGCGTGCGTCCGAGGACGAGGAGGAAGGCGATCAGGCCACCCGTGACGTGGAGGCCGTGGAAGCCGGTGGTCAGGTAGAACACCGAGCCGTAGGACGACGAGGGGATGGTGAGGTGCTCCTCGACCAGCGAGACGTACTCGGTGGCCTGTCCGGCGATGAAGATCGAGCCCATGATGTAGGTGAGCACGAACCACTCGCGCAGGCCCCAGCCCTTGATCGAGAGGAGGCTGCCGGAGCGCCCGACCTGGCCGCGCTCGGCCGCGAACACGCCGAGCTGGCAGGTCAGCGACGACAGCACCAGGATCGTGGTGTTCACCGCCGCGAACGGCACGTTGAGCTTCTCGGTCTCCTGCGCCCAGAGGTCTGAGGAGACCGCGCGGATCGTGAAGTAGCTCGCGAACAGCGCGGCGAAGAACATCAGCTCGCTCGAGAGCCAGACGATGGTGCCGACGCTGACCATGCTCGGACGGTCGTGATGCCCATGCAGGCGGGACGCAGGAATCGCGGATGCTGTTGAGGCCACGGAGTCATTATGTCTGCTGGCACCGGTGGGGGAACCCCGACCCCCTGGGTTTCGAGGTCGTGTTCTTCACAAGCCGGGGCGCGGGTCGGGGCAGCGGCCTCCGGCCGGGGCGGGGTACCTACCCTGGAGGGGTGCTCGTGCTCGCCACCGCCGACCCGTCGGCGGACCTCCCGCCGTTCTCGCTCGCGCGTGTCTTCACCGCGTGGGAGCTGGACCCGGTGCTGACCGTGGCGATCGTCTGGATCGCCGGTGCCTACCTGTTCGGGGCGTGGCTGCTCCACGACCGCGGGGACCGCTGGCCGCTGGCGCGCACGATCAGCTTCGTCGTCCCGGGCATGGGCGGGCTGTTCTTCGCGACCTCGTCCGGGCTCGGTGCCTACGACACGACGCTGCTGTCCGTGCACATGGTCCAGCACATGGTGCTGTCGATGTTCGTGCCGCTGTTCCTGGCGCTGGGCGCGCCGGTCACGCTGATGCTGCGCACCCTGCCGTCCACCCCGCGCCGCTGGCTACTGGCCCTGCTGCACTCGCGGCCGGCGGCGGTGCTGTCCTTCGCTCCGCTGACCTTCCTGCTGTTCGTGATCAGCCCGTGGGCGCTGTACTTCAGCCCCTGGTACGACGCCACCTTGCACTCCGAGCTCCTGCACGAGCTGATGCACATCCACCTGGTCGTGGTCGGGTCGCTGTTCTTCTGGCCGTTGGTCGGCGCCGACCCGGTCCCGGGGCGGGTCGCCTACCCGTTCCGGCTGCTGCTGATCGTGATGACGCTGCCGTTCCACGCGTTCCTCGGGCTGACGATCATGAACCAGGACACCCTGATCGGCGGGGACTGGTACCGGTCGCTGCCGATGGCCTGGCTGCCGTCCCCGGCTGCGGACCAGCACCTGGCCGGCGGCATCCTGTGGGGCTCGGGGGACCTGGTCGGGCTGCTGTTCCTGACCGTGCTGTTCACCCAGTGGGTGCGCTCCTCGATGCGCGAGGCGGTGCGCGAGGACCGCCGCCTCGACCTGCTCGAGGCACAGGCCGCGCGGCGCGACGCCTCCCGGTAGAGTCACCGGCGTGACGAACGCCTCCACCGCTGACCGGCTCACGATCCTCGTCTACAGCGACGACGCCGACACCCGCTCGCAGGTGATCCTCGGGCTGGGACGGCGCCCGCACCCCGACCTGCCCGAGGCGACGTACGTCGAGGTGGCGACCGAGCCGGTGGTGCTGCAGCAGATGGACAGCGGCACCATCGACCTGGCGATCCTGGACGGCGAGGCCGTCCCCGCCGGCGGCATGGGCATCGCCAAGCAGATGAAGGACGAGATCTTCCGCTGCCCGCCGATCGTGGTGCTGACCGGCCGCCCCCAGGACGCGTGGCTGGCCACCTGGTCGCGCGCCGACGGCGCCGTCCCGCACCCGATCGACCCGCTGCAGCTCGCCGAGACCGTGGTGGGGCTGCTCCGCGCGCCGGTCGTGCCGAGCGGCACCGCGGCACCGTCCGCCGGCCACTGAGCAGCCGATGAGTGCTGAGCAGCCGATGAGTGCTGCGCACACCTGGCCCGAGGTGCTCACCGCCCTGATCCGCGGCGAGGACCTGAGCAGCGGCCAGACCGCCTGGGCGATGTCGGAGATCCTCTCCGGGGAGGCCTCGCCGGCCCAGATCGCCGGCTTCGCCGTCGCGCTGCGCGCCAAGGGCGAGACCATCGACGAGCTCGAGGGTCTCGTGGACGGCATGTACGCGCACGCCACCCCGCTGACGGTCCGCGGCCGGGTGCTCGACGTGGTCGGCACCGGCGGCGACCGGTCGATGTCGGTGAACATCTCCACGATGGCCGCGATCGTCGCTGCCGGGGCGGGTGCGCCGGTGGTCAAGCACGGCAACCGGTCGGCGTCGTCCAAGGCCGGCTCGGCCGACGTCCTCGAGGCGCTCGGCATCCGGCTCGACCTGCCGGCGGCCAGCGTGGCGCGGATCGGGGAGGAGGCCGGGATCACCTTCTGCTTCGCGGCCGCCTTCCACCCCGCGCTGCGGCACGCCGCGGTCCCGCGCCGTGAGCTCGGCGTCGCCACCACCTTCAACGTGCTCGGCCCGCTGGCCCACCCGGCCCGGCCGGCCGCCCAGGCCATCGGCTGCGCCGACGCCCGGATGGCGCCTCTGATGGCCGGCGTGTTCGCCCGCCGCGGCGTCGACGCGTGGGTGTTCCGCGGCGACGACGGCCTCGACGAGCTGACCACCACCACGACCTCCCGCGTCTGGGCGGTCGTCGGCGAGACCGTCGAGGCGTTCGTGGTCGACCCGGACCGCTTCGGCGTCGGTGGCGGGACGGCGGAGGGTCTCCGCGGCCGCGACGCCGCCTGGAACGCCGGCGTGGTCCGCCGGCTGGTCGCGGGTGAGCCGGGTCCCGTCCGGGACGCCGTGCTGCTGAACGCCGGGGCGGCCCTGGCCGTGCACGCCGCGGAGCCGGGCAGCCCCGACGACCGGCTCGCCGACGGCATCGAGCGGGCCCGCGCGGCGGTCGACGGCGGTGCGGCGGCGGCCACCCTCGACCGCTGGATCGCGCTCAGCGCGTCCGCCTGACCGGTCGGAGGGTCCGCCGCGGCGGTCGCCCGGGGAGACTGGAGGCATGGACGCCTCACACCTGCGCGAGCTCCAGGCTCCGTTGAAGCAGAAGTACAAGGACGACCCGGCAGCGGCTCGCACGCCACTGCACGCGACCGCCGACTTCTCCGACCCCGGCATCACCGCCACCGTGCCCGGCTGGGCGGGGCCGGTGCGCGGCGGCCTGCACGAGGCCACCGGCGGCGACGGCTCGGACGCCTGCTCCGGCGACATGCTGCTGGAGGCGCTGCTGGCCTGCGCCGGGGTCACCCTGCGCAGCGTGGCCACGGTGATGGGGATCGACGTACGGTCGGCGTCGCTGCGGGCGGACGGGGTCTTCGACGCCCGTGGCACGCTCGGGCTGGACCGCTCGGTGCCGGTCGGCGTCAGCGACGTGGTGGTCACCGCCGTGCTGGACACCGACGCCGACGACGCGACGCTGGCGCGGCTCGCGACGTCGACCGAGCGCTACTGCGTCGTGGGCCAGTCGCTGGCCACGCCGCCGCGGGTCGAGGTGCGCCGCCGCTGACCTGCTGCGGTGGGTGGTGTCCCGTGCGTCACCGAGCCGACGCGGCGGTCACGCAGAACAGATACCCGTCAGCGTGTCGCAGGAGGGTGGCGCACCGTGCCCGGCCGGCCTCGTAGGAAGCCGGTGAGATCACCTGGTCGAGGTCGCTGAGGATCAACAGCCGGGATTGCCGGTCCAGCGGTGTGGAGACCCGGTCGGAGAGGAACATGAGCTCGGGGTTCTGACTCCACTGGACGTGGGTCGGTGCCCGGTCCACCGCGCGCAGCGCGGCCGCGGCCCGTTCCTGGCTCGCGAGGCTCGGACCGGGCGGGTGCAGCGAGGCGGCACAGTGGCCGAGCACCCCGGCCGCCAGGCACGCCGCCAGCAGTGCCCCGCCGGCCGGTGCGAGCCACCTACTGCCGGTCGGCAGAGAGCGCGCCGCCCGGGTCAGGCCCTGCAACGCCACGGTGGCCAGCACCGCGACCGACAGCAGCACGACGGGCGTCACGTGCCTGATCCAGGCCTGCTGCGCGACGAGGAGCCACCAGGCGAACGTGCCGACACAGGTCAGCACGAGCGCGAGCAGGGGCTCGGTCATGTCTGAATCCCGATGCCACCCCCGCACGGCTCGCAGGCACGCCGGGCCCTCACGACGAGCACAGCCAGGACGGCCACCAGCGATGCGAGCAGTAGCCACCCCGATCCGAGTGCCGCCTCGCCCAGGGAGTGCAGGCGGGTCGGGACGTCAGCGGACCGGACGCCCACGATCCCGGACCCGGACGTCGCGAAGAAGTCGACGAACGCGCGCGCGTGAGCCAGGTAGCCCGTCCCGCCGAGTGAGCCGAGCACGACCAGCTGCCAAAGGAGAACCGGGATGCAGAGGTTCGCGAGGAGCGTGACAGCGGCGTCCGTCGCGGACCGCAGTCCGGTTCGTCGCCGGCAGATCAGCATCGCGAGGACGAACCCCACGCCCGCGAGGCCCGTGACCAGCTTGGTCATCACCGCCAGGCCCAGCAGGATGCCGGCCCACCGCGGGCGGTGGCGCAGCTGGAGACTCGCCCAGAGCACAAACGCTGCTGCGGTGTACTCGCCGAGCACCGAGCCGGTGCCCAGGACCGACGAGTACGGCCAGTCGACGACGGCATCGACCCCCAGCATCGCAGCCAGGGCAGCGCTCCCGCCGAGCCTGCCCGCCGATCGTGCCCCGAGTTGCCAGCCGCCGAGCAGCAGCAGGACGTAGCCGAGCGTCGGGACGAGTCGAGCCACCCACAGGTGTGGGCCGGTCAGCGCGAAGAGAGCGCCGATCGGGGCCAGCACGGTCGGCCCCGTCGAGATGAAGACATCGAACGGCTCGGTGCCACCTCCGTGCACAGCCCCGTCGGTCGCGTAGGAGCCGGCCGCCGCGAGATGCCGTGGCACCTGGAGGTTGTAGGCCTCGTCGTAGTTCATGGGGGTCTTGACCAAGCCGGCCAGGATGACGAGGAGAGTCGCGCCGCACAGCAGGACCACCAGCATGGTCTCGATACCCCGAGGGCGCGGTCGGGCTGCGGCGGGGCCGTGACTGGCCGGGTGGACGTGGTCACGTCAGGCGGTGCGCGAGGCCGCGGTGACGTGGGGCGCGGGTCCGGACGGAGAGGAGGCGGCGGTCAGGGCGACCCTGGCCGGGCGGGCCGCCACCACCTCGCGGCGGCTCGGCCACAGAACCTGAGCAGGCGCCAGCTCGGCAGGTGCACCTTGGACGCCAGTCCCTGCCAGGTGGTGCCGGTGCTGTCGTCGCCTCGGCGGGAGCGGTGCTCCACCGCGACCCGCGCCGGTGCCTGCCCGAGTCGATCCTCGAGGAGGGTGAAGTGGATGTGCGGGACCAGGGCATCCCCGGGGGTGTGGGCGAGCAGTTCGCGCAGCAGGACGGGACGATAGGCGCGGAACGGCGTGTTCGCGTCGACGACGTCACCCCGACCCCAGGAGAGCACAGACCCGACGGCGCTCGAGATGACCCGCCGGAACCAGGGGTCGGTCCGGCACCGGCGGACGGCGTGGGCGACGTGCTGGGTGGGTGAGCACAGCAGCGCCTGCACCAGCCGGGCAGCGTCGGAGCCGAGGATCTGGCCATCGCCGTCCAGGTGGACCACGAGGTCGGGAAGCAGTGCGAGCCCTCGACGGTAGGCGTCTAGCGCCGACGGACCGTGCCCGCGGTTGGTGTCGTGATGCAGCAGCTCGACCTCGCCTCGCAGCGACGGTCCGACGAACCGGATGACGCTGTCCAGAGGTGGGTCGGAGGCGTCGTCGACCACCACGTAGACCACGGACCGTGCGAGGGGGGCGACGTGGGCGTCGATGTCGCGGAGGAAGTCGGCGAGCCCGTCGGACTCGTTGAAGGCGGGCATGACCACGGCCAGCCTGTCCAGCGTGGCGGGCGTCGCCGTCCGGCTCGCTCCGGAGCGCCCCGGGGCGCTGTGTAAATCGTCCACGTCAGTTCCGATCTGGTCGTCGGATGGGAACGGACGGGCCCTTCCCGAGACAGAATGTGCGGTCAACCTAGGCGAATTCCCGGGCGGGGGAGGACAAACCAGCAGGTATCAACCCTTCGGCTGGCCATGCCCGACCGTATGGCGCGACTGATCGGGGCGGCCTCTCCCGGACGGCTACGGCTGTCAGACGGGAACAGCCGGGCCCCCACCCGATGTGACATGTGCGGTCAACGTAGGTGAGTTCTCAGACGAAGGAGGGCGAACCGGTGGATATCAGCCGTTCGGTACGGCCCTGGCTGACCGGATGGCGCCGCCAGGCTGGTCGGCCGGGATCGACCTCCGCCCCAGGGCCGCGGCGCCCCAGGTCGCGAACCCGGTCACGACCAGCGCCGTCGCCAGCCACGCCGGCGGCTGCGCACCAGGCGCCGGTCCCGGCGTACGGCTCTGCCGGGCCTCCCGCGCGAGGACGTGGACCACCGAGGCGGCGTGAGCCACCACCAGCGCCAGGCCCACGGGTACGACGGCGGGCAGTGCGCCGAGCGGGAGCGTGTCGTCGTGTCGAGGGCCAGGCCCGCGAGCAGCACCAGCCCGACGTGGTACGGCGCGCCGTACCGGCCCTGCCAGATCGGGCCGGTCGCCTCGATCGTGGTGACCGTGAGCACGAATGGCACGGCGACCGCGACCGTCGCGGTGACGGCCATCACCAGCCGCAGGCGTCTGCTCGCGACCGCGACCCCGGCGGTGATCACGGCCAGGGTGGCCAGCCCGACAACCACGTAGACCAAGCCGGGGGCGGCGTCGCGGCGGCGGGGGAAGGCCGCCACGCCCTGGAGGAACCACAGCGGGTACTGCTGCAGCGTGGCCAGCACCTGGTCGCCGATTCCCTCGGGTCGATCCTCGAAGCTTCGGCACGCCGACCGCGAGCGTCCACCAGACCGCGAGCGCCGTAGCGAGCGCCACCACGACGGTCACCGCGGCGAGACCGCCGCGGTGCCCTGCGTACCCGAAGGAGCTGACGGATGCCGGCGGGACCGAGCAGGCCGGCCACGGTGAGCACCACCAGGGCCGCCCACAGCGGACCGATCGAGCGCAGCGTCACCAGCAGCGTCGCGCCCACGCCGCCGACGACCAGCAGCGGCCCGTGTGAGCCCTCGCCTCCCGGACGGGTCAAGCCGAGCAGCGCCGCCCACAACGCGAGCGCGGCGCACAGCTCAATCCCGGTTCGGCGCCGCGACGGACGCGCTGAAGACCAGCACCGGGGTCAGGGCGGTGACCAGCGCGACCACCGGCCAGCGGGTCCGGGCCCAGAGCGCCAGCACCCAGCCCGCGGCCGCCGCCAGCAGCGCGCAGACCAGCGCGGTGACGACCCGCGTCGCCTCGAGGGCTGCGGCGCCGTGGAACGGCTTCGTGACCGTCCCGACCAGCAGGTAGAAGCCCGGGTTGTACGTCGCCGCCGCGTCGCCCACTAGGACGGTGGCGACGCCCAGGTCGCGGACCGGGTGGCAGTTGTCGTGGCCCGGGTAGTCGAAGGTCTCGCACAGCGGCCGGGCCGCGGCCACAGCGACCGGGGCACCCGGGCCAGGTCGCCGCGCCCGTCGGCGGCGCGCCCGCGACGCGGCGTCCACTCGCCCCGGGCGACCTCTGCGGCCCGGTAGGAGTGGTCGACCTCGTCGGTGCCCCGGAACGGGGCAGCGCCAGGATCCAGGCGGCCTGGAGCAGCAGCATCCCGACGCACAGCGGCAGCGCCGTGCGACGGAGGGCGGCGGCGCGGTCCCCGGGAGCGCTCATCGGCTCATCATCGCTCAGCGGGTGAGGGTGTGCCGCAGCAGCACCCGGGCCGACGACCAGCTCGACCCCGGACCGCAGTGGGCAGCAGCGAGGCGGCGTTGAGCCGCGACGTGAGGTGCCAGCGGGCCGACCGCGCCGCACGGGACCACCCGCGCGAGCGGCTCTCGGCGGCCATGGTCGAGAAGAACTCCCGCTCCTCGTCGAAGCGGGTCCCGGTCGCCGCCCGCAGTGCCGAGTCGCTGCCCGGGTGCCGCCGGTAGAGGAACACCGTCTCGTCGCCCAGCACCATGCTGCCGCCGGCCGCGACCACGTCGAGCAGCAGCGCGAGATCCTGCACCACGTCGAGACCGGTGCGGAACCCGATCGAGGTGACCAGGTCACGTCGCCAGCACAGCGAGGGGAAGTAGGTCCAGTTGGCGCGCAGCAGCGAGGCGCTGAGGCGCTCGCCCCCGAGCTCGCGCACCCCAGGGCCCCCGGGGCGGAGGGCCGTCTGACCCGGTCGGCGACCGGCAGGATCCGGCGGCCGTCGCTGCCCACGACGCCGACGCCGGGCTGGACGACCGCGGCGGCGGGGTGGGCGGCGAGGAGGGCGCGCACGGTGGCGACGTATGTCGGCAGCATCAGGTCGTCGGCGCCCATCACCACCACCCAGTCGGCCTCGGCGAGGGTGAGCGCGTGCCGGTAGTTGCCGTTCGCCCCCAGGTTGGCGGCGTTGCGGGAGTAGTGCACCTGCGGGTGCCCGAGTGCCGCAAACCAGTCGGCGACCGCGGGATCGGGGTAGCCGTCGTCGACGACGAGCAGCCGCCAGTCCGGGTCGGTCTGGGCGAGCGCGCTCTCCACGGCCAGCCGGAGGTAGCCGACGTCACCGTAGAACGGCAGCAGGATGTCGACGGAGGCCATCAGACAGCCGCCGTCGCGTCGGCCCGGACAGACCCAGTTGCGGGCTCGGTCCCGGACACGTCGACGGGGGAGCCGGCCGGCGTCATCCCGGCGCTCAGCAGGGCCGCCAGCCAGGCGCCCAGGCCGGCCATCCCCAGACCGGCGACCAGGCCGGGGTAGGGCAGCAGCCAGGCGGCCGACCCGGCGAGCGGGCTGGTGCGGGACTCGTCGAGCAGCACCGAGAGGGGACCGGGCAGGTGCACCAGGAGCAGGCCGAGGAGCACCACGACGCCGATCGCCCGCGGCGACAGCCGGGCCCGGGCCCGATCCAGGGCGAAGCCGGCCACCAGGAGCAGTCCGGCGGCGTACGGCCAGGCGTACCGCCCCTGCCACACGGGGCCGAGCTGGGAGTAGGTCCTCAGGGTCACCACGAGCGCGACGCCGATCCACGCCAGCGCGACCGCGACCATCGACCAGCGCAGCCGCGTGGTGCCGTGCCGGAACCCCCACAGCAGCAGCCCGCCCATCAGCGGCAGCGCCGCCGCGTAGACCAGATCGGGGGCGGGTTGACCCTTGTCGGGGAACGTCCCGACGGTTTGGAGGACCCAGAACGGGAGCAGGTGCAGGGTGCCCGCGACCGGGTTCGGCAGGTGCCGGTCCGGCTCGCGGGTTAGGGAGTTAGTGCCGGCCGCGAGCGTCCAGCACAGGGCGGCCAGGGTGACCAGGGTGACCAAGGTGGAGATCACGAGCACCAGTTGGGTCTGCGCCCGGATGACGGCGCCGGTGCGGGCCAAGCCCAGCACCGCGACCACGGAGAGCACGATCAGGGCCAGCCAAAGCGGGCCCAGGGTACGGACCGTGACCAACACCAGGGCGGGCGGCAGGGTCGCGAGCAGGAGCGAGCGGGCCGCCGGGGTCCCGGCGTCGACGCGTGCCAGCCCGAGCAGCGCAGCCCACAACGCGACTCCCGTGAACATCTCCGGGCCGTTCGGCGCGGGTGTCGAGCCGCTGTACATGGCCATCGGGGTGCAGGTCAGCGCGAGCCCCTAGCAGCGGCCAGGCGGTACGCGACCACCGGGTCAGGCACCAGGCGGCCAGCGCGACGAACAGCGAGCAGACCAGCGCGTCCAGCCCGCGCATCAGGTAGAGCGCCGTGACCGGCCCGAACCAGCGGGTCGGAGTCCCGATCACCCCGTAGTAGGCCGGGTTGTAGCGCGCCGCCCCGCTGGCCACCAGGACGGTGCCGTCGGCGAACGTGCGGGACGGAAGGCAGTCGATCTCCTGGATGTAGGAGTAGGAGTGGCAGATCGGGTAGGCGGCGCGGACCGTCGCGGCGCTGACCCGGACCAGGTCCCCACGGGCCTGATGGGCCGGGTCCTGGGCGACCGGGAGCCAGTGGCCGGCGGCGACGGACTCCGCGCGGTAGACGTGGTCGAACTCGTCCATCCCGCGGTACGGCGGCACCGCGACGACCCAGGACAGCTGGAGGAGCAGCGACCCGACGAAGGCGAGGGTCACCACCAGCCGGGTGGAGCCGGTCAACGCGCTGCCTCACCGGTCAGGTCCGGCTGGGCCCGCTCCGCCCTCTCCAGGGCGATCGCCCGGTTCAGCTCGACGTAGCGGTGCTCCATGTCGTGCAGCCGTCGGTAGAGGCCGATCCACACGAAGATCGAGCCGACCACGAAGCCGTAGAGGACCAGGTCGGTGCCGCGGCCGACCCCCACGAGGTTGGCCAGCCGGGTGACCAGCGGCGGGACCGTGATCGCGACGGCGGCGCCGACCAGCAGCGCCGAGAAGGCGAGCCGCCGTGCCGCGAGCGAGAGCGCGCCCGGGGCGCCGCGATAGGCGAACCGTGCGGCGAGGAGCACCGCGACCAGCAGCAGCAGCTTGATGGTCATCGCGCGTACCTGGCCCGAGCCAGCAGCAGGTCGAACACGATGTTGACGGCGTTGACGCTCGACTGGCCCTTGGCTCGCGAGTAGTCGGTGTAGAGCACCGTCATCGGCACCTCCTCATAGCGCAGCCGGTGCCGGGCCACGGCGCCGAGGATCTCCGAGGCGTGCGCCATGCCGTGCAGCCGGAGCCGGAGAGCAAGGGCGGTCCTGCGGTTCATCACCCGCAGGCCGTTGTGGGTGTCGGTCAGGCGCAGCCCGGTCGTGATCCGGGTGAACAGCACGCCCGCGCGCAGCACCGCGCGCCGTACGGCGGGGACGAGTGCGTCGCGGTGAGGAAGCGGGAGCCGAGCACGATGTCGACGCCGCCGCCCCGGGCCACCTCGAGCATCGCCAGGGTGTCGGCGAGGCCGTGCTGGCCGTCTGCGTCGAAGGTGACGAAGTAGGATGCGCCGGTCTGCAGCCCGTAGGTGAGGCCCGTCTGGAGGGCGGCGCCCTGGCCTAGGTTCATCGGGTGCGCCACCACCCGGGCGCCCGCGCGCGACGCGAGCACGGCCGAGTCGTCGGCGCTGCCGTCGTCGACGCAGACCACGTGCGCGAAAGCCTGGCGGAGCTCGGTGACGACCGAGGCGATGACCGAGGCCTCGTTGTACATCGGGACGATGACGACGGTGTCCGGGTTGCCCGGGGTGACGGCGGTCGCCGGCGACTCGGTCGACGGTCCTGTCGACGGCTGGTCGGCTGTGACCATCGGACCCCTCCAGGTTGGCGTGCTCCCGAGATTAAGGGCCCTGATCGTTGTGGAATCGGAGTCCGTGCCCGAAGTAGCCGAACGATCCCGATACCTCACCGAACGTGTCATCCGCCTTGGCCCGAACGGACTAGGCGCGGCGGGCCCGCGGGTGCGGGCGGTCGGTCCGACGTGCTGGCCCGGACGGCGTCGCGGACCGGCGTCTCCACCCAGCGGAAGCACGCGAGCGCGAACGGCGCCGAGAGTGCCACCCCGATCAGCCGAACGGTGAAGGAGTCGACGTGGACCACCGCGATGACGTAGGCGAGCAGCGGGAGGTGCCACAGGTAGAGGCTGTAGGAGCGGGCACCGAGGTACCGGAGCGGCGGCAGGTCCAGGCATCGCCGGACTGCGCGTGAGCCCGGGCCGCCGGGTCGACGCCCGCGACGATGACCGCACCGGCCAGACCGGACACAAGCGACCCGAGCAGTCCGCTGATCAGAATCGGTGAAGCGTCGAGGAAGCCGCACAAGAGGATCACCGCCGCGACCAGCTGCCATCGCCGGGGCCGCCACCCCTGGCGGACTGCGAGGCAGGCGGCGCAGCCGTACAGAATCGAGTCCGCCCGGGACAGGCTGTCGAAGTAGAAGAAGACCGGCGACGCGTGCACGGTCACTGCGACCAGTGCCCGGTAGCCCAGCGCGGCCAGGCACAGCGCCAGCGTCAGTGCCAGCAAGCGTCGGGATCCGAGGCGGCGTTGCCCGGGGACCAGCACCAGCGGCCACACCAGGTAGAAGTGCTCCTCCACGGCCAGCGACCAGGTGTGGCCGAAGGCCAGGTTCAGGTGCGCGCCGCCGGCCAGGATGCTGGCGTAGTTGTTGACGTACAGCGCCGAGGGCAGCACGCCGCTCAAATAGCCGACCTGCCCCGCTCCTGCCAGCAGGATGCTGCCGGTGATCAGCATGGCGAGCAGGCCCGGCATCAGCCTGGCGGTGCGGCGGAGGTAGAACCGGCCGAGTCGGATCCGTCCGCGGCCTTCCAGCTCGTCGAGGAGCAGGCCGGTGATCAGGTACCCGGAGAGGGCGAAGAAGAGTGCGACCCCGGTGGCGCCCACGTAGAAGCGGCTGGTGTGGGTGAGGTGTTGGACCACCACCATCAGCACGCTGAGCGCCCGGAGGCCGTCCAGGTGTCCCCGGTAGGTCGACCTGTCGCCCGGGAGAGCCGTCGACGTCATGGGTCACAGGATGGTGCGGCTCGTACCGTTTTGTCCGAAGGACTTGCAAACCGCCAGTGTGCGGCAACGGTTGGGGATGACGAAGGATCTCAATGTTCGCACCGCTGTGTGGATCCGCCGGACACCCGGTGGCTGAGCGGTCAGGATGGGCACATGTCGACACGAAACGGCAGACTCGGTGCCAGCAAGTCCCTGATCGACGATCGCTGGGCCTTTCGCCTGTATCGGCGCCTCTTCGGTGCGGAGGACATGCACTCCCACTACCGATGGGACGCGATCAGCCGGTACCTCGACCTGCACGCGGCCTCCACCCTGGAAGTGGGGGGCGGAGACGGGCGGATCAGCTTCGAGGCGGTGGACCGCGGGCTGACCGGCACGATCCTGCTGACCGAGTTCGACCCGGTCAGCGTCGAGGAGGCCCGTCGTCTCGCCGATGCGGGCGGGTACTCGAACGTCGAGGTGTCCCAGCGGGACCTGCTCAGTCTCAAGGAGGAGCGGACCTTCGACCAGGTGCTCGCCGTCGACGTCCTCGAGCACATCGAGCTCGACGAAGAGGCGCTCCGGGAGATCTCCGACGTGCTCCAGCCGGGCGGGCAGCTGCTCGTGTCGGTCCCCACCCCCCGCTATCCGCACGTGTTCGGGCGCAACTTTCACGAGGGCCTCGGCCACGTGCGCGACGGGTACTGGCTGGAGGACCTGGTGCCCAAGCTCGGTCGAGTCGGGCTGAACGTCGAGCGCCACCACTACTACACCGGATCCTGGGTCTCGCGCGCGTGCCGTCTCTTCTACGGCATGCGCGTGCCCTACGTGGTCGGAGTGCTCTGGGCGCCCCTGGCGCGACCGTTGCTTCGTCGCACCGAAGGGCGGGCCTCGCGTGACTCGTCTGCCAGCCTGGCGCTGGTCGCGGTCAAGCAGCCGATGGCTGACTGACTGACAAGGCTCGTCTTTGGGATCGTCACACTTTCGCTGCGCTTCGACATGATGCGCCGCCAGCGGCCGCGCGAGAAACGCGCCGTCTTCTGGGCGCTGGTGGCCGTGGTGACGCTGGCCGTCGCCGCATCTACGGCCTGCTGACCTGGGCCATTGAGTGGGCTCGGCCCTCGTCCGCGTCACCGTCCCCGTCGACCTGTTGTTGTTCCTGGCGGGCATGCTGATGCTCGGGATCAGCGCCCAGCAGGTCCGGGCTGGGCCGGCTCGAGGAGCGAACCCGGACCTCGCGGAGATCGGCCTGCTGCGTCTTCAACTCACGGCGCAGACCGAGGCCGAGGTCCCTGCGACGCCGTTGGCGCGAAGACCGGCGAGCGGTCCGCCGCAGTCACCGCGGTCGTGTCGATTGACCTCGACGGACGCCGGTCGTGTCCGAACCGTGCGGCGGTGTTCGCCGGCGGCCGTGAGCTGTTGGTAGAAGTGCGTGCGAGCCTGCTCGCGTCTTGCCGGTGCCTGCGTCGGCTGTGGTCGTCGTACGAGGACGCTGAGGACCAGGGGCTCGAGGTGATCGTCTCGCCGACCTATGTGGAGTCTCTGCGGCAGCGACTCGGGACTCCGGCGCTGGCGTCGCGAGTCATCACCTGGGGCGAGGACAGCGCGCCGTGACTCAGTCCAGTCCGACGGAGAACGCCGACTCGAGGTCGTGCTGGGAGTAGGCCCGGAAGGCGATGTGTGTCTCGGTCGACAGCACGCCTGGCACCTTGTTGAGCCGGTCCGCGACCACGGACGCAACCTCGTCGTGCGTGCGGACGCGCACCAGCGCGATCAGGTCGATCTGCCCCGTGACCGAGTAGACCTCGCTGACCCCGTCGATGGCGGCGATCTGCTCGGCGACCTCGGGGATGCTGGCGACGTCGGCCTTCACGAACACGATGGCGGTGATCATGCGTCAACGCTAGCGGACCGGCGGACCGTGGCGCCGCGCTGCGCGCTGACGACTCCCGCGGCGCCCCAGGCTCCGAACCCGAGCACCAGCATCAGCGTGACCATCCAGGCTGGTCCCCGCACCCAGGCGGACGACTGGGCGAGTGGGCTGGTGCTGCGCTCGCCCGCCAGCACGTGCAGGGCGGCCAGCACGTTGGCGACCGTGACGGCCAGCCAGCCGGCCACCAGACGCGGCCGGCACCCACCGGTGCCGGAACCGCCGGACGTCGAGGGCCAGCCCCGCCAGCAGGGTCAGCCCCAGGTGGTAGGGCAGACCGTAGCGCCCCTGCCAGATCGGACCGGCTGTGCGGATGGTCGGGACGGTCAGCGCCACCGGGACCGCCAGAGCCAGCAGAGCAGTGATCACCATGGTCACGCGCAACCGACGGTGCGCCGCGACGAAGCCGACGACCACGAGGACGAGCACCGTCAGCCCGACCAGGACGTAGACGAGTGCTGGCGCGGCGTCCAGGCGCCGCGGGAAGGCAGCGACGCCCTGCAGGATCCACAACGGGAGCTGGCCCAGGGCGGCCGTCCACCGGTTCGCGACCTCGGTCGTCTGGGGTTCGAGGGCGTTCGTCCCTGCGGACGTGGTCCACCCGACCGAGGCCACGGTTGCCGCCAGGACCACCGCCGTGCAGATCGCCGTGAGGACCCTTCGGGGGCGGACCAGATCGAGCAGCTGCTTGGGGGACAGTGACACCAGCATGGTCGCGACGATCAGCAGCAACCAGAGGGGTCCGATGGACCGCAGCGTGGTCAGCACGGTGGCCCCGACGGTGGCCGTCACGAGGAGCGACGTCGCATGCAGCTCCCGCGCGCGCGCCGAGTGCAGGCCCAGCAGAGCCATCCACACGGTGAGGGCCGCGCACATCTCGAGACCGTTGGGCGCGGCGACGGAGATGCTGAAGACCATCACCGGGGTGACGGCCGCGACCAGGGCGGCCAGCGGCCAGTACGTCCGGGCCCACAGCGTGGTGACCCAGCCTGCCGCCGCCAGGAGCACGGCACACAGAAGCGCGGCGGCGATCCTCATGGCGTACAGAGCGGCGTCCCCCTCGAAAGGAGCAGCAGCGGTGCCGACCACCCAGTAGAAGGCGGGGTTGTAGGTGGCGGCCGCGCTGGCGACCTCGACCCTGCCGTCCCCGACAGCGGTCACCGGGTTGCAGTTGTCGTGCCCGGTGTAGCCGTAGCTCGAGCAGATCGGGTGCGCCGCCTCGACCAGGCTGCGCGGGACGACGACCAGCTGCCCGCGACCGTGATCGGCGGTCTCCCGAGGCCGTCCACTGCCCGCCCGCGACGGCAGCGGCGCGATAGGCGTGGTCGAACTCGTCGGTGCCGCGGAACGGGGGGAGCGTCAGGATCCAGGCGGACTGCAGCAGCAGAGCACCGACGAAGAGCAGCAGCGGCACCCGAGGGAGCGGCCCACGTCAGCGCACCGGCCGCAGCGAGCGGCGCTCGTCGAAGGGCACCAGGGCGGCGCGCGACTGCTCGACGGCGTCGTGGACCTGCAGGTGCTTGGTCGCGCCGCCGACCGGGCAGGTCCACTCGCCGTCGACGTGCACCAGGCGCACGCCCTCGGACTCCAGCCAGCGCAGGATCTTCTCGGACTCCTCGGCGGTCGCGACCGGGGTCGGGCCCGGTCCGGGCACCACGGTGTCGGCTCCGGCCTGCAACCCGCGCACCCAGTCGCCGGCGTGCGCCCCAGACGGGATCACCCCGGCCGCGGCCAGCCGGCCGTGCCGGACCACGTGCACCGCCCAGCCGGTGTCCTCGCGGCGGGCCGCGACGATCTCGGCGCAGCGGGTCAGTGCCCCCAGCCGCTGGGTGCGGGCCGCCCCGCGCAGGAACGCGCTGAGCCGGTCCCGCCAGGAGCCGGCGTCCTCGAAGCGGCTGCCCGCCGCGAGCGCCTCCATCCGGCGGGACACCGAGGCGACCACCGCGTCCGGGCGGTCCAGCAGCGAGCCCCGGAGCCGGTCCACCACGCTCGCGTAGTCCTCCGCGCTGACGCTGCCGTTGCAGGGGGACAGGCACTTGCCCATCTCGGCCAGCGCACACGCGCTGAGCTGCGGCAGCCTGGGCATCCGGCCGCTGCACTGCCGGATCGGGAACGCCTCGTGCAGGGCGACCACGGAGCGCTCGGCGGCCTTCTTCGAGGAGTAGGGCCCCAGGTAGTCGGCGTCGTCGTCGAGGACGTGCCGGACCAGGGACAGCCGTGGCCACGGCTCCCGGGTCAGCTTGACCCAGTGCACCCGCTCGGGGAAGCGGGAGCGGCGGTTGTACTTCGGCTTGTGCTGGGCGATCAGCCGCAGCTCGCGCACCTCGGCCTCCAGCGGGGTGGCGCACTCGATCCCGGTCACCTCGGCGGCGAGGCCGACCATCTCCCCCATGCGGGTGCGGGTCTCCGAGGCGGTGAAGTAGGTGCGCACCCGCGTGCGGAGGTCCTTGGACGTCCCGACGTACAGCACCCGGCCGTGGTCGTCGCGGAACAGGTAGACGCCCGGGGCGTGCGGCAGCTGCTCGGCGAGGTGCCGCTTGCGGCGCTGGGCGGAGGTGACCCGCGCGCTGAAGGTCTGCAGCTCCTCCAGCGTGTGCACGCCGAGGTTGCCCAGCCGCTCCATCAGCCCGTGCAGGACGTCGACGGTGGCCCGCGCGTCCGAGAGCGCCCGGTGGTTGGGCGTGGTGGTGGACCCGAAGGCAACGGCCAGGCTGCTGAGCTTGCAGTTCGGGGCGTCGTCGCGGGTGATCACCCGGCGCGCGAGCTTGGCGGTGTCGAGCACCTCGAAGCGGGGCCAGGGACGGCCCTGCTCTGCGGCGAAGTGCTTGAGGAAGCCCACGTCGAACGGGGCGTTGTGGGCGACCAGCACGCAGCCCTGGGCGAACTCCAGGAACTGCGGCAGCACCTGCTCGATCCGGGGGGAGGCGGCGACCATCGAGTCGGTGATGCCGGTGAGGACCGCGATGAACGGCGGGATCGCCTGGTGCGGGTTGACCAGCGTCTGGAACTCCCCGAGCACCTCGCCGCCCCGGACCTTGACCGCGCCGACCTCGGTGATCATCGAACCGCCCGCCGCCGACCCACCGGTGGTCTCCAGGTCGACGACGCAGAACGTCACGTCGCGCAGCGGCCGGCCGAGCTCATCGAAGCTGCGCTGCGACTCCCAGCGGCTCGAGGGGGCGGCCGCCGTCGCCGCCCGGGTGGTGGTCGCTGCCGATCTCATGTCCCAGACGCTAGAGGTGGCCACCGACCAAACCGGATCGCCACGCGGCATAGGCTGCCAACGGCACCCGGACCGGCGAGCGGAGCGGCCAGGCGACCGAGGACGATCCGCCCGACCCCGACCGGAGGTACGACCGTGGCCGCGTCCCTGCCCGATGCGAACACCCGCTGGCGCTGCGGCGGATGCGGCAACCTGACCCGGTTCGACGTGACGCGGGACCGCCGTACGACGGAGTTCTGGCACTTCGACCTCGCGGGGGAGCACCGCGTCGAGGACTCCAGCACCGAGCGGGAGGACGTCGTCTCCGTCACCTGCCGCTGGTGCGGCCGCTCCGACGCCGTCGAGCTCGTCAGCCGGGCGGAAGTGGACGCGTCCGCGCCGTGACCGCTCCGCTGTCCGAGCCCGTGCGCGCGCGGGTGGTCGGGCTCGCCGCCGACGCCCTGGGCCTGCTGGAGCCGGACGAGCTGCCCCCCGCGCTCCGGCGGGTGGCGTCGTTCGCCCCGACCCGGCGCGCGCGGCTCGCGGCCGGGCAGATCGCGGGTGCGGTCGCCCAGGACGACACCTTCCGCGAGCGCGTCGCGGTCCGGGTCCGCGCGCTGCTGCCCGACCTGGCCCGGAGCCTGGAGGAGGGCGAGCCCGCCCCGGCCGCGGACCCCGTCGACGTGGCTGCCGTCGCCTACCTGCTGCGGCCCGACGGGTGGGCGGAGCTGGTGGCCGAGTGCTCGGAGCGTGCGGACGCCGAGCGGTCGGGAGCGGCCACCCGGGACGCGGCGCGTCGCGCCGAGCGGCTCGCCCACCAGCTGGCGACCGTGACCGAGGAGCTCAAGGACGCCCGCCGGCGGCACCGCGAGCAGCTCGCCGAGGTCAAGGCGGAGAACTCCGAGCTGCGGCACCGGCTGGGGGAGGCCCGGGCGCGGACCCGGTCGGCGGAGGCCGCGGCCACGCAGGCCACCGAGCAGGCCGAGGAGGCGGTGGCCGGGGCCGCCGCCCGCGCCGCGGAGCAGGAGGCCGAGCTGCGGCGGGCGCGCGCCCGCGCCGAGCAGCTCGAGCGGGACCTCGCGGCCCAGCGACGTACCGGGCGGGTGGACCGCGACACCGGGACGATGCGGGCGCGGCTGCTGCTCGACACGCTGCTGGACACCGCCCAGGGGCTGCGTCGTGAGCTGGCGCTCCCGGCCGTCGAGGGGGCGCCCGCCGACCTGGTGGAGGCGCACGTGGCCGAGCAGGGCAGCCGCACCTCCTCCGGCGAGGCGTCGCTCTCGGTCGACGACCCGGCGCTGCTCGACCAGCTGCTGGCGCTGCCGCGGGTGCACCTGGTCGTGGACGGCTACAACGTGACCAAGTCGGCCTGGCCGGACCTCTCCCTGGAGCGGCAGCGCGACCGGCTGCTGGCGGGGCTGGCCCCGCTCGCGTCCCGCAGCACGGCCGAGGTCACCGTGGTCTTCGACGCCGGGGGTACGACGGAGCGGCCGCTGGTCACCAGTCCCCGCGGCGTGCGGGTGCTCTACAGCCCGCCGGGGGTGATCGCCGACGACGTGATCCGCGACCTCGTGGCCGCCGAGCCGCAGGGCCGCCCGCTGGTGGTGGTCTCCAGCGACCGGGAGGTGGTCCGCGACGTCCGGCGGGCCGGTGCCCGGACCGCGGCGGCGCCGGCCCTGACCCGGCTGCTGACCCGGGTCTGAGCGCACGCGCGGGAAACTGTCGGAGGCCACTGCCAGAGTCGTCCGCGACACGACGACTTCCCCTGGAGGACCCATGAGCGTGCACATCGACTGCGACACCTGCCTGGTGCGCGGACTGGCCTGCCACGACTGTGTGGTGACCGTCCTGCTGGGCCCACCGCCCGAGCTGGGATTCGACGTCGACGAGCAGCGGGCGCTCGACGTGCTCGCCGACTCCGGGCTGGTCCCACCGCTGCGGATGGTGTCCCCGATGTCGGGTCCGGACGTCGCGTCGGCGTGAGCGCCGGTTTGCTCCGAGCGGCCGGGGCACCTAGCCTGGGATGCTGGTACTCGTCCAAGCCGGCCAGCCAGGGTCGGCTCGAGTGCCGCGTTGAGTCCAGACGAAGGCCGGGGGCCGCCGACGTCCGGAGCCGGGGAACCATGTTCCTGGGGTTAATCGCCAGCACGACCGCCGCTCATCGGGGTGGTCGTCCGTGCGTAGGGTTCTTTGCCGCCCGCACCCGTCAGCTAACCCGGTAGACGTCAGACAAAGAGGAGACCGTCCGCTCGTGACCGACGGCCGGAAGCGCACTG
This sequence comes from uncultured Actinomycetota bacterium, assembly GCA_963800225.1. Classification (GTDB taxonomy): domain Bacteria; phylum Actinomycetota; class Actinomycetes; order Propionibacteriales; family Nocardioidaceae; genus Nocardioides_B. Next base: position 1,429,649 of record CAWDAF010000002.1, on the reverse strand, counting down.
CCAGCGTGCTCGCGACCCTGTGTATCACCGCCATCGGCGGCCCGATGCTCGTCGCAGCCCCCACCTACGCCGACCAGGACGTGAAGAGCGTCCAGAAGAAGGTCGGCACCCTCTACCACCAGGCCGAGCAGGCCTCGGAGCGGTACAACGACGCCCGGCTGGAGCTCAAGCAGGCCGCCGTGCGGCTGTCCGTGCTGCACTACGACGTGGACCGCCAGCAGGCCAAGGTCGACGCCGTGCGCCAGCAGCTCGCCAGCGCCGTGGTCGCCCAGTACCAGGGCCAGGCCCTGTCCTCGACCACCCAGGTGCTGCTGGCCGACGACCCGAACGGCTTCCTGGGGCAGCTGAGCACGGTCTCGTCGTACAACGACCAGCAGCGCCAGGTCATGGACGACTTCGAGGCCCAGACCGAGCAGCTCCAGATGCGCCAGGCAGCGGCCCAGCGCGAGGTCGACCGGATCGCGGAGGCCAAGCAGCAGCTCGGCACCGAGAAGGCGGCGATCGACGCCAAGGCCGCCACGGCCAAGAAGCTGCTCGGCACGCTCAAGGCCCGCGCCGCAGCCAAGGCCCGAGCGGAGGCCCGGGCCGCCGCCAAGGCCCGCGCCGAGGCGAGGGCCCGCGCGGAGGCCCAGGCGAGCCGGTCCGCCGACCGCACCGCCACCAGCACGAGCACCAGCACCAGCACCACCAGCAGCTCGGCCGCCCCCGCCTCGGGCCGCGCCGCGGCCGCGGTCAGCTACGCGATGGCGCAGGTCGGCAAGGCCTACGTCTGGGGAGCCGCGGGACCCAGCTCCTTCGACTGCTCCGGTCTCACCATGGCCGCCTGGCAGCAGGCCGGGGTCTCCCTGCCGCACTCCTCGAGCGCGCAGATGGGCTCCGGCACCCCGGTCTCCCAGTCCCAGCTGCAACCCGGCGACCTGGTGTTCTACTACAGCCCGGTGAGCCACGTCGGCATGTACATCGGGAACGGCAAGATCGTGAACGCGCTGAACCCCAGCGTCGGCGTCAAGATCTCGGGCGTGAACGACATGCCGTACTCCGGTGCCGTCCGACCCGGCTGACGAACCTCGCGAGGCCGGTCACCCCCGATGGTGGGTGGCCGGCCTCGTGCTGTCCCTGGCGGTCGTCGTGGTCGCCGCGGTGCTGCTGGTCCACCGGCCGCAGCGGGCGGTGCTCCCGTCCGACCGGCCGGGCGCCGGCCGGAGCGAGCCGGGCTCCACCGACCCCGCCGACCGTCGCGCCGACGCCGCCGCCGCGCTGCTCGACCGGCTGGCGGCGCGGCTGGAGAGCGGCTCCCGGGCCCAGGTGAGCGCGCTCGCCGCTCCCGGCGACGGTCGGGCACGCCGTGAGCTGGCCACCCTGCGTGACAACGTCCGCGCACTGGGGGTCACCGGGGTGAGCCTGCGCTACGTCGAGGAGGACGCCGCGGCAGCCGGGACCACCGGCCGCACCTGGGTGGGAGACGTGCAGGTCGGCTGGCGGCTGCGCGGCTTCGACCGTCACGAGGCCCACCGCGACGTGGCCCTCACCTTCCGCGAGGACGGTGCCCGGGCCCGCTTCGTGACCGCCCGGCGCGGCACCGCCGGCCAGGACGCCACCCCGCTGTGGATGCTCGGCCCGGTCTTCGTCGAGCGCGGTCCCCGGACCCTGGTGGCCACCACCCGCGCGGCCACCACCCGCCGCTTCTCGCGGCTGGCCGAGCAGGCGGTCACCGACGTCCGCCGGGTGCTCGGCGGGTGGCGCGGCCGGCTGGTGGTCGAGGTGCCCGCGGACCAGCACGGGCTGACCCGGGTGCTCGGCTCGGAGCCCGGCGCCTACGGCGAGATCGCGGCCGTCACCACCACGGTGGACGGCAGCCAGTCCCCGCTGGCGCCGGTCCACATCTTCGTGAACCCGCGGGTGTTCGACCCGCTGGGTCCGCGCGGCTCCCAGATCGTGATGAGCCACGAGGCCACGCACGTGGCCACCGGGGCCGCGCTGTCGACGATGCCGACGTGGCTGCTCGAGGGCTTCGCGGACTACGTGGCGCTGGCCCACGTCGACCTGCCGGTGACGGTGACGGCCGGGCAGATCCTCGGGCAGGTCCGCCGTGCGGGTCCGCCCAGGCACCTGCCCGGGAAGGCGGAGTTCGCGCCGACGAACAAGCAGCTCGGGGCGTCGTACGAGTCGGCGTGGCTGGCCGCCCGGCTGCTCGGGGAGCGGTACGGCGAGCGCCGGCTGCTGGCGTTCTACCGGGCCACCGAACGGACCTCGTCGACAGCCGGCCCGTTCCGCACCGTGCTCGGCACCGACCAGCGCGCGTTCACCCGGGCCTGGCGCGAGGACCTGCGCCGGCTGGCCCGCTGAGCGGTGCGGCGCTGCCCCGCTCGGTCGGCGTGGCAGGCTGGGACGCGTGAGCGACGAGGTGCGGCCCCGGCTGGCCCGTCGAGCCGCCGTCGTCACCGTGCTGGTCTCCTTCGGTGTCGTCGCCGTGCTCGCGGCCGTGCTGGTGCCCTGGGCGTGGGTGCCAGGCGGCCGGCTGGTGCCGCGGACGGCGTCCTCGCTGTTCACCCCGGAGCAGCTGGCCCGCTCCGAGCACTACGCCGGCATACAGCGGGCACTCGGCTGGTCGTCGTACGCGCTGTCCCTGCTGGTGCTGCTGGGCCTGGGGCTCACGCCGTGGGGGAGCCGGCTGCTGCGCCGGCTGCCGGGACGCCGGCGCTGGTGGGTCGCGGTGCCGCTGGGGGCGCTGGCGGTGCTCGTGGTCGAGCGGCTGGTGACGCTGCCGTTCTCGGTGGCCGCGCACCGCACCAACCTCCGCTACGGGATCAGCAAGCAGGCCTGGGGTCCCTGGACGGTCGACCAGGCCAAGGGCCTGCTGGTGTCCTGGGTGGCCACGTCGCTGGTGCTGCTGGTGGTCGTCCTCGCCGCCCGTCGCTCCCCGCGGTGGTGGTTCGCCTGGGCCGGCGCCGCGGCCCTGGTGCTGAGCGCCGCGGGGTCCTTCCTCTACCCGGTCCTCGTGGAGCCGCTGTTCAACCACTTCACCCCGATGCAGGCCGGCCCGTTCAAGCAGTCGGTGTTCCGGCTCGCTGACCGGGAGGGCGTGCACGTCGACGACGTCCTGGTCGCCGACGCGTCCCGCCGTACGACGACCCTGAACGCCTACGTGAGCGGCTTCGGGAGCACCCGGAGGGTGGTGGTCTACGACAACCTGCTGCGCGACCTGACCCCCGCCGAGGCCCGGGTGGTGATCGCCCACGAGCTCGGCCACGCCAAGAACCAGGACGTGCTGCTCGGCACCACCCTGGCCGCCGTCGGGTCGGTCGGCGGGGTGGCGCTGCTCGCCCTGCTGGTCGACACCCGGTGGCTGCGGCGCCGCTCGGGGACCGGCGGGGCGGCCGACCCGGCCGCGGTCGCGCTGCTGCTGGCGCTGACCGCCCTCGGCGGCTTCGTGGTCAGCCCGCTCCAGAACACCGTCAGCCGCGCGATCGAGGCCCGCGCCGACCGGGTCTCGATCCAGGCCACCCACGAGGGGCCGACGTTCGTGCGCATGCAGCGGCAGCTCGCGCTGACCTCGCTGGCCGACCCGTCCCCGCCGGCGCTCAGCCAGCTGTGGTGGGGGAGCCACCCGACCGTGCTGCAGCGGGCCGGACTGCCGGCCTCGATGCGGGCGGCCCGGCGATGAGCCGGGTGCTGGTCCTCACCAACGACTTCCCGACCCGGCGTGGCGGCATCGAGTCGTTCGTGCTCGCGCTCTGCGAGGGGATGCCGGCCGACGAGGTGGTCGTCTACACCGCCACGATGCCCGGGGACCTCGCCCACGACGCCGCGCTGCCCTTCCCGGTCTACCGCGACCCGAGCTCGACGCTGCTGCCCACCCCGGCGGTCGCCCGGCGGGTGGCCGAGGTGATGGACCGGCACGGCTGCGACCGGGTGCTGGTCGGCTCCAGCGTGCCGCTCGGGCTGCTCGCCCCCGCGCTGCGGCGCGCCGGTGCCCGACGGGTGGTCGCCCTCACCCACGGCCACGAGGTCTGGTGGGCCAGGACCCCCGGCGCCCGGCAGCTGCTCCGGCGGGTGGGCGACTCGACGGACGCCCTCACCTACGTCAGCGAGTGGTGCCGCGCGCACATCGAGCCGGCCCTGTCCCCGGCGGCGCGGTCCCGGATGACCCGGCTCTCCCCGGGGGTGGACCCGGGCCGCTTCCACCCGGGCTGCGGCGGGGACGCCGTACGACGCAGGCTCGGGCTGTCCGCCGCCGTCCCGGTCGTGGTCTGCACCGCCCGGATGGTGCGCCGCAAGGGACAGGACAGCCTGGTCCGGTCCTGGCCGGACCTGCTGCGCACGCACCCGGACGCGGTGCTGCTGCTCGTCGGCGACGGTCCCGACCGTGGGAGGGTCGAGCGGCTCGTCGACGAGGCCGGGGTGCGCGGCTCGGTGGTCCTCACCGGCAGCGTGCCGTGGGAGGAGGTACCGGCCTACACCGACGCCGGGGACGTGTTCGCGATGCCGTGCCGGACCCGGCTGGCGGGCCTGGAGCCCGAGGCGTGGGGGATCGTGCTGCTGGAGGCCCAGGCGTGCGGTCTGCCGGTGGTCGTCGGTGACTCGGGAGGAGCGCCGGAGGCGCTGGCGCCGTCGGCCGCGGGCGAGGTCTGGAGCCCGGCGGCCGGGCCGCTCGCGTCGAGCCTGGCCGGCTGGATCGATCGCGCGGCCCGGGACGGCCGGCGGCCGGTGGCGCCGTGGACCTGGGCCGGTGCGGTGGACCGGCTGGCCCGGGTGCTGTCGACGGAGGACCCGTCTGACGGCGCCGTGACCGCTGGTCAGCAGGTGCCGCTGGAGGTGGAGGCCGCCACCGACTCGCACGAGCTCTGGAACATCCCGCTGGTGCGCGTGCCCAGCATCGTCACCGAGGCGATGATCGACCACCGCGATCAGGACCGCGACGAGGGCGTACTCGACGGCCGACGCACCGCGCTCGTCGCGCGGGCGGAGCTGGGGCTGTGAACTCATCGCTGCTCCGAGGGGGAGGGGGAGGGGGTGGCCGCCACGTCTCCCGTCGTGGCGGCCGTTGTTGCGCTGGTGTCTGTCAGGACGCGTTCGTGATGCTGTCGGACGTCTTGGAGAAGATGCCGGAGAGGTTCTTGCCGAGGGTGCTGACGGCCACGATGATGATGATCGCGATCAGCGCGACCAGCAGGCCGTACTCGACGGCGGAGGCGCCGCGCTCGGTCTTGGCCTTGCCGACGAGGCGGATGCGAACGTAGTTGTAGAGGTCGTACATGGTGGTCTCCCAGGATGTGTCATGAGCCGGCCCCCCAACTGGAGCCGACCGCCTCAGCGTGCCAGCCGGACCGAGTCCGGCAAATCGAGCGAACGGCCCGAATCAGGCGCCCGACGGGTGGGTTGAACTCGTCTGAAATGACCATTCAGTCGGGCCGGTCACCTGCCGACAATGCAGCGACGGTGGTCACCACGCGGGGCGCGGCGACCACCGTCGGCGGCTGAGTGAGCCGTGGGCTCAGGAGGCGTTCGTGATGCTGGAGGAGGTCTTGGTGAAGATGCCGGAGAGGTTCTTGCCGAGGGTGCTGACGGCGACGATGATGATGATCGCGATCAGCGCGACCAGCAGGCCGTACTCGACGGCGGAGGCGCCGCGCTCGGTCTTGGCCTTGGCGACGAGGCGGATGCGAACGTAGTTGTAGAGGTCGTACATGGTGGTCTCCCAGGGTGAGTCTCGATGCTGGTCCGCCGGTGGATCCAACACGACAAGACGTCGCAGGGCAGGGACTCCGGCGAATCGGGCGAACGGGTCTGAACCAGGCGCCGGTCGGACGAGACTCGTACCACCCGAAAGGACCATTCAGATCCGAGCTCGGCTCAGTCCTCGAGGTCGTCGGCGAGCAGGCCCGAACGGACGGCCTTCATGATCGCGTCGGCGCGGTTGGAGGCCCCGAGCTTCTCGTAGATCTTGGAGATGTGGGTCTTCGCGGTGGAGTCGCTGACGAAGATCGACCGGGCGATCGCGGAGACCGAGAAGCCCCGGGCCAGCAGGCTGAGCACCTCCGACTCGCGCTGGGTCAGCTGCGGGCCGGCGGGGGTCATCCGGCGGCGCATCGCGCCGGCCAGGTCGGCGGCCGCGAACGAGCGCGGAGACACCAGGGCGTGCCGCGCGGCGGCCACCACCTCGTCGGCCGGGGCGTCCTTGGCCACGAACGCCGACGCGCCGGCCTCGAGTGCGGCGAACAGCTGCTCGTCGCCGGCGTACATCGTCAGCACCACCATGCCGGTCTCGTGGCCCTGCTTGCGGATCTCCCGGACCAGCTCGAACCCGAGCCCGTCGGGCAGCCGTACGTCGGTGATGACCACGTCGGGGGAGAGGGTGGCGAACTGCCGCAGCCCCTCGGCGACGGAGGCCGCCTGGCCGCAGACGTTGAAGTCGTCGTGGCGCTCGAAGGCACGGGCCAGTCCCTGACGGATCAGGTCGTGGTCATCGATGAGCAGCACACGGTGGGGCTCTTGCGACATGGTCACGCGCTTTCGGGAGTCAGGGCACTGGCGGAGGCCACCTTAACCTCCACGACCGTCCCCCGGGCGTCTTCGTCGTCGGTTTCGCTGCTGATCTCCAAGGTGGCGTCGATGCGGGAGGCCCGCTCGCGCATGATCGAGATGCCGTAGGAGTCGTCCCGGCGGCCGTTGATCCCCCGGCCGTCGTCGCGGACGGTGAGGCTGGCCTGCGGCGGGCTCGTCCAGCAGTCCACCCAGAGGTTCTCCGCGGAGGCGTGCTTGCGGGCGTTGGTGATCGCCTCCTGGGCGATCCGCAGCAGCTCGCCCTCGACGGCCGGCGAGAGCCGGGTGGCCGCCTCGTTGAGGGTCAGGTGCACGGTCAGGTCGGACTTGGCGCCGACCTGCCGGACGTAGTCGGAGAGCGCGGCGCCGAGCCCGTTCGTCGCCGAGACGTCGCTGCGCAGGTCGAAGATCGACAGCCGCAGGTCGGCGACCACCCGGGAGAGCTCGCTGCGCAGGTCGCGCAGGCCCTCGGCGACCGCCGTCTCGCGGGTGGTCGAGGCCAGGTGGTCCACGACGTACCCCAGCGACGCGACCTCCTGGGCGATGCCGTCGTGGATCTCGCGGGCCAGCCGCTGGCGCTCGTCGGCGGTGGCCATCGTGCGGATCTCGTCGAAGACCAGCGCGGTGTCCATCCGCAGGCTGTGCCCCTCGACCTCGCGCATCAGCGGGGCCAGCACGCCCTCGGGCATCGCGGTCGCCGAGGAGGACACCGCGACGCCGATCATCCGGTTCCCGACCCGCAGCGGCAGCGACCACCCGGTGCCGGGCCTCCCGGTTGCCGGAGGGGACGACGCCGACGACCGGCTCCATGTCGGCCCAGCACCGCTCGACCATCGGGTCGTTGGGCAGCAGCAGCTGCTGGGCGCCGAGGCCCCGGTAGCCGAGCGGCACCAGCACCGAGCCCCGCATCTTCACGAAGACAGCGGCGAAGCTGTCGTCGAGCTGCTCGTGCAGGGTGGCCATCAGCTGGGCGGCCATCCCGTCGGAGTCCAGGCCCGCGGAGAGCCGTCGGGTGACGGCCCGCAGCTGGGTGAGCAGCTGGCGCGCGGACTCGTAGTGGCCGACGTTGTGGTCGTCGCCGGGGGAGATGCCCAGGCTGCGGGCCCAGACGCCGAGCAGACCGCCGCCGAAGTTCGTCAGGATCCACGGCGCGAGCAGGACCGTGCGGTCGGAGAAGCTGTCGAGCCCCAGGGACAGCAGCGGGAACACCACGATCGAGGCGATCTGCGCCAGCATCATGATCGCCACGCCCGGGAAGCCGCGGAACAGCCCGGCCAGCAGCGGGATCACCACGAGGTAGGGCATCAGCACGACGGAGTCGGGGAAGGCCAGCCCGGTGACCACCCCGACGACCAGGGTCTCGGCGGTCAGGGTGACCAGGGTGGTGCGGCCGATCACGTAGGAGACGTACACCGACATCGCCCCGACGACGGCGACCACGACGACCGCCTGGATCGCGACGCCGTTGCGCGCCACCAGGGCCAGGCCGAGGATCGCGGCCAGGCAGAACACGCGGCTGGTGATCGCCACCTGCTCGCGTTGGCTCAACTGAGCGCCCTCCACGCCGAACGCCCCCACCATGCTGATGATCGCCGGCCCGATCACGGCGATGAACAGGCAGGGCAGGATGAACAGCACGAGCGGGACCATGATCTTCACCGGCATCTTCTGGGCCTGCTCCTCGGCGCGTTGCCGGCGCTTGAGCCGGATCTCGCTGGACTGTACCCGCAGCACCTGGCCGACCGGGATGCCGAACGCGTCCGCCTGGACCATCGCGGAGGTGAAGCAGCGCAGGTCGGCCAGCGTGCTGCGCTCACCCATCGCCCGCAGCGCGCGCGGACCGGCCGAGACCGATCTGCATCTCCTGGAGCACCCGGGCGAACTCCTGGGCGAGCGGCCCGGTGGTGTTGCGGGCCACCTGGGACAGCGCGGCGTCGAAGCCGAGGCCGGCCTCGACCGAGATCGAGAGCAGGTCCAGCGCGTCGGGCAGCGCCCGCTGCATCTGCTCGGTGCGGTCGTGGCCCTTCTGGTAACAGGTACAGGTTCGGCGCGTAGTACCCGACCACGGCCCGGCGATCGCGGCGCGCCCCGACCGCGCGCAGCAGGCTCCAGTCGAGCAGCACCGCGAAGAGTGCGCCCGCGACCAGCGCCGACGCCGATGCCGACCACCTTGAGCGAGACGACCCGGTCGACGGTCAGCCCGGGCGGGTTGCCGGCGATGTCGAGCTTGCGTGGATCCGCTCGGCGTAGTCGTTCGGGGTGAGCCGCCGGCCGAGGCCGACGAAGCGGTCGAGCACCGGGGTGACCACGCGGTCGTTGAACGACGGCGTCAGCTCCTCCTTCATCGGGGCCGGTGCGGCGGAGAAGGCCGCCGATCACCTCCAGCGACTTGGACACCCCGCGTCGCCTCGTTGGTGAACACGCCGATGGCCGTGAGCGACAGGAAGACGGCCGTGAAGATCCCGAGGATCCCCAGACCGAGCACATGCCGTCATGATCGCCTCAGACCTCCACCTTGATCATGCTTCTTCATCATGAACGCACCCAGTCCCATGAGCATGCCCATGACACCGAGCATGACCCAGCCGAGCGGCGTGGAGATCAGCGGGCTCAGGTAGACCGGTTGGCGACCGTCTCGTACAGCATGACTGCCGGGCGGCATCGCCAGCAGGATGTAGGCGGAGAAGCGGCCCTCGGCCGACAGCGACTTCACCTGCCGCCGCAGGTAGTCCCGCTCGCGCAGGGTCGCCGCCACGTTGAGCATCAGCTCGGCCAGGTTGCCACCGACCTCGCGCTGGATCCTGATGGCCATCACCGTCCACCGGAAGTCCTCGCTCATCATCCGCTCGCCATCGAGTCCAGGGCATCCTCGACCTGGACACCGAGGCGGGTCTCGACCAGCGCACGGCGGAACTCGCCGGCGACGGGCTCGGCCCCCTCCTTCACGATCGTGTCCATGCCCTGGGCCAGTGAGAGACCGGCCTGGAGGCTGCCCGCCATCAGCTGCAGGGTCGGCGCGAGCTGGCGTTGAAGCTCTTCAGGCGGCGGTTCTTCTTCACGCCGAGGAAGATCCAAGGCAGGACGATGCCTCCGGCCAGGGCCAGAACGGTCAGCAGCAGGTCCTCACCGGTCAGCATCAGCACCAGCAGCGCGGATCCGACGGCTATGCCGGCGTGCAGGAGCAGCCACTCGGCGGGCTTGATCGACATGCCGGCCGCATCGAGCCGCGCCCCCAGCTTGGCCTCGGCGCCCCGGTTGCTCGCGAGGGCCTTGCCGGCCATGTCGACTGCCTGGGCGGTCATGCCCTGCGGGGCCGAAGGTGGCGGGCGGCGTGCGCCACCCGCCGACGTGAAAGCGGAGATCCGGCTCTCGAGCGAGGGTTCCTTCTTGCCCAGTCCTCCGAACAGCCCGAGGACCAGCACGACCATGCCGACCGCGAGGGCGGCCAGACCCGCGAGCATCATCGTTGCGGTCAGCTGCGGACCTTCCGCGGCGGGTACGAGCTTGGTGCCGGCCGGCTTGGGCGCCGGTGGCGTCGGACGCTGGATCGTGACGAAGGCCTGGTCGGTGTAGGTGGTGCCGCCGGCCGAGACAGCGACCGCGAGCGTGCCCTCGGTGACGGAACGGTCGCTGGGCGGCTTCACCGTCACGAGGAGCTCGTTGGACAGGATGCGCGCCTGACGTGAGAACACCTGGCTGAGCTGCTTCGGGTCGTCAGCGCTGATGACCGAGCCCGCGCCGGCGACGGACAGCGGCCGGATCAGCCGCTTCTCGCGCGGCTGCTGCGCCAGTGCGACCACGTCGACCTTGGTCTTGGTGGCCTTGAGCCGGGCGGTGACGACTCCGAGCGGAGTCCGGGACGTGTCCCGACCGTCGGAGAGCACCAGCACGCTGCGCTGGCCGCCCGTGCCGAGGATGTCTATCGCCTTCGACACCCCGTCGTACAGGTGCGTGCCCAGCGACATCCTCAGGCTTCTCACGACCCGAGCGGTGGAGGCGCGGTCGCGGGTGGGGGCCTGGGCGACCTTGACCGAGCCGGCGAACGTGACGACCCCGACGTAGACGTTGTCCGGGATCGACCGCAGGTAGAGCTGCGCCGCCCGCTTGGCGGCCGTGAACTTCCCGTTGTCGGCCATGCTCTTGCTGACATCGATGGCGAGCACCGTGGTGCGCCTGATCCGGTTGTTGTCCGAGGCCAGCACGGCGGCCGCGTCCGCCGGTACACCGTCGAGTGACACCGCAAGGCTCCCGAGGTCGGGGCGGTCGCTGCCGGTGTCGGGCAGCGAGTAGAGCACGCGGATCGAGTCCTTGTCGCTCTGGACGTGGTCGATGCTGCCGTCGGCGGCGTACGCCGGACTGAGCGTCAGCGACAGCCCGACCGCCGCGAGCACGGCCGAGAGTCGTACGACGCCGCGGGCGCGGCCCTCCCTGGCGCTCATGGTCACATTCCGTCCATGGCGAACAGCAACGGGTCGATGTGCACGTTCGCGTGAGCGAGCTTGTCGATGAACTTCGGACGCAGGCCGGTGGCACGCAGCCGGCCCAGGGTCTTGCCGAACTCGTCGAAGCCGTACGAGTGGTCGTAGACGAAGACGTCCTGCAGGGTGATCACGTCCCCCTCCATACGCTCCACCTCGGTCACGTGGGTGATGCGGCGCGAACCGTCCTTGAGCCGGCTCTGGTGCACGATCAGGTCGACCGCCGAGGCCACCTGCTCCCGGATCGCCCGGATCGGCAGGTCCATGCCGGCCATCAGCACCATGGTCTCGATGCGGGCGAGGGTGTCACGGGGGCCGTTCGAGTGGACCGTGCACAGGGACCCGTCGTGGCCGGTGTTCATCGCCTGGAGCATGTCGAGGGCCGAGGAGTCACGGACCTCGCCGACCACGATCCGGTCGGGGCGCATGCGCAGCGAGTTCTTGACCAGGTCGCGGATGTCGACCGCGCCCTTGCCCTCGATGTTGGAGGGCCGGGACTCCAGGCGCAGCACGTGGTCCTGGTGCAGCTGGAGCTCGGCGGCGTCCTCGATGGTGACGATGCGCTCGTCGGTCGGGATGAAGGACGACAGCACGTTGAGGGTCGTGGTCTTCCCCGAGCCGGTGCTGCCGGAGACGATGATGTTCAGCCGGCCCCGCACGCACGCGGACAGGAAGTCCGCGGTCCGCTGCGAGTAGGTGCCGAACGCCACCAGGTCTTCGGAGGTGTACGGGTCCGCGGCGAACTTGCGGATCGTCAGCAGCGAGCCGTCCACGGCCAGCGGCGGGATCACCGCGTTCACCCGGCTGCCGTCGGGGAGCCGGGCGTCGACCATCGGGCTCGACTCGTCGACGCGACGCCCGATCCGGGAGACGATCTTGTCGATCGTGCGGCGCAGGTGGGCCTCGTCGGTGAAGGCGCCCTCGACCTTGACCAGACGGCCACCGCGCTCGATGTAGATGCTGTCCGGGCCGTTGACCATGACCTCGGTGAGGTCCGGGTCGCGCAGGAAAGGCTCGATCGGGCCGTAGCCCAGGATGTCGTCGGAGATCTCCTGGGAGATCCGGGTGCGCTCCGCGGTGGTGAGCAGGATGTCCTCTGCCTGCATCGCCTCCTGGAGGGCGCCGCGGACCATGTGCTCGAGCTCGGCCTGGGTGAGGTCGGCGTCGTACAGCTTGGGACCGAGCTGCCGCAGCAGAGTGTTGTGCACCTGGGACTTGAGATCCCCGAAGTCGTTGTCGGGCTTCTTCTCCTGCTTCTTGCGGCGGTCGCCCATCGTCGCCATGGCGTCGTTGGTCCCGGCAGGAGTGCTGACCCGGTCGCGCGAGGCCGCGGCCAGCCGGTCGGCGAGGCTGCTCATGTTCACCGTCCCGTTCGTCGGAGGAGGGAGCGCTTGGGGCCGGTGCCCCGGCCGTTCGCGAGATCCGCCGGGATGGCGTCGCGGCGCCGGCGGCGATCAGCTCGCGGCGCCAGCTTGCCGACGGCCTGGCTCACCGGGTGCTTCGGGCTGGGCGAGCACGATCGGCTCGCCGGAGTTCGTGGCATGGGCGACCTGGGTCGACGTCGGGATGGCGGCCGCGACCTTCATCGCCGAGGGTGCTCTCCACCTTGTCGGCGGTGAGCCCGACCTTGTCGTCGGCCCGGTTCAGCACCAGGTGCCGCTGGGCCTTCGGGAAGTTCGAGCAGGTCGAGGGTCTCCACCGCGACCTTGACGTTCTTCAGTGTGGGCACGTCCAGCGTGGTGACGAGCAGCAGCTCGTCGGTCTCGTCGAATGCCTGCAGGACGTACTCGTCGAAGGCCGGCGCGGTGTCGACGACCACGTAGTCGAAGTGCGACTTCAGCAGCTCGAGGACGCGACCGACCAGCGACGGCCGGGATGCCGTCCTTGGCGTCGGGCTGGACCGGGGCGACCAGCGCCGAGAGCCCCCCGCGGTACTGGGTGAGCAGCGGCTCGAGGACGCGAAGTCCAGGCCGCTCTCCAGGTGTACGGCGTCGGCGATCGTGCGGGCCGGGAACAGCTGCAGGGTGATCGCGACGTCGCCGAACGCCAGGTCGAGGTCGACGAGGCAGACCGTCTGGGCGCCGCCTTGTCGGTCAGGGCGACGGCGAGGTTCACCGCGAGGGTGGTCTTGCCGACCCCGCCCTTGGGGGAGAAGACCGTGATCAGCTGTGCCGCGGGCGTTGTCCGAGCCGTCCGTGGAGCGCCGTTCAGCGCCTGCCACACCTGCCGCGCGCGTCCGACCGCCGCTCCGAGCCCGGTCAGGTCGCGCTCCTCGACCACCTCGCGCATGCCCGAGCGGAGCGCCTCGGCGAGCACGCTGGTGTCCACCCGGCGGCGGATCAGGATGACGCTGATCGCGGGCCGGGTGACCCGGAGCGTGTCGGCCAGCGGCGGCCGCGGCCTCGAGGTCGACCTCGGGCCCGAGCACGACGGCGTACTCGTCCGGGGCGTCCGACCAGGGTCCGCTTGAGCTCCTCGAGGCTGGCGACGACGCGGCTGCCGGACCCGGTCACGGACAGGAAGAGGTCGGCGCTGTTGAGCGTTGCTCTCGACGATGATGGGCATGTCAGCTCACTTGAAGAGGTTCTGGCGGTGACGCCGGAGCCGGCCTGGCGACCTTGGACTTGTCGTTGAGCAGCCCGAAGGCGAGCTCACCGTGGCTGGAGGCGAACATGATCTTCTGGGCGTCCTTCTGGTCGACGGCAGGGTGAACAGCGTCTTGGGCAGCTGCTCGGTCGTCTGGGCGCCCGCGGCGTCGGTCGTCGTGCGCGGAGACCACCGTCGTGCTGCCGACCGCGATCACCGGGACCTTCGGGCAGCAGCAGCCGGGTGGCGTCCGCGCCGTGCCCTGGTCGCCGTTGCGGTGAGGAAGATCGCCACGTCGGCGCCGGGGTTGACGAAGCCCGCCACCCGGCCGGTGTCGGAGAGGTTCACCGAGATCGCGATCTTGCCCTTCGGGATGGTCAGGGTCGTCCTGGCTCGCCGGCGGTCGCCGAACTTGCCGGAGATGATCTGCTCATCGGGGTAGATCGTGGTGTTGGCGACCTTGTCGCCGATGCGTGCCGAGGTGGTCAGCGCGCCGGTAGCACCTGCTCGCGGGGCACGCTGCCGCTCTCGATCTTGCCGGCGGCCTGGGCCGGCCGACGGTCTCGCCCGGGTTGATCTGGGCCGACCGCCCTGAGCACTGGACCGGGTCCTGCGCTGCCCGGCGCGGTTGTCGGCGCTCGGACGTACAGGAAGACCAGCAGCGTCCCGAGCGCGGCGATCAGCGCCGCCACGATCAGCAGAACTGTCCTGCGGCCCATGGGTCGTCCTTGTTTCGCATCTGCTTCGAGGCGGGAGCCGCAGTCCCGCCGAACAGGTCTGTGCACGCCTCTCCGCCAGGACGCTGCCCGGCGAGCCCGAGTCAGGGCTGAGCCACCTGGCCGTCGCGCGTCCCGTGATCGGCGAAATATCCGCATTGGCCCGTCTCGGACATAGCCGTCCGGTCACCGAGCCGGTCCAGCCCGGCCACGGCCGCTCAGCGGGCGTAGAGGTCTCCACGTCGTCGGCGGAACTCGCGCATGACCACGTGGCGCTTCAGCTTCAGGCTGGGGGTGAGCTGCCCGCCCTCCTCGGTCCACTCCCCGGGCAGGACGACGAACTTGCGGACCCTCTCGGCCTGGGAGACCGCCTTGTTGGCCTCCTCGACCGCCGCCTCGATCTCGGCGCGCAGGTCCGGGTCGTCGACCAGCGGCGACCGCGGCCGGTCTTGCCGTGCTGCCCGGCCCACGTCGCGACCGCCTCGCGGTCGAGGGTGACCAGCGCGCCGATGAACGGCCGGCCGTCGCCGACGACCATGCACTGGCCCACCAGGAGGTGGGCGCGGAGCCGGTCCTCGAGCACGGCCGGGGCGACGTTCTTGCCGCCGGCGGTCACCAGGATCTCCTTCTTGCGGCCGGTGATCCGCACGAAGCCCTCGTCGTCGATCTCGCCGACGTCGCCGGTGTGGAACCAGCCCTCGCCGTCGAGCACCTCGGCGGTGGCCTCCTCGTCGTGCCAGTAGCCGGCGAAGACCTGGCCGCCGCGGACCAGCAGCTCGCCGTCCTCGGCGACCCGGACCGCGGTGCCCGGCAGCGGCCGGCCCACGGTGCCGATCTTGCAGCGCGTCGGGCAGGTTCACGGTCAGCGCGGCGGTCGTCTCGGTCAGCCCGTAGCCCTCGAGGACGGTGACCCCGATGCCGCGGTAGAAGTGGCCGAGCCGCTCGCCCAGCGGCGCGCCCCCGGAGACGGCGTACTCGCAGCGGCCGCCGAGCGCCGCGCGCAGCCGGGAGTAGACGAGCCGGTCGAACAGCGCGTGCCGCAGCCGCAGCAGCGGGCCCGGGCCGGCCGCCTCGAGCGCCCGGCTGTAGGCGATCGCGGTCTCGGCGGCCCGGTCGAAGACCCGGCCCCGGCCGTCGGCGGCGGCCTGCTGGGAGGCGGTGTTGAACACCTTCTCGAAGACCCGGGGCACCGCCGAGGATGAACGTCGGCCGGAAGCCGGCGAGGTCCTCGAGCAGGTGCTTGATGTCCGGCGGAGTGGCCCAGCCGGACCCGCGCCTTGACCGCGCCGACCTGGATGATCCGGGCGAACACGTGCGCCAGCGGCAGGAAGAGCAGCGTCGAGGCGTCCTCGGCGTCGAAGAGCTGTCGAGCTCGTCGACGGCGACGCCGAGCTCGAACATGAAGTTGCCGTGGGTGAGCATGCAGCCCTTGGGCCGGCCGGTGGTGCCGGAGGTGTAGATCAGCGTGGCGAGGTCGTCGGGCCCGGCCGCCGTCCGCCGGGCCTCGAGCTCGTCGTCGGAGATGTCGTGGCCGAGCGTGTCCGAGCACGTCGACGGCGCTCTGTCCTCGATCGACCAGACGTGGTGCAGGTCTCGAGGCCGGTCGCCGGACCTCCGCGATCCGGTCGGTGTGCTCGGGGGTCTCGACGACCACCGCCCGGGCCCCGGAGTCGGCGAGGATCCACGCGACCTGCTCGGCGGAGGAGGTCTCGTAGATCGGCACCGTGACCGCGCCGGCGTACCAGATCGCGTAGTCGAGCAGGGTCCACTCGTAGCGGGTCTTGCGACAGCAGCGCGACCCGGTCGCCCGGCGCTCGACGCCGGCGGCGACGAGCCCCTTGGCGACCGCGCGCCACCTCGGCGAGGAACTCGCCGGCGGTGACGTCGTGCCAGCCGTCGTCGGCGCGCGCCGGCTGAACGCGACCTCGTCCGGGTGCTCGGTGGCGTTGCGCACGACGTCGTCGGTCAGGTTGCCCGGTCGTCGGGCACGTCGCACGTGCAGGGGGGTGGAGTACTCGCGCACGCTGCTCCTCCGGTCTGCGGCGCCGTCGCAGCGGTGCCGTCGGTGGCGGCTGCCGGCGAGCGGCACGCGGGTCGCGCACGGCTCGTGACCGGCGTCGCCGTCCGCGCGGCCCGCCTGCACGTCACTCGGCCGGATCGAGGATCAGGATAGCGTCGCCATGGCCGAGCAGACCACCTCCAGCATCGTGATCGCGGCCGACCCGGCCGCGGTGATGGAGGTGATCGCCGACTTCGAGGCCTACCCCGAGTGGGCCCAGGGCATGAAGCAGGCCGAGGTCGTCGAGCGCGGGCCCGACGGGCGCGCCCAGCACGTCTACTTCGAGCTCGACGCCAGCCCGATCAAGGACTCCTACACCCTCGGCCTACGACTGGCACGGCGACCGCGCGGTGCACCTGGCACCTGGTCGAGGGCAAGATGCTCGCGGCCTGGACGGCACCTACGAGCTCGACGCGTCGGCCGACGGCGCACCGAGGTGACCTACCGGCTCGCCGTCGACGTCGCGATCCCGATGATCGGGATGCTCAAGCGCAAGGCCGAGAAGGTCATCATCGACACCGCGCTGAAGGGACTGAAGAAGCGCGTCGAGTCGCTGGGCTGACCCGCGTGCGCATGCGGATCATCCTGTTCACCGGCAAGGGCGGGGTCGGCAAGACCACCGCCGCCGCGGGTACGGCGACGCTGGCCGCGCGCGCCGGGCTCGCGCACGCTCGTGCTCTCCACCGACGCGGCGCACTCCCTGGCCGACGCCTTCGGCGACGCCGATCGGGGCCGAGCCGACCGCGGTCGTCCCGGGCCTGTTCGTGCAGCAGGTCGACGCCCAGCGGCGGTTCGAGCGGTCCTGGGCCGAGGTCCAGGGCTACCTGCTGACCGTGCTCGACGCCGCCGGCGTGGACCCGATCACCGCCGAGGAGCTCACCGTGATCCCGGGCGCCGAGGAGGTGCTCGCGCTGCTCGAGCTGCGCGCCCGGCGCCTCGGGGGAGTGGGACGTCGTCGTCGTCGACTGCGCCCCCACCGCCGAGACGCTGCGGCTGCTGGCCCTGCCGGAGGCGCTGGGCTGGTACATGGACCGCGTCTTCCCGGCCGAGCGCCGCGTCGTGAAGGCGCTGCGCCCGATGCTCACCCGGGCCGCCGGCGTGCCGATGCCGCGACGACGACGTCTTCGACGCGGTCGAGCGCCTGCACCGCGACCTCGAGGAGGTCCACGCCCTGCTCACCGGCCAGGACGCCAGCGTGCGGCTGGTGCTCACCCCGGAGACCGTGGTGGTCGCCGAGGCGCGCCGGTCGCTGACCACGCTGTCGCTCTTCGGCTACCGGGTCGACGGGGTGGTCGCCAACCGGGTCTTCCCCGAGCGGCGGCGCGGACCCCTGGCGCGCCGTGGGTCGAGGCGCAGCCGGGGGTGCTGGCCGAGGTCGAGCAGTCCTTCGCCGGCCTGCCGGTGTGGCGGTCGCCGCTACCGGCCCGGGAGCCGGTCGGCGTGGAGGCGCTGGCCGACTTCGCCGCGCCGGGCGTACGGCGGCGACGACCCGCTCGCCCCGCCCGACGGGGGACGGGCCGATGTCCGTGACCCGGACCGACGGGGGCGACGCTGCGGATCGCGCTGCCGTTCGCAGCCAGTCCGACGTCGAGCTCGCCCGGCACGGCGACGAGCTGGTGGTCACCGTCGGCTCCTACCGGCGGCTGCTGGCCCTGCCGGCCGCGCTCGCGGCACGCCATCGCGGGTGCCCGCGTGGAGGACGGGGCGCTGCAGGTCCGGTTCCGCCCCGAGCGGAGGACGCGCCGGCGTGAGCGACGGCGGCCGAGCCGACGACCGGTCGGCAGCGTCGGCGAGGAGGCCGCCAAGCTGCTCCCGGCCCTGCAGGACTGGGCCCGGGAGAACGGCGGCGACTACGCCGAGGCGACCGCCCAGGCGGCGGCGGGTGCCGCGTCCAGGTCTCACGACATCAACGACCACGTCGCCACCGGCGGCGAGGACTGCCGCTACTGCCCGGTCTGCCAGGTGATCCCGGCGTGCGCGCCACCAGCCCCGAGGTGAGGCACCACCTGGCCGGCGGCGGCCACCTCGCTGCTGCAGGCCGCGGCCGGGCTGCTCGCCACCCCGGTGCCCGATCCGGAGCGGCACGGCGGGACGCCCCGGTCGAGAAGATCGACCTCGACGACGACTGGGAGGACGACTGATGGGGCTGACCATCGGCGTCGATATCGGCGGCACCAAGGTCGCCGGTGGCGTGGTCGACGAGCAGGGCACGCTCCTCGCGACCGCGCGCGGGAGTCGCCGGCGCAGGACCCCGCGGCGATCGAGCGCGACGTCGAGGACCTCGTCGCCGAGCTGCGGGGCAACCACGAGTCACCGGAGTCGGGATCGGGGCCGCGGGCTTCGTGGACTCCAGCCGGTCGACCGTGCTGTTCGCCCCGAACCTGGCCTGGCGCGACGAGCCCCTGCGCGGACCTGGAGGCGCTGCATCGGGCTGCCGGTGGTCGTCGACAACGACGCCAACGCCGCGGCCTGGGCCGAGTTCACCTTCGGTGCCGGGCGGACGTCGCCGACCCTGCTGCTGGTCACGGTCGGCACCGGGATCGGCGGCGGCATCGTGCTCGAACGGCCAGCTGCACCGCGGGGCGTTCGGCGTCGCCGCCGAGATCGGGCACATGCGGGTGGTACCCGACGGGCGCCTGTGCGAGTGCGGCAACCGCGGCTGCTGGGAGAAGTACGCCTCCGGGACCGCCCTGGTCCGGGAGGCGAGGGACCAGGCCCGGCAGGGGTCGCTGATCGCACGCTCGCTGCTGGACCGGGCCGGGGGAGACGTCGAGGCGATCACCGGGCCGCTGATCACCGAGGCCGCCCGCGACGGCGACTCCTTCGCGCGCGAGCAGCTCGCCTCGCTCGGCAAGTGGCTCGGCGAGGGCATCGCCACCCTGACCGCGGTGCTCGACCCGGCCGTCGTGGTCATCGGCGGCGGCGTCTCCGAGGCCGGCGACCTGCTGCTGGACCCGGTCCGCGCCCACTTCAAGGCGAACCTCACCGGCCGTCACTACCGGCCCGAGCTGGAGGTCCGGGCGGCGCTGCTCGGCAACAAGGCCGGGATGATCGGCGCCGCCGACCTGGCCCGGCGGCCCTGAGGCCGGAACTCACCGCCGTTAGGCCGTGGGGTTTCGTCCGAAGCCACCCGGGCCGGCGGCGCAGTGCCGATACTTGACGGGTGACGGTGCGAGCGGAGGAACAGGCGACCACGGACCGCGTCTCCCCCTTGCCGCCGCCCACCCGGCCCCGGGAGGTCGACTGGCTCCTGCGCGCGCTTCCGTTCGTCCTCCTGACGCTGACGATGGGCATGGTGCTGTGCTGGTCGGCGCTCCGTCTCAACAACGACGACACCTGGTTCCACCTGTCCCTGGGTCGGCACTTCCTCGACGACTGGTCGCTGGGTCACCCCGGCCGACCGACGCCATATGCCACCAGCGACTGGGTGGCGACGCAGTGGTCCACCGAAGTGGTGGCCCGGTGGTGCGAGACTACCTTCGGGCTGCCGGGGGTGGCGTGGCTGTTCGGGGCGGTCTACCTCGCCTTCATCCTCACGACCTACCTCGCCTGCCGCCGCCGCAGCAGCGCCCTCGTCGCCTCCGTCGTCACCCTGCTCGTCGTGCTCGCCTGTGCCTCGACGCTCTCCGCGCGACCCCAGGTCGTCAGCCTGGCCCTGCTGACCCTCACCACGTCGGCGTGGCTGCGGACCGCGGAGGACGGCCGGCCGAGGTGGTGGCTGGTCCCGCTCACGTTCGGGTGGGCCACGGCGCACGGGCTGTGGTCCCTCGGCGTGCTCGTCGGGCTGGTCTGCTGGGTCGGCCTCCTGCTCGACGGTCGGGCCGCGGGACGCCGTGCTCTCGTGCTGCTCGGCGTCCCCGTGTTGTCGCTGGCTGTCACCGCGCTCACTCCGGTCGGACCCCGACTGCTGACCTCGCAGCTCGCGGTGTCGGCCCGCGCGTCCATGATCGCCGAGTGGGGACCGACGTCGTTCCGCACGCTGCCCGCGTTCGTGGCCGCGGGCATGGTGGCGTGCCTGGTGGTGCTGTGGAGCCGCCGCGGACGGGTCGGGTGGACGCCGCTGCTGCTCCTGCTGCTGGCGGCCGGATGGATGCTGCTGGTGACGAGACTCGTCCCGACGGGGGCGATCGTCGTGGCCCCGATGCTCGCCTCGGCCCTGCAGAACGCGTCGTCATCGACACTGAGCCGGCCGAGCCCGCTCGAGCGGGGAGCCCTGGGCGGGGCCGCCGTTGTCTACCTGGTGGCGCTTGCCCTGCTCGTGCCGCACACGGCTGCCGATCCCAGTGCCGTCCCGGCGGGTCTCACCCCGCGTCTCGAGGCACTCCCGGCGGGTAGCCGGTTGCTCGTCGAGGACGGTATCGGCGGGTGGGTCGAGTGGCGGACCCCGCGAGTCTCACCGGTCCTCGACGGCATGCTGGATGCCTACCCGGTCGCCTACATCCAGCGGTTCCAGGACTACAAGCGTCTCGCCCCGGGCTGGCAGGACTTCGTCCGCCGCAGCGGCGCCGAGGACGCCGTGCTCGTCGCCGGCTCTCCGCTCTCGTCGGCGATCGTCGCCGAGCTGGGCTGGCGTGAGGTCGAGCGCGACGGCGGATGGGTGTTCCTGTCGGCGCCGGCCGGCGGCTGAGGGCCCGTCATGGATGACGACCTGGTGCGGGTGATGACCTACAACATCCGGCTGGGCGGCCGGAACCGACCTGCCCTGCGCGAGGTGGTCCGGGCTGCCCGACCCGACGTCCTGCTCGTGAACGAGAGTCCCAAGGCGCCGCTGCTGTGGAGGAGCCGGTGCCGCTCGCTGGCCCGGGAGTGGGGGATGGGGTACGTCGCGGGCGGCCGGGACGCGGGCAGCAACCTGGTGCTGGTCTCCGACCGGGTGGAGCTCACCTCGGCCCGCGCGGGCGTGATCCGCCAGCGGCTGGGGCAGCCGCGGCGCGGCGTCGTGTCCGCACAGCTGTCCGTCGGAGGGCGCCCGCTCGGCGTGGTCGGCTGTCACCTCAGCCTCGCCCGCGCTCAACGGCTGCGCGAGGTCGACGCGGTCATCGCGGCGGCCGATGGCCTCGACGGTGTCGTGGTGGTGGGAGGCGACCTGAACGAGCCGGCCGGAGGACCTGTGTGGGACCGGCTTCGACGAGCCGGATTCGTCGACCGCGGCGCGAGCGCGACCTTTCCCGCCCGACAGCCGCTCGAGCGCATCGACGCGCTCCTCGTCCGTCCGGGCGGGGTGCGCTTGAACCACTTTGCGGCGCGGTCGCCGGAGGCGCTTCTCGCGACGGCCAGCGACCACCGCCCGGTGCTCGCCGACCTGGTGCCCTGACGACGAGCGGACCGTGCTCTTGGGCGGTGAGGACACTTTGTTGAAAACGGGGCTTTTCTCATTAACCGGCCCCTACCCTGAGCATGGGAGGAAGGCTTCGATGCGACGACTGCTCAAGGCGCGTGGGACGTACGGGGCGCGACAGCGAGGTGCGGTGGCGGTCGAGGCTGCCCTCATCACCACCTTCCTCCTCGTCCCCCTCCTTTTCGGCATCATCGAGTTCGGTTTCGCCTTCAAGGACTGGTTGGGAGTCACGTCGTCGGTCCGTGCGGGCGCTCGCATCGCTTCCGCCGAGCCTCGCTACGCCGACTTTGCCAACGATGCGGCTGCCCAGGTGGCGAAGGAGGGAAGCGCACTCAACTTGGACGCCAACTCGGTGCTGTATGTCTATGAGGCGGACGCCAACGGATACCCCATGGGGAAGGTCGACTTCTCGTCCTGCCCCACGAACTGTGTCAAGTTCTCCTGGAACTCCACCACCAAACAGTTCACCAAACTGGCCGGCACCGACTGGCTGTCCACGGCCCAGAACGCCTGCCAGGGTGACCCTGGGCACGACAGCGTCGGCGTCTACCTCGCCGTGAAGGACCCTGGGATCACCAAACTGTTCTTCAGCACGATAACTCTCAAGAGCCGGACCGTGATGAGCCTTGAGCCGCTCCCGGTGACCTCGCTGGCCACGAATGGATGCAAGTGATGCGCCGGACTCGACGTGCCGCGCGAACCCGTTGCGACGAGCGCGGCTACGTCGCCGTCGTCTCAGTGCTGCTGGTCGTGGTCATGATGGCGATGGCGGCCTTCACCGTCGACGTCGGCAACTGGTACGTCACTTCCCAGCAGAACCAGCGCGCCGCCGATGCGGCTGCCCTGGCCGGGGTCACCTTCATGCCGGCCAGCTTCGATGACGCTTCCGCTGCTGCCTTGGACATGGCCTCACGCAACGGTCTCGCACCTGGCGCCAACATCAGCGTCGCGCCGGCGAAGGTGGCGGGCCAGAACAGCCGGCTCCAGGTCACCGTCAGCAGGACGGTGAAGAACGCCTTCGGGGGGCTGTTCGGGGTGACGACCACGACGGTCTCAAGGTCCGCCATCGCCGCGTTCACCGGTCCGGTGCCCATGGGCAGTCCCTGCAACGAGTTCGGCAACGACCCCACCCCGGGAACGAACAAGAGCACGAACTGCGACAACGTCGGCCAGTTCTGGGCCAACGTCGGCTCGCCGAAGGCCGATAAGGTCAGCGGCGACGCCTACCAGAACGGGGCCTGCCCCTCGAACGGCGATGGGTGCAGCAGCGGCAAGAACGCGGAGTACGACGAGAACGGCTACTTCTACACGCTGACCGTCAAGGCGGACATGCCGCAACTGAAGGTCGAGGCGTTCGACCCGGCCTTCATCTCGGTCGGCGACACGTGCGATGTCAACTTCGGCAGCGGAACGACCGCAGCCGTGAACGCGAAGAACAGCTTCGTCTACGACGCGACCATCACGGGCTCGAACCCCAAACCGGGCAAGTACCGGACGGGTGAGAGCGCGACGTCGACGGGCCGCTATGCCAGCGGTCCCGCGGGTGCATTCTGCACCGGTGACAAGCTGTTCGGCTCGGGCCCGGCTCCCGACACGACGTTCACGGTGCGCAAGCCGGTGGTGGCGACGTACCCCTGGGACCCGATGTCCTACGAACCGGTTGGTGGATCGTGCACCCAGAAGTTCGACGGCTACTCCGGGAACCTGTTCACCAAGCTCAACCAGTGGCAGCAGAACGCCAGCAACGTCGTCCAGTACACCGCGAACACCCCCACCCCCGCCTCGGGCTATGACGGGACCATCGCCGCTGAGTTCCGGAGGTGGGTCCCGCTGTGCACGATGACGGACGTGAAGAAGGGGACCTACATGATCCAGGTCCAGACGAACGGCGCGGGCGCCGACCCGCTGGGCAACGGCC
The DNA here is from genome assembly GCA_963800225.1 of uncultured Actinomycetota bacterium. GTDB lineage: Bacteria > Actinomycetota > Actinomycetes > Propionibacteriales > Nocardioidaceae > Nocardioides_B. The sequence continues at coordinate 1,406,011 of CAWDAF010000002.1, read as the reverse complement.
ACAACCGCTTCGGACTGCGTGCGTACGGCGCCAACGCCACCGAGAACGGCAACATCGCAGTGGCCGGCTACACCAAGATGGCGGTGTACGCCAACCTGCCCGGTGCAACGACTAAGTTCCACCTTGCCCAGGTGCCACCGACGGCCAAGGGCCAGACCCTCAACATCCGGCTCTTCGACGTCGGCGACTCGGACAACACCGGGACGATTACGATCGTTCCGCCCGTGGACTCGGGGCTGACAAGATTCACCGGCTGCGTCGGTGTCGGGCCCCGCCCCGGCAGCCTCGACCCGGACTGCTCGCTCCAGACGAACAAGAATGACTTCCAGGGCAAGTGGCAGACGATCTCCATCCCGCTGCCGACGACGTACAACTGCGACTCGACGATCGCGACCGGGTGCTGGGTCAGGCTGCAGTTCGACTACGGCTCGGGCAACCAGCCCAGCGACACGACCTCGTGGCAGGCCAGCATCGAGGGCGACCCGGTCCGGCTGGTGAAGTAGCCGGACCCCCCTAGGTGCGCGGCGTCCGGTAGCCCTCGACGAGCTCGCTCGCGAGCTGCTCGAGGAAGAGCCCGACGTCCGTGACGATGCCCCGGGCGTGCGACGAGCCCCGGTCCGCCAGCTTGGTGACGGTGGCGGGGTTGATGTCCACGCACACCAGCGGGATCGAGGCGGGCAGGATGTTGCCGGTCGCCACCGAGTGCAGCATCGTCGCGACCATCAGGCAGAAGCCGACGTCGGTGAGCTTGGCCCGCATCGCGCGCTGGCCGTCGATGACGTCGGTGTAGACGTCCGGCAGCGGGCCGTCGTCGCGCACCGAGCCGACCAGGACGTACTCCTTGCCGTGCGTGACCAGCGCGTGCATGATCCCGCCGGTGAGGATGCCGGCGTCCACGGCGTGCTGGATCGAGCCCGCCTTCCGGATCGTGTTCAGCGCGCGGATGTGGTGCTCGTGGCCGTGCTCGACGCCGCGGCCCTGCGCGAGGTCGACGCCCAGAGACGTGCCGTAGAGCGCCGCCTCGATGTCGTGGGTGGCCAGCGCGTTGCCGGCGAACAGCACGTCGACGTACCCGGCGTTCACCAGGGCGACCATCGCAGGAGCGGCGCCGGTGTGGACCACGCCGGGGCCGCCGACCCACAGCACCTTCTGGCCGTTCGCCTTGGCCTCGCGCATCCCGTCGGCCACCGAGCGCACCAGGACGGCCTGGGGCTTCTCGGAGGACACGTCGGACTCCATGAACCCGAAGGACCCCTCCGCCTTGGTGAGCATCGGGGCGTCGACCCGCAGGCCGGAGGCGCCCAGGACGACCTTCATGCCGGCCTTCACGTCGGCCATCGGCAGCGTGTAGACCCGGACCGGGTCCACGGCGTCGTCGATGATCAGGCCGCAGTCCATCTCGGGGTTCTCGACCGGGACCCACCGGCCGCCCAGCCGGATCCGGGTCGCCAGGTTGGTGGTGGAGTAGAAGAAGTCCGGGAAGACGCCGTCGACCTCGCAGACCGCGGTCTCCGACTCGCCGGGGTCGACCGCGTTCACGCCGCGGGTCTGCAGCCGCATCAGCAGCCGCTGGAGCGCCTCGTCGTCCTCGGTGGAGATGGTGATCGTCGCGGTGGAGAGGTCGCCCGCCTCGTGGCCGACCTCGAAGCGGTCGATGACCCAGTCGCCGCCGTACTCACGGATGTCGTCGAGCACCCGGGACAGGATGCCGGTGTCGATCAGGTGACCGGTGATGCCGACGGTCTCGCTCACGTTCACGGGTTCCTCCTGGATCGGGGACGGGGCCAGCCGGTCGGACCCTACACAACCGCGCCGTCGCCCCAGCCGTCACCGCTGTCTCGGGGCATGGTCGCGATCAGGAACACGAAGCCGCCGACGAAGGCGGCGACCAGCATCATCGAGAACCAGGCCGGGAAGGTCCAGCCCAGCACCACCGCGAGCAGCATCAGCAGCGGCGGGCCGAACAGCCCCACCCAGGCCAGCCGGCGTGCCGGGGTGCCCCGCGGGATCGGCGGCGGCTCGGGCGGCACGAAGTGCTCGTCCTCGTGCCGGGCCGCGGCCCGGGCCTCCTCGACGGCCCGGCGGGCGTCGACGGCGTCGAGGTAGGAGCGGTCGAAGGTCGGGGCGGCCGGCGGGGCCACGGGCGGGGGCGGCGGCTCGGCGGTGGTGGCGGAGTCACCCATCTCGGGGCGCTCGCCGTAGTTCTCGACGATCAGCCGCCAGGCCGCCTCCTCGTCGAAGGGCTCGTCGGGTTCGACGGGCCCGTCCGGGGTGCCCTTCGGGGGGTCGTCGCGCTGGCCGTCGTCGGGAGAGGTCATGGTCCGGTCACTCGTCGGATGAACTGGGCGGACTCCTCGAAGATCTCCGGGGCGTCGTTGTCGAGCGTAGCCACGTGGTAGCTGTTCTCAAGCATGCGCTCGGTCAGGTCACGGGAGGAGACCCGGGCCCGGATCACCTCCGACGAGGACGAGTCGACCACGTGGTCCGTCTCCGAGCGGAACATCAGCAGCGGCGCGGTGACCTGGGGAAGGTCCTCGCGGAGCCGCTTCCAGGCCGACACCATCGAGTGCGCGGCCCGCAGCGGGGTCCGGTCGTAGCCGTGCTCCTGCACGCCGGGCTTCTTGATGTCGTTCGCGATGCCGGGGAACGACGGTACGACGTGCTTGAGCACCGGCAGCGCCAGCACGTCCTTGCGGCGGGTGCTGACGGCCGGGTTCACCAGCACCAGGCCGGCCACCTCACGACCCCGGTCGGCGGCCAGCCGCAGCGCCAGGGCGCCGCCCATCGACAGCCCGGCGACCACCACCTGGTCGGTGTTGGCTACCAGCTTCTCGAAGGCACGCTCCGCCTCGCCGTACCAGTCCTCCCAGCGGGTCCGGTTGAGCTCCTGCCAGGTGGTGCCGTGCCCGGGCAGCCGGGGTACGTCGACGGCGAACCCCTGCGCGGCCAGGTGCCGGCCCCACGGGACCATCGACGCCGGCGACCCGGTGAAACCGTGCACCAGCAGCACCCCCACCCGCTGCCCGTCGCCCGGCGCCGGGACGGCGTCGGCGTGGAACGGCTCGGCGGCTGGAGCGAGGGGCACGAAGACCTCCGGTGGGAACTGAGCAGGGAACAGGCTGGTGGTGTTGAATGACCGGGACCGGGTCAGTCACGTCGAGCCGGTCCGACAGACCGACGTACGAATCGTCGCACGCGGCAGTGACGAGGGCCAGGGTTTCCAGGCCCTGAGGAGGAGGTGCGGCGTTGTTCTACTGGTTGCTCAAGTGGGTGCTGCTGGGTCCCCTGCTCAAGCTGGTGTTCCGGCCGCGGACCGAGGGCGCCGAGAACGTCCCGGCCGAGGGTGCGGCGATCCTCGCGAGCAACCACCTGTCCTACGCCGACTGGATGTTCATGCCGCTGACGCTGCCGCGTCGGGTGACCTTCGTGGCCAAGGCGGAGTACTTCACCAGCCCGGGCATCAAGGGCTGGTTCCAGAAGAAGTTCTTCTCCGGCGCCGGCCAGGTCCCGATCGACCGGTCCGGGGCGTCGGCGGCCGAGGGCGCCCTGTCGGCGGCCAAGCGGATCCTCGGCGAGGGCGGCCTCTTCGGGATCTACCCCGAGGGCACCCGCTCGCACGACGGACGGCTCTACCGCGGCAAGACCGGCGTCGCCCGGCTCGCCCTGGAGATGAAGGTGCCGGTGATCCCGATCGCGGTCCTGGGCACCGACGTGGTCGCCCCTCCGGGCAAGAAGTTCGGCGCGGTCACCCGACCGGTGGTCCGGTTCGGGCGGCCGTTGGACTTCTCGCGCTACGAGGGCCTCGAGAACGACCGCTTCATCCTGCGCTCGATCACCGACGAGATCATGTACGAGATCATGCGGCTCTCCGGCCAGGAGTACGTCGACATGTACGCCACCCGCGCCAAGGCCCTCGACAAGGAGTCCCGCAAGCCCGGCTCGTCGGACTCCTCGGGGAAGCCCCCCAGCCCCGAGCTCCGAGCTTCCTGAAGCGATGCTGCGCGCGGCCTCCCGCAGTGGCCTGCAGGACCCGGTCGCCGCCCAGGTGGAGACCACCCTGTTCCGTGCGCTGGCGGTGCTGCGGTTCGTGGTCGCGGCGTACGTCGTGGCGCTGAACGCGCTGCGCTGGCGGGAGTTCGACCGCCCCGTCCTCGGCTGGGCGGTCGTCGCGATGGTCGTGGTCTGGTCCGTCGTCGCCGCCTGGGCGTACGACGCACCCCGGCGCCGGGGCCTGCCGCTGCTCGGCGTGGACCTGCTGGTGGCCACGCTGGCCCTGCTCTGCACCCCGCTGGTGGAGAGCGACGCGATGCTGGCGCGCAACGCCTCGACGCTGCCGTCGTTCTGGGTGATCGGGGCCGTCCTCGCCTGGGCGGTGATGCTCGGCTGGCCCGGGGGACTGGCGACGGCGGCGTTCGTCTCGGCGGTCGACCTGTCGGTCCGCACCAGCCCGACCGGCACGACCTGGGGGAACATCTTCCTGCTCCTCCTGGCGGCCGGCGTGGTGGGCTACTCCACCGGCCTGATCCGGGAGGCCACCGAGGCGCGGGCGCAGGCCGAGCGGGTCGCCGCGGCGCTCGCCGAGCGGGCCCGCCTGGCGCGCGTGGTGCACGACGGGGTGCTCCAGGTGCTGGCGCTCGTGCAGCGGCGGGGTGCCGCGCTGGGCGGTGACGCCGCGGAGCTGGGCCGGCTGGCCGGTGAGCAGGAGATCGCCCTGCGGGCGCTCGTACAGGGCCAGGCCGTCCCGCTCGCGGGGGAGCGGGGCGGGTCCGCGGACCTGCCGGCCGCGCTGGCCCGGCTGGCCTCCCGCACGGTGACCGTCTCCGGGCCGGCCGAGCCGGTACCGCTGCCGGCCGCCACCGTCGAGGAGCTGACCGCGGTCGTCCGGGCCTGCCTGGACAACGTGGCCCGGCACGTGGGGGAGGGGGCGCCCGCGTGGGTGCTGGTCGAGCGGTTGGGTGACGGGGTGCTCGTCTCGGTGCGCGACGAGGGGCCCGGGATCGCGCCGGGCCGCCTGGAGCAGGCGCGCGGGGAGGGGCGGCTGGGGGTCAGCGAGTCGGTGTCCGGCCGGATGGCGGACCTCGGCGGGACCGCGAGGCTGGTGACCGCCCCCGGGCAGGGCGCCGAGTGGGAGCTGATGCTGCCCCTCGGCCGGGAGCCCCGGGACTAGCGGCGGTCGGCGTTGCTGTGCGGCACCCGCGCGGTGGCCGCGGCGTCGTCCTCCTGGGGCACGGACGCGGTCCACTCGAAGTGGTTCTCCAGATCGTCCACGGCGGTCAGCCGGAAGCCCAGCTCGGTGTAGAGCTCGGCGGCGCGGGTGTTGGCCCGGTCCACGCCCAGGTTCACCGTCAGGCCCTCGGCGGCGGCGGCCGCGCACACGTCGCGCAGGATCCGGGTGCCGATGCCGTGCGAGCGGAAGCCCGGCAGCAGGGTCAGGTCGATGACGTGCAGGACGCCCTCGCGCTGGTGGACGTACAGACGTCCGGCGCGCTCGCCGTCCTCCATCACCACGAAGCGCTGGTGGCCGGGGTAGCGCAGGCCGAAGCGGCGCTCCTGGGCGATGTGCTGGATCCGGAGGACGTGCCGGGCGAGGTTCTGGTTCGGCAGCGCCGCCACCTCGCTCTCCCAGGTGGTGCAGAAGACGTCGTGCAGGAAGGCGTCGTCAGCGGGCGTGCAGGTTCTCAGGTACGTCGCTCTGCTCAGATTCGTCATCGTCGCCACTCCCTTCCGAGAACAAGTATCGGGTGACCCCGACCCCAAGTTGACCCAAACATAGGGGATCAATCGGAAAATCTTCCGGGCTGAGACCCCCCACCCCCGATAGTCCGTGACGTTCTTGCTGTTCCGGGCCCTCCCCAGCAGCAAGACCGTCACGGACTATCGGGGGTGGGGCTCTAACCTGCCCTGGTGAGCATCCACAGCGAGCACCCCTTCCTGGAGCCCGAGTCCCGGCGCGACCCCGTCCGTCGGCTGCGCGGCCGGCTGGGGGGGACGGTCAGTCTCTGGACCAGCGGCGCCGGCGTGCACCGGGCCGGCCTGACGGTCTCCTCGCTGATGGTCGCCCCCGGAGAGCCGGCCCGGGTCCTCGGGCTGGTCGACCCCGACTCCGACCTGGCGCTGGCCGTGGAGGAGACCGGTACGGCGGTCGTGCAGCTGCTCTCCTGGGAGCACCGGGACCTCGCCGACGTGTTCGCGGGCGTCGCACCGGCGCCGGGTGGCGCGTTCCGCACCGCCACCTGGGAGGAGACCCGCTGGGGACCGGTGCTCGCGGGGGTCTCGGCCTGGGCGGGCATCCGGGTCGCGGACCGGGGTGCCCCGGTCGGCTGGTCGGTGCTGCTGGACGGCGTGGTCGAGCACGTCGAGATCCCCGACGGGACCCCGGACGGGTCCGGTGAGAGCGCCGTCGAGGACGAGCGGGCCCCGCTGGTGCACCGGCGGGGCCGCTATGTCCGGCCCGCCTGACCCGGGACCGCCGTCCTGGGTAGCCTGCGGGCACCGGCCGAGCGGCCGGCCCGACGAGGGGGGTTCGACGACGTGGCCGAGAGCGAGCCGATCACGGTGATGGTCGTCGACGACCACCCGATGTGGCGGGAGAACGTCGCCCGCGACCTGTCCGAGGCAGGCTTCGCGGTCACCGCGACCGCGTCCACCGGCACCGAGGCGCTCACCCGGGCGGCCGCCGTACGCCCGCGGGTGGTGGTGCTCGACCTGCAGATCCCCGCCCCCAGCGGGGTGCAGGTCACCGCCGAACTGGTGCGCGACGACCCGACGGTCCGGGTGCTGATCCTCTCGGCGTCGGGGGAGCAGGCCGACGTCCTGGAGGCGGTCAAGGCAGGCGCGACCGGCTACCTGGTCAAGTCCGCCTCGCGGGAGGAGCTGGTCGCCGCGGTCGGCCGGGTCGCCGCAGGGGACACCGTGTTCACCCCGGGCCTGGCCGGGCTGGTGCTGGGTGAGTACCGCCGGCTCTCCGACGCCCCGGACTCCTCGCTCGCCCCGGACACGCCGCGGCTCACCGACCGGGAGACCGAGGTGCTGCGGCTGGTGGCCAAGGGGATGTCCTACAAGATGATCGCAGAGCGGCTGTTCCTGTCCCACCGGACCGTGCAGAACCACGTGCAGAACACCCTGCGCAAGCTCCAGCTGCACAACCGGGTGCAGCTGGTGCGCTACGCGATCGAGCAGGGGCTCGACACCGAGGGCTGACCCACCGCCCGGCACACCTCCCCCTCGAGGTGGGTGTCGAGGCGGCTCAGGGACCGAAGGTGGAGACGGTGGACAGCCAGGCCCCGTTCGAGGTGCCGGTCGCGGTGTAGCCGCCCGAGGCCGGGAGCTGGTAGGCCCGGGCCAGGTAGCGGCTGCCGACCGCGGCGGTGCCCAGGCTCCGCCACCCGGTCGCCCAGGTCGGGGCCGCCGTCCCGGTCGGCACCGAGACCGCGCCGAAGGCGATCTCGTTGCCGGACGTGGCCTGGGCGGTGCCCGAGGAGAACGTCGCGCCGGTGCCGGTCGCGGTCACGGACTGGTCGAGCCGGGTGGCGCCGGCGAACTCGTCGCCGCCGAACCGGTACGCCGTGGCGGAGGGGAACGTCGCGGTGATGCGGTCGTTGACCGCCAGGGCACGGGTGGCCACCCCGCTCAGCACGACCAGGCGGTTGCCGGAGCCGTCCGCGACGCTGGCGGACTGGGTGTAGGTGTTGCCCGCTGGGTCGGTCCCCGAGACCGCGCCGGTCGGGGTGGTCCCGCTCAGCTGCAGGGTGAGCACCACCAGGTCACCAGCGGCGACACCGGCGGAGCGCCAGACGGTGATGTAGCCCGACGTCTTCGTGCTGGTGGAGTAGTTGTTGGCGATCGAGTTCACGAACGACGGCGGTGTGGTCGTGGCGCTGGTGACGGTGACGGTCTGGGTGGTGGTGTCGGACAGGCCGCTGGTGTCGGTGGTGGTGACTCTGAGGAGGTAGCTGCCGGGGTTGGTGTAGGTGTGGGTGGTGGTGGCGGCGTTCTGGGTGTTGGTGCTGGTGCTGTCGCCGAAGTCGAACTTGTAGGTGAGGGTCTGTCCCTGCGGGTCGGTGGAGGTGGAGGCGTCGGCGGTGACGGCCAGGGGTGCGGTGCCGGTGGTGGGGGTGACGGTGAGCCGGGCGGTGGGTGCGCTGGCGGTGGGGGCGTTGACGGTGACGGTCTGGGTGGTGGTGTCGGACAGGCCGCTGGTGTCGGTGGTGGTGACTCTGAGGAGGTAGCTGCCGGGGTTGGTGTAGGTGTGGGTGGTGGTGGCGGCGTTCTGGGTGTTGGTGCTGGTGCTGTCGCCGAAGTCGAACTTGTAGGTGAGGGTCTGTCCCTGCGGGTCGGTGGAGGTGGAGGCGTCGGCGGTGACGGCCAGGGGTGCGGTGCCGGTGGTGGGGGTGACGGTGAGCCGGGCGGTGGGTGCGCTGGCGGTGGGGGCGTTGACGGTGACGGTCTGGGTGGTGGTGTCGGACAGGCCGCTGGTGTCGGTGGTGGTGACTCTGAGGAGGTAGCTGCCGGGGTTGGTGTAGGTGTGGGTGGTGGTGGCGGCGTTCTGGGTGTTGGTGCTGGTGCTGTCGCCGAAGTCGAACTTGTAGGTGAGGGTCTGTCCCTGCGGGTCGGTGGAGGTGGAGGCGTCGGCGGTGACGGCCAGGGGTGCGGTGCCGGTGGTGGGGGTGACGGTGAGCCGGGCGGTCGGTGCGCTCGACCCGGTCTGGAGCTCGTAGGCGCCGAGGTCGTCGTACGTGCGGGGGCCGCTCGCGAACGTGTTGGCCGTCGCGGGGTCGTCCACCCGCGGGTTGCCGAGCAGGTCCTGGCTCTGTGCGCCGAAGACCCCGGAGTCGCCGCGGTCGATGGCGGGGGATCCCGCGGTCAGCCGGAAGTCCCGGCTGGCAGCGCCGGCGAACTTCGGGTCGCCCTGTACCCCGGAGGCCTCCTGGCCGGTCGCGGCCTGCATCGCGGCCAGGGAGGTGTAGGAGCTCTTGAAGACGTACATCGTCCCGGTCTTGGTGAGGTGGACGAGGTTGTGGTCGACGGTCGTGGTGGCCGGCGCGGAGTCCCAGATGCCGATGTTGCCGGCTCGCCGCGAGCAGGAGATCCCGTTGTAGGCGGGGTAGACGGCGTTGTCGACCGCGATGTTGTTCTCCACGACGTAGTTGCCCGAGGTGCCCTCGACGTTGATGCCGCTGGTGCAGTTGTGGTAGACGGTGTTGCCGATCAGCCGGCCGCCGGTGACGTTGTAGTCGTCGATGCCGTGGTCGCCGTTGTTGTAGGTGACGTTGAGCGTCGCCAGGTTGTCGTTGCCGCCGGTGTAGAAGTTGAGCCCGGAGTCCTCGTTGTCGTGCACGACGTTGCGCAGGATCGTGTTGGCCGGGGCGATCACGTTGATGCCGTTGGCGTTGCGTCGCCAGCCCTCCGCGTTGAAGCTGGCCTCGTTGCCCTCGATCGTGTTGCCCGTGCTGGTGCCGGACACGTAGACGCCGTGGCTGCTGTTGTAGTCGCTGGTGTTCCACGAGACCGTCGACGCGGTGCTCGAGCGCAGGCTGATCCCCGGTGCGGTCGCCCCCCGTCGCGGCTGCCCGGTCAGGGTGACGGTGTTGCCGGTGACCAAGATGTGGTCGCTGCCGCTGACGTAGATGCCGTCGATGGAGGTCCCGGTGAAGGTCAGCCCGGAGACCACCACGTACGAGCGGTGCGACAGGTAGGCGCCGTACGTCGCACCGGTGCCGATCGTGGGGGAGCGTCCCGGCCACCGCGTCACCGTCACGGGGTTGTTCGGCGACCCCGAGACGAGCGGCTTGACGGTCTCGGCGTAGCTGCCGTCGCCGATGTAGAGGGTGTCGCCGGCCTTGACGGCCGACATGCCCTTGGTGATGGTGCAGAACGGCATTGCCGTGCCACCCGGGCCGGTCTCGGAGCAGGCGACCGTGCGGTCGACGTAGTACGCCGCCGGGCTCGCCGCCGAGCTCGCCGCCGGCACGCCGAGCACGGCTGCCGAGGTGAGCGCCAGAAGGACCGACAGGAGTGCCGGCATCGAGAGGCCCGCGCCCGTTCGTCTGGTTGTCATGATGACCCCCGCTCCGCTATCTCACGTTAGGGAAGGAACGGCTGGGGCGCCTCCACCAGACGGCGTATCGCGGGTACGCCGGGGTCGCGCGCCCTATCCTCGAGCGGTGGCCACCGACCCGCTGCTGAGCATCGCCGAGGAGCTCTACGCCCTGCCGCCCGCGCAGTTCACCGGCACCCGGAACCAGTGGGCCAGGCAGACCAAGGCCGAGGGCGACCCCGCGCTGGCGACCCGGGTCACCGCCCTGCGCAAGCCCTCGCTGCCGGCCTGGGTGGTGAACATGATGATGCGGCACCAGGGCGAGCAGATGGCTCAGGTGCTCGAGCTCGGCGCCTCGCTGCGCCGGGCGCAGGCCGACCTCGACGGCGACGCGCTGCGCGAGCTGACCCGGCAGCGCCGTCAGCTGACCACGGCGGTGACCCGGCAGGGCCGGGTGCTCGCCGGCGACCTCGGGCAGAAGGTCACCGAGCCGGTGGCCGACCAGGTGCGGGAGACCCTGCACGCCGCCATGGTCGACGAGGACGCGGCCGCCGCGGTCCGCAGCGGGATGCTGGTCACCGCGCTCACCGCGACCGGGGTCGGCGCCGCGGACGTCGTCGACGCGGTCGCCGTACCGGCCGCGATCGGGATGACGCCACGTCCGCGCAGCCGTCCGGCCGCTGCGCGTCCCGGGCTCAGTGTGGTGCCCGACCCGACCCCGGTCCCCGGCGAGGTCGAGCGCGCCCGCGAGGCCGAGCGGGCCTCCGCGCGGCAGCGGGTCGAGGCCGCCCGGGCCGAGGCCGACGAGGCCCGGCGCCGGCTCCGCAAGGCCGGCAAGCGGGTAGCCAAGGTGCAGGCCCGCACGCTGCAGGTGGCCGAGGAGCTCGAGGAGGCCCGCCGCCTGGTGGCCGGGCTGGAGCACGAGCAGGAGACCCTCGACGACGACGCGGTCGCCGCGGAGGACAAGGTGGAGCGGTCGCAGCAGCGGTACGCCGCCGCGCAGGACGCCCTCGAGGAGGCGCAGCACGACCTCGACGGGATCTAGGTCCCGGCCAGTCCGGTGACGGGGACCTCCAGTCCCAGGAAGGAGCGCGGGTCGGTGGCGGCGATCCGGCCGCTCGACGCGACGACCTCCGGCAGTGCGTCGCGCGGCACCGGGACCCGGGCACACAGCTCGTCGCTCCACGCCCCGGTGCCGACGTCGAGCAGCTGGGTGTGGGCGGCGGAGGCGGGTCCCGTGACGTGCCAGGTGCCGCGGGACATCCGCGCCACCAGGTAGGAGCCCGCGTCGCCCACCGCGTAGCGGCCGTCCTCGACCAGCGCCCACGTGTGCGGCTCGTGCTCGGCCAGCCAGCGGAGCCGGACCGCGGCCGCCGCCGGGTCCGGGGCCCGGCCGGTGAGCGCCCGGACCCGGTCGTCCTCGTCCTCAGCGTGCAGCCGTACGGCCAGCTCGGCGGTACGCCGGTCGGCGGTCGCGAACCCGGGACCGGGGGAGCCGAGCGTCTCCCGGTCCCAGACCAGCAGCGTGGCCCGGGGCGCGCGGAGCCGGACGGCGGTGGCGCCGTGGTGGCCGGCGAGGGCGGCCCGGCCCGCGGCCAGCACGGCCCGCCAGAGCCCGTCAGGGGCCAGGTCGACCCGTTCGGCCGGCGCCGCGACGCGCTCCGGCGGGGTAGGGGACAGGTTCGCGCGGCCGGAGCCGGAGACCACCCCGGTGCCGGTGAGCAGCTCCGCGCGCACCTCCGTGGGGGCGACGTCGAGCCTCAGCACGCTCATCGCGCGGTCCGCCGGTGCCGGGTCAGCGGCCCGTGCCGCGCAGCGCCCCGATGACGAGCCCGTCGACCCAGCCGGGGCTCGCGTCGAGGTCGACGCGCATCTCGTAGTTCTCGCTGCCCACCCAGGCGGCGAGGTCGGGCTGGCCCGTCGTCCGGGCAAGTCCCTCGAGCTCGGCGCGGAGCCCGTCGTCGAGCGGCACCCGCTCCTGCTCGGTGGAGGCGGTCAGGTAGATCCGGTTCAGCTCCAGCAGCCGGGCGAGCTCGCCGCACGGGTCGGTGTGGTCGTCGACGCGCAGGTCGACCGCGACGTCGTCGAGGCCGCCGTACCCGGCGGCCTCGCGCACCACGAGCAGCGCGGCCGACTGCCGACCTCGGCGGTCGCCCCCGGCCCGGTCGCCGGCCCGGAGCGCGGCCAGCAGCCGCCGGCCGAGCTCGGGTTCGTCGCCGCTGCCGTCCCAGGACTCCTTCATCGCCCAGAGCACCTCGGGACCGGTCAGCACGTTGCCCTGCAGGCTCACCCCCCGGCCGACCAGGTCGCCGGCCCAGGGCAGGCAGTCGTCGCCGGTGTGGGCGGATGCGGTGCCGTCGACGTCGACGATGCCGATCTGCCGGTGAGTGGGGGCGTCGTCCTCCTCGAGCAGCCGGTCGAGGGCGACCGGTGCGGTGGCGCCCTCGTCGAGGTGGGCCAGGGCCAGGCCCTTCCACGCCACGTTGGCGTCGGCCTGGGTGGCCAGCGCGCCGATGCCGGCCACCGCCGCGGGCACCACCGACCCGACGGCCAGGAACCGCGACGCGACCGCCACGCCCCAGGACTCGCCGTCGTCGGAGCGAGCCACGATCGAGAAGGTCATGGGGGTCACCCTAGGACCGCGGCCGCTGCCCACTGCGGCCTGCCCGGTGCCTGCCATGTGGAACGCGCGGCCCGGCGGGGGCGCAACCCGGCTCGTCCTCGCTAGGGTCGTAGACGTTCGTCACATCGGGCCGCTCCGGCGGCCCCGCAGATCGAGGAGCGATGACATGCGCGTGGGAGTGCTGACCGGTGGGGGCGACTGCCCCGGGTTGAACGCGGTGATCCGCGCGGTGGTGCGCAAGGGCGTCAAGGAGTACGACTTCGAGTTCGTCGGCTTCCTCGACGGCTGGCGCGGTCCTCTCGAGAACAAGACCACCCCCCTCGGCATCGACCAGGTGCGCGGCATCCTGCCGCGCGGCGGCACGGTGCTGAAGTCCTCGCGGACGAACCCCTTCTCGATCGAGGGTGGCGTCGAGAAGATCAAGGAGAACCTCGCCGCGAACGGCGTGGACGCGCTGATCGCCATCGGCGGCGAGGACACCCTCGGGGTGGCCACCAAGCTGGCCGAGCTCGGCGTCAACGTCGTCGGCGTCCCGAAGACCATCGACAACGACCTGTCCGGCACCGACTTCACGTTCGGCTTCGACACCGCGGTCAACATCGCGATGGAGGCCATCGACCGGCTGCACACCACAGCCGAGTCCCACCACCGGGTCCTCGTCGTCGAGGTGATGGGCCGGCACGCGGGCTGGATCGCCCTGCACGCCGGGATCGCCGGCGGCGCCAACGTGGTGCTGATCCCCGAGCAGCCCTTCGACATCACCAAGGTCTGCGACTACGTGGAGACCCGCTTCAAGTCGCACTACTCGCCGATCATCGTGGTCTCCGAGGGCGCGCTTCCCGTCGACGGCGGAGACATGACCCTGGTCAGCGGGGAGAAGGACGCCTTCGGGCACGTCCGCCTCGGCGGCATCGGGGACCGGCTCGCCAACGAGATCGAGGACCGCACCGGCAAGGAGGCCCGAGCCGTGGTGCTCGGGCACGTCCAGCGCGGCGGCACCCCGACCGCGTTCGACCGCTGGCTCGCGACCCGCTTCGGCCTCCAGGCCATCACCGCGGTCGCCGAGAAGGACTACGGCAAGATGGTCGCCCTGCGGGGCACCGACATCGTCCGGGTTCCGCTGGCAGAGGGCACCGGCGAGCTCAAGCTCGTCCAGCCCGCGCAGTACGCCGAGGCCGAGGTCTTCTTCGGCTGAGCCGTCGACCGGCCGTGTGGGCGCGGCCGGTCGAGACACGGTAGGATGGGCGCCGCACCGACATCTGGCAGAGCTGCTCGCCCCGCGACGGCTCCGGTCAGTCGGTCGGTGACCGGCCGTCGCACGACGGTCGTAGGTTCCCACCGTGGGCGGGCCGTCGGGGTCCACCGCGTCGATCTCTCGCAGATCCGTGGGACCGAGTCGCGTCTGGGGGCGGCCTTCCGGCCCGCTTCGGCGCGATGTCCCATCGCCCCGGCTGCCGGCCCGTCTGCGGGGATCCTCCCGCGGTGGACCTGCCGCCGGTCACTCCAGAGGAGGAGTAGGTGGCTCGACGAGCCCAGCGCCAGTCCGGCGCCCGCCGTACCGCACCGCGCAACCAGCGACGTGTCCGCGACCGCGACAACGAGGGCATCATCCCGGTGCTCGCCCGCGCCGTGCGCGAGGTGGAGACGGCCGTCCAGCGCGGTCCGGTGATGCCGTCGGTCCGCACGAAGTTCCAGGTCGTGGCCCTCCTGGTCCGCGAGGAGCGGTCCCGGGTCCGCGCCGACGAGGCGAGCAGCGAGGCCCAGCGCGCCGCCCAGATCAAGCGTCTCGACGGGGTCGCCACGATCCTGGCGAAGACCGCCGCCCGCGACACCTCGCTGCTCGCGCTGCTCGCCGAGGACGCCGTGATGTCCGAGGCGGCCCGCGGGCTCAAGCGGGACATGCTCGAGGCGGCCGGGCTCGAGCTGCCCGCCGAGGAGATCGAACCGCCCGAGCCCGCCGAGCCCGCGGCCGCCTCCGCCGCGACGGCGCGTCGCGTCGTCCCGCAGTCGGTCGTCTCCCGGCAGCTGGCCAACCCCTTCCTGGCCCCCGACTTCTCCGCGGCGCAGACCACGGTCCGGACGCACCGGCTCGCCGGCTGGGAGCTGCTCGGCCCGCTGTTCCGCTCCTTCGAGTACGCCGGCGGCGGCGCCCCGGCCTGCATGCCGCTGCCCGACCCGGCCGCCGCCCGCGGCACCGCCGGCCAGGAGCTGATGCCGCACCAGGCCAAGGTGGTCGCCGCAGCCGCGTCCGGCCACCGGACCTTCCTGCTCGCCGACGAGCCGGGGCTGGGCAAGACGGCGCAGGCGCTGCTCGCCGCGCAGGCGGCCGACGCCTACCCGCTGCTGGTGGTGGTGCCGAACGTCGTGAAGACCAACTGGGCCCGCGAGGCCGGCCTCTGGACCCCGAAGCGGCCGGCCACCGTGATCCACGGCAACGGCGAGACCGTCGACGGCTTCGCCGACATCGTCATCGTCAACTACGAGGTGCTGGACCGGCACGTCGGCTGGCTGGGGGACCTCGGCTTCCGCGGGATGGTGGTCGACGAGGCGCACTTCATCAAGAACAAGACCTCCCAGCGCTCGCAGCACGTGCTGGAGCTCTCCGAGCGGATCCGGTCCCGGATCGCCCGGCCGCTGCTGATGGCGCTCACCGGCACCCCGCTGATCAACGACATCGAGGACTTCCGGGCGATCTGGCAGTTCCTCGGCTGGATCGACGACAAGCGACCGCTCGCGGAGCTGATGGGCGCGCTGGAGGACAACGGGCTGACCCCGGCCGACCCGGGCTTCTACCGCTCCGCCCGCACCAGCGTCATCGACATGGGCATCGTCCGCCGTCGCAAGGTCGACGTGGCCGCGGACATCCCCGCCCGCCGGGTCGCCGACCTGCCGGTCGAGCTCGACGACGAGGCCGGCCGGTCCATCCGGGCGGCCGAGCGGGAGCTCGCCCGACGTCTGGTGTCGCGCTACGAGGGCGCCCTCGAGCGGCGCACCGCCGGCCGGTTGGTCGACGGCATCGACCACGAGCTCGTACGCCGGGTCGCCACCTGGGAGCGGGAGGACACCACCACCACCGACTCCGGCGAGAACGTCTTCAGCATGATGCGGCGCATCGGCCAGGCGAAGGCCGGCCTCTCCGCCGACTACGCGGCGCAGCTCGCGCGCAACGTCGGCAAGGTGGTCTTCTTCGCCAAGCACGTCGACGTGATGGACGTGGCGGAGGAGACCTTCGCCAAGCGCGGGATCCGGTACTCCTCGATCCGCGGCGACCAGACCCCGTCCGCACGGCAGAAGAACATCGACGCCTTCGTCGGCGACCCGGACGTCGCGGTCGTCGTCTGCTCGCTGAGCGCGGCCGGGGTCGGCCTCAACCTGCAGGTCGCGTCCAACGTGGTGCTGGCCGAGCTGTCCTGGACCGACGCGGAGCAGACCCAGGCCATCGACCGGGTGCACCGGATCGGACAGGGTGAGCCGGTCACCGCGTGGCGGATCATCGCCGCGCAGACCATCGACACCCGGATCGCCGAGCTGATCGACAGCAAGGCCGGGCTCGCCGCCCGGGCCCTCGACGGCTCCGACGAGGAGGTCTCGTCCTCGGCGGACGTCCAGCTCGAGGCCCTCGTGGCGCTGCTGACCGACGCCCTGGAGGCCGCCGCCTAGCACGGCCGGTGCCAGTGGACAGCCGGGCCGGGGTGGTCGGGGCTGTCGGACCGCCCGCCTACGGTGGTGGGCATGGCATCCACGCTCCCGACCCTCAGCGACAGCCGTGCGGCGGTCGCCCAACGCGTCATCGCCGCGATGGCCGGGCCGGAGGCACGGCTGCGCGAGGACCAGACGGCCGCCGTGTCGGCGCTGTGCGAGCCCGGCTCCCGGGTGCTGGTCGTCCAGGCCACCGGCTGGGGCAAGTCCGCGGTCTACTGGGCCGCGACCGCCGTCCGCCGCTCCGAGGGCGCCGGCCCCACCCTGGTCGTCTCGCCGCTGCTGTCGCTGATGCGCGACCAGGTCGCGGCGGCCGGCAACGCGGGCCTGAGCGCGGCCACCCTGAACTCCTCGAACATCGACGAGTGGTCCCACGTCGAGGCTGCGCTGCGGTCCGGTGAGCTCGACGTGCTGCTGGTGTCCCCCGAGCGGCTGGCCAACCCCGGCTTCGGTCGCCGGGTGCTGGACGCCCTGGCGGGCGAGCTGGGCCTGCTGGTGATCGACGAGGCGCACGCGGTCTCCGACTGGGGGCACGACTTCCGGCCCGACTACCGCCGGGTCTCCGACGTGCTCCAGCGCCTCAACCCGAGCACCCCGGTGCTGGCCACCACGGCGACCGCCAACCAGCGGGTCACCGACGACGTGGCCGAGCAGCTGGGCGCGAGCACGCTGGTGCTCCGCGGCCAGCTGGCCCGCGCCAGCCTCGAGCTGTCGGTCGTCGACCGGCTCTCCCCGCTCGAGCGCTACGCCTGGGTGGTCGACCACCTGCCGAGGCTCGAGGGCTCCGGAATCGTCTACGCGCTCACCGTGGCCGACGCGGAGCGGCTGGCCTCCGCGGTCCGCGAGGTGCACGGGGACGCGGTGCCGGTGGCCGCCTACACCGGGCAGCTCGAGGCCTCGCAGCGGCACACCCTCGAGGACGCCCTGCGCTCCAACCGGCTGAAGGCGCTGATCGCCACATCGGCGCTGGGCATGGGCTACGACAAGCCGGACCTCGGCTTCGTGGTGCACGTCGGGGCGCCGCCGTCCCCGGTCTCCTACTACCAGCAGGTCGGCCGCGCCGGCCGGGCGATCGACCATGCCCACGCCGTGCTGCTGCCCTCCGACGCCGACTCCGGGGTCTGGGAGTACTTCGCGACCGCCACGATCCCGGTCCCCGAGCAGGTCCGGGCGGTCCTCGACGTGCTGGACCGCTCGCCCGGCGAGCCGCTGAGCGTGGTCGCGATCGAGGCGCAGTCGAGCGTCCGACGTGGCCGGGTCGAGCTGATGCTCAAGCAGCTGGCCGTCGACGGGGTGGTCGACCGGGTCGAGGGGGGCTGGCTCGGCACCTCCAAGCCGTGGAGCTACGACCACGAGCACTACGACGGCGTCGTCGCCGTACGCCGTCGCGAGGCCGACATCATGCGCGCCTACGTCCGCGGCGAGCGCTGCCTGATGGAGCTGCTCCAGGAGTCCCTCGACGACCCCGCCGCCGAGCCCTGCGGACGCTGCTCGGTCTGTCAGGGACGGCTGCCGGAGGCGCTGGCGGGGGCGCCGTCCCCGGAGACGGTGGCGACCGTGACCGGGCTGCTGCGCGGCCAGGTGCACGTCCTGGAGCCCCGCAAGATGTGGCCGGGCGGCGCGTTCGGGTCGCGGGGCCGGATCCCGGCCGAGGAGGCGCACGCCCCCGGCCGCACGCTGGTCTTCGCCGACGCGCCGGAGTGGCGCGAGACGGTGGCGAAGCTGTTCGCCCGGGACGCGCCCGCACCCGCGGAGGTCGCCGACGCCTGCGTCCGCCTGCTCGGCCAGTGGCGCACCTCATGGCCGGCCCGCCCGGAGGTGGTCGTGGACCTGACCGCCACCGGGTCGCCGCAGCTGACCGGCTCGGTGGCCGACCACCTGGCCTCGGTGGGGCGGCTGGACCGGGCCTCGCTGGCCGGGCCGGCCCACGCCCCCGACCTGCGCGAGCTGAGCTCCTCGGACGAGGCGGCTTTCTGGCGCGACCACCTCGACGCCTCCGGGGCGGCGGCGACGGTCGCCGGACGCGCGGTGCTCCTGGTCGTCGACGCCTCGTCGTCGCTGTGGCCGGTGACGGTGGGGTCCGCGGTGCTGCGCCGGGCCGGCGCGTCGGTGGTGCTGCCGCTGCTCCTGCACCGTCGGCCGTGAGCCGTCGGCGCCCGCGGCGGGGTCTGCCTGTAAGACCCAAGCAAGGTTTGCTGGTCCTGACCGAGGGGGTACAGACTGGCACCGAGTGAAGGGGGAGCCCGTGAGCACCCATGTCGAGGAGGACCGCTCCGACTACGACGGCGGTGAGCCGGACCTCAAGCGAGTGATGGGGCCGAAGCTGCTGCTGCTCTTCATCGTCGGCGACATCCTGGGGACCGGGGTCTACGCGCTGACCGGGCAGGTCGCCGGTGAGGTGGGCGGGGCGGCCTGGGCCCCGTTCCTGGTCGCCTTCGCGGTGGCCACGGTCACCGCCGTGTCCTACCTCGAGCTGGTCACCCGCTACCCCCAGGCAGCCGGGGCCGCGCTCTACGCGCACAAGGCGTTCGGGGTGCACTTCTTGACCTTCCTGGTCGCCTTCACGGTGATGTGCTCCGGCATCACCTCGGCGTCCACCGCAGCCAACGCGTTCGCGGGCTTCGTCAACGACGGCTTCGGCCTCGACCTGCCGGTCGGCGGACTGGGCATCACCCTGGTCGCGCTGGGCTTCATGCTGCTGGTCGCCCTGGTGAACTTCCGCGGCGTGGGGGAGAGCGTCCGGCTCAACGTGGTGCTGACCCTGGTCGAGCTGTCCGGCCTGCTGCTGGTGATCTTCGTCGGACTCTGGGCGCTGACCCAGGGCAAGGCGGACTTCACCGAGGTGGTGATGTTCCGCTCCGGTGAGGACAAGGGAGTCTTCTTCGCGGTCACCGCGGCGACCTCGCTGGCCTTCTTCGCGATGGTCGGCTTCGAGGACTCGGTCAACATGGCCGAGGAGTGCAAGGATCCCGGCCGGGACTTCCCCACGATGATGCTGACCGGGCTGGGCATCACCGGCACCATCTACCTGCTGGTCTCGGTCACCGCGGTCGCGCTCGTCCCGGTCGGCAACCTGGTCGACGAGTCCAAGGGGTCGGCGCTCACCCAGGTGGTCGCCGCCGGGGCGCCGGGGCTGCCCTTCGACACGATCTTCCCGTTCATCGGGCTGTTCGCGGTCGCCAACTCGGCGCTGATCAACATGCTGATGGCCAGCCGGCTGCTCTACGGCCTGGCCAACCAGGACGTGCTGCCGCGCTCCCTGGGCCGCGTGCACCGCACCCGCCGTACGCCGTGGGTGTCGATCCTGTTCACCACCGCGATCGCCTGCGGCCTGATCGTGTACGTCGTCCGGGCCAGCGCGTCCAGCGACGGCGCGTCCGCGATCTCACTGCTGGGCGGCACCACGTCGCTGCTGCTGCTGTGCGTGTTCACGGTGGTGAACATCTCGCTGCTGGTGCTGCGCCGGCGCCCGTCCGACCGTGCCCACTTCCGGGCCCCGAAGTACCTCCCCGTCCTGGGCGCGCTCAGCTGCGCGTTCCTGGCCGGCCCCTGGGCCCGCAGCTCCGAGCAGCAGCAGCAGTACCTGATCGCCGGCTACCTGCTCGCGGTCGGCCTGGTGCTGTGGCTGGCCACCTGGCTGTGGAACCGCGCGGTGCGGGCGAAGAGGACGGGCTTCGACGACGTGGGGTCGATCGAGAGCTGAGCCGGACCGCCCGGGGCGCTGCGCCGGAGCCGCGGGCTGGATCGGGGATAGGGTCCCCGTCCATGGACATGCTGAAGGGCAAGCAGATCGCCGAGGCCGACCTGACCGACTGGCGCAAGCTGGCCCAGGGGCTGCATGCCCGCTACCTGGTCGACGGGTTCGGCACCGGCGCCCGGTTCGTCACCGCGGTGGGCGAGGCGGGCGACGCGCTCGGACACCACCCGCGCGTGTCGCTCGGCCATGGGTACGTCGACCTCGAGCTGGTCACCGACGACGCCGTCTACCGCGACGACGAGGGCACCGAACACGTCGTCGAATGGGTGACGCAGCAGGACGTCGACCTCGCGCGACGGATCACCGAGATCGCCGCCGACCATCGGCTCGACGCCGACCCGGCCTCGGTCAGCGAGATCGAGCTCGGACTCGACACGGCGCGCTCCGCGACCATCGCCCCGGTGTGGGCCGCCCTGATGACCGGCAGCGCCGAGGCCCAGGGCCGCGGGACCCCCGGCGACGAGATCCGGGACGCCACGGGACGGGTGCCCAACCTGTGGTTCGGGGACGCCGATGAGCACGAGGCCGCGGGTCGCCGGTTCCACATCGAGGTCTATGTGTCGCCCGAGGTGGCCGAGCAACGGATCGCCGCCGCCGTCGCCGCGGGCGGGACCGTCGTCGATGACAGGAACGCGCCCTCGCTCACCGTGATCGCCGACCAGGA
Organism: uncultured Actinomycetota bacterium; assembly: GCA_963800225.1. Lineage (GTDB taxonomy): Bacteria > Actinomycetota > Actinomycetes > Propionibacteriales > Nocardioidaceae > Nocardioides_B. Next base: position 1,385,232 of record CAWDAF010000002.1, on the reverse strand, counting down.
CGGCAACAGGGGAACGGTATGTGCCGACGTGTCTGCTGCGAGGTAGGACTGACACGTCAGGTCGGGTGACCTCGTGGCTGCGGGTGACTTCGGACCTCGGGGTCGCCTACCGTGAACGGCATGGCCCCGGAGTCGTCGTACACCATCGCGCCGCTCAGCCCCGAGACCTGGCCCGCCTTCGATGCCCTGGTGCAGCGGCACAACGGCATCTTCGGCGGCTGCTGGTGCATCTGGTTCCACCCGGACGGGCCCGAGCGCGGGCAGGGCGCGGAGGCCAACCGGGCACTGAAGCGGGCCTACGTCGAGCAGGGCAGTGCGCACGCCGCACTGGTGATGGACGGCGACGAGGCCATCGCGTGGGCCGAGTACGGCACCCCGGTCGAGCTGCCCTCCCTCCACCACCGCAAGGAGTACGACGCCGCCAAGACCGCGGATCCCGACTACCGGATCACCTGCGTCTTCGTCGACAAGCGCCACCGGCGACGGGGTGTGACGGAGCTGGCGATCACCGGTGCGCTCGACCTGATCGCGCAGGCCGGCGGCGGACGGGTGGAGAGCTATCCCCACGAGCTGACCGACCAGGCCAAGAAGATGTCCTCGTCGTTCCTCTACAACGGCACCCGTCGGCTCTACGAGCGGCTCGGCTTCAGCTACGACCGGCCCAAGGGGCTGAGGAACTGCGTCATGGTGAAGACGGTCGACCCTGCTTGAGGCCGGTCACTGCCAGCCGCGGCCGACCTCGGCCTGGCTCGCGGCCGGCGACAGGGACCCACCTGCTCAGAACCGGAGCAGCCGGCGGGCCACCCGGACCGAGCGCGCGGTCGGCCGGAAGCCCACGGCGTCGTTGAGTGCGAGCAGCCGCGGGTTGTCGGCCTCGTACGGCGTCCAGGCGTCGGCCAGCCGGTGGTCGGCCAGCGAGTTCAGCACCCGCTGCCGCACCCAGGCGCTCAGCCCGCGGCCGCGGAAGTCCGGGTGGGTCGCGGTCAGGGCGCACCAGGCGCGGTTCCGGTCCCGGTCGAGCTGCACGCTGGAGAAGGCGGCCAGCACCGGGGCCGACCCGACCTGTGCCAGCAGCCCCCAGGAGAGGTCCGGGGCGTTGTCGGGGTCGTCCCACCACTCCGAGCGCAGCTGGTACATCGTCAGCCGGCGCATCTGCAGGCTCGCGTCGTCGACGGCGGCGAGGTTGTTGGTCTCCAGGAGCATCCGCAGGTCGGGCAGCGCGGCCAGGGTCACCGGCCGGGTCCCCTCCGGGGGCGGGCCGACGGAGGGGACGGTGCGCGGGTCGAGGGACGCGACCGGGTGGTCGGCCTCGGGGAGGAAGCCGTTGCGGACCGCGAACGCCATCGCGATCGGGTCGTCGGTGCAGACCGCCTGCAGGCCGCTGGTGCCGGGGAAGGCGGACCCCGCGGTCTGCAGCAGGGACGTGCCCACACCGCGGCTGCCGAAGTCGGGGTGCACCTCCACGGTGAGGAACACCTCGCGCTCGCCGTCGTGGTCGGCGACGATCCGGGCGGTGGCGGTGCCGGCCACCTCCTCGGCGACCAGGCCGACCCAGCGCCGCCGGCCGAGCCGGGCGTCCTCGCGGATGTCGGCCGCGACCCGGGCCGCGGAGCGCACCAGGTAGGGCACCGCGGCCGACGACACGGCGCTGACGGCGGCTGCGTCACCGCGCTGGGCGTCTCGCACGGTCACCTCGGGCACCGAGGCAGCCTACCGGTCGTCGTAGGCTGGGGCGGTGAGCTCCTCGCCTGTCCCCGACCTGGCCGCCCTGCACGCGATGGGTGCCGCCCAGCAGCCTCGCTGGCCCGACTCCGCGGCGCTCGACGCAGCCGTCTCCAAGCTCCGTGGCGTGCCGCCGCTGGTGTTCGCGGGGGAGTGCGACGAGCTCAAGACGAAGCTCGCGGCCGTCGCCCGCGGGGAGGCGTTCCTGCTCCAGGGCGGCGACTGCGCCGAGACCTTCGACGGGGTGACCGCCGACAACGTCCGCAACAAGCTCCGCGTCCTGCTCCAGATGGCCGTGGTGCTCACCTACGCCGCCTCCGTGCCGGTGGTGAAGCTCGGCCGGCTGGCCGGCCAGTACGCCAAGCCGCGGTCCTCCGACGACGAGACGCGCGAGGGCGTGACCCTGCCGGCGTACCGCGGGGACGCCGTCAACGGCTTCGAGTTCACCGCCGAGTCCCGGATCCCCGACCCGCAGCGGCTCGTCGACGTCTACCACTCCTCGGCCTCGACGCTGAACCTCGTGCGCGCCTTCGTCACCGGCGGGTACGCCGACCTGCGCCAGGTGCACACCTGGAACACCGACTTCGTGCGCTCCTCGCCGGTCGGCCGCCGCTACGAGCAGATCGGTCAGGAGATCGACCGCGCGCTGACGTTCATGGCGGCGATCGGCGCCGACCCCGAGCAGTTCCACCGGGTCGACTTCCACTCCAGCCACGAGGCGCTGATCCTCGAGTACGAGCACGCGCTGACCCGGATCGACTCGCGCACCCAGCAGCCGTACGACGTGTCCGGCCACTTCGTCTGGATCGGCGAGCGCACCCGGCAGCTCGACGGCGCGCACGTCGAGCTGCTCTCCCACATCCGCAACCCGATCGGGGTCAAGCTCGGGCCCACCACGAGCCCGGACGACGCGATCGCGCTCGCCGAGCGGCTGAACCCCGACAACGAGCCCGGCCGACTCACCTTCATCACCCGGATGGGCGCGGGCCGGATCCGCGAGCGGCTGCCCAACCTCGTGGAGAAGGTCACCGCCGCGGGCGTCACCGCAGCCTGGGTCTGCGACCCGATGCACGGCAACACCTTCGAGGCGTCCTCGGGCTACAAGACCCGGCGCTTCGACGACGTGATCGCCGAGGTGCAGGGCTTCTTCGACGTGCACCGCGAGCTCGGCACCTGGCCCGGCGGCGTGCACGTCGAGCTGACCGGTGACGACGTGACCGAGTGCGTCGGGGGTGGCGAGGCGCTCCTCGAGGGCGACCTGGGCAACCGCTACGAGTCGGTGTGCGACCCGCGGCTGAACCGGGTGCAGTCCCTCGAGCTGGCCTTCCTGGTCGCCGAGATGCTGCGCGAGGCGGCGCCGACCAGCGGGTCGGTCGACGCATGATCGACCTCCGCAGCGACACCGTCACCCGGCCCACGGCGGCGATGCGGACGGCGATGGCCACCGCCGAGGTCGGCGACGACGTGTACGGCGAGGACCCCACGGTCCGCGTCCTCGAGGAGCGGGTCGCGGAGCTCTTCGGCAAGCAGGCCGCGCTGTTCACCCCCACCGGCTCGATGGCGAACGTGCTCGCGGTGCGCTCGCTGGTCGGGGTCGGCGAGGAGGTGCTCTGCGAGTCCTCGGCGCACATCGCCCGCGCCGAGCTCGGTGCGCACGGCGCGTTCACCGGCCTGACCATGCGCACCTGGGTCGGCGCGCCGGTCGAGATGACCCAGCTCGAGCGGCTCTTCGCCCCCGACATGGGGCCGTTCTTCGTGTCCACCAAGGCGATCTCCCTGGAGAACACCCACAACTTCGGCGGCGGCACGGTCACCCCGGTGGAGGAGATGCGTGAGGTCCGCCGGTTCGCCGACGATCGCGGGATCGGCGTGCACGTCGACGGCGCCCGTCTCTGGAACGCGCACGTCGCCACCGGCACCCCGCTGGCCGAGTACGGCGCCTGCGCGGATGTCCTCGCGGTCTGCCTGAGCAAGGGCCTCGGCGCCCCGGTGGGCTCGCTGGTCGTGGGCACCGCCGACGCGATCGACGAGGCCCGGGTGTGGCGCAAGCGGCTCGGTGGCGGCATGCGCCAGGTCGGGGTGCTCGCCGCCGCGGGGCTGCACGCCCTCGACCACCACGTGGAGCGGCTCGCCGAGGACCACGAGCACGCCCGGCTGCTGGCCGACGCGTGCGGCCTGGACCCCTCGACCGTGCACACCAACATCGTCGTGGTCGACGTACCGGACGCCGCCGCGGTGGTGGCGGCGGTGCGCGAGCACGACGTGCTCGTGTCCGCGGTCGGCCCCCGCGCCCTGCGGATGGTCACCCACCTCGACGTCACCCGCGAGCAGGCGGAGAGCGCCGCGTCGGTGCTCACCAAGGTGCTCGCCGACCACCGGACCGGGAGGCCCGCATGAGCTCATGGCGTGACGAGACCAGCCAGCAGGCCCAGGACGAGCTCGACGAGCTCCTCGACGTCTCGCTGCGGACGGCCCAGGACAAGCTCGACGCCGCGGGGGAGTTCTACCCCTTCGCGGTGGCGCTCGACGAGCCCGGCGCCACCCACCAGCTGACCCCCGAGGTCAAGGTGGGGCCGCGTCAGGTCGCTGACGTCAGCCAGGTCTTCGAGCTCTGCTGGGTCGCCCTGAGGTCCGAGGCGGCCGACCTGCGCGCCGCGGCCGTGGTGACCAACGTGGGCGGTCCCGACGGCGACGCGGTGGCGGTGGCCCTCGAGCACGCCGACGGTCCGGCGATCGAGGTCTTCCTGCCGTACACCGCCCAGGGCAAGGTCAACGGCAAGAAGCCGGCCCAGAAGCACCGCTTCGGCGACCTCCAGGCGATCGCCGGCCAGCCGCGCGTCTGGGCCTGACTCCTCCTCAGCGACGGGCCCGCGGCCGGGCCAGCGTGCTCGCGTCCACCCGGCCGACGGCCGCCGGCAGCTGCCGCACCGCCTGGGCGAGGGCGCGCAGCTCCGAGCCGAGCAGCGCCTGGGGGCCGTCGCAGAGCGCTGTCTCGGGGTCCGGGTGCACGTCGACGATGACCCCGTCCGCACCGACCGCGATCGCGGCCCGCGACAGCGGCACCACCAGGTCCTTGCGACCGGCCGCGTGCGAGGGGTCGACGATGATCGGCAGGTGACTGGTCGCCTGCACCACCGGGACGGCCGAGATGTCCAGGGTGTTGCGGGTCGACGGCTCGAAGGTGCGGATGCCGCGCTCGCAGAGCACCACGTCGAGGTTGCCGCGCTGGGCGATGTACTCCGCGGCCATCAGCCACTCCTCGACGGTCGCGGTCATGCCGCGCTTGAGCAGGACCGGGCGGCCGGCGTCGCCGACGGCCTGGAGCAGCCCGAAGTTGGCCATGTTGCGGGTGCCGACCTGGAGCATGTCGGCGTGCTCGGCGACCACCGGCACGTCGCGCGCGTCGACCACCTCGGTGACGATCGGCAGGCCGGTGGTCTCCCGCACGGACGCCAGGATCTTCAGACCCGCGACGCCGAGCCCCTGGAAGGCGTACGGCGAGGTGCGCGGCTTGAACGCGCCGCCGCGCAGCAGCGTCGCGCCGGCGGCCAGCGCCATCTCCGCTGCCTCGAGGGTCTGCCCGGGCGACTCGACCGCGCAGGGCCCGGCGATGAACGTGAACGTGTCCGGGCCGATCGGGACGCCGCCCACCCAGACGGTGCTCCGGTCCTTGTGGTGCTGGCGGCTGACCAGCTTGTAGGGGTCGGAGATCCGGTGCACGTCCCCGACGCCGGGCAGGCTGCGCAGGTTGAGGTGGTGGAAGGAGTCGAGGTCCCCGACCAGGCCGATGATGGTGCGGACCACGCCCTTGCTGACGAAGGCCTCACCGCCCACCTCCTCGACCTTCTCCACGACGCGGGCGATGTCCTCGTCGGTGGCCTCGGGTGTCATGACGACGACCATGGGCTTTCTCCTCTGCTCTGCTGCGTGGTGCCCTCGGCCCGTCCGGTCCGGCGCCCCGGTATGCGAAACGCCCCTGCCGTGCTGGCCAGGGGCGTCGGTTGGTGTGCGGGGTCGACCTAGCGGGCGACCCGCTCGGACGACCCGGGCGAGTAGCGCTGAAAATAGGTCCAGGACTGCTGCACGGGAGCAGCCTAGCCGCGGCATGTCCGGCCCGTGGGCCCCGCATCCACGATGCGGGACGGCACGCCGAGGGCTCAGACGGCGATGTGCGGGACCTCGGACTCGATGTGCCGGCGCGGGGCGAGCTCCACCAGGAGCATCGCGGTGAGCACCAGGAGCCCGCCGACCAGCATCCGGCCGGTGGCGCTCTCCCCACCCAGCAGCACCGCGAAGGTAGCCGCGAACACCGGCTCCATGGTCATGATGATCGCGGTGCGGGTCGGCGGGAGGTGCGCCTGCGCCCAGGTCTGCCCGGCCAGCGCCAGCGCCCCGGCGAAGACCGCCATGTAGACCACCGAGACCCAGTCGGCCGTGGTGCCGGGCAGCACGAGGCCGTCCGGCAGGGTCACCACCCCGCACACGGCGGTGATCACCAGCAGCTGCACGAGGGTCATGCCCATCGCCTGGTCGGCCCGGCTCCAGGCACCGAGACCCACGATGTGCAGGGCGTAGAGCAACGCGGACACCAGCGTGACCGCCTCGCCGTACCCGACCGAGAGGCCGCTGAGGCTGAGCACCCCGAGCCCGGCGACCGCGAGCGCGACGGCCGCCCAGGTGACCGCCCCGATCCGGCTGCGCAGCAGCACCGCGGCGAACAGCGGTGTGCAGACGACGTACATGCCGGTGATGAAGCCGGACACGCTCGCCGGGGTGTGGGCGAGGCCGGCGGTCTGGAGGATCTGGGCCACGCCGTACAGCAGGCCCAGCACCACCGCGTGCCGCAGTGACGTGCGGGTCAGCCGGCCCAGCGCACGCGGGAACAGCAGCCACAGCGCGGCGCTGGCGATCGCGAAGCGCACGGCCAGGAAGTCGAGCACCGGGATCCGGACCAGCACGTCCTTGATCAGGAAGAACGTCGAGCCCCAGCACGCAGTCATCGCCAGCACGGCGAGGGTGGCGAGCAGGGTCGTCCGGCGGTCCGGACCGCTCACGCGTCGCGCATCTTCTGCAGCAGCCCGATCTGCGGGTCGCCCACGTCGCGGGACCCGGGCGTCTCCAGCACGAAGGGCACGCCGGCGGTGGCCGGGTGCGCGAACAGCTCCTCGAAGGCGCCCAGGCCGATGTGGCCGTCGCCGAGGCTCTGGTGCCGGTCCTTGAACGCGCCGCGGACGTCCATCGAGTCGTTCGCGTGCACCAGCCGCAGCCGCCCGGGGCCGCCGATCTCGACCAGCCGGTCGACGGTCGCGGTGGTGCCGCCGGGCTCGTCGAGCGGGGCCCCGGCCGCGAACACGTGGCAGGTGTCCAGGCAGATGCCGACCGCGGGGTGCGCGTCCAGGGCGGCCAGGTAGGGCTCGAGGTCGTCGACCCCGGCGCACAGCGACCGGCCCTGGCCCGCCGTCGGCTCGAGCAGCAGCCACGGTCCGTCGTCCCCGAGGGTGTCGAGCACCGGCATCAGGCCGTCGCGGACCTGCCGCATGGCGGCGTCCACGGTGCCCTCGTCCACGCAGGAGCCGGTGTGCACGACCACGCCCTCGGCGCCGATCTCCACCGCCCGACGGAGGTTGTGGGCCACCGTGGTCACCGACCGCTCGTACGTCGCCGGCGTCGGCGAGCCGAGGTTGACCAGGTACGGCGTGTGCACGAAGACCCGGCGCCCGGACGCCGCGTTGGCCGCCCGGAACTCCGCGTCCACGACCGGGTCTCCGGCCGAGGCGGCCCAGCCGCGCGGGTTCCCCACGAAGACCTGGATGGTCTCGGCGCCGATCGCGTCGGCGTTGGTCAGCGCACCCTTCACGAGACCCTTGCCCACCTGGACGTGGGTCCCGACCGGGTTGCGCAGGCCGGCGTGGACGGGGGCTGCAGGCATGCGCACCAGCCTACGGTCGGGTCCGGCCGGCGCCGAGGTCAGGGGACCAGCACGACCTTGCCGCCCGCGTGCCCCTCGGCGACGAGGGCGACCGCGTCGGCGGCCTGCGCCAGCGGGAAGGTGCGGGCGACGGTGACGTGCAGCAGTCCGCGGTCCACCAGGGCGGTCAGCACCAGCCGGCCGCGGTCCCGGATCTCGGTGCCCGGGTCGGCGCCGGGGCCGTTGCCGAGCAGCTGGATCCCCGCGTCCCCGGCCTGCGCGAACGCGGCCACGGTGGCGATCCGGTCCTTGTCCTCGACCAGCTCCAGGGAGACGTCGACGGCCTCGTCGGTGCCGATGGTGTCGAGGGCGACGTCCACGCCCTCCGGGGCCACGGCCCGCACCCGGTCGGCGAGCCCCTCGCCGTACTCGACGGGGACGACGCCGTCCTCGCGCAGCCGCTCGTGGCGCCCGAGGGCGGCGGTGCCTATCACCGTGGCGCCACGGTCGAGCGCGATCTGCGCGGCCATCTGGCCGACGCCGCCGGCGACGCCGTGCACGAGGACCGTGTCACCGAGGGTCACGCCGGTGGCCTCGACCAGGTGGTAGCCGGTGACCCCGGTGAGGGAGAGCCCGGCGGCCTGCTCGAAGCTCATCCCGGCGGGCTTGGGGAGCACCGAGCCGGCGGGCACGTTCAGCGCGGCGGCGTAGCCACCCGAGACCGGGTAGCCGATCACCTCGTCGCCGACCGAGATCTCGCCGGCCGGTCCGGAGGCGTCGTCGCCGACGGCGGTGACCACGCCCGAGACCTCCAGGCCCACGCGCAGCGGCAGCGCGGCCTCGTCGGCGCCCATCATGCCGCCGACGATCTTGTAGTCGATGGGGTTGATCCCGGCGGCACGGACCTCGACGGTGACCTCACCCGGGCCGGGGGCCGCGACGTCGACGTCCGTGGTGGACAGCACCTCGGGACCGCCGTACCTGGTGGCGACGACTGCAGTGGTCATGACACTCCTCGGCTGGACGGTCGGCTCGACAGTCACAAGGCCGGCGGGCGCGGACGCATTCCCAGCCCGTCAGACGATGTAGATGGTGACCGTACTGCCTCGCGGCGCCTTGTCACCCGAGCCGGGGCTCTGCTTCACGACCAGGCCGATGCCGATGTAGTACTGGACCTTGACGGTGCGCACCTGGAAGCCGGCCTCGCCGAGCTTGGCGCTGGCCTCGTCCGGGTTCATCCGGCGCACCTCGGGCACCTCCACCATGACCGGGCCCTTGGAGACGACCAGCTCCACCTTGTCTCCGCGGAACAGCTTGCCGCTGGCAGGCTCCTGGGAGATCACGTCCCCCTTGCCGACCGTGTCGCTGTTCTCCTCCGAGGTGTCGACCACGAAGCCGAGCTTCCTCAGGGCGGTCGCCGCGTCGCCGGCGTCCTTGCCGGTCCAGTCCGGGACCGTCACCGGGTGGGGGCCCTTGCTGACGGTGAGGTCGACCGCGGTGTCGCGGCGCAGGCTGGTGCCCGGCCCGGGGTCGCTGGACAGCACGAGACCCTTGGCGATCTTCTCGTCGTAGGCGTAACGGGCGTGCCCGAACGACAGGCCGGAGTCCTGGAGGGCGGCCTGGGCCCGGTCGAGCGGCTGCCCGCGCAGGACCGGTACGTCGTGCCGCTCCGGGCCGCGGGAGACGACGATGCCGACGGTGCCGTCGCGGACGACGTTCTCGCCGCCGGCGGGGTCGGTGCTGACCACGGATCCGGCCGGCACGGTCTCGGAGTAGGCGCGCCGGTCCACGTGGAAGCTCAGCCCGGCGGCCTCCAGCCGGCTCTCGGCGACCGGCGCCGCGAGGTTCACGACCCCCGGGGTGGTGGTGTAGCGGCCGGCACCGAACCACCAGCCGCCCACACCCGCCGCGACGGCGAGCAGCAGCACCACCAGGAGCAGCACCGGCCCGCGACGGGACCGCCGTGGCCGGCCCGCCCCGGCCTCGACCGGACCGACGTCGACCGGCCGGGACGGCGGGGGTGCCGAGGCCGGTCCCGTCGTCCGGATCACGCTGGTGTCGTCGGTCTCGCCGGTGTCGGGTCCGGCGTCGGCGGCGCGGACGACGGCCTGCTGCGGGGTGAGGATGGTCTGCACGCCGATGGCGTCGTCGAGCTCGTCGCGGACGTAGTCGATGTCGTCGTCGCCGAGCCGCCGCACGGGCACCGTCGGGGAGAGGTCGGAGGTCAGGTCGGGGTCGTCGAGCACGCCGTGGTCGAGGGCGTCGCGGACCCGACGCACCTGGTGCAGCATCACCCGCGCGTCGGCCGGGCGCAGGAACCGGTCGCGGGCGGTGGCCCGGGCGACCAGCGCGTCGACGTACGGCGGGATGCCGGGCACCACCCGCGAGGGCGGCGGGACGTCCTCGTGCACGTGCTTGTAGGCGACCTGGATCGGGGACTCGCCCTCGTGCGGCTTGCGGCCGGTGAGCATCTCGTAGAGGACCACGCCGGCGGCGTACACGTCGGAGCGGACGTCGGCCCGGCCGTCGACGACCAGCTCCGGGGAGAGGTAGGAGACGGTTCCGATCAGCACCCCGCCGGTCGCGGTGTGCTGGGTCTCGGCGCTGACCGCGCGGGCCAGCCCGAAGTCGGCGACCTTGACCCGGCCGTCGTCGGCGAGCAGGACGTTCTCCGGCTTCACGTCGCGGTGGATCAGCCCGGCCTGGTGGGCGGCGGCGAGCGCGGAGAGGATCGGGTCGATCAAGCCCAGCGCCCGCGTCGGCGTCAGCGGCGCCTCCTTGCGGATCAGGTCGCGCAGGGTGTGGCCGGGGATGTACTCCATCGCCAGGAACAGCGTGCCGTCGTCGTCGCCCTGGTCGAAGACGGCCACCACGTGCGGGTGCGAGAGTCGCGCCGCCGAGCGGGCCTCGCGCACGAAGCGGGCCGCGAACTCCTCGTCGTCGCCGAGCCCGGCGTGCATCACCTTGAGCGCGCACAGCCGGTCGAGGCGGAGGTCGGTGGCCTCGTAGACGGTGGCCATGCCGCCGCGGGCGATCCGGGGGCCGACGCGGTAGCGACCGTCGAGCACGCGCCCGATCATCGGGTCCGCGACAGTCCTGTGCACGACGGTTGTCCTCCGTTGGTGGCCAGGACGAGGGGAAGGACCCGGCTCACCGCTCGATTCTAGGCGGGCGGTGCGAGATCCCCCGATCGGCCGCCGCGGTCGGCGTGGCGAGACTCACCCGGTCCGGGCGGGGTCCCAGCCCCGGTGCAGCCGCCGGTGCAACGCCATCACGCTGCGGGTGTAGCGCTTGGTCGAGGGGTACATGCCGCGCTGCCGGACCGAGCCGAGCCCCTGGTAGTACGACGCGATCGACCGCTTCCACGTCGTCTGCGAGCGCAGCACCTTCACCAGCACCACCCCGGCCGTGACGTTGTCGCTCAGCGAGTAGACGTTGAGCCGGCGGTCGACGTACGTCGACATCCAGCGGCCGGTCCCGGGCAGCACCTGCATCGCGCCGATCGCACCGGCCGACGAGAGACGCCGCTGCTGCCAGCCGGACTCCTGCCAGGCGATCGCCAGGGCCAGCTCCGGCTCGACGTGGTGGTGGCGGGCGGTACGGACGATCACCCGGCGGACCTGGGACCGGCTGGCGTCGGCCCCGCGCCACGGCCTGGCCTTGGGCTGGTGCCGCCTCGGGCGCTTCGTGTCCTTGTGGTGCCTGGTCGCCTGGGGGTGGGGCTTGGCCTTCTTGTGGCGGCGGTGCGCGGCCGCGTCCACCACCGGGATCCGGATCGTCCGGCCGACGTACAGCCGGCCGCGCCGCCCGAGGCGGTTGATCGCCCGCACCTCCCGGCTCCAGGCGTGGTAGCGGACCGCGAGGCCGGTGACGCTGTCGCCGCGCCTGACCCGGTGGCGGACCACCGTGCGCCCGGGGTGGCCGGGCCAGCGGTGCGGGTGGGCGGCGACCAGTCCCAGGTCGTGGGTCGCGGCCACCGTCGCCACCCGCTCGGCCGGGGAGGCGGCCTGCTGGGTCAGCACCGGCGAGCCCACCAGCAGCACGCCGCCGACGGTGGTGGCGGAGACGGCGAGCCGGACGGCGCGCACCGCGACCCGCAACCGGCGAGGCGTGCGGGGTCGTCTCGTCGTCGGGCGGGCGGGGGAAGTCACCTGCGAGGTCCCTTCGGTACCGGGGGAAGGCTGTGACGGGCGTCGACCACCGTTGCTCATGTGACGCAAGGGGTCAAGGTTTCGTCGGCACCCGGGACCGTGGCACCCTTGTCCGGTGGAGGAAACCCGAGCCCCCGAGGACCAGCAGCAGCTCGCCGACCTGGTCGGTGAGTGGCTCGACTGGAGCCAGGTCAGCGACCTGCTGCACGTGAGCGTCAGCAAGGTCCGCCAGATGATCCGCGAGCACCAGCTCGCCGGCGCCGTCCCGGTGCCCGGGGAGGGCCAGCGGGTGCCGGCCGCGATGATCCAGGACGGCGTGGTCGTCAAGGGGGTGTCGGGCGTGCTGACGGTCCTGCACGACGGTGGGTACGACGACGGCGAGATCCTGCTCTGGCTGTTCACGGCCGACGACTCGCTCCCCGGCCGCCCGATCGACGCGCTGCGCGAGAACCGCGGCGCCGAGATCAAGCGCCGGGCCCAGGCGATGGCCTTCTGACCCACCCGTCGGCGGCCGCACCCGCCGAGAGCCGGCCCGTCAAGGTCGCAAGGGCCCTGTCGCTGATCCAGCCTCAGGGCTAGCCTCGCCCCATGAGCGGACTCGCAGCACTCCTGGCGGGGCACAACCCGCCCGACCTGTACCGGTGGCACAACGCTGCCCACGTCCCCGACGTCGAGCATGCCGTGGACCACGCCGGGTGGCGGTTCGTCCACCTCGACACCTGGACCGTCGAGGACAAGCAGTCCTTCCTCAAGGCCGCCGTGCAGGCGTTCGCCTTCGACGACGACCGTGGGGCCAGCTTCGACACGCTCTCGGACTGCCTGGCCGACGTCGAGGCGCCGGGCCGGGAGGGCGTGGTGCTGCTGTGGGACGGCTGGAGCCCGTTGGCCCGCAGCGACGAGCAGGCCTTCCACGTCGCGCTGAGCGTGCTCGGGGGCCGGGCGAACGCGGACCGTGGCTGCGCGTTCGCGGTGCTGCTGCGCGGGGACGGACCCGCGGTCGACGTACCGGAGCTCCCGGCGAAGGCCTGAGCCCGGCTCAGATCGTGCGCTGGGTGGCCGCCGCGGCCAGCTCGCGCAGCACCGCCCGTGCCTCGTCGCCCACCCGGGCCTCGTCGAGGGCGGCCAGCGCGCCGGCCGTCAGGTCCTGGATCCGTCGCTCCACCTCGACGTGGGCGCCGGACTGCTCGATGATCCGGCGCAGGTCCTCGACCTCCGGGACCGACAGCGGGGTGCCGAGCGCCTGGTCGAGCCGCTTGGCGTCCTGGTCGGTGGCGCCCTGCAGGGCCAGCGCGACCAGCACGGTCCGCTTGCCCTCGGTGAGGTCGTCGCCGGCGGGCTTCCCGGTCGCTTGCGGGTCACCGTAGACCCCGAGCAGGTCGTCGCGGAGCTGGAACGCCTCCCCGAGCGGCAGTCCGAACCGGGTCAGCGCCTCCAGGGTCGCGGCGTCGGCCCCGGCGAGCGAGGCGCCGACGTGCAGCGGCCGCTCGATGGAGTACTTGGCGGACTTGTAGCGCAGCACCCGCATCGCCTGCTCGACGTCGGAGGCGCCCCGGGCCTGCACCGACACGTCGAGGAACTGCCCGGCGATCACCTCGCTGCGGGTGACGTCGAAGAAGTCCAGGGCGTGGCCGACGACGTCCGCGGGCAGGCCGCAGCGACGCAGCAGCTCGTCGGACCAGGCGAGCAGCAGGTCCCCGAGCAGGATCGCCGCGGCGGCGCCGTACTGCTCGGGGTTCCCGGTCCAGAGCCGCTCGCGGTGCAGCGCCTCGAAGGCCTTGTGCGTCGCGGGCCGGCCGCGGCGGGTGTCCGAGGCGTCCATGTAGTCGTCGTGCACGAGGGCGCTGGCGTGCAGCAGCTCGAGCGCCGCGGCGGCCCGCACCAGCGCCGCCTCGTCGGGTACGTCGGCGCGGGCCGCGCGGAACCCCCAGTAGCAGAAGGCGGCCCGGAACCGCTTGCCGCCGGAGACGGACGCGCGCGCAGCCTCGACGAGCCGGCCGGCGTCGTCGCCGAGCGGGGCCAGCCGGAGGGCCTGGTCCGAGACGAAGGTGTCGAGGGCGGTCTGGACGGCGGTGCGGAAGCCGTCCGCGTCCCAGGTGGAGGTCACGGGGCGAGCCTACGGTCGGGTCCGCGCCCGCGGTGGACGGCCCGCCCGGGGCGCGGCGGGCGCACCTATGCTGTTGCGTATGGCGCCCCGTCCCTCGACCCACCCGTCCGACGGCTCCCCGAGCGTCCGCGACCTGCTGGCCGCGGGTGAGCGGTCCATCTCCTTCGAGTTCTTCCCGCCCAAGGACGAGGCGGGGGAGCGGCAGCTGTGGACCGCGCTGCGCGAGCTCGAGGCCCTCCAGCCGACCTTCGTGTCCGTGACGTACGGCGCCGGGGGCTCGACCCGGGACCGGACCGTCCGGGTCACCGAGGGCATCGCCGCCGAGACCACGCTGACCCCGATGGCGCACCTGACCTGCGTGGGGCACTCGCGTGAGGAGCTCCGCTCGGTGATCGGGTCCTACGCGAACGCTGGCGTCCGCCACGTGCTCGCGCTGCGGGGCGACCCGCCGGAGGGGCCGACGGCGCCGTTCGTGCCGCACCCCGAGGGACTGCACAACGCGGTGGAGCTGGTCGAGCTGACCAAGGAGCTCGGCGACTTCTGCGTCGGCGTCGCGGCCTTCCCCGACGTGCACCCGGCCGCGGAGTCCGCCGACAGCGACGCGCGCTACCTGGCAGCCAAGGCCAGGGCCGGTGCCGACTTCGCGATCACCCAGCTGTTCTTCGACCCGGCCGCCTACTTCGCGCTGGTCGACCGGGTCTCCGCGCTCGGCGTCGACCTCCCGATCATCCCGGGGATCATGCCGATCACGAACCTCGGCCAGGTGGCCCGGATGGCCGAGCTGTCCGGCGCCGCGCTGCCCGCCCGGGTCGTGGAGCGGGTCACCCGGCACGGCGAGGACGCGGCGGCCGTGCGTGCGGAGGGGATCGCGCTGGCCACCGAGATGTGCGACGAGCTGCTCGCCGGCGGCGCCCCGGGCCTGCACTTCTACACGCTGAACCGGTCCCGGGCCACGCGGGAGATCTACGCCGGCCTGCGCAGCACCGTCTCCTAGCCGCCGACCCTCAGGCCGGGCCCACCTGCTGCGCGACGACGGCGGCGGCGAGCCCCACGAACGGCAGCCCGGCCCCGGCCGCGGCGTGCACGCCCGCGGCGTACACCCCCTCGACCGGCGTGCTGGTGAGCTTGCGGTCGATCGTCGCGCGGCCCTGCCACAGCACGCCGTACGCCGACCCGGCCAGCTCCTCCACCTGGTCGCGCGGGGACCGGTCGACGCGTACCGCCACCTGATCGCGCACGTCGATCCCGTGCCGGGCCAGGGCGACCACGATGTCCTCCGACAGCCGGCCCCGGCCCAGCACCGTCCAGGCGGCACCGCCGTCGGGGGCGGTGCCGTTCGTGCGCAGCACCAGCGTCGCGTCGCCGTGCAGGACCACCTCGTGGGGGAGGTCGGGGACCTCGCCGGTCAGCCCGAGGTGCACCACGACCGGCGGGATCGCCGGCATCGAGCGCTGCACGTGCAGGGCCAGCACCGGCAGGCTGCGCGGGTCGATCGCGCACACCACCACGTCGGCGTCGACGGTGCCCTGGTCGGTGTCCACTCCCACCACCCGGCCGCCCTCGAGGCGGAGGTCGCGGGCGGTGGTGCCGAGCAGCACGTGCACCCGGCGCTCGCCGAGCCGCTTGGCCATCGTGCCGGCCAGCACCCCCATCCCGCCCGGGACCGTCCACATCCCGAAGTTCTGCTCGACGTAGGCCCACATCCCCATCCAGGACGGCACGTTGCGGGGGTCGTGGCCGTCCAGCACGGTCCCGAGCAGGGCGAGGTCGCGCAGCCGCTCGTCCTTGAACGTGCGGGTGACCACCTTGTGCAGCGTGCTGCGGGTGTGCAGCAGCGCCTTGGTGGCCCGGTCGACGTGGTCGGGGGAGTAGGGGTGCTCCAGGTAGACCCGGCGCAGCACCCCCCAGGTGTCGGCGAAGCCGTGCACGTAGTCCACCCACTGCCGCCCGAGGCCGCCGCCGAGTGCGTCCTCGACGGCCTCCAGCTGGGCGGCGCGGCTGCCCGACGGGAGGGCGAGGACCGTGCCGTCCTCGAAGCGGTGCTCGCGCATCGGCTCCACGGGGACCAGGTCGACCTCGCGCTCGAGCGGCCGCCCCGACTTGCGGAACAGGTCCCGCAGGACGGCGGGCAGGGCGGTCGCAGTGGGGCCGGCGTCCCACCGGAAGCCGTCCCGCTCGACGAACCCGAGCGCGCCTCCGAGCCGGTCGCGCCGCTCGACGAGGGTGACGTCGTGGCCCTGCTTCGCGAGCCGGGCGGCGGCCGCCGTACCCCCGAAGCCGCCTCCGAGGACCACCACGCGTGACATGCGCCGACCCTAGCCGTCCGTAGGCTGCCCCCATGGCCAGGTACTTCGACGTCCACCCGCAGAACCCGCAGCCCCGCAGCATCGCGCAGGTGGTCGCCCTGCTCCGCGACGACAAGCTGGTCGCCTACCCCACCGACTCCTGCTACGCGCTGGGCTGCCGGCTCGACAACCCCGAGGGCGCCGAGCGGATCCGGCGCATCCGCCGCCTCGACGACAAGCACCACTTCACGCTCGTCTGCGCGGACTTCGCCCAGCTCGGCCAGCTGGTGCAGCTCGACAACGCGGCGTTCCGGGCGGTGAAGGCGGCCACCCCCGGGCCGTACACGTTCATCCTGCCGGCCACGCGCGAGGTCCCGCGCCGGCTCTCGCACCCCAAGAAGCGCACCGTCGGCGTGCGGATCCCCGACCACACCCTGGTCCGGGCGCTGCTCACCGAGCTGGGGGAGCCGCTGCTGTCCAGCACCCTGCTGCTGCCGGACGCCGAGGAGCCGATGACCGACGGGTGGGCGATCAAGGAGGAGCTCGACCACGTCGTGGACGCGGTGATCGACGCCGGCGACTGCGGCACCGAGCCGACCACCGTCGTGGACTGGTCCGAGGGCTACCCGGAGGTCGTCCGGGTCGGGGCGGGCGACCCGTCGCGGTTCGCGTAGCCGCTCACGGGTCCAGCCGCTCCAGCAGGCGCACGGTGACCTCGTCGCCGGCCTGCTTGCCGATCGCCCGGCGCAGGTCGGCCTTCACCGGCAGCTTGTGCGTCCCGTCGCCGAGTGCCATGAACGAGCTCCGGAACGGCCGGCCGTCCACGGTGCCGCGGACCTTGACCAGGCCGCGGGTCTCGAAGTAGGCCGCGGACCCCGGCCACACGACGTAGGTCCAGCCGCCCTGGGCCGGGCTCTTCTGCAGGACCGCGGTGAACTCCTCGTCCATGGCTCCTCCTCGGGTGTGCTCGTCCGATCAGACCCCGGCCGGCCCCGGAAGTCATCGCTGCGCACCCGCTCCGGCGACGTCGCTACTCGACCGGGGTCTCCACGGCGCCGGTCATCGTGACCAGCTCGTCGTACGTCGTGGAGAACACCGCCGCGGGATGGCCGGCCGCCGCCCACACCTCGGTGTGACGGCGCAGCCAGGGGTCGATGTAGGTCGGGACCGGCGCCGGATGGCCGATCGGGGAGACGCCGCCGATCACCTGGCCGGTGTGCTCGCGCACGAAGCCGGGGGTGGCCCGGGTCAGGGACGGGACACCGATCCGGGCCGCGACCCCGACGGTGTCCACCCGGTGCGCACCCGAGGTCAGCACCAGCACCGGTGAGCCACCGGCGTCGAAGAGCAGGCTGTTCGCGATCGCACCGACCTCGCAGCCGAGCGCCTCGGCGGCCAGGGCCGCGGTGTGCACGGAGTCCGGGAGCACGACGACCCTCCCGGTGCCGCCCCGGGCGGTGAGCTCGGTGCGGAAGCGGGCGACGGCGGCGTGCTCGCCGGGGGTGGCCTCGTCGGTGCTCATGCGGTGACCCTACGGCCCTGGACCGGGTGGGTGTGGATGTCGGCTCGGGGCTTGACGGCCTGTCGGAGCCAGGGTGTAGCGTTCGAGCTGTTCGAACAGGTGTTCGAACAGCCGCCTTGGCGGGGGTGACCTCGACCCCCACCTCCGCCAAGGCTCGCACCGGTGTCCCTCCAGGATGCCC
The DNA here is from genome assembly GCA_963800225.1 of uncultured Actinomycetota bacterium. Taxonomy (GTDB): domain Bacteria; phylum Actinomycetota; class Actinomycetes; order Propionibacteriales; family Nocardioidaceae; genus Nocardioides_B. The sequence goes on along the minus strand of CAWDAF010000002.1, from coordinate 1,367,359 downwards.
GAGGGTGCGGACAGCTTCACCAACGGCGGGGTCGGCGGCGGGGTCGAGCTGGATCAGGAGGGTGGCAGCGATGCGACGGTACGACGACCCCGTGGACGTGCGAAGGGGACGCGTGAGCGGGACCGGGGGCGGCCCCGTCGAGGGGCCCGAGCAGTTCCTGTGGCGGGGACGGCTCTGGAAGGTGCACGAGGTGGTCGCGCAGTGGGTGGAGACCGGCCCGTGGTGGCAGTCGCGTGGGGTGCACGCGGTGCTCGGCGACGAGTCGCCCGCCGACCTGGACACCGGCCGGGACACCGGCCGGGCCACCGGCTTGGACACCGGCCGGGACGCCGGTGGGGGAGACCGGACCCGGACGGCGGTGCGTCCGGACCTGGCCGTCGAGCGGGAGGTCTGGCGGGTCGAGGCCGGGCGCGGGATGGCCGCGGCCGCTCGCGGCGACACCCGCCCCGGTGGTCCGGGTGACGGCAGAGGTGACGGCCGGGGGGTCTTCGACCTGGTCTTCGACTGGGCCGACGGCAGCTGGCGCCTGACCCGGTGCCTGGACTGAGGGGGAGAGCGATGACCGAGCAGACCAGCCACGAGACCGGCCACCAGACCGTCCACCAGACCAGCCACCAGGGCCCGCACCGGACGGCCCACCGGCCGGGCCACCCGTTCGACCTCCCGGCCGCGACGCACTCCTACCTGACCCGGGCGGCCGCCTCGCTCCAGGAGGCGATGACCACCTCCGAGGTCCCGTTGCGCTACGCCTGCGCCCACGTCGCGGCGCTGCGGGCCACCGCCGCGCTGCTCGCCGCGCGGGCCACCCCGACGCTGGCCGCGCGTCGCGGCAGGCAGCAGAAGAACGCCTGGGTGCTGCTCGCCCAGGTCGCCCCGGAGCTCGGCGAGTGGGCGGCGTTCTTCTCCGCCGGGGCGGCCAAGCGCGCGGCCGCCGAGACGGGATCCCTCCGTGCGGTCACCGAGCGGGAGGCCGACGACCTGGTCCGGGACGCCGACCGCTTCCTCGGCCTGGTCGAGGAGTCCCTGGGGATGACCCGGCACGTGCCGCTCCAGGCGCACCTCGACGCACCCGTGCGACCGGGCCGGTGCGATCACGTTGCCTGACCCGTTCGTGCACCTGCACGTGGCGTCGGGCTACTCCCTGCAGTACGGCGCCTCGCACCCGCACGTCCTGGTGGAGCGGGCCGTCGAGCAGGAGATGGACACCCTCGCCCTCACCGACCGGGACGGTGCCTACGGCGCGGTCCGGTTCGCCAAGGCGTGCCTGCAGGGCGGGCTGCGACCGGTCCTCGGGGTGGACCTCGCCGTCGCGCCGGTGCTCGGTGGCCCTGGCGGCCGGCCGCAGCCGCCGCGCCCCGACCGGGCCCCGGTGCGGGGTGGTGCCTTCCGTGACCGGCAGCTGCCCCGGGTGACCTTCCTTGCCGCCGGCAAGCAGGGCTGGGCCGCGATCTGTCGGCTGGTCTCCGCGACCCACCTGGCCGGTGAGCGCGGCGACCCGGTGAGCACGCTGGACCTGGTCGCCGAGCACGTCGCGGGACACGACGTGCTGGTGATGCTGGGTCCGGCCTCGGAGATCGGTCGGGCCGCGACGCTGCGCCGCGAGGACCTCGCCCGGGCCGCGCTCCGGCCCTGGCTGGAGGTGGTGGACCGCTCCGACCTCCTCGTCGAGCTGGTCTCCCACCGGTTGCCCGGGTCCGGTCCCGGCTCCTCCCCGCACGCCGCCCGGATGGCCGGCCTCGCCCGGTCGACCGGGCTGGGCGTGGTGCTCAGCAACGCGGTCCGCTACGCCGACCGGACCGACGCCCCGACGGTCGACGTGCTCGACGCCGCCCGGCGCCTGGTCCCGCTCGACCTGCGCCACGTGGACCGGGGCAACGCCGAGGGCTTCCTCAAGTCCGGCAAGCAGATGGCGGAGGTGGCCGAGGAGATCTGCCGGTTCGCCGGCCTCGGGTCGCGCAGCGACGCCGACGCCCGACACCTGCTCGCCCGCACCCGCACCGTCGCCGACCGGTGCGCGCTCGACCCGCGTCACGACCTCGGCCTGGGAGAGGTGCACTTCCCCGAGTTCGAGGTGGTGGCCGCCCGCAGCGGGAGCGGGCGTGACCACGGGACCGCCGACGGGGTGCTGCGGGCCCGGTGCGAGTCGGCCGTCGGCCGGCGCTACGGCGGCGCCCCCCGGCAGCGGATCTGGAAGCGGCTCGACGACGAGCTGCGGACCATCGGCAGCCTCGGCTACGCGCCGTACTTCCTCACCGTCGCCGACGTCACCGACCTGATCAAGGACATGGGGGTGCGCTGCGCGGCCCGCGGGTCGGGCGCCGGCAGCCTGGTCAACTACCTGCTCGGCGTCTCCGGGGTCGACCCGCTGCGGCACGACCTGCTGATGGAGCGGTTCCTCTCCCCGCTGCGCCGGGCGCTGCCCGACATCGACGTCGACGTGGAGTCCGCCCGCCGGCTCGAGGTCTACGAGGCGGTCCTCGACCGGTACGGCGGCGAGCGCTGCGTGTGCGTCTCGATGATGGACACCTACCGGGTCCGGCACGCGGTCCGCGACGTCGGCGCCGCCCTCGGGATGCCGGTGGGGGAGATCGACGCGATCGCCAAGGCGTTCCCGCACATCCGGGCGCGGGACGCCCGGGTCGCCCTGCGCGACCTCCCCGAGCTGCGGGCCTCCGGGCTCGGTGAGCAGCGGCTCGATCTGCTGTTCCGGCTCGTCGAGCGGCTCGACGGACTGCCCCGGCACATCGCGGTGCACCCCTGCGGCGTGCTGCTCTCCGACGCGACGCTGCTCGACCGGACCCCGGTGGAGGCCTCCTACGCGGGGTTCCCGATGAGCCAGTTCGACAAGGACGACGTCGAGGACCTCGGGCTGCTCAAGCTCGACGTGCTCGGCATCCGGATGCAGTCCTCGATGGCACATGCCGTCGACGAGATCGAGCGGCTCGAGGGAGTGCGGATCGACCTCGACGACGAGCAGCAGGTGCCCCGCGACGACCCCCGGACCTTCCACCTGATCTCGCAGGCCAAGACCCTCGGCTGCTTCCAGATCGAGTCGCCGGGACAGCGCGAGCTGGTCGGCAAGTCCGGGCTCGGCTCCTTCGACGACATCATCACCGACATCTCGCTGTTCCGGCCCGGGCCGGTCAAGAGCGACATGATCACGCCCTACCTGGAGGCCAAGCAGGGCTGGCGGATGCCGCGCTACCTGCACCCCGACCTGCGGCCGATCCTCGGGCCCACGCACGGCGTCGTGGTGTTCCACGAGCAGGTCATCGAGATGATCGCGCGGTTCGCCGGCTGTGACTACGACGAGGCCGACGAGGCCCGGCGCGCGCTCGGTGACGTCGAGGGGATGGCGGACACCAAGCTGTGGTTCTTCCCGCGGGCGGTCGGCCGCGGCTACTCGCCCCGGGTCGTGGAGGAGATCTGGAGGATCCTCGCGGCGTTCGCGTCGTTCGGGTTCTGCAAGGCCCATGCCGCGGCTTTCGCGCTGCCGACGTACCAGTCGTCCTGGCTCAAGACGCACTACCCGGCGCACTTCCTGTCCGGGGTGCTCACCCACGACCCGGGGATGTACCCCAAGCGACTGATCCTCGACGACGCCCGCCAGCTCGGCATCGCGGTGCTCGGCCTCGACGTCAACGCCTCGGAGAAGGCCTACGTCGTGGAGCGGGTCGGGGTGTACGACGAGCCGCCGCCCGAGGTGCTGGGGGCGGTCCCGCGTCCCGCGCCGGACCCGGGCCTGCCCGACGGCCGCGCCTACGGCATCCGGCTGGCGCTGTCGGAGGTGAAGGGGATCTCCGAGACCGAGGTGGACCGGATCGTGGCGGCCCGTCCCTACCAGTCCCTCACCGACTTCTGGCAGCGCGCGCAGGTGTCCCGGCCGGTGCTCGAGCGGCTGGTGCTCGCGGGCGGGTTCGACGGGGTCTACGGCCTCGGGTCCCCGCTCGCGGGGCTCGGGGTCCGCCGCCGTGGGGGCGTGACCCGGCGCGACCTGCTGCTCCAGGTGGCCGACCTCGACCGGCACGCACGGGCCGTCGACCGGGCCGCCAAGGGCCGGGGTCGCGGGCTCGCCAGCCGGGGCGCGCCCGCGGGCGGCCGGGTGGCGGCGGCCGGGCGGGCCGAGGACGCCGCCCGCAGCAACAGCTCCGACGCCCTGGCCCGCGAGCGGCAGCGCGCCGAGCGGCCCGGCAGCCCCAGCCAGCAGAGCCACCCGGGTCGACCCGGCGGCCAGCCGTGGGACCCGGCCTCGGACCTGCACCCCAGCCGCCAGCAGGCAGGGGTCTGGGAGCAGGCCGCGCGGCAGTCGCAGGCGACCCGGAGGTCCGCTCCGGTCACGTCGGTGCAGCTCGCCCTCGACCTCGGTGACGCCCCGGTCGACGGCGAGGTCAGCGGCCTGCCGGAGATGAACGACTCCGAGCGGGTCCGCGCCGAGCTGGAGATCCTCGGGCTGGACGCGAGCCGGCACGTGGTGTCGTTCTACGACGGGTTCCTCGACGCGATCGGGGTGACCCGTTCCGCCGACCTGCTGCGCACCCGCAGCACCTCGGAGCTGCTCGTCGCCGGGGTGAAGGTGGCCACCCAGACCCCGCCGATCCGGTCCGGTCGCCGGGTGGTCTTCCTGACCCTCGACGACGCGACCGGCCCGGTGGACGCGACGTTCTTCGAGGACGTCCAAGGGCCCTACGCCGCCACGGTCTTCCACTCCTGGCTGCTGGTGGTCCGTGGGGTGGTCCGGCGCACCGGGCGCCGGGGCGTCTCGTTGCGGGCCACCGGCTGCTGGGAGCTGCCGGTGCTGCACGAGGCCTGGCGGCGGGGCGGTCCCGCCGCCGTCCGCGAGCTGATGGCGGCGGTGCCCGAGGGGTTCGGCACCGGCGCGTCGGAGGGCGCGGTCCAGGGCGCGGCCGAGAGCCGGTCGAGCCGCCCGGTGGTAGCCCGGCCCACGGCCGGCAACGCCCCGGGTCGCGAGCCGGCCGAGGGCGACGCCCCCGGGCACGGCTCAGCCGCCGGTGGCATGGGCCGCCGCCGGGTGCTGGTGCACTCGAGCGGGTTCGCGATGTCGCCCTACGCCGACATCAAGCCGGCCGGGGAGGACACCAGGAACGCCGCCAGGCGGTCCGGCGCGGAGGCTCCGCGCAAGCTCTGGCACTCCTCCCCGGGGAGCTCCGGTGGCTAGCGCGGGCAGCTGGGCGGCCCGGACGCCTCCGGCACTAGGGTGGGCGCCATGTCAGCCGACCCGCGTCCCGGTCACCCGCTCGGCCAGAGCAGCCTCCAGCGGCGCAGTGCCGCCCGCACGGCCGTGGTGTGGAACGCCCTGCTGGAGGTGCTCGAGGAGACCGGTGGGGACCGTCCCGCCTCCGTGGTCGACATCGGCGGCGGCACCGGCGGGTTCGCGGTCCGGGTCGCCGAGCTCGGTCACCAGGTCCTGGTCGTCGACCCCAGCCCGGACGCGCTCGCCACGCTGGCGCGTCGCGCCGACGAGAACGGCGTCGCCGAGCGGGTCAGTGGCCGCCAGGGCGACCTCGACGACCTCGACGACCTCGTGCCCGCGGGCACCGCGGACGTGGTGCTCTGCCACGGCGTCCTGGAGATCGTCGAGGACCCGGCGGCGGCGCTGGCGGCGCTGGGCCGGGTGCTCCGTCCCGGCGGCACTCTCAGCCTGCTGGTCAACCAGCGGCACGCGGCGGTCGTCACCCGGGCGATGGCCGGGCACTTCGGACAGGCCCGGGCGCTGCTCGACGAGCCGCTGGCCGGCGGCAGCACCGGCGCCAGTCACCGTCGCTTCACCGCCGACGAGATCACCGCGGTGCTCGACGAGGCCGGGTTCGACACTCGCACGATGCACGCCGTCCGGGTGTTCGTGGACCTGGTGCCCAGCTCGCTGGTCGACCTCGAGCCCGGTGCAGCCCAGGCCCTGGTCGAGCTGGAGCGCGCGGTGGCCACCCGTCCCGAGTACCTCACCCTCGCCACCCAGATCCACACCCTGGCCACCCGCCGCTGACACCGCACCGGGCGGTGCCCGGTGACGCTCGACCGGTCCGGCGGCCGGGCCCGTGAGCAGGCCCGTGAGCAGGCCTCGGCGGAGTGCCCGATCCTGCACGTCGACATGGACGCGTTCTACGCCTCCGTGGCGGTCCGGGACCGGCCCGACCTCCAGGACGTCCCGGTCCTGGTGGGCGGCGGCCACCGGGGCGTGGTGCTCTCGGCCAACTACCGGGCCCGTGCCTACGGCATCCGGTCCGCGATGCCGATGACCCGGGCCCGGCGACTGTGCCCCGACGTGGTCGTGGTCTCCCCGGGGTTCGAGACCTTCGAGGTGGTCTCCCGGTCGGTGATGGAGACCTTCCGGCAGGTCACCCCGCTCGTCGAGGTGCTCTCCCTGGACGAGGCGTTCCTCGACGTCTCCGGCGCGGTACGACGGCTCGGGTCGCCGTACGCCATCGCCGAGCAGCTGCGCGCGACCATCTACGACGAGCAGGGCATCACCTGCTCGGTGGGGATGGCGGCCACGGTCGCGGTCGCCAAGCTGGCCAGCCGCCGCGCCAAGCCGGACGGCATCGTCGTGGTCCCGCCGTCGGCGGTGACGTCCTTCCTGCACCCGCTCGACGTGGGCGAGCTGTGGGGGGTGGGGGAGAAGACCACCGAGCTGCTGCACCGGCTCGGCCTGATGACCGTCGGCGACGTCGCGCACACGTCGGTGAGCACGCTGCGGCGGGCTCTCGGCCCGCACCTGGCCACCCACCTGCACCAGCTGGCCTGGGGGGAGGACCGCCGGGTGGTGACCGCCCGCCGCGGCGGGGACGAGCCGGACAAGAGCATGGGCGCGGACGAGACGTTCGGCCGCGACACCGACGACCGGGCGGTCGTGCTGCGCGAGCTGCTGCGGCTCTCGGCGAAGGTGACCGGCCGGATGCGGGCCGCGCGGGTGGCCGGCCGGACGGTGACGCTGAAGGTGAGGTTCGCGGACTTCACCACGATCACCCGGTCCCGGACCCGGGGGGAGGCCACCGACGTGACCCAGGAGGTCTACCGGACCGCGGCGGACCTCTTCACCGCGCTCGGCCTGCAGCGTGCTCGGATCCGGCTGGTCGGCGTCCGGGTCGAGGGGCTGGTGCCCCGGGCCACGGTGCAGCGGCAGCTGGTGCTGGGGGAGCGGGACCGTGGCTGGTCGGAGGCCGACGTGGCCGTCGACCGGGCGACGCGCAGGTTCGGGGCCGCGGCGGTCCGGCCGGCCACCCTGCTCGGGACGGACCGTGGCTAGACCTCGCCACCGGATGGCCGGCCGGGCCGCGAACACGGGGCCGGCGGCCGGGCTCCGGCGTCCGGACATGGCAGCGGCCCCGGGTCCGTGGGGGGACCGGGGCCGCCGGTGGCCGGTCATCGGGGGGCAGATGGTCCGGCTCCGCGGACGGTAGGGGGGCCGCCGTACCGCGGTGGTCATGCCTGCTCCGGCGGTCCATCTCCCAGGAACGAACCGTCGATGCCAGCAGTCACGAGGAGCATCGGCGCACGGAGGGGTCAGACTTGATAGCCCTAACGGACTATTTGTACCGGACTTTTCGGCCCAATACCCCCCACCGAGCGAGAGAGAACCGGCCAATCGTCCGCACGGTAAGGTCCGCAGCGGTGATGATGAGACGGTACGAAGACCACGGTGCTCCCACCGACGGGGGACCGACCGCTACCTGGGGACGTCGACGCGATGAGTCAGCTCGGAGATGACGAGGGCAACCTGGCCCTGGCCGAGGTCGGCACGCCACCCGCCGGATGGGCGGAGCTCTCCCTGGCCGATCTGCGGCTCTACCGCCGCCGGCTCGCTGAGGAGGAGGAGAAGATCTCCTACTGGCGCCGGCTGGTCCACGCCCGCCTCGACGTCCTCGAGGCCGAGTCGCACCAGGAGCGACCGCTCCGTCTCGACGAGCTGATCCGGGTGCTCGGCGACACCGGCACCGGCCGCAGCCGGACCGCGCTGGTCAACGTCCGCGCGGCCGACGAGCTGCCCGAGCTGCCGGTGCTCCACGACATGTGGGTCACCGAGCTCGACCCGCACGACAAGGCCGAGGTCGCCGAGGCGATCCGCCGGCTGCGGTCCGCCGAGGCCCAGCTCACCGACTACCGCAAGGCGCTGCACGAGCGGCTCGACGCGTCTACCACCGAGCTGATCGCCCGCTACCGCGAGAACCCCGCCAGCGCGCTGGTCGCCTTCGCCGCGCCGCACAACGGCGTCGGCCGGAGCGGGGGATCGGCATGAGCCCGTCGGAGGACCTCGACCAGATCTGGCGCGAGTACCGCGACACCGACGACGAGGGGCTTCGCAACCGCCTGGTCCTGCAGTACGCCCCGCTGGTGAAGTACGTCGCCGGTCGGCTGCGCACCCGGATGCCCGAGACCGTCGAGCAGGACGACCTCGTCTCCGACGGGGTGATCGGCCTGATGGATGCCATCGAGCGCTTCGAGCCGGCCCGCGGGCTGTCCTTCCAGACCTTCGCGGTGCCGCGCATCCGCGGCGCGATCATCGACGGCATGCGCACCATGGACTTCGTGCCACGCTCGGTGCGCGACAAGCTGCGGGTCGTGCAGCGGGGCCGGGCCACCCTCGAGGAGCGGCTGGGCCGGGTGCCCGAGGACGCCGAGGTGGCCCGCGAGGTCGGCATCCCCGTGCAGCAGCTGCGCGACCTCAGCCGGCAGGCGAACTCCAACCACGCGAACCTCGACGACTTCGACCTCGCCGACGAGCTCTCGTCCGCCGCGGACCACCGGGTCGAGCAGGGCGACGTGAACGCCTCGCTGATGCGGGTCGTGGACCAGCTCGGCGAGCGGGACCAGGTGATCATCGCGCTCTACTACTTCGAGGGCCTCACCCTCGCGGAGATCGGCCAGGTGCTCGGCGTCACCGAGTCGCGGGTCAGCCAGGTGCACCGCCGGGCCACCACGACGCTGCGACAGAAGCTTCTCGAGCTCGACTCGGCCTGAGCCGGAGCCCCGGTCCGGTCCGCGGCCGGTTTTTCTCTGTGGATTTCCGGGCTCGGGTACCGGTTGTCACACTGCCTGCCTAGACTGGAGAGAAGACTTGGCCAGCGGGAGGACAACGTGCCGCTCTCGGAAGAAGAGTTGCGACTGCTCGAGCAGATGGAACGCGCCCTGGTCGCCGACGACCCGAAGCTCGCGTCCACCATGCGGGGCACCACACTGCGCGCCACGGCACGCCGTCGGGCGCTGATCGCCGGGGTCGTGTTCCTCGTCGGTGTCGTCGTGCTGATGACCGGTGCGGTCACCAAGGTCACCGCGGTCGGCATCATCGGTTTCGTGGTCATGCTGGGCTCGGCGTACGTCGCGCTCAGCTCCTGGAACGGGCAGAGCAAGGCTCCTGAGCCCGGTCGCACCGCCGCCTCCACCGGGCACCCGAGCTTCAGCGTCATCGACGGGGGCCGCAGCAAGAAGCGCAACCGTGGCGCGCGCAGCCGCCAGGCTTCGCAGGGCTCGATGATGGAGCGCTTCGAGGAGCGCTGGCGCCGCCGCCGCGACCAGAACGGCGGCCTCTGAGCCGCTCCCGGCTGACGACAGGCCGGAGACCCGGACCAGTGGGTCCGTTCTCTGCCGTGTCAGGCGCCGCGGCCCCGGATCCGGCACCCGGCCCCGGATCCGGCACCCGGGCTCAGAGCGCCCGGTCCACCCCCGGCTGCCCCAGCACCGGTCCACGGTGCCGGGCCCGCCGGTGGTGCGAGCCGGTCCGGGACAGCACCGAGGCCGGCAGCCATGCCGCCCGGGACCGGCGGTTGCGACCCGCGCCGGCCCGCAGCGCCTCGATGCACGCGTCCGCGTCCGCGAGGACCTCGCCGTGGCTGGCCGCGCCGGGCGGCAGGCTGCGGGCGTAGCGGGCCCGCTCGAGCAGGCCGACCAGCCGGTGCAGCGCAGCGGCGGCGTCCGGGTTCACGTCGCGCCCGCGCCGCCCACGGGTGAGCGCGTCGTCGGCCTCGCCGGGGTCGCCGAACGCCCCCTCCAACCGGGTGGCAGCGGTCCGTAGCGTCACGTGGTCGTCCCAGGCCAGTCCGAGGTCGACGGCGCTGTCGCGGAGCTCCCGCCAGGCCGCCTCGACCCAGTCCGTCGCGGTCCCCTCGTCGGTGCGGCGGCGGCGCCGGACCCGGGCCCGCAGCACGCGCGGAGTGAGCGCCAGGGCCAGCAGGCCCAGCAGCAGTCCCAGCCCGCCCAGGACCAGCGGGTGGCCCAGCGTCGGTCCGGATCCCCCGGGGGTGGTGGGGGTGGCGCCGTCGGTGGTCTTGTCCACCCGGTTGACCGACGGTGCCGCGGAGGGCGCGCTGCTGCTGCTCGAGGGCGCGACGGTCGGCAGGCTCTGGGTGGTGTAGCCGGGGACGGCCCCGGTGCGACCCTGCGGGGTCGGCTCGAACCGGACCCAGCCCACACCGCCGAAGTACATCTCGGGCCAGGCGTGCAGGTCGTGAGTGCTGAAGGTCCAGGTGTCGGGGCCGGTGCTGTCGGCCCGGAGGAAGCCGACGGCCACTCGGGAGGGGATGCCGAGGGTGCGGCCCATCACCGCCATCGCGGCGGCGAACTGCTCGCAGAAGCCCACCCGGCCGTTCTTCCCGGTGCTCAGGAACGACACCAGGTCCTGGGTGCCGCTGCCGGCCGGGCGCTCCAGGGAGTAGCGGAAACCGCCGTCCTCGCGGAACCACTGCTGCAGGGCCACCGCCTGCTCGAACTTCGTGGCCCGGCCCTGGGTGACCTCTCGGGCCAGGGTGCCGACCGAGCGCGGCAGCGAGCGCGGCAGGTCGGTGTTCGGGGTGAACACCGACAGCGGGGCCGGGATCGCGTCCGCGAGCTCGCTCGCGGTGGGGCTCAGCCGGAGTGCCTCGACGGTGTAGGTGAGGCCGGCCGTGGTCTGGTTCGCGGCGGCGCTGATGAAGTCCATGGTGGACCGGTCGTAGCGCCAGTCGCCCGGCGCGTAGACGGCCGAGACCGGGTACGGCGTCGGCAGCCACCGTGAGGTGAAGAAGTCGCTGACCTCGATCGTGGACTTGTAGCGCCGGGTCGCCACCTTGGTCTCGAGCCCGGGCGGGCGCGCGACGGGACCGTCGGCCCGCTGCTCGCGTGGGATGTCCCGGCCGGCCGGTCGCCATGCGGTCCCGTCGAAGGTGTTCAGCACGCTGATCCGGAGGTAGGAGGGGTCCGGGTCCTTCGTCCGCACCCGGACCAGGTCGACGTCGGCACCGCGGACCAGGTCGCGCTTGAGGTCGACCATCGGGTTGGTCACCGTGACCCCGTCACCGTTCCCGTTGCCGCCGTTCCTGCCGCTGTCGAACCAGCTGCCGGAGATCGACGGGATCAGCGCCGGTACGACGACGGCCAGCGCCGTCGCGGTGAAGCCGATCTTGCGCGCTGACGCCCAGACGGCCTGGTGGCTGACCGGGCTGTTCCGCGAGTCGTAGAGCCCCACCTTCGGGGTCAGCTGCCGGCCCCAGTGGGACAGCCGCAGCGACTCGCCGGCGGCGATCAGGAACAGGAAGCACATCGAGGCGGCGGCGAACAGCAGCCAGGACACGCCGCCGTCGAGGATGCTCACCGGCGCGGTGTAGACCGCCAGCAGCGGCAGGCCGGCCAGCGGAGCCCGCCGCAGCCCGACCGCGAGCAGGTCGACGAGCACCGCGGTCAGGGAGCCGGCCACCACCAGCAGCGGGTAGAACTCCGGGACGGACCGTGGCACGGGCGAGGAGTACGTCGCCGCGGCGTCGACCGCCTCGCCCAGGACGGCGAGCATCGCCCGCACCGAGGTCGGGGTCGGCAGCAGCCCGGCCAGCGCCTCCCCTCCGGCGTACCGGTGCTGCAGCCACAGCAGGACGGCCACCAGCTGCGCCCCCACGACCAGCAGTGCCGGCACCCGAGCCGACCGCAGCAGCATCCCGACGAGCGCCACGAGCACGCACGCCCACAGGATCGGCACCATGAACCGGGCCGGCCGCTCCGCGAAGCCGCCCCACGCCAGCAGCGTGACCCAGGTGGTCAGTGCGGCCAGCAGCGACGGCACCAGCGTCATCGGCCGGAAGGCGCTGGGGGGGATCATGAGACGTTCTCCGGAGCCCGGCCCGGGGAGTCGTCGGTGAAGGTGCGCGGGCGGCCGGTGCCGGCCCGTCCGGCGGCGCCGAGCTCCTGCCAGACCGAGGGCACCGAGTCCTGGGGGGCGGCGTCCACCGCACGCCAGCCGTTCGAGCCCAGCCAGGCGACGCTCTGGCCGGTTCCCGTCCCGGTGGCGGCACCGGGGACGGCTCCGCGGGTCCAGGCGGGCACGTCGAGGACGACCGCCATCGCGCCCCCGGCCGAGTGCCGAATCCGGGTGAGGGAGGGCCGGTCCCGCTCGGTGACCTCGCCGAGCACCGCGATCAGCAGACCGGAGTGCCCCGACTCGGTGAGCCACCGGGAGTCGATGTGGTCGTGGTCGGACTCGGTGAGCACCGCCAGCGACTCCAGCAGCGGGCCGGACTCGGCGGCCATCGCCCCGTGCTCGTGCCAGGTCCCGCCGCGCTCCTCACCGCGGGCCGTCACCAGCCGCACGCTGAAGCCCCGCTGCACCAGGTGCACCGCGACCGAGGCGGCGATCGCCACCGCGTGCTCGAGCGACGACGCGGGGCCGGTCCCGCGATGCGCGGACCGGCGGTTGTCGACGTACAAGGTGGCGCGGGACTGCCAGGGCTGCTCCTCGCGGCGCACCATCAGCTCGCCGGCGTGGGCGCTGCTGCGCCAGTGCACCCGGCGCAGGTCGTCACCGCGGCGGTACTCGCGCACCGTCACGTCCTCCGCGCTGCCGGCGGCGAAGGCCCGGGGCCGGTTGTCCCCGGACCCGGTCCAGGCGCCCGACAGCGGCACCGGCGGCAGCGGTACGACGCGGGGCGTCACGACCAGCGTGGAGGTGGACTGGAACGTCCGGTCGAGCTCGACCAGGCCGAAGGGGTCACGGAGCCGGACCTTCATCGGGCCCACCTCGAAGCGCCCCCGCACGTCGGAGCGCACCTGGTAGCTGACGGTGCGCTCCCAGCGGGGCCCCATCCGGTCGACCACGAAGCGCGGGCGGGTGCCCAGCACGTAGGGGATCTGGTCCTCGAGCAGCAGCAGCCCGGTCGGCATCCGGCCGTCGTTGCTCAGCTCGAGCTGCACCCGGGCCTGCTGGCCCGCGGTGACCTGGGTCGGGGAGAGCGACCGCACCAGCCCGAGGCGGTAGCGGCTGCGGCCGAGGAAGAAGGCCGTGGACAGCGGGAGCAGGACCAGCAGCGCGCCGACCCGGACCAGCTCGTCGTGGCCGAGCACCAGAGCGCAGACGAAGGCGGTGACCCCGGCCGCGAGGAACGCGCGACCGCGGACCGTCAGGGCCGACAGCGCGTCACGCATGCTGGTCTCGTCTCACGATGGGCTCCGGGGTCAGCCGCCGTGCCGGGTCTCGGGCATCGCCACGCCGGCGACGATCTGGCGCAGGGCGGCCTCGGGAGTCCGGCCGCTCATGGATGCCTCGACGGTGGTGAGCAGGCGGTGGGAGAGGACCTGCACCGCGAGCTGCTGGACGTCGTCGGGGATGACGTAGTCGCGACCCGCGATCGCGGCCGCGGCCTTGGCCGCACGGACCAGGTGCAGCGTGGCGCGTGGGGAGGCCCCGAGCATCAGCTCGGGGGAGCTGCGGGTCGCGGTGGAGATCGCCACCGCGTAGCGCTGGACCGCCTCGGAGACGTAGACCTGCCCGACGATGTCGATGAGCTTGCGGATCTCGGCGGCGTCGGCGACCGGCTCCAGCTCGTCGAGCGGGCTGTTGTGGGTGTGCGTGTCGAGCATCGCGATCTCCGCGGCCTCGACCGGGTAGCCCATCGACACCCGCGCCATGAAGCGGTCCCGCTGCGCCTCCGGCAGGGCGTAGGTGCCCTCCATCTCGATCGGGTTCTGGGTGGCGATCACCATGAACGGCGAGTCCAGGACGTACGTCGCTCCGTCCACGGTCACCTGTCGCTCCTCCATGCACTCGAGCAGGGCGGACTGGGTCTTGGGGGAGGCGCGGTTGATCTCGTCGCCGACCACGATGTTGGCGAAGATGCCGCCCGGCCGGAACTCGAACTGCCGGGTGTCCTGGTTGAAGACCGAGACCCCGGTGACGTCGGAGGGGAGCAGGTCCGGGGTGAACTGGATGCGTCGCACGGAGCAGTCGATGGACCGGGCGAGCGCCTTGCTCAGCATCGTCTTGCCGACGCCGGGGACGTCCTCGATGAGCAGGTGGCCGTCGGACAGCAGCACCACGATCGCGAGCTTGGCGACCTCGGGCTTGCCCTCGATCACCTTCTCGATGCTCGCCCGGATCCGACCGGTGACGCGCGCGAGCGTGTCCAGGTCGGCGCCGCCGGCGGACTCGGTCCTGTGGGCTGAGCTCACGCTGTCCTCTCTCCTGCGGCTCCGGGGGACGCTGACGCGCGCCCGGGGCCGCGCCCTGTGCTCGGTGTTGATCAGTCAACCCCATCGGCCAAGCCACTGTCACCGATCCGGCGGACTCGCCGCGAGGTTCCGACCCGCACGAGTCCCACCGACCCCCACCGGTTCCCCCACCGTGCCCCACCAGCGGCCGTGCCGCCGCCGTCGAGCGGTCGGCCCGGCGCGATCCAGGCGCGATCCAGGCGTGCGCGGGCCGGGCGGACCGCGCCTGCCCGCAGCGGGGAAACCCGCTCAGATCGCCCCGCAACACGGCCCAAAATGGTTGACGGTGGTGAGCGGTGGAGTAGAGTGGTGCGCAGTGGAGGAGAGGGAAGCTCTTTCGCATCGAGAAGGGGAGTGAGCCGATGTTCTTCGGCACGTACACCCCTCGACTCGATGACAAGGGCCGCCTGTTCCTCCCGGCGAAGTTCCGGGACGAGCTCGCGGACGGACTCGTCGTCACACGAGGGCAGGAGCGCTGCCTCTACGTGTGGTCGATGGAGGAGTTCGGCAAGCTCACCGAGCGTCTGCGCGAGACGTCGGTGACCAACAAGGCGGCTCGGGACTACGTGCGGATGTTCTTCGCCGGAGCCTCGGACGAGACACCCGACAAGCAGGGCCGGATCACCGTGCCGCCGATGCTGCGGGACTACGCAGCGCTCGCGAAGGACTGCGTGGTGATCGGCGCGATGAACCGGATCGAGATCTGGGACGCCACCTCGTGGCAGACCTACTCGGACCAGCAGGAGCAGGCGTTCGCGGACCTGTCCGAAGAGGTCTTCCCCGGCCTGTAGCGAAGCAGCACCCGCACCACCGAGCACGACCAGCAGCACAGAACTCGAGAGCCGGAGTCGTAGGACGAGGTCTCGCGTCCGCTCACCGCTGACCCGTCTGGCACACCTTCCCCGGTGCCAGAAGGGACTTCCCCCAGCGGCGAGCGGGCGGGGACCTGGTCAGGCGAACCCGGCCCGGTCGCCCAGCACCACCCGTCACCGAAGCAGCAGGGGTCGAAGCCATGTCCGTCACCATCACCGAGCACCTGCCCCGGCAGCTGTCCTGGCTGACCCGGGGCATCGCCGACGACCCGACCGCCTCCGCGGCCGACGCGGACGCGCTCGCCACCCCGGCCCGCCGGGTCCGGCACGAGGTGCGCGACGGTCTCGTGGTCGTCGCCTTCTCGGCCACCGCCTCCACCGGCCTCGCGCTGGCCCTGCTCCTGCTCGTGCGGGTGGCGGGCTAGCGGTGGCCGACGACGACGGCGCCCGCCCCAGCCACGTCCCGGTCCTCCTCGACCGGGTGGTCGCCCTGCTGGCCCCCGCCCTCGACCTCGCCGAGGGCTCGACCCGGGACCGCACCGTGCTGGTCGACGCCACCCTCGGCCTCGGTGGGCACACCGAGGCCGTCCTGCAGCGCTGCCCGGCGGCGCACGTGGTCGGCATCGACCGCGACGTGCACGCCCTCGAGCGCAGCCGCACCCGGCTCGCGCCGTACGCCGAGCGGGTGACCCTCGTGCACGCGGTGTACGACGAGATCGCCGACGTGCTGAGCGGCCTCGGCCTCGCGCACGTCGACGCGGTGCTCTTCGACCTCGGGGTCTCCTCGATGCAGCTCGACCTGCGCGAGCGCGGCTTCGCCTACGCCGAGGACGCGCCGCTCGACATGCGGATGAACGACACCACCGGCCCGACCGCCGCCGACGTGCTCAACGACTACCCCGCGGAGGAGCTGGCCCGGATCCTCACCTGGTACGGCGAGGAGAAGTTCGCCCGCCGCATCGCCGACGCGATCGTCCGGGAGCGCGAGAAGCAGCCGTTCACGCGGTCCGGCCGGCTCGTCGAGCTGCTCTACGACGCCATCCCGGCGCCCGCCCGGCGGACCGGCGGCCACCCGGCCAAGCGGACCTTCCAGGCCCTGCGCATCGAGGTCAACGACGAGCTGTCGGTGCTGCGTCGCGCGATCCCGGCCGCCATCGACGCGATCGGCGTCGGCGGCCGGGTGGTGGTGATGTCCTACCACTCGCTGGAGGACCGGATCACCAAGCACGCGTTCACGTCCGCGACCCGCAGCACCCTGCCGCCCGACCTGCCGTTCGTGCCCGAGGGATACGAGCCGGCGCTCCGGCTGGTGACACGGGGGGCCGAGAAGGCCACGAGCGACGAGATCGCCACAAATTCACGGGCTGCTTCGGTCCGCCTGCGCGCCGTCGAGCGTGTTCGGGCCGGAGCTGTCGCATGATCAGCGCACCGAGTGTTGGGCGAGCCAACCACGGAGGGGACAAGACCACATGAGCACGTTGATGAACCAGGCCCGCAGCAGGGTCCCGCGGATCGCCGAGGCGGCCGTCGAGCGGGCGCGGCTCACGGTGGTGCCGAGGGCCGCGACGCGGCGTGCGGCGCGCGTCCCCTTCGTGACGCTGGTGTCGTTGCTGCTCGTCGGCGGGGTCGCGGGGCTGCTGTTCTTCAACACCTCCATGCAGCAGGTCTCCTTCACCGCCACGGCGATGGAGAACCGGGCCACCGCCCTCGAGGCGCAGCAGCAGGGCCTGCAGATGGACCTCGACGGTCTCCGCGACCCGCAGCGGGTCGCCCAGGAGGCCAAGGACATGGGAATGGTCCCGCAGAGCACCCCGGCCTTCCTCGAGCTCTCCGACGGCAAGGTCCTCGGCAAGGCGGTCCCCGCCGCCGCGGCCGACTCGATCGCGATCAACCCGCTGCCCACCCGCAAGCCGAAGAACCTCCGCCCGAAGCCGGTCATCGAGAAGGTCCAGGGGTCCCCGAGCACCAGCCAGGTGATCAATCCGCTGATCGGCGGCGCGGCACCCGAGGCCACACGCTGACGGGCAGGTAGAAAGAAGCCTCACGACCGCCAGCAGGGAGCAATGGTTTGACGCACGGCAGTGGCCCCCGTCCCGGCCCGCGCAGGAGCCCCCGGGGCCCGCGCGCACCGCGACGCCGCCCGACCAGGTCGCTGCGAGGTCCCTCGCTGGTCCGGCTGCGGATCGGCTTCCTGCTGATCGCGATGATCGTGTCGGTCTTCGCCGCCCGGCTCTTCCAGCTCCAGGGCGTCGACGCGCAGGCGTACGTCGCCAAGGCCAAGGCCGAGGGCGTCGTCACGGTGACCCTGCCGGCCAACCGCGGCGCGATCACCGACCGCAACGGCGCCCCGCTCGCCGACTCGGTCGACGGCCTGATGCTGGTCGCCGACCCGACGCTGACCGTGAAGCACGCGAGCGAGATCGCCACGATCATCGCCCGGCGGCTGCACGTGGACTACTTCGACGTGCTCGACCGGCTGCGCAAGCCCTACACCCACTTCCAGTACATCGCCCGCCGGATCCCGGCCACCAAGGCCCGGGCGGTCGTCGACGCGATCGACGCCAAGGGCTACCAGGGCATCGACACCCGGCGCGACCCGGTGCGCTCCTACCCCGGCGACGACATCGGGGCCAACCTGGTCGGCTTCATGAACGCCGAGGGCGACGCCGCCGAGGGCGCCGAGCTGATGTTCGACAAGATGCTGTCCGGCAAGGACGGCTCGGCGACGTACGAGGTCGGCGGCGGCAACCGGATCCCGCTCGGCGAGAACAGCACCACGCCGGCCCGCAGCGGGCACGACCTCAAGCTCACCATCGACCGCGACGTGCAGTGGTACACCCAGCGGGTGCTCCGCTCCGCCGTGCAGACCTCGGGCGGCAGCTCCGGCTCCGCCGTGGTGATGGACACCCACACCGGTGAGCTGCTCGGGCTGGCCGACTACCCGACCTACGACGCCAACCAGCCGACCCTCTCGAAGAAGAAGGACCTCGGCCTGCGCGCGGTGCGGGACGCCTACGAGCCCGGCTCGGTGGAGAAGGTGCTGACCGCGTCCTCGCTGATCGACGCCGGCAAGGTCACCCCGGACACCAAGATCACCGTGCCCAGCGAGCTGCCGGTGCAGGACCGGGTGATCCACGACTACTTCCCGCACGGCAAGCTGCACCTGACGCTGACCGGGGTGATCGCGAAGTCCTCCAACATCGGCACCGTCCGCGCGGCCAGCCTCTTCTCCCACCGGCAGCTCTACGACTACCTGCGCAAGTTCGGTCTCGGCCAGCGCACCGGCGTCGGCGTGTACGGCGAGTCCCCGGGGCTGCTGACCGACTGGCACCACTGGCAGGAGATCAACCAGGCCACCATCGCCTTCGGGCAGGGTGTCGCGGTCAACGCCGTGCAGATGGCTGCGGCGGTCAACGTGATCGCCAACGGCGGGGTCTACGTCAAGCCCAGCCTGGTCAAGGGGGAGGCCACCACCTCGGCCGGCAACGTCGTGGGCTCCGACACCTCCACCGAGCACCGGGTGGTCAGCAAGCGGGCGGCCCGGCTCACCGCGCAGATGATGGAGTCGGTGACCAACCCCGAGACAGGCACCGCCGCGGTCGCCGGGATCGACGGCTACCGGGTCGCCGGCAAGACCGGCACCGCTCAGCGGGTCGGCAAGAAGTGCCGCTGCTACGACGGCACCTTCACCGTCTCCTTCGCCGGGTTCGCGCCCGCCGACGACCCCCGGTTCCTGGTCTACGTCGTCGTCCAGGACCCCAAGAACGGCGGTGGTGGCGGCTCGGTCGGCGGCCCCGCCTTCCGCAAGATCATGAGCTACCTGCTCCAGAAGTACGCCGTGCCGCCGACCGGGTCGGTCGCGCCCACACCCCGCATCGAGTGGTGACCCGGACAGGTACCGGTACCCTCTCGGGCGTGCCTGACCAGATGCCGCTGCGCCCCACCCACCCGGTGCAGACCCCGCTCGGGGACGTCACCGGCTGGTTGGGGGACCGGCTGGTCGGGCTCAGCGGGGCGACCGACGGCGTCGTCCTCACCGGTGTCACGATCAGCTCGCTGCGGGTGCAGCCCGGTGACCTGTACGTCGCTCCCGCCGGCGCCCGTGCGCACGGAGCCGCGTTCGCCGACCGGGCCGTCGCGGCCGGCGCGGTGGCGGTGCTCACCGACCCGGCCGGCCTGGCGGTGCTGGACGACCTGGACCCGCTCGACGTGCCGGTGCTGGTGGTCGAGCGGCCGCGCGCCGTGGTCGGCGACCTCGCCGCCCGCCTCTACGGCAGCCCCGCCACCCGGATGCGGCTGGTCGCGGTGACCGGCACCCAGGGCAAGACCACCACCACCCGGCTCGCCGAGGCCTCGCTGACCGCCGCCGGGGTCCGGGCCGCGGTGGTGGGCACCGTCGGCACCCGGGTCGGGGGCGTCGACGTCAAGACCTCGCTGACCACGCCCGAGGCGCCGGACCTGCACGCCCTGTTCGCGGTGATGGCCGAGCGTGAGGTGGCCGCCTGCGCGATGGAGGTCTCCAGCCACGCCCTGGTGATGGGACGCGTCGACGGGGTGGTCTTCGACGTCGCCTGCTTCACCAACCTGGGCCGCGACCACCTGGACTTCCACACCGACGTCGAGGACTACTTCCGGGCGAAGGCGGCGTTGTTCACCCCCGCGCGCGCCCGGCTCGGGCTGGTCAACCTCGACGACGAGCACGGCCGGCGGCTGGTGGCCGAGGCGACCGTGCCCGTGCGGACGTTCTCCCTGGAGGACGCGACGGCCGACTGGTACGCCGACGACCTGCGCCTGGAGCCGACCGGGTCGACCTTCACCGTGCACCCCCCGGCGGGGGAGCCCTTCGCGGCCCGGGTGCCGCTGACCGGCGCCTTCAACGTCTCCAACGCGCTGTGCGCGATCGCCGGCCTCGGCGAGGCCGGCTTCGACGCCCCCGCGGTGGCCGCGGCGATGGGCGGCTCCGGCGGGGTCCCGGGCCGGCTCGAGCAGGTGGCCGCCGGCCAGGACTTCCTGGCGGTCGTGGACTACGCCCACAAGCCGGACGCGGTCAGCGCCGCCCTGACGGCACTCCGCCCCCTCACCGACGGTCGGCTGCTGGTCGTCATCGGCGCCGGCGGCGACCGGGACCCGGGGAAGCGGCCCATCATGGGCGAGATCGCCGCCCGGCTCGCCGACGTCGTCGTGGTCACCGACGACAACCCGCGCAGCGAGGACCCGGCGGCGATCCGCGCCGAGCTGCTCGCCGGCGCCAGGACGGTGCCCGCCGCTGAGCGCGCCGAGGTGCACGAGGTCGGGGACCGCCGTACGGCGATCCGGCTGGCCGTGGGCCTCGCCCGGGCGGGGGACACCGTCGTGGTGGCCGGCAAGGGGCATGAGACGGGCCAGGAGGTCGGCGAGGTGGTGCACCCGTTCGACGACCGGGTCGTGCTGCGCGAGGAGATGACGACGAGATGATCGCGATGAACCTGACGGAGATCGCCGAGGTGGTCGGCGGCACCGCCGTCCACGACCCGGAGGTGCAGGTCACCGGGCCGGCGTTCGTGGACAGCCGGATCGCCGAGCGGGACGGCCTGTTCGTCGCCGTGGTCGGCGATCGGGTGGACGGCCACGACTACGCCACCACGGCGATCGACGCCGGGGCGGCCGCCGTGCTGTCCTCGCGCGACACCGGGCACCCCGGTGTGCTCGTCGAGGACCCGATCGCCGCGCTCGCGCTGCTGGCCCGGCACACGCTGGCGCGGCTGACCGACACCAGGGTGGTGGCGCTGACCGGGTCGCAGGGCAAGACCAGCACCAAGGACCTGCTCGCGCAGGTGCTGGCCACGGCCGGCAAGACGGTCGCCACCTTCGGGTCGTTCAACAACGAGCTCGGGCTGCCGCTCACCGTGCTGCGCGCCGACACCGCCACGGAGTACCTCGTGCTCGAGATGGGTGCCCGCCACATCGGGGACCTGCGGGCCTCGTGCGCCGTGGCGCCCCCGGAGGTGTCGCTGGTGCTGAACGTCGGCAAGGCGCACCTGGGGGAGTTCGGCTCCCAGCAGGGCATCGCGCAGGCCAAGGGCGAGATCGTCGAGGCGCTCGGCAGCGACGGTGTCGCGGTGCTCAACGCCGACGACCCCCTGGTCGCGGCGATGGCCGCCCGGACCACCGCCCGGGTGTGCACCTTCGGCACCGACCCGTCCGCCGACGTCCGCGTCGACGAGCTGGCGGTCGACGACCTCGGCCGGCCGTCGTTCGTGCTGCTGCACCGCGCCGAGCGGGCCACCGTCGCGATGGGCCTGGTCGGTGAGCACCACGCCGGCAACGCCGCCGCGGCCGCCGCGGTGGCGCTCTCGCTGGGGGTCAGCCTGGACGACGTGGCCGACGCGCTCGGCGACGCCACCGCGACCTCGCGGGGCCGGATGGAGGTGCACGAGCGGGCCGACGGCGTGACCGTCGTCGACGACGCCTACAACGCCAACCCGGACTCGATGCGGGCCGCGCTCAAGGCGCTCGCCTCGATCGGCCGCGGCCGGCCCGAGGCCCGCACCGTCGCCGTCCTCGGCGAGATGCGCGAGCTGGGCGAGTCGGCGCAGGACGAGCACGACGCTGTTGGCAGACTGGCGGTGCGCCTGGACATCCACCAGCTGCTCGTCGTCGGCGAGCCGGCGAAGCCGATCCACCTCGGAGCCTCCCTGGAGGGGTCCTGGGGCAACGAGTCGGTCTTCGTCGAGGACACCGACGCGGCCGCCGCGTGGCTGCGCCGCAACGTCGTCCCCGGTGACGTCGTGCTGTTCAAGGCGTCCAACGCCGTCCAGCTCAGCCGGGTGGCACACGAGCTGCTGGCCGACGGGGCCGCGGCGCACGAGATGGCTGCCGGGAGCACCCCGGCAGGGGAGGAGAGCAGTCGATGAGGGCGATCCTGCTCGCCGGCGGGCTGTCGCTGATCTTCACGCTGCTCGGGACCCGGTTCGCCATCCGGGTGCTGACCACCAAGGGCTACGGCCAGCTGATCCGTGACGACGGCCCGACCACGCACCACACCAAGCGGGGCACCCCGACCATGGGCGGCACGGTGATCATCCTCTCGGTGGTGCTCGCCTACTTCGTCGCCAAGCTGATCACCCGGGACGTGCCGTCCTGGTCGGCCCTGCTGCTGCTGTTCCTGCTGGTCGGCCTCGGCACCGTCGGCTTCCTCGACGACTACATCAAGATCGCCAAGCAGCGCAGCCTGGGGTTGCGCAGCAAGGCGAAGTTCGCCGGGCAGACGCTGGTCGCGGTGGTCTTCGGGGTGCTGGCGCTCACCCGTCCCGACGAGCGCGGCCAGACCCCCGCGTCGCTGCACGTGTCGTTCATCCGCGACTTCGACAACTTCACCCTCCCCGCCGTCGTGGTCGTGCTGCTGATCCTGGTGATGATCTCCGGGTCGAGCAACGCGGTGAACCTCACCGACGGCCTCGACGGCCTCGCGACCGGCGCGTCGACGATGGTGTTCGCCGCCTACACGCTGGTGAACATCTGGCAGAACAACCAGTGGTGCGCCCTGAACGCCGGCAACAAGTGCTACGACGTCCGTGACCCGCTCGACCTGGCAGCCATCGCCGCCGCGCTCACCGGGGCCTGCTTCGGGTTCCTGTGGTGGAACGCCTCCCCGGCCAAGATCTTCATGGGCGACACCGGCTCGCTCTCGCTGGGTGGCGCGCTGGCCGGCCTGGCGATCCTGACCCGCACCGAGCTCCTGCTCGCCGTGCTGGGTGGGCTGTTCGTGATCCAGACGCTCACGGTGATCCTGCAGGTCGGCTACTTCAAGGCCACCGGTGGCAAGCGGATGTTCCGGATGGCGCCGCTGCACCACCACTTCGAGCTGAAGGGGTGGGACGAGATCACGGTCGTGATCCGGTTCTGGATCATCACCGGCATCTGCGTGGCCGCCGGCCTGGGCATCTTCTACGCCGAGTGGGTGACCGGCACATGAGCACCGTCGACCTCGCCTCGCTGGGCCGGCACACCGAGTGGGACGGCGTCCGCGCCGTCGTGGTCGGGATCGGCGTCTCCGGCTTCGCCGCGGCCGACAACCTGACCCACATGGGGGCCACGGTGACGGTGCTCGCCGAGGCCGCGACCGAGACCCAGCAGGAGAAGGCCACGCTGCTGGAGATGCTCGGGGCCGGAGTCCGCATCGGCGCCGGGGCCACCTCGACGCTGCCCGAGGACGCCGACCTGGTCGTGACCTCGCCCGGCGTACCGCCGACGGCGCCGCTGATCCGCGCGGCCGCCGCGCGCGGGATCCCGGTCTGGGGCGAGGTCGAGCTCGCCTGGCGGCTGCGCGACCTGGAGAACCCGGGGGCCTGGCTGGCCGTCACCGGCACCAACGGCAAGACGACCACCGTGCAGATGCTCGACACGATCATCGCGGCGCACGGCGTCCGCGGCATCGCCTGCGGCAACGTCGGCCTGCCGATCGTCGAGGCGGTGATGGACCCCGAGCCGTACGACGTCTACGCGGTGGAGCTGTCCAGCTTCCAGCTGCACTACACCTCGAGCATGTCGGCGCACTCCGCGGCCGTCCTCAACGTCGCCGAGGACCACCTGGACTGGTACTCCTCGATGGACGACTACGCCGCCGACAAGGGCCGGATCTACGAACAGGTCCGGCACGCCTGTGTCTACAACGTCGCCGACCCGGTCACCGAACGGCTGGTCCGCGAGGCCGACGTCGTGGAGGGCGCCCGCGCGATCGGGTTCACCCTCGGCACGCCGGGCGTCGGCATGGTCGGGCTGGTCGAGGACGTGCTGGCCGACCGCGCGTTCATCGACGAGCGGGAGAGCAGCGCCGCCGAGCTGTGCACGGTCGCCGACCTGGCCTCGCCGGCCCCGCACTTCGTCGCGAACGCCCTCGCGGCGGCCGCACTGGCCCGCTCGTACGGCGTGCCGACCGCCGCCGTACGCGCCGGGCTGCGGGCGTTCGTGCCCGACGGCCACCGGATCGCCGACGCGGGGGAGGTCGCCGGCGTCCGCTACGTCGACGACTCCAAGGCCACCAACGCGGCAGCCGCCACCGCCTCGCTGCAGGCCTACGAGCCGGTGGTCTGGGTGGCCGGCGGGCTCGCCAAGGGCGCGTCGTTCGACACCCTGGTGGCGGCCGTCGCGTCCCGGCTGCGCGGGGTCGTGCTGCTCGGCCGCGACCGCGCCGTGATCGCGGAGGCGCTTGCGCGACACGCGCCCGATGTCCCCGTGATCGAAGTCGAGGGCGGCGACACTTCTGTCATGGACCGTGTCGTCGGGGCGGCCGCGGACCTGGCCCAGCCAGGAGACACCGTGCTGCTCGCACCGGGATGCGCGTCCATGGACATGTTCGCGAACTACGGCGCTCGCGGGGATGCCTTCACCGAGGCGGTACGCCGCCTGCGGGACCGCTGAGCCTGACCGGCTCGGGGGACGGCACCCGTCCGCGCAAGGAGGGCACTGCGTGACCACCACGACAGGCGAGCAGCGCAGGCCCGTCGATGGCTGGTTCCTCAGCCTGCGGCACTCACTGGCGCACACGCTCGACCGGCCGCTCACCTCCTACTACCTGCTGCTGGGCGCCTCGACGCTGCTGCTGACCATCGGGCTGATGGAGGTGATGAGCGCCTCGAGCGTGGACGGCTTCGTGCACCACGGCAACAGCTACTACTGGTTCCTGCGGCAGCTCACCTGGGTGCTGCTCGCGCTGCCCGTCTCCTTCGTGGCGTCCAGGCTGCCGCACCGCGTCCTGCGGGCGTTCGCCTGGCCGGCGCTGATCGTCGCGGTGGTGCTGCTGGCGATGACCCAGACCAGCCTCGGCATCTCGGTCAACGGCAACAGGAACTGGCTGCGGCTCGGCCCGCTCGTGATCCAGCCCGCCGAGATCGGCAAGCTCGCCGCGATCCTGTGGTGCTCGCACATCTACGCCCGCAAGGAGCGGCTGCTGCACGACTGGCGGCACACGCTGGTCCCGGTGGCACCGGTGATGGGGCTGTTCGTGGGCCTCATCCTCTTCGGCGGCGACCTCGGCACCTCGCTGGTGCTGATGGCGATCATCCTGGGCATGCTCTGGGTGGTCGGCGCCCCGGCCCGGCTGTTCGTCGGGTCGTTCCTGATCGTGGGGGTGTTCGCGCTCTACCTCGCCACGACCAGCGCCGAGCGGCTGCAGCGGCTGACCAACTTCGCCGACCCGTTCAAGGACTACCAGGGCGCCGGCTGGCAGTCGGCGCACGGGTTGTTCGCGATGTCGAGCGGCGGCGTGTTCGGCAAGGGCATCGGGGCCAGCCAGCAGAAGTGGGGCAGCCTGCCCGAGGCGCACACCGACTTCATCTTCGCGGTGCTCGGCGAGGAGCTCGGGATGGTCGGCACGATCCTGGTCCTGGGCCTCTTCCTGACCATCGCGTACGCCGGGATCCGGGTCGCCACCCGCACCAAGGACCCGTTCGTCCGCTACATGTCCGCCGGCATCACCATCTGGCTGACCGCGCAGATGATGCTCAACGTCGGGATGGTGCTGGCGCTGCTCCCGGTGATCGGGCTGCCGCTGCCCCTGGTGTCCTACGGCGGCTCGGCGCTGCTGCCCTCGCTGGTGGCGCTCGGCCTGCTGGTCTCCTTCGCCCGCTCCGAGCCGGGGGCGAAGGCCGCGCTGCGGGACCGCCGCCGCCGGCGCTCGGCCGGGGTCACCGCCGGCGGCGGGCTGTCGAGGCGTCCGCGATGAGGATCCTGCTGGCCGGTGGGGGGACCGCGGGGCACACCTCCCCACTGCTCGCCACCGCCGACGCCCTGCGCCGTCTCGACCCCTCGGTGGAGATCACCGCCCTCGGCACGCCGCGGGGCATCGAGGGCCGGGTGGTGCCCGCGGCGGGCTACCCGCTGGAGATGATCCCGCCGGTGCCGCTGCCCCGGAAGCCGTCGGTCGACCTGCTCCGCGTGCCCGGCCGCCTGCGGCGCGCCGTGACCGGCGCGCTGGAGGTCGTCGACCGGGTCCGCCCGGACGTCGTGGTCGGCTTCGGCGGCTACGTCTCGGTGCCCGCCTACCTCGCCGCCCGGCGCCGGCACGTGCCGATCGTGGTGCACGAGGGCAACGCGCTGCCCGGCCTGGCCAACAAGCTCGGCGCGCGCTTCACCACGCACGTCGCGACCAGCTTCCCCGACACCCCGCTGCGGCACGCGGACTACGTCGGCCTGCCGATCCGCCGGATGATCTCCACGCTGGACCGGTCCGCGCTGCGGGCGGAGGCCCGCCGCGAGCTCGGCCTCGACCCGGACCGGCCGACGCTGCTGGTCACCGGCGGCTCGCAGGGCGCCCGTCGCCTCAACCAGGCCGTCTCCGGCGCCGAGGCCGGCTTCGCCGCCGCCGGCGTCCAGGTGCTGCACGTGGTCGGCCCGAAGGGGGAGGCCTCGGTCACCCGGTCCGCCGGCCAGCCGCCGTACGTCGTGCTGCCGTACGTCGACCGGATGGACCTCGCCTACGCGGCCGCCGACCTCGTGGTCTGCCGGGCCGGTGCCAACACGGTCACCGAGGTGGCCGCGGTGGGGCTGGCTGCGGTGTTCGTGCCGCTGCCGATCGGCAACGGCGAGCAGGAGCTGAACGCCCGTCCCGTGGTCGACGCCGGCGGCGGGCTGCTCGTCGCGGACTCCGCGCTCACCTCCGAGTGGGTGACGGCCACCGTGCCGGACCTGGTCACCGACCCCGGCCGGCTGGCCGCGATGTCGGCCGCGGCGGCCTCGCTGATCCCGCGCGACGCCGACGACGCCCTGGCCCGGATCGTGCGCGACGCCGGACGGGAGCACCGCTGATGAGGATCCCCGTCCCCGAGGAGCTGCTGCCCGCCGGCCGGCTCGGCCGGGTGCACTTCGTCGGCATCGGCGGCGCCGGCCTGTCCGGCATCGCCCGGATCATGATCGCCCGCGGCATCACCGTCAGCGGCAGCGACGCCAAGGAGTCCCGCGCCCTGGAGGGTCTGCGCGCGCTGGGCGCCCGCTGCTACGTCGGCCACGACGCCGCGCAGGTGCAGGACGCCGACACGCTGGTCGTCTCCACCGCCGTCCGGGAGGACAACCCCGAGGTGGTCGAGGCGCAGCGGCTCGGCCTGCGGGTGCTGCCCCGGTCCGCGGCGCTGGAGTCGGTGATGCAGGGCCGGCAGGTGGTCGCGGTCGCCGGCACCCACGGCAAGACCACCACCACGTCGCTGCTCACGGTCGCGCTCCAGCACTGCTCCGCCGACCCGTCGTTCGCGATCGGCGGTGAGCTCAACGAGTCCGGCTCCAACGCCCACGACGGCTCCGGGCCGATCTTCGTGGCCGAGGCCGACGAGAGCGACGGAGCGTTCCTGGTCTACTCGCCGTACGGCGCCCTGGTGACCAACGTCGAGGCCGACCACCTCGACAACTACGGCACCGAGGAGGCCTACCACGCCGCCTTCACGGCCTTCCTCGGCCGGATCGACCCGGCCGGCTTCCTGGTCGTGTGCGTGGACGACGTCGGCGCCGCCGACCTCGCGGAGCAGGCCCGGGCCCGGGGCCTGACCGTGGTGGGTGTGGGGGAGTCCCCGGCAGCCGACCTGCGCGCCGAGGGGCTGACCTTCGCCGGGTCGACCTCCCGGTTCACCGTGGTCGACCGCGGTCGCCGGCTCGGCGAGGTGAGCCTGCGGATCCCCGGGCGGCACTACGTCCTCGACGCGCTGGCCGCCCTCGCCGCCGGCCTCCAGCTCGGCTTCGCGTTCGCCGACCTGCGCCGCGGGCTGGAGGCCTTCAGCGGCACCCGGCGCCGCATGGAGCTCAAGGGCGAGGCCGCCGGCGTCCGCGTCTACGACAGCTACGCCCACCACCCCAACGAGATCGCCGGCGACCTCCAAGCCGCCCGCTCGTTGGCCGGGGACGGCCGGGTCGTGGTCGCCTTCCAGCCGCACCTGGTCTCGCGCACCAAGATCTTCGGCGCCGCGATGGGCGTCGCTCTCGGTGCCGCCGACGAGGTCGTGGTGATGGACGTCTACGTGGCGCGGGAGGACCCCGAGCCGGGCGTCAACGGTCGGATGGTGGCCTCGCACGTGCCGCTGCCCGCCGAGCAGGTGCACTTCGAGCCGTCGTGGTCCGCGACCCCCGCCGCCCTGGTGGAGCGTGCCCGGCCCGGTGACCTGGTGCTCACCCTCGGCGCCGGTGACGTGACCCTGGTCGGCCCGGAGGTCCTCGAGCTGCTCCACGAGCGGGCGGGGGAGCAGGCGTGAGGCTGATCCGTCGCCGGCACGACCCCGCCGGCACCGACCCCGCCGGCACCGACCCCGCCGTCGACGGCCCGACCGTCGGCGAGCCCGACGACGGCACGAACGACGACACCGGCGACGAGCCCACCGTCGAGCTCTCCCTGGCCCGGGACGGCGGACCGGCGCGCACGTCCGGTCCCGCCGGCCCGGACCGCGAGCGTGCGCCCGGCTCCGCGGCCCCGGAGAGCGTGCGCGACGAGCGCACCGTCCGGGTCGCGCGCAAGCGGTTCGCCCGCCGGCAGTGGGCGCGACGCTGGTCGGTGTGGCGCCGGCTCGTGGTCGGCGTCCTGCTGCTCGGCGTGGTCGCCGTCGCGGTGTGGACGGTCTTCTTCTCCTCGGTCATGGCGGTCTCCGGTGTCCAGGTCGCCGGCACCGGGGTGCTGTCCCCGGCCGCCGTACGCCGGGCCGCGGCGGTGCCCCTCGGCTCGCCGCTCGCCACCGCTGACCTCGGCGCGGTCACCGCCCGGGTCGAGGCGCTGCCGGCCGTCAAGAGCGTCGACGTCTCGCGCGCGTGGCCCGACCAGGTCCGGGTCGACGTGACCGAGCGGCGCGCGGTCGCCGTGGTCCGGCCCCGGGGACGGGGGCCGCTGCGCGGCATGGACGCCTCCGGGGTGCTGTTCCGCAGCTACGCGCGTCCGCCGGCCGGGCTGCCGCTGATCCGGACCGGCTCCCGGCGCACCGGCAGCGACGCGCTCGCCGAGTCGGCCGTGGTCGCCGGGTCACTGCCGCCGGAGCTGGCCGCCAAGGTCGCCTACGTCGAGGTGCGCACCGTCGACACCATCTCGCTGCGGCTGCGCAACGGCCGGACCGTGAAGTGGGGGAGCGCCGACGACTCCGCCGACAAGGCCCGGGTGCTCGACGTGCTGCTGGCCCAGCGCGCGGTCTACTACGACGTCAGCGTCCCCGGCCAGCCGGTCATCCGGAAGTAGCCCGGCCCACCGGCCCACCCGGCCCACCCGACCGACCGGCCCTCTTGGCCCACCGGCCCATCCGGTGCACCCGGGCCACCCCGCCCTCCCGGCACACCTGTCGGGCCCGGTGGCCCGGTGACCGGTGGCGCTCCCTGAGCGGGCCGACGGGCCCGACGACCGGCCCGGGGACCGCCCGAGCCGGTGCCCGCGCGCGACACGCCCGCCAATTTCTGCAAGAAAGCCGCGACGCGCCGCGTGTCTGCGTGGGTTCCCCGGGGTTGTCCCCTACGTTCTTCATCAACGCGAGGTTGACATAACTATAACCCTCTACTTGAGGGTGAGGGTTCTGGAAGTGCCGGCCCCGCGTCTTCCCCACCGACATACACCCCGTCTGCCCTGCACCGGAACCCCCCGGGAGCAGAGCAGCCCAGCAGCGAGAGGCACCTGCCGTGGCAGCACCGCAGAACTACCTGGCCGTCATCAAGGTCGTGGGTATTGGTGGAGGTGGAGTCAACGCCGTCAACCGGATGATCGAGGTCGGCCTCAAGGGCGTCGAGTTCATCGCCATCAACACCGACGCACAAGCACTCCTGATGAGCGACGCCGACGTCAAGCTCGACATCGGCCGCGAGCTCACCCGCGGACTCGGCGCGGGCGCCAACCCCGAGGTCGGCGGCAAGGCCGCCGACGACCACGCCGAGGAGATCGAGGAGGTCCTCAAGGGGGCCGACATGGTCTTCGTGACCGCCGGCGAGGGCGGTGGCACCGGCACCGGTGGTGCCCCGGTCGTCGCGCGCATCGCGCGGTCGCTCGGCGCCCTGACCATCGGCGTCGTCACCCGGCCGTTCGCGTTCGAGGGCCGCCGCCGCGCCAACCAGGCCGAGGAGGGCATCTCCACCCTCCGCGACGAGGTCGACACCCTCATCGTGATCCCGAACGACCGACTGCTGTCGATCAGCGACCGCAACGTGTCGATCCTCGACGCCTTCAAGCAGGCCGACCAGGTCCTGCTCCAGGGTGTCTCGGGCATCACCGACCTGATCACCACCCCCGGCCTGATCAACCTCGACTTCGCCGACGTGAAGTCCGTGATGTCCAACGCCGGCTCGGCGCTGATGGGCATCGGGTCCGCCCGCGGCGAGGACCGAGCGGTGGCCGCGGCCGAGATGGCGGTCTCCAGCCCGCTGCTCGAGGCGTCCATCGACGGCGCGTACGGCGTGCTGCTCTCGATCGCCGGCGGGTCCGACCTCGGGCTCTTCGAGATCAACGAGGCGGCCGCGCTGGTGTCGCAGGCGGCGCACGCCGAGGCGAACATCATCTTCGGTGCGGTCATCGACGACGCGCTCGGCGACGAGGTCCGCGTCACCGTGATCGCCGCCGGCTTCGACGGCGGGATGCCCAAGCGTCGCGACAGCGGCACGGTGCTGCGTCGGGAGCCGGCTCCCCAGCAGTCGCAGGCCGACACCCGGTCCGCCGCGCAGGGCGGGCTGCCGTCGCAGACGGGCACCCCGCAGCGCACCCCGGCCCCGGTCGGCGGCGCTCCCGCGGGCCGGCCCACCGGCTCGTCGCCGGCGGCGCCGAGCCGTCAGCCCGAGCGCACGCCGGCGGCCAGCCCCCAGGCGGGCAACGGCTACTCCGCGATCCGCCCGTCGGATGGCACCACGCCGGCGCAGCCCGCTCGTCAGCCGCGTCAGGTGCAGTTCGACGACGACGACCTGGACGTGCCGGACTTCCTGAAGTAGCCAGCGGCGACCCGGCGGCTGCCGGGTCGCGACCAGCAAGGAGGCCGGAGTCGCGGTGTTCGTCATCCAGGACACGCAGGGACCCGTCGAGATCGCGTTCACGGACCGCCACGGAGGAACCAGTGGCGGTCCGTTCGCGTCCCTGAACCTCACCACCGCCACCGGTGACGACCCGGCGGCGGTGCGCGGCAACCTGGCCGCCCTCGGTGCGGCCTTCGCCGGCGACCGGCCGCTCCGTCGGCTGGTGCTCATGCACCAGGTGCACGGCGCCGACGTGACGGTGGTCGACGAGCCGCTGCTGGAGGGGGCCGGCGCCGGCGGGCGGGTGCTCGAGGTGCCGGCCGTCGACGGGCTGGTCACCGCCCTGCCCGACGTCGCGCTGGTGGTCCGGGTGGCCGACTGCGTCCCGGTGCTGCTGGCCGACCCGGGCGCCGGGCTCGTCGGCGCCGCGCACGCAGGTCGTCCCGGCCTGGTCGCCGGTGTCGTCCCGCGCACGGTGGCGGCGATGCGCGCGCTCGGCGCCACCACGATCACCGCCTGGCTCGGTCCGCACGTGTGCGGGGACTGCTACGAGGTGCCCGAGCAGATGCGTGCCGACGTGGCCGCGGCCGTCCCCGAGGCGTACGCCGAGACGTCCTGGGGCACGCCGTCCGTCGACGTCGGAGCCGGCGTGCTCGCCCAGCTGGCCGCCGACGGTGTGCCGGTCGTGGACGCCTCCCGCTGCACCATCGAGGACGACGACCTGTTCTCGTTCCGCCGGCAGGGCCAGGCCTCGGGCCGGCTGGCCGGGCTGGTGCGGTGCCGTCCGTGAGCGACACCGCACACCGGCGTGAGCAGCTCACCGGCACCCTCGAGGTGGTCCGGGGCCGGATCGCGGCCGCCTGCGCGCGCGCCGGCCGCTCCGCCGACGAGGTCACGCTGACCGTCGTGACCAAGTTCTTCCCCGCCTCCGACGTGCGCCTGCTCGCCGATCTCGGGGTGCGGCACGTGGGGGAGAACCGTCACCAGGAGGCCGAGACCAAGGCGGCCGAGTGCGCCGACCTCGACCTCACCTGGCACTTCATCGGCGGCCTGCAGAGCAACAAGGCCGCCGCGGTCGCGCGCTACGCCGACGTCGTGGAGTCGGTGGACCGCGCCAAGCTGCTCACCGGCCTGTCCCGCGGCGCCCACGAGTCCGGGCACGAGGTCGACGTGCTCGTGCAGGTCAGTCTGGACCCGGACCCTGCGGGGCCGGGGGGCCGCGCCGGCGCGCACCCCGCCGACGTGCCCGCGCTCGCCGAGCGCGTGCGGGAGGCCGAGGGGCTCCGGCTGCGCGGGGTGATGGCGGTGGCGCCACTCGGCGCCGACCCCGCCGCGGCGTTCTCCGCGCTGGCCGCCGTGGCCGCCGAGGTGCGCCGCGTCGACGCCGCCGCGACCTGGGTGTCGGCGGGGATGAGCAACGACCTGGAGGCCGCCGTCGAATCCGGCGCGACACACGTGCGGATCGGCAGCGCGGTGCTCGGTAGCCGTCCCCTTTGACGGTACTGTCGAGCCAGCAGCAGCGTGTCCCATCCGGGGGCCGCAGATGTATCGGAAGGCAAGAGTCATGGGCAGCGCGATGCGCAAGATGGGTGTCTACCTAGGCCTGCTCGAGGACACCGACCGCTACGACGAGGAGTACTACGACGAGTACGACGAGCAGGGCCAGCGCCCGCGCTCCGAGGAGCCCGCTCGTCCGGCCCCGGTGGCGAACATCTCCGAGCGGCGTCGCCCCCAGCCGGTGCCGGCGCAGGCCCAGCCGGTGAGCCAGGCCGCCCCGCAGCACAACGTGGCGGAGCTGTCCCGGATCACCACCCTGCACCCGCGCACCTACAACGAGGCGCGCACGATCGGCGAGAACTTCCGCGAGGGCGTCCCGGTGATCATGAACCTCTCCGAGATGGACGACAACGACGCCAAGCGTCTCGTCGACTTCGCGGCCGGTCTGGTCTTCGCGGTCCGCGGCACCATCGAGCGGATCACCAACAAGGTGTTCCTGCTCTCGCCGCCGAACGTCACCGTCGCCGCCGAGGACAAGCAGCGGATGGCCGAGAACGGATTCTTCAACCAGAGCTGAGTGAGTCGGCGGGGCCGGCTGGTCCCGTCTGGCTAGACTTCGCCGACGTGGGTCCCGTCGCGTTCATCCTGTACACCGTCCTCAACATCTTCCTCGGACTGATGCTCGTCCGGCTGGTGGTGGACTGGGTGCAGGTCTTCGCGCGCTCCTGGTCCCCCAAGGGGCCGGTGCTCTTCGTGCTGGAGATCGTCTACTCGGCCACCGACCCGCCGATCAAGTTCGTCCGGCGGTTCGTGCCGCCGCTGCGGCTCGGCGCGGTGATGCTCGACACCAGCTTCCTGATCGTGCTGGTGGTCGTCTACCTGCTGCGCATCCTCGTCGTCCAGCTGCCGTTCTGAGGCCGCCGGCAGCCTCTGGTCGATTGCCGGGCGCCCGGGCCGGGTGGGTATCCTCACCGGTGCCGGGCCCGCGCACGGTCCGGCCCCACCGACGACTACAGACAAAGGGTGAGTTCATGCCGCTGACGCCGCAGGACGTGAGCAACAAGCGCTTTACGCCCGTCCGGCTCCGCGAGGGCTACGACATGGGCGAGGTCGACCAGTTCCTCGACGAGGTCGAGTCCGAGCTGGCCCGGTTGACCAGCGAGAACGACGAGCTGCGCGGCAAGCTCGGGACCGCCCACGGCGGGACGTCTCCGGCCAAGCCCGCCGACAGGCCCGCCGACAAGTCCGCCGCCGAGGAGAAGCCGGCGGAGGACGCTGCGACGGCTTCGGGCGCCGCGGCCGAGGCGTCGGCCGCCGCGCCGCAGGAGACCCTCAAGGTCGCCACCGTCGCGGAGGCGTCCAGCGCCGCCGTCCGGCTGCTGGAGATCGCCACCCGCAACGCCGACGAGCTCGTCGGCGAGGCGCGGACCGAGGCCGAGCGGATCGTGGGCGAGGCGCAGACCGAGGCCGAGCGTCGCGAGGCCGAGAGCAAGGAACGCTCGGACAAGCTCGAGTCCGACGCCCGCACCCGCTCGCAGGCGCTCGACGAGGAGACCTCGGAGCGCCGCACGCAGCTCTTCGGCGACCTCGACGAGGAGAAGGCCAAGCTCAACACCGAGGTCGAGAACCTCCGGTCCTTCGAGCGCGAGTACCGCAGCCGCCTGAAGAGCTACTTCTCGGCCCAGCTCGCCGCGCTCGACGGCAGCACGGACGGCGCACCGGGCCCGGTGTCCCCGTCCGACCAGCACGGGGACCAGCCCCAGCCGGACCAGCACGCCGAGCAGCAGCAGGACTGAGCGGCCCGCACAGGCACGAGGCCGGTGTCCCCTCCGCGGGGGCGCCGGCCTCGTGCGGTCTGCGGGTCAGACCCGGGTCACCGACACGGTCAGTCCCAGGTCCTCGTCGCGGACGATCGTCCCGCCGCGCGACCCGTCGGCGGCCGGCTCCGGCTCCGGCACCGGGTCGCCCTCCCGCATCTCGGTCGCCAGCACCTCCTCGGAGACCAGGGTGGTGTGCTCGCGCAGCGCCGCCGCGGTCTCGCCACCGGCCTGCCAGACCACGGCGACCCGGTCGCTGACGTCGAAGCCGGTGCTCTTGCGGGCCTCCTGCACCAGCCGCACCACCTCGCGCGCCAGCCCGGCCCGCACCAGCGCCGGGGTCAGGTCGAGGTCGAGCGCGACCGTCTCGCCCTGCTCGTTGACCACCGACCAGCCCTCGCGCGGCCGTTCGGAGACGATCACCTCGTCGGGCTGGACCTCCACCTGCTCGCCGTCGACGAGCACGCTCGCGCTGCCGTCGGCGCTCAGCGCGGCGGCGAGAGCCGACGCGTCGGCCTCGGCGATCGCGGCCGCCACCCGGGGGGTCCGCTTGCCGAACCGCCTGCCCAGCGCCCGGAAGTTGCCCTTGGCGCTGAAGTCGACGAGGTCCGCCCCGGCCGCGGACAGCGGCTCGACCGCACCCACGTTCAGCTCCTCGGCGACCTCGGCCCGCAGCTCGTCGGTCAGCCTGTTCCAGGCCGACGAGGCGACCAGCGCGCGGCCGAGCGGCTGCCGGGTCCGCACCTTGGCGTCGGCGCGGGCGGCCCGGCCGAGCTCGACCAGCCGACGGGTCAGCGCCATCTGCGTGCCCAGCTCGTCGTCGACCAGGGCGGCGTCCACCTCGGGCCAGGCGGCGAGGTGCACCGACGCCGGCGCCTCCGGCGAGGTCGGGGCGAAGACGTCCTGCCAGACCCGCTCGGTGATGAACGGGGTGATCGGCGCCATCAGCAGCGTCACCACCTGCAGGCACTCGTGCAGCGTCGCGAGCGCGGCGGCGTCGCCGGCCCAGAACCGCCGGCGGGAGCGCCGGACGTACCAGTTGGAGAGGTCGTCGACGTACGCCGAGAGCAGCGCCCCGGCCCGCTGGGTGTCGAAGACCTCGAGCGCCTCGGTGACGCCGGCGGCCAGCCGGTGCGCCTCGGAGAGCGCCCACCGGTCCAGCACCGGCCGGTCCGCGGCCGCGGGAGCGACGTCCTGCGGGGTCCAGCCGGAGGTGCGGGCGTAGAGCACCTGGAACGCCACGGTGTTCCAGTAGGTCAGCAGCACCTTCCGGACGGTCTCCTGGATGGTGCCGTGACCCACCCGGCGGGCGGCCCACGGGGAGCCGGAGGCGGCCATGAACCAGCGGACCGCGTCCGCTCCGTGCTGGTCCATCAGCGGCATCGGCTCGAGGATGTTGCCGAGGTGCTTGGACATCTTCCGGCCGTCCTCGGCGAGGATGTGGCCCAGGCACAGCACGTTGCGGTACGACGACTCGTCGAAGACCAGCGTGCCGATCGCCATCAGCGTGTAGAACCAGCCGCGGGTCTGGTCGATCGCCTCGCAGATGAAGTCCGCGGGGTAGGCCCGCGCCAGCATCTCCGCGGACCCCGGCCGGTGCGGGTAGCCCCACTGCGCGAACGGCATCGAGCCGCTGTCGAACCACGCGTCGATGACCTCGGGGACCCGCTGCGCCTCGGTGCCGCACGGTGCCGAGCCCGGGCCCTCCGGGCGGTGGGGGCAGTCGAAGACCACCGCGTCGACGTACGGGCGGTGCGGGTCGAGCCCCGACTGGTCGGTGCCGGTGAGCTCGGACAGCTCGGCCAGCGACCCCACGCAGGTCTGGTGGCCCTCGCCGCAGCGCCAGATCGGCAGGGGCGTGCCCCAGTAGCGGCTGCGCGAGAGCGCCCAGTCGATGTTGTTGTGCAGCCAGTCGCCGTAGCGGCCCCACTTGATCGTGTCGGGGTACCACGCGGTCTTCTCGTTCTCGCGCAGCAGGGCCTCCTTGACCTGCGTGGTCCGGACGTACCAGGACGGCTGCGCGTAGTACATGAGCGCGGTGTGGCAGCGCCAGCAGTGCGGGTAGCTGTGCTCGTAGGCGACATGCCGGAACAGCAGCCCGCGCTTGTCCAGGTCCTCGACCAGGTCGGCGTCGGCGTGCTTGAAGAACTGGCCGCCGACCAGGGGAACGTCGTCGCCGAAATGGCCGTCGGGGCGCACCGGCACCACGACCGGCAGACCGTAGGCGCGGCTGACCGCCATGTCGTCCTCGCCGAAGGCCGGGGACTGGTGCACGAGCCCGGTGCCGTCCTCGGTGGTGACGTAGTCGGCGAGCACCACCAGGTGCGGCGCGGTCCCGGTCGGCTCCACCGGCGGGAACTCGACCAGGTCGAAGGGCCGCTGGTAGGTCCACCGCTCCATGTCCTGGCCGGTGACCGTGCCGGTCACGCTCCAGCCCTCGCCCAGCACCGCCTCGAACAGCGGCTCGGCGACCACCAGGGTCTCGGTGCCGTCGGTGGCGAGCACGTAGGTGACGTCCGGGCGGGCGGCGACGGCGGTGTTGGAGACCAGCGTCCACGGCGTCGTGGTCCAGACCAGCAGCGAGGCCTGGCCGGCGTACGGGCCGGAGGTGAGCGGGAAGCGCACGTAGACGCTGGGGTCGGTCACCGTCTCGTAGCCCTGGGCCAGCTCGTGGTCCGAGAGCCCGGTCCCGCAGCGGGGGCAGTACGGAGCGACCCGGTAGTCCTCGACCAGCAGGCCCTTGGTGTGGATCTGCTTGAGCGCCCACCACACCGACTCGACGTAGCCGGGCTCCATCGTGCGGTACGGGTCGGAGGTGTCGACCCAGTAGCCCATCCGCTCGGTCATCTCCTCGAAGGCGTCCACGTGCCGCAGCACCGACTCGCGGCACCTGGCGTTGAACTCCGCGACCCCGTAGGCCTCGATGTCGTTCTTGCCGGAGAAGCCGAGCTCCTTCTCGACCGCCAGCTCGACCGGGAGCCCGTGGCAGTCCCAGCCGGCCTTCCGCTCGACCAGGTAGCCCTGCATGGTCTTGAAGCGCGGGAACACGTCCTTGAAGACACGGGCCTCCACGTGGTGGGTGCCCGGGCGGCCGTTCGCGGTCGGCGGGCCCTCGAAGAAGGTCCACCGGGGGCGGTCGGCGCCCATCGCCAGGGACTTGTCGAAGGTCTTGTCCGCAGCCCACAGCTCGAGCACCTCGTGCTCGAGGGCGGGCAGGTCCACCTGGGGCGGGACGGGTCGGTACGCGCTCATCTGGGGTTCCTTCGGCCGGTGCTCGACAGCGGGGCTGAAGGGACGAGGCCGGCCGAGCGGCGCCGTACGCCGTCGGACCGCTCCCCGCGGTACCACCCTCCTTGACGGTCCGGTGCCGCTGGACCGCCCTCTCTTGCGCACCGCTGCCGGGTCTACCCGACCGGCCCCGGGGGGTCGGTCGCTCTTCCGGCGGTTCAGGGGTGATCTTCGCTCCGGACAACACCCCCGGGCTCTCACCGTCCCCGGGTCGCTGCCGGCTGTCCTCGGAGCTACTCGTCCCGTCCACACCGTGCGGTGCGGCAAGTCTGCCAGAACCTCCCAGCCGGTCTCACCCCGGTTTCACCCGCGCGGTCTGTTGTCAGCGGTCCGGGTGCGGCATATCCTCGCCGCACGCGTGTGGCCGTGCACCTGGCGGGTCGCACGTTTCCTTGACGTGACAAGGCTCTGAGGGGGGTGCCGGCTCCATGGCACGCATGACTGCACGGACGCTGGCCGGACGGACGGTGGCAGCGGCGAAACGCGTCGCCGGTACGGCGGCCGCCGACCCGGCGCCCGAGAAGGCCGCGCCGGCAAGGCGGGCCGCGACGAAGAAGGCCACGACGAAGAAGGCCACGACGAAGACCGCGACGAAGAAGGCCACGGCCACGACGTCCGCGAAGAAGACGCCCACGAAGAAGTCCCCCGCACCGAAGGCGGCTGCCGCCATGACGAAACCCCCCGTGACCGCGAAGAAGGTCGCTACCCAGACCGCCGAAGAAGGCGCCGGCCGCGAAGAAGGCGCCGGCCGCGAAGAGGGCGCCGGCCGCGAAGAAGGCCGCACCGGCCGGCCGGACCACCAAGAAGGCCGCGACCAGGCCCTCGGCCCGGGCACGCGCCAACGCCGCCGCAGAGCTGGCCGTCAAGTCGGACGAGAAGCCCTGGACCACCGCCGAGCTGACCGAGGTCAGCGACGACCTGCATGCCGACCGCGAGCGGCTGCGCTCGGAGCTCAACCTCGCCGAGCACGAGCTGCACGACCTGATGCGGGACGCGGGGGACGGGGCCGGCAACGACCAGGCCGACGTCGGCTCCACGACCTTCGAGCGTGACCACGAGATGAGCCTGGCCAACAACGCCCGCGACATGCTGGCCCAGACCGAGCGCGCGCTGGCGCGCATCGACGACGGCAGCTACGGCGTGTGCGAGAGCTGTGGTCAGCCGATCGGCAAGATGCGGGTGATGGCGTTCCCGCGTGCCACACTGTGCCTGACATGCAAGCAGCGCGAGGAGCGTCGCTGAACGCCAGCGACCCGACGAACCCACCGGCCGACGGGCCTCGTCCGTCCGGCGCCCGGACGCGTGCGCTGAGGATCTTCGCCGCCGTCGCGGTGCTCGGCTACCTCGTCGACCTCGTCTCGAAGATCCTCGCCGTCGCCCGGCTCACCGACCGGCCACCGGTCCCGGTGGTCGGTGACCTGCTCACCCTCTACCTCGCCCGGAACCCCGGCGCCGCCTTCAGCACCGGTACGTCGTACACGATCGTGCTCACGTTCGTGGCGATCGCCGCCGTGGTCGGGGTGCTGTGGACCGTCCGGCGGTTGGCGAGCACCGGGTGGGCGATCGGCCTCGGCTTCCTGATGGCCGGCGTCCTGGGCAACCTCACCGACCGGATCTTCCGGGCTCCTGGCCCCCTTCAGGGTCATGTCGTCGACTTCCTCCAGCTGCCGCACTGGCCGATCTTCAACGTCGCCGACATGTGCATCAACATCGCCGCGGTCGTGATCGTGGTGCAGGCCGTCCGCGGGGTGTCGGTCAACGGCACCCGGGGGGCCAAGCGCGGCGAGGCCGCCACCCCCCAGGTCACGGACGACACGGCACCGTGACCCAGTCGTACCCGGGTGGGGCCCCCCGCGGCCACGACCACCGCACCGTCAGCGTCCCGGACGGCCTGGCCGGTGAGCGTGTCGACGCCGCGATCGCGCGGATGTTCGGCCTCTCCCGCACCCGGGCCGCCGCTCTGGTCAGCGAGGGCTACGTCACCGTCGACGGCCAGCCGCCGGCCAAGTCCGACCGGGTCGAGGCCGGCGCGATGCTCGACGTCGACATCCCCGCGGCCGTCGACCCGGTCGCGGTGGTGCCGGAGATGGTCGAGGGCATCAAGATCGTCCACGACGACGACGCGATCGTGGTCATCGACAAGCCGGTGGGCGTCGCGGTCCACCCGAGCCCGGGCTGGAACGGGCCCACCGTCGTGGGGCACCTCGTCGCCGCCGGGTTCCGGATCTCCACCAGCGGGGCGGCCGAACGGCAGGGGATCGTGCAGCGCCTCGACGTCGGCACGTCCGGCGTGATGGTGATCGCGAAGTCCGAGCACGGCTACTCGGTGCTCAAGAACGCCTTCCGGCACCGCACGGTCGACAAGGTCTACCACGCGCTGGTGCAGGGCCACCCCGACCCGCTGCAGGGCACCGTGGACGCGCCGATCGGGCGGCACCCCAAGCACGACTACAAGTTCGCGGTGATGGCCGACGGCAAGGCCAGCGTCACGCACTACGAGACCCTCGAGGCGCACCGCTTCGCGAGCCTGCTCGAGGTGCACCTGGAGACCGGTCGTACCCACCAGATCCGGGTGCACATGGCTGCGCTCAAGCATCCCTGCGTCGGGGACATCACCTACGGCGCCGACCCGACCCTGGCCACCCGGGTGGGGCTCACCCGGCAGTGGCTGCACGCGGTCCGGCTCGGCTTCGAGCACCCCGACAGCGGCGAGTGGGTCGAGTACGAGTCGGACTACCCCGCCGACCTCCAGCACGCCCTGGACACCCTGCGCGATGCCGTCTGAGGATCGGACCGGCCGGCCCGAGGAGCTGGTGCTCCGCCCGGCGTCCCCCGAGGACGCCGACGCGCTGACGGCGCTGTTCCTCGACGCGCGGCGGGCGTCGTACCCGGCGATCCCGCTGCCGGTGCACCCGCCCGAGGACGTCCGGCGCTGGCTCGGCTCCCGCGTGGAGCCCGGCCCGGGCAGCGAGGGCGTCGAGGTCTGGCTCGCCGAGGGGGACGACGGGCGCCCCGCGGCGCTGCTGGTCCTCGAGGACTCCTGGGTGCACTCGCTGTACGTCGACCCGGCGCTGACCGGGCACGGGCTCGGCACCGCCCTGCTCGGGCTGGCCCAGAGCCTGCGCCCCGAGGGGCTGGGGCTGTGGGTCTTCGAGACCAACGAGGCCGCCCAGCGGTTCTACCGGCGGCACGGCTTCGGCGAGGTCCGGCGCACCGACGGGAGCGAGAACGAGGAACGGCAGCCCGACATCGAGATGGCCTGGCCCGACCCCCGGTCGGTGGACGGGCTGCGCCGGCGCATCGACCGGATCGACGACCGGCTCGCCGGGCTGCTCGGCGAGCGGGCCCGGCTGACCGCGCGCGTGCAGCAGCTCAAGGAGGTGCCCGGCCACGCCGGCCGCGACCCCGAGCGGGAGAGCCAGATCGTCACCCGGATGGCCCGGCTCGCCCCCGACCTCGGCGAGGCCCGGATCCGCCGGATCATGCACCAGGTGATCAGCGAGAGCCTGGACGCCGCGGCCGACCCGGAACACTCCGACCCGGACGCCACCGGCCCGGAATAGTGCAGCGGTCGCCCGGCGTTGGGTCCGCGGACAACCCAGGAGGAGGAACGTTGAAGGTCGAGATCTGGTCCGACGTCGTGTGCCCGTGGTGCTACATCGGCAAGCGACGCTTCGAGGCGGCGCTCGCGCGCTTCGAGCACGCCGGCGACGTGGAGGTCGAGTGGCGCAGCTTCGAGCTCGACCCCACGACCGTCTCCGCGGAGGGCCACGAGGAGGGGCGCGGCCACGCCGAGCTGATCGCGGAGAAGTACGGCATGTCCCTGGACCAGGCGCGGGCGGCGATCGCCTCGATGACCGAGGCGGCCGCAGGCGAGGGACTGGAGTTCCACCTCGAGGACTCGGTGCGCTCCAACACCTTCGACGCCCACCGGGTGATCCACCTCGCCCACGCCCGCGGCCTGCAGGACGCGGTGAAGGAGCGGCTGATGCGGGCCTACTTCACCGAGGGGCTGCCGGTCGGCAGCCGCCCCACGCTGGCCGACCTCGCCGCGGAGGCCGGTCTGGACCGCGCCGAGGTCGCGCAGGTGCTCGAGGGTGACGCACACGCGGACGCCGTCCGCGCCGACCAGGACGAGGCCCGGGCTCTCGGGATCAGCGGGGTGCCGTTCTTCGTCGTCGACCGGCGGTACGGCGTGTCCGGCGCCCAGCCCACGGAGCAGCTGCTCGCGGTCCTGGAGCGGGCGTGGAGCGAGAGCCAGCCGCTCACGATGGTCGGCGCCCCGGCCACCGGGGGAGCCGCCGACGGCGAGGCCTGCGGCCCGGACGGCTGCCCGGTCTGAGCGCCCCCGGCGCACCGCACCCGGGGGGACCGCCGGGGGGCCGGGACTGTCGGTGGGTCCTGCCAGGATGGTCAGGTCGGTTCGCGTAGGCTGGCCGCTCTTCCCCCAGAAGGTCGACCGGGCTGTCCTCGGTCGTGGTCAGTGTGCTCATCAGTAGGTTTCGTGGGGCCGGGTGCGGCTCGGGAAGGGGCGGTCACCTCCCATGTCAGGCGGCTCAGGCTCGGACTCCTTCGTCCATCTGCACGTGCACACCGAGTACTCCATGCTGGACGGGGCGGCCCGGCT
Source organism: uncultured Actinomycetota bacterium (assembly GCA_963800225.1). GTDB lineage: Bacteria > Actinomycetota > Actinomycetes > Propionibacteriales > Nocardioidaceae > Nocardioides_B. Next base: position 1,324,940 of record CAWDAF010000002.1, on the reverse strand, counting down.
CGGGGAGATGTTCTCCCGCACCGCCGAGCTCGGCATGGACGCCATCGCGATGACCGACCACGGCAACGTCTTCGGCGCCTACGACTTCTACTCCAAGGCGCGCGCCGCCGGGGTCAAGCCGATCATCGGCATGGAGGCCTACCTCACCCCCAACACCTCCCGCTTCGACCGCAAGCGGGTCCGCTGGAACAACGGCGGCGACGACGACGTGTCCGGCAGCGGCGCGTACACCCACATGACCCTGCTGGCCGAGACCACCGAGGGCATGCACAACCTGTTCCGGCTGTCGTCGCGCTCCTCGATCGAGGGGTTCTTCTACAAGCCCCGCGCCGACCGCGAGCTGCTCGCCGAGCACGCCACCGGCCTGATCGGCACCACCGGCTGCCCGTCCGGGGAGATCCAGACCTGGCTCCGGATCGGCGACTACGAGAAGGCCCGGGCCGCGGCCGGCGACTTCCAGGACATCTTCGGCGCCGACAACTTCTTCCTCGAGCTGATGGACCACGGCCTCTCGATCGAGACCCGGGTCCGCGACGGGCTGCTGCGGCTCTCGGCGGACCTCGGCATCCCGCCGATCGCCACCAACGACTCGCACTACACCAACCCCGGCGACGCGATGGCCCACGAGCACCTGCTCTGCGTCTCCTCGGGCAGCACGATGGCCGACCCCAAGCGGTTCAAGTTCAGCGGCGACAGCTACTACATCAAGTCGCCCGCGGAGATGCGCGAGCTGTGGGGCGAGCGCAACGGCCTGCCGGAGGCGTGCGACAACACCCTGCTGATCGCGGAGCGCTGCAACGTCGAGTTCGACGAGTCCGCCAACTACATGCCGCGCTTCCCGGTCCCCGACGGCGAGACCGAGGACTCCTGGTTCGTCAAGGAGGTCAACAAGGGGCTGCGCTACCGCTACCCCGACGGCATCCCGGACCCGGTCCGCAAGCAGGCCGAGTTCGAGATCGGCGTCATCACCCAGATGGGCTTCCCGGGCTACTTCCTGGTCGTCGCCGACTTCATCAACTGGGCCAAGAACAACGGCATCCGGGTCGGTCCGGGCCGTGGCTCCGGAGCCGGGTCGATGGCGGCGTACGCGATGCGGATCACCGACCTCGACCCGCTCGAGCACGGCCTGTTCTTCGAGCGCTTCCTCAACCCTGACCGCGTCTCGATGCCCGACTTCGACATCGACTTCGACGAGCGCCGGCGCGGTGAGGTGATCCGCTACGTCTCCGACAAGTACGGCGACGACCGGGTCTCGATGATCGTCACCTACGGCACCATCAAGGCCAAGCAGGCGGTCAAGGACTCCTCGCGGATCCTCGGCTACCCGTTCGCGATGGGCGACCGGATCACCAAGGCGATGCCCGCCGCGGTGATGGGCAAGGACGTCCCGCTCAAGGAGATCTTCGACAGCGGCCACAAGCGGTACGGCGAGGGCGGGGAGTTCCGCTCCCTCTACGAGGCCGACGCCGACGTGAAGAAGGTCGTCGACACCGCGATCGGCATCGAGGGGCTCAAGCGCCAGTGGGGCGTGCACGCCGCGGGCGTGATCATGTCCAGCGAGCCGCTCCAGGACGTCATCCCGGTGATGCGGCGCGACCAGGACGGCGCGATCATCACCCAGTTCGACTACCCGACGTGCGAGCGCCTCGGGCTGATCAAGATGGACTTCCTGGGGCTGCGCAACCTCACCATCCTCGACGACGCGCTGATCAACATCGAGAACAACCGCCAGCGCAAGATCGTGCTGGAGGACCTCGAGCTCACCGACCCCACCACGTACGCGCTGCTGTCCCGCGGCGACACCCTCGGCGTCTTCCAGCTCGACGGCGGGCCGATGCGCGCCCTGCTGCGCAGCATGCGGCCCGACACCTTCGAGGACATCTCCGCGGTCGGTGCGCTCTACCGTCCCGGCCCGATGGGTGCCGACTCGCACAACAAGTACGCCCGCCGCAAGAACGGCCGCGAGGAGGTCACGCCGATCCATCCCGAGCTGGCCGAGCCGCTCGCGGACATCCTGGGGGAGACCTACGGCCTGATCGTCTACCAGGAGCAGGTGATGGCGATCGCGCAGCGGCTGGCCGGCTACTCGCTGGGCCAGGCCGACCTGCTGCGGCGCGCGATGGGCAAGAAGAAGAAGGAGGAGCTCGACAAGCAGTTCGCGGCCTTCTCCGCGGGCATGCAGGAGCGCGGCTACTCCGCCGCGGCGGTCAAGACGCTGTGGGACATCCTGCTGCCGTTCTCCGACTACGCCTTCAACAAGGCGCACTCCGCTGCGTACGGCCTGGTCTCCTACTGGACCGCCTTCCTCAAGGCCAACTACCCGGCCGAGTACATGGCCGCCGTCCTCACGTCCGTCAAGGACGACAAGGACAAGATGGCCATCTATCTCAACGAGTGCCGCCGGATGGGCATCAAGGTGCTGCCGCCGGACGTCAACGAGTCGGAGGCGACCTTCACCCCGGTGGGCCTCGACATCCGCTTCGGGCTCAGCGCGGTGCGCAACGTCGGGATCAACGTCGTCGACGCGATCGTGGCCGCCCGCCGCGAGCAGGGCCGCTTCACCGACTTCGCGGACTTCATGGACAAGGTCTCCACCCTGGTCTGCAACAAGCGGGTGATCGAGTCGCTGATCAAGTCCGGCGCGTTCGACTCGCTGGGGCACCGGCGCCGCGCCCTGGTCACCATCCACGAGACCGCGGTCGACCAGTACGCCGACATCAAGCGCAACGAGGCGATCGGCCAGGACTCCCTGTTCGGGGGGCTCGACGACGACGCCGGCGGCTTCGGGGTGACGATCGCGGTCCCGGACATCGACGACTGGGACAAGCAGACGTTGCTCGGCCACGAGCGCGAGATGCTCGGCCTCTACGTCTCCGACCACCCGCTGATGGGCCTCGAGCACATCCTCGCGGTCGGCACCGACTGCACCATCGGCCAGCTGCTCCTCGACGAGGACCGGCCCGACGGCGCGACCGTGACGGTGTCGGGCCTGATCACCTCGGTGCAGCGCAAGATCACCAAGCGCGGAGACGCCTGGGCGATGGTGACCCTGGAGGACCTGGAGGGCGGCGTCGACGTGCTGCTGTTCCCCAGCGCCTACCAGCTGGCCAGCACGCTGCTCAACGAGGACGCCATCGTCACCGTCAAGGGCCGGCTGTCCCGGTCCAAGGACCAGCCGGAGCTGCACGGCCAGGAGGTCGGCATCCCCGACCTCACCGACGGCCCGTCCGGCCCGGTCGTGGTGTCGATGCCGTCGACCCGGTGCACCATGCCGGTGGTCGAGCAGCTCAAGGAGGTGCTCGGCACCCATCCGGGGGTCACCGAAGTACGGTTGCGCCTGATGACCAAGACCTCCACCACCGTGATGAAGCTCGACGACCGCCTCCGGGTGGCCGCCAGCCCCGCCCTGTTCGCCGACCTCAAGGCGCTGCTGGGTCCGAACTGCCTGGCCGGCTGATGATCCGACGAGACCCGTCGCCGGCCGGGCTGGCCGGCCGCGACGCCGCGGCCGTGCTCGGTGTGCTGCTCGTGGTGGGCGTGGTCTGCGGCGTGATCTGGTCGCTGGTGGTCACGCCCGCCGAGTTCACCAAGCTGGCGCAGGGCGGCTCGATGGGCGAGGGCGAGCTGAGCAAGCAGTTCGCCGCCGACGGCTGGTACGTCGTGATCGCGCTGGTCGCCGGTGTGCTCAGCGGCCTCGGGCTCATGGCGTGGCGCCGGCGCGACGCGCTGCTGACCAGCGGCCTGCTGGTGCTGGGATCGGGACTGGCCGCCGCCGCGATGCTGCTCGTCGGGCACCTGCTCGGCCCGGGCGATCCGAAGGCCGCGCTGGAGGCGGCGAAGGTCGGCGCGAAGGTTCCGCAGAGCCTCGACGTGGACAGCTTCATCGTCTACCTCAGCTGGCCGGTGGGCGTGCTGTTCGGTGCCCTGTTCGTGCTGCTCGGCCGGGGCCGGGAGCACGCGGACGCCGAGAGCCTGGAGTCCCCGGAGTCCGCCGGGGCGATGACCCCGACGTCGCCCGCGAGCTAGCCGGCATCCCTCGGCGGGTCAGCCCGGTCCTCGACCGGATCGAGCGGCCGCCCGGACTCCGCCCGGACTCCGCCCGGACTCCGCCCGGACGCCGACCGGGTCCGGCGCGGCCTGCTCCTGCTCGCCACCGACCGACGACCCCGACGGCGCGGGTGCCGGTGCTTGTGGTTCGCCGGGGGGCAGCGATACGCTCGTGCGACGAATTGCGTATCGCGAAATGAGTTGCCCCATGCGCAACACAAAGTACGGGCCGTTCCTGGCCGACATGCTGACCTCCGCCCGCTTCGAGGTGCTGCCGACCGGCGCGATCGAGGACAAGGTGCTCGAGCACCTGTCCACCGACCGGACCGTGACGGTCACCGCCTCGCCCACCAAGGGCATCGAGGTCACCCTGGCGCTGACCGAGCGGCTGGCCCGGCACGGGTACAACGCGGTGCCGCACCTGGCCGCGCGGATGGTCAGCGGACGTTCGGAGCTCGCCGAGATCTGCGACCGGCTCCGCGAGGTCGGGGTGAGCACGGTCTTCGTGCCCGGCGGGGACGCCGACCCCCCGGCGGGGGACTACACGTCCGCGCTGGACCTCCTGGAGGACCTCACCGCGCTGGGCAGCCCGTTCGCCGAGGTCGGGATCACCGGCTACCCGGAGTCGCACCCGACGATCAGCGACGACCTGACCGTGCAGGCGATGTGGGACAAGCGCCGGCATGCCACGCACGTGGTCAGCAACCTGAGCTTCGACCCCGAGACCATCCGGGCCTGGCTGGACCGGGTGCGGGGCCGTGGCGTCACCATGCCGATGCTGCTCGGGATCCCGGGGCCCATCGACCGGGCCAAGCTGCTCTCGATGGCGACCAGGATCGGGGTGGGCGACTCGACCCGCTTCCTGGCCAAGCACAAGGGCACGTTCGCGCGGCTCGCTGCGCCGGGGGGCTTCACCGGCGAGCGGTTCCTCGAGCAGTGCGCGCCGGTGCTGGCCAGGCCGGAGGCGCTGGTCACCGGGCTGCACGTCTACACCTTCAACCAGGTGGCCGAGACCGAGGCATGGCGGCGCTCCTACCTCGACCGGCTGATGGCGATGAGCTGAGGGGCGGTCAGCGGGCAGCGGGCAGGATCGCGGCGAGGGCGCGCTCGAGACCGGAGTGTCCGGTGGGGACGACAGTCAGCGGCAGGCCGATCCGAGCCGCGGCCCGCTCGGCGAGCACCCGCAGCTCGCCGTCGGGCTGCTGGGCCAGCCACACCATCCGGGTGTAGTGCGCGAAGTAGTCGTCGCGGAGCTCGGGGTGCCGGTCCAGGCCGAGCTCGGCGATCACGGTCCGCTCGAAGGACCGGACCAGGAAGTCGGTGAGCACATAGGTCCCCGGCTGCTCCTCGAACATCCTCGCGACCCGGTCGGCGCCGCCGTACACGTCGTAGCAGTGCAGGCCGCCGAGCCGGGGCAGCCCCCGCCGGTGGCACACCTCGTCGAGCGCGCCGTAGGTGCCGCAGTCGGCGTAGCCCACCACCACGCTCGCGTAGCGCGGGGCGAGGTCGTCGACCAGCCGCTCGACCTCGCCGGCGATCCGGGCCGGGTGGTTGTGCAGGAGCGGCGGCAGCGGGACCACGTCCACCGGCCAGCCCCGGCGGGCGACCACCTCCGCGCACGGTTGCGCGAGTGCCCCGCAGGCGACCAGGGCGACCCGCTCGGCCCGGTCAGCCCGCTCGGCACCCGGTCGGCCCGGTCAGCGCCGGGGAACGCGAGGAGGTCGACGAACTTGTCGTTGAAGTCGGGGCGGTCGGAGAGCTCGACATACTCCACCTCCTTCAGCAGGGCGAGGGCGCCCGCGCGCTCGCGCAGGCTCAGCAGGCTCATCTTGGCCCCTTCGCCGGCGACGTTGCCGGCCGAGACGATCCGCAGCACCGGGATCTTCGGCACCAGCCCGATCCGGACGGCGGCCGCGGGGGAGAGGTAGCTGCCGAAGGAGCCGGCCAGCAGCACCTGCTGCACGTCGCTCTCCACCAGCCCGAGCTGCTCGAGCAGCAGCGTCCAGCCGGTCGCGATCGCGCCCTTGGCGAACTGCAGCTCGCGGACGTCGCGCTGGGACAGGTACACGGTGTGCTCGGGCGGCGAGTCCGGCTCGGGCCGGTGCAGGACGAACACCCGCTCCTTGCCGATCGCGGTCAGCCGGTCGGCGACGTGCGGGGCGATCTCGGCGGCGCGCTCGTCGGTGACGAACCGTCCGGTGCTGTCGAGGAGGCCCGCCCGGACCAGCTCGGAGACGGCGTCGACCAGGCCGGACCCGCAGATGCCGTGCGGCTCGACGTCGCCGATGACGCCCAGGTGCACCCCGCCGTCGACGTCGGGGTCGAGCCGGATGACCTCGACCGCGCCGTCGGCGGCCCGCATGCCGCAGCGGATGGCGCCGCCCTCGAAGGCGGGCCCGGCCGGGGCAGCGGTGGAGACGATGGTGTCGCCGTCGCTGAGCACGATCTCGCAGTTGGTGCCGACGTCGATGAACAGCCGGGTGCGCTTGTCCCGGTCCATCCCGGTGGCGAGCATGCCGGCGACGATGTCTCCGCCGACGTACGCGCCGAGGGCGGGCAGCACCACCGCGCGGGCCTGCGGGTGCAGGTCGAGCCCGAGCTCGGTGGCGAGCACCGGCGGCAGCACGTCGGCGGACATCACGAAGGGGGCCACGCCGAGCGGCTCGGGGTCGATGCCGAGCGCCAGCGCGGTCATCGTGGCATTGCCGGCGACCGCCACCTCGTAGACCTCCCGTGGCTCGACCCCGGCATCGGCGAGCACGTCCCGGGTCAGCTCGGCCAGCGTCTCCTGCGCGAGCCGGCGCAGCCGGGGGAGCGCCTCGGGGTCCATCATCGTGGCGCTGATCCGGGTGATCACGTCGCCGCCGAAGGGCTGCTGCTTGTTGAGCATCGAGGCGACCGCGGCCGGTGTGCCGGTGGAGGTGTCCAGCAGGGTGGCGACCACCGTGGTGGTGCCGAGGTCGAAGGCGATCGCGAACCGGCGGTCCGTGGTGTCGCCGGCCTCCACGTCGATCAGCGCCTCGTCGACGATCACCGCGGTGACCTTGAAGTCGGCCTGCCGGAGCACGCTCGGCAGCCGTCGCAGGGCGTACAGGTCCGGAGACAGCTCGAGGTCGTCGATCGCGTCGTAGAGCCGCTGCAGGTCGGTGCGCTGGTCGGCGAGGGTGGGCTCGTCGAGCTCGACGTACCGCTTCTGCACCGCGGGCCGGAGGATCACCTGTCGGCCGACCCCGAGGGTGGCCGCCTTGGGGCGGGTGGTCAGCGGCGGCACCTCGACCCGCAGGTCGGTGGTGGCCTGGGCGAGGCAGGCCAGCCGCCATCCGTCGGCGAGCTGACCGGGCGTGAAGGAGCGCACGTCGAGCCGGTGCACCGGGACCGCTCCGCCGTCGAGGACCTGGACCTTGCACTTCTTGCAGGTGCCGTGGCCGCCGCAGGTGGAGTCGATGGCGATGCCGTTCCAGCTGGCGGCGTCGAAGACGCTGACGCCGGGAGGCACCCGCACGTCGCGGCCGGAGGGGGAGAACGACAGCTGCACCCGGCCGGACCCGTCGTGCGGGGTCAGCGCGGGGCCGTCGGGCGGGTTGATCAGGCCCTCGCGCCGTAGCGTGTCGACCTCGATGTCCGGCGGCTCGTGCCGCGACGTGTCCTTCATCCGGTGGTGGCGGCCTGCTTCTTGCGGTGCGCGGAGATCCAGCTGCTGCCCCACTCGTCGTGGTTCAGCAGCAGGTCGGCGGCCTTGACCGCCGAGACGATCTGCGGGGTGCGGGTGTCCATGATGGCGCTGGTGAGGCCCGCGGTCATCGCCATCGGCAGGAACGCCGCGCCGAGGGTGTGCCGGTCGGGCATGCCGAAGGAGACGTTGGAGGCGCCGCAGGTCATGTTCAGCCCGTGCACGTCGCGGATCCGTCGCATCGTCTCCAGGGTGGTCTCGACGACCGCGGTGTCCGCGCCGATCGGCATGGCCAGCGGGTCGATGACGATGTCCTGCTTGGCGATGCCGTACTCGGTGGTGGCGACGTCGACGATGTGCTGGACCAGCTCGAGGCGGCGGTCCGCCTCCATCGGGATCTCCTCGGCGTCGTTGGGCAGAGCGATGATCGCGGCGTCGTACTTCTTCACCAGCGGGAGGATCAGCGCCATCCGGTCGTCCTCGGCGGTGATCGAGTTGACCAGCGCGCGGCCCTGGTAGACCTTCAGCCCGGCCTCGAGCGCCTCCACGACCGAGGAGTCGATGCAGACCGGCTTGTCGGTGAGCTGCTGGACCAGGGTGATCGCCCGGGCCAGCAGCTCCGGCTCGTCGGTCATCGGGACGCCCATGTTGACGTCGAGCACGTCGGCGCCCCCCTCGACCTGCGCGATCACGTCGCGCTCGATCGCGGAGAGGTCGCCGGCGCGCAGCTGCTCCTGGAAGATCCGGCGACCCGTGGGGTTGATCCGCTCGCCGATCAGGCAGAACCGCCGTCCGTGGCCGATCACCACCTCGGCGGTCGCCGAGCGCAGCGTGGTCTCCAGCAGCTCGCTCATGCGCTCACCAGCGCCCGCTTCTTCTGCAGCAGGTCCTTGGCGCGCTTCACGGTGGCGGAGGCGTCGGGCGCGTACCCGTCGGCGCCGACCGCGTCGGCGTACTCCTGGGTGACCGGGGCGCCGCCGACCATCACGATCACCTGGTCACGCAGGCCGGCCTTCTGCAGCGCGTTCAGGTTGGCCTTGAACATCGGCATCGTGGTGGTGAGGAACGCCGACATGCCCACGATGTCGGGCTGGTGCTCGAGGATCTTCTCCACGAACTTCTCCGGGGCCACCTGCACGCCGAGGTCGATCACCTCGAAGCCGGCGCCCTCGAGCATGATGTTGACGAGGTTCTTGCCGATGTCGTGGACGTCGCCCTTGACGGTGCCCATCAGGAACTTGCCGATGGTCTGCACCCCGGTCTCGGCGAGCAGCGGACGCAGCACCTCCATGGCGCCGGCCATCGCGCGCCCGGCGATGAGCATCTCCGGCACGAAGTAGTCACCGCGCTCGAAGCGGGCGCCGACCTCCTCCAGCGCCGGGATCAGGCTGTCGAAGAGCAGGCTCTGCGGCTCCATCCCCATCTCGAGCGCCTGGTGGGTGAGGCTCAGGACCTCGGGTGCATTGCCGAGCAGCGTCTCGTCGTACATCTGCTGCAGGATCTCTGCGGGAGTGGTGGTCATGCCGCGCCCTCCTTGGTGGGGCTCTGCGTGGTGGTGGGGCTCTGGGTCTTGGTCGGGCTCTTGGTCGTGCTGGGGCTCTGGGTCGTGGTGGGGTGGAGCCGGGCGGGGCCGCCGAGCAGCGCCGACAGCGCGTCCGCCTGCTCGACGATGAGTCGGCCGATGAGGTCGACCCGGTCCTGGAGACGCGCGGTGGGGCCGGAGATGCCGATCGCGCAGATCACCCCGTCCTTGCCGGCGACGGGCGCCGCTATCCCGGTGAGCCCGACCTCGAGCTCGTCGAGGGTGGCCGCGTAGCCGCGGCGGCGAACCGCAGCGCACTCCGCGAGCAGCTCCTCGCGCGACCCGACGGCGTGCCCGGTGGGCTGCACCAGCCGGCCCACCGGGATCGGGAGCAGGCCGTGCGCGTAGAGCACCTTGCCCAGGGCCGAGCAGTGCGGGGGTACGTCGACCTGGTTCCAGTCGCGGGCCGCGAGCAGGAAGGTCGACTCGACCTGGCCGATGTGCACGACCCCGGGGCCGCGGCCGACGCCGAGGTGCACGGTCTCGCCGGTGCGCTCGCCGATCGTCTCCAGCACGGGCCGGGCCAGCCGGGCCACCTGCGGCCACGGGTCGTGGATCGCGGCGTGCAGGGCGAACAGCGGGCCGGCGACATAGCCGCCGGCGGCGTCCCGCTCGACGAGGTCGGTGCGCTCGAGGGCGGCCAGCAGGCGGGAGGTGGTGGACCGGGCGAGGCCGGTCTCCTCGCTGAGCTCGGTGAAGCTGACCGGCTCCGGGGCGCGCACCACCAGGTCGATCAGGGCGGCGGCGCGGTCGACGGCCTGGGTGCCGGCCGGCGCGGTGCTGGGCATGGGACCTCGTGACAACGGTGTTTCATCATGTGGAACCGACTTCCACATGATGAGGCTAGGATGCCGAGCGAGCGCCGGTCAAGCAGAATCGCCGCCGAACCCGTCCGTCGTCGCGTGGAGGTCGCAGATGTTCCGCAACAAGATGCCGAGGTACGAGATCCTCTCCGAGGACGCGATGGCCAAGCTCGATGCCGGGTGGCGCCGGCTGGTCACCGAGATCGGCGTCGAGTTCGACAGTGACCGGGCCCTGGCGCTGTTCCGCGAGGCGGGTCAGAAGGTCGAGGGGCAGACCGTGTTCCTGGACCCCGAGTGGGTGCTCGAGCAGGTCGCCAAGGCGCCGCGCGAGTTCGACGTACAGGCGCGCAACCCCGAGCACAGCATCCACATCGGCGGCGACGCGATGGCCTTCGGAGCCGTCTACGGTCCGCCGTTCGTGCGTGAGGGCGACCTGCGCCGGGACGCGACCATGAACGACTTCGAGCGGTTCGCCAAGCTCGCCCAGACGTTCCCGGTGCTCGACTCGGCCGGCGGGGTGATCTGCGAGCCCAACGACACGCCGCTCGACTCGCGGCACCTGGACATGACCTACGCGCTCCAGACGCTGACCGACAAGGTCTACATGGGCAACGTGGTCTCCGGGGTCAACGCCCGCGACACGATCGCGATGGGGGAGATCCTCTTCGGTGGCCGCGAGGCGATCGAGAGGACCCCGGTGACCATCTCCCTGATCAACTGCAACTCGCCGCTGCGCTGGGACGGGCGGATGATCGAGTCGCTCTTCGAGTACACCGCCGCCGGCCAGCCGTGCGTGCTCACCCCGTTCATCCTGATGGGCGCGATGTCGCCGGTGACGATCCCGGCCGCCTTGGTGCAGCAGATCGCCGAGGCGTTGTCCGGGATCGCCCTCGCCCAGCTGATCCGCCCGGGTGCGCCGGTGATCTTCGGGTCCTTCCTGTCCAACATCGACATGCAGTCCGGTTCGCCGACGTTCGGCACCCCCGAGTCGGGGATCGGCCTGCTCTGCACCGGCCAGATCGCCCGGCACTTCGGGCTGCCGTTCCGCTCCGGCGGCGGGCTGACCTCCTCGCAGGTCGCGGATGCGCAGGCCGGCTACGAGGCGCTGATGACGATGCTGCCGACGTTCCTGGCGGGCGCGAACTGGGTGATGCACTCCGCCGGCTGGCTCGAGGGCGGCCTGGTCGCGGGCTTCGAGAAGTTCATCGTCGACGTGGAGATCCTGCAGATGATGCAGGCCGAGTTCACGCCGCTGGAGATCGACGACGACTCACTGGCGTTCGGGGCGCACGAGGAGGTCGGCCACGGCGGTCACTTCCTCGGCGCGATGCACACCATGGAGCGCTTCCGGACCTGCTTCTACCGGCCGATGCTCTCCTCCTCCGACAACTACGAGAAGTGGATGCGCACCGGGGGCCTGGACGCCAACGCCCGGGCGTCGGTCATCTACCAGAAGAAGCTCGAGGAGTACGTCGCGCCGCCGCTCGACGACGCCATCCGCGCCGAGCTGCAGGAGTACGTGATCCGCCGTCGCGCGGAGCTCGGCGACTGATCGTCGCGGGCCGGCCGGCGGCCGCCGTACCCCCGCCCTGCGCTCAGGGCTCAGGGGGGTGTCGGTTTCCCAGGTGATGCCGAGAAACTGGCACTCCCCATGGGAAATTTCCCATGGGGAGTGCCAGAAAGTCGGCATCACCTGGGAAACCGACACCGGGGGACCGCCGCCGCGGGGGAGGCGGCCGGGTCAGCGGAAGACGACGGTCTTGTGGCCGTTGAGCAGCACCCGGGACTCGGCGTGCCAGCGGACCGCACGGGAGAGCACCTGGCTCTCCACGTCGCGGCCGGCGGCGGCGAGGGCGGCGGCGTCGTACCCGTGGTCGACGCGCATCACGTCCTGCTCGATGATCGGGCCCTCGTCGAGGTCGGCGGTCACGTAGTGGGCGGTGGCACCGACCAGCTTGACGCCGCGGTCGAAGGCCTGGTGGTAGGGCCGCGCGCCCTTGAAGCTGGGCAGGAAGGAGTGGTGGATGTTGATCGCCCTCCCCGCCAGGGCGCGGCAGGTGTCGTCGGAGAGCACCTGCATGTAGCGAGCCAGCACCACCAGGTCGACGTCGAGCTCGTCGACGAGCGCGAGCATCCGCCCCTCGGCGTCGGCCTTGGTGTCCGGCGTGACCGGGACGTGGTGGTACGGCACGCCATAGGAGACGGCCAGCGGCTCGCAGTCGAGATGGTTCGAGACGATGCCGACCACGTCGATCTGCAGCGACTCCTTGCTCCAGCGGAACAGCAGGTCGTTGAGGCAGTGGCTGAACTTCGAGACCAGGATCAGCGTCCGGTACGGCGCGTCCGCCGCCCACAGCTCCCAGGTCATCGCGAACCGCTCCGCGACCGGGACGAAGGCCGCGCGCAGCGAGTCCGCCGTGGCGTCTCCCTCGACGGCGAACCGCACCCGCATGAAGAACCGGCCCTCGGCGAGGTCGTCGAACTGCTGGCTCTCCAAGATGTTGCCCCGGTGCTCCACGAGCAGGCCGCTGACGGCGTGCACGATGCCCGGCCGGTCGGGGCAGTCCAGGGTGAGCACGAACGAGGCGGGTGCGGCTGTCATGCCTGGGTTTGTACTCGGGTGACGATCGTTGCGTCAACCGAGACACGTACTGTGATACGCAACACAGGTGCGCTACCGTCGGGCTATGCCTACCGCCACCGCCGCGGGCGCCGAGACCGCTCCGGGCGTCCAGTCCGTCGACCGGGCACTGACCATCCTGAGCATCCTGGCACGGCTGGGGGAGGCCGGCGTCACCGAGATCGCCGGCGAGCTTGGCGTGCACAAGAGCACCGCGTTCCGGCTGGTGGCGACGTTGGAGTCGCACGGCATGGTCGAGCAGAACGAGGACCGAGGCAAGTACCGCCTCGGCGTCGGCGTGCTCCGGCTGGCGGGGGCCACCACCGCCCGGCTCGACGTGGTGCAGGAGGCCCGCCCGGTGTGCCGCAAGCTCGCGGCCGACTCCGGGGAGACGGTCAACATCGCGGTGCTCTCGGACCGGTCGGCGCTCTACCTGGACCAGGTGGCCGGCCAGTCCGCGCTCCAGTCGCACAACTGGGTCGGGCAGCACATCCCGCTGCACGCCACCTCCAACGGCAAGGTGCTGCTCAGCGGGCTGTCCTCGGAGGAGGTGGACAGCCGGCTGCCGCGGCTGCCGTCCTACACCGCGGAGACGGTCACCACCCGGTCCCGGCTGCGCCGCGAGCTGGTCGAGGTCCGCGAGCAGGGGTACGCCGTCGCCACCGACGAGCTCGAGGTCGGTCTGACCGCGATCGCGGCCCCGATCCGCAACGCGCACGGCGACGTGATCGCGTCGTTGAGCGTGTCCGGCCCGACCTTCCGGCTCGGCGAGGCGCGTGTCAAGGAGCTCGTCCCGGTGGTCCAGGACAGTGCCGACGAGGTGTCGCGAAGACTTGGTTACGGAACGACGTAGCGGGTTGACGCGCTCTGCTCGCAGCCGCAATCCTGTTGCGTGGAACACACTGAGTTGCGACATACGCAACGAAACGCCACGGATTGGACAGTGCCACGGTGCCACAGCTCTACATCGGGGGTCGATGGGAGAGCGCTCGCGAGGGTGAGCGTCGAGAGATCCGCTGTCCGGCGGACGGGGCGATCGTCGCGGAGATAGACGAGGCCGGCCCCGAGGACACCCGGGCCGCGATCGGGGCCGCGCGCGCCGCCTTCGACGAGGGCGGCTGGCCGGGCTCGTCGGCCCTGGAGCGCGGGGCCCTGCTGCACCGGGTGGCGGACCTGCTGGAGCGGGACAAGGCCGCCGTCGCCCGCGCCGAGTCCCTGGACACCGGCAAGCGCCTGGTCGAGAGCGAGTACGACGTCGACGACGTGGTCGGGGTGTTCCGGCACTACGCCAACGTCGCGGCCGAGGACGCCGGCCGGGTCGTCGACACCGGCCGTGCGGACGTGGTCAGCCGCATCGTGCACGAGCCGATCGGCGTGTGCGGGCTGATCACGCCGTGGAACTACCCGCTGCTGCAGACCTCCTGGAAGGTCGCGCCGTGCCTGGCCGCGGGCAACACCTTCGTGCTCAAGCCCAGCGAGCTCACCCCGCACACCGCGATCTTGCTGATGGGCCTGCTGACGGAGGCCGGCGTCCCCGCGGGCGTCGCCAACCTGGTCCTCGGCGCCGGCCCGCGCGCGGGTGCCCTGCTCAGCGAGGACCCCCGCGTCGACCTGGTCTCCTTCACCGGTGGCCTGGCCACCGGCAAGCGGATCATGGCCTCGGCCGCGGAGACCGTGAAGAAGGTGGCTCTCGAGCTGGGCGGCAAGAACCCCAACATCGTCTTCGCCGACGCCGACCGGGAGGCCGCGCTGGACTTCGCGCTGACCGCGGTGTTCCTGCACTCGGGTCAGGTGTGCTCGGCGGGCGCCCGGCTGGTCGTCGAGGAGTCGATCCACGACGAGTTCGTCGAGGAGGTGGTCCGTCGCGCCGAGCTGATCCGGCTGGGCGGACCGTTCGACGACAAGGCCGAGACCGGCCCGCTCATCTCCGCCGCGCACCGCGAGAAGGTCGAGCAGTACGTCGCCCGCGGGATCGCCGAGGGGGCGACCCTCCGGCTCGGCGGGGCCCGGCCCGACGACCCGGCGCTGGCCGACGGCTTCTACTACCTGCCCACCCTGCTCGACGACTGCACCAGCTCGATGTCGGTGGTCCAGGACGAGTCGTTCGGGCCGGTGCTGACCGTCGAGTCGTTCCGTGACGAGGACGACGCGGTGCGGATCGCCAACGACAGCATCTACGGCCTGGCCGGCGGCGTGTGGACCCAGAACGCCGGTCGCGCCGAGCGGGTCGCCGCCCGGCTCCGGATGGGCACCGTGTGGATCAACGACTACCACCCCTACGTGCCGCAGGCCGAGTGGGGCGGCTACAAGCAGTCCGGCATCGGCCGCGAGCTGGGGGCCGCAGGGCTCGACGAGTACCGCGAGACGAAGCACATCTGGCACAACGTGCGGCCCGCGCCGCAACGTTGGTTCGACGGGAAGTGAGCACGGAAGTGGCCGCGACGAGCTCGACCAGCCGCACGACGTACGACTACGTGATCGTCGGGGGAGGGTCGGCGGGCTGCGCGCTGGCCAACCGGCTGAGCACCGACCCGGAGACCAAGGTGCTGGTCCTGGAGGCCGGCCGCTCCGACTACCGGCTGGACCCGTTCATCCACATGCCGGCGGCGCTGCCGTACCCGATCGGCAACAAGCTCTACGACTGGAAGTACGAGTCGGAGCCCGAGCCGTTCATGGACGGTCGCAAGGTCTACCACGCCCGCGGCAAGGTGCTCGGCGGCTCGAGCAGCATCAACGGGATGATCTTCCAGCGCGGCAACCCGCTGGACTTCGAGCGCTGGGCCGCCGACGAGGGCATGAAGTCCTGGGACTACGCCCACGTGCTGCCCTACTTCAAGCGCCTGGAGACCTGCCTGGCCGGCGCGGACGCGTGGCGTGGCGGCAGCGGCCCGCTGAAGATGGAGCGCGGCCCCGCCAACAGCCCGCTGTTCGGGGCGTTCTTCGAGGCGGTCCAGCAGGCCGGCTACCCGCTCACCGACGACGTCAACGGCTACCGGCAGGAGGGCTTCGCCCCCTTCGACCGCAACGTCTACCGCGGCCGGCGGCTCAGCGCCGCCCGGGCCTACCTGCACCCGGTCCTCAAGCGCCGGAACCTCCGGGTCGAGACGCTGGCGATGGTGACCGGCCTGGTCATGCAGGGCACCCGGGTCACCGGCGTCGACTACCGCCGCCCCGGTCTCGGCGCCCGTCGGGTCGAGGCCCGCGAGGTGATCCTGTGCGGCGGGGCGATCAACTCCCCGCAGCTGATGCTGCTCTCCGGCATCGGTCCGCGCGAGCACCTCGAGCAGGTCGGCGTCCCCGTCGTCGCGGACCTCCCCGGTGTCGGCAGCAACCTGCAGGACCACCTCGAGGTCTACATCCAGTACGCCTCCAAGCAGCCGGTCTCGATCGGGCCCTGGCTCAAGCACCGCCACAAGCCGCGGATCGGTGCCGAGTGGATGTTCCTGCGCAAGGGGGTCGGCGCCTCCAACCACTTCGAGGCCGGCGGGTTCATCCGCAGCAACGACCAGGTCGACTACCCGAACGAGATGTTCCACTTCCTGCCGATCGCGATCCGGTACGACGGCTCGCGGCCGGCCGCCGAGCACGGGTACCAGGTGCACATCGGGCCGATGTACTCCGACGTGCGCGGGTCGGTGACGCTGAAGTCCCGCGACCCGTACGAGCACCCGGCGCTGCGGTTCAACTACCTGTCCACCGAGAACGACCGCCGCGAGTGGATCGAGATGGTCCGTGCCGCCCGCACGATCCTGAACCAGCCGGCCTTCGCGGTCTTCAACGACGGCGAGATCTCCCCGGGGCCGGGGGTGGAGACCGACCAGGAGATCCTCGACTGG
This sequence comes from uncultured Actinomycetota bacterium, assembly GCA_963800225.1. Lineage (GTDB taxonomy): Bacteria > Actinomycetota > Actinomycetes > Propionibacteriales > Nocardioidaceae > Nocardioides_B. The sequence goes on along the minus strand of CAWDAF010000002.1, from coordinate 1,308,382 downwards.
GTCGCCGAGGACGCCGAGACCGCGCTGCATCCCTCGTGCACCGCGCGGATGGGCGTCGACGACATGTCGGTGCTCGACCCCGAGACGATGCGGGTGCACGGCGTCGACGGGCTGCGAGTCGTGGACGCCTCCTCGATGCCCTACATCACCAACGGCAACATCTACGCCCCCGTGATGATGCTGGCCGAGAAGGCCGCCGACCTGATCCTCGGCAACACGCCGCTGCCGCCCTCGGACGCCCCCTACTACCGCTACCGCGAGCACGACCCGCTGCACCCGCCGACGTCCACCGACCAGTGACCGAGCCTTGAGCAGAGAGGGCATCCGATGACCCAGACCACCTCGCCACCAGCCTCCACCAACGAGTCGGGCGGACCTCTGCCGGCCCTCTCGGTCAAGAACCTCTGGAAGGTCTTCGGGCCGAGTGCGGACCAGATCATCGGCTCGCCCGACGCCGAGCTGGGCCGGGCCGACCTGCTGGAGAAGACCGGTTGCGTGGCCGCGGTCCGGGACGTCTCCTTCGACGTGATGCCCGGTGAGGTCTTCGTCGTCATGGGGCTGTCCGGCTCCGGCAAGTCGACCCTCGTGCGCTGCCTGACCCGGCTGATCGAGCCGACCGCGGGCAAGGTCGAGCTCGGCGACCGCGACGTCGCCGCGATGTCGGCCAAGGAGCTGATGGAGGTACGTCGCAACGAGGTGGCGATGGTCTTCCAGCACTTCGGCCTGCTGCCGCACCGCCGGGTGCTCGACAACGTCGCGTTCGGCCTGGAGATCCGCGGCGAGGACAAGGACAAGAGGTACGAGCGCTCCCAGCAGGTGATCGAGCTGGTCGGCCTCAAGGGCTACGAGAACCACTACCCCGACCAGCTCTCCGGCGGCATGCAGCAGCGCGTCGGCCTGGCCCGCGCGCTCGCGGTCGGCCCCAAGCTGCTGCTCTTCGACGAGCCGTTCTCGGCGCTCGACCCGCTGATCCGGCGGGACATGCAGAACGAGGTGATCCGGCTCCAGGAGGACCTGGACACCACGATGGTGTTCATCACCCACGACCTGCAGGAGGCGCTCAAGCTCGGCGACCGGATCCTGATCATGCGCGACGGCGAGGTGGTGCAGATCGGCCGCCCCGACGAGGTGATCGGGTCGCCGGCCGACGCCTACGTGCGTGACTTCGTCCGCGAGGTGCCCCGCTCGCACGTCCTCACCCTGCGCTGGGTGATGCGGCCGCCGAGACCGGAGGACAGCATGGAGGGGCCGGAGATGGACCGCGACACCGTCGTCCAGGCGGCCGCGCGGGTGGCCCTGGACTCCGACCACCCGGTGCGGGTGACCGAGAACGGGCAGCTGGTCGGCGTGGTCGACGACGAGGCGATCCTCCGCGTCGTGGTGGCCGAGGAGGAGGCCCCGGGAGGGGAGAGGGCATGACCACGCTCGCTGAGAAGGAGCAACCGGCCGGACCGGCCGCGGAGGAGCAGCCACCCTCGCCGCCGGCGCCCCGCCGGATCTCGCGGCTCTGGCTGGTGGCCGGGGTGGTCGTGGCCTGGATCGTCGCCGCGGTCGCGTTCCACGGCAAGGCCACGCTGGTGATCGGCGGAGCCGACCAGGTGGGGGTGCAGAACTGGCTCGCCGCGCGGGCCAACGACATCGTGCTGTCCAGCGGCAACGTGTTCCTCTCGATCACGCACGCGATCGCGGACGTTCTGGGGGCGATCATCGAGTGGCTCCAGCTGCTGATCAGCACCCCGGCATTCCCGAGCCCCTACCCGGAGATCGGCTTCCTGGGCGTGCTGGCGCTGGCCTGCTTCCTGACCGCTCTGGTCGCCGGCTGGCGGATGTCGCTGCTGACCGGGGTCTGCTTCGCGCTGTTCTCGCTGCTCGGGTTCTACAAGGACAGCATGGACACGCTGATCGTCACCGGTCTGGCGGTGCTGTTCTCCGTCGCGATCGGCCTCCCGCTCGCGGTGCTGATGGCGCACAGCGGCCGGGCCCGGGCGGTGATCACGCCGATCCTCGACGTGATGCAGACGCTGCCCTCCTTCACCTACCTGCTCCCGCTGATGCTGCTCTTCGGCATCGGCGCCGCCGCCGCGGTGGTCTGCACGCTGATCTACTCGCTGCCTCCGGTCATGCGGATCGCCGCCCACGGCCTGCGGAACCTGCCCGAGACGGCCCTCGAGGCGACCGACTCGATGGGCCAGACCAAGTGGCAGCGGCTGGCGAAGGTCGAGCTGCCGATGGCGAAGCGGACCATCATCGTCGGCATCAACCAGACCACCATGGCAGCCCTGTCGATGGCCACGATCGCCGCGTTCATCAACGGTCCCGGCCTCGGCCAGCCGGTGGTACGGGCCCTGAACGCGCTCCGCGTCGGGGACGCCTTCGTGCCCGGCATCTGCATCGTGCTGATGGCGATCATGCTCGACCGGGTGACCACCGCCGCGAGCGAGCACGGCGAGACGCTGGCCCGCAACCAGTCCGCCGACGTGGCCGCACGGCGCAACGTCATGCTGCTGGCCGGCGCGGGGGTGACCGTCATCTGCGTCTACCTGTCCCGGCACTACGTCTTCGCGGCCAAGCCCTGGGAGTCCCAGCTCGGCCTCCGGATCGCCAGCGCCGTGCAGAACGCGGTCGACTGGATCGCGACGAACTGGTCGGGTGCCACGACGGCGCTGGCCGACGGCTTCACCTCCTCGGTCATCGACAAGCTGCAGTACGTCCTGGCCGGGACGCCGTGGTTCCTCACCGCGCTCGCGATCCTGGCGATCGCGATGATCCTGGGCGGGTGGCGGGCCGGGGTCGCCGCCGTCATCTGCCTGGCGACGCTGCGCTGGCTCGGGCTGTGGAACAACGCGATGATCACGCTGACCGCCACCCTGGTCGCGACCGTGATCGTGATGATCCTCGCCGCCGTGATCGGGGTCTGGATGGGCCGCAGCCAGGCCGTGGACCGGATCATCAGACCGGTGCTCGACGCCGGCCAGACGCTGCCGCCGTTCGTCTACCTGATCCCGGTGCTCGCGCTCTTCGGCGCCACCCGCTTCACCGCCATCGTCGCGGCGATCGCCTACGCCGCTCCGGCGGCCATCAAGATCGTCGCGGACGGCATCAAGGCGGTCTCCGCGGCCACCGTCGAGGCCGCCGAGTCGGCGGGCGCGATCACCATCCAGATCATCACCAAGGTGCAGATCCCGATGGCCCGGTCGGCCTTCACGGTGGCCGCCAACCAGGGTCTGCTCTACGTGCTGTCGATGGTCGTGATCGGCGGCCTGGTCGGCGCCGGTGCGCTCGGCTACGACGTGGTCGCCGGCTTCAAGCAGCTCGACACCCGGGGCCGCGGGCTGGCAGCCGGATTCTCGATCGTGCTGCTCGGCGTGATGCTCGACCGCATCACGACGTACACCGCGCGTCGCTCGGAAGGGCGGTCCTCATGAATGTCCGCAGGCTCATCCTCCCGGTCGCGGCCGTCGGGCTGGTCCTGGCCCTGCTGCTGCCCGGCGTGGCCAGCACCATCCCCGAGGCGAAGGCGAGCAGCAGCACGCCCTGTGGTGACGTGAACATCGCCGTCAACAACTGGGTCGGCTACGAGGCGGACGCATTCGTGGTCGGCGAGGTCGCCTCGAAGCGGCTCGGCTGCCTGGTCAACTACGTGTACGTCGACGAGCAGATCTCCTGGCAGGGCTTCGCCAGCGGCCAGGTCGACGCGGTGCTGGAGAACTGGGGCCACCCGGAGCTGATCGACCTCTACGTCAAGAAGCTGCACGTCGCCCAGGACGCCGGGAGCATCGGGATCACCGGGCAGATCGGCTGGTACGTGCCGCCGTGGATGAAGAAGAAGTACCCCGACATCACGAACTGGAAGAACCTGAACAAGTACGCCCCGCTGTTCAAGACGTCCGAGTCCGGCGGCAAGGGGCAGCTGCTCGACGGCGACCCCGGGTTCGTGACCAACGACGAGGCGCTGGTGAAGAACCTCAAGCTGGACTACAAGGTCGTCTTCGCCGGCAGCGAGGCGGCACTGATCCAGGCCTTCCGGGCAGGGCAGGCGAAGAAGAAGCCGGTGATCGGCTACTTCTACTCCCCGCAGTGGTTCCTCGCCGAGGTGCCGCTGGTCAAGGTGAACCTGCCGCCGTACAAGCCCGGCTGCGACGCCGACCCGGCGAAGGTCGCCTGCGACTACCCGGAGTACCCGCTGCACAAGATCGTCAGCGACAAGTTCGCGAAGGCCGACTCGACCGGCTACCGGCTGATCAAGAACTTCAGCTGGAGCGACAAGGACCAGAACCTGGTCGCGAAGTACATCACCGAGGACGGGATGCCGCCCGAGGAGGCCGCCCAGAAGTGGATCGACGCCAACCCGGACAAGGTGAACGCCTGGCTCAAGTAGCCCCTGGAGGCCCCGGCCGGCCCGCTGCGTCGTACGTCGATCTCCCCCGTCGTGCCTGGTTGACAGGCCCGGCGGGGGAGTCGCATGCTGGGGGTTGTCTCATATAGCGCACAGCGTTGCGTCATACGCAACTAACCGGAGGAGCCCCCGGATGGCCTCGGTCCCCAGCACCGCCCGCGTCGTCGTGATCGGCGCCGGCATCGTCGGCAACAGCCTCGTGCACCACCTGGCCCGGCTGGGCTGGCGCGACATCGTCCAGATCGACAAGGGGGCGCTGCCGAACCCCGGCGGGTCGACCGGCCACGCGTCGAACTTCATCTTCCCGGTGGACCACTCCCGGGAGATCACGGACCTGACGCTCGACTCGATGAGGCAGTACCAGGAGATGGGCGTCTTCACCGAGTCGGGCGGGTTCGAGGTCGCCCGCACCGAGGAGCGCATGGAGGAGCTGCGCCGGCGGATGTCCTCGGCCAAGGCCTGGGGGATCGAGTCGCACCTGGTGAGCCCCGCGGAGGTCGTCGAGAAGGTGCCCTACCTCGACGCCGACCAGATCATCGGCGCGTTCTGGACGCCCTCGGTCGGCGTGGTCGACTCGCTGCGGGCGGGCACGATCATGCGTGAGCGGGCCCTGGAGACCGGCGCCCTCACGGTCGTCCCGACCGTCGAGGTGGTCGGCCTCGACGTCGAGGAGGGCGCGATCCGGCGGGTGCGCACCACCGGCGGCGACATCGAGGCCGAGACCGTGGTGATCGCCTGCGGCGTGTGGAGCCCCAAGCTGGCGAAGATGGCCGGCGCGCACATCCCGCTGACCCCGGCCGTGCACCAGATGATCAGCGTCGGCCCGGTGCCCCTGCTCGCGGAGAGCGACGGGGAGATCTCCTACCCGATCATCCGCGACATGGACACGCTCTGCTACGAGCGGCAGCACGGCGCCGACATGGAGGTCGGCTCCTACGCGCATCGCGCGATCCTGCACGACCCCGAGGACATCCCCTCGATCGAGCAGGCCAAGCTGTCGCCGACCGAGATGCCGTTCACCTCCGACGACTTCGACCCGCAGCTCGAGCAGGCCTTCGAGCTGATGCCGGACCTGCTCGGCGCCGAGGGCGCGGAGATCCGGTACGCGATCAACGGACTGCTCTCGCTGACCCCCGACGGTGCGCCGATCCTCGGTGAGACCCCCGAGGTGAAGGGGCTGTGGTCGGCCGCGGCGGTCTGGATCAAGGAGGGGCCCGGAGTGGGGCGCGCGGTCGCGGAGTGGATGACCGACGGGCTGCCCGAGATCGACCTCTCGCACTCCGACATCGCCCGGTTCTACCCCCACCAGCAGACCCGCTCGCACGTGAGGGCCCGCACCGGCGAGGCGTTCATCAAGACCTACGGCATCGTGCACCCCGGCGAGCAGTACGAGTCCGACCGCGACAAGCGGCTCGCCCCCATGCACGCCTCCCAGGTGGAGCTCGGTGCCCGGTTCTTCGAGGCCGCCGGCTGGGAGCGGCCCTTCTGGTACGAGTCCAACGCCGGCCTGCTCGAGGAGTACGGCGACCGGGTGATGCCACGCGAGAACGAGTGGGACGCCCGCTGGTGGTCGCCGATCATCAACGCCGAGCACCTCGCGATGCGTGACCGGGCCGGTCTCATCGACCTGTCCGCGTTCGCGATCTTCGACGTGGTCGGCCCCCGGGCCCTGGACGCGGTGCAGGCGATCTGCGTCTCGCAGTGCGACGTCGCGGTGGGACGGGTCGTCTACACCCCGGTCCTCGACGGGCGCGGCGGCTTCCGCTCCGACCTGACCGTGATGCGGCTGGCGCACGACCGGTTCCGCGTGGTCACCGGGGGCGCGCACGGCATGGTCGACCGGAAGTGGTTCGCCGACCGGATGCCGGCCGACGGCACGGCGCAGGTCGTGGACCTCACCTCGGCGTACACCACGATCGGGCTGTGGGGCCCGCAGGCCCGGACCATCCTCGGCGAGCTCACCCGCGACGACATCAGCCACGCGGGCTTCGGCTTCGGCACCTGCCGCGACATCGAGGCCGGCTCGCTGTCGGTGCTCGCATCCCGGATCTCCTACGTCGGCGAGCTCGGCTGGGAGCTGCACGTGCCGATCGAGCAGGGCGCCACGCTGTGGTCGATGCTGCGTGAGGCCGGCTCGGCGTACGGCGCGGTGCCCGTCGGCATCGGGGTCTACGCGACGACCGGCCGGCTGGAGAAGGGCTACCGGGCCTTCGGCTACGAGCTCGACTCCGAGCGCAGCATCGTGGAGGCCGGCATGCAGCGGCCCAAGGTGAAGACCGCCGACTTCGTCGGCCGCGAGGCCTACCTCAAGCAGCGCGAGGACGAACCCGCCTCGGTGCTGTGCACGCTGACCGTCGAGGACCACACGTCCGCGTCGGGGCAGAAGCGCTACATGCTCGGCGGCGAGCCGATCCTGACCGCGTCGGGCGGTGAGCTCGTCGACGGGCACGGCCACCGGCCCTACGTGACCTCGGCCGGCTCGGCGCCGTCGCTGGGCAAGCACGTGCTGCTGGCCTACCTGCCACCGCAGGTCGCCACCGTCGGCACCGAGCTCGCCGTCTCCTACATGGAGGAGCTCTACCCGGTCACGGTCGGCTCGGCCGACAGCACACCGCTGTTCGACCCGGCCAACGAGCGGATCAAGTCATGACCGACGTGCTCGTGTGCATCAAGCGGGTGCCGGACCTCGGCGGCGAGATCGCCCTCACCGCCGACGGGATGGCCGTCGACGACTCCGCCCTGGGGCACACGGTGTCCCCGCACGAGGACTGCGCCGTCGAGCTGGCCATCCAGACCGCCAAGGACACCGGTGGCACCGCGACCGTGATGACGCTCGGCTCCTCCGACGCCGTCGAGCAGCTGCGCAACGCCCTCGCCCTCGGGTGCACGGCAGCCCTGCACGTCGAGGCCGACGGCACGGCGTACGGGCCGGTCGACGTCGCCGCGGCGATCGCCGACGTGGTCCGGGCGCAGGAGGCCGCCGGGACGACGTACGACCTCGTCCTGCTCGGCAACGACGCCTCCGACACCGGCGACTTCCAGGTCGGCATCCGGCTGTCCTACCTGCTCGACCGGCCGGTCGTCGCGGGGATCTCGACGCTGGGCGTCGACGGGGACCGGGTCGTCGCCCGCGGTCAGGGCCCGGACGGGGGCACCGAGATCTTCGAGGTGCCGCTGCCGGCGGTGCTGACCGTCATGGAGGGTGGGGTGGAGCCGCGCTACCCCTCGATCCCGGGACGGATGAAGGCCAAGAAGGTCGCCATCGAGCAGGTCGCCCCCACCCGCGAGTCGGTCGGCTCGGGACGGGTGCGGCTCAAGCTGCCCGAGGCCCAGCCCAGCCAGGTGACCGTGCTCGGCACCGGACCCGAGGCGGCCGGCGCGGTCGTCGACCTGCTCGAGAAGCTCGGAGTGACGCGATGACCGTGCTGGTGCTGGTGGAGACCGACGACAGCGGAGCGAGCGAGGTGTCCCGCGAGACGCTGACCTTCGCGCGCGGCCTCGGCTCCGAGGTGCACGCGCTGGTCGTCGGCGACGGCCCGTCCGGTCTCGTCGACCAGCTCGGCGCGTACGGCGTCACCACCGTGCACCACGCCGACGGGGACGCGTTCACCTCCTACGCGGCTGCCGCCTGGGCCGCAGCGGTCGTGGCCGCCGCCGGTGACGCGTCGGTGGTGCTGGCGGCCGGGACGCCGCGGGGCAACGAGGTGCTGGCGCACGTGGCCTGCCGCCTCGACGTGGCGATGGCGGCCAACGTGGTCGCGGTCGACTCGGTCTCGCCGCTGGTGGTCTCCCGCCAGGTGCTGGGCGGGGCCGCCCTCGAGGAGCTGCCGCTGCCCGACGTGGTGGGGGTGATCAGCGTCGCGGGGCACGCCTGCAGCCCGGAGCCCGCGGGCACCGCGACGACGCCGGCGGTGGTTCCGCTGGCCGTGGACGTGGCCGCCGCCGACCTGCGGGCCCGGGTGGTCCGCACCGAGCCGGGGGAGCCCGACGAGTCCGGCAGCCTGAAGTCCGCGCGGGTCGTGGTCGGTGCGGGCCGCGGAGCCGGCGGACCCGACGGGTTCAAGGACCTGATCGAGCTGACCGACCTGCTCGACGGCTCGCTCGGTGTCTCCCGGGTGGTGACCAGCCTCGGCTGGCGCCCGCACCACGAGCAGGTCGGCCAGACCGGGAGCAGGGTCACCCCCGACCTGTACCTCGCCTGCGGCATCAGCGGCGCGATCCAGCACTGGGCCGGGATGTCGAGCTCGAAGACGATCCTGGCGATCAACACCGACGCGGACGCGCCGATGGTGACCAAGGCGCACTACGCGGTGATCGGCGACCTGCACGAGATCGTGCCGGCGATCAACGAGGAGCTGCGGCGTCGCCGTCCCGCCTGACCGGGTGCACTGGCACACTGACCGCGTGCCCCGCCGCCTCGACCTGCTGCCGCTGGCCGCGTCCGTGCTGGTCTCGGCGGTGGTCGGGTTCTACCTGTTCCTCGCGCACGGCGAGGGCGGCCGGGTCGCCTGGTGGGCGGTGGGCATCCTGGCGGCCGGGATCGCCGGGACGGCGTACTCCTCCTCGCGCCGGGCGCCGCTGCGCCGGCTGGTGCTCGGTGTCTGCGCCGTCGCGCTGGGCCTGCTGGGCTGGATCACGCTGTTCTCGGTCGGCCGCCCGCTGCTGCTCGCGGCCGCGCTGTGCGTGGCGGCGGTGCTGCGGGGCCGGCCCGCGAAGGACTGGCGCGACACCGTCTGACCGGGATCTCAGGCGACGTCGTCGAGCGGCAGCCCGGCCCAGTTGAGCACCGTCTCGACGCGGTGCCGCTCCAGGTCCAGCTCCGGACCGGGCGGGATCACCGCGAGCAGGTGCTCGACCTCGAGCGCCTGGCAGGCCTCGGCGAGCACCAGGTCGTAGGCCCGGCGACAGCCCTCGACCTGGGCGAACGACGCACCCTCGTGCAGGTAGCGGAAGCGCAGCCCCAGCCGGTGGGCGTCCCGGGCGATGTGCTCGATCGGACGCGCGTACGGGGTCGGCGGCCGGCGGGCCCCGGCCCGGGCGAGGACCCGGTCGACGGCCGCGCCGACCGCGCGCCGGAGGCGACCGAGGCGCTCACGCCCCAGGCCGCTCGCCACGACGACGGCCACGAGCAGCGCGAGGCTGCCCGCGGAGTGCAGGTCCATCTTTCGATGGTAGGTCGGCGCCGACGCCGGGCAACAGGCGGAAGGTCACAGGTCGGTTCCGGTGGACGCACAGCCAGGGCGCCGAGTCGGCGCGAACGCACGTCTGGCGGACGCCGAGTCGGCGCGAACGCACGTCTGGCGGGCGCCGAGTCGGCGCGAACGCACGTCCGACCCGGGGCACGGGGCCCTCGCGCACCCGGGGTGACACCACGGAGACGTGCGCTCGCGCCGACTCGACGTTGGACCAGTCCGGCACCTCGACCACCGGCGTTGCGTCGACGGTGGTCCGGGACCACCGGGAACGCCCGGGGCCTGCGTGAGAGCGCAACCACACCGAGCCGGATCGTCCCGCCGAGCCGGAGGGGGATCGAGGGCGCGAGTACGTTGGGCGGCATGGACTATCGCAGCCTCGGACGCACCGGCATGCAGGTCAGCCCGCTCTGTCTCGGAGCGATGATGTTCGGCGCGTGGGGGGAGCCCGACCACGACACCTCGGTCGGCATCATCCACCGCGCGCTGGACGCCGGGATCAACTTCATCGACACCGCGGACGTCTACTCCCAAGGCGAGTCGGAGGTGATCGTCGGGAAGGCCCTGGCGGGGGGACGCCGCGACGACGTCATCCTGGCCACGAAGTTCCACGCGCAGATGGGCGTGCACGTGGACGCCCCGATGGGCACCCCGGGCGACCCCAACAAGCGGGGCAACTCGCGGCGCTGGATCGTCCGCGAGGTCGAGGACAGCCTGCGCCGGCTCCAGACGGACTGGATCGATCTGTACCAGGTGCACCGTCCCGATCCCGAGACCGACCTCGAGGAGACACTGGGCGCGCTCACCGACCTCCAGCGGCAGGGCAAGATCCGGGCGTTCGGCTGCTCGACCTTCCCGGCCCACTCGGTGGTCGAGGCGCACTGGACCTCCGAGCGGCGTGGCCTGGGCCGGTTCGTCACCGAGCAGCCGCCGTACTCGGTGCTGGTCCGCGGGATCGAGGCCGACCTGCTGCCGGTGACCGAGCGGTACGGCATGGGCGTGCTGCCCTGGAGCCCGCTGGCCGGCGGCTGGCTCAGCGGCGGCTACCGCAAGGGTCGTGACGCGCCGGCCTCGCAGCGGGCGGCCCGGATGCCGGCGCGTTTCGACCTGACCACGCCGGCGAACCAGGCCAAGCTCGACGCGGTGGAGGATCTCGCGGTGCTCGCGGAGCAGGCCGGCCTGTCGCTGATCCACCTGGCGCTGGCCTTCACCCTCGCGCACCCGGCCGTCACCGCCCCGATCATCGGGCCGCGCACCATGGCACACCTGGAGTCCCAGCTCGGCGCCGCCGACGTCACCCTCAGCACCGACGTGCTGGACCGGATCGACGAGATCGTGCCGCCCGGCACCACCCTGGCCGACTTCGACAAGGGGTACGTCGCCCCGTCGACCACCGACCCGCGGCTGCGGCGGCGTCGCACGGACCGGTGAGACCTCAGCCGGCTCGGCCGATCGGCGCCAGCGTCGCGCCGGTCACGCGGACCAGGTCGTCGGGGGAGAGGCCGAGGTCGAGACCCCGGCGGCCGCCCGAGACGTAGACCTTCCCGAAGCCGGCCACCGACTCGTCCAGCAGCGTGGGGTGCGACCGCTTCTGGCCGACGGGCGAGATCCCGCCGACGACGTAGCCGGTGGCCCGCTCGGCCTCGGCCGGGTCGGCCATCGTCGCCCTCTTGCCGCCGATCGCGGCGGCGACCGCCTTGAGGTCGAGCGTCCCCGCGACCGGCACGATCGCGACCACCAGCCGCCCGTCCACCGACGCCAGCAGGGTCTTGAGCACGCGTGCCGGGTCGAGGCCCAGCAGGCTCGCCGCCTCCAGCCCGTAGGACGCGGCCGCCGGGTCGTGCTCGTAGAGGTGCTCGGTGAACGCGATCCCGGCGCGGGTCAGCGCGACCGTGGCCGGCGTACCGCCGGTGCCCTTCCGCCTGGCCACCGGCTCAGAGCTCGACGGGGGAGAAGACCAGCATCGCCTGCCAGCGGCCGTCGTCGCGGGCCCAGGACCACAGCAGGCGCTCGACGGTGTCGGCGTCCTCGCTGCGGGCCGCGAAGTGCCGGTCCGGGCCGCCCTCGCGATGCTCCACCGCCCAGGAGCCGTCGTCGTCGCGGAAGGTCTGGACGAACACGCCGTCCGCCCGGGTGATCGTCACCCAGTGGTAGCGCAGCTCGCGGATGTGCGTCATCACCTGGCGGAGGATCCCGCGGGTCAGGTACGGCAGCTGAGGACCGCCCTGGGTGTCGACCGCGACATCGAGGGCGTCACGCGGGTCGTAGAGCGCGTTGAGCTGTACGTCGAGCACCGCCAGGCCCTGGTCCCGGGCGGCCCCGGCCACGGTGCGCAGGTTGGCCATCGGGTCGCTCCACGACGTCGCGACGTAGGCGGTGTCCCGGTGCCCGGCCGCCGGCTCCTGGAGGAAGTCGTGGCCGCCGTCGTTGAGCGCAGCCACGAACCGCTCGGCCGGGCTGCCGGGGGTGACCGCGGCGGTCGCGGGCACGGACTCGTAGCGCGCGACCGCCTCGTCGAGGTCGGCGGCCTGCTCGGCGGGCAGCACGAAGAAGTCGTAGCTCATCGCTAGTTCGGCGACCAGCTCGTGCGGGCGACCTCGGTCGCCGGCAGGGACGGGATCGCGCGCATCGCGCGCATCTCCTCGTGCAGGGCGTGCCGGAGCATCACCAGCCGCTCCAGGGAGGTGTCCGCCTCGAGCAGCGCCTGCCGCTCCTGCAGGGTGAGCAGACAGGTGGCGGCGAGACTGTAGGAGAGGTACTCCGGGTCGTGCGGCATCACGCCGTCGAGCACCTCGCCGCCGCGCATCTGCGAGAGCCGGCGGCGGTACTCCTCGAACGTGCCGAGGGTCCGGGCCGCCTCGTGGGAGGCGTCGACGCCCTTGCGGGTGCGCTCGGGGAGCTTCTCCACCTCGCCCACGAGGTAGCTGCCCGAGGTGTCGACCTCGTGCAGCCGCATCCGCTCGCGGCCGACCACCTCGATGTCGAAGCGGCCGTCCTCGTAGGGCTCGACGGAGGTCATCTGCACCACGCAGCCGATCCGGTGCAGCGACCGGACCGTCGCCGAGCGCGGCCCCACCTCGTAGCCCTCGCGGATGGCGACGATCCCGAACAGTCGCAGCGACTTGTCCGGGATCGACAGCAGGTGGTGGACGAGGGCTCGGTAGCGGTCCTCGAACACGTGCAGGGGCACGGTGACACCCGGGAACATCACCGTGTTCAGCGGGAAGAGGGGCAGCTGCTCGTGCACGCCCTCCAACCTACCGATGTCCGGCACCACTCCGACGCCAGCCACAGGTCGAACCGCCGCCGGGGTGACGGCCGCGCCCGCCTAGACTGGGGCCCATGATCCGTCGAATCGATCTGCGGGGCGAGAGCTCCCCCGACTACCGCGCGGTGGTGCCGCGTGCCGACTTCGACGTCGAGGCCGCCCTCGACGTGGTCCGACCGATCTGCGAAGCCGTCCGTCATCGTGGCGTGGAGGCGATCACCGAGTTCGCCGCACGCTTCGACAAGGTCGAGCAGAGCGACATCGCCGTGCCGGTGGCGGCGCTCACCGACGCGCTCGCGGCCCTGGACCCGGACATCCGGGCCGCGCTGGAGGAGTCGATCCGCCGGCTCCGGACCACCTGCGAGGCCGAGCTCGAGCAGGACGTCACCACGCAGGTCGTGCCCGGTGGCACGGTCAGCCAGATGATGGTGCCGATCCAGCGGGTCGGCCTGTACGTCCCCGGCGGCATCGCGCCGCTGGTGTCCAGCGTGGTCATGAACGTCGTCCCCGCGCAGGTCGCGGGGGTCGAGTCGATCGCGCTCACCTCCTCGCCGCGTGCCGACAACGGCGGGCTGCCGCACCCGACGATCCTGGCGGCCTGCGCGCTGCTCGGGATCGACGAGGTGTACGCCGTGGGCGGCGCCCAGGCGGTCGCGATGTTCGCCTACGGCGCCGGCCCCTGTGCCAAGGTCGACCTGGTCACGGGACCCGGCGCGATCTACACCGTCGCCGCCAAGCGGCTGCTCAAGGGCGTCGTCGGCATCGACTCCGAGGCCGGCCCGACCGAGATCGCGATCCTCGCCGACGACACCGCCGACCCGGCGTTCGTCGCCTCCGACCTGCTCAGCCAGGCCGAGCACGACCCGATGGCGTCGGCCGTCCTGGTGACCACCTCGGTGGCGCTGGCCGACGAGGTGGAGGCCGAGCTCGACAAGCAGGTCTCGGTCACCCGCCACGTCGAGCGGATCCGGACCTCGCTCTCGGGCGAGCAGTCCGGCATCGTGCTGGTCGACGACCTCGAGCAGGGGCTCGCGGTGGTCGACGCCTACGCCGCCGAGCACCTCGAGATCCAGACCCGCGACGCCGCCACCCTGGCACGCCGGGTGCGCAACGCCGGCGCGATCTTCGTCGGCTCGTTCGCGCCGGTGTCGCTGGGCGACTACTGCGCCGGGTCCAACCACGTGCTGCCCACGGGCGGCAGCGCGTGCCACAGCTCCGGGCTCTCCGTGCGGTCGTTCCGCAAGGCGCTGCACGTCATCGAGTACGACGAGCAGGCCCTGCGCGAGGTCGCCCCGCAGGTCGCCCGGCTGGCCGACGCCGAGGACCTCCCGGGCCACGGCGCCGCGGTCCGGGTGCGCCTCCAGGGGTCTTGATGGGGCTGCCTCTGCGCGAGGAGCTGCGAGGCATCGAGCCGTACGGCGCGCCGCAGCTCGACGTCCCCGTCGCCCTCAACGTCAACGAGAACCCCTACCCGCCGAGCGAGGCGGTCGTCGCCGACGTGGCGACCGCGGTCGCCGAGGCGACCCGGACGCTGAACCGCTACCCGGACCGGGAGTTCACCGCCCTGCGCGAGGACCTGGCGGCCTACCTCGGGCACGGCGTCACGCCGGAGCAGGTGTGGGCCGCGAACGGCTCCAACGAGGTGATGCTGCAGATCCTGCAGGCCTTCGGCGGTCCCGGCCGGGTCGCGGTCTCGTTCGCGCCGACGTACTCGATGTACCCCGAGTACGCCCGGGACGCGATGACCGGCTGGGTCGTCGGCCACCGTGAGGACGACTTCTCCCTCGACGTGGACCACGCGGTCGCGGTGATCGAGGAGCACCGGCCCTCGGTGGTGCTGCTGCCGTCGCCGAACAACCCGACCGGCACCTCCCTGCCTCCGGCGACCGTCACCGCGGTGTGCGCGGCGGCCGCCCGGTACGACGGCATCGTGGTGATCGACGAGGCCTACGGCGAGTTCCGCCGCGCCGGCACGCCGAGCGCGCTCGAGATGCTCGCCGCCACCCCGAACCTCGTCGTGAGCCGCACCATGAGCAAGGCGTTCGCGCTGGCCGGGGCCCGGCTCGGCTACCTGGCCGCCTCGACCGAGATCACCGACGCGCTGCGGGTGGTCCGGCTGCCCTACCACCTCTCCGCGGTCACCCAGGCCGTCGCCCGGGTGGCGCTGCGGCACGCCGACGAGCTCCTGGCCCGGGTCGACGACCTGCGCGCCGAGCGGGACCGCACGGTCGACTGGCTGTCCGAGCAGGGACTGACCGTCGCGGACAGCGACGCGAACTACGTGCTGTTCGGCAGGTTCGCGGACCGGCACGCGGTCTGGCAGGGTCTGCTGGACCGTGGCGTGCTGATCCGTGAGACCGGCCCCGACGGCTGGCTCCGGGTCTCGGTCGGGACGGCGGAGGAGATGACCGCGTTCAAGCAGGCGTTACGAGAGGTTCTCCCATGAGCAGGACAGCACGCGTGGAGCGGGCGACCAAGGAGTCGAAGGTCCTCGTCGAGCTCGACCTGGACGGCAGCGGCCGCCACGACATCTCGACCGGGGTCGGGTTCTACGACCACATGCTCACCGCGTTCGCGCGGCACTCGCTGATCGACCTGACCGTGCAGACCGAGGGCGACACCCACATCGACGCCCACCACACCGTCGAGGACACCGCGATCGCGCTCGGGGACGCGCTGCGGGAGGCGCTGGGTGACAAGTCCGGCACCCGCCGCTTCGGCGACGCTCTGGTGCCGCTCGACGAGGCGCTGGTGCAGGCCGCCGTGGACGTCTCCGGGCGCCCGTACTGCGTGCACGTGGGGGAGCCGGACGCGCAGGCGTTCGTCACCATCGGCGGCGACGGCGTGGGCTACCTCGGCTCGCTGACCCGGCACGTGTTCGAGACGCTCGCCTTCCACGCCCACCTGGCCCTGCACGTCCGGGTGCTGTCCGGGCGCGACCCGCACCACCTCGTCGAGGCGCAGTTCAAGGCGCTCGCCCGCGCCCTGCGTGACGCGATCGCCCTGGACCCGCGCGAGACCGGGGTGCCGAGCACCAAGGGCACCCTGTGACGCAGGGGCCGGGTGCCGGGTCCGCCCCGGACGTCGTCGTCCTCGACTACGGCTCGGGCAACACCCGCTCGGCGGTCCGTGCCCTCGAGCGGGCCGGTGCCTCGGTCCGGCTGACCGCGGACCGGCAGGCGGCGATGGACTGCGACGGTCTGGTGGTGCCGGGGGTCGGCGCGTTCCAGGCGTGCGTCCAGGGGCTGCGCGCCGTCCACGGCCACGAGATCATCGGTCGCCGGCTGGCCGGCGGCCGTCCGGTGCTCGGCATCTGCGTGGGCATGCAGATCCTGTTCGCGCACGGTGTCGAGCACGGCCAGGACACCCCGGGTCTCGATGAGTGGCCGGGGGTCGTCGAGCGGCTCCGGGCGCCGGTCGTCCCGCACATGGGCTGGAACACCGTCGAGGCCGCCGAGGGCAGCACCCTGTTCTCGGGCGTCGCCGCCGAGCGGTTCTACTTCGTGCACTCCTACGGCGTCCGCGAGTGGACGCTGCAGACCAACGACCGCACCCGGGCGCCGCTGGTCACCTGGGCCTCGCACGGCGGGGACCGGTTCGTCGCCGCGGTCGAGAACGGGCCGCTGTGCGCCACCCAGTTCCACCCCGAGAAGTCCGGGGACGCGGGGGCCAGGCTGCTGCGCAACTGGGTCGGGTCCCTCTGAGGTGACCGGGCACCCCCGCCGGGCGACCCGGTGAGCAAGGAGCGAGCGCGGCGACGGGCCCTGCGCGAGCACGAGGCGGCTCTCAAGGCGTCGGCCCGGGCTGCGGAGCAGGAGCGCCGCGAGCGTCGCCGGGCCCGCGCGGACGCCGTACGGCGGGTCACCACCGGTCGGCTGCCGAAGCCGGCCCGGTCCGGACGCCAGAGCGGCATCCTGGCGCGCCGCCGGCGGGTGCGGCGCTCGCTGCTGCTGGCCGTGCTGGTGGCGCTGAACCTGCTGGTCTGGGTGGTCCGCCCCGACTGGCAGACCCGGCTTGCGGCACTCGTCGTGACGCTGCTCACGGGCCCGGTGCTCGCCGCGCTGCTGCCGCCGCGCCGGTCGTGACCCGCTCCGGGTCAACGGGCTCGTCGCGGCCGGGGGGTCAGCGCCAGAACTCGCTGAGCTGCTCGGCCAGGGCTCTGCCCTGGTCGGCCCCGGCTCGAGCGGCGGGCGGTCGCGTCGACAGGTCCATCAGGTTGCTGCCGAATGCGTCGCGGGAGGAGCCGTCCGGCAGGATGGTCTCGACCTTGCTCCCGCCGGCGCGTAGCTCGTCGACCTGCGCCGCCAGATGCATGCCCCACTCCAGCGGTGCACGTGATCTGCCACCCAGTGGTGAGAGCACCAGCACCCGCCCGTATCCGGCTGCCAGGTCGGCATTCTCGCTGGATCGTCGGTAGCCGCCGTCGATGTAGCTGCGGTCGCGGATGCCGTAGGGCGGGAGACCGAAGCCGCTGGTGGTGCTGGCGGCGACGGCGTCCACGAGGTCGACTCCGCTGTGGCGGTCGAACACGACCGGCTCACCGGTGCGAGCATCGACCGCGGTGATGAGCACCGGTCGTGGCGGCCACTGCTGGCTGGGCAGCCGGGCGGCGACGGTGGCCCGCCACTGGGTTCGCCCGGAGCCGCCCGGAGCCGCATCCATCTCGAGCGCCGCCGCACCCAGCTTGCGGCGCATGTCGGCCGGATCCTCGGCGGCGGCGATGATCTCGCTGGTCCTTCGCAGATGGTCGGCCACCGGCCCGATGGGGACGCGTCCACCGTCGGAGCCGGCGGGACGGGTCCGTGGCGGGGTCGCAGCGGCCAGGATGTCGGCGAGCAGCCGGGTCGGGCTCGCACACGTGATCTGGGCCGCGGCCGTCGATCCGGCCGACGTCCCGATGATCAGATCGGCCTCGGTCACCTCCAGCCCGGCATCACAGAGGCCGGCGATCACGCCGATCAACCAGGCGTTGCCTGCCGATCCGCCGCCACCGAGGACCAGAGCTCGCTTCGTGGGGTCGCCCTGCGGCTGATCCTGGTCGGACCCCGGCCGGCCGTAGGCCGTCGTCGAGGTCACGCGCAGAGTCGAGAAATGTGTCGTGCTCATGGGAGTCGCCCTTTCGCGAGCTGCCTGGCGGGCGCTCCCGGTGGCGACTACCTCAGTCGCGCCATCGTGCACTGCAGGGGAGCACCCACTGCGGATGCTGCGTGCATGGGTCTCACCTCCTGCCGATGGATCACGATCGCCACGACGCTAGCACGCAGAAGACCGGTGCACCCTGATCCGTTCTGAGTCCGAAATGGTGCAAAAGCCACCGAACCACGGGTGTATCCGTGAGACTTGAGGCGTCGGTGTGGAGCCCACGCAGCGACACCGCGTAGCACCACAGCCGGGAGAAAGCCCCCTCGTGACATCACCGACCAGCGCCTCCGTCCACGCGGCGGACGGCACCGCCTCCGCCTCGATCGCCGACGTGGTCAGGAACGGCTCCGTCACCAGCGTGTTCCAGCCGATCATCGACCTCGACACCGGCGCCGTGGTCGCCTACGAGGCGCTTGCGCGCGGGCCTGAGGGGCCGCTGGCCAGCCCGTTCGCGCTCTTCACCGCCGCCCGCGAGGGTGGCCTGCTGGCCGAGCTCGACGAGGTGTGCCGCGCGGCCGCCTTCCGGGGCGCCAGCGAGCAACGGCTGCTGGCCCCGCTGACCGTGTTCGTCAACGTCGAGCCCGAGGTGCTCGACACCGCGCCGGTGGAGGACCTCCTCGCCATCGCCGAGGCCGCCCCCGGGGAGCTCCGGATCGTCCTGGAGATCACCGAGCGCGCGCTCGCGGCCCGGCCCGCCGAGCTGCTGCGCACCGTCGAGCGGGTCCGCGATCTCGGCTGGGGCGTCGCCCTCGACGACGTCGGCGCGGAGGTCGCCTCGCTGGCGTTCATGCCGCTGCTGCGGCCCGACGTGATCAAGCTCGACCTCCGCCTCGTGCAGGAGCGGCCGACGCCCGCGGTCGCCGAGATCATGAACGCGGTCAACGCGTACGCCGAGCGGACCGGCGCGGTCATCCTGGCCGAGGGGATCGAGACCGAGCGGCACCTCACCTCCGCCCGGGCGCTGGGGGCCACGCTCGGCCAGGGCTGGCTGTTCGGACGGCCGAATGCGACCCCGGACCCGCGGCTGCCCGTGCAGGCCCTCGTGCTGCCGTCGCAGACCGCCGGCCCGCGCGACCTCGCCCTCGACTCGCCCTTCGGCTGCCTGCCGCCCGACGTCGTCCTGCGGCGCTCGCCCAAGCGGCTGCTCGTCGAGCTCAGCAAGCAGCTGGAGCGGGAGGCGCTGCGGATGGGGGAGGCCTGCGTCGTGGCCTCGACCTTCCAGCACGCCCGGCACTTCACCGCCGCGACCCGGCTCCGCTACCGCGACCTCGTCGACCGCACCGCCTTCGTGTGCGCCCTGGGCGAGGACCTCGAGGAGGAGCCGGTGCCCGGGCTGCGCGGTGCCTCGCTCGACCCGGACGACCCGGTGCTCGGCGAGTGGGACGTCGCGATCGTCAGCCCGCACTTCACCGCTGCCCTGCTCGCCCGCGACCTCGGCGACACCGGGCCGGAGATGGATCGGATGTTCGAGTACGCCCTGACCTACCGGCGCGACACCGTCGTCCGTGCGGCGCACTGCCTGATGTCGCGGGTCGTCCCGCGGGTGCCGGGGGCGGTCCCCGCCGCCCCCGCGCGCACCGTCCCGTCCCCCGCCGTCGTCGTCCCCGCCGTGGCAGGGCAGCTCCCGCACGACGGGCTGCTCGAGCGCGCGCTCGGCGCCGCGACCAGCGGGGTGACGATCGCGGACATGACCCGCCCCGACTCGCCTCTGGTGTTCGTCAACACCGCCTTCGAGACGCTGGCCGGCTTCCGGCTCGACGAGCTGCTCGGGCGCAACTGCCGCTTCCTGCAGGGACCGGACTCCGACGCCGCGGCCGTCGCGCGGATCCGCACGGCGCTGGCCGAGGGCCGCGAGTGCCGAGAGCTGGTGCTGAACTACCGCGGGCCGCACCGGGAGCCGTGGTGGAACGAGGTGCACCTGTCCCCGGTCGCCGACCAGCAGGGTCGCGTCGTGCAGTACATCGGCGTCCAGAACGACGTCACCCAGCGGGTCGAGGCGGAGCGCGCCCTGCGCCAGGAGACCGACCGGGCCCGCGCGTACCTGGCCCGGATCGAGCAGCTGGCCTACACCGACCCGCTCACCGGGCTGATGAACCGTCGCCGCTTCGAGGAGCGGGTGGAGGCCGAGCTGTGGGAGGCGCAGGCCGGGGACAGCGCGGTGGCGCTGCTGTTCCTCGACCTCGACGGCTTCAAGGCGGTCAACGACTCCTTCGGCCACGCCGCCGGCGACGAGCTGCTCCAGGAGCTCGCCGAGCGGCTGCGCAGGTCGGTCCGGCGCAGCGACCTGCTGGCGCGGCTCGGCGGCGACGAGTTCCTGGTCGCCGTCACCGGCCTGGACCCCGACACCGCGGCGGCCACGGCCCGGGACATCGCCGACGTGCTCCAGGAGTCGGTACGGCGTCCGCTGACGGTCCGCGACCGCGAGGTCACCGTCGCGGCCAGCATCGGGATCAGCGTCTACCCCCACGACGCCCACGACTTCGGCCGGCTGTTGCACGCCGCGGACCTGCGGATGTACGAGCTGAAGGACCGGCCCGGGGCGTAGCCCGGGTCAGCGGACCGGGTGGCCCGCCGCCGCGAGGGACCGCTTGACGTCGGCGATCCGCAGCGTGCCGAAGTGGAACACCGTGGCGGCCAGCACGGCGTCGGCGCCGGCCTCGACCGCCGGTGGGAAGTGCTCGACCCGGCCGGCGCCGCCCGAGGCGATCACCGGGACCGTCACCTCGCGGCGGACCAGCCGGATCAGGTCGAGGTCGAAGCCGTCCTGGGTGCCGTCGGCGTCCATCGCGTTGAGCAGGATCTCGCCGGCGCCCAGCTCGGCCGCCCGGTGCGCCCACTCGACGGCGTCGAGCCCGGCGCTGCGGCGGCCGCCGTGCGTGGTCACCTCGAAGCCGCTGTCGGTGCCCGGGGCGCGGCGGGCGTCGACCGAGAGCACCAGCACCTGGTTGCCGAAGCGGTCCGCGATCTCGGCGACCAGCTCGGGCCGCCGGATCGCGGCGGTGTTCACGGCGATCTTGTCGGCGCCGGCGCGCAGCAGCCGGTCGACGTCGGCGACGCTGCCGACGCCGCCACCGACGGTCAGCGGGATGAACACCTGCTCCGCGGTGTGCGAGACGATCTCCAGGGTCGTCGCCCGGCCCTCGTGCGAGGCGGAGATGTCGAGGAAGGTCAGCTCGTCGGCGCCCTCGGCGTCGTAGACCTTGGCGAGCTCGACGGGGTCGCCGGCGTCGCGCAGCGACTGGAAGTTGATGCCCTTGACCACCCGGCCGCCGTCGACGTCGAGGCAGGGGATCACCCGGACCGCGAGGGTCATGCCGCGCTCGCCCGGGTGAGGGCGAGGCCGTCCTCGAGGGTGAAGCGGCCCTCGTAGAGCGCGGTGCCGACGATCGCGCCCTCGACGCCGACCGGGACCAGCTCGGTGAGCGCGGCCAGGTCGGCCAGCTCGGTGATCCCGCCCGAGGCCACCACGGGCCGCTCGGTGGCGTCGCACACCGAGCGCAGCAGGTCGAGGTTCGGGCCCTGGAGCATGCCGTCCTTGTTGACGTCGGTGACGACGTAGCGGGCGCAGCCCTCGGCGTCGAGCCGGGCCAGCACCTCGTAGAGGTCGCCGCCCTCCTCGGTCCAGCCGCGGGCCGCGAGGGTGCGGCCGCGGACGTCGAGGCCCACGGCCACCCGGTCGCCGTACGACGCGATCGCGCCGGCGCACCACTGCGGCTGCTCCAGCGCGGCGGTGCCGATGTTCACCCGGCGGCAGCCGGTGGCCATCGCGGCCGCCAGCGACTCGTCGTCACGGATGCCGCCGCTCATCTCCACCTTGATGTCCAGGGTGCCGACGATCCTCGCGAGCAGGTCCCGGTTGTGGCCGCGGCCGAACGCCGCGTCGAGGTCGACGAGGTGGATCCACTCGGCGCCACGGCGCTGCCAGTTCAGCGCCGCCTCGACCGGGTCGCCGAACCGCTTCTCCGAGCCGGCCACGCCCTGCACCAGCTGCACGGCCTGGCCGCCGGCGATGTCGACGGCCGGCAGCAGCTCGAGGTAGTCACTCATGCGCGCAAGACTAGAAGAGCGGGGCAGCTGCCCGGGCGGCCGGTCAGATGCCGAGCGTGTCCGCGTCGAGCCGGGCCACCACGGCGGGGTCGCCGAGCACCTCCACGCGTGCCTGCGCCGTCCGGCCGAAGACGAACAGCGCGACCTCGCTGGGCAGGCCCCGCACGGTCACCGACTCCGCGTCGCGGTGCAGCACCGCCCTGGACCCGGTGACGACGTTCTCGATGCTGATCCCGACCGGGGAGCGGCGGGTCAGCGGCTTGCCGGCGGTGCGGAGCATCGACCAGATCAGCCGCTCGGCGTCGCCGCCGAGCTCGCGGGCCGTCCAGCCGGGCTGGGCGCGGCGGATGTCCTCGTGGTGGACGAAGTACTCGAGGGTGTTCAGCAGCCCGTCGAGCGGCGGCAGGCCGTACGGCGAGAGCAGCGGCGGCCCCTGGCGCACCTGCTCCACCAGGTCCGCGAACGGCCGGCGCCCGATCCGCGCGGAGGCCCGCTCGGTGAGGCCGGCCAGGGCGGGGACCACGATCCCGACCGCGGTGGGGCTGCCCTCGCGCAGCACCAGGTGCACGAGCAGGTCCTTGACCGTCCACTCGCCGCACAGGGTCGGCTGGTCCGCACCGACCCTGAGGGCGGTGTCACACAGGGCGCTGCGCTCGGTCTGCGCGAGACGTGTCATAGGTCGATCGTAGGGTGGGGCCCGTGAGCACCGTCCCCGCATCCGATCCGACCAGGGAGCGGGGGACTCTCCGCGACGGCTTCGCCGTGCTGGGGGTCGCGATCCGTCGCGAGCCCTGGATCTTCACCCTCTCGACGCTGGGCAGCGTGCTGTTCGGTGCGCTCACCGTCGCCGACGCCTGGGTGCTGGGCTGGGCCACCGACCACGTGGTGCTGCCCGCCTTCAAGACCGGCGAGATCCACCCCGGCGGCCTGCTGGCCATCCTGGCGATGTTCGTGGCCGTGGCGATCCTCCGGGCGGTGGGCATCGTCGCGCGCCGGCTGGGCGCCGGGGTGATGCAGTACCGCATGCAGGCGCACTACCGCCGCTCCGTGACCCGGCAGTATCTCCGGCTGCCGATGTCGTGGCACCAGCAGCACCCGACCGGCCAGCTGCTCTCCAACGCCAACTCCGACGTCGAGGCCGCCTGGGCACCCATCGCGCCGCTGCCGATGGCGGTCGGCACGGTCGCGATGATGGTGATCGCGGTGGGGCAGATGCTCGTCACCGACCTGGTCCTCGCGGTCGTCGGGCTGCTGGTGTTCCCGGTGGTGATCGCGGTCAACGTGATCTACCAGAAGCTCCAGTCGCCGTTGATGACCCGAGCCCAGGCGCTGCGAGCCGAGCTCAGCGAGGTCGCCCACGAGTCCTTCGACGGCGCCCTGGTGGTCAAGAGCCTGGGCCGCGAGACCGAGGAGACCGGGCGGTTCGCCCGCAAGGCCGACCAGCTGCGCGACGTGAACGTCCGCGCCGGCCGGGTCCGGGCCGCGTTCGACCCGGTCCTCGAGGCCCTCCCGAGCCTCGGCGTGCTGGCCGTCCTCGCCGTCGGCGTGGTCCGGGTCGAGCAGGGCCTCACCGACGCCGGCAACGTCGTCACCATCGCCTACCTGCTCACGATCGTGTCCTTCCCGATCCGCTCGCTCGGCTGGCTGGTCGGCGAGTTCCCGCGCAGCGTCGTCGGCTTCAACCGGGTCTCGGCGGTCCTCGACGCCACCGGCGAGATGGCGTACGGCGACCGCGTCCTCGCCCCAGCCGGGGCCGGGGCCCGTCTCGACGTACGACACCTCGGCTACCGCTACACCGACGGCCCGCCGCTGCTGGAGGACCTCAGCTTCTCGGTGGCCCCGGGCCGCACCGTCGCGGTGGTGGGCGCGACGGCCAGCGGCAAGAGCACGCTGACCTCGCTGCTGCTGCGGCTCGTCGACCCCGCGGAGGGGGAGGTGCTGCTCGACGGGCTCGACCTGCGCCACCTGGCCGCCGGCCAGCTGGCCGAGAACGCCGCCCTGGTCCCGCAGCAGGCGTTCCTGTTCGACGACACCGTGCGCGGCAACGTCGGGCTCGGCGCGGACGTGCCCGACGAGACTGTGTGGGCGGCGCTGCGCACCGCCCAGGCCGACGGCTTCGTGGCCGCGCTGCCCGACGGTCTCGACACCCGGCTGGGGGAGCGGGGCACCACCTTGTCGGGCGGCCAGCGGCAACGGCTCTCGCTGGCCCGGGCCCTGGTCCGGCGACCCCGGCTGCTGGTGATGGACGACGCGACCTCCGCGGTCGACCCCGAGGTCGAGGCCCGCATCCTGGCTGCCCTGCGCGCCGGCGACGCCGCGTCGACGGTGCTGGTGGTCGCCTACCGCAAGGCCACGATCGCGCTCGCCGACGAGGTGGTCTACCTCCGGGAGGGCCGCATCGACGACCAGGGCACCCACACCGAGCTGCTGGCCCGCAACCCCGGCTACGCCGACCTGGTGAACGCCTACGAGCAGGAGATCGACGACGAGGTGGCGGTCCGATGAGCAGCCCGGCAGCCACGTCCGGCACCCACCTGGACACCGGCGAGTCGATCTCCGCGATGCGCACCATCGCCCGCGGCATCGAGCTCTCCCCCGAGCTCAAGGACGGCATCGGCGGCACGCTGGCCTTCGCGGTGCTCTCCACGATCGGCCGGATCGTCGTGCCGGTCGCGGTGCAGCAGACCCTCGACAAGGGCGTCAACGCCGCCGGCGGACCCGACCTCCGGTTCGTGGGCGTGATCACCGTCGTCGCGGCGGTCGCGGTCCTGGTGACCGCCATGGCGTCCTACCAGATGACCTACCGGCTGTTCACCAGCGCCGAGCGAGGGCTGGCCACGCTGCGGGTCAAGGCCTTCCGGCACGTGCACGACCTGCCGCTGCTCACCCAGAACACCGAGCGCCGCGGAGCGCTGGTCTCCCGGGTCACCAGCGACGTCGACCAGGTGTCCCAGTTCCTGATCTTCGGCGGCATCATCTCGATCGTCAGCGTCGGCCAGATCGTCATCGCCACGGTGGTGATGGCCATCTACAGCTGGCAGCTGACGATCGTCGTCTGGGTCTGCTTCCTGCCGCTGTTCGCCTCGCTCCGGTTCTTCCAGCGCCGCCTCTCCGCGGCGTACGGCGTGGTCCGCCAGCAGGTCGGGCACATGCTCAGCGCCGTCTCGGAGCCGGTCGTCGGTGCCGCGACGGTCCGGTCCTACGCGATCGAGGCGCGCACCCAGGACCGGATCGACACCGCGATCGACCGCTACAAGGAGGCCAGCACCCGCGCGCAGGGGCTGACCGCGTTCTCGTTCTCGCTCGGCGGCGTCTCGGCCGGGCTGGCGAACGCCGGGGTGCTGATCGTCGGGGTGCTGCTCGGCGTCGACGGCCAGATCACCGCCGGCAAGGTGCTCGCCTTCGCGTTCCTGGTGACGCTGTTCGTGGGGCCGGTGCAGATCGGCACCCAGGTGCTCACCGACGCGCAGAACGCCATCGCCGGGTGGCGCCGGGTGATCGGGATCCTGGACACCCCCGCCGACGTCGTCGACCCGGGGGAGGCCGGCACCCCGCTGCCGCAGCGGCCGGTGACCATCGAGTTCGACGCGGTCGGGTTCGCCTACCCCGGGGGTACGCCGGTCCTGCACGACATCGACCTGCGCCTGGAGCCGGACACCCGGGTCGCCGTCGTCGGGGAGACCGGGTCGGGCAAGACCACCCTCGCCAAGCTGCTGACCCGGCTGATGGACCCCAGCACGGGCACCGTTCGGCTCGACGGGGTCGACCTGCGCGACGTGCCGTTCTCCTCGCTGCGACAGCGGGTGGTGCTGGTGCCGCAGGAGGGCTTCCTGTTCGACGCCACGCTACGCTCGAACGTCCTCTACGGCAGGCTCGACGCCACCGACACCGAGATCCTGGCCGCCGTCGCCCAGCTCGGGCTCGCCGACTGGCTCGACACGCTGCCGCGTGGCCTGGACACCCGGGTCGGCCAGCGTGGTGAGTCGCTGTCGGCCGGCGAGCGGCAGCTGGTCGCCCTGCTCCGGGCGCACCTCGCCGACCCCGACCTGCTGGTCCTCGACGAGGCCACCAGCGCGGTGGACCCGGCCCTGGAGATGCGCATCGCCCGGGCCCTGGAGCGGCTGACCAAGGGCCGGACGTCGGTCACCATCGCGCACCGGATGTCGACCGCGGAGGGGGCCGACGAGGTGGTCGTGGTCGACCGTGGCCGGATCGTGCAACGGGGTGCGCACGCCGCGCTGGTCGCCGAGGGCGGCGTCTACGGACGGCTGCACGCGAGCTGGGTCGCCCAGCAGTCCGTGCGCTGACCCGCGCGTCGGAGGCGTTGGTCCCGGCCGGGATACTGGGGGCATGTCCTCCCTCGACCCCGCCCTCGCGGCCCGCCTCAAGCGCGACGCCGACGGACTCGTCCCCGCCGTCGTCCAGCAGCACGACACGGGTGAGGTGCTGATGGTCGGCTGGATGGACGACGAGGCGCTGCACCGCACGCTGAGCACAGGGCGGACGACGTTCTGGAGCCGCTCGCGGCAGGAGTACTGGGTCAAGGGCGAGACCTCGGGCCACCGGCAGGCGGTGCACGAGGTGCGGCTGGACTGCGACGGCGACACGCTGCTGGTCAAGGTCGACCAGAGCGGTCCGGCCTGCCACACGGGGGACCACACCTGCTTCGACGCCACCGTGCTGCCGCTCTCCGATGGCTGAGCGCACCCGCAGCAGGTCCTTCGGCCTCACCGTCCTGGTCGGCCTGACGGCCGCGGCGCTGACCGCGGTCGCCGCGTCCCGGAGCTGGGCGCACGCCTCCGGCCGCTCGGCGGGCATCGACGTCGCGGCCTCCGCGACCGGCTCGTCGTCGGCGCCGCTCGCGGTCGCCCTCGCGCTGGTGTCCCTCGCCGCCTGGGGCGTGGTGCTGGTGCTGCGCGGCCGCGCCCGGCGGGTGGTCGCGGTGGTCGGCGCGCTCGCCGCCGCCGGGGTGGTCACCGCGACCGTGGCCTCCTCCGGGCGGGCCCAGGACGACGCGGTACGGGCGGTGCTCGCCAAGGGTGGCACCGGCGACGCGTTCAGCACCTCGCTGACCGCGTGGTTCTTCGTCTGCGCCGTCGCCGCGCTGCTCACGCTGGCCGCCTTCGTCGTCGCCGTGGTCGCCGCCCCGCGCTGGCCGGCGATGGGCAGCCGGTACGACGCACCCGCAGCCCGGGCAGCGGAGCCGCAGACCGAGCAGGACCTGTGGCGTGCCCTGGACCAGGGACACGACCCGACAGCCTAGGATCCCGGCCCGAACACCTATCATGGTGCCCGTCCACCTCACCGATCTGCGAGGAGCTCAGCCGCGATGGCTCACCACGGCAACACCCCGGCCGCCTGGACCGGCGTCCTGATCATCCTGGTGGGCTTCACCGTCGGCGGCCTCGGGCTCGTCGTCGGCAGCTGGCCGATGTTCTGGGTCGGCGTGGTGATCGCGGTCGTCGGCCCGATCGTCGGCAAGGTCATGCAGAAGATGGGCCTGGGCGCCGAGGCCGGCGAGCCGGCCGCCGACTCCCGGAGCTGAGCCCGGTGCGACCGTGACCGGCTCGACCGTCAGGGGCGCGACCGGCACGGGCACCCGGCCGGCCCCGGTGGATCCCCGTCGCCGGTGGCAGCGGGTCAAGGGGCCGACGCTGGTCGCCGCGGCCGTCGTGGCCGGCAGCGTGCTGCTGCACGTCCGGGACCCGCACGAGGGCGGCAGCTGGGGCGCCTGCCCGTGGCTGATGGTCACCGGCACCTACTGCCCGGCGTGCGGCGGGCTGCGGGCGGTCAACGACCTGACCCGGGGCGACGTCGTCGGCGCCGCCTCGTCCAACCTGGTGTTCGTGGCGTCCCTGCCATTCGTCGCGGCCTGGTGGCTGCGATCGATGCTCGACGGCTGGCGGGGCGTCGTACGCCCGCTCAGCGCCCACCGGGTGGTCGCCGCGTGCGTGCTGCTCGGGGTGGTCGCCGTGGTGTTCTGGGTGCTCCGCAACCAGGCGTTCGCCGGCTGGCTGGCGCCCTGACCCGGAGGCGCGGGGGCCGGTGACCGGCGCGTTCATGACCGCGACGCGCTCGGGCAGGTCCACCGTCGACCGCGAGCCGGAACCACGCGGTGGACGTCGAGGCCCTCTGGGTCCGGCACGCGCCGACGGTGCCCACCACCTCCGGTCGTCACGACCGACTGTGGCGAGGAGAAGCGTCGCTACTTCACCACAACCGGTCGGCACGAGCGGTTGTGGTGACCGGGACGGCCTGGGCGCGCGGACGGGAGAGTCGCGGTCCCGGCGCTGGCGACGGGCGACCAGCCGGGGCATCAGGCGACGAGCTGGTCCGACGGACCGGGAACGGCTCGCCGTGGCGGAGCCCTCAGACCCGGGTCTGGTCCAGGTTGTAGCTGGTGGTGCCGGAGGCGAAGGCCAGCACGATCAGCGCGACCAGCGCGATGCTCAGCACGATCGCCACGGCACCGGTGACGATCCCTGCGGTCGCCATCCCGGTGCCGGCCTGCTCGCCGCGGGCGACGATCTCGCCCCGTGCCTTGACGCCCAGGACGATCGCCACCGGGCCGGCCAGGATCCCCACCCCGCAGCACAGGCTGAGCACGATCGCGCCGACCCCGGTCCACAGCGCCGCCACCGCCTTCCCGTTGCTGCGCGGGTAGCCGGGCTGGCCGTACCCCGGCTGCCCGTAGGGGGCCTGGCCGTAGGGGGGCTGCCCGTAGGGCTGCTGGCCGTAGGGCTGCTGGCCGTAGGGCTGGGAGGCGGAGGGCGGCTGCGGGTAGCCGCCCTGCCCGTACGGCGGCTGGCCGTAGCCGGGCTGCTGGTACGGCGGCTGGCCATGGCCCGGCTGCTCCGGGGCGGGTCCCGGCTGCTCGGGAGCGCGGCCCGGGTCACCCGTGGGGGCAGCCCACGGGTCCTGCGGGTCGGGCGGTCCGGGTGGCTGGCTCATCGGGTCTCCGGTCGTCTGTGCGGGCGCGGCTTCGAAGCGGATCCGGTCTCGTGAGAGTCTAGGGTCCTGAGCGTCCCGGCGAAGGAGAGGTGTGCATGTCCGTTCTCGACGAGATCATCGACGGAGTCCGCGTCGACCTCGCGGAACGCGAGGCGAGCACGCCTCTGGCGGCGCTCAAGGAGGCTGCCCTGCATGCGCGCGAGGCGCTCGACCCGATGCCGGCGTTCCGGGCGTCCGGGGTCAGCGTGATCGCCGAGGTGAAGCGCTCCAGCCCGAGCAAGGGCGCCCTGGCCAACATCGCGGACCCCGCCGCCCTGGCCGCAGACTACGAGGCCGGCGGCGCCGCGACCATCAGCGTGCTCACCGAGAGGCGGCGCTTCGGCGGGAGCCTCGCGGACCTCAAGGCGGTCCGTTCCGCCGTGGGGATCCCGGTGCTGCGCAAGGACTTCATCGTCACCTCCTACCAGCTGTGGGAGGCCCGTGCGGCCGGTGCCGACCTGGCCCTGCTGATCGTCGCCGCGCTCACCCAGAACCAGCTCGAGGCGCTCGTCGAGCGGGCCCAGTCGATCGGGCTGACCCCGCTCGTCGAGGTGCACGACGAGGAGGAGGTCGACCGCGCGCTCGCCGCCGGGGCCACCCTGGTCGGCGTGAACGCCCGCAACCTCAAGACGCTGGAGGTCGACCGGGACACCTTCGCGAGGCTGGCCCCCCGCATCCCCGACAGCGTCGTCCGGGTCGCCGAGTCCGGCGTCCGAGGGCCGCACGACGTGTTCGAGTACGCCAAGCAGGGCGCGCACGTCGTCCTGGTGGGCGAGACCCTGGTCAAGGGGACCGACCCCCGCGCCGCGGTCGCCGACCTCGTCGCCGCGGGGTCCCACCCGGCCCTGAGACAACGCGACTGAGGAGCCACACCGCATGTCCGCACCATCCCTTCCCGATCTCCAGTCCGACGGCCGCTTCGGCCGGTTCGGCGGCCGCATGATGCCCGAGGCGCTGATGGCGGCCCTCGAGGAGCTCACGGTCGCCTGGCAGGAGGCCATGCAGGACCCGGCCTTCACCGGGGAGTTCGAGCGGCTGCTGCGTGAGTACGCCGGGGTGCCGAGCCTGCTGTACGACGCCACCCGGCTCTCGGAGCTCGCCGGGGCCCGGATCCTGCTCAAGCGAGAGGACCTCAACCACACCGGCGCCCACAAGATCCGCAACGTCCTCGGCCAGGCGCTGCTGACCAAGCGGATGGGCAAGACCCGGGTGATCGCCGAGACCGGGGCCGGCCAGCACGGCGTGGCCTCGGCGACCGCGGCGGCGTACCTGGGCCTGGACTGCGTGGTCTACATGGGCGAGGTGGACACCGAGCGGCAGGCGCTCAACGTCGCCCGCATGCACCTGCTCGGCGCCGAGGTGGTCTCGGTGACCTCGGGCTCCCGCACGCTCAAGGACGCCATCAACGAGGCGATCCGCGACTGGGTCGCCAGCGTCGACGACACCGCCTACCTGTTCGGCACCGCCGCGGGTCCGCACCCGTTCCCGTCGATGGTGCGGGACTTCTGCCGCGGCATCGGCGACGAGGCCCGGGCCCAGTGCCTGGCGCTGACCGGCGCGCTGCCGGACTCGGCGGTCGCGTGCGTGGGCGGTGGCTCCAACGCGATCGGGCTGTTCGCCGCCTTCGTCGACGACGCCGACGTGCAGCTGATCGGCTGCGAGGCCGCCGGTGACGGCGTCGACACGATGCGGCACGCCGCGACCATCTACGCCGGCGAGTTCGGGGTGCTGCACGGCGCCCGCACCTTCGTGCTGCAGGACGAGGACGGCCAGACCAAGGAGTCGCACTCGATCTCCGCGGGCCTCGACTACCCCGGCGTGGGTCCCCAGCACGCCTACCTCGCGGAGAGCGGCCGGGCGGCGTACCGGCCGATCACGGACACCGAGGCGATGGACGCCTTCTCGCTGCTGTCCCGCACCGAGGGCATCATCCCCGCGATCGAGTCCGCGCACGCGATCGCCGGTGCCCTGCAGGTCGCGAAGGAGCAGCCGGGGTCCACGATCCTGGTGAACCTCTCCGGTCGCGGCGACAAGGACATGGGCACCGCGATCGAGTGGTTCGGGCTGGGTGCCACCCGCCCCGACGACGAGACCGGGCTGCCGGGCGGCGTCCCGGGCGAGGGGTCGGGCAACAACGCGCCGCTGGAGCCTCAGGCATGAGCGTCGAGCGGGCCTTCGCCACGGCGAAGGCGGAGGGCCGGGCTGCCCTGATCGGCTACCTGCCGGCCGGGTTCCCCGACTTCGACGGGTCGGTGCAGGCGATGAGGGCGATGGTCGCGGCCGGCTGCGACGTGATCGAGGTCGGGCTGCCCTACAGCGACCCGGTGATGGACGGCCCCACGATCCAGGCCGCCGCCCAGCAGGCCCTGGAGGCCGGCACCCGCACCAGCGACGTGCTGCGCACCGTCGAGGCGGTCGCCGGGACCGGGACCCCGACCGTGGTGATGACCTACTGGAACCCGGTCGTGCGGTACGGCGTGGAGAAGTTCGCCGCCGACCTCGCGAACGCCGGAGGAGCGGGCCTGATCACGCCCGACCTGGTGCCCGACGAGGGCGGGGACTGGATCGCCGCCGCCGACCAGCACGGCCTGGACAAGATCTTCCTGGTCGCCCCCTCCTCCACGGACGCCCGGCTGCGCAGCACCACCGAGGCCTGCCGCGGGTTCGTCTACGCCACCGCGGTGATGGGCGTCACCGGGGCACGGGAGGTCTCCAGCGACCTGGCCGGCCCGCTGGTCTCGCGGGTCAAGTCGGTGACCGACCTGCCGGTGGGTGTGGGGCTCGGGGTCTCCGACGGTCGCCAGGCCGCCGAGGTGGCGCGCTACGCCGACGGTGTGATCGTCGGGTCCGCGTTCGTCCGGCGGATCCTCGACGCCGGGTCGGACCGGGTGGCCGGTCTCGCGGCGCTCACCGAGCTCACCGCCGACCTCGCCGACGGGGTCAGGCGTGCGTAGCAGCACCCTCGCTGCGCTCACGGCTCTCGTCGTGCTCCCCCTGACCGGGTGCGCAGCCCAGGACGACTCGGCCGCCCAGAGCCCCGTCTCCGGCTTCACCAGCCACGACGACGACGGCCTGGCCGGGGTGGTGCTGCCCACGCCGTACGCCGTCCCGGACGTGGCTCTCGACGACGCGGCCGGACACCGTGCGAGCCTCCGCGGCATCGCCACCAAGCCGCTGACCCTGGTGTTCTTCGGCTACACCAACTGCCCCGACACCTGCCAGGTGGTGATGGCCAACATCGCCTCCGCCGTGGTCCGGCTGCCACCCGAGCGGCGCAGCGGGGTCGGGATGGTCTTCGTGACCACCGACCCGCGCCGCGACACCGCGCCGGTGCTGCGGGGCTACCTGGACCGCTTCGACCCGTCCTTCGACGGGCTCACCGGCGACCTGAGCCGTATCGTCCGGCTGGGCAGGTCGATGGACGTCGAGATCGACCAGGGACACAAGCTCGCCTCCGGCGGCTACGACGTCGCGCACGGCACCCAGATCGTCGGGCTGCTGCCCGACGGCCGGGCGCCGTTCGTCTGGACGGAGGGGACCAGCCCCGCGTCCCTCACCACCGACATCGGCAAGATCCTCGAGGACAAGGTGCCCGGACTGTGACTGCGCTGTTCATCCCCAGCCCCAGCCAGGGCGTCTGGCACCTCGGCCCGCTGCCGATCCGCGGCTACGCGCTGTGCATCATCCTCGGCGTCGCGGTCGCGATCTGGATGGGGGAGCGTCGCTGGGTGGCCCGCGGCGGCGTCCGCGGGCAGGTCTCCGACATCGCCATCTGGGCGGTCCCGTTCGGCCTGGTCGGCGGCCGGCTCTACCACGTGATCACCGACCCGGCCCGCTACTTCGGCCACGGCGGCAACCCGGTCGCCGCCCTCTACGTCTGGCAGGGCGGCCTGGGCATCTGGGGAGCGGTCGCCCTCGGCGGCGTGGGCGCGTGGATCGGCTGCCGGCGGATGGGTCTCAGGCTCCCGCCGATGGCGGACGCGCTGGCGCCCGGGATCGTGGTCGCCCAGGCGATCGGCCGCTGGGGGAACTGGTTCAACCAGGAGCTGTTCGGCAAGCCGACGACGCTTCCCTGGGGCCTGGAGATCGCTCCCGACAAGCGGCCTCCCGGCTACGAGGCCTACGCGACGTTCCACCCCACCTACCTCTACGAGTTCTGCTGGGACCTCGGCGTGGCCGGGCTGGTGCTCTGGGCCGACCGCCGGTTCCGGCTGGGGCACGGGCGGGCCTTCGCGCTCTACGTGATGGCCTACACCGCCGGGCGCGGGTGGATCGAGTACCTCCGCATCGACACCGTCGAGGCCAACGACGTCTTCGGTCTGCGGCTCAACGTGTGGACCTCGATCGTGGTCTTCCTGCTCGCGACGGCGTACTTCGTGGTCGTCGGCCGGCGCCACCCCGGCCGGGAGGAGTCCGTGCTGCGCGACGGCCCGGTGGACGGTGACGTGGAGGGTGCCGGCGACGGCCCGGTGGACGGACCGGCGGGCGGCACCAGCGGAGGACCCGGCCCAGCATCCGGCCCAGCATCCGGCCCAGCATCCAACGGACGGTCGGGGGGACGGCGCCACCGAGGTCAGGTGAGGCTGTCCTTCGATGAAAACCGCGCCCCGCTTGGGTAGTTTTCGCCCATGACCGCCGAAGCCCTGAGCCCCGACGCGCCCGACGTCGACCACGAGCACCCGGACGTCACCGGTGGGTGGCTGCGCCCGGCCGTCTTCGGCGCGATGGACGGCCTGGTCTCCAACCTCGCCCTGATCGCCGGCGTCGCCGCCGGCACCCGCAACCACGCCGACTCCTCGGCCGTGGTGCTGGCCGGCCTCGCGGGGCTCGCCGCCGGCGCCTTCTCGATGGCGGCCGGCGAGTACGCCTCGGTGGCCAGCCAGTCCGAGGCCGCGCAGCGGGAGATCGCCAAGGAGCGCCGCGAGATCATCCGCAACCCCGAGGGTGAGACCGCCGAGCTGGCCGCGATGTACGTCGCCAAGGGGCTGGCCCCGGAGCTCGCGGCCGAGGTGGCCCGGCAGATCCACGTCGACGTCGACAACGCCGTCACCGTGCACGCCCGTGAGGAGCTCGGCGTCGACCCCGACGACCTGGCCTCGCCGCTGGTCGCCGCCGGGTCGTCGTTCCTGTCCTTCGCGGTCGGCGCGCTGATCCCGGTGCTGCCGTACCTGCTCGGCGCGAACAGCCTGCTGCCGGGGCTGGCCGTGACACTTGTCGCACTCTTCGCCTGCGGCGCGGTGGTCACCCAGCTGACCAGCCGGACCTGGTGGTACGGCGGGCTGCGGCAGATGCTGCTCGGCGCGGCCGCCGCGGGGGCGACCTACGCCTTCGGGAGCATGGTCGGCGGCGCCGGGATCGGCTGACCGCGCCCCGTGGAGGGGGGCCGCCCGGACCTGTCCGGACTGTGAACCGGCCGTCGCAGGGCGGAGGAGCGGCCGGTGGCCGTGATGTAGCATTTCGATTCCGCATGGGCCAATGTCGTCCCCTGCCACAGCAGCATGAGCAGCGCCAGGTCCCGGCCCTCCCGGCCCGGACCCGCGGCGTCACGACGACGGGAGGAATGCCCCATGCACGCGTTCCCGCCGCCCCAGGGCCTCTACGACGGACTCCACGAGCACGACGCTTGTGGGGTCGCGTTCGTCGCCACCCTGACCGGCCAGGCCAGCCACGACATCGTGGCCAAGGCGATCACCGCCCTGCGCAACCTCGAGCACCGCGGCGCCACCGGCGCCGAGCCGGACTCGGGTGACGGCGCGGGAATCCTGCTCGGGGTCCCGGACGCGTTCTTCCGCGAGGTCGTCGACTTCGACCTGCCGCAGGCCCGCTGCTACGCGGTCGGCACCGCGTTCCTGCCCGGCGACGACGGCGAGGTCGCCAAGACCCGCCGTCGCATCGAGGAGATCGCCGCCGAGGAGGGGCTCACCGTCATCGGTTGGCGCGACGTCCCGGTCGACTCCTCGATGCTCGGGGCCACCGCCCTGTCGGTGATGCCGACCTTCAGCCAGGTCTTCGTCGCTGCCAGCAGCGGCCGGCTGGTCGGGATGGCGCTCGAGCGGCTCGCCTTCTGCCTGCGCAAGCGCGCCGAGCACGAGACCGATGTGTACTTCCCGTCGTTGTCCTCGCGCACCATCGCCTACAAGGGCATGCTCACCACCGACCAGCTCGACCACTTCTACCCCGACCTGGTCGACGAGCGGGTCGCCTCGGCGGTGGCCGTGGTGCACTCCCGGTTCTCCACCAACACGTTCCCGAGCTGGCCGCTGTCGCACCCGTTCCGGTTCATCGCCCACAACGGCGAGATCAACACCGTGATGGGCAACCGGAACTGGATGCGCGCCCGCGAGGCGCTGCTGTCCAGCGACCTGATCCCCGGCGACCTGGACCGGCTGTACCCGATCTGCTCGCCGGGCGCCTCGGACTCCGCGTCCTTCGACGAGGTGCTCGAGCTGCTGCACATGGGCGGCCGCAGCCTCCCGCACTCGGTGCTGATGATGATCCCCGAGGCGTGGGAGAACCACGCCGAGATGGACAAGGCCCGCCGGGCGTTCTACGAGTTCCACGCCTCGATGATGGAGCCGTGGGACGGCCCCGCCTGCGTGGTCTTCACCGACGGCACCCAGATCGGCGCAGTGCTCGACCGCAACGGCCTGCGCCCGTCGCGCTACTGGGTCACCGACGACGGCCTGGTGGTGCTGGCCTCCGAGGTCGGCGTCCTCGACATCGACCCGGCGACGGTGGTCCGCAAGGGCCGTCTGCAGCCCGGCCGGATGTTCCTGGTGGACACCGCCGAGCACCGGATCATCGAGGACGAGGAGATCAAGGGCGAGCTCGCCGCCGAGCACCCGTACGACGAGTGGCTGCACGCCGGCATCGTCCGCTTCGAGGACCTCGCCGACCGCGAGCACATCGTGCACACGCACGCCTCGGTCACCCGTCGCCAGCAGATCTTCGGCTACACCGAGGAGGAGAAGCGCGTCCTCCTCACGCCGATGGCCAAGACCGGTGCCGAGCCGATCGGCTCGATGGGCACCGACACCCCGGTCGCGGCCCTCTCGGAGCGGCCGCGTCTGCTGTTCGACTACTTCGCCCAGCTGTTCGCACAGGTCACGAACCCGCCGCTGGACGCGATCCGCGAGGAGCTCGTCACCTCGCTGTCGGGGATGATCGGCCCGGAGTCGAACCTCCTGGAGCCGACGCCGGCGTCCTGCCGCCAGCTGGTGCTGCCGTTCCCGGTGATCACCAACGACGAGCTCGCCAAGATCCGGCACATCAACCGTGACGGCGACCTGCCCGGCTACGCCACCCACGTCTCCCGGGGCCTGTACCCGGTCGAGGGCGGGGGAGCCGGGCTCGCCGAGCGGATCGACGAGGTCTGTGCCGAGGTGTCCGCGGCGATCGCCGACGGTGCGCGGATCATCGTGCTCTCGGACCGGCACTCCACCGCGGAGCTCGCGCCGATCCCGTCGCTGCTGCTCACCGGTGCGGTCCACCACCACCTGGTCCGGGAGAAGACCCGCACCCAGGTGGGCCTGGTGATCGAGGCCGGCGACGTCCGCGAGGTGCACCACGTCGCGCTGCTCGTCGGGTACGGCGCCGCGGCGGTCAACCCCTACCTCGCCATGGAGACCGTCGAGGACCTGGCCCGCGACCGGTACTACGTCGAGGTCGAGCCCGAGCAGGCCGTGAAGAACCTGCAGCGGTCGCTCGGCAAGGGTGTGCTCAAGGTGATGAGCAAGATGGGCGTCTCCACGGTGGCGTCGTACACCGGGGCGCAGATCTTCGAGGCGCTGGGGCTGGCCCAGCCGCTCGTGGACCGCTACTTCACCGGAACCACCAGCAAGCTGGGCGGCATCGACATCGACACCGTCGCCGAGGAGGTCGCGCTGCGGCACCGCAAGGCCTACCCGGTCGACGGCCTGCCGCCGGCGCACCGCTCCCTCGACATCGGCGGCGAGTACCAGTGGCGCCGGGAGGGCGAGCCGCACCTGTTCGACCCGGAGACCGTCTTCCGGCTCCAGCACTCCACCCGCACCGGGCGCTACGACATCTTCAAGCAGTACACCCAGCGGGTGAACGAGCAGTCCACGCGGCTGATGACGCTGCGCGGCCTGTTCGCCCTCAAGGGCGACCGGAAGCCGGTCCCGATCGACGAGGTCGAGCCGGTCTCCGCGATCGTGAAGCGGTTCTCGACCGGGGCGATGTCCTACGGGTCGATCAGCGGCGAGGCCCACGAGACGCTGGCCGTCGCGATGAACCGTCTGGGCGGCAAGTCGAACACCGGTGAGGGCGGGGAGGACAGCGACCGGCTGCACGACCCCGAGCGGCGCAGCGCGATCAAGCAGGTCGCGTCCGGCCGCTTCGGGGTCACCTCGGAGTACCTCACCAACGCCGACGACATCCAGATCAAGATGGCCCAGGGCGCGAAGCCCGGCGAGGGTGGTCAGCTGCCCGGCCACAAGGTGTACCCGTGGGTGGCCAAGACCCGGCACTCCACGCCCGGCGTGGGCCTGATCTCGCCGCCCCCGCACCACGACATCTACTCGATCGAGGATCTCGCCCAGCTGATCCACGACCTGAAGAACGCCAACCCGGCGGCGCGCGTGCACGTCAAGCTGGTCGCCGAGGTCGGGGTCGGCACGGTCGCGGCGGGCGTCTCCAAGGCGCACGCCGACGTGGTGCTGATCTCCGGGCACGACGGGGGCACCGGCGCCGCCCCGTTGACCTCGCTCAAGCACGCGGGCGGTCCCTGGGAGCTCGGCCTGGCCGAGACCCAGCAGACGCTGCTGCTCAACGGGCTGCGCGACCGCATCGTCGTGCAGGCCGACGGGCAGATGAAGACCGGCCGCGACGTGATCGTGGCGGCGCTGCTCGGTGCCGAGGAGTTCGGGTTCGCGACCGCGCCGCTGGTGGTCTCCGGCTGCATCATGATGCGCGTGTGCCACCTCGACACCTGCCCGGTCGGCGTCGCCACCCAGAACCCCGTGCTCCGGGACCGGTACGCCGGCAAGCCGGAGTTCGTGGTGAACTTCTTCGAGTTCATCGCCGAGGAGGTCCGCGAGCTGCTCGCCGAGCTCGGGTTCCGCACCCTCGAGGAGGCGGTGGGCCACGCCGAGCTGCTCGACGTGGGCAGCGCTGTCCGGCACTGGAAGGCAGCCGGTCTCGACCTGCGCCCGATCCTGCACGTGCCCGAGCTGCCCGAGGGCGCCTCGCTGCACCACACGACCGGGCAGGACCACGGCCTGGACAAGGCGCTCGACAACGAGCTGGTCGCGCTGGCCGCGGCCGCGCTCGAGCACGGCGAGCCGGTCCGGGCCCAGGTGAAGGTCCGCAACGTCAACCGCACCGTGGGCACGATCCTCGGCCACGAGGTCACCAAGCGCTACAAGGGCGAGGGGCTGCCCGACGGCACGATCGACATCACCTTCACCGGCTCCGCGGGCCAGTCGTTCGGGGCGTTCGTGCCGCGCGGCATGACGCTGCGCCTGGAGGGCGACGCGAACGACTACGTCGGCAAGGGCCTCTCCGGCGGCCGGATCGTGGTGCGTCCCGACCGGGCCGCGACCTTCGACGCCGAGCAGCAGATCATCGCCGGCAACGTGATCGCCTACGGCGCGACGTCGGGCGAGATCTACCTGCGCGGGCAGGTCGGCGAGCGGTTCTGCGTCCGCAACTCGGGCGCCACCGCGGTCGTCGAGGGGGTGGGCGATCACGGCTGCGAGTACATGACCGGTGGACGGGTCGTCGTGCTCGGCCCGACCGGCCGGAACTTCGCCGCCGGGATGTCCGGGGGCGTGGCGTTCCTGCTCGACCTGGACGAGAACCGGGTGAACAAGGAGCTCGTCGAGCTGGCCGCCGTCGACGGTGACGCGGCCGAGGAGCTCGAGGGGATGGTGCGACGGCACCTCGAGGAGACCGGGTCGCCGGTCGCCGAGGCGCTGCTCGACGACTGGGCGAGCGCCGTACACCGGTTCACCGAGGTGATGCCGAGGGACTACAAGCTGGTGCTCGCCGCCAAGGAGAAGGCCGAGGACGAGGGCCTGTCCGAGGACGAGACCGCCACCCGCATGATGGAGGCGCTCCATGGCTGAGCGCGTCTTCACCCTGCGAGCGACGATGGAGGACTGGATCGATGGCTGACCCGAAGGGCTTTCTCAAGGACGGCCGCGCGGTCGCCGAGCGTCGCCCGGTCGAGGAGCGCGTCTCCGACTGGCACGAGGTCTACCCCGAGGGGGCCGGCCGTTCGCTGCTGCCGATCATCACCAAGCAGGCCGGCCGCTGCATGGACTGCGGCATCCCGTTCTGCCACCAGGGCTGCCCGCTGGGCAACATCATCCCGGAGTGGAACGACCTGGTCTGGCGCGACGACTGGGACGGTGCGATCGAGCGACTGCACGCCACGAACAACTTCCCGGAGTTCACCGGCCGGCTCTGCCCGGCGCCCTGCGAGACCGCCTGCGTGCTGGGCATCAACCAGGACCCGGTGACGATCAAGAACGTCGAGGTCGCGATCGCCGACCGGGCGATCGAGTCCGGGATGGTCCGCCCGCAGCCGCCGGAGTGGCTCAGCGGCAAGACCGTCGCCGTCGTCGGCTCCGGGCCCGCCGGCCTGGCCGCGGCCCAGCAGCTGACCCGCGCCGGCCACACGGTGGCCGTCTACGAGCGCGCCGACAAGCCCGGGGGACTGCTGCGCTACGGCATCCCCGAGTTCAAGATGGAGAAGAAGCACCTGGACCGCCGGCTGGACCAGATGCGGCGCGAGGGCACGGTCTTCCGCTCCGGCGTGGCCGTCGGCAGCGACATCACCGGCGAGCAGCTCGTTGAGCGCTTCGACGCCGTGGTGCTGGCGATGGGCGCCACCGTCGCCCGCGACCTGCCGATCACCGGACGTGACCTCGGCGGCATCCACCAGGCGATGGAGTTCCTGCCGCAGTCCAACCGCGCCTCCCTGGGTGAGCAGGTCGAGGGCCAGATCCTGGCCACCGGCAAGCACGTCGTGATCATCGGCGGTGGCGACACCGGCGCCGACTGCCTCGGCACGTCCACCCGTCAGCAGGCGGCCTCGGTCACCCAGCTGGAGATCATGCCCCAGCCCGGCGAGGACCGGCCGAGCGGCCAGCCCTGGCCGACGTACCCGATGCTCTTCCGGGTGTCGTCCGCGCACGAGGAGGGCGGCGAGCGGGTCTACTCGGTCTCCACCCAGGAGTTCCTCGGCGACGAGGACGGCAACGTCCGTGCGCTGCGGCTGGTCGACGTGGAGATGAAGGACGGCAGGTTCAGCGAGGTCGCGGGCACCGAGCGCGAGATCCCCGCCGAGCTGGTGCTCTTCGCGATGGGCTTCACCGGCCCCGAGCAGGGCGGCGTGGTCGCCCAGCTCGAGGTCGACCTCGACCAGCGGGGTGCGATCGTGCGCGACGACGCCTACATGTCCACCGTGCCGGGCGTCTTCGTCGCCGGTGACGCGGGTCGTGGGCAGTCGCTGATCGTGTGGGCGATCGCCGAGGGCCGGGCCGCCGCGGCGGCCGTGGACACCTTCCTCACCGGTTCGACGACGCTGCCGTCGCCGATCCCGCCGACGGAGCGTCCGCTGGTCGTGTGAGTCCGCTCGGGGGTTCACATCTTGGAACGAGCCAGCGGCCGCTCACGGTGACTGACCGGTAGCCCGCTAGGGTCGTCACCGTGCGTAGAGCAAAGATCGTCTGCACCCTGGGTCCCGCGGTGAACACTCCCGAGAAGATCCGTGCCCTCGTCGACGCCGGGATGAACGTCGCCCGGATGAACCTCAGCCACGGGTCGTACGCCGACCACGAGCGGGTCTACCAGATGGTGCGCGACGCCTCCGACCAGAGCGGTCGCGGCGTCGGCATCTTCGCGGACCTCCAGGGCCCCAAGATCCGCCTCGGCCTGGTCGAGAACGGCCCGGTCCACCTCGAGGAGGGCGAGGAGTTCACGATCACGACACGGGAGGTCCCCGGCGACGCGAGCATCTGCTCGACGACGTACGGCGGCCTGCCCGGCGACGTGAGCGCGGGCGACCCGATCCTGATCGACGACGGCAAGGTGCGCCTCGAGGTGCTCTCCGTCGACGGCCACGACGTCCGCACCCGGGTGATGGTCGCGGGACCGGTGAGTGACAACAAGGGCATCAACCTGCCCGGTGTCGCGGTCTCCGTGCCGGCGCTGTCGGAGAAGGACATCGAGGACCTCCGTTGGGCGCTGCACATGACGGTGGACTTCATCGCGCTGTCGTTCGTGCGCTCGGCCTCCGACGCCGACGACGTGCGGGCGATCATGCGCGAGGAGGGCGTGTCCCTGCCGGTGATCGCCAAGATCGAGAAGCCGCAGGCGATCGAGAACATCGAGGAGATCGTCGACGCTTTCGACGGCTTCATGGTGGCCCGCGGCGACCTCGGCGTCGAGTGCCCGCTGGAGGACGTGCCGTTCCTGCAGAAGCAGGTCATCGAGGTGGCCCGCCGGCACGCGAAGCCGGTCATCGTGGCCACCCAGATGCTCGAGTCGATGATCTCCGCGCCGCGACCCACCCGTGCGGAGGCCTCAGACGTCGCGAACGCCGTCCTCGACGGCGCCGACGCGGTGATGCTCTCCGGCGAGACCAGCGTCGGGAAGTTCCCGATCGGGACCGTCGAGACGATGGCCCGGATCATCGAGTCGACCGAGGACCACGGCCTCGCCCGGATGGCGGCGATCGACTGGCAGCCGCGCACCCGTGGCGGCGTGATCGCCAAGGCGGCCGCCGAGGTCGCGGAGCGGGTCGGCGCGAAGTACCTCGTCGCCTTCACCCAGAGCGGCGACTCGGCCCGACGGCTCTCGCGCTACCGGGGGCCGATCCCGATGCTCGCCTTCACCCCGGTCCCGGTCGTCCGCTCGCAGCTGGCGCTGTCCTGGGGCGTCGAGACGTTCCTCGGCGATCCGGTCGAGCACACCGACGAGATGGTCCGCCAGGTCGACGAGCACCTGCTGCGCGTCGGCCGCGTGCAGGAGGGCGACCTGGTCGTCATCATCGCCGGGGCGCCTCCGGGCATCCCGGGGTCGACGAACGCGCTGCGGATCCACCGGATGGGCGACGCGATCAACCGGGTCGCGCCGGCCTACCAGCGTCCCGGCTGACCGCCGCGATCGCACGGGTCGAGTCGGCGCGAACGCAGGTCTGGACGGCGTCGAGTCGGCGCGAACGCAGGTCTGGACGGCGTCGAGTCGGCGCGAACGCAGGTCTCGCAGGGTGCCCCGGGTGGGATTCGAACCCACACTGGATGGTGTTTGAGACCACTGCCTCTGCCGTTGGGCTACCGGGGCGGACCGCGCCACAGGCTAGCCGACCCGAGCCGGTGCCGGCGCCGGGGGAGCCCGGCTTGGACCACGAACGGGTCGTCCGCAGACGCGCCCGGCCGTATAGCCTGTGCCCGTGAGTGGAGAGCAGGGCGCCCCCGTACGGCGCGTGGTGATCGCCGAGGACGAGGCGCTGATCCGGCTCGACCTCGCCGAGATGCTCGTCGAGGAGGGGTACGACGTCGTGGGCCAGGCCGGCGACGGGCAGACCGCCGTCGAGCTCGCGGAGCTGCACCGCCCGGACCTCGTGGTGCTGGACGTGAAGATGCCGAAGCTCGACGGGATCGCCGCCGCGGAGCGGATCGCCCAGCAGCGGCTCGCCCCGGTGGTGATCCTGACCGCGTTCAGCCAGCGCGACCTGGTCGACCGGGCCCGCGACGCGGGCGCGATGGCCTACCTGGTCAAGCCGTTCAGCAAGAGCGACCTGGTGCCCGCCATCGAGATGGCCGTCAGCAGGTTCGCCGAGCTGCAGCTGCTCGAGGCCGAGGTCGCCGACCTCACCGACCGCCTGGAGACCCGCAAGGCCGTCGACCGGGCCAAGTCCGTGCTCCAGAAGCAGCTCCAGCTCAGCGAGCCCGACGCCTTCCGGTGGATCCAGAAGACCGCGATGGACCTGCGGCTGTCGATGCGCCAGGTCGCCGATGGCGTGATCACCCACGGGCCCGGGATCGCCGGGGACGCCGACCCGGCCTGAGCCAGCCCGCCGCGCGGACTGCGCAAATGGGACGTACTCACACCAGGGCATCGGCCCGTGATCACGAAATGACAACGCCTGTCTGAATTGGTCGGAGGGACGGGTCGGCGCGCTCGATTGGCGCTAGGTTCCTCACAACAGATATCGCGGTGCGTGTTCCCGGTGGGGGGACACCGCGAACACTCCCCATGACGGAGGCTCAATGACTCGCCCAAACCGCGCCTGGCGCACGGCCATGGTGCTCACGACGGCATCCCTCGCCCTTACGGCGTGTGGAGGCAGCAACAGCAGCGACACCGCATCGAGTGACAAGAGCGGCTCGGGGGCCACGAGCTCGAGCGCCCCGGCCGGCAAGGGCGATGGCGTC
This sequence comes from uncultured Actinomycetota bacterium, assembly GCA_963800225.1. Lineage (GTDB taxonomy): Bacteria > Actinomycetota > Actinomycetes > Propionibacteriales > Nocardioidaceae > Nocardioides_B. Next base: position 1,264,942 of record CAWDAF010000002.1, on the reverse strand, counting down.
CTGACGGTCGGCACGCTCCTGCCGCAGACCGGTGACCTCGCGTTCCTCGGCCCGCCGGAGTTCGCCGGCGTGCAGACCGCGGTCGACGACATCAACGCCGCCGGCGGGGTGCTCGGCAAGCCGGTCAAGCAGAGCAAGGCCGACTCCGGCGACGGTACGCCGGACATCGCCGGTGCCCAGACCGACAAGCTGCTCGACGCGAACGCCGACGTCATCATCGGTGCCGCGTCATCGTCGGTGTCGCTCAGCGTGATCGACAAGATCACCGGCGCCGGTGTCGTGCAGTTCTCGCCCGCGAACACCTCGCCTGCGCTGGACGACCCGAAGACCGACCCGAAGAACCTCTACTTCCGCACCGCTCCCTCGGACGTCCTCCAGGGTGCCGTGATGGCGAACACGGTGATCGGGGACGGCAAGAACAACGTCGCGATCCTGGCCCGCCAGGACTCCTACGGTGAGCTGCTCGCCAACCAGATCGAGAAGGGCATCAAGGCGGGCGGCGGCAACGTCGTCACCAAGCAGCTCTACTCGGCCGACGCGCAGAACTTCACCGCCGAGGTCAACAAGGTCGCCGCGTCGAAGCCCGACGCCGTCGTCCTGGTCGCCTTCGACGAGACGAAGAAGATCATCCCGCAGCTGATCGCCAAGGGTGTCGGTCCCCAGGACCTGCAGACCTACTTCGTGGACGGCAACACCGCCGACTACTCCGGTGACTTCGCGAAGGGCACCCTCAAGGGCGTCAAGGCGACGTACCCGGGTGCGGAGCTGACCGGCGACTTCAAGCAGCGGATGCTGAAGACCGATCCCAAGCTGAACAGCTTCACCTACGGTCCCGAGGGGTACGACGCGACGGTGCTGACCGCTCTCGCCGCGACCGAGGCCAAGACCGATGACCCGACGACGTTCGCGCCGGACATCATCAAGGTCTCCAAGGACGGCACGAAGTGCTCCAGCTTCAAGGACTGCGCCGACCTGCTGAAGAAGGGCGAGGACATCGACTACGACGGCGTCTCCGGTCCCTGCGACCTGGGCGACACCGGTAGCCCGACCAAGGCGACCATCGGCATCTTCCAGTACGGCGCTGACAACAAGTACACGAACCTGAAGTACGTCACCGGCGTCATCTGATCGACCGACCACGACGAAGGGGCCCGACCATCCGGTCGGGCCCCTTCTTCGTCGTACGAGCGTGGTGCGGGCGAGCCGCGCGGCACCCGGCAGGTCAGTTGTTGCTGCCCGCCAGCGTGCCCAGGTAGAGCTCGATCACCTTGGGGTCGTTCATCAGGTCCTTGCCCTCGGCGGTGTAGGCGTTGCGGCCCTGGTCCAGGACGTAGCCGCGGTCGCAGATCTGCAGGCAGCGACGGGCGTTCTGCTCGACCATGATCACCGAGACACCGGCGCGGTTGATCCGCCGGGTCTGCACGAACACCTCGTCCTGGAGGACGGGGGACAGGCCCGCGGACGGCTCGTCGAGGAGCAGCACGGACGGCTCCATCATCAGGGCGCGGCCCATCGCGACCATCTGCCGCTCGCCGCCGGACAGCGAGCCGGCCCGCTGCGCCTTGCGGTCGATCAGCGCCGGGAACAGGTCACCCACGAACTCGAACCGCTTCCGGAACGACTTGGGTCGCTGGTAGACCCCCATCTCGAGGTTCTCCTGGATGGTCAGCGACGGGAAGACGTTGTTGGTCTGGGGGACGAAGCCGATGCCCTTGGTGACCAGGTGGTCCGCACGGCGGTTGGTGATGTCCTCGCCCTTGAGGGTCACCGTGCCGGTCCCGATCTTCACCAGGCCGAACAGCGCCTTCAGGAGCGTGGACTTGCCCGCTCCGTTGGGGCCGATGATGCCGACCAGCTCGTTCTCCCGGCAGTACAGGTCGGCGCCGTTGAGGATGTTGACGCCGGGCAGGTACCCGGCGATCAGGTCGTCCGCCCGGAGGACGGCGCCCTCGGCGGCCTTCAGGTGCGCGCTGCGCTCGCCGCTGTCCACCTCGTGGCCGCCCGACTGGGTGCTCGTCACGGCGTCCGCCTCGTCGGGGGTCTGGTGCTCAGCCACGGTGCTCTCCTTCGGGGGCGCGTGCTGCGGGGGTGGCGCCGTGCTCGTCGTGGATCTCGGCCTGCGCCTCGGCGAGGATCTCGTCCTCCATGTCCGGGCTGAGGTCCTGGTCGTGGTGCGAGCCGAGGTAGGCGTCGATGACCCGCTGGTCACCCATCACCGAGTCCGGCGGGCCCTCGGCGATCACCTTGCCCTGGGCCATCACGATGACCCAGTCGGAGATGTCGCGGACCATGTCCATGTCGTGCTCGACGAAGAGCACGGTGCGGCCCTCGTCGCGCAGCGACTTCACGTGCCCCAGCAGGGACTGCTTGAGCGCGGGGTTCACCCCGGCCATCGGCTCGTCCAGCATCACCAGCTCGGGGTCGGCCATCAGCGCCCGGGCCATCTCCAGCAGCTTGCGCTGGCCACCGGACATCGTCCCGGCGAAGTCCTCGCGCTTCTTGATCAGCAGGAAGCGCTCGAGCAGGGCCTCGGCCTTGGCGGTGTTCGCCCGCTCCTGAGCACGCCAGAACGGGGCGAACATGGCCTTCAGCAGGCTCTCGCCCTGCTGGCCCGTGGCGCCGACCCGCATGTTCTCCAGCACCGTCAGGCGCGAGAGCACCTTGGTGAGCTGGAACGTGCGCACCATCCCGCGCCGGGCGACCCGGTACGCCGGGACGTTGCGCAGGCTCTTCCCGTTGAAGGACCACTCGCCCGCGTCGGGGCGGTCGAAGCCGGTGAGCAGGTTGAAGAACGTGGTCTTGCCGGCCCCGTTCGGCCCGATCAGGCCGGTGATGACGCCGCGCTGGATCTCCACGTGCTCGACGTTCACGGCGGTGAGACCACCGAACGTCCGGCGTACGCCGTCCACGATCACGATCGGGTCGGGCTTGGGGGCGCCGGGCTCGTGGGGGACGTCGCGGAGCGCAGCCCGCGCCGCGGAGATGTCGACCTTGTCGGTGCCGGGCGTGGTGGTGTCAGCGGGCATCGAGGGCCAGCTCCCTTCGGTCGCCGAAGATTCCCTGCGGACGGAACACCATCAGGAGCATCAGCGCGAGCCCCATGAAGATGAACCGCATCAGGCTTGCCTGGTTGCTGTTCATGATCCAGTCCGGGATCAGCGGGTTGGCGCCCGCCGTGGCCTGCCCGAAGAACAGGTCCAGGAAGCTGATCAGGAACCAGAAGACGATCGTCCCGGCGACGGGGCCGAGCACCCGTGCGGCGCCACCGACGAGCAGCACCGTATAGGCGAAGAAGGTCGTGTCGGTCGCGAAGAAGGACGGGTTGATCGCGGAGTGCTGGAGTGCGGACATGATGCCGGCGAGGCCACCGATGAGGCCACCGATCATCAGCGACTGCATCTTGTAGGCGTAGACGTTCTTGCCGAGGCTGCGCACCGCGTCCTCGTCCTCGCGGATGCCCTTGAGCACCCGGCCCCAGGGGCTGCGCATCAGCGCCCAGACGATGAGGCAGCACAGGCCGGCCAGCACCCAGCAGACCAGCAGGGTCCAGAAGTCGTAGGGCCGCCAGGTGACGACGCCGGGGATGCCGACGCGGCCGTTGAACGGGTTCAGCCTGGCGAAGCTCCGGTTGAAGCCCTGCAGGCCGTCCTGGCCGCCGAAGTACTTCAGCAGCGTGACCGACCCGATGGTCTGCCGGATGATCTCGGCCGCCGCGATCGTGACGATCGCCAGGTAGTCGGCGCGCAGCCGGAGGGTGGGGACACCCAGCAGCAGCGCGAGGACGCCGGCGGCCACGAGACCGATCAGGCTCCCGAGCCAGAACGAGAGCCCCCAGGTGGCGACGAACGAGGCCACCGCGTAGCCGCCGACGGCCATGAAGCCGGCCTGTCCGAAGTTGAGCAGACCCGTGTAGCCGAAGTGCACGTTCAGGCCGATCGCGGCCAGGCAGTACACCGCGGCGACCGGGCCGAGACCCTGCTGGAGGGCTTGGCTGAAGATGACGTGCCAGTCCATGTCTGCTCCTTATCCGACCCGCTGGGACTTGCCGAGCAGGCCCTGGGGCCTGATCAGCAGGACGACGATGAGTACGACGAGCGCGCCGACGAACTTGAGCTCGGCCGGTACGAACAGCGTCGAGACCTCGACGAAGAGGCCGATGATGATGGCGCCGACGATGGCACCCCACACGGTGCCGAGACCACCGAGCACGGTCGCGGCGAACACCAGCAGCAGGATCTTGAAGCCGAGCTGGAAGTCGAATCCCTGGGTCATCCCCAGCAGCACCCCGGACAGGCCGGCCAGCATCGCGCCGACGGTCCAGACCACGGAGATGACCCGGTCCACGTTGATGCCCGTGGCGGCGGCGAGCGCGGTGTTGTCCGCGACCGCCCGGGTCGCCTTGCCGAGCTTGGTGCGCTGGAGGGCCACCACCACCGAGACCAGCACGACCAGCGAGAAGAGCACCACGAAGATGTCCTTGGGCGTGACCAGGATCGGGCCCAGGTGGTACGGCTTCGGGCTGGCGAACTGGGAGTACTGGTGGGTGCTGGCGCCGGCGAAGTACTGGTAGATGTTGCGGAGGAAGATCGACAGGCCGATGCTCACCACCATCATCGCGATCAGGCCGGTGCCGCGCCGCCGCAGCGGCCGCCACAGGGCCTTGTCGTTGAGCCAGCCGAAGCCGGCCGACGCGATCGTGGCCACCACGATCGCGACCGCCACCGTCACGTTGGTGCCGGCGATGGTGATGCTGCCCGGCAGCGAGTCCACGAAGTAGGCCGCGAGCGCGCCGAAGGTGATCAGCTCACCGTGCGCGAAGTTGGTCAGGCCCGTCGTCCCGAAGATCATCGACAGGCCGAGCGCCGCCATCGCCAGCAGCAGCGCGAAGACCAGGCCGCCGACCGCGAGCTGCAGTGCCTGGACCCCGGTCCCGGTCTCGGCGGCGCTGGCGTTGCCGATCGGGAAGGTCACGAAGATGTCGGCACTGAGCTTCGGAGTGACCTTGAGCGAGACCTGCTTCGGGTTGCGCAGCGCCGCGCCCTTCGGCAGCGACGCCTTGTCGATCTTGACCGTGAAGGTGTTGCCGAGGTTGTCGATCGACGTGCCGGGCAGCGCGATGTCGAAGACACCGGTCGCGTCGCTGGTGCCGTTGCCGACCACCTTGCCGGCGGAGTCCTCGACCGCGATCTTCACGTCCGGCACGGCGGCCGCCGGTTTCTCGCGCTGGTCGAGCAGACAGCCTTGGATGTGGATGGTGTCGTCGTTGCGGGGCTGCGGCTTCACGCAGGTCTGCGAGTCGGCCTGACGCGGCTGGGCCGCCGAGGCCGAGCCACTCCCTGCCATCAGCAGCGCCGTCACGACGACGCCGAGCAGCGTGAGGATCAGGGCTGAGATGCTTCTGGGGCGGGCGTGCATGGGACTCCTGTCGCCTCGTCAACGTGCTCACTGGCCGGCACTGACGCGGGACTATAGCGAGTACGTGATTCCCGTTCGTCACAGAACAGAGATCAAATTCACGCGAGCCCCCCGCGCCAACACGTCACACTAGGACTAACCCGCTGGTAACAAGGTCGTCTGAGACAACAAATCCACAACGAGTGTGTCGTGTGGTGATGCCAACCAAACCGGGGTACGGCGGTCAGCGGACCGCCGCGACCAAGGCGGTCAGCGCCGGGGCGAGCAGCAGGCCCGGGAGCAGGTCGCCCACCGGAAGCTGCTTGATCCGGAGCAGCCGCAGCGCGACGCCGACGAGCATCAGGCCCCCGGTCGCGGTCAGCGCGGCCACCTCGGCTGCCGGCAGCACGTCCCCGAGCACGGCGCCCAACGCCGTCAGCGACCCCTGGACGACCAGCAGCGAGAGCACGCTGGCCCCCACGCCCCAGCCCAGCGAGGCCGCGAAGGCGATCGCGGCGAAGCCGTCGAGGGCGGACTTGAGGAACAGCTGGTCGGCCCCGTTGCCGAGCCCGTCGTTGAGTGCGCCGAGGACCGTCAGCGGTCCCACGCAGAACACCAGCGAGGCGGTCACGAACCCCTCGATGAACCGCTGCCGGTCGGCGCCGCCCCCGCCGCCCCCCTTCCGGCCGGCCCGTTGCCGCAGCCGGGCCTGGAGCCAGCCGCCGAAGTCCTCGAGGCGCTGCTCGATGCCGAGGACCGACCCGATGATGCCGCCGATGATCAGGGAGCCGAGCACGATCAGCATGGGTGCGCTGGTGCCGACCGCACGCGACCAGGCGGGATCGCCGATGCTCATGGCGGCGGACGCGGCGATCAGCAGCGTCACCAGGCCGAGGCCGTCGGTGACCACGTCGCGGGTGCGCTGGCGCAGCCGGTGCCCGACCAGCACACCGATGCTGGTGCCGAGCAGCACGGTGGTCATGTTGACCACGGTCCCGATCCCCGGAAACACGACACTCCTCGTCTCGAATTCGGCGCTTCCGCGGTCGTCCACCGGAGGGATTCCCCGGCTACCCAATTCGCCCGCGTTAGGCGTAATCTCTCACCTCGGTCCGGTGTCTGAGCCGTCGGGGGCGAGTGCTCGCCGGACCAGACCGCGGGTGGTCCGCGGTCTTGTCCGGTGCCGGCCGTCCGGCTGGAAGGGGTGCCTCCGTGTTCCGCAGCCCGGTGCAGATCCGCGATGCCGCGCCTGACGACGCCCTCGCCCTGGTCGAGGTGTGGGGCGGCGCGGGTGACCGCGCCCCCGACGTCGACGCCGCCAGCTCGGCCCTCCAGGAGGCCGGCGGCTCCATCACCCGGGTCTCCGCCGACCCCGAGCAGCGGCTGCTGGTCGCCTTCGTCGACGACCACGCCGCCGGCGCCGTCCACCTCCAGCGCGGGCGGCTCTCACCGATTCACGGCGAGTCCGCCGTCTACGTGATGCACCTGCAGGTGATCGAGGAGTTCCGCCGGCACGGTGTGGGCCGCGCGCTGATGGAGGCCACCGTCAGCTGGGCCGAGGAGACGGCTGCCTCGCACGTCGTCGCCGCCGCCTCGGCCTCGTCCCGTGACGCCAACCGGTTCATGGCGCGGCTCGGTCTCACCCAGATGGCCGTGGTCCGCGGCTCGACAGTCGCGGGGATGCGGGCCAAGCTGCCCGTGGAGACCCCGGCCGCCGCCCGGGTCGGCAACCGTACCCACCGCAGCGTCGGTCAGGTGCTGGTGCAGCGCCGGTCGATGCGCCGCTCGCAGACCCGGCCCTCCTGAGCCGCCCGCGGACCGGCTGACCGCCGGTCCTCTCCGGGGGTGGTGCCGACTAGGGTGGCGGACGTGTCCGACCAGCCTGCCGCCGCTCCCGACCCGTCCACCGCGCCGCCCCGTCTGCTGCTCCTCGACGGGCACTCGCTGGCCTACCGGGCGTTCTTCGCGCTCCCCGTCGACAACTTCTCGACGAGCACCGGCCAGCACACGAACGCGGTCTACGGCTTCACCTCGATGCTGATCAACGTGCTGCGCGACGAGCAGCCGACGCACGTCGGGGTGGCCTTCGACGTCTCCCGCAAGACGTTCCGCTCCGAGGAGTACGTCGAGTACAAGGCCAACCGGTCCAAGTCGCCCGACGAGTTCTCCGGCCAGGTCTCGCTGATCAAGGAGGTGCTGGGCGCGCTGCGCATCACCACCATCGAGAAGGACGGCTTCGAGGCCGACGACGTGATCGGCACGCTGGCCACCCAGGCGCTCGCCGAGGGCTTCGAGGTGCTGATCTGCACCGGCGACCGGGACTCCTTCCAGCTGGTCAGCGACCGGTCCACGGTGCTCTACCCGAGTCGCGGCGTCTCGGAGATGGCCCGGATGACCCCGGAGGCGGTGCAGGAGAAGTACGGCGTGCCGCCGGCCCGCTACCCCGAGATCGCGGCCCTGGTCGGGGAGACCTCCGACAACCTGCCGGGCGTCCCCGGGGTCGGCCCCAAGACCGCGGCCAAGTGGATCAGCCAGTACGACGGGCTCGACAACGTCATCAACAACGCCGACCAGATCAAGGGCAAGGCCGGCGACTCGTTCCGCGAGCACCTCGGCGACGTGATCCGCAACCGCCGGCTCAACGCGCTGGTCTGCGACCTGGCGCTCACCGCCACCCCGACCGACCTCGCCGCCCAGCCCTGGGACCGCCAGGAGGTGCACACCCTCTTCGACAGCCTGGAGTTCCGGGTGCTCCGCGACCGGCTCTTCGCGACCCTGGAGTCCGAGGAGGAGATCGACGACTCCGGGTTCCACCTCGACGCCACCAGGCTCGGGGCCGGGGACCTGGCCGGCTGGCTGGAGGCGCACGGGACCGCGGCGGGGCGGGTCGGCGTGCAGGTGCAGGGCACCTGGCGCGCCGGCAGCGGCGACGTGTTCGCCCTCGCGCTGGCCTCCGGCGACGCCGCGGCGGCATGGCTCGACGTCGAGCAGATCACCCCGGCGGACGACCGGGTGCTCGCCGGCTGGCTGGCCGACGCCTCGGTGCCGAAGGTGCTGCACGACGCCAAGGGGCCGATGCTGGCGCTGACGGCCCGTGGCTGGCGGCTCGCCGGGCTCGAGCGCGACACCGCGCTGTCGGCGTACCTCGCCCGACCCGACCAGCGCTCCTACGACCTGGCCGACCTGACCCTGCGCTACCTCAAGCGCGAGCTGAAGGCCGAGGACCCGGGCGACCAGGGCCAGCTGACCTTCGACAGCGTGGGGGAGGACTCCACCGGTGACGTGGCGATGCTCCAGGCGCGGGCGGTGCTCGACCTCGCCGAGGCGCTGGACACCGACCTCGAGGAGCGCGGTGGCACCCGGCTGCTCGCCGACGTCGAGCTGCCGCTGGTGCTGGTGCTCACCGAGATGGAGCGGCTCGGGGTCGCCGTCGACGTGGACCGGCTGGAGTCGCTGGAGTCGCACTTCGCCGGCGAGGTGAAGCGCGCCGCCGACGAGGCGTTCGCGGTGATCGGCAAGGAGATCAACCTCGGCTCGCCCAAGCAGCTCCAGGTGGTGCTGTTCGACGAGCTGGGGATGCCCAAGACCAAGCGCACGAAGACCGGCTACACCACCGACGCTGACTCGCTGCAGGCGCTGTACGTGAAGACCGAGCACCCGTTCCTGCTCGCCCTGCTGCGGCACCGCGACGTCTCCCGGCTGCGGCAGACCGTCGAGGGGCTGCTCAAGACGGTCGCCTCCGACGGTCGCATCCACACCACCTTCAACCAGCTGATCGCGGCGACCGGCCGGCTGTCCTCGACCGACCCGAACCTCCAGAACATCCCGGTCCGCACCGAGGAGGGTCGCCGGATCCGCGAGGCGTTCGTGGTCGGCGAGGGCTACGAGTCGCTGATGACTGCCGACTACAGCCAGATCGAGATGCGGATCATGGCGCACCTGTCCGAGGACGCCCTGCTGATCGAGGCGTTCCGGTCGGGCCGCGACTTCCACTCCGCGACCGCGTCCCGGGTCTTCGGGGTCGAGCCGGGCGAGGTGACCTCCGAGATGCGCGCCAAGATCAAGGCGATGAACTACGGGCTGGCCTACGGCCTGTCCGCCTACGGCCTCGGCCAGCAGCTGGCCATCGAGCCGGCCGAGGCGCGCGGCCTGATGGAGGAGTACTTCGAGACCTTCGGCGGCATCCGCGACTACCTCGCGACCGTGGTCGACGAGGCCCGCAAGACCGGCTACACCGAGACGATCATGGGCCGTCGTCGCTACCTGCCCGACCTGACCAGCGACAACCGGCAGCGTCGCGACATGGCCGAGCGGATGGCGCTGAACGCCCCGATCCAGGGCTCCGCCGCCGACATCATCAAGGTGGCGATGCTCAAGGTCGACACCGCGCTGACGGCCTCGTCACTGCGCTCCCGGATGCTGCTCCAGGTCCACGACGAGCTGGTCTTCGAGGTCGCGCCGGGGGAGGCCGAGGCGCTGGAGGAGCTGGTGCGCGAGCAGATGGCCGCCGCCGCCGAGCTCACCGTGCCCCTCGACGTGTCGGTCGGCACCGGGGCCAGCTGGCACGAGGCCGCCCACTGAGCCACCGCAGGCGAGGGTCTCGCGCTCAGGCGTGCGAGACGTTCGAGGCGCCGGTGCCGCGGACCGGCACCGGGCGCTGGTACGACGGGGCGAGGCTGCGGACCAGCAGCACCACGAAGAGGGCGGTGTCGACGAGCACCACGACGGTGAGCAGGAACGTCAGCGAGTCGATGAACGGCGCGGACAGCGCCAGCGCCGCCAGCGCCCCCCAGACCAGCAGCACCGCGCGCTGCCGCTGGCGGGCCACGATGTTGTAGATCAGCAGCTGCAGCATCGCCAGCAGGGTGCCGATCAGTGCGAACGCCCACAGCCGGCCCTGGAGGTCGCTGTACTGCGACCCGCCGATGAACACGACCGCGAACCCGGACAGCACCGCGATGCCCACCACGGTCACCGCGCCGATGCCCAGGACCAGACTCAGGCTGAGCAGGTGCATCCGCCGCCCGGCGTCCTGCTTGGACATCGACGGGAAGGCGATCACCACCACGAACTGGGGCAGGAACAGCACCGCCTTGGTGAGGATCAGCCCGCCGGCGTACAGGCCGGCCTGGTGCTCGTCGAGGGTGCTCCGCGCGATGATGACGTCGGCGTTGGACAGCGCGAAGAACGCCAGCAGCGCGTAGGAGTTCTGGAGGGTCTCCCGCAGCACGCCGCCGCGGGCCCACCGGCCTACCTGCGGGCCCGCCGGGGCGTGCCCGGCGCCGCGCCGGGCGGGGTGCCGCAGCGCCCACCAGCCGATCAGCGCCGGTGCGAAGGCACCGACCGTGACGCCGACCATCGCGCCGAGCGTGTCGGGCTCGATCAGGAGGGCGGCGACCCCGAAGCCCATCCGGCCGAGCCCGACCGCCAGGTAGATCCCGGCCAGCGGGCCCCAGCGGCGCTCGCCTTGCAGGACCCCGGCCTGGCCGCCCATCACCGTCAGCGGGACGGCGGTGACGCCGAGGAGTGCGGCGGCGGCCCAGCTGTCCAGGTTGAGGGTGGCGGTGACCAGGGGAGTGGCCACCAGCATCAGCAGCCCCAGGGCGAGCGCGGAGGAGTAGCTGGTGGCCATCACCTCGCGCTCGATGGCGGCCAGGTCGCCGGGAGCGGCGCTGACCCGGCGGGCGCCGGTGGCCTGCAGTCCCAGCGACAGCACGTTGACGACGAGCAGCAGGCCCATGACCGCGGCCAGGGCGCCGTACTCGGCGGGGCCGAGCAGCCGCGCGGCCAGGATGGTGAACCCGTACGTGGTCACGTTCATGATCGCCATCGCGACGGCGATCGCGGCACCGCCGCGCAGGGTCGTGCGGGTCGCCGAGCGTAGGTTCACCCACAAAGCCTAGGTCGTGAGCGGCGCTGAGGGTGCCGCGCCCCGCGGACCGGTGTCCGGATAGGGCGGCGACGCCCTGGACAGCGGGGTAGCCTCGCGCCACCCGAATGGTCGGAGGAGGAAGCGTGGGCACGCGGCGAGACTGGCTGGTGCGGGGGTGGGCGGTCGCGCTGGCGGTCCTGCTGCTCGGTCCGGCCCTGGGGTTCGGGTACGCACTCAGCTACGACATGGTCTGGGTGCCGGACCTGGCGCTCCGGCCGGAGTTCCTCGGACTCGGGTCGGGCCTGCCGCGGGCGGTGCCCTCCGACGCCGTGGTCGCGGTGCTCGACGAGGTCGTCCCGGGGATGCTGCTCCAGAAGGTGGTGCTCCTCGGCAGCCTGGTCGCCGCCGGTCTCGGCGCCGCACGGCTCGCTCCCGCCACCTCCCTGGTCGCGCGGCTCGCGGCGGTGTCCCTGGTCGAGTGGAACCCCTTCGTGGCCGAGCGGCTGCTGATGGGGCACTGGCCGGTGCTGGTCGGGTACGCCGTGCTGCCGTGGCTGGTGCTCGCCGGCAGCCGTGGCCGCAGGGCGGGTCGGGTGCCCCCTGCCGTGTGGTGGCTGCTCCCGCTCGGCAGCCTCAGCGCCGGCGCCGGGATGGTGTCGGCGGTCGTGCTGCTCGCCTTCGGGACGACGTGGCGCTCGGCCCGTTCCGTGGCGGTGAGCCTCGCCCTGGTGCTGGCCGCGAACGCGCCGTGGCTGGTCTCCGGGCTGCTGCACGCCTCGACGGCGACCTCCGACGCCGCCGGCGCGGAGGTCTTCGCGCTCCGGGGGGAGGGCGCGCTGCCGGCACCGCTCGCCGCCCTCGGTCTCGGCGGCATCTGGAACGCGGAGGTGGTGCCGGGCTCGCGCACCGGGCCGCTGGCCTGGGTCGCGCTGGTGGTGCTGGCCGTCCTCGCCGCGCTCGGCGCACGGGCCTGGGTGGCGGCGCGGGGCCGTCGGCACGTGGTGGCCGCCGCCTGCTGCTGGCTGCTGGGCTGGGGTCTGGCCACCCTGACCTGGGCCGCCCCCGGGCCGGTGGGCTGGGCGGTGGCCCAGGTGCCGGGTGCCGGGGTGCTGCGGGACGGCTCCCGCTGGCTGGCGCTCTGCGTCCCCGCCCTGGTCGGCACCGTGTCGTACGGCGTCGGGGTGATGGTGGGCCGGATGCGCGGCCCGGTGAACGTGGTCGCCTGGGGCGCCGCGCTGGTCCTGGTCCCGGTCGCGGTGCTGCCCGACGCCGCGCTCGGGCTGGCCGGCCGGCTGCGCGCGGTCGACTACCCGTCGTCGTACGCCGCGGCACGGGCCGGGGTGGACCGGGCGGTCGCGGCCGGCGCCGAGGGCGACGTGCTGCTGCTGCCGTTCACCAGCTACCGCGCGCCCGCCTGGAACGCCCGCCACAAGGTGCTGGACCCGCTGGGCCGCTACCTGTCGCCCGACTACGTCGCCAGCGACCGGCTGCTGGTGTCCGGCCGGCTGCTGCGCGGGGAGGACCCCCGCGCGGCGGCCGTGGAGCGGGCGCTGGCGGCAGGATCGGCCACGCAGCGCGCCCGCCGGCTCGCCGCCGAGGGCATCGCCCTGGTGGCTGTGGACCGGGGCGCGCCGTCACCGGCGCCCGAGGTCGCGGGCACGATCGTGGTCAGCGGTGACGTGCGGGTCACCCGGCTCTCGCAGGTGCGGCCGCGGTCGACGCCGGCAGGCTGGGTCGGTCCGATGACCCTCGCCTGGCTAGCCTTCCTGGCGCTGCCGGTGAGCGGTGTCGTCCGGCTGTGCCGAAATCGGTCTCGCCATCCTGTCCGCGAACGTGTGCGCCGCTGATACGCTCGGCCCCAGACCTGAGGGAGAGTGACTGCGTGGGAACCATTGTCGGAGCCATTGCGAGTATCGTCGTCGGAGCGGCGGTCGCGTCGGCGACCGTGTTCGGAGTCGTCAGCTCACAGACTGGTGCGAGCGGGGTCTCTCCCGCGAACGTCAACCAGCCGGTGATCTCCTACGGCTCGACCAACTGACCGGGACGCTCGTCCCGGCCCCCAGGGTCACTGCTCCGTCGCGTCGACGCTGTCGACGCGACCACCGGCCAGCACGGTGCCGACCACCTCGGCGAACGACGTCTGGGCGCTCTCCCAGGTGAACTGACGGCTCATCACCGCGGCCCCGTCGGCGAGCCGCTGCCGGCACACCTCGTCGGAGAGAAGCGTGCGGAGGGTGCGGACGAAGTCCTGCTGGTCGTCGACCAGCACGCCGGAGCGGCCGTCGATGATCGACTCGCGGGTGCCGCCGGCCGACCGGTAGGCGACCGTCGGGGTCCGGTGCATCCCGGCCTCGCCGACGACCAGCCCCCAGCCCTCCTTGAGCGAGGGCAGCGCCATCACCCAGGCGGTCTCGTAGATCTCGTTCTTGCGGCGCTCGTCGACGTGCCCCTCGAACACCACGGTGTCGCCGGCGCCGCGCTCCGCGGCGTACTCGTGGAGCGTCGCCTCCCACCAGCCGCTCCCGACCACGACCAGCCTGAGGCCGGGGAACTCCGCCCGCAGCTCGAGGACCGCGTCGATCGCGTGCTCCACCTGCTTGTGCGGCACCAGCCGTCCCACGACGCACACGGTGGGGAGGGTGGCCTTGCCGGCCCGGGTCGCGACGACGGGGTCGGTGCCGTTGTGGACGACCGCGATCCGGGGGCCGGTGACGCCGAGCTGCTGGAGCTCGGACTTGGTGGCCCGGGACACCGCGACGTACTGGCACGCGCGGTAGAGCCAGGGGGCGAGCCGGCTCTCGATCCACCAGCCGACCCGGCCGGGGAGCCCGGGGTAGACCACCGGCCACTGCTCGCGGTGCACGTGGTGCACGAGGACCACGACCGGGGCCCGGGTGGCGAGCCGGGTGAAGAAGGGCAGCCCGTTCTGCACGTCCACGACCAGGTCGACGTGTCCGAACCGACCTCGCAGCAGCGACCAGACAGCACGCGGGTACACCGACGTCTTCGTGCCGTTGCGGACGTAGCGGACGCCGTCGATCCGCTCCGAGGGCGCGGCTGCCGCGTGCGCGGCGCAGAACACGGTGACCTGGCAGCCCCGGGCCACCAGCCCCCGCGCCATCTTCTCGAGGTAGCGCTCGGCGCCGCCGCCCTCGGGGTTCGTGGTGTCGCGCCAGCTGAAGAAGGCGATGTGTCGGCCGCCGAGCGGTTCTGCGTCGTGCATCCGGCCAACGCTAGCGTGAACCTCGCCACTCCGGTGCCGGACGGCAAAGTCGACCGGACGCCGGTCGCGCTCCGGTAGGGTCGGCGCGTGTCGAGCCCGCCCGTCGCTTCCAGTCCTGCCTGGCGAGCCGACCTCCGGCGTTCCGTCCGGCTGCTGCGGGAGTTCCGGTACGAGCAGCCCGATCCGGCGCGCTTCTACACCGCACTGGCGGAGGACTCCGTCCAGCAGCTCTCTCGGTACGTCCCCCTCGCCGGCAAGCTGCTGCTCGACGTCGGAGGAGGGCCGGGCTACTTCCGCGAGGCGTTCGGTTCGGCGGGTGCGACGTACCTGGCGCTGGACGCGGACGCCGGGGAGCTCGCCGGGCTCGGACGGGTCCCCGAGGGCACCGTCCTGGGCAGCGGGATGGCTCTGCCCTTCCGCAGCGGGTCGGTGGACGTCTGCTACTCCTCCAACGTGCTCGAGCACGTCCCCGAGCCCTGGACGATGGCCGACGAGATGGTCCGGGTGACCAAGCCCGGCGGCATCGTCTTCCTCAGCTACACGGTCTGGTTCGGCCCGCACGGCGGCCACGAGACCGCCCCCTGGCACTACCTCGGCGGGATGCGGGCGCGACGCCGGTACGCGCGCCGGCACGGCCACGAGCCGAAGAACCGCTTCGGCGAGTCGCTGTTCGCTGTCCGGGTTCGGGACGGCCTCGAGTGGGCCGGCCGGCAGACCGAGGCCGACGTCCTCGACGTGCTGCCCCGCTACCACCCTCGTTGGGCCAGGGGACTGGTGGCGGTGCCGGTGCTGCGCGAGGCGGTGACGTGGAACCTCGTGATCGTCCTGCGGAAGAGATGAGCGCCGCCGGCACCCCGGACGCCACCCGTCGTCCGACCGTGACGGGAATCCGCCTGGCCGCGGTCAGCATGCTCCTGCTCGGACTCGCTTTCGTGCAGGACCCGGGCTTCCTGGTGAGCGACACGAAGTTCGACCTGGCCCAGGCACCCGGCGCCTTCCTGGCTCGGGCTCTGCACCTGTGGGACGGCCTCGGCGCCTTCGGGCAGCTCCAGAACCAGGCCTACGGCTACCTGTGGCCCATGGGGCCGTTCTTCTGGCTCGGCTCGCTCCTCGACGTCCCGGGGTGGGCGGTTCAGCGGCTGTGGCTGGGCCTGGTCCTGGTGGTCGCATTCGTGGGCTGCGCCCGGGTCGCCCGATCGCTGGGGGTGCGTTCCGACATCGCCTGCATCGTGGCGGGGCTCGCCTACGCGCTGTCGCCGCGGATGCTCACCACCCTGGGGCCCATCTCCATCGAGGCGTGGCCGAGCGCGCTGGCGCCTTGGGTGCTGCTGCCGCTCGTGCGGGGTGCGAGCGCGGGCTCGGCCCGGCGCGCGGCCGCACTGTCGGCGGCAGCGGTGGCGATGGTCGGCGGGGTCAACGCGGCGGCCACCTTCGCCGTGCTGCCGCTGGGTATGGTCTGGCTGCTCACCCGCACACCGGGCCCGCGCCGTCGCACCCTCCTCGTCTGGTGGCCGGTCTTCACGGCGCTCGGCACCCTGTGGTGGCTGGTCCCGCTGTTCCTCATGGGCAAGTACAGCCCGCCGTTCCTCGACTTCATCGAGAGCTCGTCGATCACCACGTTTCCCACGACCCTGTTCGACTCGTTGCGAGGGACGTCGGACTGGGTGCCCTACGTCGACGGCTCGTGGCGGGCCGGCAACGACCTGATCACCAAGTTCTACCTGCCGCTCAACAGTGGCGTCGTGCTGTTCTTCGGGTTCGTCGGCCTGATGCTCCCGCGCAACCCGCACCGACAGTTCCTGGTGCTCTCGCTGGTGACCGGGCTCGCACTGGTGACCTTGGGGCACACCGGCGCCGTGCAGGGATGGTTCGCGACCGACCTGCACCACCTCCTGGACGGCCCCCTCGCCCCGTTGCGCAACGTGCACAAGTTCGACCCGATCCTGCGGCTGCCGCTGGTCATCGGCCTCGCGTGGCTGATCGACTCGATGGTCCGCGCGCGGACGACGGCACCGGCCCACGACGCGCGGTCGTCGGCCCTGACAAGCCTCCTGGGCCGGTCGAACCAGCTGACCGTCGTCGCCCTCGCGGTCTTCGCGGTGCTCGGGGCGGCGCTACCCGCCTTGTCGGGGAGGATCGGCCCGGCGGGTGCCACGGTGGCCGTCCCGGACTACTGGCGGCAGACTGCCTCGTGGCTCGCGCGCGATTCCGGGGACGGCGTCGCCCTGCTGGTGCCAGGCTCCGGCTTCGCCGACTACGTGTGGGGCTCGCCGAGGGACGAGCCACTGCAGTTCCTCTCGACGTCGCGGTGGGCGGTGCGCAACGCGATCCCGTTGGCGCCCGCGGGGAACATCCGGATGCTGGACGCGGTCGAGGAACGATTCGCCCAGGGGCTCGGGTCCACGGGGCTGGCGGACTACCTGCGTCGGGCTGGAGTCCGCTATCTCGTCGTCCGCAACGACCTGACCCGCTCGGACGACGTCCCTGACCCAGTGTTGGTGCACCAGGCCCTCGCCGCCTCACCGGGGATCGCCCGGGTGCGGTCGTTCGGACCGGTCGTCGGCGGCGACGGCCACCTCGAGCAGGGCGCGCGGCGGATCGTCGTCAACGGCGGGTGGCAGGCGGCGTACCCGGCGGTCGAGGTCTACCAGGTCAGCGGCGGGGGCGCACCGGTGGTCTCGTCGGCGACGCAGCCGCTGGTGGTGGGGGGGCCGGAGGACCTGCTCGGCCTCAGCGACCTCGGGGTCCTCGGCCTCGAGCCCACCCGGCTGGCCGTCGACGGCGCCCAGCGCACGGGCCCCGCGCAGCCGCTCGTGCTGACCGACGGACTGCGCGCGCGTGAGCGGTTCTTCGGCAGGACCCACGACGCCACGTCGCCGACCCTCACCCCCGGCGACGTCCCGCGTTCTCGCAACCCCACCCGGGACTACCTGCTCGGGCGGGACGATCGGTGGTCGACGCGGGTCCGTCTGACGGGCGTCGAGGCGGTGTCCGCATCGTCGTCGATGGCGGACTCGAGCACCGCCGGGGGAGTGCGTCCCGACCAGTCGCCCTTCGCCGCCCTGGACGGGTCGCCCCGAACGGCCTGGGTGTCCGGCCTCGGCCAGGACGACAGGGCGAGCTGGCGGGTCACCTACGACGCACCCACGGCCGCCGGCTCGGTGACGTTGACAGGAGGTGGGACGGCCGACCCGGGACAGGTCGTGCGCGTCCGGACTCAGCACGGAGTGAGCGAACCCGTCGTCCTCGGGCCGGGGAGACTGCGCACTGTGCCGCTGCCCGCCGGCCGCTCGGCCTGGCTCTCGGTCGAGGACGCCTCCCACGTCGCCGGCACCCAGATCACCCTTGCGGAGGTGCGGGTGCCGGGCGTCACCGCACGTCGCGCACTCGTCCTCCCTCGCCTGCCCGCAGCCTGGGGAACGCCGGGCACCATCGTGCTGAGGAGGGCGGGCGACGCTCGCACCGGATGTGTCGACGTGGGCGCCGACACCCGGTGCGTCGCGGGTCGGGCGCGCTCGGGGGAGGAGTCCCAGGGGATGTCTCGCGTGGTCCGGCTGCGGTCCGCGGCGAGGTACCGTCCGGCGCTGACCGTGAGCCCGCGCGCCGGCGCCCGCAGCGAGGCGCTTCTGGAGCAGTCCCAGCCGCTCAACGTGTCGGCCTCGTCCGCGCCGATCCCCGATCTGAGGGCCTCCCCGCTGGCGGCGGTGGACGGCGACCCCGGGACCACGTGGAGCGCGTCGGTGGACGATGTGCAGCCGACCCTGCGGCTCGACTGGTTGGGCGAGCGGCGGGTCACCGGGATGGTCGTGTCCCTGGACCGCGACGCCGCGGCGCGCAGGCCCGAGGTCGTCATCCTCACCTGGCCCCACGGACACCGGAGGGTGACCCTCGACGGGAACGGGAGGGCCCGTTTCCCGGCGATCCGGACCGACCAGCTCGCCATCAGGGTGGAACAGGCCGAGGACGTCACGAACCTCGGCTTCGACCGCAGCCAGGCCCAGGTGCCGGTGGGGGTCAGTGAGCTCCGCCTCCGCGGCGTGCCGTACCTGCCCTTGCGACTGCCCACCACGCCGGTCGACTACCCGTGCGGCACCGGTCCGCGGGTCGACGTCGACGGACACGCCTACCGGACGTCGGTGCGCGCTGCGCCGGCGGACCTGCTGCGGATGCTGCCGGCGCCGGCCCAGGTCTGTGGGGGAGGGTCCGTCGATCTGGCCGCCGGTGACAACCCGGTCGACGTCATGGACTCGGCGGCCTTCGCGGCCGACGCGATGGTCCTGACCACGGGGGGCGTGTCGGTCCCGCCGGTGGTGCACCAGCACAGCCTCGTGTCGTCCACGCCGGTGCGGCGCGTCGTCGTCCCGACCCAGGGCGACGACCTGACCACCTTTCGCGAGAACACGAATCCGGGCTGGCGCGCCCGGCAGGACGGTCGGGACCTAGCCCCGGTGGTGATGGACGGGTGGCAGCAGGGCTTCCTCTCCCACCCCGACGGCGGCGCCGTCACGGAGTGGTTCGCGCCGGACCGGCCCTACCGGTGGGGGCTGGGCGTGGGGGCCGGGACGTTCCTGCTGCTGATGGCCGCGGTGGCCGTGCCCGGACGACGTTGGCCGGGTCGGAGCCAGCCCCCCGTGAGGGTACGGACGGTGCCGCCCGCCTTCCTGCTGACGGTGGGGCTGCTGGCGGGAGGCCTCCTGGCAGGCTGGATCGGGTTAGCGGTGACCCTGGCCGGGCTGGCGCTCGCATGGAGCCTGGGTCGTCGGGTGCCGCAGGCGGCTCCGTGGGCGCTCGGCGCCTGCTGCCTCGTGGCGGCCGCTGCCTACACGTTGCATCCCTGGGGGGACTCCGCGGGCTGGGCCGGCAGTGACCGCTGGCCGGCCTACGTGATGTTGCTGCCCGTGGCCGGGGCGGTCGCGACCGCGGCCGCGGGCGTACGGCGACCCAGGTTCTTCAGGCTCATCGCGGGGCGTTCCACCAGGCGGTAGACCAGTTCGGCGCAGACGACCGTGACGGCGGCCGTGAGCACCCAGATCTGCACCCCGTGGCCGTCGAACAGCCGGTAGCCGGTCACCGACATCACCAGCTGCAGCAGCGGGAGGTGCAGGCAGAAGATCCCGTAGGAGATGTGCCCGAGATGCCGCAGGGGAGGCATCTCGAAGAGACGCACGAAGAGGCCCTGCCGGTCCGGGAACACGCCCGGCAGGACGAGGAGGGCAGCGACCGTCCCGTAGAGGAGGCTCTTGGTCAGCGACTGCGCCGGGGTCGGCGCGGCGAGCATGGTGGGCCCTGCCACCGGCGTGGCGGCCAGCAGCATGATCCCGGCGGCGAGCGCCCAGCAGCTGCCCGGCTGGCGTGCGAGGGTCACGAGCGCCGAGCGCACCCGGCCGGGCGGCACCTCCGCGGCGTGCAGCACGTGGGCCAGAGCCATCGCGATGCCCAGGGCGAACCAGGTGAGGAAGGCAGGCAGCCACTGCAGCGGCGAGCCGTCCGTGTGCTCCCCCACGGCCCCGGCCCAGGTCAGGTGCCAGGCGACGTCGACCACGACCAGCGCAGCGAGCACCCCCAGTACGCGCCGCGCGGTCAACCGGCGGCGCCCGGCGACCGCGAGCATGACCAGCGGGAGGACAAGGTAGAACGTGGCCTCCACCGAGAGGCTCCAGGTCTGGGTGAGCCCGTGCGGAAGCTGTGGCTGTACGAAGACGCCGCCCATCGCCAGGGTGGTCAGCCACTCGGACACCGAGGCGCCGGAGTTCTCGGGGATCAGGGCCAGCGCCACCACCACGGTGAGCAGGTACACCGGGTAGATCCTCAGCAGCCGCTTCCAGAGGTACCGGCCGGTGGACGGCGCGGGCAGACCGAGGCGGGTGCGCGCCAGGTAGGGGTAGGACAGCAGGAACCCGGACAGCACGAAGAAGAGGGCGACGCCCACGTCGAGCCGCGCAAGCACCGTCCCCCAGATGCCGTGGCGGGTGTAGTCACCCCCCCAGAAGGCCACATGGGTGGTGAGAACGGCGAAGGCACCGACCGCCCGGAGGGTGTCCAGCGCGGGGAAGCGCGGTGTGACGGCGGCCTGCCCCGTCGGTGTCGCCGTGCTCATGAGAGGCCGCCGAAGGCGGGCACGGGCTTGCCGATCTCGATGGGGTCGACACACATCGTCACCCCGGGGTCGAGACCGCTGACGGTGACCGAGCGGATCGCGCCGGGCACCCGGACGAACAGGTTGTGCAGTCCCCTGTCGGCGCTCGTCTCCGTGTCGACACCTCCGGCGGTCACGGTGATCGCGGAGTCGTGGGAGGAGAGGTAGCCCAGCCGGGCCCACGCCCCGCCGGCAGGGCTGCGGCCGGTCAGGTCGATCGTGCGACCGGCGGCTCCGACCTTCCAGCCGCACCCGGCGAGCGGTCCGGGCATCGAACGCACGGTGGTGGCCACCAGCGCCGGTCGCAGCACACCCGTGCGGTCGACCACCTGGAGGCGGTCGCTGCTGTCCGGGAAACCGGCCTGGCGGTGCAGCAGGCGCAGCAGGCTCCGGGAGGTGTTGTCGGGCGCGGTGTAACTGGGCATCACGTCACTCGGCACGGGTTGGTCGACCAGCTGAGGCGGCGACTTCTGGGCAGCCATGCTGGCCCGCAGGTTCGCGACGTACGCCTGGCTCGCATTGTCATGGTGCCAGAACGAGACGTACTGGACCGAGCTGAGGAGGCCCCCCAGTGCGACCAGGGCCAGCGCCGTTCCCCAGAGTGCGGGGCGGGCGGTCACGCCCAGCAGAGGCTCCGAGCGCGGCCGGGCGGACCCGGGGGCGCCGCGCAGCTCGAGGAACACGAGTCCGAGGACCAGGGTGATCACGCAGGCCGCGTCCGTGAGGTAGCGGTACTCCAGCCCGGACAGCGCGCCGTACACCCGTCCGCGACTGGTGGCGAGCAGCAGGTACAGGGCGACCCCGTAGCCGCCGGCCAGCGCCCAGCCCCGCAGCACGTTGTGCCGTCGCAGCGCGGAGTAGCACAGGGTCAAGGTGATGGCGACCCAGGCGATGTAGGTGCCCCAGCCGGGTGGGGACGCCAGCACGATGGGTGGCGTGGTGTCCCACCAGCTCCACGGGCCACCGACGACCCCGGAGGACAGAGCCGTGCCGAGCATCGCGTCCGCCAGCCCCGCGGGCAGCCCCTTGCCGCCGCCGTCCCCGAAGGCCTGGGGCACGAAGTCCAGGTAGTAGCCCAGATAGGCGGCCGGAAGCAGGACGCCCAGCACGGCGGCCGGTCGCAGGTCGCGCACCACCCACCTCAGCCGGTCTCGCAGCGTCCCCTCCCCGAAGTAGGCGACGGCGAGGAACAGCAGCACCGGGGCGAGCAGCAGCACCTTCTCGAAGCAGAGCAGTCCCAGCACCAGCGCGGCCAGCGTCAGAGCCAGCCAGTACCCGCTCCGGGTGCGCAGATACTGCGTCCAGGTGGCGACGGAGACGAAGAAGACCAGCTGCAGGGGCAGCTGGTTGAGGCAGGCTGCCCACCACATGAAGGCGGGCACCGTGACGGCGGTGGTCAGGTAGAGCGCGAGCGGCGCGAGCACACCCCAGCGGCTGCCGAAGAGCGTGACCAACATCCACAGCGCGGCCACCCCCGTCGCGGCTTGGAGCAGCAAGGTGAGGGTTGCCGCCACGCCCCAGCTCATCGGACCGGCCGCGGCGACCAGCCACACGACCAGGCGGCCGAGCGGCATGAAGTGGCTGTGGTAGGGCTCCGTCAGATAGCTCAGCGTGAGGCCGTGGCCGGCCTGCTGGAGCAGTTGGTAGTCGTCGGCGTAGAACCAGCTGGGGTAGAGCGCCCAGGCCCGGAAGGCGAGCTGGGCGATCACCATCAGCACCCCGGTGCCGACGACCAGACGAGCGGGGTCGCTGCCCTCCGTCGCGTCCACGACCAGCTGCCGCCACCGCGACGCAATCTCCCGCACACCGCCTCCTCAGCCGGGAACTATGCCACAGCGAATGGCCGGTATGACGGGACTTTGTTCTCCTGTTACCGGCCAGTCACATCTGCTAGCCTGCGGCGACTCGTCGGCCGCTGAGAGGGACATCACGTGCGTAGAATTCTGGGTTGGGTGGCGCTCCTCGTCGGGGCGTTCCTGCTGATGGCGGCTGCCCTGGGGCAGTTCTGGGCTCCCAATCACGCCGAGCGCACGCCGCTGAACGTGAACACGAACACCCGGCTGTCCGGCGACGCCCAGAAGCTCGACCCGACCACGGGGAAGGTCGAGCCCCTCAAGGTCAAGGCCTCCAACATCACGAAGTCCGACGACAAGAAGTCCGACGGCGACGTCGTGGTGTTCGTGACGACCACCTGCCTCGTCATCGACGAGGGGGACGTGCCCGACTGCGTGTCCGCGAAGGACCCGCAGAACCGGCTGATCAGCGCCTCGAGCGACGTCTTCGCCGCGGACCGTCGTACGGCGATGGCGGTGAACTCGCCGAAGTACCTGCCCAAGGGGTCGGTGCCGCACGAGGGGCTCACCAACAAGTGGCCGTTCAACGCGGAGAAGAAGACCTACCCGTTCTGGGACGGCGTGCTCGGCAAGGCCGTCCCGGCGACGTTCTCGGGCACCGACACGGTGGACGGTCTGAGCACCTACACGTACGACGTCAACATCCCGTCGACGCCGGCTGAGGTGCTCCAGGGCGTGCAGGGCCTCTACAGCCAGAAGAAGACCATCTGGATCGAGCCGCGCACCGGCGCCATCGTCAAGCAGACCCAGGACGAGACCCGCACCCAGGCCAACGGCGACCCGCTGCTGGCCCTGAACATCGTCTACACGCCGCAGACCATCAAGGCCGCCGTCGACGACGCGAGCAGCAAGGCCGACAGCCTGAACCTGCTCACCGACTGGATCCCCATCATCGGTCTGGTCGGCGGGCTGATCCTGCTGATCCTCGGGCTGGCCCTGGTGCTGGGCGGGCGGCGTCGCGGCGACCACGTGGCCTCGGACGCCTGAGTTCGCCTCGTCGAGTCGGCTCGCCGATCAGGCGACCGGGAGCAGGTCGGCGCTGAGAATCGCGGTCCCCGGCAGCAGCCGGCCCCGCTCGGGGCCCCAGCCGCCCCAGATCCGGTCGTGGCCCTCGGGCCACTCCGGCTCGAGCAGCCCGGTCAGCCGGAACCCGCAGCGGGCCAGGTGGCCGACCCAGTCACCGAGCGTGCGGTGGTGCTCGGCGTAGGTGACCCGGCCGTCGTCGTCCTGCTCGAGGTACGGCGTCCGGTCCCAGTAGGAGCTGGTGACGACCAGGCCGGCGGCCGTCGGGTCGTCGGGCATGCACCAGCGCACCGGGTGCGTCACCGAGAACGCGAACCGGCCGCCCGGTCGCAGCACCCGGGCCGCCTCCTCCACGGCGCGGCCCGCCTCGTGCACGAACTGGAGCGCCCCGAAGGCGGAGAAGACCACGTCGAACGACGCGTCCGCGAACGGCAGCGCAGTGGCCGTGCCGGCCACCACCGGGACCGGGACGCCGGTCGCGTCGTCGATGCGCCGGGCGTGCTGGAGCTGCCGCTCGGAGAGGTCGAGGCCCACGGCCCGGGCGCCGTGCGCGGCCAGCCAGCGGGCGCACTGGGCGGCGCCGCAGCCGACCTCGAGCACGTCGCGGCCGGTGACGTCGCCGAGCACGTGCGCCTCGGCCTCGTCGACGCCCTCGGGGCACCAGACGAAGCCGACGTCGCGCAGGAACTCCCCGTGGGTGGCCTGGTACTCGTCGGCGTAGGCGTCCCACTCCCGACGGTTGGCCCGCTGGGTCTCCGCCTCGGACACGGTACGCCGTGCCGGGTGCACCGGCTCAGACCTCGAGGACGGGACGTCGCCGGCCGCCCGGGAGCCGGTTCGCGAGGTCGCCGAGCGGGCCGACCGACCGGTTGAGGGTGTCCACGGACCGGTGCAGGTCGGGGATCAGGGTGAGCAGCTCGGCGATCCGGGGCTGGATCCGCTCGATGGTCTCGCCGAGGCCGACAAGCTGGTCGAGGGTGCCGCCGTCGGCGGTGAGCTTCTCCACGAAGCCGTCCTCCGACAGCAGCCGGTCGAGCAGCCCCTCCTCCTCGAGCAGCCGGTCCAGGGCGCCGCCGGGCCGGGTGAGCCGGTCCAGCGCGCCCTCGGAGGCCAGCAGCCGCTCGAGCGGGCCGTCGCTGGCGACGAGCTGGTCCAGCGCGCCGCCCCGCTCGGTGAGCCGCTCCAGGGGGCCGCCCTCCACCAGCAGCCGGTCGACGGTGCCGCCCTCCTCGAGCAGCCGGAACAGCGGACCGTCCGCGGCGAGCAGCCGGTCCAGGGTGCCGCCGGGCGCCAGCGCCTTCCCCACCGGCCGGTCCCGGTCGAGCACGGCGGCGAGGGTGCCGATCCGCTGCAGCGGACCCTCGGGGTCGGACAGCGACCGGACCAGCCGCTCGGCGAGACCGCCGGGGCCGATCAGCAGCATCACCCGGTCGGCGTACCCGTCGGGGCGGCGCACCGGCCCCTCCGCGTCGACCAGCTGGCCGAGCGCCAGCGTCGTACGGCCGGCCGCGACCGTGAGCCGGACCGGCAGCGTGACCAGGTCGAGGAGCGCCATGCGCCGACCCTAGCCGAGCCCCCGGATGACAGCATCGGGTCCGTGGACCTGACGGACGCCTTCGGCCTGACGCCGCTGGAGGGTGGCTTCAGCGGCGAGACTTTCCTCGCGGAGGCGGCGGGGGAGCGCACGGTGGTCCGGGTGTACGGCGTCCGGGGCAAGGTCCGCGGCCCGCAGGCGCCGGAGGTCGACGCGGCGGTGCTCCGGCTGGTGCGGGGGCTGCTGCCGGTGCCCGAGGTGCTCGACGTGCAGCGCCCGCACCCCGAGGCGGGCACCCCGGGCCTGCTGGTCACCTCGTTCCTGCCCGGCACCCGGCTGGACCTGGTGCTGCCCGGGCTGGCGGAGGAGGGCCGCCGTGCCGTCGGCCGCCACCTCGGGGTGCTGCTCGCCCGGCTGGCGATGATGCCGATGCCCCGCGCGGGGCTCTTCGTCGACGGCGACCTGCACGTCGAGCCGCTGCCGGCCGCCGACCTGGTGTCGTTCGTCGAGGCGCGCCGGGCGGGTACCGCGCTCGCCGACTGGCCCACCCGGGAGTACGACGCCCTGCTCGACGTCGCGGACCGGGCCCAGCGGTGGCTCGACCCGGTGACCCGGACCTGCCTCGTGCACAGTGACCTGAACCCCAAGAACCTGCTGGTGGACCCGGGGACCCTGGCCGTCACCGGGCTGCTCGACTGGGAGTTCGCGCACGCCGGGTCCCCGGTCACCGACCTGGGCAACCTGCTGCGCTTCGAGCGTGACCCGGCCTTCACCGAGGCGGTGGTCGCGGCCTACCGGGCGGGGGTGGTGGACGCCTCTGCGGAGGTCCTCGACCAGGCCCGGGCGGCCGACCTGTGCGCGCTGGTGGACCTGGCCTCCCGGCGCGGCGAGAACGTCGTCGCCGGGCAGGCCCACGACCTGCTCCGGGCGGTCGCCCTGAGCGGGGACCTGCGCGCGACCGGTTGAGCCGGACCGGGTTGGACGCGGCTGGGCGACCTTGCGTATCCTGAGCGATGCGCAGGAGTCTGCCTGAGTCTCAGACGTAGCAGACTCTCGCTCGCTACCACCCGGTGTCCCCGACCAGCAGCACGGGGATGCCGTCGCCGAGGTGCGACCGGTGGCGAACCAAGATGTCTCCCGCGCGCCGCGACAACTCCATCCATCCCAAGGAATCCGCTCACCTATGACGATCACCCCCACTCTCTCCGACGCCCCGCAGGTCGCGATCAACGACATCGGGTCCGAAGAGGACTTCCTCGCCGCGATCGACGCCACCATCAAGTACTTCAACGATGGCGACATCGTCGAAGGCACCATCGTGAAGGTGGACCGCGACGAGGTCCTGCTCGACATCGGCTACAAGACCGAGGGCGTCATCCCCTCGCGCGAGCTGTCGATCAAGCACGACGTCGACCCCTCCGAGGTCGTCGCCGTCGGCGACAAGGTCGAGGCCCTCGTCCTCCAGAAGGAGGACAAGGAAGGCCGGCTCATCCTGTCCAAGAAGCGCGCCCAGTACGAGCGCGCCTGGGGCACCATCGAGCAGGTCAAGGAAGAGGACGGCGTCGTCACCGGCACCGTCATCGAGGTCGTCAAGGGTGGTCTCATCCTGGACATCGGCCTGCGCGGCTTCCTGCCCGCCTCCCTCGTCGAGATGCGTCGCGTCCGCGACCTCCAGCCGTACGTCGGCCAGGAGCTCGAGGCCAAGATCATCGAGCTGGACAAGAACCGCAACAACGTCGTGCTCTCGCGTCGTGCGTGGCTCGAGCAGACCCAGTCCGAGGTGCGTCAGGGCTTCCTCACGCAGCTCCAGAAGGGTCAGATCCGCAAGGGTGTCGTCTCCTCGATCGTCAACTTCGGTGCGTTCGTGGACCTCGGCGGCGTCGACGGTCTCGTCCACGTCTCCGAGCTGTCCTGGAAGCACATCGACCACCCGAGCGAGGTCGTCGCCGTGGGCGACGAGGTCACCGTCGAGGTGCTCGACGTGGACATGGACCGCGAGCGTGTCTCCCTGTCGCTGAAGGCGACGCAGGAGGACCCGTGGCAGCACTTCGCCCGGACCCACCAGATCGGTCAGATCGTCCCGGGCAAGGTCACCAAGCTGGTGCCGTTCGGTTCGTTCGTCCGGGTCGAGGAGGGCATCGAGGGCCTGGTGCACATCTCCGAGCTCGCCGAGCGTCACGTCGAGATCCCCGAGCAGGTCGTCCAGGTCAACGACGACGTCATGGTCAAGATCATCGACATCGACCTCGAGCGTCGCCGGATCTCGCTGTCCCTCAAGCAGGCCAACGAGACCGCCACGGCCGCCGAGGGCGAGGAGTTCGACCCGACGCTGTACGGCATGACCGCGTCGTACGACGAGCAGGGCAACTACATCTACCCGGAGGGCTTCGACTCCGAGACCGGTGAGTGGCTCGAGGGCTTCGACGAGCAGCGCGCCCTCTGGGAGGAGCAGTACGCCAAGGCGCACGCCCGCTGGGAGGCGCACGTCAAGCAGCAGGCCGAGGCCGCCCAGGCCGAGGTCGAGGCCGGCGAGGCCACGTCGTACTCGTCCGAGCAGCCGGCCGCCAGCACCGGTGGCAGCAGCGCCGGTGGCAGCACCGACGGGGGCGGCGGCTCGCTGGCGTCCGACGAGGCGCTGCAGGCGCTCCGCGAGAAGCTCACCGGCGGCCAGCAGTAGGCATGCCGGTGTCCTGGTGACACCCAGCACGGCAGAAGGGCCCGCACACCTCTGGTGTGCGGGCCCTTCCGCGTCCCGGCCTCGGTGCTGGCGGCCGGTGCGCTCACGCGAGGCGGCGCGGCTCGAAGAGGTCCGCGTGGTGGCTGCGCGGCGGGGTGCTGCGACGAAGGCCGGCACCGTCGGTGCTGACCAGGTGGACGACGGAGAAGACCACGAAGGCCATGGCGAGGACGACGAACACGGTGGCGAGGAGCGGAAGGATGCTCATGGCAGTAACTATGCTCCGCGTAACATCCTGCCACGAGTGGCAGAGACGTCATCTTGCATCGATTTTCTGCCAACCTCGTGGCATGCTGGTCGGATGATCACCAACGTGGCCGTCGCTGGTCTCCGACGGCGTCGAGCCCTTCGAGCTGGGCGTGCTGCACGAGGCGTGGGGCACCGACCGCTCGGACGACGGGCTGCCGGTGCTGGACTTCGCCGTGTGCGCGCCGGTGGCCGGGCCGATCAGCACCCAGGGGCCGTTCGGGCTGACCGTGTGGCACGACCTGTCCCGGGCCGCGGAGGCCGACCTCGTCGCGATCCCGGCCGCGGACTCCTCGGTACCCACCCCGGAGCCGATCCTGGAGGCGGTCCGGGCGGCGCACGCCCGCGGCGCACGGATCCTGTCGCTGTGCACCGGCGCCTTCGTGCTCGGCGAGGCGGGCCTGCTCGACGGCCGGTCCTGCACCACCCACTGGCGGCACGCCGACCGGCTCGCGCAGCGCTTCCCCGCCGCGCACGTGGTGCCCGAGGTGCTCTACGTCGACGACGACGGGGTGCTCACCAGCGCAGGCACCGCCGCCGGCATCGACGCCTGCCTGCACCTGTGGCGCCAGGAGTTCGGTGCCGCCGCGGCCGGCGTCGTCGCACGCCGGATGGTGGTGCCGCCGCAGCGAGAGGGCGGTCAGGCCCAGTTCATCCGGACCCCCGTCCCGGACTGCGACGTGGAGACCCTCGGGCCGCTGCTGGTGCGGATCACCGAGACGCTGCAGGAGGCGCACACGGTGGAGAGCCTCGCCCGGTCGGCCAGCATGTCCCCGCGCACCTTCGCCCGCAGGTTCCGCGCGGAGACCGGCACCACGCCGCACGCCTGGATCACCAGCCAGCGGGTGCTGCGCGCCGAGGAGCTGCTGGAGACCACCGACCGTCCGGTGGACTGGATCGCGACCGAGGTCGGCTTCGGCACCGCCGCGATGCTGCGGCACCACTTCACCCGGGCCCGGTCGGTCAGCCCGCAGCAGTACCGGCGGACGTTCTGCTCCCGTGACTCGCTGGTCGCGACCGGTGTCGGTGCATGAGGACCGACCGGTCCGGATAGGCTCTGCGAGCCGACCGGCCGGACGTCGTACCTGACGCCGGGCCGCTCGAGGTCCTCGTGCACTGGGCATGCGGGACCGGTGACGACGGTGGTGGGGACGAGAGGGGCACGATGTCCGAAGCGCCGATGATCGAGTCGAGCGAGCACCCGATGGTGTTCGGGGCGACGGCTCGGTTGGCGACCCGCGGCGGCTGGGCGCGGATCCTGGCGGGCAAGCCGCTCGAGGATGTCCTCGACATCAACGACGCCGAGCTGCTGCTGGCCGCCCGGGTGCTGCGCCGCAACGCCGACGAGTCTCTGGAGCCGGTGAACCCGCACCCCTGGTACTTCGACCCGGTCTCGCTCGCCGGCGCGATGCTGTCCTCCCTGCGCCGCGCCCTGCGGCACGCCGAGGGTGCCGCCGCCGGCTGGACGGCCGACGACCTGGAGATCGTGGTCGCCCAGGGCCGCGCCAGCGTCTCCGCCGCGACCGCGGTCGGCGAGGGCCTGCTGCCGCAGATGCCGGGCGCGCACGAGGCCTTCCTGGAGGGCAGGGCTCGGTTCCTCGACGTCGGGGTGGGGATCGGTGCGGTCGCCGGCGGGATCTGCGAGATGTTCCCCGGCGTCACGGCGGTCGGCCTCGACGTGCTCGAGCCGGTCCTGGAGCTGGCCCGGCGCGAGCTCGACGAGGCCGGTCTGGGCGACCGGGTCGAGCTGAGGCACCAGTCCGTGGCCGACCTGCGCGACGAGTCGGCGTACGACCTGGTGTGGCTACCGCAGGCGTTCATCCCGCGGGCGGAGCTCGGGCCCGGCCTGGAGGCGGTCTTCCGGGCGCTCCGGCCGGACCGGTGGCTGGTGGCGCCGGTGATGGCCCCTCCGGCGGGCTCCGACGACTTCCAGCGCGCGGTCTCCGCGCACGGGGCGCACCTGACCGGGGGCGGCCCGATCGCGCTGTCCGAGATCACGGCGCTGCTCGAGGAGGCCGGGTTCGACCAGGTCACCGGGCTCGACCACGTCGGCCAGATGGTGATGCTGGCCCGTCGCCCGGAGGCGGCAAGCCGATGAGACGGGTCGGGCTGACCGGGGGAGTGGCCTCCGGCAAGAGCACCGTGGCGGCGATCCTGGCCGAGCTGGGGGCCGTGGTGATCGACGCGGACCTGCTGGCCCGCGAGGTCGTCGAGCCGGGTACGCCGGGACTGGCCGCCGTCGTGGCGGCGTTCGGCGAGTCGGTGCTGACCGACGACGGCCGGCTCGACCGGCCCGCGCTCGGCGCGCGGGTCTTCGGCGACCAGGAGGCCCGACGCCGCCTCGAGTCGATCCTGCACCCGTTGATCCGGGCGCGCGGGGCGGAGCTGGAGGCGGCCGCGCCGGCCGACGCCCTGGTGGTGCACGACATCCCGCTGCTGGTGGAGTCCGGCCAGGCGGACCGGTTCGACGCGGTGGTCGTGGTCGACGCCCCGGTCGAGACCCAGGTCGAGCGGATGGTCGCCGACCGCGGCTGGAGCCGGGAGGACGCCCAGGCCCGGGTCGCGGCCCAGGCCAGCCGCGAGCAGCGCCGGGCGGTGGCGACGTACCTGATCGACAACACCGGGACGCGCGACGACCTCCGTGAGCGTGTCAGGGAGGTCGTCGGCGAGCTGGTCTCGCCCGGAGCCTGAGGCAGCCGGGCGAGCGTCTCAGGCGGCCAGGTCGGGGTCGGCCAGGTCGCGGAGCTTCTGCAGCGCCTCCCGCTCGAGCTGGCGCACCCGCTCGGCGGAGATGCCGTGCTTGGCGCCGATGTCGGCGAGCTTGTGCTGGCGGCCGTCGACGAGCCCGTAACGGGACCGGATGATGTCGGCCGCCCGGTCGTCGAGCAGCTCCACGAGATGGCCGAGCCGGTCCCGGGACTCCACGTCGAGGAAGGTGCTGTCCGGGCCAGGCGCGGTCTCCTGGGCGATCAGGTCCCCCAGCGAGGTGTCGCCGTCCTCGTCCACCGGGGTGTCCAGGCTGACGTGCTCACGGCCCCAGGACAGCAGGTCGAGCACCCGCTCGAAGTCCATGTCGAGCTCGGTGGCGATCTCCTCGGGCTCCGGGTCACGGCCGAGCTGGCGCTCGAGCGTCCGGCGGGCGGCGCCGACCTGGTTGAGCTCCTCCACGACGTGCACGGGCAGCCGGACGACCCGGGCCTGCTGGGCGATGCCGCGGGTGATCGCCTGACGCACCCACCAGGTGGCGTAGGTGGAGAACTTGTAGCCCTTCGCGTAGTCGAACTTCTCGACGGCGCGGATCAGGCCGGTGTTGCCCTCCTGGACCAGGTCCAGCATCGGCATCTGGCTGCGGCCGTACTTGCGGGCGATCGAGACGACGAGCCGGAGGTTGGCCTCGATGAAGCGCTGGATCGCCTTCTGGCCCTCGGCGGCGAGCCACTCGAGCTCCTCGGTGGTGGCGTACTTGGGAGCGCCGCCCTTCCGGCGACCGACGCGGCCCTCGGCGAGGAGGCGCTCCGCGAGGAGACCCGCCTCGATGGTCTTGCTGAGCTCGACCTCGGTGATCGCGTCGAGCAGCGGGGTGCGAGCGATCTCGTCGAGGTACATGCCGACGCTGTCGCGTCCCTCGATCTCACGCGATGCGGTGCGAGTCGTTGCCACGGTGCGTGCCGTCCCTTCGTCTGGGGCCAAGGACATACCCAAGGGGGTGGCCTTGTATTCACCACAACGACGAACGCATGTTCGAGATTCCCGAAATTCGCCGGTCGTTCACCGGGGGGTGCCCGACCGGGTCCTCTCGTCGCCATGCCGCGTTGCGCTGTGGTCCTTCTGCCCACAACGACGTACAACAGTCCCCCGAAGTTGCCTCCGGGCCAACATCTCAGCCACTTCTCAGGGTGCGAGACGGTCCACGATCCACGCGAGGCTGAACGCCCGGTCCCGCCAGGAGTTGTGCCGGCCGCTGACCCCGCCGTGCCCGGCCGACATCTTCGTCTTCAGCAGGATGTCCTCGCTGCCGGTGGCGGTCGCCCGCAGCTTGGCCACCCACTTGGCCGGCTCGACGAAGAGCACCCGGGTGTCGTTGAGGGACGTCTCGGCCAGGATCGCCGGGTAGCGCTGGGCCGTGACGTTCTCGTAGGGGGAGTAGCTCTTCATGTAGGCGTAGACCTCGGGGTCCTCGAGCGGGTTGCCCCACTCCTCCCACTCGATCACGGTCAGCGGCAGCGACGGGTCGAGGATCGTGGTCAGGTTGTCCACGAACGGCACCGTCGCGACGATTGCGGCGAAGGCGTCGGGGGCGGTGTTGGCGACCACCCCCATCAGCAGGCCGCCGGCGCTGCCGCCCTCGGCCGCGAGCCGGTCCGCGGAGGTCCAGCCGGTGCTCGCGAGGTGCCGGGCGCAGGCCACGAAGTCGGTGAAGGTGTTCACCTTGTGCAGCATCTTGCCGTCGTCGTACCAGTGCCGGCCCATCTCGCCGCCGCCCCGCACGTGCGCGATGGCGAAGCCGATGCCCCGGTCCAGCAGTGACAGCCGGCCGATCGAGAACGACGGGTCCATCGAGGCCTCGTAGGAGCCGTAGCCGTAGAGCACCATCGGCATCGACCCGTCCCGCGGCGCGTCGGCCGGTACGACGATCGAGATCGGCACCCGCGTGCCGTCCTCGGCGACCGCCCACTCGCGGGCCTGGGTGTAGCGGGCCGGGTCGAACGGGGTCCCGTCGGGACCCGGCAGCACCGGGGTGCGCTTGAGCAGCCGCAGCTCGCGGGTGGCGACGTCGAAGTCGTAGACCGCGGCCGGGTCCGCGAGCGTGACGTAGCCGAGCCGGACCGTCGGCTGGGCGAACTCGGGGTTGCCGCCGGCGCCGACGGTGTGCACCTCCTCGTCGAACTCGACCAGGAAGTCCTCGCCCAGCCCCCGCTCGTCGAGGGTGACCACCCGCAGCTGGGTGAGACCCTCGCTGCGCTGGCTGATCACCAGGTGCCCGGCGAAGGCCTCCACCTCCTCCAGCCGGACGGCGGGGTCGTGGGGGATCAGCGGCTCCCACTGGTCGGCGGAGGTGGCGTCCACCGGGGCCGAGGCGAGCGCGTAGTTCTCGGCGCCCTCGTTGTGCAGCACCAGGAACCGGTCCCGGCCGGCGATCACGGCGTGCTCGAGGGAGTACTCGACGCCGTCGCGGCGGGGCGCGACGACCCGGAACACCCCGGTCGGGTCGTCCGCGTCGAGCACCGCGTACTCCGAGGTGGTCTTCGACTCCGAGACCCGCAGCAGGAAGCGGTCGCTGCGGGTGCGGCCGAGCCCGGTCCAGAACCGCTCGTCGGTCTCGTGGTGCACGACCACGTCGTCGGCCACGGGGGTGCCCAGCACGTGCCGCCAGATCTTGTCCGGGCGCCACGCGTCGTCGGGGGTGGTGTAGAACAGCGTGCTGCCCCGCCTGTCCCAGGTGCCGCCGCCGAGGGTGTTGGGCACCTCGTCGGGCAGCATCTCGCCGGTGCTCAGGTCCTTGACCCGGAGCAGGTAGCGCTCGTTGCCGACCACGTCGGTGCTGAACGCGAGCAGCCGGCCGTCGGGGCTGACCGAGACCCCGCCGAGGGAGAAGAACTCGTGGCCCTCGGCCAGCTCGTCGGCGTCGATCAGCACCTGCTCGCCGGGGATCGCGACGTCGGCCTCGAGGGTCGGCGGGGTCCAGTCGTCGGGCCCGGCCACCGGGCAGCGGCAGCTGGCGCCGTACTGCTTGTCCTCGTGGGAGCGGCCGTAGTACCACCAGTCGCCGATCCGGTAGGGCACCGACAGGTCGGTCTCCAGGGTGTGCGCCTTGATCTCGGAGAAGATCTCCTCGCGCAGGCCGTCCAGGTGGGCGGTGCGGGCCTCGGTGTAGGCGTTCTCGGCCTCGAGGTAGGCCAGCGTCTCCGGCGACTCCGGGTCGCGCAGCCACTCGTACTCGTCGACGAAGGTGTCGCCGTGGTGGGTGCGCTCGTGCGGCACGCGCTTCGCGACGGGTGGGGCGATCTCCTGCTGTTCCTGGACCATGCCGGGAGCCTACGTTGGACGACGTGAGGCAACTGTGAGCGGCATCGACCTGAACGCGGACCTGGGCGAGGGGGTCACCGACGACCCCGGGCTGCTGGCCGTGGTGGTCAGCGCCAACGTCGCCTGCGGCTACCACGCCGGCGACGTGGCGACGATGACCGCGGTCTGCCACGAGGCGGCCCGGAGAGGCGTGGTGGTGGGCGCCCAGGTCTCCTACGCGGACCGGGAGAACTTCGGGCGGGTCACCCTCGAGGTGTCCTACGAGGTGCTGCTCTCGCAGGTCCGCGACCAGGTCCTGGTGCTGGACGCGATCGCCCGGTCGGCGGGGGTGCGGGTCGCCTACGTGAAGCCGCACGGCGCGCTCTACAACCGGGTCGTCGACGACGAGGAGCAGGCCCGCGCCGTCCTGGACGCGTCCGGTGACCTGCCGGTGCTGGGGCTGCCGGGGTCGTTGCTGCTGGAGCGGGCCGCGGCCGCCGGACGCGCGGTGTGGCGCGAGGGCTTCCCGGACCGCGGCTACACCGACGGGGCGTACGGCGGCCGGCTGCTGCCCCGGGACCGGGCCGGCGCGGTGCTCCACGACGCCGCCGTGATCGCCGCCCGGGCCGTGGAGATGGCGCGCTCCGGCACGGTCGACTCGGTGTGCGTGCACGGGGACACCCCCGGCGCGGTGGCCAGCGCGCAGGCCGTCCGGGCGGCCCTGGAGGCCGACGGGATCGACGTGCGGCCGGTGCCGCGGTGACCGCCGGGGTGGAGGTGCGGCGGGTGGGGCACGCGGCGCTGCTGGTCACGGTCGCCGACGCGGCCGCCGCGCTGGCGCTGTACCGGGAGGCGGTGCGCCGGGAGGTGGACGCCGTCGACGTCGTCCCCGCGGCCTGCACGGTGCTCTTCGACGGGGTCGGCGACGTCGAGCGACTGGCCGCGGCGGTGGTCACCTGGGAGGTGCGGCCGGCCGCCTCGGACGCCCCGGCGGTGGAGGTGCCGACCCGCTACGACGGCGCCGACCTCGAGGACGTCGCCCGGCTGTGGGACATGACGCGAGAGGAGGTCGTCGCCACCCACACCGGCACCTGGTTCCAGGTGGCCTTCTGCGGGTTCGCGCCGGGGTTCGCCTACTGCACCGGGCTGCCCGACCGGTTCGCGGTGCCCCGGCTCGACTCGCCGCGGTCCCGCGTCCCGGCCGGCTCGGTCGGGCTGGCCGGCCCGTTCACCGGGGTCTACCCGACCAGCTCGCCGGGTGGCTGGCTGCTGCTGGGACGGACCGCCCTGGACCTGTGGGACGCGGCCAGCGACACCCCCGCCAGCCTGGCGCCCGGGACCCGGGTCAGGTTCGTGGTCGTGTGAGGTCGCTGACCGTCGTCGACCCCGGTCCGCTCACGACCGTGCAGGACGCCGGCCGGGTGGGCTGGGCCCACCTCGGAGTGCCGCGGGCCGGCGCCCTGGACGGTCCCGCGGCCGACCACGCGAACCGGCTGGTCGGCAACGACGTGGCGGCCGCGGTGCTCGAGACCACGCTGGGCGGGGTGACGCTCACCGCGGAGGGGACCCTGACGGTGGCCGTGACCGGCGCCCCGTGCCCGGTGTCGGTCGGCGGCCGGGCGGTGTCCTTCGCCGAGCCGTTCGTCGTGCGTGAGGGCCAGAGGCTCACCGTCGGGCCGGCCGCGCGCGGGGTCCGCTCCTACGTCGCGGTCGCCGGTGGGGTCGCGGTGGAGCCGGTGCTCGGGTCCCGGTCGACCGACACCCTCGCCTTCGTGGGGCCGCCGCCGCTGCGGGCCGGTGACGTGCTGCCGGTCGGGACGGCGGCCGCCCTGCCGCGCGGCACCGACGTGGGACACGTGCGCGGCCTGCCCCGTCCCGCGCTGCTGCGGGTCTACGACGGTCCGCGCCTCGACTGGTTCGACGCGGACGTCCTCGGCACGCTGACCTCGGCGCCGTACACGGTGACGGGGGAGTCCAACCGGGTCGGGCTGCGGCTGGAGGGCGGGCGGTTGCGGCGGGTCCGGGAGGGCGAGCTGCCCAGCGAGGGGCTGGTGCTCGGCGCGGTGCAGGTGCCGCCGTCGGGACAGCCGCTGGTGTTCCTCGCCGACCACCCGACCACCGGCGGCTACCCGGTGGTGGGGCTCGTGGACCCCGCCGACCTGTGGCAGTGCGCCCAGCTGCGGCCCGGTGAGCAGGTGCGCTTCACGCGTCGCTGACGGCCGGCCCCTCCTCGGAGCCGGCGTCGGGATCGCCGTGATGGCCGCGCGGCCGGGTCGTCACCAGGTCCGGGTCGTCGACGCGGAACGTGCGGACCGGCCCGGGAGGCGTGTCGGCGGTCTCGAAGCGCACCGTGACCCGACCCAGGCCGGACCCCCAGACCCAGCCCGGACCGTGCACGGCGTGCTCCACGTCCATGCCCGGGGCCCACTGCCGGGCGCGGGTGATCGCGGCGACGGCCTGCTCGGCGGCCGGCTCCGGGGGGACCGCCGTCTCGTCGTCGTACTCGGCGAAGAGGTCCTCCTGGATCCAGTCCGCCAGCCCGGAGACGCCGACCCCCAGCAGCCGCACCCCGGCGGAGGTGTCCACCTCCCCGAGCAGCGCCCGGGCCAGCCGGGCCACGACCCGGGTGTCGTCCGTGGGGGCCGGCAGGGTGCTCGAGCGGGTGTGGGTGGTGAAGTCGTGCAGCCGGATCTTGACCGTCACCGTGCGCCCGGACATCCGTGCCGTGCGCAGCCGCTCCGCGACCTGGCCCGCCTGCCGGTCCACGAGGCCCTCGAGCAGCCGCTTGTCGACCAGGTCGGTGTCGTAGGTGCCCTCGACGCTGATCGACTTGGCCTCCCGCTCGGGCACCACCGGCCGGTCGTCGTCGGCGCGCGCCATCCGGTACAGCGATGTGCCGTGCGCCTGCCCGACCACCCGGACCAGCTCGTCGGCGGAGACCCCCTCGAGGTCGGCCACCGTGTGCACGCCGACCCGGCGCAGCCGCTCGGCGGTCGCGGGGCCCACCCCGGGGATCACGCCGACCCGCATCGGGCGCAGCAGGTCCTGCTCGGTGCCGGGCGGCACCACGACCAGGCCGTCGGGCTTGTCGAGGTCGCTGGCGATCTTGGCCACCAGCTTGGAGGAGGCGACGCCGACCGAGCCGCACAGCCCGCCGGTGACCTCGCGGACCCCGTCCTTGAGCTCGCGGGCCACCCGGGTGACCCCCTCGACCGACACGTCGTCGACGCTGGCGGCCGCGAGGTCGACGAACGCCTCGTCGAGCGAGAGCGGCTCCACCAGCGGCGACAGCTCGCGCAGCAGCGCCATCACCCGGCGGCTGCTCTCGCGGTAGGCCTCGAAGCGGCCGGTCAGGTACGCCGCGTGCGGGCAGCGGGCCCGGGCCTCGCGGGTGGACATCGCCGAGCGGACCCCGAAGACCCGGGCCTCGTAGGACGCGGTGGCCACCACGCCCCGCCCGCCGACACCGCCGACGACGACCGGCTTGCCGCGCAGGGAGGGCTTGTCGCGCTGCTCCACGGCGGCGAAGAACGCGTCCAGGTCGACGTGGAGGATCGTCGGGTGGGGGCGCACGCCGCCATTGTCGTCCACCCCACCGACAGGCCGGCTTCCGTCCCCAGCCACGACGGGCGCCCGGCCGTCCCCAGGGTGGCCGCCGGGTCTCGCGGTCGGGGTCCCCGGCGGCGAGGCTCGGGCCATGACCGACATGCACACCGTCCGCGCCGGCGGCCCCGACGACCTGCTGGCCCTCGTCCCGAGCCTGCTGGGCTTCCACCCCGAGAGCTCGGTCGTCCTGCTCACGGTCGGCGCCGCCCGGCACCGGTTCCATGCCCGCGTCGACCTGCCCGAGGACCCGCCCGGGGTCCAGGGGCTGGCCGGCTACCTCGCCGAGGTCGCCTCCCGGCACGGCCTGACCCGGGCCGCGGCGGTGGTGTACACCCACGACGCCGGGCTGGCCGACGCGGTCGCCGGCGAGCTCGACCGGAGGCTCGACCTCGCCGGGGTCGACCTGGTCTGCGTGATCCGGGCGGACGGGGAGCGGTGGTGGCCCTTCCACGGGGGCGAGGACGGTCCCGGGACGCCGTACGACGTGGGGGCGCACCCGCTGATGGCCCAGGCAGTGCTCGACGGCACCCTGGTGCGCCGCAACCGCCAGGAGCTGGCGGACTCGCTGGTCGGCGACGACCCGCGGGCCGTCGAGCGGGTCGCCGGGCTGGCCGAGGAGGTCACCGGAGGCCTGGTCCGGGCGCTGTCGGCGTCCCCGGGGATGGGGGAGCGGCGGGCGCACCTCGCGGTCGAGGGCCGCTGGATCCGGAGCCGGGTGTGCCGTCACCTCGAGGACGGCGTCCGGCTCGACGACCATGACCTCGCCCGGATGCTCACCCTGCTGGCCGTGTCGCCGGAGGTCCGGGACGTCGCCTGGGCGGAGATGTCGCACGCCAACGCCGGACAGCACGTCGCGCTGTGGCTCGACGCGGTACGCCGGTCCCCGGTGGACCTGCGTGCGGCACCTGCCTCGCTGCTCGGCTTCGCGGCCTGGCTCTCGGGTCAGGGGGCGCTGGCCTGGTGCGCCGTGGACTGCGCCCAGGAGGCCGAGCCGGACTACGGGCTGGCCGCCCTGCTCACCCAGGCGCTGGCAGGCGCGGTGCCGCCCTCCGCGTGGCAGCCGATCCCGCGGGAGGTGCTGACGCTGTTCAACGACTGATGCCGGTGTGCGCGCGACGGGACTGCGCTCCCTGTCCAGCAGGCAAGTCCGCCCACCTCACGACGGCTCGGCCACCGGCCCGAGCCTGTGAGAGGGTTCACTGACCAGATGTCTTCGACAGCCTGACAGCCTGGCAGACGTCCCGGCGACAATCTGGACCACAGCGAAGGACGATCATGGAAGCCACTGGAGTCAACCAGTCCAGCCTCGCCCGGCTACGGCGCTGGAACCTCGGGCTCGCCCTCCTGCACGGCGTGCAGGCTGTCGCCGTCCTGCTCCTGGCCAACGGGTTCGCGATCACCGTCACCTCGCAGTTCCCGTCCGGCCCCCCGGGCACGGCTGCCCCCGCTCCTGAGGCACTGTTCGAGGTCACGGTCGGGTCTGCCATCGCGTTGTTCCTGGCGCTGGCTGCGCTCGACCACCTGCTCACCGCGACGGTGTTCCGCGCTCGCTACGAGACCGACCTGCGCGCCGGGGTGAACCGCTTCCGATGGGTCGAGTACTCCTTCAGCGCCACGATCATGGTGATCCTCATCGGCTTCTACAACGGGCTGACGGGAGTCACCGAGGTGGTGCTGATCATCGGGGCCAACGTGGCGATGATCCTCTTCGGCTGGCTGCAGGAGCTGATGAACCCGCCTGGCAGGACGCACACCACGATGTTGCCGTTCTGGTTCGGATGTGTGGCCGGCGCCGCACCCTGGGTGGCCATCGCGGTCAACCTGACCGGCGCGAGCCGCAGCGGCGCCAACGGGGTGCCCGGGTTCGTCTGGGGCATCGTCATCTCGTTGTTCGTCTTCTTCATGAGCTTCGCGCTCAACCAGTGGCTGCAGTACCGCGGCATCGGGAGGTGGAGCGACTACGCCTACGGCGAGAAGGGGTACCTGGTGCTCAGCCTGGTCGCGAAGTCCGCCCTCGCCTGGCAGATCTTCGGCGGATCGCTGGCGGGATGAGTGCATCCGTGGCGGGCTGACGATCGATCGAGGCTAGGCGCGCAGCGTGCCCCGGGCCAGGCTGACACCCGAGTGCTGGGGCTTGTTGTCGAACTTCTCGCGCGAGATGTCGACGATGACGTAGCCCTGGTCGACCAGGGTCTGGGTGACCGGGAAGGTCTCCGGAGCGCTGCCGGCAAGGACCCCGACCGAGACCATCCGCTTCCCGTCCCGGTTGATCAACCACACCTCGATGAAACCATCGCGGGGGTCGAAGGGGCGGACGGTGGCGACGGTGAGGTCCACACTCCTTCCTGCTCGTACGAGACTCGCCTCGCCGAGGCGCTGGTTCGTGTCCACCGTGTCGAGCTGCGCCTTCGCAATCGTGGAAGGCGCGGACGCGGTGTCGCTCCACACAGCTCGACCCGTCAGCAGTCCGACGGCGAGCCCGGCGGCGATTCCCGCCGCCCACGGCCAGGCTCGTCGACCTGGGCGACGTCCGCGGCGGGACGCCACCGTGGTGACCGGGGCAGTAGCTGCCGGCTCGTCTGCGGCCGACTCCTCAGGTGCCGGTGCTGGCTCGGCTGTCCCGGCGAGCGTCGGCGACTCCAGGACGATCGCTTCTTCGATGCGTGACCAGAGTTGCTCGGGAGGACGGCTCCAGGTGGGGGAGCGCTCAGCGTGGGAGGCGAGGGAAAGCGCCTGCCTCAGCTCTTCGGTCGTGGCTGCGCAGACGGAGCAGCCGTCGACGTGTTCGCGCACCTCGGCGCTGGTTTCTGCGCGAGATCCGAGCGCGAGTTCGGCGAGCAGCTCTTCGTCAGGATGAGACATGTTCCACCTCCTTGAGTCTGTTGCGAAGCCGTATCAGACCACGTCGCACGTGGCTCTTCACGGTTCCCAGTGGCAGGTCGAGGTGTCTGGCGATCTCGTCGTGGGGCCGGTCCTCGATGAAGGCCATCCGAAGGACCGTCCCTCGGGGGTCACCCATCCGCTCGAGCTCGTCGGCGACGAGCAGACGCTCAGCGCAGTCGTCTACGGGATCGACGGCCTCGGCGACTACGTGCGAGGCGACTGCTTCGAGGTTTCGACGAGCGCGGAAGCGTTGGGTGCGAACGTCGGCGATCCGGTGCTTGGTGATTCCCACCAGCCAGGCCGCCAGCGAGCCCCGCTCGGGCCGGAGGGCGTGCCGGCCGTTCCAGGCGGACACGAAGACCTGCTGGGTGACGTCCTCGGCGTCGTGCGGATCGCGGAGCGACCGGAGCGCGACCGTGTGGACGAGGGGAGACCAGCGACGGTAGGCCTCGGAGAGCGCCTCGAGCGAGCCGGCCGCCAGCTGCTCGGCGAGCCGGTCGTCCTGCACGTCGGCGTCGTGGATGTCCACATGCACAACCTATGCCTCCTCCGTGTCACGCGGCCGGGAACGCTTCCACCACGATGTTCTGCTCGTAGTGGCGTTGTCTGCGGTCGAAGTGCCCGCCACAGGTGACCAGGTGGAGGCGGGGTGGCCCGGTGCGCGAGAAGAGCGACCCCAGATCCAGGGATGTCTTCTCCAGATGGCGGGTCGAGCTGACCACGTAGCGTCGAGGTGTCCCCCGCGAGACGACGTCGATGACGTCTCCGGAGCGGAGCTCACGCAGACGCGCCAACGGTCCGACCCCGTATCCGATCGCATCGATGTGCGCGGCCAGGACTGTGGCGCCGGCGTTGTCGCCGGGCCGGGGGCCGTAGCGGTACCACCCGACGTCGGCGGGGTCAGGAGGCAGCGCCATCTGACCGTCGGCGGCCACTCCGACGCTGAGGATCTCCATCCTGACCCCGATGCGGGCAATGGTGATGCTCGTGGGGGGCTGCGTGGTGACGGGTCTCCGGGCGGCTGTGCCGTGGGCTGGGATTCGTCCATCGTCGAGCCGTGCACGTGTGGAGCTCGAGTGCACCGGGGTCCGGTCGGGCCCTCCCGCGGGAGTAGGCGATGCGGTGACCTGCGCCGACCCAGGCACGGCGGCGAGGGGTGCGGTGGTCGCGGGCTCGGGTCGGGTGGCCCAAGCCGTGCCCGCACCCGCGAGGACGGCGGCCGCCAGAGCGGCGGCCACCGTCCCTCGCGAGGGTGTCGAGGCCATCTCAGCTGTTGACCCTCGCCGTACGGCGGCGGGAGAGCAGGACGAAGCCGCCGGCCAGTGCGGCTGCCGACCCGATCAGGGCGAGGCGGCCGACATCGTGGCCGGTGGCGGCCTGTCCGCCGGAGCCAGCCGGTACGCCTGCGGGGGCGGAGTGCATCCCGGTGACGGTCTGCACGGCGAGCTTGAGGTTCTCGTCCTTCGCGCTTCCCCAGGCGTAGACGATGGTGTTCGTCCCTTCCGCGAGCGTCAGATCGGCCGGGCCGATGACGACTGTGTCGGTGCCGGCGAGCACCACGTCCGCCGAGATCGTGCCGGCCGCGACGACGGCCTTCGCCTCGTTGGGGTTGGTCAGGTTCTTCAGCACCGGGGTGCCACCGGCTCGAACGTCGACGGCAGGGGCGGCGGCGTCGTGCCGGACCGTGAGCCGGGCCTTGCCGGCAGCGACCTTGGACGTGTCGTTGACGTAGGGCGTGAGCACCGGCGCGCCGTCCGCGCTCAGGTGAGCAGCGACGGTGACGTTGGCCCCGGCGGGGACTGCGACGTCGTTGGCCTCGACGATTGCCTTGCCGCCGGCGCCGGCGCCGGGGGTGGTGACCTTGAGGTCGTAGCTACCGGCGGGGAGCATGACCGGGTCGGTGAGGGTGCCGGGCTTGAAGTCGGTCAGCAGCGGCTTGCCGTTGGCATAGACGTCCACGGTCGCGCCCGGTATCCCGTGCAGAACCGAGACGGTGGCCTCGTTGTCGGCGGCGTGGGCGGGGGTGACGAGTCCGAACGCGGCGCCTACAAGGGCCACGACGGCGAGTGTGCGAAGGGTCTTCATGTCGGGGGTTCCGTTTCTCGGTCGGTTGTCCGGGTGAGGTCAGAGGTCGGACGGGCGAAGGACGAACACGATGCCGTGAGCGATCTGCTTGTTGCCCTTGTTGATGTCGAAGGCGCGAGGATTGATGAACGGGTTGACGTCGTTGTGGTCGTCGTCGCGCAGCATGATCAGCTTGTAACGCCTGGACAGGACGTCGACCGTGAAGGTCTTGCCCGGTAGTGCCGTCTGCAGCCTGGCTCCGTCGGCCTTGAGCGCCGTCGCCGAGTCGATGGTGACTCCGGGCACCACGTGGTACAGCAGCACCGACTCGAGCGTGTCGATTCCCACGGCGCTGGCCAGAGAGGTGAAGGTGGCGCTCTCGGTCCGGGGCCATCTGCCGGTCAGGTCGCGGGCGAGCACCTGGAATGCGCGGTCGTTCGGGATGAACGCCGTCACCGGCGTGCTCCCGTCGGTGAGCACTCCGACCGGACTGTTCGGCTTCTCCTTGAGCACTGCCAACACCGCTTCGGTGACGATGTCGTAGTCGTACCAGTTCGAGTCGAACTGGTTGCCGTCCGCGGTCAGGACCGCGGCTAGGCTCCGGGTGCCGGTTGGTGGGTCGGGCTGGGTTGCTGCCATTGACGCGGGAGCAGCAAGAGTGCTCGCCAGTGCCACTGCGGCGCCGGCGGCGAACATGCGCTTCTTCATCAGTGGTCCCTTCGTGGTGGGCCGGTCCGGTGACCGTCCTTGCCCCTCTTTCCGTGCGAGGACCGCGTCGAGATGCACCCAGCTCGAATTTTTTTTGGGTCGCGGAGGAGTCCCTCCTCGGCGTGGCAGCCGATCCCGCGGGAGTGCTCGCGTTGTTCGCGGATCCCGCGCGAGGTGCTCACGTTGTTCGCCGACTGACGCCTCCTGTCCCGCGGCGGCTGCGGGCCCTAGGCTGCCGAGCATGGGTGAAGCCGTCGCACAGCAGGAGTTCACGCGCGAGGACCGCACGCGCTACCGCGAGAAGGTACGGCGCTGCCTCGACGTGTTCGCGCGGATGCTGCGGGAGTCCCGTTTCGACGCGGACTCGCCGATGACCGGACTGGAGATCGAGCTCAACCTCGTCGACGAGCTCGGCGACCCCGCGCTGAAGAGCGCGGAGGTGCTGGAGGCGATCGCGGACCCGGACTTCCAGACCGAGCTCGGCTCGTTCAACCTCGAGATCAACGTGCCGCCCAAGCAGCTCCGGGAGCGGGGCTTCACCGACTTCGAGGAGGGGGTCCGCGCCAGCCTCAACGCCGCCGGGGACAAGGCCGCCGAGGTCGGCGCGCACATGGTGATGATCGGCATCCTGCCGACGCTGTCGGCCGGCCACATGAGCCCGGCCTCGCTGACCCCGAACCCGCGTTACCAGCTGCTCAGCGACCAGATCCTCGCGGCCCGCGGCGAGGACATCGTCATCGACATCGACGGCCCCGAGCGGCTGCGCACCACCAGCGACACGATCGTCCCCGAGGCCGCCTGCACCAGCACCCAGCTGCACATCCAGGTCAGCCCCGAGCAGTTCCCGGCCTACTGGAACGCCTCCCAGGCGATCGCCGGCGTGCAGCTCGCGCTCGGCGCGAACTCCCCGTTCCTGCTGGGCCGTGAGCTGTGGCGGGAGACCCGGGTGCCGCTGTTCGAGCAGGCCACCGACACCCGCAGCGAGGAGCTGGTCGCTCAGGGCGTCCGCCCGCGCGTGTGGTTCGGGGAGCGCTGGATCACCTCGATCTTCGACCTCTTCGAGGAGAACGTCCGCTACTTCCCGGCGCTGCTGCCGGTGCTCGAGGACGAGGACCCGCTCGAGGTGCTCGAGTCCGGA
Source organism: uncultured Actinomycetota bacterium (assembly GCA_963800225.1). GTDB lineage: Bacteria > Actinomycetota > Actinomycetes > Propionibacteriales > Nocardioidaceae > Nocardioides_B. Next base: position 1,220,519 of record CAWDAF010000002.1, on the reverse strand, counting down.
CGGACCCCGTCGCTGGCCGAGCTGCGGCTGCACAACGGCACCATCTACCGCTGGAACCGACCGGTCTACGACGTCGTCGACGGCACCCCGCACCTGCGGGTCGAGAACCGTGTCCTCCCGGCCGGCCCGACCGTCGCCGACACGATGGCCAACGCCGCCTTCTACTTCGGGCTGGTCCGCACCCTGGCCGAGCACGAGCGGCCGTTGTGGTCGCAGATGTCCTTCAGCGCCGCCGAGGAGAACTTCCACGTCGCCGCCCGGCAGGGCATCGAGGCCAACGTCTACTGGCCCGGCCTGGGCCAGGTGCGGGCCACCGAGCTCGTGGTGCGCCGGCTGCTGCCGCTGGCCCGGGCCGGCCTGGACGCTTGGGGCGTGATCCCCGAGGAGAGCGACCGGCTGCTCGGGATCATCGAGCAGCGCTGCGTGGTGGGCCAGAACGGCGCCTCGTGGTTCGCCGACCGCTTCCACCAGCGTGTCGACGCCAGCGACGCCGACCGGCTCGACGCGCTGCGCGCCACCCTGAACGAGTACCGCGAGCACATGCACACCAACCAGCCCGTGCACACCTGGTCCTGACCGGCGACCGGGTCAGAGCCGCAGCCGGGCCCAGACCCGCGACTCACCGGTGCGGACGTCGCGCCATCCCGAGCGGGTCAGCACGAGGAAGCCGTCGAGCGGTCGCGCGTGCATCCCGAAGCCGGTGGTGGCGGCGGCCAGCCAGCGGACGTCGTCGTCGTGCGGCTCCGGGGTCCCGGGACGCACCAACCACGCCGTGCACCAGGCCGGCGGGCTGTCCTCCAGCAGCGTCGAGACCACGTCGATGCGCAGCGCGACGTCCATCGCCGGGGCGTCGCGGGGCCGCAGCACGAACCCGCTGCGGGGACCGCCGAGCACCCCGACGTACACCGAGGCGTCGAAGACCCGGCGGCTCTCGCGCTGCCGGAAGCGGCCGACCTCCTCGCGCAGCAGCAGGCGTCGGCCGTCACTGGCGGGGCGCGCGACGGGCACCGGGCCAGCATGCCCCGAGGCGCCGTGTCCGTGTCGCTGGTCGTCCACAGCAGCGGACACGGGCTGGCCTGCGATAACGTCGCCGGGTGAACCGCGCGGGCCGACCCGCGCGTCGCGTCGACTTCGCAGGAGGCCGGTCAATGGGGACCATCGTCGTGGGCTACGTGCCCAAGCCCGAGGGGCATGCAGCCCTTCGCCGTGCGGCCGAGGAGGCCCAGCTCCGCAACGCCCGGCTGGTGGTGGTCAACTCCCACCGCGGCGGCCGTGAGTTCGAGGGCGAGGACGCGGTCAAGTCCGAGGAGGACCTCGACGACATCCGTCGCGAGCTGCGCGAGTCCGGGGTGGAGCACGAGGTCCGCCAGCTGGTGCGCGGCATGGACCCGGCGGACGACCTCGTCAACGTGGCCGCCGAGGTGGAGGCCGAGTTCATCGTGATCGGGCTGCGTCGCCGTTCCCCGGTCGGCAAGCTGATCCTCGGCAGCAACGCCCAACGGGTGCTGCTCGACGCGCCCTGCCCGGTGCTGGCCGTGAAGGCCGACGAGGACTGACCTCGAGCCCCGTCGAGTCGGCGCGAACGCAGGTCTCGCACCCGTCGAGTCGGCGCGAACGCAGGTCTCACCTCCGTCGAGTCGGCGCGAACGCAGGTCTACCGGTGCGCCGGCCTCACTCGTCCGTTGCGGATGAGGGTGCCGGTGGGCCCTCGCCCTACCGTGATCGGTGCTGCCCGACCCGGGCCGCTCACGGAAGGAAGCCGGGATGAGCGACGTCGCGCAGGTGAGCTCCAAGACCGGCGGTGTGCTTGCGGCCACCTGCGTCTCGACGCTGGTGGTGAACGCGAACACCTCGGCGGTCAGCATCCTGCTTCCCGCGATCTCCGCCGACACGGGTACGTCGGTCGAGACGCTGCAGTGGGCGGTGACCGGGTACTCGTTGGTCGGGGCCGCGGTGATCGTCACCTCGGGCTCGCTGGGTGACGTCTTCGGCCGCCGGCGGGTCTTCCAGCTGGGCCTGCTGCTGTTCGTGGTGTCGTGCGTGTTGATCGCGCTCGCCGGGTCCGGCGGGATGGTGATCGCCGGACGCCTCATCCAGGGTGCGGCCGGGGCGACGATCCTGGCCTGCGGGCTGAGCCTGCTGTCGGTGGCCAACGAGGGCGACGCGCAGCTGCGGGCGGTGTCGCTGTGGGGCGCGGCCGCCGCCGTGGGCGCCGCAGCCGGCCCTTTGCTGGGCGGGGTCCTGGTCGACGTCACCGGCTGGCAGGGGCTGTTCTGGGTCGACGCGGGCGTGGCGGTGCTGTGCATGCTGCTGACCGCGGCGACCGTGAGCGAGTCGAGGGACCCGGACCGGCCGAGGTCGATCGACTACGCCGGCACGGTGCTGATCGCGCTGACGCTCACCCCGCTCATCCTCGGGGTCAGCAAGAGCGGCGAGTGGGGCTGGTTCTCGCTGGCCACCCTGGGCTGCTTCGCGGTCTCGGTCGCGGCGGGGTTCGCCTTCGTCGCGGTCGAGGGTCGGGTCGCCGTACCGCTGCTGGACCTCGCGCTGCTGCGCAACCGCGTCCTGGTGGCCTCGACCGTCGCGATCCTCATCGGCGCGGGCACGATCAACGGGCTGATGTACCTGCTCAGCCTGTACTTCCAGAATCCGGCCGCCCTGGACTTCAGCCCGCTCCAGGCGGGCCTGGCGACGCTGCCGGCGACCGTCGGACTCGTGATCATCGCTCCGCTGGTGCCGCGCCTGGCGAAGCGGTTCGGCGGCCGGCAGACGGTCGGGGCCGGGTTCGCCCTCACCACCGTCGGCTTCGTCGTCGTGGGCCTCGTCGACGCCTCGTGGACCTACGCCGCGTTCCTGCTGCCGCTGGTCGCCATCGCCGTCGGCATGGGCATGTCCAACGGGCCTGCGTCGTCGGCGGCCACGGCCTCGGTGCCGGAGAACCAGGTGGGCGGGGCCTCCGGGGTCTCCAACATGGCCCGGTACGTCGGTGCGGCGGTGGCCACCGCGCTGGCCGCCACGATCTACGGCACGGTGATCGCGAACCAGTCCGGCGACGGTGCCTCGCAGGGTGACGCGCTCGCGTCCGGCCTGGCCGCGGCGTCCTGGATGATGGCGGTCTTCAGCTTCCTCGGTGTCCTGATGGCCTTCGTGATGGGCCGGCACCGCGCGGCGACGGGCACCCTGGCCGACTCGGCCGCAGCGGCAGCCGCCCACACGCACACCCTGCCGACCTCGGCCACCGCCGGACGAGCCCGCCCCGAGGGAGGCTGACCCGCACGCGCGGGAGGACGCGACGACCACCACCCGGCCGACGCCACCCTCACCGGTCGCGAACGAGGACTGTGCCGCCCTGCGTTCCCGACGGCACCGAGGTGAGGCGGTGCCCGGCGCTCCGTGGGTCGGTGAGGCATCCTGTGTCCCATGGGCTTCCACATCACCGGCGACCCGGCGGCCGACAAGGTGCTGGACGAGTCACCCTTCGCGCTGCTGGCGGGGATGATGCTCGACCAGCAGTTCCCGATGGAGCGGGCCTTCGCAGGGCCGGCGAAGGTGCTCGAGCGCTTCGGGTCGCTGGACCCGGCGGCGATCGCGGCGGCCGACCCCGAGGAGTTCGCCGCCCTGTGCGCGGTACCGCCGGCAGTGCACCGGTTCCCGGGGTCGATGGCGGCCCGGCTCCAGCAGCTCGCCGCCCTGGTCGTCGAGGAGTACGACGGTCACGCCGAGCGGCTCTGGGAGCAGGCCGGCACCGGTCGCGAGCTGAGCCGCCGGCTCCAGGCGCTCCCGGGGTTCGGCAAGCAGAAGGCGCAGATCTTCACCGCCCTGCTCGGCAAGCGGCTCGAGGTCCGTCCCGACGGCTGGGAGACGGCCGCGGGGGACTACGCCGAGCCGGGGTCGCACCGGTCGGTCGCGGACGTGGTCGACCAGGACTCCCTGGAGCGGGTGCGGTCTTTCAAGAAGCAGAAGAAGCAGGCCGCGAAGTCCCCGTGAGATGGCCCATACCGGCCTCCCGTGGCACGCCCCGGCGACGGGGTGAGGACTTGGAATCGACCGCCCCCGTGTCACAATGGTGGTGCGGCTCTTGACGTGAACGGGCCTTGCCGCGCCCGACAACCGCTGTACGAGAGGTAGTTCGTGTCCTCGAGCACGTCCCGCAAGCTTTCCGCAGATGTCCTGGCACACCCCGACGTCGTCGCTCTGGTCGAGTCGGGCCGAGCCTCCGGGCAGGTGACCGCCGACCAGCTCCGCACTGCCACCGCTGCCGCCGCGACGTCTCCTCAGCACCTCAAGGCCGTCCTGCGGTACCTGAGCGAGGAAGGGGTGGCCGTCGTGGTCTCCGCCGAAGAGTCAGGTTCCCGCAAGAAGGTCGCCGCGGCGGCCTCCAGCGCCCGCACCACGGTCAAGGCGAGCGCGAAGAAGGCCGCCGCCAAGAAGGCGCCGGCGCAGAAGGAAGCGGCCGAGCCCGTCGACGCGGCGGACGCCGCTCCGGCTCCCGCCAAGAAGGCCCCCGCCAAGCGTGCGGCTGCCAAGAAGACCGCCGCGGTGGACGCCAACGGCGCCGCCCCGCTCGTGGTGGGACCCGACGGGAAGAAGGTCCTCCCGGACCTCCCCGACGAGCAGTTCGAGAAGGACGTCGCGACCGACCCGACGCTGAAGGAGGAGGAGGACGAGTCCAAGGGCTTCGTCGTCTCCCAGGCCGACGAGTCCGACGAGCCGGTCCAGCAGGTCATGGTCGCCGGTGCGACCGCCGACCCGGTCAAGGACTACCTCAAGCAGATCGGCAAGGTCCCGCTGCTGAACGCGGAGATGGAGGTCGAGCTCGCCAAGCGCATCGAGGCCGGCCTGTTCTCCGACGAGAAGCTCGCCAAGGGCGGCAAGATCTCCGCGAAGCCCCTCGAGGAGCTCGAGTGGATCGCCGAGGACGGCCGCCGCGCCAAGAACCACCTGCTCGAGGCGAACCTCCGCCTCGTCGTCTCGCTGGCCAAGCGCTACACCGGCCGCGGCATGCTCTTCCTGGACCTGATCCAGGAGGGCAACCTGGGCCTGATCCGTGCGGTCGAGAAGTTCGACTACACCAAGGGCTACAAGTTCTCGACGTACGCCACCTGGTGGATCCGTCAGGCGATCACTCGCGCGATGGCCGACCAGGCCCGCACCATCCGGATCCCGGTGCACATGGTCGAGGTCATCAACAAGCTCGCCCGCGTGCAGCGCCAGATGCTCCAGGACCTGGGCCGCGAGCCCACCCCGGAGGAGCTCGCCAAGGAGCTCGACATGACCCCGGAGAAGGTCATCGAGGTCCAGAAGTACGGCCGCGAGCCGATCTCCCTGCACACGCCGCTCGGTGAGGACGGCGACTCCGAGTTCGGCGACCTGATCGAGGACTCCGAGGCGATCGTGCCGGCCGACGCGGTGTCGTTCACCCTGCTCCAGGAGCAGCTGCACGCCGTGCTCGACACGCTCTCCGAGCGTGAGGCCGGCGTGGTCTCGATGCGCTTCGGCCTCACCGACGGCCAGCCGAAGACCCTCGACGAGATCGGCAAGGTCTACGGCGTGACCCGGGAGCGGATCCGCCAGATCGAGTCCAAGACGATGTCCAAGCTGCGTCACCCGTCGCGCTCGCAGGTGCTGCGCGACTACCTGGACTGACCGGGCCCCACCCGGGCCACCCGGCACCGCGAAAAGAAATCCGGGAAATCTTCTTCTTTGCCCTCAAGTGCCCCGGTGCGGGTGCCGATGCTCTGGGTGTAAGTAACAACCGCGGGAGTGGAAGCCCCCCTTCGCCCCGCGGCGCCGGCTCTCTTTGCCCCCCACTGACCCGGCCTTCAGCGGCCCCGCTCCGTTTCGACGGACCGGGGCCGCTGCCTATCCCGCGCTGAAATAGTCATATCGGGTGATGGACCACAAACGCCGCTCTCAGCGAGACTGCGGGCACTGCTCCAGGGGTGGCGTCACCCTGTCCGCGCGCGGTCAGCGCCCGGTTTCGGGGAGCGGGGGACAAGGGGGATACCTTCGTGCGCACCAACATCATGCGGCTGATCGGCTCGGCCACCGTCGGCGTCGGACTTCTGCTGGGTGGCCTCGCGCCGGCGAGCGCGGCCGACGCCGGGACCATCTCGGTGCCCGACGGCTTCGTGACGGCGCTGTCGGACACTCGCGCGACCGGCCACTACGAGGTCGTCGGCACCGGCCTGCACCTGTGGACCGACGGCAGCACCGGCACCGACAAGGTCGCCGAGTACGTCGCGACGAGCACCCCGCTCGCGGACGCCGGCGAGCCGAGCCTCGACTACACCAGCGCCTCCGGGGGTGTCCCGGGTGCCCAGCTGGTCGTGGACTTCGACAACGACGGGGCCGCCGACGGGATCCTGGTCGGTGAGCCCGCGTCCTACGGCAACGACTGGTGGGCCTCGAACGGTTCCGCGGAGTTCGTCAAGGACGGTGCCCCGTCGCACACGGGCGGCTTCGGCAGCGCCAACCACGGCACCCTCGAGCAGTGGCGGGCCGCCTTCCCGACCGCCCAGGTGCAGGCCTTCGGGTTCTCGCTGGGCTCCGGGGTGAAGGGCGACGGCACGCTCGACGCGATCAGCTTCGCCGGCACCCGGTACACCTTCGTGAAGCCCGTCGTCCTGGCGGCCAAGGACCAGTGCAAGGGCGGCGGCTGGACCACCAGCACCAAGCCGGTCTTCAAGAACCAGGGCGACTGCGTCAGCTCCTTCGCCACCGCGAAGTAGACCCGTCCGGGCGTGCGGTCACCCCACGCGGGGCAGTGGGGCATCGGCGGAGCCCGGGGCATCGGCCCTGGGCTCCGCTCACGTCCGGGGTCAGCCGCCCGCGACGCACGCGATCGCGACCACGCAGAGCCCCAGGCCGACGCCCTGGGCGCGGTGGATGCGCTCCTTGAGCACCAGCGCCGCGAGCAGCACCGTGCTCGCCGGGTAGAGCGAGGCCAGCACCCCCGAGACGGTGAGGAAGCCCCGCTGGGAGGCCAGCAGGAAGAGTCCGGTGGCGGCCGCCCCCAGGGGTCCCGCCAGCAGAGCCAGCCGGACCACACGGCCGCGGGGCACCCACCGCGCCCCCAGGGCGGTCGCCAGCAGGGCCACCACGGGGACGCTGACCGCCTGGCAGAGCGTGAGCGGCCACAGCCCGGACGAGTCCGGCACCTGGCCCAGCGCCGCGAACAGCACCCCGAAGCCGAGCCCGGCCAGCGCTCCGTCCCGCAGGCCGGCGGTCACCGAGGACCTGGAGCCGCCGTCGGGGTCGAGCGGGTCCTCGGGTGAGCTCGAGACCAGCCAGATCCCGGGCAGCGCGGCGAGGATGCCCGCCCACACGATGAGCGAGGGGCGCTCGCCGCCGACCGCGCCCGCGGCCACCGGCACCAGGGCGGCGCCGACGGCCGACACGGGGGCCACGACGCTCATCCGGCCGGACGCGAAGCCCCGGTACAGGAACCCGGTGCCGACCCCGCTGCCCAGGCCGGCCAGCAGCGCCCACGCGAAGTCGGTGCCGGTGGGGGAGCCGTGGATCGCCAGCGCGACCAGGGCGGTGCAGAGCAGCGAGCCGGTCTGGGCCACGACGGCGACCGACCAGGCCGACGTACGCCGGGACAGCAGGCCGCCGATGAAGTCCGAGAGGCCGTAGGCGAGGGCGGAGCAGAGTGCGAGGACGATGGCCATGTCAGACGAGGACCACGCCCACCAGCCAGGTGAGCGCGGCGAGCATCCCGGCCGCGAGCTCGATGAGCATCGAGAGGCCCACCGCGGACAGCGCCGCTCGGGTCGAGGGCCACGCGCGCTGCGGCCCGAGTCGCCGCAATTCGGCCAGGTAGACGCCGAGCACGAACCCCAGGACCAGGCCGACGACCGGGACCAGGAAGAACCCGACCACGCCCAGCAGGCCGCCGAGCAGCAGCGTGCTGCGGGGGACCCCGGCGGTGGTCAGGCGACGGCCGGGGACGACGTACTTCACGACCGCCCCGGCGGCGAGGAGGGTGGTGGCCAGCGCCAGGACCACCCAGGCGGTGGGGGTGGAGACCACGACCGCCCAGACCAGCACCGCGCCCAGCACCAGCACGGTGCCCGGCAGCACCGGGACAAGGATCCCGACCAGCCCCACCGCGACGGCGAGACCCACCAGGAGGTTCGTCGTCGTCATGCGGTCAGCCTGTCACAGCGTCGGCATGCCGCCGCAACGCTGCCGTCACACCACCCGGAGACGACGCAAGCCCCGGGCATCGCCCGGGGCTTGCACGTCGTCTGGGTGGGTGCGGCTCAGAGTCCCGCGTCCGGAGCCGGGGCCGGGGTGGCCGCCAGCTTGTCGGTCTCGTCGTGCACGGTCACGGCGATCTCACGGAGCTTGTCACCGTGCTCCCGCGCGTGGTGGGCGCAGAAGAGGAGGTCACCGCCGCCCGCGAGCTCGACACGGAGGTAGGCCTGGGCGCCGCAACGGTCGCAGCGGTCAACGGCTGACAGTGGCGTGCTAGGGGCAACTGCAGTGGTCATCTGAGGCCTCTTTCCTTCCTGGGTGTCCTGGTCAAGGTAGCCCGGGGTCCAAATCGGTCCCTGGTTGTCGCTTCTTTCACCAAGATCAACAGTCAATCACGGCTGGCGCATCCCACCTGGGGGGTGGTTTCTCTACGTGGGACGGGTGACCTGGCCCACAGGTCCTGCACATGCGCTTCGTACGAATGCGGTTCGAAGCCAAGTCTGACGTGGCTTGGGCCAACTCGTAGCCATTCACGAAGACTTCAAACAACTCGTTGTCGCATCGTGACTCTGGGTTGGACCGGTCTCGCGGGTGCTGGGAACAGTCCTCGCCTCCCGGCATCATCGTCCCCCGAGGCGGTGGCGTCGCCCGGTAGGCGTGGCGAATCGGGTGGTCGGGCGTGTCGCGAGTAGATTCGGGGGGCACCCGTCCCGCCGCGAGCTAGGAGATCCGTGCCCACCCGCACCGCCGGAGGAACCGCCATCGACAACACGTACAACGCCCACCATCTGCTGGTCCTCGAGGGCCTCGAGGCGGTCCGCAAACGACCGGGGATGTACATCGGCTCCACCGACACCCGCGGGCTCATGCACTGCGTCTGGGAGATCATCGACAACGGTGTGGACGAGGCCCTTGCCGGCGCCGCTCACCGCATCGAGGTCGCGCTGCACGCGGATGGCTCGGTCGAGGTGCACGACGACGGCCGGGGCATCCCGGTCGACAAGGAGCCCAAGACCGGCCTCCCCGGTGTCGAGGTGATCTTCACCAAGCTGCACGCGGGCGGGAAGTTCGGCGGCGGCTCGTACGTCGCGACCGGCGGGCTGCACGGTGTCGGCGCCTCGGTCGTCAACGCCCTCTCCTCCCGCCTCGACGTCGACGTCGAGCGCTCCCCGGCGATCCAGGGGATGTCGTTCCAGCGCGGCAACCCGGGTGTCTTCGACGGCGAGGGCCCCGGCACGTCCTTCACTCCGACGTCCGGGCTGACCCGCAAGGGCGCCCGGGTGAAGAAGGGCACCAGCGGGACCCGCATCCGGTTCTGGCCGGACCGGCAGATCTTCACCAAGGACGCGACCTTCGTCTTCGACGAGCTGGTCACCCGGGCCCGGCAGACCTCGTTCATCGTGCCCGGCCTGGAGCTCGTGATCCGCGACCTCCGTGGCGACGAGCCGGTCGAGGAGAGCTTCCGCCACGACGGCGGGATCGGGGAGTTCTGCGACTTCCTGGCGGCCGACGAGCCGGTCAGCTCGATCCTGCGCCTCGAGGGCAGCGACCGGTTCACCGAGACGGTGCCGATGCTCGACGACAACGGGCACATGACCCCGCAGGACGTCGAGCGTGACCTCGGCGTCGACGTGGCGCTGCGCTGGGGGACCGGCTACGACACCGAGGTGCGGTCCTTCGTCAACGTGATCGCCACCCCCAAGGGCGGCACCCACGTGACCGGATTCGAGCAGGCGGCCACCCGGACCTTCAACGAGGTGCTCAAGGCGACCCGCACCCTCAAGGCCAGCGAGCCCGACGTCATCAAGGACGACGTGCTGGAGGGAATGACCGCGGTGGTCACCGTCCGACTGGCCGAGCCCCAGTTCGAGGGGCAGACCAAGGAGGTGCTCGGCACGCCGGCGGTCCGCCGGGTCGTCACCAAGGTGGTCACCGCCGAGCTGAGGAAGTTCCTCACCTCCACCAAGCGAGCCGAGAAGGCGGAGGCGAAGCTGGTCCTGGAGAAGGTCGCGAACGCCTCGCGGGCCCGGCTGGCGGCCCGGCAGAGCCGCGAGACCCAGCGTCGCAAGAACGCCCTGGAGTCCAGCGCGCTGCCCTCCAAGCTCGCGGACTGCCGCTCCAACGACATGGAGCGCAGCGAGCTGTTCATCGTGGAGGGCGACTCGGCACTGGGCACCGCCAAGCTGGCCCGCAACTCCGAGTTCCAGGCGCTGCTGCCGATCCGCGGCAAGATCCTGAACGTGCAGAAGGCCTCGGTCGGCGACATGCTGAAGAACACCGAGTGCGCCTCGATCATCCAGGTGGTCGGCGCCGGGTCCGGGCGGACCTTCGACATCGACGCCCGCCGCTACGGCCGGATCATCTTCATGGCCGACGCGGACTCGGACGGGGCGCACATCCGCTGCCTGCTGGCGACGCTGTTCTTCAAGTACATGCCCGACCTGATCACCGAGGGCCGGGTCTACAGCGCCGTCCCGCCGCTGCACCGGGTCGAGCTGTCCAACCCGAAGAAGGGCATGGACAAGTACGTCTACACCTACTCCGACGCGGAGCTTCAGCGCCGGCTCGCCGAGCTGAGCAAGAAGGGCGTGCGCTGGAAGGACCCGGTGCAGCGCTACAAGGGGCTCGGCGAGATGGACGCCGACCAGCTCGCGGAGACCACGATGGACCCGCGTCAGCGCACGCTGCGCCGGATCACCGCCGACGACGCGGACGCCGCGACCCAGGTCTTCGAGCTGCTGATGGGGTCCGACGTCGCACCCCGCAAGGAGTTCATCGTGCAGGGTGCCTACGAGGTGGACGCGGACGCCATCGACGCCTGACCTGCGTTCGCGCCGACTCGGCGGGGTCCATTCCTGCGTCCGCGCCGACTCGGCGGGGTCCGTTCCTGCGTTCGCGCCGACTCGGCGTCAGAGGGTGTGGATGCCCCAGGACGCGGAGTGCTCGTCGCCGGCGGCGCCGGCCGGGGACAGCACGACCAGGTCCTCGCCGGTGACGAAGGCGTTCGGCGGGGCGGTCATCGGCTCCACGGCGAGCGACTCCCGGGCGTGCGCGGGCAGCGCGTCGCCGGTGAACACCTGCAGCCAGCGGTGCTTGGCGTCCAGCCACAGTGCCACCCCGGCCCCGGCGCCCGGGTCGCGCAGCACCACCTCCGCCCGGCCGTCCGCGTCCCGGGTCAGCCCGGTGAAGGCGGTGTCCAGGCTGGTCGCCCGGATCGGCCGGGACACCCGGAAGTCCAGGTCGGTGTCGCGGACGTCCTCACGGCCGGTCGGGATCAGCTGGTCGTCGACGAGCAGCCTGGTGTCCACCGGCAGGGTGAGCTCCCAGCGGTCGACCGGGCCGCTGCCGGTGGTCAGGTAGGGGTGCGCGCCCAGGGCGTACGGCGCGGGGGAGTCGCTGAGGTTGGTGGCGGTGAAGGTCGTGGTCAGCCCGTCGGCGGACAGGTCGTAGAGCACGTGCAGGTCGAGCGTCCAGGGGTAGCCGGGCTGGCTCATCAACCGGTGCACGAGGGACACCGAGTGCCCGGTGACCTCCTCGACGGCCCAGGCCGCCCAGCGGACCAGGCCGTGGCTGGCGTTGTGGTGGGCGGGCTCGGTCAGGGGCAGCTGGTGGTCGCGGCCGCCGAAGGAGTAGCGGCCGTCGCGGATCCGGTTCGGCCAGGGCGCGAGCAGCTGGCCCCGCCCCGACGAGGACGTCCGGTCCTCCGCGAAGCCGAGGACGAGCGGGCGTCCGTCGTACTCCAGGACGCGGAGCGCGGCCCCCGACTCGGTGACCACGGCCCGGTAGCCGTTCCCGCTGATCTCGTACTGCTCACCGCTCGGCGCAACCATGCGCACACCCTGCCAGAGATGCGTGAGTTCTTCCCTCACGCGCCCGGCGGCGTTCACCACGCGTTCACGGCCGGCCCGCAGAGTCACGGCGTTCGCTCTCGGTACCTCTGAACGGAGACCCATGTCCCTCAACCGTCGTCAGCTCATGAACCGCAGCGGCGCAGCCGGTGCCGGCCTGGTGGCCGCGTCCTTCGGCCTCGGCTCGCCCGCCACCGCGGAGCCGGGCCGGAAGGCCGGTGCCAAGAAGCTCTTCCCGGCGCTCCAGTCCGCGCCCGGCGACCTGCTCGCCCTGCCGGCCGGGTTCCGCTACGAGGCCGTCTCGGTCTCCGGAGAGACCGACGTGCACGACGGCACCGGCAAGGTCGTCGGCAAGACCCCCGAGCGGCCCGACGGGACCCTGGTGGTGCGCTCCGAGCACGGCTACCGGCTGGTCCAGAACCACGAGGCGAGCCCGGGCAGCAAGCTGCCCGTGCCGCTGGTCGAGGGGACGACGTACGACCCGGGTGCGCTGGGCGGTGGCTGCACCGTCATCGACGTCACCCGCTCCGGGCGGCGCCGCAGCGAGTGGGTCGGCCTGTCCGGGACGATCAGCAACTGTGCCGGCGGCCCGACACCGTGGGGCAGCTGGCTGACCTGCGAGGAGAGCGAGGCCAAGGCCGGCACCGGCACCCTCCAGAAGGACCACGGCTACGTCTTCGAGGTCTTCGCCGACGCGCCGTCCGCGCAGTCCCCCAAGCCGATCAAGGCGTGGGGCCGCTTCGCCCACGAGGCCGTCGTCATCGAGCCGAGCCGGACCCGCGCCTACCTCACCGAGGACGCCGGCGGCCCGAACGGGCTCTTCTACCGCTGGACCGCGCCGACCGGCTACCGGCTGCGGCCCCGGATCGCGGACGCCCTCGGCGCCGAAGACGGAACGCTCGAGGCCCTGGTGGTGCTCGACCCCGACGGCAGCGTGCTGCCCGACCTGGCCTACGTGACCTCCGCGCAGATCGGCCGGCCCTTCCGCACCCGGTGGGCGAAGGTCCCCGACCGGAGCGCCGCCACCACCTCGATCCGCAAGCAGTTCGCCGACGGGCAGGTCACCCGCGCCAAGAAGCTCGAGGGAGCCTGGGGCGACAAGCACGGCGCCTACTTCGTGTCCAGCTTCGCCTTCGCCCCCGCCGACCTGCCCGCCGACGCGACCAAGCACGACGGCCAGCTCTGGTACTACCGGTACGCCGACCAGACGGTGACGCTGCAGGCCTACTTCCCGTACAACCCCACCCTGCACGACGAGTCCGCGGGCTGGGAGTCGCGGCTGGGCCGCAGCACCGACCTGGCCTTCGACGGCCCCGACGGCTGCCACGTGTCGCCCTACGGCAGCCTGGTGCTCAGCGAGGACGGCAACACCGCGAACCACCTGCTGTCCTGGTCCCCGGAGACCGGCGCGCAGGCGATCGCGCGCAACCTGATCGTCTTCGAGCAGAGCGCCGCGGGCGGCAACGTCTACAGCGAGATGACCGGCCCCTGCTTCTCCCCGGACGGGATGCTGCTGTTCGGCAACGTCCAGGAGCCAGGGCACTGCTTCTCGATCCGCGGACCCTGGTCGAGGTACCTCTGAGAGAGGGGGTCGGCGGGCCGGTCAGCCCGCCGGGCCCGTGGACGGCCGGGGACTGAGCGGGTCCAGCCGGACCACCGGCTGGTCGGCGGGCAGCCGGGCCCGCCGCCAGCGGGCCGCATATGCCTCCCGGGCGGCGGGGTAGCCGTCGTCACCCGGAACCAGCACGTGCGCTTGGGCCGGCAGCCAGACCCCGTCGCGCAGCACCGACAGGTCCGGGTTCCCCCGCAGATTGCGCCACCACCTCTTCCGCTCCGCGTGCCCCGGTACGACGACCAGGGACCCACCCAGGTCCGCCCGCTGTACCGGTAGCTCGATGGTGCGGCCGCTGACCGTGCCGGAGAGCCGGAGCCCGACGACGGAGCCGCGGAGCACGGGGCGCAGCCGCGAGCCGAGCAGCGCGAGCACCACGCGATTCGGTGTCGATGGCCCCAGCAGCGACGGCATCAGCAGGCCGCTGACCAGGCCGAGGACCGCGCCGGCCGTCGCGCCGGTGAGGGCGCCGGTGAGCGCCACCTGCCCGGTGGACCACACCGTCGAGGGGGTCGAGGCGCCGACGAAGACCACCGCCATCGCGGGGGCCCAGGCCAGGGCGCTGGTCGTCACCCACCGTCCCGGGTGTGGCACCCGGTCGCGCAGGGCGCGGGCCTGGACCCAGCCGAGGGCGTACCCCATCGCCACGCCGAGGGCCGCGGCCCCGGGCAGCACCACGGCGAGCGCCGGCCCGGCGGACGACGAGTCCTCCGGCATCACGGCCGCCGGCGCCGAGGCGGCCGCCCAGCCGAGCCCTGCGACCACGACGGTGCCCACCAGCCACCGCCGCCGGTGGCCGCGGTCGAGCACGCCCCGGAGCGCGGTGGACTGGGCCAGTCCGAGGGCCAGCCCCTCGACCAGGCCGCCGGCCACGACGACCGCGAGCCGGGCGGCGGGCGGGGAGTCCCGGGTGACGTCCCGCGCGAGGCGGGACGCGACCGCGGCGGCGGTCATGCCGACCGTCTCGGCCAGGGTGCAGGCGAGCACCCAGGTGGAGGTGCGGGGCAGAGCAGGTCGGGCTGGCGGCGGCACCGGCACCGGCACCTCCTCGGGCTAGGCCCCCGATGCTGGTCCGTGGGCCTGCGGAGACCCAGGGTCCGAGGTCCCGTCGACCACGAGGTCCGCGCGCTCCCGGGTGCGCTCCCGGGCGAACATCGCGTCCTCCTGGGCACGCCAGGCGCGCGCGTGCGAGGTCATCTGCTCACCGTCACGGTCCAGCCACCGCGCCAGGCGTACGTCGGACGGGGTGTCCAGCCAGACCAGGCAGGTGACCGCGTCCTCGTAGGCCGAGGCGCCCGCGCCGACGCCCTCGAGCAGCAGCACCTCGCTCGGCGGCACCACGCGCTCCTCGGCGAACCGGGCCCGGTGCCAGTCGTAGCGGCGGTAGCGGCCCGGCTCGCCGGCGCGCAGCGGGCCCACCACCGAGGCGGCGACGGTGGTCATCCCGGCCTCGAGGCCGTCCCAGCCGTCGTACACGTTGTCCATGTGGAGCATCCGCACGTGCGCGCGGTCGGCGGCGGCACCGGGCGGCCGCAGGGCGTCGCGGAACCCCCGGTTCAGGGCCGCGGCCAGGGTCGTCTTGCCGGAGCCGGCGGGGCCGTCCACGCAGACCAGCCGGCCGGCGCCGAGCGAGGGCGGCTGCGCGAGCACCGCCGCGACCACCTCGCGGGCGATCGCGTCGAGGTGCGGGAAGCGCGAGGTCACCAGGTGTGGCCGGTGCCGCGGTAGGTGGGCACCGTGTCCACCAGCTCGTTGCCGACCAGCAGGTGCGCGTGAGCCACGTGCTCGGCGACCTCGCCGGCCTTGGCGTGCCGGAACCACACCATCTCCCCGACCATCAGCGCCGACGCGCCCGGTCCCGCGAGCGGGGTCTGCACCTCGCCGGCGCCCTCGAGCCCGGTCAGGCGCAGACCGGGCGGGGCCCACGGCACGGGGGAGCGGTCCTTGCCGGGTGGCCCGGACGCGATCAGCCCGCCGCCCGCGACGGTGGCGACGCCCACGGAGGGCCGGCGGGAGACCCGCACCCCGAAGTACGCCGCCGGCAGCGGGTCGAACGCGCGGTAGTGGTCGAAGAGCCCCGAGACCAGCAGGCCGGACCCGGCGGTGACCTCGGTGACCGCCGGGTCGGCCGCCGAGGACTCGATCGAGCCGGTGCCGCCGGCGTTCCAGAACTCCAGCTCGGCGACCTCGTGCAGCGCCGACGCGATCTCCGCGCGACGGTCGTGCAGCTGACGCACCGAGGCGGACTTGACCCGGCGGGCGGCCGCCGAGCGCAGCCGGTGACGGGGCACCTGGTCGGGAACGCCGGCGACCTGGCCCTCGTAGGTCATCACCCCGACCAGCGTGAAGCCCTCCCGCCGGCCGATCTCCTCCGCGAGCTCGACCACGTCGGCCGCGTCGAGCAGGGGCGAGCGCTTCGGGCCGAGGCGGGCCGGGCCCACCCGCAGGCAGGCGTCCACGTCGATCGCCACCCGCACGGGCGCGGAGGACGCCCGCACCGAGTCCACCAGGTCGAGGTGGCGTACGTCGTCCACCATCAGCGTCACCGCGCCGAGCGCTCGCTCGGAGGAGGTGAGCCGGTGCAGCGCTTCGAGGTCGACCGATGGGTAGCCCATCACGATGTCGTCGCTGACCCCCTGCTCGCACAGCCACAGCGACTCGCGCAGCGAGTAGGCGAGCACCCCCGCGAACCCGGGGGCGGCCAGCGCTCGGGAGATCAGGGCCGGGACGCGCAGGGACTTCGAGGCCACCCGGACCGGTGTGCCGGCCGCCCGCCGGACCAGGTCGGCGGCGTTGGCGTCGAAGCAGTCGAGGTCGACCACGTAGGTCGGGGTGGACGGCTGGCTCGGCAGCGCGTCGACCGCGCCGTTGAGGCGGGCGTGCAACCGGTGCCGCGCGACCTGCGCGGCGAGGTCGTTGCGCCTCACTGGATGCCGTGCTTGCGGAGGATCGCCTCGATCTCGTCCATGTCCTTGTCCTGCACGGCGGGCTGGGCCCGTGGGGTGGACCGCTGCTGCCGGAGCTGGCCGGCGGGTGGGGTGTCACCGGTCCCCGCCTCAGCGCGCCCGCCACGGCCCCGGGCCCGCATCGCGGCC
Source organism: uncultured Actinomycetota bacterium (assembly GCA_963800225.1). Classification (GTDB taxonomy): domain Bacteria; phylum Actinomycetota; class Actinomycetes; order Propionibacteriales; family Nocardioidaceae; genus Nocardioides_B. The sequence goes on along the minus strand of CAWDAF010000002.1, from coordinate 1,203,762 downwards.
GACAGCGCGAACAGCGCCAGCGAGACGCCGGCCGTCGCGATGCCGAGCCAGACGGTCGGGCTGAAGACCAGCCGGGTGGCCCAGGTGACGACCGAGTCGCCGATGTCCCACACCAGCCGCAGCGTCCCGGTCAGCCCCGCCGCCAGCGGCAGCAGGGACCAGGCCACGCCGCGCAGCCCCGCGGCGGCGCCGCGCCGGCGCCAGAGCAGCACGCTGAGCAGCAGGCCGACCACGGTGAGGGTGAGCCCCAGTGCCTGCCAGGTCGAGGAGTCGATGCCGTCCACCCCCCCAGCCTACGACCGGGGGTGCAGGGGAGGATGGTGCTCGTGCGCGACATTCCCGACCCCGGCTTCGCCGGCGACGACGGCTCCGCCCCGCCGGAGCTGGTCGAGGCGCTGCGGCGCTACGACGACGACCCCGACCGACGGCACGCCGCGACCCTCGCGGTCCTGCAGCACGCCCGGCTGCTGGTGCCGGTCGTGGCGATGCTCGGCGAGGTCGAGCACGACGAGCGGGGGCTCGCCCACGACAAGACCTCCGACATGGCGACGGTGCTGATGCGGGGCCGCGACGGGCGAAACGCGCTGCTGGCGTTCACCAGCACCCAGACGCTGCACCGGTGGAACCCGGACGCCCGGCCGGTCCCGGTGCCGGTGGCCAAGGCCGCCGAGGCGGCCGTCCAGGACGGTGCTGCCGCCATGCTCGTCGACGTCGCGGGGCCGGTGTTCTTCGTGGTCGACACCGACGACCTGGCCGAGCTGGCCCGGGGCCACGAGCTGGTCCAGGTGGACGGCGGCGCCGGCCGGGTCAGCGGCCGCTACGGGTGGGTGACACCGGGCCGGTGAGCTTCTCGCCGGGGCCCTCACCGGGGGCGTCGGGTACGTCGGAGGCCTCCCGGAACGCGAGCTGCAGGCTGCGCAGGCCGTCTCGCAGCGGAGCCGCGTGGTGGTGACCCATCCGCGGGGCGGCGGTGACCACCAGGCCGGCGAGCGCCTCGATCAGGGTGCGGGCCTCGTCGAGGTCGCGGTGCTCGGGGAGGTCCTCGGCGAGCCCGAGGTTCACCGCGGCGGCGCTCATCAGGTGCAGGGCGGCGGTGGAGACGATCTCGAGGGCCGGCACCTCGGCGATGTCGCGCGAGGAGTCGGGGGCTGCCAGGGACGGGTCGGGCGCGGAGGTCATGGCTCCAGCGTGGCATCCGGTCGCTCGATGTGCATCGACGGGCCTGCACCCGGTAGGGTGGTCTTCGACCGATCTCTTCCCCGTCGATCGTCAGTGCGGCCCGGACGGAATGCCCGGGACGTGCCGCTGGTTGACAGGGACGAGATCTGACAAGCGGAGACACGATCTCCCACCCGCCACGACCGCTGCTCCACCAGGTCGTCGGGTCCGGTCCGAAGGCGGGGTTCCACGCGTTCCCTGCTGACGATGGTGACACGTGCTCCACGGCGTGCCGCCGAGACTGGCCTCCGCTTGCAAGGCGGAGGCCTTTTTGTTTGTCCTCCGCCTCAGGTCACCCCCACAGGACCGAAAACTGGAGGACCCATCAGCACGGAGCTGCGCATCAACGACCGGATTCGGGTGCCCGAAGTCCGCCTCGTTGGCCCGAACGGCGAGACCGTCGGCATCGTCCGCATCGACGACGCCCTGCGACTCGCGCAGGAAGCCGACCTCGACCTGGTCGAGGTGGCGCCGACGGCGCGACCGCCGGTCTGCAAGCTCATGGACTACGGCAAGTTCAAGTACGAGAACGCCCAGAAGGCTCGCGAGGCGCGTCGCAACCAGACGAACGTGATCATCAAGGAGATGAAGCTTCGTCCCAAGATCGACGCCCACGACTACGAGACCAAGAAGGGTCACGTGGTCCGCTTCCTCAAGGCGGGCGACAAGGTGAAGATCACGATCATGTTCCGCGGTCGTGAGCAGCACCGGCCCGAGCTCGGCTACCGGCTTCTGCAGCGGCTGGCCCAGGACGTCGACGAGCTCGGCTTCGTCGAGTCCTCGCCCAAGCAGGACGGCCGCAACATGGTCATGGTGCTCGGGCCGCACAAGAAGAAGGCCGAGGCCAAGCTCGAGGTCAAGGCCGCCAAGGCCGAGCGCGCCGCCGAGCGCGAGGCCGAGCGCGAGGCCGAGCACGCGGAGCGTACGGCGACCTCGCCGACCGCCCCGGAGGACAAGAAGCCGCGGCGTCGCTCGGAGAACATCGACCCCGACATGTGACCTGGCCGGCCACCGCCGACCTGCCACGAACGCACAGACGAAGGACTGATCTACACATGCCGAAGAACAAGACGCACTCGGGCGCCAGCAAGCGCTTCCGGGTCACCGGCTCGGGCAAGATCCGGCGCCAGAAGGCCGGCCTGCGCCACAACCTGGAGCACAAGGCGTCCAAGGTGACCCGTCGCATGAGCGGCACCACCGAGGTCTCCAAGGCCGACACCGCCAAGGTCAAGAAGCTTCTCGGTCGCTGAGCACCGACGTCCCCGAGTCCCCCGGGTGGTCGCGCCAGGCGGGACCATCTTTCACAGCATCAAGGAGTAACAAGTGGCACGCGTCAAGAGGGCCGTCAACGCCCACAAGAAGCGCCGGGTAACCCTCGAGCGCGCATCCGGCTACCGCGGACAGCGCTCGCGTCTCTACCGCAAGGCCAAGGAGCAGGTCACCCACTCGCTGGTCTACAGCTACCGGGACCGCAAGGCCAAGAAGGGCGACTTCCGCAAGCTCTGGATCCAGCGGATCAACGCCGCTGCCCGCGCCAACGGGATGACCTACAACCGCTTCATCCAGGGCCTCAAGGCCGCGGGTGTCGAGGTGGACCGCAAGATCCTGGCCGACCTGGCCGTCAACGACCTGCCCGCCTTCGTGGTGCTGGTCGAGACCGCGAAGGCCGCGCTCCCCGACGACGTCAACGCCCCCCGGGCCGAGGCGACCGTCTGACACGTCCGACCCTCCCAGGTCGAACGCGCTCGGTGCACCTGACGATGGCGAGCCTCCCCGCCGACCAGCCCCTCCTCACCACCAGGAGCGGCCGGGTCAAGACGGCGCGGAGGCTCGCCCGTCGTACGTCCAGGGCCGAGCACCGGCTGTTCCTCGCGGAGGGCCCGCAGGCCGTCCGGGAGGCGCTCGCCCTCCCGGGCTGCGTGCGCGAGGTGTTCGCCTGCCCCCCGGCCGCGGAGGCGCACCCCGACCTGCTCGCCGCCGCCCGCACCGCGCAGGTCGACTGGCAGCTGGTCGACGAGGCCGCGCTGGCCTCGCTCACCGACACCGTCGCCCCGCAGGGAGTGGTCGCGGTGTGCGCCTTCCTCGACCGGCCCTTCCCCGCCCTGCTCGACACCGCGCCGTCGCTCGTCGCGGTCTGCGCGGACGTCCGCGACCCCGGCAACGCCGGCACCGTGATCCGCTGCGCGGACGCGGCCGGTGCCGGGGGAGTGGTGCTGACCGGCTCCTCGGTGGACCCCTACAACGGCAAGGCGGTGCGGGCCTCGGTCGGCTCGCTGTTCCACCTGCCGCTGGCCCTCGAGCCCGGGACGGCGGAGGTGGTCGCGTCCCTCCAGGCCGACGGCATCACCGTGCTCGCCGCCGACGGCGCCGGTGAGCTCGACCTCGACGACGCGGTCGACGACGGGCTGCTCGCCGGCCGCACCGCCTGGCTGTTCGGCAACGAGGCCTGGGGGCTGCCCGACGAGATCGCCGCGCTGGCCGACCACCGGGTGCGGATCCCGATCCACGGCCGCGCCGAGAGCCTCAACCTGGCCACCGCCGCGGCGCTCTGCCTGTACGCGTCCGCGCGCGCGCAGCGCCGGCCTGACGCGTCCGGGCCACTTCGAGGGGCACGGACGGACTAGCCTGGTGCCATGGGGACCACGGGGCCGGAGCACGAGCAGGACATCCTGGACATGCTGCCCGACGGGGTGGTGCTCGCGGACGCCTCCGGGACGGTCACCCTGGTCAACGCCGCGGCGGCCGACCTGCTCCGGACCACCGACGCGGTGGGCCGACAGCTCGCCGAGGTGGTGCTCCTCCAGGACCGTGCCGGCAACACCTGGACCAGCTGCACCCGCCCGTACGACGGGCTGGCCAGCCGCACCCGGATCAACGAGCAGGCGTGGTACCTCTCCGACGGCACCGAGCTGCTCGTCACCGCCCGGATCCTGCGCGAGGGACCGCGCAGCCCGGTCCGGCAGGTGGCGGTGTCGCTGCGCTCCGCCCGGGCCCGCGAGCGTCTGGACCGGGAGCGCTCGGACCTGGTCGCCACCGTCGCCCACGAGCTCCGCTCGCCGCTGACCGGCGTCAAGGGCTTCGTCGCCACCCTGCTGTCCAAGTGGGACAAGCTGAACGACGACCAGAAGAAGATGATGCTGGAGACGGTCAACGTCGACGCCGACCGGCTGACCCGGCTGATCGCGGAGCTGCTCGACGTCGCCCGGATCGACACCGGCCGACTCTCGCTCTACCCGCGGCCGGTCGACTTCGAGGCCGCCGTGGACCGGGTGGTCGCCTCGGTGCGCGCCGGCACCGGTCGCGAGATCGCCTTCAAGGTCGACGGCGACCTGCCGAGCGTGAGCGCCGACCCGGACAAGTTCGCGCAGGTGGTCACCAACCTGGTCGACAACGCGATCCGGCACGGCGACGGACAGGTCACCCTCACCGCCACCCCGATCGACGGCGAGGCGTCGTACAAGGGGGTGCTGCTGCACGTGGACGACGAGGGCGACGGGATCAGCCCGGACATCCGCAGCCGGGTGTTCACGAAGTTCTGGAAGCACGGCACCCGGGGCGGCTCGGGGCTGGGCATGTACATCATCCACGGGCTGGTGCAGGCGCACGGCGGCTCGGTGGAGATCGACGACTCCCCGTCGGGAGGGGCTCGGATCAGGATCCTGTGGCCCCAGGAGGACAGCCGCCCGGAGTAACCGGTTCGTCGGACCCGGGCCCGGGTTCCTAGACTGCGCCTTGTCACGCACGCCCCCAGGAAGGCAGCACATGTCGGGCCCGAACTCCGAGTACGACCCCGTCGAGGTCACGCCGCTCAAGGCGGACGAGGTCGAGGCGATGCGGGAGGCCGCGCTCGCGGCGATCACCGCGGCCACCGACCTCGACGGGCTCAAGCGCGCCCGTACCGAGCACGCCGGCGACCGGTCCCCGCTGGCGCTGGCGAACCGGGAGATCGGCGCACTGCCGCCGCAGGCGCGCAAGGACGCCGGGATGCGCGTCGGCAAGGCGCGCGGCGCGGTCAGCCAGGCGCTGGCCGCCCGGCAGGTCGAGCTCGAGGCCGAGCACGAGGCCCGGATGCTGGTGGAGGAGACCGTCGACGTCACGCTGCCCTGGGACCTCGCCCCGCAGGGCGCCCGGCACCCGCTCACCACCCTCCAGGAGCTCGTCGGCGACGTGTTCGTCGCGATGGGCTGGGAGGTCGCCGAGGGCCCCGAGGTGGAGGCCGAGTGGCTGAACTTCGACGCGCTCAACCTCGGCCCGGACCACCCGGCTCGCACCATGCAGGACACCTTCTGGCTGGAGCCGGCCGACGGCGGCCTGGTGATGCGCACCCACACCTCACCCGTGCAGGCCCGCACCATGCTCGAGCGCACGCCGCCGATCTACGTGGTCTGCCCCGGCCGGGTGTTCCGCACCGACGAGCTCGACGCCACGCACACCCCGGTCTTCTCCCAGGTCGAGGGCCTGGTGATCGACCGGGGCATCACGATGGCCCACCTCAAGGGCACCCTCGACCACTTCGCCGAGGCGATGTTCGGAGACGGCATCACCACCCGGTTCCGGCCGTCGTACTTCCCGTTCACCGAGCCCTCCGCCGAGGTCGACCTGGTCTGCTTCGTGTGCCGGGGGCTGGCCCCGGCCGTGGAGACCTGCCGGACCTGCAAGGGCGAGGGCTGGATCGAGTGGGGCGGCTGCGGGGTGGTCAACCCCCGGGTGCTCACCGCCTGCGGCATCGACAGCGAGACCTACACCGGCTTCGCCTTCGGGATGGGCCTGGAGCGGACCCTGATGTTCCGCCACGGGGTCGCCGACATGCGCGACATGGTCGAGGGCGACGTCCGCTTCACCACTGCTTTCGGAACGGAGATCTGATGCGCGCCCCGCTCTCGTGGATCCGCGAGTACGTCGACCTGCCGGACGACGTCGGCCCCGTGGAGCTCGCGGCCCGGCTGACCGCGCTCGGCCTCAAGCTCGAGGCGCTGGAGTCGCCGGGCGCCGAGGTCGAGGGCCCCCTGGTCGTCGGCCGGGTGCTCAGCGTGGTCCCCGAGCCGCAGAAGAACGGCAAGACGATCAACTGGTGCCAGGTCGACTGCGGACCCGAGCACGGCGAGCGCGGCATCGTCTGCGGCGCACACAACTTCGGTGAGGGCGACCTGGTCGTGGTGTCGCTGCCCGGCACCGTGCTGCCCGGCGGCTTCGCGATCGCCTCGCGCAAGACCTACGGCCACGTCTCCGACGGGATGATCTGCTCCACCCGGGAGCTTGGCATCGGTGATGACCACGGCGGGATCCTGGTGCTCGATCCCGCGCTCGACGACGTCGCGCCCGGTGACCCGGTGGTCGACCTGCTCGGCCTGCGCGATGAGGTCATCGAGTTCGAGATCAACCCCGACCGGGCCTACGCCCTGTCCCTGCGCGGCATCGCCCGTGACGCCGCGCTCGGCTTCGACGTCGCGTTCCACGACCCGGCGCTGCGCGACGTCCCGGCCCCGAACCAGGACGGCTACCCGGTCCGGGTCGACGCCGAGGACGGCTGCCCGGTCTTCGCCACCCGGACCGTGACCGGCTTCGACCCGTCGGCGCCGACCCCGCGGTGGATGGCCCGCCGCGTGCAGCTCGCCGGGATGCGGCCGATCTCGCTGGCCGTCGACATCACCAACTACGTGATGCTCGAGCTCGGCCAGCCGATCCACGGGTACGACGGAGACCGGCTCGCCGGCCCGATCGTCGTACGCCGGGCCACCGAGGGGGAGCGGCTGACCACCCTCGACGACGTGACCCGGACGCTGTCGGCCGAGGACCTGCTGATCACCGACGACAGCGGGCCGATCGGGATCGCCGGTGTGATGGGCGGACAGACCACCGAGCTGTCGGGGACCACCAGCCACGTGGTGATCGAGGCGGCGCACTTCGAGCCGACCACGATCTTCCGGACGGCGCGACGGCACAAGCTGCCGTCCGAGGCGTCCAAGCGCTTCGAGCGCGGCGTCGACCCGCTGCTGCCGGCCTTCGCCGCCGACCGGGTCGCCCGGCTGCTCGTCGAGCACGGCGGCGGCGAGGTCGCCGACGGCGTGACCTACGTCGGCAAGCCGCCGGAGCAGCCGGTGATCACCGCGACGGCCGACCTGCCGGCCCGGATCACCGGGATGCCGATCGACGCGGCGACCACCGTCGCGCACCTGCGGACCGTCGGCTGCACGGTCGCGCCCGACGAGGACGGCACGCTGACGGTGCTGCCGCCGAGCTGGCGACCCGACCTCACCGATCCCTACGACCTGGTCGAGGAGGTCGCCCGGATCGTCGGCTACACCGAGGTGCCCTCGGTGCTGCCGCCGGCGCCGCCGGGCCGGGGCCTCACCACCAGCCAGCGGCTGCGCCGCCGCACCGGCTTCGCGCTGGCCGGGGCCGGCCTGGTCGAGGTGCGGTCCTGGCCGTTCGTGGGCACCGACCACTTCGACCGGCTCGGGCTGCCCGACGACGACGTGCTGCGCGACACCATCCGGGTGGCGAACCCGCTCTCGGAGGAGGCGCCGCTGCTCACCACGACGCTGCTGCCGGGGCTGCTGGAGACCACCGCCCGCAACCTCGGCCGCGGCCGCAACGCGGTCGGCATCTTCGAGACCGCGCCGGTGTTCGTCCCGACCCCGGACCGGCGCACCGCCCCGATCCTGGGCGTCGACCGCCGCCCCGACGACGCCGAGCTGGCCGAGCTGCTGGCGGCGGTCCCGCGCCAGCCGCTCACCCTGGGCGTGGTGCTCGCCGGCGACCGGCAGGCCTCCGGCTGGTGGGGCCCGGGCCGCGCCGCGTCCTGGGCGGACGCCGTCCAGGTGGTCCGCGAGCTCGCCCGGCTGCTGCACGTCGACGTCGAGGTGGTCCAGGCGACCCGGGAGCCGTGGCACCCCGGCCGCTGCGCCCGGCTGCTGGTCGCCGGGGAGGAGCTCGGCCACGCCGGCGAGCTGCACCCCTCGGTCTGCCAGGCCTACGGCGTCCCCGCCCGCACCAGCGCCGTCGAGATCGACCTCGACCTGCTGATCGGGCACGCACCGACCGTCCAGAAGGCGCCGACCTTCTCGACGTACCCGGTGGCGAAGGAGGACGTCGCGCTGGTCGTGGACGCGGACCTGCCCGCGGGCCCGCTGGCGGCCACCCTGCGCGAGGGGGCGGGGGAGCTGCTGGAGTCGGTGCGGCTCTTCGACGTCTACGTCAGCGACCAGGTGGGGGAGGGGCGCAAGTCGCTGGCCTTCGCGCTGCGGTTCCGCGCCCCCGACCGGACGCTGACCGAGGCAGAGACCGGCGCCGCCCGCGACGCGGCCGTGGCGCTCGCCGCTCGGCGGCACGGGGCCGTGCAGCGCTGAGCCGTTTCGGCGCCGGGGTGCGGGGAACTCTCCCGGCACCCCGACCCGCCCGCTACTGCGAGACTATGCATTGACGTGTATAGTCATGCACATGACGAAGCGCAGAGCGGCGGTCGCGGGAGCGAGCGGGTACGCCGGCGGTGAGGTGCTGCGGCTGCTGCTGGGGCACCCCGACGTCGAGATCGGGGCGATCACGGCCGGGTCCAACGCGGGGGAGCGGCTCGGCTCGCTCCAGCCGCACCTGGTTCCCCTGGCCGACCGGGTCCTGGAGGAGACCACCGTCGAGGTGCTCTCCGGGCACGACGTGGTCTTCCTCGGCCTCCCGCACGGCCAGTCGGCCGAGATCGCCCGGGCGCTTCCCGACGACACCGTGGTGATCGACTGCGGCGCCGACTTCCGGCTGACCGACGAGGCCGCCTGGACCCGGTTCTACGGCGGCGAGCACGCCGGCTCGTGGCCCTACGGGCTGCCCGAGCTCGCCGACCAGCGGGCCAAGGTCGCGGGCTCCTCGCGGATCGCGGTACCCGGCTGCTACCCGACGGTGTCGACCCTGGCCCTGGCGCCGGCGGTCGCCGCCGGGATCGTGGACCCCTCCGGCATCGTGGTCGTCGCCGCCTCCGGCACGTCCGGGGCGGGCAAGGCGCCCAAGGCCCACCTGCTCGGCTCGGAGGTGATGGGCTCCGCCGGCGCGTACGGTGTCGGCGGCACCCACCGGCACACCCCCGAGATCACCCAGAACCTCCGGCTGCTGACCGACGCCGACGTCCGGGTGTCGTTCACGCCGCTGCTGGTGCCGATGTCGCGCGGCATCCTGGCCACCTGCTCCGCGCCCACCACCATCGACGCGGACGCCGCGTACGCGGCATACGAGAGGGCCTACGCCGACGAGGCGTTCGTGCACCTGCTGCCGCAGGGGCAGTGGCCGCAGACCAAGTCGGTGCTCGGCTCCAACGCCGTGCACGTGCAGGTCACCGTCGACGAGGCCGCCGGCCGGCTGGTCGCGGTGGCGGCCGTCGACAACCTCGCCAAGGGCACCGGCGGCGCGGCCGTCCAGTGCATGAACCTCGCGCTCGGCCTCCCCGAGGGCGCCGGCCTCACCACGATCGGACTCGCCCCATGAGCGTCACCACCCCCGCCGGGTTCCGGGCCGCCGGCGTCACCGCCGGCCTCAAGCCGTCCGGCACCAAGGACCTCGCGCTGGTGGTCAACGACGGCCCGTCGTTCGCCTCCGCCTCGGTGTTCACCGCGAACCGCTGCAAGGCCAACCCGGTGCTGTGGAGCCAGGAGGTCGTCAAGGACGGCGTGGTCCGCGCGGTGGTGCTGAACTCCGGCGGCGCGAACTGCTACACCGGCGCCGAGGGCTTCCAGACCACGCACACGGTCGCCGAGCAGGTGGCCGCCGGGCTCGGCATCGGAGCGGTGGACGTGGTCGTCTGCTCCACCGGGCTGATCGGGCTCACCAACGACCGGGCGGTGCTGGTGGCCGGCGTCGACGCCGCGGTCGCCGCCCTGGACGCGGACGCCGGCGAGGACGCCGCGACCGCGATCATGACCACCGACACCGTCAGCAAGCAGGTCGTCGTCGAGGGCAGCGGCTGGAGCATCGGGGGGATGGCCAAGGGCGCCGGCATGCTGGCCCCGCAGCTGGCCACCATGCTGGTGGTGCTCACCACCGACGCGCTGGTGGACGCCGAGACCGCGGACCGGGCACTGCGCGCCGCCACCCGGGTGAGCTTCGACCGGCTGGACTCCGACGGCTGCATGTCCACCAACGACACGGTCACGGTGCTGGCCAGCGGCGCCTCCGGGATCACCCCGACCGAGGAGGACTTCACCGAGGCGCTGTCGCGGGCCTGCACCGACCTCGCCATGCAGCTGCTCGCCGACGCCGAGGGCGCCGACCACGAGATCGCCATCACCGTGCTGCACGCGGCGACCGAGGACGAGGCCGTGGAGGTGGCCCGCTCGGTCGCCCGCAGCGCGCTGTTCAAGACCGCGGTCTTCGGCAAGGACCCCAACTGGGGCCGGGTGCTGGCCTCCATCGGCACCACCCAGGCGGCCTTCGACCCCGCGGACCTCGACGTGGCCATGAACGGTGTCTGGGTCTGCCGCAGCTCCACCCCCGACGAGGACCCGGCCGGCGTCGACATGGAGCAGCGCGAGGTCAGCGTCACCATCGACCTCAAGGCCGGCGACGCCCGCGCCACCGTCTGGACGAACGACCTCACGCACGCCTACGTGCACGAGAACTCCGCCTACTCGAGCTGAGAGACATGACCACCGAGACGCCCGACCCGACCGCCACCGCCAACCCCCTCGACTGGGGCCGCGCCACCGCCAAGGCCGCGACCCTGGCCGAGGCGCTGCCGTGGCTGAAGGAGTACCACGGCAAGACCATCGTGGTGAAGTACGGCGGCAACGCGATGACCGACGAGTCGCTGAAGCGGGCCTTCGCCGAGGACATCGTGTTCCTCCGCTACGCCGGCGTGCACCCGGTCGTCGTGCACGGCGGTGGGCCGCAGATCAGCTCGATGCTCGACCGGCTGAACATCGCCTCGGAGTTCCGCGCCGGCCTGCGGGTCACCACTCCCGAGGCGATGGACGTCGTCCGGATGGTGCTCGTGGGTCAGGTCGGCCGCGAGCTCGTGGGGCTGGTCAACCAGCACGGTCCGCTCGCCGTCGGCCTCTCCGGGGAGGACGCCGGGCTGTTCACCGCCGAGCCGACGAACACCATCGTCGACGGGGAGGCGATCGACCTCGGCCTCGTCGGCGAGGTCGCCCAGGTGCGTCCCGAGGCGGTCCGCGATCTCGTGGAGGCCGGCCGTATCCCGGTGATCTCCTCGGTCGCGCCCGACGTGAACGGCCAGGTGCACAACGTGAACGCCGACACCGCCGCCGCCGCGCTCGCGGTGGCGCTCGGCGCGGAGAAGCTGCTGGTGCTCACCGACGTGGAGGGCCTCTACCGCGACTGGCCGGACAGCGACGACGTGATCGGGCACATCAGCCCCGAGGACCTCGCCGAGATGATGCCGAGCCTGGCCAGCGGCATGGTCCCCAAGATGCAGGCCTGCCTGAACGCCGTCACCAACGGCGTCCCCCGGGCCACCGTCGTCGACGGCCGGGAGCCGCACGCGGTGCTGCTGGAGATCTTCACCGACGACGGGGTCGGCACCCAGGTGCTGCCCGCCACCCAGACCACCATCAGGACCGCCCGGAAGGACGTCTGACATGACCACCAGCCAGCGGCTCCAGCAGCGGTACGCCGACTCCCTGATGAACACGTTCGGCCCGCCCAGGCTGGTGCTCGTCAAGGGGGAGGGGCCCTACGTCTGGGACGCGGAGGGCACCCGCTACCTCGACCTGCTCGGCGGCATCGCCGTCAACGCGCTCGGGCACGCCCACCCGGCGCTGGTCCGCGCGGTCACCGGCCAGCTGGAGACGCTGGGCCACGTGTCGAACTTCTTCGCCACCGAGCCGCAGGTCACCCTCGCGGAGAAGCTGATCTCGCTGCTGGGCCTGCCCGACGGCGGCGCGAAGGTGTTCTTCAGCAACTCCGGCGCCGAGGCCAACGAGGCCGCGTTCAAGCTCACCCGGCGCACCGGCCGCACCCACGTGGTGGCGATGGAGGGTGGCTTCCACGGCCGCACCATGGGCGCACTCGCGCTGACCTCCAAGGCCGCGTACCGGGAGCCGTTCGAGCCGCTGCCCGGCGAGGTCACCTTCGTCCCGTACGGCGACGCCGACGCGCTGGCCGCCGCGGTCACCGACAAGACCGCCGCCGTGCTGATCGAGCCGATCCAGGGCGAGGCCGGCGTGATCCTCCCGCCGGAGGGCTTCCTGGCGCAGGCCCGGGAGATCACCACGGCGCACGGTGCGCTGCTCTGGCTCGACGAGGTGCAGTCCGGGATGGGCCGCACCGGCACCTGGATGGCGCACACCGGCAGTGGGGTCACCCCCGACGTGGTGACGCTCGCCAAGGGGCTCGCCGGCGGCATCCCGATCGGTGCGATGGTCGCGGTGGGGGAGGCCGGCACCCTGCTCGGCCCCGGCAACCACGGCACCACCTTCGGCGGCAACCCGGTCGCGGCCGCGGCCGCCCTGGCGGTCATCGAGACGATCGAGAAGGACGGCCTCCTCGACAACGCCACCAAGGTCGGCGAGGTGCTCCGCGACGGGCTGGCCGACCCGCGGGTGACCGAGATCCGGGCCCGTGGGCTGTTCGTCGGCCTCGACCTGGACGCCGAGGTGGCCCCGCGCGTCGCCGAGGTCGCCCAGCGGCACGGGATCATCCTCAACGCCTGCGCCCCGCACCGGATCCGGATCGTGCCGCCGCTGGTGCTGACCGCCGAGCAGGCCGGCGAGCTGCTGGACCTCTGGCCGCGGATCCTCGACGAGGCCTACGCCGACCAGCACCACGGGGGCAGCGCGTGACCCGGCACTTCCTGCGCGACGACGACCTGTCCCCGGTCGAGCAGGCCGAGGTGCTGGCCCTCGCGAAGGAGGTCAAGGCCGCCCGGTACGCCGCGCGCCCGTTCGCGGGCCCCCAGTCGGTCGCGGTGATCTTCGACAAGCCCACGCTGCGGACCCAGGCCTCGTTCACGGCCGGGATCGCCGAGCTCGGCGGCTACCCGATGCTCGTCGACGGCGGCCTCGCCCAGATCGGCAGCCGGGAGTCGGTGGCCGACACCGCCCGGGTGCTCGGACGGATGGTCTCGGCGGTGGTGTGGCGGACCTTCGGCCAGGAGCGGATCGAGGAGATGGCGTCGTACGCCGGTGTCCCGGTGGTCAACGCGCTGACCGACGACTTCCACCCCTGCCAGCTGCTCGCGGACCTGCAGACCATCGAGGAGCACAAGGGCACGCTCGCCGGCCTGGTCGTCGCGTTCCTCGGCGACGCCGCCTGCAACATGTCGCACTCGTTCCTGCTGGCCGGCGCCACCGCGGGGATGCACGTGCGGGTCAGCGGGCCGGACGGGTTCACGCCCGCGGCCGGGGTGCTCGCGAAGGCCCAGCAGGTCGCGGCGACGACGGGCGGGTCGGCGTCGTGCGTCGTCGACCCGGTCGAGGCGGTCACCGGCGCCGACGTCGTGGTCACCGACACCTGGGTGTCGATGGGCAAGGAGGACGAGGCCGACGAGCGCAGCCGGCCCTTCGTACCGTACGCCCTGACCGGCGAGCTGCTCGGCCACGCGAAGGGCGACGCGATCGTCCTGCACTGCCTGCCCGCCTACCGCGGCAAGGAGATCGCCGCCGACGTCATCGACGGCCCCCGCAGCGTCGTCTGGGACGAGGCGGAGAACCGGCTGCACGCCCAGAAGGCGCTGCTGGCCTGGCTGGTGGAGCACCAGTCATGACCTCCGGCATCCCGGTCACCAAGGGCGCGCGGCAGCAGAAGATCGTCGACCTGCTGGGCCGGCACCAGGTGCGCTCGCAGACCGAGCTCGCCGAGCTGCTCCAGGCCTCCGGCGTCGGCGTCACCCAGGCCACCTTGTCCCGGGACCTGGTCGAGCTGGACGCCGTGAAGGTCCGCACCGCCTCGGGGGCGCTGGTCTACGCGGTGCCGGCCGAGGGCGGCGACCGCACCCCGCGGGCCGGCACCGAGTCGGCCGCCTCGGAGAGCCGGCTCGCCCGGCTGCTGGGGGAGCTGCTCACCTCCGCGGACGCGTCGGCCAACATGGCGCTGCTGCGGACCCCGCCGGGCGCCGCGCAGTTCCTCGCCTCGGCGTTCGACCGGGCAGAGTTCGACGACATCCTGGGCACCGTCGCCGGCGATGACACGGTGCTGGTGATCAGCCGACGACCCGACGGCGGGCCGGACCTCGCCGCGCGCTTCCTGGCACTCGCCAACGGCACGCACGCCGCGCCCGCCGGGCCGGGGTCCCAGACCCCGCCCACCCCCGAGCCCTGACCGCACCACCTCCCCCACGCATCGACCCAGAAGGAAACCCCCTGTGAGCAAGGTCCTGACCTCCCTGCCCGTCGGCGAGCGCGTCGGCATCGCGTTCTCCGGAGGGCTCGACACCTCCGTCGCCGTCGCCTGGATGCGCGACAAGGGCGCCGTGCCCTGCACGTACACCGCGCACATCGGGCAGTACGACGAGTCCGACATCGACGGCGTCCCCGCCCGGGCCGTCGAGTACGGCGCCGAGCTGGCCCGCTCCCTCGACTGCCGCACCCAGCTGGTCGAGGAGGGCCTGGCCGCCCTGGCCTGCGGCGCCTTCCACGTCCGCTCGGGCGGCCGGGTCTACTTCAACACCACCCCGCTCGGCCGCGCGGTCACCGGCACCATGCTGGTCCGCGCGATGCACCAGGACGGCGTGGACATCTGGGGCGACGGGTCCACCTTCAAGGGCAACGACATCGAGCGGTTCTACCGCTACGGTCTGCTGGCCAACCCCGAGCTGCTGATCTACAAGCCGTGGCTGGACGCGGACTTCGTGCACGAGCTGGGCGGCCGGGCGGAGATGAGCCAGTGGCTCGCCGAGCGCGACCTGCCCTACCGCGACAGCAAGGAGAAGGCCTACTCCACCGACGCGAACATCTGGGGTGCCACCCACGAGGCCAAGACCCTCGAGCACCTCGACGTGTCGCTGGAGACCGTCGAGCCGATCATGGGCGTGAAGTTCTGGGACCCGGCCGTGGAGATCCCCACCGAGGACGTCACGATCCGCTTCGAGGAGGGCCGCCCGGTCGCCGTCGACGGCACGACGTACGACGACCCGGTGGCGCTGGTGATGAAGGTCAACGAGATCGGCGGCCGGCACGGGCTGGGCATGTCCGACCAGATCGAGAACCGCATCATCGAGGCGAAGTCCCGCGGCATCTACGAGGCGCCGGGCATGGCGCTGCTCTTCATCGCCTACGAGCGGCTGGTCAACGCGATCCACAACGAGGACACCATCGAGAGCTACCACGCCCACGGCCGTCGGCTGGGCCGGCTGCTCTACGAGGGCCGCTGGCTGGACCCGCAGGCGCTGATGCTGCGCGAGTCGATCCAGCGCTGGATCGCCTCGCTGGTGACCGGCGAGGTCACCGTGCGGCTGCGCCGTGGGGAGGACTACACCGTGCTGCGCACCGACGGCCCGGCGTTCTCCTACCACCCCGACAAGCTGTCGATGGAGCGCACCGAGAACGCCGCGTTCGGCCCCACCGACCGGATCGGTCAGCTGACCATGCGCAACCTCGACATCGCCGACTCGCGCTCCAAGCTCGAGCTCTACGCCGCGCAGCCGCTGGACCAGGGCCAGGTGCTGGTGGAGAACGGCACCCTGTTCGGCGAGATCGAGGCCGGCGGGGCGGACCGGATCTCCCGCAACCCCGCAGCGGAAGGCCGCTCGGACGAGCTGGCGCTCGAGCACGCCGCGATGGAGGCCGGGACCGACTGAGCCCCGCCCCGCCCCACCCCCGCCCCACCCCGGGCTGTAACGCGGGGTTATGGACGCTTGACCTGCGGTACGACGCTGGGGAAGCGTCCATAGCCCGTGGGAAGCCACCGACCCGAAGGACATCGTGACCTCGAAGACCAACGAAGGCGCCCTGTGGGGCGGCCGGTTCGCCTCCGGCCCCTCGGACGCGCTGGCCGCCCTGTCGAAGTCGACGCACTTCGACTGGCGGCTGGTGCCCTACGACCTGGCGGGGTCGCGGGCGCACGCCCGGGTGCTGCACACCGCCGGCCTGCTCACCGAGGCCGACCGGGACGCGCTGGTGGCCGGGCTCGACCGGCTGGGGGAGCGGTTCGGCACCGGCGACCTGCAGCCGGACCCGGCCGACGAGGACGTGCACGGCGCGCTGGAGCGGCTGCTGCTGGAGGAGGTCGGGGTCGAGCTCGGCGGCCGGCTGCGCGCCGGGCGCTCCCGCAACGACCAGGTCGCCACCTTGTTCAAGGCGTTCCTGCGTGACCACGCGCGGGTCGTCGCCGGGCTGGCGCTCGACCTCGTCGACGCCATCGCCGGACAGGCCGAGCAGCACCTCGGCGCGATCATGCCGGGTCGCACCCACCTCCAGCACGCCCAGCCGGTGCTGCTCTCGCACCACCTGCTGGCCCACGCGTGGCCGCTGCTGCGGGACGTCGGGCGGCTGCGGGACTGGGACGCGCGGGTGGCGGTGGACTCGCCGTACGGGTCGGGGGCGCTCGCCGGCTCCAGCCTCGGCCTCGACCCGCAGGAGGTGGCCCGGGACCTGGGCTTCACCGACTCGAGCCCGAACTCCATCGACGGCACCTCCTCCCGCGACTTCGTGGCGGAGTTCGCGTTCGTGGCCGCGATGGTCGGCGTCGACGTCAGCCGGCAGGCCGAGGAGGTGATCGTCTGGGCCACCAAGGAGTTCGGCTTCGTGCAGCTCGACGACGCCTACTCGACCGGCTCGAGCATCATGCCGCAGAAGAAGAATCCCGACATCGCCGAGCTGGCCCGCGGCAAGGCCGGCCGGCTGATCGGCAACGTCGCGGGGCTGCTCGCCACCCTCAAGGCGCTGCCGCTGGCCTACAACCGCGACCTCCAGGAGGACAAGGAGCCGGTCTTCGACTCCGTGGACACCCTGGAGGTGCTGCTGCCGGCGTTCACCGGGATGGTCGCCACGCTGCGCTTCGACACCGACCGGATGGCCGAGCTGGCCCCGCAGGGGTTCTCGCTGGCCACCGACGTCGCGGAGTGGCTGGTCCGTCAGGGCGTGCCGTTCCGGGTCGCCCACGAGGTCGCCGGTGCCTGCGTCCGCCGCTGCGAGGAGCTCGGCACCGACCTCGACGGACTCACCGACGAGCAGTTCGCGCAGATCTCCGAGCACCTGACCCCCGGCGTCCGGGAGGTGCTGACCGTCGAGGGCTCGGTCTCCTCCCGCAACGCCCGCGGCGGCACCGCGACCGCGCGGGTCGCCGAGCAGCTCGCCGAGCTCCGGGCCGCCGTCGCGGACCAGCGTGCCTGGCTGGGCTGAGCCGCTGGCGGGCGAGGTCCTCGACGTCGCCCCGCGGCTGCTCGGCTCGGTGCTCCGGCACGGCGACGTCGCGGTGCGGCTCACCGAGGTCGAGGCGTACGGCGGACCGGAGGACCCCGGCTCGCACGCCGCGAACGGCCCGACCCGCCGCAACGCGGTGATGTTCGGCCCGCCCGGACACCTCTACGTCTACTTCACCTACGGCATGCACCACTGCTGCAACGTGGTGGTCGGCCCCGAGGGGACCGCGTCGGCGGTGCTGCTGCGGGCCGGCCAGGTCGTCGACGGCCTCGAGGTGGCTCGTGAGCGCCGGGGAAGCAGCGACCGGGACCTGGCCCGGGGGCCGGCCCGGCTCTGCCAGGCCCTCGGCATCGACCTCGGCCACGACGGCGCCGACCTGTCGGCCGGGGCGCTGACCCTCACCCTCCAGGCGACGGGGACCCACGCCGTCGCGACCGGCCCCCGGGTCGGACTGCGCAAGGCGGCCGACCGGCCCTGGCGGTTCTGGGTCGAGGGCGAGCCGACCGTCTCGACGTACCGGCCGGCGGCCCGCCGCCCGCCCCGGCAGTAGGACCGTGTACGTTTCAACCTTCTGCGGCGGGGCATCGTGACCGGTGGCACAATCTGGGCGATTCTCACCACGATCTCGGAGGAAGCATGTCCCTTGCCCTACTCGACCGCGAGCGCACCGTCGCGCCCGCCGGTTACAACCGCTGGCTGATCCCGCCGGCCGCACTCGCCATCCACCTGTGCATCGGCCAGGTGTACGCCACCAGCGTCTACAAGAGCAGCCTGGTCGCGAACTTCCACACCAGCCTCACCTCGGTCGGCCTGGTGTTCTCGATCGCCATCGTGATGCTGGGCCTGTCCGCCGCCGTCCTCGGCACCTGGGTGGACACCGGCGGCCCCCGCCGGGCCATGGTCGCGGCCGCGATCGCCTGGGCCGTCGGCTTCCTGGTCGGCGGCGCCGGCATCGCCACCGGGCACATCTGGCTGCTCTACCTGGGCTACGGAGTGATCGGCGGCATCGGGCTCGGGATCGGCTACATCTCCCCGGTCTCGACGCTGATCAAGTGGTTCCCGGACCGTCCGGGCCTGGCCACCGGACTGGCCATCATGGGCTTCGGCGGCGGTGCGCTGGTCGCCTCCCCGGTCGAGAGCAAGCTGCTCTCGTTCTACGACAGCGGGTTCAACCCCAAGGACGCCACCTCGGTGGCCAGCGGCTCCGCGGTCGCGAGCATGTTCGTCACGCTCGGCGTCGTCTACCTGGTCGTGATGCTCTTCGGCGCCTGGCTGATCAAGGTGCCCGCCGACGGCTGGGTGCCGGACGGCTTCGACGCCTCGAAGGTCAAGGCCAAGGCGATGGTGACCACCGCCAGCGTCAGCGCCAACAACGCGGTGCGCACCCCGCAGTTCTGGCTGCTCTGGGTGGTGCTGTTCTGCAACGTCACGGCCGGCATCGGCATCCTCGAGCAGGCCGCCCCGATGATCCAGGACTTCTTCCGCACCGGCAGCGGCTCGAGCGTGACCCCGGCCGCCGCGGCGGGCTTCGTCGGCCTGCTGTCGATCTGCAACATGGCCGGCCGGTTCATCTGGTCCTCCACCTCCGACGTGGTGGGCCGCAAGCCGATCTACATGGGCTACCTCGGCATCGGCATGGTGCTCTACGCCCTGCTGGCGCTCGCCGGTCACAACTCGACCGGGCTGTTCATCCTGTTCGCCGGCATCATCATCTCCTTCTACGGCGGTGGTTTCGCCACCGCTCCGGCATACCTGCGCGACCTGTTCGGCACCTTCCAGGTGGGCGCCATCCACGGGCGGCTGCTGACCGCGTGGTCGGCCGCCGGGGTGGCCGGGCCGCTCATCGTCAACAGGTTCCTGGACGCCGAGGGCACCCCGGGCAAGCTCACCTACGAGGCCTACAAGCCGGCGCTGCTCACCATGGTCGGCGTGCTGGCGGTCGGGTTCGTCGCGAACCTGCTGATCCGCCAGGTCGCGAACCGGTTCCACGAGCCCGACCACCGCGAGAAGCAGCTGACCGGTGCGGTCCCCGCCTCCACCGGCGGCGGTGTCGCCACCGAGCAGCGCACCGGCACGGCGGTCGCGACGCGGCCGGTCCTGCTGGTCGTCTCCTGGGCGATCGTCGGCCTGCCGCTGGTCTACGGCGTCTACCAGACGATCGTGAAGGTCTCCGGCCTGTTCGGCTGACCCCGGCCTCGGTCTGGGAGGATCGGCGCCATGCTGATCCACCCCTGGGACGAGGCCACCCGCGAGGAGTGGCGCGACGTGCTCGGCCGCAGCGACTTCGGTCAGCTGGTCACGGCCGGGCACGTCGACGGCTTCCCGGTCGTCGTCCCCACGCCGTTCCTGTACGACGGGGCGTCGACGGTGCTGGCGCACCTGGCCCGGCCCAACCCGGTCTGGCGCGCCCTCGCGACCGACCCGCACGTGGTGCTGGCCCTGGCGACCGGCGGCGTGTACGTCGAGGCCGCCTGGAACGCGAGCCCCGGCACCGACCCGGATCTCGGCGTGCCGACCAGCTACTACACCGCCGTCCAGCTGCTCTGCCGCGCGGAGGTCGTCGACGACCCCGACGAGAAGGCGGCGCTGCTCGCCCGGCAGCTGGCCCACCACGAGCCGGCCGGCTCCACGCGGGTGACCCCGTCGACCGCCGTCGAGAGCGACCGCCGGCAGCTGCCCGGCATCCGCGGCCTGCGCCTGCACGTCGAGGCGGTCCGCGCCAAGGCGAAGTACGGCGGCAACAAGACCACGCAGCACCGCGACCTGATCGCCGCCCGTCTCGCCGAGCGCGACGGCCCCGGCGACACGGCGGCCCGGGAGCACCTGGTGCGTCGCCCCACCTCGCACCCGCTCCCCTAGGGTCGGGCAGGTGACCCTTCGCGACGAGACCACCCGTGAGCTGCACCGGATCGCCCTCGACCGCCAGCGGAAGGGCCGGATCCCCGGGGTCCTGGCCGGCGTGGCCCGTGACGGCGGGCTGGTGTGGCACGACGGGATCGGCGCCGCCCGCCTCGACGAGCCGGACCTGGCGCCCGGCCCCGACGACCAGTTCCTGGTCGCCTCCAACACCAAGACCTTCACCGCCGCGATGGTGATGCAGCTGCGGGACGAGGGACGGCTCACCCTGGACGACACCCTGGACCGGCTGGTCCCCGAGGTCGGCCACGCCGGGCTGAGCATCCGTCAGTGCCTGGCCCACGTCAGCGGGATGCAGCGCGAGCCGCTCGGCGACGTCTGGGAGCACCTGGACTTCCCCGACCGTGCGCAGCTGGTCAGCGACTTCAACGAGGCCGAGCGGGTGCACCCGCCGCACCGGCTCTGGCACTACTCGAACCTCGTCTACTCGCTGCTCGGCGAGGCCGTCGCGCGCCTCGACGGCCGGGACTGGTACTCCTCGCTGCGCGCGCGCATCCTCGACCCGCTGGAGATGCGGCGGACCACCGTGGGGTTCGACGGCCCGCACGCCGACGGCTACTTCGTCCCGCCCTACTCCGACGTACCCGTGGCGCAGCCGCCGCACGACCTGCGCGCCCTGGACCCCTGCGCCGGCCTGGCCAGCACCGGCGCCGACCTGGCCCGGTGGTCGTCGTTCGTCGCCGAGCCGGTCGCCGAGGTGCTCTCGCCCGACACCGTCGAGGAGATGTGCCAGCCGCAGACCCTGATCGACCGCGAGGGCTGGACCACGGCCATGGGCCTCGGCTTCTTCCTGGTCCGCTCCGGCACCCGCACGTACGTCGGCCACACCGGCGGCATGCCCGGCCACATCACCGCGCTGTTCACCGACCGCACGGCCGGCACCGGGGGACTGGCGCTGACCAACTCCGGGACCAGCCCGGACATCGCCGGGTTCGCGATCGCCCTGGCCGACGCGCTCACCGACCGCGAGCCGGTCCAGCCCGAGCCGTGGCGTCCCGGCACCGCCGTGCCGGCCGAGCTCGCCGACCTGATCGGGGTCTGGTGGACCGAGGGCAGCCCGTTCACGTTCTCGGTGCGGCAGGGCCGGCTGGAGGCGCGGGCGCCCTCGCTGCCGGAGCACAAGCCCGCCTCCCGCTTCGAGCAGGTCGGGCCCGACCTGTTCCGCACCGTCGCCGGCCGCGAGGAGGGGGAGCTTCTCCGGGTCACCCGCGACGCGGAGGGGCGTCCCACGCAGCTGAACTGGGCGACGTACCTCGTCACCCGGGCCCCGCTCGCGTTCGGCGAGCGGCCCTGACCGGTCTCGTCGGCACCCCTCGCGTCGCCGACGGCGGCGTCGATGAGGCAGGCTGGTCCGCGACACACGACGCATGAGAAAGGCACCCTGGTGAGCTCTGACCTGCACGTCCTGGACGACCTCGAGTGGCGCGGGCTGATCGCGCACTCGACGGACCTCGACGCCCTGCGCGCCGAGATGGACGAGCGGCCGGTCCGGTTCTACGTGGGCTTCGACCCGACCGCACCGAGCCTGCACATGGGCAACCTGCTGCAGATCCTCACGGCCAGGCGGCTCCAGGACGCCGGCCACGTGCCGTTCGCCCTGGTCGGTGGCGCCACCGGCATGATCGGTGACCCCAAGGACTCCGGGGAGCGGTCGCTGAACTCCCTGGACGTGGTGAAGGGCTGGGTGGAGAAGGTCCGGGTCCAGATCGAGCCGTTCCTGTCCTTCGAGGGCAGCAACGCCGCGACGATGGTCAACAACTACGACTGGACCGCGAGCCTGTCCACGATCGACTTCCTGCGGGAGATCGGGAAGCACTTCCCGGTCAACCGGATGCTGGCCCGCGACGTGGTGCGGTCCCGGCTCGAGGACGGGATCTCCTACACGGAGTTCAGCTACGTGCTGCTCCAGTCGATGGACTTCCTCAATCTGCACCGCCACTACGGCGTCACGCTGCAGACCGGTGGCAGCGACCAGTGGGGCAACATCACCGGCGGCGTCGAGCTGATCCGGCGGGCCGACGGCGCCCGGGTGCACGCGCTCGCCACCCCGCTGGTCACCCGGGCCGACGGCACGAAGTACGGCAAGACCGAGGGCGGCGCCCTGTGGCTCGACCCGGAGATGCTCTCGCCGTACGGCTTCTACCAGTTCTGGCTCAACGCCGAGGACGAGAAGGTCGGCGAGCTGCTGCGGGTGTTCACCTTCCTGAGCCACCAGGAGATCGAGGACCTCGAGGCACAGACGGCCGAGAAGCCGTTCCTGCGGGCCGGGCAGAAGGCGCTGGCCGAGCACATGACGACGCTGGTGCACGGTGCCGAGGAGACCGAGCGGATCAAGGACGCGTCGTCCGCACTCTTCGGGGGCGGGGCCCTGCACGAGCTCGACCCGGGAACCCTGGGAGCGGCGCTGCGCGAGGCCGGCGCCGCCCAGGTCTCCCGCGCGGACGGGGCTCCCTCGATCGTCGACCTGCTCGTGCTCTCCGGGCTGTCCAAGAGCAAGGGCGAGGCCCGGCGCACCGTCGGGGAGGGCGGCGCCTACCTGAACAACGAGCGCGTGCAGGACCCGGACTTCGCGCCGGGAGAGTCCGACCTGCTCGGCGGGTCCTGGCTGGTGCTGCGCCGGGGCAAGAAGAACCTCGCCGGCGTGGAGGTCGTGGGGTGACTCCGGGCCGCTTCCTCGACGGTGTGGAGGAGGCGGCTGCCCGGAACCTGCCCGAGGCGGTGTTCCGCTACGTCCGGCAGGGCGCCCGCGACGGCGTCACGGCCGCGGAGGCCGCCTCGGAATGGGACCGCTACCGGTTCCTGCCGCAGGTGCTGCGCGACGTGACCGAGGTGGACACCGCGACGACCCTGCTCGGGACGTCGTTGCGCACCCCGCTGGGGGTGGCCCCCACCACCCTGCAGCGGGCCCTGCACCCCGACGGCGAGGTGGGGATGGCCCGCGCGTGCGCCGCCTCCGGTGCCCTGATGGTGCTGTCCAGCAACGCCGGCTCCCGGTTCGAGGACGTCGCCGCCACGGGGGTGCACTGGTGGCTCCAGCTCTACGTCCCCGCCGAACGGGCCACCGCCCTCCCGCTCCTGGAGCGTGCCGTGCAGGCGGGTGCCGAGGCCGTCGTGCTGACCGTGGACACCCCGGTGGTCGGCACCAAGTACGACGGCGGCGGCCCGACCGTCTGGGACGCGGCCGACCCCTCCTGGGTGCGGGTCAACTTCCCCGAGGGGTACGGCGGCGCACCGGGGGACGAGAAGGCCACCGACCTCGGACCCCAGGACGTGGACTGGCTCGCCCAGGCCAGCGGTCTGCCGGTGGTGGTGAAGGGCGTGCTGCGGCCCGAGGACGCCCGACGCTGCCTGGACGCGGGTGCGGCGGCGGTGTGGGTCTCCAACCACGGCGGGCGCCAGCTCGACTACGTCGCGTCGACCGCGTCCTGTCTGGAGGCGGTCGTCGCTGAGGTGGGCGGCGCGGCGGAGGTGTACGTCGACGGGGGAGTGCGCTGCGGCCGGCACGCGCTGGCCGCCCTGGCCCTGGGGGCACGGGCAGTCTTCCTGGGGCGGCAGCCGCTGTACGCGCTCGCGGCGGGCGGCCCGGACGGCGTACACCGGATGCTCGCGGAGCTCGACGGCGAGCTCCGGGAGGCGCTTCGGCTGGCCGGCTGCGCCTCGGCGGGGGGCGTCCCCAGGGGGCTGCTCAGCGGTCCCACGGCCGTCCCTGGGACTCGCTGAGGGCCTGTGACCGGGGCCACGCCGGACCGATTTGACGATCTGGCCGGGACCTCCGTAATGTTCTGTCTGTCGCCAGGGAGCGGCGGGACGCAAGGCCGAGAGGCCGGGCGGCCGGCCCCCGGGACCAACCCCAAGGTAAGCACCTCACTCCGAGGTGGTTCGGATGCGCTTCGGCGCTGTCCGGCCCCGATCGGTGTCGCAGGGATGCGCCTGGGGCAGCAGCATCAGCCCTGCGGGCGAGGTCGTCAGACCTGGCCCCCGGAGCGCGCTTGATCCTTGAGAACTCAACAGTGTGCCAAAAGTCGACGAATTAATTTGTAACGCCAGTCGGCAGGTTGCGAGGCGGTCCCTTTGGGGGTTGTTTTGGTATCTGTCGATGGTTCCTTTGGTGAGACGTCTGTCCTTGATCCTTTGGGGTTGGGGGTGGGCACTCTTGCTGGGATGCTCCATTTGATGTGTCGATGATTCATGGGCCTTTGTGTCTGTGGTTGTCAGATGTTTTCAACGGAGAGTTTGATCCTGGCTCAGGACGAACGCTGGCGGCGTGCTTAACACATGCAAGTCGAGCGGTAAGGCCCTTTCGGGGGTACACGAGCGGCGAACGGGTGAGTAACACGTGAGCAATCTGCCCTTCACTTTGGGATAACTACCGGAAACGGTGGCTAATACCGAATATGACCACTTCACGCATGTGATGGTGGTGGAAAGTTCCGGCGGTGAAGGATGAGCTCGCGGCCTATCAGCTTGTTGGTGGGGTAATGGCCCACCAAGGCAACGACGGGTAGCCGGCCTGAGAGGGTGACCGGCCACACTGGGACTGAGACACGGCCCAGACTCCTACGGGAGGCAGCAGTGGGGAATATTGGACAATGGGCGAAAGCCTGATCCAGCAACGCCGCGTGAGGGATGACGGCCTTCGGGTTGTAAACCTCTTTCAGTACCGACGAAGCGCAAGTGACGGTAGGTACAGAAGAAGCACCGGCCAACTACGTGCCAGCAGCCGCGGTAATACGTAGGGTGCGAGCGTTGTCCGGAATTATTGGGCGTAAAGGGCTCGTAGGCGGTTTGTCGCGTCGGGAGTGAAAACTCAGGGCTTAACCCTGAGCCTGCTTCCGATACGGGCAGACTAGAGGTATGCAGGGGAGAACGGAATTCCTGGTGTAGCGGTGAAATGCGCAGATATCAGGAGGAACACCGGTGGCGAAGGCGGTTCTCTGGGCATTACCTGACGCTGAGGAGCGAAAGTGTGGGGAGCGAACAGGATTAGATACCCTGGTAGTCCACACCGTAAACGTTGGGCGCTAGGTGTGGGACTCATTCCACGAGTTCCGTGCCGCAGCTAACGCATTAAGCGCCCCGCCTGGGGAGTACGGCCGCAAGGCTAAAACTCAAAGGAATTGACGGGGGCCCGCACAAGCGGCGGAGCATGCGGATTAATTCGATGCAACGCGAAGAACCTTACCTGGGTTTGACATATGCCGGAAAGCCGTAGAGATACGGCCCCTTTTAGTCGGTATACAGGTGGTGCATGGCTGTCGTCAGCTCGTGTCGTGAGATGTTGGGTTAAGTCCCGCAACGAGCGCAACCCTCGTCTTATGTTGCCAGCACGCCCTTCGGGGTGGTGGGGACTCATAAGAGACTGCCGGGGTCAACTCGGAGGAAGGTGGGGATGACGTCAAGTCATCATGCCCCTTATGTCCAGGGCTTCACGCATGCTACAATGGCCGGTACAAAGGGCTGCGATACCGCAAGGTGGAGCGAATCCCAAAAAGCCGGTCTCAGTTCGGATTGGGGTCTGCAACTCGACCCCATGAAGTCGGAGTCGCTAGTAATCGCAGATCAGCAACGCTGCGGTGAATACGTTCCCGGGCCTTGTACACACCGCCCGTCACGTCACGAAAGTCGGCAACACCCGAAGCCGGTGGCCCAACCCTTGTGGAGGGAGCCGTCGAAGGTGGGGCTGGCGATTGGGACGAAGTCGTAACAAGGTAGCCGTACCGGAAGGTGCGGCTGGATCACCTCCTTTCTAAGGAGCATGTTGGCAGCCGGCTCTCACTTCGGTGGGGGTGTGGTTGTCCATTGGTTTGTTTCGGGGACGAGTGTTCCTCGGCAGGCCAGCTCACTAGTGGAACGTCGACTATTTGGTCTGCTTGTCTGTGATCGCTCGTTAGTACTGTCGCACCGTCTCGTACGGTCGGCGTGGAACCTCGGGTGGGAGTGGATGGGTGGGTCTGGCACGCTGTTGGGTCCTGAGGGATCGAGTCGTGAGACTTGGTTTCCTTGTGGGCCACCTTCTCCGCGAACTACCGACTGGTCACTTTGTGTCCGCACGGTCAGCGTGGGTGATGGGGGTGGGACCGCCCGTAATTTGAGAACTACACAGTGGACGCGAGCATCTTTGTAGCAAGACAAGCTACTAAGGGCACATGGTGGATGCCTTGGCACCAAGAGCCGATGAAGGACGTAGGAGCCTGCGATAAGCCCCGGGAAGTTGGCAACCGAGCTGTGATCCGGGGATTTCCGAATGGGGAAACCCAGCTGGAGTCATGTCCAGTTACGCCCATCTGAACACATAGGGTGGTGCGAGGGAACGTGGGGAAGTGAAACATCTCAGTACCCACAGGAAGAGAAAACAACAGTGATTCCGAGAGTAGTGGCGAGCGAAATCGGAACAGGCCAAACCTATTGCGTGTGATAGCCGGCAGGCGTTGCGCAGTGGGGGTTGTGGGGCCGTCACGTTGGTTCTGCCGAACCAGCACAGAGTAAGAAACCGTCGTTGAAGTTGAAGCGGACTGGAAAGTCCCGGCGTAGAGGGTGATACCCCCGTACACGTAAGACGATGGCTCTGAGACGTCACCCCAAGTAACACGGAACCCCTGAAATTCCGTGTGAATCTGGCGGGACCACCCGTTAAGCCTAAATACTCCTTGGTGACCGATAGCGGACAAGTACCGTGAGGGAAAGGTGAAAAGTACCCCTGGCGGGGAGTGAAATAGTACCTGAAACCATGTGCCTACAATCCGTTGGAGCGAGACCTCGGTCTTGTGACAGCGTGCCTTTTGAAGAATGAGCCTGCGAGTTTGCGTTGTGTGGCGAGGTTAACCCGTGTGGGGAAGCCGTAGCGAAAGCGAGTCCGAATAGGGCGTTTGAGTCGCGCGACCAAGACCCGAAGCGGAGTGATCTATCCATGGGCAGGTTGAAGCGCGGGTAAGACCGCGTGGAGGACCGAACCCACCAGGGTTGAAAACCTGGGGGATGACCTGTGGATAGGGGTGAAAGGCCAATCAAACTCCGTGATAGCTGGTTCTCCCCGAAATGCATTTAGGTGCAGCGTCGCGTGTTTCTTGCCGGAGGTAGAGCACTGGATAGTCTAGGGGGCCTACAAGCTTACCGAAATTAGCCAAACTCCGAATGCCGGTAAGTGAGAGCGCGGCAGTGAGACAGTGGGGGATAAGCTCCATTGTCGAGAGGGAAACAGCCCAGACCATCAGCTAAGGTCCCTAAGCGATAACTAAGTGGAAAAGGATGTGGAGTCGCACAGACAACCAGGAGGTTGGCTTAGAAGCAGCCACCCTTGAAAGAGTGCGTAATAGCTCACTGGTCAAGTGATTCCGCGCCGACAATGTAGCGGGGCTCAAGTTATCCACCGAAGCTATGGCATTCATGCAATAACCTGGCCCACTTGTGGGTCCATGTGTGTGGATGGGTAGGGGAGCGTCGTATGGCGAGCGAAGCGGCGGTGTGAACCAGCCGTGGACGCCATACGAGTGAGAATGCAGGCATGAGTAGCGAATGACAAGTGAGAAACTTGTCCGCCGAATGATCAAGGGTTCCAGGGTCAAGCTAATCTGCCCTGGGTAAGTCGGGACCTAAGGCGAGGCCGACAGGCGTAGTCGATGGACAACGGGTTGATATTCCCGTACCGGCAAAATAGCGCCCATGACGAACCTAGTGATGCTAAGTGCCCAAAGCCTCCTAGATCCCTTCGGGGACGTGGAGGTGGAGCGCATGACCCGAACTAGTAGTAGTCAAGCGATGGGGTGACGCAGGAAGGTAGTCCAACCGTGGCGATGGTAGTCCACGGCTAAGGATGTAGGGCGAGAGGTAGGTAAATCCGTCTCTCTGTGTTGGATCACGAGCCTGAGATCTGATAGGGAGCCCGTTTGGGCGAAGTGGATAGTCCTATGCTGTCGAGAAAAACCTCTAGCGAGCTATGCGCCGCCCGTACCCCAAACCGACTCAGGTGATCAGGTAGAGAATACCAAGGCGATCGAGTGAACCATGGTTAAGGAACTCGGCAAAATGCCCCCGTAACTTCGGGAGAAGGGGGGCCGGATTCGTGAGAGGACTTGCTCCTCAAAGCGATGATGGCCGCAGAGACCAGGCCCAAGCGACTGTTTACTAAAAACACAGGTCCGTGCTAAGTCGTAAGACGATGTATACGGACTGACTCCTGCCCGGTGCTGGAAGGTTAAGGGGACGTGTTAGCTGATTCGTCAGCGAAGCGCAGAACTTAAGCCCCAGTAAACGGCGGTGGTAACTATAACCATCCTAAGGTAGCGAAATTCCTTGTCGGGTAAGTTCCGACCTGCACGAATGGAGTAACGACTTGGGCGCTGTCTCAACCATGGACTCGGCGAAATTGCAGTACGAGTAAAGATGCTCGTTACGCGCGGCAGGACGGAAAGACCCCGGGACCTTTACTACAATTTGGTATTGGTGTTTGGTTCGGCTTGTGTAGGATAGGTGGGAGACTGTGAAACTCGGACGCCAGTTCGGGTGGAGTCAACGTTGAAATACCACTCTGGTCGTACTAGATATCTAACCTAGGTCCGTTATCCGGATCAGGGACAGTGCCTGATGGGTAGTTTAACTGGGGCGGTTGCCTCCTAAAATGTAACGGAGGCGCCCAAAGGTTCCCTCAGCCTGGTTGGCAATCAGGTTTCGAGTGTAAGTGCACAAGGGAGCTTGACTGTGAGACAGACATGTCGAGCAGGGACGAAAGTCGGGACTAGTGATCCGGCGCTGGCATGTGGAAGCGGCGTCGCTCAACGGATAAAAGGTACCCCGGGGATAACAGGCTGATCTTCCCCAAGAGTCCATATCGACGGGATGGTTTGGCACCTCGATGTCGGCTCGTCGCATCCTGGGGCTGGAGTAGGTCCCAAGGGTTGGGCTGTTCGCCCATTAAAGCGGCACGCGAGCTGGGTTTAGAACGTCGTGAGACAGTTCGGTCCCTATCCGCCGCGCGCGCAGGAAACTTGAGAAAGGCTGTCCCTAGTACGAGAGGACCGGGATGGACGAACCTCTGGTGTGCCAGTTGTTCCGCCAGGAGCACGGCTGGTTAGCTACGTTCGGAAGTGATAACCGCTGAAAGCATCTAAGCGGGAAGCACGTTTCAAGATGAGGTTTCCCACCGGGTAACCGGGTAAGGCCCCCAGTAGACGACTGGGTTGATAGGCCGGAGGTCGAAGGCAGTAATGTACGGAGCCGACCGGTACTAATAGGCCGAGGGCTTGTCCCTCAAAGATGTTGCGCGTCCACTGTGTGGTTCCCGAGTTACGGTCGGGAACTCTCCCACACACCAAGAGCACACCCCACCGGGTCATCGACCCGGGCCGGGTGGCCGATGGTGGGTGGGGGAATGGTTTCCAACCAGCTAACTCCATAGAGTTTCGGCGGCCATAGCGAAAGGGAAATACCCGGCTCCATTCCGAACCCGGAAGTCAAGCCTTTCAGCGCCGATGGTACTGCAACCGGGAGGTTGTGGGAGAGTAGGACGTCGCCGAACAATCATTCGCCTAGAGGCCACCCACACGGGTGGCCTCTAGCCGTTTAACAACCACCAGGGGTGGACCAGGCCGGGTGGGGATGACCCGGCGCCCGGGTGGGAACCCTGCCGGTGCAGCCGCCATCATCACCAGAGACCACCCGCCACCACCCCCGCAGCACCCCCGCAGCACCCCCGCAGCACCCCCGCAGCACCCGCCAGACCCGCACCAGCTGAAGAGAGAAGACCCCCGCATGCCGAACCAGCCCCGATCCGGCGGCCCCCGCCGCGACGACAACCAACCCCGCGGCAACCGCCCCACCACCCGCGGCGGCACCAGCAGCGGCGGCGGCACCGGCAGCGGCGGCGGCACCGGCAGCGGCGGCGGCACCGGCAGCGGCGGGAGCACCCGCGGCGGCTCCGGCAGTGGCGGCCGGTCCCGGTCCCGCGAGGAGATCCCCTTCTCCCGCCCCCGCAGCACCCCCCGCGGCACCACCGGCTCCAGCGGCACCAGCGGCAACGCCGGCAACACGAACAACAAGAGGGGCAACGCCGACAACACCGGCGGCTCCCGCGGCAGCCGCCCGACGACCGCCGCGACGACCGGCGGGACCGCCGCGACGACCGGGGCGGCGACCGGCGGGAGGGACGCGACCGCAGCGCCGACCAGGCCAAGTACGACGGCCCCCCGATCGAGGAGACCATCACCGGCAACGAGCTCGACCACAACACCACCCAACAGCTACGCGGCCTCCCCGAGAAGCTCGCCGCCCGCGTCGCCCGCCACCTCGTCGCCGCCGGCTACCTCCTCGACACCGACCCCGAGACCGCCTACCAACACACCCTCGCCGCCCGCGCCCGCGCCGCCCGCATCGCCATCGTCCGCGAAGCCTGCGGCGAAGCCGCCTACACCGCCGGCCACTACACCGAAGCCCTCGCCGAGCTCCGCGCCGCCAAACGCATCAACGGCTCCCAGGACTACCTCCACGTCATGGCCGACTGCGAACGCGCCCTCGGCCGCCCCGACCGCGCCCTCACCCTCGCCCGCAACCCCGCCGTCACCAACTTCACCCCCGACCAAAAAGCCGAGATGACCATCGTCGAAGCCGGCGCCCGCCGCGACCTCGGCGAAACCGACGCCGCCCTCCGCACCCTCGAGAACGCCCCCCTCCGCTCCAAATCACGCGAACCCTGGGTCGTCCGCCTCCGCTACACCTACGCCGACACCCTCCACACCGCCGGCCGCACCCCCGAAGCCATCGAATGGTTCCACCGCACC
The DNA here is from genome assembly GCA_963800225.1 of uncultured Actinomycetota bacterium. Lineage (GTDB taxonomy): Bacteria > Actinomycetota > Actinomycetes > Propionibacteriales > Nocardioidaceae > Nocardioides_B. Next base: position 1,172,561 of record CAWDAF010000002.1, on the reverse strand, counting down.
CTCGCCATCGACACCAACCAGATCACCGACGCCGACCAACGCATCCACCAACTCGAGAACCCCTGACCCACACCCCCGCGACGGCAGGCGGTGTCCCCGGGACTGTCCGGATGCTGTCCCCAGGCGCTCGACGGTAGGGCCCGTCCACAGGCGTGGCGTCGCGCTCCGTGTCCGGGGGCGCGGCGGGCCAGGCTCGTGCCTGGAGGTGGTCCGATGAAGAAGAAGGCTGCAGCGCTGAGCGGCGACCGCGAGGACAACACCGTCGTGCTGCGTGGCCGGGTGTCCTCGGCTCCCGCAGAGCGCGAGCTGCCGAGCGGGGCGCTGATCACGACGGTCCGGCTGTCGGTCGCCCGGGCGAGGACCCCGATGACGGCAGGATCGGCCCAGAGCACGGACTGGGTGGACTGCACCGCGTGGACATCGCGCACGCGCCGTGCCGTCGGCGGCTGGAAGTCCGGTGACCAGGTCGAGGTGACCGGTGCTCTCCGGCGACGCTTCTACCGCGCCGGCGAGAGGTCCGGCACGCGACTCGAGGTCGAGATGCTCAGCGCCCGCCGTGCCGGCGCCCGCGAGAGTGCGGGCGGGTGAGGCCACCCGCGCGGCGACGACGCGACGTCAGGCGTCCCGCAGGTCGCGCATCACCACGCCCATGCGCGGCTTCGGCGCGAACGACGTCGACTTCCGGGGCATCCGTACGCCGCGGGCGGCCGTGGCCATCACGGCGGCGACCGTCGGCGGGTGCACGGCGACCACGATCCCGGGCTGGCGAGCCGTCGTGTGCAGCGCCTGATCGAGGCTGTGGTGGTAGCCGATCTGCTCCTCGGCCACCCCCCAGGCGGGGAGCAGCGTCTCGTGCAGCACGGCGGCGTCGACGGGGCTGGTCCGCGTCGTCCGGAGCACGGCCCAGGACCGGCCGTCGGAGACCACGAAGCAGGTGTGCGTGTCATCGCCGGAGCGAGACGCCCACAGAGAGAACGCCGCCTCCCGGTCCGCGACTGTGTCGAATCCGTCGCCGCGCTCGGCCGACACGTCCTGCAGGTCCGAGAGCGTCAGGGCGTTCACCGAGCGGTGGATCGGACCGACCTGCAAGGGGTGGTCGCGCTGGTCCACGAGCAGAGCGAGGCCGTGGTCCCACGGAGAGCTGCCATCGGCGGCGGCCGGGTCGCGCTGCTCCTCCTGGAGCCGGAGGTACGCGGCGTAGCGGTGGTGTCCGTCGGCGATCAGCGCCTGCGTCCCCGCCAGCTCGGCGGCGATCCCGGCGAGCGTCCCCTCGTCCGTGACCGCCCACAGGCAGTGCGAGCTGCCGTCGAGGGCGACGAAGTCGGCGACGGTGTCGGTGGCCGTGGTCTTCTCGATCAGCTCACGCAGCCGACCGGTGCCCTCGTGCACCAGCAGGATCGGCTCGAGGTTCGTCTCGGTGGTGCGCATCAGCACCGTACGGTCGTCGACGGGAGCCGGCATCACGTCCTCGTGCGGCAAGATCACCCGCTCCTCCTCGTGGCGCAGGCCCACCAGCCCGATCAGGCCACGGACGGTGGTGCCGTCGACGGTGTACTGGTACAGGTAGAGGGCGGGCTCGTCGTCGGCCCGCAGGAAGGACTTCTCGCGCCAGGTCTCGAGCCGGTCGCGCACGGCCAGGTAGGGCCGCTCGAACCGCCGTGACAGAATCAGCCGGACGATGTTGTGCCGGTTCGCGGCTTCCAGCTCGCGGACCGTCTCGGCGTCGAGCACGTCGTACGGCGGTGAGATCACGGTGCCGAGGTCGCCCACGGTCTCGGCGGCGAACCGCAGTCCCCGGAACGGTTGCAGCGTGAACGGGCGGTGCGCGGAGACCATTCGCGCATCGTACGAGGCGCGAGTCGACCACCCGCACCCGCGCTGCCCGGGGTGCCCCGCGTCACGTGTTCCACCCAGCCCGCCGCGGTTCCCCCGCGAGAGACGAGAGCAGGTCCCGACAGTGCTGAAGGCCAGCAGTGACGCCTTGTGGACGACGTACGACGTCGCCATGCTCGACCTCGACGGTGTCGTGTACGTCGGCCCCGACGCGGTGCCGGGCGCCCCGTCCCACCTCGCCGACGCGGCCAAGGCCGGCATGCACCTCTCCTACGTCACCAACAACGCCTCCCGGTCCCCCGAGGCTGTTGCCGAGCACCTACGCGAGCTGGGGATCGACGTCGCGGACGACGACGTCGTCACCTCCGCCCAAGCCGCGGCGCGGCTGCTGAGCGAACAGCTCGAGGAGGGGGCGGCGGTGTTCCTCATCGGTGGCCGTGGCCTCGAGATCGCGCTCGCCGAGCGAGGTCTGCGACCGGTGCAGGACGTGGCGGAGAAGCCGGTCGCGGTGGTGTCCGGCTTCCACGCCGACCTGCGCTGGTCGACGGTGATCGCCGGCACGATCCTGGTCCGGGACGGGCTGCCCTGGGTCGCCTCCAACACCGACATGACGGTGCCCACCCCGGACGGGCCGGGACCGGGCAACGGTGCCCTGGTCCAGGTCGTGGCGCAGTTCTCCGGTCGGGAGCCGGTGGTCGCCGGCAAGCCCGAGTCGCCCCTGTTCGAGGAGACCCTGCGCCGGGTCGGCGGCGAGCGCCCGCTGGTCGTCGGTGACCGCCTGGACACCGACATCGAGGGCGCCAACAACGTCGGCTACGACTCGCTGCTGGTGATGACCGGGGTCACCGGCCTGCCGGAGCTGGTCGCGGCCCGGCCCGAGCTGCGCCCGTCGTACGTCGCCGCGGACCTGGCCGGGCTCGGCCGCGGTCACCAGGTACCCGTCGTGGAGGACGACCGCGTCACCGCCGGCGGCTGGACCGGCGTCGTCGAGGACGGCCGGCTGGTCGTCTCCGGCAGCGGCGAGACCGACGACTGGTGGCGGGTGGTCGCGGTGACCGGCTGGCGACACCTGGACGCCACCGGCGGCGCGGCCGACGTCTCGGCGCTCACCGTGCCGAGTAGCGTGGAGGACTGACCGCACGCACCGACGACCTGGCACGAGAGTGAGCGCCGTGAGCGACTTCGCAGACAACCAGACGCCGCCCGAGACCCCGGACGACGGGCCTGCGACGGACGCCGCTGGGGGACACCACCGACCCGAGCCCACCGGCGACCCCGCCGTCGACGAGGTGCTCGCCTCCCTGGAGGGACTCGACGCGCGTCCCCTTGCTGAGCACGTCGCAGTCTTCGAGGCCGCCCACGACCGGCTCCGCGCCGCGCTGGCCGACGCCGGCAGCTGACGCAGGCCCAGCCGGTCACAGCCCACCCGTCAGCCGAACACCCCCAGGACCTCCGATGCCTCGCCGCCTCCGCCTCGACGCCGAGCTGGTTCGTCGCGGGCTGGCCCGCTCCCGTGAGCACGCGAGTGACCTGATCGCCGACAAGCGCGTCAAGGTCAACGGGGCCGTGGCCACCAAGGCCGCCACCGGGGTGACCACGGATGTGGCGCTGGTCGTGGCCCAGGACCCCAGCCGCCCCGACTACGTGTCTCGGGGCGGACACAAGCTCGCCGGCGCGCTTGCGGTCTTCGAGCCGCTCGGGCTCGCCGTACGCGGCCGTCGGTGCCTCGATGCCGGAGCGTCGACGGGCGGGTTCACCGACGTGCTGCTGCGCGCCGGGGCGTCGACGGTGGTGGCGGTCGACGTCGGCTACGGCCAGCTGGCCTGGTCGCTGCGCACCGACGAGCGGGTCGTCGTGCACGACCGCACCAACATCCGCGACCTGAGCCTGGAGATGATCGGGGCGCCGGTGGACCTGGTCGTCGGCGACCTCTCCTTCATCTCCCTCGAGCTGGTGCTCGACGCGCTGATCTCGGTGACCGCCCCCGACGGGGACCTCGCCCTGATGGTCAAGCCGCAGTTCGAGGTCGGCAAGGAGCGGGTCGGCAAGGGCGGCGTGGTCCGCGACCTCGACCTGCGCGCCGAGGCGGTGACCTCGGTCGCCGCGGCGGCCGCACGCCGTGGCTGGGGCGCGCAGGCCGTCACCACCAGCCCGCTGCCGGGGCCCTCGGGGAACGTCGAGTTCTTCGTCTGGCTGCGCCGGGCCGGGCCGGTGGTGGGGGAGGCCGAGATCCGCGCCGAGGTACGTCGCACCGCGGACCTGGGGGTCCCCGGTGAGAGGGTGGGACCGTGACCGACCCCGAGAGCACCCCGGAGGACCGCCGCGTCCTGGTGATCGCCCACACCGGGCGGGCCGAGGCCCGCGAGGTCGCCGCCGACTTCTGCCGCGGGCTCTACAAGAACGGCATCGCCGTCCGGCTGCTCACGGCGGAGGCGACCGACCTGGAGCTGGACCACGACGTCGAGGTGGTGGAGCCGACCGCGCACGCCGCCGCTGACTGCGAGGTGGTCATCGTCATCGGGGGCGACGGCACCATCCTGCGGGCCTCGGAGATGGCGCGCGAGTGCGGCACCCCGCTGCTCGGGGTGAACCTCGGCCACGTCGGCTTCCTCGCCGAGGCCGAGTCCGACGACGTCCAGATCACCATCGACGCGATCGTGCACCGCCGCTACACGGCCGAGGAGCGGATGACCCTCGACGTGACCGCCTACCGCGACGTCGAGGGAGGCAAGGAGCTCGTCTACTCGACCTGGGCCCTCAACGAGGCGAGCGTCGAGAAGGCCGCCCGAGAACGGATGCTCGAGGTGGTCGTCGAGGTCGACGGCCGCCCGCTGTCGCGCTGGGGCTGCGACGGGGTCGTCTGCGCCACGCCCACCGGCTCGACGGCCTACAACTTCAGCGCCGGCGGACCCATCGTCTGGCCGGGCGTCGAGGCGCTGCTGATGGTGCCGATCAGCGCCCACGCCCTCTTCGCCCGCCCGCTCGTGGTCTCGCCGGGCTCGGTCCTCGCCGTCGAGCTGATGGCCCGCACCGAGGGCGCCGGCGTGCTCTGGTGCGACGGCCGCCGTTCGGTGGACCTGCCGCCGGGGGCGCGCATCGAGGTGCGGCGCGGTCGCACGCCGGTGCGCCTGGTCCGGCTGCACCAGGCACCCTTCACCGACCGCCTGGTCGCCAAGTTCGACCTGCCCGTGGGCGGCTGGCGCGGAGCCGCCGAACGCCGCCGCAACGGCGTCGGCGACGGGGGAGCGCACCGTGCTTGAGGAGCTGCGGATCACCTCGCTCGGGGTGATCGAGGAGTCCGTGCTCGAGCTCGGCCCCGGCTTCACCGCCATCACCGGGGAGACCGGGGCGGGCAAGACGATGGTCGTCACCGCTCTCGGCCTGCTGCTCGGTGGCCGGGCCGACACCGGCTCGGTCCGCACGGGTGCCAAGTCGGCGCGCGTCGAGGGGCTGGTGGCCACCGCCGCCTCCGGCGACGCCCTCGCCTCGGCCGTGGACGCGGTCGGCGGCGACATCGAGGACGGCCGGCTGGTGCTGGCTCGGCAGATCTCGGCCGAGGGGCGGTCGCGAGCCTTCGCCGGCGGCGCCTCGGTCCCGGTCGCCACGCTCTCCGCGATCGCCGACCCGTTGGTGGCGGTGCACGGACAGTCCGACCAGCACCGGCTGCTCCAGGCCGCCGCCCAGCGCGAGTCGCTGGACAGCTTCGCCGGCAAGAAGACGCTGGCGCTGCGCGACCGGTTCGCCCGTGGCTACGCCGCGCTGCGCGGCACCGAGGCGGAGCTCGCCGAGGTGGTCGACTCCGCCCGCGAGCGCGCCCGCGAGGCCGACCTGCTGCGGTTCGGGCTCGGTGAGGTCGAGGCCGTCGACCCCCAGCCGGGCGAGGACGATGCGCTGGCCGCAGAGGAGGCGCGTCTCGGGTTCGCGGACACGCTGCGCACCGCCGCCGAGCAGGCCCGCGAGTGCCTCTCCGCCGACGAGGGGCCCGACGCGCTGAGCACCGTCTCGGCAGCCCGCAAGCTGCTCGATGGCGTGCGTGACCACGACCCGGAGGCCGCCGGGCTCGCCGACCGGCTCGCCGAGGTCAGCTACCTGCTCTCCGACGTGGCGGCCGACGTGTCGTCGTACGCCTCGGATCTCGACACCGACCCGGCCCGCCTGGCCGCGGTCTCCGAACGCCGGGCGGCGCTGGTGGCGCTGACCCGCAAGTACGGCGAGACCGTCGAGGACGTGCTGGCCTGGGCCGAGCACTCCGCGGCTCGGCTGCTCGACCTCGACAACACCGACGGCCGGATCGCGGAGCTCACCGCGCGCCGCGACCAGCTCCGCGCCGAGCTCGGCACCGTCGGGGCGGCGCTGTCGCAGGAGCGGACCAAGGCAGCCGTCAGGCTCGGCAAGCTGGTCACCGCCGAGCTCGCGTCGCTGGCGATGCCGCACGCCCAGCTGAGCGTGGCGGTCACCCAGAGCGACGAGGAGACCGGGCTGCCGGTCGGCGGCCGCACGCTGCGGTTCTCCACGACGGGAGTCGACGACGTCGAGCTGCTCCTGGCCGCCAACCGCGGCGCCGACCCGCGACCTCTCGGCAAGGGCGCCTCGGGCGGTGAGCTCTCCCGGGTGATGCTCGGTGTCGAGGTGGCGCTGGCCGCCACCAACCCGGTGCCGACGTTCGTGTTCGACGAGGTGGACGCGGGTGTCGGGGGGAAGGCCGCGGTCGAGGTGGGGCGTCGACTGGCGCTGCTCGCCCGGCACGCACAGGTGCTGGTGGTCACCCACCTGCCCCAGGTCGCCGCCTTCGCCGACCGGCACGTGGTGGTGGTCAAGAGCAGCGACGGCACCGTCACCACCTCGGGCCTGACCACCCTCGACGACGACGGCCGGGTCCGCGAGCTGTCTCGGATGCTCGCCGGCCTCGAGGACTCCGACACCGCGCTAGCCCACGCCGAGGAGCTGCTCGCCACCGCCCAGCAGTCCCGCACCGGCGCCGCCTGACCCTGCCACCCCCGGGTTCACGCCTGCGTTCGCGCCGACTCGGCGGGGTTCACGCCTGCGTTCGCGCCGACTCGGCCGGGCGCATCCCGGGAATGCCGGGGGCCGCGTGTCAGGATTGACCGGCCATGAGATTCCCCTCGCGTCAACCGTCCGTCGACGACCTGCCCGGAGTGACCGGAACCGTGCGGATGGACCGGCGGACCAGCACCCTGCTCCGCCGCCTCCGGCCCGGCGACATCGCCGTCCTCGACCACCTCGACCTCGACCGGGGGACCGCGGAGGCACTCGTCGAGCGCGGTGTCGTCGCCGTCGTGAACGCGTCGTCGTTCATCTCCGGCCGCTACCCGAACCTCGGCCCCGAGCTGCTCGCCCGGGCCGGGGTGCCGATGGTCGGCGACGTCGGCACGGCGGTGTTCAGCCGGCTCGAGGACGGCGGCACCGCCCGCGTGCACGGCGGTCAGGTGCTGGTCGACGAGCAGCCGGCCGTCTCCGGCCGCGAGCTGCGCCCCGAGGACGTCGAGGGGCTGATGGAGGGGGCCCGGAGCGGCCTGTCCACCCAGCTGCAGAGCTTCACCCACAACACCACCGAGTTCCTGCGCCGCGAGCAGGAGCTGCTGCTGCACGGCCGCGGGCTCCCGCAGACGCGGACCCCGCTGGAGGGGCGCGCGGTGGTCGTGGTGGTGCGGGGCTACGACTACCGCGAGGACCTCCGCCGGCTCAGGCGCTTCATCCGTGAGCAGCACCCGGTCCTCGTCGGGGTGGACGCCGGCGCCGACGCCCTGATCGCCGCCGGTCACCGACCCGACATCGTCGTGGTCGGCGAGGACGGGCTGGCCCAGGGCAACACCACGTCCGACAGCGGCAGCACCGTCTCCGACAAGGCCCTGCGCGGCGCCCGTGAGGTGATGCTGCACGCGGACCGCTCCGGGCGCGCGGTCGGCTCGGAGCGGCTGGACCGGCTCGGGCTCCGGCACCAGAAGATCTCGGCGTCCGGCACCAGCGAGGACGTCGCGCTGCTGCTCGCCGACGTCCGCGGGGCGAGCCTGATCATCGCGGTCGGCACCCACGCCACGCTCGACGAGTTCCTGGACCGGCAGCGGGCCGGGCTCGCGAGCACCTTCCTCACCCGGCTGCGCGTCGGCCCCAAGGTCGTCGACGCCAAGAGCGTCCCCCAGCTGTACGCCGGCCGGGTGCGGCTGTGGCAGCTGCTGCTGGTGCTGCTGGCGGGGGTGCTCGCGCTCCTGGTCGCGATCGCCTCGACGCCGGTGGGCGCCGAGTGGTGGTCGTCGGCCGGCGGCACCCTCTCCGACGTACTCGCCCAGATCCAAGGACTGTTCACGTGATCTCTTTCCGGTACCACATCGTCTCGATCGTGTCGGTCTTCCTGGCACTCGCGATCGGCGTCGCGCTCGGTGGAGGGCCGCTCAAGGGCGAGGTCGACAACACCCTGGTCGACCAGGTGAAGGCGGACCGCTCGGAGAAGGCGCAGCTCCGGGACCAGATCGCCGCCCTGCGGGGCGGCAACACCTTCACCGACCAGTTCGCCGAGACCGCGGCCCCGGCGCTGCTCGGCAACAGTCTGCGGGGCCGCACCGTCACGCTGGTGGCGCTGCCGACCGCGGTGCCCGCCGACGTGTCGGCCCTCAAGGACCTCGTCGGGGTCGCCGGCGGCACCGTCGGCGGGACCGTGCGGGTCGGCAAGCAGCTCGTCGACGCCGGCCAGAAGCAGCTGGTCGACGAGCTCGGCAGCCAGCTCGAGAGCCGTGCGAGCGGGGTCACCATTCCCGCGGACGCCGGCCCGTACGAGCGCATCGGCGCCCTGCTGGCGCGCGCCGTGGGCACCGACACCCGCGGCGGCGCCGCCGTGGACGGGGCCGCGACCAGCATCCTGGCCGGCCTGACCACGGCGAGCCTGGTGTCCACCGACGGCACCCTGGACCGGCGTGGCGACCTGGTGCTCTTCGTCACCGGTGCCGGGGAGGGCGACGAGCAGCAGAAGCAGGGCGCCGCCACGATCGTCACCCAGCTGGTCCAGTCCGTCGACAGCCAGACCGCCGGCGTGGTGCTGGCCGGCCCGGTCGCCGCCGCCCTGCCCGGTGGAGAGGTCAAGGCCGTCCGGGACGACGTCGCGGCCGCCAAGGACGTCTCCACGGTCGACTCGCTGGGCCGCACCGCCGGACAGGTCGTCAGCATCATGGCGCTCGCGGGCCAGGCCGCCGGCAAGACCGGCCACTACGGCGCCGTGGACGCCGCCGACGGCGCGATGCCCGGGGCCAGCACCGGCAGCGAGTAGCACCGGCCCCCCGGGTCCGGCGTCCACGGAACGGGACGAACCGGCGTCGTGCCGCGGCGCGGCTTTCGCGGTCCGGCCCGGGCGTTGGTAGGCTAGAACCCCGTGGATGGTCGTTGACCGAATGGCGATCCGACCACCTCGAAGCACCCACCACCGGGACCGACCACGGGAGTTCTCTTGGCCGCTGCGCAGCCGACCAAGCACGTCTTCGTCACCGGAGGCGTCGCCTCCTCGCTGGGCAAGGGGCTCACCGCCTCCAGCCTCGGCAGCCTGCTCAAGTCCCGCGGTCTGCGGGTCACGATGCAGAAGCTCGACCCCTACCTCAACGTGGACCCCGGGACGATGAACCCGTTCCAGCACGGTGAGGTCTTCGTGACCAACGACGGCGCCGAGACCGACCTCGACATCGGCCACTACGAGCGCTTCCTGGACACCGACCTCGCCGGCATCGCGAACGTCACCACCGGCCAGGTCTACTCCGAGGTGATCGCCAAGGAGCGCCGCGGCGACTACCTCGGCGACACCGTCCAGGTGATCCCGCACATCACCAACGAGATCAAGGACCGGGTCCGCGCGATGGCCGGCCCCGACGTCGACGTGGTGATCACCGAGGTCGGCGGCACCGTCGGCGACATCGAGTCGCTGCCGTTCCTGGAGGCCGCCCGCCAGGTCCGCCACGACGTGGGCCGCGACAACGTCTTCTTCCTGCACGTCTCCCTGGTGCCGTACATCGGCCCCTCCGGCGAGCTGAAGACCAAGCCGACCCAGCACTCGGTGGCCGCGCTGCGCTCGATCGGCCTCCAGCCGGACGCGATCGTCTGCCGCTCGGACCGGCCGATCCCGGAGTCGATGAAGCGGAAGATCTCGCTGATGTGCGACGTGGACAACGAGGCCGTGGTCAACGCCAGCGACGCCAACTCGATCTACGACATCCCCAAGGTGCTGCACACCGAGGGCCTCGACGCCTACGTCGTGCGGCGGCTGAACCTGCCCTTCCGTGACGTCGACTGGACCGAGTGGGACGACCTGCTGCGCAAGGTGCACCACCCCGCGGAGGAGGTCTCCGTGGCCCTGGTCGGCAAGTACGTCGACCTGCCGGACGCCTACCTGTCCGTCGCCGAGGCGCTGCGCGCCGGCGGCTTCGCCCACGAGGCCAAGGTCAACCTGGTGTGGGTGCCCTCCGACGAGTGCCAGACCAAGGAGGGGGCCGCCCGCCACCTCGGCGACGTGGACGCCGTCTGCGTGCCCGGCGGCTTCGGCATCCGCGGCATCGAGGGGAAGGTCGGCGCGCTGCAGTACGCCCGCAGCCACGGCATCCCCACCCTCGGGCTGTGCCTGGGCCTGCAGTGCATGGTGATCGAGTACGCCCGGCACGAGGCCGACATCCCCGGGGCGGACTCCACCGAGTTCCACCCCGGCTGCGAGGAGCCGGTCATCGCCACGATGGCCGAGCAGGAGCAGTTCGTCGAGGGGGCCGGCGACCTCGGCGGCACCATGCGGCTGGGCCTCTACCCGGCCGAGCTGAAGGACGGCTCGGTGGTCCGGGAGACCTACGGCGAGGCCAAGGTCGAGGAGCGGCACCGGCACCGCTACGAGGTGAACAACTCCTACCGGGACCGTCTCGAGAAGGCCGGCCTGGTGTTCTCCGGCACCTCGCCGGACAACAGCCTGGTGGAGTTCGTCGAGCTGCCCCGCGACGTGCACCCCTACTACGTGGCCACCCAGGCGCACCCCGAGCTGCGCTCGCGCCCGACCCGGCCGCACCCGCTGTTCGCGGGACTGGTCGAGGCGGCGATCGCGCGGCAGAAGGAGCTCCGGTTCCCGATCGACGAGAGCGCCCTGCGCCGCCGCAACGAGGACTCCGACGCCGACCACATGGACCCCGTCGCCCCGTGAGCGAGCCGCCGGACGGTGTGGTGGACGGCGTCGTCGACGGGCCGGAGTCGTGGCCGGTGCACGAGGTGGAGCGGATCTGGGACGGCCCTGCGCCGTTCTCGGTCCGCCGGGACCTGATCTCGGCACCGGGCCGCCCCGACGAGCGCTTCGGCCGCCTCGTGCTCGAGCACCCCGGCGCCGTGGTGATCTTGGCCGTCGACGACCGGGGGCGGGCGCTGGTGCTGCGCCAGTACCGGCACCCGGCCTCGATGCGCTTCGTCGAGCTGCCGGCCGGTCTGCTCGACGTCGAGGGCGAGGACCCCGTCGAGGCCGCGAAGCGCGAGCTCCGCGAGGAGGGCCTGCTGCTCGCCGAGCGCTGGACGCACCTGTTCACGACGTACTCCTCGCCGGGGCTGTCCAGCGAGCGGATCGGCTACTACCTCGCCGAGGGGCTCACGCCCGCCCCCGACCGTGGCGGCTTCCAGCCCGAGCACGAGGAGGCCGACATGACCCTGCACTGGGTCCCGGTCGGGGACCTGCTCCAAGGCGTCTGGGACGGCACCGTGACCGACGGGCCGACCGCGCAGGCCGTGCTCGGGTACGTGCTGTCCCGGCGCTGAGCCCCGCTACCACCCGGTACGTCGCCCCGCCGACGCGGGGTGGCCTTGTCGTCATACACTCACTGGCGGCTGCCTCGACGGAGAGGTGGATCACACTGAGAGGAACCTGTCGATGCGGATCGGCGTCCCCAAGGAAGTCAAGAACCACGAGTACCGGGTGGCCCTCACCCCGATCGGTGCGCACGAGCTCACCCGGCACGGGCACGAGGTCTACCTCGAGAAGGGCGCCGGCGCCGGGTCGCTGATCCCCGACGAGGAGTACGCCGCGGCGGGCGCGACGATCCTGGACGCCGTCGACGACGTGTGGGGCACCGCCGACATGGTGCTCAAGGTCAAGGAGCCGGTGGCCGAGGAGTACGCCCGGATGCGTGAGGGGCAGACCCTCTTCACCTACCTGCACCTGGCCGCCGACCGGACCCTGACCGACGAGCTGGTCGACCGGAAGGTGACCGCGGTCGCCTACGAGACCGTGCAGCTGCCGTCGGGCTCGCTGCCGCTGCTCTACCCGATGTCGGAGGTCGCCGGCTGCCTCGCCCCGCAGGTCGGCGCGCACTCGCTGATGCGGGCCCAGGGCGGCCGCGGCGTGCTCCTCGGTGGCGTCGGTGGTGTCGCGAACGCCAAGGTGGTCGTGATCGGCGCCGGTGTGTCCGGGCAGAACGCCGCCAACATCGCCCTCGGGATGGGCGCCGACGTCACCCTGCTCGACACCGACCTGGACAAGCTGCGGATGTCGTTCTGGCGCTACGACAACCGGGTGCACGGCCTGGCGTCGTCGCAGCTGACCATCCAGCAGCAGGTGATGGAGGCCGACCTGGTCATCGGCGCGGTCCTGATCCCGGGCGCGAAGGCTCCCAAGCTGGTCAGCAACGAGCTGGTCTCGCGGATGAAGCCAGGCTCGGTGCTGGTCGACATCGCGGTGGACCAGGGCGGCTGCTTCGAGGACACCCGGCCCACCACGCACGCGGACCCGACGTACATGGTCCACGACTCGGTGTTCTACTGCGTGGCGAACATGCCCGGCGCGGTGCCGAACACCTCGACCTACGCGCTCACCAACGCGACCCTGCCGTACACCGTCGCGCTGGCCGACAAGGGCTGGGCGCAGGCGCTGCGCGACGACCGCTCGCTGGCGCTGGGCCTGAACACCCACGCCGGCCGGCTGACCAACGCACCCGTGGCCGAGGCGCACGGGCTGGAGAGCGTCTCGCTGGAGTCGGTGCTCGGCTGAGGCCGGGCCACGGGCGGGTGAGTGCACCGGACGAGGACGCAGCGGCGGTGACGGTGAGGTCGGGACCGTCGTCGCTGCAGCGTGCCGTCCGCACCTACCTGGACCACCTGCTGGTGGAGCGCGGGCTGGCCGACAACACCCTGAAGTCCTACCGGCGGGACCTGCGGCGGTACGTCGGCTGGCTCGCGGACCGGGGGATCACCGACCTCGACGCCGTCCGCGAGGACACCGTCACCGGGTTCCTGGTGGCGCTGCGCGAGGGCGACCCGGACCATCCGCCGCTCGGTGCGGGGTCGGCGGCGCGGACCGTCGTCGCGGTGCGTGGCTTCCACCGGTTCACGGTGCGTGAGGGGCTGACCGGGGTCGACCCGTCGGCCTCCGTGCGGCCGCCGGCGCCCGCGAAGCGGCTGCCGAAGGCGCTGCCACTGTCCGACATCGAGCGGATCCTGGACGCCGCCGGGGCGCCGGGCACCGCGCTGGCGCTGCGGGACCGGGCGCTGCTGGAGGTGCTCTACGGGACCGGTGCCCGGATCTCCGAGGCCGTGGGGCTGGACCTCGACGACCTCGACCCGGAGCAGGGGACCGTGCTGCTGCGCGGCAAGGGCAGCAAGGAGCGGATCGTCCCGGTCGGCTCCTTCGCCCTCGAGGCGGTCGGGGCCTACCTGGTCCGCGGCCGCTCCGAGCTGTCGGCGGCCGGACGCGGGGTGCCGGCGATGTTCCTCAACGCTCGGGGCGGCCGGCTCTCCCGGCAGAGCGCCTGGACGGTGCTGGCGAAGGCCGCGGACCGGGCCGGGGTGACCGCGGAGGTCTCCCCGCACACGCTGCGGCACTCGTTCGCCACCCACCTGCTCGACGGCGGCGCCGACGTCCGGGTGGTCCAGGAGCTGCTGGGGCACGCCTCGGTGACGACCACCCAGGTCTACACGCTGGTGACCGTGGACAGCCTGCGTGAGGTGTACGCCACGGCGCACCCGCGGGCCCTCGGCTGACCAGATCGGGTCGCCGGCGCCGTCCACAGGCTTGTGCACAGCCGGCACCCGGCGTGTGTACGGCGCGCCTGCGCCGTACACAGGCCTGGCCCGGTTGTACTGGGAGGACATCGTCGTCGAGCGATCGTGTTGTCGGTCGCGAGAGGCACGACATAGAGTCGCCGCGTTGCGCGCGACAAACCGATGAGTCGACTTCTTCGCGCAGCGTGGCCAGACGAGAGGCACCCGCGTGGATCAGTACGGCTCAGGACATCCCTGGCAGGGGAGCGACGCATCCGAGATGCCGCCGTTGATGCCGACCCCCGTGAGGCCGCACACCCCCGAACCGTCCGCAGGAGGACCCGACCGCGTGAGCGACCCGATCCCGTTCCGTCGTCAGTCCGTCGAGCCGGCCGAGCAGCTCTTCGCCCAGCCCGCTGCCCAGGCGCCGGCTCAGCCGGCCGCGCCGGCTCCCGCCCAGCCCGCCGAGCCGGTGCTCGGCCCGACCGGCCGGCCGATGCCCGACCTGCCCGAGCCGCGGCCGATCAGCATCCACGGCAACGCCCGGATCATCGCGATGTGCAACCAGAAGGGTGGTGTCGGCAAGACCACGACGACCATCAACCTGGGCGCCGCCCTCGCCGAGTTCGGCCGCAAGGTGCTGCTGGTCGACTTCGACCCGCAGGGCTCGCTGTCGGTCGGCCTCGGCCTGAACCCGCACGAGATGGACCTGTCGATCTACAACCTGCTGATGCAGCGCGACGTCAAGATCGACGACGTGATCGTGCCCACCAACGTCGCCGGCATGGACCTGCTGCCCTCGAACATCGACCTCTCGGCGGCCGAGGTGCAGCTGGTCCAGGAGGTTGCCCGCGAGCAGACCCTGCAGCGGGTCCTCCAGCCGGCGATCTCCGAGTACGACGTCATCCTCATCGACTGCCAGCCGTCGCTCGGGCTGCTGACCGTCAACGCGCTGACCGCCTCCGACGGCGTGCTGGTGCCGCTGGAGTGCGAGTACTTCGCGCTGCGCGGTGTCGCGCTGCTGAAGACCACGATCGACAAGGTCACCGAGCGGCTCAACCCCAAGCTCAAGATCGACGGCGTCCTCGGCACCATGTACGACGGCCGCACCCTGCACGGCCGCGAGGTCATGGAGCGGCTGGTGCAGGCCTGGGGCGACACCGTCTTCCACACCGTGATCCGGCGGACCGTGAAGTTCTCCGACTCCACGGTCGCCGGCGAGCCGATCACCACCTACGCGTCGTCCTCGCCGGGCGCGGAGGCCTACCGCCAGCTGGCCAAGGAGGTGCTGGCTCGTTGTCTCGACGAGTGAGCCTGCCGACCGCCGACGACCTGTTCCGGCCGACCGTCGTCCCCGACGCGGCCCCGCCGGCCCCGGCGGGCGGAGCCGAGTCCACCGACGAGCAGCCGGCCGGCAAGCGCGCTCCGAGCGGCCGGGTCCGCCACGACGAGAAGATGACCGTCTACGTGACGGCCGACGAGCTGCTCGACCTCGAGCACGCCCGGCTGACCCTGCGGCGCGCCGGGCTGAGCGTGGACCGTGGTCGGCTGGTCCGGGAGGCCATCGCGATCGCGCTGGCCGACCTGGACGTGAACGGTGACGACAGCGTCATCGTGCGCCGCCTGATGCAGGCATGACGGCTGGCCCGTCCGCCGGTGGGACGGCTGGTCCGGCCTCCGGTACGGCGGGGGCGCCCGTCGCGGCGGCCGGTGACGCGACCACCACGATCGCGCCGTTCGCCGTACGCCTGGACAACTTCGAGGGTCCCTTCGACCTGCTGCTGAGCCTGATCGCCAAGCACAAGCTCGACATCACCGAGGTCGCGCTCTCCCAGGTCACCGACGAGTTCATCGCCTTCATCAAGCTCGCCGGCAAGCAGTGGGACCTCGAGCAGACCTCGTCGTTCCTGCTGGTCGCGGCCACCCTGCTCGACCTGAAGGCCGCCCGGCTGCTGCCGCAGGGCGACGTGGAGGACGAGGAGGACCTGGCGCTGCTGGAGGCCCGCGACCTGCTGTTCGCGCGGCTGATGCAGTACCGCGCGTTCAAGCAGGTCGCCTCGGTCATCGACCACCGGATGAGCGAGGAGTCCCAGCGCTTCCCGCGCGCCGTCGGGCTGGAGGAGCGGTTCGCCGGGCTGCTGCCGGACGTGCTGATCGGGCTGGGGCTGCAGGAGTTCGCGGCGCTGGCGGCCCGGGCGATGGAGCCCAAGCCGGTCGAGCACCTGTCGCTGGCGCACATCCACGCCCCCACCGTGAGCGTCCGCGAGCAGGCGACGGTGGTGGTCGACCGGCTGCGCCGCCAGGGCACGATGACCTTCCGGGCGCTGTCCGGGGACTCCCCGGACACCCTGACCACGGTGGCGCGGTTCCTCGCGCTGCTGGAGCTGTTCCGTGAGGGCGTGGTGTCCTTCGACCAGATGACCCCGCTCGGCGAGCTGACCGTGCGCTGGACCGGGGGAGAGGACGACGAGGTGGAGATCACCGACGAGTTCGACGGTGCTCCCCCCGAGGCGACCCCCGAGGCGACCCCCGACGACGTACCGGACGAGAAGGACGACGCGTGAGCGACCCAGGCACCGACACGACCAGCCAGCCGACGACCGGCCAGCCGACGGCGGCCCCGGAGACCCTCGACGTCCCGCTCGCCGAGCTGCGGCCGGCCCTGGAGGCGGTGCTGATGGTCGCCGACCAGCCGCTGGACCACGTCACGCTGGCCTCCGCGGTCGGCTACCCCCCCGGCGAGGTCGTCGAGGCCCTGGAGTCGCTGTCCGCCGAGTACGGCGAGCAGGACCGCGGCTTCGACCTGCGCAACGTCGCCGGCGGCTGGCGCTACTACACCCGCGAGCAGTACGCCGCGGTCGTCGAGCGGTTCGTCGTCGACGGCCAGCGGGCCCGGCTGACCCAGGCGGCCCTGGAGACGCTGGCCGTGGTGGCCTACAAGCAGCCGGTGAGCCGGGCCCGGGTCTCCGCGATCCGCGGCGTCAACGTCGACGGCGTGATGCGCACCCTGGTCGCCCGGGGCCTGGTCGAGGAGGCCGGCCACGACCAGGAGACCACCGCGACGCTGTACCGGACCTCGAGCTACTTCCTGGAGCGGATCGGGGTGTCCACGCTCTCCGAGCTGCCGGAGCTGGCGCCGTTCCTGCCGGAGATGGCCGACCTGGACGATCCCGACGAGCGGGCCGCGGTCGAGCCGGTGCTCCAGGAGGGCGCCGCCCCGGCCGTCGACACCGAGCCCGCCGACGTGCCCACCGACACGGCCGCCGCCCCCGACGAGGGGACGGAGCCCGCATGAGCCTCGAGGTGGACGACGAGGGCCTGATCCGGCTGCAGAAGCTGCTCGCCCAGTCCGGGGTGGCCAGCCGCCGCAAGTGCGAGGAGCTGATGCTCGCCGGGCTGGTCGAGGTCGACGGCGAGGTGGTCACCCGGCTCGGCACCAAGGTCGACCCCACCACCGCGGTGGTCCGGGTCGACGGGAAGCGGCTCCCGCCGATCAGCCCGCACGTGTACCTGGTGCTCAACAAGCCACGCGGTGTCGTCTCCACGATGTCGGACCCCGAGGGTCGCCGTACCCTCTCGGACTTCCTCGCCGACCGACCCGAGCGGCTCTTCCACGTCGGCCGGCTCGACACCGACACCGACGGGCTGATCCTGCTCACCAACGACGGCGACTTCGCCCAGCGCGTGGCGCACCCCTCCTACGAGCTGGACAAGACCTACGTCGCGGAGGTCGAGGGCCTGGTCACGAAGGCCACCCTCCAGCGGCTCCTGGACGGGGTGACGCTTGAGGACGGCCCGGTCGAGGTGAGCGCCGCCAAGCTGGTCTCCAGCCACGACGAGCGCTCGATCGTCGAGCTGGTGATCCACGAGGGCCGCAACCGGATCGTCCGGCGGCTGCTCGACGAGGTCGGGCATCCGGTGCGCCGGCTGACCCGCACCGCGATCGGCCCGGTCCTGCTCCGCGGGCTGGGCAAGGGCCGGCTGCGTGAGCTCACCCTCGACGAGCTCGGGGTGCTGCTGGACGCCGCCCGGCTCTGACCCGCGGGGGTCGTTAGGGTGTGCGCGTGGCGGTGCGAGCGGTGAGAGGAGCGACCCAGCTCGACGAGGACGTGCGTGAGCACATGCTCGAGCGGGTCGCCGAGATGGTCGAGGACGTGATGACCTCCAACGGTCTGGAGGTCGACGACTTCATCAGCGTGATCTTCACCGCCACCTCCGACCTGGTCTCGGAGTTCCCCGCGTACGCCGCGCGGCGGCTCGGGTTCGGCGACGTGCCGCTGATCTGCGCCCGCGAGCTCGAGATCGACGGGTCGATGCCCCGGGTGGTGCGGATGATGGCGCACGTCGAGACCGATCTTCCCCGCGCCGAGATCACCCACGTCTACCTGCACGGCGCCGCCGCCCTGCGCCGCGACCTGACCCGGGTCCGCGAGGTGCCCGATGAGTCTTGAGGGCCCGGTCCTGGTCGTCGGTGCGGGTCTGCTGGGTACGTCGATCGCGCTCGCGCTGCGGGCGGCGGGCGTCGACGTCGCCCTGCGGGACGTGAGCGAGGAGAACCTCCGGATCGCCACCGGCCTGGGCGCCGCGAACCTCGACGCCGACGCCGTTGACCCGCGGCTGGTGGTGGTCGCGGTCCCGCCGGACCATCTCGCCGAGCAGGTCACCGAGGCGCTGCGCGGCACCGACGCCGTCGTCACCGACGTGGGCAGCGTCAAGGGCGCCCCGCTCGAGGAGACCCGCCGCCAGGTGGACGCCGCCCAGCTGGCCCGCTACGTCGGCAGCCACCCGATGGCCGGCAGCGAGCGCTCCGGCCCCTTCGCGGCCTCCGCGGCGCTCTTCGACGGCCGGCCCTGGGCGGTCACCCCGCACGACGCCGCCGCCCCCGCCAGCGTCGAGGCGGTCACCGAGCTGGCCCGGCTCTGTGGGGCGACCCCGGTCACGTTCAGCCCCGACGAGCACGACCAGGCGGTCGCCCGCACGTCCCACCTGCCGCACCTGCTGGCCGCGCTGGTCGCCGGCCGGCTCACCGACGCGCCGCGCGAGCACCTCGCGCTCTCGGGGCAGGGCGTCCGCGACGTCACCCGGATCGCCGCCGGCGACCCGGGGCTGTGGCAGCAGATCGTCACCGCCAACACCGAGGCGCTCACCGCCCTGCTCCGCGATGTCCGCGACGACGTGGACACGCTGCTGCTGGCGCTCTCCGACGGCGACCGGACCTCGATCGCCCGGGTGCTGGACCGCGGCGTCGAGGGCACCACGGTGATCCCCGGCAAGCACGGCGGCCCGGTCCGGGTGGAGACCACGGTCTTCGTCGCCGTTCCCGACCACCCCGGCGAGCTGGCCCGGCTGTTCGCGGACACCAGCGACATCGGCGTCAACATCGAGGACCTCCGCATCGACCACGACCCCGGCCGCGAGTACGGGCTGGTCGAGCTGAGCATCGCCGCGGACTCCGCCGACCACCTGCGCGGCGCGCTCGAGGACCGGGGCTGGGTCACGCACCGGTAGTCTGCTCCGGTCGAGAAGCCGGTCGGAGAGGCAGGAAGCAGCTGTGGGTGTGGTCGTGGCGATGGACGGTCCGTCGGGGTCGGGGAAGTCGAGCACGTCGCGGGGTGTGGCAGCCCGGCTCGGGCTCCGCTACCTCGACACGGGGGCGATGTTCCGCGCGATGACCTGGTGGATGCTCGAGCACGGCGTCGACACCGAGGACGCCGCCGCGGTCGCGGCGCACGCCGACCAGCCGGTGCTGGTCTCCGGCACCGACCCGCAGGCGCCCACCATCACGGTCGACGGCACCGACGTCGCCGAGCCGATCCGCGGCCAGCAGGTGACCCGCGCGGTGAGCGCGGTCAGCGCGGTCCCGGAGATCCGCGAGCGGCTGCTGCGTGAGCAGCGCGACATCATCGGCCACGGCGACATCGTCGTCGAGGGCCGCGACATCGGCACCGCGGTGGCGCCGGACGCCGACGTCAAGCTCTACCTGACCGCCGACCCGGAGGCCCGGGCCGCCCGGCGCGCCGCCGAGCAGTCCGGCGCCGACGTCGCCGCCACCCAGGCCGACCTGGTCCGCCGCGACGCGTTCGACTCGGGGCGGGTCGCCTCGCCGCTCGCGATGGCGGCCGACGCGCATCACCTCGACACCACGCCGTACACCCTCGACCAGGTCGTCGACCGGGTCGTCGCGCTGGTCGAGAGGGCGCGGGCCTGAACGGCCCGATTCGACTTCGCACCGGGCGCTCCGGTGTACTGGAGGCAGCACGCCTGTCCCCGGACCCGGGCTGGGTACGACGCACCGCGGCCGATCCGCGGAACAACCCCGTCGCTCCTCTCGTTGACGCGAGGGCCCTCCACGGCCGCCGCTCCCGGGGAACGATCCCCGGCGTCAGTCCCGCAGGCGTCCACGACGTCCGGGACCGCTCACGAAGGAAGAACGCATGACCTCCGAATCCGCAGGCCCCGACGGCCCGCTCGCTGACGACGCCCCGGCCCTGGTGCCGGTGCTCGCCGTCGTCGGCCGGCCCAACGTCGGCAAGTCCACGCTCGTCAACCGGATGATCGGCCGCCGCGAGGCCGTCGTCCAGGACATCCCCGGGGTGACCCGCGACCGCGTCTACTACGACGCGACGTGGAACGGCCGCGCGTTCACCGTCGTCGACACCGGCGGCTGGGACCCGGACGCCCGCGGCCTGGCCGAGCGGATCGCCGCCCAGGCGGAGGTCGCGGTCACCATCGCCGACGCCACGTTGTTCGTGGTCGACGCCACGGTGGGGATCACCGACGCCGACGAGGCCGTCGTGAAGATCCTCCGGAAGTCCGGCAAGCCGGTGATCCTGGCCGCCAACAAGGTCGACGACCAGCGGGCCGAGGCCGAGGCCTACGGCCTGTGGAACCTGGGGCTGGGCGAGCCCTTCCCGGTCTCCGCGCTGCACGGACGCGGCTCGGGCGACATGCTCGACGCGATCCTGGCCGCGCTGCCCGAGCCGCCACCGGAGTCGTACGGCGAGGTCGGCGGCCCGCGCCGGGTCGCCATCGTCGGCCGTCCGAACGTCGGCAAGTCCTCGCTGCTGAACAAGCTCGCCAAGGAGGACCGGGTCCTGGTCGACGACGTCGCCGGCACCACGGTCGACCCGGTCGACGAGCTCGTGCAGCTCGGCGGGCGCACCTGGCGGTTCATCGACACCGCCGGCGTCCGCAAGCGGATCAAGGAAGCCTCCGGGCACGAGTACTACGCCAGCCTGCGCACCAACACCGCGATCGAGCGCGCCGAGGTGTGCGTGGTCGTCGTGGACGGGTCCGCGCCGATCTCCGAGCAGGACCTCCGGATCATCACCGCGGTCGCCGAGGCCGGCCGGGCGCTGGTGATCGCGTTCAACAAGTGGGACCTGGTCGACGAGGAGCGCCGCTACTACCTGGACCGGGAGGTCGAGCGCGACCTGGTCCGGGTGCCGTGGGCCCCGCGGATCAACATCACCGCCCGCACCGGCTGGCACGTGGACCGGCTCGTCCCGGCGCTGGACGCCGCGCTCGAGGGCTGGTCCACCCGCGTCGGCACCGGCGCACTGAACGCCTTCCTCGGGCGGCTCGTCGCCGAGCACCCGCACCCGGTGCGCGGTGGCCGTCAGCCGAAGATCATGTTCGGCACCCAGGCCTCCACCGAGCCGCCGACGTTCGTGCTGTTCACCAGCGCCCTGCTCGAGGCGTCGTACCTGCGTTTCGTGGAGCGTCGGCTGCGCGAGGAGTTCGGCTTCGTCGGCAGCCCGGTGCACGTGCAGCAGCGCCCGCGCAAGAAGCGCGAGCGCCGCTGACCCCGCGGCGGCCGGCTACTCGACGGCTCCGGTCGCGAGGGTGACCGTGGCCGTGTGCGACGAGCCCTGGGCGTCGGACCAGGTGACCCTCACCGAGTCACCGGGGGAGAGGGCGGCGATCACGGCCCGGAGCCCGGTCGAGGTCGTCACCTTCGTCGAGCCGACGGCGGTGATCCGGTCACCGGCGGTGATGCCGGCCCGCGCGGCCGGGGTGCCCCGGAACACGCCCTGCACGGTGGTGCCGGTCCGGCCGAGCCCGACCCCGAGGAACGCGGGCGCCGTGTAGTCGTAGCGGGCACCGGTGACGTGGCTCTCCAGGTCACCGGCGATCCGCAGCACCTTGGCGATCGGGACGGCGTAGCCGACGACGTCGCTGCTGCCGCTCGACGCGGCAGTGGTCATGCCGACGACCTTCCCGTCGGCGTCGTACGTCGCGCCGCCCGAGTCCCCCGACACCACGTCCGAGCTGATCTGGGTCAGCCCGGTGAGTCGCTCTCCGGTCGCGGTTCCCTCGCTGCGGGTGGTGATCGACTGCTGGAGCGCCAGCACCCGGCCGGTCGCCGCGGTGAACTGCGAGACCGTCCCGTTGGCGTCTCCGACGGCGGTCACCGCGTCCCCGACCGCGATCCCGTCGGTGTCCGGCGTCACCGTGCTCAGTCCGGAGGCGCCGGCGAGCCGGAGGACCGCGACGTCGTCCTTGGCGTCCGTGCCGACGACGGTGGCGACGTACGTCTTGCCGGTGCTCATCACCTTGACCTTGATCGAGGTGGATCCCTCGACCACGTGGTGGTTGGTGACGACCTCTCCGTCGGAGGTGAGGACCATGCCGGTGCCGGCGGCCCTCGCGCCGGCGTACTTCATCGTCGAGACGACCCGGACGAGACCCCTGACCTGCGACCCGGTGGCGGTCGAGGTGGTGTCCGTGGACCCGCCACCCTGGGGGCCGGACTGCCCGTCGCCGGCGCCCCCGCCCTCACTGCCGAACGGGTCGACCGGCATCGGCACCGCGCCCCAGCCGGGGATCGACTGGATGTCGGGGCCGCCACCGGAGGTGCCGGCCTGCCGGGTCCCGCCGGACGCGACCGTCGGAGCGTCGCCCCGGAAGCGGTGGCCCACGGCGTACCCGACACCGACCCCGCCCACCCCGGCGACCAGGGCGGTGGCCGCGGCGACGGCCACCACCCGGCGGGTCCGGTGGCCGTGCCGCGGCGGCCGGGGCCGGCGGTCCGTAGCCGGGCTGGGGGAACGGGGTCTGCGTCGAGTCGTCCATGGGTCCTTCCGATGTCAGGGTGCTTCGAGGACCAGACAACGCCGGGATCCCGAGAGTTCCCTGTGAACGCCGTCTGTGTGCGCCATGTGGGAGCGAAGAACTCCCTGAGGAACCCGTGACGGCGCCGAGCGGCCTCCCGATTCGGGCGGACGGCGAGGGCTGCGGTAGGGTTCTGGCGCCCGCTCGTCGCAGCGCGACGCGGCGGGCTTCGGGCTGTGGCGCAGCTTGGTAGCGCACTTGACTGGGGGTCAAGGGGTCGCAGGTTCAAATCCTGTCAGCCCGACCGTGAGGGGTCCTGATCTGTTTCGGCAGGTCGGGGCCCTTTTTGGTGCTCTCATGTGACCTATCCGCGGGCAGGGAACCGGAGACGTCGTCCGGACCACCACAGGGAGGGGGCGCTCCCCGGCAACCAAGACTGCTGTCATGTCGGGAGGCAGCTGGCCCGATGTGACAGCCGGGTCCTGGTGGCTGGCGCTTCCCGTTCGACCAGGATCGGCTCAGAGTGCGAGGAGTCCCTCGATGACCTCGACCAGATCGTCACCGCGGACGTCGGCGGGCTCGAAGACGTCGCCGGGCTCGCCCTCCAGCCGTGAGCACCAGCCGGCCAGCGCGCCGGCGCGCTTGGCGCCATGGCAGTCCCAGGCGTGCACAGCGACCAGGGCCATTCGGTCCAGCTCGACGCCCAGGCTTCTCGCGGAATAGTGGTAGACGGCCGGTGCCGGCTTCCACGTGCCCACCGCGGACGAGGTGATCACCTCATCGACGTATGACGCCAGACCGGCGGCGGCAAGGAACGAGCGGGTGTTGTCGGGGTCGCCGACGGTCAGGCAGCCGACCTTGACGCCGACCTGGGAGAGCTTTTCCAGCGCGGGAAGGGCGTCGGGAAACGCCGAGACCTTCGCGAAGCCCTCGAGGACGTGGTCGATGTCCTGAGCTGTCATGGCCTGCCTGGTCTCGGTGTTCAGCGCCTGGCGGGCCACGGCGGTGAAGTCGGCCTGGTCACCGGCGAGGGTGAGCGCCATCGCGTCGCGCTGGAAGCGCAGGAAGAACGGTCCGAGCACCGAGGTGGGTTGGCCGACGTCCTCCAGCCGCTCTGCGATCGCCTCGACATCGAGCAAGGTCTCCAGGACGTCGAACACGACCGCCTCGACACGACCAGCCATGCGGTGCTCCTCTGTGAGCTCGGGCGCCGACACGTTCGGCGCCTGCTACACATACCAGGCTGAAAGTCCGAGGTCGAGGGGTGACCGTGGATGAACGCCATCGCGGTGGAGGCCCAGGTAGCCAAAGCGACCCTGTTCGCGCACTTCGGCTCCAAGGACGCATCGTCACCGAGCACCTCAGGGCCCGCGACGAGCGGTGGCGGCGCGACCTGGAGCGCCGCACCAGCGGTCGCCCGGAGGCTGCGGGCCGGCTCGACGCGATCTGCGGCGCCTGCCGGCACTGGGCCGTGGCCGACGAGCTGCGCGGAGGCGGGTTCGTCAACGCCGCTGCCGAGCTGGTTGATCCCGCACATCCGGGACGGGCCGTCATCTCGGCGCACAAGCGCAGCGTGCACATCGAGAGCGGCGTTGGTCAGGTATGCGTCGGCCAGGTCACGCTCACTGACTGGGTTCTTGTCCCAGGCGTGGAAGGCTTGGCGGGTGAAGCCCAGCACCCGGCAGGTCACCGCAACGGGGGAGTCCCCGTCATTGGCACGGTCACGAACCAGCGGGTACGTATCTTGGGGACTGTCCGAGCTTCAGATCTGCCTGCGAGTGATACGAGCGATCGGTGCGTTACCGCGACAGCGACGACGTCGTCGCGGAGCTCGCTGGGATGGATAGCGGGCATGGTCGACATCCTTCCAGCGGCGACTCCCGTCGCAACGGCTCAGTGACGACCGAACCCTCAGCAGTCCCCTCATCGGGGTCGCTCCGGTCGGCGATGCAGGACTCCCGATGGTCGCGCCACCGCCGGTCGCGCACCTGGAGGTAGGGGAGGTAGGCCTCCCCCAGGGCGTCCTTGCAAGCCAAGGAGGCGCCCGACCGACAGGCGGGGCCGCTGCGTGGACCGCGCTTGGGCCGCGACCGCACTGTTCGTACTCACCCGTGTCGCCGATCTCTCGGCGACCCACACCTGGCTCCAGGCCGTCGGCGTGCGTGGCCTGCCCCTGCGTCTCGTCGCCCTGTTCGCGGCCCTTGTCTTCGAGCTAGAGGCAGCCCAGCACCCGCTCAGGCCCACCGGCCGCCGGGGTACCGGTCGCGCGGCCCTGGACGAGGAGTGCGTCGACCAGACCCGGTCCGTGGCCGCCGAGGCAGGCGTCCGCCGCCGACTCTGAGGCTGCCGCCGTCCGGGTCACGGGTCGTCGGTGATCGTGCCGTGGACCAGGTGGCGTCCCGCTGCGTCCTCGTCCAGCGCCAAGCCGTTGCCTGCCAGCGACGTCGGCCGGATCCGGCCGGCACTGGCGTCGAGGGTGCCGGTGAACATGAGCTCTTCGACGCGCACATGGTCATGGAACCATTCCAGGTGTCGGAGATTGGGCGTCGCGGCCGCCACGTGCGCGTGCAGGTTCGGCGCACAGTGCGCGGAGACGTCGAGGCCGTATGCCTGAGCAACAGCGGCAGCGCGCAGCCACTCGGTGTAGCCGCCGCATCGGGTGGCATCGACCTGGAGGCAGTCGACGGCCTCGGCTTCGCACATGCGCCGGAAGTAGGTGACGTCGGTGCCGTACTCACCGGCTGCTACGTCCGCCTCGACCAGCCCGCGGACCTCGTGGAGACCAGCCAGGTCGTCGGAGCTGACGGGTTCCTCGAACCAGGTGACCCGGGCATCGTCGACCTCGCGGAGCACTCGCGCCGCCTGCTTGCGGCTGTATCCGCCGTTCGCGTCGACATACAGCTCGACGTCCGGCCCGATCGTGTCGCGGGCCAGGCGCATCCGGGCGATGTCACGCTGCGGTGCGGCACCCCAGCTCTCCCCGATCTTGATCTTGACACGGTCGAAGCCCTGTCGCGTCCAGCCCAGTAGTTGTTCCACCGTCTGCTCGTCCCGATAGCTGGTGAACCCACCGCTGCCGTAGACCGTGAGCTGGTCGTGGACTCTCCCGAACAAGTCTGCCAGTGGAACGTCGAGCAATCGCGCCTTGAGGTCCCAGAGCGCCATGTCCACCGCGGACACGGCGTAGCCCACGGCCCCGGCGCGGGTCGCGTTGCGTGCCGCACGCACGAGCGCGGACCAGATGCCGGGCACCGCCAGCGGGTCCTGACCGACCACATGACCGGCGAGGAGGTGCTCCACCAGATCGACTATCGCTGGCGGCCCGTACGTCCAGCCTGTGCCGACCTTGCCCTCGCACACGGCGCGCACCAGCACCACGGTGGTGGCGTCCCAGGTCAACGTGCCGTCGGCCTCCGGCTCGTCGGTCGGGATGGTGCAGGCTGCTGCCGTGAGGGATTCGACCTGTGAGTCGCCCACGGGGCCACGCCGCCTAGCTCTTGCCATGGGGAATGAACTCCTGGGCCTTGACCTTCAAACCCTCCTTGATGACGCCCCACCGGTCGGTGTCGCCCTTGGCCAGGGCGGATGCCGCGTCCTTCATCTGTTCGAAGGTGGCGTGCGGTGGGATGGGGGGAACGTCGGGGTCGCAATGCACGTCCAAGAGCGTCGGCCGGTCCGCGGAGAGGGCGAACTCCCAGGCGGGTCCGAGCTGGTCGGGCGCGGTCACCGTGCGTACGGCGAACCCCAGGCTCTCGGCCCACCGCGCGTAGTCAACGTCAGGGAGCTTCTGGGACTCGATGAACTTCGGGGATCCGGCCATGGCCCGCATCTCCCAGGTGACCTGGTTGAGGTCGTTGTTGTGGAGTACGGCCACGACCAGACGCGGATCGCTCCACTCCCGCCAGTACCGTTTGATGGTGATGAGCTCGGCGAGACCGTTCATCTGCATGGCACCATCGCCGACCATCGCGATGGCGGGGCGGCCGGGGTGGGCGAACTTGGCGCCGATCGCGTAGGGGACGCCGGGTCCCATGGTCGCCAGGTTCCCCGAGAGCGATCCACGCATGTTTCCGCGGAACTTCAGGTGCCGGGCGTACCAGTTCGCGGACGACCCCGAGTCGGCGCTGACCAGTACGTCGTCCGGTAGCCGCGAGGAGAGCTCCCAGAAGATCCGCATGGGGTTGACCGGGTCGGCCTCGACCATCGCCTCGGCCTCCATGGTTGTCCACCAGGAGTCGACGTTCTTCTCGATGCTCTCGCGCCAGCTGCGGTCCTCCTTGCGGTTGAGCAGCGGGAGCAGGGCGTTGAGGGTGGCCCGGGCATCGCCGACGAGGTTCACCTCGGTCGGATAGCGCATCCCGATCATGGCGCCGTCGATGTCGATCTGGACTGCACGGGCCTGGTCGAACTCCGGCATGAACTGCGTGTAGGGGAAGTTGGCTCCCACAATCAGCAAGGTGTCGCAATCCATCATCATCTCGTAGCTCGGCCTGGTCCCGAGCAGGCCGATCGCGCCGGTCACGAAGGGCAGGTCATCGGGCAGCACGTCCTTGCCCAGGAGTGCCTTCGCCACTCCTGCTCCGAGCAGGTCGGCTGCCTCCATCACCTCGGCTCTTGCACCGCGGGCACCTTGGCCCACGAGCATCGCCACCTTCGAACCTGCGTTGAGCACCTCCGCGGCGCGGTGAACCGCGGAGTCGTCCGAGACGATGGTCGGCATCTCGATCCCGAGGGAGGAGGGCACCATCTTGAACTCGTGGGGCGGGGGAGCGTAGTCGAGCTCTTGGACGTCGGCGGGGATGATGATGGCGGTCGGGGCCCGTCGGGTCATGGCGGTGCGGATCGCCCGGTCGATGACGTTGGGGAGCTGCTCGGGCGTGGTCACCATCTGCACGTAGTCACTGGCGACGTCCTTGTACAGGCTCAGCAGGTCGACCTCCTGCTGGTAGGAGCCGCCCATCGCGGTGCGGTTGGTCTGCCCCACGATGGCCACCACAGGCACGTGGTCGAGCTTGGCGTCGTAGAGACCGTTGAGGAGGTGGATCGCACCGGGGCCGGAGGTGGCCACACAGACGCCGACCTTGCCGCTGAACTTGGCATAGCCGGTCGCCTCGAACGCGGCCATCTCCTCGTGTCGGGCTTCGATGAACTGGGGATCGTTGTCCGCACGACCCCACGCTGCGAGCAGTCCGTTGATGCCGTCCCCGGCGTAGCCGAAGACCTTCTCCACCCCCCACTGACGGAGCCGGTCGAGCAGCTGGTCTGCCACGTCTTGTGCCATGGGTTCTCCTCCTTTTGGTGGTTGGCCCGTCGGTCTGGGCGGGCTTCCTCTTGCGGCTCCTCCTGCGGCCTATCGGTGGCGGCGTACGGCGCGTACGGCGCGCGCGGCGATCGGCGCGAGGACGAGGCTGAGTGAGACGGCCGCGAGGACTGCGGCCGTGTCGGACGCCCCGGGCTCCTGAGGACGTCGGGCAATGGCTTGCTCGGGTCGAGACTCTCCGGCCCGGACGCTCCGCGAGGTTGCGGCGTGCAGCAGCTCGGCCAGGTGCACCGCCTCGCGGCCACCGCTGTCGAGCTCGTGGATCTGGGTCCGGCAGGAGAAGCCGTCGGCCAGGACGACGGTGGTGTCGTCGGCCTCGCGCACGCGCGGCAGTAGCACCTGCTCGGCACAGGCCTCGCTGACCTGGCCGTGGCCTTTGGTGAAACCGAAGTTCCCGGCCAGCCCACAGCAGCCGGAGGCGAGCTGCTCGGTGTCGATGCCTGCTGCTGCGAGCAGCCGTGCATCTGCGTCGAAACCGAGCACCGCGTGCTGGTGGCAGTGCACCTGGGCCATCGCAGTGACGCGTTGGTCGTCCAGTTCCGGTGGAGTCCAGCCCGGGGTCTTGTCCATCAGGAGCTCGGCCAGCGTGAAGGTCTGGTCGCGCAGTCGGCGTACGTCGAGGTCGTCGGGAAGCAGCTCGGGAGCGTCACTGCGGAACACCGTGGTGCAGCTCGGCTCGAGACCCACGACGTACCCGCCGGCGTGGAGGTGCTCGGCCATTCCGGCGACGCTGCGTCGCAAGACGGTCTTGGCGGTGTGCAGCTGGCCGGTGGAGATCCAGGTCAACCCGCAGCACAGCGGTTCGGTCGGGATGGTGACCCGCCAGCCTGCCTCCTCGAGCACGTGCACGGCGGCCTGTCCGATGTGTGGGTGGAAGGTGTTGGTGAAGGTATCCGGCCAGAGCATCACGGTTCCGCGGTCTCCGGGACCTCGCGGGCCGCGCGCTGCCCACCACTGCTGCAGGGTCTGGGGGGCGAAGAGCGGGATCTCGCGCTGCTCGAGTCCGGCAAGCGCCAGCACGGCGTGGGACAGGCCGGGGGCGTGGCTGAGCACGTTGACCAGTCGGGGCGCACGCAGGGCGGTCACCGCTCGCGCCGCGAGCGGCAGCCACCCGAGGGAGTAGTCGGCCCTCGGACGTAGCCGGCCCTTGTAGTGCTGGGCGAGGAACTCCGCCTTGTAGGTCGCCATGTCCACGTCCGCCGGACAGTCGCTCTTGCAGCCCTTGCAGGACAGGCAGAGGTCGAGGGCGTCGCGTACTTCGGTGGAGCGCCAGCCGTCCGTGATCGGTCCGTCGCCGTGGCCGTTCATCATCTCGAAGAGCAGGCGGGCCCGGCCCCGGGTGGAATGCTCCTCCTCGCCCGTGACCTGGTAGGAGGGGCACATGACCTGGTTGCCGTCGTGGCCGTGCTGGCGGCACTTGCCCACGCCTACGCATCTGGTCGTCGCCTGCGCGAACGATCCGTTGTCGTCGGGGTAGGAGAAATGCAGGTCGTGAGTGCTCATCGGTGACCAGTGCGAGCCGAGCCGCAGGTCCTGGTCCATCCGGCGGGGGGCCACCACCTTCCCGGGGTTCATCAGGTTCGCGGGATCGAAGGTCGCCTTCAGCGCGCCGAAGGCCCGCATCACGGTCTCACCGAACATCTTCGGCAACAGCTCTCCACGCGCTTGACCGTCACCGTGCTCACCGGAGAAGGAGCCGTCGTAGGACGCCGCCAGGTCGGCGGCACGCTCCATGAAGCGACGGTAGGTGGCGATGCCCTCAGCGGAGTACAGGTCGAAGGGGATCCTGGTGTGCACGCACGCCTGGCCGAAGTGCCCGTAGAGCGCCGGTCCGCTGTCGGACTCGTAGCCGAACTCCTCGTAGAGCTTGCGCAGGTCGCGCAGATAGTCACCGAGGCGGTCAGGATGGACCGCGGAGTCCTCCCAACCCGGCCAGGTGTCAGGCTTGCCCGGCTGGTGAGCCGTTGCGCCCAGCCCCGACTCACGAACCTGCCACAGCTCGTCCTCGCGCTCGGGGTCGTCGAAGAACTGGGCCTGCGGCGGGTGCTCGGTGCCCGCCAGGTCGTCGAGGAGAGCCTTCGCTGCCGCGTCGGTCTCGTCCCTCGAGTCTCCGCCGAACTGGACCATCAGGTAGCCGGTGCCCTCCGGCAGCTCCTGCAACGCCTTCGAGTTCATCTCCTTGACCCGTTCGTCATGGATCAGCTTGTGATCGACCCCCTCGAGGGCGATCGGCTGGTGCGGCAGGATCTTCGGGACCGCGTCGGCCGCCGCGGCGATGTCGGGGTATCCCAGCACCACCAGGCTCCTGGCAGCCAGGACGGGCACCAGCTCGAGCTCCGCACGCAGCACCGTGACCAGCGTGGACTCGCTGCCGACCAGTGCGCCCGCCACGTCGAATCCGTGCTCCGGAAGCAGCGAGTCCAGGTTGTAGCCCGAGACTCGTCGCGGGATGTCGGGGTAGGCCGCCCGGATCGCGTCGCCGTACTCGTCTCGGATGCGGCGCAGGGAGCGGTACACCGCGGCCCGGCGGTCACCGCGGCCTTCGATGCGCCGGTACTCCTCGTCGGTCGTCTCTCCGCACCAGAACCGGGTGCCGTCGTGGAGAAGCACCTCGAGCCGGCGGACGTTGTCGACAACCTTGCCCGTCCGTTGGGCAGTCGTGCCGCAGGAGTTGTTTCCGATCATCCCGCCCAAGGTGCAGTTCATGTGGGTGGCGGGTTCGGGGCCGTAGCGCAGTCCGTACTCATGGAGTTGCCGGTTGAGCCGGTCGAGGACGATTCCTGGCTCGACGATGCAGGTGCCCTTGTCCGGGTCGACCGAGATCAGCGCATGGCAGTACTTGACCCAGTCGATCATCACGGCAGCATTGGTGCACTGCCCGGCCAGACTCGTCCCCCCACCTCGCGAGACCACCGGGACGCCGTGCTGGTGACAGACGGCGACGGCCTCGGCTCCAGCCTCGACGGTGCGAGGCACCACGACTCCGATCGGCAACTGGCGGTAGTTCGAGGAGTCGGTGGAGTACGCCGCGCGGGTCCCGGCGTCGAAGCGGATCTCGGCGTCGACGCGGGTGATCAGATCATCCTGGAGGTCTCGGAGGCTGACCTCGGGGGCGGGCTCAAGATGGGACATGCGCGTTCTCCTTCGAGGAGTGCAATCTGAGGCTCACGAGGGCCGGCCAGCGGTCATCTCCTCCTGGATGTCCTCCAGGCTTCGGCCGCTCGTCTCCGGAACGCGGCGGGCGAAGAAGATGACCGCGGCCACGGCGAGGGCGGCGTAGAGGAAGAACACTCCCTGCCGGGTGATGGCGTTGCTGAGGGTGAGGAAGGTCTGCGCGACCAGGAAGTTCGCCCCCCAGTTGCCGATCGTGCACACCGACATCGCCGGCCCTCGGACTCCGACCGGGAAGATCTCGGAGATCATCAGCCAGAACACCGGACCCAACCCGATGGCGAACGATGCGATGAACAGCACCAGACCGGCCAGTGCCAGCCAGCCGTAGTCGCTCTGCAGCGTCGCGCTGGCGAAGTAGACACCGAGCAGGAGCAGGGCAAGCAACAACCCCACGGTGCCCGTCAACAGCAGTGTCCGACGGCCGAGCCGGTCGAGCAACAGCACGGCGATGATCGTGAAGACAAGGTTGGTGACGCCGACGATGATCGTCGAGGCGAGGGCGGCGCTGTTCCCCATCCCGGTGTCGGACAGGATGGTCGGCGCGTAGTAGATCACCGTGTTCACGCCGACGAACTGCTGAGCGAGCGCCAGCCCGAGCCCCACCACCAGAAGGGGCCGGAAACGAGGCTGGACCAAGTCCCGTACGGAGGCACCTTTCTCCTGCTCGTTGGCCTCCTCGATCTCCTTCATCTCGGCGTCCAGGTCGGCATCCGGATCCGTCGCACGGAGCCGTTCGAGGACGTCACGTGCCTGTTCCGGTTGACCGTTCAAGGTCAGCCACCTCGGAGTCTTCGGGACGGTGAGCATGCCCACCGCCAAGACCGCCCCTGGGATGGCCGCCACCCCCAGCATCCAACGCCATTGGTTCGTGAAGTCCTTGAACGCGTAGTTGACAAGGTAGGCGAGAAGGATCCCCGAGACGACTGCGAGCTGGTTGAAGGAGACCAGGCCGCCCCTGACCTTGGGCGGGGAGACCTCCGAGATGTACAGGGGTGAGACGAACGACGCTGTCCCGACCGAGACCCCTAGAAGGAACCGGAAGCCGATCAACATCTCGACGTTGAGTGAGAAGGCACATCCCAGGGCGCCGACGACGTAGACACAGCCCGAGATGACCTTGGTCCACTTGCGTCCGATCCGGTCGGCGGAGTATCCCGAGATCAAGGCGCCGACCATGGCACCGAGCAGCAACACAGCGACGATCGCCTGTTGCTCGAAGCTGCCGGCGTGGAGGTCCTGCTTGATGTAGAGCAACGCACCGGAGATGACGCCGGTGTCGTAGCCGAAGAGCAACCCGCCGACCGCGGCGATCACCGAGATCCGGATCAGCAGCGCGTTGCCCGTTCTCGTCAGCTCGCCGACGAAGCTCGCCATCGTCACCACGCTCCCATCGTGGCCTGGGAGCGCGGCTGCGCAGAGAGAGGACTCGCCTGCGTACATCGACGGGCGGCACAACCGGGCGGCGCGACCGACCCCGCTACTTCCCTCAGGACGGCGACCTCGGACTTCTTGGTCATGGCTGTACCTCCCGTTGGATCCCGGGTGCTCGCTCCACGCGCTCTCCGGGCCGGTACCGCATTCACGTCAGATCAAACGTTGACCTGTCGCAATAGTTGCGGAAGGCAGGAAAAGGCTAGTCTCGCCCGGTCCCAGGGCCTCCCGATGGCGATATAGGGCTTCACGGCCGCCGGTGGCGAGCTCCGGAACCCCGTTGGCTGGGCCAGGCGGGCTCGTGCCGATCATCCGCGTGGTCGTGGGCGCCTCGCCGTGCTGGTTGCCCTGTATCTCCACGCGGCGGTGATCCTGCGCTGCCTCGACGAGGTCGCCGAGCGACACGTGGTTCCCCTTCGAGCCCTCGGCCACCCGCCCAGGCCGAGGGCCCGGACGAGGCGGTCGGTGACCAGCAATGAGGCCTGCGAGACGGCGTCGGCGACGTTGCGCTAGCTCTCCCGCGGTCCCACTCGGCGACCGCCTGAGAGACGCACGACCCGATTCTCGCTGATGGCCTGCTGGAGCGCGTGCCTGAAGCGTCCCGGCCCCCAGGTCTTGGCTCCGATGGTGCGTTGGAGATGGGAGATCTCGATGGGACCCAGGTCGTTCACCGCCGTGACGATGGTCTCGATCTCTCGGTCGAGCACGTCCTCCAGCCCTCCGGTGGGCGCCGAGGCAGACATCCACGGGGCATACATGGGACGGCCCGGTCCAGGACGGAGCCGATGGACCTGCGCATCCTTCGCCGTACGCCGTGTGCGCTCCGCGATCCTCGCCCGAGTAGCGGCGCGCTGGGAGTCGTCGTCCTGGGCAGCCTGCTGCCCGGCATCGCCGGAGCCCTGGTCCTGCTCTCCTTCATCAGCATCCTCACTGGTGAGCGGCTGGGCCAGATCCTCCAACGAGGCCTGCTCGGCCTTGACCCCGAGGAAGAGTTCGGCAACCCCGGCCAACGCCATCACTCCTGCCCCGATGTAGAAGGCGAGCGAGACCAGACTGCGGTTGTCGGAGTTGATCAGCTGACCGAACAGCAGGGGCCCGCTGATACCGCCTACGGCGGTGCCGACGGCGTAGAAGAACGAGATCGCCAGCGCACGCGTCTCCATCGGGAAGATCTCGCTCACGGTGAGGTAGGCGGCGCTCGCGCCAGACGAGGCGAGGAAGAAGCACGCCGCGAGGATGGCCAGGAACACCCACTCGTTCGTAGAGCCGGACGCCAGCGTCAGTCCCAGGACCACCGCGACGACAGCGGACCCGATATAGGTGCCCGAGATCATCGGCTTTCGGCCGATCGTGTCGAACAGGCGCCCGAGGGTGAGCGGGCCGAAGAAGTTCGAGAGGGCCCAGATCGCGATGAAGATCGGCACGACACCGGACGCCACTCCGTAGAAGGTGCTCAGCAGCGTGCCGAGGTTGAACGTCACGCCGTTGTAGATGAAGGCCTGCCCGATGAACAGGGCCAGCCCCAGGAACGCGCGGCGCGGATACTTGGTGAAGGCCACCTTCGCGATCTCCCGGAAGGGGATGGAGGTGCGCTGCCGCACGGTCAGGGAGTCGGAGGGCTCCTCGAGCTCTTCCTCGTCGGTCTCGGAGCGCACCATCTCCTCGATGTCGTTGATGATCTGCTCGGCCTCCTCCTCACGGCCGTGTATGAACAGCCAGCGCGGGCTCTCGGGCACGTGCCGACGCACCAGCAGGACCACCAGCCCCAGGATGGCGCCGATGGCGAAGGCGAGCCGCCAGCCCAGGTCCTGGGGGAAGATGTTGGTGTCGAGCAACAGGACCGCACCCAGCGCTCCGGCGGCGGACCCCACCCAGTAGGAGCCGTTGATCGTCAGGTCCACGCGGCCGCGGACACGAGCCGGGATCAGCTCGTCGATCGCCGAGTTGATGGCTGCATACTCCCCACCAATGCCGGCGCCCGTGAAGAATCGCGCCAGGTAGAAGTACCAGGGTGCGAACGCAAAGGCGGTCGCGACGGTGGCGACGAGGTAGACCGCCAAGGTGATCATGAACAGCTTCTTGCGGCCGAACCTGTCAGTGAGCTGGCCGAAGAACAGCGCTCCCAGACAGGCGCCAACGATGTAGACCGACGCAGCGATACCGATCTGTCCGGAGTTGATGTCGATCCCCGAGCCGTTCTCGGTGAGCCGGGCTGCGACGCTGCCGACCATGGTGACCTCAAGACCGTCGAGGATCCAGACACTCCCGAGGCCGATGACCACCCGCCAGTGGAACTTCGACCACGGAAGACGGTCTATCCGTGCGGGTATCTTGGTTGTGATCGTTCTTGTCTCGACGCCACTCATGCCCTTCTCCCTCTCCCTCGTCCGGGCGGGGGCGCGCACCCTCGGCGTCCCCAGTGATTGCGGGTATGGAACGTTTGCATGCTGTTCAACGTATGGTTTCCATTACCCAGCAATCGAGAGCGCACACCGCGACATCGGCCGGGAGTGAGGGAGGGGAGCGCCATGGGGGAGCGGCACGGTCGTGGAGCGGGAGCGTGTCGTCTGCTGGGACACAAGTTCGTCTTCCGGGCGGAGGCCGACCTGATGGTCTGGGAGTGCAGTCGATGCGGAGCCTGGTCCTCGAAGCGCTACCCGACGTCCGACGAGGCGGCGCGATTCGCCAAGGTGCTCAACGTGCGCGCGACAGATGAGCTCGGCAAGCGTGCTCCGCTGGTCGGCCTGCTGCCGCTACGGGTATGGCGACGCCTGCGGCGGCACGAGTAGGGGCCAGGAGTCCGCTGCGCTCGAACCGACGAGCTGTGCCAGAAAAGCGAGCAGTACGCCGTGGGGTTCTCCGGCCTCAAGCCGCTACCGCCGCCCAAGCAGGTCACGTCCTCGCGTGCGAGGACGCGTGACTTCTACCGGATCCTGGGGCTCGGGGAGGGTGAGAACCGGGTGACGCAACGCCGGTGGCGTGATCACCGACGACGAGATCCGCGACCGGGACAAGACGCTGACGACCTGCCTACCCAGCCTCAAGGAGTCGCAGGTTCAAGTCCTGTCAGCCCGACCGAAGAACCGCCTCTGACCTTGCGTAAACGCAGGTCAGAGGCGGTTGCGGTGTCGCTGAACGGGCCGAGTCTTCAAGGCGGCGGTCCCGCTGCTACGTCGTGGCCAGGAGCTCGTCCATCCAGGCGAAGCATGCGGACGTGAGTTCCCGCAGTGGCACGCTGCCTGGCAGCAAGGCGTAGACCCGGTCGGCGGCCTCGGTGGGAAGGTCGGTGCGCAGGTAGCGGAGCCCGAAGTCGTGTCGCCACGGGCAGTGCTGCACGCGCAGCAGCCGGACGACGACGCCGAGCGCGAAGTGCAGGTACAGCCCGGTGGCTTCGGGCATCTGGCCGCGGGCGATCGCGCGGTTCACCAGCCACTCCGCGGTCGCGCGGCGCTGACGCGCCTGGTCGACGGCTTCGGCGATGGCGGCGTCCAGGGCAGCCTGGTCGTCGTGCTGCAGCACCAGCTGCTGGTCCGGGTCGAAGAGCACGATCGGTGTGCCGTGCCGCCGTACGTCGAGGAACCGGTGCTGGTCGGACAGGTCTGAGATGTGCAGGTCGACGATGCGCGTGGGTTCTTGGAGCGCTCCGGGACGGCGCTGCAGGTTGACGAAGCACTGCCGGCCGTCCGGCCAGGTTGTCTGTGGCAGCTCCCACACGTGGTCGACGTCGAAGCCGGCACGGGCCTGCTTGAGGAGACGGTCGTAGACGGCCGAGGACTCGCCGGGTGTAGACAGCACCTCGATGTCGAGGTCCGACCACTCGTCCCACCCGCCAGTCGCGGCCGACCCGCCGACCCACACGACGCGGACATCGGGATCGCACTCGGCCTGCTCACGTAGAAAGGCGAGCCAGTCGTTGAACCTCGCGAGGTCAGGGGTCATGGAGGACATCTTGGATGCCCGGGACGTGCGGCGGAACCAATTTTCGGCGAACTGGCTCGGCGTCCGGCGCTAGCCCTTGGCAACGCGGCTCCAACCAGAACGCCAACGGCCTGCTCCGTCGGTACTTCCCAAAGCCACCAGCCTGCGGCGCTAACCCTGGTGATCCCGCACAGGTCGCCCGCGAACTCAACGGTCGCCCCCCTCCCGACATACTGGGACAGCCATACGAGACCACGGTGTTGGGCAGGTGCCTAGAGCCCGCCCCCGGTAAACGGTTGCTGGCGTCGGCATCTACGCAGACGAGTTGTTGCGCTCGTTCGACACGATCCCTTGCCGGACCGTGCCCGTGCCCGTGCGAGATCGTCACGCGGAGCGTGTACTACTGCTGCCGTCGTTGAACCTGCAGTTCCCCGTCTTTGGGTCGCAATCGCCACCTTGACCGCCGAGGTGCACGTCGAGCGGTCGCTGGCGTCGGCATGACGTGCACTTCTCACCTGCCCTTGACAGGTCCCGTAAGCCGAATGCTCCGATCCCTCTGGCGCACCTCACCTGGCAAGCCGGAGGGTCTGGTGCGAACGTGTCGGAGGTGCGGACGGCGAGCGTTGCCTCGGTATCCCGGCCCGGCGTCCGAGGGCACGGCACTGGTGTCGAAACGAGGCATCCCTGCCCCCCGGCCCGTTGACACCCGTCCGACGCGGCTCCCATGCTGAGGGTGGCCACAACGTCGTGGGCCCGCGCGGTGCTGGTCCTCGTCGCCCGTCACCGCGGGGCCGACTCCTACGCCGGTCTCCGTGCCTCCCTACAGGAGCACCATGAGCAGCGATCTCCAGACCGTCGACGTGTCGCACCTCGGTGGCTCGACCATCGGCTACCGATTCGGCCAGAAGTACGACGCGTCGAAGCCGACGCTCGTGATGGTGAACTCCTTCACCACCTCGGTGGAGCTCTACCGACCGCAGTTCGCGCACGAGCACCTCAGCCGGACCGCCAACCTGCTGGCGATCGAGCCCTACGGCCACGGCGCGACGCGGGCGTCGTACGAGCAGTTCACCTACTGGGACAGCGCCGTCGCCAACCTGCAGGTCCTGGAGGCGCTTGGCATCGAGGAGGCCTTCGCGCTCGGCACGTCGCAGGGTGGCTGGATCGCGACGAGGATGGCGATGCTGGCGCCAGCGCGGGTGAAGGGGATCATGCTGCTGGGCACCTCCATGGACTTCGAGTCGCCGCGCAGCCGGGAGCTGGGCTGCTGGGACGGGATCGAGTTCTGCACCCCCGCGATCGACGCGCTGGACCAGCCGGTGGGTGAGGACTGGGTGGTGGACGGTGACTTCGTCGACGCCGTCCTCGGCGCCGGACTGGGCGAGGATGTCTCCGAGGACGAGCGGAGCTTCTGGCACCGGACCTACCGGCAGAACTACACCGGCGACGACGGGCGGCACCGGCTGCGCGTCTGCTCGATCAACCTGCGCGACCGCGACGGCCTGCACGCGCGCCTCGGGTCCGTGACCTGCCCGGTGCTCTGGCTGCAGGGCACCGCGGACCAGGTGTACTCGGTCGCGAACGCCGAGGAGGAGATCACCCTCTTCACCGGGTCGTCGCACGCCGAGCTGCGCGTCGTCGACGGTGGACAGCACTTCATGAGCGCCTCCCACCCCGACGTCGTCAACGCAGCGGCCGTCGAGTTCATCGAGCGCTGGAGCTGACCGGCAGGCTAGGAACGTCCCATGGTGTAGAACTCGGGATTCGGCGGCGTCGCGGTCAGGTGAACCATCCGGTTGGAGAGGCCGAACAAGGCAGTGATGGAGCCGACGTCCCAGATCTCGTCCTCCGACAGGCCAGCTGAGCGCGCGGCTTCGAGGTCGGCCTCGGTGAGGCTGGCCGACTCCAGCGACACGGTCAACGCCAGGTCGACGATCGCGCGCTGACGTTCGCTCAGCTCGACGGAGAAGGGATTGGTGGCGACCTTGTCGGCGATGTGGGGATCCCTCATCCGGATCCGCAGGATCGCGCCGTGCGCAACGACGCAGTAGGTGCAGTGGTTGGCTCCCGAGGTGGCCACGACCACAAGCTCGCGCTCGGCCTTGCTCAGCCCTTCGTCGCTGTCCATCAGCGCGTCGTGATAGTCGAGGAACGCCCTCAACTCCCGCGGGCGACGGCCGAGGGTCCGAAAGATGTTCGGAACGAAGCCGGACTTCTCGGCGATCTTCCCGATGCGCTCGCGGAGGTCGTCGGGGAGCTCCTCGAGCTCGACGTGTCCGAATCTACTGATGCTGATGTCCACGGTGTCGGTCGCCACGCTGCGAGTGTGCCACCGACCGAGGACTGCGGGCGATACGCGCCGCCCGAATCCAACCGAGAAGGACCGGACTCGATCGATCGTCGCACCCACCGGCTGGTTGGAGCGACCGGAGGTCTTCGTCGAAAGGCCTCGGCCGGTGGCGGTTCCGATTCTCATGCTCATGCTCATGCTCCTGCCCGGTCTCGGCACTCTGATCTTCGGCCTCGTCCACGCCCTGAGCCTCTTCTTCGGGCAGTCCTTCGGCTCCACGGTGCAGCAGATCGCCCTCGCGTTCGTAGCGGGCTCGGAGCTTCCCGGCCGCCGAGGCCCGCTCACCGATAGATCCGAGGTTGCGACGTCCGGCGCGCCAGGTGCCGCGGGTTGGCTCCGACCTCGTGGCCGGTGTCGGAGTCGTGCCACCTCACGCGAGCCCAGCAGCGGGTGTCGGGCACCCGCCAGCGACTCGGGGGAGGGGAGACCCGAGCCAGCCACGAGACCAGGCCGGCGCCGCTGCGCGCTGCCGAACAGGTGCCTTGGGTTGGCGTCCGCTCACCGTGTCCTGGCTCGACGCGTCTCCCGAGCCGGACCACGCTGAGGCTCACGTACGCCCGTCACGACCCTTCCACCGCGGCGCGGTGGGCCCTAGGGTCGATCTGTCAGCAGCCCCGACCAAAGGAACGACATGAGCCCTGATCCTCATGCTCGCAGCATGTTGCCGATTCCGGACCGACCGGCCGTCGGGCTCACGACGTACGACGCGAAGGATCCGGACACCTCCTTCCCGCCCATCGAGCCGCTTCTTCCCCCCGAGGGCGCTCCCAACGTCCTGATCGTGCTGCTCGACGACGTGGGGTTCGGTGCGTCCAGCACCTTCGGTGGGCCGTGCGAGACCCCGACCGCGGACCGGCTGGCGATGGGGGGTCTGCGGTACAACCGATTTCATACGACGGCGCTGTGTGCGCCGACTCGTCAGGCGCTGCTGACGGGGAGGAACCACCATTCGGTGGGGATGGGGAGCATCACCGAGACAGCGACCTCGGCGCCGGGGAACAGCTCGCTGCGGCCGAACACGAAGGCCCCGCTGGCGATGACGCTGAAGCTGAACGGCTACTCCACCGCCCAGTTCGGGAAGTGCCACGAGGTGCCGGTCTGGCAGTCCTCGCCGCTGGGACCGTTCGACGCCTGGCCCTCTGGCGGCGGTGGTTTCGAGACCTTCTACGGCTTCATCGGTGGGGAGAACAACCAGTACGACCCCGCCCTCTACGACGGGACGACGCCGGTCGATCCTCCGGCTACCCCCGAGGAGGGCTACCACCTCACCGAGGACCTCGCCGATCGAGCGGTGGGCTGGGTGCGCCAGCAGAAGGCGCTGATGCCCGACAAGCCGTTCTTCATGTACTTCGCACCCGGCGCGACCCACGCCCCGCACCACGTCCCACAGCAGTGGGTCGACAAGTACGCCGGTCGGTTCGACGACGGCTGGGACGTCCAGCGCGAGCGCACCTTCGCCCGGCAGAAGGAGCTGGGAGTGATCCCCGCCGACGCCGAGCTGACCGCACGTCACGCGGAGATCACCGCCTGGGACGACATGCCTGAGGAGCTCAAGCCGGTGCTGGCCCGCCAGATGGAGGTGTACGCCGGGTTCCTGGAGCACACCGACTTCCATGTCGGCCGGCTCGTCGAAGCCATCGACGACCTGGGCGTGCTCGAGAACACGATCATCTACTACATCATCGGCGACAACGGGGCCTCGGCCGAGGGCACCATGAACGGCGCGTTCAACGAGATGGCGAACTTCAACGGGATGGCTGCGTTGGAGACTCCCGAGTTCATGGTGAGCAAGATGGACGCCCTCGGCTCACCCGAGTCCTACAACCACTATTCCG
Source organism: uncultured Actinomycetota bacterium (assembly GCA_963800225.1). GTDB lineage: Bacteria > Actinomycetota > Actinomycetes > Propionibacteriales > Nocardioidaceae > Nocardioides_B. Next base: position 1,131,655 of record CAWDAF010000002.1, on the reverse strand, counting down.
TGGGCTGGGCGTGGGCGATGAACACCCCGCTGCAGTGGACCAAGCAGGTTGCCTCGCACTGGGGCGGTACGCGAAACGGCACGATCGTGCACTGGCCCGCTCGGATCGACGAGAAGGGTGGGCTGCGTTCCCAGTTCACACATGTGATCGACATTGCCCCGACCATCCTCGAGGCAGCAGGGCTGCCCGAGCCCACGATGGTCAACGGCGTACAGCAGTCGCCGATGGAGGGAACATCGATGGGCTACACGTTCAACGAGCCCGAGACCCCGGAGCGCCACGACCTGCAGTACTTCGAGATGTTCGGCAACCGCGGGATCTACCACCGGGGGTGGAGCGCAGTCACCAAGCACAAGACGCCCTGGATCATGGTCGGCGGCGACATGCCGGTCTTCGACGACGACGTCTGGGAGCTGTACGACGGCAGCACCGACTTCAGCCAGGCCCACGACCTGGCGGCGGAGCAGCCCGAGCGCCTCGCTCACCTGCAACGGTTGTGGCTCATCGAGGCCACCAAGTACAACGTGCTGCCGATGGACGACCGCACCGCCGAACGGATAGAGCCGTCGATGGCGGGCCGGCCAACCCTGATCCACGGCAGCTCCCAGTTGTTCTTCCCCGGCATGGGACGGCTGTCGGAGAACAGCGTGGTCAGCATCAAGAACAAGTCGTTCTCGGTCACTGCCGAGATCGAGGTCCCGGATGGCGGGGCCGAAGGGGTGATCATCGCCCAAGGCGGCCGCTTCGGGGGCTGGGCGGTCTACCTCAGGGACGGCAAGGCCAGGTTCGTCTACAACGTGTTGGGCATCCAGGAGTTCTCGACCGAGGCGGACACAGCCATCCCTGCCGGCACCCACCAGGTCCGGATGGAGTTCGCCTATGACGGTGGCGGCCTCGCCAAGGGCGGTGACGTCACGCTGTGGTGCGACGGCGAGGCCATCGGCGCCGGCCGGGTCCAAGCCACCCAACCCATGGTCTTCTCCGCCGACGAGACGACCGACATCGGCTACGAGTCGGGCACCACTGTCACTCCCGACTACACCTCCCGCACCAGCCGGTTCAACGGCAAGATCCACTGGGTCCAGATCGACCTCGGCGACGACGACCACGACCACTACATCGACCCCGAGGAGCGCCTCCGCATCGCCATGGCCAGACAGTAGGCGTCTCGGCGCTCCGTACCGGCGCCTGCCCGGCTCAGTCGCGATGCTGTACGACGATGAGGACGTTGCCATCCGGAGCCCGGACGGAGAAGCGGGTCACGCCCCACGCCTCGGTGGTCAGCGGATGCGCGATCTCATAGCCACGCTGCTGCGCCTCGGTGTGAGCGGCCTCGACATCGTCGACCTTGACCGAGATCACCGGGTCCTCGGGGGCGGTGGCGTCCCGGGTCATCAACTGGAGGTTGATCCCGGTTCCCGGCGACTGCGTGACGCGCATGATCTGCTCCTTGTCGTCGGTGCTCACGATGATCGCTCGTCACCCACGCCGTCGAGCACGGCAAGACAGGCGAGGGCAGTGCCGGTCCTGCCGTACCCGCCGCGGCAGGCGATCTCCACCCGCTCCTCCACAGCGCGACGCCACGCCTCGCGCAGCGCGTCTCGCGCGTCAGCCCCGTCGGCGGGGAGCCGGAAGTCCGGCCAGCGAACCCACCGCATGACCCAGGGCACGAGAGCCGGTGGCTTGCTGAGCAGGTACAGCCCGAACTCGGGAAGCGCCCCGTCTGGCAGCGGCCGGCTCAGCCCGCGGCCCCGAACGAGACGACGGATGGCAGGGGCAGCACCCCGCTCGTCGTTTCCTCCCAGATCGGACCCATGGCCAAGAACCTATGGCCAAGAACCTATGGTGGCGCCCGAGTTGGCTGTCGGCAGACGTCCCGCACCGGACTCATGACGCGTCGCCGCTTGATCAGGATTGCCCGCGCCGGCGGCGGTCCGCGCCGATCGCTCCACGATCATCGGACATGGCACGCTGCGAGAGCGTTCCTCCGTTCTGCGGACGAGCGACAATTCGAGATCATCGGCGATGCCGACCGCCGAAACCCATCGACGCGGGCCTAAGGTCACCCCCTACCGGGCCCTTCGAGGGGTGTGTGGGGGGCCGCGCGGTCCTAGCGTGACCGTAGGAGGCACGCCCATGACGTTGAACCTCGGCTGCATCGTTCGCGAGTCCGCTAAGTCCTATCCGGACAAGAAGGCGGTGATCTACGACGGCGGGTCCCTGACCTACCGAGAGCTCGACGAGCTCTCCGACCGGCTCGCGACGGGTCTCCGCACGAAGGGTTTCGAGACCGGGGATCGGATCGCGGTCCAGCTGCCGAACCTGCCCCAGTTCGTGATCGCGTACTTCGGCATCCTCAAGGCAGGCTGCGTCTTCGTGCCGATGAACGTGCTGCTCAAGGCCACCGAGGTCGCCTTCCAGCTCGGCGACTCCCAGGCGTCGGCGCTGATCGCCTGGGCCGGCGTCGGTGAGGGGGCGGCCAAGGCTGTGGCCGCGGCCGGCGTCGACCGGCTGTACGTGGTCAGCACGCCGGGCACGCCGGAGGTCAACCACGGGGAGCGCTTCGAGACGCTGCTCGACGTCGACCCGAGCGTGCCGCCGACGCTGGTGCAGACCGACCCGGGCGACACCGCCGTGGTGATCTACACCTCCGGCACGACCGGCCTGCCCAAGGGGGCGGAGCTCAGCCACTTCCAGCTGCTGATGAACTCCGACACGCCCGGGCGGCTGTTCGGGATCCGCGATGACGACGTGGTCCTCGTCGTGCTGCCCCTGTTCCACGTCTTCGGCCTCTCCAGCGAGCTGAACATCTGCGTCCGCTTCGGCGCCACGATGACGCTGGTGCCGCGCTTCGACGCCGCCAAGGTCATCGAGGTGATCCGGCGCGACCAGGTCACGGTGTTCGAGGGTGTGCCGACGATGTTCATCGCCCTGCTGGGCCATCCGGGCGTGACCAAGGAGGACGTCGCGTCGTTGCGCGTGGGCATCTCCGGCGGCGCCTCGCTACCGGCGGAGGTCCTCGACGCGTTCGAGCGCAAGTTCGGCCTGGTGATACTCGAGGGCTACGGCCTCACCGAGAGCGCCTCGACCACCACGTTCAACGTCAGCGAGACCGATCGCAAGATCTACAGCGTCGGCAAGCCGATCTGGGGCGTCGACCTGCAGATCTGGGGCGATCACGACGTGGTCCAACCGTGCGGCAGCGAGCACGTCGGCGAGGTGGTGATCCGGGGCGTGAACGTGATGAAGGGCTACTACAACGACCCCGACGCCACCGCAGCGGCGTTCACCCGCGGGTGGCTGCGCACCGGGGACCTCGGGTACGTCGACGAGGACGGCTTCCTGTTCATCGTCGACCGCAAGAAGGACCTGGTGATCCGCGGCGGCTACAACGTCTACCCCCGCGAGATCGAAGAGGTGCTCTTCACGCACCCCGACGTCACCGAGGCGGCGGTGATCGGCGTCCCCGACGAACGGCTCGGCGAGGAGGTCAAGGCCTTCGTCACCCTGCGGCCCGGTGCCTCGCTCACCGCGGAGGAGGTCGTGGAGTACGTCAAGGAGCGGGTCGCGGCGTACAAGTACCCGCGGCTCGTCGAGTTCCGTGCCGAGCTGGCGCACGGTCCGACGGGGAAGGTGCTCAAGAACGAGCTCCGCTGACGATCGTCGCCGCCGCACCCGAGGGGCGGGAGGGAGCAGTGGGTATGAGCAACGAACGGACTGGCCGGCCGCTGAGCCTGGGGGTGGTGGGCAGGTCGCTGAAGGAGAACGAGCGGCGCCTGCCGCTGCACCCGCGCCACCTCGGTCGCATTCCTGAGGACCTTCGGGACCGGGTGTTCCTCGAGCAGGGGTACGGCGAGTGCTTCGGTCTGTCGGAGCAGCAGGTCGGGCGTGGGGTTGCCGGTCTCATGACCCGCGAGGACCTCATCGCCGAGTGCGACGTCATCCTGCAGCCAAAGCCGACGCTCAGCGAGATCGCTCAGCTGCGGGTCGGGCAGGTGCTGTGGGGGTGGCCGCACTGCGTCCAGGACGGGGAGCTGACCCAGGTGGCGATCGACCGGCAGCTGACCCTCATCGCGTTCGAGGCGATGAACCACTGGAAGCCGGACGGGTCCTTCAACCTCCATGTGTTCCATCGCAACAACGAGCTGGCCGGCTACTGCTCGGTGCTGCACGCCATGCAGATCGCCGGCGTGAGTGGCAGCTACGGACGCCAGCTGCGGGCCGCCGTGATCGGCTTCGGGGCAACCGCGCGGGGCGCCGTGAGCGGGCTGAGCGCGCTGGGCGTGAACGACGTCGACGTCCTCACGCATCGAGAGGTCGCCGCCGTCGCAGCTCCCATTCACACGGCGAGGTTGTTCCACTTCAACGACAGCGACAGCACCGGAAGGATCAGCCACGTCGACACCCCCGAGGGCGCCGTACCGCTGACCGACTTCCTCGCGGAACACGACCTGATCGTGAACTGCGTGCTGCAGGACACCGACGACCCGCACATGTTCATGACAGAGGCCGACCTTGCCAACGTGGCTCCCGGCACCGTCGTGGTCGACGTCTCGTGCGACGAGGGCATGGGCTTCAGCTGGGCCCGCCCGACGACGTTCCGGGACCCCACTTTCGTGGTGGGCGACAACGTGCTCTACTACGCGGTCGACCACAGTCCCTCCTACCTGTGGAACTCCGCGACCTGGGAGATCAGCGAGGCGCTGCTGCCCTTCCTGCGCACGGTCATGGACGGCAGTGCCGCCTGGGAGAGGAACCCAACCGTCCGGCGCGCCATCGAGATCCGTGATGGCGTCGTCCAGAACCCGGCGATCCTGTCCTTCCAGGGCCGCTCCCCGCTGCACCCCCATTCGCCCCTGGCTACCTGAGGCGGAGGCCTCAGTCCGTGCCCTTGATGGTCTTCGGTCGGGACGGCCCGGCCTCGTGCCCACGGGACGGGATGCTGGCCAGGAACGCCGCCCAGACCGCGAGCCCGAAGACCGCCGTCGCCGGCGAGGGCTGCGCACCCATGACCGCGAGGAGCGCGGCGACGAAGAGGGTGACCTCGACGCCCAGCCGACCCGGGTCCCGCAGCCGGTTCGGGGCGCGCGGCGCCACCCAGCGCGCCCAGACAGCAGCCGCCAGGAGCGGCAGCACCACGCCGAGGACGACCGATGCGAGCACGGAGTCCCCGAGCCACCACCCACCGATGCCGAGGCAGGCCAACATGCCCAACTCGGCGAGGAACCGAACTGCGAGCAGCACCATCACCTGGCCAGAATAGGGTCTCCCGACGCGCTCCAGCGGGAGGTCTCCTCGACGACGGTGGCACTCTCGGGTCCACCTGGTCGCCATGACCCAGGCATCGGCCACGGCAAGGGGCGTCGCCGGGGCTCGCGGCGGCGCGGGCTGCCCTAGGTTGGGCCACATGGAGATCGAGCAAACACTTCTCCCCGGGGTGGGACTGCGCTACGAGTTCGTCAATCACCGCGGTGCCCGGGTGGGCGTGGTCGCTCTCCGCAGTGGCGGGTTCGAGGTCTCCCTCTACGAGGGGGCCGATCCCGATCTCGCGACGTCGACCTTTCATCTCGACACCCAGGAGGCCGACGCGATGGCCCAGATCCTGGGGGCCCCCCGGATCTCCGAGCGGTTCGCCGACCTCACCCGAGAGGTGCCTGGACTGTCCGCCGGCCAGGTCGAGATCAAGGCCGGCGGAACCTACGTCGGCCGCCCGCTCGGAGAGACCAGGGCACGCACCCGCACCGGGGCGTCCATCGTGGCGGTGGTCCGGGGCGACGACGTGATCGCCTCGCCCGGACCGGCAGAGGTCCTGCGAGCGGGTGACGTCCTCGTGGTCATCGGCACCACTGAGGGTCTGTCGGGGGTCATGAGCCTGATCGCCTCCGACTGACGTGGAGGTCTCGACGGGGTTGCTGCTCGAGCTCGGACTGCTGCTGCTGGTCCTCACGGTGCTCGGCTCGGGTGCTCGCAGGGTGGGGCTTTCGCCGATCCCGCTCTACCTGCTGGCGGGGCTGCTGCTCGGCGAGGGTGGGATCGCGCCCGTGCCAGCCACCCATGCCTTCGTCGAGGCAGGGGCCTCGATCGGTCTGGTGCTGCTGCTCCTGGTCCTCGGGCTCGAGTTCACCGTTGACGAGTTCACCACCAGCCTGCGTCGTCACCTCGGGTCAGCGGTCCTCGACCTGGTCCTCAACGCGACACCCGGGGCAGTCGCCGGTCTGTGGCTCGGCTTGGACACCGTGGGCGTCGTGGCGCTCTCGGGCGCGACGTACATCTCGTCCTCGGGCATCATCGCGCGACTGCTCGGCGATCTGCGGAGGTTGGGCAACCGGGAGACTCCTGCGATCCTCTCGGTGCTCGTGCTCGAGGACTTCGCGATGGCCGCCTACTTGCCGGTCCTGGCCGTCCTGGCCTCGGGAGGCAGCTGGTGGCAGGCACTCATCGGCGTCGCCGTGGCGCTGGGCGCGCTCAGCGGGGCGCTGGTGGCCTCGCACCGCTACGGGCACCGCGTGGGCCAGCTGGTCTCCCACCCGGACGCCGAACAACTCTTGCTGCGGATCCTGGGCCTGACCCTCGTCGTCGCCGCGTTCGCCGAGTACGTGCATGCCTCCGCCGCGGTCGGAGCCTTCCTCGTCGGCCTCACCCTCACCGGTGCTGTCGCGGGGCGCGCGCGAGCCGTGCTGTCGCCGCTGCGGGACCTGTTCGCGGCCGTGTTCTTCCTCGCCATCGGTCTCTCCGTCGACCCCCGTGACCTGCTGCCTGCCCTCCCGGTAGCCGTCTTGCTGGCGGTCGCGACGGCCCTCACCAAGATCGCTACCGGTTGGTACGCGGCCGGTCGAGAAGGAGCCGGCCCCCAGGGACGGTGGCGCGCCGGAACCGCCTTGACAGCCCGAGGCGAGTTCTCCCTGGTCATCATCGGTCTCGTCGGGACCCAGCACGGATCGTTGGGCGACCTGGTGACCGCGTACGTCCTCGTGCTCGCCGTGGTGGGTCCGCTCCTGGCCCGGGCGCCGGCTCCCAGCCTGCTCGTAGGTCGCGGGGCGAAGCCCCCGGACACCGGGCCATGACGTCTCGCCGAGCGCCCGCCGTGCGCGCCGGGCCAGGAGGTGCCAGAAGGAGCCGTCACCGCCCGGACGGCGGGTGATCGAGTCACCCTGTGGACGGTGAGGCGTCTCCGGGCCACGGCAGCAGTCGCGCTCCCACCACCGAGGCCTGCAGCGTCAGCCGTTGAGCAGGGATCGTCGCGTCGTACCCGGTGAGCTCGGCGATCTTCGCCAAGCGATAGGTGACCGTGCGGACCGAGACATGAAGGTGGCGGGCGGCCTGCGTGGCCACGTCGCCCGAGTCGAAGTACGCCTCGAGGGTGTCGACCAGTGGGCCGGCGCCGCCCCGGGCGCGGGTCAGCGGGGTGAGGACGGTCTCCACGAGGTCGGCCAGCGCGTCCCTGTCCCGTCCCAGGACGCGATAGATGAGCAGGTCCCGCGTCTTCACCATGTCGTCGTCGGGGTGCAGTCGCTCGGCGAGGGTGATCCCCTCGCGGGCCTGCTCATAGGATCGCGCGACTCCGTAGGCTCCTGGGTAGGGGCGTCCGACGGCGACGCGCCACGGCTTCCGCGTCGAGGATCTGCTCAACGCCGCATGCAGAAGCCGGGCGGGCTCGTCGACATCCGGGGCGGCCTTGCCTGCCGGGACCAGGGCGACGAGGTAGCCACCTTTGGTGGTGACCAGGACGTCACGGTCGCCGTACCTGTCGATGACCTCGCGTTCGAGGATGGTCTCGTCTCGGTCGTCGACCAGGGCGTCGCTCCGCGGTCCGGCGAGCACGACCTGGTGCGCCGCGGTGAGGTCGATCCCGAAGGGCTCGGCCCGCTGGACGATGCCCGCGGGGTCGGCGTCGCCCCGCAGCAGGTCGTCGATGAACTCGCTGCGTGAAGCCTCCTCCTGCCGGATCAGCTGCTGCCCGGCGTTCTGGTACCCCTCGACGAGCACCGGCACGGCGGCTCGTATCCCGTCCAGCAGCGTCTGAGCCGCGGACCGAGCATGCCGGTGGTGCCTGGCCGGCATCGAGCTCCAGGCCTGTGCCGCAGAAGCCAGGTACAGGTCGACCGCTGACCCTGCCGACATTCCCTGCTCCGCAGCCTCGGATCCCGCTCGTCGGATGTCATCGAGGTCCCTCTCGTCCAAGTACTCACCACTGCGGACGATCCGGCTCGACATCTCCGCGAAGACCGCCAGCACGGCGGGGGAGCTGGTCAGCTCTTGGGGTGTCGCGGGCTTCCGAGCATGGGCCATGCCACCAGTGTGCCCCGCGCAAGTCCACAGGGGCTGCTCCGAGCTCCTTGCCGGGCGTCGGCAACGAACGGCGCGCGAGGTCGGCCGGGCGGAACCCTGTGGTCTCGCCCGGGCAACGCAGATGCTTGAGGCATCGCCAGCCGCGTCGCCCGCGGCGGGCGATCGTGCGGAAGTCACTGACGAGACGACACGTCGCCGCTTGCAGCCCAACAGGAGACCGTCTACCCCGAGGAGTGTGTCCCATGTCGACCATGTCACCCCAGGACGTCGCTGGTCTGGCCGAGCAGCACTTCGAGCGCTGGCGCCGCCTCCACGACGAACGCCGGTTCCGGGTCGAGCAGCTGCGCGCCCTGGAAGCCGAGCCTCCGTGCGGCCCTCGGCACGAGAGCGTGAACCTGGCGCTCCGCGTGGCCGCCTCTGCCATGCTCCGCGAGATCGATGCCGCCCTGGCACGCATGGATCAGGGCGTGTACGGCCTGTGCGTGAGGTGCGCCCAGTCGCTGCCGGCCGGTCGGCTCGACACCCTCCCGATGGCGTCCCTGTGCATGCCGTGCCACTACAACGAGCAGAACTGCAGCCCAGCCGTGAGGCGAGGATGATGCCCAACGACGCCGCGTCGGGGGCATCGGAGCCGCCGAGAACACCACGGTGACCCGGCCCGCGACCGTGACGCCGAGCATGAGCGGCGTCGTCGCCCGCAAGGACCTACGACTCTGCCGGACCTGGCGGACTGAGCGTTGTCATGGACATGCACCCACGTTGCTCGCGGCCCAGGAGACGGACTGTGACTCCTCGCATGAGTGACCATCCGACGCCCAGCTCAGGAAGCCCATTCGAGACTCGGCGACGAGCCAGTCAGGAGACATCCCATGAAGATCCAGATCAACACAGACAAGAACGTCAGAGGCAGCGAGGCCTTCAGCGAGCGAACCGCGGCAGACCTTGAGAGCGCTCTGACGAGGTTCGAGGACCGGTTGACGCGGGTCGAGGTGCACCTCAGCAACGAGAGTGCCGGCCGTCCGACCGGGGACGACTACCGGTGCCTGATCGAGGCCCGCCCCGCGGGGATGGAGCCCATCACGGCCACCCATGACGCTGCGACTCTCCCCGAAGCGCTCCATGGCGCCACTGACAAGCTCGAGACCCTCTTGACCAGCAAGTTCGAACGGCTGGAGGGCCAGGAGACGCGCGAGACGATCCGCGGCCGCTGAAGGGTCGCTGCCCTCCATGACACTCTTGACCCATGCGGCGCTCTCGGACCGGATTCGTCCTTCTGTTCGTCTGCCTGCTGATGCAGGGTGGGTGCGGGACGCCCGACCCCGCTTCCCGGCCCGGACCGCCGGCGGCACCTGCGCCGAAGGCCGGCGCCGGCAGCGCGACGGCTGCCCCGTCGGTGGCGGACCTGGCCTACGCGCGGATGACTCCGCGGCAGCGGGTCGGACAGCTCTTCATGTTCGGAGTGACCTCGACCGGACCACCGGAGGAGATGTACGACGAGCTGGCCGAGCACAGGACGGGCAACGTGTTCCTGCGCGGCCCCAGCGATCTCGGCGTCGAGGCGACGGCGGAGGTCACCCACCGGATGACGACCGTCGCGACGGTGGCCGGTGTACGCCCGTTCGTCTCGGCGGACCAGGAGGGCGGCAACGCGCAGTCGTTGCAGGGCGAGGGCTTCTCCGAGATGCCGACGGCGGTGACCCAGGGCGAGCAACGGCCCCGTGAGCTGCGCGCCGACGCGCGGTCGTGGTCGCGCGAGCTCCTCGCCGCAGGCGTCAACCTCGATCTGGCTCCCGTCGCCGGCGTCGTGCCGGCCGAGGTCGGAGTCTCCAACGACCCGATCGGCTACTTCCGGCGGCAGTACGGCTCCACGCCCGAGGCCGCCTCACCCGGCGTCCGAGCCTTCGTGCGGGGCATGCAGAGCGGCGCTGTGGCTACCTCCGTCAAACACTTCCCGGGCCTCGGTCGGGCCACCGGCAACACCGACTCGGATCCCACGGCCACCGACCCGACCGTGCGCGGTGATGCGCTCCTCGAGCCGTTCGCCGCCGGAGTCCGCGCCGGGAGCGCCTTCGTTATGGTCTCGTCGGCGAGGTACCCGGGCATCGAACCGGTCCGGCGGGCCTGCTTCTCGTCGGTCGTCATGCGCGACATGCTGCGCGGCGACCTCGGCTTCGAGGGCGTCGTCATGTCCGACAGCTTCGGCTCGGCCAGTGTGTCCTCGGTGCCCGCGGGGCGCCGCGCGATCCGCTTCCTCGAGGCGGGCGGCACCATGGTGCTCGACACCAACCACCTCGACGCGGGACCGATGTCGGCTGCCGTGCTCGGGCGGATGGAGCGCGACCCCGCCTTCGCGGAGCTGGTCGAGGCCGACGTCCGACTGGTCCTCGCGACCAAGGAGAGATTCGGCCTGATCGAACCCGCCCTCGACCGCTGAGCAAGCCTGAGACGAGGTCGCCCTCGAGCGCCGCCGCGGCCACCGAGGGGCGGACTCTAGCTCGCCCGTGCCAGGTGCTCGAGCAGAAGCGCGTTGACCTGGTCCGGTTCCTCCTGGTGGACCCAGTGGCCGGCGCCGCCGACGACGTGCGACTCGAGGGTGCGGAAGGACCGGGCCGCGTGCTCGGCCGGCATGAACCGCGTGACCGGGTCGTGCGAGCCGGTCACGAACAACGACGGCGCCTCGATCGGGGCGGCCGACCGCAGGGTCGCGACGTGCCAGTTGGCGTCGAGGTTGCGGTAGTAGCGCAGTGCGGCGGCGAACCCTGTTCGCGTGAACGCGGCGACGTACTCCTCGAAGACGCTCGCGGGCAGCCACGCGGGGCGGTCCACAGCGATGTCGGCTCCCAGGTCGTCCAGGCGTCCGTTCAGGAGGAGCGCCAGCGTGTGGGCGACGTCGCGCTCGAGCAAGGGGATCACGTCGTCACGGTGGAAGCGGAGCATGTAGAAGCCCTCGCCCAGCCGACGGCGGAAGATCTCGGTCGGCGGCGCGGGCGACGGGGGTGCGTAGGGGACGCTCAGGCCGGTCAGCGACAGCACCCGGTGGGGGTGGGTCAGGCCGAGCGGCCACACGTTCGCGGCACCCCAGTCGTGCCCGACGAAGTGGGCGCGCTCCACCCGCTCGTGGTCGAGCAGCCCGGTCAGGTCCTCGCCGATCACGTCGCTGCGGTAGGCGTCGACCGCTTCGGGTCGCGAACTGGCGCCGTATCCGCGCATATCGGGTGCCACCACCCGGTAGCCGGCCGCGACCAGGGCAGGCACCTGCAGACGCCAGGACAGGGCGAGGTCGGGGAACCCGTGGGCGAGCACCACCAGGGGGCCGGACCCCTCGGCGTGCACCGCCAGGTCGATGCCGTTGACGGACCAGGTCTCCATCGCTTCTCCTCTGCTGGGTCACCGAGCAGGAGCCACCCGTGCTCCCTGGGCTGTCGCCAGGCTCGGGACGATAGTGGAGCCGGGCCCCGAGGCGCCATCGGCCCACGGCCGACCTGCGTGGTCCCCGGTCCGGCGGGCAGGGGTGGTGGTCGGCAGGGGTGCGACGTGCCGACGGGATGCCACTGGAACCTGAACCACGATTCACCTACTGTCGCTGTCGTGATGCCGATCACGTGAGGCGGGTCACACGAGCAACGACGAGGAGAGCACCCCATGGTGAATGTGGCGGCGAACGTCTGGTCCCACGCCGAGACGGATCCCGATCGGGTCGCGCTGCGCTCTCCGCGGGGCGGCCTGACGTATGGGCAGCTTCGCGCCGCCAGCAGCCGGGTCGCGGGAGCGATTGCCGCCGCGGGTCTCAGGCCGCTCGAACGCGTGGTGTTCATCGCGCCGAGCATCATCGAGTTCCCGGTGGTCTACTACGGCCTGCACGCCGCCGGCGTCAGCGTGATCACGATGAACACGATGGCGACCGCCCCCGAGATCTGCTACGTCCTTGACGACTCCGAGGCTGTGCTGGTCATCGCCTGGCACGAGTGCGCCGAGGCCGCCCGGGCCGCTGCCGCCGACCGCGGCCTGGAGCTCTGGGTCGTCGACGAGGGCGCCGTCTACGACGCCGAGCCGCTCGAAAGAGCCCACGACCATGCACCCGAGGACACGGCGATCATCCTGTACACGTCGGGCACCACCGGTCGGCCGAAGGGCGTCGAGCTGACGGCGGCCAACCTGATGGACACCACGGCCTCCTTCCTGCCCGTGCTGGCGCTGACCGACGAGGACCGCTTCGGGACGGCGCTCCCGCTGTTCCACGTCTACGGCCAGGCCGTCGTGATGAACACCGTGCTGGTCACGGGCTCGTCGCTGTCGGTGCTGTCGCCCTTCGACCCCACCGAGATGCTCGAGATGATGCGTCGCGACCGGCTCACCTCGATGGCCGGCGTGCCGACCATGTGGAACGCGATGCTGCACGCGTCCGGCGACTACGGTCCCAGCGACTTCGTGCATCTCCGCCTGGCCACGTCGGGCGGGGCCTCTCTGCCCGTCGAGGTCATGCGAGCGTTCAAGGAGCGCTTCGACTGCGCGATCCTCGAGGGGTACGGCCTGACCGAGTCCACGGGCGCGGCGACCTTCAACGACATCAACCGGGTGCAGAAGCCCGGGACCGTCGGGCCGGCGCTGCCCGGCAGCCGGATCGAGGTACGCGACGTCGAGGGCAACCCGGTCGCGGCCGACGTCGTCGGCGAGGTCTTCCTCAAGGGTCCGACGGTCATGAAGGGCTACCACAACCGGCCCGAGGCCACGGCCGAGGACCTGAAGGACGGCTGGCTCAAGACCGGCGACCTCGGGATGCTCGACGCCGACGGCTACCTGAGCATCGTCGACAGGGTCAAGGACCTGATCATCCGTGGCGGGTACAACGTCTACCCGCGCGAGGTCGAGGAGGTCCTCTACGAGCACCCCGACATCGTCGAGGTCGCCGTGGTCGGGGTCCCCGACGACCACTTCGGCGAGGAGGTCGCCGCGGTCGTCACGCTGCGTCCCGGTGCCGAGTCCAGCGGCGAGGACATCCGGGCCTGGGCCAAGACCCAGCTGTCCGCCTACAAGGTCCCGCGTCTCTACCAGTTCGTCGAGACCCTCCCCAAGGGCGCGACCGGCAAGATCCTGAAGCGGGAGATCGACCGCGAGGCCATCCGCACCGCCGCCGCCGGGGCGGCCGAATGATCGTCGAGGGGTCTGTGGCGATCGTCACCGGGGCCTCAGGAGGCATCGGATCGGCGCTGGCCCGGAGACTTCTCGAGCACGGGGCCAGCCTCGTGGTGACCGACCTTGACGCCGACCGGGTCACCGCCACCGTTGCCTCGTTGGAGGCGGTCGGTGCCGGCCGTGTCGCCGGCCTGGCGGGAGACTGCTCCGTCGAGCCGCACGTGCAGGCCCTGATCGATCTGGCGACCGAGCGGTTCGGCCCGGTCGACCTGTATGCCGCCAACGCCGGGGTGGCCCTCGGGCAGGGCCTCGAGTCCTCCGAGAGCGACTGGGAGACGTCGATCGACGTCAATGTCCTGGCCCACGTGCGGGCGGCACGGCTGCTCGTGCCGGGGTGGCTCGAGCGTGGCCGCGGCTACTTCCTGAGCACTGCCTCGGCCGCCGGACTGCTGACCCAGATCGGTTCGCCGACCTACTCGGTCACCAAGCACGCCGCGGTGGCCTTCGCCGAGTGGATGTCGGTCACCTACGGCAGCCGCGGCATCGCGGTCAGCTGCCTGTGCCCGATGGGCGTCAACACCGCGATGCTCACCGGTGGCGCCGGCTCCGACGACGAGACCGCCCGCATGGGCGCCAAGGCGGTCACCGGGGCCGGTGTCGTGCTCGAGCCGCTCGAGGTGGCGGACATCGTCGTCGAGGCGATCGGGGAGGAGGCGTTCCTGATCCTGCCCCACCCCGAGGTGCTGGAGTTCTACCGGCGCAAGGGGTCGGACTACGAGCGTTGGCTCGCCGGCATGCGCCGCTACCAGGACACGCTCGCATGACGGTGGGGGCGAGTGGTGTCAGGGCCAGGGCCGTCCTGTTCGACTTCGGTGGAGTCCTCACGTCGAGCGTGCTCGATGCCTTCGGCGAGTTCGGCGCCGTCGAGTGCGGAGACCGCGGCCTGCCGTTGCGTCTCCTGGGCGGTGACCCCGAGTCGATACGTCTGCTGACCGAGCACGAGGAGGGCCGACTCGACCACGACGGCTTCGAGGCGGGCTTCGCGGCCCGTCTACGCGAGCATGGCGCCGACGTCGAGAGCGACGGGCTGATCGCCAAGATGCAGTCGCGCCTGGTCCGTGACGAGGAGATGGTGGCGCTGGTCGCGTCGTTGCGCTCGTCCGGCGTGCCGGTGGGCCTGCTGTCCAACTCTCTGGGACGCGACTGCTATGCCGGGTTCGACCTGCCTGCGATGTTCGACGCAGTGACGATCTCCGGCCACGAGGGCGTGCGCAAGCCGTCCCGAGGCCTGTACGAGATCGGGTGCGAACGCCTCGGCGTCCCGCCCACGGAGGTCGTCATGGTCGACGACCTCGCCCAGAACATCGTCGCGGCCGCACGTCTCGGGATGGCCGGCGTCGTGCACCGCGCCGCCGCGCAGACGTCCCGCGAGCTCGCCGAGCTGCTCGGGGCCCGCCTGGATGTTCGACCTTCGGGACCCAGGACAACCGCGGCGCGTTCACGATCCGCGTCGTGAAGCTCCGCCTCGGTCATCACCGGCTCGCTCAGGGATATGAATATGAACTCGGATTCAAGTACGCTATGAGCGTGCAGGACGCCCTCACCGACCAGCCGGTGCTCTCCTGCGACGCGCGGCTCGGCTCGCCGCCCCCGCTTCCTCACCGCTAGCCCACAAGGAGATCTGATGGAGTTCGCACCCAGCCCGAGGGCTCTCGAGTACCAGGAGAGGCTCCTGGACTTCATGGACACGCACATCTACCCGGCCGAGCCGGTCTACGCGGCGCAGATGGCCGAGTCCGGCGACGACAACTTCCATCCGCCGATCCTCGAGGAGCTCAAGACCGAGGCGAGGAAGCGTGGCCTGTGGAACCTGTTCCACCCGCACGCGAGCGAGGAGTGGGGCTCGCCCGGGCTGAGCAACCTCGACTACGCCCCGCTGGCCGAGATCATGGGCCGCAGCCCCTACATCGCTCCCGAGGCGATGAACTGCAATGCGCCGGACACCGGCAACATGGAGGTGCTGCAGCTCTTCGGCACCGACGAGCACAAGGAGAGGTACCTCAAGCCGCTGCTGGCCGGCGAGATCGCCTCGGCGTTCGCCATGACCGAACCGGCGGTGGCGAGCTCGGACGCCACCAACGTGCAGCTGCGCATGGACGCCGACGGTGACGAGTACGTCCTGAACGGTCGCAAGTGGTTCGCCTCGAACGCGTTGCACGCCAACTGCAAGGTGCTCATCGTCATGGGCAAGACCGACGTCGAGGCGGCCAAGCACCGCCAGCAGTCGATGATGGTCGTCCCGATCGACCAGCCCGGCGTCACGATCGTGCGCGGCCTGCCCGTCTTCGGCTACATGGACCGCGAGGGCCACGCCGAGATCCTCTTCGAGGACGTGCGGGTGCCGAAGACGGCCTTGCTCGCCGAGGAAGGCGACGGCTTCATGATCAGCCAGGCCCGTCTCGGCCCCGGCCGGATCCACCACTGCATGCGTTCGATCGGGATGGCCGAGCGTGCGCTGGACCTCATGATCTCCCGCGCCCAGGACCGTGTCACCTTCGGCGAACCGGTCGCGAACCGCTCGAACATCCAGGACTGGATCGCCGAGGCGCGCATCGAGATCGAGATGATCCGCCTGCTCACGTTCAAGACCGCGTGGCTGATGGACACGGTCGGCAACCAGAAGGCTCGCACCGAGATCGCCGCGATCAAGGTGGCGGCACCGGCCGTCGCGCTCAAGATCATCGACCGCGCCATCCAGGTGCACGGTGGCGGGGGCATCACCGACGACTTCCCGCTGGCCAGCTTCTACGCCCACCAGCGCACGCTGCGTCTGGCGGACGGCCCGGACGAGGTGCACAAGCGCACCATCGCCCAGGTCGAGCTGCGTCGTATCTCGCCGGACTGGAACAAGAGGTGACCGAGCGGTCGCTCGCCGGCCGCACCGCGATCGTCACGGGCGCGTCCCGTGGCATCGGGCTCGCGGCGGCGACGGCCCTGCACGAGGCCGGTGCCAACGTCGTCCTCACCTCGCGCACCGAGGCGGCGGCCGTCGCGGCGGCCGCCTCGGTGGGGGAGCGGGCGGTCGGCGTCGGCGCGCACGCCACCGACGAGGCGGCGGCGCGCGCGTGCGTGGACCAGACGATGGACCGGTTCGGCAGCATCGACGTGCTGGTCAACAACGCCGGCACCAACCCGGCGTTCGGCCCCCTGATGGACCAGGACCACGCGCGCTTCACCAAGACGATGGACGTCAACCTGTGGGCGCCGCTGATGTGGACCCAGCTGGTCGTCGCGGCGTCCATGGGCCGGCGGGGCGGGGCGATCGTGAACACCGCCTCCCTGGGTGGGCTGGCGGTCGGGCCCGATCTGGGGATCTACCACACCTCGAAGGCGGCCCTGCTGCACCTGACGCGCCACCTCGCGGTCGAGCTCGCGCCCGGCATCCGGGTCAACGCGGTCGCCCCCGGTGTGGTCCGCACCCGGCTGGCCGAGGCGCTGTGGAAGGACCACGAGGCGGCTGTCTCGGGCCGTACCCCGCTCGGCCGCATCGGCGAGCCCGACGACATCGGCTCGGCCATCTTGTTCCTGGCCTCTGACGCCTCGTCGTGGATCACCGGCGAGACGCTCGTCGTCGACGGTGGGCAGCTGCTGGGCGCCGGCCCCACCTCGCAAGGCAGCTGACCGTGGAGCCCACCGAGACCGTGGACGACGTCGCGATCGACCTCGGCGTCCTGGCTGAGCTGATGCGCGGCGACGGCCTCGACGTGTCGGGCGACCTCACCGCCAGGCGCGTCGGCAGGGGCCAGTCGAACCTCACCTACCGGATCGAGGACGCCGGGGGGCGGTGCTGGATCGCCCGGCGCCCGCCCCGCGGGAGCCTGCTGGAGTCGGCCCACGACGTGCACCGCGAGTTCGGCATCCTGACGGCGCTGCGCGACACGCCGGTCCCCGTGCCGACGACGGTGGGGGAGTACGTCGACTCCCGGCTGGCCGAGGCGACGGTCGTGGTGATGCAGCACGTCGACGGCCTCGTGGTCGACCGGCCCGAGGTCGCGGAGTCGCTGTCCCCGCAGCTGCGATCCACCCTCGGGCCCTCGCTCGCCCGGACTCTCGCCCGCATCCACCGGGTCGACCTCGTGGAGGTCGGGCTGGACGGGCTGGGCAGCCATGCGCCGTACGCGGCCCGCCAGATCAAGCGCTGGTCGCGTCAGTGGGACGGCAGCCGCACGCGCGAGCTGCCGGCGCTCGACGCGATCACCGAGCTGCTGCGTCGCCGGGCTCCGCAGCAGCGCGAGGTCACCCTGGTGCACGGCGACTTCCACATCCGAAACGTGATCGCGGATCCCGCGACGGGTGGCCTGCGGGCAGTGCTCGACTGGGAGCTGAGCACGCTCGGCGACCCGCTGGCCGACATCGGCAGCCTCCTGGCGTACTGGCCGGAGGCCACCGATCCGCCCACCGCCCTGTTCGCCGCGTCGACGCTGCCGGGCTTCGTCGACCGTGCGGCGTTGCGGGAGGCCTACCTGACGGCATCGGGGCGCGACGGTGCCGACCTCGACTACTGGCACGTGCTCGGCCTGTGGAAGATCGCGATCATCTGCGAGGGCGTGCTGCGACGCGCGCTCGACGACCCGCGCAATGCCGCCGACGGCGGACCGCCCGAACCCGTCTTCATCGACCAGCTCGTCGACCGTGCCTGGCAGACGGCCGTCGAGGCGGGCCTCGACCGCTAGTCCGGGAGCGGGAGCGGGGGTACCCGGTGGGTCGGGTTGCGACCTGAATCCGGCTTCAGTAGAACTGGCGGATGACTGAACGGACGGAGGTGGACACGATGTCACCCTCGGACGCCACCCCGTCCAAGGAGCCACCCATGACGGCCCGGGGGGCGCGTACGCGTGCGGCGCTGGTGGCAGCGGCGCGCACGGTCTTCGAGCGTGACGGGTTCCTGGCGTCGCGACTCACCGACATCACGGCCGAGGCGAGCTGCTCCACGGGCACGTTCTACACGTACTTCGTGAGCAAGGAGGAGATCTTCCTCGCGGTCATGGAGGCGGCACGGGAGGAGATGCTGCACCCGGGCATGCCGCACGTGGAGGAGTCCGACGACCCCGTCGCTGTCATCGAGGCCAGCAACCGCGCCTACTTCGAGGCGTATCAGCGCAACGCCAAGCTGATGATGTTGCAGGAGCAGGTAGCGACGATCGACGCCGACTTCCGCCAGCAACGTCTGGAGCGTGGCGAGGCGTTCGCGCGACGCAACGCCAAGGGGATCAAGCGGTTGCAGGACTCCGGGCTCGTCGACGTGCACCTGGACCCGCTCATGACGGCGCGGGCGCTGTCGGGGATGGTCGGCAGGCTCGCCTATTCCAGCTTCGCCCTCGGCATGGGCTGGTCGGTCGACGACCTCGTCGAGACCAGCACCCGACTGTGGGCCAACGCCTTGGGCCTGGGCCACTCACCCCCCGACTCGTCACAGCTGCGCTGAGCCGTCAGAGGGTCAGGACCAGCTTGCCGGTGTTGCCCCCGGAGAACAGCATCAGCAAGGCCTCGGGAAACGAGTCGATGCCACCGGTGACCTCCTGCTCGCGCGCGACCACGGAGCCGTCGGCGATCATCCGCGAGATCCCCTCCACCGCCTCGGGGTAGCGGTCCTCGTAGTCGAAGACGAGGAAGCCGGCCATCGATGCCCGGTTCACCAGCAGCGACATGTAGTGCGCCGGTCCCGGGGGCGGCTCGGTGGCGTTGTAGGTCGAGATGGCACCGCAGATCGCGATGCGGGCACCGCGCTTGAGAGTGCGCAGCGCCGCGTCGAGCGTGTCTCCACCGACATTGTCGAAGTACACGTCGATGCCCTCGGGTGCCAGGGCCCTCAGGCCGCGGTGCACCGGGCCGGCCTTGTAGTCGACCGCCCCGTCGAAGCCGAGCTCATCTGTGAGCCACGCGCATTTCTCGGGACCACCCGCGATGCCGATGACCCGGCAACCGTGTGCCTTGGCCAGCTGGCCCACCACGCTGCCGACCGCACCGGCAGCCCCCGACACGACGACGGTCTCCCCGGGCTGGGCCGCCGCGACGTCGAACAGGCCGAACCAGGCGGTCATGCCTGGTATGCCGAGTGCGCCGAGCCAGGTGGTGGCCGGCGCTGCCGACAGGTCGACCCTGGTGAGCTCTGCGCCGGGCAGCACGGCGTTGTCGGCGGCACCGAGGACGCCGCTGACGGCGTCACCGGGGCTGAAGTCGGGGTGGTGGGACTCGATCACCGTGCCGATCCCGAACGCTCGCATGACCTCGTCGATCCCGACGGGCGGGACGTAGGAGCGCACATCGTTGAGCCAGCCGCGCATCGCCGGGTCGAGGGACAGGTGCGAGACCCTGACGAGCACCTCGCCGTCGCTGGGCCCGGCGAGGTCCGTCTCGCGGATCGACCAGGTCGAGGCATCGGGGAGGCCGATGGGTCGCTGGGCGAGGTGGACGCGTCGTGCGGTGATCGGCACGTCAGGCTCCTGTGGGGTACTCGGTGGATCGACCCACCGACTGTGTCACACGGATCGGTTCCTGTCCGAGGGGCAGAAAGGACTCTTGTCCCACACTGCGACCGAGGACACACTGAACGGCAAACCGAACCTGAATCCGAATTCAGCAACTGGAGGTAGGCCGCGATGTCCACCGTGCAGACCGTGACCGGTCCCATCGACTCGAGCGAGCTGGGACGCACCCTGGTCCACGAGCACGTCTTCGTGCTCAACACCGAGTACAAGGAGAACTACCTCACCGACTGGGACGAGCAGGAGCGGGTCGCGGACGCGATCCAGAAGCTCACCGATCTCAAGGCCGTGGGCATCGACTCGATCATGGACCCGACGGTCCTGGGCCTGGGCCGGTACATCCCGCGCATCCAGCAGATCGCGGCCAGGGTCGAGGTCAACATCGTGGTGGGCACCGGCCTGTACACCTACTCCGAGGTGCCGCACCAGTTCGAGCACCAGGGTCCCGGATTGCTCGTCGACATCCCCGAGCCGCTCACCGAGATGTTCGTCAAGGACATCACCGAGGGCATCGCCGACACCGGGGTGCGTGCCGGGCTGCTGAAGTGCGCCATCGAGCACCAAGGGCTGACCCCGGGAGTCGAGCGGGTCATGCGGGCCGTGGGGCAGGCGCACGTCCAGACCGGCACGCCGATCACCGTGCACACCAACCCGACGACCGGGACCGGCCTGGTGGCGCAGAAGGTGCTCAAGGAGGAGGGGGTGGACCTCTCGAAGGTCATCATCGGCCACTCCGGGGACACCAACGACATCGACTACCTGTGCAAGGTCGCTGACGCCGGTTCGATGCTGGGCATGGACCGCTTCGGGCTCGACCTGTTCAACCCGCTGGAGGAGCGCATCGGCACGATCGTCGAGCTGGTACGTCGGGGCTACGTCGAGAGCATCACGCTGGCGCACGACGCGAACTGCTACATCGACTACTTCAGCCCCGAGGCCAAGCACCAGGCCGCGCCGAACTGGCACTTCCGGCACATCAGCGAGGACGTCATCCCTGCGCTGCTGAAGGGCGGGCTCTCGGACGCCGACATCGACACGATCCTCGTCGACAACCCGCGACGGCACTTCGAGTGAGCCGGCTTCCGGCCGCTCCCTGACCCGCACCTGCCGACGGAGCGCCCGCCCGACCCCGGTCCATCACTCGCGCCGAGGACGCGGAGATGCTCGACAGGCTCAGGTGGACGACGTCGGATGAGGAACGGTGGGCTGGAGCACCGCCTCGACGAGGGCGTCGTCTCGCAGATGCGTTCCCTGCTGGTAGGCAGGGTTGCGAACCATCTCCGAGAACGCCCTGCGCGTCGGGTACCTGACGAGCAGCACCGCGTCCCAGGCCTGTCCCGCCTCAGCGACGAGGGCCTCGTTCCCGTCTCCGTAGTAGAGCACCTCGGCACCCACGTCGGCCGCGTAGCGGCCGAACATCGACAGGTACCTCTGGTAGGACTCCCGGCCGCCGTCCTGCCGGAAGCGCAGAAGATTGAGCATCACCACAGGTTCGTCGGGCGCCGCCTCCAGGAAAGCCTTGAGCCCTGGGCCGGTCGGGTTGATAGCCATGGCCGTCACCCTAGCCGCCGATCGGCGCTACGGCCTTGCCGGAGTCGGCACCGCCAGGTCCAGCCCTGCCGGCGGAGAGCAGCACCAGCGGAGCGTCGCTCTGGTCGAGCGGGTGCGCAGAGTCAGTCGTCGCCGCGACGGCGCTTCTCGATGCGGACCAGCAGCTCGCCGACCGACCCGAGAAGCATGCCGAGGCTGCCGACGACGAACAGCCAGATCGCCAGGGTCTTGACGCTGGGCCAGAAGAACATCACGCTTCCGACGAGGAAGCACGTGTTCCCTGACAGGCCGAGACCCAGGTGAACCCACGGGAAGTCCCGCAGGGCGGTGCCGACCCACTGGCTGTGAGTGTCTGGGTGCCGTTTCTCGATCCGCGTCGACACGTGTGCTCCTTCGGTGGCTCGGGCCGGTCGTCGGGCAAGGGTTCGCCGGGAAGGGCGATGCAAGGACCAGTTTGTTCCCGTCCGGCTCGCGATCATGCGCCCGGGAGCCGAGACGACCGCGTGCCGCAGGGGTCCGACGGCGCAAGCGAGGGCTGGTTCTCTCGCATGGGAGTCGGCCTCCGCGGGTAGTCCCCTACCAGAGGCGTCAAGGAACCGGTCGTGCCCCGGATCACCGGACCGACCGAGACAACCCTCAGCCGTGACCCCGACTGGGAAAGGAACGAGGTCGTGACCCAGAGTCCACGTGTGAGCCAGTCCGGTAGGCCGCTCGTCCATCCCCGATGGGTCTGGACAGGCACGGCGGGAGGTGTGCTGGGGGTGTGCGGGGCCGGCCTCGGCCTCATGCTGTCGAGCCCGTTGTTGGTGTGGGTCAGCGCCGCGGTTCTCGTGCTGGGGCTGGTGATCGCCTGGCGGGGCGGCGTGCTCCACGACGTACGCGCCCAGCAGCCACTCGACCAGGCGATCAAGGACGTCGAGGAAGGCAACGTGCACGAGGGTCTCTCCTCGGAGGCGGTCGTCGTCGGCCAGACGGCGCAGCGGACCGCAGCCGAGGTCACCGTGCGCAAGCGCGAGCTCATCCAGGAGCGTACGGCGGCCCCGGTTCCTTCCTTGTCGCCTGTCGGAGTGATGGCGCTCCTGGTGCTGGCCGGCTGGCTCCTGGTCGGTCAGTGGGTCCTGGTCTATCCGTTCAGCGTGACCGGTCAGAACAGCGCCCTGCGCGACCTGGGCCTGGCTGTCGTGATCGCGCTCTCGGCTCTGTGGTTGCGGCAGGTGGGTCCGAGCACGGTGGCACTAGCCCTCTGCGGGCTCGCCGGGGTGCTCCTCGTCGTCGCTGGGCTCGCGGCTCCACATGACGCCGTCCGAGTGCAGTGGAACGAGATCCTCTCCGGTTGCCTGGTGCTGGTAGCGGTCGCGCTGGCCCGGTCCGCACCGGCACGTCGTCACTGAACGGGACCCGGTCAGGGTGCTCGTAGGTGGTGGTCCGCCACCTCTGTGCGGCCGTCGAACTGGTGACCGTCTGCCGCCTCTGCGGGGTCGGCGGGAGTGTCCGGGGGACTGAGAGTGGCCATGTCCTCCCGGTGGGGCGGCGGGACGTTGTCGCCGAACCAGAACCGCGAGAGCCTGGCCCTGAGCCTCCAGACGGTGACCCGGCGGCGCTCGAGGCCGCCGGCCTCCGACTCGGAAGGGGGCTCCAGCAGCCGCTGAGGCTCACGGTGCGCCAGGGTGAAGGCCTCGTCGGTTCCCAGCGGCAGGTGCGACTCGCTGTAGCCGCCCGCGGGGTCCCGACTGATGACGCCGGACTCGGCTCCGTGCTCCAGGCGGGCGCGGTCGGCGCGTTGGAGCGCGATGCACCAGCGTCGCGCCACCAGGAAGGCGACAACCGGGCCGACGAAGACGGCCATCCGGGTGAAGAACGTGATGTGCACCAGGTCGAGGTGGAACACGAGGGCGATGACGTCGTTGCCGCCGTTGGCCCAGAGCAGCCCGTAGAGCGTCACGAACGCGGCCAGGAACGCGGTGCGGTTCGGCGCGTTCCGCGGCCGCTGGAGCAGGTGGTGCTCCTGGGTGTCTCCGGTGATCCAGCGTTCCAGGAAGGGATACAGCATGAAGGTGGTGAAGATGACGCCCGGGAGGATGACCCCGGGGATCAGCACGTTCCAGCTGATGGTGTGACCGAACGCGTGGGTCTCCCACCCCGGCATGATCCGAAGCAGACCCTCGGGCACCCCCATGTACCAGTCGGGCTGGGAGTCGGCGGTCACCTGTGCGGGTTCGTACGGCCCGTAGCGCCAGACCGGGTTGATGGTGAACAGGCCGCCCATCACCGCGGTGAGGCCGAACAGCATGAAGAAGAACCCGCCGGCCTTGGCGGCGTAGACCGGCAGCATCGGGTAGCCGACGACGTTCTGGTTCGTGCGGCCGGGCCCTGGCCACTGCGTGTGCTTCTGGTAGACGAGGATCACCATGTGCGCCCCGATCAGTGCGATGAGCAGCCCGGGGATCAGGAGAATGTGCGCGGCATACAACCGGGGGATGATCTGGTCACCGGGGAAGGCACCCCCGAACAGGAAGAAGGCGAGATAGGTCCCCACGAGCGGGATCGACTGCATGAGACCCTCGGCTATCCGCAGGCCGGTGCCGGACAGCAGGTCGTCGGGCAACGAGTACCCCGCGAATCCCTCGAGGATGCCTAGGAGCAGCAACAGCCCGCCGATCATCCAGTTGACCTCCCGCGGCTTGCGGAAGGCGCCGGTGAGCATGATTCGCATCATGTGGATCAGCATCGCCGCGATGAACAGGTTGGCAGCCCAGTGGTGCATCTGCCGCAGAAGCAACCCACCGCGTACGTCGAAGGAGATGTCGAGCGTCGATGCGTAGGCCTCGGACATCTTCAGACCTCGAAGCTGGTCGTAGGAGCCCATGTAGGTCGTCTCGGCCATGGAGGGCTTGAACCAGAGCGTGAGGAGCGTGCCGGTGACCAGCAGGATCACGAAAGACCACAGGGCGATCTCCCCGAGCATGAACGACCAGTGGTCGGGAAAGACCTTGCGGATCTGCTTCTTGGCCAGCGCGGCCAGCCCGACCCGATCGTCCGCCCACTCTGCCGCCCGGGCGGTGCGGCTGCTCGGCCTAGCCATGGTTCCTCGATCGGCTCGAGCGCGTCGAGTGCGAGGCGATCCACACAGCGAACCCGACGGCGGCCCCGATCCCCACCACCCAGGCGATCAGGCCTTCGGTGACCGGACCGAGAGAGCCGATGTTCGACCCGCCGTAGTGGGGCGTCGATCGCATGCTCGCGAGGTACCCGATCACCTCGCGCTTCTGTCGGGGGGTCGCCACCGAGTCCGCGAAGACCGGCATCTGGCCGGGTCCGGTCAGCATCGCCTCGTAGACGTGCTTGGCGGACGTGCCCGTGAGGTTCGGTGCGGCGAGGCCGCCCGGGAGGGCGCCGCCGGCGCCCGCGTAGTTGTGGCAGGCGGTGCAGTTCGTTCGGAAGAACTCGCCGCCTTCGACGACCTGGGCGTTGTCCAAGCCGGTCGGGTCGTACGCCGACTTCTCCGGGACCGACGGCCCAGGGGCGAGCGACGCCACGTAGGCGGCAAGCGCCGAGATCTCGGCGTCGGAGTAGACCACCGGCTTGCGGACGGCCTGAGCCACACGCCCGGCGAGGGGCATCCGGCCGGTGCCGACCTGGAAGTCCACGGCGGCCGCGCCGACCCCGGCGAGCGGCGGCCCGTACTGCCCCTCTCCCCGAGTGGCCACCCCTTCGCCGTTCCTGCCGTGGCACGACGCGCACCCGACGAGGAAGAGGTCGCGGCCCTGGGCCACCGTCGACTGCGAGGTCCCGCCGCTGCCGTTGGCCGACGGGCTCAGCGCGGCATACAGTCCGCCGGTCATCACCAATCCCAGGGCGACGACCGCCAGTCGTGCCAGCGGGCCGCGTCGAAACAGCCGGTCCTGCGCTTCTCGTCTCATCTGCCGTCCCCTCAGGCGGTTCACAGCACCCGACTCGCGATCGTCCACATCAGTCCGAGGATGACCAGAAGCCCGAGGACGTAGCCGACCACGACGCCTACGTGCGGCGGCTTGAACCTCCTGGTTCCCGGATCTCGTTGCCCGTGCTCCGTCATCGGTCCTCCCGGTGGGCGTCGGTGGCCGCGTCGGCGACCCAGGCCCCGACCGGCCTGGCTCCCACGGCGGTCGGGAACGCGTAGCGGCTCATGGGACCGCCCGCTCGGTCCGAGGCGGGGTCCACGGCCTGGAGCCGCCAGCCACCAGCGGACAGGAACATCTCGATCTCGGGGTGCGAGTCCGGTGTCTCGAGCACGGGCCTGCGGCCGCGGGCGTGGATCTCGTTCGTCACCCGCTCGAGCAGGGCGGTCCCGATCCCTCTTCGCCGGCTCCGAGGACGCACGAAGAGGCGGGAGACGCAGCCGAGAGTGCTCGGGTCGTGGCCGGTGAGCTCCTGCCAGCGCTGCGCGGTTCGGACCCCGCCGGAAACCGACGAGAGGGCCGCGTGGCCCAGCACCTCGCCTCCGCCGGTCGCCACCCAGGCCGCGACCACGTCGGGTGCGTCGAGCCACGCGCGGGGTCGCCGCCCGGCGCGACCGAGGTCGTGACCCTCGAACTCCACCAACCGCACGATCCGGCCGCAGGCCCGCAGGTCCCGGTCCCGACGTGCTCGGACCCGTACCCCGTCGGGAGTGACCGGGGCACTCACGAGAGCAGCCGGCACCGGGCGATCGGGGCGCCGACATGCCGGAGGTCCCCGGCGGTCGCGACCTCGGGATCGACGCCCTCCTGGAACAGCACGATGATGTCGGAGCCCCCGAACTGGAAATAGCCGAACTCCTCACCCTTCGCCACCTGGGTGCCCGGAGTCGCCGTCAGGGTGACCGAGGCGACATGGGACATCCCCACCGGGACCACCGCGACCATCCCCAGGTTCCCCTCTTGGCTCCTGGACGTGTCGAGGGTGACCACACCCCGGGTCTGGGAGAACTCGTAGCCGGTCTCGGCGCTGTCGCGGGACTGCAGCTCGTGATCCACCAGGTCGACCTGCATGAATACCTTGCCGCTCACCACGAAGGACTCGTCGACGGCTCCCGCCACCGGCAGGTGGAAGCGGTGGTAGGCCGACGGCGGCAGCATGTAGTGCACGAAGGTCCCGTTCGCGAAGGCGTCGGCGTGCCTGCTGCCCTCGAGCAGCTGTCTGATGTTGCCGTAGTGGTGACTGCCCTTGATGGTGGTGTCGGGGATGTTCGAGTCCTCGTCGATCCCGTACGAGTGCTGGAAGATGCAGTCGGCCGGAGAGGTGATGACCCGGTTGTCGCGGGGGTCGCAGATCGGCCGGAGCCCGGCGTTGAGCTCGCGGGCGAAGAACTGGTTGAACGTCCGCCAGCCGCTCGGCATGTTGGGGCGGCCGTCCACGAGCGACTCCCCGATCGTGTACTCCGGCGCGTTGCGGAGGAAGCCGGCCAAGATCCCCTCGTCGAAGGACTCCGGCGTGTCCAGGAAGCTGCCCCAGGAGCGGGCGAAGTCGGTGAGCCAGGTCCGGAGCTCCTCCGAGTTCTCGGCGATCGAGGTCTCCCCGACATCGACCTTCTGGTCGATCAGCCAGAAGAAGTGCGCGAGGCGATCGCTGACCTCCTTCGCGTATCGCTCCTCCGGGGCAGTCTGCGTCCAGGCGGGCGCGTCGGACTGCTGCGGGACCCAGCGGACGAACCGTCGCAGGTAGGCGACATAGCCGGGCAGGTCCTGCGGCCACTCCAGGGCCTCGAACAGGAGCGGGTCGAGGTCGTCCTTGGCACGCGAGTGCGCCTGCTGCAGCGACTTCTCCAGGACGGCGGCCAGCTCCCGATCACTCTCGAGGAGGTGCTGCAGATCGTGGACGATCTGGTCGGAGGTACTCATCAGACTCCTTCCGATAGATGGCCCCCGGCACGCCCCAGCAGCGGGCGGGTCGGGCTCTCCGGGGGTGTACCCGATGGGATCCGGGGGAATCGCTGACTTCGACATAATCTTTGCATTTGCGCAAAGAATTTTCGACACCCCTCCGAGCTTGGTGCACGGCGGGGCATCGGGCCCGGGCTACGAGACCGGTCTGTCAGGTGGGGGAGTGGGCGCCACGGACCGGGTGCTGTCGGGGTGCCGCACGGTCAGCCCCAGCCGGTCGAGGTGCTCGAGCAGCGGGACGGCCACCCGCCGGCTCGTGCCCAGCGACTGTCGCGCATCGCTCAGTGTGAACGGCTGTGGCAGAACGGCCAGCCGTCGGGCAGCCTCGACCTCAGCGCCTGGAAGGAGGACGACCTGGTCGGTCAGTCGCAGAGCCAGGCCCGCCTTCGCCAGGTAGGCCAGGGCGGTGCGATCCAGCGCGAGGTCGGCGAGCTGGTTGGCGTCGGGAGCGTCGTAGGGATGGGCGAGGAGCCGGCCGCGCACCGTGTCCCAACCGGCAGCGATCAGAGGTGGCACCGCTGGTGAGTCCTCCGCGCGCAGCTCCCCGGCCTGCTCGCGGACGGGTGCGGCCGCCAGGGTGGCCACCACTGGCACCGGGACTCCGAGGGCGTGTGCGACCGCAGCAGTCGGCACGCCCGGTCTCAGCGGAGTTGCGCGATCGCGGACCTCCTCGGCGATCCGCGTCCGCAGGTGGTCGGCGTGCTCGGTGGAGATCAAGACATCCCCCACCACGAGGATCTCCTCGTCGACGATCCGGACGTCGACACCCAGTCGGGTCAGGTGGTCGGCTCGGACCAGGCCGCGGGCCAGGACCTCGGACCGGAGGCTGCCGTCCAGATGCTCCAGCTGCCGACCCCGCTGGGCGGCCGCTCCCCGGCGTCGCAGCGGGGGTGGGTCCGGGGCCAGCACCTGGACCCCCCACACGGTCCGGCTGCCGGGGTCACGCAGCAGGGCGCGGTCACCGATCCGCAGGGGCAGTGGTCGCTCGAGGCTCAGTCGCGCGGTGGTCTCCGAGAGCCTCCGGGCGCGGATGGTGAAGGACGCGGCACCGACGTGCAGTACCGGCCGCTCGGGAGGGAAGGGCCCGGGCCCGGTCAGTCGTACGTCGACCGACCCGGTGTGCTCGTAGGCACCGGGAGTGACGAGGACGCTGCCCCGACCGAGGTTCTCGGGCACCCTGCTGCCCAGGTCGAGGGCGATCCGGGCGACGCCGCTGACGGCCTCGGCGGGCTGACCCAGCGACTCCACGCCACGGACCCGGACGGCGCGCCCCTCGAACTCGAGGAGGTCCCCACGCCGGACCGTTCCCGACGGCAGGGTGGCCGTGACGACCGTCCCGGTGCCGTGCACGTGAAACCGTCGGTCGACCCACAGCCGAACGGCTGCGTCGGGATCGGGCCGGGGCAGCCCGTGGATCATCCGGACCAGGGCACTCCGGAGCACGTCGAGCCCCAGTCCGGTGGTGGCGCTGACGACGACCGACTCGACTCCCCGTAGGGAGGTCTGCGCGACCTCCTGCCGAGCTCGGGCCAGCATCGGCGCGGGGTCGGCGAGGTCGGCCCGGCTGACCACGACCAGTCCGTGGCGCACGTCGAGGGAGTCGAGGGCGGCCAGGTGCTCGGCGGCCTGTGGCATCCAGGGGTCGTCGGCCGCGACCACCAGAAGGGCGGCGGGGACGGGGACGATCCCGGTCAGCATCGTGGACACGAACCGCTCGTGACCGGGCACGTCGACGAAGGCGACGTCGCCGACGCCGGGAAACCGGGTCCAGCAGTAGCCGAGCTGGATCGACAGGCCGCGACGGCGTTCCTCGGCGAGCCGGTCCGGGTCCTGACCGGTGAGCGCCTGCACGAGCGTCGACTTGCCGTGGTCGACATGGCCGGCGGTGGCGATGACGTGCACGTCAGGGCGTCCGGGCGCGTACCGGTTGGTCGAGCACCCGGAGGACCGCCTCGACCAGAACGCTGTCACGGTCCGGCGGGACGGCCACGAGGTCGAGCAGGAGCCGACCTTCGACGATCCGACCGACGACGGGCGGCTCCCCTGTCCGCAGCGGAGCGGCCAGCGAAGCCGGCAGCGAGACCGCCGCACTGGACAGCGGAACGCCGGGGGCCCCACCGCCGCCGACTGCGGCCGAGGAGCGTACCGCTGCGGCTGTGTCGTGACCGATGGCCGCGGCGATCTCCGTGGCTCGGGCGAGCAGTCCGTCGGGGCGGGTGGCCAGCGCCACGGGTACGGGTGGGGTCGGCCCGGTCAGCGTCGCCTCCAGCGCGGCCAACGTCAGCTTGTCGACGCGCACGGCGCGGGCCAGCGGGTGACGCCGGATCCGCCGCACCAGCTCCGCCCGGCCGAGCAGCAGTCCGCACTGCGGCCCGCCGAGGAGCTTGTCTCCCGACGCGGTGACGAGGTCGGCGCCGTCGCGCAGCGACGTCGCCGCGTCCGGCTCCTCGGGCAACCGCGGGTGGGGGGACAACAGGCCGGAGCCGATGTCGGCGACCACGGGGACTCCGAGGCCGGTCAGCTGCGTCAGCGGGACCGACGAGGTGAACCCCTCCACGCGGAAGTTGGACGGATGCACTTTGAGCACGAAGGCGGTCCGGTCGCTCACGGCGTCGGCATAGTCGAGACGGTGCACACGGTTGGTCGTTCCGACCTCCCGAAGCCGCGCCCCGACCGACTCCAGCAGGTCGGGGATCCGGAACCCGTCACCGATCTCCACCATCTCCCCGCGGGCCACGACCACCTCCTCACCCTTCCCGGCCAGGGCGTTCGTCACCAGGGCCAGCGCGGCGGCGCCGTTGTTGACGACGTGCACGTCTCCGGCGTCCGGCACGGCCGCTCGCAGTGCGGCGAGGGTGCCGGCTCCCCGTGGGCCGCGGCGCCCGGTCGCCAGGTCGAGCTCGACGTCGGTGGCGCCCGCGGCGACGACCAGGGCCTCGACCGCGGCACGTGAGAGCGGTGCCCTGCCCAGATTGGTGTGCACCACGATCCCCGTCGCGTTGACGACCTCGCGCAGCGAGGAGGCGCCCGCAGGCAGAGCGGCCAGCACGGCCTCGACCACGTCGACGGGCGCGAGGTCCCCGTCCCGGCACGACCCCAGTGCGGCCCGGACGGCACTCCGGACGACCTCACGTCCCAGTCGCTCCGTGGCCTCCTCGACCCGCGGATCGGCCAGCACGACGTCGGTGCGAGGCGTGCGACGTCTCGGGTCGTCGAGCACGCACCCCTCCTGGGAGTAGTCGGTCTGGCTGGTCTGGCGGAGGCGGACGGGAATCGAACCCGCCTGGCCGAGTTCCTCGGCCACGACGATTTTGAAGATCGCGCCCGTCACCAGACGAGAAACGCCTCCGGAACCACTGTAGACCGGTATGAACCAGGGTTAGAGTGCCGAGGACGGGGCATTCGGACAGCGACGTTGATCGGAGGGGATCCATGGCCAGCACCTTCCTGGGTGCCATCGGACGGTGGTCCCTGCTGCGTCAGGCCTCCGGCCCGGACCGGTGGGGCCGCGGATCCGCGGCCATGTCCGAGCGCAGCGAGCACCTCGAGCCCCGCACCAGCACCGCCGACGAGGTGGTCAGCTCGGTCTGTCCGTTCTGCGCCGTCGGCTGCGCCCAGAAGGTCTTCGTCAAGGACGGTGCGGTCACCCAGATCGAGGGAGATCCGGCCAGCCCGATCTCCCGTGGTCGGCTGTGCCCCAAGGGCAGCGCGAGCAAGCAGCTCGTCACCTCACCCAGCCGGGTCACCAAGGTCCGCTACCGGCGGCCCTTCGCCTCGGAGTGGGAGGACCTCGAGCTCGACACTGCGATGGACATGATCGCGGACCGGGTCGTCAAGACCCGCAAGGAGTTCTGGGAGTGGGAGGACGAGAAGGGGCGCCGCACGCGGCGCACTCTCGGAATCGCCAGCCTCGGAGGGGCGACCCTCGACAACGAGGAGAACTACCTGATGAAGAAGCTCTACACCGCGATGGGTGCGGTGCAGATCGAGAACCAGGCCCGTATTTGACACTCCTCCACCGTTCCCGGTCTGGGGACGAGCTTCGGCCGGGGAGGAGCCACATCCTTCTTGCAGGACCTCCGCAACTCCGACTGCATCGTCATCGAGGGCTCCAACATGGCGGAGGCCCATCCGGTGGGGTTCCAGTGGGTGATGGAGGCGAAGGCTCGGGGAGCCACGATCATCCACGTCGACCCGCGCTTCACCCGCACCTCCGCGGTCGCTGACCTGCACGTGCCGATCCGCGCCGGTAGCGACATCGCGTTCCTCGGCGGCCTGGTCAACCACGTCCTGACCCACGACCTGGACTTCCGTGAGTACGTCGTGGCCTACACCAACGCGGCGTCCATCGTGGGCGAGGAGTTCGTCGACACCGAGGACCTCGGCGGCCTGTTCTCCGGCTTCGACACCGAGAGTCGACAGTACGACCCGACCTCGTGGCAGTACGAGGACACCGCGGAGGCTCCCGCGGCGGGACAGCGCGACCCGGGCCAGGCCACCGGTCCCGACGAGGACACCGCTCGCGAGGAGATGGGGCCGAGGTCCCATGACCTGCACGAGGGCGCCCGCTCGGAGTCCCACGGCTCCGGGGGAGCGCCGGTGCGAGGCAAGCCGCCGCGCGACGAGACCCTGCAACACCCCCGTTGCGTCTTCCAGATCCTCAAGCGGCACTTCGCTCGCTACACCCCTGCCATGGTGCAGGAGGTCTGCGGCATCGATCCCGATCAGTTCGCGAAGGTGGCCACGGCGCTGACCAGCAACAGCGGCCGAGAGCGCACGAGCGCGTTCTGCTACGCCGTGGGCTGGACGCATCACACCACCGGCGCCCAGACGATCCGCACCGCCTCGATCCTGCAGACCCTGCTGGGCAACATCGGTCGCCCCGGAGGCGGGATCATGGCGCTGCGGGGGCACGCGAGCATTCAGGGGTCCACCGACATCCCCACGCTCTTCAACATCCTCCCGGGATACATCCCGATGCCGCACGCAGCCCAGCACCGTGACCTCGACGAGTTCGTGGCTGCCGACGCGGGGAAGACCGGGTACTGGGGCAACATGCGTGCCTACACGGTCAGCCTGCTGAAGTCGTGGTGGGGTGACGCGGCCACGGAGGAGAACGACTTCTGCTTCGACTACCTGCCGCGGCTGACCGGCGACCATTCGACGTACCACACGGTCAGGAAGCAGATCGAGGGCAGCAGCAAGGGCTACTTCGTGGTGGGGGAGAACCCCGCAGTCGGATCCGCGAACGGCAAGATGCAGCGACTCGGGATGGCCAACCTGGACTGGCTGGTGGTGCGTGACCTGCAGATGATCGAGTCGGCGACCTTCTGGAAGGACGGTCCGGAGATCGAGTCCGGCGAGCTGCGCACCGAGGAGATCGGCACCGAGGTCTTCTTCCTGCCGGCCGCGACACACGTGGAGAAGGCAGGCTCCTTCACCCAGACCCAGCGGATGCTGCAGTGGCGCGACAAGGCCGTCGACCCACCCGGCGACGCCCGCAGCGAGCTGCAGTTCTACTACGAGCTGGGCCAGCGGATCCGCGAGAAGCTCCGCGACAGCAACGACGAACGCGACCGTCCCCTGCTCGACCTGACCTGGGACTACCCGACCGAGGGGGCGCTGCACGAGCCCGACGGTGAGGCTGTGCTGCGTGAGATCAACGGCACCGGTCCCGATGGGTCGGCGTTGAGCTCCTACACCGAGCTCGAGGACGATGGATCGACCCGATGCGGCTGCTGGATCTACTGCGGCGTGTACGCCGACGAGATCAACCAGGCCCGGCGCCGCAAGCCGCACTGGGAGCAGGACGAGGTGGCACCGGAGTGGGGATGGGTCTGGCCCGCGAACCGTCGCATCCTGTACAACCGAGCCTCCGCGGCTCCCGACGGGACTCCGTGGAGCGAGCGGAAGAAGTACGTCTGGTGGGACGCGACCCAGGGATCCTGGGTCGGAGCCGACGTGCCCGACTTCATCCCCGACCGGGCCCCCGACCACGTGCCCGAGGAGGGCGCCACCGGCCCGGACGCCATCGGCGGCACCGACCCGTTCATCATGCAGACCGACGGGAAGGCCTGGCTGTTCGCGCCGCTCGGGCTCGCCGACGGACCGATGCCGGCCCACTACGAGCCACCCGAGTCCCCGGTCCACAACCCCGTCTACGCGCAGCAGAACAATCCATCGCGGCGGATGGTGCAGCACCCGTCGAACCCGGTCAATCCGAGCTTCAGCGAGGTGTTCCCCTATGTCTTCACCACCTACCGTCTCACCGAGCACCACACCGCAGGAGGGATGAGCCGGACCCTTCCGTACCTCACCGAGCTGCAGCCGGAGCCGTTCTGCGAGGTGTCACCCCGGCTCGCCGCCGAACGCGGCCTCGAGCACCTGGGGTGGGCGACGATCACGACGGCCCGGTCGGCGATCGAGGCACGGGTGCTCGTCACGGAGCGACTGCGCACCCTGCGGCTGGGTGAGCACCGCGTCGAGCAGATCGGCCTGCCCTACCACTGGGGACGCAACGGCCTGACCACCGGAGACTCGCCCAACGACCTGGTCAACATCACCATGGACCCCAACGTCTACATCCAGGACAAGGTCGGCACCTGCGACATCCGGCCGGGACGTCGACCCCGTGGGCCTGCCTTGCTGAGCTACGTGGCCGACTACCGGCGTCGCGCCGGGCTGGACCCGGACGACCCGACCAACGGGAGGACCTCGCCATGACCCACTCACTGCACGGCCGGCTGGACGACGTGACAGCGGATGCCGGCTATGCGGAGCACCCGCCCCGGATGGGCTTCTTCACCGACACCTCGGTCTGTATCGGCTGCAAGGCGTGCGAGGTGGCCTGCAAGGAGTGGAACGAGGTGCCCGAGGACGGGCGCGGGCTCAGTGGGATGTCCTACGACAACACCCGGGCTCTCGGCGCGCGCACCTGGCGACACGTCGCCTTCGTGGAGAAGCCGCTGCACCCGACGACCACGGATCTCGGGCTGCCCGGTATGGGTCCTCCGGGCTGGGACGGGCACGAGAGCGGGCTGCCGCAGGCTGCCCCGGCCGGCGAGGACCAGGCGACCGAGTCCGGCGACGGGTCCGTCCGGTGGCTGATGTCGTCCGACGTGTGCAAGCACTGCACCCACGCCGCCTGTCTCGACGTCTGCCCGACGGGCTCCCTGTTCCGGACCGAGTTCGGGACCGTCGTGGTCCAGCCCGACATCTGCAACGGCTGCGGCTACTGCGTGCCCGCCTGCCCCTACGGAGTCATCGACCTCGACCAGCAGGACGGCAGGGCCTTCAAGTGCACCCTGTGCTACGACCGACTCAAGAGCGACCAGACACCGGCCTGTGCCCAGGCCTGCCCGACCGAGTCGATCCAGTTCGGGGAGGTCGACGAGCTGCGTGAGCGTGCGGACGCGCGACTCGCCGAGCTGCACGACAAGGGCGTCGACGTGGCCCGCCTCTACGGTCGCGATCCGGACGACGGCGTCGGTGGCGACGGCGCGTTCTTCCTGCTCCTCGACGAGCCCGAGGTCTACGGCCTGCCGCCCGACCCGGTGGTGACCACCCGTGACATCGGGTCGATCTGGACCCACGTCGGGGCTGCGTCGCTCACCCTGCTCGGTCTGGGCGCCGCCTCGTTCGTGAGGCGCCGGCGGTGAGGGAGGCTTCGATGGTTCCCGAGCCCGAGTTCGAGTCCTACTACGGTCGGCAGATCATCAAGACGCCCACCTGGAAGACGCCGGACGTCCCGCTCTACCTCTTCCTGGGCGGAATGGCCGGTGCCTCCGCGGTCCTGGCCGAGGGAGCCGCGGCCACCGGCAACACCGAGCTCGAGAGGGTCGGACGGGTCGCCGCGGCCGGTGGCGCCGCCCTCGGGACGGTCTTCCTCGTGCACGACCTCGGCCGGCCAGAACGATTCCTCCACATGCTGCGGGTCTTCAAGGTGACCTCGCCGCTGTCGGTCGGGTCCTACATCCTGGCCTCCTTCAGCAGCCTGTCCTCGGCGGCGCTCGCCTCCCACCTCACCGGCCGCCTGCCGCTACCCGGCCGCATCGCCGGCGTCGGTGCCGCAGCGCTCGGGCCACCGTTGGCGACGTACACGGCGGCGCTCCTGGCCAACACCGCAGTCCCGGCCTGGCACGATGCCCACCGCGAGCTGCCCTACCTGTTCGGGGGGTCCGGGGCGAGCGCCGCAGGTGGGCTCGCCCTGGTCGCCATCTCGGTGCGGAGCAGCGGACCCGCTCGCCGCATGGCGATCGCGGGTGCGGCGGTCGAGCTCACCTCCTCCGAGCTGCTCAAGCGGCGCCTCGGGATGGTCGCCGAGCCGTACGAGAGCGGCCGATCCGGGCGTCTGCTGAAGCTCGCGTCCCGCACCACAGCGCTGGCCGTGCTGGGTCTCGTGGCGGGGCGGCGCTCTCGGGTTGTCTCCGCAGCCTGCGGAGCAGCCCTGGTGGGCGCGTCGGTGATCACCCGCTTCGGTGTCTTCGAAGCCGGTCTGGCCTCGGCGCGCGACCCGAAGTACACCGTTGTCCCTCAGCGGGAACGGCGTGCTCGACGCGAACGCGAGGAGCGGGAAGCATCCGTGGCGGCCACCCTCGGAGAGTAGTTTGAGGGGTATGACTGCGACGGCCTCCCCGGTCCGACTGACCCAGTTCGCCTCGGGCGGAGGGTGCGCCTGCAAGGTGCCCCCCGGCGAGCTGGAGGCGGTGCTGGCCAATCTCTCGCTCGGGCGGGCGCACGACGACCTGCTCGTCGGGCTGGACGACGGCGACGACGGCGCCGTCGTGCGGATCGACGGCGACCGGGCCGTCGTGATGACCGCCGACTTCTTCACCCCTGTCGTGGACTCCGCCTACGACTGGGGTCGCATCGCGGCCGCCAACGCGCTCTCCGACGTCTACGCGATGGGGGGAGAGCCGCTCCTGGGGGTCAACCTGCTCACCTGGCCGCGGGACCGGATTCCCTTCGAGGTTGCCGCCGAGGTCCTGCGAGGCGGGGCGGACGTGTGCCGCGAGGCGATGTGCCATCTCGCCGGCGGACACAGCATCGACGACCCCGAACCGAAGTACGGGCTCGCGGTGACCGGCCTGGCCGACCCCGGCCACCTGCTCCGCAACGACGCCGGTCGCCCGGGCGTTCCGCTGACCCTGACCAAGCCGCTGGGACTGGGAGTTCTCAACAATCGGCACAAGGCGACGGGTGAGGTGTTCGAGGAGGCCGTTCGAACGATGACCACCCTCAACCGAGACTCCTCGCGCGCGGCCCTGTCGGCGGGGGCGACGTGCGCGACCGACGTGACCGGGTTCGGGCTCCTGGGGCACCTGATGAAGCTCTGCCGCGCCAGCGGCGTGAGTGCCGTGCTCGATGCCGCCGCCGTTCCCTACCTCGAGGGGGCACGCAGCTCCTGTGAGGCGGGGTTCGTGCCAGGGGGCAGCCGCCGCAACCTCGACTGGGTGCGGCCCCGCCTTCAGTCGTCGGTCCCCGACGACGAGCTTCTCCTCCTCGCCGACGCGCAGACCTCCGGAGGCCTCCTCGTGGCAGGCGAGGTCCCTGGGTATCCGGTGATCGGCGAGCTCGTCGATCTCGAGGATCAGCTGATCTTCGTGCGCTGAGAAGAGGTGCCGCCACCCCTCGGGCGTGACCGGGCATCTCGGGCGCCCGCGACCACGCTGAGGTGCACGAGCCCGGCTCGTGGCGGTGCATTAGGCTGGCGCGGTGGCAGCAGGTGGGAGGCGATCGGTGACGCCGGTGGACCTCGCACCGATGTTGACGGCGAGCCGCACGATGAACGCGATCGTCGTGCAGTCCCTGGCCTCCGTCGACGAGCGAGTCTCCGTGCCGCAGCTGCGGGTACTGGTCATCTTGTCGACCTTGGAGCCGCTCAACCTCGCCGCCGTGGCCAAGCAGCTCGGGGTCAGCCCGTCGAACGCGAGCCGCACCTGCGACCAGCTGGTCCGTCGTCGACTGGTTCTCCGTCGGGAGGACTCCGAGGACCGCCGCAACCTCTCTCTTGCGCTGGCCCCGGCCGGACGGCGGCTGCTCGCCGAGGTGATGCGGCGACGGGAGGACCTGCTCGCCCAAGTCGTCTCGCGGCTCACCCCTGACGCTCAACGGAGGCTGATGGTGGCTATCGAGGAGTTCAACGTGGCCGCGGACTCGCTGGCCGACGACACCGACGAGTCCTGAGTGCTGTGATCGCTCATGGGGATCCTCGGTGCGGGGTACGAAAGGGCCAGCGGCCCGCCGGTCGGCGCGTCGACCACGACCTTGGAGGGATCCATGGACATCGCCGAAGTCATCTTGTTCCAACACGAGCAGCAGCGGCGGATGTTCGCGGTCCTGGACGAGCTGGACCGCAATGACGTGGCGGGCCTGGCGGCCGTGTGGGAGCGGTTGGCGAGGTTCCTGGAAGTCCACGCAGCGGCCGAGGAGAAGTTCTTCTACCCAGCGGTTCTGAAGATCGGGCACGGCGCCGGAGGAGCGGAGAGCGCCGCCGACGAGACGAAGGACGCCGTGGGGGACCACAACGACATCCGGGACGCGATCGCCCGGGCCGGGGAGCACGAGGCGGGCTCGGACGGATGGTGGCAGGCAGTGATCAACGCCCGGGTCGCGAACAGCGACCACATGGCCGAGGAGGAGCGCGAGGACTTGGCGGACTTCCGTCAGCACGCGAGCCTGCAGACGCGCCATGACATCGCCATCCAGTTCCTGGTCTTCGAAGCCCAGCACGCGGACGGCGTCGAGCCGCACGACGTGGACCCGGACGACTACGTCGCCAGCGAGGGCTCGAGCAGCGGTCCGGGTCAGCGTCCCTGACAGCGGCCGCGCCGTGCGGACCGGTGCCGGTCAGGCAACCCCGACGGCGACCGGCGCGGCGGAGACGACGGCGACGACGAGAGCGCTGATCAGGACTCTCCTCCGGCGGGCGGGGCTCCAGCCGTGGACAGCTCGGCGAGGCGGATGAGGCAGTGCTGCCGCAGGGGCTCCGGGAACCCTTGCGCCAGGCGGTAGTACACCATGCGCCCGTCCTTGCGCCGGGTGACCAGCCCGGCCGTCCTGAGCATCCGCAGTCCGTAGCCCACCGCATCCTCCGAGGCCTCGAGCGCCACCGCCAGGTCTCCGACGCAGAGCTCCTCGACGGCGTCGAGAGCGAACAGCAGGCGCATCCGGGTGGGGTCGGCGATGAGGGTGAGCACGCTGGTGACTCGTTCGGCCTCCGCAAGCTCCGGGAGGCGCTGCTTGGCGCGGCGGACCGCTCCGGGGTCCACGGGGTGGGCGTGGTCGGTCATCGTCGTCCTCCAGACGACACCCGCATGACGGCACGGGTGTCGGGTATGTAGCGTAGGTGGACGCGCGATACCCGACAACTGCTCCGTGAGGGCACGAGGAGGCTGCTGATGGCGACGTTGCTGGTGATCCTCGCCGGGTCCGTGGTGGCCGTGTCCTCCCTGCGCGTCCTGGCGCGGTGGACGGCCGTGTCTGCTGATGTCTTCGACGTCGAGCCGTGGCTGTCGGGGCATCACCCCTCCGAGCACGCACTCTCGAGGTACCACGCGCGTTGGTACACCGCCAGCGTGGTGTTCCTCGCCTTCGACGTCGAGATGCTCTTCATGTATCCCTGGGCGGTCGTCGTGAGAGACCTCGGGCCGGGGGCCGTGGTGGAGATGTTCGGCTTCTTGCTGATGCTGTTGCTGGCCGTGGGGTGGGCACGGCGTGAGGGAGCGCTCCGGTGGGCCTGATCGACGTCTTGACGAGCGCGGCAGCCTCCCGTGCTCATGTGCTCGTCGCCGAGGCTCCGGGTGCCTTCCGGGACCGCGTCGCCCTCGAGCGTGCACTCGATCGCATGGGCTGGGCTGTCGCGGAGTCTGTGGCGGACGCCGACGTCCTGGCGGTTGTCGGTGAGCCCGGCGAGGCGTTCGCGGCCGTGGTCGAGCAGGTGTGGGCGCAGATGTCGGAGCCCCGGGCCCTGGTCCACCTGCGCGCCGAGACCGAGGCGGAGGCGCTCCTCAACGAGGCTCGTGAGCAGATCCGCGGTGGTGCGGCGCGCGTCGCCGGCGGGCACGACCACTCCGCGATGATGCCGGACGGGATCCCGCTGGCCGAGGGTGCCGAGGACCGTGACGGTCTGGAGATGGACGAGCTCCACCTACCGCTGGGCCCGGTGCTCGCGCACTGGCCCGCCGGCGTCGTCCTGCGGGTCACCCTGCACGGCGACGTCGTCGTCGACGCCGAGGTCGAGCAGCTCGCGAGGCCGGTGGCCGGCAAGCCGGACGACGCCATCGTGCGGGCCGCGAGGCTGCTCGACGCGGCCGGCTCGGTGCTGGCACTCGCCGGTCTGCCGGCCGAGTCCGCGCGAGCGCGACGTCTCCGTGACAGTTGCCTCGACGGGGACCGGGTCGGTGCCCGTGACGTGGCGAGGCTCGGGGACCGCGTCGGCCGGCGGCGGGTGTTGCGATGGGTGCTGGGCGGCCTCGCGGTCGAGGGCAGCCACGGAGGTTCCGAGCAGCTGCACGACCGGCTCATGGGACTGTTCGAGCGCGCGCGGGCCGAGCTCGCCGGGGAGGCGGCGCCGCGCGTCGCGCAGGGTGCCCAGGCACTGCCCGACGCTGGTCCGGGGGTCGGACCTCGCCGCGGTCAGGCTGTGGGTGGCGGCCATGATGCCGGACCTCGCCGAGCACGGACTGTCGGAGGCGACGCATGGCTGACTCGTTGTCCCTTGGCTACGCGGTGCCGGTGATGGTGGGCCTCGCGGCGGTCTCACTGTCGGTGGCCGGGCTCTCCGCCGCGCTCGAGGCCCGCGATGGTGGCCTGCCTCTCCGGTCGGGACTGACGGTGCCGCTCCGCGAGACGGCACGCCTGTTGCGCCAGCGCCCGCGCCGCACGGTCTCCGCGGACCGACTGCTGTGGCGGACCGCCTCCTCCGCTGTGATCCCGCTGGCGGTCCTGATCGTGGCGTTCGTGCCGCTGGGCGCGCACGCGCTGGTGGACCACCCACTGGGGGTGGTCTGGGTCAATGCGCTCGACGTGGTGGCGTGGGCGGTGATGTGGCTGCTCGGCTGGGGGGCGAACTCCGTCACGGGTCTGGTGGGCGGCTACCGGTTCCTGGCACTCGCGTTGGGGTATGAGCTCCCGCTGATGTTCGCGCTCACCGCCCCGGCGATCGCGGCGGGCAGCCTGGACCTGGCCGAGATCGCCTCCGCCCAGGACGGGCTGTGGTTCGCGGTGTGGGCGCCGGTGGCGTTCGCGGCGTACTGCTGGGGGGTGCTGGGCTTCTCGGTCCGGCCCCCGATGGACCCCGGTGCCGGCACGGACGTCAACGGTGGCATCCTCGCCGAGCTGGCCGGCGTCGACCGTCTGCTGGTGCTGGCGGGCCGCTACGCCCTGCTGGTCGCGGGTTCGGCGGCGGCGGTGCCGCTGTTCCTCGGCGGCGGAGCCGGCCCGCTGCTCCCCGGTTGGGTGTGGGTGCTGGTCAAGACCATCCTCGTGAGCGGGCTGCTCGTGCTCGCAGGTCGCCGGTTGCCGACCCTGCGCCCCGACAAGCTCCTCGAGCTCGGCTGGGTGGTCGTGCTCCCCCTGGTGGTCGCGCAGGACCTGGTCGTCTCCGTCATCGCTGTTGCCGTCAGCTGAGTCCTGTCCGCCGAAAGGAGATCCGATGAGCGCCGTCCTCGTCGACGTGGGGTTCTGGCTCTGCGCCGTGGTGTCCGTGGTGGCGGGCGCACTGGTGTTCTACGTCGACTCGATGGCCCGCGCGACCTACGCGCTGGCCGTGTCCTTCGTGGCCGTCGGGGTGGCGCTGCTGCTGTTGGGCCAGGCCTACATGGGCGTGATCGTGATCTTGATGATGGTCATGGAGATGGCCGTGATGGCGGTCTACATGGTCATGTTCATGGGGATGAACCCGGCCCTGATGCCGATGAGCATGGTCCACTCGCACCGCTCGTCGATCGTGGCCGGAGTCGGGACCTTCCTGCTCCTGGGCGCCGGTGCGGTGCTCGTGCCGTGGCCGACCCGCCGTGGCGCGCCCACGGGAGACGTCACGGCGGCGCTGGGGAAGGCGATCATGGAGTCGCACATGATCGTGATGATCGCGATGGGCCCGGTCATGGTCGCCACGATCGTGGCCGGCGTCGTGCTGTCCTCGCACCGCACCCGCTACGACCGTCTCGGGGACGACCTCGACCGCCGACCCGCCGACGACCCGCAGCCAGGGGGTGTCGGCCGATGACGCTGGAGACCGTCCTGCTCGTGGCCGCCGCACTGATCGCGGTGGGGGTGTACGGCGCCCTCTCGCAGCAGGTGGTCGTGATGGTGATGATGGGGCTGGAGCTGATGATCAACGGCGTCATCCTGGCCGCAGGCGGGCTGTGGTGGTTCCTCGCCCCCGACCCGTCCGGGCAGGTCCTGCTGCTGGTGGTGATCGCGGCGATGACGGTGGAGATGGCGATGGGCTTCGCCGTCGCCACGCTGCTGCACCGTCAGGCCGGGCACGACATGACCGACATGGCCGCGGAGCTGCACGGCTGATGCTCGATCTCG
The DNA here is from genome assembly GCA_963800225.1 of uncultured Actinomycetota bacterium. Lineage (GTDB taxonomy): Bacteria > Actinomycetota > Actinomycetes > Propionibacteriales > Nocardioidaceae > Nocardioides_B. Next base: position 1,089,699 of record CAWDAF010000002.1, on the reverse strand, counting down.
ACACTCGTCGCGCTCGTGGTCGCTGCCGGCCGTCCTCGGTGCGCTCCTGCTGCTGGTCGGTCCGGCGGCCGACCGGTTCGCCGCGCCGGTCGCGCGTCGGCACGGCTGCGCTGCTGGCGGTGGCGTCGTTCGCGGTGTCGTTCCCTGCGGCGTCGCGGCCCTCGGTGGCGACGCCGTTCATGGCCGAGGTCCGAGCTGGCGTCTGGGCGTGGACGGCCTGGCAGCGCTGGTGCTGCCGGCGGTCGCGGTCGTGTCGGCGCTCGTGCTGCTGTCCGCGGCCGGCACCCCAGAGCTCCGCACGGCGCGGTTCTACGGGCTGATGCTGCTCTTCGTCGCCGCCGCGTTGATGACGGTGCTGGCGACCACCCTGCCCACACTGCTGATGTCCTGGGAGGTGATGGGGGCGACGTCGTTCGCGCTGATCGGCTACCACTGGCGCGATCCGGAGACGGTCGGCTCGGGCACGACGGCGTTCCTGACCACCCGGACGGCGGACCTCGGTCTCTACGTCGCGGCGGGTGCCGCGCTGGCCGGGGGAGCGGGTCTCGGTCTCGGCTCGCTGCCAGGACGCCTCCGGTGGGTGGCGCGCGCGTCATGGCCGCCGGGCTGGTGGTGGCCGGGCTCGGGAAGGCCGCCCAGCTGCCGTTCTCGTTCTGGCTCTCGCGCGCCATGCACGGCCCCAGTCCGGTCAGCGCGCTCCTGCACTCGGCCGCCATGGTCGCGATGGGTGGCTACCTGCTGCTGCGGGTGGCGCCCGACCCTGGCGGCGACCGGCTGGGCCGACGACGCCGCCGCCTGGGCGGGTGCCGCCACTGCGGTGCTGCTCGGCCTGGTCGCGCTCGCGCAGAGTGACCTCAAGCAGCTCCTGGCGGCCTCCACGGCGGCCCAGCTCGGCTTCGTCGTGCTGGCCGCCGGGGTCGGTGCGACCGCAGGCGGCGCCACCCACCTGGTAGCGCACGCGGCGGTCAAGGCCGGGCTGTTCCTCGCTGCCGGGATCTGGCTGCAGGCGCTCGGCACCAAGAGGCTGTCCTCCCTCACCGGGGCGGCCAGGATCTGGCCCGTGGTAGGAGCGTGCGCCGCGGCGAGCCTGCTCTCCCTGGCGGGGCTGCCGCCGCTGGCCCTGTGGGCGACCAAGGACGCCGTCCTGGCCGCTGCGGCCACGCAGTCGGCCGCCCTCTACGTGGCCGGGCTGCTCGGCGCGGCCCTCTCGGCCGCCTACGCCACCAAGGCCCTGGTCGTGCTGACCCGCCGCCTCCCCGACGACCCGGAGTCGGGGTGGGACGGGGAACGCGACGGCACCCGCACCGCGCCGACGACAGCGTGGGCGCCGCTCCTCCCGCTGGCGGCAGGAGCCGTCGTGCTCGGTGTGCTCGCGCTCCCGCCGCTGCTCGCACGCGTGCAGGAGCTGGTGGGCGGCGCCGCCCCGGAGCCCGGCACGCTCGAGCTGGTGACGTCCGCACTGCTCGCGGTCACGGTCATCGTCGCGACGGTGGTCGCGATGCGGGGTGCCCCGAGCCGGCGGCTCACCCGGCCCCGCGTGCTCACGAGCTGGCTGTTCCTCGAGCAGCTGGCGCACCGCACCGTCGTCCGGCCGGTGGAGGTGCTCGCGCACCGGCTTGCCCACCTCGACGACGCCGTGCTGGACCGCGGCGTCGAGGCGACCGCGCGCGGTACGGCGCGGCTGACCCGTCTCGCAGCACGCGTCGACGACCGCGCCATCGACGGCGGCGTCACTGCGGTGGTCTCCGGCGTACGACGCCTGGGCGGTCTGGCCCGGCGGCCGCAGACCGGGCAGCTGCACCAGTACTACCTCCAGGCGCTGGCCGTGCTGGCCGGCGTCCTCGTCCTCGTCCTCGTGAGGTGAACGTGCTCTCCGTCCTGGTCTTCCTTCCGCTCCTGGCGGCCGCCGGGCTGTTGGTCCCCCGGATCGATGTCCGTGTGGCGCGCGGCGTCTTCGTCGTCGTCACGGCAGCCGAGCTGGCGATCGCCTGCCTGGTGTGGGCGAGGTACGAGACGCCTGCGACGGGGGCGCTGGCACTGGAGGAGCGGGCCCGGTGGATCCCGGGAGTGGGGTCGAGCTACCACGTCGGCGTCGATGGTCTGTCCCTGCCGCTGGTAGTGATGACCACCCTGGTGTTCGTGGCCTGCGCGGTCTTCGCCGTCAAGGAGCAGCGCAGACCCCGGTTGCAGGCGGCACTGTTCCTGTTCCTCGAGGCGGTGTGCCTGGGGCTGTTCGTCTCCGCGGACCTGATCCTGTTCTTCGTCTTCTTCGACCTCTCGATCGTGGCCATGTACTTCTCGATCAGCGGCTGGGGGCACCGGGACGCCGCGCGGTCGGCGCTGAAGTTCTTCCTCTACACCTTCCTCGGCTCGCTGGCCCTCCTGCTCGGCTTCGTCGGCCTGTACGGCGCCTCCGACCCGCACACGTTCGACATGGTCGAGCTCGCCGCCCATCCGCCCCTCCAGGGGCACGGGGTGGCGGGTGGCCTGGTGCTGGCCGCGCTGCTGCTCGGACTGGCCGTGAAGACCCCGACGTTTCCCTTCCACACCTGGCTTCCCCCCGCCCACAGCGACGCCCCGGCGATCGGCTCCGCCGTCCTGGCCGGCGTGATGCTGAAGATGGGGACCTACGGCTTCGTCCGGATCGCGATGCCGATGCTGCCGGATGCCTGGCGGGCCTGGGCCTGGCTCGTGATCGCGGTGGGGATCGTCTCAGTGCTCTGGGGCGCCCTCGTGGCGTTCGCGCAGACCGACCTGAAGCGGATGATCGCCTACACCTCGGTCAACCACATGGGCTACGTCGTCCTCGCCGTCGGTGCTGCCGGAGTGCTCTCGCACGGCGCGGACGAGGCACGTGCGGTGGCGGTGTCCGGCGCGGTCACGCAGATGGTCAGCCACGGACTGCTCACCTCGGCCCTGTTCCTGCTCGCGGGCAGCATGTACGAGCGGACCGGGAACTACGACCTCGACGGCTACGGAGGGCTCGCCGCCACGGCCCCGCGGTACGCCACGCTCTTCACGGTGGCGGCGTTCGGGTCGCTGGGGCTCCCTGCACTGTCCGGGTTCATCGCGGAGTTCCAGATCTTCGCCGGCAGCATCGCCACCGTGCCGGTCACTGCGGTGGCCGTGCTCGGGATCCTGGTCACGGCGGCGCTGTTCCTGCGTGCGCTGCAGCGAGTGTTCACCGGCCCGACCGTCGGCCTGTCGGTGGGGTTCACCGACGTCAGACCGCGGGAGTGGCTGCCCGTCGGGCTGCTGCTGGCCACCTCTGTGTTCATCGGGGTGCTGCCGCGCCCGTTGCTCGACGTCATCGAGCCTGCTGCCGCCGCACTCGCGGGCCTCGTGGGACGGTGACCGGTGTCGACGCGTTCTGACCTGCTGGCCCTGCTGCCGGAGGCCCTGCTCTTCCTGGGAGGGATGGCCACGCTCGTCGTCGGGTCGTTCACCCCCCGGACCCACCAGGGGAGACTGCGACTCGTGGCTGCCGCCGTGACGGTGGCCAGCCTCGTCGTGAGCCTCGTCGCATGGGAAGGTGCCCCCCGGGCGGTCTTCTCCGGCACCTTCACCGTCGACGCCTCGACCGGCGCGGCCCGGGTGACGGTGACCGTCTCGCTGCTGCTCATCCTGCTCCTCGCGGCGGGGGAGGTGCGCCACCATCCCCGGGAGAGCGAGACCTACAGCCTGCTGCTCTTCGGTGGAGCCGGCACCCTGCTGCTCGCCGGGTGCACCGACCTGGCCCTGTTGGTCACGGCGTTCCTGCTCTCGAGCATCCCGCTCTACGGTCTCGTCGGGATCATCGCCCGACCGGACTCGGCCGAGGCGGCTCTCAAGACCTACCTGTTCGGCGCCATGTTCGGCATCCTGCTGATGCTGGGCGCCGTCCTGCTCTACGGACTCGCCGGTCACGCCGGGTACTCGTGGCTCGGAGCCGAGCTCCCCCACGCTCCCGCCGCGGCCGTGGGCGCCGGGGGGCTTCTGGTGCTGGTCGGGCTGTTGTTCAAGGCCGGGGGAGTCCCGGGCCACTTCTGGGTGCCGGACGCCACCCAGGGGGCGTCGGTGACCGCTGCGGCCTTCCTGACGACCGTGCCCAAGATCGGGGCACTCGTCGCGATCACCCGCTTGGTGGCCGTGCTGCCTGGGGAGGTGCGCTGGGCCACGGTACTGGGGGTGTTCGCGGTGGCCAGCATGACCATCGGCAACCTCGCGGCGCTCTCGCAGAGCGACGTACGTCGGCTCCTGGGCTGGTCGACCGTCAGCCAGGTGGGCTACCTCCTCGCCGCCGCGGCCGTGACCACGCTCGACGACCAGGGCCAGCCCGCGCTGCTGTTCTTCCTGGCCGGCTACGCCCTGACGAACCTGGCCGCGTTCGCGGTCGCTGCCGCGGAGCCGCATCGGCGTTCCCTCGACCGGTGGGCGGGCTTCGGCTCCAGCCGCCCCGGCCTCACCGCCGCTCTCGTCGTGGCCCTGCTCGGGCTCGTCGGGACGCCGCCGACGGCGGTCTTCGTCGGCAAGCTCACCACGATGGCGGCAACCTGGGACGCGGGCCTGGCCTGGCTCGCGGTCGCTCTTGCTCTGAACACGGTGGTCAGCCTCGTCTACTACCTGCGCTGGATCCGGGCAGCCCTTCGTCCGGCCGCTCATCTCGACGAGGCCGCGGAGACCGGAGTGGGCGGGCTCGGCGCGCCGGTCGCGGCCTTCGTTGCCGCGTCGGCCACCCTCGTGATGGGGCTGGCAGCCGGACCGCTGTGGCTCGTCCTCGGCTGACGGCGGCGGTGGCCGCGGTGGACCTGATGGACGTGGTGGCAGCACGGTCGCGAATCCGCGAAAGCCCGGCGGACGGGCCCGGTCAGGGCCTCGTGCCTACCTCCCAGGCTCCGAGCAAGGCGGCGTCGACCTGGTCTGCGCACTCCGCAAGCCCAGCGACCTCGTCGACGTCCAGGCTCTGGCGATCGATGAGACGTCGCAGTCGGGACAGTGCGGCGGCCACCGCCGGCCGCTGGTGCGGCGGGCACACCCACGCCAGCTCGCGAAGCAGCACGAGCAGCCTGGTCAGCACCGCCGGCTCCTTCGCCCCGTAGCGAGCCACCTGGTCGACGGCCACGTGCAGGATCGCCGGCAGATCAGATCGGGCGAGGACGACGCGGGTGGAGCCGTGCTCGTCTCGGAGGACCCGGGGTCCGAGGTCCCGGCCGGCAAGGGCCCCCAGCAACGCCGAGGAGTGTCCCAGCGCGTGAATGGCCGTCGTCGGGTCGTTGATGCCGGGTGACAGGGCCTTCACCGCCACGTCGGTGAGCTGACGCAGACCGAACAGCACGTCCTGGCGCGAGGTTCGCTCGAAGCCCGTGACCAAGGTGGCGCTGATCGCGGCGAGTGCCTCGCTCGTGGGGCCTGCTGCGTCCGCACGCGCCGACCACACGGCGCCGATCGGGGTTCCGCTGACGATGTTGGTGCCCGGACAGACGTCGATCACGACGACGGCCTCAGCCGCTGTCGCGGCCTGCAGCAGGTCGTCCTCCAGGATCTGCACGAGGAAGCCCGAGGACCGTGAGGTGATCAGGGTCGAGGGTCCTGGAGGGACCACGGAAGCGAAGGTGACGGGGGGACCGGCGAGGGTCGGGAGCTCTCGCTCGATGGTGGCCGATGCGTCGTCGTGGACGCTCCGGAGCATGCTCTCGACCCGGATCGTCTGTGCCAGGTGGGCCAGGAACAGGATCAGGCCGACCACGCTGGCCATCGCCAGGAGGTAGGCGACGGTGACCGAGACGTCCGGGACGAACTCGACGCGGGACGACGAGGACGAGCGGACCGTCCGCAGCACGGTGAGCGTGTAGGCGAAAGTGCCGAGGAACAGCCCGAGGGTGCCTTGGACGACCAGGTCGCGGGTGAACGTGCGAAGCAGCCGGGGGGAGAACTGGCTGCTGGCGAGCTGGAGCGTCACGACCGTGAGGGAGAAGGTCAACGCCGTCACCGTGATCAGGGAGCTGGCCACCGCGTCGAGAACGGTGCGTGCGGGGTCGGCCCCGCCGCTGAACAGGTAGGGCTGCAGGCCCCGGAGGTTGAGGCCGGCGTGCGCCTCCATCCCGGGCAGGAGGACGCCGAGGGCGATCGCCACCACGACGGCCGTGGTCGGCAGCGGCCACAGCTGGGTGCGGAACCTGTCGCGCAGGCCGACCCACAGGTCCTCGGGGTGCGGTCGGCTCATCGACGTCACGGTGCTTCCTCCACAGGCCATCGACGGGGGTGGGACGCAGGTGCGGACGCCCGGACCAGAGCTTGACGCTACCTACCCGGTTGTGGCGGTTCCAGCACCCGGGAGGCGAGCGTACGCCGGGCGCGGCGTCTTCCCGTCGCGAGCATCGGGTCGTGTCGGGCACGGAAGGGCGCGCGTGGCCCGTCCGGTTCGTGTGGCACCCTGGCGGGCGACGGTGTGATGCACCGGCTGGACAGTGCAGGAGGGCTGATGGACGGGGTTGCGCTGGCATTTCTCCTGGTGATGGGGGTCGTGGCCTCGACTCCCGCCGCGGAGCGGTTGCGAGTCCCGCAGCCGGTGCTCCTGACCATCTTCGGTCTGGTGCTGGCCTCGGTGCCGGGGCTGCCCCTCCTGAGTGTGAACCCGGATCTGATCCTGCCCATCGTGCTGCCGCCACTTCTGTTCGCGGCCACGCAACGGACGACCGCGCGGGAGTTCCGGGACAACGCGGGCGCCGTGCTGTTCCTGGCCGTCGGCCTGACGCTGGTCACGCTGGGGGTGGTGGCCGTGGTGGCCCACCTCTACGGCCTGCCGTGGGTGGTGGCGCTGGTCCTGGGGGCGATGGTGTGCCCGCCGGACCCGGTGGCTGCCACCGCGGTCGCGCGAAAGCTTCGCCTGCCGCACCGGTTGGTCACGATCCTCGAGGGCGAGGGCATGTTCAACGACGCGACCGCGTTGGTGGCCTTCAAGGTGGCGGTGGTGGCGGCCGTGTCCGGCGAGGTGTCAGGCGCGGGCATCGGGGTGGATCTGCTGTTGGCTGTGGTGGCCGGGGTCGCCATCGGTCTGGCACTGGGGTGGGTGTCGAAGGTGGTGCTGGCCTCGGTGCACGACGGGTACGCCGAGACGACGATCACCGTGTTGGCGCCGTTCGTCGCCTACCTGGGAGCGGAGCAGCTGCACGGGTCCGGCGTCCTTGCCGTGCTGGTGCTCGGACTCTTCCTGCGGACCTACGGGCATGAGGCCACCACGTCGGGAGGGTGGCTGCTGGGGCGCGCGGTGTGGTCCTACGCGGACTACCTGATCACCAGCCTGGTGTTCGCCCTGCTGGGATTCGAGCTCGTCAAGGTGATCGGCGCGGCGCCGGTCAACCGAGCGACGCTCTCACTCGGCATCGGGGTCGTGACCGCGCTCGTGCTGGTGAGGGTGGTCGGGGTCTTCGCGAGCGAGTCGTTTGCCCGCCTGCGGGCGCGACGACGCGACGACCCCTTCCCCTCGGGTTGGCGCGAGTCCACCGTGGTGTCCTGGGCCGGGATGCGTGGAGTGGTCACGGTGGCGACCGCCCTTGCCCTCCCGACGACCGTCGAGAGTGGCGGGCCGTTCCCGTTCCGCAGCGAGATCGTCGTCGTCGCTCTCGGGAGCGTGCTGGTCACCTTGGTGGTGCAGGGGCTCACGCTGGGCCCCCTGACCTCCTGGCTCGGTGTCGGCCGCAGCTCCGACGGGTCCCAGGAGCTGTCGGACCTTCGGCGCCAGGCCGCGCAGGCAGCCTTGGAGGACCTTCGAGAGGGGCCGGACGGCATCGCGGAGCCGGTCCATCGTGCGGCGACGCTCCAGTACGAGGGCTATCTGGCGGCCCAGAACGCGATGGACGATGCCCGCCGTCTGGAGACCGACGACGAGACGGACCCCCCTCAGCAGCTGAGTGAGGTCCTCCGTCGGGCCACGGACGTGGAGCGAGCACTGGTCCTCGACGCGCGGCGGCGCGGCCGGGTCAGCCCGGAAAGCGCGGACGAGGCACTTCGCGACATCGAGGGCCGGGCACTTCGGGACTTCGGATGAGCCGCGGTCTCGTCCGTCCTGGTGGGCGCCCACGAGGACATCGAGACCGCCGCCACCGCTAGACTGTGGAATACCCCTATGGGTATCCTGGTTGACACGGTTGGAACGGCGAGCACCGGCCCGCCGGATGACCGTCGAGGAGAGCCGTCATGAGTACCGTCACCCTGGGTGCCGCCAACTTCGAGCGCACCGTCACCGAGAACGACATCGTGTTCGTTGACTTCTGGGCCTCCTGGTGCGGCCCGTGCCGACAGTTCGCGCCCGTCTACGAGCAGGCCGCCCAGTCGCACCCCGACATCGTCTTCGGGAAGGTCGACACGGAGGCCGAGGCCGCGCTGGCCGGGGCTGCTCGGATCACCTCCATCCCGACGCTGATGGCGTTCAAGGGCGGGCAGCTCGTCTTCTCTCAGCCTGGCGCCCTGCCCGGTGCGGCGCTGACACAGGTCATCGACGCCGTTCGCGCCCTCGACCCCCACCAGATCGACAGGGACGGGGAGTCCGCGACTGCGAGCGGCGCCTGATGGCCGGCCAGGCCCCGTCCACCGCCGGCAGAGGCACGACGGGGCCGGCGGCCGGCTGGTCGTCCGGTCACTGGACGAGAACGCCATCGCCGTCGAAGCCCTCCACCCGCAGGCGATGATGGGGCCCGCCGAGCAGGGTGGTCTCTCCCGCCCTCACCGCCCAGACGACACAGGAGAACTGATGGAGCTCGACCCAGCCGGGATGACGCCGGTCATCAACCGCATCAAGCGCGCCCAGGGCCAGCTCGCCGGCGTGCTCCGCCTGCTCGAGGAGGGCCGCGAGTGTGAAGACGTCGTCACCCAGCTCGCCGCCGTCTCCAAGGCGCTGGACCGGGCCGGGTTCGCCATCGTCGCCTCCGGGCTCCAGCAGTGCCTGACAGAGGGCGACGGTGACGTCAACAGCGTGGACGTGAAGAAGATGGAGAAGCTCTTCTTGTCCCTCGCCTGACCGGAGGGCACGACCAGCGGCCGTTCTGGCAGTCCGGTCGGGGTCGCCGTTGACCCGCGCAGCTCGACGGCTACGTCAAGCCCGGGTGAGCCCGGTGATGCTCTGCCACGCGGTGTACGTCGCGACCAGCACGAGCAGCGTGGCGAAACCGACCTTGAGCCTCCTTGCCGGGAGGTGGTCGGCGACCCGTTTGCCGGCCACTGTGGCGACCACGGCCGCACCGGTGAAGGGGATGATGACCGACCAGTCGAACTGCGCGACGCCGACCCGGGCCATCAGCGAGGTCGCGGAGTTCGCTGCGACGATGAGCAGCGAGGTGCCGACGGCCTGCTGCATCGGCAGCCCGAGGACGAGCACCAACGCCGGCACGATCACGAACCCGCCACCGACCCCGAAGAAGCCGGTCAGGAGACCGACGGTCAGCCCGGCGGCCACGATCCCGGTCCAGGACGGCTGCCGACGACCCTCGACCTCGACTGCGGCCGTGTCCACGGTCCTGACCGCACCCGCGGGCACGTCCGGCGGGCCGGCGTCGGGGGAGCGCGTCGCGCGGACGTCTCCACCTGTCGTGGAGTCCGCTGCGTCCCTGGTCCTGCCGCCGATCATGGCGAGCGCGGCGATCACCATGAGGACCGAGAACCCGATGAGCAGGTAGTGCTCGTCGACGCGGTGGTTGAGGTAGCTGCCGGCGTAGGCGGCGGGGATCCCGGCGAGGCCGAAGCCGATGCCGGTCTTCCAGCGGACCCGCTTGGCGGACACGTAGGTGGTCACTCCGACCAGGGAGGTGAGACCCACGATGAGCAGACTGCTGGTCGTGGCCTGCTGGGCGGGCTGCCCGACGACGTAGACGAGAGCGGGAACGGTCAGGACGGCGCCGCCGCCGCCGAGGCCACCGAGGACCGCACCGATGGCGAGGCCGAGCAGCAGGAGAACGACGAGGCTCACGTGACGGTGCCTGGTTCTCCGCTGTCGGTCACGACGGCGTGCCCTGCCTCGGCCCAGGCCTTCATCCCGCCGGCGACGTTGACCACGCTCCTCCCGACGCGGGCCAGCGCCGCGGCGGCCTTGCCGGACCGGTTGCCCGAGCGGCACAGGGCCAGGATCTCGCGGTCCGCGGGGTAGGCGGTGGGGTCGAGCGCCGCGAGCGGCACGTGCGTGGCGCCCTCGACGTGACCGGCGGCCCACTCGCCGGGCTCTCGAACGTCGAGCAGCAGTGCGCCGGAGGAGAAGCGCGCGTGGGCGGTGTCGATGTCGACCTCGGCCACGAGGGGTTCCTCGGCGGCGGGGGTGGTGTCGGGCCGCGGGTTCACGCGGACCTCCCGGTGTGGTGACGGCCGGACACGGTCATGTTCGGCTGGTGGGGAGGACGGGACGCGGAGAAGTCCGTGGTGAGCGTGAAGCGGTCACCACGGACCACGGTCTGTCGCCACTCGACCGGTTGGCCGCGCAGCTCACCGATGCGGTCGATGGCCAGGACCGCGACCCCGTCGGACAGGTCGAGCAGACGTCGCTCGGCTGCCGTGGGGATGGCGGCACGCACGCGCTCGCGGCCGCCGGTCAGGCGGACGTCGCACCGCTCGTCGAGCTCTCGGTACAGCGAGGTCTCGGAGAAGTCGGCGGTGAGCAGAGGGGAGGCGAGCCACGCGGGCAACCAGACCCGGTCCATCGCCAGCGGCTCGTCGTCGGCCAGGCGCAGCCGCTCGAGGTAGATCAGCGGCGTCGACTCCTCGAGCCCCATCCGCACGGCCACGATCCCGTCGGCGCGTGCGTCCAGCGCCCGTACGACACTGCGCTGGTGCTGACCGGCCGCCTCGACCGAGGCGAAGAGGCTGTACAGGGTGCCCTGGGGAGCGGCGATCTCCTCGGCGGCGGTGGTCGTGGGGCGTCCGCGGCTGGACTTCAGCACGCCGTCCTCGCGCAGGCGGCGCAGCGCCTCGCGGACCGTGTGCCGGCTGACTCCGTACTCCAGCACCAGCGCCATCTCGCCGGGGAACCCGTTGATGAAGTCTCCGTGACGCACGCGTGCGGTGATGTCGTCGTGCAGCTGGGCCCAGAGCGGGACCGGGCTGTCGCGGTCCACCTCGGTGGGGCCCACGGGCTGGTGGGTGTCGGCCATGTGGTGCCTCCTTCGTCGCCGGAGATGGGGATCGCCGTACGCCGCGCTGCCCTTGCGGTCCCTCGCCGGCGGGCGTACTGTCCGGACAATCGGAAATGTACGGACATCCGTACTCTTGCGCAAGCCGGACGAAGGAGAGCCGATGCTTCACGTCGAGGTCATCGACACCAGTGAGCTGGGAGACCGCAGCTACGTCGCCCACGACGGCACCGTCGCCATCGTGATCGACCCGCAGCGCGACATCGACCGGGTCGAGGCCGTCCTGGCCGAGCGAGGGCTGCGGTGTCTCGGCGTTCTCGAGACGCACATGCACAACGACTACGTCACCGGGGGCCTGGAGCTGACCAGGCGCACCACCGCCAGCTACGTCGTCAACGCAGCCGACCCGGTCGCCTTCGAGCGGCACGCAGTCGAGGACGGCGAGAACCTGAGGTTCGGTGACCTCGAGGTCACCGTGATGGCGACCCCGGGACACACGGAGACGCACCTGGCGTTCTACGTCCAGGACGCGAGGTCGGAGGCCGCCGCGGCGGTCTTCACCGGCGGCTCGATGGTCTTCGGCAGTGTGGGCCGCACGGACTTGGTCGCGGCCGCCCGCACCGAGGAGCTCACCCGTGCCCAGTACCGCTCTGCGCGACGTCTGGCCGACCTGCCCGCCGAGACCCGGGTGTTCCCGACCCACGGGTTCGGGAGCTTCTGCTCCACCGGGTCGGCGACCGGCGGCGACGCCTCGACCATCGGAGAGGAGCGAGGCCGCAACGACGCGCTGGTGGAGCCTGACGAGGACGCCTTCGTCGAGAGGCTGATCGCCAACCTGACGGCCTACCCGGCCTACTACGCCCACATGGGCTCCCGGAACCTGCAAGGCCCCGGCCCCATCGACCTGTCCGCACCGCAGCCTGTCGACGCTGAGCAGCTGCGCAAGCGCCTGGACGCCGACGAGTGGGTCGTCGACCTGCGCGACCGGGTCGCCTACGCCCGCGAGCACGTGGCCGGCACGATCGGCATCGAGCTGGGGGACCAGTTCTCGACCTACCTGGGCTGGCTCGTTCCGTGGGGCACCGCGCTCACGCTGCTCGGGGAGACCGCCGAGCAGGTCCAAGACGCCCAGCGACAGCTGGTGAGGATCGGCATCGACCGACCCGACGCGGCCGCGGTCGGGAGGCCGGCCGACCTCGTCGAGGACCCGGTCACCGAGCTGGCCGGCTACGAGCGGGTCACCTTCGAGGACCTCGCAGCCGACACCGAGCGCGCCACCTTCACCGTGCTCGACGTGCGACGCGACGACGAACGCGCCGAAGCTGCGATCCCGGGGTCGGCACACGTACCGCTGCACTCGCTGCTCGAGCGGATGGACGAGGTCCCCGACGGGCCGCTGTGGGTGCACTGCGCGTCAGGCTTCCGCGCCTCGGTCGCGGTCAGCATCCTCATCCGCGCCGGCCGGGACGCCACCCTGGTCGACGACGACTTCGGCCGTGCGGTCGAGCTCCACCTGACCTAGAGGGACCGGATCCGGTGCCCTCACCCCTCCCGGGACCGGACCTCGCGCCATCGCAGCAGCAAGCCCAGTCACTCGACGAGGAGTAGGAAGCATGGCCACCAGCACCCACCATGAGGTTCTCATCGTCGGCGCGGGGAGCGCCGGTATCAGCGTCGCGGCGCGGCTGGCGCGCCGGGGAGTCACCGGCATCGGACTGCTGGATCCCGCCGAGATGCACTACTACCAGCCGCTGTGGACCCTGGTCGGCGGGGGCCGGGCCCCCCTCAGCGAGAGCGGTCAACCGATGGGTGGGCTCATACCCCAGGGGGTCACCTGGATCCGCGACGCCGGGGCCGGCATCGACCCGGACGCGCACACGGTCACCACTGCCGGGGGCGCCACCCTGAGCTACGAGTACCTCGTGGTGTGTCCGGGGATCCAGCTCGACTGGGCCACGGTTCCCGGCATGCCCGAGGCGCTGGAGACGCCGGTGGTGTCGTCGAACTACTCCTACGACATGGCCCCCAAGACGTGGGCCAACATCGAGAGGATGCGCTCCGGCACGGCCGTCTTCACCATGCCGGCCGGACCCATCAAGTGCGCCGGCGCCCCCCAGAAGATCGCCTACCTTGCCGCGGACCACTGGCGCCAGCAGGGCGTCCTCGACGACATCCGTGTCGTCCTGGTGCTCCCCACCCCCGGCATGTTCGGAGTCCCGGTCTTCGCCCAGGAGCTCGAGCGGGTCGTGGCGGACTACGGCATCGAGGTGCGCAAGTCCTCCGAGGCCGTCGAGATCGACGCCGCCGGGCGTCAGGTCGTCGTCGCCGACAACGCGGACGGCACCAGGGAGTCGATCGGCTACGACTTCATGCACGTCGTGCCGCCCCAGTCGGCCCCGGACTGGATCAAGGCCACCCCGCTGGCTGACCCGGAGAACCCGGCCGGCTACGTGAGTGTCGACAAGCACACGATGCAGCACACCCGTTACCCGAACGTGTACGCCCTCGGTGACGCCGGCTCCACCCCCAACTCCAAGACCGGCGCCGCGATCCGCAAGCAGGCCCCCGTGGTCGCCGAGAACCTGACCGCGACGATGGCCGGCAAGCAGCCGACCGCGACGTACGACGGCTACGCGTCGTGCCCGCTGACCACCTCACGCAACAAGATGCTGCTCGCCGAGTTCGACTACACGATGGAGCCCGCACCCACGTTCCCGCTCATCGATGCCACCCGGTCGCGCCGCGACATGTGGTACCTCAAGCGCTACGGACTGCCGTTCATGTACTGGAACCTGATGCTGAAGGGACGCGCCTGAGAGCCCGGCGCCGCGATGCCGTCCTCAGAACGGGACTCCACTGCTGCCCGCCGAGCAGATGACATGCCACAGCCGCGTGATCCGGGCCGTGAGCCGATCGCGCGGACCCGACTGATCGCAGGTCGTGGCGGTCCTCATGACTCCAGGACACCAGGCTCGACGGCGGGTCGAGGCTCATCTCATCTCATGGACGTCGTGCGTGGCGGTCGCAGTGGGAGGATGGGGGCATGGCTGGTGAACCTTCGATGATGAGCTCGGGTGTTTTCGGTGCGTCGGCGCAGGTCGGGCCGCCGGTGCCGGCGCCACGTCGGCTCCGGGTCGGCGAGGCGCTGGTCTCGCCCGTGGGTCGAGCGCGGGTGTACGTGTGCGGCATCACCCCCTACGACGTCACCCACCTCGGACACGCCGCCACGTTCGTGTGGGCCGACGTCCTGGCCTCCGTCCTGGACGCGGTCGGGGCACGCGCCGACGTGTGCCGCAACGTCACCGACGTCGACGACGTGCTGCTGCGTGCCGCGCAGTCCAAGGGCCGCTACTACGACGAGCTGGCCCTGTCCCAGGAGTTCCTGTTCACCCGTTCCATGGACACGCTCCGGGTCGCCACCCCGGCACACGAGCCCCGTGCCCGCCACTACATCCCGGCGGTCCAGCAGCTCAGCCAGGCCCTCCTCGATGCCGGGCAGGCCTACGTCCGAGACGGGTGGGTCCGGTTCCGGGGAGCGCAGGTGCCCGAGGTCGCCGGCCTCTCGAGGGCGGAGGCTCTCGAGCTCAGCCGTGTCTACGGTGACGACCCGGACGACACCACCAAGGACGACCCCTTCGACGTGACGCTGTGGCGGCCCTCGAGCGGACTCGACCCGGCCTGGCCCAGTCCGTGGGGGTGGGGACGTCCTGGTTGGCACGCGGAGTGTGCCGCCATGGCGATGGCGGTGCACGGACCGGGCGTCGACGTGCTCGTCGGCGGTAGCGACCTCACCTTCCCCCACCACGCCTACCAGGCCGCCATGGTCGAGGCGGCTTCCGGGGTGACGCCCTTCGCCCGGGCGCGGTTGCACGTGGGCACCGTGCGCCTCAACGGGGAGCGGATGGCCAAGTCCACCGGCAACCTGGTCCTCGTCGACGACGTGCTGACCAGGTGCAGCCCCGCCGCTCTGCGGCTGCTGCTCATCGACCGCCGGTACGCCGACTCCTGGGACTTCGACCAGGACGGTATCGACGCTGCCTCTGCGCGGCTGGAACGGCTCTACGCCGCCGCCGCGACCCGGGCGAGCGGCACGGCGCCGGAACACGAGCTCCACGACCGGCTGATGCAGATGCTGAGCGAGGACCTCGACGTGCCGGCCGCGCTCAGCCTGGCCGAGGAGGCCGGCGGCTCCGTCGCCCGCCAGCTGATCAAGGTGCTCCGGTTGGGCTGAGAGGCGCCTGCCGGGGGCGACCCGATCCATCCGCCCGCGTGCTCCCACTGCTACGTTGTTCCAAAGATCTTTGGAGGAGCGTGACATGGCTGTCCCCGGAACTGGTTCGGCGGCACGGAGGACGGATCTCTTCGAGCGCCTCGCCGTGGTCGGCAAGGCGTTCGCGAGCCCGAAACGGCTCGAGCTCCTGGAGCTGCTCACCCAGGGTGAGCGCACGGTCGAGGCCCTGGCGCGGGAGAGCGGCATCGGGATGACGACCGTCTCCGCGCACCTGCAGATCCTCAAGATGTCGAACCTGGTCAGCACCCGCCGAGCGGGGACCCGGATCTTCTACCGCGTGGCCGGGGCCGACGTGCTCAGCCTGTTCGTGTCGATGCAGGACGTGGCTCGTGCGCACTCGGCCGATGTCGGGCACGCCCTGCGGTCCTACCTGGGTGAAGCGGGTCTCGACGACGTCGAGGAGGTCACCCGCGACGAGCTCGTGGACCGGCTCGGCGACGACTCGGTCGTGCTGCTGGACGTACGCCCGGCCGAGGAGTACGCCGCCGGGCACATCCCGGGAGCGCGATCACTGCCGTTCGGGCAGATTCTCTCCGCCGACGCAGAGACGGTGCTCGGCCGGCTGGGTGGTCGTGAGGTCGTGGCCTACTGTCGCGGCGCGTGGTGCGTCATGGCCCACGACGCCGTACGCCTGCTGGGTGAACGTGGGACGCCGGCCAGGCGCCTCCAGGACGGAATGCTGGAATGGCGCACGCATGGCCATCCCGTCGAGGTCGCCTCATGAGCACGACCGACGGCTCGCGCCGGATCGCGACCGGCTTCGGTCCGATGCGGGTCCTGGCCGGACTGCTGTGCGAACGCCGCACGGGCGCCGTGGTGGTCCTGGCGAGCGGAGGCTTCCTGCTGCTCGTTGCGGTCCCCGCGGACCTGATCGACACGCCGATGTTCAGCAGGGCGCTCCCGCCGACCTGGTGGGCCTGGCCGGCGCTGGTGGTCTCCTCGGTCCTGGGCGGCCTGGTGGCCGCCACCTACGTGCGGCCGGTCGACCAGGACGCCGGCGGGCCCGAGGCACCGGAGCCGGACGACGCGGCCTCGGGCCGCGGAGGCATGCTGGCTGGGTTGCTGACCTTCTTCGCCGTCGGCTGCCCGGTGTGCAACAAGCTGGTGCTGCTCGCGCTGGGGGCGACGGGCGCGGTGACCTGGTTCGAGCCCTTCCAGCCCGTGCTCCAGACCGCAGCCCTTGCTCTGCTGGGCTGGGCTCTGGTCCGTCGGCTGCGCAACCGGAGCAGCTGCCGGGTGTCGCGGGGCCGCGCCCAGCCGCCCGTGGCCGCAACGCCCACTCCGACGTCCACGCCCTGACCGGTCCCGCAGAGAGCTCTGGAGATCTCAGTGACGAAACGCAACGACCAGCACCCCGAGCGCACCCGGCGGACCTCCGCATCCACGCACAGGTCCGCGGCCCTGCCCTGGGCCATCGCCGCGGCCGCGCTCGTGGTCGCGCTCGCCGCGGTCCTGGTGCCCAAGGCCGCCGGACACGGTGAGGTCGCAGACGCCAGGTCAGGCGCCACGCCGGGCGCACCGGCCGCCGTCAAGTCGGTCGACCCGCGGTACGGCGACACGAGCGCGCTCGAGCGCCGCAGCGACGGTGATCCCACCGCGCTCGGCAGGACCGACGCGCCCGTGGTGATGATCGCCTACTCCGACTTCCAGTGCCCCTACTGCGGCAGGTTCGCCCGATCCACCGAGAAGGACCTGATCGCCAAGTACGTCGACGCCGGCGTGCTGCGCATCGAGTGGCGCGACTTTCCCTACCTGGGCAAGGAGTCGGTCCGGGCGGCACGGGCGGCACGCGCGGCCGCGGCCCAGGACAGGTTCTGGGCGTTCCACGACGCGCTGTACGCCGATCAGCCTCCTCCCAACAGCGGCGACCTGACCGCCGCCTACCTGACCGAGGTGGCTCGCAAGACCGGCCTGGACGTGCGGAAGTTCAAGCACGACATGGACTCGGCGCTGAGTGCGAAGCTCGTGCAGCACGACTTCAACGAGGGCCTCTCCGCCGGCGTCACGGGAACGCCGTCGTTCCTGGTCAACGGCCTGCCGATCATCGGGGCGATGCCGTTGGCGGACTTCGAGAAGGCCATCGAGCAGGCCGAGAAGTCGGCCGAGGGAAGCTGATGGATCACGTAGGCGTGCTCGTCGCGTTCGCGGCCGGCGTGCTGACGCTGCTGTCCCCGTGCAGCACCCTCCTGCTGCCGTCGTTCTTCGCCTACGCCTTCGCCGGGCGCACCCTGCTGCTGCGCCGCACGCTCGGCTTCTACGCCGGCCTCCTGCTCACCCTCGTCCCGCTGGGGACCGGCGCCAGCCTCACCTCGAGACTCTTCTACGGTCACCGGGGCGCCCTCATCGCCGTCGCCGGCTGGACCTTGATCGCACTCGGCGTCCTCCAGGTCCTCGGGGGCGGGTTCGCGATGCCCTTCGCCAACCGGCTCCGGGGGCTCTCGGGGCGGGTGCGCGGGACGGGGATGCTGTCCCTGGTGGCGCTCGGGGCGGTCTCGGGACTGGCCGGGTTCTGCTCCGGCCCGGTCCTCGGCGCGATCCTGACCATGGCCGCGACCACGTCCCCGACCGGTGGAGCGGTGCTGCTCGCGGTCTACGGCCTGGGGATGGCTGCCCCGCTGTTCGTGCTGGCGGCACTGTGGGACCGGCTCGGCGCCTCGCGGCGCTCATGGGTGCGAGGCCGCCCGTTGCGCCTCGGACCGGTCCAGACCCACAGCACCTCGGTCATCGCCGGTGTGCTGTTCGTCGTGATCGGCGTGCTCTTCCTCCTCTACGACGGCACGGCCGGGATCACCGGCCTGTTCGGCCTGGGTGACACCACCGGCTTGGAGCTCTCCGCCCAGGCCGCGGTCACGCGGTGGCTGGGTGGCATCCCCGTCTGGGCCGTCGCCGTCGCGGTTGCGGGTGTCGCCGTCACGGTGGCGCTGCGTCGTACGCATGCCGGGCGCAACGAGCGGGACGCCCGGGGTGCCCGGGGCGCCCAGGGCTCGCTGTCGGGCACCGACCTCGGCGATCGTCGCCGCTGACGAGCCGTTGGACCGGCCGTGGGGGAATACCCCTAGGGGTGTTATAGTTGTGCTCATCGATACCCCCTAGGGTATTACCGGCTGATGACACAGACAGGAGCCTCGATGAGCCGCAACACCCCCGAGATCACCCCCGACGACCTGGACGTGGCCACGCGTGTCGGCGCCGCCGTCATCGACGTCCGTGAGCCCGGAGAGTACGTGCGCGCGCATGTGCCCGGCGCGCAGCTGCTGCCGATGGGCCAGCTGCCGGGGCGCCTCGGCGACCTCGACCGCTCCGCTCCCGTCTACGTGGTGTGCGCGTCGGGCAACCGCAGCTCCGCGATGACCGATCTGCTGACCGCTGCGGGATTCGACGCCTACTCCTTGGCCGGCGGCACCGCCGCCTGGGCCCGCTCAGGCAGGAACGTCGTCACCGGCGCCCAGCCGCACTGACCTCCCCTCTCGACCGATCCCCGATCGCCCACCCCCCTTCTCAGAGGACACGATGACCCACACACATGTGACCGACCTGATGATCATCCCGATCGAGACCCCGACCCTGGGGGACCGCTCCTACCTCGTCCACGACGGCGACGTCGCCTTCGTGGTGGACCCGCAGCGCGACATCGACCGCGTCCTGGAGCTGCTCACCGAGCACGATGTCCGGCTCACCCACGTGTTCGAGACCCACATTCACAACGACTACGTCACCGGCGGTCTGGCCCTGGCGCGGCGCACCGGGGCGAAGTACCTGGTCAACGGTGCCGACCAGGTCTCCTTCGACCGCACCCCGGTCGCCGACGAGGACGTCGTCGAGGTCGGCGCACGCATGCGGGTCACCGCCCTCGCCACCCCCGGGCACACCTTCACCCACCTGTCCTACGCTCTGACGGACGCCCTGCCGGGCCAGCACGTCGGCGTCTTCACCGGCGGGTCGCTGCTGTTCGGCGCCACCGGCCGGCCCGACCTGCTCGGGCACGAGCACACCGACGAGCTCGTTCGGGCGCAGCACGCCTCGGCAACCCGGCTCGCCGACGCTCTCCCGGACGCGACCGAGGTGTTCCCGACCCACGGTTTCGGATCGTTCTGCTCCGCGACCCAGTCCGAGGCGACGTCCTCGACCATCGGGCAGGAGAAGACGTCCAACCCGGTGCTGACCAACGACGAGGAGACCTACGTCCGCGAGCTGCTCGCGGGACTCAGCGCCTACCCGGCCTACTACGCGCACATGGCGCCGGCCAACGCCGCCGGACCCGACGAGCCTGACCTGTCGGCGCCTGCCCAGGCGGAGCCGGTCGAGCTGCGCCGCCGCATCGAGGCGGGGGAGTGGGTCGTGGACCTGCGCAACCGCACGGTCTTCGCCGCCGGCCACGTGCCGGGGTCGTTGAACTTCGGTCTCGACGGCGGCTTCGCGACCTACCTGGGCTGGCTGGTCGAGTGGGGCACGCCGGTGACGCTGCTGGGCAACACCGCCGAGCAGGTCGCCGAGGCACAGCGCGAGCTGGTCCGCATCGGCATCGACAGGCCGGCCGCCGCCGCTACCGGAACCCCCGAGGAGTGGGTCGCCGGCACGGGTGTCGAGCTGGGGTCGTTCCCGACCGCGACGTTCGCCGACCTCGCGCAGGTCCGGCACCACCGCAACGTCACCGTCCTCGACGTACGTCGTGCCGACGAGTACGACTCGGCCAGCATCGACGGTGCCGTGAACATCCCTCTGCACGAGCTGCCCAAGCGCCTGGCCGATGTGCCGGCCGGGGAAGTCTGGGTGCACTGCGCCGGTGGTTACCGCGCCTCGGTCGCCGCGTCGTTCCTCGCCGCCGCCGGCCTCCGGCTGGTCGCGATCGACGACTCGTTCGACCAGGCGGAGGAGGTCGGTCTGACCGTCGTGGGTCCGGCTTCCAGGGCGGCGTGAGCGTCGGCCTGCTGCTCCTGGCGGCCTTCGCGGGGCTGCTCATCGGACTCAGCCTCGGAGCACTCGGCGGCGGTGGTTCGGTCCTGGCTGTCCCGGTGCTGGTCTACGCGCTCGGGCAGAGCCCGGGGCAGGCCACGACCGGCTCCTTGGTCGTCGTGGGCCTCACCTCACTCATCGGGGCCGTCACCGCGCAACGCGCCGGGAACCTCTTCCTGGGGCGCGGTGTCGCCTTCGGCGTGATCGCGATCGCCGGGGCGGCCGTGGGCGCGAAGGCCTCGGGGCTCGTCGCGGGGCCGGTGCTGATGGCGTCCTTCGCGGTCCTGCTCGTCGTGGTCGCGACCGTGATGGTCGCCCGACAGCTGAAGGCTCGACGGGCCGGAGGCGGTGGCCGGGAGACGCGAGCACGCACTCAGCTCGACGACCCGATCATCACCTTCACCCCGGCGTTCGCGTGCGCGTGCCCCCGGGCCCTGAAGGTCCTCGTCACCGCCACGGTCGTGGGGCTGTTGACCGGGTTCCTCGGCGTGGGCGGCGGGTTCCTCGTCGTACCCGCCCTCGTGCTGGCACTCGGGCTGCCGATGGAGCTGGCTGCGGGGACGTCCCTGGTGGTCATCAGCATCACCTCCGCGGCCGCGCTCGTCGTCCGGGCGGGGTCCGCTGCCCAACCGGACTGGCTCCTGGTAGGTTCGCTGACTGGTTTCGCCCTCGTGGGCGGCTGGCTCGGCGCACGCCTCGCGTCCCGTGTCCGGACCGAACGCCTGCAGACCGCGTTCACCGTCCTGCTGCTCCTGGTTGCCGGCTACACGGCCGCCCGGGCCTTGCCTGCGCTCCTCTGACCCGCAGGTCCCCGCACACCTTGCCGTGGCTCGTCGCGGTGCGACGCCGTGGGCCGGACCCCGGCGGCAGATCCCGACCAGCCGACTGGCTGCTCGTCACAATCTCGTTCAAGCACTCTGAAAGGAACACCATCATGAGCATCGACACCACCACCACAGACAACAGCACGACCCAGAGCAACGGAGGCAGCGTCGACGTCGCCACCCTGCGTGCGCAGCTGACCGGCGACGCGGACGTCCGCGTCCTGGACGTCCGCACCCCTGCGGAGTTCGAGTCCGTCCACATCCCCGGCTCCTACAACGTGCCGCTGGACCTGCTGCGTGAGCACCGCACCGAGCTCGCCCGTCATCTCGACGACGACGTCGTCCTGGTCTGCCGCTCCGGCGCCCGGGCGACCCAGGCGGAGCAGGCGCTCGCCGCGACAGGCGCGATGAGCGGGATGAAGGTCCTGGCCGGCGGCATGAACGGCTGGGAGGCTGACGGCGCGCCGGTCAACCGTGGCCGGCAGACCTGGGAGCTGGAACGTCAGGTCCGTCTCGTGGCCGGGTCCATCGTGGCCGCCAGCGTCCTGGGCTCCACGGTGGCGCCACGGCTGAAGTGGGTGGCCGCCGCCATCGGGTCCGGCCTCACCTTCGCCGCGGTCTCCAACAGCTGTGCGATGGGGATGGCACTGTCGAAGATGCCGTGGAACCGCGGTGCTGGGGACGTCGACATCACCGACGTCCTGGGCTCGCTCGCCGAGAGCCGCTGACGGGCCAAGCACCACCCGTCGTGCTCGCTCACGACGGACGCCACCGCCGGGTGATCGCCGGCGGACCGGACGACCACGTCCTGTCCGCCGGCGTCGACCCGCATCAGCTGTTCGCCGGGTGCTCCGCACCTCGGTCGCCTCCGGGGGGCCGTCTACACCCCCTCGAGGGGGGTCACCGGGGGTCGCACGGGTGCGACGACCTCGTTGTGCCGTCGGAACCAGGGCGTCCAGGGCGGGTCGAAGCGCGCGAAGCGCAGCCGCCCGTCGACCTGGAGGCCCGCTGCCTCCAGATCGGCCAGGAGGCGTCCCGCGTGTTCCTCGTAGCGTCCCCGAGACCAGCGTCCGGAGAAGCTCAGCGCGGCCGCTGTCTGTGCCGGGATGCTGCGCAGCCGGACATGGCGGTCCGTCGGGACCGGAGCACGCTGCAGGTCGAAGCCGGCCGGCATCACGAAGCTGACGACGTAGCATCCGGCCCTCTCGTCCTCGGCCTCCTGGATGACGGGAGCCGTCATGGCGACCTTCTGGGACCGAGCGTTGCGGCCGCCGATGTAACCGACCAGCCGCATGAACGACGTGTTGCCGACGCGTTCGAACGACCCGCTCACCCGCGTCTCGGCGACCACGTGCTCGGGGTACCACCGCAGCTCGAAGCCGGGGTACTCCTTCACGACGGCATAGGGCTGCTTCTCGGTCATGTCCTCAAATCTCGTGCTCCCCGAAGCACCTCGGAAGTGCCGGAGGTCCCCGGGCTCGACGCTTGGTAGCCGAGCAGCCCCGCACAGCAGGACCCTCCGTCGCCCGCACCCCCGCGTCGTACCGCCACCGGCAAGTCAACCCGGCGACGTCCACCAGGTCGTGGAGGGCCAGGTGATCGAAGACGGGATACTCGGCGATGAGGCGCACCCACGACTCGCGGTCGAACGTGTCACCCGTGTGCACGTAGCGGCACAGGAAGCCCTCATGGAGCGGTGGCGGCAGGTCTGTCCAACGGGTGGGCGTCGATGAGAGCACCCGGACGAGTCAGCAGGGTGCGGGCGTCCATGCGCCCACTCTCGCAGGAGGCACAGGGCTCGTCGCGGTCCCACTGGTGGTGGCGGCTGCCATCGCCTGACGGCGCTCAGGGTCGGACCGAGCCGGCTGGACGCGCGCGTCAGGACCCTTCGGCCGGCCGGGGCTCAGTGAGGGTGGGCAGCAGTGCTGCGGCGGTCTCACCGGGAAACTCCTCGTGGGTGAAGAGCCTGCCGCGGTCGACGACGTGGAGCTGCGCCGGACCGCCGAAGCCGGCAACCATCGCCCGTGTCCACACCAGGGGGAAGAAGGGGTCCTTCGCGCCGTGCACCAGCTGGACCGGGACGCGGATCTGCCGGTGCAGACCGGCCAGCGCCTCGAAGGCCGCGAGATCGAACTGGCGCCCGAACTGACCGGCGGCCCAGCGTCGTGAGGGATCGTCCCTCAGCGGTCGCAGGAAGAGCTCGTCGAACTCGCCGTCCAGCAGGCGTCGGTCCTCGAAGCAGTCCCCGAGAGCGAACCTGTTCCGCCGCAGTCGCGGGCTGGTGACGAGCCGGGCCAGCAGATGCTCGAACCGGGGTACGAGCCGGATCGCCAGGAACGACCGGAACCGCAGGCTCGCACCGTGGGGCTGCTCGGTGTCGATCAGCCCCCAGGCGCGGACCCGTGGGTCGCCCGCGAGCGCATGGCGGGCGATGAGCCCGCCGCTGTCGTGGCCCACGATCGCGACGTGGCGCAGGCCGAGGACGTCGACCACTTGGCGCACCGCTGCCGCATGGTCGGTGACGCCGAACCGACTGAGCCGGTCGAAGTGGCTGTCGCCCGCTCCCGCGAGGTCCAGCACGTGGCACCGCAGGTGCGGAGCGAGGTGGGGGAGCAGGCCCCGGAACGTGGCTCCCGAGACGGGCCAACCATGCACGAACAGCACGTCGGGCCCGGATCCGACGCTGCGCACCGCCACCTGGCCGTTGCCGACCTCGACGTGCCGCTCGGGTGGGCTCCGGAACAGGTCGGTCGCCTCGGCGGCAGTCAGTGCATCCACGCCGGGTCCTCTCCGGTCGGGGCTCCGCCTCCCTGTACGACGGTTCGCGCTCCACCCTCACTGCGCCAGCGAGTCGGGGCAATGACCTCGGCAGGTAGGTGCCTGACGCGTGGGTCCGGCCTATCGTCGTGGTCGTGGGGACTCAGAGACCCGGTCCCGGGAGCCAGGGGCGGGGAGGTCTGTTTGCGGCGCTGCTCCGGCACTGGCGCACGCGTCGCGGACTGAGTCAGCTCGACCTGGCCCTGGCCGCCGGCGTGTCTGGCCGGCACCTGAGCTTCCTGGAGACGGGCCGGTCCTCACCCAGCGTCGAGATGGTGCTTCGGCTGGCGACGGCGCTCGACGTGCCGCTGCGTCACGTCAACGCGATGCTGCGGGCGGCGGACCATCCGCCGTGGTACCCCGAGCCCGGCCGCGAGGACCAGCTGCCCGCGCGCGTGCGCTCGACCCTGGAGCTCATGAAGCGGCATCACGAGCCGTTCCCGCTCATCGTCGTCGACCACACGTACCGTGTGCTCGACGTCAACGCTGCGGCGCTCGCCGTACTCGGTGCAGCCCTGCCCGCTCTCGCGACGCAGGACATCGGTCGGCTCAACCTGGCCAGGCTGACACTGGACCCCGAAGCCGGGGGCACGGTCATCGCGAACCACCCCGCCGTGGCGAGAGAGCTCCTGTGGCGCATGCAGCGCGAGATGCTCGCCGACCCGGGCAACAGCGGTCTCCGCGAGCTGCTCGACGTCCTGCTGGAGTCGTCCGGGGTGGAGGAGGACTGGCGGCGACCCGACCCGACTGCTCCGTCCGCCCCGACGGTCGAGCTGCAGCTGAGGGTCGGTGAGGAGACCTGGTCCTTCCAGCTCGTGGTCAGCACCTTGCAGGCTCCCCTCGAGGTCGCCCTCGACGAGATCAGGATCGAGCAGTGGTTCCCTGCCGATGACCTCACCGCCGCCGGCTGCCACGCCTTGGCCCACCGCCCGGCCGAGCAGGGGCAGGGTGGTGGCGCTGCTCGTCAGGTCTCGCCTCCGATGTCGAGCTCGTAGGCCTCGTAGACCAGGTCGGAGCCGAGCTGCCGGTGGCGGACGAGCAACCCGAGCAGCCTCGTGCCGAGATCGCGGACCTGGTCCACGTCCTCGCCCGCCGGTGCGCGTACGCGGGTGAGCAGGTCATCGACGAGGTCGCTGATCTGCCGGTGTTCCCGGGTGAGCCGAGACACCGCACCAGACAGTCTCGGAGTTGTCGCCAGAAGGTCGACGTACAGACCACCGGGCCCCTCGGTGACGTCGATGTGCTCGCGAAGGTCGGCTGACAGCTCGACGAGGGCGACGTGGACGCGCTCAGACCAGCGCACCTGAGCCCCGAGCACCGGCCCGGCCAACGCGAACTCCAGGGCGCTCATCGAGCCGCGCAGCTCTGCCCGCTGTCGGCGCAGGGCCTCCAACAGGGCCTGGTCCGGCGTCGACGAACTCGGTGTCATCGAGGCCTCCGTCCGCGGATGTCGCGACAGTCGCTGCTGGATGCCGCCGACAGCCCGCGCAGTTCCCCCGCGCAGGTCCCCCGGCGATCCCATCGTCGTGGGTTGCCGGCGCGCTGGCAAGGGCTCCTAGCGCATCCCAGGGGCGCCTTGCCGATGCCTCCCTCGCAATTTCCGAGGCAGCAAGGCGGTAACTAGTCCGAATATGCCATCGACCCCACGGGTCGCCACGACCTAGCGTCGGCCGCGTTCGATCCGCTGCCTACTCGCTAGGAACCGATGCCTCGTGCCGACCCGCCCGGACCCATGGTTCACCCGCCCGATCCGGTCCTCGCAGGACACCTCCCGCCGCAACGCGCGCAAGGCGATGATCGTGCTCGCCGGCCGGCGTCGCGAGCGTGAGGAGGTCGAGCGCTACCTCGCCGAGCGGGCCGGCTAGCACCCCCACACGTGCGGCGGTGCGCGCCGCGAGCCGTGGCCCCAAGCGGTGCAACGGCTCCACACCGACGGCGCGCACCGTCGCCGACCCGGGTCGCCCGGCAAGGGCATCGGCGCGGGTCCGGTCAGCCCCTCTGGCTGCGGGGCCGGGCAAGTGAGCGCAGCTCGCCCTCGAGCGCCGACGTCAGCACGTCCGCGTCCGGGAAGTGGTCGGGATCGACGATCGCTGTGACGGTCAGCGTCCGGTGGTAGGACAGGACCTCGAAGTAGACCGTGGAGTTCCCGGCGTCGCCGACGCCGATCGGCACGGCGGAGTCGATCCGTCGGCCGTCGAAGGACAACGGCTCGGCCGGTCCGCGCAGATGGCTGACCAGGGTGTGGAACCGGCGCTGGTGGTTCAGGTACCACCGGAAGCCGCCGAGCGCGGCCAGCGGCCGGAACAGCCCCCCGAGCACGGCGATGGGCGGGGGACCGGTCGCGTCCCGCTTGCCTGCGCGGACGGCTGCCGCGACGGTCGCCAACCGCCGGCTCGTCGCACCCGTGGCCGGGACCGCGACGACCATCGGGCTCACCATGTTGCCGAGACCCGCCGACTGGTCGGTCCGTCGACCAGACACCGGCACGGTGATGACCACCGAGTCGGCCTCCTCGCCCCGGCCTTCGAGCACCTGCCGCAGGGCACCCGCGACGGCGACCAGGACGGCGTCGTTGGTCGTCGCACCCTGCCGGTGCGCGGCGGCACGCACCTCGTCGTACGGCGTGCGCACCACCGAGACCCGACGTCGGGGACCGGTCCGCTGCAGCAGCGAGTAGTCGGCGACCCTCGGCGGCCGCCACCCGCCGCCCGCACCCATGGAGGCACGCAGCAGCCGCCAGGAGCCGGGGATGCCAGCGAGTGCCCTCGCCTTCGTGACCAGCGCATCCGTCAGCAGGCTCGCGTTCGAGGGGCGGGGTCGCGGCGTCCAGGGCCCGGAGCGCTCGGGTCCCGGGTCGACGAGGTCGGCCAGGACGGTCAGACCGCCGACTCCGTCCGCCAGGACGTGGTGGAGCACGACCACGAGAGCGGCCCGGTCACCTCGCAGCGCACTCACCAGGGTCACGGACCACAGGGGGGCGTGGCGACGGAGCGGGCTCATGACCAGGTCCAGCGCGGTGTCCAGCAGCGCCGGCTCGTCTCCAGGGGCACGGCACTCGATCCCGCGGACGTGGTCCCTGATGTCGAACCCCCCGTCGTCGATCCAGACCGGGCCGCCGCATCCGAACGGGACGGAGACCAGGCGCTGCCGTAGCCGGGGGACCGCCTGGATCCGGCCGGCGACGAGCTGCCGGACGCGCGGCAGCGACAGCTGCCCGTCGAGCTCGAGAACGACCCCGAACTGCTCGGGAACGCCTCCGGTGTCCATCGCCAGGAAGGCGCGGTCCGCGGGGCTCGCACGCTCGACCGGTGCTTCGCGGACCGGGGTAGGGGCCGGCCGTCGTCGATGGCTGGTCACGCCCATGCCGCCACAGAACGCCTCGTACGGCGGGCCCGGCAGGGTCCAAGGTCCCCGTCCAGCCCGGGCCGCGACCCCAGTCTCACCTCGCGCCCCGGGGGACCTTCTGCCCTGGACGGCGGTGGCGCGGCGCGGTCACCCTGGAGCTCCCCAGTCCGTGGTCGCCCCGCCAATGGCTCAGTGCACCGTCCTCGGGAGGACCCATGAGCACTCCGGCGCCCACCGCCTACGCGGCACGCCTCGACGTCGACTACCCAAGCCAGCACAACCGTCTGACGGTCCTGTTCCGGGTGGTGCTGGTCATCCCGATCGCGATCGTCATCGGGGTGCTCACCGCCGGCAACACCCAGACCGTCTACGACCAGAGCGGTCAGGTGGTCAGCACGAGCAGCGGCGGCATCGTCGCCGGCCTGTTCGTGGCGACCCTGCTGATGATCCTCTTCCGGCGGCGCTACCCGCGCTGGTGGTTCGACTTCGCCCGTGAGCTCACCCGCTTCGGTGCCCGCGTGACGGCCTACGTCGCGCTGCTCACCGACCAGTACCCCTCGACGGTCGACGAGCAGAGCGTCCACCTCGAGATCGACTACCCCGACGTCGAACGGGACCTGAACCGCTGGCTGCCACTGGTCAAGTGGCTGCTGGCGATCCCGCACTACTTCGTGCTCTTCTTCTTGTCCGTCGCCGCCTTCCTCGCGGTGGTCGTCGCCTGGTTCGCGATCCTGATCACCGGGAAGTACCCTCGGGGGCTGTTCGACTTCGTGGTCGGCGTCGGCCGCTGGTGGCTGAGGGTCCAGGCGTACGCGCTGCTGCTCGTCACCGACCGGTACCCGCCGTTCTCCCTCGACTGAGCGCACCGGAAGATCGACCCCGCGGGGCAGGTGGGGCCCGCGGGTGACGGCGGGGGCGGAGTGCCCGACCCGCTCAGCCGGCGGCTCCGTGGGCGAGTCCCGCCTGGGCGGTGGACGCATGCAGCGCGAGCTCGTCGTCGTGAGCGCGCGGCGCCAGGTCGAAGACGACGTTGCGGACGGTGCCGGTGAAGGCGTACGGCGCCCGGTCCTCGTAGTCCAGGTCCACGACGCCGCCGTTGTCGCGAGCGATGTCCATGCCGGCGTAGGTGGTGAAGATGAGCGAGATGGTGCGCGGGATGTCGCCCTCGCCGATCTGCTTGTCGTCTGCCCACAGCGTGACGTGTCCGCCGGTGCCGGGACTCGTCTGCGCCGCGTCGAACAGCATCTTGACGGTGACGTCGCCGGTGGGGATCGGCTCGGTCGAGGTCTGCCGGTAGGTGTCGATGCCGAGGTACTGGTAGGTGTGGTTGAGCCGGCCCTTCTCGTCGACCCACAGGGCGAACCCTCCGATGAAGTCGGCGAAGGCCACGAGGACGCCCTCGGCGCCGCCCTCGGGCACGTGGATGTCCGCCTCGATGGCGTACGAGCGACCGATGATGCGCGGGATCTGCGTGGTCTGGATGTTCTGCACGTCGCCGGCGAACGCGAACCGGGTCTGGGTGGGCATCGGCGGCAGGATCCCGAAGAACACCGCGAACCCGCCGAGCAGGGGAAGCACACGGTTCCGTTCGGCCTCGGCCAGGAAGAGCTCCACCAGCTCCGCGACCTTCTCCGGGTGGTCGGCCGCGACGTCGTGGGCCTGGGAGAAGTCGTCGGGCAGGTAGTACAGCTGCCAGACGTCCCGGTCGGGGTCCCAGTCGCTGCCGGGCCCGAACCTGGACAGGGTGGCGGGCGAGAAGTCCCAGGGCAGCTTGTCGAGCTTGGTGCAGGCCCACCAGCCGTCCTTGTAGATCGCGCGGCTGCCGTACATCTCGAAGTACTGCACGGTGTGCCGTTCGTCCGCCGCGGGGTCCTCGAAGGTGTACGCGAAGCTGGTGCCGTCCATCGGCTCCTGGTCGATGCCGTCCACGACGGTGGGCTCCGGAAGGCCGATCACCTCCAAGATCGTGGGGACGACGTCGATGCAGTGGGTGAACTGGGTGCGCAGGTCGCCACCGCCCGCGATCCGCCTCGGCCACGAGACGACCATCGGGTTGCGGGTGCCGCCGAGATGGCTGGCCATCTGCTTGCCCCACTGGAAGGGCGCGTTGTTCGCGTGCGCCCAGGCGGCGGAGAAGTGCGGAGCGGTGTGGAAGCCGCCGAGCTCATCGATGCCGCCGTACTTGTCGATCATCTCGAACTGTTGCTCCGCGTCCAGCACCACGCCGTTGAAGAACGTGGTCTCGTTGAACGAGCCGGTCAGCGTGCCCTCCATCGAGGCGCCGTTGTCGCCCCAGATGTAGACGACCAGGGTGTTGTCGAGCTCCCCCATCTCCTCGACCGCGTCGAGCATCCGGCCGACGTTCCAGTCGGCGTTCTCCGAGTACCCGGCGAACACCTCCATCTGCCGGGCGTAGAGCCGACGCTCGGCGTCGGTCAGGCCGTCCCATGCCGGGTACTCCGCGGGACGCTCGGTGAGCTCGGTGTCCTGCGGCACGATGCCGAGCCTCTTCTGCCGTTCGAGCGTCTTCTCGCGGTACACGTCCCAGCCCTCGTCGAACTGGCCCTTGTACTTGTCGGCCCACGCCTTGGCCACGTGGTGCGGCGCATGGGTCGCACCGGTCGAGTAGTAGACGAACCACGGCTTCTCGGCGTCCTGCGCACGGACCGAATGCAGCCACCCGACCGCCTTGTCGGTGATGTCGTCCGGGAAGTAGTACAGCTTCCCGTCATCCCCCTCGGGCACGCCGAGGGTCGAGTTGTCCTGGGTGATGATCGGGTCGTACTGACCTGCGGCACCGGTGAGGAAGCCCCACCAGTGGTCGAAGCCCCACCCGGTGGGCCAGTGCTCGAACGAACCCGCGGCCCCCATGTCGCGACCCGGTGTCATGTGCCACTTGCCGAAGCCACCTGTGACGTAGCCGTTCTCCTTGAGGATCCGCGGCAGCGCCGTGCAGGACCGCGGACGCGTCCCGGTGTAGCCGGGGAACGGTCCGGGGAACTCCGCGATCCCCCCCATGCCCACCCGGTGGTGGTTGCGTCCGGTCAGCAGGGCGGCCCGCGTCGGAGAGCAGACCGCGGTGACGTGGAAGCGGTTGTAGGTGATGCCCTGCTGCTGCACGCGGGTGAGGTTCGGCGTCCGGATGTCACCGCCGAAGGTGTCGGGCCCGCCGAAGCCGGCGTCGTCGATGAGGACGACGAGGACGTTGGGCGCGTCGTCCGGTGTCCTGGTCGGTACGACGATGCTCCAGTCGCCGACGGACTGGTCGATGGTGAGGCCGCTGACGCCGCTGAAGGCCCGGTCGGGGATCGGCAGCACGGTGCGGTCGGGGTTGAACTTGCCCATCGCCTCGGCGAGCCTCGCCTTGAGGTCGTCGATGCTGCGCCCGTCGGTCTCGACGACGGACTTCAGCGGCGAACCGGGCAGGCGCCGCTCGACGTCGAGTCGAGCCTCGGCCGGGAAGACACCGATGACCACGGCCGTGCCGGCCTGCAGGGCGGCACCGACCTGCTCTTGGATGGCGGCGGTCAGCTTGTGGCCGGCGAAGTGACCGACCACCGCGCCGGCCGCCGCGCCCACCGCCACCGCACCGAGCATGGGCGGGGCGAACAGGCCGACGAGCACCCCCGCGCCACCGCCCCACCCGGTACCTCGACGCCCGAGGTGGTTGCCGGTGTCCATCAGGCGAGGCTTCCCGTCGGCGTCCTTGCCCACGAGGATGATCCCCTGGCTCTTGAGACGCTTGTCGGACACCGCGTCGGCGAGGGCCTGGAACTCCGCCGTCGCGACGTCGACGTCGGCATAGCCCGCGACGAGAAGCATCTGGGTGTCGGACATTGATCGGATCCCTTCGTACCCACGGCCCACGACTGCGGGCGCCCCTCCGCAGCCAACGCGGTCCGCGCCACGGAGACACAGAGGCGAAAGGCCCTCGTGAAGACGACGTCCTCCGCCCGTGACCCGGCGTTGCGGTGATTGAGGTCCGGGTGTGCGGGGTACTCCCATGTCCCGAGTGAAGGAGCATCGATGGCCACCAGGTTCGGCTACACGTTGATGACCGAGCAGTCGGGGCCGCGTGACCTCGTGAGCTACGCGGCTGGCGCCGAGAGCGCCGGATTCGACTTCGAGGTCATGAGCGACCACTACTCGCCCTGGCTGGATGAGATGGGCCACGCGGCCTACGCCTGGAGCATGCTGGGAGCGGTGACGCAGGTCACCGACCGGGTCGAGCTCATGACCTACGTGACCTGCCCCACGATGCGGTACCACCCGGCGGTGGTCGCCCAGAAGGCCGCGACCGTGCAGCTGCTGAGCGAGGGGCGTTTCACCCTAGGGCTCGGCGCCGGCGAGAATCTCAACGAGCACGTCGTCGGTCGAGGGTGGCCGCCGGTCAACGTCCGTCACGAGATGTTCGACGAGGCGCTCGACATCATCTCCGGCCTGCTGCGGGGTGGGTACGTCAACTACGCCGGCTCGCACTACCGTGTCGACTCCGCGAAGGTCTGGGACCTGCCGGACCAGGCCGTGCCACTCGCGGTCGCGGTGTCGGGGCCCCAGTCGATCCGCCGGTTCGCGCCGAAGGCCGATCATCTGATCGCGGTCGAGCCGAGGTCCGACCTGGTCGATGCCTGGGACGGGGCCGTGCAGGGCCGCCCGAGCCGCAAGATCGGTCAGATCCCGGTGTCCTGGGACACCGACCGCGCGGCGGCGGTCGAGCGGGCGCACAAGCTGTTCCGCTGGTTCGCCGGCGGCTGGAAGGTCAACGCCGAGCTCCCCGGCACTGCGGGCTTCGCGGCGGCAACCCAGTTCGTCACTCCCGAGAACGTCGCCGACAACATTCCCTGTGGTCCCGATGTCGAGGGGATCGTCGAGGCGGTGGGCGAGTTCACCAAGGCCGGGTTCACCGACGTGGCCCTCGTGCAGATCGGCGACGAGAATCAGCCCGCCTTCCTCGAGTTCGCCGAGAAGGAGCTGTTGCCGGCGCTGCGTGAGTCGTAGCCCCACCGCCCGGGTCGTGGGTCAGGTCCCCAGCCGGCGCCTGCCGGGGAATGGCGGACGACTTCCCCCGGCCTCTTCTTCTTGGCACCCTGTCAGGATGGACCTGGACGGCTTCCATCGGCTGGCGACCTCGTTCGCCGGGGTCCGCCGCACGTGTCCGGGGGGCGCCGCCCGCTGGCAGGTCCGGGGTCGACTCGTCGCGCGAGAGCTGGACGCGGAGCACGTGGCGGTGCGGGTCTCCTTCGACGCCCGCGACGCCCTGCTGCACCAGCATCCGGGCGTCTTCTCGGTGCCGCCCCGGTTCGCCAAGCACATGATCGTCGTCGCCGATCTGGCCGCGGGAGACGCGGACGCACTGGAGGACGCGGTGACCTCGGCGTGGCACCTGCAGACCGGGGACGTCGACGGGTCGACCTGACGGCTGGTGAGCGGTGGTGGGTGCGGAGCCGGTGCCGCTCGCGCCGACCAGGTGCTGGGTCGGAATGTCCGTGGGCGGTCGATGCTGCCCGACCCGGGTGCAGTCATCCGCGCTGGGTGAGGCGTCCGGAGGGCCGGGTGCCGGAGGATCGGCGCATCTCGACGAACGGGAGGATCGCGCATGTTCTACACCGTCATCTTCGCGGGGCTGGCTGTCCTTCTCGTGGTTGCCGTGATCGTCCAGCGGTCGCGCAGGAAGTAGCGCCGCGGCTGGGGGTGCTGATGCTCCCGGCCTGGGCCTCGCTGACAGCCTCCCCTGCGGGCGGTGGGCCGGGGAGCTGCTGCCTCGCGAGCGGTGAGAGCGAGCGCGAGGCTGGTGCCCCGGTCGAGCAGGAACGTTGCTGTCGCTGCTCGAGGCGGCCCCGGTCAGGGCTCCAGCGTAGGGAGGACCGGCGGCTCGCTCCCGAGCCGGGCCATCACGGCCCGGGCGATGTCGAGCACCAAAGTCGCCACGCGGGCCGTCGCCACGCAGAAGAGGTCGCCTTCTGGTCGTCCGAGCCGATCGGCGACGGCCTGCTCCAGCAAGGTGCGCTCGTTGAAGAAGTCCTCGACCAGCCGAGCCCCGCGGGCCGGGGGAGCTGTCGACGATGGCGCGGATCTGGAGGCTCCGCGCACGGTCGGCACGGGGAGCGACCAGGAAGGCGGAGAGGGCGTGGCCGAGCGCCACCGCCAGCGGCTCGTCCGGTGGGCGACTGCGGAACTCGGCGGCCAGGTGCCCGCGGATGGCCAGCGGCTCGATGACCAGCACCTCCTTGCTCGGGAAGTACCGGTACAGCGTCGAGGTCCCGATCTGGGCGGCCTCGGCGATCTCCTCCATCGTCGTCCGTTCGTACCCACGCTCCAGGAACAGCGGCAGCGCCGTGTCCAGGATGAGCTCCCGTGTCTGCGCGGCGTTGATCCCTTCGGCCGCTCGACGAGAGGCCCCTCATGGCATGGCACCTGTTCCGGCTCGGGCGTCGAGTCGACCCAGGCGTTCGACCTGATCAAGGAGCGCTCGCCGCAGGCGAGCACCGACGGCGCGACGGCCCAGGTCGTCTTCAAGGCTCCCGACGGGCAGCAATTGACTGCGCCCGCGAACCAGAAGGCGGTGACCGACGCGCTCGGAGTGCTGACCACCCAGGACGTGGCCTCCGTGACCTCGCCCTTCGATGTCGGTGCCGTGTCGAAGGACGGCACCGTCGGCTACGCCTCGGTCTCCTACTCCACGCCGGCCGTGGGCCTCACCGATGCGGACCGGGTCGCGCTCGAGGACGCCAAGGCCCAGGCGAAGGACGCGGGCCTGGTGGTCGCGATCGGCGGCGACGTCGCCGCCCCGACCACCGCGGCCAGCTCGGCCGAGGCGATCGGGATCGTGGTTGCCTTCTTCGTGCTGCTGATCACCTTCGGGTCGCTGGTGGCCGCGGGGATGCCGTTGCTGACCGCGATCCTGGGCGTCGGCATCGGGATCACGGGGATCACCACGCTGAGCGGCTTCGTCAGCCTCTCGTCCGTCACACCGGCCCTGGGCAGCATGCTCGGGCTCGCCGTCGGCATCGACTACGCGCTGTTCATCATGTCGCGCTACCAGCACGAGGTCCGCGAAGGCCGCTCCCCACAGGAGGCGGCGGGGGTGGCGGTCGGGACCGCCGGCTCGGCGGTCGTGTTCGCCGGACTCACCGTGATCATCGCGCTGGTCGGCCTGTCGGTGACGGGCATCGGCTTCCTGACCCAGATGGGCCTGGGTGGCGCGGCGACGGTGGCGATCGCCGTGCTGATCGCGCTCACCCTGCTGCCTGCGCTGCTCGGCTTCGCCGGCAAGCGGGTCCTCGCCGGCCGGATCCGGATCCTCAAGAGCCGCGACCCCGAGGGTGCCGACGGTCGCACCAACGGCCGTCGCTGGGTCGACGCCGTCACCCGGTTCAAGGTCCCGGTGCTGGTCGTCGGGGTCGCCGTCGCGGTCATCGCCTCGATCCCGGTCACCAAGATGGAGCTCGCGCTGCCCGACAACGGGAGCCAGCCGGCCGGCACCGACAGCAGGGTCGCGTTCGACCTGATCTCGGAGAACTTCGGCGCCGGGGCCAACGGACCGCTGATCATCGTCGTCGACACCAAGAACGCTGCCGACCCGACCGCCGCGGTCGAGGTCGCCGTCAGCGAGCTGCGGTCCATCAAGACGGACGTGGTCGCCGTCGTCCCGCCGGCCGGCACCGGGCAGACCCAGGCCGCCCTGAAGCAGCAGCTCGCCGCCGTGGACTTCGCCACCATCGCCGTCGTACCGGGCAGCGGTCCCTCGGACGCGGCGACCAAGGACCTGGTCGACCCGCTCTACCTCGTCATCGTCGTCGGGCTCGCGTTCCTCCTGCTGATCCTGGTGTTCCGCTCCCTGCTGGTGCCGCTCAAGGCGGCCGTCGGGTTCGTGATGTCGCTGGGGATCGCTCTGGGTGCCACCGTCTCGGTCTTCCAGTGGGGCCGGCTCGACGCTCACCGGCATCCTGTTCGGCCTGGCCATGGACTACGAGGTCTTCCTGGTCACCCGGATGCGCGAGGCCTACGTCCACGGCAGTCCGGCGCGGCAGGCCATCGTGCTTGGCTTCCAGCACAGCGCGCGAGTGGTCACCGCCGCGGCGATCATCATGATGGGTGTCTTCGCGGGCTTCGCGCTGGGTGTGGACCCGGTCATCAAGACGATCGGCTTCGCCCTCACGGTGGGGGTGCTGGCCGATGCGTTCCTGGTCCGGATGACGATCGTGCCCGCCCTGATGGCCATCGTGGGTGAGCGGATCTGGTGGCTGCCGGGGGCGATCGACCGCATCCTGCCCGACCTCGATATCGAGGGGGAGGGGCTGATGCGCCGGCTCGAGGTCTCGGAGCCCGAGGCTGTGGGTATGGGGGTCTGACTGGCTCGGCCATCGGCACGGCGTGTCCCCGCGCCGTCCGGGATCAGCCGCGCGGGCGCCGGCCCGGGGTGAGCCGTCGGAGCCGGGCGTGCGCCGTCGCCGCCCGGGCGGCGTTCGAGCCCGGCGCCCCGTGCACACCGCCCCCGGGGTGCGCGGACGCGGAGGCGAGGTAGAGGCCCTTCACCGGGGTCTCCGCACGGCCCAGTCCGGGCACCGGGCGCAGGACCAGCTCCTGGTGGAGCTGGGACGTGCCGCCGTTGATGGCGCCGCCGACCAGGTTGGCGTCGCGCGCCTCGAGCTCGCGGGGGCCGAGCACCCGACGGGAGACCACCCGGGCCCCGAAGCCGGGAGCGAGCCGCTCCACCCGCTCCTGCATCCGGTCGGCGAAGCGCTCGCAGTCGTCGGCGTCCCAGACGCCGCGGATGCTGCCGTCGCCGGCGTCGCGGACCGCCTGCTGGGGGACGTGCGTGTAGGCCCACATCGACTCGGTGCCCTCCGGTGAGCGGGTCGGGTCGGTGGTGGTCATCTGGCCGGCGAGCAGGAAGGGCTTCGCGGGCACTGCCCGGGCGCCCACCTGACCGAGTGCCTCGGCCATCTGCTCGACGGAGTCGGCGACGTGGACGGTGCCCGGTGCGACGGGGGGCGCGGACGCCCACGGCACCGGGCCGCTCAGCGCCCAGTCCACCTTGACCGTGGAGGGGTCGAGCTCGAAGCGGCTCATCGCCCGCACCGTCCGGCGGGGCAGGTCCTCGTCGGCAACCAGGCCGCCGTAGAGACGGGAGGCCACCACGTCGGCGAGCACGGCGTGCCGGACGGCGACCCGGTCGTGGTGGGCGGTCCGCACGGCGACCGCACGACCCTCGGCCACCTCGATCCGGGTCACCTCGGTGTCACACCTGATCTCGCCGCCCAGTGCTTTGATCCGGTCGGCCAGCGCCTGCGAGAGACGCCCGGCGCCACCTTCGGGAACCGGGAAGCCGACGGTCTGCCCGAGCATGGTCATCAAGATGCCCATCAGGCCCGAGCCCGCCGCGTCCAGGGGGATGTCCGCGTGACCGGCGTTGCCGGCGAGCAGCAGCCCGGGTGCGTCGCCCCCGAACAGGGTGCGTCCCAGGTCGGCGGCGGGGGACAGCAGAGTGCGGACGAGGTCGAGGCCCCCGGCCGAGCGCAGGCGCGCGAGCGCCGCCATGCCGTGCCGCACGGGCGGGAACGGAGTGATCAGCGACCCCACCAGGTGCGGGCCGATCCGGTCCCACCGACCACACAGGTCGAGCCAGGCCTCGCCGTCGCCGGGATGCTCGGCCTCCATCATCTGCGCCGTCAGCTCGCGGTCCCGGTGCAGCAGCGCCCAGGACCCGTCCGGGCGAGGGTGCCCGACCACGGCCGGGGCATGCACCCACCGCAGACCGTGCTCCTCCAGACGGAAGGTCCGCAGCGCCTCGGACGCGGCCGCCAGCGGGTAGAACGCGCTGAACGTGTCATGCACGAAGCCCGGATGCACCTCGCCGTCGCTGCGCACGGCACCGCCGACCTCCGGCTGGGCCTCCAGGACGAGGACCGACCACCCCCGGTCCAGCAGGTGGTTCGCGGCGACCAGACCGTTGGGGCCGGCGCCGACGACCACGGCGTCGTACGTCGCAGCGGGCATGTCAGGCCGTGCCGCGGTGCTCGGCGATGAACGCGAGCCGGCGCAGCGTCTCGACGTTCCGGATCTTCATCGTGACCGCTCGCACCGGAGCCGGCACGAGCCGCCCGGGACCCTCCACGACGTCCTCGTCGATCGTGACCCGGGTGTCGGACCCCTGGCCGGTGAGGGTCACCGTCACCTCGGCCTCGCCGATCGGCCAGCCGCGGGCACGCAGGCGCAGGACGTGCCCCGGCCGGTTCTCCAACACCTCGGTGGTGTCGCTGACCACGAGCGGCCAGACGCCGACCGAGTGGTGCAGGCGGCTGCCGACCGCTGGCCAGCCCTGGTCGACGTCGCGCATGCGGGTCGCCCCGACCACCCACACGGGGTAGAGCCAGCCGTCGGAGAGGACGTCCCACACGTGGTCGGGCAGAGCGCGGATGGTCCGCTCGTTACGAGTCATGGCAGCCGATACCCGGGGTGGGGGCTGCGCATGCCCGCGGAGTCCCGATGGTGACGACGGTCATCGTGGCTCGACCGGGCCGAGGTGCGATGGCCAGTCGAGGCCGAGCAGGTCCGTGGGCAGGGCGACGACCAGGATCGCGCCCGCATCGAGGAGCTCGGCCCGGCTGTATCCGCCCGAGAGCAGCCCGATGCAGCCCAAGCCGGCCCGTCTCGCCGCCTCCACGTCGTACGGCGTGTCACCGACGAACACCGAGTCGGTGACTCCGTCGAGCCGGTCGAGGGTGAGCGAGACCAGGTCGGGGTCGGGTTTGGAGGAGTCGACGTCCCCGGAGGTGGTCAGCGTGGCGACCTCGTCGCCGATCCCGAGCATGGCCACGGCCTCCTGGGCGAACTCGGGGTCACCGGAGGAGGCAAGCGCCACCTGGTGGCCGGCGGCGTCCAGAGCGCGGACCAGGTCGGCTGCGCCGGGCAGGGCCGACACCTCGCTCCGCAGGTCCAGGTAGTGCTCGCGCCAGGCGTCGCGCAGTGCGTCGCCGTGACGCTCCTCGGCCTCGTCGCCCGCCACATGGGCGACGAGGCGGTCACCGCCCATGCCGATGGCCCGGTGGATCCGGTAGAGCGGGACCGTGTCCGTGACGCGGGCGAACGCGCGCTGCCAGGCGATCGCATGGTGGTAGGTCGAGTCGATGAGCGTGCCGTCGATGTCGAAGAGCACGGCGCTGGGGGAATCCATGTCCTCAGGTGTACCCCGCCCGGCCTCACCCAGGGGAGGCGGCCCCGCAGGTGATGCGCCGAGAGGACCGGCGGTGCTTCGATCAGGACGGCAGCGCGCCCCAGCAGCCCGGGCGCGCGGAGCGGTTCCGCGCCACCGACCTCGGACCAGGAGACACTCGCATGAACTACCCGTCCATCGCCGACCACGGGCTGATCGGTGACCTCCAGACGTCCGCGCTCGTGACTACCGGGGGCTCGATCGACTGGTTCTGCGCGCCTCGTTTCGACTCGCCGAGCATCTTCGGGGCGCTGCTCGACCACGAGAAGGGTGGCCGGTTCGCGGTTCGCCCGGTCACCGACGACTACACGAGCAAGCAGCTGTACCTGCCCGGGACGGCGATCCTGGTCACCCGGTTCATGACCGAGGGCGGCGTAGGGGAGATCGTCGACTTCATGCCGACGACGAGCGGCGGGGTCGTCACGGACCGGCACCGCATCGTCCGTCTGGCGAGGTGTGTGCGTGGCCAGATCCGGCTGGCGGTCGACATCGCGCCGCGCTTCGACTACGGGCGTCAGCCCCACGAGACACACATGACCGAGGGCGGCCTCGTGTTCCGGAGCAGCTCCACCGCGCTGACGGTCAACGTGGTGCGCGAGCCGGATGACGAGCGGCTCGCCCAGCCGCGCATCGACGAGCACGGCGACGTGCACCTCGAGCTGCTGATGTCGGCCGGCCAGGTGCGCGGCCTCCTGCTGGAGACGGGCACCGAGGGGCCGCCACGGCCGATGCGGGCCGCGGAGATCCAGCGTCTGTACGACGGGACGGCCGCCTTCTGGAAGGGCTGGGTGGCGCAGTCGACGTACGTGGGGCGCTGGCGGGAGACGCTGGAACGCTCGGCGATCACGCTGAAGCTGATGACCTACGCGCCCAGCGGCGGCCTGGTCGCGGCGCCGACGGCCGGCCTCCCGGAGCAGGTCGGCGGGGAGCGGAACTGGGACTACCGGTTCACCTGGGTCCGGGACTCCTCCTTCTCGGTCTACGCCCTGCTCGGGATGGGTTTCAACGAGGAGGCGGCCGCCTTCGCCGGCTGGTTGGGCGCGCGGGTGCGGGAGCAGGCGGGCAGCGGAGCATCCCCGCTCAAGATCATGTACCGGGTGGACGGATCCTCCGACCTGAGCGAGGAGATCCTCGAGCACTGGGAGGGCTACCGGGGCTCGAAGCCGGTGCGGATCGGCAACGGGGCCGCGGACCAGCTGCAGCTCGACATCTACGGCGAGGCGATGGACAGCATCTACTTCGCCGACCGACGAGGGCTCCAGGTGCCGCACCGCGGCTGGACCGGCATCTCCGACCTGCTCAACTGGCTGGTCGACAACTGGGACCAGCCCGAGGAGGGCATCTGGGAGACCCGGGGAGGCCGCAAGGACTTCACCTACGGCCGGCTGATGAGCTGGGTGGCGATGGACCGCGGCGTCCGGATGGCCGAGTCGCACGGACGACCGGCGCCGGTGGGGAAGTGGCGCGACGCGCGCGACGCGATCTACAACCAGGTGATGAGCCGCGGCTGGAACCCCGAGCGCCGGGCCTTCGTGCAGGAGTACGGCGGCTCGGTGCTCGACTCCGCGCTGCTGAGGATGTCGAGCGTCGGCTTCATCACCCCGAACGACCCGATGTGGACCTCGACGCTCCAGGCGATGGACTCCGAGCTCGTCACCGACAGCCTGGTCTACCGGTACAACCCCGAGGCGTCCCCGGACGGCCTCCGCGGGTCCGAGGGCACGTTCTCGCTGTGCACGTTCACCTACGTCGACGCGCTCGCCCGGGCCGGCCGGGTCGACGACGCGCAGATCGTGTTCGAGAAGATGCTCACCTACGCCAACCACCTCGGCCTCTACTCGGAGGAGATCGCCCTCACCGGCGAGCAGATCGGCAACTTCCCCCAGGCCTTCACCCACCTCGCACTCATCGATGCGGCGATCACCCTGGACGCGCACCTGGACGGGGGAGCCGTCCAGGTCGCACCGGCGGGGCGCCGGGTCCCCTCGCAGCGCGTTCCGGCCACCACGGAGTCCACCGTGGCCGCGGGTGCCGGCTGAGCGACCCGGACCGCTGGTGACGGGTCACCCGGTCAGGCGGTGGCCGGGTCGGTCCTGACGGCCGAGGGAGTCGGCTCCGTGACACTGGCGGTACGGCGGCGGCCGATCGCCTTCCCGAGCTCCCACAAGACGAACAGGACCAGTGCGGGTAGGGCGCCCCACAGCCACTGCGTGCCGGTCAGGGCTGCGGCTCCGAGCAGCCCCGTCAAAGCGCCGCCCCGGGCGATGAGGATCGCGAGGGAGACCTCCAGCGCTGCCGTGATGTTGAGCGTCTTGTTGTCGAAGGTGTCCACGCGCAGGACCGACGCCTTCTCGTCGCGGGTCTCGAAGGCCGCGACCACGAGCATCAGGGAGAACGCCACCAGGCCCATGGTGCTGGCGATCCGGACGTCGTCGTACTGGTTCTTGCCGGCCACGATCAACAGGTCGATCGCCAGCGACATGAACAGGCCGGCGAGGCCCACGGTGGTCATGACGGCCGGGGTCATGATCGAGGCGTCCCGCGGACGGGGCCTGCGCTTCATGAGCCCTGGCGTCTGCTCGTCGAGACCCAGCGCGATACCGACCGGAGCGGTGATCAGGAAGTTGATCCACAGGATCTGGACGGCGGAGAACGGCTGACCACCGGCGATGTTGAGCAGGCTCGCCAGGAGGAAGGTCACGACGTAGGTGACCAGCGCGACGAGCATGAAGCGGATGTACTTCAACATGTTGTCGTAGAGCTTGCGGCCCTCGGAGACGGCGCGCACGATCGTGGCGAAGTTGTCGTCGGTGAGGATCATCCGACCGGCGTTCTTCGCCACCTGGGTCCCGGTGCCCATCGCGATGCCGATGTCGGCGGCCTTGATCGCGGGGGCGTCGTTGACCCCGTCGCCGGTCATCGCCACGACCTGCGCCTGCTGACGGAGGGTCTCCACCATCAGCACCTTGTGCTCGGGGGCCACCCGTCCGACGACGCCGATGCCGTCGATGCGGGCCAGCCGCTCGGACTCCGTCATCGCCGCCAGGTCCGTGCCGAGGATCGCCTCGCCGGGGATGCCGAGCTGCTGGGCGACCGCCGCGCCGGTGACCACGTCGTCGCCGGTCACCATGCGCACCCGGATGTTCGCGTCCTGGGCGGACCGGACCGCGTCCAGGGACTCCGCGCGAGGAGGGTCGATCATCCCGACCAGCGCGGTCAGCCGCAGGCCCTGGACCAGGGCGAGCAGGTCGCCCTCGGGGTCGAAGGTCGCGGGGTCGAGATCCTTCGTGGCGGCGGCCATGATCCGCAGGCCGCTGCTGCCGAGGCGTTGCATCTCCTGGTCGGCGCGCTGGTTCTGCTGCTCGCCCCAGGGGACGGTCTCGCCCTTGGCCAGCGCCGTGGTGGCCCGCCCGATCACGGCGGGGGCGGCGCCCTTGACGAAGACCCGGACGACGTCCCGCCCGGACTCGTCCTTGTCCGCGCAGAAGGCGGCCATCAGCTTGTAGGTGGGGTCGAACGGCAGCGTGGCGAGCCGGGGGTAGGCCTCCTGGGTGCTCTCGATGTCGACCTTCACCTTGTGTCCGAGGACGAGCAGCGCGCCCTCGGTGGGGTCTCCCACGACCTTGCCGTTGACCAGCTTGGCGTCGTTGGTGATCAGGAACGGCAGGATCGCCGCCTCGATGGTGTTGGTGTTGCCCGCCGTGTGCTTGACCTCGCCGTCGAGCCCGTAGCCCACGCCGCTGATCTTGTACCGGTCCGTCGGGTCGATCACCTCGACGACCGTGACCTGGTTCATCGTCAGCGTGCCGGTCTTGTCCGAGTTGATCGCGGAGGTCGAGCCCAGCGTCTCGACCGAGTCGAGGCTCTTCACCACGGCGCCGTGCGCGGCGAGATCCCGGGACCCACTGGACAGGATGACCTGCAGCACGGTCGGCATCGCCATCGGTACGGCGGCCAGCGCCAGCGCGATGGCCGTGGTGAAGATGTCCTGGGTCGAGTCCCCGCGGGAGATCCCGAGGGCGAACATGATCGCGATGGTGAGCCCGGCGGCCGCCGCGATCCACAGCGTCAACGTGTCCAGCTGCTTGGTCAGCGGGGTCTTGAGGTTGGGCGCGGACTTCAGCATCCCGGAGATGTTGCCGACC
This sequence comes from uncultured Actinomycetota bacterium, assembly GCA_963800225.1. GTDB lineage: Bacteria > Actinomycetota > Actinomycetes > Propionibacteriales > Nocardioidaceae > Nocardioides_B. The sequence goes on along the minus strand of CAWDAF010000002.1, from coordinate 1,047,019 downwards.
GCGGTGTCGGCGCCCGTCCCCGTCACGATCATCACGCCGCTGCCGTGCGTCACCGGGGTGTTCATGAAGGCCATGTTCGACTGGTCCCCGATGACCGGGTCGAGGTCGGTGATCACCTCGGTGCTCTTCGAGGCGGGCACGCTCTCGCCGGTCAGCGCGGACTCGTCGATCTGCAAGGAGGTGGCCTCGACGAGCCGGCCGTCGGCGCACACGTCGTCACCGGCGGTGAGCAGGACGACGTCGCCCACCGCCACCTGGTCGGCGTCGACCTTGACCTCGGTCCCGTCGCGCCGTACCCGGGCGGTCGTCTTGAGCATCGACTGCAGGGCGTTCATGGCACTCTCGGCCTTGCCCTGCTGGCGCAGGCCGCCCAGCGCGTTGAGGGCCGTGATCAGCAGGACGGCGATGCCCGTGGCGATCTCGCCGATCAGCATCGACGCGATCGCCGCCGCGACCAGGATGATCTGCATGTAGGACCGGTACTGGGCCAGGAACAGCCTCCAGCCCGGCGGTGCCTCCTCGGCGGGGAGGGCGTTCGGTCCGTTCGTCCTGAGCAGCTCGGCGGCCTTCGCCGCGGAGAGTCCCTCGGCCGGGTCGACCCCGAGCTGACGTGCGACGTCGTCCGGCGGGAGCGCGTACCACCTCGCCGCCGGGACCTCGCCGCCGTCCGGGGATGTGCCCGTGCCTGACGTCATGGTCCTGTCGGTCATCGCCAGCTCCTCGTCTCGGTCGCCGTGGGTGTCCCCCTAGAAGGGAGTCGGGATGTTGTGCAGGGGAAGCCCCGGTTCGACGTACCCCCGGGGGCTCGGCCTCCTGGGCATCCTCACGTCGTGGTCCGGGAGCGGCTCGTAGGGGATCTCGCTGAGCAGGTGCGAGATGATGTTGAGGCGTCCGCGCCTCTTGTCGTCGTTGTCCGCGACGAACCACGGGCCCCAGCCGGTGTCGGTGGCGGCCAGCATCGCGTCCCGGGCCCGGCAGTAGTCGTAGTGCCGGCTGTAGGACTTCAGGTCGGTGGGGGAGAGCTTCCAGATCTTGCGAGGATCCTCGATCCGGCTCTCCAGGCGCCGGCTCTGCTCCTCGACGCTGACATTGAGCCAGTACTTGACCAGGATGATGCCGCTGTCGACCATCGCCCTCTCGACCGCCGGCACCTGCTCGAGGAACCTCTCGGTCTGCTCCGCTGTGCAGTAGCCCATCACCGGCTCGACGCCGGCGCGGTTGTACCAGCTGCGGTCGAAGATGGCGACCTCGCCGGCCGCGGGGAAGTGGGTGATGTAGCGCTGGATGTACATCTGCGACTTCTCGCGCTCGGTCGGGGTGGGCAGCGCGATGTGCTTGAACACCCGTGGGCTGGTGCGCTCGGTGATCCGCCGGATCGTGCCGCCCTTGCCCGCCGAGTCCAGGCCCTCGAAGACGATGCACACCTTGGCACCGGAGGACTTGACCCACTCCTGCATGGCGACGAGCTCGCCCTGGAGGCGGCGCATCTCCTTCTCGTACTTCTTCCGCCTCATCTTGGGCTTGGCGGCCCCCGCCGCCGTCTCCGCCTTGCCCTTCTCGGCCTTCTTGCTCATCCGTCTCGTCCCTCGTCGGAGATCTCGCACCTGAACCTAGGGCGCGTCACCCTCCGCGGAGAAGGGACCTTCGGCCCGGCCAGATGCGGCGCGGGCCCGCCTGTCGGGCGCACGACGGAAGGTCACCCGTGCTCGGGGACGAAGTGCCCTGTCCTCCGCGGCGATGCCACGCGAGAGTGGAGTCCGAACGGCGTCACGGAGGGATGGCCTGCCATGACGGATCGCACGACCGCCACGGTGGTCGGTTGGCTCTTCCTCGCCGCCTCGATCTGCGGGGTGGCCGGCTTGTACCTGCAGGAGTCCGTCGTGGGCGGAGGCGACTACCTGACCGCGGCCGCGGCTCACTCGCACAGGTTGGCCACCGGGGTGCTGCTCCAGCTCGTGATGGGGGTGACGGTGGTGTCGATCGCGGTGGCGATCTACCCCGTGCTGCGGCGACGGACCGAGCGCCTCGCGATCGGGTACGTCGTGGCTCGTGCCCTCGAGGCCGTCGTCTACCTGGTCGGCGCGACCGGGCTGCTGGCGCTGGTCACGGTGAGCGAGGAGTACGTCGCCGGCGGCGGCGAGGGGTTCGCTGCGGTCGGCCGGCTGATCGTGGCCGAGCGGGACTGGGCCGGGCATGCCGTCCTCGACGCCGCGGTGTTCAGCCTCGGTGCGCTGGTCATCAACACGGCCCTCCACCGGTCGCGCCTGGTGCCCCGGTGGCTGTCGGCGTGGGGTCTCGCCGGCGCGGCGACGTACCTGGCGGCGGGGGTGCTGGTGATGTACGGGCTCGAGCCTCTCTCCACCCCGCAGGTGGCCCTGGAGGCGCCGTTGGGGCTCCAGGAGCTCGCGTTGGCCGCGTGGCTGATCGCCAAGGGGTTCACCGACCTGCCACCGGATCGTCAACTGATCGGAGATCGCGCATGACCCTCCTCTGGTTCATCGTCTGGCTGGTGGCCGACCTCATCGGCACTCACGAGCCGCTCCTGCTGGATCCGGTCAACGCGTGGACGGCCACCCTCATCCTGGCGGTCGCGCTCGATCTGGGTGCCTCGCACGCGCGCACGGCCTCGAACCGCCGGCCATGACTCGCGACGTCCGGTCGACGACAGCCGGCGCGCTGTTCATCACCGCGACGGCCGCGAGCCTGATCGGCACCGCGCTCCGGGGCTCTCTCCTCCAGGGGCCCGACCTGCTGGCGCGGGTGTCGCTGCACCAGGACCGGGTGCTGATGGGGGCCTTCTTCCAGCTCCTGGCCGCCTTCACCAGCGCGGCCATCGCCATCTCGCTCTACCCGGTGCTGAGGCGGCATGCGGCAGGGATGGCGCTGGGAGCGGTCGGGTTCCGACTGATCGAAGGGGTGTTCTACGCCCTGTCGGCGCTCGGCACCCTCACGCTGGTGGCCCTCTCCGACCAGCCGACCGTGGCGGGGGCGGCGGCTGGTGCCACCGCCACGCACACCTCGGTCGTGCTGCTGCAGGACCTGCGCGACGCCGCGAGCCTCATCGGCGTGCTGGCTTTCTACACGGGCGCCACGGCCTACTACCTGGTCTTCTACCGGTCCCGGCTGATCCCGCGATGGCTGTCGGTCTGGGGCCTCGCGGGCACGGCGCTGGGTCTTGTCGCTGCCCTGCTCGTGCTGTTCCGGGCGATCGGGATGCTGTCGGCGCCGCAGGCCCTGCTGAACGTCCCCATCGCCCTGCAGGAGATGGTCCTGGCGGTGTGGCTGATCTGGAAGGGGTTCGCCCTGTCGGTACCGAGCTCGGACAGGGACGGGCAGCACCCGCCCCCGACCCGCCAACCTGCCCGAGCCGGTCAGCCCATCGAGCCGCCGCCGCTGTCGCCGTAGTTGCTGAGGGAGATCTTGTCGCCCTCCTTGCCGCACCGGGTGCAGACGATGTAGCGCTCGCCCTCCGGGTTGCGGCGATCCTCCCAGTGGTGGACTCCGACGCGGCACCTCACCGACTTGGCCATGCCTCGACTGTCCGCCTCGGTGGGCGGCGCCGTCCATAGCCCAGACGGGCCTGCCGGCCGGGGTGGCCCGCAGCCGTCACCGGGGAGACGTGGACCCGGGCTCGCTACTCCTCGTCGACGAAGGCGCGGATCCTGCGCCGGAGGGGGACCGGCTGGCGGTCACGGTTGCGGCCACGCATGCGCCGCGACCGGCGGGCGGCCGACCGGGCCATGTCCGCGGCGCCGATGAAGTTCGCGTCGCTGCCCAGCGCGGCCTCGAGGATCGGCGGCTCCCGCCGGTGCCCCCTGCCGACGAGGTGGCGGGAGAACGCCAGCCGGGTGGGCTCGAGCAGCAGGTCCCCGGCGGCCGACACACCACCGCCCACGACGATGCAGTCCGGGTCGAAGGCGGCAGCCATGCCGGCCAGGCCCACGCCCAGCCAGCCGCCGATCCCCTCCAGCAGCTCCTTGGCCAGCGGGTCTCCGTCGACCGCGGCGCGGGTGACCTGCGGGCCGGTCAGCCGGGACGCGTCGCCGTGCACGATCTGGCGCAGTCGGTGGGCGACGGGGGAGTTGGCCTCGATGAGCTCACGGGCGTCCCTGACCAGGGCGTTGCCGGAGGCGTACTGCTCCCAGCAGCCACGGTTCCCGCACGGGCAGCGGTGCCCCTCGGGGACCATCTGGATGTGGCCGAACTCCCCGGCCATGCCGTTGCTGCCGCGAAAGACCCGCTGGTCGATGACCAGGGCACCGCCGATGCCGGTACCGAGGGTGATGCACAGGACGAGGCGGTGCCCCCTCCCGGCGCCGAAACGGGACTCGGCGTGCGCCGCGGCGTTCGCGTCGTTGTCCACCACGACCGGGAGGCGGACCCTTCTCGCCACCTCGTCACGCAGGGGCTCGTCGCGCCAGTTGAGGTGCGGGGCGAACATCACCCGAGCCCGCGAGGCGTCGACGAAACCCGCGGCCCCGATGCCGACGGCGGTCACGTCGTGCTTCGCGGTGAACGACTCGATCAGCTCGACGATGGTGTCCTCGACCGCCCGCGGGTCGCGGCCGGGGGTAACCCGGCGCTCTCGTGCCAGGATGCGGCCTGTGGACTCCACGACACCGGCCAGAACCTTGGTGCCGCCGACGTCGATCCCGACGGTCAGCGGTTCCCAGCGACCTAGGCGTGTGCGCTGGCCCGCTCGTTGGTTCACCACCCCGCCGAGTTTAGACGCGACGTCGTCGCCGTTCGGCGAGGCACTCTTGGGACGCGTCGCCCAGACCGTCATCCTCGAGACACCTGCGCCCGTGCTTGTGATCGAGGCTCCGGAGGGCAGCAGGCAGAGACCGACTTCACCGGGTCGCGTGGCGGACAGACCACGACCGCGGACCCCCGTCAAGGATGAGAGAGACCGTTGAGGACTATCGAGCACTGGATCGCCGGCAAGGCCTTCGCTGGGAGCAGCGACCGGACGTCGGCGGTGTTCAACCCCGCGACCGGACAGCAGCAGGCGGAGGTCCGCCTGAGCACGGAGTCGGACGTCGGGGCTGCCGTCGCCGCGGCGAAGGACGCCTTCGTCGAATGGTCGCAGACGTCCCTGAGCTCGCGCGCCAAGGTGATGTTCAGCTTCCGAGAGCTCGTGAACGCACACGCGGACGAGCTGGCCGAGCTGATCACCGACGAGCACGGGAAGGTGCTCTCCGACTCCCTTGGGGAGGTGCAGCGCGGCCTGGAGGTGGTGGAGTTCGCCTGCGGGATCCCGCACCTGCTCAAGGGGGACTTCTCCGACCAGGTGTCCACCGACGTGGACACCTTCTCCTTCCGGGAGCCGCTCGGCGTCGTTGCCGGCATCACGCCGTTCAACTTCCCGGCGATGGTGCCGATGTGGATGTTCCCGGTGGCGATCGCCTGCGGGAACACCTTCGTCCTCAAGCCCAGCGAGCGGGACCCCTCCGCCTCGATGCGGATCGCCGAGCTCTGGCAGGAGGCGGGCCTGCCCGACGGCGTCTTCAACGTCGTGCACGGGGACAAGGTCGCGGTGGACGCGATCCTGGACTCCCCGGACGTGGCGGCGGTCTCCTTCGTGGGGTCGACGCCGATCGCCCGCTACATCCACGAGCGGGGGACCGCCAACGGGAAGCGGGTCCAGGCCCTCGGCGGCGCCAAGAACCACGCGATCATCCTCCCCGACGCGGACGTGGACTTCGCCGCGGACCACCTGGCCGCGGCCGCCTTCGGCTCCGCCGGTGAGCGCTGCATGGCCATCTCCGCTGCCGTGGCCGTCGGGGACGCCGGCGACCGGATCGTCGCGGCGGTCAACGAGCGGGCCCGCGCGGTCAAGGTGGGCTCCGGCCGCGACGCCGACAGCGAGATGGGGCCGGTCGTGACCCGCGAGGCCCAGCAGCGGATCCTCGGGCTGATCGGCACGGGGGAGGCCCAGGGCGCCAGCATCACCGTGGACGGCCGCGGCTACGTGGTCCACGGACACGAGGACGGCTTCTTCGTCGGGCCCACGGTGATCGACCACGTCGGTCCCGAGATGGACGTCTACCAGCAGGAGATCTTCGGACCGGTCCTCTCGGTGGTCCGGGTCGACGACGTCGACGCCGCCATCGCCCTGATCAACGCCAACCCGTACGGCAACGGCACCGCCATCTTCACCTCGAGCGGCGAGGCGGCACGACGGTTCCAGCGAGGCGTGCACGTGGGGATGATCGGCATCAACGTCCCGGTCCCCGTCCCGATGGCGTACTACTCCTTCGGGGGGTGGAAGGACTCGCTGTTCGGCGACAAGCACGTGCACGGCCCGGAGGGTGTCAGCTTCTACACCCGGGCCAAGGTCGTGACCGCCCGGTGGCCGCGCGCCAGCCACGCCAGCGACGCGAGCTTCCACTTCCCGACCTCCAAGTAGCGGCGGTCGGCACGGTCCCGCTCGACCGCCGAAGGTCTAAAGGCCCCTGTCGCGCCGGCTGCCCGCGACGTAGCGTCGCGAGGAGGTGCCGGGGGAGTGACAGGAGTCCCGAGTGGTCGTCATGCAAGGTCCGGACGCCGAGCCGGTCATGTCGCGGCTGCGGGACCGGACCCGGCGGCAGCACGAGGCGGCGGAGGCGGTCCTGGCGCCCCTGCTGGACAGCCCGAGCCGGCGCGGCTACCGGGCGGTCCTGGAGCGCTGGTACGGCTACTACGCCGTCCTCGAGCCGCGACTGGACGCCTGGCACCGGCGGACCGGCCTGCTGGCCCGGGAGCCCCGCCGCAGGCTTCCGCTGCTGGCCGCGGACCTCGGCGCCCTCGGGTGCGGGCCGGCAGCGCTCGCCGGGCTGCCGGCGTGCCCCGAGGTCCCGCCGCTCCGGACCACGGCCGACGGGCTCGGCGCGCTGTACGTCGTCGAGGGCTCGACCCTGGGCGGACGTCAGCTGCGCGCCCGGCTGCTCGACGCCGGCCTGCCGCCGGAGGTCTGCCACTTCCTGGGCTCGGGCGGGCGAGACGTCGGGCGGCTGTGGCGGGAGTGCCGCGCGGTCATCACCGGCTGGGTCGAGCAGCATCCCGCCGACGCGGACGACGTGATCGAGTCGGCACGCTCCACCTTCGACGCCGTCGTCGACTGGCACGCCCGTGCGCCGGTGCCGAGGTGACCGAGCCCCACAAGGCGCCCGCCGACCTCGACGGCTGCGCCGACGAACCCATCCACATCCCCGGCTCCATCCAGCCGCACGGGGTCCTGATCGCCGTGAGCGAGCCCGACCTCGTCGTACGCGTGGTGTCCGCGAACTGTGCCGACCTCCTCGAGGTCGAGCCCGCGGACCTGCTCGGCCGGCCGCTCGGGGACGCGGTCGGCGGCCTGCGCCGCTCGGACCTGGAGAACGTGCCGTCGTCGAGCCATCCCGCGGAGAGTTCCCGGTGGAGACGAGGCTGCTCGTCGAGGGTCAGGAGCGGACGGTGGAGGCGGTGCTGCAGCCGCACCGACGGGCTGCTGGTCGTCGAGATCGAGCCACTGGCCGGACCCGCGCCGTCCGCGCGGACCTACCCGCTGACCCGCGCGTCGATCAGCCGCATCCATCGGAGCCGGGCGCTCGACGAGCTGTACCAGGTCGCCGTCGAGGAGGTGAGCCGGCTGACCGGTTTCGACCGGGTGATGCTCTACCGCTTCGACGACGAATGGAACGGCGAGGTCGTCGCTGAGGACCGGCGCGCCGACGGCGACCTCATCAGCTTCCACGGCCTGCACTACCCGGCCTCGGACATCCCCGCGCAGGCCCGGAGGCTCTACCGCAGCAGCTGGCTCCGGCTGATCGCCGACGTGGACTACGTCCCGGTCCCGCTGGTGCCGGAGATCAACCCCCAGACGGGGCGTCCGCTCGATCTCAGCCACGCCGTGCTGCGGAGCGTCTCCCCGGTGCACCTGGAGTACCTGCACAACATGGGCGTGACCGCGTCGATGTCGGTGTCGCTCATCGACGACGGCGAGCTGTGGGGCATGATCGCCTGCCACCACTACCGCGGCCCGCTCCGGCCGTCGTACGAGATCAGGGCCGCGGCCGAGTTCCTGGGGCAGACGCTATCGCTGAGGCTCGTCGAGACCGCGCGACGGGAGTCCGAGCGACGGCTCACGCTGTCGCGGTCCACCCTGTCCGCCCTGAACGCGGCGGCGGGGGACGAGAGCCGGCCCGCGGCGGTGTCGCTGACCCGGCGCGCACGCTCCGTGCTCGACCTGGTGCCGGCCGGCGGCGCGGCGGTGTCGCTCGAGGGCGTCGACTCCACGGTGGGCGTGGTCCCGTCCATCGACGCGGTACGGGCACTGGTGGCCCGGGCCCGGGCCGACGGGGACGAGGTGCGGGCGCTGGCCCAGGTGCCCGACGAGCTGGCGTCCTTTGACGAGATCACCGAACGCGCCTGCGGAGTGCTGGTGCTGTCGCTTCCCGATGACCAGTACGTCGTCTGGTGCCGGCCCGAGCTGATCCAGACCGTGTCCTGGGCAGGCGACCCGCACACGGCCGAGACCCACGAGGGCGACGTGGGCAGGATCAACCCCCGCAAGTCCTTCGCCAAGTGGCAGGAGCACCTGCGGGGGCACAGCGCGCCGTGGACCAGGGACGACGTCGAGCTGGCCGCCGTGTTCCGGCGCACCCTGCTCGACACCCTCTACGACCGGTCCCGCCGGCTGGCCTCGACCGCCGACGTCCTCCAACGCAGCCTGCTGCCCGACCACCTACCCGACGTGCCCGGCTGGACGATGGCGGCCGACTACCAGCCTCGCGCCGGCGGGCAGGTCGGCGGGGACTGGTACGACGCGGTGCGGATGCCCGACGGCAAGGTGGTCTGCGTGCTGGGCGACGTCGCCGGGCACGGTGTCGGCGTCGCCGGGTCGATGGGACAGCTGCGCAACGGCCTGCGTGCCTACGTGGTCGAGGAGGACAGCCCCGCGCTCCTCCTGCAGCGACTCGACCGGTTGATCGGGCCAGGCTGCTCCCGGACGTCTTCGCCACCGCCGTCGTGATGGTGATCGACCCGGTCACCGGGCTCGTCCGGGTGGCGTCGACGGGCCATCCTCGCTCCGTGCCTGGTGCCACCGGGGGAGCCTGCCCGGCTGATGGTCCTGGAGCCCGGGCCGCCCCTCGGCACGGCCCCCGACGGTGCGGCACCCGAGGAGTCCACCCACGTGATGGTGCCGGGCGAGCAGGTGGTCCTCTACTCGGACGGGCTGGTCGAGCGTCGCGAGGAGGACATCTCCGACGGGCTCGACCGGATGCTGCGGACGGCCACCGGGGTGCCGGACCCCGGCGTGCTCTGCGACCGGCTGTCGCCGAGTGCCGTGATCCCTCCGCCGAGGACGACGCCAGCATCCTGGTGCTGCGCCGCGACCCCTGACCGCCGTCCGGTCCGCCGTACCCGGTGCTGCGGGTGTGGGTAGATCGGGTCATCCGTGATGGCCCGGAAACGCGTTGACTCCGGCAACGCCCGGGGAGTGTGATCGAGGGAGACCTCGGACGTCTCGTTTTCCCTCGGTCCGCCTTGGAGCACTCCATGCACCGTCAGGTCGCCGGCAAGCTCACCGGCCGTGTCACCAAGTGGATCGTGCTCGCCTTCTGGGTCGTCCTGCTCGGCGTGTCCTCGAGCTTCGCCAGCAGCCTCACCGACGTCCAGAACAACGAGGCGTCGTCCTGGCTGCCGGCGAGCGCCGAGTCGACGCGGGCCCTCCAGCAGCTCGCGCCGTTCCAGGACCAGAACGACATCCCCACGGTCGTGGTCTACGTCCGCCCTGGCGGACTGACCCCGGGCGACCTGGCGGTTATCAAGGGGCAGGTCGCCGACCTCCAGGGCATCGACGGCGTGGTGGGGGACGTGGTCGGTCCGATCCCGTCCAAGGACGGCGTGGTCGCCCAGTCCGTCGTCACCTTCAACTTCGGCAAGAACGGCTGGAACTCGATGCCCGACGCCGCGGCCCAGATCCGCGACATCACCGCGATCGGCGGGGTGACCGTGCACGTCGCCGGTCCCGGCGGTCAGGCGGCCGACTCGGCCGACGCCTTCGCCGGCATCGACGGCACCCTGCTGTTCGCGAGCCTGGCCGTGGTGATCGTGATCCTGCTGCTCACCTACCGCAGCCCGGTGCTGTGGGTGCTGCCGATCGTCGGGGCCGTCTTCGCGCTGTTCACCAGCGAGGCGGTGATCTACTTCCTGGCCAAGTACGCCGGCCTCACCGTCAACGGGCAGAGCCAGGGCATCCTCACCGTGCTGGTCATCGGCGCGGGCACCGACTACGCCCTGCTGCTGATCGCCCGCTACCGCGAGGAGCTACGCAGGCACGAGGACCGGCACGAGGCGATGGCGGTCGCGCTGCACCGCGCCGCCCCGGCGATCTTCGCCAGCGCCGGCACGGTGGTGGCCGGGATGCTCTGCCTGATGCTGGCGGAGATGAACTCCACTGCCGGTCTCGGTCCCGTCAACGCGATCGGGGTGACCATCACGCTCCTCGTGATGGTGACGCTGCTGCCGGCCCTGCTGGTCATCGTCGGCCGCTGGGTGTTCTGGCCCAGGCGCCCCACCTTCGGGTCGGCCGAGCCGACCTCGCGTGGCTTCTGGGCCCGGGTGGGTCGCCGCGTCGCGGTGCGGCCGCGCGCGGTCTGGGTCGGCACCGCCGCCGCGCTCGCCATCGCCGGTCTCGGGCTGCTGCGGCTGGACGCCCACGGCCTCACGACCGAGGACCAGTACACCAAGGCGTTCGACTCCGTGACCGGTCAGCGCGTGCTGACGACCCACGGCCTGGCCGACAGCTCAACCCCGCTCATGGTGGTGAGCCGGGCCGCGTCGCAGCCGGCCGTGGCGCAGGCGATGAAGGCGGTCCCGGGCCTGGGTACGCCGGACACCTCGGTCCCGCCGGTCGGAGGGGTGGCGCTGACGACCGCGACGGTGCCGGGGGACGTGGCGTCCCCGGCCGCCCTGGACAGGGTGGACGCGACGCGCAACGCCGTGCACCGGGTCTCCGGCGCGGACGCGCTCGTCGGGGGGACGTCGGCCATCTACCTCGACATCGAGCGGGCGTCCAGCCACGACAACCGGCTGATCATCCCGGTGGTGCTGCTCGTGGTCACCCTGATCCTGATGCTGCTGCTGCGGGCCGTGGTCTCCCCGCTGCTGCTCATCGGCACCGTGATCTTGTCGTTCGGGGCCGCGCTCGGCCTGTCCACGCTGCTGTTCCGGACCGTCTTCACGCGGCTGTTCGCGCACGGGCAGGGCTTCGACCACGCGGACGCGTCCTTCCCGCTGTTCGTGTTCGTCTTCCTGGTCGCCCTCGGGATCGACTACAACATCTTCCTGATGACCCGGGTCCGGGAGGAGTCCCTGACCCGGGGCACCCGCGAAGGCTCCCTGGTCGCCCTGTCGGCGACCGGCGGCGTGATCACCTCGGCCGGGCTGGTGCTCGCGGCGACGTTCGCGGTGCTCGCCACCCTGCCGCTGGTGTTCCTCGCCGAGATGGGGACGGCGGTCGCCCTGGGGGTCATGCTCGACACCCTCGTCGTGCGATCCGTCCTGGTCACCGCGCTCAACCTCGACCTCGGCGACCGGATCTGGTGGCCCAGCAGGCTCGCCCTCGGTCCCGCTGCCCACCGGGTGGGGACCCCGCCGGCGTCTGACGCCACGGCCGCCGAGCCGGCCGGCCGGCCCCGCTAGGACTTCGGTCACCGTCCCCACGGGGTGGTTGTGCCCCACCCCGGCCCCGTGCGCTGCTCGGCGTCACGTCCCCACGGGCGGTGCCCTCGCGTCGAGCGCCATCGGGCCCGGGCCGGCTGCCAGGATGGCCCGGTGACCGGATGCAGCATCACCGACCTCTTCGAGCTGGCCGACCAGCTCCCGGAGGTCACCCGCTCCGACAACGGCCGCTACTGGCGGATCGCGGTCGGTGGGCGGACCTTCGGCTACCTCTGGGAGCCCACTCGCACGGTCGGCCTCAAGCAGACCCTCACCGAGCAGCTCGCCCTGGTCGCCGAGCGTCCGGAGACGTTCGAGGTCCAGTTCACCTCCGGTGGCTTCGGCTGGGTGGTGGTCCGGCTGGAGGGGGTCGAGCGCGACGAGCTGGCCGAGCTCACCTTCGAGGCGTGGCGGCTGACCGCTCCGGCCGAGCTGACCGACAGCCGGGGGGACCGGCTGCCCCGCTGACCGCGGGTTCAGCCAGGGGAGCGTCAGGCTCCGGCGGGGGTGAGCAGCCCGTCGGCCACGAACTCGAGCAGCGGCCGCACGGCGCTCTCCTCGAGGCCGCCCTGGTCGGCAACGGCGGCCACCCCGCCGACGAGCCGGCAGATCTGCACGGTGTCGGCGTCGCTGCGCAGGGCGCCCTCGTCACGGAGGCGGGCGACCACCCGGTCGGTGGCCCCGGACAGCACCTGGCACTTGTGCACGATCGGCGAGGACGGGTCGCCCATCGCCGAGGTGATCTTGGCGGGGCCGCCCTTGTGCAGGCTGATCAGGGCGACGTACGCCGCGAACCAGGCCAGCAGCTGGTCGCGCGGGGGCCCCTCGTGGGTCAGGGCCTTGTCGGCGGCCTCGTCGACCCGGTCGACCCAGCTCTGCATGATCGCGTCGTGCAGGTTCTCCCGTGCTCGCGGAAGACCTCGCGGGCGACCTCCACGATGCGGTCACGGTTGCGTCGCGCGTCGGCGCGCATAGGGCTCCTCTCGGAACGGGCCCCGAGCCGCCGACCGACCTCCCGCCGAGCGCCGGCCGGGCCGCCGCCGGCATCGCGATCGTGCTCGTCGCCCAGCTGATGCTGATCCTCGACGCGACGGCCGTGAACGTCGCCCTGCCCCGCATCGACGACGCCCTCGACTTCGGTCCGGCCGGGCTGTCCTGGGTGCTCAACGCCTACACGCTCGCCTTCGGCGGCCTGCTGCTGCTCGGTGGCCGCCTCGGCGACGTCTTCGGGCGCCGCCGTACCTTCGAGATCGGCCTGGCGGTCTTCACCCTCGCCTCCCTCGCCGGCGGCCTGGCCCAGACGCCCGAGTGGCTGGTCGCCGCCCGTGGCGCCCAGGGCGTCGGGGCCGCGCTCGCCGCACCCGGCGTGCTCGCCCTGCTCACCACCAGCGCACCCGACGAGGCGGCTCGCAACCGGGCGCTGGCCCTCTTCGGCGCGGCCTCCTCGGGCGGTATGTCGCTCGGCCTGCTGCTCGGAGGCGCCGTGACCGATCTCGGCTCGTGGCGCTGGACCCTCTTCATCAACATCCCGATCGGCCTGGCGGTGCTCGCCGTGACCCGGCGGGTGCTGGACGAGACCCCGCTGCGCCCGGGCCGCTTCGACGTCGTCGGCGCCCTCAGCGCGACCCTCGTCACCGTGTCGATCGTGTGGGCCCTGATCGGTGTCCCAGACGCGGGTCTCGCACCCGATGATCCAGCCCGTGCTGTTGCGCAGCCGTCGTCGCCTCAGCGGGCTGGGCATCATCGCCCTGGTCGTGGGTGGCCAGATGTCGATGTTCTTCCTCGCCGTGCAGTACCTCGAGGGCCAGGTCGGCTTCGGCCCGCTCACCACGGGCGTGGCCTTCCTGCCGTTGACGATCGGCATCTTCGCCATGTCGCGGGTCACGCCCCGGGTGCTCGCCCGGCTGGGCCGGACCCCGATGTTCGTGATCGGCACGGTCGGTCTCGCGACGAGCTTCGCCTGGCTGAGCCAGGTCTCGGCCGGCGACGGCTACCTCAGCGGCGCCTTCGGGCCGATGCTGCTCAACGGCCTCTCGGCCGGCCTGGTGTTCATGCCCGCCACCTCGGCGGTGCTGACCGGCGTCGCCCCCGAGCACGCCGGCTCCGCCTCGGGTCTGCCGCAGACGTTCCAGCAGCTCGGTGGCGCGGTCGGCCTGGCCGTCATCGTCTCGGTGTACGCCGCCGGCGCGGTGCCCGGCCGGTTCCTCCCCGGCGCCGACCACGCGTTTCTCACCTGGGCGGTCTTCGCCCTGACTGCCCTCCTGGTGGCAGTCCTCGGGGTCGTCCGGCTTCGCCGGACCTCTTGACCTCGGGTGCGGCGCGGGGGAGGTTGGGCGGAAGGTGCCACGCCCAGCGAGGAGACGTGAATGAACCCCGACGAACGGCTGCCCAGCATCGTGCGGTGGACCCGCCGGCTCGAGGAGTCCACCCCGCTCTACGCGGCCGTGGACGCGGTGGAGCCGGCGATCCAGGCCGCGTTCGGCACCGGGGCGCGAGCCGCGGTGCTGCGCGGCGAGCGGCTGGGCCACGCGGTCCACCCGGTGCTCACCGACCTGGTGCTCGGCACCTGGACCTCCGCCAGCCTGCTGGACCTGCTCGGTGGACCCGACTCGCCCGCCGCGGCCCGGAGGCTGATCGGGTTCGGGCTGGTCGCAGCAGGGCCGACAGCCTGGACCGGTTGGGCGGAGTGGTCGGCGGCCGGCGCGCGCGACAAGCGGGTGGGCCTGGTCCACGCCGTCACCAACGGGGTCGCGATCGGTCTGTACGCGGTGTCGTGGGCGGCCCGCGCCCGCGGCCGGCACCGTGCCGGGGCCCGCCTCGCCCTGGTCGGAGCGGCCGTCTCGGGAGTCGGCGGGTACCTGGGCGGACACCTGGCGATAGCGCGAAAGGTCGGGAGTCGGCACGCCGCCTTCGCGGACGTTCCCCTGACCTCTGAGGGGTGACCCGCGTCCGGAGACCGTCGCCGGGTGCGACTCTCCTGCGAGCTGTCGTCGGCTGTGGGTCCTGTGGGTCCGGCCGGAGCTCGGTCTCAGACGGCCTCAAGGACGAAGAAGAGGAAGCACATGAACGACGTTCCTTGCTCCAAGCCGGGGGGAAGCACCTCCGGAGGAGTGTCCGGCGCCGGAGGTGGCTCGCTGACGGTAGCGATGCGGAACCCTGCGGCAGTGAAGGCATCCGTCATGGCGTGCAGTGGTCGGTGCCAGAAGGTCAGCCACGTCACCTGTCCGTCGAACGTGTAGTCCTCGGAGTACTTGGTGACCGCGAAGTAGTCGGCGTCGGGATACACGATCGCGTAGGCGCTGGGGTGGTTCACCGAGACCATCAGGCGACCGCCTGGCTTCAGCACCCGACGCAGCTCCGAGAGTGGGCCGGTCCAGTCCTCCAGGTAGTGCAGGACGAGGGAGGCGACGACGTCATCGAACTCGGCGTCGGCGAACGGCAACGGCGCCCCGAGATCCGCGACGTGCACGTCGGCGTCCTCACCCAGCCGCTGGCGGGCCAGCTCGACCATGGCCGCACTCGCGTCAAAACCGCTGACGACGGCGCCCCTGGCGCGAATCGCTGCCGACAACGGCCCGGAACCGCACCCCGCGTCAAGGATCCGACGGCCTGAGACCTCACCGGCGAGGCCCAGCATCGCCGGCCGCTCGTAGTAGGCGTTGAAGAGGTTGGACTCGTTCTCCGCCGAGTAGGCGTTCGCGAAGTCGTCGTAGTCGCTGGCTGTCACCGTGAACCGGCTCTCCGAGAGGGCATGGCTAGTTCTACCGAGCCCGCGCTTGGCAAGCCGAACGACACGCTGATCGTGCTTCCAGGGTCGCCTGTTCCAGGCGCGTTCCACGCGGTGCGTGGCGGGCGGCCGCGCTCAGCGGCCTCCTCGGCGACCGCGAGCGCCGGCTTGCCCTGGCTACGGCGATCGGCCCGATCGCCTCCACGACGCGATGAAGCCGACCACGGCGCCGGCCACAAGGAGGGCGATGTCGGCCAGGGCGAGGAGGACCGAGCGGTCCCAGACCTCCCGTGGACTGGCGGCGTAGCCCTCCTCCAAGCCGGCCAGGATGTGTAGGTTCAGCACCACGATGCCGGAGACGGTCAGTCCGACCGCCCCTCCCGCCACGGCGAGGACGACCCTCCTGAGGGGATGGTCGCTGCGCCAGGGCATCGGGCCTCCTGCGGTCATGTCAGCCGGGCGGGTTCGCGCTCACCCGACAGGACACCGCTCCACCCCCGGGCCGGGCCAGAGGCGAAGGGCTCGGACTCGGGGGCTGACCGCTGCGAGATCGCCGCGGGCCGGCCGCGAGCCTACGGAGCGTCTGGACCGGGTCGGGCCCGGTTGCGTGCTGGTCCCGTGATGCTGATCGGGGGTGCCACGATGGTCCTCATGAGGCAGGTGAGTCCTGCGATGGTGGGCCGCGACGCCGAGCTCCGCGAGCTGCGACGGATCGTGGCCGGAGCCGCCGGCGGAGTCCCCGGCTTGGTCGTTCTCCGCGGCGATGCCGGGATCGGCAAGACACGTCTGGTCGAGGCGGTGGTCAGCGAGCACCGGGGGACCTGTCTCGTGCTGCGCGGGCCGTGCTCGCTCGGGGCGGCGCAGGCGATGCCCCTCGCTCCCATCGCTGCCGCTTTGCGCGACCTGCGGCGCGGCCTAGGTGCCGAGGAGTTCCTCCGTCTGAGCACGCCCCATACGGCCGTGCTGGAGCAGCTGGTCCCCGAGGCGGGCGTCTCGCAGGTGGCCGCTCCCCGCACCGAGACCAGCGAGGCACAGGTGTACGCAGCGGTCGCGGACGTCCTGCTGCGGGCGGCTCGTCCGAGGACGGTCCTCCTGGTGGTCGAGGACGCGCACTGGATGGATGCCTCGAGCCAGCAGCTGCTGGACTACGTGCTGCGCTCGGTCCGCACCGAGCGGCTCGCGGTGATGGTGTCCTTCCGTAGCGACGACCCGGCGTTCGGGCAGCGGTCTGGTTTCGTCGCCGACCTCAGCGGGCTGCCGCACGCGGTCTCAGTCGTCGTGCCGCGGCTCAGCGATGCCGAGGTCGGTGAGCAGGTCGCGCAGATCAGCGGCGAGGGCATGGACGCGGGGCACCTGGCGCGCGTCGTCGAGGTGTCGGGGGGTGTTCCGCTGCTCGTCGAAGAGGTGGTCTCGCTCGGTCTCGACGACCTCGGAGGGGCCGGCGACGTGGCTGACCGGCTTCTCGGTCACCGTCTGTCCGGCCTGACGGCGAGCGCCCGTTGTGTCGTCGACACCGCAGCCCTGTCGATGCGGGAGCCGACGGCGGATGAGCTCGCCTCGGCCTGCCGGCTCCCGGCTGACGAGGCCGACCGGGGGCTCGCGGCCGCGGTCGCCCACGGTGTCCTGGTACGGCGCGCCGGGACCGTGACCTTCAGACACCCCCTGCTGCGCGAGGCGGCCCTGGCCCGGCTGATGCCCCACGCGAGCCGAGGGATGCACCGACGCTGGGCCAGGGTGGTCGCGGAGAGGCCTCCGGGTCTCGACCGAGCTGTCGAGCAGGCCCATCACCTGGCGGAGGCACATGAGTGGGGCCCGGCCCTGGAGCGTTGCCTCGAGGCCGCCGACCTCGCCGAGGGACTGTCGGCATACCCGGAACGGCGGCAGCTGCTGTGCCAGGCGGCGGCGATCTGGCACCACGTCCAGGACGCTCCCGCACGCACGGGCACGGATCTCGCCGAGATCTTGGGTGAGGCCGCAGAGGCCGCGCACCTGACGAGTGGGCGGGTAGCGGAGACCCAACGTCTGGTCGACGCCGCCCGTGCGGCCCTGCCGGCCGATGCGCCGCCGTTCCGCAAGGCGATGTTGGACCTCCTCTGGGACTGGGCGCAGTGGGGCGGCGACGACCACCTGACCACGGAGGAGGTGATGGCCGCGGCATCGCTCGTGACCGAGGAGGTCGCCGCGCACCCACGCATCCTCGCGTGCCTCGCCGCCGCGGACGCTCTGCTGAAGGACGCAGACCCCGCGGCTGCGGAACCGTGGGCCCGCGAAGCGGTCTCGGTGGCCGAACGCGCCGGCGAGACCCTGCTGGGTGTCCGTGCCAGGTGCATGCTGGCGCGTGTCCAGTCCTCTCTGGGCAACGACCGCAGCGCCGTCGTCACGGCGGAGACCGCCGTACGGCAGGCTCGGCGCAGCAACGACCTGTTCGTGATCGCGGACAGCCTCAGCGTCCTGGCCTGGGTGCAGTGGACTGCGGGAGACCCGGAGGACCTGACCACCATCGCGCGCGCTGTCGAGTGGCTCGGTGGCGACCGGCCGGGCCCGCTTCCGGCCTTCTGGGGCATGGCCTGCGCCAACCTGGCGGAGGGGCTCCTCGACGTCGGCCGATGGGAGGAGGCCAGTGAGGTTCTCGAGCGGGCCTCGAGTATCGAGCTGCCGACCCACGTCTTCTGGTCCGTGCGGCGACTCGCCGATCACCTGGACGTCTGGCGCGGCGGCGGACCGACCCGGACCTCGGACATGCCACCCGAACCACGCCGGGGCGGACTGGCCGAACGCGGTCTCGGGGACCTGCTGGCGTCGAGCTACACCTACGGGGAGGCCGCGAGCTACCGCGGCGACGTGGACGAGGTGCGTTGCCAGGTCCGCCCGGTGCTGATCGAGGACGAGATGACGACCAACCCCGGGTACCTGTTACCGCTCCTGGAGATGACTGCGCGCAGCGAGGCGGACGCCCGCAGCCTCGATCCCGAGAACGGGGATGGGGCCTGGACCATCGGCCGCGTCGAGCACCTGGTGGAGCTCCTGCGGCCCCGCAACGCGCGCGACGCCGCGTACGTCGCACACGTGCGCGCCGAGGTCGCGCGCTGGCGTGGCTCGGATTCGGCCGCAGCGTGGGCGACCGTCGTGGACCGGTGGCGGCAGGTCGCCCGACCGCAGCTCCTGGCCCGGGCTCTCGTGCGCTGGGGTGTCACCCTGAGCGAGGACGGCCGACGAACCGAGGCGCGACGCGCCCTGCGGGAAGCCATCGAGATCGGCGAGCGGCTCGAGGCCACGCCCCTGGTCGACCATGCGCTCGCCGCGGCCCGCCGCGCCAACCTGCGCCTCACGTCATCCACGCCCCGCCTCGTGGCAGACCTCGGCCTCACCGATCGCGAGCTCGACGTGCTGCGCCTCATCGCCACCGGGGCCTCCAACGCCGCCATCGCCGAGACCCTCTCCATCTCACCCAAGACGGTGTCGGTGCATGTCTCACACATCCTGGCCAAGCTCGGCGTGACGTCACGCGGTGCCGCCGCGGCGAAGGCGCACCTGGCGGCCCTGACGCACGAGCAGTCGCTCTTCGGGTTGCCCGACCGGGGATGAGCCCGCCGTCGTGACGGTGATCCGGCGCGAATCATCCGACAAGTATGAGGACCCGGGGCCGGAGCGGGAGCACGCTCTCACCAGGGCGGTGACTCCGCCGTCGACTCCAGGAGGGCCCATGACCACCACGCAGGTACGCCCAGTCGGACCCGTCGACGTACTCGTCGTGGGTCTCCCCACAGCCGAGCTCGACGGGAGCTTCGCGGAGGCGGTCGTCGAGCTCGTCCGGGCCGGGACGGTGCGGATCCTCGACATCGTCCTGGTGGCCAAGGACGCCACCGGGGAGGTGACCCTGGCCGAGGTGACCGACCTGGACGGGGACGGCATCCCGGACCTGGTCGCGATCCGGGGTGACGCCCCCGGGCTGCTCACGGACGCGGACGCACGGGCCGCGGTGGCGGATCTGCCGGCCGGCTCCGCGGTGGCGATGGTGGCCTGGGAGAACACCTGGGCGATCAAGGCGGGCATGGCGCTGCGCAGCAAGGGCGCGGTGCTGCTGGGCTTCGAGCGGATCCCCGCCGACGACGTGGCGGCGGCGCTGGACGAGCTGGAAGCAGAGAACGACGAGACCGAGAGCTGAGGAGACGACATGCCCCCGATGAGGCGCAGGATGCGGCGACGTGCGGTGGTGGGTGCCGGTGTGGCGGCGGGAGTCGCGGCACACCACGCCCGGAAGAAGGCCGAGAGCCAGTACCAGGACCAGGACCAGTACCAGGACGAGGGCCCGGACGAGCAGGCCGCGCTCGCCGCTCAGCAGAGCCAGCAGCAGTCGGTGCCGTCCTCGGGAGGGCTCGACTCGGGTCAGCTGGACCAGCTCAAGCAGCTCGCGGACCTGCGGGACCAGGGCGTGCTGACGGAGGAGGAGTTCGCCGAGCAGAAGAGCCGGATCCTCGGCTGACCGCACCGGTCTGGGAGCATGACCGTGTGACAGAGCGAGTCTGGTTCCCCAGCACCAGCGGTCCCCGGCTCGCCGGACGGATCGACCACCCCGAGGGCCCGACCCGAGGGTGGGGGGTGTTCTCGCACGGGTTCACGCTCAGCAAGGACAGCCCCGCGGCCAGCCGGATCTGCAAGCAGCTGGCCGGCGAGGGCATCGGGATGCTGCGGTTCGACAACCTGGGGCTCGGCGACTCCGAGGGCGACTGGGGCGACGGGTCGTTCTCCCACAAGCTCGCCGACACGGCCCAGGCCGCCCGGTTCATGAACGACTCCGGCCGCGAGGTGAGGCTGCTGGTGGGGCACTCCTTCGGCGGAGCGGCCGTCATCGCAGCGGCCCACCAGGTCGACTCGGTGCGAGCCGTGGTGAGCATCGGGGCGCCGTACGATCCGAGCCACGTGGAGCACAACTATGACGCGCTCGTGGAGCGGATCCTCGCCGAGGGCGAGGCGACCTTCCTGATCGGCGGCAAGGCACTGACCCTGCGGCGGCACTTCATCGAGGACGTCCGCGCGGCCGACCTCCGCGAGCAGATCCGCACGCTGCATCGGGCGCTGATGGTGATGCACTCCCCGACGGACAACACGGTCGGCATCGCGAATGCCAGCGAGATCTTCCGGGCCGCCCGGCACCCCCGCAACTTCGTGTCGCTGGAGGGCGCGGACCACCTGCTCACCGGTCGCGACCAGGCCAAGCGGGCGGCCAGGATCATCAGCGCGTGGGCGGACCCCTACCTCGCGGAGCGGTGACGGCGGGCTCGCAGCCGAGTCGCGTTCGAGGAGGGGTCGTTCGTCCCTGGTCGGCCCCATGCCGTACGCCTTGACTGACGGTCATGTCAGCCGGCTCCGAGACCACCGCACGACCCGCACCGCTGGCGCTGTTGCGGGCGGTCGGCGTGGTCGTGACGGGACCGCTGCTTCTGGACGCCCTCGAGGTGCTCGGCCCGGTGTCCGCCCTGGGCCGATGGCCGCTGCGGGTGTCTTCGGGCCGGTCGCGACGGGCCGCCTGGTGGCTCACCGCGCTCGGAGTGCTCGCCCCGGTCGTCGACCACCGGGTCGTCCGGCCCTGGCTCCGGGGCTGGGGCTGCACCGAGGAGGAGCGTGGGCGCCGGCTGCCCGGTGACGACACCGGCAGGTCGCTGTTCACGGTCACCCGTGCGGTGACCGTCGACGCCCCCGCGGAGCAGGTATGGCGCTGGCTGGTGCAGATCGGACAGGACCGCGCCGGCTTCTACTCCTACGACTGGCTGGAGAACCTCGCCGGCTGCCGGCTGCGAAGCGCCGAGGAGGTCCACGAGGAGTGGCAGCACCGGCGGGCGGGTGACGCGCTGGCCGTCTTCCCCGGCTACGCGACCCGGCTGACCGCGGTCGACCCGCCGCGCGCGCTGGTCATCGAGGACTGGGGGGCCTACGTCGTGGACCCCGTCGACGACACGAGCTGCCGGCTGCTGGCCCGGTCCCGTGCGCACCGCGACGTCTCCGGAGCGGCCTACGTGCTGTTCATCGAGCTGCCGCACGCGGTCATGGAGCGCAAGATGCTGCTGGGCATCAAGAAGCGCGCCGAGCGGCAGCCCAGGTCCTCGCCATCGCATCGCTGAATCCCGTGGATCCCGTGGATCCCGACCGATCGTGATCTGCGGGACTCAGTCCTCGCCGAGGTAGAGGTCTGAGTCGACGAACGGCACCACCACCACGGGGACCCGTGAGTACTTGGCGCAATGTGCGCTGGTCGAACCCACCACGACGCGTTTGAGGGCGCCCTTGTGCTCGGTGCCGACGACGAGCAAGCTGGCGTCCACAGACAGCGCCACCATCGCCTGACCGGGTCGTCCGCGCACGATCCTGCGCTCGATCGGGGGTGCGTCCTGCACCGCCTGCAGGGCGAGCTCGATCGTCTTCTCCTGCACCTTCGTCGCGGACTTCACGTGGGCGGCGCGCTCCTCCTCCAACAGCGGGAAGCCGCGAGCCGCATAGGCGGTATCCGCCTCCCAGGCGGTCACGGCGCGGACCGTGGCACCGCGCAGCTTTGCCTCCTCGAGCGCGAACCGCACCGCCGTCAACGACGCCTTGGAGCCGTCCACGCCGACCGTGATGACCTGTCCGTGCATCACATACCTCCATGTCTCGATTACCCCGATCCTTGCCCACGGTGGCAGGTCGCGTACAGGTCTTCTGCCCCTTCTTCGGACATGGCCGCCTTTTTCGCACCCGCCGGACGCCCCGTCAGAGGCGCTACGTTGGACCACGGCTGCACGGCCGATCCGTTCACGGTCCAAGGAGGAGCAGACGTGGTCAACGCGTTGAGCGACGCGGTTACCGGCGTGACCGAGACCGATGGCGGTCGCGAGCCCGAGCAGGTGCTGCGGGTCGATCCGTCTGGACGTCCGCGTCCGAGTGCACCAGAAGGTCAAGACCTTGGCTGAGCCGGGTCTGCTCGTCGCCGGGGTGGATGTCGGAGGCACGAATATCGAGGTGGGTCTGGTCGATGACCACCACCAGGTGCACGCCCGCGAGAAGACGCCGACGCCCACGGAAGGTCCCGAGGCCGTCCTCTCGGCGATCGCCGACCTGGTAGCGGCCCTCGACGGAGATCCCATCGCGGCGGGGGTCGGGATTCCGGGCGTGGTCAACGAGGGCCGGGTCCTCACGGTCCCCAACCTGGCGAACTGGTACGAGCAGGTCGACCTGGCCGGCGACCTCGGTGACCGGCTCGGCATCCCGGTGGCGTTGGGCAACGACGCGAACGTGGGTCTGCTCGGCGAGTGGCTCGACGGTGCCGCGCGCGGCGCTCGCAACGCTCTCGGTCTCTGGCTCGGCACCGGCGTGGGCGGTGCGCTGATCCTGGACGGTCGGCCGTACGTCGGAGCACGCGGGGCCGCAGGCGAGATCGGCCACGTGGTGGTCCAGGCGGGCGGTGCCCTGTGTACCTGCGGACGACGCGGCTGTGTCGAGGGCTACGCCGGTCGACGTTCCATGCGCGGTGCGGCGGCGACGATGGTCGATGCCGGATGGCATACCTCGCTGTTCGACATTCGCGACAAAGAGGACAAGCCGACCCTCACCTCGAAGGTGTGGGCGGAGGCGCTCGAGGACGAGGACCCACTGGCGACGACGCTGTTCGACACCGCGATCGCCATGATCGGCGTCTCGGTCGGGTCGGCGGTCAACCTGCTCGACGTCGACACGATCGTCGTCGGTGGTGGGCTGGCCGAGAAGCTCGGCCAGGACCTTGCCGACCGCATAGCGGACAGTGCCTCAGCGTGGATGCTGCAGCCCTCGCCCGACCTGCGCGTGGTCGTGTCCGAGCTGGGCGACGACGCCGGTGTCGTCGGCGCCGCGTCGCTCGGGCGCTCCGCGACCATGGCTCGTTAGGGCTCCGGGCACCGCGGCGCCCGGCGGCGGTGCGTCGTTGATCGAGGCGATGTCTCCGATCGGCCTGGACATGGCTTAGGTCCGCATTGTCATATAGATGTAACCGTCGCCGCTTGCTCGTGCCCGGGAGGAGGAGTAGTCCTAAGGGGCTTTGCGCTGAGTCCGTCAATCATCCGGTGGCCCGGGCCATCGGCGAAAGGGATCGATCTCCCATGGCGAGTGATACCTCCACCTCCACCACGACCGAAGAACCGCAGCTGAAGAGACACATCGGAATCGTCGGGCTGCTGTTCGCGAGCATCGGCTCGATCATCGGATCCGGCTGGCTGTTCGGGGCCCTGAATGCCTCCAAGGAGGCCGGTCCCGCGGCCGTGATCTCGTGGGCCCTCGGTGCCGTGATGGTCCTGGCCATCGCCCTGGTGTACGCCGAGCTGGGGGTGATGTTCCCGCTGTCCGGGGGAGTGATCCGCTACCCGCATCTGGCGTTCGGCTCCTTCGCGAGCTACACGACGGGATGGATCACGTGGGTCGGCGCCAGCACGACGGCGCCGATCGAGGTGCTGGCGTCGCTGCAGTACGCCACCAAGTACGCGCCCTTCACGGTCGAGAAGCAGACCGGCGGCCAGACCGTGCACACCCTGACCGCTCTCGGGTACGGCGCCGCGGTGGTCCTGATGGCACTGTTCGTGGTGGTCAACTACTTCGGCATCCGCTGGTTCGCGCGCATCAACAACGTGCTGGTGTGGTGGAAGCTCTTCATCATCGTGCTGGTCATCGTGGCGTTCTTCTTCACCTCGTTCCACGGTGCGAACTTCTCCGACCACGGCTTCAAGCCGCAGGGCTGGCACGGCGTCTTCAGCGCGATCGCAACCTCGGGCATCGTGTTCTCCTACCTCGGCTTCCGTCAGGGCGTCGAACTGGCCGGGGAGACCGACAACCCCAAGAAGAACGTGCCCATCGCGGTCATCGGCTCGGTGCTGATCACGGCGGTCATCTACATCGCTCTGCAGATCGCCTTCATCGGGGCCCTGGAGCCGAGCCTGCTGAAGGGGCCCGACGCCTGGGGCAACCTGGACTTCAAGAACAGCTTCGGGCCGCTGGCGGCCGTGGCCACGGCTCTCGGGCTGGGGTGGCTGGCTGTGCTGCTCTACATCGACGCGATCGTCTCGCCCGGTGACACCGGGCTCATCTACACCACCTTGACCTCGCGGTTGTCCTACGCGATGGCCCGCAACGGCAACGCGCCGCAGCGGCTGGCGAAGACGACCGACCGGGGCGTCCCGCTGTTCAGCCTGATCGTGACCTTCGTGGTGGGGCTGATCGTGTTCCTGCCCTTCCCCAGCTGGCAGCAGCTGGTCGGCTTCATCACCTCGGCCACCGTGCTCTCCTTCGCCTCCGGTCCGCTGGTGCTCTCCGCCCTCCGCAAGCGGGTCCCGGACCAGCCACGGCCGTTCCGGCTGCCCGGCGGTCATGTGATCCCGGTCCTCGCGTTCTGGGCCTCCAACCTGATCGTCTACTGGTCCGGGTGGCTGACCGGGTGGAAGCTCTACATCGCGGTGATGTTCGGGTTCGTGCTGCTGGCCATCTTCAAGGTCTTCGGCGGGGTCCGACAGGGCGCGTTCCACTTCTGGCAGGGCTTCGCCTGGCTGTTCCCCTGGCTGGGTGGGCTCGCACTGGTCTCCTACCTGGGCAACTTCCCGGAGAAGTCCGCAGGAGCCGGGAACCTGGGCCTGCTCAACTTCGAGTGGTCCGCGCTGATCCTGGCCGCCCTGTCGGTGCTCGTCTACGTCATCGCCAACATGGTCTGCCTGAGCACCGAGATCGTCGAGGAGCACATCGAGCAGTCCAGGCAGGAGGCCGCGGTCGTGGAGGACGAGCTCGGGGTGGCCCCGTAGCCCCGGCCCACGTCGGCCCTCGTCGGCCCCGGGCGGGGCGAGGTGCGCGCCTCGGCCTGAGCCCCGCCAGCTAGAGACAGGCGGGGCTCAGGCGCCCTACACTCCAGCGGTGACCGTCCAAGATGTCCGCGCCGAGCCGAACCGAGCGGCCCGTCGGAGAAGGCGTTGGCCGTTCGCCGTCGGCGCGCTCGCCCTGGTGGTCGCCGTTGCGGGATTCATGGGTGGCGTCGCCTGGACCCGTCACCGGACCGATCTCGGGGGATGGCACACAGCCGTCGCGCAGACCGGAACCGAGCAGATCGCCATCGAGTACGGCGGCTGGACCTACTCCGCGTCGGGTTCCGTGGACTCGTGGATCGACCAGGACGGGTCGTGGCACGACGCAGGGTGGCCGCAATGCCTCCGGGTCGCACCTGGCCGGCAGGTCACCGTTCGGTTTCAAGCCCGGGTGATGACGATCGACGGCAGGACTTCCCGACCGATCGTCTCGATCGACTGCAGTGCAGCGGGGTCACCCTCGGCCTAGAGGGGGGCGACGAACGTCAGCTCGCCAGTGAGGCGTTCGGTCGAGGCGTTCAGTCGCCGACAGCCTCGCGGCCACGCTGGACGAGCCTCGTGTCCGGGCTGAGCACGACCTGCTCGTCCTTGCCCTCGTAGTCGACGAGGCTGAGGAACAGCCGGAGGGCGTTGACCCGGCCACGCTTCTTGTCGTTGCTCTTGACCGTGTACCACGGCGCGTGCTCGGTGTCGGTGCGCAGGAACATCTCCTCCTTGGCCTCGGTGTACGCCTCCCACCTGTCGAGGCTCTCGAGGTCCATCGGGGACAGCTTCCAGCGCCGGACCGGGTCGAGCTGGCGGACAGCGAAGCGGGTCCGCTGCTCCTGCTGGGTCACCGAGAACCACAGCTTCGTGACGTTCACCCCCGACTCGAGCAGCATCTCCTCGAAGACCGGCGCCTGCCCCATGAAGGTGCGGTACTGGTTCTCGTCGCAGAACCCCATCACCCGCTCCACCCCGGCGCGGTTGTACCAGGAGCGGTCGAACAGGACGATGTCCCCGGACGTCGGCAGGTGCGAGATGTAGCGCTGGAAGTACCACTGCCCGAGCTCGGTCGAGGTGGGCTTGGTGAGCGCGACCACGCGGGCCGAGCGCGGGTTCAGGTGCTCCATGAACCGCTTGATCGTGCCTCCCTTCCCGGCGGCGTCGCGGCCCTCGAAGACGATGACGTGCTTCTGCCCGGTGTCCTGGGCCCAGTACTGGAACTTCAGCAGCTCGATCTGGAGGAGGTACTTCTCCACCTCGTAGTCGTTGCGGCTCATCAGCTCGTCGTACGGGTAGTTCTCCCGCCAGGTCTCGACCGCGCTCCCGTCCGGCCGGATCAGGATCGGGTCCTCGCCGTGGTCGTCGCGGACGGTGTACCCCTCGCGCCCGAGGGTGTCGATGTACTGGCGGAGGCTCATCTGCTGCATGAACCCACTCTCTCGCGTCCGCGGCCGGCCTGTCGCGGGCCTGACGACCCGAGATCCGGCTCAGGTCAGGAACCCGGCGTGCACGTGGTCGTGGTGGGTGTCGTCGCTGAAGTACTGCGGAGCCGCCCCGAGCAGGACGGGACCGCCCACGTTGTAGGAGCCCTCGGCGGCGGCCGCCCGCATGTAGCCGGCGACCAGCCGCGCCGGGGTGTCGGGGTCGACCACCGGTCGTCCGTCGATCCTCCAGGTGTCGAAGGCGCGCCCCCGCGGGTGGTCGCTGAGCCGGTCGGTGCCGAAGACGCGCACCGGGTGGCCGGACCTGACGACGCTGACCCCGATCCGGTAGGTCCGCGACAGCGCGAGCATCGCGACCAGGACGCTGTCGTGCACCCGCCCCGACGCGACGTCGGCGATGCCGGCCGGCGGCAGGTCGATCCGGTCGCTGGTCAGCACCGAGCGGGCGGCTCGGGAGTGCGGGGCCCGCGGCCCCGGCCTCGACGGGAACACCGCGGTCACTCGCCAGCCGGTGCGCGACCTGCGCGAGAGACGTACGTCGTAGGTGTGGCCGTCCGTGGTGAGCCGCCGGCCCGAGAGCCGCCAGGACCGGCACACGACCAGCACGCTGGCGGAGTCCTGGAGGATTCCGCCGTACTGGGCGTCGATCACCTCCAGCGCGGTCGCGGTGGAGTTGCCACGTCGCTCCACCAGCCTCACCGCGGCCCGCTTGCAGGCGGGGGAGACGTCGTTCGGGCTCGGGGTCCAGGGCTGCACCCGTGGCAGGGTGGCCGCCGGGGACGGGCCCGAGGGGGTGGACCGCGGGGAGGGTGAGGGGGTGGCCGCAGGCGACCTGCTCGGGGACGCGGGGGAGCGCGGGTTCGTGCAGCCCGCCAGAGCCACACCGCTCAGCAGCAGGAGCACGGCACGACGACCGGTGGGCCGGGTCGACAGCGGCGCGGAGGCCATGGGCCCGACCCTATGCGGGTGGTAGGACCCGGGCGGGCGCCCAGACCGCCCCGGTCCGGCTCCGGTAGGCGTTGACGGCAGCCTCCAGGGTGGGGAAGAAGTGGCGCGGCTCGATCGCCAGGGCCAGGCCGTAGCGGTCGATCTTCAGCCGGACCTGGTCCTTGAGCTCCGCGAACACCAGGCTGGTCCCGGCCGCGTCCAGCTCGCCGTCGAGCTCGAACAGGATGTCCGAGGCGGTCGTGTCGACGTCGGTGATCGGCTCGGCCGCGATCACGATCCACTCCGGTCGCGGTTCCGCGCGGGCCAGCCGCCGTACCTCGTCCCGGAAGGTCTTCGCGTTGGCGAAGAACAGCGGTGCGTCGAACCGGTAGATCACCAGTCCCTCGAGGTGGTGGGCGTCGGGGTAGGAGTGGATGTCGTGGAAGCCCTCGAGCCCCGGCACCTTCCCGAGCTCGGTCTCGTACGGCAGCCAGGCTCGTCGGAACACGTTCAGGATCGACAGCAGGACTGCGATCGCGATGCCGGGCAGCACCCCGAGCAGGGCGACGCCGAGGAACGCCGCGACGGAGAGCAGCAGCTCCGTCCTCCGCTGCTTCCACAGCCGCAGCGTGCCGGGGAGGTCCGCGAGGGACAGCGACGCGGTGATCACCACCGCGGCCAGCGCCGGTTGCGGCAGGTTCCTGAGCAGGCCGGGGACCAGCACGATCATCACGATGATCAGCCCCGCCCCGATCACCCCGGTGAGCTGGCTCTTCGCGCCGGCGCGGTCCGCCACCGCCGTACGCGAGCCGCTGGTGCTCACCGGGAAGCCCTGGAACAGGCCTGCGGCCAGGTTCGCGGCGCCGATCCCGAGCATCTCCTGGTTGCCGCGGACCTCCTGCCCGCTGCGGGCGGCGAACGAGGACGCGGTGGAGATGGTGTCCGCGAGCGAGATCAGCGCAATGCCGCCGGCGCCGGCGAGCAGCGGGCCGATGTCGGACGCCCCGATGTGCGGGATGGTGAGCGGCGGGAAGCCCTGCGGGAGGACGCCGATCAGGTCGACGCCATGGGCAGCCAGGTCGAAGACGGTCGTCGCGGCGATCGCCAGCACCACCATCACCAGGATGGCCGGCACTTTCGGGAGCCATCGCTGGAGCCCCAGTACCAGGACCGTCCCGGCGATCCCGACGGCGGCCGCGGCCGGCACCGTCTCGCCGTTCGCCAGCCCGCGCGCGAAGGCCTTGATCTCCTCGATCAGCCCGTTCGCGTCGACGCTGAACCCGAACAGCTTCGGCAGCTGTCCCACCAGGATGGTGAGGGCCAGGCCGTTCATGTAGCCGATCATGGTCGGTTTCGACAGCAGGTCGGCGACGAAGCCCAGCTTGGCCACCGCCGCCGCGATGGTGATCGCGGCAACCATGATCGAGAGCACCGACGCGAGGGCGATCGCCCGCTCCGGGTCGCCGCCGGCGGCCACCAGCGGGAGGATCGTGGCCGCGATCAACGGGCCGAGCGAGGAGTCCGGGCCCAGCACCAGGATCTTGGAGGGCCCCATGACCGCATAGCCGAGCAGGCACATGATCGTGGTGTACAGGCCGGTGATCGCCGGCAGTCCGGCGAGCTCGGCGTAGGCCATGCCCTGCGGGACCAGCAGGGTGGTGAGGACGATCCCGGCCAGGACGTCCTTGGCCAGCCACTCGTGCCGGTACGACGAGGCCAGCCGAGCCCCCGGCACTGTGTCCCACATCGTCATCACACCTCGCCGAGGGTCGCGTACCTGCAACCTCTCGTGTCTCCCGCGGCTCGACATCATCCGTTCGGGACGAGAGCGACCGGTTCGCGAGTAGCCTCCGGCCATGGAACCCGAGGAGTACATGCGCCACGACGCGACCGACCTGGCCGGGCTGGTGGCCCGGGGCGAGGTCACCGCCACCGAGCTGCTGGCGCTGGCCCGCCGCCGCCGCGACGAGGTGAACCCGACGCTGAACGCCGTCGTCGCCGATCTCGGCGGCGTTGCCGACGCGCAGGCCGTCGACCCGTTGCTGAGCGGCCCGTTCGCGGGGGTGCCGTTCCTGGTCAAGGACCTCGGCCAGGAGTACGCCGGCTTCCCGACCTCCAACGGCTCACGGTCGCTGGCGCACGACGTGGCCGACCGGCACGCGCTGGTCACCGAGCGCTTCCTGGACGCCGGGCTGGTCGTCTTCGGCAAGACGAACACCCCGGAGTTCGGGGCCAAGGGCGTGACCGAGTCCGAGCACTGGGGGCCGGCACGCAACCCGTGGCACACCGGGCACACCCCGGGCGGCTCGTCCGGCGGGTCGGGAGCGGCGGTCGCGGCGGGCATCGTCCCGGCGGCGGGCGCCAACGACGGCGGCGGCTCGATCCGGATCCCGGCCGCCTGCAACGGTCTCGTCGGCCTGAAGACCAGCCGTGGCCTGGGCCCCTACGGTCCGCAGACCGGGGAGGTGATGTTCGGGATGGTCACCCAGGGCGTGCTCTCCCGCACCGTCCGGGACAGTGCCGCCCTGCTGGACGCGATCATCGGACCGGACCCGCGCACCGGCTACCAGGGCGCCCCGCACGAGGTGCCCTTCGCCGAGCTGGTCCGGGAGCGACCGGGCCGGCTGCGGATCGGCTACTCGGCCTCCTCGGCGATCAACGCCAGCCCTGACCCCGAGGCGGTCGCCGCGGTGGAGGCGGCCGCGACGCTCCTGGCCGAGCTCGGCCACGAGGTCGAGGAGGTGTCCCCGCCGCACGACGACGAGGCGCTGGCCCGCGACTTCCTCACCATCTGGTTCGGCCAGCTCTACGGCCAGGTCGCGGACGTGAAGCAGCGCCTCGGCGCCCCGGACAGCCACTTCGAGGCCGACACCCTGGCGAGCGCCGAGCTCGGGCGGGCCACCGGCCTGCTGCCGATGCTGCGGGCCCTGCAGAACGTCAACGGCTACATCCACGCCCTCGCGGAGTTCCACGAGCGCTACGACTTCTTCCTCACCCCGACGCTGGCGAAGCCGCCGCTGCCCGTCGGCGCCACCACGACGCCGGACCGGTTGCAGAAGGCCTCGCGGATGGTCAGCCGGCTGCGGGCGGGCAGGCTGCTGGCCGCCACCGGCGTGATGGACGAGATCATCGCCGACAACATCGGCTGGGTGCCGTACACCCAGCTGGCCAACCTGACCGGACGGCCCGCCATCAGCGTCCCGCTGCACTGGACCCGGGCCGGTCTGCCGCTCGGCGTGCAGTTCGTGGGCCGGCTCGGGGCGGACGGCGACCTGCTGCGGCTGGCGGCCCACCTGGAGGAGGCGCAGCCCTGGGTGCAGCGCTACCCGGCCCCCGTCACCGCGGTCTGACGGCGGTCCTGGCCGGACGGGAAGGTCAGCTCCACGCGGAGCCCCCCTCCGGGGGCGTCGCCGAGCCGGACCTCTCCGCCGTGGGCCCGGACGAGCTCGCGGACGATGGCCAACCCCAGACCGCTGCCGCCCTCGTCCCGGTCGCGTGCCTCGTCGAGGCG
Organism: uncultured Actinomycetota bacterium; assembly: GCA_963800225.1. Taxonomy (GTDB): domain Bacteria; phylum Actinomycetota; class Actinomycetes; order Propionibacteriales; family Nocardioidaceae; genus Nocardioides_B. The sequence goes on along the minus strand of CAWDAF010000002.1, from coordinate 1,015,897 downwards.
CGTGAACCGCTCGAACACTCGCTCCCGCTCCCGCACGGGGATCCCCGCGCCGTCGTCCCGTACGGCGACGAGCACGCCGTCGGCCGTGGCAGCCGCCTCGATCTCCACCGACGCCCGCGCGTGCCGGACCGCGTTGTCGACCAGGTTGGTGAGTGCCCGGCGCAGGTCGTCGGGTGGGCAGCAGGCGGTCACGTCGTCGACCCCGCCGGTGCCGACCGGGACCCGGGCCCCGTCGAGGCGTCCCGCGACGTCCCGGGCCAGCGCGCGCACCGGCGCGGCGGTGGGGACCGGGGTGACGGGCCGCTCGCCGGCGTCCAGCCGCGCCAGCACCAGGAGGTCCTCCACGATCCGGCCCATCCGGAGCACCTCGGCTCGCAGGTCCGCGGTCACCGGCGTCTCCTCGCCGAGATGGCGGGTGACCTCCAGCTGGGTCCGCATCGAGGCCAGCGGGCTGCGGAGCTCGTGGGCGGCGTCCGCGAGGAAGCTGCGCTCCCGGGACCGGGCGGCGGCCAACCGGTCGAGCATCGAGTTGAGGGTGACGGCCAGGGCGTGGATCTCGTCCCCGGAGGCGGGCACGGGCAGGCGGTCGTCCTGACCGGTGCCCGAGATCCGCTCGGCGGTCGAGCGCAGCTCCTCCACCGGGCGCAGGGTCGAGCCCACCACCCGCCACGCGATCAGGGCCAGCGCGGCGAGCAGCAGCGGGTAGGTCGACAGCAGCGTGACCTTGAGGATGTGCTGGCTGTGCTGGATGTCCTTGAACTCCTGTGCGACCACCACCGTACGGCGGGCACCGGCCGGTCCGGCGCGTGCGGCGATGACGCGCAGGTCACCCTCGAGGCCGACCCGGGAGCCCGGCACCTCGACACGGGACCCGGCGAGGGCGGCGGCGACCTCCCGGGGCAGCAGCATGGCCGTCATCCGGTCGGCGTTGACGGAGGCGCTGACCACCCGGTCCCGGGAGTCGACGACCTGGACGATCTGGCTGCCCGTGACCGGGATGGGGTCGGGGAGCCGGCCCCGGTCGACGAGGTCCGCGACCTCGGCCGCCGTGGCCGTGCCGGCCTGGTCGAGCGAGCGGTAGCTGACCAGCGTCAGCACGACGTAGAGGGTGATGCTGCCGATGGCCAGAGCGGTCGCGACGCCGAGCACGCCGATCACCAGCAGCCGGGCTCGCAGACTGGTCCGGAGCCAGGCCGCCCTCATGGGTCCAGCCGGTAGCCGGCGCCGCGCACCGTCTCGACGAGGTGGCGGCCCAGCTTGCGGCGCAGGTAGCCGACGTACACCTCGACCGCGTTCGGGCTCACGTCGGCGGCAGCGTCCCAGACGTGGTCGAGGATCTCGATCTTGGTGACCACCCGGCCGGGGCGACGCAGCAGGTACTCGAGCAGGCCGAACTCGCGCGGGGTCAGCGCGACCGGTTCCTCGCCCACCGTGACGTGGCGGCTCGCGGGGTCGAGCCGGACGTCCCCGGAGGTGAGGACCGCGGGGCGTGCCTGGGCCGGCCGGCGCAGCAGCGCCCGGAGCCGGGCCAGCAGGACCACGTACGAGAACGGCTTGGTGAGGTAGTCGTCCGCGCCGTAGTCCAGGCCGTCCGCCTGGTCGTGCTCGCCGTCCTTGGCCGACAGCATGAGCACCGGGACCCAGTTGCCCTCGCGGCGCAGGGACCGGACCAGGTCGTACCCCGACAGCCGCGGCAGCATCACGTCGAGGAGCACCGCGTCGAAGTCGCCGTGCCGAGCCAGCTCGAGGCCGTGGGCACCGTCCGCGGCCACCTCGACGGTGAAGCCCTCGGCGACCAGCCCGCGACTGAGGGCACGCGCCAGCCGCACCTCGTCCTCCACCACGAGCAGCCGCACACCCCCAGCGTGGCACGGCTCCCTGAGCGGGTGCACAGGTCCTCAGCGATCTCACAGCACCGACGAGGCAGGCTGGGGCCATGACCGTCTTCAACCGCCGCCCCGCCCTCCGCTGGCTGGTGCCGCTGCTCGCCGTCGTCCTGTTCGCAGCCGGTGGGTCCGCGGTGGGCGTGATCACCGCGGCGGCGCGGGGTGGGCTCCCGCAGCGCAGCGCGTCCGCCCTGCTCGTCGACGTCCAGAAGGCGAGGCTGGACGGACTGTCCGGGACGGTCGTGCAGAACGCCGAGCTCGGGCTCCCCAGCCTGCCCGGCGTGGGCGGCGGCGGCAGCTCGGACCTGAGCTCGATGGTGGCCGGCTCGCACACCCTCCGGCTGTGGTACGCGGGCCCCGACCACGTGCGGCTGGCCCTGCTCGGCTCGCTGGGGGAGTCGGACGTGGTGCGCAACGGCACCGACCTGTGGACCTGGTCGAGCTCGACCCGGAGCGCCACCCACCACACCGTCCCCGCGGCCCACGACGCGACGGGCAGCCCGCTGCCGACATCGCCGATGACGCCCCAGCAGGCGGCGGACGCGGCCCTCAAGGCCATCACGCCGACGACGCGGGTCAGCACCGCCGGTACGGCGGTCGTGGCCGGTCGGCCGGCGTACGAGCTGGTGCTCGAGCCGCGTGACAGCGGCTCCCTGGTCGGCTCGGTCCGGATCGCCATCGACGGCGCGACCCACATCCCGACCCGGGTCCAGGTCTTCGCGCACGGTGCCGCGAAGCCGGCCCTCGAGGTCGGCTTCACGTCGTTCGACCCGACCCGCCCGCCTGGCTCGATGTTCCGGTTCAACCCGCCCCCGGGCACCAAGGTGACCCAGTCGCCGGGACTGCCGTCGGGCAAGCGGCCCGCGAAGCCGTCCGGCAAGGCCGCCGGAGTGCGTCCGACGGTCGTCGGGAGCGGGTGGACCACAGTCGCGGTCGCGCCGGTGCCGTCCGGCTCGCTGACCGGGTCCGCCACCGTCAAGCAGGTGCTGCGGGTGCTGCCCAAGGTCAGCGGCACCTGGGGCTCGGGTCGGTTGCTGCGAGGCACGCTGTTCTCGGCCGTGCTGACCGACGACGGCCGGGTCGCCGTCGGCGCTGTCGCACCAGACCGGCTCTACACCGCGCTGGCCAGGCGATGACCGAGGCGGCCATCGCCACGGTCGGGCTCACGAAGAGGTTCGGGCACCAGGTCGCGGTCGACCGGCTCGACCTCGTCGTGCCGCAGGGGTCGGTCTTCGGGTTCCTGGGGCCCAACGGCTCGGGGAAGACGACGACCATCCGGATGCTGCTCGGCCTGGTCACGCCGACCTCGGGGAGCGTGTCGATGCTGGGCCATCCGATGCCGGCCGGCTCCGCCGCCGTGCTGTCCCGGGTCGGGGCCCTCGTCGAGGGCCCCGCCTTCCACCCCTACCTCTCGGGTCGCGACAACCTGGTCCGGCTGGATGCCGCCGACCTGACCACGGACGGCCGCACCGCGAGGGTGCGGATCGACCGCGCGCTGGACCGGGTGGGGCTGCTGGCCGCCGCGGGCAAGCGCTACCGTGCCTACTCGCTGGGCATGCGGCAGCGGCTGGCGATCGCCAACGCCCTGCTGCGGCCGCGCGACCTGCTGGTGCTCGACGAGCCCACGAACGGCCTGGACCCGCAGGGCACCCGCGAGGTCCGGTCCCTGGTCGGGTCGCTCGCGGACGAGGGCGCGACGGTCCTGGTGTCGAGCCACCTGCTGTCCGAGGTGGAGCAGATGTGCACCCACGTCGGCATCATGCACGTCGGCAGGCTGGTCCTGCAGGGCACCAGCGCGGAGGTGCGGGCGGGCCGCGAGCCCGAGGCCACGGTGGAGACCGACCAGCCCGAGCAGGCCCAGCGGATCATGCGCGAGCTGGGGCTGCTGGAGGTCCGGGTGACGTCGAGGTCGGCGGTCGGGCGGCTCGGTGCCATCTCCCCGGAGAAGGTGGTCGCCGCGTGCGTCCACCAAGGCGTCCCCGTGCTCGGCTTCCGGGTCGGGTCCCCGTCGCTCGAGGACGTGTTCGTGTCCCTGACCGGGGAGGGCTTCGATGTCAGCGGTTGACGCCCCGCTCGCCGTACGACGTCCCCGGCGGGTGTCCAGCCGGTTCCTGCGCTCCGAGCTGCGGCTGATCTTCGGGCGCCGCCGCAACCAGGCCGGCCTGCTGGTCCTGGCCGGCGTCCCGGTGCTCATCTCGGTGGCGGTCAAGGTGTCGGCGCCGGGACGCGGTGACGGCGGCCCGGACTTCTTCGGGTCGATCACCGAGAACGGGCTGTTCGTCGCGCTCGCCGCGCTGACCCTGGAGATCGGCCTGTTCCTGCCGCTGGCCGTCGCCGCCATCTCGGGGGACGCGGTCGCCGGGGAGGCCAACCTCGGCACGCTGCGGTACCTGCTCGCCGTCCCGGTCCAGCGGTTCCGGCTGCTCGCGGTCAAGTACCTCGCGATCGTGATCTTCTCCCTGGCCGCGACCCTGACCGTGAGCATCACCGGGATCGTGATGGGGCTGGCGCTGTTCGGCGGCGGGAACCTGACGCTGCTGTCGGGCACCCAGATCGGGTTCGCCGAGGGCCTGCTCAGGGTCCTGCTCGTCTCGCTGTACGTGGGGGCGTGCCTGGCGTCCCTGGGGGCCGTCGGCCTGTTCATCTCCACGTTGACCGAGCAGCCGATCGGCGCCATGGTCGCGGTCCTGGTCTTCAGCACGGCCAGCTTCATCCTGGACTCCATCCCGCAGGTGGCCTGGCTGCACCCGTTCCTGCTCACCCACCACTGGCTGGCGTTCGGCGACCTCTTCCGCGATCCCGTCGCCTGGGGTGGCATCCGGGGCGGCCTGTACGTCGCGGCTGCCTACGCGTCGGTGTTCTGGCTCGCGGCCTGGGCCCGGTTCGCCGCCAAGGACGTCACCAGCTGACCGCGGAAGCGGATGGCAGACTCGTCGGGTGAACGGCTGCACCGACGTGGCCACGGCGAACGTCCTGTGCTCGCTCCGCGACCAGGACGCGCTCGACGCACTGTGCGGGGTCCTCGACCGCGAGCCCGACCTGGTCGGGCTCCAGGAGTGGCGGATGCGCCGGCTCCGGCTGCTGCGGGGGACCGGTCCGGTGCAGGTCGCCGCCCCCGGCCTGCCTTCGCCGGCCCGGACCGGGGCAGCGTCGTCGGGCTACGTGTGGGTGACGTCGCTGCTCGGTGACTGCGTGGTCGGTGCGCGCGGCGACCGCTTCGAGCTGGTGTCGGCGCGCTCGCCGGTCCTCGGCTGGGTCGGGTGGTCCGACCGCGGTGCCCGCCCGCTGCCCGTGCTGGCCCCGCGGTTCGCCACCGTCGCGGTGTACCGCGACCGTCGCCGGCGTCGCGACGTCAGCGTGGTGAGCTACCACCTGGTGCCCGGCGTCCAGGCCCGCGGTAGGTACCGGCCCGACCGGCCGCTGCTCGTGGCGCGGCACCGCGCGGAGGTGGCCCGGCTGCACCGTGTCGTCGCCGCCGAGCTGGCTCTCGGGCGCACGGTGTACGCCGTCGGGGACTCGAACTTCGACGGGCTGCGGGTGGACGGCCTGACGTCGGCCTGGACCGGTCGTGAGGACGGGCCGGGGACGCTCGGCTCGCACCGCAAGATCGACGACGTGCACGGGCCCGGGCCGGCGGTCGCGGTCACCTTGCTGTCCAGCGCCTCCGACCACAAGACGGTGCTGGCCAGGCGGGTGGATCGCTGAGCTCGCGCCGCCCGGTGGTCGAGTCGGCGCGAACGCAGGCTTCCCGGTGGTCGAGTCGGCGCGAACGCAGGCTTCCCGGTGGTCGAGTCGGCGCGAACGCAGATCTCAACAGTGCGTTCGCGCCGACTCGGCGGGGGGCAGACCTGCGTTCGCGCCGACTCGGCGGGGGGCAGACCTGCGTTCGCGCCGACTCGGCCGCTGACCCAGGCCGACCCGTCCGGCGCAAGAGTCCGGCGGCTCTGTTCACGCCCCTCACCCCGACCGCACACTGACCGGGACGAGCGTCAGGGAGCGACATGGGCGACACGCGATCCGCCACGACCCTGGACCTCGCCGGCCTGCAGACGCTGGTCGACCTGCTCGCCGGCGACGGCTTCACGGTCCTCGGCCCCACGGTGCGCGACCGCGCCATCGTGCCGGGCCCGGTCGGCTCCCTCGACGACCTGCCCCGTGGCCGCGGGGACGTCCAGCAGCCCGGCAGCTACCGGCTCACCCGGCGCGAGGATGACGCGCTGTTCGGGTACGCCGCCGACCTGATCAGCTGGAAGGCCGTGATGTTCCCGGCCCGCGAGCTCCTGTGGCGGGGCGCCGGCACCTCCGACGGCTTCACGGTGGACGCCGCCCACGCCGTGGGTCCGCTCGGGGAGCCGCCGTACGCCCTGCTCGGGATCCGCTCCTGCGACGTGCACGCGCTCGCGATCCACGACCGGGTGCTCCGGGACCGCGAGCACCAGGACGCCCGGTACGCCGTCCGGCGCCAGGACGCGTTCCTCGTCACGGTGGTGTGCTCCGACCCGAGCGGCACCTGCTTCTGCGTGTCCATGGGCACCGGCCCACGAGCGGAGTCCGGCTACGACCTCGCGCTCACCGAGCTGCTCGAGGGCCGGCACCGGTTCCTGGTCGCGGCCGGCAGCGACCGGGGTGCCGCCCTCCTCGACCGGCTGCCCGCGACCGCGGCGGCGGAGGACGACCGGGCCGCCGCGGACCGGGTGTGCGACGGCGCCGTGGCCCGCATGGGCCGGACGCTCGACACCACCGACATCCGCGACCTGCTCTACGAGAACGCCGAGCACGCCCGCTGGGACGACGTCGCCGGGCGGTGCCTGTCCTGCGGCAACTGCACGATGGTCTGCCCGACCTGCTTCTGCACGTCGGTGGAGGACCACACCAGCCTCGCGGGCACCTCGGCCGAGCGGTGGCGGGTGTGGGACTCCTGCTTCAGCTCCGACTTCTCCCACCTCCACGGCGGCGACGTGCGGAGCAGCCCGCGGTCCCGGTACCGCCAGTGGATGACCCACAAGCTCGGCTCCTGGATCGACCAGTTCGGCACGTCCGGGTGCGTGGGCTGCGGCCGCTGCCTCACCTCCTGCCCGGTCGGCATCGACATCACCGAGGAGGTGGCCGCGATCCGGGCCACCCCGGCGACCCGCGACGAGGGCGGCTGACGTGCGTTCCATCGGCGACCTGCTGCGGGCACACCCGTTCTTTGCCGGGCTCGACGAGGGGACGGTCGAGCTTCTCCAGGGCTGCGCGCGCAACGTGCACTTCCGAGCCGAGGAGCACCTCTTCCACGAGGGCGAGCACGCCGACCGGCTGTTCGTTCTCCGTGCGGGGCGGGTCGCCCTGGACGTGCACCTGCCGGGGCGCGGGGACCAGGTCGTGGCCACGGTCGAGGCGGGGGAGGTGGTCGGGTGGTCCTGGCTGGTGCCGCCCTACCGCTGGTTCTTCGACGCCCGCGCGGTCACCGACGTCTCGGCCGTCAGCATCGACGCGACCTGCCTGCGAGCCAGGTGCGAGGAGGACCCCGCCCTCGGCTACGCCCTGATGCAGCGGGTGGCCCAGGTGATGTACAGCCGCCTGCAGTCCGCCCGGGTCCGGATGCTCGACCTGTACGGCGCCGACCATGCCCGCTGACCTGGTCGCCGCCGGGTCCGTCGGGTCCGGCCTCGCGGACCCCTGGCTGCCGCACCCCTTCCGGGTCACCGGCAGGCGCAGGGACACCCACGACACCGTCACCCTGCACCTGGCGGCCACCGACGGCAGCGCCCTGCCGTTCGCCGCCGGGCAGTTCACGATGCTGCAGGCGTTCGGAGTCGGGGAGGTGCCGATCTCGATCAGCGGGGACCTCGGTCGCCCTGACACCCTCACCCACACCATCCGCGACGTCGGCTGGGTGACCAAGGCCCTGTGCGAGGCAACCCCCGGCGACGTGCTCGGTGTCCGTGGCCCGTACGGCCGGGGCTGGGCGGTGTCGGACGGCGCCGGCGGCGACGTCGTCCTGGTCGCGGGCGGCATCGGGCTGGCACCGCTGCGCCCGGCCGTCCTGGAGGTGCTCGCGGCCCGTGCGGACTACGGCCGGGTCAGTGTGCTCTACGGTGCCCGCAGCGACGACGACGTCCTGTTCGCCGACGAGCTGGCCGGCTGGGCCACCGCCGGCATCGACGTGCAGGTGACCGTCGACCGGGCCGGCACCGCGTGGCCCGGTCACGTCGGCCTGGTGACCGAGCTGGTCACGCGTGCCCGCTTCGAGCCCGCCACCACGCTCGCGCTGCTGTGTGGGCCCGAGGTGATGATGCGGTACGTCGCGGACGCGCTGGTCGAGGCGGGCGTCGCGCCGTCGGGGGTCCGGCTGTCGATGGAGCGGAACATGCGCTGCGGGATCGGGCTGTGCGGGCACTGCCAGCTGCGGGAGCACCTGCTCTGCGTCGACGGGCCGGTGCTCACCCTCGACCGGCTCCGGCCGCACCTCGCCGGGCGGGAGCTGTGACGGTGGCCGGCCGCCCCACGCTGGCGGTCTGGAAGTTCGCCAGCTGCGACGGCTGCCAGCTCACCCTGCTCAACTGCGAGGACGAGCTGCTCGACCTCGCCGGGGCGGTCGAGATCGCCTACTTCCCCGAGGCCACCCGGGCCGTGGTGGAGGGACCCTACGACGTCTCCCTCGTCGAGGGCTCGGTGACCACTCCCGGCGACCGGGCCCGGATCCAGGAGGTGCGCCGCATGTCCCGGCGGCTGGTCACGATCGGCGCGTGCGCCACCGCCGGTGGCGTCCAGGCGCTGCGCAACTTCGCCGACGTCGCCGAGTTCAGCGCGGCCGTCTACGCCCACCCCGAGTACATCGAGACGCTGGCGACCTCGACGCCGATCGCGGCGCACGTGCCGGTGGACTACGAGCTGCGCGGCTGCCCGATCGACCGGGCCCAGCTGCTCGAGGTGCTCGCCGCCCTCCTGCAGCGACGCCGGCCGCGGATCTCGGACGAGAGCGTGTGCATGGAGTGCAAGCGGCGCGGCAACGTCTGCGTCACGGTCGCGCACGGCACCCCCTGCCTGGGACCCGTCACCCACGCCGGGTGCGGCGCGCTCTGCCCGACGTACGACCGCGGCTGCTACGGCTGCTTCGGGCCCGCCCAGACCACGAACACGGTCTCGCTGGCCGACCTGCTCCGCACGCTGCACATGAGCGAGGCCGAGGTCAGCCGGTTGTTCCGGACCTTCAACGCGGCGTCGCCCGCGTTCGCCGAGGAGAGCGCCCGGCACGACGGCGAGGGGCATGGATGAGCGGGGAGGGGAGCGGCAGCCGCGAGATCGTGGTCGGGACCCTGGCCCGCGTCGAGGGCGAGGGGGCGCTGCGGATCGCGACCCGCGACGGGGAGGTCACCGACGTCCAGCTGCGGATCTACGAGCCGCCCCGGTTCTTCGAGAGCTTCCTGAGGGGCCGCGGCCACACCGAGATGCCGGACCTCACCTCGCGGATCTGCGGCATCTGCCCGGTCGCCTACGAGATGAGTGCCTGCCTCGCGATCGAGGACGCCTGCGGGGTCGCGATCCCGGAGGAGATCCGGCTGATGCGCCGGCTGCTGTACTGCGGGGAGTGGATCGAGAGCCACACCCTGCACGTCTACCTGCTGCACGCGCCGGACTTCCTGGGCTATCCCGGGGGGATCGAGATGGCCGCGGACCACCCGGACGTGGTACGCCGGGGGCTCGGGCTGAAGAAGGCCGGCAACGCCTTGATGACGCTGGTCGGTGGCCGCGCGGTCCATCCGGTCAACGTGAGGGTCGGCGGCTTCTACCGGCTCCCGACCCGGGCCGAGCTGGCTGCCCTCCGCCCGACGATCGCGCGCGCGCTCGACGACGCGCTCGCGACGGTGACGCTGGTGGCGGGCTTCGACTTCCCGGACTTCGAGCAGGCCTACGAGTACGTCGCGCTGCGGACGGGGGCCGACTACCCGATCGAGGCCGGCTCGTTCGTCACCAGCAGCGGCCGGACGTTCGCGGTGCCCGAGTTCGGCGACTGGGTCACCGAGGAGCAGGTGCCGCACTCGCACGCGCTGCACGCCCACCTGCGAGACATCGGACCGTACGTCGTGGGGCCGCTCGCGAGGTACTCCCTCAACCACGACCGGCTGCCTCCGACCGCGAGGCAGGCGGCCGACGCCGCAGGGCTCGGCCCGACCTGCCGCAACCCGTTCCGCTCCATCGTCGTGCGCGCCGTCGAGCTCGTGGTGGCCTGCGAGGAGGCGCTCGGGATCATCGACGACTGGACCGACGGGGGAGTCGCGTCGGTGCCGGTGCCGCCGCGCGCGGGGATCGGTCACGGCGCCACGGAGGCACCTCGCGGCGTGCTCTACCACCGCTACGAGGTGGCGGCGGACGGCACCGTCCGGGCCGCCGAGATCGTGCCGCCGACGTCGCAGAACCAGGCCAGCATCGAGCTCGACCTGCGGGCGTTCGTGACCCCCCGCATGGACCTCGACCTCGAGGAGCTGACCCGCCAGTGTGAGCAGGCGATCCGCAACTACGACCCGTGCATCTCCTGTGCCACCCACTTCCTGGACGTCACCGTGGAGGAGGCATGAAGCTCGTGGTCGGGATCGGCACCCGCACCCGGGGCGACGACGGGATCGGTCCCCGCGTCGCCGAGCAGGTCGCCGCGCTCGCTCTCCCAGGTGTGCGGGTGGTGACCGACGGTGAGCCGCTCGCACTGATCGACCTCTTCTACCAGCAAGACGACGTCGTGGTCGTCGACGCCCTGCTTCCTCAGGGTGAGCCGGGACGGGTCTGCGTCTGGCGTGCCGACTCGTTGCCCGCTGGTCGGGCGGGGCGGTTCCTCGGCTCCCACGGGGTCGGCGTGCTCGAGGCCGTGGGGCTGGCGCACGCCCTGGACCAGCTGCCGGCGCGGCTCACCGTCGTCGGCGTCGAGGCTGAGACGCTCGAGGCGGGCGCTCCGCTCTCCGGATCGGTCCTCGACCACCTGGGTGAGGCGACACAGGCGGTCTGCGCCGCTCTCACCCAGGCTTCGGTGCCGATGTCCCGCTGATGCTCACGCGGTCGGAGAGGCCCGGCCCGGAGGTCAACGACCCTCGGCAGTCCGGATCACCCCCACGGGATGAGCCGAGCCGACACCGCCCGTCCTAGCGTCGGGCCGTCGTCTGTCGAGGCGCATGACTGAGAGAGGGACTGACGTGAGCCAGCCGTTCAAGGGGACCATCAACGTCGACATCCGCGACTCGGAGCCCGACTGGGGGCCGTTCGAGCCGCCGAAGGCACCCGCGGGCGCGCCCAACGTGGTGTACATCGTGCTCGACGACGTCGGCTTCTCGGCGATGTCCGGCTACGGGGGGCCGATCGAGACCCCGAACATCGACCGCGTCGCCGCCGACGGGCTCCGGTACACCCAGTGGCACACGACGGCGCTGTGCTCGCCCACGCGCTCCTGCCTGCTCACCGGTCGCAACCACACCCGCAACAGCATGGCGTGCATCACCGAGGCAGCGATCGGCTTCCCGAACGCGAGCGGCACGATCCCGCCCGAGAACGGCATGCTGTCGGAGATCCTGGGTGAGCTCGGGTGGAACACCTACATGGTCGGCAAGTGGCACCTGTGCCCCGACGACGAGATGAACGTCGCCTCGACCCGGCGGAACTGGCCGAGCGGCCGGGGCTTCGAGCGCTGGTACGGCTTCCTGGGCGCGGAGACCAACCAGTGGTATCCCGACCTGGTCCACGACAACCACCCGGTCGACCAGCCGGCGTCCCCGGAGGACGGGTACCACCTGTCCGTGGACATCACCGACAAGGCGATCGAGTTCATCAAGGACTCGAAGGTGATCGCACCCGAGAAGCCGTTCTTCCTGTACTACGCCCCGGGGGCGGCGCATGCGCCGCACCATGCGCCGAAGGAGTGGGCCGACCGCTACCGGGGCCGGTTCGACATGGGGTACGAGGCCATGCGCGAGGAGACCCTGGCCCGGCAGAAGCAGCTCGGGATCGTCCCCGACGACACCGAGCTGCCGCCGATCAACCCGATCGGCACCGCGGAGACCCGCACCGGCCCGGACGGCATCCCGTTCCCCGCGATGGACGAGACCCGGCCGTGGGACTCCCTGTCCGCGGAGGAGCAGCGGCTGTTCGGCCGGATGGCCGAGGTGTACGCCGGCTTCCTGGCGCACGCGGACCACCAGATCGGGCGCCTGCTCGACTATCTGGAGGAGATCGGCGAACGCGAGAACACGGTGGTCGTGGTCGTCTCGGACAACGGGGCCAGCGGCGAGGGCGGGCCCAACGGGTCCGTCAACGAGATGAAGTTCGTCAACGGCCTGGCAGACGAGATGTCGGACAACCTCCGGATGCTGGACGAGCTCGGCGGCCCGCAGACCTACAACCACTACCCCAACGGCTGGGCGATGGCGTTCAACACGCCCTTCAAGATGTGGAAGCGCTACGAGTTCAACGGAGGGACCGCGGACCCGTGCGTGATCTCCTGGCCGGCGGGGATGGCGGCCAGGGGGGAGCTGCGCTCCCAGTACCACCACGCCGTGGACCTCGTTCCGACGATCCTCGACGTGCTCGGCGTCGAGCCGCCCGAGCGCATCAAGGGCCACGTCCAGGTGCCGTTCGACGGGGTCAGCATGCGCGGCAGCTTCGAGGACGCGGACGCGCCGACGAACCGCCGCACGCAGTTCTACTCGATGCTCGGCTCGCGCGGCATCTGGCACGACGGCTGGAAGGCCGTCACCACCCACCCGACCCTGAGCGGCTGGAGCCACTTCAACGAGGACGTCTGGGAGCTGTACCACACCGACGTGGACCGGGCGGAGCTCCACGACCTCGCGGACGAGCACCCGGAGAAGGTCCGGGAGCTGGTGAACCTCTGGTACGCCGAGGCGGGCGCCAACGGCGCCTTCCCCCTCGACGACCGGTCGGCGCTGGAGATCATCCTGACGCCCCGGCCCGTGCTGTCGCCGCCGCGGAACCGGTACGTGTACTACCCGGGCACCGCCGAGGTGCCCGAGTCCCAGTCGGTCAACATCCGCAACCGGTCGTTCGTGATCGGCGCCCACGTGGACCTTCCGACCCCCGGCGCCGAGGGCGTCCTGCTGGCGCAGGGCTCGCGGTTCGGCGGCCACGCGCTGTACATCAAGGACAACCGGCTGCACTACGGGAACAACTTCGTCGGCCTGGGTGAGCAGAAGGTGGACGCCACCGAGGACCTGCCGACCGGCAAGGACCTGCTGCTGTCCGCCTCGTTCGTGAAGGACGGCGAGGACCCGCCGCACGTGTCGACGGGGATCCTCTCGCTGTACTACAACGACAAGCTGGTGGGCGAGGGGCGGATCAAGACGCAGCCCGGCAAGTTCTCGCTCGCCGGCGAGGGGCTGACCGTGGGACGCGACGGCGGCGAGGCCGTGTCCCCGGACTACCCCGGCACCAGGCCCTGGGCGTTCACGGGCGGCACCCTGCACCGGGTCGCCGTGGACGTCAGCGGTGAGCCGTACGTCGACCTGGAGCGCGAGGCCCAGGCGATGCTGATGCGCGAGTAGAGGCGGACGCGAGCAACGGGAGACGCACGTGACACCCGAGAAGACACCCGACCAGACACCGAGCGCATCGGGCGAGCCCGTCCTCGCCTGGATCGAGCGGCGCACCGCGGCCACGCGCCGGCGGGACGTCGAGTTCGACGACCCGAGCCTGGAGTACCGGCGGCTGTTCAGCGAGGTGTGGGGGACCTTCCTGCTCGTCCTCGTCGCTGCGGGCGGCGGTGTCATCGGGGCGACCGCGTTCGGTGGCGAGCTGACCCTGGCGATGAAGGCGCTCGCGCCGGGGGTGATGGTGATGGGCATCATCTTCTTCATGGGCACCATCTCCGGCGCCCACCTGAACCCCGCGGTGACGCTGGCGTTCGCGGTGCGCGGGAACTTCCCCTGGCGACGCGTGCCCGGCTACATCGCCGCCGAGCTGGTCGGGGCCCTCCTGGCGGCCTGGTTCCTCCAGCTGATGTACGGGCACGTCATCAACGGGGCCACGGAGCCCACCGGATCGGTGAGCACCCCGGTCGCCATCCTCACCGAGGCAGTCCTGACGCTGGGACTGGTCAGCGTGATCCTCGGGACCGCTTCGGGCGCCCGCAACGTCGGCGTCAACGGTGCACTCGCCATCGGCGGCTACATCGGCCTGGTCTCCGTGTGGGGGGCACCCGTCACCGGAGCGTCGATGAACCCGGCGCGGTCGCTCGCCCCGGACGTGGTCGGAGGCGACCTGTCGCACTACTGGATCTACCTCATCGGCCCCCTGGTCGGCGCGATGCTGGCCGTCGGGTTCGAGTGGATCCTCAAGGGCAGACCCACCGCGGCCGGCGCCGACGCCGCCCAGGGCATCCTCGACGAGAACCCGCACGGCCTCTGACCCGGGTCAGCCCGCGGGGACGAACCCCCGGGTGCGCTCGCCGTCGATGAGGTAGCGGCCGTCCCGGTAGACCAGGTCCAGCACCGTCGGGCGGCTTCCGTCGCCGAAGTTGTCGAAACGGACACGGTAGCTGACCACCAGGCTGCGGGGGTCCGCGGAGAGCGAGAGGATCCGGCCGTCGCCCACCGGGCCCCAGAACGAGCGGTAGGTGTCCAGGCCGCCGCTCTCCCGCTGGAACTTGGGGGTCAGCATCGTCCACGACCGGTCGGGGTCCGTGGCGACGGTGGCCACGTAGTCGCGGATGAACGACTTCATCCCGCGGGCGGTGGGCCCGGTGGGGGTGGCGCTACGACTGGGGCTCGCGGTGCGGCTGGGCGTGGCGCTGGTGGACGGGCTGCTCGACGGGGTGGTCGACCGGCTCGGTGTCGGTGCCGGCGCGGCGGTGCCCGCCGTCTGCCCGTCGCGGAAGACGGCGAACAGTGACAGCGCCAGCACCAGGGCCACCGCCAGCCCGGCCAGCACCCAGCTGCGGGCCGGCCGCCTGGCTGACCCGGGCTCCACGCCGGCCGGGGCGGGCTGGGGCCGGACGGTGCTCTCGACGGGTCCCGGCGGCTGGGTCGAGACGGTGTCGTCGGGAGCCCCGGCGGCCGCCGGCAGCACCCGGTTGCCGGGGCCGGCGGCGAGGAAGTCGCGAACCTCCCGCATCGAGCACCGCCGGGCCGGGTCCTTGACCATCGTCGCCTCGAGCAGCGGGGTCATCCAGCCGGCGTCCGCCAGCCGTGGGGGCTCGTCGTTGACGATCCGGTAGAGCCCGCCGAGCACGTGGTCGCCCATCTCGTACGGCGGCCGCCCGGACAGCATGTGGAAGAGCGTGGCGCCCAGCGACCACACGTCGACGGCCTCGTCGCCCCGCTGGCCGGTGGCGACCTCCGGGGCCAGGTAGGCCGGGGAGCCGGTCACGAGCCCGGTCTGGGTCAGCATCGGGTCACCGGTGATCCGGGCGATGCCGAAGTCGGTCAGCTTCACCCTCCGGTGCCGGTCGAGCAGGATGTTCGACGGCTTCACGTCCCGGTGCACGATGCCCGCCGCGTGCGCGGCGACCAGGGCATCCGCCGCCTGCCACAGCAGCGGCGCGGCGTCGTCGGGGGAGAGCCTGCCCTCGGACCGGATGAGCTGGGCCAGGGTGGGACCGTCGACGTACTCCATCACCAGCCAGCGGTCGTCGGAGTCGGCGGCGGCGACGAAGTTGAAGACCGCCACCACGTGCGGGTGGTTGAGTCGCGCGGTCAGCCTTGCCTCGCGCTCGGCGCGGGCGAGATCGGTGCTGTCCGCACCCGGCAGGAGCCCGATCCGCTTCAGCGCCACCGGCCGCCCCAGCACCTCGTCCTGCCCGAGCCAGACCGCGCCCATGCCGCCGCGTCCGATCTCACGGTCCAGCGTGTACCTGCCTGCGATCACGAGCGCCTTCCGGGTCTGAGGTCTTGCTGACCCGCTCGATGGTAGGCGCGGGCCGGCTCCGGACCCGCATCAAGGTCACGGCGGCCGGGGGGCCTGGACTGGTCCGGACACGTCGGGCCACGCCTGGCGTGTGAGAACCCTCACGACGCCTCGTTCTGCAGGTCCCGGTCGGGCTCGGCGCCGGCGGAGGCACCCTCCGGCAGCAGCAGGACCGAGCCGACCAGGAAGGCCAGCGCACCGATCGCCGTTCCGGCGTTGGCGACGGTGACGGCGAGCGGGTCGCCGGTGGACGGGAGCACGAACGCGCCCAGCGCCGAGATCCCGAACGCCACGCAGCCGAACAGGTTGACCGACACCAGGCTGCCCTCGAGGCTGCGGGGCGGGCGGTGCAGCAGGCCCCCGGCGACCTCGGCGTAGGCGAAGCACCCGGACACGAGGAAGCAGATCGAGCCGAACGCGTCGGGTCGCCAGACGACCTGGTTGTACGCCGGGTCGTCGACCGCCGTGCTGAGCGCCCGGAAGGTGGTCGCGTTGAAGAACAACGTCCCCAGCAGCTGGACACTGCCGCTCCACCAGTCGATGCGGTGCGGCTCCCAGGCGATCAGCCGCAGCCTTCCCTCGGCGGTGGCCGAGGACGGGTCCCGGTCGGCGTTGACGGTCTCCAGCCACTGCAGCGCCGCGGCCGCGGTGAAGAGCAGCGACCCGACGAAGAACACCACGGCGTCGGCCCGGCCGCCGACCAGGTCGAGGAAGGCGGGGAGCGGCCCGACCAGGAAGCAGGTCGACCCGAGGATGAACAGCACCGCGATCCACCACGAGGCACGGTGCGGTGCCCACAGCAGGCCGTCGCGTCCGGGCCGCACCCGTGAGAGCCGGGACGCGTGCTTGCGGTGCCGCCGTGACGACCACTCGAGCCGGCGGCCGTCCGGGTGCGCGTAGGTCACGCCCGTGGTGAACGGGCCGGCGGACCGGCGTCGCGTGACCGCCCAGCCCTCGGGCGGGCGCGGGTAGCGGGTCACCTGCGGCCCCGCCCGCGGGACATCAGAGGGGCGGCGACGGCGAACTCGTGCGGCACGGACCGGACCTCCCCTCGGGACCTATTGGAGATCGTCAGCGGGCGCGGCGAATCACCCCCCGGGGATGACGAGGCCGACGCAGGGTCGCGGTTGCATGGGACGGGGTCTCGACAACCGACGGAGGAGCAGACGTGGCGGTCCACAGCAGAAGCGTGCCGGAGCCGGGAGAGGTGAGCGCACCTCGGTTCACGCGCACCGGCATGCTCGAGGTGCCCAAGCACCGCCTCCCCGAGGGCGAGATGATGCCGCAGACGGCGTACCAGATCGTCATGGACGAGGTGATGCTCGACGGGAACGCCCGGTTCAACCTGGCCACCTTCGTCACCACCTGGATGGACGAGGAGGCGGACCGTCTCTACGCCGCCACCTTCGACAAGAACATGGTCGACAAGGACGAGTACCCGCAGACCGCCGAGATCGAGTCCCGCTGCGTGAACATGCTGGCGGACCTGTGGCACGCGCCCTACGCCGAGCAGAGCGTCGGGACCTCGACGACCGGCAGCTCGGAGGGCTGCATGCTCGCCGGGCTGGCCCTCAAGCGCCGGTGGCAGAAGGCGCGACGCGAGGCCGGGCTGTCCACGGACCGGCCCAACATCGTGATGGGCGGCAACGTCCAGGTGGTGTGGGAGAAGTTCGCCAACTACTGGGAGGTCGAGCCGCGCTACGTCCCGCTCCACGGTGACGTCCTGCACCTGACCGCGGACCGGCTGCTCGACCACGTCGACGAGAACACCATCGGCGTGGTCGCGGTCCTCGGCTCCACCATGGACGGCAGCTACGAGCCGGTGGAGGAGATCTGCGACAAGCTCGACGACTTCGAGTCGGACACGGGGACCTCGGTCCCGGTGCACGTCGACGCGGCCTCGGGCGGGTTCGTCGCACCGTTCCTCCAGCCGGACCTGGTCTGGGACTTCCGGCTCTCCCGGGTGGTCTCGATCCAGGCGTCCGGGCACAAGTTCGGGCTCGTCTACCCGGGGGTCGGCTGGGTGCTGTGGCGGGACGCCGAGCACCTGCCCGAGGACCTGGTGTTCCACGTCAACTACCTCGGCGGCGACATGCCCACGTTCGCGCTGAACTTCTCCCGCCCCGGCGCGCAGGTGGTCCTCCAGTACTTCCAGTTCCTCCGCCTCGGCAGGGACGGCTTCCGGATGGTCCAGCAGACCTGCCAGGACGTGGCGGTGCACCTCTCGGGTGCGCTCGAGGCGATGAAGGAGTTCGAGGTGGTCTCGGACGGCCGCGAGCTGCCGGTGGTGACCTTCGCGGTCAGCGACGACGTCACCAAGTACGACGTCTACGACGTGTCCCGCAAGCTGCGTGAGCGGGGCTGGCTGGTGCCGGCGTACACGATGCCGCCCGACCGGGAGGACCTCGCGGTGCTGCGGGTCGTGGTCCGCAACGGCTTCAGCCACGACATGGCCGAGCTGTTCCTGCGGGACCTGCGGACGGCGGTCGGCTGGCTCGACGACCTCTCCGGCCCGATGCCCCGGGAGGAGCAGCCGGCCGGCTTCCACCACTGACGAGACCGTCCGACCAGGTCAGGGGCCCTCATGAACGACATCCAGCAGAGCTTCGCCCGGCAGGGCCTCGTGCGACCTCGTGAGGGGCGGGTGCTGGCCGGCGTGTGCGCCGGGCTCGGTCGGCGCTTCGGCCTCTCGCCGTGGATCGCCCGGCTGCTCTTCGTGGCGCTGCTCATGGTGATCCCCGGCAGCCAGATCCTGGTCTACCCGGTGCTGTGGGTGCTGATGCCGTCGGAGCAGACCGGCTAGACCCCTCCGGCCTGCTTGCGCCGGATCTCGCTCTCGACCGCGTGCGCGAGGTCCGCGACCAGTCTCGAGTGCCAGTGCTTGTGCGCGTCGAGGTCGGCCACCAGCGCGCGACAGTCCGGGCAGGACTCGCCGGGCGCGTCGTTCTGGTTCACATCGGTCACGGTGCTGCACCTCCTGCGGCGGGGTCCTTCCCACCGTGGCACGGAGGCCGTCGGAAGTCCACGGACGAGTGCCGGGCAGGATGACCCCCATGAGCGCCTACTGGATCAGCGTCTACAAGGAGATCACCGACGAGGCCAAGGTCGCGGCGTACGCCGCGCTGGCGGGACCCGCGCTGCACGCCGCCGGCGGCACCTACCTGGCCCGCGGCCTGCCCGAGCAGACCTACGAGTCGGGGGAGCGCACCCGGACCGTGCTGATCGAGTTCGCCTCGGTCGAGGCCGCCCGCGCCGCGCACGACGGCCCGGCCTACCAGGAGGCGCTCGCCGCCCTCGACGGCGGCGCGACCCGGGACATGCGCATCGTGCCCGGGACAGAGTGAGGGCGGGGCCTCGCTAGGCGACGAAGAGACAGAACGGGTGGCCCGACGGGTCCGCGAGGACGTAGAGCGGCTCGTCCGGGTCGTCGGTCCGGTCGAGCAGCAGCCGAGCTCCCAGTGCCTGCGCCCGGGTCCGCTGCCGCTCCAGGTCCTCGAGGGACTGGACCGTGAGGTCGAGGTGCATCTGCATCGGGACGTCGTGCGAGGGCCAGGTCGTCGGCTCCAGACGCTCGACCTGCTGGAAGGCGAGCCTGCGGGCACCGCCCTGGTCCACCAGCACCAGCCAGTCGGCCATCACGCCTCCGGTCGTGGTGCGGGTGGCCGGCCGCAGGCCCGGAGCGCGGCTCGACGGCGGCCCGCGCCGGCCCACGGTCCCGGCACGACGATCACGGCCAGGGCCGAGGTCGGCATCGGTGCCGGGTCGCCGGTGAGCGAGGCGGCGAGCTCCTCGATCCCGGGGTTGTGGCCGACCAGGACGACGGTCTCGAGGTCGTCGGACAGCTCCCGGACGACCGCGAGCAGCTCCGGGTCGGACGCGGCGTAGACGCGGTCGTCGATCCGGGCCGGCGGCGGGGCCGGGAGCTCGGCCGCGACCAGGTCCCAGGTGCTCCGGGCGCGGCTGGCCGGCGACACCACGGCGAGGTCGATCCGGCCGACGTTCGCGGCCAGCCACCTGCCCGCCTCGGGTGCCTGGCGCCGGCCGCGCGCGGCCAGCGGCCGGGCGACGTCGTCCTCGTCGCCCGACCAGTCCGACTTGGCGTGCCGGAGCAGGATCAGCGTGCGCTCGTCCATCCGGCCATCCTGCCTCAGCCCCGGCGCCGACGGGAGCGTTGCGTCGGCTGGAGCCGGGTCACAGCACCGAGAACCCCGCGGCGGGTCCGGGCCGGCCGGTGGCAGCGAGCAGCAGCGTCCCGGCCAGCCCACCGGCGACCGCGAGGGTGCTGACGAGTCCCAGGGCCTGCTCCGCGGCGGTCGCCGGCACGTCGAGGGTCTCCTGCAGCGCGGAGGCGAGATCCGCGGTGTGCACGGCCAGCTCGAACGTGCGGGTCGGCAGGTAGTCACTGAGCCGCATGCCTCCGGCGATCGTGGTCACCAGCTCCGTCCCGTCCCGGGCCTCCACCAGCCGCCGCACCCGGCCGGCGATCTCGGCCACCGCGGCCGCCGGGTCGGCGCCCAGCGCGGCCCCGGCGGCGCGTCCCCGCTCCGCCACCTCCGGCCCGCGGGCGGTCGCCCGCGTGGCGCGGAAGTAGTCGGCGGCGGAGGCGACCTCGACGGTGTCAGCCGGGCGGCCGAGGTAGGTCTCGACGGTCAGCAGGGAGCGGCTCGTGTGGCCGACGAGGGCCCGCAGGTCCCACTCGCCCAGGCCGGGCTCGTCCCAGCGGCCACCGACGACCCCGGCGGTCCGTACGAACCAGTCCGCGGCGTCGGCGAACGCCCGTCGCGACTCCTCCCAGGCGAAGTCCACGGAGCAGCTACCGGCCCGGTCGGGCGAGGTCGAACCGGTCGAGGTCCATGACCTTGGCCCACGCCGCCACGAAGTCGCGCACGAACTTCTCCGGCGCGTCGTCGCTCGCGTACACCTCGGCCAGGGCCCGCAGCTCGGAGTTGGACCCGAAGACCAGGTCGACGCGGCTGCCGGTCCACCGGAGCTCGCCCGTGGCGCGGTCCCGGCCCTCGAACGTCTCCGCGTCCTCGGACGTCGGCGTCCAGACGGTGCCCTGGTCGAGGAGGTGCACGAAGAAGTCGTTGGTCAGCGAGCCGGGCCTCGAGGTGAGCACGCCCACCAGGGACTGCTGGACGTTCGCCCCCAGCACCCGCAGGCCCCCGACCAGGACGGTCATCTCGGGGGCGCTCAGGGTCAGCAGGTTCGCCCGGTCGAGCAGCAGGTGCTCGGCCGTCAGCCGGTGCCCCTTCCCCAGGTAGTTGCGGAACCCGTCGGCGGTCGGCTCGAGGACGGCGAAGGAGTCCACGTCGGTCTGCTCCTGCGAGGCGTCCGTGCGGCCGGCGCTGAACGGGACCGAGACGTCGTGGCCGGCCTCCCGGGCGGCCTGCTCGACGGCGGCGCACCCGCCCAGCACGATCAGGTCGGCGAGCGAGACCCGCTTCCCCCCGGCCTGGGCGCCGTTGAACTCCTGCTGCACCGCCTCCAGGGTGCGCAGCACGGTCGCCAGCCCGTCGGGGTCGTTGACCTCCCAGCCGCGCTGCGGATCGAGCCGGAGGCGGGCGCCGTTCGCGCCGCCCCGCTTGTCACTGCCGCGGAACGTCGAGGCCGACGCCCACGCCGTGGAGACCAGCTGGGACACCGTCAGGGACGAGGCGAGGAGCCGGCTCTTGAGCGCCTCCACGTCGTCCGCGTCGACCGGCTCGCCGGTGGCAGCCGGGACCGGGTCCTGCCACAGCAGCACCTCCTGCGGGACCAGCGGCCCGAGGTAGCGCGGCAGCGGGCCCATGTCGCGGTGCGTCAGCTTGAACCAGGCCCGGGCGAACGCGTCGGCGAGCTCGTCGGGGTGCTCCAGGAAGCGCCGGGAGATCTGCTCGTAGACCGGGTCGACCCGCAGCGCGACGTCCGTGGTCAGCATCATCGGTGCGCGGGTGAGCGACGAGGGGTCCTCGGGATCCGGCACGGTGCCCGCCCCACCGCCGCCCTTCGGCTGCCACTGGTGGGCGCCGGCGGGGCTCTTGGTCTGCTCCCACTCGTAGCCGAACAGGGTCTCGAAGTAGCTGTTGTCCCAGGTCGTCGGCGTGGCCGTCCAGACGATCTCGATGCCGCTGGTGATCGTGTCCCTGCCCTTGCCGCTGCCGAACGTGTTCTTCCAGCCGAGGCCCTGCTGCTCCAGCGGGGCGGCCTCGGGCTCGGGCCCGACGTACTCCTCGGGGTCGGCGGCACCGTGGGTCTTGCCGAACGTGTGCCCGCCGGCGATCAGCGCGACCGTCTCCTCGTCGTTCATCGCCATCCGGGCGAACGTCTCGCGGATGTCGCGGGCGGAGGCGAGCGGGTCCGGCTCGCCGTTGGGTCCCTCCGGGTTCACGTAGATGAGCCCCATCTGGACCGCGGCCAGCGGGTTCTCCAGCTCGCGGTCGCCGGTGTAGCGCTCGTCGCCGAGCCAGGTGTCCTCCGGGCCCCAGTAGACGTCCTCGTCGGGCTCCCACACGTCGGCCCGACCACCGCCGAAGCCGAGGGTGGTCAGGCCCATGGTCTCCAGCGCCCGGTTGCCGGCGAAGACGATCAGGTCGGCCCAGGAGATCTTGCGGCCGTACCTCTGCTTGACCGGCCAGAGCAGCCGGCGGGCCTTGTCGAGGCTCGCGTTGTCGGGCCAGCTGTTGATCGGCGCGAAGCGCTGCATGCCGGCCCCGGCGCCGCCGCGGCCGTCACTGATCCGGTAGGTGCCGGCACTGTGCCAGGCCATCCGGATGAACAGCGGCCCGTAGTGGCCGAAGTCGGCCGGCCACCAGTCCTGCGACGTGGTCATCAGCTCGTCGACGTCCCGGGTGAGGGCATCGAGGTCGAGGCTGGCGAACTCCGTCGCGTAGTCGAAGTCCGGGCCCATGGGGTCGGCCACCGGGGGGTGCTTGCGCAGGATCTTCAAGTTGAGCCGGTTGGGCCACCAGTCCCGGTTGCCCGCGCCCTCGGTCGGGTGGTGCGGACGCCCGACCGCGACCGGGCACCGCCCCTCGCTCTCCTCGGTGTTCATGTCACCGACGACCGCATCGTGCTGCTCAGGCATGGCTTTCCCTCCGGGGCTCTGGCTGGTCGGCAGCCGCGCTGCCCGCGGCGCAGTCGAGTCGGTGATCGCGCCGCACGCCCGCTAGACCCACGTGGTGGTGGCCGTCCTCGGCCCACACCAGCTCTGCGTCCCCGTGGGCACCTCTCGAGTCTGTGACCAGGGTCTCGAGCCGGTCAATAGCACGACCGGCAGTCCTCGCCGTGGTCCGTCCGCGGCCGCCACCCGGACCAGTGGCGGCTGCCGGGTGAAGCGGGTCGTTCGACCCTAGGCGTCCGGGGGCGGTCGGCCGAGGCTGGGGTCGGACTACAGCGGCACTGCGTCTCCGCAGCCTCCGCCTGACGAGTCGCACGGAGGTGTTCGATGCGGTATCCCAAGGCCCGACGGCCGCTCATCCTGCTCACCGGAGCCACGGCCCTGACGCTGTCGCTGGCCGCCTGTGGAGGGTCGAGCGGCAGCAGCTCGAGCTCGTCTGGCTCCCCGGGCGCGGCGGCCTCCAGCAAGCTGGCCGCAGTGAAGGCCGACCCCGCCCTGGCGGCCAAGGTCCCCCAGGCGATCTCCTCCGACGGCAGCATCACGGTCGGCACCGACGCGACGTACCCCCCGAACGAGTTCCTGGCCAAGGACGGGAAGACCGTGGTCGGCTTCGACGTGGACCTGTTCCGTGCGGTGGCAGCCAAGCTCGGCCTCAAGGTCACGTTCAGCCCGGCCCCGTTCGGCGCGATCATCCCGGGCATCTCCTCCGGAAAGTACGAGATCGGGGTCTCGTCGTTCACCGTCAACCCCGATCGGGAGAAGCAGGCCACCATGGTGAGCTACTTCAGCGCCGGCACCCTGTGGGCGGCCAAGCGCGGCAATCCCGACAACGTCGACCCCGCCGACGCCTGCGGCAAGAAGATCGCCGTCCAGAAGGCGACGGTGCAGGTCGAGGACATCACGTCGCGGTCCCAGAAGTGCACGTCGTCGGGCAAGCCGGCCATCCAGATCGACCAGTACCAGGGCCAGGACCAGGCGACCGCGGCGGTGGTCTCCGGCAAGGACCAGGCCATGCTGGCGGACTCCCCGGTGATCGCCTACGCGGTGGTGCAGACCAAGGGCCAGCTGGAGAAGCTCGGCTCGATCTACGCCTCCGCCCCGTACGGCTACGTGGTGGCCAAGAACGACAAGGCCTTCGCCGATGCCCTCCAGGGGGCGCTGACCTCGCTGATCAAGAGCGGCACCTACAAGTCGATCCTCGACCGGTGGGGCGTCGGGGACGGTGCGCTCGACAACCCGCAGGTCAACCCGTCGTCCTGACCGCGGGATGACCATGCAGGAGGAGACAGGTCCCGCGGATCGCAGCGGGGCGGACGTCAAGGCGATCCCGGTCCGCCACCCGGGGCGCTGGGTGGCGAGCGCCTTCGTGCTGCTGCTGTCCGCGATGTTCGTGCACATGCTGGTGACCAACCCGGCGTTCCAGTGGGGCTTCATCCGGGACAACGCCTTCTCGGCTCCGGTGCTCAACGGCGCGAAGAACACCCTGGTGCTCACCGTGCTGTCGATGGTCATCGGGGTGCTGCTCGGCATCGTGCTCGCGGTGATGAGGCTGTCCCCGAACCCGGTGCTGTCCGGTGGTGCCTGGGTGTACGTGTGGTTCTTCCGCGCTGTTCCTCGCGTGGTGCTGCTGATCCTGTTCGGCAACCTGGGAGTGCTCTACTCGCGCTACGACATCGGCATCCCGTTCGACCGGCAGATCGGCGACCTGTTCGGTCTCAGCCTCGACGGCCGGTTCTTCGGCGTCAGCGCCAACACCATCCTGACGGCGTTCGTCGCGGCCCTGCTCGGGCTGGCCCTGTCGGAGGCGGCGTACATGGCCGAGATCGTGCGGGCCGGCATCTCCTCCATCGAGGAGGGACAGACCGAGGCGGCGCAGGCGCTGGGAATGTCGCGGGGTCGGCTGATGCGGCGGATCGTGCTGCCGCAGGCGATGCGCGTGATCGTCCCACCGACGGGCAACGAGACGATCGCGATGATCAAGGACACCGCGCTGGTCGCGTTCGTGCCCTACTACGAGCTGTTCTTCCAGCTCCAGGCCATCGGCTCGCGCACCTTCCAGCTGTTCCCGATGCTGGTCGCGGCCTGCCTGTGGTACCTCGCCATGACCAGCGTGCTGATGGTCGGACAGCACTACCTCGAACGCCGGTACTCCCGCGGCACCCGCCGCAGCACCGACCGGGGGGAGCGGAAGTCGCGGCTCCGCTTCTGGACCCGGCACTCGACCGAGACGGGGGCCTGATGGACGACGAAGCGACACCCGGGCAGCCGATGGTCAAGGCGGAGGCGGTGCGCAAGCACTTCGGTCGGCTGGAGGTGCTCAAGGGCATCGACCTCGAGGTGATGCCCAAGCAGGTGATGTGTGTGGTCGGCCCCTCCGGCTCCGGCAAGTCGACGTTCCTGCGCTGCATCAACCACCTGGAGAAGATCAGCGGGGGTCGGCTCTGGGTCGACGGCGATCTGGTCGGCTACCGGCAGAAGGGCGACAAGATCTACGAGCTGAAGGAGAAGGAGGTCGCCCAGCACCGCCGCGACATCGGGATGGTGTTCCAGCGCTTCAACCTGTTCCCGCACATGACCGCGGTCGGCAACGTCATCGAGGCGCCGGTCCAGGTCCGGGGGCTTTCGCGCAAGGAGGCCCACCAGCGCGGGGTCGAGCTGCTGGAGCGGGTCGGCCTGTCCGATCGTGCCGACATGTACCCCTCCCAGCTCTCCGGCGGGCAGCAGCAGCGGGTGGCGATCGCCCGCGCGCTGGCCATGGACCCCAAGCTGATGCTCTTCGACGAGCCGACCAGCGCTCTCGACCCCGAGCTGGTCGGCGAGGTCCTCGACGTGATGCGCCGGCTGGCCGAGGCCGGTATGACGATGATCGTGGTGACCCACGAGATGGGGTTCGCCCGCGAGGTCGGCGACGAGCTCGTGTTCATGGACGACGGCGTGGTGGTGGAGGCCGGCAACCCCCGCGACGTGATCAACAACCCGCAGCACGAGCGGACCCAGGCCTTCCTGTCCAAGGTGCTCTAGCGGCCCTCATCCGGTGACGGGGCCGGGTCGCTGCTGCCCGCGCAGGTCGAGGCGCATGACGACCCGTTGGCCGGCGGGTCGTCCGACACACCGGAAGCCGAGCTCCTCGAAGACCCGCTCGCAGCCCAGGAACGCGTCGGCGGACTGCCGGTCGGACTCCGTGACCGGCCACCCCTCGATGGCGGCGGCGCCCTCCCGGCGCGCCAGGTCGCACGCCGCGCGGATCAACGTGCGCGTGACGCCCCGCCCCCGGAGGTCGGCCCGGACGAAGAGGCACGGCAGCAGCCAGACGGTGTCGCCCTCGGTGCGGTCCCGGTCGCGAAGGACACGACCGCGTTCGCCGTCGGCGACCGTGTACCGCGACCGCGGCCCGCAGGCGCACCACCCGACCGGCTTCCCCGACGCCGAGGCCAGGATGCCCATCGGCGTCCCGCGGGCCGCCATGGTCTCGAAGTGCCGCCGGTTGCCACCTGTCAGCCAGCCCACGGCGAACTGACGCCGGGTCACGCAGAAGGCCGTGCACCAGCAGCGGCGCGTGTTGCGCTGACCCTCGAACAGGTCCGCGAGGTCCGCCAGGTCGTCGGGACCCACCGGCCGCGTGGCGAGGTCAGCCACTCCCATCCGAGCCACGGTACCGGGCCCCGGAGGGCCGGCACCTGGGTGACGTGCGCCGCGATCGAGCGGCGCCGGGGCCTTGCCGGGCGACGTGCGGGAGGGGCAGCATCGGACGGGGGTCGCACGGACGTGGAGGATCCGATGAGCGAGCAGTCGGTGGGACGGCGCAGCGTGCTACGTAGCGCGGGGATCGCGGCGGGGGGAGTCGCCCTGAGCGGGGCGGCGGTGGCCTCCCCGGCCGCGGCACACGAGCAGCAGCGGGGGCGGGGGCCGTCGGGCAGCTGGCGGGTGGACGTCCACAACGACGACGGGTCGCGGACGGACTCGATCGTCAGCTTCGCCGCGGGTGACGTCTGCATCGTCCACGACATCAGCCCCGCCGGTCCGCCGTTCACCGGCACGTGGCGAGCGGGCCGTCATGGTGCGTTCCGGGCCACCGTGCTGACCGGCACCGCGGGTGAGGGCCCTGGCTCGTCCGGCTCGGTGATCGAGCTGAGGCTGGTCGGCACGGTGGCTCACCACCAGCTCCGCGGCACCTTCACCTTCCGGGTGACGGATGCGAGCGGCGGGCAGGTCGCCACCGGCTCCGGCACGTTCGCCGGCCGACGCGTCGAGGCCTGACGCGGCGGCCCGCACCCCGGCACGTCATCCGGGTCGGACCAGGGGTTCACCCGATGGTGCGGCCCGCTCCCGGCGCGCACAGTTGGGGGAGCAGGCGGACGCCTGGCACGACGACCGGAAGGACACCCGCACGCCATGAACGACATCTCCCAGACCTTCGCCCAGCAGGGCCTCGTCCGACCGCGGGAGGAGCGGGTCCTGGGCGGCGTGTGCGCCGGTCTCGGCCGCCGCTTCGGCATCTCCCCGTGGACCGCGCGGCTGCTGTTCGTGGCGCTGCTGATGGTCATCCCGGGCAGCCAGATCCTGGTCTACCCGATCCTGTGGTTCCTGATGCCGTCCGAGGAGACGGTCAGCTGGCAGCCGCCGGCGACGCCGCAGGCCCCCGGACCCGACGCCTGAGGCCGCCGCACCGGCCCGCGGGCGCACCACGTGCCTAGCGGGCGGCACCCGCGCTGGAGCACACTGGGTACACCTCCTGGGCACACCTCCTGGGCACAGGTCGCCGGGCATCACCAAGGGTGCGTCATGGACAACCGTCGTCTCGCCTCGCTGTGGCAGCACGAAGCGCTCGGCCGCGCTCAGGAGCTGACCTCGCTGCTGGACTTCTTCACCGCCTCGCTGGCCGCGTCGAGTGACCCGAACCCGGCGTGGCAGTCCCTGGCCGCCGCCGTCGCGACCGACCTCGGTGACGCGCGGAAGGCCGCGGACGCCGGTGGTCCTCTGCCCTCGCGGCTCCGGAACTGGATCAGCGGCGGGCTGGTGCAGTCGGCGGAGGCGAGCCTGAACGCGGCGGAGATCAATCTGCTGCGGCTGGCGCCCCTGGACTACCTGGCAAGCAATCTGCAGACGCTCGTGAGCGATGCCAAGGACCTGCTGCCCGACGACGACCCCCGGCTGGTCCGGCTCGCCGTCCTCGCCCGTGAGTCGGCCGAGGACGGCTTCACCGAGCAGGAGCGGACCACCGTGGTCGCGGCCATCGAGGCGGCGAAGAAGGCGTCGCTGCGCAACCAGTTCCGGCTCCGGTCCTTCCGCAACGTGGTCCTGATCGCGACCCTGCTGGCCAGCACGCTGGCGTTGCTGCTGGCCGTCGTGGGGATCTTCGCGCCCGACACGCTGCCGCTCTGTTACAGCAACCCGGGCTCGGAGACCACGATCTGTCCGGCGTCCGGGTCGCCGCGGCCGGCGGACCTGCTGCTGATCGAGTTCTCCGGGGTGCTCGGGGCCGCGGTGTCCGCGGTGTTCTCCCTGCGCAAGGTGCAGGGCAGCGCCGACCCGTACAGCATCTCGGTGGCGCTGGCGCTGCTGAAGGTGCCCACCGGCGCGATGACCGCGTTCCTCGGTCTGCTGATGATCAGCGCCGGCTTCGTCCCGGGGCTCACGGCCCTCGACTCGTCGGCTCAGATCCTGTCCTGGGCCGTGATCTTCGGCTACTCCCAGGAGCTGTTCACCCGGTTCGTCGACAAGCAGGGCCAGTCGGTGCTGGCCGACGCCCAGTTCCGTCCGCAGCCGCGCCCGGCGCGCCCGGCGGGCCGGGAGGTGCGCCGTGGCTGACCCGATGATCCGGACCGAGGGCCTCACCAAGCACTTCCGGCGGGTGGTCGCCCTCGACGGCCTCGACCTCGAGGTGGGGGCGGGGGAGATCTTCGGGTTCCTGGGGCCGAACGGCGCCGGGAAGTCCACCACGCTGCGGCTGCTTCTCGGCCTGATCCGCCCGACGGCTGGACGGGCCTGGCTGGCCGGTGTCCCGGTGGCCGACGTACGGCGGTCCCACCAGTCCGTCGGCTACGTGCCGGGCGACGTCTCCTTGTGGCCTCAGCTGACCGGGGCCGAGACACTCGAGCTGCTCGGGAACGTGTCGGGCCACGTCGACCACGCCCTGCGGAAGGAGCTCGTGGACCGGCTCGACCTCGACCTCGGGAAGCGGGTGCGGGCCTACTCCAAGGGCAACCGGCAGAAGGTGGCCCTGGTCGCCGCGTTCATGACCCGTCCCGACGTGCTGCTGCTCGACGAGCCGACCGCCGGCCTGGACCCGCTGATGGAGGCGGAGTTCCAGGCGATGGCCCGGGAGGCGGCCCAGCGCGGCCAGACGGTCTTCTTGTCCTCGCACATCCTGGACGAGGTCGAGGACCTGTGCGGCCGGGTGGCGATCCTGCGGGAGGGGCGGCTGGTGGACGTCGCCGTCCTGGAGGAGCTCCGCCTGACTCACCACCACGGTCCTGGAGGCGACCCTCGAGCGTCCGGCGCCCGACCTGGGGGGCCTGCCCGGGGTGGTGGGGGTGGAGCCGACGCCCTCCGGCGTCCGGGTCACCGTGAGCGGCCGGCCGGACGCCGTCCTGACCCGGCTGCTGGGCTCCGGCGTCGTCCGGCTGCACAGCCACGCGCCCACCCTGGAGCAGATCTTCCTCACCTACTACGAGACCTCGCCCGAGCAGCGGGACGCGGTGTCGGCCGCCCACGGCGTCACGGGCCCGGCCGGGGACGGACGGCGGGCCGCGCCGTGAGCCGGCAGCGGCCGGCCCTCGAGGCGGCGGTCCCCGAGGCCGCCCGACCGCGGCACGCCCACCTGCGTCCGGGCCGCCCGGGCCGGCCCGGACGGGCCACCCTCGCCTGGGCCACCCGTCAGGTCCGCCGCGGCACGCTGCTGCTCGCCGTGTCGGCCGGCGGCTACCTGGCGATGGAGGTGGCCACCTACTCCAGCACCTATCCCCGGGGCGTGGCGGAGGACCAGTTCGCGATGTTCGTGGACAACCCAGCCGCGCGGATGCTGCAGGGGGTGCCGCACGGGCTGGGCACAGCCGGCGGGTTCGCGGTCTGGGACGGGGGCTGGGTCCTGCAGATCGTCGTCGCGGTGTGGGCGCTGCTCGTGACCAGCCGGCTGCTGCGCGGCGAGGAGGAGTCGGGACGCGCCGAGCTGCTCCTGGTCGGCCCCGCCCACGCCCTGCGGGTGGTGGCACTGACCCTGCTCGTGGTCCTCGGCGGCGGGGCGCTGACCGGGGTGGCCGTGACCGTGGCGCTCGCCGGGTCGGGGGAGGACCCCGGCTCGTCGGTGCTGTTCGGCCTGGGCCTGGCCGGGTTCGCGGCCACCTTCGTGGGGATCGCCGCGGTCACCTCGCAGCTGGTCGGGGTACGCCGGCGGGCCGCCGGTCTGGCCGCAGCGGTCCTCGGAGCGGCCTTCCTGCTCCGGATGCTCGCCAACAGCACCGACGACCGGGCCTGGGTGGGATGGCTGACCCCGTTCGGCTGGCTCGACCACCTCCAGCCCTTCGGTGACCCGGTGCCGGCCGCGCTGGTGGTGCTCCTGGTCGCCCCGGTGGTGCTGCTGGCGGTGGCGCTGTGGCTGCGCGGGCGGCGGGACACCGGCGGTGCTCTGCTGGTCGGCGAGGACAGCCGTCCCCCGCACCTGCGCGGCCTCGGTGGCCACCTGGTGTTCGCCTGGCGGAGCAACCGGGCGGTGCTCGCCGGGTGGGTGGTCGGGCTCGCGGCGTACGCCTTCCTGGTCGGGTCGCTGCTGACGGTGATGACCGACTTCCTGGCCCACGACCGGGACTACCGGCGGGTGCTCGCCGAGCTGGACCTCGGTGTCGCGGTCTCCGTCGACGGCTTCCTCGGACTGATGAGCGTGACCCTGGGCGTCGGGTTCGCCCTGTACGCCGGCTGGCGGATCGGCGCCGTGCGCGGCGAGGAGGAGTCCGGCCGCGCGGACAACCTGCTCGTCCGCCCCCTGACCCGGACCACGTGGCTGGGCGGTCACGTCCTGCTGACCGTGGCTGGCGCCACCCTGCTCGCCGTCCTCACCGGGGTGGCGCTGTGGGCCGGGGCGGTGGTGACCGGGTCCCGGGACGTGGCCCTGGGACCGGCGCTGGGCGCGGTGCTGAACACCGTGCCGCTGGTGCTGCTGGTCACCGGGCTGGCGGTGCTGGCCTTCGGGGTGGCGCCGAGGCTGACGGCGGCGGTGCCGGTCGCCGTCACCGTCGGGGGCTACGTGCTGACGTTGTTGGGGCCGGCCCTGGCCTGGCCGTCCTGGGTGGTGGACCTCTCGCCGTTCACGCACCTCGCCTACGTGCCGGCGGAGCCGTTCGCGGCAGGTGCCGCGGCGGTGATGGCCCTGCTCGGCGTGCTGGCGGCGGGTGCCGGCTGGGCCGGCTTCGTGCGGCGTGACACGACGGGTGCGTGAGGGCGATGCCGCAGCCGGGGCGCCGTACGTCCGCCTCCCGCACCGAGGAGCACCTCCGCCTCGCGAGCCGGTACGTGGCGCACAACTACGACCCGCTGCCGCTGGTGGTCGCGGAGGCCGAGGGCGCCTGGGTGACCGACGTGGACGGCCGCCGCTACCTCGACTGCCTGGCGGGGTACTCCGCTCTCAACTTCGGGCACCGGCACCCGGTGCTGCTGAAGGCGGCCCGCGACCAGCTCGACCGGGTGACCCTGACCAGCCGGGCCTTCCACCACGACCAGCTCGGCCCGTTCTGCCGGGACCTGGCGGCGCTGGCCGGGATGGACCGGGTGCTGCCCATGAACACCGGCGCGGAGGCGGTGGAGTCCGCGGTCAAGGTGGCCCGCAAGTGGGGCTACGACGTCAAGGGCGTGCCCGCGGGCCAGGCGAACATCGTGGTGGCGGCCGGCAACTTCCACGGCCGCACCACCACCATCGTCAGCTTCTCCACCGACCCGCTGGCCCGGGAGGGCTTCGGCCCGTTCACCCCCGGCTTCCGGATCGTCGGGTACGGCGACCTCGACGAGCTCCGGGCCGCCATCGACGACGGCACGGTGGCGGTCCTGCTCGAGCCGGTGCAGGGCGAGGCCGGGGTGATCGTGCCGCCGGCCGGCTACCTCGCGGGCGTCCGCGAGCTGTGCACCGCCACCGACGTGCTGTTCGTCGCCGACGAGATCCAGTCCGGCCTGGGACGCACCGGGACGACGTTCGCGTGCGACCTCGAGGGCGTGGTGCCCGACGTCTACGTGCTGGGCAAGGCGCTCGGCGGCGGGGTCGTCCCGGTCTCGGCGGTGGTGGCCTCCGAGGCCGTGCTCGGCGTGCTGGGCCCGGGCAGCCACGGGTCCACGTTCGGCGGCAACCCGCTGGCGGCGGCCGTGGGGCGCGCGGTGGTGGGGCTGCTCCGGACCGGAGAGCCCCAGCAGCGGGCGGGCGAGCTGGCCCCCGGTCTCGACGCGGGGCTGCGGGCCCTCGTCGGCCGGGGGCTCGTGGAGGTGCGCACCCGTGGGCTGTGGGCGGGCGTCGACCTGGAGCCGGGCCTGATGAGCGGACGCGAGCTGTGCGAGCGGATGCTGGCCCGGGGCGTGCTGGTCAAGGAGACGCACGGGTCCAGCATCCGGCTGGCCCCACCCCTGGTGGTCGACGAGGACGACCTCAGCTGGGCGGTGGCGCAGCTGGCGGCGGTGCTGGCCGAGGCGCGGTGACCCCGCCGGGGCGCTCCGCCTCCGGGAACGCCGCGGCCAGGAAGTCCTCGACGAACCGCCGCACCCCGTCCCAGTCGGTGTAGACGTGGTCGCGGGCGGTGTCCGTGGAGAGTCCGCCCGGCTTGGCGTGCGCGATCCTGCGCATCACCAGGCGCTTGAGGAACCCGTACTGCCGGTAGAGCAGGGCGCCGCCCACCATCGCCACGGAGGTCGGGTGCCAGCCGGTCTGCTCCTCGAGCTCCGCGACGTACCGCTCGGCCTCCGCGGTGTCGCCGAGCGCGGCCAGGCTCACCGAGAACAGCCCCGACGGGCGGGACTCCAGCGCGGCACGGTTCCGGCGGACGAACTCGACGACGTACTTCTCGTGCTTGCTCATGTGGATCGAGGCCCCGACCAGGATGCCGTCGCAGCCCTCCAGATCGGCGTGCTCCCGCACCGCGATGTCGAACGCGCGGGCGTGGTGGCCGTGCGCCTCGAGCACCTCGACGACGTACGCCGCGATCGTCGCGGTCTGCCCCTCGGTGGTCCCGTACGGGACGCAGATCCTGGCCACGGTGCCGCCCCTCCCGGCCGGGTGTCGAGGGCGGCGGTTGGGGGCGCTCCTCGGCCCGGCGGTCCGATGCTGCCGCGCCGTCGGTGGCGGGACCAGGGCCGGAGGTCCCCCGGAACGAGCCGCCTCGGTGTCCGACACCCCGTGTTGTGACTCGCGCGTACGCCGCGACGGTGCCAGTCTCGGGGGGTGACCAACGCACCGGCCCCCCTGACTCGTCCTCCGTTCTCGCGTATCGCGATCGTCAACCGGGGGGAGGCCGCCCTGCGGCTGATCCACGCGGTCCGCGACCTCAACTGCGAGCTGACCGGCGAACCGATCACGACGATCGCGCTCTACACCGAGGCCGAGCACGCAGCCACGTTCGTCCGGGAGGCCGACGACGCCTACCCGATCGGTCCCGCCGCGGCCCGCCCCTACCTCGACCTCGCGGTGCTGGAGCGGGCGCTCGTCGAGACCGGCGCCGACGCCGTCTGGGTGGGCTGGGGCTTCGTCGCCGAGGACCCCGCGTTCGCCGAGCTCTGCGAGCGCCTGGGCGTCACGTTCATCGGTCCCAGCTCCGAGGCGATGCGCAAGC
This sequence comes from uncultured Actinomycetota bacterium, assembly GCA_963800225.1. Taxonomy (GTDB): domain Bacteria; phylum Actinomycetota; class Actinomycetes; order Propionibacteriales; family Nocardioidaceae; genus Nocardioides_B. Next base: position 982,229 of record CAWDAF010000002.1, on the reverse strand, counting down.
TGGGCGACAAGATCGGCTCCAAGCTGATCGCCGAGGAGGTCGGCGTACCGGTCGCCCCGTGGAGCAGGGGAGGGGTCGACACCCTGGAGGACGCCCTCGCCGCGGCCGACCGGGTCGGCTACCCGCTGATGCTGAAGGCGACCGCCGGTGGTGGCGGCCGCGGGATCCGGATGGTCGCCGGCGCGGCCGACCTCGAGGACGCCTACCAGCGCACCCGCGACGAGGCCCAGCGGGCCTTCGGCAGCGGCGTGGTCTTCCTCGAGCGGCTGGTCACCGGGGCGCGCCACGTGGAGGTGCAGGTGATCGCCGACAGCCACGGGCACGCCTGGGCGCTCGGCGTCCGGGACTGCTCGGTGCAGCGGCGCAACCAGAAGGTGATCGAGGAGTCCGCGTCCCCGCTGCTCGACGCGACCCAGACCGACGACCTGAAGGCGTCTGCGGAGCGGCTCGCGCTCGCCGTCGGGTACGTCGGAGCGGCGACCGTCGAGTTCCTCTACCACCCCGGCGAGCGTTCCTTCGCGTTCCTGGAGGTCAACACCCGGCTCCAGGTCGAGCACCCGATCACCGAGGCGACCACCGGCATCGACCTGGTGAAGGCGCAGATCCTGGTCGCCGGCGGCGGCAGCCTGGAGGGCGACAAGCCCGCCGAGGTGGGGCACGCCGTCGAGGCCCGTCTCAACGCCGAGGACCCGGACCGGGACTTCGCGCCCTCACCGGGCCGGATCGCGCTGCTGGAGCTGCCCTCGGGCCCGGGCATCCGGGTCGACACCGGGGTGCGCGAGGGGGACACGATCCCGGCAGACTTCGACTCGATGATCGCCAAGATCATCGCTGTCGGCGGCACCCGCGAGGAGGCCCTCGCGCGGCTGCGCCGGGCGGTCTCGGAGACCACCGTGGTGATCGAGGGCGGCGCCACGAACAAGAGCTTCATCCTCGACCTGCTCGCCCAGCCCGAGGTCACCGTCGGCGGCGGGGACGGCTGGGCCGACACCGGCTGGATCGACCGGGTCCGCGGCGAGGGCCGGCTGCACTCGCACCGGCACTCCGGGGTCGCCCTGGTCGCGGCCGCCATCCACGCCTACGAGGACACCGAGCGGCTGGAGATCGACCACCTCCTGGAGACGGCCCGCGGTGGCCGCCCGAACGCCCAGCACGAGGTCGGCAGGGGGGTCGAGCTCAAGCTACGCGGCACGTCGTACACGGTGACCGTGCTGCGGGTCGGCCCGCACCGGTTCCGGGTGACGATCGCGGACGGCGAGGTCGAGCACGTGGCGGTGGCCGAGCTGGTCCGGGTCGACGGGTTCCACCACCTGCTGACGGTGTCCGGGCGGCGCTTCCGGCTGGTGACCGCGACCCACGGGCCGGTCCAGCTCGTGGAGGTCGACGGCGTCACCCACCGGGTCACCCGGGACGAGGGCGGGATGCTCCGCTCGCCGGCGCCGGCGCTGGTGGTGGCGACCCCGGCCGCGGTGGGCGACACCGTCGCGGCGGGCGACCACGTGCTGGTGCTGGAGAGCATGAAGATGGAGACGGTGCTGTACGCGCCGGTCGCGGGTCGGGTCCGCGAGCTGCTGGTGAAGACCGGCAGCCAGGTGGAGACCGGTGCCCCGTTGCTCCGCATCGAGCCCGTCCCGGACGCCGATGGGCAGGACGACGGCGCCGCGTCCCAGGGGCCGGACCTCGAGCTGCCGCAGCGCGAGGGCGAGGCCTCGGTCGAGGAGCGTGCCTCCCGGGGGCTGGCCGGGCTCAGCGCGATCCTGCTCGGCTACGACACCGACGCGGACACCGAGGCCGCGGTGCTGAAGGGCTACCTGGCTGCCCGCGAGGACGCCTCCGGGGCCGGGCTCGACGTGCTGACCGGCGAGATCGACCTGCTCAACCTGTTCGCGGATGTGGCCGAGCTGAGCCGCAACCGCCCCGACGGGGGTGAGCAGCACACCGAGCTGCGGGTGCACAGCCCGAAGGAGCACTTCCACACCTATCTGCAGAGCCTCGACGTGGAGCGGCACGGCCTGCACGAGCACTTCCGGGAGCGGGTGACCGCGGTGCTCGCCCGCTACGGCGTGACCGAGCTGGAGCGCACCCCCGAGCTGGAGGAGGCGGTCTTCCGGATCTTCCTCGCCCAGCGACGGGCCGGCGCCGACGTCGCGCTGGTGACCAGCCTGCTGCAGCGGTGGATCGCGGAGCCCCCGCCGACCGACGACCTGGCCTGGCCGGTGCGCCAGCTGCTGGAGCGGCTGGTGCGGGCCACCCAGCTCCGGTTCCCGGTCGTCGGCGACCTGGCGCGCAGCGTCCGGTTCCGCTGGTTCGACCAGCCGCTGGTGGACTCGGACCGGTCCAGCGTGCTCGCCGGGGTCCGGGGCGAGGTCACCGCGCTCGCCGACGACGACGCCCCCGACCGGGCGGCGCGGATCGACGCGCTGGCCGCGATCCCGGAGCAGATCGTCCGGTTCCTCGCCGAGCGGCTCGAGGGCGGTGTGCCGCACCGTGAGCCGATGCTCGAGGTGCTGGTGAAGCGGCACTACCGGGAGTTCGACCTGCACGACCTGCGGGTCCTCGACGTGACGGGGCGGCCGTTCGTGGCGGCCGACTACGTGCTCGACGGGAACCGGCCGACCCGGCTGGTGTCCACCCTCGGCACCCGTGAGGAGCTCGCCGACCGGGCCGGTCCGCTGGCCACCGCGATCGCCGACCAGGTGGCGGCCCGGCGCCCCGAGCAGGGCGCGGTCGTCGACCTGTACCTGTCCTGGCCGCAGCAGGGCACCCCCGAGGAGGTCCGCGCTGAGCTGGGTGAGCTGCTCGGTGCGCTGCCGTTCGCCTCCGACGTACGCCGGATCGCGGTGGCCGTCTGCCCCGGCGGTGATGCCCCGGTGGACTACTTCACGTTCCGCCCGGTGAGCGGGGACGGCCCCACCGTGATGGAGGAGGACGTCCTGGTCCGCGGCATCCACCCGATGGTGGGCCGCCGGCTGAACCTGTGGCGGCTGCGGGACTTCACGGTCACCCGTCTCGACGCACCCGAGGACGTGCTGCTCTACCACTGCGAGGCGCGCGACAACCCGGCCGACAAGCGGCTGGTCGCGCTCGCGCAGGTGCGGGAGCTGGCCGTCGTCCGCGACGCCGACGGCACGGTCACCGCACTGCCGCACGCCGAGCGGGCCGTGGAGAACTGCCTCGAGGCGATCCGCCGGGCCCGCACCGAGAGGGGCGCGGCCGGCGCGAAGCTGGACATGAACCACGTCTGGGTGCACATCTGGCCGGTGGTGGACGCCGACATCGACCAGCTCACCGCCCTGCAGACCAAGATCACCCCGCTGACCGACGGCGCCGGCATCGAGGAGGTGACGGCACACGGCCGGGTGCTGGGGCCCGACGGCACCCCGCAGCCGCTCGTCGTCCGCTTCCACGCGCCGCTGGGATCGGGCACCGTCACCACGATCGAGGCGCCGCCCACCGAGCGGCTCAAGCCGCTCGACGACTACGCGGCCAAGGTGCAGCGGGCCCGCCGGCGCGGGCTGGTCTACCCCTACGAGCTCGAGGCGCTGCTCACCGGTCCCGAGGGGAGCCTCGTCGAGTACGACCTCGACGACACCGGCGCCCTCGTGGTCGTCGACCGTCCGCGTGGCCGGAACACGGCGGCGATCCTGGTCGCCGTGATCTCCACGCCGACCGAGCTGCACCCGGAGGGGATCACCCGGGTGGTGCTGTGCGGCGACCCGACCAAGGCGCTGGGCGCGGTCTCGGAGCCGGAGTGCGCCCGGATCATCGCCGCGATCGACCTCGCGGAGCGGATGCAGGTGCCGGTGGAGTGGTTCGCCCTCTCCGCCGGGGCCAGGATCTCCATGGACTCCGGCACCGAGAACATGGACTGGGTGGCGGCGGCACTCAAGCGGATCGTGCAGTTCACCCAGGACGGCGGCGAGATCAACGTCGTGGTGGCCGGCATCAACGTGGGCGCGCAGCCGTACTGGAACGCCGAGGCCACGATGCTGATGCACACCAAGGGCATCTTGGTGATGACCCCGGACAGCGCGATGGTGCTGACCGGCAAGCAGTCGCTGGACTTCTCCGGCGGGGTCTCTGCCGAGGACAACTACGGGATCGGCGGCTACGACCGGGTGATGGGCCCCAACGGCCAGGCCCAGTACTGGGCGCCGCACCTGGCGGGCGCGCTCGGCGTGCTGATGGAGCACTACGCCCACACCTACGTCGTCCCGGGCGAGGCCGGTCCGCGCCGGGTCGAGACGTCGGACCCCCTCGACCGGGACGTGACGTCGTACCCGCACACCTCGCCGGACAGCGACTTCCGCACGGTCGGGGAGATCTTCTCCAACGAGAGCAACCCCGAGCGCAAGAAGGCCTTCGACATCAGGACGGTGATGCGGGCGCTCGCCGACCAGGACCGGGTGACGCTGGAGCGCTGGGCGGGGATGGCCGACGCCGACACCGCCGTCGTGCTCGACGCACGGCTCGGCGGCTGGCCGGTGTGCCTGCTCGGCATCGAGTCGCGGCCGGTGCCGCGGCGCGGCTTCCCGCCCACCGACGGACCGGACACCTTCACCGCCGGCACGCTGTTCCCACGGTCGTCGAAGAAGGCCGCGCGGGCGATCAACGCCGCGAGTGGCAACCGCCCGCTGGTGGTGCTGGCCAACCTGTCCGGGTTCGACGGCTCACCGGACTCGATGCGGCACCTGCAGCTGGAGTACGGCGCCGAGATCGGCCGCGCGATCGTCAACTTCGACGGGCCGATCGTGTTCTGCGTGATCTCCCGCTACCACGGGGGGGCGTTCGTGGTCTTCTCCAAGGCGCTCAACCCGCGGATGACCGTGCTCGCCGTCGAGGGCTCCTACGCCTCGGTGATCGGCGGCGCACCCGCGGCCGCCGTGGTGTTCTCCGGGGAGGTCGACAAGCGGGCCGCGGCCGACCCGCGCCACCAGGCCCTCGAGGCACGGATCGCCGAGGCCGAGGGACCGGAGCGGCTGCGGCTGGTCGTGGAGCTGGCCGACCTCAGGTCGACGCTGCGGGCGGAGAAGATCAGCGAGGTCGCCGCCGCCTTCGACGGGGTGCACAACATCCACCGGGCCGTCGAGGTCGGCTCGGTGGACGCGGTGATCGCCGCCGCCGACCTCCGGCCGCGGATCATCGCGGAGATCGAGAGGGGTCTCGGCGGGTGACCCGACCCCGACCCCGGGCCCGCGTGCGGGGCCCGGGGTCGCGGGCGGGTGAGGGCCGGGCTCTCAGCGCGTGCTGAGCATGTCGAAGAACCCGACGTAGGCGTCGTAGGCGACGGCGTCGTCGTCGATGCGCAGCATCGTCTCCTCGTTGCGGAAGGACTGGTCGGCCCAGTTGTCCGAGCCGGTCCACACGGACTCGTGCGGGGTGCCGGTGTCGTCCTTCCACTCCGCCATCATCAGCTTGGTGTGGATGCGCTTGCCGTCCTTGTAGACCGCCGAGTGGACCGGGATGCCGGCGGAGCGGAGCGTGGTCTGGATGCCGCTGCCGACGGACTCGCCGGCGACCACCTCGATGGTGGCGCCGGCCCGAGCCTTCGCGGCGAGGGCCCGGGCGATCCAGCGGCCACGGTTGTCCCACCAGGCGAACTGGGAGACCCGGATGACGGTGTCGCTGGCGGCGGGCAGCGCGTTGATCCGGGCCACCACCGGGTCGGTGGCCTCGGTGGTGCCGGGCTTGGGGAAGAAGTAGGCGCTGCCGTGGTCGAAGTCCTTCACGACGTACGGGGCGGCGACCGGCTTGTCGAGCTTCTGGACCGCGAACATCGAGGCGTACGCCTTATACACGTCGGCGCGGTTGGTGTAGGTGTAGTTGTCGGAGAACTGGACGCCGGTGCCGTAGCCGGTCAGGTTGGTCGAGCCGATCATCACGACGTTCGGTGTCCGTCCGACCTGGGAGAAGGTCCAGGCCTTCTCGTGGGTGACGCCGCCGGTGCCTCGGGCCGACCCGTGGGCGAGCACGAAGAAGGAGGAGCGGGAGGGGTTGCTGCCCAGCACCGGCACCAGGCGCTTGGCCGGACCCCACTGCGAGGAGTGGCTGTTGACCACGACCTGGACGTGCACGCCCCGCTTGAAGGCGGCGGTCAGCGCGTCGGACACCCGGGTCAACGAGAACGAGTAGCCGACGATCTGGATGGTCGCGCCGGACGGCGTGTGCGCGATGTTCTCCATCAGCCGGTCCAGGATCCGGTTGTGCGAGGCGGTGGGGTCACCGAACTCGGCGCCGGCCACGGGGACGAAGGTGTCCTTGGTCGGGATCGTCGGGACGACCGGTGACGGCGCCGGGACCGGCGTCGAGACCGGCGTCGGCGTGGAGGTCGGCGTGGGGGTCGGCGTGGAGGTTGGCGCCGGGGTGGCCGCTGAGCTGCCCGGGAGGTGGGCCAGGACGGCGAGTCGGCTGCGGTTCGCCGACGCCCACAGGGTCAGCGCGCGAGCGCCTGAGGTGGACTTGCCGTACGGCGCACCGAGCAGCGCCACCCCGATGTGGCGGCCGTTGATCGGGGTGTTCACGACCAGGGTGTTCCGTGCGGCCGTGGTGTAGCCGCTCTTGCCCTGGGCGCTCGGGTACTTGTTGACGTAGTCGGTCGCGCGGCGCACGACGTGGGTGCGTCCGCCGACCGGTCCGAGCCGGTACGACGACATCCCCAGGATCGGGCGGACCACCGGGCTGGCCTGCGCCGCCCGGAGCAGGACGAGCAGGTCGGAGGCCGAGGAGTGCGCTCCGCGGGCGGTCAGCCCGCTCGGGGTCACCATCACCGTGTCGCGGGCGCCGAGCGCCGCGGCCTTCCGGTTCGCCGCCGCCACGAACGCTGCCCGGCCGCGCGGATGCGACCCGGCGAGCGCCTCGGCTGCGTCGTTGCCCGAGGGCAGCAGCATGCCGGCGAGCAGCGCGGTCCGGGTGTACCTCTGACCGACGACCAGGCCGGCGCAGGTGCAGGACGCGGGGTGCGCCTCGCTGCGGCTGACCCGGTGGGCGGGCCTCGCGGCGACGGTGTCGGCCGCGGTGAGCGCGGTGAGCAGCTTGATCGTGGAGGCCTGCGGGAGCTTGTTGTGCCGCAGGTGGGTGCCGAGGATCGCGCCGGTGTCCAGGTCGGCGACCACCCACGAGCGTGCCGTGACCGTGGGCGGGAGCGGCACCCGTCCGGCCGGACGGTAGTAGGTGTTGCGAGCCAGGTGCAGCGGTGGCCGCACCACCGTGACGACGGACGTCGCCGGGCCCGCGGACGCCGCGGTGGGGGAGGCGGTGGCGCTCGGGCCGGCGATGGCCAAGGTGGCCGCGGTCGAGGTGACCAGTGCGGCCACGGTCAGGGTCAGGCGGCGGGACGGGTGTGACATCGCGGGCGGCCTCTCGGAGGGGACGGTCGGGCTGACGCGGGGACCGGACGGGGGGCGCCAGGTCTGTCCCGAAGGGTATGCACCGGTGTGGGTTGTTGGAGGTGGTTTAGGTGATTTGCCCTTTTCTGCGGTCGCTGACGGGGGTGCCGCCGTGCGGTTCTCGACGGATCGGTGACGATCTCGGTGAACCACCCACACCGGGGCGTCGGACTGCCTACCCTCCTGCTGGGGACGAGGGAGAGGACCACGGATGACTGTGCGGCCGACGACTCCGCAGCAGGGGTGTGCGGGCACCGCGACCCGGCAGCTGCCGGCCACGCACTGGACGAGCTTCGGGGCCGTCGGCTGGCCCGGCGAGGAGCACCGGCGCATCGACGAGGTGGTGACCGGGCCGAGCGGGGTGCACGTCGTCCTGCACCGCGGCGGGCACTCCTCCGGGACGGCCGGCGACGACCCCGGGCTGCTGGCTCCCCTCGCCGCCGAGGCGGGTGCCGCCGCGGACGCCGTCGCCGGGCTGCTGGCCGGGCGTTACCGCGCGGACGTGACCGCGGTGGTCTGCCTGTGCGGGACCCTCGACGTGGGCGAGGCCGTCGGGGCTGTGCTGGTCGCATCCCCGTCGGTGGTGCGGCACACCTGGCGGCACGGACCGCGGCGGCTCTCGACGTCCGAGGTGGGCCTGGTGTCCGCGCGTCTGGACGGCAGCCTGTGGCGAGCCCCGGTGACCCCGGAGCGGGAGGCCGGCCGGTGGGCCGCCCGGCTGCGCTGGTGGCTGACCGCCGCCGGGCTGTCCTCCGCCGCGGCCGTGAGCGTGGTGGTCGGCCTGGGCCTCGACCCCTGGCGGTGACCCCGGGCCGAAAGGCTCGACGGTCGGCCTCACAGGACCTTGGCCCCTGCTCGCGTCCAATTCCGGTCACTAGCGTGGAGGCCCGAGAGACGAGGGCACCGATGGCCGAGTTCATGCGTAACAGTGACGCGTTCGCGCTGGGGATGGAGCACGACGCCCGCCTGCGCTCGACGGTCGTGACCGTCATCCTGCTGGACAGGTCCCCGGACTGGGCGGTGCTGCTGGACCGGTTCGAACGGATCGTGCGGCTGATGCCGATGTTCCGCCAGCGGGTGGTGCTGCCGACCCTGCTGCCGGCGCCGCCCCGGTGGGTGTACGACGCGGACTTCGACCTGCGCTACCACATCAGCCGGGTCACCGCACCCGACCCGGGCGACCTGGACGTGGTCCTGGAGATGGCCAGGCGGGCGGAGATGACGGAGTTCGACCACGCCCGCCCGCTGTGGGGGGTGACCCTGATGGACGGGCTCGCCGACGGCGGTGCGGCGCTGGTGTGCCGACTCCACCACTCGCTGGCCGACGGCATCGGCGGCCTGCAGATCGCCCGGCTGCTCTTCGACCTCCAGGAAGAGCCCGCCGACCTCGGTCCGCTGCCGCCCGCCCCGGACGGCGAGCGACCGGGACCCTTCGACGGGGTCTACCAGTCGGTGCGGCACGAGGTGGGGGCGCTGGGAGGTCTCGCGGTGGACGCCGTCAGGACCGCGCCCTCGGTGCTGGTCGGGGGCGTACGCCGTCCGCTGACCACGGCCCGGGCGGCGGTGGAGACCGCCGCCTCGGTCTACCGGACGGTCCGCCCCATCAACGAGACCGCGTCACCGATCATGCGGAGCCGGCGGATGCTCCGCGAGCTCTGGGTGCACGAGGTGCCGCTGTCGGCGCTCAAGGAGGCGGCGCACCGGTCGGGAGGCACGCTCAACGACGGGTTCCTCGCCGCGGTGACCGGCGGTCTGCGCCGCTACCACGCGGAGCACGGCGCCGAGGTCGGCGACCTGAACGTCACCATGCCGGTGGACATCCGCACCGACGACGACCCGGTCGGCGGCAACCGGATCACCCTGATGCGCTTCCTGCTCCCGGTCGGCACGGTCGACCCGGCGGAGCGGATCGCCGAGATCCACCTCCGGGCGGCGGCCGCGCGGCACGAGCGGTCGCTGCCGTACACCCAGGCCATCGCCGGCGGCCTGAACCTGCTGCCACGCTGGTACATCGGCGCGATCCTGCGGCACGTGGACTTCCTGGCCAGCAACGTCACCGGCCTCCCGGTGCCGGTCTACGTCGGCGGCGCCCGGGTGCGGATGCAGTACGCCTTCGGTCCCACGATCGGCTCCGGGGTCAACGTCACGCTGCTGAGCTACGTCGACACCTGCGCGATCGGGGTCAACGCCGACACCGGGGCGGTGCCCGACGTGGACCTGCTCGGCGAGTGCCTGGTCGCGGGGTTCGACGAGGTGCTAGCCCTCGCCGAGGCCCCGGTCGCCGGCTGATCCCGGCGGGCCGCGGAAGCGGAGCCGCGGAGGGGACCATCGTCACTGGCGGTCCGGGACGCCCACGGCGAGCCTGGTCGGGACCCCCCGACGACTGGAGCGACCATGACCCAGACCGACCAGAGAGGCGCCCGGGTGGGCGCCCAGCGCACCCCTCCCTCGGCCGGGCTGAGCCAGGAGCAGCTCGGCGCCGTCGACGCGGTGGTGGACCGGGCGTCCGCGGCAGCCCGCGACTTCCGGGCCCTCGACCAGGAGCAGGTCGACCGGATCGTGGAGGCGATGGTCCGGGCCGGCGTGCGGGCGGCGACCGAGCTGGCGGCCCTGGCCATCGAGGAGACCGGCTTCGGGGTGTTCGAGGACAAGGTGGTCAAGAACTACGTGGCCACCGAGTTCCTGCACGACTACCTGCGCGACAAGCGGTCCGTCGGGGTCGTCGAGGAGGACGTGGAGCGCAACATCGTCCGGGTCGCCGAGCCGATCGGGGTGGTGCTCGCGATCACACCGGTGACCAACCCGACCTCCACCGTGCTCTACAAGGCGATCGTCGCGGCCAAGACCCGCAACGCGGTGATCTTCCGCCCCTCGCCCTACGCCGCGCGCTCGTGCGAGCGGAGCGTGGAGATCATGCGGGAGGCGGCGGAGGCCGCCGGGATGCCGCCGGGGGCGCTCCAGGTGATCCCGGACAGCGAGCACGCCGTGACCCACTACCTGTTCAAGCACCCGCAGGTGGACTTCATCTGGGTCACCGGCGGCCCGAAGATCGTGGCGCTCGCCAACGCCGCCGGCAAGCCCGGGCTGAGCGTCGGCCCCGGCAACGCTCCCATCTACCTCCACCGGACGGCGGACGTGAAGGGCGCGGTCGTCGACATCTTGATCTCCAAGACGTTCGACGCGTCCGTGATCTGTCCCGCCGAGCAGACCTGCATCGTCGACGACGAGGTGTACGACGAGCTGGTCGCGGAGTTCCGGCGGATGGGCGCGCACCTGCTCACCCCCGAGCAGGTCGACGCCGTGGCGGAGTTCGCGTTCGGGTGCGGCGACACGGTCAACCTCGCCGCCCTGGGCCAGCAGGCGCCCGAGCTGGCGACCCGGGCCGGCTTCACCGTCGCTCCCACGACGAAGATCCTGCTGGCGCCGCTGCCCGAGGACGTGGCAGCCCTCGCGGGGCACCCGCTGGTGCGGGAGAAGCTGATGCCGGTGCTCGGCCTGGTCCGGGCGCACAGCCTCGAGCACGCCATCGAGGTGGCCGTGCTGGTCACCGAGCACGGTGGTCTCGGCCACACGTCGGCCATCTACGCCCGCGACGAGGCCGCGATCACGGCCTACTCGCTGGCGGTCCGAACCGGCCGGATCCTGGTCAACGCGCCGACGGCGGTGGGGGCGCTGGGCGGCGTGTACAACAACCTCACCCCGACGTTCTCGCTCGGCTGCGGCACCTGGGGCGGCTCGAGCACCACCGAGAACGTCAACTACCTCCAGCTGCTGAACATCAAGACGGTGTCCTACCGGCGCACCCCGCCGCAGTGGTTCCGGGTCCCGTCCAACACCTTCTTCAACGCCGGGGCCCTGGACAACCTCCGCGACGTCGAGTGCGAGGTGGCCGTCGTGGTGACCGACGCCCAGAGCGAGGCCAGGGGAGTCGTCGACCTGGTCCGCAGCCGGCTCCGCACCCAGCACGTGCAGGTCTACAGCGAGGTCGAGCCGGAGCCCGACGAGGCGTCGGTGCGGCGTGGCGTGGCGGTGCTCGACCGGGCACGGCCCGACCTCATCGTGGCCGTCGGTGGCGGCTCGGTCATCGATGCGGCCAAGGCGATGCGGCTCTTCCACGAGCACCCGGAGAAGACCCTCGACGACCTGACCCTGCCGTTCCTGGACCCGCGCAAGCGGGTGGCCGACTACCCCCGCGACGCGCACACCGTGCAGCTGGTCGCGGTGCCGACCACCTCGGGCACCGGCTCGGAGGTGTCGCCGGCAGCGGTGCTGACGGTCGGGCGGCACAAGGAGACCCTGGTCGACTACTCGCTGGTCCCCGACGTCGCGATCGTCGACCCGCTGCTGACCCTGTCGATGCCGCTGTCGGTGACCTTGGACAGCGGCATCGACGCGCTCACCCATGCCCTCGAGGCGGCGGTGTCGATCTTCGCCTCGCCGTACACCGACGCCTTCTGCGTGCAGTCCGCCCGGCTCATCTTCGACGCGCTGCCCCGGGCCTACGACGACCCGGGCGACCTTGCGGCCCGCACCGACATGGCCAACGCCGCGACGCTGGCCGGGCTGGCCTTCTCCAACGCCTTCGTCGGCACCAACCACGCGCTGGCGCACGCCGTCGGCGCCAGGTTCGGGATCGCCCACGGCCGGGCCAACGGGATCTTCCTCCCGCACCTGCTGCGCTACAACGCCGCGCTGCCGAGCAAGTTCATGCCGGCGCCGGGCTACTCCGCCTACGTCGCGCCGGACAAGTACGCCCAGCTGGGCCGGGTGGTGTTCGGCGGCCACGAGCCGGAGGAGAACCGGCGACGGTTGTTCCAGGGGGTCGAGGACCTGCTCGACCGGGTCGGCATGCCGCGCTCGCTGCGGGCGGTGGGCGTCGACGAGGACGAGTTCCAAGACGCCCTGCCCGAGCTGGCGATGAGCGCGTTCGGGGACCTGAGCAACCGGACCAACCCGCGGATGCCGCTGGTCACCGAGCTCACCGAGCTGCTCAGGCTCGGGTACGACGGGGAGCTGCCCGGTGCCGACTGACAGCGACACCCGCACCGTGGTGGTGGCGGCGCCGCTCCAGACCGTGCTGGACACGATCCGCGACGTCGAGAGCCAGCCCACCTGGATCCCGGAGATCCTCGAGGCCGAGCTGCTGGAGGTCTACGAGGACGGGGGGCTGCCGGCCACCGCCCGGTTCAAGGCGTCGGCGACCGTGGGCACCGACGAGTACACGCTGTCCTACGAGCACACCGACGACACCATGAGCTGGACGATGCTGGAGGGCCGGATGCAGACCGGCCAGGAGGGCTGCTACACGTTGCGGGAGGTGGCACCGGGGGAGACCGAGGTGACCTACGAGCTCACCATCCACCACAACGTGCCACTGCCCGGTTTCGTCCGCCGCCGGGTGATCTCGGGGCTGACCGGGAACACGCTGACCGGCCTGCGCAAGCACCTGGAGGGCTGAAGCCCCCTCAGCCGGCCACCCGGGCCAGCTCCAGCAGCTCCGCCATCGACGCGGCCACCCCGTCGGCGAGCACCTGGAGGTCGGGGGTGGTGTCGTAGTCACCGGTGATCCCGAAGGTGAGCGTGTCGCGGTAGGAGAACATCGCGACCCCGACCCGGACCCGGGCCGCGATCGGCACGTAGGGCAGCATCTCCTGCGCCTCGCGGCCCAGGGCGTACAGCGGCATCCGCGGGCCGGGCACGTTGGTGGTCACGGTGGCGATCTGCCGCTGGGGCAGCCGCAGGCCGAAGCGGATCCCCCACGACACCGGCGCGAACGGGCTGAGGCCGGCCGCCGTGGTGAGGCTCCCACCGGCCTCCGGCTCGTGGTGGCCGCGCAGCTCGCGCACCCGGTCGTGGACCGCCCGGACCCGGGCGACCGGGTCGGCGAGGTCGACCGGCAGGTAGGGCAGCATCAGCGAGACCCGGTTGTCGGGGATCGACTCCGCCCCGGCCTCGCGGGTCGAGACCGGCACCAACGACCGCAGCGCGTGCGCGTCGGGCTCCTCTCCGCGCGACATCAGCAGCAGCCGGAACCCGCCGGTCACCGCTGCCAGCGCCACGTCGTTCACGGTGACGCCGTACCGCTTCCGCACGGTACGGATGTCGGCGAGCGAGACGTCGGTCCAGGCGTAGCGGCGGCTGCCCTCGAGGGGACCCGTCAGCGAGGTCGGCCACACGGGGCGCAGCGCGCCGGACATGGTGAGCAGGCCTCGCACGGTGCCGGCGGTCCGCTCGACGAGCCGCACGGGTGCGGCGAGCGCGTCGGCGGCGGCCCGGGTCACGGCCATCGGGGAGGTCGCCAGGTCCCAGGCCGCGCGGGCGGTCAGCGCGAGCGTCGACGGCGGGTCGGTCGGCACCCAGGCATCCGGTACCGAGGCCCGCGGCGTCCGCGAGGGGTCCAGCACCAGCTGGTAGAGGTCGGTGCCGGAGACCCCGTCGACCAGGCTGTGGTGCAGCTTGGACAGCAGCGCCCAGCGGCCGTCGGCCAGCCCCTCGCAGAACCAGTACTCCCACAACGGGCGGTCCCGGTTCATCCGGACGGACATCACCCGGCTCATCAGCCGGCCGATCTCCTGCCGTCCGCCGGGTGCCGGCAGCGCGGTGTTGCGGACGTGCCAGCGCAGGTCGAAGTGCGGGTCGTCGACCCAGCAGGGCGCCGCCAGGTCGAACGGCACGGTTCGCAGCCGCTGCCGGTAGCGGGGGATCAGCGGCAGCCGCCCGGCGATCGACTCCAGGAACTCCTCGAACGCGGGTGCCGGGCCCTCGAAGACCGCCAGGGAGCCGATCGCCAGCGACGCGTGGGGATCGACGTCCTCGGCCTCCAGGAAGGTCGCCGCCAGCGGGGTCAGACGCTCCATCGGGACCTCCTCGCAGGGCGCGGGCGTGCGCCACGCCCAGCCTGGCCGCTGCGGCACGATGTACACCAGGGTCCTTCGGTCCTCGCCGGGACGCCGCCGCGGTGCAATCGGGTGGACGTGGGGCGGGTCCGGGCGCGAGAGTCGGCGGCATGACGATCCGTTGGCAGTGTGTGTGCGTGGACGCGAACGACCCGGACCGGCTCGCGTCGTTCTGGGCGGAGGCGCTGGGGTGGCGCCGTACCCACGAGGAGCCGGACCAGGTCGTCCTCGAACCGCCGGCGGGCAGCCCCGAGGACGGTGTCGCGCCCGACCTGCTCTTTCTCCGGGTGCCGGAGTCGAAGCAGGCCAAGAACCGGCTGCACCTCGACCTGCGGCCTGGCGACCAGGCAGCCGAGGTGGCGCGGCTGGAGGCGCTGGGCGCCCGCCGGGTCTCGGTCGGCCAGGGGGACGAGGTCTCCTGGGTGGTGCTGGCCGACCCCGAGGGCAACGAGCTCTGCGTCCTGCGGCCACTCGACGAGGGCTAGCGACGAGGACCGGCTCCTCACCGGAAGCGCGGCTGGCCGGGGATCGTGGCGAGGTCGGCGAGCAGCAGCTGCCGGTCGTCCTCGGCGGCGCCGCGGTCGGGCCGCTCCAGGAGCTCCCAGACGCCGTTGAAGAGGTCCGCCGCGAGCTGCCGCTCGACGCCCTCGTCCATCAGTCCTCCTGCGTCGGGGCGGTCGGCCGGAGCGCCCGGAGGGCGGGGGAGAGCAGCACCAGGAACTCGGTGACGGCAAGCGCGACCAGGACCCAGGCGACCCAGCTGAACGACCCCTGCGGGGTCACCGCGACGACCTGGAGCACCGACAGTCCGGCGATCACCATCAGCGCGATCCGGGCCAGTGTCCTGCCCCGGCTGACGAGGAAGACCAGGAACAGGTCGAAGGCCGTGACGAAGACCAGCGGGCCCACCGGTCCGCCGTACGCCGGCAGCGTGGCGCGCCAGAGCACGACCCCGAGGATCAGCAGCTCCAGGACGACCAGCGCGACCACCATCGCGCGGGCGTCGTGGCGCCAGGCGCCGGCGATGCCGCCTGGTCGGTCCCGGGGCTGCTGCAGGCTCGTCATCGAGCCAGCCTAGGTGGACGGCGCCGCTCAGTCCTCGCTGACCTGGACGCGGAACGTGTCGCGCCCGGCGTGCAGGTCCCACAGCTTCTCCGCGAGCACCTCGGGTGACTTCTGGTCGTCGCCCTCGATGATGCGGCCGCCGATGACGAGCTGGGACACCTGGATGCCCTCCTCGCCGAGGACCTCGTTGAGCAGCTGCGCGTAGGCGGCCTGGCCGGCGAACGCCACGCTGACCCCGGTCACGGCGCGGCCGGGCTTGACGGCCGCGCCGCCGTTCACGAACAAGATGGTGCCTCGGTTCTCGCCGAGGAAGCGCATCCCGGGCACCACCTGGTGCACGGCTGCTGCCGGGCCGTAGATCGAGAACTCGACCGGACCGACCAGGTCGTGGTGGGTCGTCTCCATGACCGGGCGCATGAAGTGCTTCTCGGGAAGCGGGCTGTACTGGAGGACCTCGATGGGGCCGAGGTCACGGGTGGCCCGCTCCAGCGCGGCGACCAGCGAGTCGGGGTCGCGGACGTCGGCGGCGAATCCCTGCGCCTGCACGCCGTCGGCGGCGAGGTCGGCGGCGAGCGCGTCGAGCCGCCCCTGGTGACGCGAGATCAGCGCCACGCTGAACCCCTCGCGGGCGAACCGGCGGGCCACCGCCGCGCCGAGACCCTGTCCTGCTCCGATGATCGCGATAGTTGTCATGTCAACAATCGTGCCCGCCCCGCCGCCTCTCAAACGGCCCGGCCCCCTGTGGGGTGGGTCACGCGGCCCGTCCGGCGGGGCTGCCGGAGCGGTCGCGGACCAGACGGCGGACCCGAGTGGCGACAAGTGGCCCCCCGGGGGCACATACTGGAGGCGATGACGTCCTATGCCGGGAACCGGCGACACCTTGCCAGCAGTCCCTTCAAGCCGCCGCCACCCCAGGTGGTGACGGTCTTCGAGGTCGACGACCGCGTCACCCATGACAAGTACGGCATGGGCCGGGTGGTCACCGTGGAGAGCGACCAGGCCGTGGTGGTCGACTTCGGCAACGCGCAGATCCGGATCATGCGGCCGTTCGACAAGCTCAGCCATCTCTAGCCGGGCCACGCCTCCGGGGGCGTCTCCGTCCGGCGCGATGACCCATCAGGTCAATTCGTCTAGTCCGTTCGGGCCATCCCCGGAGTTTCTGCGTCATGTTGTCGCGCCACGTCGGTTTCCTTGACGGACGAGACGACTTGGGAGATGAGACTCGTGACCCGCATCGAGAAGAAGACCACCACCGACAACCTGTCGGTCAAGACCCAGACCCTGGCGCGCTGCAGCCGCACCAGTGACTGCCACTGCGGCCAGCAGCTGGACATGTGCGCGCGTGCGCACTGCCCGCGCTGCGGCCGTTCCATCCGGCTGGCCTGACCCGCCGGTCCGGCGGCCCGCGGGCCGCCGCCTGCCGGGCGTGACGTCGCTGCCGACCCGTCGTGACGACGGGCTAGGGTACTCAACGACTCAGTCGGCGCTCGGTCAGCGAGGGATACCTGGTGGACATGCAGGACAACGAGGCGGCTGTCAGTCGCCGGGTCCTCACCATCCCCAACGTCATCTCCGTCATCCGGCTCGCGGGCGTCCCGCTGTTCCTGTGGCTGGTGCTGGTGCCCGAGGCGGACGGCTGGGCCCTCGCGGTGCTCTTCGTCTCCGGCCTCAGCGACTACGCCGACGGCTACCTGGCCCGGAGACTCAACCAGACCTCCCGGGTCGGGGAGATCCTCGACCCCGTCGCTGACCGGCTCTACATCCTCTCGACCGTCATCGGCCTGGGGATGCGCGGCATCATCCCGTGGTGGGTCGCCGTCCTGCTACCGCTGCGCGACGCGTTCCTGTGGTGCCTGGTGCCGTTCCTGCGCTCCCGCGGCTACAGCGCGCTGCCGGTGCACTTCCTCGGCAAGGCGGCGACCGCGAACCTGCTCTACGCGTTCCCGCTGCTGCTCCTCGGCGACGGCAGCGGCACGCTCCCGATGCTGGCCAAGGTGTTCGGCTGGGCCTTCGCGATCTGGGGCACCGGCCTGTACTGGTGGGCCGGCCTGCTCTACGCCTGGCAGGTCCGCACGCTGATGGCCGACCACGACAGACGGGCACCGGCCTTCGATGGCGGCTGACCCGAGCCGGCCCGCACGGCAGACTCCCGAGCCCCCGCCCCAGGCGGTGATGGGGCTGCTGAACTACATCACCGCGACCTCGATGGACGAGGACTACGCGCACGTCTCCGAGCGCCGGAGCGCGACCGGCCCGCCACGCAAGCGCAGGTTCGGCCGGGTCGGGCTGGTCGTGCTCGCGGTCTTCGGCGTGCTGGTCGCGACCGCCGCGCTGCAGACCTCCCGGACCGCCGACGAGTCGGCCAGCTCCCGGGAGTCGCTGATCAAGCAGGCCGACGCGGGCCGCGCCGAGCTCCGGCAGCGGCGGACTCGGCTCGCGAGCCTCCAGAGGCAGCTCACCACCTTGCGGACCAGCAACCTCGAGGCCACCGCGGCCGGGCGGGCGCTCCAGGCCCGGCTGGTGACCCTCGGGCTGAACACCGGCAGCATCTCCACACGGGGGCCCGGCATCGAGGTGCGGGTCGACGACGCGCCCGACGCGACGACGTACGAGAAGACCGTCCAGGCCCCGGACGTGCAGAAGCTCGTCAACGGGCTGTGGCAGGTCGGTGCCGAGGCCGTCTCCGTCAACGGGCAGCGGCTGACCAGCCTGAGCGCGATCCGGGAGGCGGCCGGGTCGATCACCGTCAACTACGTGTCCCTGAAGCGGCCCTACACGATCCTGGCCGTCGGGAACCCCAAGACGATGGCCGCCGACCTGCTCGACACGGCCGGGGGACAGACCTGGGGGACCTTACAATCCTTCGGTCTGCTCTTCGACGTCAACACCAAGGACTCCATGTTGCTGCCCGCCGCGAAACGCACCGCCCTGCGCTCCGCGCACGTCCCGGCGGGCCGCCGGTGATCGCCGCGCTGGGCCTGCTGCTCGGGGTCGTGATCGGGCTGGTCCTCCAGCCGACCGTGCCGACCTGGCTGGACCCCTACCTGCCGATCGCCGTGGTGGCCGCTCTCGACGCCGTCTTCGGCGCGCTGCGGGCCTTCCTCGACGGCATCTTCGATGACAAGGTCTTCGTGGTCTCGTTCGTCTCCAACGTGCTCATCGCCGGGCTGATCGTCTACCTCGGCGACAAGCTCGGGGTCGGCGGACAGCTCTCCACCGGGGTGATCGTGGTCCTCGGGATCCGGATCTTCTCCAACGTCGCGGCGATCCGCCGCCACATCTTCCACGCGTGAACGGGTCGGGGAGGACGCGATGACCACCGACGACCGGCTGCCGCCCGAGCCCGAGCGCCCTCAGTCGACGTCCGGGCCGACGCCCGGGCGGGGCGAGGCTCCCGACGGCCGCGACCGGC
The DNA here is from genome assembly GCA_963800225.1 of uncultured Actinomycetota bacterium. GTDB lineage: Bacteria > Actinomycetota > Actinomycetes > Propionibacteriales > Nocardioidaceae > Nocardioides_B. Next base: position 963,471 of record CAWDAF010000002.1, on the reverse strand, counting down.
TGTTCGCGGCGCTGCGCCGCCCGGGCTCACGCGGCCAGGTGGTGGCGGCGGTCCTGCTCGCGGTGCTCGGCTTCGCGGCGGTCACCCAGGTGAAGTCGAACGGGCGCAGCGACAGCTACGTCGGCGCGCGGCAGGGCGACCTGATCCAGTACATCAACAACCTCTCGCTGGCCTCCCAGCGCGCGGAGAGCGAGATCACCGACCTGCAGCGGACCCGTGACTCCCTCGGCAGCGACACCGAGGCGCGGCGTACGGCGGTCGCGCGGGCCCGCCAGCAGGCCGAGACGCTCGGCATCCTCGCCGGCACCGTGCCGGCGGTCGGCCCCGGCATCCGGATCACCGTGACCGAGTCGGGCACCAGCGTCGGCACCAACCAGCTGCTCAACGGGCTCCAGGAGCTCCGAGACGCCGGCGCCGAGGTGATCGAGGTCAACGACCGGGTCCGGGTGATCGCGCAGACCTCGCTCCAGGACGCCGCCGGGGGCGGCGTCGTCATCGACGGCACCCTGGTCCGGCCGCCCTACGTGATCGACGCGATCGGCGACCCGCGCACGCTCGCCACCGCGCTGGACTTCTCCGGCGGCTTCACCTCCGAGGTCAGCGACGTCGGCGGCAAGGTCTCGGTCCAGCAGCTCGACGAGGTCCAGGTGGCCACCACCGTGAAGGCGAAGCGGCCGCAGTACGCCCAGCCCGGCTCGACCGGATAGCCTGCTCCGGTCCGTCCCACCTGCGACCCGCCCGAGAGCGAGGAGTGCCGTGTTCCCCGACGACCTCAAGTACACCAGTGAGCACGAGTGGGTCCGCACCCCCGGGGAGGCGGAGTCCTCGGTCCGGGTCGGCATCACCGAGTTCGCCCAGGACGCCCTCGGCGACATCGTCTACGTCTCGCTCCCCGAGGTCGGCAGCGAGGTGACCGACGGCTCCGCGGTCGGCGAGCTCGAGTCCACCAAGTCGGTGAGCGACGTCTTCGCTCCGCTCGCCGGCACCGTGGTCGCCGTCAACGAGGCCCTGGACGGGACCCCCGAGCTGGTCAACTCCGACCCGTACGGCGAGGGCTGGCTCTTCGAGATGGTCCCCGCCGACACCGCCGCCGTGGCCGCGCTGATGGAGGCCTCGGCCTACGAGGCGTCCCTGGAGTCCTGACCTCCACGAGGTTGCGCCGCCCACTGCCCGAGAGCTCTGCCCGTCCCGCTTGATCGGGCCGGGTTCACTGGTAGGTTCATGCCAACAACCGTGAACCTCGAGTGTTGGTTGAGGGTTGTGGTCCACGTGGAAGTCGACGGAAGCCGGGAGGCCACCATGCCGTTCTGCACGCAGTGCGGGCACCAGAACCCCGAGGGTTCGCGTTTCTGCTCCCAGTGCGGGACCCGCCTCGAGCCGGCCGCGGCGGCACCCGCCGCCCCGGCGTCGGGGGGACCGGGGGAGTCGGCCAGCGAGAGCACCGCGACGATCACCTTCGGCGGGCCGACGCCCGAGGCCGAGCACCGCGAGGAGCGCTCGCTCAACGACGCCGACGCGGCCGCCGTGGACGCGCTGCCCGCCGGCAGCGCCCTGCTGGTGGTGCAGCGCGGGCCCAGTGCGGGCAGCCGCTTCCTGCTCGACACCGAGGTGGTGTCGGCGGGCCGGCACCCCGACAGCGAGATCTTCCTCGACGACGTCACGGTCTCGCGCCGGCACGCCGAGTTCCGTCGTACGGCGGACGGCTTCCGGGTCGCGGACGTGGGCAGCCTCAACGGCACCTACGTCAACCGCGACCGGATCGACGAGGTGGCGCTGCAGGGCGGCGACGAGGTCCAGATCGGCAAGTACCGCCTGGTCTACTTCGCCAGCCACTCCTGATCGGGACGCTGCCATGAGACAGTCCGCCTCGTCGCGGGCGCGGCTGAGCATCGGGGAGGTCCTCGAGCAGCTGCGCGGGGACTTCCCGGGCCTGAACATCTCCAAGATCCGGTTCCTGGAGGCCGAGGGCCTGATCGAGCCCGAGCGGACCCCCTCGGGATACCGGAAGTTCTCCCACCAGGACGTGGAGAGGCTGCGCTACGTGCTGACCTGCCAGCGCGAGCACTACCTGCCGCTGAAGGTGATCCGGGAGCACCTGGACGCCATCGACCGCGGCCTCGAGCCCCCGGCGCTCAACGGCGCCGGCGGCCCCCAGGTGCCGCGCGTGGTGCTCGACGGCGACGGCTACCCGACCCAGGAGTCGTTCGGCGCCGACGTCTCCGAGCTGCGGCTGTCCCGCAACGAGCTGCTGACCTCCGCCCAGATCGAGGACTCGCTGCTCGAGCAGCTCGAGACCTTCGGCCTGGTGCGCCCCCGCACCGGGTCGGGACACCGCTCCGCGCCGTACGACGGGGACGCGCTGGTGATCGCGAAGACGGCCGGGGAGCTGGCCGCGTTCGGGCTCGAGCCGCGGCACCTGCGAGCGTTCAAGACCGCCGCCGACCGGGAGATCGGCCTGGTCGAGCAGGTGGTGTCGCCGATGCGGCGGGGCCGCGACGCCGGGGCCTCCGCCCGGGCCGAGGAGGCGATCGGCCAGATGGCCGCGCTGTCGGTGCGGCTGCACGCGACACTGGTCAAGGCCGCTCTGCGCTCCTGACGCGTCGCCCTGGGTGCGACAACCGGGCCGGAGTAGGGTGATCCCGTGCGCGAAGTCGACGTGATCGGTGTCCGTGTGGAGATGCCCTCCAACCAGCCCATCGTCCTGCTCCGGGAGGTCGCCGGGGATCGCTACCTGCCCATCTGGATCGGGGCGGTGGAGGCGACTGCGATCGCCTTCGCCCAGCAGGGCGTGGTCCCGCCGCGACCGCTGACCCACGACCTGATCAAGGACCTGCTCAGCGCGACCGGCAACGACCTCACCGAGGTCCGGATCACCGAGATGAAGGACGGCATCTTCTACGCGATGCTGGTGTTCTCCTCGGGGGTCGAGGTCAGCGCCCGGCCCTCCGACTCGATCGCCCTGGCGCTGCGCACCGGCAGCAAGATCGTCTGCGCCGAGGACGTCCTCGACGAGGCCGGCCTCGAGGTGCCCGACGAGCAGGAGGACGAGGTGGAGAAGTTCCGCGAGTTCCTCGACCACGTGTCCCCGGAGGACTTCGAGTCGCAAGGACCCTCAACCTAAACCTCAAGTTGAGACTTCGACACGCCGATGGGTTCGTTGACCACCCCCTGCCGGAGCCCTACCTTGGTGAGTGTCTTCGCTGTAACTCCACCGTTGTTCTCCTGATCGGGTCCCCTCGATCTCCCCGAGGGCGGACGGCTTCCCAGGGAGCGACACGCAGAGCGAAGCTGACGAGACGAGGTCCCGGTGAACCGCAACGACGACGTGGCTGCCCATGACGCAGCCGGCGAGACAGCAGCGCACGAGGCGGCCGAGGTCGCGGACCAGCAGGGGCTGCTGTTCGACGACGACGTCTCCCCGCTGCCCAGCGACACCGGCTACCGCGGCCCGACGGCGTGCAGCGCCGCCGGCATCACCTACCGCCAGCTCGACTACTGGGCCCGCACCGGCCTGGTCGAGCCCACCGTGCGCGGCGCCACCGGCTCCGGCACCCAGCGGCTCTACTCCTTCCGCGACATCCTGCTGCTCAAGGTGATCAAGCGGCTCCTGGACGCCGGCATCTCGCTGCAGCAGATCCGGGTCGCCGTGCAGCACCTGCGCCAGCGTGGCACCGACGACCTGACCCGCGTCACCTTGATGAGCGACGGCGCCAGCGTCTACGAGTGCACCAGCAACGACGAGGTGATCGACCTGCTCCAGGGCGGCCAGGGTGTCTTCGGGATCGCCATCGGCGGCGTCTGGCGCGAGATCGAGGGCTCCCTCGCCGAGCTGCCCAGCGAGCGGGCGGCCGAGGACGGCACCTCCTCCACCGACGAGCTCTCCGCACGACGCCGGGCCCGCGCCATCGGCTGACGCCCCCGCTCCACCGACGTGCCCCGGGCATTCGCCCGGGGCACGTCTGCGTCCTTGGTAGGCTGGGCCTGCTGCTGACACCGCACGGGAGAGTCTTCGACCTCCCCGAGCGACATGGGGGTCGGAGCGCCGAAGGGGCAAATCCTCCCCGGAACCTCTCAGGCGCCAGGACCGTGTGGATGAGGCAACTCTGGAGGGTCTGCCCCCGCACCTGGGGCGTCGCCGACAGAGGGGGAGGCGACCTGTTCCGGCCAGTCCACCAGGAGCCTCTGTGTCCGACCACCCCACCCTGTCCGAGCTCGACCACGCCCAGCCGTTCGTCACCCGGCACATCGGCCCGGGGGAGGACGACCGCGCCGCGATGCTCGCCGCCGTCGGCTTCGAGTCGCTGGACGCGCTGATGGACGCCGCGGTCCCCGGTGGCATCCGGTCCGCCGGCGAGCTGGGCCTGCCCGCGGCGGCCACCGAGAAGCAGGCGGCCGCCGAGCTGCGCGCCCTGGCCGGGCGCAACAACCCCCGTGAGCCGATGATCGGCCTGGGCTACCACGGCACGCTCACCCCGCCCGTCGTACGGCGCAACGTGCTGGAGGACCCGAGCTGGTACACCGCCTACACGCCGTACCAGCCGGAGATCTCCCAGGGCCGGCTCGAGGCGCTGCTGAACTTCCAGACCATGGTCGGCGACCTGACCGGCCTGCCGACCGCCAACGCCTCGCTGCTCGACGAGGGCACCGCCGCGGCGGAGGCGATGACGCTGGTCCGGCGCGGGAACAAGAAGGCGACCGGCCCGTTCGTGGTGGACGCGAACGCGCTGCCGCAGACGGTCGCGGTCGTGGAGACCCGGGCCCGCGCGATGGGCATCGAGGTCGTCGTGGCCGACCTGACCGGCGGGCTGCCGGCGCTGGCCGGCGGCGTCGCGCCGTGCGGCGTGCTGGTGCAGTACCCGGGCGCCGACGGCGCCGTCCTGGACCCCCGGCCGCTGGTCGAGGCGGTCCACGCGGCCGGCGGGATGGCCGTCGTGGCCGCGGACCTGCTCGCCCTGACGCTGCTGGAGTCCCCGGGCTCGATGGGCGCCGACGTGGTGGTCGGCTCCTCGCAGCGCTTCGGCGTGCCGCTGTTCTACGGCGGTCCGCACGCCGGCTACATGTCCGTGCGCGCCGGCCTCGAGCGGCACCTGCCCGGCCGGCTGGTCGGGGTCTCGGTGGACGGCGAGGGCCGCCCGGCGTACCGGCTCGCCCTGCAGACCCGTGAGCAGCACATCCGCCGCGACAAGGCGACCTCGAACATCTGCACGGCGCAGGTGCTGCTCGCGGTGGTGGCGTCGATGTACGCCGTGCACCACGGTCCCGAGGGGCTCACCACGATCGCCCGGCGCACGCACCGGTACGCCGCCGTGCTGGCCGCCGCCCTGCGGGAGGCGGGCGCCGAGGTGCTTCACGAGCAGTTCTTCGACACCGTCACGGTGCGCGTCCCCGGTGCCGCGGCCGCGGTCGTCGAGGCCGCCCGTGCGCGCGGTGTCCACCTGCGGCTGGCCGACGACGACACCGTCGGGGTCTCCACCTCGGAGACCACCGAGCGCCAGCACGTCGAGGCCGTGCTGGCCGCGTTCGGCGCCACCGGAGTGGACCTCGACGCCGTCGACGCCCGCACCGGTGACGAGCTGCCCGCCGGCCTGGCCCGCGAGACCGCGTTCCTCACCCACGAGGTGTTCAACACGCACCGGTCCGAGACCTCGATGCTGCGCTACCTGCGCCGGCTCTCCGCCCGCGACTACGCGCTGGACCGCGGGATGATCCCGCTCGGCTCCTGCACGATGAAGCTCAACGCCACCACCGAGATGGAGCCGGTCAGCCTGCCCGGGTTCGCCGACCTGCACCCGTTCGCGCCCGCGGAGGACGCTCTCGGCTACGCGGACCTGATCGAGGAGCTGGAGTCCTGGCTGGCCGAGGTCACCGGCTACGACCGGGTGTCCATCCAGCCCAACGCCGGCTCGCAGGGCGAGCTCGCCGGGCTGCTGGCGATCCGGGCCTTCCACGTGGCCAACGGCGACGACGCGCGCGACATCTGCCTGATCCCGTCCTCGGCGCACGGCACCAACGCCGCCTCCGCGGTGATGGCCGGCATGCGGGTGGTGGTGGTCAAGTCCGGCGCCGACGGCGGGGTGGACCTCGAGGACCTGCGCGACCAGTGCGAGAGGCACTCCGAGGACCTCGCCGCGATCATGGTCACCTACCCCTCGACGCACGGTGCCTACGAGGACGGCATCAGCGAGCTCTGCGAGACCGTGCACCGGCACGGCGGCCAGGTGTACGTCGACGGGGCGAACCTGAACGCCCTCCTCGGGTACGCCCAGCCCGGTGAGTTCGGCGGCGACGTGTCCCACCTCAACCTGCACAAGACGTTCTGCATCCCGCACGGTGGCGGCGGCCCCGGGGTCGGTCCGGTCGGAGTGCGTGCCCACCTGGCGCCGTACCTGCCCTCGCACCCGGGACACCCGGACCCCGCGCGGCGCGAGGGCATCGGCCCGGTCAGCGCGGCGCCGTACGGGTCGGCGGGCATCCTGCCGATCTCCTGGGCCTACGTGCGGATGATGGGCGGCGAGGGGCTCACCGAGGCGACGGCGACCGCTGTGCTGTCGGCGAACTACATCGCCACCCGGCTCGGCGAGCACTTCCCGGTGCTCTACAAGGGCCACGGCGGTCTGGTCGCCCACGAGTGCATCCTCGACCTGCGCGAGCTCACCAAGCGGAGCGGCGTCACCGTCGACGACGTGGCCAAGCGGCTGGTCGACTACGGCTTCCACTCGCCGACGATGAGCTTCCCGGTCGCCGGGACGCTGATGGTCGAGCCGACGGAGTCCGAGGACCTCGCCGAGATCGACCGCTTCTGCGCGGCGATGATCGCGATCCGCGGCGAGATCGACCGGGTCCAGGCGGGGGAGTGGACCCCCGAGACGTCGCCGCTGCGCGGCGCACCGCACACCTCGGCGGTGCTGGCCGGCGACTGGGACCGCGGCTACAGCCGTGACCTGGCGGTGTTCCCGACCGGCTGGGACGCCGACAAGTACTGGCCGCCGGTCGGCCGCATCGACCAGGCCTACGGCGACCGCCACCTGGTCTGCTCGTGCCCCTCGCCCGAGGCGTTCGCCTCGCTCGACGACGCATGAGCGACCGGGTCGCGGGGCTGACCGCCCGCCGGCTCGACGTGCTGCTTGCCCAGGAGCAGTCCCGTGGCCGGCTGCCCTCGATCGCCGGCGGCCTGGTCCGGGACGGGTCGCTGGTGTGGACGGGGTCGGTCTCGGCGCTCGACGGCTTCGGGACCGGGCCGGACGTGCAGTACCGGATCGGCTCGATCACCAAGACCCTGGTGGCGGTGCTGGTCCTCCAGCTGCGCGACGAGGGCGTGCTCGACCTCAACGACCGGCTCGACGCGCACCTGCCCGGCATCGCCTACGGCGACCGGACCCTGCGCGACCTGCTGGCGCACGCCACCGGCATGCACGCCGAGCCCGCCGGCGAGTGGTGGGAGCGGACGCCGGGCGGCAGCTTCGAGGAGCTGGCCGCCGCGCTCGACGACTCGGCGCCGGCGTTCGCGGCCGGGGTCACCTTCCACTACACCAACGTCGCCTTCGGGCTGCTCGGCGAGGTGGTCGCGCGACACCGGGGCACGACCTGGTGGGAGCAGGCGGTCACCCGGATCCTCGAGCCGCTCGCGATGACCCGGACGACGTACCTGCCCCAGGCGCCGCACGCGACCGGGTGGAGCGTGCACCACTACGCGGGCACGCTGACCCCCGAGCCCGCGCACGACGCCGGCGCGATGGCCCCGGCCGGCCAGGTGTGGAGCACGGTCGGCGACCTGGCCCGCTACGCGGTGTTCCTGCTCGACGGCCATCCCGACGTGCTGGCGCGGGCGACCCTCGAGGAGATGTCCACCCCGCAGTCGGCGGCCCGGGCCTCGGCGCTGTCCTCCGCGCACGGTCTCGGGTTCCAGATGGTCCGCGGTGGCGCCGGGATGGTGTTCGGGCACACCGGGTCGATGCCGGGCTTCCTCGCCGGGTTGTTCGTCGACCCGGTCCGACGTACGGGGGCGGTGATCTTCGCGAACGGCACCACCGGGATGCGGTGCGACCGGCTGTCCGTCGAGCTGCTCGAGGCGCTGGAGGCATCGGAGGGCACGCTGCCGAGGCCGTGGGCGCCGGTGCGCGACCTGCCGGCGGCCGTCGAGGAGGTCCTCGGCGTGTGGCACTGGGGCAACTCGGCCTTCGAGTTCAGCTGGGACGGGACCGAGGTCGCGGTCAGCAAGGTCGGACCGGGCGGCCGTGCGCACCTGCTCCGGCCGCAGGACGACGGCACGTTCCTGGGCACCGCCGGCTACCACCACGGGGAGGTGCTGCACGTCGTGCGCAACGACGACGGCAGCATCAACCACCTGCTGTGCGAGACGTTCGTCTACACCCGGGTGCCCTACGACCCCGCCGCGCCGGTCCCCGGCGGCCACCCCTGACGCCGAGTCGGCGCGAACGCAGGTCTGGACGATGCCGAGTCGGCGCGAACGCAGGTTATCTCGGCAGGGTCGCTTGACAATTAGCGTGCGTTCGCGCCGACTCGGCGTGGTTTTGGCGTGCGTTCGCGCCGGCTCGGGGCGGGGGGTCAGTTGGCCTGGGAGACCGTGGACATGTTGAAGTCCGGGACCCGGAGCGCCGGGGTCGCGGTCCGCGGGAACTCGTCGCCCCACTCGCGGGAGAAGCTCGGGGCGGTCGCCGAGGCGTGCGAGAACCGGCGCATCAGGTCGACCGGGCTCTCGTTGAACCGGAAGTTGTTGACGGCGCCGGTCACCTCGCCGTTCTCGATCAGGTAGACGCCGTCCCGGGTCAGCCCGGTCAGCAGCAGCGACTGCGGGTCGACCTCGCGGATGTACCACAGGCAGGTCACCAGCAGGCCGCGCTCGACGCCGCGCGACCAGGTCCTCGGTGCTGCCGGTCGCGCCGTCCACCGAGACCACCAGGTTGTCGACGTACGGCGTCACCGGCTGCCCCGTGAGCCCGGCGGAGTACCTGTTCTGGAGCAGGGCGGTCAGCGTGCCGTCCTTGATCCAGTCGGTCCGGGTCAGGGGCAGGCCGTTGTCGAAGACGCTCTCGATGGCGTTGCTGGAGGAGGCGCTGACGAAGGGCGCGGCCTGGAGGCCCGGGTAGGCCGGGTCGGAGAACATCTGCAGCGGCTGGTCGGAGAGCCGCTCGCCGATCCGGGTGCCGCCGCCCCGCCGGGAGAAGACGGTCTGGCCGTCGTGGGCGTCGCGGGCGGCCGCGGTCCAGTACGCGTAGATCATCAGGTCCGAGACCGCCGTCGGCGGGAGCACCGTGTCGTAGCGTCCGGCGGGCAGGTCGACCGGGCGGGAGGCCCAGCCGAGCCGCTGCACGAGCTCGGCGTCCATGGCGTGCGCGTCGACGTCGGAGAAGTCGCGGGTGGCACCGCCGACCCACGCGCTGGTGGACAGGTCGGTGGGCTTGGCGGTGCAGCCGTAGTGTCCGGTCGGCTGCACGTGCCGGGCCCGGACGCCGGTGCTGGTGCCGAGGTAGGTGGTGGTCACGTCGTGGTCGACGAAGCCGTAGAGGATCCGCTGCTCCGCGGTGGCCCGGCCGAACGCGTCACCCAGCGCCGGTGCGAACTCGCCGTACACGTCGATGGAGGTCTCGGCGGGCGGCTCGAACCAGTCGGCGGCCGCCTCGCCCGCGGGCAGCTCGGCCGCGTCCTCGGCGTCACTGCCCGCGCGGGCGGCGGCGTCGGCCGCCTCGACGATCCGGTCGACCTGCCCGGTGGAGGAGGCGCTCGCCGAGACCGACCCGACCGCGGTGCCGTGACCGGTGCCGTGGAAGGCGACCACCGTCACGGTGACCGTGTGCATGACGCCGTTGGTGGTGAGGGTGTTGTTCGCCCAGCGCAGGTTCGCGCTGGTGGAGTCGCGCACGAGCGCGACGCAGTGGTCCGAGGTGGACGCGGCGAGCGCGTGCTCGACGAGCTCCTGGGGGCTGCTGGCGGTCATGGTGTGTCTCAACCCTTCAGTGGCCGGACTCGGCGGTGGTGTTCAGGACGTTGACGTCGCGGAACAGCGACGTGGGGCAGCCGTGAGAGACCGCCGCGACCTGGCCGGGCTGGGCCTTGCCGCAGTTCATCGCACCGTGCAGCTCCCAGGTGTCGGGGCCGCCGACCGCCTCCATCGAGCCCCAGAAGTCCGTCGTCGTGGCCTGGTAGGCGACGTCGCGGAGCTGGCCCGCGAGCCGGCCGTCCTGGATCCGGTAGAACCGCTGCCCGGTGAACTGGAAGTTGTAGCGCTGCATGTCGATCGACCAGGACTTGTCGCCGACGACGAAGATGCCGTGCTCGACCCGGCTGACCAGCTCCTCGGTGCTCGGGCCGTCGGGGGCGGCCTGCAGCGACACGTTGGCCATCCGCTGGATCGGGATGTGGCCGGGGGAGTCGGCGTACGCGCAGCCGTTGGAGCGGCCGCCGTTGAGCTCGGGCACCATCGGCGCCATCGAGCGGTCGAGCTGGTAGCCGACCAGCACGCCGTCCTTGACGATGTCCCAGCTCTGCGTCTGCACGCCCTCGTCGTCGTACCCGACGGTGGCCAGCCCGTGCCGCTGGGTGCGGTCGCCGGTGACGTTCATGACCGGTGAGCCGTACTGGAGCGACCCGAGCTTGTCCACGGTCGCGAACGACGTGCCCGCGTAGTTGGCCTCGTAGCCCAGTGCCCGGTCGAGCTCGGTGGCGTGCCCGACGGACTCGTGGATGGTCAGCCAGAGGTTCGACGGATGGATCACCAGGTCGTAGCGGCCGGCCTCCACTGGCGGCGCGGCGAGCTTCTCGCCGAGCAGGTCGGGCAGCTCGCCGAGCGCCTCGTCCCAGTCGTACGCGCCGTCGAGATACTCCCAGCCGCGGCCGACCGGCGGGGCGATCGTGCGCATGGAGTCGAAGACGCCGGTGGACTCGTTGCTGCCGTACACCTCCACCTCGGGCTGGAGGCGGACCCGCTGCTGGGTGGTCGTGGTGCCGGCGAGGTCGGTGTAGTACTTGTTCTCCACGACCTGGCGCAGCGAGGCCGAGCAGTGCTCGACGCCCGGCGCGGCCACCAGGCCGGCGGACCAGCCGGACAGCAGCGCGGCCTTCTCGTCCAGCGGCACCGAGAGCGGGTCGACCTCGTAGGCGGAGATCCACTCCACGTCGCTGTACGTCGGCTCGGCGGCCAGCTCCACCGGCCGCAGGGTCATCGCGGCGGCCACCTGCGCGACCCGTACGGCGGTCTCCGTGACGCCTATCGCGGCCTCCGGGGTGAGCACCACGCCGGAGGCGAACCCCCACGCGCCGTTGAGCACCACCCGGACCGCGAAACCGATGTCCTCGGTGTCGGAGGCCCCTTGGAGCCGGCCGTCGCGGACGCCGACCGACTGGGAGCGGATCCGCTCGAACCGGAAGTCGGCGTGGCTGACGTGGAAGTCCTGGGCCCGGGTCAGCGCGGCCTCACCCATCCGCCGGTAGGGAAGTGCGGTGAACGAGCTGTCGATCTCCTGCCGGGTCATGAGCCGAGGCTATGCCGGACATCACCCTGGCGGACCCAGGGGTCCCGTTTGCGGTGTGTCGTCAGGTGCGGCCGTCGCGCTCCTGCGCCTCCAGCAGCGCGGTGTGCTCGCCCATCCACGTCGCCGGCAGCACGTCGAACCCGGCCGCGCGGGCCTCCTCCAGCACCCGGGGGTCGTCGTCGACCAGCACCACCACCGTGCGCTGGGAGGCGAGCCGGCGCAGCGCCTCGACCTTGAACAGCCGGGCCGGGCGGTGGTCGTCGTGCGGGCGGAGCAGAAGCTCTCCCGCCGGGAGGCGGTGCTGCTCGAACCACCGCTCGGTGACCGGGCGCAGCCACTCCGGGCGGCCGGAGAGGTAGACGAGGTCGTAGACCTCGGCGAGTGCCCGGACGGTGTGCTCGCCCTCGGGCAGCAGCGGGTCGTCGGCGGCACCGGCGAAGAACGCCCGCCAGTCCTGGGGAGGCTCGGTGACGTGCCGCAGCCGGTGCCGGACGTCGGCGACCACCCCGTCGACGTCGACGACCGCGAGCATCCGGGGGGCCTCGGCACTCATGGCCGGCTCCTGCCCACGCGAGACACGACTCAGCCCACGAGGGTGCGGACCGTGACCACCGACCCGGTGCGGCCCTTCTCGACCTGCACCTGGGTGGGGATCCGGCTGCGCAGCTCGGTGACGTGGCTGACCACGCCCACCGTCCGTCCGCCCGCCCGCAGGCTGTCGAGCCGGTCCATCACGTCGTCGAGGGTGTCGGCGTCCAGGGTGCCGAAGCCCTCGTCGACGAAGAGCGTCTCGATCTCGGTGCCGCCGGCCTCCTGGGTGACCACGTCGGCGAGGCCGAGCGCCAGCGACAGCGACACCACGAACGTCTCGCCGCCCGAGAGCGTCGCCGGGGACCGGACGTCACCGGTCCACTGGTCGAGGACCTCGAGCCCGAGGCCGGCCTGGGACCGCCGGCGCTCCGCCTTGCCGGTGCGCTGGAGCAGGTACCGCTGGTCGCGCAGGTGCCCCAGCCGCTCGTTGGCGGCCGCGACGACCTGGTCGAGCCGGGTGGCCAGCACGTAGGCGGACAGCCGCATCTGGAGGTGGTTGTCGTGGCCCAGCCCGCGGACCAGCCGGGACATCGACTCGGCGCGCAGCGACTCGTCCCGGGCGGGCGCCCAGTCCTCGAGGGTCGCGGTCAGCCGCTCGGCCTGATCGCTCAGCGCCCGCACCCGCTCGTCGTGCAGGGCGAGCACCCGGGCGGACTCCGCCGCCTCCCCGGCCGAGGCCTCGACCTCGGTGCGCAGGCCGGCCGTGTCGTCGGCCGGCGCCTCGTCGAGCCCGGCGAAGTCAGGGTCGTCGAGCAGGGCCCGGGCCCGGGCCCGGGCGTCGTCGCGCTCGTCCAGCACGGTCACCAGGTGGGCGCGCTCGGCGTCGGGCAGCAGCGCCTGCTCGACCTCGTCGACCGAGGTGAAGCCCTGGTCCCGGACGGTCGTGAGCGCCTGCTCGTCGAGCTCGGCGGCCCGGGCCGCGGCGGCCTCGAGGTGCTCGAGGCTGCGACGGGTCTCGGTGAGCACCCGGGTCAGGGCCCGGAGCCGGTCGAGCAGTGCGCCGACACCCCGGCCGGCGTCCTGCTGGTCGTGGTCGCCGGGCACGTCGAGGAGGGCGTCGCCTCGCGCCTCGGCCAGCTCGGCGGCCACCTCGGAGAGCGTGCGCTCGTGGCCGGCGACCGACTGACGCAGGCCGGCCACCGTCGCGGTCGCGTCGGACTGCCGCCGGACGAGCCGGGCCTGCTCGTCGCGCAGCTCGACGACCTCCCGCTCCACGGCGGTCTGCTCCCGTCGCGCCGCGGCCGCGTCGGCCAGGTCGGACGCGAGCTCCTCGACGAGGGCGGTGGCCTGCTCGGTGCCGAGGCCGTCCGCGGTGGCCCGCAGGCTGTCCTGGCGGCTGCGCAGCGTGTCGAGGTCCTCCTCGCGGGCGGAGAGCTCGGCCTGCCGAGCGATCAGGTCGTGCTCGGCGACCCGCTGCTCGTGATCGGTCACGGCGTCCGCCGCGGGGCGCGCCGGGTGCGGATGGTCGGCGCTGCCGCAGACCTGGCAGGGGACGCCGTCGGCGAGCGTGCCGGCGAGCTCGGCGGCCATGCCCGCGAGCCGTCGGGACACCAGCTGCTGGACCCGGTCACGGGCGTCCTGCACCCGGTCGCGGGCGTCGCGTCGCTGGTCGTCGAGGGCGACCCGCTGCGGCTCCAGCCCGTCGAGCGCGACGGCCGCGTCGAGGCGACGGCGGGCGGTGGTCAGCGCGAGAGCCAGCGCCTCGTGACGGACGGCGCGGGCAGTGACGCCCTCCAGGGCGGACACCCGCTCGGCCAGCTCCGCGGGCAGCTCGTCGGCGCGGACGCCGGCGTCCTGCAGGTCGTGCTCGGCCTGCTCGAGCAGCAGCCGATCGGATCGCAGCTCGCGCCGTGACCGCTCGGCCGCCTGCTCCCGGGCCAGCACCGCCTCCAGGCGGGCCACCCGGACCCGGACCTGATCGGTCAGGGCCTCCACCGCGGCCGGGGTGAGCGGGTCGGGCAGGGCAGCGCCGAGGGCGGCCGAGGCGGATGCCGGCCCGAGGTCGCGCAGTGCCCGGTCGTGCAGCCGCGCGGCCTCCTTCCGGGTGCCGAGGGCCTGCCGGAGCAGGGCCAGGACGGGGCGGCACCCGGTCGCCCGCTCGTGCGCGGCCAGCAGCATCCGACCCGAGCGCGCCTCCGTCTCGGTGCGGTCGAGGGCGAGCAGGGTCTCCGCGGCCGTGTCGCGGCGCGCCCGGAGCCCGTCCCGCCGCTCAGCGAGGTCGAGCCGGTCGCGACCCGCGTCGAGCCGGTGGCGGGCCTCGGTCTCGTGCACCCGGGCCTGGGACGCCGCGGCCTCGGCGTCGGCGCGGACCTGCCGCACCCACGGCAGCACCCGGCCGTCGGCGGCGGCCGAGGGCAGCGCCTCGCCCGCGACCTCCTCGGGGCAGTCGACCCCGGCCCGGTCCGCGATCGTGTCCAGCAGCCGGCGTACCGCCGACTCGCCCGCCTGGGACCGGGCCCGCAGCCGTCGGCTGTGGTCGTCGACCCACTCCTCGATCCTGGTGAACCGGTCGGTGCGGAACAGGTGCTGGAGCACCTCCTGGCGGTCCTTGGAGGAGGCCCGCAGGAACGTCTGGAACTCGCCCTGCGGCAGCAGCGCCACCTGCACGAACTGGCCGGCGTTCATGCCCATCAGGTCGGTGACCAGCAGCCCGACCTCGGCGGCCCGGGCGGACAGGAAGTGGTCGGTGCCGGTGGTGGTCTCGGTGATCGACGCGGACGCCTTCTCCACCAGCAGGCCCTCGCCGCGCTTCTTGGGCCGGCTCCACTCCGGCGTACGCCGGAGCACGAACCGGCGCCCCTGGACGCTGAAGTCGAGCACCACCTCCGGAGCGGCGTGCACGTCGGCGTGCTGGGACTTGAGCGCCTTGACGCCACGCGCGCCGGGGACGGTGCCGTAGAGGGCGAAGCAGACCGCGTCGAGCAGGCTGCTCTTGCCGGCGCCGGTGGGGCCGGTCAGCAGGAACAGGCCGGCGTCGTTGAGCTCGTCGAAGTCGACCTGCTCGGTGCCCGCGAACGGCCCGAACGCCGACACGGTCAGGTGGTGCAGCCGCATCAGCCGACGTCCTCGTGCTCGAGCCGAAAGTCGGCGTCTCGGTCCTGGTTGACCCGGCAGGAGTCGCAGGCCAGCTGGAGCAGCAGCTCCTCCTCGGTGGTGGCCTCCAGGTCGCGGACCTCGGCGACGAAGCCGAGCGCGATGTCGAGGTCGCTGCGCCCGTCCACCCGGGGCAGCACCGGGCCCCGCGCCGGGGCCGCCCCCTCGGGGTCGAAGCCCAGCATCAAGGCGTGCGGGAACCGCTCACGGAGCCGGTCCATGGCCCGCAGCGGGCGTCGCGGGTCGGTCAGCGTCACCTGCAGCCAGGCGTCCTCGGCCGAGGCGTGCTCGCGGCCGGTGAGCAGGTCCTCGAGGTGTCCGCGCAGGGTCGCCAGCCGGCGCGGCACCGGGGCGGGGACGAACTCGGCGGAGGAGAGCCCGTCGGCGCCGAGGTCGACCAGCCAGGAGCCCTTGGTCTGCGCGGCCTCGGAGAACGAGTAGGCCAGGGGGGAGCCGCTGTAGCGCACCGTCTCGGTGAGGGTCTGCCGCCCGTGCAGGTGCCCGAGCGCCGCGTAGTCGACCCCGGTGAACAGGCTGGTCGGGGCGATCTGGATGCCGCCGACGGAGATGTCCCGCTCGCTGTCGGAGGCCATCCGGCCGGCCGCGTCCGGATGGCCCGCGACGAACGCGTGCGCCAGCACCACCGACCGGGTGCCGGGCCGGGCGTCCAGGTCGGCGTGCACCCGGGTCATCGCCGCGGTCAGCGCCGCCTCGTGGCTGCGGGACGGCAGGTCCCAGGCGGCCCGCACCGCGTCGGGCTCGAGGTAGGGGATGCCGTAGACCGCGACCGGGCCGTGCGCGTCGTCGAGCAGCACCGGCGTGCCGACGTCCTGCCAGCGGGTGCGCAGGTGCACCCCGGCGGCGTCAGCGAGCCGGGAGTTGAACCCGAGCCGGGCGGGGGAGTCGTGGTTGCCGCTGGACACCACCACCTGGGCCCGGGAGGCGGCCAGCCGGGCGAAGGTGTCGTCGGCCAGCTCGACGGCGTCGACCGGCGGCAGGGCCCGGTCGTGGACGTCGCCGGAGACCACCACGAGGTCGACCCGCTCGGTCTCGACCACGTCGAGCAGGTGGTCGACGTACGCCGCCTGGGCGCCGAGCATCCCGACACTGTGGAAGGAACGTCCCAGGTGCCAGTCGGAGGTGTGGAGGATGCGCACGCCACGACGGTAGGTGGCGGCGCCGACAGAACCGCTCTCACACGCCGAGGCGGTCGGCCCCCGAGTAGACGACGAACCTCTGGTTCCTCACGAACCCCGCCGTGCACAGCCCGGCCCGCTCGGCGAGGTGCACCGCGAGGCTGGAGGGCGCCCCGACCGCCGCCAGCACACCGATCTCGGCGACCACCGCCTTCTGGACGATCTCGAAGCCGATCCGGCCGCTCACGCACAGCACCGGGGCGGCGGGGGACTCGGCGGCGAGGATCCTGGCACCGACGACCTTGTCGACCGCGTTGTGCCGGCCGATGTCCTCCCGGACCACCAAGGGGGTGCCCTGCTCGTCGAAGAGCCCGGCCGCGTGCAGGCCGCCGGTGCTGTCGAAGACCCGCTGCTCGGCGCGGAGCCGGTCCGGCATGCCCAGGAGCACGTCGTGGTCCACCTTCAGGTCCGGCCAGCGGTCCGAGGCGCTCACCTCGCACATCGCCAGCACGTCGTCGATGCTCTCGGTGCCGCAGACCCCGCAGGCCGAGGAAGCCGCCGACAGGCCGGCGTACCGCTCCGCGGGGGGCCGCCGCGGCAGCCGGCCGAGCTCGACGGTGACGACGTTGAACTCCTGCTCCGGGCTCAGCGTGACGTCGGTGCAGTAGGCGACCGTGCGCAGGTCGTCGGCGCAGGCCAGCACGCCCTCGGCGAACAGGAACCCGGTCGCCAGCTCGAAGTCGTGGCCGGGCGTGCGCATGGTGACCGCGACCCGCTCGGCCGGGCGGCCCGGCCAGGCCAGCCGGATCTCCAGCGGCTCCTCGGTGGCCAGCCGATCCTCGTGGCGGCGGACGGCGCCCTGGGGACCGGTGGTGACCTCGTGCACACGGACCCGGGTGCTCGGTCCCGGTCGACGGCCTCGGTTCATGGGGGTCAGCCTATATTTGACCCGGACCCGCACTCCGCCCCGAGGCCACTCGAGGTGGCGCAGCCGGGTCGGACGACGCGGGGGCAGCACCGGCGGCACGGACGCGGCACAGGAGGCAGGCGCATGCGGAGGCGACGTCGCTCGACCGCGTCCCCCGGCGACGGCTGGACCTCCGAGGTCTCCTCCGCGCTCGCACTGGCGGGCTTCCTGTTCCTGGTGTTCGTCGGGTTCACGCTGCTGGCGATCGGTCCGCTGAGCTCGATCGACACCTACTTCAACCTGGCCCCGCCGCCGCGGAGCTGGGTGCCCTTCCTGCACGTGCTCGACCGGATCGGCCAGCGGGCGGTGTGCCTGCCGATCCTGGCCGTCACCACCTTGGTGTGCTGCCGCTACCGGGAGTCCTGGCGGCCGGCGTGGGTGGTGGCGGTGTCGGTGTTCTCGCTCAACCTGATCGTGCTGATCCTCAAGCTCGGGCTCGGCCGGGCTCAGCCGGAGAGCGCGAACCCGTCCTTCTTCGCCGGGGGGATGGCCTACCCCTCGGGGCACACCTCCAACATCGTGCTGGTCTACGGGCTGGTGGTGTACCTGCTGGGCCGCTACCGCGGCCTGGGCCGGGTGACCCGGGGTGTCATGTGGGGGGCGGTCGTGGTGCTGTCGATGACGATGGTGGGCACCTCGTTGACCCTGAACTGGCACTGGTTCGCCGACCTGATCGCCGGCCTGATCATCGGGTCGATGGTCCTCGAGCTGACCGTGGCGGTGGACGCGGCGGTGCCGCAGTCGGCGTTCACCCGCGGTCCGATCGACCTGCTGCGCACCGTGCAGCGCCGGCTCCGTCCCGCGGCCCCGCCGTCCCGGCCCGCCCAGCAGCCGCTGTCCCCGCCGGTCTCCCCACCGGTGACGCAGCAGGTGACGCCCGTCGAGGCCGCGACCGAGCCGCTGCCGGGCCGCGAGGTCTCCTAGGCCGCGACGTCTCCTAGGCCGCGTCGGCGCCGGACCGCGGGGTACGCCGGGCAGGATGGGCGGGTGGACCACGACCTGCACCTCACCGGCCCCGCCGTCACGCTGCTGCCGCTGCGCCCAGAGCACGCCGGGGACCTCGCCGCCCTGGGCGACCCCGACGCGTACGCCTGGCACACCTCGCCGCCGCCCCTGGAGCCGGGCACCGCCCGCGCCAGCATCGACAGGCTGGTCGCGGACCCGCGCATGCAGGCACTGGCCGTGACGGGGACGGCGGACGGCGCGCTACGCGGCATCACCTCGTTCTACGAGCACGCGTCCTCGGTGCCGCGGGTGGAGATCGGTCACACCTTCTACGGCCGGTCGTTCTGGGGCGGGGAGACCAACCCGCACACCAAGCTGCTGATGCTGACCCACGCCTTCGAGGTGTGGGCGTGCGAGCGGGTGGCGCTGCGCTGCGACGCCGACAACACCCGCTCCGCCGCGGCGATCCAGCGGCTGGGGGCGCGCCCCGAGGGCGTGCTGCGGGGGCACCGGCGCCGCCACGACGGCACGGTCGCGGACACGGCGTACTTCTCGGTGCTGCGCGCCGAGTGGCCCGGTGTACGGCGTGGGCTGCTGGCCCGGGTGGAACCGGTCGCCTAGGCCGTGCGTCCCACCGCCATGCGCCCGCTCGGAGCTGCCGTCGTGCTCGCCGCCCTGGTCGCCACCGCGTCCTGTGGCGGTCCGGAGAAGGACTCCGCCACGGGGGACCGCGCCTTCCACGGCTGCCGGGCCGCCGACCTGGCCGACGCGGGGGTGCGGGTCGCCCGGTCCGACCTGGACGGCGACGGTCGGCCGGACCGGCTGGTGCTCACGAGCTCCCGCGCGGCCTGCCCCGACAGCCTGGTCGGCGTGCTCGGCGACCGGGTCGTCGGCACCTCCGTGACCGGCCTGGACCTGGTCGCGACCGGCTCCCGGGTGCTGCGCCCGACGGGCCGGCCCGAGTTGCTGCTGCTGCGCTCGGGGACGATCGCGGGCGGCCACTGGCAGCCGCACTTGTTCGCCGCCGGGGGAGCGGGTGGCCTG
Source organism: uncultured Actinomycetota bacterium (assembly GCA_963800225.1). GTDB lineage: Bacteria > Actinomycetota > Actinomycetes > Propionibacteriales > Nocardioidaceae > Nocardioides_B. The sequence goes on along the minus strand of CAWDAF010000002.1, from coordinate 944,206 downwards.
ACCGAGGTGACCGTCGGCGGGCGCCCGCTGCTGCCGCTGGTGTCGACGCAGCGCGGGAGCGCCCCGATGGACGTCGCCTGCACGCCCCGGGGGACGCTGGCGGTCACCACCAGCAAGGCGCACCAGCCCCCGGGGATCGTGCTGGCCTGGGACGTCCGCCGGACGACGTACGCGATCCACGACGGTGTCGCCACCCGCCTGCGGACCACCGTGGTGCAGGAGGCGGCCGCCGACCCGCTGCTGCGCCGCGACCACCCCGAGCTGTACGACGGGCGGCTCTTCGACGGCTGCGGCTGACGGCTAGACGATGTCTTGCGGGGACCGGGGCCGGACCAGCGAGGTCACCTGGGTGTGCACGCCCCACTCGCTCTTGCCCAGTCGGGACAGCGGGTCGAGCAGGGAGTACTCCGGGTGCCCGTCGACCAGCACCTCGTCGGCCACCGAGATCACCTGCACGTGGCCGAACACCACCGTGGAGTCGCCGAGCTCGAGGGTGCTGTGCAGCGTGCACTCCAGCGAGGCCGGGGAGTCCTTGACCCGCGGCGGCTTCACCGAGGTGCTCGGCTCCATGGTGATCCCGAGCTGGGCCGGCTCGCTCTCGTCGTAGTCGAACGCCGCGGAGGTGTTGTTGACCGCCTCGATGAGCGGCCCGTAGGCGAGGTTGACCACGAACTCCCCGGTGGCCACCGCGTTGCGCAGGGTGTCCTTCGCGCCGACCGAGGTGAACTGCACGATCGGCGGCTTGGCGCAGGCCACCGTGTAGAAGGAGTGCGGCGCCAGGTTGACCACGCCGTCGGCCGACAGCGTGGTCACCCAGGCGATCGGCCGCGGTACGACGACCGCGGTCATCAGCTTGTAGGCGTTGACGGATGCGTCGTCGGTGCGGAAGTCGGTGCGGCTCTCGAAGGGCATGCGCCGATCGTAGGTGGCCCGGGCTAGTCGACGACCGCCGCCAGGGCTGCGGCCCGGGTGGAGGTCAGCACGTCCTCGAGCCGGATCGCCCGCTCGTCGGGACCGGACAGCGGCACCCGCCAGTTGGGGTACTCGTCGGTGGTGCCGGGCTGGTTCTGGGTGCGCCGGTCGCCGACCGCGTCGGTGAGCGCGACGCACAGCAGCCGGGCCGGGGTCAGCGTGAGGTAGCGGTGCAGCGCTTCCACGGTCTGCGCCACGTCGGCGCCCTCGGGCAGGAACCCGCGGGAGCGGACCTCCGCCAGCCAGGACTCGCGCTCCGCGTCGTCGGCCGCGACCTCCTCGGCCAGCGGACGGGTGAGCAGGCCCAGCCGGTCCCGCAGTGCGACGTGCTCGCCGGCGAGGTAGCCCGCGCTCGGCGGCAGGTCGTGGGTGGTGACCGAGGCCAGGCACAGCTCGCGCCACCGCTCGGCGGGCAGCGGGCGGCCCTCGTCGTCCCGCTCGAACCACAGGATCGACGTCCCCAGGATGCCGCGGGAGCGCAGGTAGTCCCGCGCGGACGGCTCCACGACGCCGAGGTCCTCGCCGACCACCACGGCGCCGGCGCGCTGCGCCTCCAGTGCGAGCACCCCGATCATCGCCTCGTGGTCGTAGTGCACGTAGGTGCCCTCCGACGGCGGCCGGCCGGCCGGGATCCACCACAGCCGGAACAGCCCGATGATGTGGTCGACGCGGACGCCGCCGGCGTGCCGCAGCACCGCCGCGATCAGGTCGCGGAACGGCGCGTAGGCGAGCTCCTCGAGCCGCTCGGGGCGCCACGGCGGCTGGCTCCAGTCCTGGCCGATCTGGTTGAACGGGTCCGGGGGAGCGCCGACCTTGATCCCGGTGGCGTACGTCGACCGGAGCCGCCACACGTCGGCCCCGCCCGGGTGCACCCCGACCGCGAGGTCGTGCATGGTGCCCAGCGACATGCCGGCGTTCACGGCCCTGCCCTGGGCGTGCTGGAGCTGCTCGTCGAGCACCCACTGCAGCCAGGACTCGAAGTCCACCTCGGCCTCGTGGGCGGCGGCGAACGCGGCCACCTCCGGGGAGTCGACGTCCTGCAGCACGGCCGGCCAGTCGCGCGCGTCGTTGCCGTGCGCCTGGGCGATCACGCTCCAGGTGGCGAAGTCGCGGAGCGCACGGCCGTGCCGGGCCCGGTAGCCGCGGAGGTCGACCTCGCGGCCGGCGCTGCGGGGGACCGCGTGCACGAGCCGCAGGGCCGCCCGCTTGGCGGTCCACGCGGTGTCCCGGTCGATGACGTCGGCGTCGTCGAGCTCGTCGTGGACACCCTGCGCGAGGGCGTCGACCCGGGCCCGGTCGGCGGCCGGCAGGTCGCCGTACTCGGCGATCCGCTCGACCCGGAGGTAGAGCGGGTTGAAGAACCGGCGTGACGTGGGCAGGTAGGGCGAGGGCTCGAGCGGAGCGACCGGCTCCGCGGCGTGCAGCGGGTTGACCAGCACGTAGTCGGCGCCCAGGTCCGAGGCCGACCAGACGGCCAGGTCGGCGAGGTCGACGAGGTCGCCGACGCCCCAGGACCGGCGCGAGCGGACGCTGTAGAGCTGGGCGGCGAGCCCCCACGAGCGGCGGTCCCGCATCCGCTCGGGCAGGCCGAGCCAGGCCGGGGTGACGATCAGCGTGGATCGTGCGGTCCGGACGCCGGACCGAGCGGTGAGGGTGTGGTAGCCGAGCGGCAGGTCGGCCGGCACCTCGAAGGTGGCCTCCCCGACCAGGTGTCCGTCGACCTCGCGCGGGTCGACCCAGCGGCCGGTCTGCGCCAGCTCCCGCTGGCCGCCCGCCTCCAGCGCCAGGGAGACCGTGGCCGGGTCGCCGTGCGGGACGTGCACCGGCACGGTGCGCTGCTCGCCCTGCGCCACCACCACGCACGGGGGCAGCATCCGCCGCCACGGTGCCTCCCACCGGTCGGCCAGCGCCCGCTCGGGGTCGCTGACGTCCACGTCCATCGCGGCCAGCACGTCGCTGACCGCGTCGGCCGGTACGTCGACCGGCCGGCCGCGCCAGTCCGTGTAGTGGGTGGCGATGCCGTAGGAGTGGGCGAGCTCGGTGAGAGCGGGCGAGGGGGCGGTCACGTGCCGATGATCCCGCATCGCCGCCTGCTGCCCGGCACCAACCCGCGGGGCCGCGCCGGCGTCAGCCCGGGGTGAGCACGTCGAGCAGGTCGGTCATCGCCTCGAACGGCACCGCGCCCGCCGCGGCCAGCGCCTCCGCCGAGGTCAGCCCGCCGGCGTAGCCGTGCACGGTCATCCCCGCCGTGACGCCGGCCCGGACGCCGTACACGCTGTCCTCGACGACCACGCAGCGGGCCGGCTCGACCCCCATCGCCGCGGCGGCGTGCAGGAACAGGTCGGGGGCCGGCTTGCCGCGGGCGACCTCGGTGGCGCTGAACACCCGGCCCTCGAACCGGTCGGCGAGCCCGGTCAGGCCGAGGGTGCGCCGCATCCGGGCGTGGGTGCCGCTGGAGGCCACACAGCTGCGCACCCGGTGCGCGTCGAGGCCGTCGAGCAGCGTCTCGACCCCGTCGACCGCGGTCAGCTCGCGGGCGAAGGTGTCGTGCAGCTCGGCGGTGGTGCGCTCGTCGAAGTCCCGGGCGGACGCCGGCCCCAACCGGGCCTCGACGTCGCCGAGCTGGTGGCCCGAGGACCGGCCCATCCAGCGGGCGACGACTTCCTCGGCGGTGATCGGCCAGCCGAGCTCGGTGAGCACCCGGGCCTCCACCCCGACGGTGAGCCGCTCGGTGTCGACGAGCACGCCGTCGCAGTCGAAGAGCACCAGGCCCGGGCTGGTCACGTGTTGGCTCCCCGGGCGTCGACCGGCCAGACCGTGCCGTCGGTGAGCACCAGCCTGTCGGCGAGGTTGACGGCGGTGCACACGTGGTTGGGGACGACCCGCAGCCGGCTGCCGCGCGGCGGCAGCAGGGTGCCGGGCCAGTCCACCACCGCGTGGTGCTCGGAGAGCATCGGGATCCGGGCGTCGGGGTGGTCGAGCAGCCGCCCGTACCCGCTCGCGTAGGGGGCCCGGTCGGCGCCGAGGACCTTGCTGCCGGCGTCCAGCACGACCCGGCCGCCGGCGTGGCTGACCACGGTGGCCATGCAGGTGAGGGCGATCCGGTCGGGGGTGACGGTGCCGAGCTCCCACTGCTGGGCGTCGCCGAAGACGTAGACCCCCGGCCTCATCTCGGTCAGGGCCGTGCCGTCGACGTCCGCGGCGCTCGGGGTGGACCCGCCGCTGACCACTGCCGCCTCGATGCCCTGGTCGGCCAGTGAGGCCACCGCCTCCCGCAGCGAGGCGGCCTCCTGCCGCGCTGCCACGGCCCCTGCGCCGGGCGCGTAGCTGTGCCCGGGGAACGTGAACACCCCACGCACCAGCAGCCCGGCCCGGGCGGCCGCGACGGCGACGGACCCGGCGAGCGCAGGGGAGACCCCGGACCGGTGCTGGCCGCTGTCCACCTCGACCAGGACGGCGGCGCCGGGTACGCCGGCGGCCAGCGCCTGCGCGCCCTCGGCGGAGTCGATCCCGACGGTGAGGGCCAGCTGGTCGGCCAGCGCCCGCAGCCGGGCGGCCTTGGCGGCGTCGACCCACAGCGGGTAGGCCAGGAACACGTCGCGGACGCCGCTGCCGACCAGCGCCTCGGCCTCCGCGACGGTGGCCAGGGTCAGCCCGACGGCTCCCGCGTCCAGCTGCCGGCGGGCGACCGCCACGCTCTTGTGCGTCTTGGCGTGCGGCCGCAGCGCCAGCCCTCGGGACCGGGCCAGGGACGCCATCGCGGCGACGTTGCGGTCCAGCACCGCGGGCTCGACCCGGAGGTACGGTGTCGGGCGGTCGGCCACGGGGGAGTTGCTCACCCGCGCCAACCTACGCGAACGCGGCCCGCGGCCGGTCCGCCATGCGTGGGCGGCGGACCCGGCCCGGTGCCGGTCGGCGCGGTCAGACGCCGGTGAGTGGGTGGATCGCGATCTCCCCGCCCAGGTGCTCGCCGACCGCGCCGAGGGCGGCGGCGATGTCCGGGGTCTGCATGTGCGCGTCGAGGTCCTGCTGGCTCTGCCAGGTCTCGAGGGTCACGAAGGTGCCGGGGGCCGCGGTGGACTCCAGCACCTCGTAGGCGACACACCCCTGGTGGCCCCGGCTGGCCTCGGCGAGGGTGCGGACGGCCGCTCGGACGACGTCCTCCGACCCGGGCTTGGCGGGGATGAGGGCGACGACGCGGAGATCGGCCATGTGCTGCTCCTGCAGGTGGGAGGGTGTCGGAGCGCCCACGCTACCGACCCGGCGGTCGCGGCCGCGGGGATGGCGGTAAAGCCTGGTGTCCGACTTCGGGAAAACGGACATATCGCGTGAGGATCCTTCCTACGCTGGGAGCAGTCGCGGCGCTCTGCCCCGACGCCGAAGCGGACTCATCGGGGGTCATCCATGCAGTGGGGTCACAGGTCGCGGAAGCAGGCCGTCGCGCACGACCGCCGCAGACGGGACCCCCGCGACGAGCTGACCGGCCTGGCGTCGTACGCCGCCTTCGTGCACGCGAGCACCGACGCGCTGGCCAACGACGCCGGCCCCGTCGTGGTGCTGCTGGTCGAGCTCGAGGGGGTCGCCGAGGCCACCCGCTCCGAGGGCCGCGCCGCCGTCGACCAGCTGATCCGCACCGCCGCGACCCGGGTCACCCGCGAGGTGGGCTCCCTGGGGCTGACCGCCAGGATGTCGGACCACCAGCTCGGGGTGCTGCTGCCCGACGTGACCGATCTGGCCGTGGCGCTGGACCTGGCCTACCGGCTGGTGTCCGCGGTCTGCACTCCGGTGGTCCTCGACAGCCAGCGCCGCGTGCAGCTCTCCACCAGCCTGGGCATGGTCACCCGGGACTCGATGGGCGCCCGGCCCACCGCCACCGACCTGCTCCGTGGCGCGGGGCTCGCGGTCCGCGAGGCCGCCCGCACCGGACGCAACCGGATCGAGCTGTGCACCCCCGAGCTGGTCGCGGTCGCCGACGAGACCCTCGCCATCGGCAAGGACCTCCGCCAGGCCCTCCAGGACAAGGGTCTGCGGGTCTGCTACCAGCCGCTGGTCGACCTGACCCACGGCTCGATCCTCGGTTTCGAGGCGCTGGTGCGCTGGAGCCATCCCGTGCACGGGCAGGTGTCTCCGGCCCGGTTCGTGCCGGTGGCCGAGGAGTTCGGGCTGATCTCCGAGCTCGGCCGGATGGTGCTCTCCACCGCGAGCGCGCAGATCCAGCAGTGGTCGTCGACGTTCCGGATCCCGTTGGACGCCCACGTGAACATCTCCGGGCTCGACCTGGCCGCCGACGGCTTCGTGGCGATGGTCGAGGACTGCCTGGAGGGCAGCGGCCTGCCGGCGAGCCAGCTCGTCATCGAGGTCACCGAGACCACCGTCGAGCCCGACCTGGAGACCGCCCGCACTCGCTTCGACGCGCTGCACGACCTGGGCGTCCGGGTCGCCCTCGACGACTTCGGCACCGGCCGCTCCGCCCTCGGATACCTTCAGTCGCTGGCCGTGGACATCCTCAAGGTGGACCGGTCCTACCTCGACAGCATCGACGGCAACGCCACCGTGGGGCACTCGGCCGACGACCTCCTGCGCGGGGTGATCAGCCTGGGCCAGGCCCACGGCATCGCGGTGTACGGCGAGGGCATCGAGGACGAGGAGCAGCGGCTCCGGCTGCGGCGCAGCGGCTGCGACATCGGCCAGGGCTACCTGTTCGCCCGGCCGCTCCCGGCCGAGGACGCGGCGGCGCTGATCCGGGCGCAGGCGGCTCCGGTCCCCGGTGGGCACGTGCTCGCCGCTGACGCGGCCATCGCGGGCTGAGCGCACCGGGCGCAGCGTCTGCGGGCGCTTGCCCTGGGCGACCCGGCCGCGGCTGCAGTTTCCCAGGTGATGCCGAAGAACTGTCGCTCCCCATGGGAAAGAACCCATGGGGAGCGATAGTTCTCCGTGGGCAGTGCCGCCGATGTGGTGCGAAGCCTGCGTTGTCGAACGGCGGGCAGCAGGTCTCGCTGGACGCCGGGGCGCCTGGGCGAGGACGCGTACGGACGGGTGTCGGTGTGGACCACGCGGCGAGCCACCTGTCAGATCCATGGCCTTCGTACGTCGACCCGCCGAGGCTCGGCGATCCTGAAGCGTGCGTTCGCGCCGACTCGGCGGAGCCCAAGCGTGCGTTCGCGCCGACTCGGCGGGGTTCGAACGTGCGTTCGCGCCGACTCGGCGGGGTTCGAACGTGCGTTCGCGCCGACTCGGCGGGGGAGACATGATGGCGGCATGAGCGAGCGAGAGTTCCCCGACATGTGGGTCGACCCCCAGGACGACCCCCGCGAGGGCGGCCCGTCGCTGGGCGACGAGCGGGCCACCCTGGCGGAGTACCTGCGCTGCCAGCGGCTGACCCTGGCCATGAAGTGCGACGGTCTGGACGCCGAGCAGCTCACGCGCCGCTCGGTGGAGCCGTCGCCGCTGTCGCTGCTCGGGCTGGTCCGGCACATGGCCGAGGTGGAGCGTGGCTGGTCCCGGCGGACGATGGCCGGTCAGGACGCGGCGCCGTACTTCCGGTCCGAGGCGGAGCCCGACGGCGAGTTCACCGGTGCGGTGCCGGACGCCGACGTCGTCGCCGAGGCCTGGCGGGTCTGGCGGGACGAGTGCGCGTTCACCGACCAGCTGGTCGCCGACACCGACGACCTCGGCGTCACCGACCCGGATCGGCGCATCTCGTTGCGTGAGGTGCTGGTGCACCTGGTCGAGGAGTACGCGCGGCACAACGGCCATGCCGACTTCCTGCGCGAGCGGATCGACGGCCGGGTCGGGGAGTAGACCCCGAGAGGGGCTCACTCTCTGGCAGTTGACATAATGTCGCTTATCGGCGATACGGACCAGGCTCCGGAAGGGGCTCCCCGAGCGTGAGCGCGCCGTCCGCTGGGTACTCTCCGGGTCATGGCGGACACCAAGAAGCAGGCAACGGTCCATCCCTTCGGCGTCGACTTCGGCGGCAGCGGGATCAAGGGCGCGCCCGTCGACCTGGACACCGGCGAGTTCGCCGCGGACCGGACCCGGGTGGAGACGCCCGACGGCGGCAAGCCCGTCCCGGTGGCCGAGGTGGTCTCCGAGCTGGTCGCCAAGGGCGCCGACGACGGTGCCCCGGTCGGCATCACGGTGCCTGGCGTGGTCGTGCACGGCGTGGTGAAGTCGGCCGCCAACATCGACGAGTCCTGGATCTACACCGACGCGGTGACGATGTTCCGCGAGCGGCTGCACCGCGAGGTGATCGTGGTCAACGACGCCGATGCGGCCGGCCTGGCCGAGGCGCGGTACGGCGCCGCGCGCGACCAGGACGGGCTGGTCGTGATGACCACGCTGGGCACGGGCATCGGCACGGCCCTGGTGTACGACGGCGTGCTGGTGCCGAACGCCGAGCTCGGGCATCTCGAGATCGACGGCAAGGACGCCGAGACCCAGGCCGCGAACAGCATCCGCGAGAAGAAGGACCTGTCCTGGGAGGACTGGGCGGCCCGGCTCAGCCGGTACTACCAGACCCTCGAGCGACTGCTGTCCCCCGACCTGTTCGTGGTCGGCGGCGGCGTGAGCAAGCATGCCGAGAAGTTCCTCCCGCTGCTCGAGCTGGACACCCGGATCGTCGCGGCCACCCTGCGCAACACCGCCGGCATCGTGGGGGCCGCCGTGCTGGCCGCGGAGGGTCGGCACGTCTGAGCCGTCGGGCGGCCGCTCAGGTCGGGCCGTGGTGCGCTCATCGCATTTCTTGTAACTCTGACACCTGTTCCGGCTGCGCTGCAGCCGGTCAGAGCGAGTCGGGCTGCCCGCCGTTGACGCCCCGCCCACGCATCAGCAGCACCGCCTCGGTGCGGCTCCGGGCGCCCAGCTCGGTGAGGATCGCGTGCACGTCACGCTCGACGGAGCGGACCGACATGTCCATCCGGCGGGCGATCGCGTTGTCCTTCTCCCCCACGGCCAGCAGCTGCGCGACCCGCAGCTGACGGCGCGAGAGCGGCGGCTGGGTCCCGGGCGGCAGGATCGGCGCGGACAGCTCGAGGGTGAGGTTCCAGATGTGCAGCACCGCGGCGACGATGTCCTCACGCTCGGTCACCCAGACGGTCCGCTCCCCCAGCCCGCTGTCCTCACCGGCGATCATCGCCTCGTGCTCGTCGACGACCATCGCGCCGAGGAAGACCGGCGCGACCCGCGTCGTCGGGAAGATCGACGGCAGCAGCGGGTGCACCTGGAGCGTGGCGGGCCGGGTGATCAGGAGGGTGGTGACACCCCGGGCCTGGGTCCCGTAGGTGAGCTCGACACCCGGGTCCTCGGGGTCCCAGAAGTAGCGGGGCTGCAGGATCCACACCGAGCGCTGGGCCCGCGGCTCCATCTCGCGCAGCTGCTCCACCATCCGCTGGAGGCCGACATGGTGGCGGATCCCCTCGGGGGCGCCGTCGCGCTCGTAGCCGGACAGTCGCTGCCGGAGGGCGTCGGTGGCGGCGCGCAGATGCCGGACCTCGACGGACTCGTCGCCGGCGAAGGACGTCTGGCTGGGCTCCACGGAGCGGATCATCTCAGATCACGGCGTACGGCGGGGCGGAAACCCCACCTGAGGGAAACCAGGCACCGCCAAGCCTCGTCCCCCGTTCAAGGCCTGACGGCGCCTCGTCCCTGCCAACAGGATGTGCCACCGGAGGTTCTGTGTCATGCAGGGGCATGCTCTTGGCGGGTATCCGCCACCTGGTTCAGGCGGTGCCGCGGCCGGTCCGGGACTGCAGTCGGTCGATGTGCTCGGAGGCCTCCGCCTTGGTCAGGTCGGGGCTCAGCTGCTCGCCGGCCTCGCGAGCCAGGGTGTCGAGGTAGCTGCGCTGCGCGCCCGTCATCGGCTCGTCCCCGGTCACCCAGTCGTCGGGGTCCTTCTCGGTGGTGCCGGCCTCGTCCGGACGGGGTGCGCCCAGCATCTCGCCGCCGTCGCCGGGCTCCGTGGGGGCGGTGCCGGTGGGGTCGTCGGTGTCGTTCGAAAATGTGTTCGACTCGGTCATGTCCGGTGGTTACCCGGTCCCCCGCGCCTCAAACGCCTCAGCCCAGCGAGACGTCGGTGCTGATGTCGTCGACCGGCAGGTCGCCCTCGACGACGGCGGTGACCACGGTCGACTCGAGCAGCAGGTGGCCGCCGAAGTTGGTCAGGAACGCCGTGTCCGCGGCGTCGCGGCCGGTCGCGATCCGCAGCAGCGTCTGCCGCGGTGCGAGCGCGCTCGCGTCCACGACCAGCCACCGGCCGTCGACCGCCACCTCGGTGACCGCGTGGAAGTCCATCGGGTCGCAGCCGGGGGCGTAGACGGCCACCAGGCGGGCCGGGGTGTCCAGCGCCCGGAGCAGGGCGATCGTCAGGTGGGAGTAGTCGCGGCAGACGCCCGCACCGGTCATCAGGGTGTCCGTGGCGCCGTCGGTCGGCCCGCTGCTGCCGGGCACGTAGCTGAGCCGTGAGCCCACCCACGAGGACACGTCCTGGACGAGGGCGGCACCGCGCGTGGACCCGAACTGCTTGGCGGCGAAGCCCAGCAGCCGGTCGGACTCCGCGTACCGGCTCGGCCGGGTGTAGACCACGCGGTCCCGCTCGGTCAGCTCGACCGGCTCGGCGTGCCCGGTGGCGGTCGCGGAGTAGGACACCCGGAGCCGGCCTTCGGCACCGGTCAGCACCTGCACCCGGTTGCCGTGGTCGCCGACGACGTCGACCGGCTCGGCGGGGCGGCCGTCCACCAGCACCGAGAGACGCTCCTCGACCTGCAGGCCGGGCTGCTCGGGCACGGTGAGCTGCAGCTCGACCCGGGCGCGGCCGGAGATCGTGCCCTCGAGGGTCGCGGAGACATGGCGCTTCATCGGGTCGGTCACGGGGTCAAGCATGCCCGCTGCCGACCGGTCCCAAGTCCCAGGTTTGGCGCCGTATGACGGGGGTCACTACGAGGGCCCTACGCCCTCGTTCCTCGGGAGATCTCATGACTCGTCCGCCCCAGCCCGTACGCCGGCCCGGCCGGTTCGTCCGGGCCGCCACGGTGGCCGCCTGCGCCCTCGGCGTGGCCGTCGCCTCGGCCGGCAGCGCCGACGCCGCCACCCGCCGAGAGACGCCGAACCAGCGCGCCGACCGCCAGGTCAGCGCGAACCTGTGGGAGTGGAACTGGCCCTCGGTGGCCAAGGAGTGCCGCACCCAGCTCGGCCCGAACGGCTTCCGCGGGGTCCAGGTCGCGCCGCCGCAGGACTCGGTGAAGCGGCAGCACCTCGGCGACGGCCAGGACTCGATCCTGCACCCGTGGTGGGAGGTCTACCAGGCCGTCGACTACCGGCTGACCAGCCGGATGGGCAGCGAGCAGCAGTTCCGGTCGATGGTGCGCACCTGCCGCAAGGCCGGCGTGAAGGTGTACGTCGACGCCGTGATCAACCACATGACCGGCCAGGGCGACACGTCCTACGGCGGGGTCAGCTACGAGCGCTACCGCTACCCGGGGCTCTACGCACCGCGGAACTTCCACAAGTACTCCGGTGACTGTCCCTCCGCCAGCGGCGGCATCGAGGACTTCAACAACCAGCAGCAGGTGTTCAACTGCGAGCTGGTGGGGCTGGCCGACCTGCGCACCGACACCGGCGCGGTCCGCACCCGGCTGGCGCGGTACCTCAACAAGCTGCTCCGCTACGGCGTCTCCGGCTTCCGCGTCGACGCCGCCAAGCACATCGGCCAGCGCGACCTGGACGCGATCTACTCCCGGCTGCACGACACCGTCGACGGCACCCGGCCCTACTGGGCGCTCGAGGTCTTCGGCGGCGGACCCGGCACGCTGTCCCCCGAGGCGTTCACCCGCAGCGGTGACGTGCTCGGTCTCGACGGGGTCAAGCAGCTGAAGTCGGCGTTCAAGAGCTACAACGCCGACTCGACGGGCAGCATCGCCACGCTGAAGGACTTCGGTGCCGGCTCCGGTCTCACCCGCGGCAGCAACACGCTGTCGTTCGTGCAGAACCACGACACCGAGCGCAACGGCGACGCGCTGAGCTACAAGGACGGCGCCACCAACATCCTCGCCAACCAGTACCTGCTGGCCTCCGGCTACGGGCGGACCCAGGTCTACTCCGCCTTCCGGTGGACCAACGCCGACGACTCCCCGCCGGCCACCGCCGACGGGATGATCACCCACACGGACTGCGGCGCCGGGTGGGAGTGCGTGGACCGCGACAAGGGCGTGCAGGCGATGGTCCGCTGGCACAACCACGTGGGTCGCGCGACCCGGGCGCACTGGTGGGACGACGGCGCGAACGTGATCTCGTTCAGCCGCGGCAGCCGCGGCTGGGTGGCGCTGAACAACGGCACCGCCGACAAGCGGATCTCCGTGGCGACCGGGATGGCGCGCGGCAGCTACTGCGACGCGATCACCGGCGGCAAGCTGCGCGGCCGCTGCGCCGGCACCGTGGTCAAGGTCGGCCCCCGCGGACGGGCCACCGTCACCGTGCCGGCCAAGGGCGTTGTCGCGGTCGACCGGACCACCAGGCGGTGACCTGACCGGCGTGGCCGGCGGGCTCCTCGAGCCGCCGGCCACGCCGGGTCAGTCGGTGCCGGGCAGCGGCCCGATCGTCTCCACGTAGGCCTTCAGCGCGCGCTTCGGGGCGCTCCGCATCCAGGCCTCGACGAGCAGCTCGTGCAGCTCCTCGACGTCGGCGAGCGCCAGCCGTACCAGCACCGCGGGATAGCCGTCGTAGTGCGGCACCGTGAAGTAGACCCGGTCGTCGGCGGCGAGCAGCGCGTCCTTCTCCCCCAGGTCGGCGACCCCGACCATCAGCACCTCGCCGTACGGCGCACCGGTGAGCGGGTCGAGGTCGTCGGCCATCTCGCCGCGCAGCCGCGCGAACATCCGCTTGTTGACGCGCAGCGCCGGCGCCCCGCCGTACGACGGGGTGCTGGTCGTCTCGGGCAGGGTGAGCCCGAACGCCTCGACGCGCGCGAAGGTGGTCACGGCTGGAGCAGCACCTTGATCGCCCGGCGCGCGTCCATCGCCCGGTAGCCCTCGGCGACGTCGGTCAGCGGCAGGGTCAGGTCGAAGACCCGGCCCGGGTCGATCGCGCCCGACAGCACCCGCTCGAGCAGGTCCGGCAGGTAGGTGCGCACCGGTGCCATCCCGCCGGCCAGCCCGATGTTGCGGACGAACATCTGCCGCACCGGCAGCTCGACCCCGTGCGGGGCCCCGACGAACCCGACGGTGCTGCCGGGGCGCGCGATCGCGAACGCGGTCGCCATCGAGCCGTTGGTGCCGACGCACTCCAGCACCGCGTCGGCGCCGACGCCGTCGGTGAGGTCGCGGATCCGCTCCTCGCCCTCCTCGCCCCGCTCGGCGACGACGTCGGTGGCGCCGAACTCCCGGGCGACGGCCTGCCGGGGCTCGTGGCGCGACATCGCGATCACCCGCTCGGCGCCGAGCTGGGCCGCGGCCAGCACGCCGCACAGCCCGACCGCACCGTCGCCGATCACGACCGCGGTGCTGCCGGGCCGCACCCGGGACGTGACGGCCGCGTGCCAGCCGGTGGCCATCACGTCGGACAGGGTCAGCAGCGAGGGGATCGACCCCGGGTCGGGCATGCCGTCGGTCTTGACCAGGCTGCCGTCGGCCTGCTGCACGACGGCGTACTCGCCCTGACCCCCGTTGGTGAAGCCCTGGTGGTCGCAGACCGAGGTCATCCCGGCGCGGCAGTGCGGGCAGGTGTTGTCGCAGTGCACGAAGGGGACGACGACGAAGTCCCCGACGGCGAAGTCGTGGACGTCCGAGCCGACCTCGGCCACCACGCCGACCATCTCGTGGCCGATCGGGGACCCGGGGTCGATCGGGTTCTCGCCGCGGTAGGGCCACAGGTCGGAGCCGCAGATACAGCCGGCGACGACCTTGATGATGGCCTGGTGGGGCTGCTCGATGACGGGGTCCGGGCGTGCCTCGAGTCGGATGTCGCCGGGGCCGTGGATGGTGGTGACTCTCATCGGGCCATCGTAGGAACGTCCGCCCTCAGGCACATTCCCGGTCCACGACCGCGCTCACCCGCACCCGCTCGGCGGTGGACAGCGGCAGCACCACCCGCTGCTGGGGATGGTCCCCCAGGCGGACGTAGGTGCTGATCAGGAAGGTCTGCGAGCTCTGGCCGCGGGCGTGCGCGTCGCAGCGGTGCGTCGACCCGAGCAGCACCGGCAGCACCAGGACCGGCCGGTCGGGCCGCAGCAGCGCGGGCAGGGCGGCGCGTCGGTCCCGGGGCCGGAGGTCGAGCAGCACGCTGCCGCCCAGGTCGTCGACCCGCAGCGGCGCCGTCGAGCCGGACCGGCGCCGTACGACGACCGCGCCCGGGACGTACTCCGCGCCGCCGACCCGCACCGTGGTGCGCGCGAGGCGCAGCCGCACCGAGACGGCCGTCTCGAGCCGTCTCTCCGCGCAGGCCTTCGCGTGCAGCCGACGCAGCAGGGCGGGGTCCTCGACCCGCAGCGGCAGCCGCAGCCGTCGCCCGTCCACGACGGCGACCAGGGTCGGTCTCGGACCGTCCGGGCGCGGGCAGCGTGGCGCGCCGTAGCTGATCGTGAACGCGGCGGTCTGGCCGGGCAGCGCCACCGGGTCGGGGACCCGGACCGTCGGGAAGGCCAGCGCGTCCCAGGCGATGGTGGCCCGGGAGACCCGGATCGCGGTGTCCCCGCGGTTGGTGACGCCGGCCTTGAGCCGACGGGTGCCCTCGTCGAAGCGGAACTGGGCGACGGAGGCGTCCAGCCGCGGCTTCGTCCGTGCGGGCTCCGGCGGGGCGGGCGTCGACGTGCAGCCGGCCAGCGCGAGCAGGGTCAGGACCAGGGCGACGAGCGGGCCGGCGGGGTGACGGTGTCGCATCGCGGTGTGACCTGCCTCTCGGCCAGGGGGTGACCGGGACGACTATGGCCGCCTGCCGACCGGCTGTCCACGGGTCCGCCCACGACGCGCCGGCGCGAGGTCGTTCCTGCTATCTCACATGTGAGATAAAGTCCGCTGCATGGCTGACGACTACCTGTCCCGGATCGGGAATCTCATCCGCGACGCCCGCAAGCACCGCGGGTGGACCCAGCAGCAGCTCGCCGACGTGCTGGCCACCAGCCAGAGCGCGGTGAACCGGATCGAGCGCGGACACCAGAACCTCTCCCTGGAGATGCTCGCCCGGATCGGCGAGGCGCTCGACTCCGAGATCGTCTCGCTCGGCGCCGGTCCCACGCACCTGCGGGTGACCGGACCCACGACGCTGTCGGGCTCGATCACGGTGAAGTCCTCGAAGAACGCCGGCGTCGCGCTGCTCTGCGCCTCGCTGCTCAACCGCGGGCGGACCACGCTGCGCCGCGTCGCGCGGATCGAGGAGGTCAACCGGCTCCTCGAGGTGCTGGCCTCCATGGGCGTGCAGACCCGCTGGCTCAACGAGGACAACGACCTCGAGATCGTCCCGCCGGCCGAGCTGGACCTGGAGCGGATCGACGAGGAGGCGGCCCGCCGTACCCGGTCGATCATCATGTTCCTCGGCCCGCTGATGCACCGCCAGGACGTCTTCGAGCTGCCGTACGCCGGCGGCTGCGACCTCGGCACCCGCACCGTGGAGCCGCACATGGCAGCCCTGCGCCCCTTCGGCCTCGAGGTGAAGGCCACCGAGGGCAGCTACCACGCGACCGTCAACCGGTCGGTCTCCCCGACCCGGCCGATCGTGCTCACCGAGCGCGGCGACACCGTCACCGAGAACGCCCTGCTCGCGGCCGCGCGGCACGACGGCGTGACGATGATCCGCAACGCGAGCCCGAACTACATGGTCCAGGACCTGTGCTTCTTCCTGGAGAAGCTCGGCGTCCGCATCGACGGGGTCGGCACCACGACGCTGACCGTGCACGGCACGCCCGACATCGACGTGGACGTCGACTACGCGCCGTCGGAGGACCCGATCGAGGCGATGTCGCTGCTGGCCGCGGCGATCGTCACCGACTCCGAGATCACCATCCGCCGGGTGCCGATCGAGTTCCTCGAGATCGAGCTGGCGCTGCTGGAGGAGATGGGCTTCCGCTACCGCCGCAGCGAGGAGTACGTCGCGGCCAACGAGCACACCCGGCTGGTCGACATCGACACGCTCAGCTCGACCCTGCACTCCCCCATCGACAAGATCCACCCGATGCCGTTCCCCGGGCTGAACATCGACAACCTGCCGTTCTTCGCGGTGATCGCCGCGGTGGCGGAGGGCCAGACGCTGCTGCACGACTGGGTGTACGAGAACCGGGCGATCTACCTCACCGAGCTCACCAAGCTCGGCGCCTCGGTCAAGCTGCTCGACCCGCACCGGGTGATGATCGAGGGGCCGACCCGCTGGTCCGGCACCGAGGTCGTCTGCCCGCCGGCGCTGCGTCCCGCGGTCGTGATCCTGCTGGGGATGCTGGCGTCCAAGGGCACGTCGGTGCTGCGCTCGGTCTACGTGATCAACCGGGGCTACGAGGACCTCGCGTCCCGGCTCAACGACCTCGGTGCGAGCATCGAGACCTTCCGCGACATCTGAGGAGCCACCCGTGCCACTGGTCCGCATCGACGTGATCGAGGGACGTCGTACCCCCGAGCAGCTCAGGGCGTTCGCCGACACGGTCCAGGAGGTGATGCTCGACGTCTTCGCGGCGCCGCCACGCGACCGCTACCAGGTGGTCACCGAGCACCGTCCCGGCCAGCTGATCTGCGAGGACACCGGTCTCGGGTTCGAGCGCACCGACGACCTGGTGGTCATCCAGGTGTTCCAGCAGGGCCGCGACGCCGAGCAGAAGCGGGCCCTGTACGCCGCCCTCGCGGGCCGTCTCGAAGCCGGCCACGGGCTGGCGCCGACCGACCTGGTGGTCTCGGTGACCGCCAACGAGCGTGAGGACTGGTCGTTCGGGATGGGACGGGCGCAGTTCCTCGAGGGCGACCTCTAGCCGGCCGCGCGCTAGCCGAACAACGACTCGATGTAGGCCCGGGTGACCGGGCGCGTCGAGGGCGGGGGCGCGGCCATGTCCGGGGTGATCCGGGGCAGCGGCTGGGTCTTCGGTCCGCTGTCGCGGTGCCAGTCGTTCTCGGCCTCGATCAGGTTCCCGAGGTCGGCGCGCTCGAGGAACACCCCGTGGCACGACGAGCACTGGTGGACGGTGACGTCACCGATCGTGCGCGGCGACATCGTGGACTGGCACTGGGGGCAGGTCGACTCCTCGGTCTCTGACATGGCTCGACCGTACTCCGGCGGCTGAGTAGGAACACGGATGTGGCGGGGCGGTGCGTCGGCCACCCTGGGCTGATGGCGGTCCATACTGCTCACGTGACGCGTCCGTGCACCGGCTTCCCGTTCCTCGACGCCGGTCGGGAGGAGCACACCGTGCTGGCGTTCGCGCACCGTGGCGGCGCCCGCCATCCCGACCTGGTCGGCCTGGAGAACACCCTGGTCGCCTTCGAGCACGCCGTCGGGCTGGGCTACCGCTACCTGGAGACCGACGTGCACCTGACCAGTGACGGGGTGCTGCTGGCCATCCACGACGCCGTGCTGGACCGGGTCACCTCCAGCACCGGCCGGATCGCCACCACGCCGTACGCCGCCCTGCGCGAGGCCCTGATCGGCGGCCGCGAGCCGATCCCGCTGATGGCGGACCTGCTCGAGCACTTCCCGGTCACCCGGTTCAACATCGACCTCAAGTCCGACGTCGCGGCGCCGGTGCTGGCCGGCCTGGTCGAGCGGACCGGGTCCCACGACCGGGTGTGCGTCGGGTCGTTCTCCGAGCGCCGGCTTCGACGGTTCCGGCGCCTCGTCGGCCGGCCGGTCGCCACGTCGTACGGGCCGGTGGGGGTGGCGCTGAGTCGCTACGCGCCTCGGCTGCTGGCCGAGCGGGTGCTCGCCGGCGGCGGCAACGCGCTCCAGGTGCCGCACCGCCGCGGGAGCACCGAGATCGTCACCGGCGGCTTCGTCGAGCGCGCCCACGCGTCGGGACGACCGGTGCACGTGTGGACCATCGACGAGGCCGCCGAGATGCACGACCTGCTCGACCTCGGTGTCGACGGGCTGATGACCGACCGGACCGACGTCCTGCGCGACGTCCTGCGGAGCCGGGGACAGTGGGAGGGACCAGGGTGATGAGCCGCACCGACAACCCCGGGGGCGTCGCCGACCCGGCGCTGCCGGAACGCCGCCGCGAGCAGCGGGCCTGGTACTGGTACGACTGGGCCAACTCCGGCTACGTCACGACCGTGGCCACGGTGCTCTTCGCGCCGTACCTGATCTCGGTCGCCGAGCAGGACGCCTGCGGGTTCGTCGGCAGCACCGACCGGGCCTGCACCACCGACCTCAGCGTCCTCGGGCTCGCGGTCTCCCCCGGCTCGCTGGTCGCCTACGTCGTCACGATCGCGACGGTCGTCTCGGCGCTGGTGCTGCCGGTCGTCGGGGCCGCCGCGGACCGCTCGTCGCGCAAGCGCACCCTGATGGCCGGGTTCGCCTGGGCCGGCAGCGCAGCCACGGCGCTGATGTTCCTCGTGACCGGCTCGGACTGGCAGCTCGGGGCGCTGCTGCTGTTCGTCGCCAACATCGCCCTGGGCTCCTCGCTGGTGGTCTACGACGCGATCCTGTGCGAGATCTCCACCCCGGACGAGCGGGACCGGGTGTCCTCCCGGGGGTGGGCACTGGGCTACCTCGGCGGCGGCCTGCTGCTGGCGGTGAACCTCGCCGTGGTGACGCTGCACGACACCCTGGGGCTGGGCACGGCGATGGCGGTGCGGCTCAGCCTGCTGTCGGCGGCGCTGTGGTGGGCGGGCTTCACCTGGGTGCCCTACCTCGGCATCCGGGACCGCCCGGCGCTCGGTCGGGTCCGGCAGGGCGGCGGCCTGGTCCGGCAGAGCTTCGGGCAGCTGGCGACGACGCTGCGCGAGATGCGCGGCTATCCGGTCACGCTGACCTTCCTGGTGGCCTACCTGTTCTACAACGACGGCATCCAGACCGTGATCGTCTCGGCGTCGACGTACGGCGAGAAGGAGCTCGGCTTCGGCACCTCGACGCTGATCGCCACGATCCTGCTGGTGCAGTTCGTGGCCTTCGCCGGGGCGCTGCTGTTCGGCCGGGCGGCGGCGAGCTTCGGCAGCCGGCGGGTGATCCTCGCGGGGCTGGTGGTCTGGATGCTGGTCGTCACCGCGGCCTACTTCCTCCCCGAGCGCCGGGTGGCGTACTTCCTGGCGCTGGCAGTGGCGATCGGGCTGGTGCTGGGCGGCACCCAGGCGCTGTCCCGGTCGTTCTTCAGCCTGCTGATCCCGCGCGGCAAGGAGGCGGAGTACTTCAGCCTCTACCAGGCCTGCGAGCGGGGCACGAGCTGGCTGGGCACGCTGGTCTTCGGTCTCGTGCACCAGCTCACCGACTCCTACCGGCCGGCGATCTTCGCGCTGATCGTCTTCTTCGTGGTCGGCGGGGTGCTGCTGGCCCGGGTGGACCCGGCCCGCGGTATCCGCGAGGCGGGCAACACCGCTCCCGCGGTGGTCTGAACCGGGCGGGTATGTCCGATCTCACGGCCGGAACGGGCTTGCGGACCCCGGGAATGGGTAACGATGGGGATATCGCGCTGCACAGCGGCGACCAGCCGGCCCTCGGTCCTGGGAATCCTCCGGGGCCCTGAGTCGTTGTGCTGGGTGGACCACGGTCCCGCCATCGTCGCGGGGCCGACCGGTCCGGACAACCAACGGGGAAACAAGACCAGGAGGTGGCTCATGGGAGAGCGCACTTTGCGTGGAGCCCGACTCGGGGGCCAGAGCTTCGAGGACGAGCGCGGGATCGAGTTCGCGGCCCGTCAGAACGTCGCGTACGGCTGCCCCCAGGGGCATGAGTTCGAGGTCCCGATGTCGGTCGAGGCCGATGTGCCCGCGGTCTGGGAGTGCCCGCGCTGCGGCGCCGAGGCGATGAACAAGGACGGCCTGACCCGTGAGGCGAAGGTCGAGAAGCCGGTCCGCACGCACTGGGACATGCTGCTCGAGCGCCGTTCGCTCAAGGAGCTCGAGGACATCCTCACCGAGCGTCTCGAGCTGCTCCGCGGCGGCGAGATCGGCCCGGCGCACCTGCACCGGCCCTCGAAGAAGAAGGCCAAGAGCGCCTGACGCTCACTGATCGTCGACGACTTCGCCTCGGACCACACCGTCATCGGGTCCGGGGCGTTGTTGCGTCCCGGGGCCGGTCGCCGGTCCGAACCCGGTCGCGGCGGACGTCATCGACGTGACCACGAACCGGCGGGCGAGGTAGCCGGTCAGCAGCCGGCGGGCCACCGGACGGGTGAACGGCAGCACGCAGAACAGCCCGAACACGTCCGAGACGAACCCCGGCGTGAGCAGCAGCGTCCCGCCGACCAGGATCAGGCCCGCGTCGGCGAGCTCGCGACCCGGCATCCGACCGCTCTGCAGGGCCTGACGCAGGGAGACCCAGGCCCGGCCGCCCTCCCGCTTCATCAACCAGCCGCCCAGGAACCCGTCGGCGATCAGCAGCAGCACCGTCCACCAGGCGCCGATGGTCTGCCCGACCTGGATCAGCACGTAGATCTCGACGACCGGCACGACCACGAACAGCAGCGCCAGCACCCACCAGGGCACCCGGCGGCGTACCGCCCCGCGGACGCTCCCCGAGCCGCCCCTCGGTGCGCTCATCGGCCCGCTCCCTCGTCCCTTCCGGCACTCCCCCGGCGTCGCCGGGCACGCTTCGAGACTACGTCGCGGACCTGACGACGACGTTCGCTCAGACCCCAGCGGGTGATCCGGCGCAGCGACTCGGTGGCGACGTCGCGGGACATCTTGGACTCGCCGCGGACCCGCTCCACGAACTCGATCGGCACCTCGACCACCCGCAGGCCCGCCCGGACGGTGCGGAACGCCAGGTCGGTCTGGAAGATGTAGCCGGCCGACTCGACGGTGGCCAGGTCGATGGTCTCCAGCGTCGTCCGGCGGAACAGCCGGTAGCCGGCGGTCACGTCCCGCAGCGGGATCCCCAGCAGCATCCGGGCGTAGAGGTTGCCCCCCACCGAGAGCACCTTGCGGCTCAGCGGCCAGTTGACCACCGACCCACCGGGCACCCAGCGCGACCCGATCACCAGGTCGGCGTCCCGCAGCGCGCCCAGCAGCAGAGGCAGCTGCTCGGGCTGGTGGGAGCCGTCGGCGTCCATCTCGCCGACCACGTCGTACCCGCGCTCGAGCGCGACCCGGAAGCCGTCGAGGTACGCCGCGCCGAGGCCGGCCTTCTCCGTCCGGTGCAGCACGCTGACCTGCGGGTCGCGGGCGGCCAGCTCGTCGGCGACCGCACCGGTGCCGTCGGGCGAACCGTCGTCGACCACCAGCACGTCCACCCGGGGCACCGCGGCACGCACCCGGCCGATGATCCACTCCAGGTTGTCCCGCTCGTTGTAGGTCGGGATCACGATCAGCACCCGGCCCAGCCCTACGTCGCTCATGCCGTCCTCGTGTCGTCCTGCGGCCCGGCGCCGCTGCGGCGACGGCGACGATAGCCCACCACTCCGGCCAGCAGGACCGAGCCCACCCCCAGCGCCGAGAGCACCCGCTCCGGCCAGGGCCCGAGCACCACGGCCGGGGTCCGCCGGGAGATCAGCGTGACCTCCTGCTCCAGGACCGCCTGCCGCCGCTCGGGGGCCCGCTGCACCACGTGCCCGTCCGGGGCGATCACGCCGGAGATGCCGTTGGTGGAGGCGACCACGACGTACCGGCCGGTCTCGACGGCCCGCAGCCGCGACATCGCGAACTGCTGCTCGATCTGCCCGGTGCCGGTGTAGGTGGCGTTGTTGGTCGGGACCACGATCAGGTCCGCGCCCCGGTCGATCCGGTCGCGGACCAGGCCGTCGTAGGCGACCTCGAAGCACATCAGCACCCCGGCGCGGGCCGGCCCCGCGCGGAGGACCCCGGAGCGGGTACCCGGGATCATGTCGCTGGGGATCTGGTCCAGGGCGGGCACCAGTGGTGCCAGCAGCCCCCGCAACGGGATGTACTCCCCGAACGGCACCGGGTGGGTCTTGTCGTACCAGCCGACGGTGCGCCCGGACCGGTCCCAGACCACCGCGCGGTTGTACCAGCCGCGATCGAGCCGGTCGCCCACCACGGCGCCCATCAGCAGCGGCGCCCCGACCGCCCGGGCGCTGTCGGCGATCGCCTGGCCTGCGCTGGGGTCGGCGTAGGGGTCGATGTCGGAGGAGTTCTCCGGCCAGACGACCAGGTCGGGGCGCGGCGTCTGCCCGGCGTCGATGCGGGCGGCCAGCCGCTGGGTGGCCCGGACGTGGTTGTTCAGTACCGCGCGCCGCTCCGCGAAGGCCTCCAGGCCCTCCCCCGGCACGTTGCCCTGGACCACCGCGAGACGCATCCGCGGGTCGCCGGGCCGCTCGGCCTGCCAGGGCGCCAGCGACGCGACGCAGGCGAGGGCGAGGGCGGCGGCGAGCCCGGCCACCGCCCGGACGGGGGTCCGGCGGCCCACCAGGACGGCCCAGGCCAGGGTGGTGCCCACGAGGGCCACCGCGAACGTCGTACCCGGGGCGCCGGCGTAGGCCAGCAGCGGAGCGACCGGGGTGTCCTCGACCGCGAACGCCAGCCGGCCCCACGGGAAGCCGCCGAAGGGCACGAGCCCCCGCAGCGCCTCCAGCAGCACCCAGGAGCAGGCCACCCACAGCGGCCACCCGGGCACCGGTACGCCGCGTCGGGTGAGGGTGGCCGCGCTGACCCCGGCGAGCCCGTAGAAGAGTCCCTCGAGGACCGAGAGCGGCAGCCAGGCGTAGACGCCGATCACCTGGAGCCACGGCAGCAGCACCAGCATGAACGCCGTACCGAAGACAGCGCCCAGGAGGAAGCCGGTGCGCCGCCGCCGGCCCACGCACAGCAGGGTGAGCGTGGCCACGCTCAGCGGCAGCAGCAGCACCCAGTGGAGGGGGGCGAACGCCAGCGCGGCGCCGACGCCCGCGAGCGCGGCCGGCACGGTGCGTGCGAGCAGCCGCACGGGCGACCTCCTCCGGGCCGAAGGGTCGCCGCCGGATGCCGCGCGACCGGGGGCCAACCTACCCACCGGGCCCCGACGTGCCGACGGCGACGGCCTCCGGACGCGACAAGAGCCCGGCACCCTTCGGACCGATCCCGTCCCCGCCGGCTGCGGGGATCGTGACCGTTGTCTACTGGGCAACGGGCTCTTGTTCGCGTCCACCCCCTCGAGACAGCGCCGACCTCCGGCCTGCCGCGTCACACCATGGTTCGTGGTACCCGACCTGGTCTCGCGGCCACCGGGACGTCAGCACTGGGCGACGGCCTGCTCGATGGAACCCGGAGAGCCTGTCTGGCCGAGCGTGTGGTGTCAACCCATCCATGACCTGCTCTTTCGAGGAAAAAGTGCAGGTCAGCGAGGGTTGTCCGACTCGCGAAGTTCATGGCGAATTTTTTGGGAATTCGGCGTGTCGGTGCGTGACACGCCGACCCCTGTCAGGACGGACTCGCGGGGACCACCACGACCCCGGTGGCCGTCGTCGCCACCAGCGGCTCGTCGAGCACCGCGGCCGCCGACGCGGAGACGTCGGGGCGGCCCCGGCCGACCACCACGGCCTTGAACTCCAGGGTGCGGGAGCGCCGGCCGACCGAGACCACCTCGGCGGTGACCTCCAGCAGGTCCCCGGCGCGCACCGGGGCCCGGAACTGCACGTCGGAGTACGACGCGAACAACCCCTCGTCACCGTCGGTGCGGATGCAGACCTCGGTGGCCACGTCCCCGAACAGGCCCAGGGAGTAGGCGCCGTCGACCAGGTCGCCTGCGTAGTGCGCGTGCGAGAACGGCACGTAGCGACGATGGGTGACGCGGAGCCCGACCCGTGCCTCGCTCATGCGCTCACCTTCCCGGTCGACGCGGTGCCGGCTCGCCGGGTGACGAGCTGGTGGGTCAGGTAGGAGGCCACCTCGCCGGGGGTGGTGCCCCGGGAGAACACCCGGTCCACGCCGAGCTCGGCGGCCATCTTCTCGTCGAAGCGCGGACCGCCGACGATCAGCAGCGGCCGCCGGTCGCTCGGGTAGGACTCCCGGAACGCCGCGGACATCTCCTTGGTGTTCGCCAGGTGGGCGTCGCGCTGGGTGACCACCTGGGACACCAGGATCGCGTCCGCCTTCTCCTCGCGGGCCCGGGCCACCAGCTGCGGCACGGACACCTGGGCGCCGAGGTTCACGACCTTGAGCTCGCGGTAGTACTCCAGCCCCTTCTCCCCCGCGAACCCCTTGATGTTGAGGATCGCGTCGATGCCGACGGTGTGCGCGTCGGTGCCGATGCAGCCGCCCACGACGGTGAGCCGGCGGCGCAGCCCGCGCTTGATCGCGGCGTTGACCTCCTTGGGGGTCAGCAGCGGGTAGTCGCGCTCGACCACGCTCACCTGCGAGACGTCCACGAGGTGGTGCACCGGGCCGTAGACCACGAAGAACGTGAAGTCCGGGCCCATCGCCTTGGCGTGCACCACCAGCGCCGGCTCGATCCCCATCTTGCCGGCGAGCTGGGCCGCCGCGCCCTCGGCGATCTTGGAGTTCGGCATCGGCAGCGTGAAGGACACCTGCACCATGCCGTCCCCGGTGGTGTCGCCGTACGGCCGGATGATGTGGGAGTCGCTCACTTGTCCTCCAGGAGGTCGGTCGCGGGGTTGAAGTAGCCGGGCGCCTTCTTGGCGACCCCGTCGAGGCCGCGGCCGGCGTCCGCGGGACGCTTCATCAGGCCGAAGGTGCCGTCGGCGATCGCCTCCAGCAGCCCGTGCTTGCCCTCGTGGGCGATGATCCGCTCCAGCAGCTCGATGCTCTCGGAGAGCACCTGCCGACCGCGCTGGGCGATGAACCCGTCCGGGCTCGGGTGGAAGTCCTCGCCGAGCCGGCCGGCCGCGTCCATGACGTACCGGACGTTCTGCAGGGCCAGGTCACGGTCGGAGAGCCAGGGCGTCACGACCGCCTCGGTCATCATCCCGACCAGCAGGATGCTCTGACCGGTCATCACCCCGGCCAGGTTGAAGAACGCGTCGAGCAGGTACCCGCGGAACACGTCGCCGGTCATGTGCCGGGTCGGCGGCATCCACTTCAGCGGCGCCTTGGGGAACAGCTCGCGGGCCAGCAGGGCGTGCGCGAGCTCCATCCGGAAGCTGTCCGGCACCTCCGGGTTGATCTCGAAGGCGTGGCCGAGGCCGAGCTGCCAGTCCTCGAGGCCGGCCTCCTTGGCGAAGTACTCGTTGAGCAGCTGGCTGACGGTGACCGTGTGCGAGGCCTCGATGGCGTCCGCGGTGGTGAGGTAGTTGTCCTCGCCGGTGTTGATGATGATGCCGGCGCGGGCGTGCACCTGGCGGCTGAACCGCTGGTCGACGAAGGTGCGGATCGGGTTGATGTCGCGGAACAGGATCCCGTACATCGAGTCGTTCAGCATCATGTCGAGCCGCTCGAGGCCGGCCAGTGCGGCGATCTCCGGCATGCACAGGCCGGACGCGTAGTTGGTCAGCCGCACGTAGCGGCCGAGCTCCTTGCTGGACTCGTCGAGCGCGGCGCGCATCAGCCGGAAGTTCTCCTGCGTGGCGTACGTGCCGGCGAACCCCTCGCGGGTCGCGCCCTCGGGCACGTAGTCGAGCAGGCTCTGCCCCGTGGAGCGGATCACCGCGATGATGTCGGCCCCCTCGCGGGCGGCCTGCTGCGCCTGGGGCATGTCCTCGTAGATGTCGCCGGTGGCGACGATCAGGTAGATCCAGGGCTGGTGGTCGGGGTCGCCGTACCGCTTGACCAGCCGGTCGCGCTCGCGACGGCGGGCGTCCACACGGCGCAGCCCGGCACCGACCTGCTTGGTCGCGGCGGCCCGGGCCCGGGTCAGGTCGCGGCCCTCGGGGACCCGGAAGCGCACCGACCCGACGGCGGCCTTCTGGGCCAGCGTGGCCAGGTCGTCGGCCTCGCCGCGGACCAGGGCGTCCCAGACGGGCAGGGCGATGCCGTGCTCGAGACCGACGTCGCCGCGGGTGGCGTCCAGCAGCCGGTTGACCCATGGGATCCCGTCGGGGTCGGCGCCCTGGAGCCCGGCGAGCCTCAGCGTGGCCCGCTCCACGGAGACCGTCGTGTGCAACTTGGCGAGGTTGACGATGGGGCGTCCGGCCTGACGCGCGAGGCTGCGCGCCTTGCGGACCACGACCGGGTCGAGGTCGAGCTTTCCGCGGCTCATAGGGCGTTCATTCCAGGGCTCCGGTCTCTTCGTAGGCGATCTCGCCGGCGACCAGCGTCATCACGCAGGTCGGCAGGTCGACGTCGGGGTGCAGGTCGGGCAGCTGGGGGACGCCGGCGCGCGGGTCGGTCGACCACGCGGCGATCCGGGAGTCGGGGGTCTGCACCACCAGGTCGCCGGGCACGTCCCAGACCGCGACGCTGGCCGGGGCGCCCAGGGCGATCACGCCGCCCTCGTCGCGCCGGGCCGCGCGCCAGCCGCCGCGGGTGTAGGCGTTGAAGGCGGCGCGTGCGGTGATCCGCTCGGTCTCGGTGTGGTGCCAGGCGGCGGCCCGGACGCCGGCCCAGGGGTCGAACGGGGTCACCGGGGTGTCGGAGCCGAACGCCAGCGCGACGCCGGCCCGGTTCATCGAGGCGAACGCGTTCATCGGCTGCGCCCGGTCGGTGCCGAGACGTTGCGCGTAGAGAGACCCCGCGCCGCCCCAGTAGCCGTCGAACATCGGCTGCATGCTGGCGGTCACGCCGAGGCCGCCGAGCGCCGCCATCTCGGCCGCCGACGCCATCTCGACGTGCTCGAGGCGGTGTCGCCCCTGGACGACGGCGGGGGTGCCCAGCACCTCGGCGGCGGCCACGAAGCCGGCCACCACCTCGGCCACGGCCCGGTCGCCGATCACGTGGAACCCCGCCTGGAGGCCGGCCTGGGTGCAGGCGACGACGTGGTCGCGCACCTGGCCGGCGTCGAGGTAGAGGTGCCCGACCGTCTCCGCGTCGGCGTACGGCGCGTGCAGCGCCGACGTGCGGGAGCCGATGGAGCCGTCCATGCAGAGGTCGCCCGCCGCTCCCGCGCAGCCGAGCTCCACCGCCCGGTCCACGCCGCCGAGCTCGCCCCAGTAGCCGACCACCTCGGGCAGCCGGGCCCGCTTCGTCAGCGCCGCGGAGACCAGCAGGTCCTCGGCCGGGCAGATGTGCGGGGCGCCGAGCTCGTGCACCATTCCGATGCCGTGCCGGGCGGCGTCCTCCAGGGCCCGGAGGATCGCGTCCTCCCGGGCGGACGCGGACTGGAGCCGGAACAGCCCCTCGCGGGCGGCGTGGTGCGCGTCGCGGGCGACGAGCCCGGTGGCGTCGTACCCCTCCGCGTGGACGACCTCCGGGCAGGCGTCGAGGAAGGCCGAGGAGACGACCGCGGAGTGCACGTCCACCCGGGACAGGAACACCGCGCGCCCTCCGCTGGCCCGGTCGAGCTCGTCGCGGGTGAACGGCCGCTGCTCGGGCCAGCCGGTCTCGTCCCAGTTGAAGCCCAGCAGCACCGGCTCGGCGGAGCCGTGCGCAGCAGCGGCGACCGCGTCGAGCGCCTCGTGCAGGGTGGCGGCGCCGCCGAGGTCCACGCTGGCCGTCGCGAAGCCGGTCTGGGCGAGGTGAGCGTGGGAGTCCACGAACGCGGGCGTCACCAGCCGGCCCCGGAGGTCGACCACCCGGTCGGCGTTGTCCTCGAAGTGCACCGACGCGTCGTCGTCGCCGGTCCAGACGATCGCGCCGTCCTCGAGGCAGAGGGCGGAGGCGTGCGGGTCGGCGGGCGTGTGGACGTAGCCACCACGGAGCAGGATGCGGGTCACCGTCTCATCCTCACAGGCGGCGCTCGAACAGCGAGCGCACCCCCGCGTGGCCGCGCAGCAGCGAGAGGGCCAGGTCGGCGTGGCCGGGCACGTACCCGTTGCCGACCAGCATCCTGACGTCGGCGGCCAGCCCCTCGGCGCCCAGGGCGGCGGCGCTGAACGAGGTGGCCATCGAGAAGAACACCACGGTCCCGCGCTCGGCGGTGGCGAGGATCGCGCCGCCCTCGCATCCCGGTACGTCGACACAGACGACCGTGACGTCGGCGGGGCCGCCCGCGGCGCGAACCGCCTCGGACAGCGCGACCGGGTCCCGGGCGTCGGCGACCGCGACCACGTCGGCGACGCCGGCCGCGGTGAGCAGGTCGGCCTCGCCCTGGTGCGGCACCACGCCGATGGTCCGGCGCGCCCCGGCGGCCTTCGCGGCGACCAGCGACAGCGACCCGGACTTGCCGGCGCCGCCGACCACGGCGACGACGGGGGCGTCGTACTCCCCCACCACGCGGGCGGTCAGCGCGGGCGCGCCGCAGACGTCCATCACCGACAGGGAGAGCTCGGCAGGCAGGTCGTCGGGGATCACCGCCGCGATGGAGCGACCGAAGAGCACGGCGTAGCCGTCGGCGGGCACCTGCTCGGAGCGGCCGTCCCAGCGGGCCAGGCCGTCCTCGATGACCAGTGGGGTCAGGGTCAGGGAGACCAGCGTGCTGACCCGGTCCCCCACCCGCAGGCCGAGCGGCGACTCCGGGCCGACCTCCTCGACGGTGCCGACCAACATGCCGCCGGAGCCGGTCTCGGGGTTCTGCATCTTGCCGCGGGCCGCGACGATGTCGAGCACCGCCTGCCGGACCCGGTCGCCGTCCCCGTCGTGGGTGCGCTCGAGCTGCCGGAAGGACGCGGCGTCGAGGTTGAGCCGCTCGACCCGGATCCGGACCTCGTCGGGCCACAGGTCGCGGCGGGTGTCGAGGCGCTCCGCGGCCTGGGGCAGCACGCCGGCCGGCGCGAGCACCCGGTGCAGGCCGACCGGGCTGGCTGGCTTTGTCACGGATGGTCCTCCCTGCGAGCGATCGTTATCGGGAAATCCTGCGGCGGTTCGTTCGACATGCCGGAGATTCTTTGCGTATCGTGGCATGTACCGAACGCGTCGTTCAACCCGACGCGCCTGTCGTGGAAGACGGAGCACGCGCATGAGCATCGAGACGTCGATCGGCCTGGAGACGGGCCAGCCCTACCCCTACCGGCGGGTGGAGCTCGTCGAGCCCGACTGGACCCGGTTCCCCGGGTGGAAGGACGTCACCGCCGCCGACTGGGAGTCGGTGCAGTGGCAGCGGGCGCACTGCATCAAGAACGTCCGCCAGCTGCGGGTGCTGTGGGGCGACCTGGTCGACGAGGCGTTCTACGAGGACCTCGAGCGCGACCAGCGCGAGCGCGCCACCATGTCGATGCTGGTGCCGCCGCAGATGATGAACACGATGGCGCCGCGGGCGGTCCCGCGCGGACCCGGCTCGCTGACCGAGGAGATGTACGCCGACCCGATCCGGCGCTACATGCTGCCGGTGTTCTCCGACCGCCGTCAGGACTGGGCCTCGCACCCGCACGCCACCCGCGACTCGCTGCACGAGCACGACATGTGGGTGGCCGAGGGGCTGACCCACCGGTACCCGACCAAGGTGCTCGCCGAGCTGCTCCCGACCTGTCCCCAGTACTGCGGGCACTGCACGCGGATGGACCTGGTCGGCAACTCCACCCCGGTGGTCGACAAGCTGAAGTTCCTCGGCAAGCCGGTCGACCGGCACGCGTCGATGCTCGACTACCTGCGTCGTACGCCGTCCGTGCGCGACGTGGTGGTGTCCGGTGGCGACGTGGCGAACATGCCCTGGCCACGGCTGGAGGAGTTCCTCACCCACCTGCTGGAGATCGAGAACGTCCGCGACATCCGGCTGGCCACCAAGGCGCTCGCCGGCCTCCCCCAGCACTGGCTCCAGGACGATGTCCGCGCCGGTGTCGAGCGGGTCGCCGGGCTCGCCCGGTCGCGTGGTGTCTCGCTCGCGATGCACACGCACGTGAACCATGCTGCCTCCGTGACCCCGATGGTGGCCAAGGCGTCGACCGCGATGCTGGACGCCGGCCTGCGCGACGTACGGAACCAGGGCGTGCTGCTCAACGGCGTGAACGCCGACCCGCACGCGCTGCTCGACCTGTGCTTCGCGCTGCTCGACGGCGCGCAGATCATGCCCTACTACTTCTACATGTGCGACATGATCCCGTTCAGCGAGCACTGGCGGGTCTCGGTCGCCGACGCCCAGCGGCTGCAGCACCACATCATGGGGTACCTGCCGGGCTTCGCGACGCCGCGGATCGTCTGCGACGTGCCGTTCGTCGGGAAGCGGTGGGTGCACCAGCTTGCGGACTACGACCACGAGCGAGGCATCTCCTACTGGACGAAGAACTACCGCACGTCGATCGAGGCGACCGACCCCGAGGCGCTGACCCGGACCTACGCGTACTACGACCCGATCCACACCCTGCCGCAGGCGGGTCAGGACTGGTGGCGCGAGCACGCCGGCGACACCCACCTCGAGGAGGCCGAGCGGGCCGCCGCCGCATCCCGTGACGCCGCCGAGTCGCAGAAGCTGCTCCCCCTCGCCTGACCCTTGCCGACTCGGCGCGAACGCACGTGTGAGGACCGCCGAGTCGGCGCGAACGCACGTCTTGACGTCGCCGAGTCGGCGCGAACGCACGTTTGGGCGGTTCTCGGCTGGCTGCTTTTCGTGCGTTCGCGCCGACTCGACCCGGAGGTTTCGTGCGTTCGCGCCGACTCGACCCGGAGGTTTCGTGCGTTCGCGCCGACGCCGCGTCGGCGTCAGCGCAGGTCGGTGAGCGCCTCGACCAGCCGGGCGATCGGGCTCTCCAGGTTCCACTGCTCCGACAGCGCGACCAGACGGTCGGGCTGGACGGGGGTCAGAGGCAGAGTCAGGTCCGGGGAGCCGAGGTCGATCGACCGGGCCACCTCGACCACGGTGGGCGCGACCTCGAGGTAGTCCGCGGCCTCGACGATCCTGCGCCGAGGGCTGGGCGCGATGTTCGCGTCCGGGTCCTGTGCGGCCTCCCGCAGCCCCGCGATCGAGCCGAACCGCTGCAGCAGTGTGGCCGCCGTCTTCTCGCCGATCCCGTTCACGCCCGGCAGCCCGTCGGAGGGGTCCCCGCGCAGCGCCGCGAAGTCAGCGTACTGGCGACCCTCGATCCCGTACTTCTCCCGGAGGACCGCACCGGTGATCCGTTCGTGTCTGCCGACACCGCGGGCGATGTAGAGGATCCGCACCTCGGCCGCGTCGTCGACGAGCTGGAACAGGTCGCGGTCGCCGGTGACCACGTCGACGGGCATCCCGGCGCCCTGGGAGAGGGTGCCGATCACGTCGTCGGCCTCGTAGCCGTCGGCGCCGACGACCGGGATCCCGAACGCGGCGAGCACGTCGCGGATCACCGGCACCTGCACCTCCAGCGGGTCGGGCACCTCCTCGACGTCCGGGGCCCCGGCGACGACGTACTCGACGCGGTGCGCCTTGTACGACGGGATCAGGTCGACTCGCCACTGGGGGCGCCAGTCGTTGTCCCAGCAGCAGGCCAGGTGCGTCGGGCGGTAGTCGGTGACCAGCCGGGTGATGAAGTCGAGCAGCCCTCGTACGGCGTTCACGGGTGTCCCGTCCGGGGCGTGGAACCGGTCGGGCACCCCGTAGAACGCACGGAAGTACATCGACGCGGTGTCGAGCAGCATCAGGCGGGAGGTCACCGGCCGAGTGTGGCATGACGCGCCGCTGCCCGGGGGCCGGGACCGTTAGGGTATCGCTCGTGGAAGACCTCGATCAGCGCATCCTGACGCTCCTGGCCGCTGACGGTCGGATGTCGTTCACCGACCTCGGCAAGGCGACCGGTCTGTCCACCTCCGCGGTGCACCAGCGCGTCAAGCGGCTCGAGCAGCGCGGGCTGATCACCGGGTACGGCGCCTCGATCGACTACGACCAGATGGGCAAGCCGCTGACGGCGTTCATCTCGATCCGGCCGATCGACCCCTCGCAGCCCGACGACTCCCCCGACCGGCTGCGCGGCATCCCCGAGATCGAGAGCTGCTGGTCCGTGGCCGGCGACGAGTCCTACATCCTCAAGGTGCGGGTGGCCACGCCGACCGACCTCGAGTTGCTGCTCGCCCGGGTGCGTGCGGCCGCGAACGTCTCCACCCGGACCACGATCGTGCTGTCCACGCCGTACGAGAACCGGCCGGTCAGTTAGCCGCACCGGCCGGTGTCAGGGCGATCGTCGCCGCGAAGTAGCCGGAGTTGTCGCCGGTGTTCTTGTCGTTGATCCCGAGGAACAGCTCGCCGTCACTTCCGACCGTGCAGACGCCTCCGGCGCCGACCGGCATGGGCGGCCGGGGCGGGGCGAGGGCGAGGGGAATCGCGTCGCCGGGTCGGCCGACCGTGGCGAGCAGCTCCGCGTGCGGCCACCGTTTCACCAGGCTCTTGGCGTGCTTGTGGGGTCCGCCGCCCGGCCCGACAGGAGGCCACGACGTCGTCTGTGTGTCCTTGGCGCTGACCTGGCCGACGGCGACGACTCGGACGTGCTCGCCCCGCCGGACCGTGAGGGTGGTGTCGGTCCAGTAGGGGTCCTTGGCGATCACGGTCACCCGCTGCATCGCGACGACAGCCGGGTCGGCACGGGCGGCGTCTCGGCCCGACCTGGCGAGACCGTCCCGGATGGCGCTGAACGCTCCAGCCACGACCACGGCGCCGATCAGGGCGCCGGCGACTGCGGCGGCCGGAGCCGAGACGCGCGGTCGTCGCAGCCCAGGAGGCGGCGGACCTGTCGGGGCGGGCGCGTTGCGCCTGAGGACGAACAGCAGCACGAGCGGCATCAGGAAGGGCATCAGGAACAGGCCCAGCCACTGCCACAGCGTGTTGCCGGTGAAGCCGGTCCAGGCCCAGTGGAACCGGTAGCCACCGATCACGAGCACCACGAAGGTCACCGCGGCGGCGCTGCCGAGGACGTGCCAGTCGCGCCTGTGCCGTTCGTGCGACTCCAGCCACAGGGGGATCAGGGCGAGGGTGACAGGAAGCAGCAGCAGGGTCAGCCAGTCCCAGAGCCGGTTGACCTCGCCTTTGTCGTTGCGGTAGCCGGTCCAGCGCCAGTCGAAGAGGTAGCCGCCCAGCAGCAGCAGGGACGTGACGACCAGGAAGGCGACCAGCCCGCCGGTGACCAGTTTCGCGTGCCGTGACCTGTGCTCCGAGACCATCTCCCGCTCCGCCCGCCGAAGGACCCGCTCCCCGCAGGTTCACCCCGGCACCGGCCCCGGGTCAAGGTCGAGACGTGCGCTCGCGCCGACTCGACGGGATCCAAGCGTGCGTTCGCGCCGACTCGACGGGGTGGTTGGTCAGTCGGCGACCGAGGAGTAGGCCACCACTCCCCGGCGCAGCGCGGCGGAGGCCTCCCGGGCCGTCGTGCGGAGCGCCCCGTCCGCGGCCGCGTCGGCGACCTGGTCGGTCAGGTCGAGCAGCTGCTTGACCCAGCGGACGAAGTCGCCGGCGGCGAGGTCGGTCTCGGTGAGCACCTCGTCGAGCGGGGCACCCTCCGCCCAGCGGTAGGCCGCCCAGGCGAAGCCGAGGTCCGGCTCACGCAGGAAGTCCAGCTTGTGCTCCCGCTCGAGGGCGTCCAGGTCCGCCCACAGCGAGACCATGTCGGCGAGCACCTGCTTGACCCGGCCGCCGGGCAGCCGCGGTGACGTGGCGTCGTCGGCACGCCGGGTCTCGAACACCAACGCCGACAGCGCCGCGGCCAGCTCGCTCGCCGACAACCCGTCCCAGAGCCGGTGGCGCAGCGACTCGGCGGCGACCAGGTCCATGTCGGTGTAGATCCGCATCAGCTTGGACCCGGCCTCGGTGACCTCGTCGTCGGCGAGGTAGCCCAGCGAGGTGAGCACCTCGCAGACCCGGTCGAACTGCCGCGCGATGGTGTTCGTGCGCTGCTCGATCCGGCGCTGCAGGGTGCGGGCGTCCCGCTCGAGCTTGTGGTGCCGCTCCGCCCAGCGGGCGTGGTCCTCGCGGTCCGAGCAGCCGTGGCACGGGTGCGCGCGCAGGTCGGCCCGCAGCCGGGTGATCGCCCGCTCCCCCTCCAGCTCCTGACGGTCCGCGACCCGGCCGCCGCCGCGCTGGCCCGTGCGGGGCGGGCGGGTGAACCCCTGGGTGCGGGCCCGCAGCGTCGAGGCGAGGTCGCGGCGGGACTGCGGGTTGCGGCCGTTGAAGCTGCGCGGGATCCGCATGCGGGTGAAGGCCTCCACCGGCACCGGGAAGTCCACCATCGACAGCCGACGGGCGTGCCGGTCGGCGGTCAGCACGTAGGGTCGCGGCCCCTCCCGGTCCGAGGTGGTGCCCGGGTCGATCACGACCGCCATCCCGGAGAACTTCCCGCCCGGCACCTCGATCACGTCACCGGGTCGCAACGCCTCCAGGGACGCGGTGACCGCCTCGCGCTTGTCGGCCCTGCGGTGCCGGGCCTGGGCGGCCTCGGTGTCGGAGAGCCGCTGGCGCAGCGCGGCGTACTCCATGAAGTCGCCGAGGTGGCAGGACGCGGCCTCGGCGTACCCCTCGAGGGCGTTCTCCGCCTTGCGCAGCTGCCGGGCCAGCCCGACGACCGCCTTGTCGGCCTGGAACTGCGCGAACGACGACTCCAGCAGCTCGCGGGCGGTGGCCCGTCCGACCTGGTGCACGAGGTTCACCGCCATGTTGTACGACGGCCGGAACGACGACTTGAGCGGGTAGGTGCGGGTCGAGGCCAGCCCGGCGACCGCCTTGGGGTCGAAGCCCTGCTGCCACAGCACGACCCCGTGCCCCTCGACGTCGATGCCGCGGCGGCCGGCCCGGCCGGTGAGCTGGGTGTACTCCCCCGGCGTGATGTCGGCGTGGGTCTCGCCGTTCCACTTCGACAGCTTCTCGATCACCACCGAGCGGGCCGGCATGTTGATGCCGAGCGCCAGCGTCTCGGTCGCGAAGACGACCTTGCACCGGCCGCTCTCGAAGAGCTCCTCGACGCACGACTTGAACGTCGGCAGCATGCCCGCGTGATGGGCCGCGACGCCGCGGGAGAGCCCCTCGAGGAAGTCGTGGTAGCCCAGCACGTGCAGGTCCTCGTCGGGGAGGTTGCGGCAGCGGGCCTCGACGAACTCGATGATCTCCTCGCGCTCGGCGGGCGTGGTCAGCCGCAGGTTCGCGTTCAGGCACTGGGTGACGGCGGCGTCGCAGCCGACCCGGCTGAACACGAACACGATCGCCGGCAGCAGACCCATCGCGTCCAGCCGCTCCACCACGTCGAAGCGGCTGGGCGGCCGGGGGCCGCGCGGGTTGCCCTGGCCCCGGGCGCCGGCCCGGTTGCGCGGGGCGTTGCGCTTGCCGCGCCGGTCCGACGTACGGCCGGCTCGCCAGTCGTCGCGGGCGACCCTCATCAGCTCGGGGTTCACCTGGGCGTCGGCGCCGTCGTCGGCGAACAGGTCGAACACCTTCCGGCCGACCATCACGTGCTGGTAGAGCGGCACCGGTCGCCGCTCCTCGACGATCGTGGACGTCTCGCCGCGGACCGTCTCCAGCCACTCACCGAACTCCTCGGCGTTCGACACGGTCGCGGACAGGGAGACCAGGGACACCGACTCGGGCAGGTGGATGATCACCTCCTCCCAGACGGCGCCGCGGAACCGGTCCGCGAGGTAGTGCACCTCGTCCATCACCACGAAGCCGAGGCCGGTCAGCGTCGAGGAGCCGGCGTACAGCATGTTGCGGAGCACCTCGGTGGTCATCACCACGATCGGCGCCTCGCCGTTGATGGTGTGGTCGCCGGTCAGCAGCCCCACCTGGTCGGGGCCGTAGCGGCGCACGAGGTCGGCGAACTTCTGGTTCGAGAGCGCCTTGATCGGGGTGGTGTAGAAGCACTTGCGGCCCTGCTCGAGGGCCAGGTGCACGGCGAACTCGCCGACCAGCGTCTTGCCCGAGCCGGTGGGCGCCGCGACCAGGACCCCGCGGCCGGCCTCGAGCTCCTGGCAGGCCTGCACCTGGAAGCCGTCGAGGTCGAAGTCGTAGAGCTGCGCGAAGTCGTAGAACACCGGCGACCGGCTGGTCCGGCGCGAGCGGGCGTACCGCTCCGCGGGGGTCAGGCCGGCGGGCTGCTGCGGGGACGTCATGGGACGAGGACCTCCAGTGCCTGCGGCACCACGTCGACGGTCAGGGGAAGGGCGCCGATCCGCTCACCGTCGGCGTACGCCACGATGCCCGGCGCCGCGACGGTCACGTTGCGGACCCGGTGGTGCTCGTACTGGCGATGGCTGGTGTGGCCGCCGGTGAAGAGCTTCGGGTAGGTGCGGACCAGGTCGAGCTTGCTCATGGTCTTGATCACCACCACGTCCAGCCAGCCGTCGTCGATCGAGGCGCCGTGGGTGATCCGCAGACCGCCCCCGAACGACGGGCCGTTGCCGACCGCGACCAGCATCGCCTCGAGGTGGCGCACCTCCCCGTCCAGCTCCAGCGTGTACGGCAGCGGCTCGAAGACCCGCAGCTCGGCCAGGGTCGCGACGTTGTAGCGCATCTGCCCTCGCGGCCAGGACATCGCGTTGGCGCGCTCGTTGACCCGGGAGTCGAAGCCGGCCGCCAGCACCGTCACGAAGTACGTCGCCCCCGACCGTGCCACGTCGATCCGCCGGGTCCGCGACCCGACCACCACGTCCGCGGCCCGGCGGGGGTCGTCGCGGGGCAGGTCGAGGTAGCGAGCCACGTCGTTGCCGGTGCCGCACGGGATCACCCCGAGGCTGGTGGAGGTCCCCACCAGCGCCTGCACGGCGAGGTGCACCATGCCGTCACCGCCGACCACCACCAGGCTGTCGACACCGTCGGCGACCGCACGCTCGGCCAGCTCCCGGGCCTCCTCCGGGTCGCGCCCGACGAGGCTGCGGACCGCGAAGCCGGCCTCCCGCAGCCGCGGCAGCGCCACGGCAGCGGTCCGGTGGCCGCGGCCCTTGCCAGAGGTGGGGTTCGTCAGGAGTGCGATCTCTCTGGCCACGCCGCGAGCCTACGCGGCGGGCAAGCCCCAGCCCCGCGCGACGCTCTCGGGGCGCGCGGGCGATCGGGTCAGAGCCGCAGGGCCACCATGAAGTTCCCCGGGCGGACGCCGACCGCCTTGGCGAGCCGGCCGATGGCCTCCAGGACGCCGTCCGCCGAGTACGCCGTGCCCGGCACGGCGAGGGTGAGCCGGCCGTCGTACCGGATCAGCAGCACCTGGCCGTACTCCCAGGACTGGTGGGCCAGCCGGCGCCACTGGTCGTTCAGGGCGGGCTCGGGGTAGGCGACGTCGGCCGCCATCAGGTCGCAGCCCAGCTCGCCCTCGGGAGCGCCGAGCAGCCCCTCGATCCGCCGGGCGCCGCGGACGCTGGACTGGGCCGTCCAGCTCACCGTGGAGGTGCCCAGCCACTCCGGCAGGTCGAACGCGTCGACCGCCTCCACGACGGGGGTCACGGGCCGGTCAGTCCTCGTCCTCGGACAGGCCGGAGCGGCGGACGTCGTCGGGGCTCTCGATCGGCGACTCCTGGTCGTCGTCGAAGCCGTCGAGGGAGACCCGGCGGCGTCGGCGGTCGACGAAGCGGGCGATCATCTCGGAGACCAGGAACAGCACCGTCATCGGGATCGCCAGCATGAGCATCGAGAACGGGTCGGTCGACGGCGTCGCGACGGCGGCGAACACGAAGGTGGCGACCACGATCCACGGCCGGTAGTTGCCGAGCGTCCGGCCCGACACCACGCCCGCGAGGTTCAGCAGCACCACGAACAGCGGGATCTCGAACGCGATCCCGAACACCAGCAGCATCCGGGTCATGAACGAGAAGTACTCGCCGAAGTCGACCAGGTTCGTCAGGTCGACCGGGGTGAACCCGATCAGCACCTGGAGGCCCTTGGGCAGCACGTAGTAGCCGACCGCCACCCCGACGAGGAACAGCGGACCGGCGACCGCGGCGAACAGCCGGGTCCAGCGCCGCTCGTTGGCGTGCAGTCCCGGGACGATGAACGCCCACAGCTGGTAGAGCCAGTAGGGGCTGGTCAGCACCACCGCGGCCAGGCCGGACAGCTTCAGCTGGAGCAGCAGCGGACCGCCGACGCCGTTGATGGTGGCGACGGTGCGGGTGCCGGCGCCGAGCTGCGAGGCGGCCTGCCGGTACGGGTCGTAGACGAAGGCGAGCAGCTGGTCGTAGAAGAACAGCGCGACCATCACGCCGACGACGAGCACCAGCACCACGCGCAGCAGCCGCGCGCGCAGCTCGCGCAGGTGGTCGGCCAGCGCCATCCGTCCGTCGGCCCCGACGGGGTTCTGGGGGTTGGCGCGGAACAGCCCGATGACTCCGATGACGGACATGTCAGCTCAGGGGTGCGGGGGTGCGGGTGCGGGGGCGAGCCGCGGTCAGCGCTCGGTGTCGCCGCGCGGCTGCTCGACGGGGGTCGCCGTGTCGATGCGCTCGGCGGCCTCGGTACGACGCTGGGCGTCCAGCTGACGCTGCGCCTCGGTCTTCTCCGACTCCTTGACGTCGTCATCGTCGTCGAGCAGGCCCTTGGTCTCGGCCTTGAAGATGCGCAGCGCGCGGCCGCTGCCCCGGGCCAGCTCCGGGAGCTTCTTGGCGCCGAAGAGGAGCACCACGACCAGGAGGATCAAGATGATCTCGGTGGGGCCGAGGTTGCCGATCAGGGGGACTGCTACCGGTGACATGTCGTCCTTCTTCGCTGGTTGACTACCGCACACCACTGTACGCGCGCCGGATGACGAGCACCTGACCGCGCCGCGAACGGCGGGTCAGGAATAGTTCGCAAGAGCGGCCGCCGCGGCTTGGCGCACGGTGCCGGCGAGCTCCGGGGGATCCACCAGCTCCGCCGAGCCGCCCAGCCGGAGCATCAGCCGGGTCAGCCAGCCCGGGTCGCCGACCCGCAGCCGCACCCGCAGGCCTCCCCCGGCGACCTCCGCGGTCTCCTCCACCGGGTAGTACTCGGCCACCCAGCGGGCGCCGGGCTCGAGCACCAGGGTGGCCAGCAGGTCCTCGCTGGACGGCTGGAAGATGCCGTCCGCGAGGTCGCGGGGCTGCACGCCGGCGTGCTGCTGGACGGGGGTGTCGAGCAGCTCCGCGCTGGAGACCCGGTCGAGCCGGAACAGCCGCTGGTCCTCCGCCAGGTGGCACCAGGCGTCGAGGTAGGTGTGGCCGTCGGCGGTGACCACGCGGAGCGGGTCCACCACTCGCTCGGTGGACTCGTCGCGGGCCGGCACGTAGTAGTCCAGCCGCACCTGCCGACGCTCGGCCACCGCCCGGGAGAGCCGGTCGCGGAGCCCGTCGACCTGCCGCTGCTGCTCGGGGAGCCGGATGTGCACCTGGGCGGCCAGGGCCGCGCCGTCGCCGGCGGCGGCCTCGAGCTTGCCCAGCGTGCGGTCCACGATCGGCCGCACGTCGTCGTCGCTGCCCTCGCGCAGCGCCCGCAGCGCGACGATCAGCGCGGACGCCTCCGAGCTGTTCAGTCGCAGCGGGCGACTCAGGTAGTCCGCGTTGGAGACCCGGATGACGCCCTCGCCCTCGAGCGACTCCATGTCCACGTCGATGAGGTCGCCCATGCCGAGACCCGGCAGCCCGCAGAACCACAGCACGTTGAGGTCCTTGACGATCTGCGCCGGTCGCACCCCGAAGTCGGCGGCGGCCTGCTCGAGGGACACCTCGCGGCGGGACTGGAGGTAGGGCACCAGCGCCAGCAGCCGTCCGACCTGGTCCCGGGCGCCGCTCACGAGGCCACCTCCGCCATGCCGGCCGCCTCGCGCAGCCGCCGGACGACGGTGTCGCGGAGGTCCTGCGGGGTGAGCACGACCACGTCGGCGCCGTACCCGAGGACCTCGTCGGCGAACGCGTCGGTCGCGCCGTACGACGCGGTGAGCCGGTCCCAGCCGGGCGGCACGTCGGCCTGCTCGGCGCACGGTGCGGCGTGCCGGCGCAGGCCGTGCCCCGTCTCGCGGCGGACCAGCACCTCCGCGGTCCGGTCCGCCGGCGCCGGGGCCAGGGAGGCGGTCACGGCGCGCAGGTCGGTGCCGGCCGGGACCTCGTAGGAGCCGGCCGGGCCGTCGGTGCGGACGGTGCCCTGGACCCGGGAGAGCCGGAAGACCCGCGGCCCGGAGCGGTCGGTGTCGTGGCCCACGACGTACCAGCGGCCGCGGTAGGACACCACGCCCCAGGGCTGGAGGTGCCGGGTCGCGGTGCTGGTGCCCGAGGAGGTCCGGTAGCCGAACCGCACCGGGGTGTGCGTGCGGACGGCGTCCCACAGCGGCTCGAAGGCCGGCTCCTCCGCGGTCAGCTGCGGCTGGACGACGTCGAGCATCTCCCGGTCCACGGTCACCCCGGCCGCCTTGAGCTTGACCAGCGCGTCGGACGTGGCGGCGGCCAGGCCGGCGTGCTGCCAGACCCGGGCCGCCAGCCCGATCACGGCGGCCTCCTCGGGGGTGAGGTCGACGTCCGGCAGCTCGAAGGCGGACCGCTCGATGCGGTAGCCGGGCTCGTCCTCGAAGGCGCGGTCGACGTACCCGACCTCGATCGGGATGCCGAGCGAGCGGAGCTCCTCCTTGTCCCGCTCGAACATCTTCTCGAAGGCGTCGTCGCCCGCCTCGCGGTAGGGCTCGACGACGGCCCGCAGGCGCTCCTTGGTGACGTAGGTGCGCGACACCAGGAGGGTGATCAGCAGGTTGAGCAGGCGCTCACTCTTGCGGGCAGTCATCTCTTCCTTCGACAGGGTCACTATCGCGCGAACCTACCCCAGGCCGTGGGGGTTGCTCAGGAGTCCACCCCGAGGATGTCGACGACGAACGTCAGGGTGGAGTTGGCCGGGATGCCCTGCTGGGCGCGCGCGCCGTACGCCTCGCCGGGCGGGGCGATGATGAGCACCCGGCTGCCGCGCTTGAGACCGGGGATCACCTTGTCCCAGGCCGGGATCAGGCCGTTGACGCCCACCCCGAACGGGGTCGGCGCACCGCGGCTGAAGGAGGAGTCGAACGGCTTGCTCGACCCCCACACGGCGCCGTAGTAGTTGAAGGTGACCAGCCGGCCGGCCTTGGCGGCGGGGCCGTCGCCCTCGACCAGCGGGATGACCTTGAGCTTGGTCGGGGCCTTCTTGGGGGCCTTGGAGAAGTCGATGCCGGTGACCTTGCCGCCGGTCTCCTTGACGACCGGGGCGTCGGCCGGCGCGGCGACGGTCTTGCCCTTCGGGCCGTCGATGACGTCCTTGGGCTCGACCGAGAGGACGTCGATGACGAACAGCACCGTGTCGGTGGGCTTCAGCTTGAGCTGCGGAGCGCCCGCGGCGCCCCAGACGTCCTTCACGGTGGCGGCGATCGCGACCCGCGAGCCGCGCGGCTTGCCGACCAGGCCGTCGATGATCACCTTGAAGAACTCGTTCTCGGTCATGTTGACCTGGGTCGGGGTGCCCTGGTCGGAGCTGCTGTAGAGCTTCTTCCCGTCCGAGCCCTTGGCGAGGTAGATGTTGAACATCGCCTTCTTGTTGGCCTCGACCGGGTTGCCGTCACCGGCCGAGATCACCTGGGTGGTGGGCTTGCTGGCGGTGATCGCCTTGTTCACCGTGACCTTCGGCTCGGACCCGAACGAGCCGCTCACCGAGAGGCCGGGGATCTTGTCACCCATGTCGACGGAGGGCTTGGTCTTCGCGGCGCCCGGGTCGTCACCGCACGCGGCGGTGGCGAACAGCATCACAGATGCCAGGAGCAGGACTAGCAGACGACGCACGAACGAGCACCTCACGACGGTTGGGGGGTTTGGCCCCGCCACGATAGCCGCCGACCCTGAGAGCCTCCCGCATCGAGGCCCCGGGCGTGAGCCTGGTTACATGCCCTCGATGAGCTTCTGGACCCGTTCGTCGTGCGCCCGGAACGGGTCCTTGCACAGCACGGTGCGCTGCGCCTGGTCGTTGAGCTTGAGGTGCACCCAGTCGACGGTGAAGTCGCGGCGCCGCTCCTGGGCCTTCTTGATGAACTCGCCGCGCAGCCTGGCCCGGGTGGTCTGGGGCGGCACGGACTTGGCGGCGAACACCTGCAGGTCGTTGGTGACCCGGGTGACCGCGCCCCGCTTCTCGAGCAGGTAGTACAGCCCGCGGCCGCGGTGGATGTCGTGGTAGGCCAGGTCGAGCTGAGCGACTCGGGGGTGGCTCAGCGGCAGGCCGTGCTGGTTGCGGTAGCGCTCGATGAGCTTCCACTTGATCACCCAGTCGATCTCCCGCTCGACCAGGCCGAAGTCCTCGGACTCCACCGCCTTGAGGGTGCGCTCCCACAGGTCCAGGGCCCGGGCGATGACCGGCGTCACGATCTCGCGGCGGTCCACGAAGTCCCGGGCCCGGGACAGGTACTCCTGCTGGATGTCGAGGGCGCTGGCCTCGCGGCCGTTGGCCAGCCGGACCTTGCGGCGACCGGTCATGTCGTGCGAGATCTCCCGGATCGCCCGGATCGGGTTCTCCATCGTGAGGTCGCGCATCACCACGCCCTCCTCGATCATCCGGAGCACGAGGTCGCAGGTGGCCACCTT
Source organism: uncultured Actinomycetota bacterium (assembly GCA_963800225.1). Taxonomy (GTDB): domain Bacteria; phylum Actinomycetota; class Actinomycetes; order Propionibacteriales; family Nocardioidaceae; genus Nocardioides_B. The sequence goes on along the minus strand of CAWDAF010000002.1, from coordinate 901,793 downwards.
GAGCAGGGTGGTGGTCTCGCTCATGTTCGAGTCCCCGACGATCACGTGCAGCCGGCGGTAGCGCTCGGCGTCGGCGTGCGGCTCGTCGCGGGTGTTGATGATCGGGCGGCTGCGGGTGGTGGCCGACGACACGCCCTCCCAGATGTGCTCGGCGCGCTGGCTGACCGAGTACATCGCCCCGCGGGGGGTCTGGATCACCTTGCCGGCGCCGACGATGATCTGCCGGGTCACCAGGAACGGGATCAGCACGTCGGCCAGCTTGGAGAACTCCCCGTGCCGGCTGACCAGGTAGTTCTCGTGGCAGCCGTAGGAGTTGCCGGCCGAGTCGGTGTTGTTCTTGAACAGGTAGACGTCGCCGGCGATGCCCTCGTCGTGCAGCCGCCGCTCGGCGTCCACCAGCAGCCCCTCGAGGACCCGCTCCCCCGCCTTGTCGTGGGCGACCAGGTCGACGAGGTCGTCGCACTCGGGGGTGGCGTACTCGGGGTGGCTGCCGACGTCGAGGTAGAGACGGGCGCCGTTGCGGAGGAAGACGTTGCTGCTGCGGCCCCAGGAGACCACCTTGCGGAACAGGTAGCGGGCAACCTCGTCCGGCGAGAGGCGCCTCTGCCCGCGGAACGTGCAGGTGACGCCGTACTCGTTCTCGATCCCGAAGATCCGGCGGTCCACGTCCTCACCCTAGGCGCACCGGTCAACTCTCCGCAGCCGACTCGCGTGTCCGCCCGCCCGCGAGTGGCCGATGCCGACGGGTTCAGCCCGCTTCGCGCCGTCGGGACCGGCCACTCGCAGGCCGACCCAGGCGTACGGCGAGCCGCTCCCGGCCCGCCGGGTGGAACAACGACTCCGCCACCGCGACCCGCCACGGGTCGAGACGGTCCACCCGGTGCCGGCGGCCCAGCGTCTCGTCGGCCTCACGCAGGACCGCCTCGGGCCGGTGCAGCACGTCCAGGGAGGTGTAGCCGCGGCGGTACCAGCCGGCCGAGAGCAGTCGCCGGTCCCGGTCGAGGTCGGCGATATGGGTGGCCCGGTCGCGGTGCCCTCCCCCGTCGTACTCGTGCAGCATCCGCGAGCCGACCAGCCACAGGTCTCCCCGGGCCACGAACCGGCCGGCGGCGTCCCTGACCTCGTGCTGGGCCTCGACCGGGACGGCGCACATCCGGTGCAGCACCCGCAGCAGCGACTCCCACGGCGACTCCGACCGGCCGTCCATCCACCCGACGGCCCGGGTCAGCGCCGGGGCGCCCCACCGCCGTCGGGACGCCGAGGCGAGCAGGGCCTCCCGGGTGGTGCGGCCGGCCCGCAGGGCGGAGTCGCCGAGCACCACCAGGTCGAGCAGGGCGAGGTCCCGGGCGCAGGCGAGCAGGCTCTCCTCGACGGTGGCCACGGGCAGCCCGCGTCGGGTCGTCCGGGCCACCGGGCGGGTGTGCCGGATGACGGTGACCTCGGGCCGCTTGGGACGGGTCTGCGCCTTGGCCATGCTGACGATCACCGGCAGCCCGTCGGGCAGCGGGGGCAGCCACAGGTCGTGCAGGGCGGCCGCGGTGAGGTGGGTCAGCACGCCCGAGGACGGCAGCACCTGCGACCAGGCCACCAGGTCGCACCAGGGCGCCGCGAGGTCGGTCTCGCGGCGGTGGAGGCCGAACCCGACCCGGTGCCACCCGGTCCGACGTACCCGCCCCACCACCACGTCCCGCTCTGCTCGCATCCCGGCAGGCTGCCCGATCGCGGCGCTAGCCCGGAACCCTGATGGCGGGACCTGTGGACGGTCCCGCTCCCGGTCGGTCCGGTTGTGGCCGATCCCGACGCGGTACGGCGTTCCGGAGCTGTCACCCGGGGCCACAACCAGGCTCATCTGTCGCGATCGGCCACAACCGGACCGGCGGGTCAGGAGACGGGAGGGGCCACCGGGGGGTCGAGCGGCGGGACGTCGGCGTCCGCGGCCGGGCCGGCGTCGGCGTCGGCGGCCTCGGTGGCGGCCCCGTTGCCGTTGCCCGTGCCGTTGCCGAGGATCTCGCCGAGCCGGGCCGCGGCGAGCCGCTTGAACTTGCGCTGCTGCGAGCGGGTCCGGTCCAGCACCGCCACCTCGAGGTTGCCCGAGGGGATGGCCCGGGTCTCGGTGCTGCCCTGGCCGAGCGCCTGCACGGCCAGCCGGACGGTGTCCTCGAGGCCGGTGCCGGCGCGGTAGTGCTCGCGCAGGAACGTGGTGGCCTGCTCGGTCACGCCGCCCATCACCGCGAACCCGTGCTCGTCGGCGACCTGGCCGTCGTAGGTCAGCCGGTAGATCGAGTCGTCCTCGACGGTGTCCCCCACCTCGGCGACGAACAGCTCCACCTCGTAGGGCTTCTCGCCGCCGCTGGAGAAGATCGTGCCGAGCGTCTGGGCGTAGGCGTTGGCCAGCCCGCGGCCGGTCACGTCGCGCCGGTCGTAGGCGTAGCCGCGCATGTCCGCGAGCCGGACGCCCGCGATCCGCAGGTTCTCGAACTCGTTGTAGCGGCCGACAGCGGCGAACGCGATCCGGTCGTAGATCTCGCTGACCTTGTGCAGTGCCTGGGAGAGGTTCTCCGAGACGAAGACGATGCCGTCGGCGTACTGCATGACGACCAGGGAGCGCCCGCGGGCGATGCCCTTGCGGGCGAAGTCCGCCCGGTCCTTCATCAGCTGCTCGGGCGAGACGTAGAACGGCATGCTCATCTGGGAGGTCCTCAGGTCAGGGGGGCGACGGGGCCGTCGGGGCGGTCCATCCGGGCCGCGATGACGGTGTCCGCGATGGCGGCGACGTCGGCGTCCGGCAGCCGGCGGTAGCCCTCGGCGGTGATCACGCCGACCACCGGGAAGATCCGCCGGGCCACGTCGGGGCCACCGGTCGCCGAGTCGTCGTCGGCGGCGTCGTACAGCGCCTGGATGACCGCGGTCACGCACGCGTCCGCGTCGAGGTCGCCGCGGTACAGCTTCTTCAGCGAGCCGCGGGCGAACAGCGAGCCGGAGCCGACCGAGTGGAAGGAGGTCTCCTCGTAGCGGCCGCCGGTGACGTCGTAGGAGAAGATCCGGCCCTGCTCGGCGAGCAGGTCGTAGCCCGCGAACAGCGGCACCACGGCCAGGCCCTGCATGGCCATCCCGAGGTTGGATCTGATCAGCGCGGCCAGCCGGTTCGCCTTGCCGTCCATCGACAGCGTGGTGCCCTCGATCTTCTCGTAGTGCTCGAGCTCGGTCTGGAACAGCCGCACCATCTCCACCGCGATGCCCGCCGCGCCGGCGATCCCGACGCAGGAGAACTCGTCCGCGGGGAAGACCTTCTCGATGTCTCGCTGGGCGATGATGTTGCCCATGGTGGCCCGCCGGTCACCGGCCATCACGACGCCGCCGGGGAAGGTCACCGCGACGATCGTGGTGCCGTGCGGGGCCAGGTCGGCGGCGCTGCCCTCGCCGAGGGTACGGCGGCTGGGCAGCAGCTCGGGGGCCTGGACGGACAGGAAGTCGGCGAACGACGAGGAGCCCGACGCGAGGAACGCCGGACCCAGACGGGAGTCGCTCAAGAGGTCACTCGCCACCCTTCTGGATGAACGACTTCACGAAGTCCTCGGCGTTGGTCTCGAGCACGTCGTCGATCTCGCCGAGGATCGCGTCGATGTCCTCGTCGAGCTGCTCCTTGCGCTCGGCGACGTCGCTCTGCGCGGCGGCCTCGGTCTGGTCCTCGGTCTCCGAGGACTTCTTCGGTTGCTTGTGCTCCTGTGCCATCAGGACCTCCTGGGTGCGTTGCCCCGACCCTACCGAGTCAGTGCGGCGAACAGGGCCTCTGCCGTGTCACAACGGTCCAACAGTTCCCCCACGTGCGCGCGGCTGCCGCGCATCGGGTCGATCGTCGGCACCCGCTGCAGCGACTCGCGCCCCGGCAGGTCGAAGATCACCGAGTCCCAGGAGGCCGCGGCGATCTGGTCGGCGTACTTCTCCAGGCAGCGGCCGCGGAAGTAGGCGCGGGTGTCGGTCGGCGGCCGGTGGATCGCGGACACCACCTCCTCGTCGTCGAGCAGCCGCTCGATGCGGCCCAGCCCCACCAGCCGGTGGTAGAGACCCTTGTCCGGGCGTACGTCGGCGTACTGGAGGTCGATCGCGTGCAGCTTCGCGTGGTCCCAGTCGAGGCCGTCGCGGTCGCGGTACTGGTCGAGCAGCTGCAGCTTGGCGACCCAGTCCAGCTCGCGCGCGCACAGCATCGGGTCGCGCTCCAGCCGGTCGAGCACCGACTCCCAGCGGGCCAGCACGTCGACGGTCTGCTCGTCGGCGTCCGAGCCGAGCCGGTCCTCGACGTACTTCTTGGCCAGGTCGAGGTACTCCATCTGCAGCTGGACGGCGGTCAGCCGGCGGCCGTCGGCCATCGTCAGCAGGTGCTTGAGCGAGGGGTCGTGGGACACCTCGCGCAGGGAGCGGACCGGCTGCTGCACGGCGAGGTCGACGCCGATGAACCGGTCCTCGATCATCGCCAGCACCAGCGCGGTGGTGCCGACCTTGAGGTAGGTGGAGATCTCCGCGAGGTTCGCGTCGCCGATGATCACGTGCAGGCGGCGGTACTTCTCGGGGTCGGCGTGCGGCTCGTCGCGGGTGTTGATGATCGGCCGCTTGAGGGTGGTCTCGAGCCCGACCTCGACCTCGAAGTAGTCCGCGCGCTGGCTGATCTGGAAGCCGTGCTCGCGGCCGTCCTGCCCGATGCCGACCCGGCCGGCGCCGCAGACGACCTGGCGGCTGACGAAGAACGGGGTGAGGTGCTTGACGATCTCCCCGAACGACGTGGACCGGCGCATCAGGTAGTTCTCGTGGGCCCCGTAGGAGGCGCCCTTGTTGTCGGTGTTGTTCTTGTAGAGCACGATCGGCGCCGCCCCCGGGATCGCCGCCGCGAACCGGGTCGAGTCCAGGGCGACCAGCTCGCCCGCCTTGTCCCACTTGACGATGTCGCGGGGGTTCGTGCACTCGGGCGTGGAGTACTCGGGGTGTGCGTGGTCGACGTAGAGCCGGGCGCCGTTGGTGAGGATGACGTTGGCCAGGCCGAGGTCCTCGTCGGTGAGCTGGCTGGGGTCGGCGCTGTCCCGGGACATGTCGAAGCCGCGGGCGTCCCGCAGCGGGGACTCCTCCTCGAAGTCCCAGCGGGCCCGTCGGGCGCGCAGGTTGCTGCTCGCGTAGGCGTTCACGACCTGCGAGGACGCGACCATCGGGTTGGCCGTGGGCTGGCCCTGCACCGAGATCCCGAACTCCGTCTCGGTGCCCATCACGCGGCGCACACTCATGGCCAGAGCCTACGCGTGCTCGCCTGACAGGATGGGCTCATGACCGAGATCGTCGCTCTCGTGGACCGCACCGGCGCCGTGACCGGTCACGCCGAGCGGTCCGTCGTACGGCGGGACAACCTGATGCACGCCGCCACCGCGGTGCTGGTCCGTGACGACGCCGCCCGGATCTACGTGCACCGCCGCTCCTCCGACAAGGACTGGGCGCCCGGCCACCACGACGCGGCCGCCGGTGGGGTGCTCACCTACGGCGAGCAGCCGGACGCGTCGGCGGCGCGCGAGCTGGCCGAGGAGCTGGGCATCGTCGGCGCCGAGCTGCGCCCGCTCGGGCTGTCGGTGCACGAGGACGACACCACCCGCTGCGTCGAGCACTGCTACGAGACCACCTGGACCGGAGCGGTCCGGCACGCCGACGGCGAGGTGGTCTGGGGCGCCTGGATGACGCTCCCGGAGCTGGCGTCGCACCTCGCCGACCCGTCCTGGCCGTTCGTGCCGGACACCCGGGCGCTGCTGGACCGGCTGGCGGCCGAGGGGGTCGCGGACTACGCGGTCCTGGGGCGGCGGCCGTGAGCGAGGACCGGTCCGACCGGGCCGTGGCCGCCGCCGAGGCGCTGGGGCTGAGCTACGCCGTCACCCGCCACGGCCCGGTGCGCTCGCTCGAGGAGGCGGCCGCCGCGCGCGGCGTTGCGCCGTCCGCGATCGTGAAGACCCTGGTGGTCCGGGTCAGCGAGGAGGACTTCCGGTTCGTGCTGGTGCCCGGCGACCGGGAGATCGCCTGGCCCAAGCTGCGCGGGCTGCTGGGCGTGAACCGGCTCTCGATGCCGAGCGCCGATGTGGCGCTCGCGGTCACCGGCTACGTGCGCGGCACCATCACGCCGCTCGGCAGCACCCACGCCTGGCCGGTGGTGGCGGACGCCTCGCTGTCCGGGCCGGTCTCGCTGGGCGGCGGCGCCCACGGCGTGGCCCTGAGCGTGGATGCGGGCGCGCTGGTGGCGGCCCTCGGGGCGACCGTGGCGGACGTCACCGAGGAGCGCGGCTGAGCAGAGGCTCAGATGATGTTCTTGCTGGCGCGCTGGCCGGCCGACCGTCACTGGCTGGCTCGACGTCACCTGCCGCCGCGGACCTTGCCGAGCACGAAGAGCACGGCGAGAACGACGACGACGATGACGACAATGGTCCAGAGCATGGTGCCCTCCAAGGGTGGTGGTGACGTAGGTCACACGTACCCGCGGAGCCGCCGGTTCAACCCCGGTGCAGCGCCCTAGTCGAGGTGCCTGGTTCCCGGCTCGTGCGCACGGCCGGCGATGCCGCGAACACCCCAGGTGACGACCACGACGAAGACCACGAAGACGACCGCGAGGCCGATCCAGAAGAACATGTGCCCAGGCTAGTACCGCGTCAGCCAACGTTCGCCCGCCGGGCGGCGTACGGCGCCCGGCCCCGCTGCCCTCACAGGTACTGACCGGTGTTGGAGACCGTGTCGATCGACCGGCCCGGCTCGGTGCCCTGCTTGCCGGTGATCAGCGTCCGGATGAACACGATCCGCTCGCCCTTCTTGCCGGAGATCCGGGCCCAGTCGTCGGGGTTCGTGGTGTTCGGGAGGTCCTCGTTCTCCTTGAACTCGTCCACGCAGGCCTGGAGGAGGTGGGTGACCCGCAGCCCCCGCTGGTTCATGTCCAGCAGGTCCTTGATCGCCATCTTCTTCGCGCGGTCGACGATGTTCTGGATCATCGCGCCGGAGTTGAAGTCCTTGAAGTACAGGATCTCCTTGTCCCCGTTGGCGTAGGTCACCTCGAGGAAGCGGTTCTCCTCGGTCTCGGTGTACATCCGCTCCACGGTGGCCTGGATCATCCCGGCCACCGTCGCGTCGCGGTCCCCGCCGAACTCGGCGAGGTCCTCGGCGTGCAGCGGCAGGTGCGCGGTGAGGTACTTGGAGAAGATGTCGCGCGCCGACTCCGCGTCCGGGCGCTCGATCTTGATCTTCACGTCCAGGCGGCCCGGGCGCAGGATCGCCGGGTCGATCATGTCCTCGCGGTTCGAGGCGCCGATGACCAGGACGTTCTCCAGCGTCTCGACGCCGTCGATCTCGCTGAGCAGCTGCGGGACGATGGTGTTCTCGACGTCCGAGGAGACCCCGGAGCCGCGGGTGCGGAACAGCGAGTCCATCTCGTCGAAGAAGACGATGACCGGGGTGCCCTCGCTGGCCTTCTCCCGGGCCCGCTGGAACACCAGCCGGATGTGCCGCTCGGTCTCGCCGACGTACTTGTTCAGCAGCTCGGGGCCCTTGATGTTGAGGAAGTAGCTCTTCCCCTCCTGGCCGGTGCGGGCCGCGACCTTCTTGGCCAGCGAGTTGGCGACCGCCTTGGCGATCAGGGTCTTGCCGCAGCCGGGAGGGCCGTAGAGCAGCACCCCCTTGGGCGGCTTCAGCTCGTGCTCCACGAACAGCTCGGGGTGCAGGTAGGGCAGCTCGACCGCGTCCCGGATCGTCTCGATCTGGCCGAACAGGCCGCCGATGTCGTCGTAGTCGATGTCCGGGACCTCCTCGAGGACCAGCTCCTCGACCTCGGACTTCGGCACCTTCTCGTAGACGTACCCCGACCGGCCGTCCAGCAGCAGGGAGTCGCCCGCGCGCAGCTTGAGGTCGCGCAGCGGCTGGGCGATCCGGACGACCCGCTCCTCGTCGGCGTTGGCGATGACGAGGACCCGGTCGCCGTCGGCCAGGACCTCCTTGAGCATCACCACCTCGCCGACCTTCTCGAAGTCCAGCGCCGCGACCACGTTGAGGGCCTCGTTGAGCATGACCTCCTGGCCGCGCTGGAGCTCGTCGAGGTCGACCGAGGGGCTGACGTTGACCCGCAGCTTGCGGCCGCCGGTGAAGACGTCGATGGAGTCGTCCTCGTTGCGCGAGAGGAAGGTGCCGAAGCCGGCCGGCGGCTGCGCGAGCCGGTCGACCTCCTCCTTGAGCGTCATGATCTGGTCGCGGGCCTCGCGCAGGGTCTGGGCGAGACGCTCGTTCTGCGACGTGACGGCCGACAGGGACCGCTGGGTCTCGGCGAGCCGCTGCTCGACGGCACGGGAGTGCATCGGGCTGTCCGCCAGCCGGCGGCGGAGCTCGGTGACCTCGTCCTCGAGGAACCCGAGCTGGCTCCTCAGCTCCTCGGGCGTGCGCGCTCCCGACCGGCCCTGACCACTCTCTGATGCTGGCATTCCTGACACCTCCACACCTGCGTAACCGTGGGTGCTTCTCGTCTTCCGACCCTACCCGTCGGCGGGGTGAACCGTCGGGGAACCGGGCCGGGTTCCCCGACGTTTGTCGCAACCGTGACCTGCCGGAAACGCTGCCGGAACGCCGCCCTCGAGCACGAGGGCCGAGAGTCCCGGACGCCGATCGCGTCGGCCCGCTCAGTCGCCGAAGGACTCCTCGGCCACCCCGGGCGGGAGGCCGGAGGGACGCGGGCCGGAGTAGTCCACGCCGTACGCGCCGGGGGCGGGCCGCCGCTTCTTCGCGGGCGCGACCTCGCCAGGCGCCATCCGGCGGGCGGTCACCAGGAAGCCGGTGTGGCCGATCATCTTGTGCCCGGGACGGACCGCGAGCCCCTCGACGTGCCAGTCGCGGACCAGCGTCTCCCAGGGCGCCGGCTCGGTGAACCCGCCGTGCGCGCGGAGGGTCTCGACGGTCCGACCGAGCTGGGTGGTGGTCGCGACGTAGGCGCAGACCAGCCCGCCCGGCGCGAGCACCTCCGCGACCCGGTCGACGCACTCCCACGGCGCGAGCATGTCCAGGATCACCCGGTCGACGTCCTCGTCCTCGAGCGACTCGACGAGGTCGCCGACGGTGAGCTTCCAGGCCGGGTGCCGGCCGTCGAAGAACTGGTCGACGTTCTGCGCGGCGACGTCGGCGAACTCCTGGCGGCGCTCGTAGGAGGAGACCAGACCGTCCGGACCGACGGCGCGCAGCAGCGAGCAGGTCAGCGCCCCGGAGCCGACCCCGGCCTCGACGACCCGGGCGCCGGGGAAGATGTCGGCCATCGCGACGATCTGGGCGGCGTCCTTGGGGTAGACCACCGCGGCCTGGCGCGGCATCGACACCACGAACTCGTTGAGCAGCGGGCGGAAGACGAGGTAGTCGCCCCCCGCCGAGGAGGTGATGCTGAACCCCTCCGGCCGGCCGATCAGCGCGTCGTGGTCGATGGACCCGCGGTTGGTGAAGAACTGCTTCCCGGCGGTCAGGCAGATGTTGTGGCGGCGGCCCTTGGTGTCGGTGAGCCGCACCCACTCCCCGGCCTCGAGCGGCCCGCGGTGCACTCCGGACCAGGTGTTCGACGACATGCGTGCACCCTCTCACGAGGGTCCGGGACGCCCCGGACGCAGGTCAGACCCCGGAGGCGAAGGCCTTGTCGACGTCGTCGGTGACGAGCACGCCGAAGATGCTGCCGTCCCGGTCCAGGAGGAGGTACTCGGTGGCGGGCGCCTTCTGCATGGCCAGGATCAGCGGCTCGCCGGAGAGGTCCGCGGGGAAGGCGAGGCCGGGCTCGAGGGCGCGGGCGACGGCGCTGACCGGGAGCCAGGGCCGCCGGTCCTCCGGGGTGGCCAGCACGGCCGCCTCGTTGACGATCGCGGCCGGCCGGCCCTCGGGGTCGAGGACCACGATGCTGCCGGCCTGCTGCTCCTGGGCGCGGCGTACCGCCTCGGCCAGCGGCAGGTCCTGCGGGACCGCGAGGGTACGGCGCGCCAGCGTCCGGGCCTGCAGCGACGGCAGCCGCCGGCGTACCCGTGCGGACATGATCGCCGAGGTCGCGCCGCCCCACAGGAACGCCGCGATGATGAACGCGAGCAGGTAGTCGGTGAGGGTCGCGCGCAGCCCCAGGACGTACTCCAGGGTGAAGGGGTAGAACATCACCAGGGCGGCGCAGATCCGGCCGCCCCAGCCGGCCACGATCGTGCCCTGGTGGGGGTTGCCGGTGACCTTCCAGACCACCGACCGGAGCACCCGGCCGCCGTCGAGGGGCAGCCCCGGGACCAGGTTGAGCACGCCGACGATCAGGTTGGAGACGGCCAGCATGCCCACGGCGAGCCCGACCAGCCCCGGCAGGGACAGGAAGTGCAGGCCCAGGAAGACCAGCCCGATCGCCAGCGAGGTCAGCGGGCCGACCACCGAGACCCCGAACTCGCGGCGCGGGGTGTCCGGCTCGGTGTCGATCTCGGTGACGCCGCCGAGGAAGTGCAAGGTGATCGACTTGACCGGCAGCCCGTAGTGCTGGGCCATCAGCGCGTGCGAGGCCTCGTGGAGCAGCACCGAGAGGTAGAGCAGCACCGCGAACGCCAGCCCGGCGACGTACTTCCAGGAGCCCAGGCCGGGCGCGGCACGCTCGATCTGCGCGCTGAACGTCACCGAGATGAGGGCGGCGACCAGCAGCCACGAGGAGCGGACCAGGACGTCGACGCCGCCGATCTGGCCGATCCGGAGCGTGCCCGGAGGACGCCGCTGCTCCGGCGGCCGTCCCTGCCCGGCGTCACCGGTGCGTTGCTCCATCACCCGAGGCTATCGCGGCGGCCCGACAGATCCTGTCGGTGCGGTCGCCTAGTGTCGTGCGACATGAGCAGTGACATCGCGGAGCGCACGGTCGTCGACGGGGTCGACGTGCTCGGCTCCCTCTCCCCGAGCCGGGCGAGCGACTTCATGTCCTGCCCGCTGCTCTACCGCTTCCGCACCATCGACCGGCTCCCCGAGCCGCCGTCGCCCGACGCGGTCCGCGGCACCGTCGTGCACAAGGTGCTGGAGGACCTCTTCGACCTGCCGGCCGACGACCGCACCCCGGCCCAGGCGGCCGACCTGGTGCAGCCGGCCTGGGAGAAGGTCCTGGAGGCCGAGCCGCAGGTCGCGGAGATGTTCGGCGACGAGGGCCCCGAGATCGGGTCCTGGCTGGCGTCCTGCCAGGTGTCCCTGAGCCGCTACTTCGCGCTCGAGGACCCGACCCGCCTCGAGCCGGCCGAGCGGGAGGCCTACGTCGAGACGCTGCTGGAGTCCAAGCTGCTGCTGCGCGGCTTCATCGACCGCCTCGACGTCGCGCCGACCGGGGAGATCCGGGTCGTCGACTACAAGACCGGCAAGGCGCCCGGCGAGGCGTTCGAGGCCAAGGCGCTGTTCCAGATGAAGTTCTACGCCCTGGTGCTCTGGCGCAGCCGCGGCGTGGTCCCGCGGATGCTCCAGCTGATCTACCTCGGCAGTGGTGAGCTGCTGCGCTACTCCCCCGACGAGAGCGACCTGCTGGCCACCGAGCGCAAGGTCGAGGCGCTCTGGCGGGCGATCTCGCTGGCCCGCGAGACCGAGGACTGGCGCCCGCGCAAGAGCACCCTGTGCGGGTGGTGTGCCCACCAGGCCCTGTGCCCCGCCTGGGGCGGCACTCCCCCGCCGCTGCCCACCGCCGACGCCAGCGCCGAGGCCCGTCGCCCCTGACGCCCCGCCGAGTCGGCGCGAACGCACGCGTACCCCGGTCGAGTCGGCGCGAACGCAGGTCTCGTCCCCCGCTCGGCGACCTCGAAGCGTGCGTTCGCGCCGACTCGGCGACCTCGAAGCGTGCGTTCGCGCCGAGTCGGGCCGGGGTCAGCCCTGCTCGACGACGGGCCGGGGCGCCGGGAGGTCGTGCGCGGTCAGCCCGGCCAGCGTCTGCATGAAGACCCGCCGGTCGCCGGGCAGCACCGGCACGTGGTTCTCGACGACCACGACCGTGCAGCCGGCCGCCTCGGCGGATCGGGCGCCCGTGTTGGAGTCCTCGATCGCCACCGTGTGTGACGGGTCCACGCCGAGGATCGCCGCCGCCCGCAGGTACGGCTCGGGGTGCGGCTTGCCCTGGCTGACGGTGTCGCCGGTGACGACGACCTCGAAGGTGTCCTCGGGCAGGCTTGCGAGGATCGGCGCCACGAAGCGGCGGTAGGACATCGTCACCAGTGCGCAGCGCACGCCCCGGTCCCGCAGGTCGTCGAGAAGCTCCACCGCCCCCGGCCGCCACGGCACCGTCGCGTCCACCCGGGCCACCACCCGGTCCAGCAGCGCCTCGACGATGCCGGCGGGGTCGAGGTCGATGCCGGCGTGCTCGGCGATGTAGCGCCCGGACGTGAGCAGGTCGTTGCCGACGAGGTTCATCGCGTGCTCGTGCGACCAGGTGCCGCCGTGCTCGGAGATGATCTCGAACTCGGACTCGATCCAGTAGGGCTCGGTGTCCACGAGGGTGCCGTCCATGTCCCACAGCACGGCCGCGGGCAGCCGCACTCCCCCGCCCGGGCGCCGGTGTGCGGGTTCTCGAGAATGACGCGGTGTTCAGAATGCCCTCCGAAGAGCTCCGTGCGACGAGTCGTGCGACGACTCATCCTAGGTCGAAGGGGCGCGGACCTCGCCATCGTCACGGCGAACCAGGGGCATCCACGCGGAGTGGCGTACCGGCGCCGGTCGCCGGCAGGCCGAGCTCACGTGGACCGGGTCTGCCACCGCGGCTCACCACCGACCCAGGTGGCCAGGATCCTCGCCTCGCCGATCGCGTCCGGGTCGACGAGCATGAGATCCCCGTCGACGACGGTGAAGTCGGCGAGGAATCCCGACGCGAGCCGGCCCTTCACGTGCTCCTCACCCGCCACGGTCGCCGACCCGACGGTGTACATCCACAGGGCTTCGCGCAACGAGACCCGCTGGCTCGGTCCGACGTCACGCCCTCCCCGCGAGCGCCTGGTCACGCAGCTCTGCAGGCCCAGCAGGGGCTCCCAGGGGCCGCAGGGATAGTCCGACGAGCCCGCCACCGTGAGGCCCGCCTCGAGCATGGAGCGGTGGGCGAACATCCGCTCGAGCCGGGACCGTCCGTACCAGCCGATCAGGGCGTCGCCGTGGAACCAGGCGTAGCTGCCGAACGGCACGGCCATGACGTCGAGACGTGCCATCCGAGCCAGGATGTCCGGGGTCACGATCGAGCAGTGCTCGATCCGGTGCCGCGGACCCCGTCCGCCAGGGCGGCGGCCGGCCTCGCCCTCCAGTGCGTCGAGCACCATCGTGATCGCCCGTTCCCCGTTGGCGTGGACGGCGAGGCGGAGGCCCGCGAGGTTCGCCTGCTCGACCAGTGCCCGGAGCCGAGGTGGCTCGACCGTGAGGAGGCCGTGGTCCTCAGTGCCCTCGAACGGCTCTGCCACCGCGCAGGTGCGTCCAGCGACCGCGCCGTCCGCGAACGCCTTGACGCCCCCGATCCGCAGCCACTCGTCACCGAAGCCGTCGCGGAGCCCGAGGTCCGCGAGCAGGGGCAGGTGGGGGTAGGTGAGGAGCGCGTTGACCCGGAGCCCCAGTCCCCGGTCCCGCGCCAGCTGCAGCGCCCGGAACTCGTGCGGCCCGACCATCGCGTCCCCGACGGACGTGAGTCCGGAGGCCAGAAAGTCCCGGGCGACGGCGAGGATCGCCGGGACATGGTCGTCGAGGCTGAGCACGGGCACGACCGGTGCCCGTGACGACAGCGACGGGTAGACGAAGTCGAACAACGCCTGCTCGGCGACGTAGCCGTCGAGACGGCCGCGCTCGTCGCGGCCCAGCTGGCCGCCGGGCGGATCGACCGACCCGTCGTCCAGGCCACCGAGGGCGAGGGCCCGCGAGTTCGCCACACCCCAATGCGCCCCGATGTTCACCACGATCGCCGGCCCGTCGGGCACGATCCGGTCGAGGTCCGCGCGGGTCAGGCGATGCCCTTCGCTGCTGCGGGCGGGGTCGTACCTGCTGGCCACCAGCCACGACCCGGCCGGCAACGTGGCCGCGAAGCTGCCGATGGCCTCAGCGGCCGACGACTTGCCGTCGAGGTGCTCGCCGGACAGGTCGAGGCCCATCGACTGTGCAGCGGTCATCGTCAGATGGCTGTGCGCGTCGTTGAGACCGGGCACCACCGTCGCGCCCGGGTAGTCCCAGCGCTGCACCCCCGGCGCCAGCGTCCGCATGTCCGGGACGGACCCGGTGGCCAACACCCGGTCCCCTGCCAGGAGCAGGGCTTCGACGTCCTCGCCCGCCTGGGTGACGATCCGCGACGCCACCACCAGCTTCTGCTGGATCACCCTCACAGTCTGGGACCGAGCTGGTACGGAGTCCAGACGTGGACCCGGACATCGCCCGCGCGCGGCGCCCTTCACGACGGCGCTGCCGAGCAGCCGGTGTCAGCCGCCGGGTGTGCTCGTCATCACTCAGTCCTCCGGCTCGTAGCCGAGGTTGGGCGAGAGCCAGCGCTCTGCCTCAGCCAGCGACATCCCCTTGCGGGCGGCGTAGTCCTCGACCTGGTCCTTCGCGATCCGGCCGACGACGAAGTACTGCGACTGCGGGTGGGACAGGTACCACCCGCTCACCGAGGCACCGGGCCACATCGCCATGCTCTCGGTGAGGGTGATCCCGCATGCCTTCTCGACGTCGAGCAGCTGCCAGAGCTTGGCCTTCTCGGTGTGCTCGGGGCAGGCCGGGTAGCCCGGGGCGGGCCGGATGCCGTCGTACCGCTCCTTGAGCAGGCCCTCGGCGTCGAGCGACTCGTCCTCGGCGTAGCCCCACAGGTCGGTGCGCACCAGCTCGTGCAGCCGCTCGGCGAAGGCCTCCGCCAGCCGGTCCGCGAGCGACTCGAGCAGGATCGCGGAGTAGTCGTCGTGCTCGGCCTTGAACGCCGCGACCCGGTCCTGGCTGCCGAGGCCGGCGGTGACCGCGAAGGCGCCGACGTGGTCGGGCAGGCCGGTCTCCTTCGGGGCCACGTAGTCGGCCAGGGATCGGTTCGGTACGCCGTCGCGGTGCTGGCCCTGCTGGCGCAGGTGGCTGAGCCGGGTGAGCACCTCGGTGCGTGAGGAGTCGGTGTACACCTCGGTGTCGTCGCCGACGCCGTTGGCCGGGAACAGCCCGACCACCCCGTTGGCGCGTAGCCAGCGCTCCTCGACCACCCGGTCGAGCATCGCCTGCGCGTCGTCGTACAGCTTGCGGGCGGCCTCGCCGGCCGAGGGGCTGTTGAGGATGTCGGGGAAGCGGCCCTTCATCTCCCAGGCGTTGAAGAACGGCTGCCAGTCGATGTAGTCGCGCAGCTCGGCGAGCGGGTAGTCGGTGAGGACCCGGACCCGCTCGGTCATCCGCGGCTGCGGCGGGGCGTAGCCGTCCCACCCCATCGGCGTGGCGTTCGCCCGGGCATCGGCCAGGGCCAGCACCACCCGGTCGTTGTGCTTGGCGGCGTGCCGCTCGCGGATCGAGTCGTAGTCGGCGTTCACGTCGTCGATGAGCCTGTCCCGCCGCTCGGCGGACAGCAGCGAGGAGGCCACCGGGACCGACCGTGAGGCGTCCTTGACCCAGACGACGGGGCCGTCGTACTTCGGGTCGACCTTGACCGCGGTGTGGGCGCGCGAGGTGGTCGCCCCACCGACCAGCAGCGGGATCTCGAAGCCCTGCCGCTGCATCTCGGTGGCGAAGGTGACCATCTCGTCGAGCGAGGGCGTGATCAGCCCGGAGAGCCCGATCAGGTCGGCGTCGACCTCGCGGGCGGTGTCGATGATCTTCTGCGCGGGCACCATCACCCCGAGGTCGATCACCTCGTAGTTGTTGCACTGCAGGACGACGCCGACGATGTTCTTGCCGATGTCGTGCACGTCGCCCTTGACCGTGGCCATCACGATCGTGCCCTTCTTCTCCTCGACGTCACCGGGCTTCTTCTCGGCCTCGATGAACGGGATCAGGTAGGCGACGGCCTTCTTCATCACGCGTGCGGACTTCACCACCTGCGGGAGGAACATCCTTCCCGAGCCGAACAGGTCGCCCACGACGTTCATGCCGTCCATCAGCGGACCCTCGATGACCTCGATCGGGCGGCCGCCGCGGGCCGAGATCTCCGCGCGCAGCTCCTCGGTGTCGGACTCCGCGAACTCGTCGATGCCCTTGACCAGGGCGTGCGTGAGCCGCTCCGCCACCGGCAGCGAGCGCCACTCCTCGGTGGCGACCTCGCGGACGGTGCCGTCGCCGGCGAAGTCGGGCGCGATCTCGAGCAGCCGCTCGGTGCTGTCGTCGCGCCGGTTGAGGATGACGTCCTCGATCCGCTCGCGCAGCCCGGGGTCGATCTCGTCGTAGACCACCAGGGCGCCGGCGTTCACGATCCCCATGGACATGCCGGCCTGGATCGCGTGGTAGAGGAAGACCGCGTGGATCGCCTCCCGGACCGGGTTGTTGCCGCGGAAGGAGAAGGACACGTTCGAGACCCCGCCGGAGACCAGGGCGCCGGGGAGGTTCGCCTTCACCCAGCGAGTGGCCTCGATGAAGTCGACCCCGTAGTTGGCGTGCTCCTCGATCCCGGTGGCGACGGCGAAGATGTTCGGGTCGAAGATGATGTCCGCAGGCTCGAAGCCCACCTCGTCGACGAGCAGGTCGTACGCACGCCGGCAGATCGCCTTGCGACGGTCGAGGTTGTCGGCCTGGCCGTCCTCGTCGAAGGCCATCACGACGACCGCGGCGCCGTACTTGCGGCACACCCGGGCCTGGGCGATGAACTTCTCCTCGCCCTCCTTCATCGAGATGGAGTTGACGATCGGCTTGCCCTGCACGCACTTGAGCCCGGCCTCGATCACCTCCCACTTGGAGGAGTCGACCATCACCGGCACCCGGGAGATGTCCGGCTCGCTGGCGACCAGCTTGACGAAGCGGTCCATCGCCTCGACGCCGTCGATCATGCCCTCGTCCATGTTGATGTCGATGACCTGGGCGCCGGCCTCGACCTGCTGGCGGGCGACCGCCAGTGCCGTGGTGTAGTCGCCCTCCTTGATCAGCCGGCGGAACCGTGCCGAGCCGGTGATGTTGGTGCGCTCCCCGACGTTGACGAACAGCGAGTCGCCGGTGACGGTCAGCGGTTCGAGGCCGGCGAGCCGGAGAGCCGGCTCGACGACCGGGATCTCGCGCGGTGAGCCGCTGCCGGCGGCCTCGGCGATCGCGGCGATGTGCTCGGGGGTGGTCCCGCAGCAGCCGCCGAGCAGGTTCACCAGCCCGCTGCGGGCGAACTCCTCGAGCACCCCGGCGGTCTGGCCGGGCGTCTCGTCGTACTCGCCGAACTCGTTGGGCAGCCCGGCGTTGGGGTAGCAGGACACGAAGGTGTCCGCGGCACGGGAGAGCTCCGCGACGTACGGGCGCATCTCGGCTGCCCCCAGCGCACAGTTGAGGCCGATGGCCAGCGGCCGGGCGTGCCGCACGGAGTTCCAGAACGCCTCGGTGACCTGTCCCGAGAGGGTCCGCCCGGACGCGTCGGTGATCGTCCCGGAGATGACGACCGGCCAGCGCCGGCCGCGCTCCTCGAACAGCGTCTCCAGTGCGAAGATCGCCGCCTTGGCGTTCAGGGTGTCGAAGATCGTCTCGACCAGCAGCAGGTCGGCGCCGCCGTCGACGAGACCGTTGGCCTGCTCGAGGTAGGCCTCGACGAGCCGGTCGTAGGTGATGTTGCGCTTGCCCGGGTCGTTCACGTCGGGCGAGATCGAGGCCGTGGTGTTGGTCGGGCCGAGCGCGCCGATCACCCAGCGTGGCCGGTCCGGAGTCCGGGCGGTCACCTCGTCGCAGGCCTCCCGGGCCAGCCGGGCAGACGCGACGTTCATCTCGTAGGCGAGCTCCTCCATGCCGTAGTCGGCCTGGGAGATCCGCTGCGCGCTGAAGGTGTTGGTCTCGACGAGGTCCGCCCCCGCCTCGAGGTACTCCCGGTGGATCGAGCGGATCACGTCGGGCTGGGTGAGGCTCAGCATGTCGGAGTTGCCGCGTACGTCGCGGTCCCAGTCCGCGAACCGGTCCCCGCGGAAGTCCTCCTCGGACAGCCCGTGCCGCTGGATCATCGTGCCCATGGCACCGTCCATGACCAGGATCCGCTCGCGCAGGGCGGCGGTCAGCGTCTCGGTGGCGTCTGGTCGGATCAGCGAGTCGGTCAAGGAGTCCTCGGTGGGTCGGGGGCGATCAGGGGGCCTCTTGGCCGGAGCCCCGGCAAGCCTAGGGGGCCAACGCGGGCGCCCTGTCGACGATTCCAACTGGTGGCACGCCCGTCTCACATTGTGTCAGGTCGCGCCGGAGGCTCGCCGGGCCTGCCCGGACCTGCCGCGTCCGCCGAGCGCCGGGACTAGGCTGGAGACGTGATCGAGATCGAGGACGTGCCCCAGCTGAGGTCGCCGGTGCTGGTCGCGGCGTTCGAGGGCTGGAACGACGCGGCCGACGCAGCGTCGTCGGTCGTGGACCACCTGGCCCGGGTGTGGAACGCCCGGACCGTCGCCGCGATCGACCCCGAGGACTTCTACGACTTCCAGGTCAACCGTCCCTCCGTCGGCACCACCGAGGACGGGATGCGCCGGATCACCTGGCCCTCCACCCAGCTGTCGGTCTGCTCTCCTCCCGGGGCGCTGCGGGACGTGATCCTGCTGCGCGGCATCGAGCCGAACATGCGCTGGCGGCAGTTCTGCGCCGAGCTGCTGGCGGCCTCCGAGGAGCTCGGGGCGGAGATGGTCGTGACCCTGGGCGCGCTGCTCGCCGACACCCCGCACACTCGCCCGATCCCGGTCTCCGGGACCGCCACCGAGCCCGAGATCGCCGACCGGCTCAAGCTGGAGCAGTCGAACTACGAGGGCCCGACCGGCATCGTCGGGGTCTTCCAGGACGCGGCCACCCAGGCCGACCTGCCGGTGGTGTCGTTCTGGGCGGCGGTCCCGCACTACGTGGCGCAGCCGCCGTGCCCCAAGGCGACGCTGGCGCTGCTCGGCCAGCTCGAGGACCTGCTCGAGGTGAGCATCCCGCTGGCCGACCTGCCCGAGGAGGCACGTGCCTGGGAGCGCGGGGTCGACGAGCTCTCCGACGAGGACGAGGAGATCGCCGACTACGTCCGGGCGCTGGAGGAGACCCGGGACACCGCCGACCTGCCGGAGGCCAGCGGCGAGGCGATCGCGCGGGAGTTCGAGCGGTACCTCAAGCGGCGCGAGGGCGACGGGTAGCCGCCTCGCTGGGGCGCGGGGGTCCGTCGCGGGGTTGCCGGACGGACGCTCAGAGCCGGATGCCGAGGCGGGCGTCGACCAGGGTGGCGACCAGCTCGGCGCCCGAGCCGTCGCCGGCGTCCTCCGAGGCCCAGGCGTCGACGGCGGCGAGGGCGGCCGGGGCGTCCAGGTCGGCGGCGAGGGCGGCGCGGACGTCGTGGGCCAGCCGCTCGGCCCGGTCCCGGGAGGCGCTAGCGAGCGCCGTACGCCAGGAGTCCAGGCGGGTCTGGGCGCCGACGAGGTCGGCCTCGGTCCACTCCCAGTCGGAGCGGTAGTGGTGCGCGAGGATCGCCAGCCGGATGGCCATGGGATCGACGCCGGCCTCGCGGAGCGAGGAGACCAGCACCAGGTTGCCCTTGGACTTCGACATCTTCTCGCCCTGGTAGCCGACCATGCCGGCGTGCACGTAGGTCTGCGCGAACGTCGAGCCCTCGAAGGCCGCCTGGGCCTCGGAGGCGCTCATCTCGTGGTGCGGGAAGACCAGGTCGCTGCCGCCGCCCTGGACGTCGAAGCCGCGGCCCAGGTGCTCCAGCGCGATCGCCGAGCACTCGATGTGCCAGCCGGGGCGCCCGCGGCCGAGCACGGTGTCCCAGGCCGGCTCGCCCTCGCGCTCGCGCTGCCAGAGCAGGCAGTCCAGCGGGTCCTTCTTGCCGGAGCGGTCGGGGTCGCCGCCGCGCTCGGCGAAGACCGCCAGCATCTGGTCGTCGGACAGGTGCGACACCGAGCCGAAGCGGGGGTCGGAGCGGACCGCGAAGTACAGGTCGCCCTCGACCTCGTAGACGGCGCCGCGCTCCTGGAGCTGCTGGACCATCTCCACGACCAGCGGGATCGACTCGACCGCGCCGACGTAGTCGTCGGGGGCGAGCACCCGCAGTGCGGTCATGTCGGTGCGGAAGAGCTCGGTCTCCCGCTCGGCGAGCTCGACCCAGTCCACGCCGGTGGCGGTGGCCCGCTCGAGCAGCGGGTCGTCGACGTCGGTGACGTTCTGGGTGTAGTGGACGGCGTGGCCCGCGTCGCGCCAGGCGCGGTTCAACAGGTCGAAGCCGATGTACGTCGCGGCGTGGCCGATGTGGGTGGCGTCGTACGGGGTGATCCCGCAGACGTACATCCGGGCGCCGCCGTCGGGGGCGGTCTCCACCACCGCACCGGTCGCGGTGTCGTGGACCCGGACCGGATCGGCCGTCCCGAGGTCGATCCGGGGCACAACAGGGCTGGTCCAGGCACGCATGCCCGAAGCCTAACGGGAGGTGCTCAGAAGGCCGGCCACGGGATGGAGGGCCGTCCACCCGAGGGCACCGGCATGACCCGGCGACGCAGCAGCATCTCGCAGCGGCGCAGCGTGGCCGCCACCTCCACCGGCGAGACGAGGTCGGCGAGGGCCGCGGCGAGCGGGCTGCCGTCGGCGCGCAGCCGCTCGACCAGGGCGCGGACCCCGTCGGCGTCCTCCTCGTCCAGCGGCTCGGCGGCCCAGCCCCACAGCACCGTGCGCAGCTTGTCGTCGACGTTGAAGGCGACCCCGTGGTCGACCCCGAAGCGGTGCCCGTCGGTCATCGCCAGCACGTGCCCGCCCTTGCGGTCGGCGTTGTTGACCACGATGTCGAAGACCGCCATCCGGCGCAGCGCGTCGCTGTCCTCGTGGACCAGCGAGATCGGCTGGTCGGTCGCGTCGTAGGCGTCCAGGACGTGCAGGTAGCCCTCCGGCAGCCGCCCCTCGGGCACCAGGTCGACGGGGTCCTGGCCCTCGGCGGGCTCCCGCCAGGCCTGCACCATCCCCGGTCCGGCGGGGGCGTCGCCGCGCAGCACGGTCGGGGGTACGACCGCCCAGCCCAGCGCCTCGGAGACGACGTACGCCGCCACCTCCCGGCCGGCGAGGGTGCCGTCGGGGAAGTCCCACAGCGGCCGCTCCCCCGCGACCGGCTTGTAGACGCACTCGACGCTGACGCCCTCGAGGGTCACGGTGCCGAAGAACGTCGCGTTGGACGCCGGCATGATCCGGCCGCGCAGCTCGATCTCGCCACGGTTGAGCAGCTCGTGCTCGTCGGCGGCGTCGACGGGCCGGCCGTCCGTGGCGCCACCGGACGAGGTCATGCCTCGGGCGAGGACTCGGTGCGCCGGAAGCCGTTCGCGCGCGGACACAGGTGGCCGGAGGGGTCGAGCGGGCTGCCGCAGAACGGGCACGGCTCCCGGCCCGCGCCGACGACGGCCTGGGCGCGCTTGCTGAACGCGCGCGCCAGCCCCGCGGGCAGCCGGACGACGAGCACCTCCTCGGGCTCGGGCTCCTCGATCTCGTCCTCGGGGGTGCCCGGCTCGACGACACTCTCCTCGCTGAACGGGAAGACCTCGACGACGACGCGCTCGTCGGCGCTGTCCCAGGACAGCGTCATGGTGCCGGCGCGGAACTCCTCGACGATCGGCTGCTCGAGGGGGTCGTTGTCCTCCAGCGCCAGCGGCGGCAGCGCCGGGATCGAGCTGTCGCCCTCGACGGTGCGCAGCAGCTCATCGAGGAGCTCGTCGATGCGCTCGGCCAGCACGAGGACCTGCTGCTTCTCCAGGGCGACGCTGGTCACCCGGGGTCCGGTGCGTGCCTGGAGGAAGAAGGTGCGTTGCCCGGGGGGCCCGACCGTGCCGGCGACGAACCGCTCGGGCGGGTCGAAGCTGTGGATCACCGATGCCATGACGACGAGCCTAGGGGGTGGTCCCAGAACCGCCACCGACGGCTGCGTCACTGCTCACCTTGCGGCTGCGGCGCTTCTTGGCCGCAGGGCGCAGATGGGACAGATCGCCCGCGGTGGTGTTCATGGTCATCACGAAGGGCCGCAGCGGGGTGTACCGCACCACCGAGAGCGATGCGGGGTCCACCACGATCCGCTGGAAGGCGTCGAGGTGGATGCCGAGAGCGTCGGCCAGGATCGCCTTGATCACGTCCCCGTGGCTGACCGCGACCCACGCCGCGTCGGGGCCGTGCTCGGCCTCGACGGCCGCGTCCCAGCGGCGCACGGTGGCGACCGCGCGGGCGGACATGTCCGCCATCGACTCGCCGTCGGGGAACACCGCCGCGGAGGGGTGCGCCTGGACCGTCTTCCACATCGGCTCCTTGGCCAGCGTCTTCAGGTCGCGGCCGGTCCAGGAGCCGTAGTCGCACTCGAGCAGCCCCCGGTCGGTGGAGACCTTCGGCGTGCCGGTCTCCTGCCGCCGTACGAGCTCGCGCGCGGTCTCCCGGCAGCGCTCCAGGGGACTGGAGACGACCACCGCGAGCGGCAGCCCGGACAGCCGCTCCCCCGCGGCCCTGGCCTGCTCGAGGCCGTGGTCGTCGAGGTGCACGCCCTTGCTCCGTCCGGCGAGGACGCCGGTCGCGTTGGCGGTGGTGCGGCCGTGGCGGGCCAGGATCAGGGTCGGCATGGGAGCGACCCTACCCAGGCCGCGGGAACGTACCCTGGCGCCATGATCGTCGACAGCGCGCTCTACCGGGACGGCGTCCGCGTGGACGTGAACTGTGCCAAGGATGACCTGTACGCCGTGCGCGGCAAGGCGACCGGTGACGGCGACTTCGTCTGGGTCGGGCTGCACCAGCCCGCCGAGGACGAGCTCGCGTACGTCGCGAAGGTGTTCTCGCTGCACCCGCTGGCCGTCGAGGACGCCCTGAAGGCCCACCAGCGACCCAAGCTCGAGCGCTACGACGAGGGGTTGTTCCTGGTCCTCAAGACGCTCTGGTACGTCGACGAGGACGACGCCGTGGAGACCGGGGAGATCAACCTGTTCGTGGGCCGCGACTTCGTGGTCAGCGTCCGGCACGGTGAGGGCACCGAGCTGCACAACGCCCGGCTCGACCTCGAGCAGCAGACCGCGGTGCTCGGTCACGGCCCCTCGGCGGTCGTCTACGCGGTCTGCGACAAGGTCGTCGACGACTACGAGAAGGTGGCGACCTCGCTCGAGGTGGACGTCGACGAGGTCGAGGCGTCGGTGTTCTCCCCCGACCGCAGCGAGGACTCCCGGCGCATCTACAACCTCAAGCGCGAGCTCGCGGAGGTGCGTCGGGCGGTCAACCCGCTGCGGGAGCCGATGAAGCGGTTCGCGACCGGGTCGGTCCCGTTCGTGACCCAGGAGGCGGCGCCGTTCTTCCGGGACGTCGCCGACCACGTGATCCGGGTGACGGAGAGCATCGAGACGCTCGACAGCCTGCTGTCCACCGCCTTCGACGCCCACCTGGCGCGGCTCAGCCTCCAGCAGAACGAGGACATGCGGAAGATCTCGGCCTGGGTGGCGATCGCCGCCGTCGGCACGCTGATCGCCGGCAACTACGGGCAGAACTTCGTCAACATGCCCGAGCTGCACTGGCACTTCGGCTACTTCTTCTCACTCGGCCTGATGCTCTGTGCCTCGCTGGTGCTCTACCGCTTCTTCAAGAAGTCCGGCTGGCTCTGACCCTCGCGGGCAGGGTGCTCCCGAATCAGGTCGGGGTCATCCAGCCGGCGCCGAGGGCCACGATCAGCAGCAGGCCGAGGCCGACCCGGTAGGGCACGAACTTGACGATCGAGTTGCCGGCGACGAACCTCAGCAGCCAGGCCACCGCGGCGTACGCGACGACGAAGCTGATCAGGGTGCCGACGATGGTCTGGCCGATCCCGATGCCGCCGCCCAGGGCGCTCGGCAGCTCGTAGAGGCCGGCGGCCAGCAGGGCCGGGATGGACAGGAAGAACGACAGCCGGGTCGCGGTCACCCGGTCGAGCCCGAGCAGCAGGCCCCCCGAGATCGTGGCCCCGGAGCGCGAGACCCCCGGGACCAGGGCGATGCACTGCGTCAGGCCGACGATGACCGCGTCGCGCAGGGTGAGGTCCTTCTCGCCCCGGTTCTGGCGGCCGCGCCGCTCGGCGATCACCATCACCACGCTCCACAGGATCAGCCCGAAGGCGACCACCCACAGCGAGCGCAGCGGGCCGGTGATCAGGCCCTTGGCCGCGAAGCCGACGATCCCGATCGGGATCGAGCCGGCGATGACGTACCAGCCCATCCGGTGGTCGAGCTGCCCCCGCACCTCGGGCTTGACCAGCCCCACCGACCAGGCCGTGGCGATCCGCCAGATGTCGCGCCAGAAGTAGAAGATGACCGCGAAGATCGCGCCCATCTGGATCACGGCGGTGTAGGCGGTGACCGCGGGGTCGTCCACCTGCAGGCCGAGCAGCTGCTCGGTGATGGTGAGGTGGCCGGTGCTGGAGACCGGGAGGAACTCGGTCAGTCCTTCGACGATGCCGAGGATGACTGCCTGGATGTAGTCCATCTGCTCTTCCTGCTGGTCGGGGAGGGCAGGGCACACAGTACGGGGGCCGAGATGATGCGAACATGACAAGCCCGGGCATGTCGGGTGGATGTGACAGAACCGACGGGGTGGGCCGTGCCCGGCGAGGCGTGACCCGGGTGACGGCTCGGTCTCGATAGCGTGACCCGCATGCAGCAGCGCAACCTCGGCCGGACGGGGCTTCGGGTGTCCCGTCTGGGTCTCGGCACGCTCACCTGGGGCCGCGACACGGACGAGCACGAGGCGCGCGACCAGATGATCGCCTTCACCGAGGCGGGCGGCACGCTGGTCGACACCGCCGCGGGGTACGGCGAAGGCGCCTCCGAGGAGCTGGTCGGCTCGTTGATCGGCGACGTGGTGGCCCGCGACGACGTCGTCCTCGCCACCAAGGCCGGGATCAGCCGGGGCGGCCGGGGCTCCCGCGACACCAACGCCTCGCGCGGCTACCTGATCGCCACCCTCGATGCGTCCCTGAAGCGGCTCGGCGTCGACCACGTCGACCTGTGGCAGGTGCACACCTGGGTCGACGACACCCCCCTCGAGGAGACCCTGACCGCGCTCGACTACGCGGTCAGCACCGGCCGCGCGTCGTACGTGGGGGTGTCGAACTACACCGGCTGGCAGAGTGCCCAGGCCGCGACCTGGCAGCGCGCGGTGCCCGGGCGGGCGGTGCTGGCCTCCACCCAGGTGGAGTACTCGCTGCTGAACCGCCGGGTCGAGGCCGAGGTGCTGCCGGCTGCCTCGGCTCTCGGCATGGGGCTGCTGCCGTGGTCCCCGCTGGGCCGCGGCGTGCTGACCGGGAAGTACCGGCACGGCACCCCGGGCGACTCCCGGGCGGCCTCGCCGCACTTCGCGAACTTCGTCGGCAGCTACCTCGACGAGCGCAGTGCCCGGATCGTGGAGGCGGTCGCCCGCGCCGCGGAGGGGCTGGACTGGTCCCCGCTGGAGGTGGCGCTGACCTGGGTGCGGGACCGGCCCGGTGTCACCGCCCCGATCGTCGGGGCACGGACCGCCGCCCAGCTGCGCGGGTCGCTGACCGTCGAGGACTGCACGCTGCCGGCCCAGATCGTCGCGGCCCTCGACGACGTCTCCGCCGACTGAGCCGACCCGCGGCCCTGTCCCCCACCGGTGGGGCTCGGCGTGTCACGATAGGGCGCATGTCTCGCGCACCTCTCGACACCATCTCGCGGCGTCGCGCGCTCAGCCCCGGGGTCGAGTACGAGTTCGAGCGGCTCACCATCTCGCGGGAGTTCTCCCGCAGCTCGGTCACCCGGATGCTCGTGGACCGGGCCGAGCACGGCGGCTGGGAGCTCGACCGGCTCCGGCTCTCCCCCGACGGCACCCGCCGCGTCGTCCTCCGGCGCAAGATCATCCGGCAGCGCTCGACGTACTACCTGTGACCCCTCACCGCCTCGACACCCAGGAGCACACCATGGACACGGTCGTCACCTCGATCGACGCGTCGGGGGGCATCCTCGTGGGACACGACGGCTCGCAGCCGTCGTCCCAGGCCGTCCGCTGGGCGGCGAAGCTGGCCGCGCGCCTCGCCCTGCCCCTGCACGTGGTGCGCAGCTGGGCGCTCTCCTCGGCGCCCCGCCCGTCCACGTGGTCGGCCGGCTATGTCCCGCCGCTGCACGACTTCGAGGCCGCGGTGCTCGAGCGCCTCGAGCGTGACGTGGCCGCGCTCGACCTCCCCGCGGCGTGCGAGGTGACCTGCCACGCGGTGCACGGCCACCCCGGTCGCCGGCTGGTGGAGTCGTCCGAGGGTGCGGTGATGCTGGTCGTCGGCTCCCGAGGCATCGGCGGCTTCCGGGGTCTGGTGACCGGGTCGACGGCCAACCAGGTGATCGGCAACGCGCACTGCCCCGTGGTGGTGGTGCCGGTCGACGGGGACGAGAACGAGGCCCCGCTGGACGAGGCCGACCTCAGCCAGGCCTGAGCCCGGCCGAGGTCGGCGTACGCCCTCAGGCGGCGGCGCTGCCCGACAGTGACTCGTAGGCCGCGGACTCGAACGCCAGGTACTCGCCGAACGAGGTGGGATCGCCGAACGGCAGGATCTGGGTGGCCCAGAAGCCGCCGATGCCGTTCGACCGGTCCACCCAGTAGAAGAGGTTGGCCAGGCCCGCCCACCCCTGCCCGCCGGCCGGTCGGCCGGTCGGCGCCTGCTCGTCGTTCATCATGAACGCCAGCGACCACGACTTCGGCAGGCCCGGCCAGAACTCCGCGTCGTTGGACAGCGACGGGATCACCCCCGGCAGAGCGGTGACGTGCAGGGTGTCGGCGAGGTGGCGCTGCACGGCCATCTCGACGGTCTCCGGCTTGAGCACCTGCCCGTGCTCGCCGCGGCCGTCGTTGAGCCACATCCGGATGAACCGCATGTAGTCGCCGACGGTGCCGTAGAGGCCGTGGCCGCCGAAGTCGACCTCGGGTGGGGACGGCAGCTCGAACGCCATCGGCGTGAGCGAGCCGTCCGCGCCCCGCGCGTGCATGCCCGCGACCCGGGGGCGGCGGGCGTCGTCGATCGCGAAGGTCATGTCGGTGATGCCACAGGGCTCGAAGATCCGCTCGGCCATCACCTCCCCGAGCCGCTTCCCGGTGATCCCCTCGACCACCTGGCCCGCCCAGTCGACGTTGGTGCCGTACTCCCACTTGCTGCCGGGGTCGAACAGCAGCGGAGTCATCAGCGCCGCCTTGGTGCCCGTGATCACGCTGGGCTGGCCCTTCTCCTCCGCGAGCCGGTTGTAGTGCGCGTTGAAGAAGTCGTAGCCGAACCCGGCGCTGTGGGTGAGCAGCTGCCGCGTGGTCACATCGCTGGCCGGCGGGCGGAGCCGGGGCTCCCCCGCGTCGTCGAACCCCTCGATCACCTGCAGCGTGCCGAGGTCGGGCGCGTACTGCTTCGCAGGCGCGTCGAGGTCCAGCTTGCCCTCCTCGACCAGCTGCAGCGCCGCGGTCGCGGTGATCGCCTTGGTGGTGGAGAACAACGCGAACACGGTGTCCAGCGTCATCTCCTGGCCGCCGCCGAGCACCCGCTTGCCGGCGGCGCCCTCGTACACGTTGCCCTCGCGGTCGCTCAGCATGGCCACCACGCCCGCCACCGGTGCGTCCGCGTCGACGGCCCGCTGGAGGATCGCGTCGGCCTTCTTGCCGAAACCTTCATGGTCGATCTGTGCACTCATGGTCTCTCCGTTCCCTGGTGGTGTGGTCAGCTGATCTCGAACGCCGGGTAGCTGGCAGCCGCCTCCTCGTCGCACTTCTGCCGGTACACGCCGACGCCGCCGGTGTAGGACAGCACCCGGCGCGGCTTGCCGGGCACGTTCGAGCCGAGGTACCACGACGTCGTCTTGGAGATCAGGTTCAGCTCCGCGGTCTCGTCGTGGTGGCGCACCCAGGCGTCCTCGCCCTCCGCGGTCGGCTCGATGACGCTCTTGCCCTCCTCGCGCAGGTGCCGGATGCAGTCGTCGATCCACTCGGTCTGCTGCTGCAGGCAGGTGGTCATGTTGCACAGGGCCGCCGAGGGGGCGAGCGGGACGGCGGTGGTGAACAGGTTCGGGTAGCCGTGCTTCATCAGGCCCATGGTGGTCCGGATCTCGGTGCCCCAGTCGTCGCGGATCGTGCGCCCGCCCCGTCCGGTGATGTCCATCCGGGTCAGCGCGCCGGTCCCGGCGTCGAACCCGGTGGCCATGACGATCACGTCGAGCTCGTGCACGGTGCCGTCGGCCAGCCGGAGGCCCTCCGGGACGAACTCGGCGATCGGGTTGTCGCGCACGTTGACCAGGTCGACGTTGTCGCGGAGGTAGACCTCCAGGTAGCCGTTCTCCAGCGGGACCCGGTGGGTGCCGAAGCCGTAGTCGGTGGGCACGAGCGTGTCGATGAGGTGCGGGTCCTTGAGCCGGGCCCGCATCTTGTCCCGCACGAACTCGGAGATCTCCTCGCTGACCGCCTCGTCGAAGAACATCTCGGCGAACGACGCGAGCCACACCTTCAGCGAGCCGTTCCCGTAGGTCGCCTCGAGGACCTCCCGGCGCTGCTCGGGTGTCTCCGCGGCCCACTCGTGCTCGAAGTCGTACTCGAAGCCGGTGAAGGTGTGCGGCAGCGTCTTCTGGAGCTCCTCGAAGCGGTCCTTGTACGCCGCGACGTCGGCCTCGCCGTACGCCGGGTTCTTCATCGGGACGACGTACTGCGGCGTGCGTGCGAACACGGTCAGGTGGTCCACCTCGGACGCGATGGTCTGGATCACCTGGATGCCGGTCGCGCCGATCCCGATCACGCCGACCTGCTTGCCGGCGAGGTCCAGGCCCTCCTCCGGGTAGCGGGAGGTGTGCACGAGCTGCCCGCGGAAGGACTCCCGGCCGGGGATGATGTCCTCCATCGGCGCCGACAGCATGCCGCAGCAGGTGACCAGGAACTGGGTGTCGATCACCTCACCGGTGTCGGTCCGCACCGTCCAGCGGCCCCGGTCCTCGTCGTAGGTGGCGCTGTCGACGCGGGTGTCGAACGTGATGTCCTCACGCAGGTCGAGGGTGTCGGTGACGTAGTGCAGCCACCGCTCGATCTCGGGCTGGTCGGGGAAGCGCTGGCTCCAGCTCCAGTTCTTGTACAGGTCCTCGTCGAAGAGGTACTGGTAGATGTACGCCTCGGAGTCGAAGCGGGCTCCGGGGTACCGATTCCAGTACCAGGTGCCGCCCACGTCCGCGGCCGCGTCGTACGCCCGCACCTTCAGGCCCTGCTTGCGCAGCTGGTGCAGCTCGTACAGGCCGGCGACGCCCGCTCCGATGATCAGCGCGTCCAACGTGCTGGTCGCCTGGTCGGGGTCGGCGGTTCCGGTCATCGTGTCCGTCATCTGCTCGCGTCCTTCCGCATGTCGTGAGTCACGTCCTTGCCACCCATGCTGCGGCCGTGCCGGTCCACCGAGGTGTCCCAACCTGGGACACAGCCCGCGCCGACGGGGGTCTGGTGAAGCCGGCTGCTTCGAGGCACGCTGGGGGGAGGCGGGCTCGACACCGGTCGGGGTCGCCTGCTCCCCCGGGGAGGAGGCCGAGGTTGGAAGCTGACGACCGTCGACTCCGCATCGCCGCGGCCCGGGCCGACTTCCTGGAGTCCGGCGAGCCGGGCGCGGCCGGGGTTCCCGACGTGGTCCGGGCGTCGTGGCGGCGCAGCCAGTCCGCCGGTGTCGATGCCGACGTCTACCTCGTGCAGTACCACGAGGACGTCGACTACGACACCCGCCTCGTGCGATGCGCACGACCGGTGATCGAGCGGCTCTCCGACGACATGCTGGACGTCCCGGTCACCATCGCGCTGGCCGACGCGAACGCCCGGATCGTGGACCGGCTGGACTGCTCCACGTCCGTGGCGCGGGTGCTCGACGGGGTCGACTTCTTCAAGGGCTTCGCCTTCGTCGAGGACGGGGTCGGCACCAACGGGATCGGCACCGTGTTCGAGGCGGGGTCCTCGGTCGCGGTGGTCGGGGCCGAGCACTTCAGCGAGAGGCTGGTGAAGTTCGCGTGCACCGGTGCGCCCATCCTCGACCCGGTCACCGGCCGGGTGGAGGGCGTCCTCGACATCAGCTCGCTGGCCGAGAGCTGGTCCCCGGTGATCCACACCCTGGTGAAGTCAGCCGCCGACGACATCGCCCGCAACCTGCTGCTGGACCGCAACCAGGCCCATCAGGCCCTCTTCGAGATGTACCTCAAGGCCTGCAACCGCCCGCGCCAGGCAGCGATCGCCGTCGGCGGCAGCTCGCTCATGGTCAACGAGCGGGCGCAGGCGAGGTTCGCCCCCGAGGAGCAGTTCCTGCTCCAGCAGCACGGGCGCATGCTGATGGGACGGCGGGACCGCTCCGTCGACACGGTGATTCTCCCGGACGGTCGGGTCGTGCACGTGCGCGTGTCGCGGATCGTCAACGGCGACCAGGTGACCGGGATCGTGATGCTGCTCAACGAGGAGGTCCGGGTCGAGGACCGGCTCGCGCAGCAGATTCCGGCCGAGCGCACCCTGCCCTCCCTGAGCCTGCCGCACCGCCGTACCTCGGTGATCGCCGGCGGGCTGCGTCGGCGCCCGGCCTCGGTCGCGGACGGCTCGAGCCCCGCCTGGCGACAGGCGTGTGCGGAGACGGTCGCGGCGCTCGGAGCCCGCGAGGACCTGCTGGTGATCGGCGAGACCGGCACCGGCAAGTTCACCCTGCTGGCCGAGCTCTTCCACCGTGTCCACCCCGAGGGGCGGTGCGTGTCCCTCGACGCCCGCGAGATCACCGACGACAGCCGCTTCTCGCTGCGCGAGCCCGACAGCGGCACCGGTCCGACGCTGTTCATCCTGCGGCACCTCGACCAGCTCACCACCGCGGGTGCCGAGCGCGCACAGGAGAAGCTCGAAGCGCTCCGGGACACCCGCGACCTGTCCGTCGCCGCGACGGTGCTCGAGGGCAGCCTGGGCATCGGCCTGCCCTTCCAGCTGCTGCTGCCGCACTTCGACCGGGCCGTCACCCTGCCGGCGATCCGGTTCCGGGTCGACGACCTCGACGCGCTCACCGCCCGCACGCTGCGCGAGATGGGGCCCGACCGGCGGGTCCGGCTCAGCCCCGAGGCGTCCCGGCTGATCGCGCGGTACAGCTGGCCGCGCAACATGACGCAGCTGCGCGAGGCACTCGCCAGTGCGCTCGCGAAGCGACCGGTGGGCGAGATCCAGGCGCAGGACCTGCCGGGCTACTGCCACACCGCGAGCACCCGCCGGCTGACCACGCTGGAGGCGACGGAGCGCGACGCCCTCGTCACGGCGCTGCGGGAGCTCGGCGGCAACCGGCTCCAGGCGGCGGTCCATCTCGGGATGTCGCGCAGCTCGCTGTACCGCAAGCTCAAGCGCTACGGCATCACCGGCCTCTGACCTCCCGGTCAGGCCCGGTCGAGGAACCGGTCGAAGACCCGCGCGCCGAACTCCAGCGCGTCGGTGGGCACCCGCTCGTCGACGCCGTGGAACAGCGCGGTGAAGTCCAGGTCGCCGGGCAGCCGCAGCGGGGCGAACCCGAAGCAGCGGATCCCGAGCTTGTCCCAGTGCTTGGCGTCGGTGCCACCGGACATCAGGTACGGCGCCACGATCGCGTCCGGGTCCTCGGCCAGCAGGGAGGCGGTCATCGCGTCGACGAGGTCGCCGTCGAAGGTGGTCTCGAGACCGTTCTGACGGCTCACGTAGTCGATGCTGATCCGGTCGCCGACCAGCTCTGCCAGGGTGTCGAAGAACTCGTCCTCGTAGCCCGGTAGGAACCGGCCGTCCACGTGCGCGGTCGCCTCACCGGGGACCACGTTGACCTTGTAGCCCGCGTTCAGCATCGTCGGGTTGGTGGTGTGCTTGATGACCGCGCCGAGCATCCGGGCGGCCGGGCCGAACTCGTCGACCAACGCCTCGGCGTTGTCCGGGGTGGCCTCGACGCCGGCGAGCTCGCCGATCGAGGAGAGCAGCACCTGCATCGACGGGGTCAGCCGCACGGGCCACTCGTGGGCGCCGATCCGCGCGACGGCGGCGCTCAGCGCGGTCACGGCGTTGTCGGGGTGCCGCATCGAGCCGTGGCCGGCGTTGCCCTTGGCGGTCAGCCGCATCCAGGCCATGCCCTTCTCGGCGGCCTCGATCAGGTAGACCCGCCGGCCGCGCACGGTGGCGCTGAACCCGCCGACCTCGCCGATGCCCTCGGTGCAGCCCTCGAGCAGGTCCGGGCGCTTGAGCACGATCTGCTCGGCGCCCTGGTGCCCGCCGGCCTCCTCGTCCGCGGTGAAGCAGAGCACCATCGGCCGCTCCGGCTCGGCGCCGGCCCGGGCGCGGGCCCGGACCACGGAGAGCAGCATCGCGTCGAAGTCCTTCATGTCGACCGCGCCCCGGCCCCAGAGGTAGCCGTCCTGGATCTCACCGGAGAACGGGTGCACGGTCCAGTCGTCGGCCTCCGCCGGGACGACGTCGAGATGGCCGTGCAGCAGCAGCGGGTCGCGATCGCCCGACCCCCAGCGGGCCACCACGTTGGTGCGCCCCTCGACGCCCTCGAAGATCTCCGGCTCGAGGCCGACGTCGGACAGCAGCGACGCGACGTGCTCGGCGGCCTTGCGCTCCCCCGGGCCCGACCCGTCGCCGTAGTTGGTGGTGTCCATCCGCAGCAGGTCACGGCAGATCTCGACGACCTCGGCCGCCGGGTCGTACGACGCCTGGTCTCGGTCCTCGGTGCGTGGGCTCATGCCCCCATCCTGGCACCCGCTCCGGACAGGCGCCCGATGCGTCGATCCGGGTCCGGCTTTGCTACAGTTACCGCCGCGATCAGGGCCCGTTCCGGGCCGTGCGAGCGCACCCTGTCCGGGTGGCGGAATAGGTAGACGCGCTAGCTTGAGGTGCTAGTGCCCTTTATCGGGCGTGGGGGTTCAAGTCCCCCCTCGGACACTGTCGATGGGCCCCGGAAACGGGGCCTATCGTCGTTTAGCCGGAACACCTCTAGCCCCAGCCAGGTGAGCACGTGACCCACCCATGGGGTACCGGCGCGCAACGAGGCTGCCCGACGCGGCCTGCGAGCCGCAACGTGCGGATGGCCCTGCACGAGGCTGACGAGGTGACACGCACGGGCCCGCGGAATCGAGATGGTCGCCCGGACTGGTGCCCTTGGACTCGCCACGGGCTGCGTCAGAGCGGCCAGATGGACGCGGTGTCGAACCGTAGGCCAGATCGACGCCCTCGGAGTTGAGCGAGGGGCGGTCGACCCGGACTCCGACGTCCGGCGAGGTCTTGCGCAGGGTGTGGCGCAACGAGCACGTTGGTGTGCCTTGACAGAAGCCGCGAATCTGCTGGGGTGGTCTTGTGAAGACGGTAGGCAACATTCTGTGGCTGGTGCTCGCCGGATTCTGGCTCGCTATCGGCTACGTCATAGCCGGCTTGCTCGCATTCGTACTCATCGTCACGATCCCCTTCGGCATCGCGTCCTTCCGCTTGGCGAATTTCGTCCTCTGGCCATTCGGGCGGACGACGACTTGGCGACGCGACGCGGGCGTTTGGTCAGTGATCGGCAATGTCGTGTGGATCATCTTTCTCGGTTGGGAACTGGCCTTGATGCACCTGCTCGCAGGCGCGCTTCTGATGATCACGATCATCGGGATCCCGTTCGGCGTCGCCTGCTGGAAGATGATCCCTTTGTCGCTGGCGCCCCTCGGACGCGAGATCGTGCCGATCTCCAGCGTGGCCAACGACCCGTACGGCATATCTGCTTGAACGAGCAGGACGGGCACTCCAGCGTGCCGCGCTGACCGAGGTGGCCATCTACCCCTCGGATGGCCGCGCGCGGGGCCCGGCGTACGCAATCGGGCGTGCGTCGAACCGCCGCCGATGCCTGTCCAGGCATCGTCTCGGCCCTCGCCTCCCAGTCGACGGTCCACGCCGGCGAGCCGGGACTAGGGTCGGTCACATGCACGAGCACAAGCGATTCGACGAAGAGGCCGTGACGTGGGACGACGACCCCGGCCACGAGGAGCGGCAGGTGGCGGTGGCCCGGGCCATTGCCGAGACCGTGAACCTCGGGCCTCGGATGAGCGCTGTCGACATCGGCGGCGGCACCGGTCGGCTGAGTATCCTGCTTGCCGACCGGGTCGGCTCCGTCGTCGTGACCGACCCGTCCGCCGGAATGGTGCAGGTCGCACGGGAGCGGATCGAGGCGGCAGGGCTCGGTGACCGGCTGCGCGCCGTCCAGGCAGACCTCACCACAGATCGGCTCGAGGGGGCCTACGACGTGGTCTGGAGCTCCATGGCGCTGCACCACGTACAGGACCCGGATGGGCTGCTGCGGTCGGTGGCGGGGCTCCTGGTCGAGGGTGGTCGGCTGGCCATCGCGGACCTTGACGAGGATCCCGACGGGGCCTTCCACGCCGACAAGGTCGACTTCGACGGACATCACGGATTCGACAGGGAACGCCTTGCCGAGCAGTTGGCCCGTGTCGGCTTCGCCGACGTCCGCTTCGTCGACGCCACGACCATCCTCAAGGGTGACCGCGAGTTCGGTGTGTTTCTATGCACGGCGACCAAGGGCGCCTGACCCCGGCGGAGATCACAGAGCGGGGCTCGACGGCGGCTCCCCCGCCGGGGGCTCGTCGACTCCTTCAACCTCGAAGTGTCGGCGAC
Source organism: uncultured Actinomycetota bacterium (assembly GCA_963800225.1). Lineage (GTDB taxonomy): Bacteria > Actinomycetota > Actinomycetes > Propionibacteriales > Nocardioidaceae > Nocardioides_B. The sequence continues at coordinate 867,080 of CAWDAF010000002.1, read as the reverse complement.
CTGGACCCGCCGCGCAGGGGCCGGGTGGGATCGGGTGAGAGCGCCGACATGTCCGCGGACGGCCCTCGCATTCCTGTTCTGGGCGCGCGACCCGCTTGGGCCCCTTCCCATGAGGGCTACCAGCGGGTACCACTGGAAGGTAACAAGGCACTCCAGCGGAGGTTTCTGTCGTGAGCACAGACGCTCAGCCCACCATGGGGGCCCGTCCAGATCAGCAGCGCGGCGCCGTCACCGAACAGCGGGCGCGTGAGGTCGCTGAGGCCGCCCGACAGACAACGTGGGATCGGCCCAGCTTCGCCAAGGAGCTCTACCTCGGTCGCTTCGACCTCGAGCTGATCCATCCGCACCCCAGGTCCGAGGCCGATTCCGTGGAGCGCGGCGAGGCGTTCCTCAGCCGGCTCCGGACGGTCTGTGAGTCCATCGACGGCCGTGCCATCGATCGGGGCGCGGTCGTTCGAGACGAGGACGTCCGGGCGCTCGCCGACGTCGGGGCCATGGGCATGAAGATCCCGACCGAGTACGGAGGCCTGGGCCTCACCATGACCTACTACGGACGTGCCCTCCAGCTCGTCGGCTCGATCCACCCCTCGCTGGGTGCGCTGCTCTCGGCTCACCAGTCGATCGGTGTTCCCGAGCCGGTCAAGAGCTTCGGCACCGAGGACCAGAAGCAGCGCTTGCTGCCACGGTGCGCGGCGGGGGCGGTCACCGCGTTCCTGCTCACCGAGCCGGATGTCGGCTCCGACCCGGCACGGCTGGCGACGACCGCGGTGATCCAGCCTGACGGCTCCTACCTGCTCAACGGCGTCAAGCTGTGGACAACCAACGGCGTCATCGCCGAGCTCGTCGTCGCGATGGCCTACGTCCCAGGACACGAGGGAGGCAAGGGTGGCATCAGCGCCTTCGTCGTCGAGGTGGACTCCCCCGGCATCACCGTCGAGCACCGCAACTCCTTCATGGGGCTGCGGGGCATCGAGAACGGCGTCACCCGGTTCCACGACGTACGGGTGCCCGCCGAGAACCGATTGGGTCGCGAGGGCGAAGGTCTCAAGATCGCCCTCAGCACCCTCAACACCGGCCGGCTGTCGATCCCCGCGATGTGCACCGGTGCCGGCAAGTGGTCACTGAAGATCGCGCGGGAGTGGTCGCGCGAACGAGTCCAGTGGGGCAAGCCGGTCGGTGAGCACGGCGCTGTCGCGGAGAAGATCTCCTTCATCGCCGCCACCACCTTCGCGCTGGAGTCGGTGGGCGAGCTGTCCGCGCAGCTCGCCGATGCGGGCAGCAAGGACATCAGGATCGAGGCGGCCCTCGCCAAGCTGTGGGCCAGCGAGATGGCCTGCCGCATCATCGACGAGCTGGTGCAGATCCTGGGCGGCCGCGGCTACGAGACCGCCGACTCCAAGGCCGCCCGCGGCGAGCGGGCAGTGCCCGCCGAGCAGCTGGTCCGCGATCTGCGGATCAACCGAATCTTCGAGGGCTCCACCGAGATCATGCACCTGCTCATCGCGCGCGAGGCGGTTGACGCCCATCTCGCCGCGGCCGGTGACCTGGCCAGCCTGGACGCCGACCTCAAGGCGAAGGCCAAGGCGGCGGTCGAGGCGAGCGGGTTCTACGCCAGGTGGTTCCCCAAGCTCGTCGCCGGCCCGGGCACCGTGCCCACGTCGTACGCCGAGTTCGGTCCGCTGGCCGGCCACCTGCGGTTCGTCGAGCGGTCCTCGCGCAAGCTGGCCCGGCAGACGTTCTACGGGATGTCGCGGTGGCAGGCGAGGCTGGAGTACCGCCAGAGCTTCCTGGGCCGCATCGTGGACATCGGCGCTGAGCTGTTCGCCATGGCGGCCTCCTGCACCCGCGCCGAGATGGTCCGGGCAGAGAACCCCGTGCAGGGCCACCCCGCCTACGAGCTCGCCGAGGCGTTCTGCGAGCAGTCCCGGCTGCGGGTCAAGGCGCTCTTCGACCGGCTCTGGAGCAACAGCGACGACACCGACAAGGACATCGCCACCGCGGTGCTCTCAGACCGCTACACCTGGCTCGAGGAGGGCGTCATCGACCAGTCGGAGGGCACAGGGCCGTGGATCTCCGCGTGGTCCCCCGGCCCGAGTGCGGTCGAGAACGTGTGGCGCAGGCTCTGACCCACAGCGCAGTACTGGCGCCGACCTCGGGTAGCCACGCGCGTCAAACCAGCGCCAGCCGACGCGCTTGTCGTCTGTCGCGGGCGTAGGGTCGATCTGTTCGAATGCCTCCCCGGTCAGCGGCGGGCGAGGCCTGGCCGGTCCGCCATCGCCGCAAGTGGTGACCACCATGTCTACGACGCTTCTGCCCCTCCAACTGCTCACCATGTCGAGGCCCGGCTGGCGTCGGCTCCGCCCAGAAGGCCGCTGCGGCGAAGTTGCAGCGGGCGACGAGGAGAGACGCTCGGATCTGGCTCCACGCGAGAAGATGTCCACCCTCAGCGCAACAGTGCCCCGCCGCGCTCCTGGCCGAATGGTCAGGACGTCAACACTGGGGTGGGTCGCGACCCAGTTGAGAGAGTGCCCCATGCTCCCCGGGGGGTCGGCGCGCTGGTGGAGGCGACGGGCTCCCGGCACCGGCCCGTCCGAGATCGCACTGCCCGACCTCCAGCCCGTGTCTGGTGTCATGCTTGCACTGTCAGCTCCGTGCTGCTTGAGCCCACGCTGAGACTGCTGGCCACGTGCCAGCTCATGCGCCAGGAGGACAACCGACCGACTATGCCATTACAGGGTAAGGTTCTTGCCCGACTCAAGGTCGAAGACCGCCACCTTTCGCGCGTCGAACCAGACCTCCAGGTCCTGGTTCTCCCTGGCCCGGCTGGCGGCGTCGAGGCGGGCCGTGACCTGGTTGGTCCCGAGCGCTGATCCAGTGTCGCGGGCTAGCTCCTCCAGGTCCTTTGCCTGAGCCTGCCCACCCTCCAGGCTGAAGTAGATGAACTTGTCCGCCCCCAGTGACTCCAGGACGTCCACGGTGATGGTGACCGTGGAGCCGTGCTTCCTCTTGTCCCCGACCAGGTTGGCGTCCTCGAAGTTCTCGGGCCGGATCCCCATCACGACGTCCCGGTTGCCGCCGCCGGCCTTCTCCAACTTGGCGCGGTGCTCGTCGGGCAGGGTGATGTCACCGAGCGGGGTGTGCAAGGTGCCACCCTCGAGCTGGGCGGACAGGAAGTTCATGGACGGGGACCCTATGAAACCGGCCACGAAAAGATTGACCGGACGCTCGTAAAGCTCCTCGGGGGTGTCGACCTGCTGGATGACCCCACCGCGCATGACCGCGACGCGGTCGCCCAGCGTCATCGCCTCCACCTGGTCGTGGGTCACGTAGACCGTGGTGGTGCCGAGCCGGTTCTGCAGCCGCGAGACCTCGGTGCGCATCTGGACCCGCAGCTTGGCGTCCAGGTTGGACAGCGGCTCGTCCATCAGGAACGCGCTGGGGTTGCGCACGATGGCCCGGCCCATGGCCACACGCTGACGCTGGCCACCGGAAAGGTTGGCCGGCTTGCGTTCAAGGTGCTGGGTGAGGTCGAGGACCTCGGCGGCGTTGTTGACCTTCTCGTCGATCTCGGCCTGGGGGGTCTTGGCAAGGCTGAGCGCGAAGGCCATGTTCTCGCGCACCGTCATGTGCGGGTAGAGCGCGTAGGACTGGAACACCATCGCTATGTCACGGGCCTTGGGTGTGAGGTCGTTGACCACCTTACCGTCGATGCGCAGCTCACCGGAGGTGATGTCCTCCAGGCCCGCGATCATGTTCAGGGTGGTCGACTTCCCGCACCCGGAGGGTCCCACCAAGATCACGAACTCGCCATCGGCGATGTGAGGTCGACCTCCTTGCGGCGACCGCGCCCTCGGGGAACTTCTTGGTGACCTTTCAGAACGATCTCTGCCACGGGGGCTCCTAACCCTTGACGGCGCCGAGGTCAGTCCGGCCACGATCCGACGCTGGAAGATGGCGACGAAGATGACGATCGGGATGGTGATGATCACCGCCGCGGCCGCGATCGAACCGATCGGCGTAGTGAACTGGGACGAGCCGTTGAAGAAGGCGATAGCCGCCGGCACGGTGCGCGAGGTGTTGGTGGAGGTGAGCGTGATGGCGAAGATGAAGTCGTTCCACGCCATGATGAAGACCAAGATCGAGGTGGTGACCACCCCGGGAGCGGCCAGCGGGATGATGACCCGTCGGAACGCCTGGTAGGGGGTTGCACCGTCGATCTGGGCGGCGCGCTCGAGGTCCCAGGGGATCTCGCGGAAGAACGCCGAGAGGGTGTAGATCGCCAGCGGCAGCGCGAAGGACACGTAGGGGATGATCAGCCCGGGCCAGGTGTTGAAGAGCCCGAGCACCCGCCACAGGTTGAACAACGGCGTGGCCAGCGCGATCTGCGGGAAGATCGCGATCAGCAGTGAGGCCCCGATCAGGACCTGCTTGCCGGGGAAGTCCAGCCGTGCCACGGCGTAGGCCGCGCTCGATGCCAGCACGACCGCGATGAACGTAGAGATCAGCGCGATCCCGATCGAGTTACCCAGCGGTCGTACGAAGTCCGAGGTGCTGAAGATGGTCTGGTAGTTCTCCAGGGTCCACCTGCGGGGGATGAAGGTGCCGTCGGAGATCGTGGACGGGTCCTTGAACGAGAGGGAGATCAGCCACCAGACGGGGACGGCGACGATGAGCACCACCAAGAGGTTGCCGCCGATATACCCCGTCTTCTGGCGTCCGGTGGCGTTGGCGCGAGTGATCGGCATTACTTGACCTCCTGGCCGGGTGCGGCCGCCCCGAACCCCTTGACGAACAGGTAGGCGATGATGGCCACCGCAATGAAGATCAGCACGGAGATCGCCGACCCGAGTCCCAGGTTCAGCGCGATCGTGAGGTTGTCGTAGTCCACGATCGACACCGATCCGGTGCCCGCGGTGCCGTTGGTGAGGATGAAGATGTTGTCGAAGATGCGGAATGCGTCGAGCGTGCGGAACAACAGGGCCACCAAGATGGCGGGCTTCATCATCGGGACGGTGATCTTGGTGAACCGCTGCCACGGTGTTGCGCCGTCGACCTTGGCCGCGTTGAGCAGGTTGTCGTCGACGAGCGAGAGTCCGGCCAGCAGCAGCAGCGCCATGAACGGGGTGGTCTTCCACACCTCGGCAAGGATGATGATCGCCAGTGACGGGAAGGTCTCGGTCAGCGGGGCCGTGCCGCTCGGCAGGAGGTTCGCGAGGTAGCCGTTGTCGGGGGTCCAGGCATAGAGCCAGGAGTACGCCGCCACCACGGTGACGATGCCATAGGGGATTAGCACCGAGGTCCGCAAGATGCCGCGCGCCCACAAGGTCCGGTGCATCAGCATGGCGACGGCGAAGCCGAGCACGAACTCGATACTGACCGAGACCACCGTGATCAGCGCGGTGACCCAGAAGGCATTCCACCAGATGGACGAGGTGAGCACGGTGGCGTAGTTGCTCAGCCCCACGAACTGGGCCTGGCTGGGGAAGCGCAGGTCGTAGCGCTGCAACGACAGGTAGATGGCGTACCCGATCGGGTAGGCGGTCACCAGGATCATCACGGTGGCGGCGGGCGCGCAGAGGGTCCAGCCGAGCTTGCGTTCGGCCCGGGCCCGCTCGGACAGCCCGCCGTGCGTGGCCGGCTCAGTGTCCCCTCCGCCGGGCTGCGGCGAGGCTGCCGTGGTGTGGCTCACGGGATCAGTCCCTTCGACTGGAGAGCGTCACTGATGCCGCTGTTGAGATCGTTGACGTCCTGCTGCGGCTGGAGGCCCGACGGCGGCGAGAGCGTCGCGGCGATCAGGATGGAGAGGTTCTGGTAGGCCGGGCTCTGCGGCCGGACACTCGCCTGCGTGAGAGCGGTGAAGATGTCCTGGTAGAAGGGGTACTCCTTCTTGAAGCTCGCCGTCGGGTTCTCGTAGATGCTGGTGAGAACCGGTGGCAGCCCCGCCTGGACAGCGTTGGTGATCTGGTTGTCCCGACCGCGCAGGCACTCGATGGCCTTGAAGGCCTGCTGCTTGTGCGGGGAGTAGGCAGACACGGCCAGGTCGATGCCGCCGATCGTCACGTGCGAGGGCTCGTTGGCTTTCACCCGTGGGTAGGTCGTCCAGGCCAGGTTCTTGAAGATCTGCGGGACATCGGCCTTGGCCGCGGGGTAGATGAACGGGTAGTTGAGCTGGAAGGCTGCGGAGCCGCTCTCGAAGGCCAGCCGGTTCTGGTCCTCCATCTGGTTCGACAGGGAAGGGTCGGCGGCGACCGAGGTAGCCAGCTTCTTCATGGTCTCCAGGGCGGTCACCGCCGGCTGTCCCAGGGCGGCCTTCGTGTTGTCGCTGTTCAGGATCGACCCGCCGGCTGACTCGACCATGGTGTTGAACCAGACGACATAGCCCTCGTACTGCGCGCCCTGGATCTCGACCAAGTGCGGCTTGCCCTGCTGGGCCAGCTTCTCGGACATGCTGATCATCTCGTCCCAGGTCTTCGGCGGATTCGGGACGAGGTCCTTGCGGTACCACAGCAGTTGGGTGTTGGTGTTGAAGGGCGCGGAGTAGAGCTTGTTCTTCCAGGTGGCCGTCGTGACCATCGCCGCAAGAGTGCCGTCGCGGACCTTCGAAGTCTCGGCTGCCGGCCACGGTTCGATCCATTGGGCTTCGGCGAACTCTGGGGTCCAGGTGACGTCGAGTCCGAGGATGTCCAGGGAGGAATCCTGTGCGGCCAGCCGGCGGACCATCTGTTGCCGCTGCCCGTCGGCCGCGGCCGGCAGGTAGTTGACCTTGACCAGGTAGGAGCCGTTCGACTGCTCTGTGCACTTCTTCGCGGCGTCGGCGAACACCGTGGCGCCAGGGTTGTAGATGTACCAGTTGAGGATCGGAGTACCGTTCGCCGTGATTGAGGAACCGCCACCGCCGCAGGCAGCCAGCGCCGCCACCCCGGCCGTCGCCATGCAGAGAGCGACGATCTTGCGCCGGACCGACCTGGACCATCTCAGGTTCACCATCAGCTCCTCCTCGCACCAGGCCGCACCTGGATGAGAGGTCCCGTCGTCGGTGCCGTGACCACCCACCTGGGAGGGGCCCAGAGCACAGCCCCTGCCTGACACAGTCGTCCTTCCCTATCGGCAAGTCAAGGGCCGTTGAACCCGTCCTTCGCTCGCCTCGCTGCGGTCCCTATCTGGGCCAGAACCCCACCGCAGGCACGCATCGATGTGGGGAAGGTCGAGGCAGTTCAGGCCCCTTGTGGGCAATGGTCGCGTCAAGCGGCGTCGGCAGCTATGCCGCGCAACTCTCGCGGCAGGGACGCTTCAGCGGTTCCCCGGTCCGCACCGAGACGACCAGCCTCCGCCGAGGGCGAGGAGCACCAGGACGACCAGCACCGGGTTCAGCAGCCACACCCTGCTCCGGCTGTGCAGCTCGCGCCTGGCGCGGGTCCAGACCCAGGCCACCAAGACCACCAGGGCCGGCGGCCAGACCCACCCCAGCGCATCCACCACGGCGTCCGGGGCCAGGAGCACCAGCGCGCCGGCCAGCCCCATGAAGACCGCCGGCGCCACGGCCCAGCGTTGTGGCTGGTCGGTGAGCCGAGTGGACAGGACTGCCATCAGCGCCCACCCGAGGGCGAAGCCGATCAGCACCATGGCGGTGGAGAACCTCTCATCCACCGTGCCGACGGGCAGGAACGGCCTCCGTACCTCCGATGTGGGCGCCTTCGGGATGGGAGAACTCGACGCAGTTGTCGCATGGTCGGGCGAGGAGCGAGCTGGTCAACTGATTCGCGACCAGAGTGAAGCGATGCGCTGCGGTGGCACCGTAGCGGGCACCGGTACCGGCTGCTGCGAAACCGGCTCCGACGACGATGGCGCCTAGTCCGATGATGGTCTTGTTCACAGGGTGCCTCCCTGAACTCGTGGGGTTGCTGTCGATCCCGACGTTAGGCTCGCCGGGAGGCGGCTGCATCGGAGCGAGCACCGGAAGTCGGGTGCGTAGTGGCACTGATGACCGCTGCGACTGCGCGGGTGCAGACTTCTTGTGTGTCGCGGATGAGCTGGTCCCTGGTGCTGGTCGGCGTGGTCAGCATGGGGCTGTCCGTCGCCCTCGAGCTGTCCCACCCACCGCCGCGCGATATGAGTGTGCTCGAGCTGATGGCCTCGACCGCTGCCGTGCTGGTCAGTGCGGTCCTCGGCGTCAGGGTGCTGCAGCGCTACCCGCGTCACGGCATCGGCTGGTTGCTCGTGATGATGTCGGCGTTGGGTGGCCTGTTGACCTTGGCCGAGGTCTGCATTGCTGCGTTCGTTCACCGATGATCTGCGCCAGGGTCGACGCACGCCCGTGGAGCTGGTGGACGTGCTCGCGGCGGCGTTCGACGGCGAGGCGCTGACCCTTCGGTTCCGGCTGGGTCAGCCTGGGTGGTGCGTCGACGGCACAGGTGCCGCGTGTTCCGACGATCACGGGTGGACCCCGCTCGGGGCCGGTGGGGCCGAGGTCCGATCAGGCGCCGCGGTTCCGGGGCTCCTGTACGACACTGTCGTCCGGGAGTCTGCGCTCGCCCTGGAGATCGCCCGGCTGCACGCCGAGGTCAAGGCGCAGACGGCCTTCGTGCTCGATGCCCAGTTGCGCATCGCCGAGGCAGGACACGAGGAGCGGCGTCGGGTCGAGCCCGACCTGCACGATGGCGCGCAGCAGCGGCTGCTCTCGCTCGGTCTTCAACTGCGCCGGCTTCAGCGCGCGCTCCCAGCCCAGGAGGCCGGGCTCGAACCCGCGCTCGACGCCGCCGTCGGCGAGATCGGCCGGACGATCGCGGACCCCCGGAGGCTTGCGTGTGGCGATGCGCCGGCCTCGCTCGAGGAAGGACTGCGCGCGGCTCTGACCGAGCTGGCCGACGGGCTACCGGTGCCCCTGGAGCTCGACCTGCCGTCGGCTCGACTTCCCGAGAGCGTCGAGGCTGCGGCCTACTTCGTCGCCTGCGAGGCGGCCACGAATGCGGTGAAGCACGCGGGCGCGAGCCAGATCCTGTTGCGCGCAGGGGGCGTGGACGGCGCCTTGCACGTGACGGTCACCGACGACGGTCGCGGCGGCGCTCGCGTCGGGGGTTCCGGACTGACCGGGCTCGCCGAACGAGTTCGCGCGCACGGCGGAAGCCTGGTTCTCGACAGTCCGTTCGCGGCCCTGTTCACCGACGCCGGTCACGAGGTCGTCGCCAAGCTCGATCGCGCCGAAGCGCTCCTCGCCGTGGTCGCCGAACACGAGCCCGACCTCGTACTCGTCGACGTGCGGATGCCGCCGACCTACCGCGACGAAGGTCTGGTGGCAGCGGTGGCGATCCGGGCCGCGCGCCGCCCGGACACCGGGGTTCTGGTCCTCTCCCAGCACATCGAGACCGCCCACGCTGTGGAGCTGATCGGCACCGGCGGAGGGTTCGGGTACCTGCTCAAGGACAGGGTTCTCGACGTCGACACGTTCCTCGAGTCTGCCGTCCGGGTGGCACGCGGCGGGTCGGTCCTGGATCCCGACATCGTCACCGCGCTGGTGGCGGCCGGCCGCCGGGAGGACCCTGTCGCCGGACTGAGCGCCCGCGAACAGGAGGTCCTCAAGCTGATGGCCGAAGGGCTCACGAACGCCGGCATCGCACGCCGGCTCTGGTGCCACGAACGAACCGTGGAGTCACACGTCCGCTCGATCCTGACGAAGCTCGACCTGCCTACGAGCAGCGACGACCACCGTCGCGTGCTCGCCGTCATCGCCTACCTACGGGCGCGCATCGTCGCCGGCTGATCGACCGGGTCAGCACCTGTCTGCGAGTACCCAGTGCCTGACCGAGCCGCGTCAGGTCCGCGTGTTCTCCACGAGGCCGTTGTAGGCCGGTGTCGCGGGATGCCGGCGGCATGGGTTCCGGTCGCCGTCCCCGGTCCCTGTTCAGCCTGTGCGACCCTCATGCAGGTCAGGAGTGGTCAGGCGTGCGCCGCAGCACGACCGCGACGAGCGGGGCGCCGACGAGGATCGTCAGCCAGACGATCGAGACGGCGATGGTCTCGAAGACGTCTGCCCGGTCCATGCCCTGCACCCATGACACGACCACGAGCGCGCCAACCACCGCCGCGAGGCTGAGCCGGAAGAGCCAACGGATGGTGTGCTCGAGCCGATTCCTCCCGTTGAACACCGAGGAGAGCAGCGCCAGGGTGAGGCTCATCAGGAGGTAGCCGAGCTCTTCGAGCGCTATGAAGACACCGTGCGGGTTGTACATCGTCAGCATCGCCCAACCATCGAGCTGTCCCTTCTCGAGGCTCAACGGCACCGCAGTCACCTGGATGAAGTAGTCGATGAGCAGGACCGTCGCCGCGACGCACGCGAAGCACAGCCCGAGCAGGCTGGCCATCGCCCGGGGCCGGGGTGCGAACTGATGCACCGTCGCGGCGAAGGCGACGAAGAGCAGCATCAGCAGCATGGCTGGATACATCCACAGGTAGTCCCCCGGCCACTGAGCCGCGACCAGGTCGCTGGTGAACGGGTAGGGGACGTCGTCCGGGACGGCCGTCAGCGCCAACGCGAACGTGACGGCCGTGTCGGCGGCCAGCGCGAGCCCGACCCCGAACCCCCAGCGCACGCGGGGACGGCCGTCCGCGCCGTCGGGCGCCGGCGCTCGCGGTCGTCGCTCGTCGCCGGACCTCGTGGACATGCTCACAGTGTCGTCCACGACGGCTGTCCGCCAGAGGGGTCTCGCACCGGCGTGACCACCCAGCTGTGCCGGCGGCCCAGAGGTGCGGACCGTGGCCGAGGTGCTGGTTGGACCCCTAGGGTGCGGCCATGACTATGCAGCGCTCCACCTTCACCTCGCCCGTCGACGGTCTCGAGCTGGCCGGCTACGAGTGGGACGTCGCCGAGCCACGCGGCGTGGTGCAGGTCGCCCACGGCCTCGCCGAGCACTCCGCACGCTACGACCGGTTCGCGCGAGCCCTCAACGACGCCGGCTACACCGTCCGCGCCTGCGACCACCGCGGGCACGGCGCCTCGATCACCGGCACGCCTGGCGACTTCGGTGGCCCCGGGTTCGAGGCGTTGATCGCCGACGTGGCGGCGTACGGCGCCAGCCTGCACGGCGACCTGCCGCTGTTCCTCTTCGCCCACTCGATGGGCTCGTTCGCCGCCCAGTCGGTGATCCTCACCCACTCCGAGCAGTACGCCGGGGTCGTCCTGTCGGGCAGCACCGCACTCGACCTGCTGGCAGCCGGCATGGCGGAGGCCGAAGGGCCTGGCGGGCTCGAGGCCTTCAACGCCGGCTTCGAGCACCGCACGGGCTACGAGTGGCTCTCGCGCGACGAGGCCGAGGTCGACCGCTACGTGGCCGACCCGTTGTGCGGCTTCGACCTGCCGGACGAGACCGTGCCGGCGCTCTTCGGTGCCGCGGCGACGCTCGCCGATCCGACCGTGCTCGCCGGCATCCGGTCCGACTTGCCGCTGCTGGTCGTCTCCGGCTCCGAGGACCCGCTGGCCGGTGGCGGACGGCTCGTGGAGGTGCTCGGCCAGCGCTACCGGGACGCCGGGCTGGGCGACGTGACGGTGAAGCTGTACGACGGTGCCCGGCACGAGATCCTCAACGAGATCAACCGCGACGAGGTCACCGCCGACGTCGTGGCCTGGCTCGACGCGCACCTGTGACCGGGCGCACGCCGCCCCGTGAGTGAGGGCGACCCGTGTTCACCTCTCGCAGCGTCATCGCTGGTCACCGACCGCCTCGGCCGCCTCGGCCGGTCCCTCTGCCTGTGCGGCGATCGAGGGCTCGGGGGGCACCACGTGACGCTCGGCGACCTCGTCGAGGTAGCGCAGGACCGTGGCGGCGACGGCGACCACCGGGACGGCGAGGAACGCACCGGCCACCCCGAAGAGGGTGGAGCCCAAGGTCACGGCGAGCAGGATCACCGCCGCGTGGAGGTCCATCGTCTTGCCCTGGAGAAGGGGCTGGAGCACGTTGCCCTCGATCTGCTGCACGGCCAGGATGATCACCAGCACGACCAGCGCGCCCGCCAGCCCATTGGACACCAGGGCGACCAGCACAGCGATGGCGCCGACGACGACGGCGCCGACGATCGGCACGAACCCTCCGAAGAACGTCAGGATCGCCAGGGGGATGGCAGCCGGAACACCCACGATCAGGAGGCCGGCGCCGATCAGCACACCGTCGGCCGCTCCCACCAACGCCTGAGCCCGGATGAAGCCACCCAGCACCTGCCACGAGCGGCGCAGCACCTCTGCCACGTGCTCCCCCGCGGACCGTCCGGCGGCATGCGTGGCGAGAGGGATGAACCGGTGCCCGTCCTTGAGGAAGAAGAAGGTCAGGACCAAGGTCAGCAGGATCGTGATCAGAGCGGATGCGACGGCGCCGACTCCGACCAAGATGCCCGAGGCAATGGCACTCGCGCTGGACTGAAGCCGGTCTTGCATGGCCTGCACAGCCGTGTCGAGCTGGTCGCGGGTGACGAAGCTGTTCGACTGGAGCCAGTCCCGGATCTGTTGAAGGCCCTCCGACGCACTTCCGGCGATGTTGTCCACCTGGCTGGCGACCGACGGAGCGATGAGCACGAACACCAACCCGAGCACCGCGAGCGCCCCGACGAGGGTGAGCATCGCTGCCAGCGCACGAGGGAGTCGCAACCTGAGGTGCATCAGCCGAGCGAGCGGTTCCAGGAGCGTCGTCAGGATGAGGGCCAGGACCGTGGGCAGCAGGATGCCCCAGAGTCGGCCGACCAGCATCCCTACGAGCAGGGCGGCGCCCGCGATGATCAGCCACCGGAGGCTCCACGAGGCCGTCCACGCGATGCCCCTCCCGATGACTCGTTCACGAGTGACGACCGGGGCGGGCGACGATTCGCTGTGCGGGCTTTTCACCGGCGATGTCCTTTGCGAAGAGGGGGTGGAAGAGGACACGGCCGTCGACAACGCTTGGTGGTGCACAAGCCTGACAACTCGCGTGGGTCGACGATCGTAGACCAGGGCCGACGGCCCTTCCCGAGCCCGGTGGATCGGGATGGCCACCGTTTGCGTGGCGCAACATGTGCACGAGGGCAGCGTGGGTGCAGCCGTCAAAGAGGTAGTGCCCCCCGGCGGGTCCGTGAAACGGGCCCGCGACCCCACCAAGGGCCGCATCCAACCGGCGCGTCAGCCTCAGAGCTGGCGACGGACGCCCGCCTCGGCGGCCACGGACCGGGTCTGGTCGACGAAGTCGTCGTCCAGGGCTTCACGACCGGCACCCCGGCGGCCGGTGGGCAGGAGGGGGTGCTGGGCTGCCTCCAGCTCGAAGGCCATGGCTGCGAACAGGGCGACGACACCCAGCGCCAGTCCACACACACCGGCGGCCTGGAGCCAGGTGTGGTTCGCCGTGAGATCGGCGACACCGGTGACCGCGAACCGCACAGCGGACAGCGCCATCACTGCCGCGGCCGTCAGCTTGGTGATCGCCGCGACCGTGGACACCGCCTGGGCGGCCGCGCTCACCAGCAGCACGACCCCGAGGGCAGCACTGTGGGTGCCGGGAGGACTCGCGAGTGTCACTGTCCCCACGGCGGCCCAGGTGCCGGCCTGCACCGCCATCCCGGTCCCCGCCACCGGGTCGCGGGTGAGAAAGCCGAGAACCGTGGCCAGGAGCAGCAACGGGACGGTGAACGCCAAGGCAGCCTGTGCTGCGACTCGACCCTGGTCAGCCGCGAGCCAGCCCAGCTGCACTGCCCCGAAGACCGTCGTCGCTGCAGCCAGTGCGATGAAGCCCAGCGGCAGCGGCGTACCGAGCGGCCGCAGGAACACCGAGGTCGTCTGCGGGCTGCCCACGTTGTCAAAGATACTCCCGGCCCTCTGGGCCGGGACGGACCCTCTGCGGGGCATCCACCCGACCGGCTACTCGGTAGGCGTCGCCCGGGGGCCGAGCACGGAGTCGAGCAGGCCCGGGAACGCGGCGTCCAGCTCGTCGCGCCGGAGGCTGAGCAGGCGCCCGCGCCCCTTGGGGACGTTGCGCACGACTCCGGCTTCGCGCAGCACCTTCAGCTGGTGGGACTTGGTCGCCTTCGGCACGGGGCCGCCGGTCGCGCTGCAGGAGGCCATGTCCATCGGGCCGTCGACCAGCTGGCGGGCCAGCTCGAGGCGGGTCGGGTCGCTCAGGGCGAACAGCACGTCGGTGAGGGCGACCTCACTCATCTCGGGGTGCTGAAGCTCTGGCGCGGCGGACATGGTTCGACGATAGTTGAACCGACGCCAGAACTCACGTACGGTTCCCATAGTTCCAATAGTTTCGAACCGTTCCGTTCGAACCCGGACCCACTGAGGACCTCCACATGCCCCTCGCAGTCGAAGCCTCCGGCCGGGTCCGCCGCGGTCACGCGACCGGGTTCGTCCTGGCCCTCGGCGCGCTCCTGGCGATGATGGTCGGGGCCAGCGCGCCGTCGCCGTTCTACCCCGTGCTCGAGCGGGAGATCGGGTTCTCCCCCGCCACGTTGACCGCGATCTTCGCCGTGTACGCCGTCGCGCTGCTGCTGACCTTGCTGGTGACCGGCTCGCTGTCCGACCACCTCGGTCGTCGCCCGGTCGTCTCGGTGGCCTTCGCGCTGCTGGCGCTGAGCATGCTGGTCTTCTGGCACGCCGACTCCGTCGCGCTGCTGGTCCTGGCCCGGATCGTGCAGGGCGTCGCGAGCGGCCTCCTGCTCTCGTCGCTGACCGCGACAGTGGTCGACCTCGAGCCCGAGAGCCGCCCCGGCATCGCCGCGACGTTCAACAGCGTCGTCCCGCTCGCCGGCCTCGCGCTCGGTGCGGTGGTCGGTGGTGCGGTCATCGACCGGACGGACTCCCCGCTGGCCCACGTCTTCGGCGCGCTCACCGGCGTGTACGTCGTGCTCGCGCTCGCCCTCTGGCTCCTGCCGGAGACCTCTCCGCGCCACACCGGTCTCCTCCGATCCCTCCGCCCCCAGGTCGGCGTCCCCCGCTCGGCCCGTCCGGCCTTCGTCCGCAGCGCCCCGGCGCTCTTCGCCGGCTGGGCCACCGGCGGGCTCTACCTCTCGCTCGGCGCTCCGCTCGCGGCCCAGGAGCTGGGAGGGGCCAACCACCTCGAGCAGGGTCTCGTGGTGACCACCCTCACCGGGGTCGGCGCACTGTCCAGCTTCCTCGCGCGCAAGCGATCGTCCCGGCAGATCACCCTCTACGGCACCACGGCGCTCGCCTTCGGCACCGCGCTCACGCTCGTGGCGCTGGCGGCCGGCTCCTACTGGGGTTTCATCGCCGCTGCCGTGATCGCCGGATCGGGCTTCGGCACCTCCTTCCTGGGCATCATGCGCTCGATCACGCCGGTCGTCGCTCCGGACGAGCGGGGCGAGCTCTTCGCCTCGGTCTTCGTGGTCAGCTATCTCGCCTTCGGCATTCCCGCCGTGATCGCCGGCATCTCGGCTCCCCACATCGGCCTCGCCGCCACGACCTACGCCTACGGCGGGCTGGTCGTCGCCCTCTCCGGGTCGGCCGCGCTGCTGCGGAGGTACCGCTCGACCGACTGACCCAGCGGCCGACGAGTCCCCGGCCGCCCTGGGCCCCATCCGCTGTCGGCTCCCCGGACTCGCTGATGAGCAGGGGCGAGCCCTTAGAAGACCGTCCAGTCGGAGTACGTCGTGAACGCGTCCAGCGCGGCCAGCCCGGCTGCCGAGCTCCCGGAGGGGCCCAGCGCGGGGCTCCATACGCAGGCGACACCGCGGTCGGGGATGACGGCCAGGATGCCGCCACCGACGCCGCTCTTGGCCGGCAGCCCGACCCGGTAGGCGAAGTCGCCGGCCGAGTCGTAGGTGCCGCAGGTGAGCATGACGGCGTTGACCCGCTTCGTCTGCCGCTCGCTGAGCAGCCTCGTCGCGTCCGAGAGCACGCCGTCGTGGGCCAGGAACAGCCCGGCGAGCGCCAGCTCGCGGCAGGTCATCGAGAGCGCGCACTGCGCGACGTACTGGTTGATCACCTGGTCGACTGGACACTCGAGGTTCCCGTAGCTGGCAAGCAGGTGTGCGAGCGCCGACGTGCGGTGCCCGGCCTCGAGCTCCGAACGGGCCACCTCCGGGTCGCTGCCGATGTCGTCGCGGCCGCTCTCCCTGCGCACCAGGTCGAGAAGCGTGCCGAACGCGTCGCCGGTCAGCGCATGCAGCCGGTCGGTGACGACGAGTGCCCCGGCGTTGATGAACGGGTTGCGCGGCCGTCCCGCCTCCTGGTCGAGCTGGAGCAGGGAGTTGAACGGGTTGCCGGACGGCTCGCGTGACACCCGCTCCCAGATGCGCTCCCCCTCGGCGGCGATGACCAGCGCGAGCGTGAACACCTTGCTGATGCTCTGCACCGAGAAGCGCACGTCGGCGTCTCCGACGACGTGCACCTGGCCGTCGCAGGAGGCGACCGCCATCCCGAACTGGAACGGATCCACCGACGCCAGGCTGGGGATGTACTCGGCGAGCCGGCCGCGGCCCACCTCGGGGGCGGCGACCTCCTGCGCGCGCAGCAGCGCGTCCTTGATCTCCACGCCGTCATCCTCGCGCAGCCCACCGTCGACCGCTCAGGCCGGGCTCCCGACGCCAACCCTCAGGCCCGACTGGCAGTTCCTCGGTTGAGAGCCAGATGGCCGCCGAGGAAGCCCGCACCCGCCATGACCAGGTTTCCCGCGAGTGCGAACCGCGAGCCTGCCGAGTACCGGCCCCGCACCCGCGCAACCAGGGAGCTGAGGAAGAGGATGGTGGCAGCGAGCAGACCGATCCCGAGCAACAGCTTCGCGCTGCCACGAGAGCCGGCCCCGCCTGCCAGGTCGAGTATGGAGGCGCTGAGCCAGCACCCGAGGGTGACGTCCGTGAGCATGGGATGGGCGGCGGCCACCCGCTCCGAGGCTGAGCTCTCGCCCACAGTCCGGAACACCCGTTGCGCCAAGGACGCCGAAGACACACCCTCACCTTGAGCCGATCCGACCGATCTGAGCCAGCGAGCGGGGGCGTCGCCCACCTGGTACCCGCAGGCCAAGCGTCGTTCCAGCCGGGTCTGCGCCGGGGCCGGCGAGGCCTCGCGCCCTAGCATTGTGGGGGGCGGACTGTTGCCGGCCCAACCCGTGTGTGAACCGGAGCAGCGTGATGACTGAGGACGGAAGAACCGGCTCGGCTCTGTCCGTCGACGGTCTGGGCAAGCGCTTCGGTGACCGAGTCGCGTTCGAGGACGTCTCCTTCGAGATCGGCCATGGTGAGGTCTTCGGGTTCCTCGGGCCGAACGGTGCCGGGAAGACGACGACGGTGCGGACTCTGTGCACGTTGATCGCACCCACCTCGGGCTCGGCGTTCGTCGCCGGGATCCCGCTGGTACCGGAGAACGGCATGCGGATCCGCGAGCGCATCGCGGTCATGCCCGAGTCTCCCGGCCTCTACCTGCGGCTGACGGTGGCCGAGAACCTGGCGTGCTTTGCCGGCCTGTACGCGCTGCCGGACGCGCCACAGCGGATCAAGCGGGTGCTGCAGACCGTCGGCCTCGACGACCGGGCCGACGACGTCTGCGGGACGTTGTCCAAAGGGCTGCGCCAGCGGGTGAGTCTGGCCAGGGCGCTGCTGCCCGACGCTGAGGTGCTGTTCCTGGACGAGCCGACATCTGGCCTGGACCCGGCGGCAGCGCGAGAGGTTCACGAGCTGGTCGACGGACTCCGCCAGCGGGGAGTGACGATCTTCCTCACCACGCACCGACTCGACGAGGCTGAACGCCTCTGCGACCGAGTCGCGCTCTTGAGCACGACCCTGCGCGCGGTCGGTCGACCCGATGAGCTGCGCGAGCGACTCTTCGCGAGGGCCCTGGCCGTCAGGACGCTGGTCCCGCTGCCCTCACCCGACGCGGTCTTCACCGGAGTCCCGGGCGTGAAGCGGTGGCGAACAGGCAGCGCGGAGGCCTCCTACGTGCTCACCGTGTCCGACCCGGCGTTGGCAGCCCCCCACCTCACACGGGCCCTCGTGGCTTCAGGGGCTGACGTCTTGTCGATCGGTGAGGCGCACCACTCCTTGGAGGACGTCTACCTCGAGCTGATGGGCGAGCAGACCCAGGCGGGCGCCGCAGTGAGCGCGACCAGGGCACGGGTTCTGGCCGTCTACCGCAAGGAGCTTCGCGAGTACCGGCGGAACGGGTCGATCATCGCGACCATGGCGGTTCTTCCGCTGGGTGTCGTCACCTTCCCGCTCATCTTCGTGATCGCACTGCCCGCCTCGGCCGCCGCCAGCCTCCACGGTGACCCGCTGGTGATCCTGCTGGGAATCCCCGCCCTGGTGCCCTCGGTGATCGCCGGCTACGCCGTGGTCGGTGAGCGGGTCCAGGCGACGTTGGAACCGGTGCTCACCACCGCCATCCAGGGCGAGGAGCTGCTGCTGGCCAAGGCCATGGCGGCGCTGGTCCCCTCCCTGGTCCTCTCGTACGCCGTGTACTCCGGCTTCGCCGTCTGCACCGTGGTGTTCGCCGAGCCGGCGGTCACCGCGGCCGTCCTCCAGTGGCCCGACGTCGCCACCCAGGTGCTCTTCACCCCTCTGATCTCGGTGCTGACGATCTGGATCGCGATCGCGATCTCCACGCGAGCCAGCGACGTCCGGGTTGCCCAGCAGCTCGGAACCCTGGCAGCCATGCCGGTCCTGCTGCTGGCCTATCTCGTCTCGTTCGGCGTGCTCCACATGACCCTTGCCCTGGTCCTCGCGACCGGGCTCGCGGTACTGCTGCTCGACCTGCTCGGATGGCGGGTCGTCGCCGCCACCTTCGACCGCGAAAGGCTGATCACGAGAACGAGATGACGCCTGCTCCCCCGGGAGGGACCAGGCCCAGACCAGTGGCGAGGGCAGGGTCCCGGGGTTCGCGGTAGCACTGCTCGCACCGGGACCGACGGCGGAGGCAACCGGGTTGTAGGTTTCGGGACATGTCCGAGCCCGACGACCTCCAGCGACTCGTCCACGATCTCCTCGACATCCGGGTGTGGACGGGCTTCGACATCGACCCGGAGGGACGAGTGCTGGCCGGCACCGACGACCTCGGCAGCCTGCAGCTCGTCGAGATCGCCCCCGACGGCACCCGCACTCCGCTGACCGACCTGCCCTCGCGCTGCTCGGGACGTTACCTCCCCGGCAGCCGCGCCGTGCTCGTCGAGCACGACAACGACGGTGACGAGCACATGCAGCTGTCGGTCCTCGACCTCTCCGCGCCTCTCGGTCGGCCCGCCTCGCCCGAGGACCTTCAGCCGCTGGTGGTCGACCCCCAGCACATGCACAACATCCAGGACGTCACCGCCACGTCGCTGGTGTACTCCACCAACCGGCGCAACGACGTCGATATGGACGTGGTGGTCCGCGACCTGGCCTCGGGCGACGAGCGGGTGGTCTTCGACGAGGGCGGGTACGTCGCGGAGACGGTCGTCTCGCACGACGGCAGTCGCGTGGTCGTGAACCGGCTCAGCCTGCTGCCGAACTCGATGGTCGTCGGCGTCGCGGGAGCCGGCGGATCGCGGACGCTCACCGACGAGGACGAGCCGGCGTCCCATGAGCAGGTCGCGTGGGCTGCCGGCGACGACGCGATCGTGATGTCGTCCAACCACGGGCGCGAGTTCACCGCCGTGGTCTCACTCACCGTCGACGGCGCCTGGCGCACGCTGGTCGAGGACCCCGAGCACGACCTGCTCGTCTGGACGGCGCCGGACGGCGCGGCCCTGCTGGTCGGGACGCTCACCGACGGCGCGGTGACGTTCGCGGTGCACGAGGCGGACGGCACCAGGCGCTGCGCTGTCGAGCTGCCGCCGTCCGCGGTCACGGGAGCGCGCTGGGCCGCCGACTCGTCGCGGATCCTGGTCGCGCTGACGAGCCCCGCCGATCCCGGCTCGCTGCATCGCGTCGACGCCGCAACCGGCGCCGCCGACGTCGTCGTCGACGGCCGCGAGGCCGTGCCGGCCGCGCTACGGGACCGGCTGACCGTCCCGACCGTGCACCGGGTACCGACGCCGGACGGCGAGCAGGTGCCCTGCTTCCTGTACGCCGCGGCACCGGGCCCGGCGTCCGGGCTGGCCGGAGCCTCGGTGGTGCACGTGCACGGCGGCCCGGAGGCGGCCGCGCACCAGATCTTCAGCCCGGTGCTGCAGGCGCTGAGCCTGCTCGGCTTCGCGGTGCTGGTGCCCAACGTGCGCGGCTCCACCGGCTACGGCAAACGGTGGTACTCCCTCGACGACGTCGAGAAGCGGCTGGACTCGGTCGCCGACCTCGCCGCGCTCCACGACTGGCTGCCCAGCCGGGGCCTGGACGCCGACCGGAGCGCGCTGTGGGGCGGCTCGTACGGCGGCTACATGGTGCTCGCGGGTGTGTCGATGCAGCCGGGGCGCTGGGCGGCCGGCGTCGACATCGTCGGCATGTCGTCGCTGGTGACGTTCCTGGAGAACACCTCCGGCTACCGGCGGGCGTTCCGGGAGCGCGAGTACGGCAGCCTCGCGCACCACCGGGACCTGCTGGAGAAGGCGTCCCCGATCAGCTACCTCGACCAGATGGTCGCCCCGCTGTTCGTCATCCACGGGGCCAACGACCCGCGGGTGCCGCTGTCCGAGGCGGAGCAGATCAAGGCGGCGCTGGACGCCAAGGGCGTCGAGTGCGACCTGCGGGTCTACGACGACGAGGGCCACGGCCTCGCCAAGCGCGTGAACCGGATGGACGCCTACCCGGCCGCGATGGCGTTCCTGTCGAGAGTCCTGAGGACAGCACCGGACGGCTCCGCCGGGCGCAGGGGATGCTCAGGGCAGGAAGGGCACCAGCGCGACTGAGAGGAAGAGCAGCGTCAGGTAGAGGTTCGAGAGATGGAACAGACGCATCGGACGCAGCGCGCCGAGCTCGTCGGAGGCCCGAGAGCGTCTGAGCAGCAGCCCGCACTCCCCCACGAAGCAGGTCCCGAGGACGAGGGCGATGATCGGGTAGGCGAGACCCGTGTGCGCGACCGGCCACAGCGCCAGTGAGGTCACCACCGTGACGACGGCATACCCCAGGATGTGGCGCGCCACGGTGTGCGCGGTGGCCACGACCGGCAGCATCGGCACCTCGGCCGCGGCGTAGTCCTCGCGGTAACGCAGGGCCAGCGCCCAGAAGTGCGGCGGCGTCCAGAAGAACACGACCAGGAACAGCACGACCGGGGGCCAGGCCAGCCCGTCCCGCACCGCAGTCCAGCCGATGAGGGTCGGGACACAGCCGGCTGCGCCGCCCCAGACGATGTTCTGCGTCGTGCGTGGCTTGAGCCACATCGTGTAGCCGACCACGTAGAACACGTTGGCGCCCAGCGCCAGGAGAGCCGACCACCAGTTGACCAGCAGGCCGAGGCCTGCGGTGGAGACGAAGCCGAGGGTCAGCCCGAACAGCAGTGCGGAGCGCCGGGGCAGGACATTGCGCGCCAGGGGCCGCCGTCGCGTTCGCCTCATCCGGGCGTCGATGTCGGCATCCACCACACAGTTCAGGGCATTGGCGCTGCCGGCCGACAACGTGCCGCCCACCAGCGTCGCGACCACCAGGCCCAGGGGCGGCACTCCGTCGCTCGCGAGGAACATCACCGGCAGCGTCGTGAGCAGCAGGAGCTCGATGATCCGCGGCTTGGTCAGTGCCACGTAGGCCCGGACCAGCTCGCGTGCTGGAACGGGTATCGCCACGGGCAGCGGAAGGGTCATCAGGAGGCTCCCAGGTCGCGCACGAGGACGCAGGCCGACCACACGAGCCTCCTCATCCGGCACGACCCAGCAGCCAGTCGACCACGTCGGACACCTGCGCCGGCGTCCACGCGCCCGGATCCGGCGACGAGGCGTTGCGATGGCCGAGCCGATCCATGAAGCGGTAGATCCGACCCGGGATCGAGGAGGGCGGCACATTCCCGTAGCCGTCCATCTCGTAGCGGAAGCTCTGCTCGCCGTCGACGAAGATCAGCTCGTCCGTGTGGGCGATGTCGGTCGTCAACGCGGCACCGGTCAGCCAGTCCCGGGGATAGGGGGTCTCCAGGCGGGTCCGGTGCCGCCAGACCCCCAATCTGTTCCACAGCCGGTCGACAACGGCGGGCGACCCCGTCAGCAGGGTCCAGTTCGGCAGTGCGCCGAACTGCCGCTCGTAGGCCCGCAGGTGCCGTACGTCGTCCCGGAGCGGATCGATGGTGATGCTCACGAACTCCACCCGGTCCCCGCGCGTCGACCGGTTCAGCCGGTGCGCGGTCGCCACCATGCTGGCCGTGATCAGGGGGCAGGACTCCTGGCACAGGGTCATCACGTCGGAGATCACGATCACCTTGCCGCTGAAGTCTCCCAGGGTCGTCGGGCTCCCCCGGGTGTCGGTCAGCGGTGCGGCGAGGACGTCAGCCGGCACGGCAGCGTCGAGCGCGGTGCCGACATCCGGCATCGTCTCGGCGGCGGGCGTCCCGACCGACGTGCTGCAGGCCGACGTCAACACAAGCACCAGCAGCGCCGCCAGGACCATCGCCCACGGGACAGTTCCGCGCGCCCGGGAACGCGCGTACGGTGCATAGATGTGACCGACGCGCTGCGGTTGATGCGGGGCTGGGAACCAACGCCCCTGCCGTGGCTCGTCCTCGCCCTCACCGCTGTCGGCTACTTCGTGGCAGCGCACTCCGTCAGCCGGTCGACGCCTCAGCACCGGTGGCCGGGAAGCCGGAGCGCCTGCTTCGGAGCCGGGCTGGCGGTCACGGCGTTCGCACTGGTCGGTCCACCGGGCGCCTGGGACGACGTCTTCTTCTCCGCTCACATGACCCAGCACCTTCTGCTGTCCCTGCTCGCCGCACCCCTGCTCGTCCTCGGAGACCCTGTGCTGCTGACGATGCGGGCCGCCGGCAGTCGCGTCCGGAAGCGCTGGCTGGTGCCGTGCCTCCGCAGCCGGACCGTCCACGCGCTGACCCTTCCCGCCGTCGGCTGGTCGCTGTTCGTGGGCATCATGGCCGTCACCCACCTGCCGACGGTCTACGACGGCTTCCTCGCCCACCCGGTGCTCCACGACTACGTGGAGCACCCGCTCTACCTGATCGGTGGGCTGGTGTTCTTCCAGCCACTGCTGTCGCCGATCACCGGCGGACGCCTCGTGCCGTACGGCGTCCGCCTGGTGTCGCTGTTCACCGTGATGGTGCCGATGGCGATGATCGGCTTCTTCATCTTCGCGGCGCCACATCCGACGTACCCGTTCTATGTCCACGTCGCACGCCCCTTCGGCCCGGGTCCGCTTGCCGACCAGCACCTCGCCGGGATCTTGATGTGGTCCACGTCGATGGTCCTGAGCGTCACCTGGCTGGTGGTCGCGGGCAACAACTGGTTGCGGGACGACGAGCGGCGTACGCGCCGTGCCGAGCGTGTCCCGGCGGGTCCCGCGAGGGGGGCGGGGAACCCGTGAGCCCGGGCTCCGGACAGCCGATGCGGAAGTGGTCCACGGCGGCCCTGCGCTACCACCTGATCTTCCTCCCGGCGATCTGCTTCTGCCTCGCCGCGGGCTGGTTCGAGCTGAGCCGGGCCAGGGACGGTCATCAGATCGCGTGGGTGTACACGGTCGAGTGGCCGTTCTTCGGGGTGCTGTTCGGCTACATGTGGTGGCACGTCCTCAGCGCGAGCGGCCCCCGTCGCCCGAGTCCGCCCCGGCCCCCTGGCGAACTCGACATCCCCGACGACGACCCCGGCCTGCGGGCGTGGCGTGCCTATCGGGATGCGCTCGAGCATGACGACAGCACCGACCGTGCACCGGGATCGGGCTGATCCTTCGGGAGGGGACACCCGACGGTGCCGTTGGCGACGCTCACCGTGATCGCACCGAGCAGCGCCGCGACGCACACCCAGGCGAACCAGATGCCGACGATGCGCACGTGCCAGTCCCGGGCGCCGTGGGTCACCCGTCGGTGCACGCGGATCACGATGCCCAGACCGAGGAACAGGGTGATCAGCAGGTGGAAGACGGTGCCCGCCGCGAGCACCCACACCGCGGACGAGTACGCGTTGTCGCTGACGTGGAACGGGAACCGGAGCATCTGGACGATCGTCAGCACCAGCGCGACGGCCGCGGCACCGAGAGCGGCGACGCCGCCGTTGAGGAAGTGCCGGCGCCCCGGCTCATGGACCTCGAGCCCGGTCCGGTAGGCGAGGTAGGAGGCGAACATCACCACCGTCACCGCCCACGGCCACCACAACGACGCCACCCCGGTTCCGCCGGGATGGAACGAGGACTGCGTGTTGATCCCGCGCAGGTAGAGGAACGCGAAGCACAGGGCGACCACGAAGGCGCCATCCGCGACGATGAGCAGCAAGGCGCCCGTGCGCCATCGCTCCCCGAAGTCCTCTGGCTCCTCGGGCGCGAGCGCTTCCTTGTTGACGAGGGACTCGGTGCTCATGTCATCGCCCCTCGAGGAGGTCGCCACCGGGGTCGGCTCCCGCGCGTGCCGGGACGGGTCTGGGTTCCGGTTCTGGCTCTGGTTCTGGTTCTGGTTCACGTTCCTTCGGGGTGGCTTCGCCGTAGCCGTAGGCGTCCTCGGTGATCACGGGGAGGACGGTGAAGTTCTCCAGCGGGATCGGGTGGGGCACGGTCCACTCGAGAGTCTTCGCGCCCCACGGGTTCATCGGCGCCGTCTCGCCGTGGTGCCAGGAGGCGATCACGTCGTAGAGCAGGATCAGCATCCCGGTCCCGATGACGTAGGCACCGATCGTCGAGATCAGGTTGCCCGTGGCGGCGGCCGCCTCGTAGTGCACCACCCGACGTGGCTGCCCCTGCAGACCGACCATGAACATCCCCAGGAAGGTCACGTTGAAGCCGATCTGGACCATCCAGAACGAGACGAAGCCGGAGGTCCGGCCCAGCATCCGGCCGGTCATCTTGGGGAACCAGTAGGCCAAGGCGCCGATGGCGCCGGTGAGCCCCGCTCCCATCAGGGTGAAGTGGAAGTGGGCGGTGACGAACATCGAGCCGTGCAGCTGGTAGTCGAGCGGTACGTCGGACAGGTAGATGCCCGTGATCCCGCCG
Organism: uncultured Actinomycetota bacterium; assembly: GCA_963800225.1. Taxonomy (GTDB): domain Bacteria; phylum Actinomycetota; class Actinomycetes; order Propionibacteriales; family Nocardioidaceae; genus Nocardioides_B. The sequence goes on along the minus strand of CAWDAF010000002.1, from coordinate 842,090 downwards.
ATGATGAAGTTCCACAGCATCGCGTAGGTGCACATCATGGGCAGCGTCGCCCAGATCCTGCCCCGCCACAGGGTGCCCAGGATGACCAGGAAGAGCCCGCCCGTCGGGATGGAGATCATCTCCGTGGTCAGCATGAACGGGCCGTTGAGGTCCGGCGCCCACCCCGAGGCGAACATGTGGTGGGCCCAGACCGTGACGCTCAGGCCGACGATGCCGATGATGGACAGCACCGCGATGCGGAAGCTGTACAGCGGCTTGCGGGCGAACACCGCGGTCAGCTCCATCAGGGCGGTGACCGCCGGGATGAGGATGACGTAGACCTCGGGATGGCCCATCAGCCAGAAGAGGTTCTGGTAGAGCCACGGCTGGCCACCGCGGTTGGGGACGTAGAACCCGCCGCCCATCAGCCGGTCGACGAGCAGCAGGATCTCGGCGGCCATGAACATCGGGAACGCCGGGAGAGCCAGGACGACGCTCGCCAGCACGCCGTACACGAAGATCGGGGTGCGGGTCCAGGTCATGCCCCGCGCGCGCATGGTCACGATGGTGGTGGTGATGTTCATCGCCGCCACCGCGGTGGACACCGCGAAGATCAAGATGGCCACCATGTAGGAGTCCACACCCGCCGGCCCCTGGTCCGCGATCGGCGTGTAGCCCACCCAGCCCATCGGGATGCCTCCGAGGAACGCCGCCGAGTACAGCACCGGGAGCATCGCCACCAGCAGCCACAGGCTCAGGGCGTTCAGGCGTGGGAACGCCATGTCGCGAGCACCGATCATCAACGGCACCACGAAGTTCCCGAAGGGACCGGTGACCATGATGATGGTCGCCAGGATCATCGTCAGCCCGTGCAGCCCGACGAGCGAGTTGTAGGTCTGCGGCCCCAGGAACCCGGAGTTCGGTGAGATCAGGTCGGTGCGGATGAGCATCGCCATCGTGCCGCCCGCTCCGAGCATCACCATCGTCAGCACGAGGTACTGGATACCGACGACCTTGTGATCCGTGGTGAAGCGGAAGTAGCGCTTGATCCCCTGGTCCTTGCCGGCCAGGAAGAGCTCGTCGGCATGGGTGAGATCGCGACCCACCAGCCAGCGGAACGGCCCGGTGAAGGCTCCCAGGCCGGCCGTGAAGCCGACCGTCCACCCGACCATCGTGGCCACCGCTCGGACGTCGACCGCGTGGTCGGAGTCACGGGCCAGCCAGGCGGCCAGGAGGTTGAAGACCAGGGCGAGCCCCACACCGCCGAGCACGCCGGTCCCGACGTTGAGGCGACGCATGATCCCGCCGTCGGGGCCCCCGTGCAGGGGGTCGGTCCTGTATGCGTCGGCGACGGTCATCGGCTGCTCCCCTGGCTCGCGGCCCATGCGTCGAAGTCCTGCGCGGAGACCACGTGGGCGTCGGTCTCCATGTCGGCGTGCAGCAGGCCGCACAGCTCCGCACACTTGACGTGGAAGACGCCGACGCGGTCGGGGGTCGTCTGGGTGGCGGTGGTCATCCCTGGGTTGGCGTCGACCTTGATCCCCATGGCCGGGACCCAGAAGGAGTGGATCACGTCGTAGCTCGTCACCCGGAACACCACCGGCCGGTCGACCGGGAGGTACAGCTGGTCGGTCTCCACGTTGCCGTTCTCGGGATAGGTGAAGCTCCAGACCCACTGCTGGCCGGTGACGTCGATCTCCATCGGCGTGGACGCGGTCGCCGGCGACTCGACGCTGCTCAGAGCGGCGAGCCCCCAGATGAGCAGGAAGAGGCACAGCGCGGACGACCCGAACATCCACAGACCGGACGCCCAGCCGTGTCCTCGCAGCGGCGGCCCGTCGGGGTCGTCGGCCGACCAGGCCCGCTTGCGGCGCCAGCGCCACAGGGAGAAGACCGCGAGCGACCACACCAGCGCGGCCACCGGCGCCGAGGCCACCGAGAACACCGTGAAGGTGCGCTCCACCTCGGTCATCGTGTTCGACGCCGGGACCCCCATCAGGCGCTGCGGGACGGTGAGCGCGAAGATCACGCCGAGGACCGTGAACCCGGCCCACAGCGCGGCGACCACGCGGACGTCTCGGTTGTTCCACCAGTGCTGCCGCTGCTCGGACCGCTCGCTGCTCGACACGTCGCTCCCTCCTCGAGCCCTCTGAGTGCTGCCGGAAGTTCAGGTCACGGTCAACGTGCCGGACATGTAGCCGCGCCTCGACATCGGACCACCGAACTTCGCGTAGGTGCCGTCACCGCAGGGGAACTCGCAGTTCCACACGTACGTGCCGGGTCCCTTCGTGCGGAACGAGAAGGTGACCTCGATCGGCTTCGGGTAGGCGCTCCCCGGAGCCAGCGGCGCATCGTCGGGCACTGCCGGTAGGGGCGCGCTCACGAACAACGGGTCCTGGGCCGTGGGGGCGGCATGGATGGTGAAGGTGTGACCGACCGTCTCGGGGTCCACGTGGGTGACGGTCTTCCCGTCGACCGTCTCGGTCCCGCCGACGGTCCCGTGCACCCGTGCGAACCAGGGGTTGGTGATGGCCTCCCCGCCGTCGTACTGGCTGATGGTCATGGTCACCAAGGAGTGCCGCGGCGCGGTCAGGGTCGTGGTCGGCCCGTAGCTCACCCAGTCGGGCTCGGCCCCGCCGTCCTTGCCGTGCTCCCCCGCCAGGCTGTCCGGATAGGTGGACAGGTGCAGGTGCACCTGGTGCGAGTCGGCGGAGCCCGCCACGGGCACTGCCGCTGCCGCAGGTGCGGGACGCTGGTGCAGGATGAAGCCCATCAGGACCACGAAGCCGGCGCCGATCACAACGGTCAGTGCAGGGCCGATAAGACGTCTCATGCCCACCCCCCGGCGTTGCCGCCAAGAATCCCCGAGACCTCCTTTCCCTGTGTAGACCTGTGCGTCACCTGTGTCAACGACTGCGGCCCTATGAATGTTGTCAGGCGCAAGCATGTCTGTCGTCCGGGCGCAGACCAGGGCCCGCACCCGCCCCGGACCGGGCGCCGGCAGACTCACACCTGCAGCGGCCGGTCAGGCGATGGCGCGGGCGGAATGCCCCTGTTCGGGCTCGGGGCGGATGCCGCGGATCAGCAGATAGCCGATCATCCAGAGCTCGCCGATCGTCGCCGGGAACGCGAGACCGTCGACCAGCAGGCTGGGGGCGTCGGCCAGGGCGTAGCCGATCAGGGCACTGAGCAGGTAGCCCACCCCGCCTACGACCAGGACCCACCCCAGCACTCTCGGGAAGCGGCCCGTGACCACCGCCGCCCACCCCATCGGGATCAGCCAGAGACCGAAGAACAGGGCGCCGACGCCCCAGGAGTCACTGCTGAGCTGGTAGAGCAGCCCCACCGCGGCCGCCGCGTCACCACCGGGAGCCAGCGAGGCATCGGAGGCCACTGCGACCGCCGTGGCCAGGTACACCGCGCTCGCCATGATCGCCACCGCGTTGACCAGTCCGAACGCGGCGACCGACACCCCCGCGACAGGGCGGACGTCCCGAAGCAGCTTGTAGAACCACACGGCCGCGAGTGCCTGGGTCACCACGATGCTCAGCTCGAGAAGCACACCCAGACGGGCCAGGCCGTCCTTGCTCGTGAGGTTGGCCAGCGTGGCCGCAGGGTCACCCTCGACGTAGATCGCGGGGCGAACCAGCAGGAAGCCGAGCATCCCGGTGATCGCAAGGCCGAGATACCACCCCCCGGTGCTCCGCGCGGTCCTCACCAGGTCGGTCATGGCGCTCCCCTCGACAGCTGGGCGACCACGATACCGACGGCGCTCGAGTCCGCCGGCCGCACGTGCGTAAAGTGAGAGGACCGCGCGAAGGAGCCCGGATGTCCGCCAGCAACAAGGTCGACCTGCCCGACCACATCGACGCCGCCGTTCTGAAGATCGCGGGCGTGGTCGTGATCGGCGCCATCATGTCCATCCTGGACATCACGGTCGTCAACGTCGCACTGCCGACGTTCCAGACCGTGTTCGGCAGCCCCGGTCACCCGATCGCGTACTCGACGGTCGCCTGGTCGGTCACCGCCTACACCCTCGCGCTGGCCACGGTGATCCCGATGACCGGCTGGGCGGCCGACCGGTTCGGCACCAAGCGGCTCTACATCATCGCCATCGCGCTGTTCGTCAGCGGATCTGTGCTCTGCGCGACCGCGTGGAGCATCGGCGCCCTGATCGGCTTCCGGGTCCTGCAGGGCCTCGGCGGGGGCATGCTGATGCCACTCGGCATGACGATCATGACCCGGGCGGCGGGACCCCACCGGATGGGCCGGCTGATGGCCATCCTCGGCGTCCCGATGCTGCTCGGCCCGATCCTCGGCCCGATCCTGGGCGGATGGCTCATCCAGGTCGCGAGCTGGCACTGGATCTTCCTGATCAACGCGCCGATCGGCGTGGTCGCGATCGTCTACGCCTGGTGGGTGCTTCCCCGCGACACCCCCGAGCCCTCGGAGTCCTTCGACTTCCTCGGCATGGCGCTGATGTCACCGGGGCTCGCGCTGTTCCTGTTCGGGGTGTCCTCGATCCCCACCGAGGGGACCGCCACGGCCCCACGGGTCTGGGTGTCGATGCTGATCGGCACCGTGCTGATGGTGCTGTTCGTCTTCCACTCGTTCCGGCCCGAGCATCCGCTGCTCGACCTGCGGCTGTTCAGGAACCGCAACCTCACCGTCTCGATCATCACCATGTTCCTGTTCGCGGCGGCGTTCTTCGGTGGCCTGCTGCTGGTGCCGACCTACTTCCAGGAGGTCCGCGGGGAGAGCACGCTGCAGGCCGGCCTGCTCGTCGCCCCCCAGGGCATCGGCGCGATGATCACGATGCCGATCGCGGGCTCCCAGGTCGACAGGCGCCCGATCGGCCAGATCGTCCCGTTCGGCCTGGTCTTCATCCTGATCGGCATGTTCGGGCTCACCCAGCTCACCGCCACCACGCCGTACCCGGTGATTATCGCCGAGCTGTTCGTGATGGGGCTCGGGATGGGGGCGACCATGATGCCGCTGTTCACCTCGGCGCTGAAGACCCTGAAGTCCCACGAGGTGGCCCGCGGCTCGACGCTGCTCAACATCACCCAGCAGATCGCCAGCTCGGTCGGGGTCGCGATCATGTCGGTGCTGCTCACCAACCACCTCCAGGCATCCAAGCTCGCCGGACCGGCGATGGCGTCGCTGCACCTGCCGGCGCTCGCCGAGAAGATCCCGGCGGCCGCGATCGCCAAGGGGCTCGAAGACGCGGCCACCGCGTTCGCCGACACCTACTGGGTGGCCTGGAGCATGGTGCTGCTGACGGTCATCCCGGCGATGTTCCTGCCTCGCAGGCACGAGCAGGCTCACCTGCTCGACGACCAGGACCCGCCTCCCATCGTCGTGCACTGACGTGCACCGACGCGCGGCGAGGGCGGCCGTGTACTCGGGTAGCCGGCGTTGCTCGCTCAGCGAGCCGATGGCTTGCGCAGCACGTGGTGTGATCGAGCCACACATCATCGTGCCCCTCTGCCGTCAGGCCCGGATCGGACTACCCGACACGCCGTCCCGCCGCCGGTGAGCCGATCCGGTGGATCGGCCGCAGCACCAGCTCCAGGAGCGCGGTCACGGTGGTGATCAGCAGGGCGCCGAGGATCGTCCCGACGAAGCCGCCGACGGCCAGGTGCGCGCTGAGGCCGGCCGTGACGGCCAGCAGCACGCCGTTCACCGCCAGCGCCGAGAGCCCCAGGGTGAGCACGTTGAGCGGCATCGCGACGAGCCACAGCACCGGGCCCAGCAGCGCGTTGACCAGGCCGAGCAGCAGCGACACCCACAGGAACGTCGCGAGCCCGCCGCGCACCTCGATGCCGGGCACGACCAAGGTCGCCACCCAGACGGCGCTCGTGATCACGAGCCAGTTGACGAGCACTCGGACCAGCATCACCAGGTCCGTGCTCGTCAGCCCCCGGTCCTCGTCCTCCTCGAGGGCGGGTGACGTCTCGCCGTGGGGGTCCAGGAGGCCGAGCCGGGCCTTGGTGCGGAGCGCCCAGGGCGCCCGGGACCGGTCGAGCTCGACACCGACCGCGGTGCTCGCCACCAGCACGAGCGCGATGACCAGCAGCCACCCGATGATGGCGATGGTGATCCCGAACAGCCCGAACTCGTCCGTGTAGCGCTGGACCAGTCCCGGCATGTAGATCGTGGTGGCCACGCCGTACGCCGCGGTCGCTACCGCCGAGATCGCGCCGCCGGCGAGCAGTCGACGCCAGTGCACCTGCCGGTTCATCAGCAGGTACGGGATCGATGTCCAGAGCAGCAGGCCGGTCGCGGCTGAGAGCGGCAGCGTCACCAGCCAGTCGAGCGGCAGGGTGCTCGCTGCGGCGCGGATGCCGTAGAGGAGCAGGACCTCGGTGAGCAGAGCGAGCAGCCCCAGGGCGGCGAGCAGGCCGCCGCGGATCCCCGGCCGCTCGCGGTCCCAGGCCGCGACGTACATGCCCTGGAGCCGGCGAGTGAACGAGACGCCTGAGAACACCAGCAGCAGCGCGCTGAACACGCTGAGGCTGCCGGCGCCGCTCTCGGGAGTGTGGAACAGCTGCTCGACAGCGGACGCCGAGTCACCGGTCAACCCGAACTTCCGGATGATCGTGCGGCTGATCACGTTCGCCTCGTCGGTGGGGGCGAGCGTGGAGCTGAGGATGAGCAGCGGGATCAGCGCGGTGAACGCCTGCGAGGCCAGCACCAGCGACCGGTCGATGCCGGTGATCTCGAGGAAGCGCCGGACACACCTGCCGAGGAAAGATCCCCAGGCACGCTCCCCCAGAGCGACGAGGTCGTCCGTGGGGAGCAGCACGGCTGTCTCCTTCGTCGGGGTCCCCAGGGTCGCAACGGCCCCCGATCGTTGCCTCACCCGAGGCGGATGACTCATCCGAGCCGGGTGATGACGACAGGCGCGCCGTGACGGCACCGTGGCAGGGATCGGGCGCTCGAGCAGCCCGCCAGAGAGGTCACCGTGTCCGCAGCCGCCGAGATCGCGCACGTCCCCGAGCGACGACCCACCCCCGCCGAGCGGGCCGCCCGCGGCAGGGCCGCCCGGGCGACGATGTCGCGGGGCAGGCAGGCCGACCTGGTGCTGCCGGCCCGTCGTCCCGACCTCGTGCGGACCATGCAGGAGCAGGCCGCCGCCCGGGTCCCCGCGCTGGTGCCGGTGCGGCACGGCCGGATGATGGCCTCGCCGCTCGCCTTCCTCCGTGGCAGCGCCGCGCTGATGGCCCGTGACCTCGCGGCGGCCCCCGTCTCCGGGATCTGTGCGCAGCTGTGCGGTGACGCGCACCTGTCCAACTTCGGGCTGTTCGCGTCCCCCGAGCGCCGGCTGCTCTTCGACCTCGACGACTTCGACGAGTCGCTGCCCGGTCCGTGGGAGTGGGACGTGAAGCGGCTCGCGGCCAGCCTGGCCGTGGCCGGTCGCGCGAACGGGTTCTCCCGCAAGGAGCGTCACCGTGTCGTCAGGAAGTCGGTGCGCCGCTACCGGGACGCCACCGCCCGGTTCGCGGGGATGGGCGCCCTGGAGGTCTGGTACGCCAGCGCCGACGTGGACGAGGTTCAGGGACTGCTGCGCAACCGATCCGGGACGACCATGCGCAGGCGGGTCGGCAGCGCAGTGGCGAAGGCCCGGGCCGGCGACAGCCTGAAGGCGTTCGGGAAGCTCACCGAGGTCGTCGACGGGGAGATGCGGATCAAGGCCGACCCGCCGCTGCTGGTGCCACTGGCCGACCTGCTCACCCGCACCGACCGGGTGGAGATGGACGCCGAGGTCAACGGTCTGCTGGGCCGCTACCGGCGCACCCTGGCCAGTGACCGGCGGACGCTGCTCGACCAGTTCGAGCTCGTGGACATCGCCCGCAAGGTGGTCGGGGTCGGCAGCGTCGGCACCCGGTGCTGGGTCGTGCTCCTGCGCGGCCGGGACCAGGGCGACCCGCTCTTCCTCCAGGTCAAGGAGGCGCAACGTTCGGTGCTCGCCCCGCACGTGCCGATCGGGATGCGGCAGCGGGCGATGCGCAACCAGGCCGAACGGGTCGTGGTGGGCCAGCGGCTGATGCAGGCGGCCAGTGACGTGTTCCTCGGCTGGGACCGGATCCAGGGCGCCGACGGCAAGGAGCGGGACTTCTACGTGCGCCAGCTACGCGACGTGAGCGGCTCCGCCGACCTGGAGCGGATGAACCCGGTCGGCATGGCGATGTACGGCGAGCTCTGCGCGTGGACGCTGGCCCGGGCGCACGCCCGCTCCGGTGACGCGATCGCGCTCGCGTCGTACCTGGGCGACGACGACGTCTTCCCCGAGGCGGCGGCGGAGTTCGCGGAGCTCTACGCCGACCAGAACGAGACAGACCATGCCGCGTTCCTGGCTGCTGTCGACGCCGGCCTGCTCCCGGCCGCACTCGGCGTCTGAGATCCGACCCCGCACACCGACGCACGGTCGGCCCGGGTGGGGCCGACCGTGCGTCGCCGTTCTGCGGTTCGGGGGGTCTAGCCGTAGGCCTTGTTCTCCTCGCGCATGGTCTTCATCTCCGCACCGTGCACCGTGATCGCCCAGATCACCAGCACGTCCAGCGCGATCATGATGGCCGCCCAGATCGGGTACGCCGAGAGGAATCCGAGGTTCACGACCGCGCTGACGAGAGCGACGAACGTGGCGGTCACCCTGGCCCACATGTGTCCGCCGATCAAGGCCGCGCCGGCTCCGAGCACGATCGCGCCGAAGATCAGCTCGACCCAGCCCCAGGTGGTGTAGTTCACCGAGACGACCAGGCCGGACTTGCCGACCAGGTAGTACTGGTCGCGGAACAGTGCGACCAGGCCCTGGATCATGTGGAACGTGCCCAGCATCACCATCATGATGCTGGCGAAGGCGATCCAGCCGACCCACTTGGTGGGTTCGGGGCCGGCGCTCGAGGGCGCCGCCGGGTGTGAGGCCCGTTGCGGGGCGCTCGACTGGGACGAGGCTGGAGCTCCCGCCTGCTGCGGAACCTTCGGCCCGAGGTTGGTCTCTGACATTGCAACTCCGTCCATGGGGGGAAGTTCCTCAAGCGTCCCGCTGCGGCGCCTGCGGGGCCTCATCCCCCACGGGTGAACCTGCCCGGATCAGCCCGTGTCTCCACGGGAAGCTCCGTCGTCGGCTCGTCGACGGCGGTCTCCGAGGCCGGGACCGCCGGCTCCCGTTGACGGGGCACCGCCCGGTCTCGGTCGGTCCCGGCGGCCACCGGGACCGGGGCGGGCGACGGACGGCCCAGGAGCTCCACGAGCGCGACCCCGAGCAGCACGAAGACCGCCGTCCACAGCACCACGGCGATGCTCGGGCGCGACCACAGCGTCAGCGTCACCGCGCCTGCCACCACCACGGCGATCCGCAGCGCCCGCTTGTGCGCGTAGGTCCAGGGGCCGACGGGCCCGGTCCGCAGCCCGCGCGCCTCGGCGCCGGAGCCCAGGGACGCGATCGCCCCGCCCAGCGCGCGCCGGGTCCGGGTCGCAGTGGGGGCCGGCCCGGTGAGGAAGGCGCCGATCGCCACCACCAGGAAGAGGACACCGGTGGTCCGCAGCCCGGTGCGCAGGAAGCGCACGAGCGTGTCGAAGACGTTGCCGGCCGCCTCCCGTGGGAGCACGTCCGGGGGCACGGCGTCCAGGTACAGCGGCCGGACCACGGCGAGCAGGACCCCGAGCACGAGCATCGAGGCCACCACGCCGAGGGACCCCAGGAGCAGCGCACGGCGATGGCCGCGGGCGACGTACACCCCGAGCGCCAGCAGGACCAGTGCGATCACGGGCAACCAGGTGCCCAGGGTGTCGAGCAGGCGGTAGACGCCCTGGGCCTTGGTGATCGCGTCGGAGCGGACCAGCACGAAGGACTTGTTGACCGTCGGGATGTTGTTGGCGACCGTGTAGCCGTCCGCGATCAGCTGCTGCTTCACCCGGGCGATGATCGGGGCCAGGTTCAGCGTCACCGCGCCGTTCTGGGTGGTGACGGCGCCGTTCTGCTGGCCGGAGAGCAGGTTGACCAGCTGGTCGTGGGCGGCGCGGTTGGCCTGGGCCCAGACGGTGGCGAACTGGGGGCTGGCCACCACCTTCGCCACCTCGGAGCGGGTGAAGTTCTGCACCCCGTTGACGATCGGCACCTGCAGGGCCGCGAGCCCGGCGGCCGCACGCGGCGGCAGGTTCAGCTGGGAGATCGCGTCCAGGGTCTGGGCGGTGATCGAGTTGATGTCGACGCGGGCGAACACCTCCTGCGTCACCCGCGCCGCCACCGCGCTCTGGATCGCCGGGTCGTTGGCGAGCGGGGCGACGGTCTCGACGTACCGGTTGGTGTCGGAGACCTGGCTGTTGGCCCAGACCGCCGTCACCGAGAGCGGGGCGAGCACGCAGGAGAGCGTGATCAGCGTCGCCGCGACCACGGCACGCCAGCGCCCGGGCCGGTGACCCTCGGGGGCGCCCTCCCCCGGTGTGCCGGGCGCCCGTGCCGTCTCGAGCTCACCCTCGAGCTCGTTCACGCGCCGCCGCAGCCGCTCGATCTCCTCGGTATCTTCGGTGTCGGCCACGACGCACCACCTGTCCGGTCTCGAGGGCGACGAGGTCATGAGTGCGCTGACCCGGCTCGGGCGGGCTGCCCCGTCACCCGGACGACCTCCCCACCCTCACCCCGGGCAGGGAGGCGCGTCGTCATCCTCCGGGGGTGACCGATGCACCGGCGCCGCCGTGCTCCGCCTCGGGCAGCCAGTCGTAGATCACCGTGGTGCGCAGCACCAGGTCCTGCAGCGACCGCTGGGCACGGTTGGCGAGGCACCAGAGCAGCCCGATCGGGACGAACGTGCACAGCAGCGCCCGCACCCACGCCAGCAGCAGGTGCGGATGCCGGCCCCGGCGGTCCACCACGCGCAGGCCCATCACGTGGCAGCCGTAGGTCCGGCCGGTGACCGACCAGGCGACGGTGAGGTAGAGGACCATCAGCAGCAGCCAGCTGGTGATGCCGAACAGCGCGCCGCCGCCGGAGAACTTGAACCCGCGCGGGTCGAGCACGAAGCGTACGGCGGTCCAGCCGACGAACCCGAGCGCGAGCACGACGACCACCACCAGCCCGTCGATGAAGCCGGCGAGGGATCGCGTCACCACTCCGGCCTGCCTGCCCTGGTAGGGGCGCGCTTCCCGCGGGACGGGTGAGACACCCCCCGGTGGCCCACGCATCAGGGCTCTCGAGGGGCGATGCGGTCCGGCTGGGGTGGGACCCGGTCCCCGGGGCCCGCTCCGTCGTCCGCGGGTGTGCCCCGCCGGCGTCGCCGCAGCCGCAGCCGCTCCATCGCGCGGGTGACCGCCTCGTCACCGGAGATGCTCTGCATCCGCACCTCGCGGAGCGTGTCCGAGGCCATCGACCCGGTCGACTCACGGATGATCTCCGGCAGGTCCACCCGGGCGATCACGTCCTCCGCGATCCCGACCACGTCGACCCGGTCCACCACCGCGCTGACGTCGAGCCGGGCCGCGGCCGCGTCGAGGTCGACGGTGGCGACGAGCCCGTCGAGGTCGACGTGCTCGCGGACGATCCGGGTGAGGTCGAGCTGTGCGATCACGGACTCGAGGTCGAGCCGGCGAGCGACGGCGTCGACGTCCACCCCGGCCACCGCGGCATCCAGGTCGACCCGGGCCACCGCGGCATCCAGGTCGACCCGGGCCACCGCGGCATCCAGGTCCACGTCGGAGACCACTCGGTCGAGGTCGACGTACCGCCGGACCGCCTCGGTCAGGTCGACCCGGCTGAGCACCACCTCGACGACGGCCGGCACCAGCGTGTCCAGCAGCGTCGCCAGCGATCGGAGCGCCTCGGCGCGGTGCTTCCCGCCCCGCCGGGACAGGGCCCTCAGCCAGGCGTCGGGGCTGTGCGCCGGGGAGACGACCGGCGGTCGGAGCACCACCCGCAGCACGGGGCGGCCGACCGCACCGGCGCCCCGGGCCACCAGCGCTGCCGCCGCGAGGGCCGAGCGGGACGCCTCGAGTGCGAGGTCGAGGGCCAGCACCGTGTCGCGGCTCGCGGCCGGTGCCGGCAGCTGGCTCGGTCGCCTTGCGATGTCCATGACCCGGTCGTTACGCCAGCGCCTTGGCCTTGAGCTGCTCGAACTCGGCCTGGGAGATGGCGCCGGCGTCGAGCATCGAGTGGGCCTTCTCGATCTGCTCCGCGGGGCTGGTCTGCGGCCCGGCGACGCTCTTGATGTACTCGTCCTGCTGCTTGCGCATCGTGTCGGCGCTGCGGGCGGAGCGCTCGGCCATCCCGTTGCCCTTCACGATCAGGTAGATCAGGGCGACCAGGAACGGGAAGACGATCAGGCCGAGGATCCAGAGGGCCTTGACGCCCCCTGAGGTGTCCCGGTCACGGAAGAGGTCGGCGATGATCGAGAACATGACCATCAGGTAGGCCACGAACGCGAAGCTGATGACGATGAACCACACAACATCCCAGAACGACATCCCAGGTCCTTCCCTCGTGGCTCCTCGACGTGAGCCGTCCCAGGGAGTCTGTGCCGCCGCGCCCGGCCGGCGGATCATCTGTGGCGGATGACCTTGTCCGGCCCGGTGCCCGGCGCCGTACGACGGCGTCGTCTGCCAGGGGTGACGCGCGGCCGGTCGCGCGCCCGCGACCGTGAGCCATGCTGATCCGACTGGTCGTCAACTGGCTCGTCCTCGCCGTCGCGGTGGGAGTCGCCGCCGCGATCGTGCCCTCCGTGGAGGTCCATGGCGGGTTTCTCACGCTGCTGTGGGTGGCCCTCCTGTTCGGGGTGGTCAACGCGCTGCTGGGGCCGCTCCTGCAGCTCATCTCGCTGCCGCTGACGGTGCTGACGCTGGGGCTGTTCGCGCTGGTGGTGAACGGCGTCCTGCTGGCCATCACCGCCGGCATCAGCGACAACCTCGACGTGGGCGGGTTCGGCGCCGCGGTGCTGGGGGCGCTGGTGATCTCGATCGTCGCGACCGCACTGCACCTGTTGCTCGCGGGCGTCGGCTCCCGCCGGCCGGTCTGAGCGCGAGCCGCCGGGGCCGGGCTCAGGTCCGGGTCATCCGGCGGATGCTCAGCACGTCCAGGCCGTGGTCGGCGAGCAGGTCGGCGATCTCGACCGGGCCGTCGTCGGCCCGCGCCTCGAGATGGAACACCGTCGACACCGAGACGCCGGCGGCGCGGACGTGGGGCAGCGACTGCCGCACCGCGGCACCGACCACACCGGCGACGGACACCTGGTATGTCGTCGGGGTCTCGCCCCGTGCCCCGACGGTCATGTCGACTCCCCCTCGGCGGTGTCGTGCGGGGCGGCGAGGTCGGGGCTACGCCGCACCTCGACCACCTCGAGCCCGAGATCCCGCAGCCGGTGCAGGAGGCCGAACAGCGCGGCCTCGTCGTGGATGTCGCCGTACAGCACGGTGCTGGCGTCTTGCTCGGATCGGGTGACTACGCCGAGGTCGAGCAGGTCCTCGGCGGGGACGAGGCCGCTCACTCGGACCTCGAAGACCGTGTTGACCATCGCGGCTCCCGGGTGTGGAGAGGTCCCGGTTCCGTCGGTGGGTCCGGGGTGGAGTGTCCTTCGAGGGTCGTCCAGCGTCGGGACCGGCACGTCATCCCGCCGGGATGAACCGACGCTCGCCCGGCGTGTCAAGACCCGAGAACCCGGGACGAAGGTCACTTCCACCACCGGGCGGGTTAACGACACCATGGAGTTCGCCAGGGGGTCCTCCGGACGTTCGAGGAGACATGAGTCCACGCACACAGGATGGCCCGGCGCCGGTACACGGATCGCGCTGCCACCGGGGCCGACACCCCGCTTCTGGCCGCCCGGTTCGTCGTACCAGCCCCGCCGCCGGGGCTGGTCGGGCGGCCCCGGCTCCTGGAGCGCATGCGTCGCGCGGCGGACAGCCGGCTCACGCTGCTCAGCGCCCCGGCGGGTGCCGGGAAGACCGTGCTGGCCTCGAGCTGGGCCACCGAGGCCGTCCAGGGTGGGAGGCTGACCCTGGCCTGGCTGACCCTCGACGACGGAGACGAGCGGCCCGGCGTCTTCTGGGCCTATGTGATCGAGGGCCTTGCACGCGCGGGCGTCGACGTCGCCGGGGTGGGGGTGCCGGGCCGGGCCGACTCGCTCGACCGGACGCTGCTCAACCGGCTGGCGCAGTCGCTGGCCCTGCACCGGCAACCGGTGGTCCTGGTGGTCGACTCCGCGGACCTGCCCGGCGATCCGCTCCCCGGCGCGGACATCGACTACCTGGTCCGCAGCGCCGGGGGGAACCTCCGCCTGGTCCTGCTGACCCGCTCCGACCCGCTGCTCTCGCTGCACCGGTACCGGCTGGCCGGCACGATGACCGAGCTCCGGCTCGATGACCTCCGCTTCGACGTCGCGGAGGCGCACACCCTGATGCGGGTGGCCGACGTGGACCTCCCCGAGCAGCAGGTCGAGGCCCTGGTGGCGCGGACCGGGGGCTGGGCCGCCGGGCTCAAGTTCGCCGCCATCGCTGCCGCGGGACAGGACCATCCGGAGCAGGCGCTCGCGGACTTCACCGGCAACAACGCCTCGGTCAGCGACTACCTGGCGCGGGAGGTGCTCGACACCCAGCCGCCCGACCTGCGCGAGGTGCTGCTCCGCACCAGCATCGTCGACGAGCTGCCGCCTGGTCTCTGCGACCGGCTGACCGACCGCCCGGACGGCGGGCGTGCCCTCGAGCTGCTGGCGCACGGCAACTCCTTCGTCCAGCGGCTCTCCGGCGTCTACCGCTACCAGTCGTTGTTCCGGGACTTCCTGCGCGCCCAGCTCGCCTACGAGCAGCCCGAGGTGGTGCCGGACCTGCAGCTGGCCGCTGCCGACTGGTACGCCCGTCACGGTCAGCTTGCCCGAGCCGTGCGGCACGCGGCGGCGGCCGGTGACTGGGAGCGGGCCGCCGAGTACGTCGTGGACGACCTGAGCATCGCCGCGCTGGTCGTCGGGGTCGAGGACGCGGGGTTGTCCGCGAGCTTCGATGCCCTGCCGGAGGACGTGCAAGGCTTCGCGACGTCGCTGGTGCGGGCAGCCCTGGCCGTGGCCCACCGGGACCCGGCCGCCTGCTCCCAGGCGCTGAAGGCCGCGCGGGCCCACGTCGGCCACGAGCCGTCCGCGTCGGCGCAGCGGCTGTTCTCACTCGAGCTGCTCGAGCTCGTCGGCAGCGCCCTGGCCTGCGAAGGCGCGGCCGAGCCGGACGTCGAGACCGGGCTCGCCCGCGCGCAGGCGGTGGAGCAACGACTCTTCACCGACTTCCCGGTGCCGGCTGCAGCCCGCCCCGAGATCGGAGTGCTGGTCCACCTGTGTGCTGGCCGGCTCCACCTCTGGGCCGGGGAGCTGGACCGCGCCGAGACTGTTCTCTCCTCCGCCGCGGAGTCCGCCCGGGAGCCTCGCTGTCGGATGATCCGGCTCCAGTGCCTGGACCTGGCCGCACTGGTCGCGGCCGTGGGCGGGCGGCTGCGCCGCTCCACCGCCTCGCTCGCGCTGGCCGATGTGGAGGCCCGTCACGGTGGGATCGACCCCGACCACCGCTCGGCGGCCGCGGCAGTCGCCCGCGCCTGGGTGGCCACGGACGAGCTCAGGCTGTCCGAGGCCGGCGCCTTCGTCCTGGACGCGGAGGCCGCCTCGACCGGTCGCAGCCTGCTGACCACCACCCTGCTCGGACTGGTGCGCGCCCGGCTGCTGCGGGCGCGTGGCGACCTGGGCGAGGCGCGCTACCAGGTGGTGTCCATCCGGGAAGCGGCCCGGCGGACGCCCGACTGGAGTGGCCTGCCCGGCTGGCTGGAGGGTCTGCTGGTGGCCACGGCAGCGGACCTGGAGGTGGCCGCCGGCCACCCGGACGAGGCCGTGGACCTCATCGGCGCCGCGGGGCTGGTGTGCCGGGAGACCGTCCTCGCACTCGACCTGGCCCTGATGGCCCGCGACGGCGCCGGGGCCGTCGACGGGGGTGCCGGTCTCCCGGAGACCGCCGGCCAGCCAAGCGCCTCGCTCAACCAGCGCATCGCGGCCGGGATGGTCGAGGTGGTTCGCAGCATCACCACCGACGACCTGCCCGCCGCCCGCTCGACCCTGGAGGCGACCCTCAGGCTGGCCGCGCCGGAGCGGCTGCGACGTCCGTTCGTCGAGGCGCCTTCAGCGGTGCGACGCCAGCTCCGCACCGGCCGGCTGCCGGACCGGCATGGCTGGCTCGGCGACCAGGTCATCATCCCCCGCCAGCGCGAGCGCCCGGGGCAGGACACCGCAGCACCGTCGCCCGTGCGGACCGTCGCCGGCGACCTGGTCGTGGAGCCGCTGACGGCCAAGGAGCTCGAGGTGCTCGCCCACCTCGCGGAGCTGCTGCCCACGGACGAGATCGCGGCGACGATGTTCATCTCCGTCAACACCGTCCGCACCCACGTCCGCAACATCCTGCGCAAGCTCGGCGCCGGCCGCCGCAACGAGGCCGTGCGGCTGGCCTGGGAACTCGACCTGATTCCGGCTCCCGCCCCGGCGATGGCAGCCACAGGACCTGTCCCGTGACAGGTCCTGTGGCCGGCCTGGGCTCGGCGAGAAGGGTGGGGTGACGCGGGGACCGCTGCCCCGCCCGACGGCGTGGCGGGCGGTGCTCCGCTGCCTCGCCGTCAGCACGGCGATGCTCGTGCGCGGCGAGGTCCGGCTGCCGCGCGGGAGCGTCGGTCGCCGGATCCGCTTCGCCGACGGCAGCATCGCGCCGGTCTACCGGGAGACGGTCGTCGCCCGGGCCGCGGCCGAGCCGTGCGTGCTGGTCGTGTCGTTCCGGCTGCGAGGCGTCCGTGGCCGGGGCCACCGGCTCTTCCGGTGGGAGAGCCTGGCCAACATCCCGCTGTTCGTGGGCTTCCCGGGGTTCGTCTCCAAGCTGTGGCTGGCCCACGACGCGCGAGGGACCTACCGCGGGCTGTACGAGTGGGACGGCGCCGACCGCGCCGAGTCGTACGCGCGCTCGCTGTGGCGGGTGCTGGAGCTGGTCAGCGAGGGCGGCTCGGTCGACTTCGTGGTGCTGCCGGGACTGCGACGCGACGCGCTGCTCGCCGAGCCGGCGGTGCTTGCCGGGCGGCAGCCCGACGAGCCGGACGCCTGGTGGCGGGTGGTCGCGGCCGGGTCCGGCACCAGCCCATGGTCGTGCAGCCAGAGCAGCACAGGCTCGTGCCACAGGTACAGGCTGTAGCTGACCAGGCCGAGGTAGCCGAACGCCGGCCACTCCAGCACACCAGCACGCCGGCCGCGGCCACCCGGACGGTGGCGCGCCAGACCCGCGAGGTCAGCGGGGAGGCGGAGCGCGGTGGTCTCGATCGGCTGCGAGACCGCGTGCTCGTCCCGGCGCCGGCCACGTCCGAGCGCCCGCTCCGTCAGGTCGGGCAGCAGGGTGAGGACGTGGATGCCGGTCGGCAGGGACGCGCCGAACACGGGCCGGTCGCTGTCGACGGCCGCGGCGACCCGCAGCTGGTCGTCGAGGTGCAGCACCACCTCGGTGCCACGGGCGCCTCGTGCTGGTGCCAGGCCGTGGTGCATCGGTGGGTGCCCTCCAGGTCAGGGGCCGGGAACGGGCGCGGCCACCTGCCTGAAGGGTAAACATCCCGATTGTCCGATATGGCGAAACGCCGGAAGCGGTGCCGGGTCGGTGATCGGGCCGGTCTGTCAGTCGATCGGCATGTTCTCGAACGGCGAGGAGTACGCCGGATCCGCTCCCAGCACCTGCTCGGCGTCCGCCACCGACATGCGGTCGCGCTCCGCCGCCACGACGTGCCGCAGCAGCCGGACGTCGCCGGGGGTGGCGAGGCCGGTGATCTCCTCGTGCGCCAGCACCCACGAGACCCCGGCCCGGATCAGCCCCGGGTCGCTGTTCGGCTCGTACCAGGTGCTGAAGGTCTGCTCCGCGCCCGCGGGCCAGTTGCGGCGGGCCACCGTCTTGATGGTCATCAGGCCGGCGTCCTGACGCCGTACCTCCTGCACCAGGGACTGGTAGTCGGTGCGGTAGTCCGGGCGCTGCCACAGCGCCGCGTTCAGCGGCGTCAGCACCGTCGCGAACGGGTACCGGCGCAGCGCCTCCAGGTGCGTGCCGGGGGCGCTGTGACCGTGACCGGTGATGCCGACGGCGCCGACCAGTCCCTCGTCCCGCGCGCGCAGCGCCGCCTCGAGGGCACCGCCGGGGGCGGTGACCCGGTCGAGCTCGCCCAGGTCGCCCACGGCGTGCAGCTGGATCAGGTCCACCGAGTCGGTGCCGAGCCGCTCCAGGGAGGCGTTGATCTGCGCCCACGCCGCGTCGCGCTCGCGCTCCTCGGTCTTGGTCGCCAGGAAGACCTGCGACCGGATCCGTGGCATCCACGGAGACAGCCGCAGCTCGGCGTCGCCGTACCCGGCGGCGACGTCGACGTGGTTGATGCCGGCGTCGAGGGCCTCCTGGACCGAGGCGTCGGCGGTGTCCTGGTCGACCTCGGACAGCGCGGCGGCCCCGTAGATCAGCACCGAGCTGTCGTGGCCGAGCCGGCCCAGGCGTCGTCGTTCCACGGGAGGTCCTCCTGCTGCCGGTCGTCAGTGCAGCCCCAGCCTGTCAGAGCCGTGGTCACGGCTACTCGCAGCCGATGCCGTCGCCGTCGCGGTCCAGCCGCCGGGAGTAGCCGGGGTCCCCGGACCGGATCGGGGCGGCGCCGGCGGCTCGGACCTCGGCGCAGCTCGCGTATCCCTCGCCCGAGGGTGGGGCCGAGGGCGGGGCCGTGGGCGGGGCCGGGGGCGGGAGGTGCTGCGACACCGTGGTCGGGGCGCCCGAGTCCGGGGCGGGCGGCTGCCCGGGACAGCTCGCCAGCACCCGTCGTACGGCGGCCCGTTCGGCCGGGGTGACCCAGAGCCGGTACTTCGCCTTCACCGCGACCTGGCGGGCGACGTACGCGCACCGGTAGGCCCGTGGGGACGGCAGCCAGGTCGCGGCGTCACCGTCACCCTTCTGCCGGTTCGCGGAGGCGTCCACGGCCAGCAGGTTCATCGGGTCGTTGGCCAGCGCGGCGCGGCGGTCGACCTGCCAGGCGAAGGCGCCGGTCACCCAGGCGTTGCCGAGCGCCACGACGTGGTCGATGTCGACCAGGTCCCCGTCTCCGCGGACGAAGTGGACCGTGGCGCCGGTGTAGGGGTCGGCGAGCCGGCCGGTCAGCACCACGCAGTCGCGGGTGCCGGCCTTGTACGTGGGGGCGACCAGGTCCCGGCCGAGCACGTCGTTGCGGGTGTCGCAGCCGTTGCGGTCGGCGTCGAGCCACGCCTGCCCGAACAGGGCGCGGTCGTAGCCGGTCATCGGCGCTCGGCCCTTCACCGGCAGGGTGCCCAGCAGGCGGAGCGCGGTGCCGGTCGGCGACGACCGGGCCGAGGGCTGGGCGGGCTGGTGAGCCGGCTGGTGGGCGGGCTGGTGGGTGGGCTGGTGGGCGGGCTGGGCCCCCGCCAGGTCGCAGCCGGCCAGTCCCAGGCAGAGCGAGAGCGCAGCCGCCCGACGGGCGACCCGGGACCAGTGCATGAGCCCATGCTGCCCGGCGGTCCGGGTCGCGCGTGGCCGAACACGCCGGCCGCCCAGCGGGTCCACGGGCGGCCCCCGGGCGGGGCGACCGGCGGGGCACAGCCTCGTCGGGCACCATGCAGCCATGCGTTCCTTCGTCGCGGGCCTGGCCCTCTTCCTGTCGTTCCTGACCGGGACGGCCGCCCTGGAGGCCTTCGTGGTCCACGAGGTGCTCCTGGACCCCGACCGGGCCGGCCAGGTGCTGGACTCCGCGCTCCGGCAGCCGGACACCCGGGCCGAGATCCTCGCCCAGGTGGTGCCCGGCTACGACCGGCTCCCCGGGGCGGCCCGGGCCGGTGTCGACGCCCTGGCGGCGACCCCGGGGGTCAGCCGGGTGGCCCGCCAGCTGACGGTCACCCGCTCCGGCGAGGTCTCGCTGACGCCGCTGCGGACCGAGCTCGCCCGCGGGCTGCGCGACAACGGCCTGACCGGGTTGGCCCGGGTGGTGTCCAGCGCCGACCTCGGCGCCTCCGTGCAGGTGCCCTCGACGTACATGGACCGCTTCAACCAGGCCCGCGACACCAGCTGGTTCGTCGCCGTCCAGGGGGCGATCCTGACCGCGATGCTGGTGATCGTGGCACTGCTGGCCTCTCGCCGACGTGGCCGGACGGTCCGCGGCGCGGGCCTCGTGGTGCTCGCCTGCAGCGTCGTCGCCGGCGCCCTCTACTGGGTGCTCCCGGTGATCGTCCGCGCCGTCGGGTCGGACAGCACCACCGACCTGGTGGCGGTCGTCGTGGAGAGCCAGCGGCAGGTGGCGTTGCTCACACTTGCGCCGTTCGCCGTCGGCGGTGCCCTGCTGGTGGTGCTCGGGATGGTGTTCGCGGGGGGCGGGCGCCGCCGGTCGGCGTCCTACGACTGACCGTTCGGACACTTCAGGAATGCCGGGTGCCTGCCGATGATCTGGTGGGGAAAGTAAAGAACCACACCGTCGGCGCGAACCGACCCGGGGAGAAGGAAGTCCACGATGGACACCACACGCAGCACCGGTACGGCGTTCACCCAGCAGCTCGTCGTCGAGCTGGTGCACGACGACGGCATGGCGATCCCGCTGGACGCCGAGCTGTCCTTCGACGCGGCCGACCCGTTCGCCGTGTCTGCCGTGTTCGGGACCGACCTCCAGTCGGTCCGCTGGACCTTCGCCCGCGACCTGCTCAGCGACGGGCTCGTCGAGCCCACGGGCGACGGCGACGTGCACGTGTGGCCCTGCCTGGACGGCGAGGGACTCGCCGTGGTGGTGGTCGAGCTGTGCTCGGAGTCCGGCGAGGCGCTGCTCCAGCTGCCCATCGGCGAGGTCGCCGAGTTCGTCGAGCGCATGCACGCCAGCGTGCCCCGCGGCGAGGAGTCGGACCACCTCGACATCGACGCCCTGATCAGCGCGATCCAGACCGCCGAGCCCGCCTGACACACTCGAGGAATGCTGGTCACCAACCACGTCCTGTCCGGTGCCGTCCTCGGCCACCTCCTCCCGACCCCGGTGGCCGCCTTCGCTGCCGGGGTCGCCTCGCACCTGGCGCTCGACGCGGTCCCGCACTGGGGCGTCCCCCGCCCGATCCGCGAGGTCCTGCACGTCGCCGTCCCCGACGGCCTGATCGGAGCCGGCACGATGGCCGTGGTGACCGCCGCCTCCGCCCCGGACCGGCGTGCCCGGGTGCTCGCGGGGATGGCCGGGGCGGCGCTCCTGGACATGGACAAGCCGAGCCTGCTGTTCTTCGGCCGCTCGCCGTTTCCCCGTCCCGTCGACGCCTTCCACCAGCGGGTGCAGCACGAGTCGCCGCGACGGATGCCGCAGGAGGTGCTGGTCGGGCTCGCCGGCGCCGTACTCGTCGCCGCCCTGACCCGCTGGCGCGTCCCCGGCACCGGCTGAGGCCTGCCAGACTGCTGCTGTGGTGGGTCCCGGCACCGTGCCCGACCCGGCGCTGGTCGTGCTGGTGGGCGCGTCCGGCGCCGGCAAGTCCGCGTGGGCGGCCGCGCACTTCCGGGCCGCCGAGATCGTCTCCTCCGACGACCTGCGCGGCGTCGTCGGCAGCGGCCGCCACGATCTCGACGCCTCGGCCGACGCCTTCGCCCTGCTCGACCTCGTCGTCGCCGGCCGCACCCGTCGCGGGCTGACCACCGTCGTCGACACCCTCGGCCTGGAGCCGGAGCGGCGCCGGGGCTACCTCGCGCTGGCCCGCGCGCACGGCCTGCCCGCGGTGGTGGTCGCCTTCGACACTCCCCCGGCCGTCTGCCGGCGCCGCAACGCCGCCCGGGACCGCCCGGTCCCGGCGAGGGTGCTGGCCGTCCAGCTCGCGGCCTACCGCACCGTCGCGGACCGGCTCGAGGGCGAGGGCTGGGATGTCGTGGTGACCCGGAGCGACACCGAACGGGAGCCGGAGCCGGTCCCCGAACCCGTCCCGGCCGGGCCGGCGCCCCGTCGAGACGGGCTCGAGGTGGTCCTCCAGCTCTCCCGGTTCCCGTGGGGCGACGAGCCGGGACGCTGGCTGCGCGAGATCGCCCTCGCCGCCGACGAGGCGGGCTTCGCGGGGCTCGCGTTGATGGACCACCTGATCCAGATCCCCCAGGTGGGGGCCGCCTGGGAGCCGATCCCGGAGCCGTGGGTCACCCTCGGCCTGCTCGCGGGCCTCGACACCGGGCTCCGTCTCGGCACCCTGGTCAGCCCGGTGACCCTGCGGCCGCCGGGCGTGCTCGCCAAGACGGTCGCCACCCTCGACGCGCTCTGCGGCGGCCGGGCGTTCTGCGGTGTCGGGGCCGGCTGGTGGGAGCGTGAGCACCTCGCCTTCGGGCTGCCGTTCCCGCCTCCGGCCGAGCGCCTCGACCGGCTCGAGACCGCGATCGAGACCATGCGCGCGCTCTGGGCCCCCGGCACCAAGGCGTACGACGGACGGCGGGTGGCCCTGCCGGAGACCACGTGCTACCCCCGCCCGGTCGGCCCCGTGCCGGTCATCGTGGGCGGCGCCGGTGAGCGCCGGACCCTGCGGATCGCCGCCCGTCTCGCCGACGGCTGCAACGTGCCGGTGGACGACGTGGACGCCAAGACCGAGGTGCTCCGCCGGCACTGCGCCGAGGTCGGCCGGGACCCCGGCGAGGTGGCGGTGACGGTGCTGGACCTGCCGGTGGTCGGCCGCGACCGCGAGGACGTGGGGCAGCGCGTCGAGCGGCTGCGCGGCCGGACCGCCGCGGCGGCGTACGCACGGCGTCACCACGCGGGCACCCCGGCCGAGCACCGCACCCGCTACGGCGAGCTGGCCGACCGTGGCGTCGCCACCGTCTTCGTGGCGCTGCCGGACCTGGACCGACCCGAGGACCTCCTGGACGTGGCGGGGATGCTGCCCTGACCGACGGCCCGTGGGAATGCCCGGCCCCGGTAGCGGGGTTGGCCCCACGTCCCGTCCGTTCGACGAAAGGCTCCCCGTGACCGACAAGGCCGACAACGCCACCCGCGCGACCCGCCTGCTCGACCTGCACCGCTCCCCCGAGCTGCTGACGGTGGTGAACGTCTGGGACGTGATCTCCGCGACCGTGGTCGCCGACATCGAGGGCACCACCGCGCTCGCGACCGCCAGCCACTCGATCGCCGCCTCCCGTGGCTACGAGGACGGCGAGAACATCCCCGTCGACGAGATGGTCGCCGAGGTCGCCCGGATCGCGGCCGCCACCCACCTGCCGGTCTCCGCCGACCTGGAGGGTGGCTACGGCGACGCCCCCGAGACGATCCGCAAGGCGATCGGGGTCGGCATCGTCGGCGCCAACCTCGAGGACCAGATGAAGCCGCTGGCCGAGGCGGTCGCCCAGGTCGAGGCGGTGATGCGGGCCGCCGACGACGAGGGGGTGCCGGACTTCGTGCTGAACGCGCGCACCGACGCCTTCGTCAAGGCCGGGGACCGGGACAAGAAGGAGGTGCTCGCCGACGCGATCCAGCGCGGCCGGGGCTTCCTGGACGCCGGTGCGCCGGTGGTCTTCGTGCCCGGCATCCTCGACGAGGAGCAGATCGGCGAGCTGGTCGCCGCGTTCGGGCCGCAGCGGCTCACCACCATCGGCATCCCGGGCACCCCGTCGCTGGCCCGGCAGGCCGAGCTGGGGGTCGCCCGGGTGTCGTTCGGACCGATGTCGCAGCGGGTGGCGCTGACCGCGCTCGCCCAGCTGGTCGAGGCCGTCCACGAGGGCGGCGGCGTCCCGGCCGACATGCGCCCGCTCAACTGAGGCGCGCGACGAGGAACGCTCAGCCCAGGCGCTCGCCGAAGAAGGCGAGGATCCGGTCGACGGCCTCCTGCTGACGGTGCTCGGTGACCACCGCGTGCCCCCTGCCCTCGAACTCGACCGCGACGAAGTTGTCGCCGAGCTCGTGGCGCAGGGTGTCGAAGCGGGTGCCGGTGGCCGGGTCCTTGCGGTAGCGCAGGCCCAGCACCGAGCAGCCGGCCGCGGCACGCCGCTTGACGATCTCCAGGTCGCCCGGCGAGAGGTTGAGGTCTGCGGCGCGGCGCCTGCCGATCGGCAGCGGGCTGCTGGGCTGGCACAGCACCGGGGCGGCGACCGAGTCGTCGACCATCATCGCCAGGGCGAAGCCGCCGGTGAAGCACATCCCGAGCGCGCCCACGCCCGGGCCGCCCAGCTCCGCATGCAGCTCCCGGGCCAGCGAGCGCAGCCAGTCCGCGATCGGCGTGGTCTCGTGCAGCGCGAGCTTGGTGAACTCCTTGTTCACACACAGTCGCGGGAACACCTTGGCCACCGCGCCGATGCTGGCGGGCCCGTCGGCCTCCCCGAACAGGTGCGGCATCACCACCGTGTGCCCGGCCGCCACCACCTCCTCGGCGAAGGCGATCACCTCCGAGGTCATCCCCGGGATCTCGTGGATGATGACCACACCGGGACCGCTGCCCTTGCGGTAGGTCGGGTGCGTCGTGCCGTCGGCGGTGTGGCTGGCCCGGGTCCAGGTGTCGAGTGCGCTCATGGGCACATCGTTGCCTACGCTGGCCCGATGACTGACCCCCCTGGCTTCCGTGTCGGCTTCGTGGCAGGGGTGACCCCGGACAAGTGGTCCCGGGTCTGGGCCGAGCGGATGCCCCGCCGTCCGCTGGTCCTGGTCCCGCTCGTGGACCAGGACGGCCTCGCGCTGCTGCGCGGCGGCGACCTCCAGATGTGCTTCGTGCGGCTGCCCGTCGACCGCGAGGGCCTGCACGTGATCCCCCTGTACGAGGAGCAGCCGGTCGTCGTGGTGGCCCGCGAGAACCCGGTCGCGGCGTACGACGAGATCGCCGTCGCCGACCTGGCCGACGAGCACCTGCTCCAGGACCCCGACGAGGTGCCGCAGTGGCGCGACGTGGCCACCGAGGTCGCCGACGGCACCCGCTACCCGGTGCCGGCCGACCTGACCCTGCGCCAGGCGGTGGAGAGCGTCGCCGCCGACGCCGGGATCGTGATCGTGCCGATGTCGCTGGCCCGGCTGCACCACCGCAAGGACGTCGCCGTCGTCCCGGTCACCGGCGTGCCGACCTCGAGCGTCGGGCTGGCCTGGCGTCAGGACGTCGAGGACGACCGGGTCGAGACGTTCATCGGGGTGGTCCGCGGCCGCACCGCGCGCAGCTCGCGCTCGGAGCAGCCGGCCCCGAAGCGGGCCCGGAAGAGCCGTTGACCTACCAGCCGGTCGGCAGCGGCCGCCCCTCGTGGAAGCCCGCGGCCGACTGGATCCCGATGAGCGCGCGCTCGTGCAGCTCCTCCAGGGATCGGGCGCCCGCGTAGGTGCAGGCCGACCGCACGCCGGCACAGATCTGGTCGATCAGGTCCTCGACGCCGGGCCGGTCCGGCTCGAGGTACATCCGCGAGGAGGAGATGCCCTCCTCGTAGAGCCCCTTGCGGGCCCTGTCGAACGACGTGTCGCTGCTGGTGCGGTTGGCGACCGCACGCGCCGACGCCATTCCGAAGGACTCCTTGTAGGCCCGGCCGTCGGCGTCGACGTGCAGGTCGCCCGGCGACTCGTGGGTGCCCGCGAACCAGGAGCCGATCATCACCGCGGAGGCACCGGCGGCCAGCGCCAGGGCCACGTCGCGGGGGTAGCGCACTCCCCCGTCGGCCCAGACGTGCTTGCCGAGCTCCCGGGCGGTGTCGGCGCACTCGAGCACCGCGGAGAACTGGGGCCGCCCGACCCCGGTCATCATCCGGGTGGTGCACATCGCCCCCGGGCCGACGCCCACCTTGACGATGTCCGCGCCGGCGTCGACCAGCGCCCGGACCCCCTCCGCGGAGACCACGTTGCCGGCCGCGATCGGGACGTGCGGGGCCAGCGTGCGCACGCTCTCGAGCGCCTCGACCATCCGGTGCTGGTGGCCGTGGGCGGTGTCCATCACCAGGCAGTCGGCGCCCGCCTCCAGCAGGTCCGCCGCCTTGGCCTTGACGTCCCCGTTGACGCCGAGCGCCGCCGCCACCCGCAGCCGGCCCTGGTCGTCGACGGCCGGGTCGTAGAGCGTGGAACGCAGCGCGAGGGTCTTGGTCAGCACCCCGACGAGACGGCCGTCCGCGTCCACCACGGGCGCGACGCGCCGCCGGGAGCCGTCCAGCCGGTCGTAGGCGGCTCGCGGGTCGAGCGTGTCCCGCAGCGTCAGCGGGTTGGCCGACATCACCTCGTGCACCTGGGTGAACCGGTCCACCTCGAGGCAGTCCTCGTGCGTGAGCACCCCGACCGGGCGGCCGTCCTCGACCACGAACGCCGCGCGGTGCGAGCGCTTGGGCAGCAGTGCGATCGCGTCCCCGACGGTCTGGTGCGGGTCGAGGGTGATCGGGGTGTCGAAGAGCAGGTGCCGCCGCTTGACCCAGGACACCACGTCCTGGACGACCGCGAACGGGATGTCCTGCGGGATCACCGTGATCCCGCCCCGACGGGCCACCGTCTCGGCCATCCGGCGGCCCGCCACGGCGGTCATGTTGGACACCACCAGCGGGATCGTCGTACCCGTGCCGTCGCTCGTGGACAGGTCGACGTCGTAGCGCGAGGCGACGTCGGAGCGACGCGGCACCATGAAGACGTCGTTGTAGGTGAGGTCGTAGCCGGGCGAGGTCTCGTTCAGGAACTGCACGGGACCAGCGTTTCACATGCGGGTCAGAGGGCCCTCAGCGCGCTCAGGGCCTGGTCCGCGTGCACGTCCATGCTCAGCTCGCTGGTGATCACCTTGCGGACCGTGCGGTCGCGGTCGATGACGAAGGTGGCCCGCTTGACCGGGGTGACGTACTTGCGGCGCACGCCGAAGGAGGTGGCCACCTCGCCGGACGCGTCGGAGAGCAGCGGGTAGTCGAAGCCGTTCAGGTCCGCGAACTGCCTCTGCTTCGCGACCGGGTCGACGCTGATCCCGAGCCGCTGCGCGCCCGTCTCCTTGAACTCGGTCGCGAGGTCGCGGAAGTGGCAGGCCTCCTTGGTGCAGCCACCGGTCATCGCGGCCGGGTAGAAGAACAGCACGACCGGGCCGTCGGCCAGCCGCTCGCTGAGCCGCACCGGCGTGCCGTCCTGGTCGGGCAGCTCGAAGTCGGGTGCCTGGGTGCCTTCTTGCAGGGTCTTCACGGCTGTCTCCTCCGGTTGCGGGGTCAGGTCTTCTTGGGCGGGAGCGGGACGAACCCGCTGGTACGGCGGACGTACTCGGCGTAGCCGGGCCGGCGCGAGGACATGTCCTTCTCCAGCAGCGGCTTGCCGGTGCCCTTGGCGAGCAGCCAGGTCATCACCACCGGCGAGAGGATCGTGAGGATCCCGGGCCAGCTGGTGAAGGCGATCAGCGACAGCCCCCACCACACGCAGGCGTCCCCGAAGTAGTTCGGGTGCCGGGTGAACCGCCACAGGCCGGTGTCGAGCACCTGGCCGGAGGTGGACGGGTCGTTGCGGAAGCGGGTGAGCTGGAGGTCGCCGACGGTCTCGAAGACGAAGCCGACCAGCCAGAGGGCGACGCCGAGCCAGGTGACCGGGTTGGCCTCGCCCTGGGTGAACATCGCCACCTGCACCGGCAGCGAGACGAACCACATCACCACGCCCTGGGTGAGGTAGATGCGGCGCAGCGCGAACAGCTGCGGGTTGCCGGGCGCCTTGGCCAGCAGGTCGACGTACCGCGGGTCCTCGCCGTGGCCGCGGGAGCGCAGTGCGATGTGCGTCGCGAGCCGGACCCCCCACACCACCGTGAGCACGAGCGCCAGACCGCTGACGATCCCGTCGCCGGCACCCGCGGACGCCAGGAAGGCGGCGACCGCGACCGCCGCGAAGCCGAGGCCCCAGGCCACGTCGACCACGGCGTGCCGGCCCAGCCGCAGCGCGACCAGGAAGGTGCCGCCGAGGACGACGACGACGGCCAGCACGGTGTACGGCAGTGCGCCGAGGAACGACCCCCAGGGGAAGTCGGTCATCAAGCGGTCCGCACCCGGGGCAGCCGGCTCTTGCCGTCGGGCGTGGGCTTGACCATCAGGATCTGGTCGACGCCCATCCGGCCCTCCTCGAAGGCCAGCGCGCCGCCGACGAGGTAGAGCCGCCACACCCGCGCGACCTCCTCGCCGACCATCGCGACGACGGTGTCCCAGTTGGCCTCGAAGGTGGCGTACCAGGCGTCGACGGTCCACACGTAGTGCTCGCGCAGCGCGTGCACGTCGCGGACCTCGAGGCCCGCCTGCTCGATCAGGGCGACCGTCTCGCCGACCGGCCGCATGTGCATGTCCGGGGCGATGAAGGCCTCGATGAACGGGCCGCCGCCGGGCCGGGTGGTGCGCGACATCTGCTGGATCAGCGCGCGGCCGCCGGGCGTGAGCAGCCGGTGGATCTGGCCGGTGTAGACGGGGTAGTTCCGCTGGCCGACGTGCTCGCCCATCTCGATGGAGGAGACGGTGTCGTACGGGCCGTCCGGCACGTCGCGGTAGTCCTGGAGCCGGATCTCGACCAGGTCCTGGAGGCCGCGCTCGGCGATCCGGGCGTCGATGAAGGCCTTCTGCTCCGCGGCGATGGTCACGCCGACGACCTGCACGCCGTAGGTCTCGGCGGCGTACAGCGACAGCGATCCCCAGCCGCAGCCGATGTCGAGGTGCCGGTGGCCGGGCTCGGCCCGGTCCAGGCCGAGCTTGCGGCAGACCAGGTCGAGCTTGTCGCGCTGGGCGTCCTCGACGGTGTAGCCGGGGTCGTCGCTGGTGAAGTAGGCGCACGAGTAGGCCATGTGCGGGTCGAGGATCAGGGCGTAGAAGTCGTTGGACAGGTCGTAGTGGTGCGAGATCGCGTCCCGGTCCCGGGTCAGCGAGTGCAGCCGGCCACGCAGCCGCGCCTGCGACGACGGCGGGGCGGGGGGACGGCCGAACGCGCCGAGGCCCTTGGCGGTGCGCAGCCCCGCGAGCACGGTCGCGGCGTTCAGCCTCGGGGAGGCGCCGTTCTCGCGGACCGACTGCCAGACCCGGCGGAAGCCGTCCAGCAGGTCGCCCTCCACGTCGACCTCGCCGGTCACGTAGGCCTGGGCCAGACCGAGCTCGCCGGGGCGGAACACCAGCCGGCGCAGGGCGGCGGCGTCGCGGATCACCACGGTCGGGGCGTCGGCGGGGCCGGCCTCGCTCCCGTCCCAGGCGCGCAGCCGGATCGGGAGGGTGCCGCCGAACAGCGGCGTGACGACGTCGGCCAGCTCCTGGGCGACGCCGGTGGCGCCTCCGGCGGCGGGCGGGCGCGCTTCGGTCAGGGTCATCTCGTGGTGCCTCTCGGAGATCGGGTGGTCTCGCTGGCGGTTCGTGGCCGGCGCGGCCGTGGATGGGTCAGGGCTGGTCGAAGAGGTCCGGCCGGCCGAACATCGCGGCGGTGTCCCGGGCGGTGGGGCTGCCGGCGTCCGGGTCGGCCCCGGCGGCGAGCAGTGCCCGGACGACGTCCTGCTCGTCCTTGAACA
Source organism: uncultured Actinomycetota bacterium (assembly GCA_963800225.1). GTDB lineage: Bacteria > Actinomycetota > Actinomycetes > Propionibacteriales > Nocardioidaceae > Nocardioides_B. Next base: position 812,679 of record CAWDAF010000002.1, on the reverse strand, counting down.
CCGCCCCGGCCAGCGGGCTCTGGCCGCGGTCGTTGACCCGGTCCACGTCGGCGCCGAGGCCGGCCAGCCGGGTCACCGTCGTGGCGTGCCCGTGGTAGGCCGCCAGCATCAGCAGCGTGTTGCCCGCGGCGTCGGTGAGGTTCGCCGGGACCCCCGCCTCGACGTACGCCGCCAGCCGGTCCTCGTCGCCGTTGCGCGCGAGGTCGAACATCTGGTGGGCGAGCTCGATCAGCTGCTCGTCGGCGGCCGGCTGCGGTGGTTGCTCGGTCATGGGCCGAGTCTCCCAGGCGGCACCACGCGGGTCCGCACCTGGGACGCGGTGCCCCCTACAGTGACGGCGTGGACACCCTGGACCCCGGAGACCCGACCACCCTCGCCGACGCCGTCGCGACGCGGTTCGAGGCGCAGCACGGCCATCCGCCGGTCGGGGTGTTCGCCGCCCCCGGCCGCGTGAACCTGATCGGCGAGCACGTCGACTACAACGGCGGCCTGTGCCTGCCGATGGCGCTGCCCCACGCGACGTACGCCGCGGTGGCGGCCCGCGACGACGACACCGTGACGGTCAGCAGCGTGCAGTCCGACGACCCGTTCACCGGGACCGTCGACGACCTCGGCCGGGTGACCGGCTGGGCGGCCTACGCCGCCGGGGTGCTGTGGGCGATGCGCGAGGAAGGCTGGGACCTCCCCGGGATGGACCTCGTCGTGGACGGCCGCGTGCCGCTCGGCGCGGGGCTGTCGAGCTCGGCGGCGCTGGAGTGCGCGGTGGCGCTGGCCGCCGCGGAGGTGGCCGGGGTGACCGTCGACGACGAGGTCCGTGCCTCGCTGGTGCGGGCCTGCATGCGCGCCGAGCGGGAGGTCGCGGGCGCCCCCACGGGTGGCATGGACCAGACCGTCGCCCTGTTCGGGCAGGCGGAGGCCGCGCTGCTGATCGACTGCCGGGACTGGTCGACGCGCCAGGTGCCCTGGGACCCGGCCGCGGCCGGCCTCACGCTGATGGTCGTGGACACCCGCGCGTCGCACTCGCTCTCGGACGGCGGCTACGCCTCCCGGCGCGCGGACTGCGAGGCCGCCGCCGCGCAGCTGGGCGTCGACCTGCTGCGCGACGTGCCCGACCAGGAGCAGGACGAGGCTCTGGCCGCCCTCGGCGACCGGGTGCGCCCGCGGGTGCGGCACGTGTTCAGCGAGATCACCCGGGTCCGGGAGGCGGTGGACCTGCTCGAGGCCGGTGACGTGGAGGGCCTCGGCGCCACGTTCCTGGCCTCGCACGCGTCCCTGCGTGACGACTACGAGGTGTCCTGCGCGGAGCTGGACGCGGTCGTCGACACCGCGATGGCGCACGGGGCGCTGGGGGCCCGGATGACCGGTGGCGGCTTCGGCGGCTCGGCGATCGCGCTGGTGCGCTCGGCCGACGTGGACGCGGTGGCGACGGCCGTCGCCGCGGCGTACGACGAGCGGGGCTGGCAGGCGCCGGGCCTGCTCACCGCCCTGCCGAGCGCGGGCGCCCGGCGGCTGCGCTGAGGCCGCCGCCGCTCAGGCGGAGCTGACGCCGCCGATCCGGCCCTCCCGGAACGCCTCCACGAAGTGCGCATGGTCCTGGCGCACCACCCGCGCGTAGTCGATCGCGAAGTCGGCGAGGTCCGCGACGAACTCCCTGCGCCGGCCCTTCACGACCGCGACGATCGCCTCCTCGGTCTGGAAGTCGACCAGGTCCTGGTCGCTGTCCTGGTCCGAGGCGCAGTGCACCTTCGCGGTCGCACGGCCCAGGTGCCGCACCACCCGCGCCATGTCCGCCGGCTCGTTGATCTCCCCCCAGTCCAGGTCGAACTCGTACGGCGACACCTCGGCGACGACGTACCCGACGCCGTCGAGGCTGGTGTAGCCGAGCAGCGGGTCGGTGTGCACCTGGAGGGCCCGCTGGGAGACCACGGTGCGGTGCCCCTCGTGGTCGAAGTAGCCCTCCACCGAGGCGGTGTCCACGAACCGGCTGACCGCCGGCACGTTCGCCTGCTTCATCGACAGCACCACGTCGTTGTCGAGCGACTGGCTGTAGCCCTCCAGCAGCACGTTGTAGGCGGGGAGGCCGGCGCTGCCGATGCCGAAGCCGGACTTGCCGACCACGTCACGCACCTCGTAGAAGAGGTCCCGCTCGTGCTTCTTGGAGCCGGGGATCGTCTCCAGGTAGGCCCCGAAGGCCTGCTCGACCGCCGCCCGCTCGGCCTTGCCGAGCCGGCGCACGCTGGCGTCCTCGGCGAACACCCGCACGCTGTCCTGGATCCGGGTCATCCCGTCGAGCAGGTCCACCCGGCTGGAGAGCCGGGCCTGGGTGAGCACGTCGTGCACCGGGCCGTCGGTGTTGTCCAGGTGCAACGCGAAGTCGTCGCCGTCGGTGGTGGCGTAGTGGGACACCTGCGCGAGGTAGGACCGCAGGTACTTGCCGATCAGGTCGCGGACGGCGTCCTCGGGCAGCGCCTTCTGCCAGCCCATCAGCGCCAGGCTGGCCGCGAACCGGCGCAGGTCCCAGGAGAAGTGGCCGATGTAGGCCTCGTCGAAGTCGTTGACGTCGAAGACCATCCGGCCGTGGGAGTTCAGGTAGGTCCCGAAGTTCTCCGCGTGCAGGTCGCCGTGGATCCACACCCGGCTGGTGCGGTCGTCGGCCCAGTCATCAGCCCAGGCGTCCTCGGTCCCGGTCATGTCGGCGTAGAACAGGCACGCCGAGCCCCGGTAGAACGCGAACGGGTCGGCCGCCATCTTGCGGAACTTCACCCGGAACGCGTGCGGGTCCGCGGTCATCAGGTCCGCGAACGCGCTCTCCAGCACGTCGACGATCTGCTCCTGCCGCCTGCCCTGGGCCTTGGTCACCATGGGGTCCTTCTGTCCAGCGGCGGCTCGGCCCAACCCGCGGATCAGCCCACCTGCTCCGGGTCCGGCCCGATGCGGCCCCCGCGGTCCAGGCCCGCGACGGCCGCGAGGTCCTGCTCGTCGAGCTCGAAGCCGAACAGGTCGATGTTGGAGCTGATCCGCTCGGGGGTCACCGACTTCGGGATCACCACCGTGCCCAGCTGGAGGTGCCAGCGCAGCACCACCTGGGCCGGTGTCACCCCGTGCTTCTCGGCGAGGCCCGTGACGACGGGGTCCGCGAGCAGCGCGCCGCCCTTGGCGATCGGGCTCCACGCCTCGGTGACCACCCCCAGCTCCGCACCGGTACGGCGGACCTCGGCCTGCTGGAGGTAGGGGTGCAGCTCGACCTGGTTGACCGCCGGGACCACCTCGGCGGTGTCGAGCAGCCGGTGCAGGTGGTCCGGCTGGAAGTTGGAGACCCCGATCGCGCGGATCCGGCCGTCACGGTAGAGCCGCTCCATCGCCCGCCAGGTGTCGGCGGCGGTGCCCTTCGACACCAGCGGCCAGTGGATCAGGTAGAGGTCGAGCACGTCGAACCCGAGCCGTTGCATGCTCGCGTCGAAGGCCTGCAGCGTGGCGTCGTACCCCTGGTCGTCGTTCCACACCTTGGAGGTGACGAACACCTGGTCCCGGTCCAGCCCGGAGGCGCGGACCGCGTCGCCGACGCCGCGCTCGTTGTCGTAGAGGGTGGCGGTGTCCACGTGGCGGTAGCCCGCGGCGAGCGCGGCGGTGACGGCGGCCTGCGTCTCCTCGTCGGGGACCCGCCACACCCCGAACCCGACCTGCGGGATCGTGACGCCGTTGTTGAGGGTCAGGTCCGGGACCGTCATCCGCGGCTCAGCCCTGGGCCGGGTCGGCGTTGCTGATCGCCACCACGGCCTGCACCGCCTCGTTGTCGTCCTCGTGCCGCAGGTCGCTGTTCTCAGTCATGCGGCGGTCCTACCCACCCGCGGCTCGCACTAACACCCGGTGGCCTGAGGCCGGCATCTCGCAGCTCCAGCAGGGCCAGCGCCCGTACCACGTCGGGGTCGCCGTCGCGCCACGCGCGGACCGGGTCGTCGCTGACCGCCGCGATCCGGTGCATCGGTTGCCGGCTCATCGCCCGCAGCGCGAACAGGTCGAGGTCGGCCGCGGTGTCGATGTAGCGCTGCGCGGCGGTGGCCTGCCGGGCGAACCGCCACCGGAGCGGGAGGTAGATCGCGGCGACCAGCAGGATCGGGATCGCCGCGACCGAGAGGCCGAGCCAGAACGCCAGGTGCTGCACCGCCTCCACCTGGGAGGCACCGGCCGCGGAGATCTGGTCCGCCGCCCGGCCGGCGCCGTCGAAGGGCGCGCTCACCCGGTCCCCGACCAGCGGGATCCCCTCGACGGCGGTGCCGGCGTCCCGCAGCCGGCTCGCGAGACCACCCCCGGCAGCCTCGATCCGGCGACCCGGTGCGGCCAGCGCCAGGGTGGCGTCGTGGACGACCCGCGAGAGCCACAGCCAGCACACCACCCAGGTCACCACGGCCAGGTCCCCCACCTGTTGACGGGTGCGGCGGACGTTGCTGTCGGCGTAGAGCTTCATCGCGCCATCGTGCCCGCGCCGGGGGACGGGCGTGCTCCCGGGACCCGCTCGGATCGGTTCACCCGGCAGGGATGAGGCCTTCGGGTGGGCCGCGCGCCAGTCTCGGGAGAGCAGACCGCCCCTCAGAGAGGACCCACCATGTCCCACTACGCAGACTCCTCCTCGACGGTGCCCCGGGCCGGACAGCAGGGCACGTCGGGCTGGGTCGGCTGGATCGCGTTCGCCAGCCTGATCCTGTTCATGCTCGGCACCTTCCACGTCATCGACGGGATCGTCGCCCTGACCAAGAGCGACTACTACCTGGTGACCAGCTCGCACCTGACGATCAACGTCAGCTACACCACCTGGGGCTGGGTGCACATCCTCGGCGGGATCCTGGTCTTCGCCGCTGGAGCGGGCGTGCTCGCCGGCCAGGTGTGGGCCCGGGTCGTGGGCACCGGCGTGGCCGCGGTCAGCGCCCTGATCAACGTCCTCTTCCTCGCGGCGTACCCCATCTGGTCGCTGCTGATGATCGGACTGGCCGTCGTGGTGATCCTGGCGCTCACGGTCCACGGGTCCGAGATCAAGGCCGGCGAATGACGGCGGAGGCGCACGGCCCGATCGACTTCGTGCTGCTGGAGTTCCCCGGTGACCGGCTGACCGGCCGCGCGGCGCGGGAGGTCCTGGACCTCGTGGACCGCGGCACCATCGCGCTCTACGACGTCTCGGTGGTCGGGCGGACCACCGAGGGCGAGGTCTACAGCGTGGACCTCGCCGAGTCCGCAGGCCGGCTCGGCGACTTCGCCGGGCTGACCTGGGCACGCAGTGGGCTGCTCACCGACGACGACGTGGCCGAGGCAGCCGAGACGCTGCGGCCCGGGACGCTGGCGGCCCTGCTGGTGTACGAGAACACCTGGGCGATCCCGTTCGTCGCCGCGGCCCGGGAGGCGGGCGGGGAGCTGGTGGCCGCGGCCCGGATCCCGGCGCAGGACGTGATGGACGCCCTCGACGCCCTCGAGGCGACCGAGACCCACGACGTGACGATCTGAGGGGAACGACATGCCAGGACTGTTGCGAGGAGTTGCCCGGACCGCGGTGATCGCCGGGACCGCGACCGCGGTGAGCGGTCGCGTGCAACGACGCCAGGCCGACAGGTTCGCCGACCGCGACGCGCAGACCGCGGTGCGGCGTGACCAGGCCTACGAGAGCCAGGCCTACCAGGAGCAGGGCTACCCGGAGCAGGGCTACCAGCAGCCGGCTCCTGCCCCCGTCCCCGAGCAGCGGGCAGCGCCGGCCCAGGACGACATGCTCGACCAGCTCAAGAAGCTCGGCGAGCTGAAGTCGAGCGGTGTGCTCACCGAGGAGGAGTTCGCCACCCAGAAGGCCAGGATCCTCGGCGGCTGAGCTACTTGAGCTGCGCGCTGGTCCTGCCCAGCAGCCGGCGGGCGACGATCAGCTGCTGGATCTGCTGGGTGCCCTCGAAGATGTCCAGGATCTTCGAGTCGCGCGCCCACTTCTCCAGCAGGTCGTGCTCGCTGTAGCCGATGCTGCCGGCGAGCTCCACACAGCGCAGGGTGATGTCGCTGCCCACCCGGCCGGCCTTGGCCTTGGCCATCGAGGCCTCCAGCGAGTTCGGCGTGCGGTTGTCGGCCAGCCACGCGGCCTGCAGGGTGAGCAGGTAGGCGGCCTCGAAGTCCGCCTCGAGCTGCAGGAAGGTCGCGGCCGCCGCCGACTGGGTCAGCGCGGGGCGGTCGTAGTCGACCGTGACACCGGCGCCCTCGAGCAGCTCGCGGGTGACCTCCAGCGACGCCCGAGCACAGCCGACTGCCATCGCGGCGACCAGCGGGCGGGTGTTGTCGAAGGTCGCCATCGCGCCGGCGAAGCCCTGCTTGGGGTCGATCTCCGGGTTGCCGAGCAGGTTCTCCGCGGGCACCCGGCAGTCCTCGAACCTGATGGCCGCGGTGTCCGAGGACCGGATCCCGAGCTTGTGCTCGAGCCGCTCCACGGTCATCCCGGGGGTCCCCTTCGGCACCACGAAGGACTTGATCGCGGCCCGGCCCAGCGAGCGGTCCAGGGTCGCCCACACCACGACCGCGTCGCACCGGTCACCGGCGGTGACGTAGATCTTCTCGCCGTTGATCACGTAGTCGTCGCCGTCGCGGGTGGCGGTGGTGCGGATGTTGGCCGAGTCCGACCCGCAGCCCGGCTCCGTGATCGCCATCCCGGCCCAGACGCCCTTGAACCGCTCGGCCTGCTCGTCGTCGGCCACCGACGCGATCGCGGAGTTGCCCAGACCCTGGCGCGGCATCGACAGCAGCAGCCCGACGTCCCCCCAGCACATCTCCATCACCGACAGCACCGAGGCCAGGTTCGACCCGTTCCTGGTGCCGCTCGCCGTGTCGTCGGCGGGGTCGCCGTCCGAGCGCCGTACGCCGGACGCGCCGGCCCCGGACGCGGCGCCGGAGTCCGAGAGCCCGTCGACCATCGCCGCGAGCATGTCGAGCTCCTTGGGGTACTCGTGCTCGGCGAGGTCGTAGCGGCGGGAGTTCGGACGGAGCAGGTTGGCCGCGACCTGGTGGGCCTGGCTGACCAGCGGGCGGAACTTCCTCGGTGTCTCGAGGTTGATCATCGGCAGTCCCTTCGTGGGCGCGGGCGGTGGTCACGGCGGGTCGTCATACCAGGACGCCGCCCTCGATCAGGCCGACCGCGCGCAGGTCGCGGTACCACCGCTCGACCGGGTGCTCCTTGACGAAGCCGTGACCGCCGAGCAGCTGCACGCCGTCGTTCCCGATCTGCATGCCGCGCTCGGCGCACAGCCGCCGGGCCAGGCCGACCTCACGGGCGAAGCTCCGGCCCTGTGCCGCCCGTGACGCCGCGCGGTAGGTGACCAGCCGCATGCCGTTCAGCTCGATGCCGATGTCCGCGACCATGAACGCCACGCCCTGCCGGTGGCTGATCGGCTCGCCGAACGCCTCCCGATCGTTGACGTAGGGGATCACGTGGTCCAGGACCGCCTGGCAGGTCCCCAACGACAGTGCGCACCAGGCCAGCCGGGACAGCCGCACGCAGTCGACGTAGTCCTCGGTGCTGCCCAGCGGCGCCAGGTCCCCGACCCGGACGTCGCGCAGCACCACCCGTGAGAGCGAGGCGGCTCGCAGGCCCATCGACGGCTCGGCCTCGATCTCGAGACCGGGGGTGCCGGACTCGACCAGGAACAGCCGGGGCTCGCCGGCGAGCTCGGCGCCGACCACGAACAGCTCGGCGTCCGCGCCCCGCGGCACCATCGACTTCACGCCGTTGAGCACGAAGCCGTCACCGTCCGCGACGGCGGTCGTCTCCGGGGCGAGCGCGTCGAAGAGCGGGCGTCCCTCGGTCAGCGCGAGGGCGGCGGCCGGGACGTCGTGGCCGGTGAAGGCCGGGAGGTACGTCGACTGCTGCTCCTGCGAGCCCCACAGCGACAGCGCTGTGCTGACCGCGCCGGGGGCGAGCGCGGCGACCGCCAGGCCCATGTCGCCGTGCGCGAGCGCCTCCGCGACCAGGGTGGCGGCCATCGCGGAGCGCTCCGTGGAGATGCCGCCGAGGTCCTCGGGGACGCCGAGGATCGGCAGCCCGATCTCCTGCCCGGCCCGGAGCAGGTCCTCGGGGGCGCGGGCGGCGGTGTCGGCCTCGGCGGCCGCCGGTCGGACCACCTCGGTGGCGTACTCGCGCACCAGGTCGACGAGCATCTGCTCGTCCTCGGTGGGGGTGAGGTCGAAGCGGCCGGCGGCGGACGCGGCCGGCAGCCGGGTGGGCGAGCCACCGGCGCGCCCCGCGCGGGCGAACTGCCGGTTCACCGCGCCGAGGGTGCGGAAGCCGGACCGGGTGGCCTCGAACACCACCCGCTGGGCCGGCCGGCGCAGGTTGAAGCGGTCGAGCGCGCTGGTCTGGGCGAGCCGGTTCAGGAAGGCGACGGCATAGCCGATCGGGTCCTGCTTCTCGCGACTGGTCAGGCCGTGGCGACCGGCACCGTCGCGGTGCGCTGTGGAGGACATGCGACCAACTGTAACTACGAGTTACACCTGTGGCCACGACCCGGTCACGTGGGGCGGGTCACGTCGTACCGGGCCTCCGCTATTTTGGGCGCCATGCCCGACGCTGCCTCCTCCGCTCCCGCCCTGCCCCCGGGACTCCCCGACGGCGGCACGGTCCGCCCGATCATCCGCTGGGGCGCCGACGTGATGCACCGCTTCCAGGAACCCGTCACGAGCTTCGACGACGACCTGCGCAGCCTGGTCGCCGACATGGTCGCCACCATGTACGCCGCCGACGGGGTCGGTCTCGCGGCCTGCCAGATCGGCGTGGACCGGTCGGTCTTCGTCTTCGACTGCCCCGACGACGAGGGTGTCCACCAGCACGGCGTGGTCTGCAACCCCGAGCTGTTCCTGCCGGTGGGCAAGGAGCGCCGCCTCGACGACGACGAGGAGGGCTGCCTGTCGCTGCCGGGCGCCTTCGTGCCGTGCGCGCGTCCCTCGTACGCCCGGGTGGAAGGGCAGGGGCTCGACGGGTCCCCGGTCAGCTTCTCCGGCCGCGGCCTGCTCGCCCGGTGCCTCCAGCACGAGACCGACCACTGCCACGGCACCGTGTTCGGCGACCGGCTGAACAAGCGAGCCCGCAAGAAGCTGTTCAAGCAGGCCGACGAGTGCGCCCCCGAGTACGCCGCGACCTGGCCGGCCTGATGCCTCAGCGGCGGGCGGTCACGTAGCAGGCCACCGCGGTCGCCGCGGCCACGTTGAGCGAGTCGATGCCCTCGGCCATCGGGATCACCGCGCGCCGGTCGGCCGACTGCTCCCAGCGCGGTGACAGCCCGCTGCCCTCGGTGCCGAGCACCAGGGCCACCCGGTCGAGGCCGGCGACCGCGTCCTCGATGTCGGTGGCGTCGTCGGCCAGCGTCATCGCCACGGTGGTGAAGCCCGCGGCCGAGACGCTCGGCAGTGCGTCGTACCAGTCCTCGATCCGGGCGTACGGCACCGTGAACACCGCCCCCATCGCCACCTTGACGGCGCGCCGGTACAGCGGGTCCGCACAGCGCGGCGCCAGCAGCACGGCGTCGATGCCGAGCGCCGCCGCGGACCTGAACACGGCTCCGACGTTGGTGTGGTCGACGATGTTCTCCAAGACGACCACGGTCCGGGCCCCGGCGAGCACCTCCGCCACGCTCGGCAGCGGCAGCCGCTCCAGCGAGGCGAGGGCGCCGCGGTGCACGTGGAAGCCGGTGACCTCCTCGGCCAGCGCCTCGGACAGCACGTAGCAGGGAGCCTCGGTACGGCCCAGCACGTCTCCGAGGCCGTCGAGCCAGCGCGGTGCCATCAGGAACGAGCGCACCGGGAAGCCGCCCTCGACCGCGCGCCGGACCACCTTCTCCCCCTCGGCCAGGAACAGCCCGTGCTCGGCCTCGAGGTGCTTGCGCAGCTGGACGTCCCGCAGGTCGCGGTAGTCGCTCAGCCGGGGGTCGTCGGCGTCGTCGATCTCGATGAGGCGGGCCACCCGCGCACGCTACCCGCCCGCCGAGTCGGCGCGAACGCAGGTGTGGACCCGGTCGAGTCGGCGCGAACGCAGGTGTGGACCCGGTTCCCGAAGGTCCGAGACGCCGTGCCAACCACCAGGGCAGCCTCAGTAGCGGTCCGGGTTCGCCACCGCGACCACGCCGCCGACCACCACGATCGCGGGCGGCCTCACCGCCTCGCGCTCCATGTCGCGGTGCACGGTGCTGAGCGTGCTGAGCAGGGTCCGCTCCCCCGGCATCGTGCCCTCGGAGATGATGGCGAGCGGGGTGGTCCCCGGTCGCCCGCCCTTGACCAGGCGCTCGGCGATCAGCGGGAGGTTCTGCACGGCCATCAGCAGCACGACCGTGCCCTTCAGCCGGGCGACCGCGTCCCACTCGACCAGCGAGTCGGGGTGGTCGGGCGGAAGGTGCCCGGAGATGACCGTGAACTCGTGGGCGATGCCTCGGTGCGTGACCGGGATGCCGGCGACGGCCGGCACCGAGATCGCGCTGGTGAGCCCCGGGATCACCGTCCACGGCACCCCCGCGGCCTGGCAGGCGAGGGCCTCCTCGAAACCGCGGCCGTAGACGAAGGAGTCGCCGCCCTTGAACCTCACGACGCGGCGGCCGGCCAGCGCCCGGTCCACGATCACCCGGTTGATCTCCTCCTGTGCCGCCGCTCGCCCGCGCGGGAGCTTGGTGACGTCGATCAGCTCGACGTCCGGGGACAGCTCGTCGAGCAGCTCGCGCGGGGCCAGCCGGTCGGTGACCACCACGTCGGCCTCGGACAGCGCCCGACGGGCCGCCATCGTCACCAGCTCCGGGTCGCCGGGTCCACCGCCGACGAGCACCACTCCGGGGGCGCGGTCCTCGTCGTGCGGGGCGGCGATCGCGCCGTCGCGCAACCCCGCGACGATCGCGTCCCGGACTGCGGCGGACCTGCGGGGCTCCCGGTTCGCGAGCACGGCGACCGTGACCCCCGCGTGCCTGCCCACCGCGGGCGTCCAGGCCGTGGCCCGGCTCGCGTCGTCGGCGCGCACGCAGAAGATCCGCTGCGCCTCGGCCTCCGCGCTCACCTGTGCGTTGACCTCGGGGTCGTCGGTGGCGGCGACGACGTACCAGGCCTCGTCGACGTCGCCGGCGCGGTAGCCGCGCTCGAGCCAGGTGATCTCCCCCGCGCCGGCCAGTCCCTCGACCGCCGGTGTGCAGACCGGGGACACCACGACCACGTCTGCTCCGGCGGCGAGCAGCCGCGGCACCCGGCGCTGGGCCACGTGGCCACCGCCGACCACGAGCACCCGCCGACCGGCCAGCCGCAGCCCCGAGGGGTACGGCGGGAAGTCGGCCTGGTCTCGCGGCTCGGGCGCCGGCGTCATCCCTGCTCCTTGCGGGCCACACCCGCGGAGTCGAAGGTGGCCATCTCCCTCAGGATCGCACCTGCGGACTCCACGATCGGGAACGCCAGCACCGCTCCGGTGCCCTCGCCGAGCCGAAGGTCGAGGTCGACCAGCGGCCGCAGGTCCAGGTGCGCGAGGGCGACCGCGTGCCCCGGCTCGACGCTGCGGTGGCCCGCGAAGCAGTAGCCGACGACGTCGGGAGCCAGCGCAGCGGCCACCAGCGCGGCAGAGCCCGCGATCACCCCGTCGAGGACCACCGGGACCCGACGGGCGGCGGCGCCGAGCAGCAGCCCGACCAGGCCGGCGTGCTCGAATCCACCCACCGAGGCGAGCGTCTCCAGGGCGTCGTCACCGACCGGACGGTCCCGCAGCGCGGCGCCGACCACCTCGATCTTGCGGGCGAGGGTGGGGTCGTCGACTCCGGTGCCACGACCGGTCACCTGCGCCGGGGTCGCCCCGGTGAGAGCCGCGACGAGGGCGGCTGACGGCGTGGTGTTCGCGATCCCCATGTCACCGGTGAGCAGGCAGTCGTAGCCCTGGTCGACCAGCCGCCCGGCGACCGCGGCGCCGGCGAGCACGGCCTCGACCGCCTCGTCGCGGCTCATCGCCGGACCGGTCGCCAGGTCCGAGGTGCCGGACCGGACCTTGTGGTCGAGGAGACCCGGTCCGGGTTCGAGGTCGGCGGCGACGCCCATGTCGACGACGTACACGTCCGCGCCGGCCCGGCGGGCGAGCACGCTGACCGCCGCTCCGCCGGCGCGGATGTTCGCCACCATCGCCGCGGTGACCTCCTGCGGCCACGGCGTCACCCCCTGCGCGTGCACGCCGTGGTCACCGGCGAAGACCGCCACCACCGGGCGGGTCATCGCGGGCGGTGGGCAGGTGCCGCGGATGCCGGCCAGCTGCACCGAGGCGTCCTCGAGCACGCCGAGCGCACCGGGCGGTTTGGTGAGCTGGGCCTGGCGCTCGCGAGCCTCCTGCTGGGCTCGGGCGTCGAGTGCCTCGAGGGCGGTCAGCAGCTCGTCCAGGCGCACGTCGGTCATGGCGCCATTCTCCTCTGCCGCCGCCGGGCCGCCGCACGGGACCGCTGGGTGGAACGCCGCGCTAGCCTCGCCGTGTTCCTGCTCACTTCCGCACTCCCGAGGAGAACCGATGAGTCTCGACCGCCCCGTCAGTCCGGACCCGTACGAGCTGCTGCCCGCCGCCCCTTCGTTCACGGTCACCAGTGTGGACGTGCAGGACGGTGCGCCGCTCAAGGGCGACCAGGTCGCGGACGGTGGCAACACCTCCCCGCAGCTGAGCTGGTCGGGGGCCCCGGAGGGCACCAAGAGCTTCACGATCACCTGCTTCGACCCGGACGCTCCGACGCCGTCGGGCTTCTGGCACTGGGTGCTCGTGGACGTCCCCGCCGACGTGACCAGTCTCGAGGCCGGTGCCGGAGCGGAGGGAGCGACGCTGCCGGGCAACGCGTTCATGTGCCGCAACGACGGCGGCTCGAAGGGATTCATGGGCGCGGCCCCGCCGCAGGGTGACCAGGTGCACCGGTACTTCTTCGTGGTGCACGCGGTGACCGAGGAGACCCTCGGAGTCGACTCCGACGCCTCCCCCGCGGTGGTGTCGTTCAACCTGGCGTTCAAGACCGCCGGGCGGGCGATCCTGCACGGCACCTACCAGCACTGATCCGGGACGAGCCCGCGGGTTTTCTTGACTGACTCCAGAAAGGCTGGTTGAGTCGAGGGCGATGCACCTCTTCTCGGCACAGCCCCCGGCGCAGGCCCTGCGTGAGCGGGGCCTGCGCGTGACCAAGCAGCGGGTCGCGGTGATGTCGGCGCTCGAGGTCCACCCGCACTCCGGCGCGGACCGCGTGATCGCGCAGGTGCGGGCCTCGGTCGGCCAGGTCTCCGTGCAGGCCGTGTACGACGTGCTCAACACGCTCACCGACCGCGGCCTCGTGCGTCGCATCCAGCCGGCCGGCTCGACGGCCCGCTACGAGCTGCGGACGGGCGACAACCACCACCACCTCGTCTGCCGCGGCTGCGGCACCGTCGTGGACATCGACTGCGCGACCCGGACGGCCCCCTGCCTGGACGCGACCGGCCTCGACGACGCGGCCCCCGGCTTCGTCGTCGACGAGGCCGAGGTGACCTTCTGGGGGCTCTGCGAGGCATGTTCTCGGCCCACGACGGGCACCTGACGTCGGAGGCCACCACGGCCGGCCCCAGCACGGCCGGCACCCGACCGCATGACACCAGCACCACGCCAGCACCACACCAGGAGGACAGCACATGAGCGACACCGACGCCCGGCCCTACGGCGGCTCGACCACCGAGTCCGGCGCCCCTGCACCCAGCGACCGCAACTCGCTGACACTGGGCGACACCGGCCCGATCCTGCTGCACGACCACCACTTCATCAACCAGATGGCGCACTTCAACCGCGAGCGGGTCCCGGAGCGCAACGTGCACGCCAAGGGCTCCGGCGCCTTCGGCACGTTCGAGACCACCGGCGACGTGTCGCAGTACACCAAGGCCGCGCTGTTCCAGCCCGGCGTGAAGACCGACATGCTGGCCCGGTTCTCCACGGTGGCCGGCGAGCAGGGCAGCCCCGACACCTGGCGCGACCCCCGCGGCTTCTCGCTGAAGTTCTACACGACCGAGGGCAACTGGGACCTGGTCGGCAACAACACCCCGGTGTTCTTCGTCCGCGACACGATGAAGTTCCCGCACTTCATCCGCTCGCAGAAGCGTCGCGGCGGCACCGGCCTGCGCGACAACGACATGCAGTGGGACTTCTGGACCCACAACCCGGAGTCGGCGCACCAGGTCACCTACCTGATGGGTGACCGCGGCATCCCGGCCTCCTGGCGCGAGATGAACGGGTACGGCTCGCACACCTACATGTGGATCAACGCCGCCGGCGAGAAGTCCTGGGTGAAGTTCCACTTCAAGTCGAACCAGGGCGTGCACAACCTGACCCAGGAGGCCGCCAACAAGATCGCCGGCGAGGACTCCGACTTCCACCGCCGCGACCTGCACGAGGCGATCGAGAACGGCGACTTCCCGTCCTGGAGCCTGCAGGTGCAGGTGATGCCCTACGAGGACGCGAAGACCTACCGGTTCAACCCGTTCGACCTGACCAAGGTGTGGCCGCACAGCGACTACCCGCTGATCGAGGTCGGCACGATGACCCTGAACAAGAACCCGGACAACTTCTTCGCGCAGATCGAGCAGGCCGCCTTCGAGCCGAGCGCGATCGTCCCGGGCATCGGGTTCAGCCCCGACAAGATGCTGCTCGGCCGGGTGTTCGCCTACGCCGACACGCACCGCTACCGCATCGGCCCGAACTACCACCAGCTGCCGGTCAACCGCAACCGCGTCAAGGAGGCCAACACCTACACCTTCGACGGCCCGATGGCCTACGAGCACTCGGGTGACGAGCCGGTCTACGCGCCGAACTCCTACGGCCGCGGCTACTCCGACCTCACCGGTGGCGTCGAGGACAGCTGGGAGGCGGACGGCGAGATGGTGCGCGAGGCCTACTCCCTGCGCTCCGAGGACGACGACTTCGGCCAGGCCGGGAGTCTGGTCCGCGACGTCTGGGACGACGCCCAGCGCGAGCGGTTCGTCGGGAACGTCGCCGGCCACATCCTGGGCGGTGTCAAGCCCGAGACCCTCCCGCGGGTGTTCGAGTACTGGAAGAGCGTCGACGCCGAGACCGGCAAGCGCATCGAGGAGGCCGTGAACGCCGGCCACGACGAGAAGGCCCCGGCGCCCGGTCCCACCGAGCGCGAGGGCGTCATCTGATCCACGCCTGACGAACGGCCCGGCTCCCTCGAGGGGGCCGGGCCGTTCGCATCTCGGCGGCCGACGTGCGGCAGGATGGCCGGGTGAGTGATGAGCAGACCGTCGACGTCCTGGGCACGCCGTACCTCGCGGAGACGCTGGAGCTGCCCGACGACGCCGAGGGCGCGGTCGTCGCGACCCTGGTGAGCCGCCGCGCCGCGACGCCGACGAACCGCGCCGTCCTGCACGTGCACGGCTTCGCGGACTACTTCTTCCAGACTGCCGCCGCGGACCACTGGGTCGAGCGCGGCTACGACTTCTACGCGCTCGACCTGCGCAAGTACGGCCGGTCCCTGCGCGGGCACCAGACCGCGAACTTCGTCACCGACCTGACCGACTACTACGCCGAGCTGGACGAGGCGCTGCGGCGGATCGCGGAGCGGGACGGGCACGACCACGTGGTGGTGTCCGCGCACTCCACCGGCGGCCTGGTCACCCCGCTGTGGGTGCACGACCGGCGCCCGGCGGTGGCGGGTCTGGTGCTGAACTCCCCCTGGCTCGACCTGCACGGCAGCCTGCTGCTGCGGACGCTGGGCACCAGGGCGATCGACCAGATCGGCCGGCGCCGGCCCTACCTGGCGATCCCGCGCGACGTCTCCGGGCTCTACGCCCGCAGCCTGCACCGCGACCACGAGGGCGAGTGGGACTTCGACCTGGCCTGGAAGCCGCTGGAGTCCTGGCCGGTGTACGCCGGCTGGCTGCGCGCCGTACGACGCGGGCACGCGCGGGTGCACCGGGGGCTCGACGTCCGGGCTCCCGTGCTGGTGCTGACCTCCGGGGCCAGCGGGCACCCGCAGGAGTACGACGAGGCCTGCACCAGCACCGACATCGTCCTCGACGTGCAGCAGATCCGGGGCTGGGCACACCGGCTCGCCGACCACGTGACGCTGGTGCGGGTCGAGGGCGCGATCCACGACGTGACGCTCTCCCGGGAGCCGGTCCGCCGGCGTGCCTTCGACGAGATCAGCCGCTGGCTCGACGCGTACGTCGACTGAGCGAGGGAATCCGCAGGCGGACTGTCGGTGCTCTTGGCTAGGTTGCCCGCATGAGCCTCTCGACCTACCAGCAGATCGCCGCCATCACCCAGCACAGCGCGGGTTTCGCCGAGGCCGCGCGTCAGGACCTCGGCGCTCCCGTCGAGCACTGCCCGGGCTGGTCGGTGGCCGACCTGGTGTGGCACCTGACCGAGGTGCACTGGTTCTGGGCCACCATCGTCGAGGGGCCGCTGGCCGAGCCCCCGGAGCAGTCGGCCGGTCCCGCGCGCAGCGCAGAGGCCGACCTGGTCGACGCCTTCGTGCTCGGCGCCGCCCGGCTGGTGGAGGTGCTGCGGGAGGCCGACCAGACCGCCTCCTGCTGGACCTGGGCCGGCTGGCGGCAGGACGTCGCCTTCGTCACCCGGCACCAGGTGCAGGAGGCCGCGGTGCACCACTGGGACGCGGTGCACGCCGTCGGCGCGACCCTGCTGCTCGACCCCGCGGTGTCGGCGGACAGCGTGGAGGAGTTCCTGCGCTTCTCGGTCGCCTCGGACGACGACCCGGACGAGCCGACGACCCCGCCGCTGGCGGGTGCCCTGGCCTTCCGCGCCACGGACACCGGCGACGCCTGGACCCTCGAGGACGGCGCCCGTCCGGGGACGGCGAAGGTCACCGAGGGGGCCCGGGCGGGGGTGCCGGCCGTCGAGGCGCCGGCGGCCGACCTGCTGCTGTGGCTCTACGGTCGGGTCGAGCTCGACACCGCGGGCGTGCCGCCGGACCTGGTCGCGCGGTTCCGCGGCATCTGCTTCACCGACTGAGCGGCCGCTCAGCCGACCAGGAACTGCACTATCGCGGCCACCCCGACCACGACGATGAACCCGCGCAGCGCCCAGGAGGGCAGTCGCCGGCCCACGGTGGCGCCGAGCTGGCCGCCGATCACGGCACCGACGGCGATCAGGCCGGCGATCGCGTAGTCCACGTGGGCGACCAGGACGAAGACCACCGCGGCGACCAGGTTGACCAGCAGGGCGAGCACGTTCTTGGTCGCATTGTTGCGCTGCATCGACTCGGTGAGTCCGACCCCGAGCACGGCCATCAGCAGCACGCCCTGGGCGGCGCCGAAGTAGCCGCCGTACACCCCGGTGACGTAGACCAGCAGCCACACCCACGAGGCACCGTGCTCGGGACGGACGATGCCGCGAGCCTTCGCCCGGGCCGCGACCCGGCGGCTGATCATCGGCTGGAAGATCACCAGCAGGCAGCCCAGCCCGATCAGCACCGGCACGATCGCCTGGAAGGCGGCCGGCGGCAGCACCAGCAGCAGCACCGCCCCGGTGATGCCGCCGAGGACGGAGGCCACGCCGAGCCGGACCAGCCGCGGCCGCTGCCCGACGAGCTCGCGCCGGTAGCCGATCGCCCCGCTCAGCGACCCCGGCACCAGGCCGAGGGTGTTCGAGACGTTGGCGGTGACCGGTGGGACCCCGAACGCGAGGAGGGTCGGGAACGTGATCAGCGTTCCCGACCCCACCACGGTGTTGATGGTGCCGGCGGCGATCCCCGCGAGGAAGATCGCCGTCATCTCGAAGGGGCTCACTGGGCGGTGGGCTCCCCCGGGTCACCCTCGGGGGTGGCCGGTGCCGGTGCTGGTGCCGATTTCGAGGCGGGGAGGTTGCGGGATCCCAGGTCGCTGGACGCCTCCGCTGCCGCGATCGCCGCGGCCACCTCCTCGTGGGTGGTCTTCAGCGCCGAGTCCTCGGGGACCTCCGGCTCGGTCGGGCCCATGTCGACCCGGGTACGCGGGCCCTCGACCTTGTCGGGGATCCCCTGGAGGGTGTTCATCGTGGAGCCGAGGCCCTCCAGCGCCTTGCCGATCTCGCTGGGCACGATCCACACCTTGTTGGCGCTGCCCTCGGCGATCTTCGGCATCATCTGGAGGTACTGGTAGGCCAGCAGCGACTGGTCGGGTCGCCCGTCGTGGATCGCCTGGAAGACGGTCTGGATGGCCTGCCCCTCGCCCTGCGCCTTGAGGATCCGGGACTCCCGGTCGGCCTGGGCGCGGAGGATCAGGGACTCGCGGTCGCCCTCGGCGCTGAGGATGGCGGCCTGCTTGCCGCCCTCGGCGGTCAGGATGGCTGCCTGCCGCTGTCCCTCGGCGGTGAGGATCGCCGCGCGCTTGTCGCGGTCGGCACGCATCTGCTTCTCCATCGAGTCCTTGATCGACGGCGGCGGGTCGATGCCCTTCAGCTCCACGCGGTTGACCCGGATCCCCCATTTGCCGGTGGCCTCGTCGAGCACGCCGCGCAGCCGGTTGTTGATCTCGTCGCGGCTGGTCAGCGCCTGCTCGAGGTCCATGCCGCCGACGATGTTGCGCAGCGTGGTCATCGTGAGCTGCTCGACGGCCTGGATGTAGTTGGCGATCTCGTACGTCGCCGCGACCGGGTCGGTGACCTGGAAGTAGATGACGGTGTCGATGGAGACCACCAGGTTGTCCTCGGTGATCACCGGCTGCGGCGGGAACGAGACCACCTGCTCGCGCAGGTCGATCATGTAGCGCACCTTGTCGACGAACGGGACGACGATGTTCAGCCCCGCCGGCAGGCTCGTCTTGTACTTCCCGAAGCGCTCCACGATGCCGGCGCGCGCCTGCGGCACGATCCGCACCGTCTTGACGAGCACGGCCACGGCGAACAGCACGACCAGGATCAACAGCACCAGTGCTGCGGTCATCGCCTACCCCCTTCTGTGAATTTCCTAGTGGTGTCTCCCGCGCCCCGACCGGCGAGCCGGCGGGTGCCTCAGGAGTCGAGCTCGGGCACCGCGTGCACGAGTGCCGTGGCGCCCTTGATCTGGAAGACGTCGACCTTGCGGCCGGGTTCGATGACCAGGTCGTCGTCGTAGGGGCGGGCGGTCCAGAGCTCACCGCCGATGCGGACCTGACCTCCCTGGGAGGAGACCTGCTCGACCACGATGCCGGTCCGGCCGACGAGCGCGTCGTGGCCGAGCACCAGGTCGGGACCCGACTGGAACCGCCGTACGACGGTGGGGCGGACCAGGGCCAGGGCCGCGATCGACGCACCGACGGCGGCGAGCACCTGCACCCACAGGTCGAGGCCGACCAGGGCGGTGACCATCCCGACCGCCGCGCCGGCGGCCAGCATCAGCAGGATCAGGTTGAGGCTGAACAGCTCGAGCACGCCGAGAGCGACGGCCAGGCCCAACCAGACCTGCCAGGCGTCGAAACCCTCGGGAAGCTGCACTTGCCCAGCCTATCCACCGGAATGGAATCCGGGGCGTCAACCGCCGCGCTACCGGGCGCGTCGGCGGGCCGACCAGCGGTCGTCGACGTGGCTCAGCTGGAGCGGCATGCCGAACGTCGCGGAGATCACCTCCTCGGTCAGCACCTCCTCCAGCGGCCCCGCGGCGACCACCCGGCCCTCGCGCAGCAGCAGCCCGTGGGTGAAGCCCGGCGGGATCTCCTCGACGTGGTGGGAGACCAGCACCGTCGCCGGCGACATCTCGTCCATCGCCAGCGAGGACAGCGTGGAGACCAGGTCCTCGCGGCCGCCGAGGTCCAGCCCCGCGGCGGGCTCGTCGAGCAGCAGCAGCTCCGGGTCGGTCATCAGCGCGCGGGCGATCTGCACGCGCTTGCGCTCCCCCTCGGACAGGGTCCCGAAGGTGCGCTGCCGCAGCCGCGCGGCGCCGACCTCGGCGAGCAGCTCCTCGGCCCGGTCGTGGTCGAGCTCGTCGTAGCGCTCGCGCCAGCGGCCCAGCACCCCGTACGACGCGGAGACCACGACGTCGTGCACGAGCTCGTCGCGGGGGATCCGCTCGGCCAGCGCGGCGCTGGTGAGGCCGATGCGGGGCCGCAGCTCGAAGACGTCGACGGTGCCGAGCACCTCCCCGAGGATCCCGGCCACCCCGGAGGTGGGATGGATCTGTGCGGAGGCGACCTGCAGCAGGGTGGTCTTGCCGGCGCCGTTGGGGCCGAGCACCACCCACCGCTCGTCCTCCTCGACGGTCCAGTCGATGCCCTCGATGAGGGTGGCCTGGCCCCGACGCACGGTGACGTCGGCGAGCTCGAGAACGGCGTCCATGGGCTCTGCGGTCTCCCTCGTGCTGCGGCGGTTCGTGGACGCCCAACCTATACGGGGCGGCGCGGCCGGGCGCGACGGCCGGGCCGGGCGAGACGGGCAGGGCCGGGCGAGGCGGGCGCGGCGTGCTGCGTACGCTCGTCGGGTGAGCTCGTCCCCGCTGCCGCTGTCCGCCCGGTTCGCCCTGTGGTTCTCGGCCTGGGCCTCGGGCCGTTCCAGCCTGGACGACACCCGGGACGCGATCGTCGCCGACGACGCCGCCCACCACGTGGTCGGGCTGCCCGGCTCCGACGACGCGCTGCCGCTGATCGTCGCGCTCGGACTGCTGCGCAGCCACCGCGCCGCCGGCGCCGGGATCGCGCTGCCGGTGCCCGGCGACCTGCTCGGCCTGGCCGGGCCGAGCACCTTCAACCTCGAGGTCGTGGAGGTCGGCGAGGCGGTCGTCCTGGACGGCGCCGACCTCGGCCTGGTGCCGCACCGGACGGGTGCGGGGGTGGTGTGGCGCTGCCACCAGGCCGTGTCCCACCGCCAGCTGCCCGACCCGTCGGAGGCCGACCGGGCGCTGCGGCTCGCGCTGCTGGAGACCACCGAGGTGCTCGGCGACCTGGACGTGGCCCGGTGGCGGCCCGAGGTGGCCGACGAGCTGATGGCGCTGCGCCGCAGCGCCGACTTCACCTTCCCCGACGACATGGCGCCGCGCGCCGTCAGGCTGGCGTCGTTGTCGACCCGGTGCCGCACGATCGTCGACCTGGCGCTGGTCGACGACGGCGGCAGCGTCACCGCGGCCGAGGCGGACGCGCGACGCCGGGCACTCGCTCCGCTGGACCATGCAGCGAGACGGGGCCTGGTGGCCGCCTGCACCTATCCGTGGGAGAGATAGCCTCACCGCGACATGGACGAGCCCTCCCGCACCCTGCTGATCACGCTGACCGGCAAGGACCGCCCCGGCGTCACCTCGTCGATCTTCTCGACGCTGGCCGCCTTCGGGGTCACCGTGCTCGACATCGAGCAGATCGTGCTGCGCCGCCGGCTGGTGCTCGGGGTGCTGGTGACCCTGCCCCGCGACTGGAAGGCGTTGCGCGCCGCGGTCGAGCGGGTCGCCGCCGACCTGGAGATGCAGGTCGAGGTGGACCGCGGCACCGGTGACAACCGGCAGCGGCCGGAGGGACGCAGCCACGTCACCGTGCTCGGGATGCCGCTGCGGCCGGCGGCCGTGGCCGCGATCGCGGGCCGGATCGCCGACACCGGGGCGAACATCGACCGGATCGAGCGGATGGCGCGCTATCCGGTGACCGCGATCGAGCTGCACGTCTCGGGCGCCGACCCGGACCGGCTGCGGGTCACGCTGGCCGAGGAGGCCGCGAGGCAGGCGGTGGACGTCGCCGTGCAGCCGGCGACCCTGCTGCGGCACGGCATGCGCCTGGTGGTGATGGACGTCGACTCGACGCTCGTGCAGGGCGAGGTGATCGAGATGCTCGCCGCCCACGCCGGCTGCCTCGAGGAGGTCACCGCCGTCACGAGCGCCGCGATGCGCGGGGAGCTCGACTTCGAGGAGTCGCTGCGCGACCGGGTCGCGCTGCTCGCCGGTCTCGACGCCACCGCCCTCGACCGGGTGTACGACGAGGTGGCGCTCACCCCGGGTGCCCGGACCCTGGTCCGCACCCTCAAGCGGCTCGGCTACCGGTTCGCGATCGTGTCGGGCGGCTTCACCGCCGTCACCGACCGGATCGCGGCCGACCTGGGCATCGACTTCGCGGCCGCGAACGAGCTCGAGGTCGTCGACGGGGTGCTCACCGGCCGGATCGTCGGGCCGGTGGTGGACCGGGCGGGCAAGGCCGCCGCGCTGCGCCGGTTCGCCGCCGAGGCCGGGGTCGCGGAGGGTGCCACCGTCGCGATCGGGGACGGCGCCAACGACCTCGACATGCTGGCCGCCGCGGGGTTGGGCATCGCGTTCAACGCCAAGCCGATGGTGCAGCGGGCGGCCGACACCGCCGTCAACGTCCCCTACCTCGACGCGATCATGTACCTGCTCGGGATCAGCCGCGAGGAGGTCGAGGCTGCGGACGCGCTCGAGGGCCTCACCACTCCGGAGCCCGAGCTCGGCTGAGGCGCTGGTACGGCTGGGGGGCTGGTGGGTCAGACGCCGACGTGGAACGCCACGACCCGGCCGGTCTCGGCGCCGAGACCGGCCCACGGCACCGTCATCTCCAGCACCGCGAGCGCGCCGGGCGGGAACCCCTGGAGCAGGCCGGAGACCGCGTCGGGGTCGCCCTCGCCGTCGTCGAGGTAGTGGCAGAGGTACGCCGCGGTGGGGTTGTGGCCCACGAACAGCACGGTCCGGGCGTCCTCCGGGGTCGCCTGGAGCGTCTCGAGGGCGACGTCGGCGCTGCCGGTGAACAGTGCGTCGTCGAAGCACGCCTCGAGGCCGTCGAGCCCGGCACTCTCGGCGAGGGCGGCCCAGGTCTGCCGGGTCCGCAGCGCCGAGGAGACCAGCACGTGGTCGGGCAGCAGGTCGTGGTCGCGCAGGTACGCCCCGGCCTCGGCCGCGGCAGCGAGGCCGCGGTCCGTCAGCGGGCGCGCGTGGTCGGTCTCCGCGAAGGGCTCGGCCTTCGCGTGCCGCATCACGATCAGGCGCAACAGGTCCGTCACGGGGTCAACTCTCGCACCCCGTAGGCTGCGCTGCATGCCGATCGGTCCAAGTGAGCCCGCAGCAGTCATGTACCCCCAAAGTACGCAATCCGGACTTGGCCCGCTGATGGCGATCGGTGGTGCCGAGGACAAGATCGGCCGCCGGACCGTCCTGCGCACGTTCGTCGACCTGGCCGGCGGCCCGGACGCCGTCATCGCCGTGGTCCCGACCGCCTCCTCCCTCGGCCCCGAGGTCGTCGAGGTGTACGACGCGCTGTTCCGCAAGCTCGGCGCCAAGGACGTGGTCGCCGCGCGGCCGCAGACCCGCGAGGACGCCGACGACCCGGACGTCGTCGGCCTGCTCGACGACGTCACCGGCATCTTCATGACCGGCGGCAACCAGCTCAAGCTGTCCGGGATCGTGAACGGCACCGCCTTCGGGGACGCGATCGCGCGCGCCCGGGCTCGCGGAGCCGTCGTCGGCGGCACCAGCGCCGGCGCCAGCATCCAGTCCTCGCACATGGTGGCCTTCGGCCCCGGCGGCTCCACCCCCAAGCAGCGGATGACCCAGCTGGCGGCCGGCCTCGGGCTGATCCGCGACGTGGTCATCGACCAGCACTTCGGGCAGCGCAACCGCTACGGGCGGCTGCTGATGCTGGTCGCGCAGAGCCCGGGGCTGCTCGGCATCGGGGTCGACGAGGACACCGGGGCCGTCGTCAGCACCGAGCACGGCGAGGAGATCCTCAGCGTCGTCGGCCGCGGCGTGGTGACCGTCTTCGACGGCCGCAACGTGGTGTCCAACGCCCACGAGGCCCGTCGTACCGCTCCGCTGCTGGCCTCCGGCGTCGTCCTGCACGTGCTGCCGGCCGGCTCCGTGTTCAACCTGACCACCAAGACCCTGGTCCGCCAGGACGCCGTCGCGGACGCCTCGGAGGAGGAGGAGCTCGCGGTTGCGGGCCGCGGTCTCAAGCGGTTGGCTCGAGACATCGCCGCCGGTGACGTCTCCCCCAGCCTGCTACGCCGTCGCCGTGCCCGACAGAGCCCCGCCGAAGGAGACCTCGCATGAGCACGCCCTCGCCCGACCTGTCGATCCTGGAGACCCGTGTCTACCGGGGAGCCAACGTCTGGTCCTACGAGAAGGCCATCCACCTGGTGGTGGACCTCGGCTCGCTCGAGAGCCACCCCAGCAACACCATCCCGGGCTTCACCGACAACCTGCTGACGATGCTGCCCGGCCTGCGGGAGCACTCCTGCTCGCGCGGGCGCCGGGGCGGGTTCGTCGAGCGGCTGCAGGAGGGCACCTGGCTCGGCCACGTCGCCGAGCACGTCGCGCTCGCCCTGCAGCAGGTCGTCGGCCACGACATCCGGCGCGGCAAGACCCGTCAGGTCAAGGGTGAGAAGGGCCGCTACAACGTCATCTACGGGTACGTCGACGAGAACGTCGGCCTGGCCGCGGCCCGGCTCGCCGTACGCCTGGTGAACCACCTGGTCCAGGCCGACCCGGAGCTGGACTGGGACGCCGAGCTCGAGGCCTTCATCCTGCGCGCCGAGCGCACCGCGTTCGGCCCGTCCACCCAGGCGATCCTCGACGAGGCCGTCTCCCGCGACATCCCCTGGATCCGGCTCAACCAGCACTCGCTGGTCCAGCTCGGCCAGGGTGTGCACCAGAAGCGGATCCGGGCGACGATGACCTCGGCGACCAGCGCCATCGCGGTCGACGTGGCCTCCGACAAGGACCTCACCACCCGGCTGCTGGGCGCGGCCGGCCTGCCGGTGCCCAAGCAGGAGTCGGTGCGGACCGCCGACCAGGCCGCGGCGGTCGCCGAGCGGATCGGCTACCCCGTCGTGGTCAAGCCGCTGGACGGCAACCACGGCCGGGGCGTCTGCCTGGACCTGCAGGACGCCGACGCCGTCCGCGCCGCGTTCCCGGTCGCCAAGGACCAGTCCCGGCGCGGCTGGGTGATCGTGGAGTCCTACATCACCGGGCGCGACTACCGGTGCCTGATCATCGACGGCCGGCTCGCCGCCGTCGCCGAGCGGGTCCCCGCGCACGTGATCGGCGACGGCCGGAGCACCATCGAGGACCTCGTCGAGCTGACCAACGCCGACCCGCGCCGCGGGGTCGGCCACGAGAAGGTGCTCACCCGGATCAAGGTCGACGACGCGGCGGTCGCGCTGCTGGCCGACCAGGGCTACAAGGTCGGCGACGTCCCCCCGTCCGGGGAGACCGTCAAGCTCACCCTGACCGGCAACATGTCCACCGGCGGCATCTCGATCGACCGCACCTTCGAGGCGCACCCGGAGAACGTCGAGATCGCCGAGGAAGCCGCCCGGATGGTCGGCCTGGACATCGCCGGCATCGACTTCATCTGCCCCGACATCACCGAGCCGGTCCGCGAGACCGGCGGCGCGATCTGCGAGGTGAACGCCGCGCCCGGGTTCCGGATGCACACGCACCCGACCATCGGCGACCCGCAGTTCATCTCCAAGCCCGTCGTGGACATGCTGTTCCCGCCGGGCGCGGCCAGCCGGATCCCGATCGTGGCGGTGACCGGCACCAACGGCAAGACCACCACCTCGCGGATGATCTCCCACGTCTTCAAGGGGATGGGCCGCAAGGTCGGGATGACCTCCACCGACGGCGTCGTCATCGACGAGCGGCTGGTGATCCGCGCCGACGCGTCCGGCCCCAAGTCCGCGCGGATGGTGCTGCAGAACCCGCGCGTCGACTTCGCCGTCTTCGAGGTCGCCCGAGGCGGCATCCTCCGCGAGGGCCTCGGCTACGAGCGCAACGACGTCGCGGTCGTGCTCAACGTGCAGCCCGACCACCTCGGGCTGCGCGGCATCGACACCGTCGAGCAGCTCGCCGACGTCAAGGCGGTGCTCGTCGAGGCGGTGCCCCGCGACGGCCACGCGGTGCTCAACGCCGACGACCCGCTGGTGCGCGACATGCGCCGGCGCTGCTCCGGCCAGGTGGTGTGGTTCTCGATGGCCGAGCCGGGCAGCGAGGTCCGCGACATGATCGACCAGCACTGCCGCCGCGGGGGCAAGGCCCTGGTGCTGGAGCCCAGCGAGCGCGGCGAGATGATCGTGGTCAAGCACGGCCGGCGCGAGATGCAGCTGGCCTGGACCCACCTGCTGCCCGCGACGTTCGGCGGCCGGGCCCGGATGAACGTGCAGAACTCGCTGGCCGCCGCGGCCGCCGCGTTCGCCGCCGGCGCCCCGCTGCACGACATCCGCCAGGGGCTGCGCACGTTCTCCACCAGCTACTACCTCTCCCCCGGCCGCCTCAACGAGGTGGAGGTGAACGGCGTGCAGGTGATCGTCGACTACTGCCACAACGCCCCCGGGATGAGAATGCTCGGCGACTTCGTGGACCGGGTCGGGGAGTCCCTGACCACCAACAGCGAGCTCGGCCGGCCCTCGCGGATCGGTGTCATCGCGACCGCGGGGGACCGCCGCGACGACGACATGCGCGAGCTCGGCGCGGTCGCCGCCCAGCACTTCGACGTCGTGGTCGTGCGCGAGGACCAGTCGCTGCGCAAGCGGCAGCGCGGCGAGACCGCCGCGCTGGTGGCCGAGGGAGTGCGGCAGACGGTGGCCGAGGGCGGGCGCTGCAAGCAGCTCGAGGTGGTCCTCGACGAGATCGAGGCGGTCCGGCACGCGATGTCGCGGGCGAACGCCGGTGACCTCGTGGTCGTCTGCGTGGACAAGCACCCGGCCGTGATGGCCGAGCTGGAGACCTGGTCCAACCAGGCCCAGGCCGGTGCCGCGGCCGAGGACGGCCCCTGGGGCGACCCGGACTTCAACCCCGCGCCGGCTCACCAGGAGAACGTCGCCAGCGACCCCGGCGCCAGCGCGTAGGTGAACGCCCGGCCCCGCCAGCGCACGTCGAAGTGCGCGGCGGTGCCGGCGTCGTTGTAGGCCACCAGCGCGTGGCTGCCGTCGGGGTTGAGGAACGCCACCGTCTCCAGGTGGTGCTCGCCGTACGTCGTGGAGCCGACCACCCGGGCATGCGGCCGCACGAACCGTCCGACGTGCGCCCACGCGTCGTACGTCGGGCTGCGGGTGACCCGTCCGGTGGCGGGGTCCACGGTGACCAGCCCGGAGCACGACGGGCAGCCGCCGTTGGTGGGACCGCCCGACGGGTCCAGGGCGAGGTTCCACTTCACCAGCCAGGACGCGCCGTTCCGGATCCCCTGGACGATCAGCGTGTGGGCGTCGAAGCGCAGGTCGCGGGAGAAGTCGGCCGACCAGCTGCCGCCGCTGCACTCGCTGACCGCGACGGGGACGCCGGGGTGCCGGGCCCGGAGCTTGCGCAGCGCCGACACGTCACCGCTGTAGCAGTGGAACGCCACCCCGGTCACCACCGCGCGGACGGCCGGGTCGTTCAGCAGCGCATCGGCTTCGGGCCACCGGTCGAAGTTGTCGTCCAGGAGCCACACGTGCGGGGACAGCCCGGCCGCCCGGAGCGCGGCGGGGAGGTGGTCGACGAGCAGGGACCGCTGCTGGCCCTGGTCCAGGGTCATCCCGGCGTAGCCCGGCGGTGAGAACGATGGCTCGTTCTGCACCGTCAGCCCGCGGACCGGCGCCCCGGCCGCCGTGTAGGCCTGGACCGCCTTCGCCAGGTAGCGCGCGTAGGCGTCGGCGTCCTCCGGGCGCAGCGTGCCGCCGACCAGGGAGCCGGTGGACTTCATCCACGCCGGGGCGCTCCAGGGGGAGAGCACCACGGCCAGGGACGGCGCGATCGCGGTCGCCTCGCGCACCAGCGGCAGCACCGTGCCGGCGTCCGCACCGAGCGAGAAGCGGCCGAGATCCGGGTCACTTTGTCCGGGTGGCACGTCGTCGTAGGAATAGCTGCCCACCGAGAAGTCGTTGGCACCCACGGGCTGGCGGAGGATCGTCAGTCCCGCCCCGTGGGAGGAGAAGATGTCCTCCATCACACGGTGGCGGGCGTCCCCGCTCAGGGACCCCAGGACGGCGGCGGAGGCACCGGTGACGGATGCGCCGACGCCGTCGAACTGCTGGTATCGTCGCTGATCCTCGACAACGATGTCGGGGGCAGCGGTCGTTCGAGAGTGGAACGAGACCGCAGGTCGACCGGCCAGCCTCGCGCGGCCGTCGGCAGTGGTGAGAAGCACCTGAACCTCGGAACCGCCGGTGGACGTCGTCCGCGTGGAACCGGGCCGGTTCTCGGACCGGCTGCCAGGTCGGCCCGATGTGCAGGCGGCCACCAGGCACACCAGCACGAACGGCACGAGCCACCTGAGCACGGACCGTCGCCGTGGAACCGACCTGCCCACCACGTCCCGCTCACCCACCCTCTCGACCTGCCCCGGTGCCACGCGCCCCTCAGCGCCTGCCACCCGCTGACCGACGCACACCACCCCAGAACCCCAGGAGACGGCGTGACCGCCACCACCACCTTCCCGGCTGCCGAGCCGACCCGCTCCCCCGAGCCAACGGCGGAGACGGACATCACGGCGACCGTCCTGCTGGTCGATGAGACCGACTTCGCCCACGAGGCCCGCGCGGCCCTCCAGTCCGCAGGGTACGACGTCGCGACCTGCCGTCCCGACGAGCCCGCCCTCGTCGCGTTCTCCCGGGTGCGCCCCGACGTGGTCGTCGCGGCTGTCACCGGCGACCGCCCCGCCGCCTTCGACCTGCTGCGCGACCTTCGCGCCGCCCGGCCGGGCCGCACCGTCCCCGTCCTGCTGCTCACGTCGGGCGACGAGGACGAGGTGCTCACCGGCCTCGAGCTCGGCGCCGACGACTGCGTGCGGACCCCGGTGTCCGGCGCGGAGCTCGCCGCCCGGGTGCGGACCAAGACGGCCCGCCCGCCGGTTCCGGCCGGGCTGGTCAGCCGCGACCTGCGCACCGGCCTGCTCTCCGAGCCCAGCATGCTCGACGAGGCCGGGCGTGAGCTCGAGCGCGGCCGTCGCGTGGCCCGTTCCGGCGGCTTCGCGGTCGTGCAGATCCAGGAGATGCCGCGGCTGGAGGAGCGGTTCGGCGGTGGCACCGCCACCCAGATCGCGACCCAGGTCACCGAGCTGCTCAGCGACGAGCCCGGCCCGCTGGTCCGGGTGGGCGTGGACCGCACCGGCCGGCTGCTGGTGCTGATGCCCGAGACCGCCCCGCAGGACGTGCGCCGGCAGCTCGGCGACCTCGCCCGCCGGATCGCCGCCACCCGCTTCGCCCTCGGCAACGAGGACACCGTCCGGGTCACCCCGGTCACCGGCTGGGTGCCGTTCTCCGGCGCCGGCTCGGGCGAGGAGCTGCTCGAGCGAGCCCGGACCGCGACCCGGGTCGCCGGCCACCACCTCGACCTGCTGCCGGTCGAGTGGACCCCGGAGCTGGACGCCGTCCCCGCGGAGTCGTCCGGCCCGAGCCGGCGCGACCGCGTCGTGGACCGGCTCCGGCTCCCGGTGCAGTTCCTGGCCACCCTGGTGCTGGGCATCGGCCTGCCGTTCGTGCTGTACCTCGTGCTCGGCAGCCTCGGTTGGGACGTCTCCGGCGTCGCCTACTGGGTCGTCATGGCGGCCCTCGTGGTCACCGCCGGGTCGATCTGGATCGAGGGGCTCTACGCCTTCGACCCGCCGCAGCCACCCGAGGAGCCGGGTGCGCCGTACCCGTCCGCCTCGGCCGTGATCGCGGCGTACCTGCCCAACGAGGCGGCCACCATCCTGGACACCGTCGAGGCCTTCCAGCGGGTGGACTACCCCGGCGACCTGCAGATCGTGGTCGCCTACAACACCCCGGACCCGATGGCGGTCGAGGACGAGCTGCACGAGATGGCCCGCCGGGACCCGCGGATCCTGCCGCTCAAGGTGGAGAACAGCACCTCGAAGGCACAGAACGTGAACGCCGCGATGAGCCACCTCACCGGGGAGTTCGTCGGCATGTTCGACGCCGACCACCACCCCGAGCCCGGCGCCTTCCGCCGTGCGTGGCGCTGGCTGTCCAACGGGTACGACGTGGTGCAGGGGCACTGCGTGATCCGCAACGGCGACGCCTCCCTGGTCGCCCGCACGGTCGCCGTCGAGTTCGAGTCCATCTACGCCGTCAGCCACCCGGGTCGGACCGCGATGCACGGCTTCGGCGTCTTCGGCGGCTCCAACGGCTACTGGCGCACCAGCCTGCTGGCCCAGACCCGGATGCACGGCTCGATGCTCACCGAGGACATCGACTCCACGCTGCGGGTGCTGGCCTCGGGCTCCAAGATCGCCTCCGACCCGGCGCTGGTCTCCTACGAGCTCGCGCCCACCAACGTCTCGTCGCTGTGGAAGCAGCGGGCCCGCTGGGCGCAGGGCTGGTTCCAGGTCTCCCGCAAGCACCTGAGCCTGACGTTCCGGTCCCCGCACCTCAGCCCCCGGCAGAAGAGCGGCCTGGCGTTCCTGCTGGGCTGGCGCGAGATCTACCCCTGGCTCTCGCTGCAGATGTTCCCGGTGCTCGCCTACACCGCCTACCGCGACGGCGGCATCACCCAGCTGAACTGGCTGGCGCCGTCCCTGATCCTGGCCACCTTGTTCACGCTGGCCGTCGGCCCCGCCCAGACGCTGTTCGCCTGGCGGCTGGCGGTGCCCGAGATCCGGGAGCGCTCCTCCTGGTTCTGGAGCCACCTGCTGGTCTCGTCGCTGGTCTACACCGAGTGGAAGAACATCATCGCCCGGATCGCCCAGATCAAGGAGCTGGTGGGTGAGTCGCAGTGGAACGTCACCCCGCGCACCGGCACCGACGAGTCCGCCGAGACCGAGTCCCCCACCCGCATCGCCACCCCGGAGGTGAGCGCATGACCACCGCGACCACCGCACGACCCGTCGACGTCACTCCCGGCGACGCCGCCACCCGCACCCCCGAGGGGGCGCCGCCGCGCGCCCGGGCCCGTGAGCTCGAGGGCTACCGCGGCCTGGTCGGGCTGAGCATCGTCGCCTTCCACGTGGTGCAGTACGCCGTGCAGGGCGGCGCGGCGATCAGCCCGCTGCTCGCCGGCATCGCCCGCTTCGAGACTGTCGACGTGCTGTTCTTGATGTCGGCGTACCTGCTGACCCTGTCCTACGCCCGCGCAGCCCTGGACGGCTCTCCCGCCCAGCCGGCCCGGCAGTTCCTGTTCCGGCGGGTGGTGCGGATCCTGCCGCTCTACTGGATCGGCGTGACCGTGGTCTGGGCGATCCGCAACCCGGCGCTGCCGGGCGACTGGGTCGACCTGGTCGAGCACCTCACGTTCACCCAGGTCTTCGACCGCCAGCGGATCTTCTACACGCTCGGCCCCACGTGGTCGATGAGCCTCGAGGTGATGTTCTACCTGCTGCTCGTGCTGCTCGCCCCGCTCGCCGTGCGCACCTGCCGACGCATCGAGTCCCGCCGTCGCCGGACCGCGCTGCTGCTCGGCGGCACGCTCACCCTCACGGCCGTGCCGTGGGTGTGGAACAGCGTCGCCTTCCTGGTCGCCGACGTGCCGTTCGACAACTGGCCGGTCTACTTCGGTCCGCAGGCCCGCTTCGGCGCCTTCGCAGCCGGGATGACGCTGGCCGTGGTCGTCGCCGCACGCAAGGGCGAGCCGGTGTTCCGCGGTGTCTGGCCGGCCGTGCTGCGGGTGCTCGCGCTGGCCATCGTCGGCCTTGGCGCGTTCATCTCCGGACGCGACTCCTGGGGCCAGGTGGTCTTCCACGACATCGCCGCGATCGGCTGGTTCCTGCTGATGGCGAGCACGGTGCTCGGGGTGAAGGGCCAGCTGTGGTCCCGGGTGCTGTCCTGGCGGGGGCTGACCTGGCTGGGCCTGATCAGCTACAGCACCTACATGTGGCACGAGCCGATCATGATGCTGCTGGAGAGCACCGGCGTGATCAACCGCAGCGCGGCCGACCTTCCCTGGGCGATGCTGGCCGTGGTGACGGTCTCGGTCGCGGCCGGCTGGGCCAGCTTCCACGTCATCGAGAAGCCGACCGGCAAGCTCCGGATGCTGCGCGACCGCGACGGCAGGCGCCGCGAGTACTACCCGGAGCTGGCCCGCGGCGGCAGCCACTGAGCCACCTCCCCCCTGGAGGAGCCCCGGTCACCCCCCGGGCGCTGCCGACGCCGGTCAGGCCCGTGCGGCCTTGACCTTGTCGCGCAGCGTCTCGGGGGTGTCGGCCGTGAAGCCCTGGTCGGCGAGCCAGTCGTAGACGCCCTGCCGGTCCTCGTGGCACATCAGCGCCACCACGTCGCCGGGGCCGGCCTGGGCGACGAGGGCGTCGAGACCGTCCACCTCCGCCGGGTACGACGCGACGTGGTCGACGCCGACGCGGGCGGCCCCGGCCCGGAACAGCTCGTCGAGCTCGTCGGTGGTGCGCCCCCGCAGGTACTTCGCCTTGTGCGCGATCACCACCACGTCGGCGTCGCGGGCGCCCATCTCCCCCAGGCTGCCGACCAGGTCGTCCTGCCGGTCGCCCACGGCGCCGAGGCCGAGCAGCAGCCGGGCGCCGGGACGCCGTACGCCGTTCATGATCTCGAGCAGCGCCTCGAGGCCCGCCTCGTTGTGCGCCAGGTCGACGACCACGCTGAGGTCGTCGCGGGTGAAGAAGTTCATCCGGCCGGGGTTGTGCTCGGCGTCGGGGCGGAAGGACCGCAGCCCCTCGATCACGGCCGCCCGGGGCAGTCCGATGCCGAGCGCCGCGGAGGCGGCCCCGAGCGCGTTCTCCACGTTGAAGCGGGACAGCCCGGCCAGCGTCATCGGGATGTCGACGATCTCGACCAGCGGGTCCGCGTCACCGTCGGGGGTGAGCACGGTCAGCCAGCCGTCGATGAGGGTGGTGGCGCGGCCGCCGTCCGACAGCGTCTCCCGGATCGCGGGTGAGTCGGGGTCGCGGGAGAACACCCACGGCCTGGCGCGGATCGCGGTCCGCGTCGCGTAGACCCTCGGGTCGTCGGCGTTGAGCACCGCCCAGCCGTCGGGGCGGGTGATCCGGGAGACCACGCCCTTGACCTCCGCGAGCTGGTCGAGGGTGTCGATGCCCTGGAGGCCGAGGTGGTCCGCGGAGACGTTGGTGAAGACCGAGACGTGGTTGTAGGCCAGCCCGATCCCCTTGAGCAGGATCCCGCCGCGGGCGGTCTCGGTGACCGCCAGCTGGACCTGCTTGTGCGCGAGCACCCGGCCGGCGCCCGAGGGGCCGGAGTAGTCGCCCGGCTCGACCAGCTCGCCGTCGATGTAGATCCCGTCGGTGCTGGACCAGCCCACGTGCAGGCCGTGCACGCGGGCGATGTGCGCGACCATCCGCGAGGTGGTGGTCTTCCCGTTGGTGCCGGTGACCGCCACGATCGGCACTCGCGGGCGCAGCGTGGTGGGCCCGGGGCCGCGCTCGGAGGAGCGCACCGACTCGGCGGCGTGCCCGACCAGGTCGTCGAGGTCCGGGCTCGGCAGCGCGTCGAGCACCTCCGCGACCGCCTGGCCGAGCGTCTGCGCGCGGGTCCGGTTGCGCCAGGGGAAGGCCACCACGACCCGGTGCACGTCGTGGGTGGGCCGGACCCGGACCGCGAGCCGGGTGGTGCCGGCCTCCGCGGCGATCTGGCGCAGCAGCCGCTCGACGGCCCGGGCCGCGAACCGCTGCCGGAACCCGCTGGCCGGCTCACCGGGTCGGGCCCGCCGCAGGCCGACCCGGGAGGCGAACCGCATAGCCACGTCGGTGGGCGCGTCGATCAGCTGGGTGAGGTCCAGCGTCAGCTTGATCGCCGCGCGCGGGAAGTACAGGTTCGGCCCCTCGAGGACCCGGAGCTCGACCAGTGCGGACGTCATTGCCCGCACGCTATCGGAGGGCGGTCAGGCGCCCATCGCGTGGTAGCCACCGTCCACGTGCACGATCTCACCGGTGGTCGCCGGGAAGAAGTCGCTGAGCAGCGCCACCACCGCCTTGGCGGTCGGCTGGGTGTCCTTCTCGTCCCAGCCGAGCGGCGAGCGGTCGCTCCACATCGACTCCAGCTCCTCGAAGCCCGGGATGGCCTTGGCTGCCAGCGTCTTCAGGGGACCGGCGGAGACCAGGTTGACCCGGACGCCCTGCGGACCCAGGTCGCGGGCCAGGTAGCGCGAGCAGGACTCCAGGCCGGCCTTGGCCACGCCCATCCAGTCGTACGCCGGCCACGCGACCGTCGCGTCGAAGGTCATCCCGACCACCGAGCCGCCCCCGCTCATCAGCGGCAGGCAGGCGTTCGACAGCGACATCAGCGAGTACGCCGAGACCTGCACGGCCTGGGCCACGTCGGGCCAGGGGCCGCCGAGGAACTTGCCGCCCAGCAGCGTCTCGGGGTTGCCGTAGGCGATCGAGTGGACCACCCCGTCCAGCCCGTCGACGTGCTCGCGGACCAGGTCCGGCAGCCGCTCCAGGTGCTCGGGGTCGGTGACGTCGAGCTCGATCACCGGGGCCGGCTCGGGGAGCCGGCTCACGATGCGCTTGGTGATGCCGAGCGCCCGGCCGAAGTTCGACACCAGGACGGTCGCGCCCTGCTCCTGCGCGATGCGTGCCACCGCGAAGCCGATCGAGCTGTCCATCGTCACGCCTGCGACGAGGATCCGCTTGCCCTCGAGAATGCCCATGCTCGTCGTGCTCCCTTGGTGTCGTGGCCGGTGGCCGGTGCTGGGTGGTGGCCGGTGCTGGGTGGTGCGGTCGGTGCTGCGTCAGTGGCCCATGCCCAGGCCGCCGTCGACCGGGATGATCGCGCCGGTGACGTACGCCGCCGCGTCGGAGCCGAGCCACTGCACCACCGACGCGACCTCCTCGACGGAGGCGTAGCGGCCGAGCGGGATCTGCTCCTTGTACTTCGCCTGGGTCTCCTCGGGGAGGACCGCGGTCATCTCGGTCTCCACGAACCCGGGGGCCACCACGTTGGCGGTGATCGAGCGGCTGCCCAGCTCGCGGGCCAGCGAGCGGGCCATGCCCACCAGGCCGGCCTTGCTCGCGGCGTAGTTGACCTGGCCGGCGGAGCCGAGCAGGCCGACGACGGAGGAGATGAAGATCAGCCGGCCCCGGCGCAGCCGCAGCATGCCCTTGGCCGCCCGCTTGGCCACCCGGAACGAACCGGTGAGGTTCGTGTCGATGACCTTGCTCCAGTCGTCCTCGCTCATCCGCAGCACCAGGGTGTCCTGGGTGACGCCGGCGTTGGCGACGAGGATCTCGACCGGACCGTGCGCGGCCTCGATCTCCTTGAACGCCGCCTCGACGGCCTCGGGGTCGGTCACGTCGCAGACGACGGCCAGCACGCCCTCGGGCGGCTCGCCGCTGCGGTAGGTGATCGCGACCTGGTCGCCGTTGGCGACGAAGGCCTCGGCGATCGCCCGGCCGATCCCCCGGTTGCCCCCGGTGACGAGTACCGATCTGCTCAACGTTCTCCCCTTGCGTTCGCCGGTGTCCACGTCTCTCCCGGGACGCTATCGGCTACCAGCGGGTAGGTGGAATCCGCCCGCCCGGCGTCCGCCCGGTATCCGCTCAGTCGTCCTCGAGACGGAAGCCCAGCTTGAGGCCGACCTGGAAGTGCTCGACGGTGTTGTCCTTGACCTGGCCGCGGACCTGGGTGACCTCGAACCAGTCCAGGTGCCGCAGCGTCTGGGACGCACGCTCGATGCCGTTGCGGATGGCCTGGTCGATGCCGTCGGGCGAGGTGCCGACGATCTCGGTGACGCGGTAGACACGGTTGGACATGTCACTCCTCCGGAGGTGGGTGGTGCGGTCGGAAAGGCGGGGTGATGCCCTGTGATGGTAGGTCCACCCGACGTACGGTGGACACATGCCCAGAACGCCGGAACCGGTCCGGATCACCACCGCCACGCGCAGCCGCCGCGAGGACATCGCGATGCGGCAGCGCCGCTACCTGATCTCGATGGGCATCCGCACGGTCTGCTTCGTCCTGGCGGTGCTCAGCATCGGCCACTGGTTCCTGTGGCTGTTCCTCGGCGCGTCGTTCTTCCTGCCGACGATCGCGGTGGTGGTCGCGAACGCCCACAGCTCCCCGGATCTCGGCGGGCCCGACTACTTCGACCCCGACCTGGGCACCCGCACGCTGGAGGGTGGTCCGGGCCACTCGAACTGAATGTGACACTGTGTTGGATCCTGCCGGACTGCCGTGGCAAGATTTTCGCAGAGCGAGTTCAGCCTCCCCCGTCTGAGCTCGCTCCTCGAACGGCGCCGGACGACTCCCCCCGTGGTGGTCCGGCGCCGTCTCGATGTCCGGGCCGCCCCCACCACCTCCCGAGGAGCCCCGTGCCACTCACCTGCTCCGCCCGTGGCTGCCAGGCTCCAGCCGTGTGGTCGCTGCTGTGGAACAACCCCAAGCTGCACACGCCCGACCGGCGCAAGTCCTGGCTGGCCTGTGCGGACCACCGCGAGTCGCTCAGCGACTTCCTACGGGCCCGCGGGTTCCTCCGCGACGTCGAGCCGGTCGACGACGGCTCCGACGACCTCACCCTCGACTAGGGCAAAACGGCTCGCCGGCCGCGGGCGTGACCGATACTGGTGCCGTCCCGATCAGGATCCGGAGAACACATG
This sequence comes from uncultured Actinomycetota bacterium, assembly GCA_963800225.1. Lineage (GTDB taxonomy): Bacteria > Actinomycetota > Actinomycetes > Propionibacteriales > Nocardioidaceae > Nocardioides_B. The sequence goes on along the minus strand of CAWDAF010000002.1, from coordinate 776,274 downwards.
GCCCGACGTTTGGCTGCGCTGACGTCCTCGCGCAGCAGCTGGTTCGACCTCGGCGTGTTCGTCGTGGGCATGGTCCTGCTGGTGCTGGCACTGGTGCAGACCGTGCTCGCGGGAGGCTTGGACCAGCCGTTCACCGCAGCCGTCGCGCTCCCGTTGATCGTGGTCATCGCGAAGTTCCCGATGGTCCTCGACAGCGGCGAGGGCGGCATCGAGGTCGGCTTCGAGTCCTGCATCCTGATGTTCCTGCTGTGCACCGTGCCGCCCTTCGAGGCGATGGCCACCTGGTCGGCCGGGGTGCTGATCACCCAGCTCACCTCCGACCGGCGCGCCCTGGTCAAGGTCTTCAACATCGGGCTCGGGATCATCGGCGGCGGGGTCGCCGCCCTGGTCCTCGTCAGCGTCCGTGGCGACGTCCGGGGCCAGATCCTCGAGCTGGTCGCCGTTGCGCTCGCCGCGGCGGCCTACTTCTTCACCGACTTCGTGCTCTCGGCGCTGTCGGTGGCGATCGAGACCGGCACGCCGCTCATCGAGCACCTCATGCAACGCGGCACCCTGTTCGCCGTCGTCTGCTTCGTGCCCTTCGACTCCCTGGGCTACCTCGGGGCGATCGTGGTCCGCTCCAACCCGTGGTGGACGCTGACCCTGCTCGCGGTGCCGCTGGCCACCCTGCTGATCGCCAGTCGCTCCATCACCCGCGGCGGCGAGAACGCGCGCCGGCTCACCGTGCTCTTCGACGCAGCGGTTCGCGCACAGACCCTCTCCGACACCCGCCAGGTCCTGGACGCGCTCGTCGACGACGCGCAGCGGCTGCTGCGCATCCACAACATCGAGGTCCGGGCCACTCCCCCGGGCGCCTCCGAGGTCGGCGCCCAGCTGCGCGACGGCCAGCGCGACCGCTGGATCGTCGCGCCCGCCCGGCACCGGGCCCGGTCGACCACGACGGCCGACCAGCAGGCCCTCGAGGCGATGGTCGCGGTCTCCTCCGACGCGTTCGCCCGGCTCCGGCTGACCGAGGACATGACCCACCTGGCCCGCCACGACCTCCTCACCAACCTGCCGAACCGGGGACTGCTGCTCGACCGGGTCGAGCACGCGCTGCAGATGTCCCGGCGCCGCAGCACCCGGATCTCGTTGCTCTTCGTGGACCTGGACGGCTTCAAGCCGGTCAACGACCGCTTCGGCCACGCCGCCGGCGACGCGGTGCTGATCGACGTGGCCGAGCGGCTCACCAGCTGTGTGCGGCAGAGCGACACCGTCGCCCGGCTCGGCGGCGACGAGTTCGCGCTGCTGCTCGAGGACGTGCACCCGCCCGAGGTCAACAAGGCCTGCGACCGGATCCTGGAGGCGCTCTCCCGCGGTGCGCAGGTGGCCGGGCACCAACTCTCGCTCTCCGCCAGCATCGGCGTGGCCTTCGGGGACAACAGCGAGACCGCGGAGAGCATGCTGCGCAACGCCGACCTGGCGATGTACGAGGCGAAGTCGCGCGGGAAGAACCAGTACGTCGAGTACGAGCGGGCGATCGGCCGCTCGCGGCTCCAGCGTCTCGAGCTCGTCGAGTCGCTTCGCGCCTCGGTCGCGGCGGGCGACCTCACCCTGGTCTACCAGCCGGTCGTCCGCGCCTCGACGGGCCGGATCACCGGCGTGGAGGCGCTGGCCCGCTGGAGGTCCAACGGCGTGGACGTCCCCCCGGACGTGTTCATCCGGGTCGCCGAGGAGACCGGCCTGGTGGTCGCCCTCGGCGACGTCGTGCTCGAGAAGGCCGCCAGGGACGCCCCCGCGATCATGCGGGCCGCGGGCGGCGACGTGAACGTCAGCGTGAACATCTCCGCCAAGCAGCTGCGCGAGCCCGACTTCGTGTCCAAGGTGGAGCGGGCGCTGGCCACGATGGACGGCGCCGGGCTGATCCTGGAGATCACCGAGCGTGACGGCATCGGCAACGACGAGGTGACCCTGGACGCGATGAAGACGCTGGCGGGTCGGGGCGTGCCGTTGGCCATCGACGACTTCGGGATCGGCTTCTCCTCGATCGGCTACCTCCAGGACATGCCGGTGCAGATCATCAAGACGGACCTGTCGTTCTCGGAGAGCATCGACCGCGACGAGCGGTCCTGCGCGTTGCTGTGCTCGATCACGATGATGGGCCAGGCGCTGGGCCTCGACGTGGTCGTCGAAGGCATCGAGCGGGCCAGTCAGCTCGAGCACCTGCGCGAGCACGTGCACGCGCCGTACGCCCAGGGCTACCTGATGCACCGGCCGATGCCGCTCGACCAGCTCCTCGAGGTGCTCGCGGCCAACCGCGAGGTCCCCGGACAGAACGCGGACGGGCAGCCCGGACCGGTCACCTCCACGAGCGTGCCGCGGTACTGAGCGGACCGCTCAGGAGCCGGCGAGCGGCATCCGCTCGACCTCCTCGAAGGCCTCGGGATCGGTGGTGTCGGCGGGGCGTCGCATCAGCGACACCGCCTCGACCGTCCAGGCACGGCCGCGGAAGGCGTCCAGGGCCGCCACCACGCTCTCCAGGTACGGCGCCGTCGACTCGTCGGTGATGGTGCCGACCGAGAGCCAGGGGCGGAACTGCCGGCGGTCCACGAAGAACCCGAGGCGCTGCACGATCAGGGGCACCCCGCGGCCGACCGCCCGCAGGTCGTCGATGTCGCCGTCGAGCTTGGCCCACACGGACTCGTCACCCTTGAACTCCAGGGCGGCTCCCCCGGCGAAGGCCACGTCGGGGCTGCGCCACGAGGCGGCCTCGGTGCGCAGGGCCTTCGCGAGCTTGACCGAGTCCCCGAGGGTCACGTTGCCGAAGCCGGTGATCGGGATGTACATCGCGTCGACCTCGGGACGGGTCAGCTCGCGCTCACCGCGGCTCTGGACGACGGCGGTGACCCCGCTGCTCCGGCCGCCGAAGGGACGCCAGCGGCTCTTCGGCTCCTCGGGCGTGGGCGCGGGACCGTCGACGGACCGGACCACCCGCATGACCTCCTCGAGGACGTCACGCGGCGGCAGGATCGCAGCAAACAGGCGCATGCGCGGCATTGTGCCAGCCGCGGCGCCGGCGCCGGGTGCTTCCCGGGCCATGGCGCGCCGCTCGGTCAGCCGCCGATCGCCGACATCGGACGGGAGGGCTGCAGGAAGGTGGTGTCGTCGATGCCGTGCCCGGGTCGCTTGGTCATCATCGCGGCGCGCCAGCGGTCGGCGATCTCCCCGTCGTCGGCGCCGCCGCGCAGGGCCGCCCGCAGGTCGCTCTCCTCGCGGGCGAACAGGCAGTTGCGGACCTGCCCGTCGGCGGTCAGCCGGACCCGGTCGCAGTCGCCGCAGAACGGCCGGGTCACCGAGGCGATCACGCCGACGGTCTGCGGGCCGCCGTCGACGGTGAACAGCTCGGCGGGCGCGCTGCCCCGCGGCTCCTCGGCCGGCTCCAGGCTGAACTCGGAGCCCAGCGAGGCGAAGATCTCGTCGGCGGTGATCATGCCCTCGCGGCTCCAGCCGTGCTGGGCGTCGAGCGGCATCTGCTCGATGAACCGCAGCTGGTAGCCCCGCTCCAGGCACCAGCGCAGCAGCTCGGGGGCCTGGGTGTCGTTGATCCCGCGCAGCAGCACGGCGTTGATCTTGACCGGGCCGAGACCCGCGGCCGAGGCGGCCTCGAGGCCCTCGACCACGTCGTGCAGCCGGTCGCGGCGGGTGATCGTGTGGAAGTCCTCGGCGCGCACGGTGTCCAGGCTGACGTTCACCCGGTCCAGGCCCGCCTCGGCCAGCGCCCGGGCGGTCCGGGTCAGCCCCAGCGCGTTGGTGGTGATCGAGGTCTCCGGGCGCGGCCGCAGCGCCGCCGTGCGCCGGACGATGTCGGGCAGCCCGCGGCGCAGCAGCGGCTCGCCCCCGGTGAAGCGCACCTCCTCGACCCCGAGCCGCTCGACGGCGACGGTGATCAGCCGGACCACCTCGTCGTCGGTCAGCACGTCGTCGTTGGGCAGCCACTCCAGCCCCTCCGCGGGCATGCAGTAGGAGCACCGCAGGTTGCACCGGTCGGTGAGGGACACACGCAGATCGGTCGCAATACGGCCGAACGTGTCGAGAAGCGCACCAGAGCTCATGCGCCCAGTCTAGGAGGTCCCCGGGCATCCGGCGTACCTCGCCGTGCGCCAGCTCACATCGGGGTCAGCCACGCGCCCGGCCGCTGCACGGCTCCGGCTACTGTCGAGCCCGTGAGGTTCTTGTTCAGCCGGCGCTGGGCGCTGTTCGCGGTGACCGTCGTGGTGCTGGCCTACGGGTGCTGGCTGCTCGGGCAGTGGCAGTTCCACCGGCTGCACGACCGGGAGGCGGCCAACACCCAGACGCGCGTCAACCTGAAGGCCGACCCGATCCCGGTCGGTGACGTGCTGGCGCCGGGACGGCCGACCACCGACCGGGACGAGTGGCGGCGGGTCCAGGCCACCGGCACCTACCTGCCCGACCGGTCCACGGTGATCCGCTACCAGACCCGCGACGGTGCCTCGGGTGTCGACATCGTGACCCCGCTGCGCACCGACGCCGGCCCGCTGCTGCTGGTGGACCGGGGCTGGATGAGCACCGGCAACGTCGGCGCCGACGCCGTGGACGCCCCCGCCCCGGCTGCCGGCCCGGTCACGGTCGTGGGCTGGGTCCGCGCGGACGCTACCGGGGACGCCGCCACCGTGACCGACGGCTCGGCCCGCGCGGTCTCCAGCGTGCAGATCGCCAAGACCCTCGGCAGCCCGGTGTACGGCGGCTTCGTGGACGCCGAGAAGGAGTCGCCGGCGCCCCGGACCCCGCTGGTGCGAGCGGAGCTGCCGGACCTCGGCAACGGGCCGCACTTCTTCTACGGCCTGCAGTGGTGGTTCTTCGGCCTTCTCGCGGTGTTCGGCTTCTGCTACCTGGCCTACGACGAGCGCAAGAAGCTGCGCGCCGGCCAGTCCGGGCGGGCCGCCGACACGCCGGACCCGGAGGGCTCACAGGGCGCGGAGCATCCCGCCGTCGACCGGCAGCATCACGCCGCTGACGAAGCTCGCAGCGGGTGAGAGCAGGAACGCCGCCACCCGGCCGAACTCCTCGGGTCGTCCGTAGCGCCGCAGCGGGATAGCGGCCGACGACCGCTGCCGGGCCGCGGCGGCGTCCCCGGTCAGCCGGTCCAGCTGGCGCACCCGGTCGGTGTCGACCCGTCCCGGGAGCAGGCCGTTGACCCGGACCCCACGGGGCCCGAGCTCGTCGGCGAGGTTCTTGGCCACCATTGCGAGACCCGGCCGCAGGCCGTTCGAGATCGCCAGCCCGCCGATCGGCGCCTTGACCGAGGACGACAGCACGTAGGCCATCGAGCCGCCGTCACCCAGCTCCCGGCCGATCTCCCGGCCCAGCCGCAGCCCGCCGAGGAAGACCGAGGAGATCGCCGCGGACCAGTCGGCGTCCGGGGTGTCCATCATCGAGCCGGCTGCCGGCCCGCCGACCGAGAGCAGCGCCCCGTCCAGGCGGCCGTAGGCCGCGCGGGCGGCCTCCACGACCCGGGCCGGGGTCTCCTCGTCGCCGTTGTCGGCGACCACCCCGGTCGCCGAGCCGGAGCCGAGCGCCTGCACCGCCTCGTCGAGGCTGTCGCGGCGCCGGCCGGTGAGCACGACCCGCGCCCCGTCGGCCACCAGCGCCTCGGCGGTGGCCCGGCCGAGGCCGCCCGAGCCGCCGGTCACGACGTACACGCGTCCGGAGAGTCCCAGATCCATGGCCACACCCTAGCCAGGGTGCTCAGGAGGCGGTGCGGACCGCGAACTGGGTCGCGTACAGGTCGGCGTAGAGGCCGCCCTCGGCGAGCAGTGCCTCGTGGCTGCCGGACTGCACGACCCGGCCGTCGTCGACGACCAGGATCTGGTCGGCGTTGCGGACCGTGGACAGCCGGTGCGCGATCACCAGGGAGGTGCGGCCCTCCAGCGCCCGGTCGAGCGCCCGCTGGACGGCCACCTCGGACTCCGAGTCGAGGTGGGCGGTCGCCTCGTCGAGCACCACCACCGAGGGCGCCTTGAGCAGCAGCCGGGCGATCGCCAGCCGCTGCCGCTCGCCGCCGGAGAGTCGGTAGCCGCGGTCCCCCACGACCGTGTCCAGGCCGTCGGGCAGGGTGCGGACCAGGGTGCCGATCTGGGCGGCGTCGAGCGCCTCCCAGACCTGGTCGTCGCTCGCGCCGGGACGGGCGTACTGCAGGTTGGCGCGGATGGTGTCGTGGAACATGTGGGCGTCCTGGGTGACGTAGCCGACCGCGTCCTCGAGGGACTGCAGGGTGACGTCTCGGACGTCGTGGCCCTCGACCCGGACGGTGCCCGCGGTGACGTCGTAGAGCCGGGCGACCAGGTGGGTGATGGTGGTCTTGCCGGCACCGGACGGGCCCACGAGGGCGATCATCTGGCCCGGCTCGGCGGCGAACGTGACGTCCTTGAGCACCAGGCCGGTGTCGCGAGACTCGGCCCGGGCCACTGTCTCCAGGCTGGCCAGGGACACCTCGTCGGCCCGCGGGTAGCGGAAGGCCACGTGGTCGAACTCGACCCGGCCGGCGGTCGGCGGGAGCACGACGGCGTCGGGGGCCTCGTTGATCATCGACGGCAGGTCGAGCACCTCGAAGACCCGCTCGAAGCTGACCAGCGCCGTCATCACGTCGATGCGGACGTTGGACAGACCCTGGAGCGGGCCGAGCAGCCGCAGCAGCAGGGTGGCGAGGGCGAGCAGGGTGCCGACGGTCAGCGTGCCCTGGATGGCCAGGACACCCCCGGCGCCGTACACCAGGGCGGTGGCCAGCGCGGGGATCAGCATCAGGGTCGAGCCGAAGACCCGGGTGATCACCGCGATCCGGATGCCGAGGTCGCGGACCAGGCCCGCCTTGCCCGCGAAGGCTGCGTCCTCCTCGTCCCGACGGCCGAACAGCTTGAGCAGCATCGCTCCGCCGACGTTGAACCGCTCGGTCATCGAGTTGCCGAGGTCGGCGTTGCCCTGCATCTGCTCGCGGGTGAGACCGGCCAGCGTCTTGCCGACCCAGCGGGAGGCGACCAGCAGGATCGGGAACATCGCCAGGCACAGCAGGGTGACCTGCCAGGACAGCGCGAGCATGGCGATGCCGACCACCACGACGCTGATCATGTTGGAGACCGTGCTCGACAGGGTCGAGGTGAACGCCCGCTGCGCCCCGATCACGTCGTTGTTGAGCCGGGAGACCAGCGCGCCGGTCTGGGTGCGGGTGAAGAAGGCCAGTGACATCCGCTGCACGTGCGCGAAGACGCTGGTGCGGAGGTCGTAGATCAGTCCCTCGCCGATCCGCGAGGAGAGCCAGCCCATCCCGAGCCCGAGGGCGGCGTCCACGACCGCGACGGCGGCGGCGACGAGCGCGAGCCCGACCACCAGGGCGGTGTTCTGCTTGAGGATGCCGTCGTCGATGATCCGCCTGACCAGCAGCGGGGTGACCACCACCAGGGCGGCGTCGACGACGGTCAGGACGAGGAACAGCGAGATCGGCCGACGGTGCGGCCGGGCGAAGCCGACGACCCGCCGGACGGTGTCGCTGGCGAGCTTCTGGTCGCCGATGCTGCGGTCGGTGCGCATGTGCCGCCACACCGGCCCCATGCCGGATGCCATGGACATCTGCTCACCTCCCTCTCGTCGACGTACTCACCGGCCCAGCAGCGAGGCGAGCTCGCGGAAGCGCCGGACCTGGGCCTCCCGCTCGGCCAGCCGCTGGTCGTCGAGGCTCAGCTCCCCCGCGCTCTGCAGGAGGGCCTTGGTCTCGGTGACCGCGCCGTAGAGCGGAGCCGTGACGGCGGCGACCAGGTCGGCCGTCGCGTCCTCCAGCTCCTCGGACGGGACGACCGCCGTCGCCAGCCCGATCTCGCGAGCCTCGTCGGCGGTGACCCACCGGGTGGTGGCACAGATCTCCAGGGCGCGCGAGTAGCCAACAAGGTCGACCAGCGGTTTTGTTCCCGTCAGGTCCGGGACCAGGCCGAGCAGCGGCTCCCGCATCGAGAAGCGGGCGTCGTCGGCGAGCACCCGGAGGTCGCAGGCGAGCGCCAGCTGGAAGCCGGCACCGACGGCCGCGCCGCGGACCGCGGCGATGCTGATCAGGTCGGGGCGGCGCAGCCAGACGAAACCCTCCTGCCAGGTGGCGATGCTCTCGGCCATCTCCGGGTCGGGCATGTCCAGCAGGGTGAGCACGCTGGTGTCGCCGTCGGCGCCCTCGGGGCTGAGCATCCGGCGATCGAGCCCGGAGGAGAACGAGTCGCCGGCGCCGCGGACCACGACCACGCGCACGTCCGGGCTCAGCGACGACCCGATGATCCGCAACGCGTGCCAGGTGGCCGGCGTCTGGGAGTTCTTGGTGGCCGGCCGGTTGAGCGTGATCGTGGCGACCAGGCCGTTCTCCTCGAAGAGCAGCCCTCCTGCGTCGAGCACGTCCTGGTCCACTGCGCGACTGGTCATGGCGCTCACCCTAGTGTCCGGGTCCGACAGCTCAGGCCAGGGAGACCAGGTCGGCGTAGTCGGCGTTCCAGAGGTCCTCGACGCCGTCCGGCAGGATCAGCACCTTGTCCGGCTCCAGCGCGGTGACCGCGCCCTCGTCGTGGGTGACCAGGATGATCGCGCCCTGGTAGCTGCGGATCGCGCCGAGCACCTCCTCCCGGGAGGCCGGGTCCAGGTTGTTGGTCGGCTCGTCGAGCAGCAGCACGTTGGCGCTGGAGACCACCAGGATCGCCAGGGCCAGCCGGGTCTTCTCCCCGCCGGAGAGCACCGAGGCGGGCTTGGTGGCGTCGTCCCCGGTGAACAGGAACGAGCCGAGCACGCTGCGGGCCTCGGTGTCGGTGAGGTGCGGCGCGGCGTGCCGCATGTTGTCCAGCACCGTCTGGCGGGTGTCCAGGGTCTCGTGCTCCTGCGCGTAGTAGCCGAGCTTGAGGCCGTGCCCGGGCCGTACCTCGCCGGTGTCGGGCGCGTCCACACCCCCGAGGATGCGCAGCAGCGTCGTCTTCCCCGCGCCGTTCAGCCCCAGGATCACCACCCGGCTGCCCTTGTCGATCGCGAGGTCGACGTCGGTGAAGACCTCCAGCGAGCCGTAGGACTTCGACAGCTCGGCGGCGGTGAGCGGGGTCTTTCCGCAGGGGGCGGGTGCCGGGAACTTGATCTTGGCGACCCGGTCGACCCGACGCTCGCCCTCGATGCCGTCCATGAGCTTCTCCGCGCGCTTGAGCATCGACTGCGCCGCCTGCGCCTTGGTGGCCTTGGCGCGCATCTTGTTCGCCTGGTCGGTGAGCGTCTTGGCCTTGTTCTCGGCGTTCATCCGCTCGCGCCTGCGGCGCTTCTCGTCGGTCTCGCGCTGGGCGAGGTACGTCGTCCAGCCCATGTTGTAGAGGTCGATCTCGGCGCGGTTGGCGTCGAGGTGCAGGACCTTGTTCACGCAGGCGTCGAGCAGGCCCACGTCGTGGCTGATCACGATCAGGCCGCCCTTGTGGGACTTGAGGAAGTCCCGCAGCCAGACGATGGAGTCGGCGTCGAGGTGGTTGGTCGGCTCGTCGAGCAGCAGCGTCTCGGCTCCGGAGAACAGGATCCGGGCCAGCTCGACACGGCGGCGCTGGCCCCCGGAGAGGGTGCGCAGCGGCTGAGCGAGGATCCGGTCCTCGATCTTGAGGCTGGAGGCGATCTGCCGGGCCTCCGCCTCGGCGGAGTAGCCACCGCCGGCGTGCAGCGCGGCGTCGGCCTTCTCGTAACGACGCATCCCGCGGTCCCGGACGGCCGGGTCGTCGGACCCCATCTCGTCCTCGGCCTCCCGCAGCCGTCGTACGACGTCGTCGAGGCCGCGCGCGGACAGGATCCGGTGCAGGGCGAGCACCTCGGGGTCACCGGTGCGCGGGTCCTGGGGCAGGTAGCCCACCTCACCGGCACGGGTCACCGAGCCCGACGCGGGCAGCGCCTCACCGGCCAGGATCTTGGTGAGGGTGGTCTTGCCGGCGCCGTTGCGGCCGACCAGCCCGACCTTGTCGCCGGCGGCGACCCGGAAGGAGACGTCGTCCATGAGCAGGCGTGCGCCCGCGCGGACCTCGAGATGGTGGACGGTGATCATGGGAGCAACAACCTCGACGAGCAGACAGAAGGGACGCGGACGGCACACGGACAGGAGCGCGTCCGGGCTCAGTCGGTGGCACACCTCATGACCCCAGTCTACGGGCTGCCGGGCCCGGGAGCCGACTCGGCGGGCGGCGGCGTGACGCGGCCCACAGACCGGCGCACACCCGGCTGCGGGGTCGCATGGAAAGCGCCCCGACCGGGCACACCCTCCCCCACGGCGGCTGCTCCCGGCACGGCGCCGCCGGACCGAACGAGAGGCGTCCTCCATGCGCTACAACCCCAAGGCCCGCCTCGACGGCAGCCAGGTGTCGAACCGTCGCGGGGGCGGCGGAGGCGGCGGACTCGGAGGCGGGCTCCCGATGGGCGGCGGAGGCGGCGGCCTCAAGGTCGGCGGCGGCATCGGCGGCCTGGTCGTGCTGGTGATCGTCTTCCTGCTCGCCAGCAACCTCGGGGGTGGCTCCGCCCCGGGCTCCTCGCCGTCCGCCGGCGGCGGCACCTCGCTCGACCAGTGCCGCAGCGGCCAGGACGCCAACCAGGACCAGGACTGTGCCCTGGTGGCCGACGTGAACTCGGTGCAGGCCTACTGGCGCGACACGCTGCGGCAGCAGTCGGGCGTGGACTACACGGTCGCGCGCACCGACATCTTCTCCGGCAGCACCCAGACCGGCTGCGGCGGCGCCACCTCCGAGGTCGGCCCCTTCTACTGCCCGGTCGACAAGCACGTCTACCTGGACACCTCGTTCTTCAAGGACATGCTCGAGGGCCGGCTCGGGGCCAAGGGCGGCCCCTTCTCCCAGGCGTACGTGCTCGCGCACGAGTACGGCCACCACGTCCAGGACCTGCTCGGCACGATGAGCAAGGTCCGCACCCAGAAGGGCAGCAGCAGCGACTCGGTCCGGCTGGAGCTTCAGGCCGACTGCTACGCGGGCATGTGGACCAAGGGCGCCACCACCGCACCGGACTCCGGCGGCGAGCCCTACATCGTCGACCTGACCCGGGACGACGTGAACCGGGCCCTGGACGCGGCCGCCGCCGTGGGCGACGACCGGATCCAGGCCCGGAGCTCGGGCCGGGTCGACCCGGACACCTGGACGCACGGGTCCGCGGAGCAGCGGATGCGCTGGTTCACCACCGGGATGCGGCAGGGCACCCTCCGGGCCTGCGACACGTTCTCGGCGGACCGGCTGTAGGCGGTCTGGTCGCCTGGCGGACCGGGGCACGCCTCCGGGTCCGGTTCTCCCTACACTCCCCTGGTGACCGCTCACCGCTCCACCTCCCGTGACCTGGCCCTGATCGCGACCTTCACCGGCGTGGTCGCCGCCCTCGGGCTGGTGCCGCTGTTCACCCCGCCCGGCTTCCTGGTGCCGATCACCGCGCAGTCGCTGGGCGTGATGCTCGCCGGCGGCATCCTCGGTGCCCGCCGCGGCTTCTTCTCGCTGCTGCTGCTGCTGGCCCTGGTCGCGGTGGGCCTGCCGCTGCTCGCCGGTCCGCGCGGCGGGCTGGGCGTGTTCGCCGGCCCGTCGGTCGGCTTCCTGATCGGCTACCCCGTCGCGGCGTACGTCGTGGGCTGGCTGACCGAGCGCGGCGGTCCCACGTACCGGCTCAGCTGGGGCATCGGCGCCAACTTCATCGGCGGGATCGTGGTGCTCTACGCGATGGGCATCGCCGGGCTGGTGCTGGTCGGTGGCCTCTCGGTGCCGGCCGCGACCGTCGCGAACTGGATCTACCTGCCCGGCGACCTGGTCAAGGTCGTGGTGGCCGCGATCGTCGCGCGCGGCGTGCACGCGGCCTACCCCGGGCTGCTCGGCGGCAGCCGCCGGCGGGCCACGGAGACCAGCCCTGTCTGAGCGGGCTCGCCCGTCCGAGCGGGCTCGCCCGTCCGAGCGGGCTCGCCCGGTGGCCTCGGTCGCCGGCTTCCTCGCCGCGCACGCCGCGGGCGACCCGGTCGCGCTCGGCACCTCGGGTACGTCCGGGGCCCCGCGCGCGGTGGTCCGCAGCACCGGCTCCTGGGTGGACTCGTTCGGCACCGTGGCCCGGCTCAGCGGGCTCAACCCCCGGTCACGGGTCTGGGTGCCCGGCCCGCTCGGGGCGACGATGAACCTGTTCGCGGCCGTCCACGCGACGGTGCTCGGGGCCCGGCTCGTCGACGACCCGGCCGCGGCCACCCATGCGCACCTCACCCCCGCGACGCTGGCCCGCTGCCTCGACGACGGCGTGCCGCTCGGGGACCGGACCGTGGTCGTCGCCGGGGACCGGCTGCCGGTCGCGCTCCACGACCGAGCGGTCGCCGCCGGCGCCCGGGTGCACCACTACTACGGGGCCGCCGAGCTGTCGTTCGTGGCCTGGGGCGGCCACGAGGACGACCTCCGGCCGTTCCCCGGGGTCGAGGTCGCCGTCCGCGACGGGCTGGTCGCGGTGCGGTCGCCGTACGTCTGCACGGGGTACGACGGTCCGCCCGGTCCGTTGCGCGTCGACCCGGACGGGTTCGCCACCGTCGGTGACCGCGGCGAGCTCGTCGACGGCCGCCTCCGCGTGGCGGGCCGCGCCGACGCGGTCACGGTGGCGGGCAGCACCGTGGAGACCGCCGACGTCGAGGCGCTGCTGCGGGGATCGGCCCGGGGCGAGGCGGTGGTGCTGGGTGTCCCGCACCCGGGACTGGGAGCCGTCCTGGCGGTGGTGCTGACCGACGTGCGCGACCACCCGATCCTGCGACGGCTCGCCCGGCAACGGCTGGACGGGGCACGGCGTCCCCGGCTGTGGTTCGAGGTGGCGGCGCTGCCGAGCACCCCGGCCGGCAAGGTGGACCGGGTCGCCCTCGCCGCTCTGGTGTCCGGCGACGACCCCCGTGCACGGCGGCTGGTCTAGCGTGCACCGCGTGAGCACACCCCGGGACCACCACGACGCCCCCGTCGTGGTCGCGGCTCTGCGGACCCCGATCGGCACGGCCGGCGGCGCCCTGGCCACGGTCACGGCGGCCGACCTGGCCGCACCCGTGCTGCGGGCGCTGGCCGCCGCGCTGCCGGGCGAGCCGGTGCGCGACGTGGTGCTCGGCAACTGCACCGGCCCCGGCGGGGACGTCGCCCGGGTCGCCGCGCTGACGGCCGGGCTGCCGGTCGACGTACCGGGGCTGACCGTGGACCGGCAGTGCGGCTCCGGGCTGGCCGCGGTCGAGGTCGCGGCCGGGCTGCTGCGCTCGACGTCGGGGGTGCTGCTCGCCGGCGGCGTGGAGTCGGCCTCCACCGCCCCGCTCCGGTACTGGCCCGGGACGCCCCCGGTCCGCTACGAGCGGGCGCCGTTCGCGCCGGCGTCGACGGGCGACCCGGACATGGGCCCGGCCGCCGACCTGCTGGCCGAGAAGGCCGGCGTGACCCGGGCCCGCCAGGACGCCTACGCCGCCCGGTCCCACACCCTGGCGGCGCGCACCCGCGACGCCGGCGGCTTCGACGACGAGGTGGTGCCGGTGGCCGGCGTGACCCGCGACGAGCGGCCCCGGCACGGACTGACCGCCGAGCGGCTGGCCCGGCTGCGACCCGCCTTCCGCGCCGCCGAGGACGGCGGGACGGTGACGGCCGGCAACGCGTGCGGCATCAACGACGGGGCGGCCGCGGTGGCCCTGGTGGACGCGGACACGCACCGGCGACTCGGTGTGCCGGGGCTCCGGGTGCTGGCCACGGCGACCGCCGGCGTGGACCCCCACCTGCCCGGGCTGGGCCTGGTGCCCGCTGCGCGGCAGGCGCTCGACCACGCCGGGCTGCGGGCCGACGACCTCGCCGCGATCGAGCTCAACGAGGCCTTCGCGGGGCAGCTGCTGGCCTGCTGCGACGAGCTGGCGCTGGACCCCGCCCGGGTCTGCGTCGAGGGCGGCGCGCTCGCCCTCGGGCACCCGTGGGGCGCGTCCGGGGCGGTCCTGCTGGTGCGGCTGTTCTCCCAGCTGGTCCGGGCCGACCGGGGCCGCTACGGGCTGGCCGCGATCGCGGTCGGCGGCGGCCAGGGCGTGGCGGCGGTGGTCGAGCGGTGCCGGTGATAGAGGCCCACGGGGTGAGCCACCGGTACGGCGACCGGGTGGTGGTCGCCGACCTCGACGTGCGGCTCACCGAGCAGCGGGTCGGGGTCGTCGGCGCGAACGGCTCGGGGAAGTCGACGTTCGCCCGGATGCTCAACGGGCTGGTGCTGCCGACGGCCGGGCGGGTCAGCGTCGACGGCCTGGACACCCGCAGCGACGGGCGCGAGGTCCGCCGGCGGGTCGGCTTCTGCTTCACCGACCCCGACGCGCAGATCGTGATGCCGACGGTGGCCGAGGACATCGCGTTCGGGCTGCGACGCCGGGGGCTTTCCAAGGACGAGGCCCGGGCCCGGGTGCAGGTGGCACTCGCGTCGTACGGGCTCGCCGGTCACGCGGACCATCCGGCGCACCTGCTCTCGGGCGGGCAGAAGCAGATGCTCGCGCTGGCCTCGGTGCTGGTCACCGAGCCGGCGGTGCTGGTGATGGACGAGCCGACCACGCTGCTCGACCTGCGCAACGCCCAGAAGGTGTCCCGGGTGGTCGCCGGGCTGCCCCAGCAGGTGCTGCTGGTCACCCACCACCTCGAGCTGCTCGACGGGTTCGACCGGGTGCTGGTCTTCGACGAGGGCCGAGTGGTGCTCGACGACGTGCCGGCCGTCGCGGTCGCGCACTACCGGAAGATGATGGCGTGAGCCCGCTCGGCCTGTACGTGCCCGGCAGCTCGCCGGTGCACCGGCTGCCGGCCGGTGCCAAGCTGGTCGGGCTCGTCGCGGTCGGCGTGGTGTCCGTCCTGCTGGACCGGCCCTGGCAGGTCGGCATCGCCCTGCTGCTGGTGCTCGCGACGTACGCCGTCGCGGGGCTCGGGCCGGGCGTGGTGCTCGGACAGCTCCGGCCGCTGGTCTGGATCGGCGCCTTCACCGCCGGGTTCCACCTGGTCGTCAACGGCTGGGAGCGCGCGGTCGTCGTGGTCGGGGCGCTGGCCGTGCTGGTGCTGCTGGCCGCGCTCGTCACCCTGACGACACGGACCACGGACCTGGTGGACGCGGTGGTGACCGGCTGCCGGCCGCTGCGGGTGCTCCGGGTCGACCCCGAGCGGATCGGGTTGATGATCGCGCTGGGGATCCGCTGTGTGCCGGTGGTGATCGGGCTGGCCGAGGAGGTCCGGGACGCGCAGCGGGCCCGAGGCCTGGCCGCCAGCCCGCGGGCCTTCGCGGTGCCGCTGATCGTCCGGTCGCTGCGGCACGCCGACTCCCTCGGCGAGGCGCTGATGGCGCGCGGCCTCGACGACTGAGAGCCCTCAGCCCGACCTGGTCCCGACCACGACCGTGGCGCCGAGGTCCTCTGACTCGACGACCCGGACGGCCAGCCCGTGCCCGGCGAGGACGGCCAGCGCCGCCGGGGCCTGCCGCTCGCTGGTCTCGCACAGCAGCGCCCCGCCGGGGGCGAGCCAGCCGGGCGCGAGCGCCGCGACCCGGCCCAGCAGGCCGAGCCCGTCGGGCCCGCCGTCCAGGGTCACCCGAGGCTCGTGCAGCCTGGCCTCGGCGGGCAGCAGCGCGATCTCGTCGGTCGGCACGTAGGGCACGTTCGCCACCAGCACGTCCACCTTGCCGCGCAGGGCCGGTGGCAGCGGCGCGTCGAGGTCGCCCTCCAGGACGCTGCCCAGGTCCCCGACGTTGCGACGCGCGCACGCCACCGCGGCCGGCTCGACGTCGGCGGCGTACAGCTCGACCCCCGGGACGGCCGTCGCCACCACCACCCCGAGGCCGCCCGCACCGCAGCACAGGTCGACCACGATCGGCGTACGACCGGGCGGGACCGCCCGCGCCAGGGTGACCGCCTCGCCCGCCAGCAGCTCGGTGCGCCGCCTGGGCACGAACACGCCGGGGTCCAGGGCGATCCGCAGCCCGCAGAACTCCGCCCAGCCGACCACCTGCTCCAGCGGGTGACCCGAGCAGCGTGCCGCGACCATCCGGGCGAGCTCGTCGGGACCGTCGGCCGCGCCGACCAGCAGGTCGGCCTCGTCCTCGGCGAACACGCACCCGGCCGCCCGCAGCCGCTCGACCACCGGCGCCCACCCGTCGGGACGGGCAGCGGGCCGCGGGTCGGGCTGGGATGCGGGCTGGGATGCGGGCTGGGATGCGGGCTGGGATGCGGGCTGGGGTGCGGGTCCAGGGGACACCGCCCGCACGCTACCCCCCGCCGAGTCGGCGCGAACGCAGGTTTCCCACCCGTCGAGTCGGCGCGAACGCAGGTTTCCCCACCCCGGGTCGGCGCGCATTCCGTGCGTTCGCGCCGACTCGGCGGGGTCTTTCCGTGCGTTCGCGCCGACTCGGCGACCGGAAACTGCACGGAATCGCCGTCACTGGTCCATGCTTGGACACGTGAGCTCTCGAGTCGTCCCGGGCGGACCGGTCCTGGAGAGAGACCCGGAGGCTCTGGTGGAGCAGATGGAGCAGATGGAGCTGGAGCACCGGCTGCACGACGCGGTGCACTCCGGCCGGCTCACCGTCGTCTACCAGCCCGTGGTGGACCTCTCCACCGGCACGATGGTCGGGGTCGAGGCGCTGGCCCGGTGGCACGACACCCGGCTCGGAACGGTCCCCCCGGACAGGTTCATCCCGCTCGCCGAGGCCAGCGGCCTGATCGTGGAGCTGGGCCGCTGGGTGCTCGGCGAGGCCTGCACCCGGGCGGCCGGCTGGATCGGCGACGAGCAGCCCGTGGTGGCGGTCAACGTCTCCCCCGTCCAGCTGCGCGAGCCGACCTTCGTCGACGACGTCCAGGCGGCGCTGGAGGCGAGCGGGCTGCCGGCGGAGCGGCTCTGCCTGGAGATCACCGAGACCGCGATGGTCACCGACCTCGGCCAGGCCACCGCGACCCTCACCCGGCTGCGCGACCTCGGCATCCACCTGGCCCTCGACGACTTCGGCACCGGGCACTCGTCGCTGACGCTGCTGCGGAGCCTGCCGCTGCACACGGTCAAGATCGACCGGTCACTGATCCGCAGCGTCGCGGCGGACGCCCAGGAGGCCGTCCTCGTGCAGCTGGTGATCGACGCGGCGCACAGCCTGGGGCTCCGGGTCTGCGCCGAGGGCGTCGAG
Source organism: uncultured Actinomycetota bacterium (assembly GCA_963800225.1). Lineage (GTDB taxonomy): Bacteria > Actinomycetota > Actinomycetes > Propionibacteriales > Nocardioidaceae > Nocardioides_B. The sequence goes on along the minus strand of CAWDAF010000002.1, from coordinate 759,087 downwards.
CAAGTCACCCAGGCCCGTCAGCTGGTCGCCCTGGGCTGCGACACCGCCCAGGGCTGGCTGTTCGGCCGCCCGGCCTCGCCACCGACCCGCCGGCGGGCCTGGCCGAGCGTGCCCGCTGCGCCACTGTGGCTCGAGCCCTCGTCGGGCCCACCGGTGGCGTTGAGCGGCAACGACGACCTGGTCGTCACCACCGACCGGGAGCGGCTGGTCACCTACGTCTCCGCCTCGGTACGGCGGGTGCTCGGCCGGATGCCCTCGGAGGTCGTCGGCCACCCGCTGCACGAGCTGCTCGGCGTCGGGCACGACGAGGGGCCGGTCACGCTGCGGCTGGCCCACAAGGAGGGCGCGGTCCGGTGGCTGCGCGGCATCGTGCAGCCGCTGCGGGACGCGACGGGTGCCGAGCGAGAGATGCTCTGCGTGCTCTCCGACGTGACCACGTCCGTGCAGCGGGAGAAGGCGCTCGGCGACAGCGAGGAGCTGTTCCGCAGCGCGTTCAGCGGCGCCCCGATCGGCATCGCGCTGAGCGACTTCGACGGCCGGCTGCTGCGGGTGAACCCCGCCCTCGCGGAGCTGCTGGGCTACCCGGCCGAGGAGCTCCTGCAGATGACCGTCTCCGACATCACCCACCCCGACGACAAGCCCGCCGACGACGTCAACCGGGCCGAGGCCCGGTCGGGGTCGGTGACCCGGCACCGGGTCGCCAAGCGCTACCTGCACGCCGACGGTCATGCCGTGCACGTCGAGGTGCACGCGGCCACGGTGGACTCCGCCGACGGCGACTCCTACTGCGAGGTCGCTCACGTCCTGCCGCGCACCCCCGGCGGCGCCTGACCGCGCACCCACCAGGCCGCGGCGACCACGTCGAACGGCCCGGCCGGCAGCAGCGCGGCGCACCGGTCCCGCAGCGCCGCCCGGCCCGGTACGTCGAGCGCGCCGACGTACGCCCCCGCGGGGCCGACGCCGAGCGTGAACGGCTGCCACCACTCCTCGACGCCGGCGAAGCCGACGGCGACCTCGACCCGGCCCGCCACCACGTCCTCCAGGCCGGCGGCCGTGGCCAGCTCGGCCAGGTGTCCCTCGCGGGCCCCGGCGAGCCCGGACTCGTCGTGGGCGCCCGGGTCGAGGTCGGCCACGGCCTGCCAGAAGGTGGTCAGCGGGCCGGTGCCGCCGGCGTGGTCCCACACGCAGGCGGCCAGGGTGCCGCCGGGCCGGGCGACCCGGGCCATCTCCCCGAGGCCGGCCACCGGGTCTGCCATGAAGTGCACCACGAGCTGGGCGAGCACCGCGTCGAAGGTGTCGTCCTCGAAGGGCAGCGCCTCGGCGGCGGCCGCGCGCACGTCGACGCCGGGCAGCCGGGTCCGGGCCGCGGCCACGAACCGCTCCGAGGGGTCCACCGCCGCCACCCGCCGCGCCCCGAGCCGGTCCACCAGGCGCGCGGTCAGCGCACCCGGGCCGCAGCCCACGTCGAGCGCCCGGTCGCCGTCGCGGAGACCGGCCAGCGCCACGAACCGCTCCGCCAGCGGCTCGGAGAACCGGCCCATGAAGCGTCCGTAGGCGTCACCGGCCACGTCGAAGCTCACCTGCCGACGGTAGCCCGCTCAGGCCGGCTCGGTCACCGTCACGGCCACCGACCCGGCGTCCAGCACGGCCTGGTCGAGCACCGCGCGCCGCGGGTCGGGGACCGCCAGCCACGGGTCGACCCGCAGGGCGGCCAGCGGTCGCAGCCGCGGGTCCTCCAGGACCTGCTCGACGGCCGTCCGGTCGCCGCCGCAGACCAGGGCGGTCAGCCGGCCCACCAGGATCCGTGCCGCGTGCTCGGCGGCCGCCTCGTAGGCCTGCCGGGCCTGGTTCTCGCGCCTCCGGGCGAAGCGCTGCTGGCTCTGCCCGCCGGCCTTGGTCCGGCCCTGCACGTGCCGCTGCCCGACCTTGACGGCCTCCACCCGGGCGTGGTCGACGGTCGCGACGGCGAAGCCGCCCTTGCGGACCAGCAGGACCCCCCACCGGGACGGCATCGTCACCGCGGCCGCGAAGGCGACCGGGTCCGCGGGGCCGGCGTAGTCCTCGCCGAACGGCAGCCGGGCGACCGCGCTCGCCCCGTCCGGCGCCGTGGCGTGCAGCGACCCGGCCGCGACGGCGTAGCTCGCCGTCTCGTGCCGGGTCGCGAAGTTCTCGCACCAGCGGACCATCCGCTCGCGGGGGACGAGGACCGTCCGAGCGCCGGTCGTGCCGGTCACGGCAGGGGTCTCAGACGTTGAAGCCGAGGGCCCGCAGCATCTCGCGACCGTCGTCGGTGATCTTGTCCGGGCCCCACGGCGGCATCCAGACCCAGTTGATGGTGACGTCGTTCACCAGCCCCTCGAGCGCCTGGTTGGTCTGGTCGGTGATCACGTCGGTCAGCGGGCAGGCCGCGGAGGTCAGCGTCATGTCCAGCACGACGTTGCTGCCCTCGTCCAGGTGCACGTCGTAGACCAGGCCGAGGTCGACGACGTTGATCCCGAGCTCGGGGTCGACGACGTCCTTCATCGCCTCGACGACCTCGTCCTTCTCCACGGTCATGGTGGCCCCGGAGGTGCTCACCTCGGGGAGGTCGCTGTGGTCGGGGGTGTGCGTCTCGGTCATCGGGTCTCCTCGGTTGCGGGGGCGGGCCGGGCGGCGACGATCTGCGAGGTCGCGTCCTTCCACGCCATCCAGGACAGCAGCGCGCACTTGACGCGCGCGGGGAACTTGGCGACGCCCGCGAACGCGACGGCGTCCTCGAGCACCTCCTCGTCGGGCTCGACTCCCCCACGGCCCTGCATCAGGGCCAGGAAGCTCTCGTGCACGGCGAGCGCCTCGGTGAGCGGCCGGCCGATCACCAGGTCGGTCATCACCGACGTGGCGGCCTGGCTGATCGAGCAGCCCTCGGCGTCGTACGACACGTCCTCGACGACCGGCTCACCGCCGTCGGCGCCCTCGGACAGGTGCACCCGCAGGGTGATCTCGTCGCCACAGGTCGGGTTGACGTGGTGCACCTCGGCCTCGAACGGGTCGCGCAGGCCGGCATGGTGCGGGTTCTTGTAGTGGTCCAGGATGATCTCCTGGTACAGCGAGTCGAGATCCATGTCAGTCCACCTTGAAGTACTTCTTGGTGTACTCCAACCCCTCGATGAGCGCGTCGACCTCGGCCGGCGTCGTGTACAGGTACGACGACATCCGCGTCGAGCTCTGCACGCCGAACCGCTTGTGCGCCGGCTTCGCGCAGTGGTGGCCGGCCCGGACCGCGATGCCGCGGCTGTCCAGCACCTGGCTGACGTCGTGCGGGTGCACGCCGTCGATCTCGAAGGAGATCGCGCCGCCACGCAGGTCGGCCGTCGGCGGGCCGAGCACGGTCAGGCCGCGGACGGTGGCCAGCCCCTCGAGCGCGTAGCCGGTGATCGCCTCCTCGTGGGCGCGGACGTTGTCCATCCCGATCGCGGCGAGGTAGTCGACCGCGGCGCCGAGCCCGACCGCCTCGACGATCGGCGGGGTGCCGGCCTCGAACCTGTGCGGGATCCCGGCGTACGTCGAGCGCTCCATCGACACGGTCGCGATCATCTCGCCGCCCCCGAGGAACGGCGGCAGCTGCTCGAGCACCTCGCGGCGGCCCCACAGCACCCCGATCCCGGTCGGGCCGGTGACCTTGTGACCGGTGAAGACCACGAAGTCGGCGCCGGAGGCCTGCACGTCGACGGCCATCTGCGGCACCGCCTGCGCCGCGTCGACCAGCACCAGCGCGCCGACCTCGTGGGCGCGGTGGGCGATCTCGGCGACCGGGTTGACGGTGCCGAGCATGTTCGAGACCCAGGTCAGCGAGACGACCTTGGTCCGCTCGGTGATCAGCTCGTCGATGTTCGAGGTGTCCAGCCGGCCGTCGTCGGTGATCCCGAACCAGCGCAGCGTGGCGCCCTTGCGCTCGGTGAGAAGCTGCCACGGCACGATGTTGGAGTGGTGCTCCATCTCGGTGATCAGCACCTCGTCACCGGGGCCGACGGCCAACGGTCCCTGCGCCCAGGCGAGGGTGTTCGCCACCAGGTTGATCGCCTCGGAGGCGTTCTTGGTGAAGATCACCTCCTCGCGCGACGGCGCGTTGAGGAACGCCGCGACCTTGTCCCGGCCACCCTCGAAGCCTGCGGTCGACTCCGCGCCGAGCTGGTGCATGGCACGGGCCACGTTGGCGTTGTGCCGCTCCAGGTGGTCGACCATCGCGTCGATGACCACCTGCGGCTTCTGCGAGGTGTTGGCGCTGTCGAGGTAGACCAGCGGGTGCCCGTCCGCCAGCGTGCGCGACAGGATCGGGAAGTCGGCCCGGATCAGGTCGAGCCCGTCCAGCAGCCCGGGCAGGTGTGTGGTGTCGACCGTCATGGCCGGACCTCCTTCCGTCGTACCGGTGGGGTGGGCGCTCAGGCGCTGGTGCGGACGTACTTGTCGTAGCCCTCGGCCTCGAGGCGCTCGGCGAGCTCGGGGCCGCCCTCCTCGGCGATCTTGCCGTCGACGAAGACGTGCACGAAGTCCGGCGTGATGTAGCGCAGGATCCGGGTGTAGTGGGTGATCAGCAGCACCCCGCGGTCACCCTGCTCCCGGTAGCGGTTGACGCCCTCGGAGACGATCTTCAGCGCGTCGATGTCGAGACCCGAGTCGGTCTCGTCGAGCACCGCGACCTGCGGGTTGAGCAGCTCCAGCTGGAGGATCTCGTGGCGCTTCTTCTCGCCGCCGGAGAAGCCCTCGTTGACCGACCGGGTCGCGAAGGCGGGGTCCATCTTCATCGCGCCCATGGCCGCGCTGACGTCCTTGACCCAGGTGCGGAGCTTGGGCGCCTCGCCGTCGATGGCGGTCTTCGCGGTGCGCAGGAAGTTCGACACCGAGACACCGGGCACCTCGACGGGGTACTGCATGGCCAGGAAGACCCCGGCGCGGGCGCGCTCGTCGACGCTCATCGCGAGCACGTCGGCGCCGTCCAGGGTCACCGAGCCACCGGTCACGGTGTACTTCGGGTGGCCGGCGATCGAGTACGCCAGCGTCGACTTGCCCGAGCCGTTGGGGCCCATGATCGCGTGCGTCTCGCCGCCCCTGATGACGAGGTCGACGCCCTTGAGGATCTCCTTGGGGCCGTCCTCGGTCTCGACCGTCACGTGCAGGTCGCGGATGTCCAGCGTTGCCATGTGTCTTCGTCCTCAATCTTCTCGGAAGTCAGTTGTGGTTCAGCGTCAGTTGGAGCTCAGGGGGCTCTCGACGTCCACCAGCACGTCGTCGCCGTCGATCTTCACCGGGTAGACCGCGACCGGCTCGGTGGCCGGCGGGCCGCTCGGCTTGCCGGTGCGCAGGTCGAAGCGGGAGCCGTGCAGCCAGCACTCGATCTCGCAGCCCTCCACGTCCCCCTCGGAGAGCGGGATCGCGGCGTGGGAGCACTCGTCGTCGATGGCGTACCAGTCCTCGCCGTCGCGGACCACGGCCACGTCGCGGTCCGCGACGTCGACCCGGAGCGCGGTCCCACCGGCGACGTCGGCGACGCCGCAGACCCGCACGAAGCTCATGCGCCCGCCCTCATCACGTTCTTCTCCAGCTCGGCCTCGACCGTCGCGAGCAGCTGCTCCTCGATCTGCGGGACGCCGATCTTGCGGATGATGTCCGCGAAGAAGCCGTGCACGACGAGGCGACGGGCCTCGTCCTCGTGGATGCCGCGCGACTGCAGGTAGAACAGCTGCTGGTCGTCGAAGCGGCCGGTCGTCGACGCGTGGCCGGCGCCGGCGATCTCACCGGTCTCGATCTCGAGGTTCGGCACCGAGTCGGCCTGGCAGCCGTCGGTGAGCACCAGGTTGCGGTTGGACTCGTAGGTCTCGATGCCCTCGGCCACCTGGCGGATCAGCACGTCGCCGATCCACACCGCGTGCGCGCCCTCGCCCTGCAGCGCGCCCTTGTAGTCCACGTTGCTGCGGGTCTTGGGCTGGTTGTGGTCCACGAACAGCCGGTGCTCGAGGTGCTGGCCGGCGTCGGCGAAGTACAGCCCGAGCATCTCGGCCTGGCCGCCGGGTCCGTCGTAGCGGACGGTCGAGTTGAGCCGGACCACGCTGCCGCCGAAGGAGATGCACACGTGCCGGTAGGACGCCGCGCGGCCGACCCTGGCCTCGTGCTGACCGACGTGGACCGCGTCGTCCTCCCAGTCCTGGATGCTGATCACCGAGACCTGCGCGCCGTCGCCGACGACCACCTCGAGGTTGCCGGCGTGGACGCCGGACCCGCGGTGCTCCAGGACGAAGGTGACCTGCGCGTGGGCGCCGACCTCGAGCACGGTGTGCGCGTTGCTGCGCCGGTCCGCGGTGCCCTGCACCAGCACCTGCACGGGCTGCTCGACGACGGTCTCGGCGGGCACCTTGACGTGCAGGGCCTTCTCGGTGTTCTTCGACGCGACGGCCGCGGCACGGTCGCCGGGCACCAGGGCGGTGCCGCGGGGGGACTCGCCGGGCGCCAGCGAGCCGACCACGACCTGGTCGCCGCCCTGGACCTCGAAGGTCACCGCGCCGTCGTCGGTCGGGACGTCGTCCAGCGCGCCGCGCAGCCGCTTGAGCGGCGTGAAGCGCCAGACCTCCTCGCGGCCGGTGGGCTGCTGGTGGTCGTCGAGGTCGAACGACGCGACGGGGTGCAGGTGGCTGGCGATGGTGCCGGGGACGGTCGTCTCCACGGCGCCGGCGACGGCGGGTGTCTCGGTAACTGTCACTACTTCGCTTTCTTCGTACGGGGGTGCAGGGCGGGGTGCGGCGGTCAGCCGACCGCGCCCTCCATCTGCAGCTCGATGAGCCGGTTCAGCTCGAGGGCGTACTCCATCGGCAGCTCCTTGGCGATCGGCTCGACGAAGCCGCGCACGATCATCGCCATCGCCTCGTCCTCCTCCATGCCGCGGCTCATCAGGTAGAAGAGCTGGTCGTCGGAGACCTTGGAGACGGTCGCCTCGTGCGCCATCGAGACCTCGTCCTCGCGGACGTCGACGTACGGGTAGGTGTCGGAGCGGCTGATCTGGTCGACCAGGAGCGCGTCGCACTTGACGATGCTCGCCGAGTGGTGGGCGCCCTCGTTGACCTGGATCAGTCCGCGGTACGACGTGCGGCCACCGCCGCGCGCCACGGACTTGGAGATGATCGAGCTCGACGTGTAGGGCGCGGCGTGCACCATCTTGGCGCCCGCGTCCTGGTGCTGGCCCTCGCCGGCGAAGGCGATCGACAGCGTCTCGCCGCGGGCGTGCTCGCCCATCAGGTAGACGGCCGGGTACTTCATGGTCAGCTTGGAGCCGATGTTGCCGTCGACCCACTCCATGGTCGCGCCGGCCTCGCAGGTGGCGCGCTTGGTGACCAGGTTGTAGACGTTGTTCGACCAGTTCTGGATGGTCGTGTAGCGGCAGCGGCCGCCCTTCTTGACGATGATCTCGACGACCGCGGAGTGCAGCGAGTCCGAGCTGTAGATCGGCGCGGTGCAGCCCTCCACGTAGTGCACGTAGGCGTCCTCGTCCACGATGATCAGGGTGCGCTCGAACTGGCCCATGTTCTCGGTGTTGATCCGGAAGTAGGCCTGGAGCGGGATGTCGACGTGCACGCCCTTCGGCACGTAGATGAACGAGCCGCCGGACCACACCGAGGTGTTCAGCGCGGAGAACTTGTTGTCACCGGTCGGGATCACGGTGCCGAAGTACTCGCGGAAGAGGTCCTCGTGCTCGCGCAGGGCGGTGTCGGTGTCGACGAAGATCACGCCCTGCTCCTCCAGGTCCTCGCGGATCTGGTGGTAGACGACCTCCGACTCGTACTGCGCGGCGACACCGGAGACCAGCCGCTGCTTCTCCGCCTCGGGGATGCCCAGCTTGTCGTAGGTGTTCTTGATGTCCGCGGGCAGGTCGTCCCAGGTCGCCGCCTGCTTCTCGGTCGACCGGACGAAGTACTTGATGTTGTCGAAGTCGATCGTCTCGAGCTCGCCGCCCCAGGTGGGCATCGGCTTGCGGTCGAAGAGCTTGAGGCCCTTGAGCCGCATGTCGAGCATCCACTGCGGCTCGCTCTTCTTCGAGGAGATGTCGCGGACGACCTCCTCGGACAGGCCCCGCTTGGCGGTCGACCCTGCCGTGTCGGAGTCTGACCAGCCGAACTGGTAGCGACCGATGCCCTCGAGCTCGGGGTTGCGCTGGTCGATGGTGCCCAGGTCGGGGGTGCCGATGTCAGACGTGGTCATGAGGTCAACCTCTCGTGTGGCGGTGCGGTGCCGGGGTTGCTGGTGCCCGGGATGCAGGTCGTGCACACCCCGTCACCGTGAGCGATGGTGGCCAGCCGCTGGACGTGGCGGCCGAGGACCTTGGAGATGACCTCGGTCTCCGCCTCGCACAGCTGCGGGAACTCGTGGGCGACGTGCGAGACCGGGCAGTGCTGCTGGCACAGCTGCTCGCCGACCGGTCCCTGCCGGACCGAGGCAGCGTAGCCACCCTGGGTCAGCGCGCGGGCCAGGGCCTGGGACGGCTCGATGTCCGGCTCCACGGCCACGATCTCGTCGTAGTGGGTCTCGATGCCGGCGACCCGGCGGCGGGCGAACGCCAGCACGGCGGCGTCGCCGCCGGTCTCCTCGAGGAACCGGAGCGCCTCGAGGGCCAGGTCGTCGTACTGCTGGTCGAAGCGGTCCCGGCCGGTCTCGGTGATCGCGAAGACCTTCGCGGGACGGCCGCGGCCACGGGTGCCGTAGATGCGGGGCTCGCGGGCCTCGACGGTGCCCTCGGCCAGCATCTGGTCGAGGTGCCGGCGGACGGCGGCGGGGGTGAGGTCCAGGCGCGCCGCGACCACGGCCGCGGTGCTGGGGCCGAGCTCGAGCAGCGTCCGCGCCACCCGCTCACGGGTGGAGACGTCCACCGCTCCCCAACGCTCCTGTATTTCCACAACATCATTGTGTCGTTATTGACGGGACGCTTCAACTAAGGCGGCCCTTACCTGGGCGGTCCGGACACCGCCTGGTGACCGGGGTCACCGGTGGCCGGGTCCGCGCGCGGACCGCGCGAGGCGGGGTTCCTAGACTGGGGGGATGACCACCTCCCGCAGCCTCGACGACCCGGCCGTGGTCGTCGAGGACCTGCGGATGCGGTACGGCGACAAGACGGCCGTCGACGGTCTCAGCCTCGACGTCGCCCGCGGGGCGATCACCGCCGTGCTCGGCCCCAACGGCGCCGGCAAGACCACCACGCTGGAGACCTGCGAGGGCTACCGGAGGCCGCAGGGCGGCCGGGTCCGGGTGCTCGGGCTGGACCCCCAGCGGGACCGGCGGGACCTGCTTCCCCGGATCGGCGTGATGCTCCAGAACGGCGGCGCGTGGTCCGGGGTGCGGGCCGTCGAGATGCTGCGGCACATCGCCACGCTGCACGCCCACCCCCTGCCCGTCGACATGCTCGTGGAGCGGCTCGGGCTGGACTCGTGCGGCCGGACGCCGTACCGGAGGCTCTCCGGCGGCCAGCAGCAGCGGCTCGCCCTGGCGATGGCCGTGGTCGGCCGACCGGAGCTCGTCTTCGTCGACGAGCCGACCGCCGGCATGGACCCGCAGGCCCGCCGCACCACCTGGGACCTGCTCGACGAGCTGCGCCGCGACGGGGTCACGATCGTGCTCACCACCCACTACATGGACGAGGCCGAGCGGCTCGCCGACCAGGTGCACGTCATCGACCACGGCCGGCTGATCGCCTCCGGCAGCCCGTTCGAGCTGACCCGCTCCGGCGGCAGCAGCACCATCCGACTGGTGGTCACCGAGCCGTTCCCGCCGTCCGCCCCCGCGTCGCTGCAGGCCACCCTCGGCGAGGGCACCGCCGTCCAGGCGATCAACGAGCACAGCCTGCTGATCACCGGACCCGCCGATGCCAGCACCCTCGCGAAGGTGTCCGCCTGGTGCGACGAGCAGGTCGTGCTGCCGGAGTCGCTGACGCTGGGCCAGCGCACGCTCGAGGACGTCTTCCTCCAGATCACCGGACGGGAGCTCGCGGTATGAGCGGCACCTTCACCCCGATGCCGGGTGCGGCACCGCTGCCGCGCATGGTGCTCGCCCAGGCCCGGATGGAGACCCGGCTGCTGCTCCGCAACGGCGAGCAGCTGCTGCTGGCCGTGGTCGTCCCGCTGATCGTGCTGGTCGGCGGCATCACCGCCGCGAGGCACTTCTCGCTGACCTTCACCCACAGTCCGGTCGACACCCTGACCCCCGGCGTCCTGGCGCTCGCGGTGATGTCGACCAGCTTCACCTCCCTGGCCATCGCGACCGGGTTCGAGCGCCGCTACGGCGTGATCAAGCGGCTCGGCTCCTCCCCGCTGCCGCGCTCGGGGCTGCTGCTGGGCAAGGTCGGGGCGCTGCTGGTCGTCGAGGTCCTCCAGTTCGTGCTGATCGGCGCGGCCGCCCTGCTGCTGGGCTGGTCGCCGTCGCTGACCGCGGCGGGCGCGTGCGGGGTGCTGGCCTGCACGCTGCTCGGCACCGCGGCCTTCGCCTCGCTCGGGCTCTTCGTCGCCGGTGCCCTGAGGGCGGAGGCCACGCTCGCCGCGGCCAACCTGATCTACCTGCTGCTGATGGCCGGTGGCGCGGTGGTCTTCCCCGCCACGTCGTACGGCGGCGCGGGGAGCGTGCTGGCCCTGCTGCCCTCGGGGGCGCTCGGCACCGGGATGCGGGCGGCGTTCCTCGACGGCGCGTTCCCGGTGCTGCCCCTGGTGGTCCTGGCCGTCTGGACCGCCGTCGGCACCGTCCTCACCGCCCGCACGTTCACGTGGGAGTGACCGTTCATGGATCGGGTAGACAAAATCGAGACCTCGGTGGCGCGCACGCCGGCACCTCTAGACGGGACATCCTCTTGACTGGCAACACGACTCACCGTTTCACCAACACCGCGATCTTGTCGGCGACGTCCGTCGACGCCACCGAGGTGGTCACCTCCGACGCCCTCGACGAGCGGCTCGGCGACACCTACACCCGGGTCGGCCTCCGCGCCGGGCTGCTCGAGCGCCTCGTCGGCATCCGCGAGCGCCGCTGGTGGGCCGACGGCGTCACCTTCGTCGACGGCGCCGCCGCGGCCGGCCGCAAGGCGATCGCCGAGGCCGGCGTCGACCCCGCCGAGATCGGGCTGATGGTCAACACCTCGGTCAGCCGGCGCTACCTCGAGCCGGCCACCGCGGTGGCGGTGCACGACGCGATCGGGCTGCCGACCTCGTGCCAGAACTTCGACGTCACCAACGCCTGCCTCGGCTTCGTCAACGGCATGGAGATCGCGGCCGCGATGATCGACGCCGGCCTCTGCGAGTACGCGCTGGTCGTCGACGGCGAGGACGCCCGCGAGGTGCAGGAGGCCTGCATCGAGCGGCTGCTCCAGCCCGGGGTGACCTCCAAGGACGTGATGGCGCAGTTCGCCACCTTCACCCTGGGGTCCGGCGCGGCCGCCATGGTGCTGGGCCGGGCCGACCGGCACCCAGGGGGGCACCGTCTGGTTGCCTCGGTGAGCCGCGCGGGCACCGAGCACCACGAGCTGTGCATCGGCGACAACACGATGATGGAGACCGACCTGAAGGGCCTCCTCGACGCCGGGCTGGCGCTCTCCGGAGCGCTGTGGGAGGAGGCGACCGAGGAGTTCGACTGGGCCGCCGGCATGGACCGCTACGTGATCCACCAGGTCTCCGTGGTGCACACCCAGGCGCTGTGCGACAAGCTCGGGATCGACCGGGAGCGGGTGCCGCTGACCTTCCCCGACCGCGGCAACATCGGGCCGGTGTCGGTGCCCTACACGCTGGCCAGCCAGACCGGCAGCCTCGAGCCGGGTGACCGGGTGCTGCTGATGGGCATCGGCTCCGGGCTCAACGCGGCCTGTCTCGAGATCGCGTGGTGACGGCCCCGGCCGGACTGCCCGACGGACTGGACCTCCCGGGACTCGACCGGGCCTGGTCCCGCGTGGTCACGGTGCCCGACGCCGCGGGCGTCCCCCGCACCTGGCACGTCCTGGACAACGGCGTCACCGACCCGGTCGGGACGCTGCTCTGCGTCCACGGCAACCCCACCTGGTCCTACCTGTGGCGGGGCCTGCTGGCCCAGGCGCCGGCCGGCTGGCGGGTCGTCGCCGCCGACCATCTCGGCATGGGCTGGTCCGAGCGCCTCGACGCGCCGCGGACGCTGGCCCAGCGGGTCTCCGACCTGGGCACGCTGACCGAGGCGCTCGGCGTCACCGGCCCGGTCGTCACCGTCGGCCACGACTGGGGTGGCGCGATCTCGCTCGGCTGGGCGCTCGCGCACCGCTCCCAGCTGCATGGGGTCGTGCTCACCAACACCGCGGTCGCGCAGCCGCCGGACGACAAGGGACCGGCGCTGATCCGGCTCGCCCACGTGCCGCTGCTCCGCGGGTTCTCCTGCGTGCGGACGCCGACCTTCGTGCAGGCCACCTCCGCGCTGTCTCGTCCCGCCCTCCCCCGGGAGGTGCGACGGGCGCTGGCCGCGCCGTACACCTCGGCCGCGCGGCGCCGGTCGGTCGGGGACTTCGTGGCGGACATCCCGTTCCGGCCCGACCACCCGTCCTACCCCGCCGTCGACGCCATCGCGACCGGCATCCGCGACCTCGACGTCCCGGTGCTGATGCTGTGGGGCCCGCGCGACCCGGTCTTCGGGGAGCGGTACCTCGCCGACCTCCGCGAGCGGCTGCCGCAGGCGCGGCTGCACCGCTACGAGGGCGCCTCCCACCTGGTCACCGAGGACGCCCCGCAGTACGCCGCCGCGGTCGCCCAGTGGGTGCGTGACCTGGACGCCCCGCCGCCCCCGGCCGCCCCCGCGGCGCCGGAGGGCGGGCGCCGGCTCTGGTCGGCGCTGACCGAGCGCGCCGGCGACCTGTCCCCCGCCGTCGTCGAGGTGGGCGGCGCCACCGTCAGCTGGTACGCCCTGGACCGCCGGGTGCGTGAGCTCGCCGCCGGGATGGCTGCCGCCGGGCTCCGGCCCGGCCACCGGGTCGCGCTGCTCGTGGAGCCGTCGGCCGACCTCACCGCCGCGGTGTACGCCGTGTGGCGGGCCGGCGGGGTGGTCGTCGTCGCCGACAAGGGACTCGGCTTCGCCGGCATGCGGCGCGCCCTGCGCAGCGCCTCGGTCGACCATGTGATCGGCGCCGAGCCGGGGCTCGCCGCCGCACGGCTGATGGGGCTGCCCGGCACCCGGATCGCCGTCGGCAGCCCCGGCGCCCTGCGGCGCCGGTCCCTCGGCGTCGACCACGACCTGGACGGGCTGGCCCGTCTCGGCCACACGCTGCCGCTGCCCGCGGAGCCGTCGCTGGACGCGGACTGCGCGCTGGTGTTCACCTCCGGGGCCACCGGTCCCGCCAAGGGCGTGGTCTACCGGCACCGTCAGGTGTCCGCCCAGCTGGACCTGCTCCGCGGCACCTACGCGATCACGCCCGAGGACCGGCTGGTGGCCGCCTTCGCTCCGTTCGCGCTCCTCGGTCCGGCCCTGGGCATCGGCTCCTCGGTGCCCGACATCGACGTCACCGCGCCGGGCACCCTCACCGCGGCCGGGCTGGCGGACGCGGCGGCGGCGGTCGACGCCACCGTGGTCTTCGCCTCCCCCGCCGCCCTGCGCAACGTCTCCGCGACGGCCACCGCCGTCACCGGCCCGCAGCAGGCCGCCCTGGGCCGGGTGCGGCTGCTGATGTCCGCGGGCGCCCCGGTGCCGGTGCCGCTGCTCGAGGACCTGCACAGGCTGCTCCCCCGGGCCGCCGAGCACACGCCGTACGGCATGACCGAGGCGCTGCCCGTCACCGACGTCTCGCTCGCGGAGATCGTCCGGGCCGGCGCGGGCGGCGGGGTCTGCGTGGGCCGGCCGCTGCCCGGGGTCGAGGTGGCGCTCAGCCCGCTCTCGGACACCGGCGCCGCGGACGGGGCGCTGACCACCGAGGCCGGCCGGACCGGCGAGATCTGCGTGCGCGCCGGGCACGTCAAGGACAGGTACGACGCCCTGTGGGCGACCGAGCGGAGCAGCTCCCGCGAGCCCGGCTGGCACCGCACCGGCGACGTCGGACACCTCGACGGCGAGGGCCGGCTGTGGGTCGAGGGCCGGCTCGTGCACGTGGTCACGACCGCGGAGGGCGCGGTCACCCCGGTCGGGGTGGAGCAGCGTCTCGAGCGGCTGGCCGAGGTGGGCGCCGCCGCGGTGGTCGGGGTCGGACCAGCCGGCACCCAGGCCGTGGTGGCCGTGGTCGTCCCGGCGGGGCGGACCCGGCGGCTGCCGGGCGGCCGCACCCCGCGGCTCGCCGACCCGGCTCTCGCCGGGGCGGTCCGGACGGCCGCCGGGGACGGTGTCGAGCTCGCGGCCGTGCTCACCGTCGACCGGCTGCCGCTGGACATCCGGCACGCCTCCAAGATCGACCGCACCGAGCTCGCGCGCCGGGCCGCGCGGGTCCTCGCCGGCGGCTGAGGGGCTCGCCGTGCGGGTGCTGGTGACCGGGGCCACCGGGATGCTCGGCCGCGCGACCGCGCTCGCGCTCGCCGGGCGCGGGGACGCCGTCACCGTGCTCCAGCGGCGTCCCTCGGGGCTGCCGCTGACCGAGGTGCTCGGCGACGTCGCCGACCCCGACGCCGTCCGGTCCGCGGTCCGCGGGTGCGACGCCGTGGTCCACCTCGCCGCCAAGGTCGACGTGGTCGGCCGCTGGAGCGACTACCGGCACGCGAACATCGAGGGCACCCGCACGGTCGTGGCCGCCTGCCGGGCCGCAGGCGTGGGACGGCTGGTCCAGGTGTCGTCCCCGTCGGTGGCGCACGCGGGCCGGTCGCTGGTCGGCGTCGGCGCCGAGCCCGCGGACCCGGTGCACGCCCGCGGGTCCTACGCCCGCTCCAAGGCGGTCTCGGAGACCGAGGCGCTGGCGGCCGACGGCCCCGGCCTCGCGGTCCTGGCCGTCCGCCCGCACCTGGTCTGGGGACCCGGCGACACCCAGCTGGTGGCCCGGATCGTGGCCCGGGCCCGGGCCGGACGGCTCCCCGTGCTCGGCTCCGGCGCCGCCCTCATCGACACCACCTACGTCGACAACGCCGCGGCCGCGCTCGTCGCTGCCGTCGACGCCTGCGGAGCCGTGCACGGGGAGGCGCTGGTCGTCTCCAACGGCGAGCCGCGTCCGGTCCGGGAGGTGCTGGCCAGGCTGTGCGCCGCCGCCGGGGTGCCCGCCCCCACCCGGCAGGTCCCGCCCGCCGCGGCCCGGCTGGTCGGAGCGGCCGTCGAGGGCGTCTGGGCAGCCGGCCGCCGGACCGACACCCCGCCGCTGACCCGCTTCCTGGTGGAGCAGCTGACCACCGCGCACTGGTTCGACCAGCGACGCACCCGTGAGGCGCTGGCGTGGACGCCGGAGGTGTCCCTCACGGACGGCTTCGAGCGGCTCGCGCAGTGGTACGCAGCACAGCCGCCGGACCCGTCCGGCTGAGCGCCTGACGGGTAGCGTGGCCGGGTGACAGTGAACGTGACCCCGCCCCCCGCCGTACGGCGCGAGCCCGCCCCCTGGGCGACCCGCTGGATGCGTCCCGCCGCGGTCGCCTCCCTGGTCGTCAACGTGCTGATCGTGGTCACCGGCGGGGTGGTCCGGCTGACCGGCTCCGGCCTGGGCTGCCCGACCTGGCCGCGCTGCACCGGCCAGTCCTTCGTCCCGCACCGGGCCATGGGCGTGCACAGCGCGATCGAGTTCGGCAACCGGATGCTGACCTTCGTGGTGGCCGCGGTCGCCATCGCGACCTTCGTGGTCGCCTGGCACTACGGCCGCAAGGCGGTCCGCCGGCTGGCGTTCCTGCTCGCGCTCGGGGTGCCGGCCCAGGCCGTGATCGGCGGGGTCACCGTGCTGACCGACCTGAACCCGTGGATCGTCTCCTTCCACCTGCTGGTCTCGCTGGCGATGGTCGGCCTGGCCGTGGTGCTGCTCCGTCGCCTCGACGAGGGGGACGGCCCGGCCCGGCTGCTCGTGCCCCCCGGGATGGGACTGCTCGCCCGCGTCGTCTTCGGGGTGGGCTGGCTGGTGCTGTACGTCGGCACCGTGGTCACCGGCAGCGGACCGCACGCCGGTGACGCGTCCGCGCCGCGCAACGGGCTGGACCCGCGCTCGCTGAGCCAGCTGCACACCGACGTGGTCTTCCTGCTGCTCGGGCTGACCGTCGCGGCCGTGCTGATGAGCCGCGCCGCCGGGGTGCCCGCCACGGTCCGCCGCGCCGCGGCCACGCTGCTCGCCGTCGAGGTGGCGCAGGGCCTGATCGGCTTCGTGCAGTACTTCACCGGGCTGCCGGTCGCGGTGGTCGCGGCCCACCTGCTGGGCGCCGCCCTGGTGTCGGCCGCGCTGACCTGGCTGCTGGTCAGCGTGCGGGAACGGACCGGCTCAACGCATCAGTAGCGGGTCGAGCGCGACACCCACGAACAGCAGCGAGAGGTACATGTTCGACCAGTGGAACAGCCGCATCGGCTTGAGGGCGACGACGTCGTCGGTGTCCGCGGCCCGGCGCAGCAGCAGGTGCGACTCGACGAGGAACGCCGCGCCCAGCACGCCGGCGACCACCGGGTAGAACCAGCCGGTGCCGGCGACCGGCCACAGCAGCAGCGAGGTCGCGACCATCACGTAGGCGTAGAGGACGATCTGCCTGGCCACGGTCTTCGCGCCGGCCTTGACCGGCAGCATCGGCACGTCCGCGGCTGCGTAGTCCTCGCGGTAGCGGATCGCCAGGGCCCAGAAGTGCGGCGGGGTCCAGAAGAACACCACCAGGAACAGCACCACCGGCGCCCAGGCCAGCTCGCCGGTCACCGCGGTCCAGCCGATCAGCGCCGGGAAGCAGCCGGCGGCCCCGCCCCAGACGATGTTCTGGGTGGTGCGCCGCTTGAGGATCATCGTGTAGCCCACGACGTAGAAGACGTTCGCCGCGAGCGCCAGGCCGGCCGAGAGCCAGTTCACCAGCAGGCCCAGCCACAGGGTGGAGACCACGCCGAGCGCCAGCCCGAAGACCAGCGCCGCCCGGGTGCTGACCAGGTGCCGCGGCAGTGCCCGCCGACGGGTACGGCGCATCCGCTCGTCGATGTCGGCGTCGTACACGCAGTTCAGGGCGTTCGCGCTGCCGGCCGAGAGCGTGCCGCCCAGGACGGTGGCGACCACCAGGCCGAGGCTGGGGACACCTCGCTGCGCCAGGAACATCACCGGCACGGTGGTGAGCAGCAGCAGCTCGATGATGCGGGGCTTCATCAGGCCGACGTAGGCCATCAGGACGTCCCGCGCGGTCGATGGTCCCGTGGTCCGCGGGGACACGGACACATGTGGGTCGACGGCGGTCACAAGGGAACCTCAGGTCTGCGAACGGGGGTGACGGGCGTGCCCGAGTCTAGTGGCCAGAACGCCACATACGGCCCCGGGGCGGCGCTGGGACGGTGTGCCACTACTCACCCGGCGTGAGTAGGCTCGGGGCTGTCACGTTTGGCATGACGCTGAAGTGGCACCCTTCCTGGAGAGCCGCTCGCCCCGGAAGCGCCCCTCGGAGGGCCCGCAGCGACCTGGCCCACAGACGCTGGACGACATGTGTGAGAGGAACGATCGCTCGTGAGCAAACTCGACTGGACCGACCTCGACAAGCGCGCGGTGGACACCGCGCGAGTGCTTGCGATGGACGCCGTGCAGAAGGTCGGCAACGGCCACCCCGGTACCGCCATGAGCCTGGCCCCGGTGGCCTACACCCTGTTCCAGAAGGCGATGCGGCACAACCCCGCCAACCCCGAGTGGGCCGGGCGCGACCGGTTCGTGCTCTCGGCCGGGCACAGCAGCATCACCCTGTACACCGAGCTCTACCTCGCCGGGTTCGGCCTCGAGCTCGACGACCTCAAGGCGCTGCGCACCTGGGGCAGCAAGACCCCGGGCCACCCCGAGCACGGCCACACCGCCGGTGTGGAGACCACCACCGGCCCGCTGGGCCAGGGCGTCGGCAACGCCGTCGGGATGGCGATGGCCGCCCGCCGCGAGCGTGGCCTGTTCGACCCCGAGGCGGCCCCGGGCGAGAGCCCCTTCGACCACCAGATCTACTCGATCTGCAGCGACGGCGACCTGGAGGAGGGGGTCAGCGCCGAGGCCTCCTCGCTCGCCGGCACCCAGCAGCTGGGCAACCTGACGCTGATCTACGACGACAACGACATCTCCATCGAGGGCGGCACCGACATCGCCTTCACCGAGGACGTCGCGGCCCGCTACGCGGCGTACGGGTGGGACGTGCACCGTATCGACTGGACCAACGGCGGTACCCGCTACGAGGAGAACGTCCAGGAGCTGTGGGACGCGCTGGAGAAGGCACGCCGGGTCACCGACAAGCCGAGCTTCATCTCCCTCAAGACCGTCATCGCCTGGCCCGCCCCGAACGCCCAGGGCACGGGCAAGTCGCACGGCTCCGCGCTCGGCGACGAGGAGGTGGCGGCCACCAAGAGGATCCTGGGCTTCGACCCCGAGCAGACCTTCGAGGTCGCCCCCGAGGTGATCGAGCACACCCGCGGCGCCCTGGAGCGCGGCAAGCAGGCCGAGGCCGCCTGGCAGGAGTCCTTCGACGCGTGGGCCTCGCGCTACCGCCAGCGCAAGGAGCTCTTCGACCGGATGCGCACCCGGAGCCTGCCCGCCGGCTGGGAGAAGGCGCTGCCCTCGTTCCCCGCCGACGCCAAGGGCGTCGCGACGCGGGTCGCCTCCGGTGACGTGCTCTCCGCGGTCGCACCCGAGCTCCCCGAGCTGTGGGGCGGCTCGGCCGACCTCGCCGGCTCCAACAACACCACCCCCAAGGGTCAGCCGTCCTTCATCCCCGCAGCCCTGTCCACCAAGGACTTCTCCGGCGACCAGTACGGCCGGGTGCTGCACTTCGGCATTCGTGAGCACGGCATGGGCGCGGTGATGAACGGCATCGCGCTGCACGGCGGCACCCGGGTGTACGGCGGCACCTTCCTGACCTTCTCCGACTACATGCGCGGGGCGGTCCGGCTGGCGTCGCTCATGCAGCTGCCGGTGACCTACGTCTGGACCCACGACTCGATCGGTCTCGGCGAGGACGGCCCGACCCACCAGCCGGTCGAGCACCTGGCCGCGCTGCGGGCGATCCCCGGGCTGGACATCGTGCGTCCCGGCGACGCGAACGAGACCGTGGCCGCCTGGCAGGCGATCCTGGAGAACACCGGCAACCCGGCCGGTCTCGTGCTGACCCGGCAGAACGTCCCCACCTACCCCCGCGGCACCGACGGCTACGCCACCACCGAGGGGGTCGCGCGGGGCGCCTACACCCTGCTCGAGGCCGAGGGCGGTGCTCCCGACGTGATCCTGGTCGGCACCGGCTCCGAGCTCCAGCTCGCGGTGCAGGCGCGCGAGCTCCTCACCGAGAAGGGCATCTCCGCCCGGGTCGTGTCGATGCCGTGCCGCGAGTGGTTCGACCGTCAGGACCAGGCCTACCGCGACACCGTGCTGCCCCCGATGGTCAAGGCCCGGGTCTCGGTCGAGGCCGGCGTCTCGATGGGATGGCGCGACGTCGTCGGCTCGACCGGCCGCACCGTGTCCCTCGAGCACTACGGCGCCTCCGCCGACTACGCCACGATCTACCGGGAGTTCGGCATCACCGCCGAGGCAGTGGCGCTCGCCGCCGAGGAGAGCATCTCCGACTCGCAGGGCTGAGCCCTCCACACCACCAGTACCGGCACCACCACCCGAGAAGCACCCGGAAGGAATCCGATGTCACAACGACTCAAGGCCCTCGCCGACGCAGGCGTATCCATCTGGCTGGACGACCTGTCCCGCGAGCGCATCGTCACCGGGAACCTCGCCGAGCTCGTCAAGGACAGCTCGGTGGTCGGGGTCACCACGAACCCGACCATCTTCGCGGCCGCGCTCGCCGACGGCGAGCGCTACAACGCCCAGGTGAAGGAGCTCGCCGACGCGGGCACCGACGTCGACGAGGCGATCTTCGCGATCACCACCACCGACGTCCGCGACGCCTGCGACGTGCTCGCCGACACCTTCACCGCCTCCGGTGGGGTGGACGGCCGGGTCTCCATCGAGGTGTCCCCCGGTATCGCCCACGACGCCGAGGCCACCATCGAGATGGCCAAGAAGCTGTGGGCCGAGGTCGACCGGCCGAACCTCTTCATCAAGATCCCCGCCACCACCGAGGGCGGGCCCGCGATCACCGAGGTGCTCGCCGCGGGGATCAGCGTCAACGTCACCCTGATCTTCGGTCTCGACCGGTACGACGCGGTGATGGACGCCTACCTGGAGGGCCTGGAGAAGGCCAAGGCCAACGGCCAGGACCTCTCCACCATCCACTCGGTGGCGTCGTTCTTCGTCTCCCGCGTCGACACCGAGATCGACAAGCGCCTCGAGGCCTCCGGTGACCCGCAGGCGGGCAACCTGATGGGTCTCGCGGGCATCGCGAACGCACGCCTGGCCTACCGGGCCTACGAGGAGAAGTTCGCGAGCGACCGGTTCCAGGCCCTGAAGGCCGACGGCGCCAACACCCAGCGCCCGCTGTGGGCCTCCACCGGGGTGAAGAACCCGGACTACCGCGACACCATGTACGTCACCGACCTCGCGGTCGCCCACACGGTGAACACGATGCCCGAGAAGACCATGCAGGCCTTCGCCGACCACGGCGTCGTCGACGGCGACCAGGTCACCGGCCACTACGCCGACGCGCAGCAGGTCATGGACGACTTGGCTCGCCTGGACATCGACTACGACGACGTGATCGAGGTCCTCGAGACCGAGGGCGTCGACAAGTTCGTGAAGTCCTGGGACGAGCTCAAGGAGACCGTGCGCGGCCAGCTCGACCAGGCCCGGGACGGGGACAAGTGAGCGAGACGTTCGAGGTCGTCGCCACCGGGGCGGCCGCGGACGCGATCCGCGCCCGGGTGCCGGCGCTGGCGTCGGACTCCTTCGCGAGCAGGCTGTTCGCGAAGGACCCGACGCTGTGGGGTCCCGAGGCCGAGGACGAGTCCGCGAAGCGGCTGTCCTGGGTCACCCTGCCCCGCACCTCGCGCCCACTGGTCGGTGAGGTCGCCGCCCTGCGCGGCGAGCTCGCCGAGGCCGGCGTCGACCACGTGGTGCTGTGCGGCATGGGCGGCTCCTCGCTGGCCCCCGAGGTGATCTGCGCGACGTACGGCGTGGAGCTGACCGTCCTGGACTCCAGCAACCCCGACCAGGTCCGTGCCTCGCTGGGCGACCGGCTCGACCGCACGGTCGTGGTGGTCTCCAGCAAGTCCGGCTCGACCGTGGAGACCGACTCGCAGCGGCGTGCCTACGAGCAGGCGTTCACCGACGCCGGCATCGACCCCGCACGCCGCATCGTGATCGTCACCGACCCCGGCAGCCCGCTGGACCAGCAGTCCCGCGTGGACGGCTTCCGGGTCGTCAACGCCGACCCCGACGTCGGCGGTCGCTACTCGGCGCTGACCGCGTTCGGTCTGGTTCCCAGCGGCCTCGCCGGCGCCGACATCGGCCGGCTGCTCGACGAGGCCGAGTCCGTCTCCGACCTGCTGGCCGCGGACGACGAGGCGAACCCCGGGCTCCGGCTCGGCGCCGCCATCGCCGCCACCAGCCCGCTGCGCAACAAGCTGGTGCTCGTCGACCAGGGCTCCGGGCTCACCGGGTTCGCCGACTGGGCCGAGCAGCTGATCGCGGAGAGCACCGGCAAGCAGGGCACCGGACTGCTCCCGGTCGTGGTCGCCGACGACTCCGCCCCCGAGGTCGCGCTCCCGCCGCACGACGTCACCGTCGTGCACCTCGCCGACGACACCGCGTCCGGGCCGCACGTCGACCCCGCCGAGGACGTCGCCGGCTCGGCCGGCTCCGACATCGTGGTCTCCGGCACGCTGGGTGCCCAGATGCTGCTGTGGGAGGTCGCCACCGCGACCGCCGGCCGGCTGCTGGGGATCAACCCCTTCGACCAGCCGGACGTGGAGAGCGCCAAGAAGGCCGCCCGCTCGATGCTCGAGGGGGAGCCGGACAGCTCCGCGCCGAGCTTCACCGACGGGCCTGTCGAGGTCCGCGCGCTCGGTGGGGACTGGCTCGGCGACGCCGGCACGCTCCGCGAGGCGGTCGCGGCGCTGCTCACGCAGGTCGACGGCCAGCAGGGCTACCTCGCGGTGATGGCCTACCTGGACCGGATCGAGCGGGCCGACCTGGCCGAGGTGCGCAGCACCCTGGCCCATCGGGTGCGACGTCCGGTGACGTTCGGGTGGGGGCCGCGGTTCCTGCACTCGACGGGCCAGTTCCACAAGGGCGGCCCCGCCGAGGGTGTCTACCTCCAGATCACCGGGGCGCCCGCCGAGGACCTCGAGGTGCCCGGCAAGGAGTACACCTTCGGCCGGCTGATCTCGGCCCAGGCCGCCGGTGACGCCGCCGTGCTCGCCGAGCACGACCGCCCGGTGCTGCGGCTGCACCTGACCGACCAGGAGGCCGGGCTCGCCGCCCTGCGGAAGGCGCTGTCGTGACGCAGACCAACCCGCTGAGGGACCCGCAGGACCGGCGGATGCCGCGGATCGCGGGTCCCTCGGCGATGGTGATCTTCGGCGTCACCGGCGACCTGTCCCGCAAGAAGGTGATGCCGGCGATCTACGACCTGGCCAGCCGCGGGCTGCTGCCGCCGGGCTTCTCGCTGGTCGGCTACGCCCGCCGGGACTGGGCCGACGAGGACTTCGCCCAGGTGGTGCACGACTCGGTCAAGCAGTACGCCCGCACGGAGTTCCGTGAGGAGGTGTGGCAACAGCTCGCCGAGGGCTTCCGGTTCGTGCAGGGCGACTTCAGCGACGACGTCGCCTTCGCGAACCTCAAGCAGACCCTGATGGACCTCGACCAGGTCCGCGGCACCGGCGGCAACCACGCGTTCTACCTCTCGATCCCGCCGAAGTACTTCCCGGACGTGATCGGCCAGCTCAAGGAGCACGGCCTCACCGACCCCGACGACACGAGCTGGCGCCGGGTGGTCGTGGAGAAGCCGTTCGGCCACGACCTGGCCTCCGCGCAGGCCCTCAACGCCACCATCCACGAGGTGTTCCCGCCGGAGTCGGTGTTCCGCATCGACCACTACCTCGGCAAGGAGACGGTGCAGAACATCCTGGCGATGAGGTTCGCCAACGCGATGTTCGAGCCGATCTGGAACGCCAACTACGTCGACCACGTGCAGATCACCATGGCCGAGGACATCGGCATCGGCGGCCGCGCCGGCTACTACGACGGCATCGGCGCCGCCCGCGACGTCATCCAGAACCACCTGATGCAGCTGATGGCGCTGATCGCCATGGAGGAGCCGCCGTCCTTCGACGCGCAGAGCCTGCGGCTGGAGAAGCAGAAGGTGCTCTCCTCCGTCATGCTCCCCCGGCGGCTGGACCTGACCACCGCCCACGCGCAGTACACCGAGGGCTGGGCCGGTGGCGAGAAGGTGCTCGGCTACAAGCAGGAGCAGGACATCCCGCAGAGCTCGACGACGGAGACGTTCGCGGCGATCAAGCTGGAGATCGAGACCCGGCGCTGGGCCGGTGTGCCGTTCTACCTGCGGCACGGCAAGCGGCTCGGCCGGCGGGTCACCGAGGTGGCCGTGGTCTTCAAGCGCGCCCCGCACCTGCCGTTCACCGAGACCTCGACCGAGGAGCTCACCCAGAACGCCCTGGTGATCCGGGTCCAGCCCGACGAGGGGATCACGCTCCGGTTCGGCTCCAAGGTGCCCGGCAGCTCGATGGAGATCCGCGACGTGAACATGGACTTCGCCTACGGCGGCTCCTTCACCGAGTCCTCCCCCGAGGCCTACGAGCGGCTGATCCTCGACGTGCTGCTCGGCGACCCGCCGCTGTTCCCGCAGCACGAGGAGGTCGAGCTGTCCTGGAAGATCCTCGACCCGATCATCGACTACTGGGACCGGCACGGGAAGCCCGACACCTACGAGGCCGGCACCTGGGGCCCCGCGTCCGCCGAGAAGATGCTCGCGCGCGACGGCCGGACCTGGCGCCGGCCGTGACCCTCGCCCGTCCCCTCGTCCGCCCACCCGCAGGAGGTCAGCGATGATCGAGCTCACCGACACCGGCTCGGCGGCCATCGCCGCCGAGTTCGTCCGCTCCCGGCGCCGCTCCGGCAGCCCCGCGATGGGGATGATCATGACCCTGGTGATCGTCGCCTCCGACGACGACGCCGACGAGGCGATGACCGCGGCCCGAGCCGCCTCGCGTGAGCACCCGGCGCGGATCCTGGCCGTGGTGATCGGCGACCGACGCGGGAGGAGCCAGGTCGACGCCCAGGTCGGCATCGGCTCCGGGGTGTCCGGTGAGCGGGCCGTGATCCGGCTCACCGGGGAGGTCACCCGGCACGCCGACTCGGTGGTGCTGCCGCTGCTGCTCCCCGACTCCCCGGTCGTGGTGTGGTGGCCCGGCAAGGCCCCGGACGACCCGGCGTCCGACCCGCTCGGCGCGCTGGGCACCCGGCGGATCACCGACACCGCCTCGGTCCCCAGCAGCAAGGCGAAGGCGATGCTGACCCAGTGCAGCACCTACGCCCCCGGCAACACCGACCTGGCCTGGACCCGGATCACCGGCTGGCGGGCCCTGCTGGCCGCGGCCCTGGACCAGCAGTCCGGCAAGGTGCTCTCGGCCTCGGTGACGGCCGAGCGGGTCAGCCCCAGCGCCGACCTGCTCTCCGCCTGGCTCGCGGACCGGCTCAGGTGCGAGGTCACCCGGGCCAGCTCGGACGGCCCCGGCATCACCTCCGTGGTGCTGACCACCAAGGACGGCGACGTGACGCTCGCCCGCTCCGACGGCCGACTGGCGACGCTGTCGTCCCCCGGCCAGCCGGACCGGCCGGTGGCGCTCAAGCGCCGCGACCTCGACGAGCTGCTCTCGGAGGAGCTGCGCCGGCTCGATCCCGACGACGTCTACGCGGCCACCGTGAAGCGGATGGTGCGCCTGGCCGCCCCCAAGAAGGCCGGCACGAAGAAGGCCGGCACGAAGAAGGCCGCCACGAAGAGGGCCGCCACGAAGAGGGCCGGCACGAGGAAGGCCGCCGCCAAGACCGCAGCGGGGCGGTCCTGATGACCGCCGGCACGCCGGACCTGCGGCGTTGTGCGTCCCCGCAGGACCTCGCGGACCAGGTGGCCGCGTCCCTGATCGACACACTGGCCCGGGCGCAGGCGGAGGGCCGGGTGCCGTCCGTCGCCCTGACCGGCGGCACCATCGCGGTCACCATCCACGAGACACTCGCCGCCTCCCCCGACGCCGGCCGGGTCGACTGGAGCCGCGTGGACGTGTGGTTCGGCGACGAGCGCTACGTGCCCGCCGACGACGCGGACCGCAACGCCGGGCAGGCCCGCGCGTCGCTGCTGGACCACCTGCCCTTCGACCCCGAGCGCGTGCACGCCATGCCGGCCTCCGACGAGGGGCACGCGTCGCTGGCCGACGCCGCCACGGCGTACGGCGAGGAGGTCCGCGAGGACGGCACCGGCGCCTTCGACGTGGTGATGCTCGGCCTCGGCCCGGACGGCCACGTGGCGTCGCTGTTCCCGGGCTTCCCGCAGCTCGACGTCGAGGACGCCATCGCGGTCCCGGTCACCGGCTCCCCCAAGCCGCCGCCGGAGCGGATCAGCCTGACCTTCTCGGCCCTCAACCGCACCAGGGAGGTCTGGTTCGTGGTCTCCGGGGAGGGCAAGGCCGACGCCGTCGCCCGGGCGCTCGCCACCGGGGAGGACGCCGCCGACGTGCACGAGATCCCGGCCGTCGGCGTGCACGGCCGCGCGCGGACCGTGTGGTTCGTCGACGAGCCGGCCGCCTCGCGGCTCTAGAAGATCAGGTCCCCGCGCTTGCGGCGGTCCCGCAGCGTCTTGATCGCCTCGTCGAGAATGTCCTCGGCCTCCTTGTCGGAGCGACGCTCCTTCACGTAGGCGAGGTGCGTCTTGTAGGGCTCGATCTTGTGCGGCGGCGGCGGGTTCTCCGCGTCCTGGCTGGCCGGCAGCCCGCAGCGCGGGCAGTCCCAGGTGTCCGGGATCTGCGCCTCCACGGCGAAGGTGATCACCGACTCGTGCGAGCGCGAGCAGAAGTAGACCACCGACTGCCGGGGGGCGGCCTCGCCCCGCTCGGCCTCGCCCATCGGACCCGCGCCGACCCGGCTACCCCGGATGGCGTTGCCTCCACCTGCTGCCACGCTGTGAGCTCCTTCTGGGACGTACGTCGGTGAACCGGCTGGTGCGGGTGCTGCCGGAGCGGCTCGTCAGCCGGTCTTGAGCAGCAGGCCGAGGGCCACGATGCAGGCGAACCAGATCAGCCCGGCACCGATGGTGATCCGGTCCAGGTTGCGCTCGGCGACCGAGGACCCGCCGAGACCGCTGGACACCCCTCCACCGAACATGTCGGAGAGCCCGCCGCCTCTGCCTTTGTGCAGGAGGACGAGCAGGATGAGCAGGAGGCTGGTCAGGATGAGCAGCACGGTGAAGGTGATGACCACGGTGGGAAAGCCTAACTCAAGGGGTCGACGTCAGATGACAGGCATGTCGTAAAACCGGCAGATGCCGCCGAACTCGTCGGCCTGCAGGCTCGCGCCGCCCACGAGGCAGCCGTCGACGTCCGGCTTCTCCATGATACCGGCGACGTTGTTGGCCTTGACCGACCCGCCGTACAGGATCCGGACGGAGTCGGCGGCCTCCTGGCTCCAGGCCTCGGCGATCCGGGCGCGGATCGCGCCGCAGACCTCCTGCGCGTCGTCGGGGGTGGCCACCTCGCCGGTGCCGATCGCCCACACCGGCTCGTAGGCGACCACCAGGCCGGCGACCTCCTCGGCGCTGAAGCCAGCCAGCGAGCCCTCGACCTGGGCGAGCGTGTACTCGACCTGGCGACCCTCCTTGCGGACGTCGAGTCCCTCGCCGACGCAGACGATCGGGGTCATCTTCGCCTCGGTCGCCTTGCGGGCCTTGGCGTTGACGGTGGCGTCCGACTCGGCGTGGTGCTCGCGCCGCTCCGAGTGCCCGACCACGACGTAGGAGCACCCGAGCTTGGCGAGCATGCTGGCCGAGATCTCCCCGGTGTAGGCCCCGGCGTCGTGCGCCGACACGTCCTGGGCGCCGTACCGGATCTCCAGCCGGTCCCCGTCGACCAGGGTCTGCACCCCGCGGAGGTCGGTGAACGGCGGCACCACGACGACCTCGACCCGGGCGTGGTCGTGCTTCTTGTCGCTGAGCGTCCAGGCGAGCTTCTGGACCAGGACGACGGCCTCCTGGTGGTTGAGGTTCATCTTCCAGTTGCCCGCCATCAGCGGGACGCGCGTCTGCTTCGCCATCAGTGCCTCGTGTCTTGGGTCGGCCCCGGAAGGGGGGTCAGTCGGAGAGTACGTCGATGCCGGGGAGGCGCTTGCCCTCGAGGTACTCGAGGCTCGCTCCCCCGCCGGTCGAGATGTGCCCGAAGGCGGCCTCGTCGAAGCCCAGCGTGCGGACCGCCGCTGCGGAGTCGCCGCCGCCGACGACCGACAGGCCGTCGATCCCGGTCAGCGCCTCGGCCACCGCACGGGTGCCGCTCGCGAACGCGTCGAACTCGAAGACGCCCATCGGGCCGTTCCAGAACACCGTCCGGGCGTCGGCGAGCGCCGCGGCGAACGCCCGGGCCGAGTCCGGGCCGATGTCCAGGCCCAGCTGGTCCGCGGGGATCTGGTCGGCCGGCACCACGGTCGCGGGCGAGTCCGCGGCGAACTCGGGGGCGACCACGACGTCGGTCGGCAGCAGGATCGAGACACCGGACTCCTCGGCCCGCTGCAGGTAGCCGCGGCAGGTGTCGAGCTGGTCGGCCTCGAGCAGGCTCTTGCCCACCTCGTGGCCCTGCGCCGCCAGGAAGGTGAAGACCATCCCGCCGCCGATCAGCAGCCGGTCGGCCTTGCCGAGCAGGTTGTCGATGACACCCAGCTTGTCCGACACCTTGGAACCGCCGAGGACGACCACGTACGGCCGCTCGGGGTCCTCGGTGAGCCGCCGCAGCACGGCGACCTCCGTGGCCACCAGCCCGCCCATGGCGTGCGGCAGCCGCTGCGCCACGTCGTACACCGAGGCCTGCTTGCGGTGCACGACGCCGAACCCGTCGGAGACGAAGACGTCGGCCAGCGCGGCCAGCCGGTCGGCGAAGGCGCCGCGGACGGCCTCGTCCTTGCTGGTCTCGCCCTCGTTGAACCGGACGTTCTCCAGCACGGCGACCTCGCCGTCACCGAGCGCGTCGACGGTCGCCCGGGCGGAGTCGCCCACGGTGTCCGCGGCGAACGCCACCTCGGCACCGAGCAGCTCCCCGAGCCGGGCGGCCACCGGCCGGAGCGAGTACCGCGGGTCCGGGGCGCCCTGGGGACGCCCCAGGTGGGCGGTGACGACCACCCGGGCGCCGGCGTCGACGAGCCGCCGCAGGGTGGGGACGCTGGCCCGGATGCGGCCGTCGTCGGTGATCCGCTGGCCGTCGAGCGGGACGTTCAGGTCCGAGCGGACCAGCACGCGCTTGCCGCGCAGGTCCCCGAGCCGGGCGATCTGGTCGTCGGGCTGGCTCATCCGCTCAGAGGCTCTCGCCGACGAAGGTGATCAGGTCCACGAGACGGCTGGAGTAGCCCCACTCGTTGTCGTACCAGCCGATCACCTTGACCTGGTTGCCGATCACCTTCGTCATCCCGGCGTCGAAGATGCACGAGGCCGGGTCGGTGACGATGTCGGAGGACAC
Organism: uncultured Actinomycetota bacterium; assembly: GCA_963800225.1. GTDB lineage: Bacteria > Actinomycetota > Actinomycetes > Propionibacteriales > Nocardioidaceae > Nocardioides_B. The sequence goes on along the minus strand of CAWDAF010000002.1, from coordinate 730,389 downwards.
GATCGGGTCCTCGGTGTAGCGCAGGAAGCCCTTGAGCGGGCCCTCGGCGGCGGCCTTGACGGCGGCGTTGACCTCCTCGGCGGTGGTCTCGCGACCCGCCTCGAAGGTCAGGTCGGTCGCCGAGCCGGTGGGCAGCGGGACACGCATCGCGAAGCCGTCGAGCTTGCCCTTGAGCTCGGGCATGACCAGGCCGATCGCCTTCGCGGCGCCGGTCGAGGTGGGCACCATGTTGATGGCGGCCGCCCGGGCCCGGCGCAGGTCGCCGTGCGGCGCGTCCTGGAGGTTCTGGTCCTGGGTGTAGGCGTGGATGGTGGTCATCAGGCCCTTGACGATGCCGAACTCGTCGTGCAGCGCCTTGGCCATCGGCGCCAGGCAGTTGGTGGTGCACGACGCGTTGGAGATGACGTGGTGCGAGCTCGGGTCGTAGTCGGCGTGGTTGACGCCCATCACGACGGTGAAGTCCTCGTTCTTGGCCGGCGCCGAGATGATCACCTTCTTGGCGCCCCCGTCGAGGTGCGCCTTGGCCTTGGTGGCGTCGGTGAAGAAGCCGGTGGACTCGACCACGACGTCGACGCCGAGGTCCTTCCACGGCAGCTGGGCCGGGTCCTTCTCGGCCAGGATCTTCAGGGTCGTGTCGCCGACCTTGATGCCGCCGTCGACCGCCGACACCTCGGCGGGGTAGCGACCCAGGATCGAGTCGTACTTGAGCAGGTGCGCCATCGTCTTGAGGTCACCGAGGTCGTTGGCGGCGACGATCTCGATGTCGGCGCCGGAGGCCTGCACGGCCCGGAAGAAGTTGCGGCCGATCCGGCCGAATCCGTTGATTCCCACGCGAACGGTCATGGGGACACGTCTCCTTGCTCCACAGTGCTGGGTGACCTGGTGGCCACTGGTCAGGACGATGCGGGGCACCACCCGCGACGACCCTACCGGGTAAGCCGTGCCCGGGTCAGGCCTGCTCAGCGTCCTCGAGCATGTCCGGGGTCAGGCTGGCCTCGGTGTCGTCGATGCCGAGCTCCTGGGCGCGCTTGTCGGCCATCGCCAGCAGCCGCCGGATCCGGCCGGCGATGGCGTCCTTGGTGAGCGGCGGCACGTGCAGCTGGCCGAGCTCCTCGAGCGAGGCCTGCTTGTGCTCCAGCCGCAGGTCGCCGGCCATCTTCAGGTGGTCGGGGACCTCGTCGGCCAGGATCTGCAGGGCACGCTCCACGCGGGCGCCGGCTGCCACGGCGGCCCGCGCCGAGCGCCGCAGGTTGGCGTCGTCGAAGTTCGCGAGCCGGTTGGCGGTGGCCCGCACCTCGCGGCGCATCCGCCGCTCCTCCCAGGCCATCAGCGACTCGTGGGCGCCGAGGCGGGTCAGCAGCTGGCCGATCGCGTCGCCGTCCCGGATCACCACCCGGTCGACGCCGCGGACCTCGCGCGCCTTGGCCGCGATGCCGATCCGGCGGGCCGCGCCGACCAGGGCGAGGGCGGCCTCCGGGCCGGGGCAGGTGACCTCGAGAGCCGAGGAGCGACCCGGCTCGGTGAGCGACCCGTGGGCGAGGAACGCGCCGCGCCAGGCGGCCACGGCGTCGCAGCCGGCGCCGGACACGACCTGCGGCGGCAGGCCCCGGACCGGGCGGCCACGACCGTCGAGCAGCCCGGTCTGGCGGGCCAGCGCCTCGCCGTCCCGGACCACGCGCACGACGTACCGGCTGCCCTTGCGGATGCCGTTGCCGGAGACCATCACCACGTCGGAGGGGTGGCCGTAGACCTCGGCGATGTCCCGGCGCAGGCGGCGGGCCGCGGCCCCGGTGTCGAGCTCGGCCTCCACCACGATCCGGCCGCTGACGATGTGCAGCCCGCCGGCGAAGCGGAGCATCGAGGAGACCTCGGACTTGCGGCAGCAGGCCTTGGTCACCTGAGTGCCGGCCAGCTCCGCCTTCACCTGTGCCGTCATTGCCATATGTCCGATCCTGCCACGTCGACACCTTCCCCGAAGACCCGCGGTCCCGCTGGACCTGGCACCGGGTCGAGCCGGTGCCGCTGAGCCGCCGCTACCTTATGCCCCGGCGAGAAACCCGGCATACGCGGCGGCCAGCTTGACCGGGTCGTGCCGCGGAGAGCCGTCCCCCAGGGCCAGGTCGGCGACCACCAGCTCGGCGCCCAGCGACCCGGCGACCCGCTCCAGCAGCGGCTGGTCGGGGACCGCGGCCCGGTCCGCGAGCACCACGTCGAGGCGCAGCTCGGGGGCGTGGGCGGCGAGCACCTCGAGGTGCCGCTCCGGGGAGAAGCCGTCGGTCTCCCCCACCTGCGGCTCGAGGTTGAGCACCACCGCCTTGCGGGCGGCGGACCGGACCAGGGACTGCCGCAGCTCGGGGACCAGCAGGTGCGGGATCACGCTGGTGAACCAGGAGCCGGGACCGAGCACGACCCAGTCGGCGGCCGCCACGGCCGCCAGCGCCTCCGGGCAGGCGGGCGGGTCGTGCGGGTCGAGGTGCACGGCGGTGACCCGGCCGCTGGTCGAGGCCACCTCCACCTGGCCGCGAACCGTGGCCAGCGCGCCGGGGTCGTCGGGGTCGAGGCCCCGCACCGAGGCGGTGATGTCGAGCGGGGTGAGCGCCATCGGCAGCACCCGGCCGTGCGCCCCCAGCAGCCGGCCCACCCAGTCCAGGCCGCCGACGTGGTCGCCCAGCAGCTCCCAGAGCGTGACGATCAGCAGGTTGCCGAGGGCGTGGTTGTCCATGTCGCCGTCGCTGACGAACCGGTGCTGGAGCACCCGGGCCCAGGTGCGGCCCCAGTCGTCGTCGCCGCAGAGCGCCGACAGCGCCTGCCGGAGGTCGCCGGGCGGGAGCACGCCGAACTCCTCCCGGAGCCGGCCGGAGGAGCCGCCGTTGTCGGCCACGGTCACCACCGCGGTCAGGTCGCCGACCACGCGACGCAGCGCGGCCAGGGACGCCGCCAGCCCGTGCCCACCGCCGAGCGCCACCACCCGCGCGGTCATCTCACTCCCGTCCGAGGTCACGGTGCACCGGCAGCGCGTCGATCCCGGCCTCCCGCAGCCGGGCCGCGATCTCCTCGGTCATCGCGACGCTGCGGTGCTTGCCGCCGGTGCAGCCGATCGCGACGGTCATGAAGCGCTTGCCCTCCCGGAGGTAGCCGGTGCCGACGGTCTGCAGGACCGGGAGGTACTGCTCGAGGAACGTCTGGGCCTCCGGCCGGCCCTTCACGTAGGCCGCGACGTCCGGGTCGCGACCGGAGAGCGGGCGGAGCTCCGGCTCCCAGTAGGGGTTCGGCAGGAACCGCATGTCGGCCAGCAGGTCGGCGTCGACCGGGATGCCGTACTTGAAGCCGAAGCTGACCACGGTGACCTTGAGCGAGGTGGTGCTCTCGGTGCCGAAGGCGTTGGCGACCTTGGCGGTGAGCTGGTGCACGTTGAGCACGCTGGTGTCGATCACCAGGTCGGCGTCGGCGCGCAGGTCGTCGAGCGCGACCCGCTCGCGACGCAGCCCGTCGAGCAGCCGGCCGCCCTCCTGGAGCGGGTGCGGCCGCCGGGCGGCCTCCTGCCGACGGACCAGCACCTCGTCGTTGGCCTCCAGGAACAGCAGCGTCGTGCGGCGGCCGGTGCTGCCCTGGGCGAGCACCTCCTGGAGGCCGGCGAAGAACGACCCGGAGCGTACGTCGACCACGACCGCCACCGGCTGCATCGGGCCGCGGGTCTCGTCGACGAGCCGGACCACGTCGGCCACCAGCTGCGGCGGCAGGTTGTCCACGACGAAGAAGCCGAGGTCCTCGAGCTCCTTGGCGGCGGTGCTGCGTCCGGCGCCGGTCATCCCGGTGACGACCACCACCTCGCCGCGGTGGTCGACCTGCGTCTGGCCCATCAGGACTCCTCGATCTCTCCGGTGGCGGTGTTCACGCTGACGGCGCGCCGGCCCTCCTGCTGCCCGAGCGCGGTGACGATCGCCTCCGCCGTGCGCAGCCCGATGCCCGGCACCTCGGCGATCTCCTCCACGGTGGCGGTGCGGAGCTTCTTCAGGGAGCCGAAGCGCTTGAGCAGGCTCTTGCGGCGCACCTCCCCCAGCCCGGGGACGTCGTCGAGCAGGCTCTCGACCATGCTCTTGGAGCGCCGCGACCGGTGGTGGGTGATCGCGAAGCGGTGCGCCTCGTCCCGGATCCGCTGGAGCAGGTAGAGACCCTCGCTGGTGCGGGGCAGGATCACCGGGTCCTCCTGCGTGGGCAGCCAGACCTCCTCGAGCCGCTTGGCCAGCCCGCAGACGGGCACGTCGTCGATGCCGAGCTCGTCGAGGGCCCGCTGCGCGGCAGCCACCTGCGGCGGCCCGCCGTCGACGACCACGAGCCCGGGGACGTAGGCGAACTTCTTCGGGCGGCCGGTATCCGGGTCGATCAGCATCGGTCCCTGGCCCTCGGCGGTCTCGTCCGGGGCGTCGGCGAACTCGCCGGTGTCGGCCCGCTCGTCGAGCAGCCGTCTGAACCGCCGGGTGATCACCTCGTGCATGGACGCCACGTCGTTCTGCCCGTCGACGCCCTTGATGACGAAGCGGCGGTACTCGCTCTTGCGGGCGAGGCCGTCCTCGAAGACGACCATCGAGGCCACCACCTCGGTGCCCTGGAGGTTGGAGATGTCGTAGCACTCGACCCGCAGCGGCGCCGAGGGCAGCCCGAGGGCGACCTGGATCTCCTCCAGCGCGCGGTTGCGGGTGGTCAGGTCGCTGGCCCGCTTGGTCTTGTGCAGCGCGAGGGACTGCCCCGCATTGCGGGCCACCGTCTCCTGGAGCGCCTTCTTGTCACCGCGCTGCGGCACCCGGATCGAGACCTTGGCGCCGCGCAGCCCGGCGAGCCACTGCTCGAGGGCGGGGGCGTCGTCGGGGAGCGCGGGGACCAGCACCTCGCGCGGGATCGAGTCCCCGAGCTCGCCGTCGTACAGCTGGAGCAGGAACCGCTCGACCAGGCCGCCGGTGTCGGCGTCGTCGACCTTGTCCGCGACCCAGCCGCGCTGCCCGCGGATCCGGCCGCCGCGCACGTAGAAGATCTGCACCGCCACCTCGAGCGGGTCCTCGGAGAACGCCACCACGTCGGCGTCGGTGCCGTCGCCGAGCACCACCTGCTGCTTCTCCATGGCCCGGTTGAGGGCGCCGATGTCGTCGCGGAGCCGGGCGGCGCGCTCGAAGTCGGTCGCCGCGGACGCGGCGTACATCTGCTTCTCCAGGCGCTTCGTGAACGCCGTGGTCTGGCCGCCCATGAAGTCGCAGAAGTCGTCGACGATGGCGCGGTGCTCCTCCGCGGAGACCCGGTCGACGCAGGGGGCCGAGCACTTGCCGATGTAGCCGAGCAGGCAGGGCCGGCCGATCTGCGCCGATCGCTTGAAGACCCCGTTGGTGCACGAGCGCATCGGGAACACCCGCAGCAGCAGGTCGACGGTCTCCCGGATCGCCCAGGCGTGGGAGTACGGACCGAAGTAGCGGACCCCGCGCTTCTTGGCGCCCCGGCCCACCATCACCCGCGGGAACTCCTCGTTGAGGGTGACCGCGAGCCACGGGTAGGACTTGTCGTCGCGGTACTTCACGTTGAACCGCGGGTCGTACTCCTTGATCCAGGAGTACTCCAGCTGGAGCGCCTCCACCTCGGTGTTGACCACCGTCCACTCCACGCTGGCCGCACTGGTCACCATGGTGGCGGTGCGCGGGTGCAGGTTGACGATGTCCTGGAAGTACGACGTCAGCCGGGACCGGAGGTTCTTCGCCTTGCCGACGTAGACCACGCGCCGGTGCTCGTCACGGAAGCGGTAGACACCCGGTGAGGTGGGGATCGACCCCGGTGCGGGTCGGTACGTCGACGGGTCAGCCACGCGACAACCCTACGGGTGCCCGCCGACGCCCCGGAGGCGCGCCACCGCTCAGGTGACGCTGACCTGGCCGCCGGACACGGAGACCTTCAGGGGGGCCAGCGCGGACGGGGCCGGACCGGAGACCGGCGCGCCGTCCTGGATCGAGAAGTGGCTGCCGTGGCACGGGCAGACGATCTCTCCGCCCGTGACCGACCCCACCGGGCAACCCTGGTGCGTGCAGATCGCGCTGAACGCCTTGAAGTCCCCCTTCGCGGGCTGGGTCACCACCACCTTCTGGTCGATGATCGTGCCCCCGCCGACCGGGACGTCGGCCGCGGCGACGGTCGTGCCACCCGTCCCGCTGCTGCCGCCCGAGGCCGACCCCGACCCCGACCCCGAGCCCGAGGACCCGGCGCCGGACGCACCGGTGTCACCGCCGCCGCACGCGGCCAGCAGCGGCAGCGCCGCACCACCGACGGCCGCACCGCGCAGCATCGTCCGTCGGGTGACCGGGGCCTGCTCGCGGTCCTCGGGGTTCGTCATCTCGGCTCCTACGCGCTCTTCTTGGCGGTCTTGGTCTTCGCCCGGGTCTTCGCCGGGGCCTTCGCGGACCCCTGCACCGACACCGGGGCGGCCTTCTTGCGGACGCCGCGCTTGGGCGGCTGCTTGGCCTCCTTGCCCTTCAGCAGCGGGGCCAGGAAGTGCCCGGTGTAGCTGTCCGGGTGGGCGGCGACCTCCTCGGGGGTGCCCTCGGCGACCACGTAGCCGCCGCGGTTGCCGCCCTCGGGTCCCATGTCGATCAGCCAGTCGGCGGTCTTGATCACGTCCAGGTTGTGCTCGATGACCAGCACCGTGTTGCCCTGGTCGACGAGCCGGCCGAGCACCAGCAGCAGCTTGCGGATGTCCTCGAAGTGCAGGCCGGTGGTCGGCTCGTCGAGCACGTAGACGGTGCGGCCGGTGGAGCGCTTCTGCAGCTCGGAGGAGAGCTTCACCCGCTGCGCCTCGCCGCCCGACAGGGTCGGCGCCGGCTGGCCGAGCCGGACGTAGCCGAGGCCGACGTCGACGAGGGTCCGCATGTGCCGGGCGATCGCGGGGATCGCCGCGAAGAAGTCGACCGCCTCCTCGATCGGCATGTCGAGGACCTCGGCGATCGTCTTCCCCTTGTAGTGCACCTCGAGCGTCTCGCGGTTGTAGCGCGCGCCGTGGCAGACCTCGCAGGGGACGTAGACGTCCGGCAGGAAGTTCATCTCGATCTTGATCGTGCCGTCGCCGTGGCAGGCCTCGCAGCGGCCGCCCTTGACGTTGAAGGAGAACCGGCCCTGCTGGTAGCCGCGCACCTTGGCCTCGGCGGTGGAGGCGAACAGCTTGCGCACGTGGTCGAAGACCCCGGTGTACGTCGCCGGGTTGGACCGCGGCGTACGCCCGATCGGGGACTGGTCGACGTGGATCACCTTGTCGACCTCGTCGAGCCCCTCGATGCGGCGGTGCCGCCCGGGGACGGTGCGGGCGTTGTAGATCTGCTTGGCCAGCGAGGTGTAGAGGATGTCGTTGACCAGCGTCGACTTGCCCGAGCCGGACACCCCGGTCACCGCGACGAACATCCCGAGCGGGAACTTCACGTCGATGTCCTGGAGGTTGTGCTCGCGGGCCCCCCGCACCACCAGCTCGCGGCCGGGGGTGCGCGGACGCCGCACCTCGGGCACCGGGATCGACTTGCGCCCGGAGAGGTACATCCCGGTCGAGGAGTCCCGGTGGTCGAGGAGCTCCTGCACGGGTCCGGAGACGACCACCTGGCCGCCGTGCTCACCGGCGCCGGGGCCGATGTCGACGACCCAGTCGGCGACCCGGATGGTGTCCTCGTCGTGCTCGACGACGATCAGGGTGTTGCCGAGGTCCTTCAGCCGGACCAGCGTCTCGATCAGCCGGTGGTTGTCCCGCTGGTGGAGCCCGATCGACGGCTCGTCGAGGACGTAGAGGACACCCACCAGGCCCGCGCCGATCTGGGTGGCCAGCCGGATCCGCTGCGCCTCGCCGCCGGACAGCGAGCCGGACGGCCGGTCCAGGGACAGGTAGTCCAGGCCGACGTCGAGCAGGAAGTTCAGCCGCTCCTGGATCTCCTTGAGCACCCGCTCGGCGATCTGCTTCTCCCGCGCGGAGAGCTCGAGGGTGCCCAGGAAGTCGGCGGTCTCGTTGATCGGCAGGCGGCACACCTCGGCGATGCTCTTGCCACCCAGGGTGACCGCCATCGACACCGGCTTGAGCCGCGAGCCGTGGCACGCCGGGCAGGGCACCTCGCGCATGAAGCCCTCGAACCGCTCGCGGCTGGTGTCGGACTCCGCCTCCCGGTGCCGCCGCTCGATGTAGGGCCGGACCCCCTCGAAGCTGGTGTAGTAGGCGCGCTTGCGGCCGTAGCGGTTGGTGTGCTGGACGTGCACCTTGGTGGCGTGCCCGTCGAGGATCGAGGTGCGGGCCTTGGCCGGCAGCCGCTCCCAGGGCGTGTTCAGGTCGAAGCCGAGCTCGTCGCCGAGGGCGCCGAGCAGCCGGATGAAGAAGTCCGCGACGTGCGCCCCGGACCAGGGCCCGATGGCACCCTCCCCCAGCGTCGCGCCGGGGTCGGAGATCACCAGCTCGGGGTCGACCTCCATCCGGGTGCCGAGGCCGTGGCAGACCGTGCAGGCGCCGAACGGGGAGTTGAACGAGAACGAGCGCGGCTCGAGGTCGTCGGTGTCGATGGCGTGCTCGTTGGGGCAGGCCATCTTCTCGGAGAACCTCAGCTCGCGGCCCGGGTCCTTGGCCGGCAGATCGACGAAGTCGAAGACCACCAGGCCGCCGGCCAGCCCGAGGGCGGTCTCGACGGAGTCGGTGAGCCGACGCTTCGAGCTCGGCTTGACCGCAAGCCGGTCCACCACCACCTCGATGGTGTGCTTCTTCTGCTTGTCGAGCTTGGGCGGCTCCGCGAGCGTGTGCGTCTCGCCGTTCACCCGGGCCCGGGAGAACCCCTGGGTCTGGAGCTGGCGGAACAGGTCGACGTACTCGCCCTTGCGGCCCCGGATCACCGGCGCGAGCACCTGGAAGCGGGCACCCTCCTCGAGGGTGAGGATCCGGTCCACGATCTGCTGCGGCGTCTGCCGGGAGATGGGGGCGCCGCAGGTCGGGCAGTGCGGGCGGCCCGCGCGGGCGTAGAGCAGCCGCAGGTAGTCGTAGACCTCGGTGATCGTGCCGACCGTCGAGCGGGGGTTCTTGGAGGTGGACTTCTGGTCGATCGACACCGCGGGCGAGAGCCCCTCGATGAAGTCCACGTCGGGCTTGTCCATCTGCCCCAGGAACTGCCGGGCGTACGCCGAGAGCGACTCGACGTAGCGGCGCTGGCCCTCGGCGAAGATCGTGTCGAAGGCCAGGCTGGACTTGCCGGAGCCGGACAGGCCGGTGAAGACGATCAGCGCGTCGCGCGGGAGCTCGAGGGAGACGTCCTTGAGATTGTGCTCGCGGGCACCTCTGATGACGAGCTGGTCAGCCACAGTACTTCCTCGGGACAGGGGGCGTTCGAACAAACGTTCGCCATGATAGCGGGGTGGTGCAAGACGGCAGCGCCCGCTTGGATGGGCTGATGGACACGTCCACGGGCCTCCCCCAGATCGACGAGACACTGCTCGCCACGACACGTTATCTGCAGGCACTGACACAGCTCGACGAGGAGTCGCTCCGGCAGCCCTCGGGGCTGCCCGGCTGGAGCCGCGCGCACATCGTCGCCCACCTCTCGCGCAACGCCGACGCCTTCCGCCGGGTGCTCGCCGGGGCCGGGGCGGGCGGGTCCGCGCACATGTACGCCTCCGACACCGACCGCGACGCCGAGATCGAGGACACCGTCCGCGGCCACGACCTCACCGCCCTGGTCGAGGACGCGATCACCTCCTCGGCCCGGCTGACCGAGGCGCTGTGGGCCTGCGACGCCGACCCGGCCACGCCGTACACCCGGACGCCCGGCGGCGAGCAGTCCTGGCCGCTGGACACCATCGGCCCGCGGCGCCGGGCGGAGGTCGAGATCCACCACGCCGACCTGGACACCGGCTACCTGCCGGCCGAGTGGCCCCCCGACTTCGCCCGGCAGATGGTCCGGCAGCGCCACCGGGAGATGGCCCCGCTGCCCGACGGCTCCCCCTCGATGGTGCTCTCCGCCACCGACGACGACGGGGTCTGGAAGTTCGGCGCCGGGCCGGGCCCGGAGATCCACGGCGGCGTCGCCGACCTGGCCTGGTGGCTGCTGGGCCGCGGCGGCGGTCGCGGGCTCACCTGCTCCACCGGCGCGCTGCCGGTGCTGGGACGATGGCGCTGACCGGTCCCGCCGGGCCCCCCGACCCCTCCGATCCGACGACCCAGAGATGAGCGCGATGTCCTACACCGGCAAGGTCCACCCCGGCGGACGCCCCGACGTCCGCGAGCTCGCCAAGCTGATGGTCACCAAGCTCTCGGTCAGCGAGATGGACAACAACGTCTACCTGCTGCGCTGCCGGCAGACCGACGACCAGGTGCTCGTCGACGCGGCCGACGACGCGGCCCGGATCCTCGAGGTGGTCGGTGCCGACGGCCTGCGCACCGTGGTCACCACCCACCAGCACTGGGACCACCACCGCGCCCTGGCCGAGGTGGTCGCCGCCACCGCGGCCACGACGGTCGCCGGGGCCGAGGACGCCGACGAGCTGCCGGTCACCGTGGACCGCCGGGTCGGCGACGGCGACGTGGTCGAGGTCGGCGACTGCCGCCTCGAGGTGATCCGGCTGACCGGTCACACCCCCGGCTCCATCGCGCTGCTGTACGACGACCCGGACGGCACCCCGCACCTGTTCACCGGCGACTCGCTCTTCCCCGGCGGTCCGGGCCGGACGACGGACCCGGCCGACTTCACCTCGCTGATGGACGACCTGGAGACGAAGGTGTTCGACCGGCTCCCCGACGAGACCTGGTTCTACCCCGGCCACGGCGCGGACTCGACCCTGGGCGAGCAGCGCCCGCACCTCGCGGAATGGCGCTCGCGGGGCTGGTGAGCCCGCTCCCGGTGCGTGCCGACCGCATCACATTTCCCGATACTCCGGACGCCGTGGCACCGGCGGCCCTAGCGTTTCCCGCATGGGTAAGTTCGCGCTCACGTGTCTCCTGGCGCTGCTGTTCGGCTTCGGCGGAGCGGCCGGCGCCGTCACCGCGATGCACACGCAGCTGCAGGGTCCGCAGGGCCAGACCGGTCTGACCGGCGCCCCCGGCGCCGAGGGCCCGGCGGGCCAGGACGGGGCCGACGGCAAGGACGGTGCCCGCGGCCCGGCGGGGAAGCCCGGCAAGCCCGGCAAGGCAGCGAAGGACCCGGCCCCGGCCGCCACCGACCTCGGCAGCCTGAACTGCGCCGGCCGCTCCGTGGAGGTGGTCACCGGCGTGCGGGTCACGAAGCGCCAGAAGGTGATCCTGACCAGGAAGAGCGTCTGCCTGGTCAGCCCCGCCCCCGGCCAGTAGCAGCGCCCTAGGGATCGAGCAGCCCCAGCAGCCAGTCGCGCACCGGGAAGCCGAGAGCGGCCTGCGCCTCGACGGGCGCGTCCCGCAGCGCCGCCCGGTAGGACAGCGCCTTCCCGACGCATCCGGTACGCCGCGCGAGGTCGACGTCGCGCACCAGCTCGTCGTGCCCGGCGAGCCCGGTGAACGGCTCCAGGTAGGCGTCCCGGACCCGCAGCACCGCCGGGTGGTCGACGGGCCGTCCCTCGACGTACAGGCCGGCGTGGAAGGCCACCGAGTTCATCGTGGTGAGCATGGAGCCGAGCGGGCAGCCCCAGGTGGCGTCGCCCCAGTCGATCACCCGGGCCCGCTCCCCCGAGCCGGTCCAGCAGACGTTGCCCGAGTGCAGGTCGTCGTGCTGCAGCGAGTCCGGCACCGGCGAGGCGGCCAGCTCCGCGCACCAGTCGTCCAGCGTGGGCAGCACACCGGTCAGCCGGGCGGTCTGTGCTGTGTCGAGGCCGCCCGCCTCGACCGGCAGGGCGGCGAGCTCGTCGAGGAGCGAGCGGGCGAGACCGGGCACCGTGCGCGGTGAGACCTCGGTGACCCCGGCCGCCAGCAGCGCGCGCCGGTCCCCCGCGAGGGCGAGCTGCGCGGCGCCGTACCGGGCGGCCACCGCCTCCCACGCGTCCCAGGACCGCGCCGCCGGGAGCACCTGGCGCAGCACCGGGCCGGCGTCACGGCACAGCGACCAGCCACGCGTGCGGTCCACGGCCAGCACGTCGGGTGCCAGCGCCGGCACCCGGTCGGCCAGCAGCGCGAGCAGGGCGGGCTCGTGGTGGGTGCCGGCCCCGTTGACCTTGAACCACACCGGTCCGGCGGTGGTGCCGAGCCGGATCGCGCTGGACCACGGCCGCAGGTGCGGCTGGTCGAGCGCTCCGGTGAGGCGCGCGCCGAGGGCCTCGACCTGGGTCGCGGCCCAGGCGCGCACGAGGTCGTGGAACGCCGCACTCCGCCACACCGCCTCGGACACCGGCCACCTCCTCGGCACGACCCTAGACTCGGGCCATGAGCGAGCCGGTGGAGATCGTCCGTGCAGCAGACCTGGTGGGGGCCGACCCGACCCCGGGGATGGCCCGGTTCCGGGCGTTCGAGGTGCCCGGCCTGTGGGCCGGCCGGGTGGAGACCGAGCCCGGGGCCGTCTCCGGCTGGCACCACCACGACGTCAACGAGACCAGCCTGTATGTCGTCTCCGGGGTGCTGCGGCTCGAGTTCGAGGGGTACGACGGCCACCTCGACGCGGGACCCGGCGACTTCGTGCACGTCCCCGCGTTCACCGTGCACCGGGAGAGCAACCCCACCGGGGAGCCGTCGGTGGCCGTGATCGCCCGCGCCGGCGGCGGCATCGCGACGGTCAATGTCGAGCGGCCGGAGGACCCCCGTAGCCTGGGGGCGTGATCGAGCTGAGGACCCCGACCGAGATCGAGCAGATGAAGCCCGCCGGGCGCTTCGTCGCCGACGTGCTGACCCGCCTGCAGGAGGCCGCCGACGTCGGGGTGAACCTGCTGGAGCTCGACGCCCTGGCCCACGACATGATCAAGGCACGGGGAGCGGAGTCCTGCTACATCGACTACCACCCGTCCTTCGGCGCGATGCCCTTCGGCAAGGTGCTCTGCACCTCGGTCAACGACGCGGTGCTGCACGGGCTCCCCCACGACTACGTGCTCCGCGACGGTGACCTGCTCAGCGTCGACTTCGCCGCCTCCGTGGACGGCTGGGTCTCGGACTCCGCGCTGAGCGTCGTCGTCGGCACCCCGGCCCAGCAGGACCTCGACCTGATCGACACCGCCGCCCGCGCCCTCGACGCCGGCATCGCCGCCGCGCAGGCCGGGTCCCGGATCGGCGACATCTCCGCCGCGATCGCCGCGGTCGCGCATGCCGACGGGCTGTCGATCAACACCGACTTCGGTGGGCACGGCGTCGGCCGGACCATGCACGGCGACCCGCACGTGCCGAACGACGGCCGCGCCGGGCGCGGCTACCCGCTCAAGCCGGGCCTGGTGATCGCGATCGAGCCGTGGTTCCTGCAGACCACCGACGTGCTCTACACCGACCGGGACGGCTGGACCCTGCGCAGCGGGGACGGGTCACGCGGGGCCCACATGGAGCACACCATCGCCATCACCGACGACGGCCCGCTCGTGCTCACCGCCCGCGACTGACCCCGCCGGCGGGGCTCAGAGGTCCCGCTGGAACTGGAGCTCGCGGCCCATCACCCGGTAGCCGAGCGCCTCGTTGACCGCGATCATGTGGTCGTTGGACTCGGCGTTCCAGGTGTCGACGGTCTCGAGCTGCGGCTCGGCGTCGGCCAGCCACAGCAGCATGCCGGCCTTCAGCAGCAGCCCGAGCCGGTGCCCGCGGTGGGCCTGGGTGACGGCGGTGTCGTGCTGGTCGGCCAGCGACGGACGCTGCTCCTCGACGGCGACCACCGTGTGCCCGCCGAGCTCGCCGGTGCCGCGGTGCCGGGCCACCAGCCGGTAGAGCCGGTTGCCGCGGGCGAGCGTGGCCTCCTCGTAGGCGGCCAGCCGCTCGGGGGTGAACACCTCGTCCTCGATGTCGAGGTCGTCGGTCGGGGCGTCGTTGATCGCCGCCACCAGCTCCACCATCGGCTCGACCAGCTCCGCCGGCGTGCGGCCGACGATCCGGACCAGCTCGTAGTCGCGGGCCACCGCGGAGGCCTCGTCGAAGAGCCGCTGCACGTGGCCCGGGGCCAGCTCGGCGAGGTGCTGGCGGCGCATGATCCCCTGCGACCTCAGCTCCAGGCCGAACCGGGCGGCGAACGCGGTCGTCTGCTCGGACTCCCAGCCGTCGGTGCCGAGGCTGGTGCGTCCGGTGGCGCGGGCCTGCTCGGCCATCAGCTCGAAGAACGCGGTGCCGTAGCCGCGGCGGCGCTCGTCGGGACGGATCGCCAGCCACAGCCACGCCAGGTGGGTGTTGTCCCGCTCGGAGAGGTGCAGGTGGGCCGTGCCGACGGCCCGGTCCCCCACCATCGCCAGGAAGGGACGGGACGGCTCACCGTCCCAGCCCCGGCGCAGCATCATCTCGTAGCGGTCGGGCAGCCACGGGTGCTCCCACGGCGAGTCGGCGGCGGCCACCTCGTCCAGGATCTCCCGGGACGTGCGGACGGCCTCGGTCTCCTCGGGCGTGAAGGGACGGATCTCCAGGTCGGACATGTGACCAGGCTCTCGCAGGGCCGTCCGCGATGCGAGGGGTTTTCCGCCCCTTACCGCCGAGCCTGGAGTCCAACAGCCGCCCGCTACCCTGCCGGTATGTCCTTCGTGCGGCGCCAGCTGGTCACCGCTGCGGTCACCGCGAACGCGCTGTACCCGCTTCCCGGCTACCAGGCGGGCGTCCCGACGATGGTCAGCGGCTGGCTGGCCGGCGAGCTCGCGCCGCACCTGCTCGCGCTCACCGCCGCCGACACGGCCCGCGAGCTGGTCCGGCGCCGCCGCAGCGGGCCGGGCCTGGCCCTGGCCGCCGGCAGCCTCGCCGGGCTGTCCGCGGTGGTGGTCCAGTCCCTGCTCGCCCAGGGCTACGTCGACCGGGCGCTGGCCGAGGCGCTCGGCGCCGACTACCGGGAGCGGCTCTCGGCCCGGCACACCGACCTGGACCTCTCGGTGCCCTGGCAGCAGCTCGCGCTGCCGTTCCGCCACGGTGACGACGAGGTCGAGGTGCTCTCGGACATCGCCTACGCCGAGCACGGCAAGCGAGGACTGCTCGACGTCTACCGCCGCCGGGACGCCGACCTGGCGGGCGCCCCGGTGCTGCTCCAGGTGCACGGCGGCGCCTGGACCCTCGGCGACAAGGACCACCAGGGGCTGCCGCTGATGCGGCACATGGCGGCCCGCGGCTGGGTGTGCGTGGCGATCAACTACCGGCTCAGCCCACGGAACGCCTTCCCCGCCCACCTCGTCGACGTGAAGCGCGCGATCGCCTGGATCCGCGGGCCCGGCACGGCGTACGGCGCGGACCCGGGGTTCGTCGCGGTCACCGGAGGATCGGCCGGCGGCCACCTCGCGGCCATGGCGGCACTCACCCCGAACGACCCGGCGTACCAGCCCGGGTTCGAGGAGGCCGACACCACCGTGCAGGCGGCGGTGCCGCACTACGGGGTCTACGACCTCGCGGGCGCCACCGGGACGGCCAGGTCCCGGCAGCTGCGCGACCGCTTCCTCGCCCCGCGGATCCTGCAGCTCGACCCGCGCACCGACCCGGAGGCGTTCGAGCGGGCCTCACCGCTGCTGAACGTCGGGCCCGACGCGCCGCCGTTCCTGGTCATCCACGGCCGCAACGACAGCCTGGTCGAGGTCGAGCAGGCCCGGCGGTTCGTGGCCGCGCTGCGCGCGGTCTCGCACGAGCCCGTCGGCTACGCCGAGCTGCCCGGGGCCCAGCACGCCTTCGACGTGTTCCCGTCGATCCGGAGCGCGGCCGTGGTGCGGGGCGTCGACCGGTTCCTCCGGTTCACCCACGACGTGTGGTCCGGATGAGCGCCGTTCCCGCGATGCCCGCGGACCTGCTGGCCGCCGCGGTCGCCGCGAAGGGCTTCATGCCCGAGGACGAGGGGGCGCTCCTGTACGACGTCGCCGTCCGCGCCCTCGCCGGCGGGCCCGGCCTGGAGGTCGGCAGCTACTGCGGCAAGTCCGCGATCTACCTCGGGGCGTCCGCGCGCGCCGCCGGCAGCGTCGTCTTCACCGTCGACCACCACCGCGGCTCCGAGGAGAACCAGGTCGGCTGGGAGCACCACGACGCCAGCCTGGCCGACCCCGAGTTCGGGCGGCTCGACACCCTGCCGACGTTCCGGCGCACGATCAAGGCCGCCGGCCTCGAGGAGGAGGTGGTCGCCGTCGTCGGTCGCTCCACGACGGTCTCCGCCCACTGGCGCACCCCGCTGGCGCTGCTCTTCATCGACGGCGGCCACGCCGAGGAGCACGCCTTCGCCGACTACGCCGGGTGGGCGCGCTGGGTGGCTCCGGGCGGCAGGCTCGTGGTGCACGACGTGTTCCCCGACCCGGCGGACGGCGGCCGGGCGCCGTACGAGGTCTACCTGCGGGCGCTCGCCGACGGCTTCGAGGAGACCGACGTGTGCGGCTCGATGCGGGTGCTCACCCGGCCGCGGGCGTGAGCGCCGGCTCGCAGCCGCAGTCCAGGCCGATCTCGGGGAACTCCAGCGGCAGCGAGCCGCCCCGGAAGATGTCCGAGCCGGGGGTCGCCCCCGACAGCGCGTCGACGGCCAGGACCACCGCCGCGGCGGTGTACGTCGTCAGGTGCTTGGGCCAGACGGTCTCGTCCGGGTAGACGTAACCGGTCCAGTAGCCGCCGTCCTCGTGGCGCAGGTGCTGGAGGTCGTGCAGCAGCACGAGCGCGCGCTCCCGGTCGCCGAGCGCGTCCAGGGCCAGCGCCAGCTCGGCGGTCTCCGCGCCGGTCACCCACGGGTTCGCGTCGACGCAGCGGATGCCGAGGCCCGGCACCACGAAGTCGTCCCAGCGGCTGTCCAGCAGGGCGGCGCCCTCCTCGCCGCGGACGGCACCGCCGAGGACCGGGTAGTACCAGTCCATCGAGAACGTCGACTTGTCCAGGAACAGGTCGCGGTGCCGGCGCAGTGCGTGCCCGAGCCGCCCGGCGGCGAGCTCCCACTCCGGCTGCGGGTCGTCCATCAGCTCCGAGAGCGCCACCCCGGCCGTGAGCGCCTGGAAGATGCTCGAGCTGCCGGCCAGCAGCGCCCCCTCGTTGACCGTGCCGTTGTCCTCGCGCGACCAGGCGATCCCGCCGAACGGCAGCTGCAGGGAGACCACCACGTCGAGCCCCCGCCGGACGGCGGTCCAGCAGCGGCGCACGAACGCCTCGTCCTGGCACACCAGCCAGTGGTGCCAGACGCCGACCGCCAGGTAGGCGCACATGTTCGTCTCGGTGCTGGCGTCGGCGACGACACCGCCGAGCAGCCGCATCGGCCAGGAGCCGTCCTCGCGCTGGGTGGCCAGGCACCAGTCGTAGGCGGAGTGCGCCGCGTCGAGCTCACCGCCGACGACGAGCGCCATCGCGGCCTCGACGTGGTTCCACACGTCGGTGTGGTCCCCGGGCGACCACGGGATGGCGCCGTCGGGCTCCTGGGTTCGGACGATGGACGCGGCGGTGGCGGCGACCTCGTGCCGGGACAGCAGCCCGTCGATCGCGGGGATCTCGGCGCTCACGCGGCCGCCTCCGGCTTGCGGAGGTAGACCACGACGCTCTTGCCGACGAGCGGGTTCAGCGCCCGCTCGGCGAGCCGGGTGGCCAGCGGCCGCTTCATGATGTCCCAGACCAGCAGCCGGTGGTAGCCACGCACCAGCGGGTGCCGGTCGCGGTCCACGCCGACCGCGCACTTGATCCACCAGTACGGCGCGTGCAGCGCGTGCGCGTGCGCGTGGCCCTGGTAGTCCAGGCCCTGCGCGACCAGCTTGCCGACCAGCTCGTCGCGCGTGTAGATCCGGATGTGGCCACCCTCGTTGGCGTGGTAGGCGTCCGAGAGCGCCCAGCACACCCGCTCCGGGAGCCAGCGCGGCACCGAGACCGCGATCGTGCCCCCGGGGCGGAGCACCCGCACCAGCTCGGCCATCGCCGCGGTGTCGTCGGGGATGTGCTCGAGGACCTCGGCTGCCACCACCCGGTCGAACTCCTCGTCCGCGAAGGGCAGCGACAGCGCGTCGCCCTGCTTGATGTCGGCCGCGGCGTCCGCGGGCACCTCGCCGGCCTCGCGCATCGCGCCGAACAGGTCGAGCACGCCCGCGAGCTCGTCACCGTCCTGGTCGAAGGCGATGACATCGCCGCCGCGACGGAACATCTCGAAGGCGTGCCGCCCGGCGCCGCAGCCCATGTCGAGGACCCGGTCCCCGCTGCGGAGGCCGAGCCGGTCGAAGTCAACGGTCAGCATGCTGGTCCCCTCGTCGTACGTCGATGGCGTGCTCGTAGGCGGCCGCGGTCGCCTCCGCCACCGCCCGCCAGCTGAACTCCCCCAGCGCGCGCCGCCGTCCTGCCTGTCCCATCCGGGTCCGCCGCTCCGGGTCGTCGAGGAGCGCGGCCAGCGCGGCCTCGAGCTCGCCCACGTCCCCGGGGGTGACCAGCACGGCGCACTGTCCGTCCTCGCCCACCACCTCGGGGATCGCGCCGGCGCGGCTGACCACCAGCGGCGTCTCGCAGGCCATCGCCTCCACGGTCGGCAGCGAGAAGCCCTCGTAGAGCGACGGGACGCAGGCGATCTCCGCGGACCCGACCACCGCGGCCAGCTCCTCGTCGGAGATGCCGTTGACGAAGCGCACCGATCCCTGGATCGAGAGCCGCTCGATGATCTGCTCGGTCTGCCCGCCAGGCTTGGGACGGCTGATCAGCAGCAGCTCGACGTCCCGCTCGGTGCGCAGCTTGGCGAACGCCTCGAGCAGCGTGGCGATGCCCTTCATCGGCGTGTCCGCGCTGGCCATCGCCACGATCCGTCCGGGCACCCGGGGCTCGGACGGTGGCGCGAACACCGAGTCGACGCCGAGCGGGATCACCTGCACCCGGGCCGGGTCGACCCCGAAGTCGGTGACCACGTCCCGGGCCGAGCTCGACGACGGGCACAGGATGGAGGTGGACTGCCGGGCCACCGCCCCCTGCATCCGGAGGAAGCCGTACCACCGGCGCAGGCTCAGCCTGCGGCGCCAGGTGGTGGCGGCGGCCAGGTCCACCCGGCGGTCGAAGGTGATCGGGTGGTGGATCGTGGTCACCAGCGGCAGGCCGGCGCGCTCGATGGCGAGGATCCCGTAGCCGAGCGTCTGGTTGTCGTGGACCACGTCGAAGTCGGAGAGCCGCTCCCGCAGCAGCCGGGCCGCGCGCAGGCTGAAGGTCCGGGGCTCGGGGAAGCCTGCGGTCCACATCGTCGCCACCTCGAGCAGGTCGACGCGGTCACGGATCTCGCCGGGTCGCGGGGTCCGGAACGGGTCGGGCTCGCGGTACAGGTCCAGGCTGGGCACCTCGGTGAGCCGGACCCCGGGGTCCAGCACCGGGTAGGGCTGGCCGGAGAACACCTCCACCTCGTGGCCCAGGGCGGCCAGCTCGCGGCTGAGGTGCCGGACGTAGACGCCCTGCCCCCCGCAGTGCGGCTTGCTGCGGTACGACAGCAGGGCGACGCGCAACCGGACCTCCTTCAGCACAGTGGAACGTGTTCTCGTTTTGACCGTGGGCGGTGCTAGCCTACGGGGTGTCCAGGGGTCCTTACCCGCCGGTATTGGGAGCGTCGACGTGACGATGAGCTCGCTCACCCAGGAGGACCTCGGGTCCGCGGCCCAGCGGCAGCGCCGCCACAGGATCCTGGACGCCGCGACCACGCTGGCCGCCGAGGGCGGCTTCGAGCAGATGCAGATGCGGGCGGTCGCGGATCGCGCCGACGTCGCGCTCGGGACGCTCTACCGCTACTTCCCGTCCAAGATCCACCTGCTGGTCTCGGTGCTGGCCGAGCAGTTCCAGCAGGCCCGCGACGCCTCCGAGGGCAGGGAGATCCCGGGCGGGACCCCCGCCGACCGGGTGATGCACGTGCTGGGCCGGGCCACCCGGTCCCTGCAGCGTGAGCCGAACCTCACCGAGGCGCTCACCCGGGCCTTCATGTTCGCCGACGCGTCGGTGGCCCAGGAGATCGAGGTCGTGGGCAGCCACGTCACCCGGATGCTGATGGCGGCGATGCGGGACCCGCGGGCCGCCGTCGACGATGACGTCCCACCGGTGCCCACCGAGGAGGAGGCGGCGATCACCAAGGTGATCGGTGACGTGTGGCTGGCGAGCCTGGTGCAGTGGGTGACCGGCCGGGCGTCGGCGGACGACGTCGCGAGGTCCCTCGACGTCGCGGTCAGGCTGCTGCTGCGCTGACGTCCCGGCCGGGGGCGGTCGGCTCGGTGTGGTCGCTCATGACTGGGAGCGACTCGTCTTCGCGTCGTCGTCGGACTCCATCGCGGCGGCCAGCGGGCTGCTGGTCTCCACGCCCCGGCTGGAGGCGACCAGGCTGGCGACCGTGGTGACCGCCAGGATCCCGAGGATCACGCCCAGCGAGACCA
The DNA here is from genome assembly GCA_963800225.1 of uncultured Actinomycetota bacterium. Classification (GTDB taxonomy): domain Bacteria; phylum Actinomycetota; class Actinomycetes; order Propionibacteriales; family Nocardioidaceae; genus Nocardioides_B. The sequence continues at coordinate 709,977 of CAWDAF010000002.1, read as the reverse complement.
GGATCGGGATGTCCGGCGCCCAGGCGATGTGCTCGCCGCCGTTGATGAAGGGCAGCTCGTTCTCGTGCATCGCGTGCAGGACGAGCTTGACACCGATGAAGCCGAGCAGGATCGCCAGGCCGTAGGACAGGTACACCAGCCGCTGGAGCAGGCCGCCGATCAGGAAGTAGAGCTGTCGCAGCCCCATCAGGGCGAAGATGTTGGCCGTGAGCACCAGGTACGGCTCCTGGGTCAGGCCGTAGATCGCCGGGATCGAGTCCAGCGCGAAGAGCAGGTCGGTGGTGCCGAGCGCGATGATCACGATGAACATCGGGGTGACCAGGCGCTTGCCGTTCTCCTTGGCGAGGATCTTCACGCCGTGCCACTGGTCGGTGGCGGGCAGGTGCGTCTCCACCCACTTGATCAGCCGGTTCTCCTCGAACTCGTCGTCGTCGTTCGAGCCCTCCTTGGCGAGCTTGACCGCCGTCCAGACGAGGAACAGGCCGAAGAGGTAGAAGATCCAGCTGAAGTTGTTGATCGCCGCGGCACCCACCGCGATGAAGACCGCGCGCATCACCAGCGCCAGCACGATGCCCACCATCAGGGCCTCCTGCTGGTACTTCCGGGGCACCCCGAACTTGGCCATGATGATGATGAAGATGAACAGGTTGTCGACCGACAGCGAGTACTCGGTCAGCCAGCCGGCGAAGAACTGCACGCCGTAGTCGTGCCCGGCCAGGATCCAGACAGCCGCCCCGAAGGCGAGCGCGAGTCCCACGTACAGCGCCAGCGCCAGGGAGACCTCCTTCATGGAGGGCTCGTGCGGCCGACGCCCGATCACGATGATGTCGAAGAGCAGGACCGACATCGTCACGATGATGGTGGTCCACCAGACCCAGGTGGGAACGTCCACAGTGTTCTTACCTTCCGGAGATCGCTGTCGGTCTGCGCCAGGGCAGCACGACGGAGCACATGTCCGGAGGTCTCTTCCGTCCGCCGACGCGGACCAACGGCACCGGGACCGGCACAGGGGCCGGTCCGTGATGACGACACCGTTGCGAAGGAATACTCCCCTCCACCAGACAGAAGTCTGGCAGACGACGGCGAACCGGTCGAAATTCGAGTCTCACGGTTGCTTGGTCCATTCAAACACCCACCCGGCCGCCCCTACCCTGGTCGCGATGCCGCCCTCCGCCCGCCCGCTCCGCGCGTGGCTCGTCGTGCTGGTGGTGACCGTCGTCGCCAGCCTGCTCTTCTCGCTGCTGGGGCTGCCCTCGCCGGTGCTGTTCGGCTCCCTGGCCGGCGGCATGGTGCACGCGCTGACCGCGCGCGACCAGCTCGACCTGCCCGCGCCACTGTTCCGGATCGGGCAGGCGCTCGTGGGCGCGGTGATCGGCGCACTGGTGCAGCTGTCCACCCTGGCCCGGCTCGTCTCCGACTGGCCCTCGGTGCTGCTGGTCACCGTCGGCACGCTGGCGATCAGTGTCGCCGCCGGGTGGCTGATGGCGCTGCACCGCGACGTCTCGACCGCCACCGGCGCGTTCTCGCTGGTCGCGGGCGGCGCCTCCGGGATCATCGCCCTGGCCCGGGACCTGGGCGCGGACGAGCGGGTGGTCACCGTCGTGCAGTACCTGCGGGTGCTACTGGTGCTGCTGGCGATGCCGCTGGTCACCGCGCTGGTCTTCCACCCGCCCAGCGGTGCCGGGACGCTGACGCTCGGGCCCGTCCGGTGGCTGCCCGACCTGGTCTTCGTGGTGCTGTCGGTGGTGATCGGGCTCGCCGTGCAGCGGGTCGTCCGGGCCCCGGCCACCGCGCTGCTCGGACCGCTGCTGGTCGCGGTGGCGATCTCCGCGAGCGGGGTGCTGGGGCAGGTCTCGGTGCCGGCCGCGCTGGCGAGCCTCGGCTACGCGCTGATCGGGATCCGGGTCGGGCTCAGGTTCACCCGGGCCAGCCTGCGCAGCATCGCCCGGCTGCTGCCGCTGGCGGTGCTGCTGATCGTGCTGGTGATCGCGGCGTGCGGCCTGCTCGGGCTGCTGCTCTCCGAGGTCACCGGGGTCGACCGGCTCACGGCCTACCTCGCGACCACTCCGGGCGGGCTGTTCGCGGTGCTCGCGACCGCCGCGGACAGCGGGTCCGACGTCACCTACGTGCTCGCCGTCCAGGTGATCCGGGTGTTCGCGATGCTGCTGATGGCGCCGTTGCTCGGCCGCTGGCTGCGCCGGCGCTGAGCCGTCAGTCGAGACAGAACTCGTTGCCCTCGGGGTCCTGCATCACCAGGTGACCTGCCCCGGCCGGCCCCGCCTCGAACCGGCGCACCCGCGTCGCGCCCAGCGCGGTGAGCCGGGCCGCCTCGGCCTCCAGGACCGCCATCCGCTCCTCGGCCGGCACCCCGGGAGCGGCTCGGACGTCGAGGTGCATCCGGTTCTTGGCGGTCTTGCCCTCCGGAACCCGCTGGAAGAACAGCCGGGGCCCGTCCCCGTCCGGGTCGACCAGCGCGGAGCGGTCGTTGCGCCGGTCCGGCGGGACCCCCCACGCCTCGAGCGCCGCGTCCCAGTCGGGGAACCCGTCGGGAGGGGGCTGCAGGACGTAGCCCAGGGTCTGCGCCCAGAACCCCGCCAGCTCGGCCGGGTCGGCGCAGTCGACGGTGACCTGGACCTCCCGTGCCATCAGCGGGCCCCTGCCTCGACCATCTGCCGCAGCTCCTTCTTGAGGTCCGAGATCTCGTCACGCAGCCGGGCGGCTAGCTCGAACTGCAGCTCGGCCGCGGCGGTGTGCATCTGGTCGGTCAGGCCCTGGACCAGCTCCGCGAGGTCCGCCGAGGGCATCCCCGCCAGCTCGGCGGCGTGCTTGCCGACGTCCTTCGAGGACAACCCCGGCACCGGCGACTTGCCGCGGGACTGCTGGCGCCCGCCGCCGCCGAGCAGCTCGGCGGTGTCCTCGTCCTCGCGGGCGAGCATCTCGGTGATGTCGGCGATCTTCTTGCGCAGCGGCTGCGGGTCGACGCCGTTCGCGGTGTTGTACTCGACCTGCTTCTCGCGGCGGCGGTTGGTCTCCTCGATCGCCTTCTCCATCGAGGGGGTGACCTTGTCGGCGTACATCACCACCTGGCCGGACACGTTGCGGGCGGCCCGGCCGATCGTCTGGATCAGGGACTTGTCCGAGCGGAGGAAGCCCTCCTTGTCGGCGTCCAGGATCGCGACCAGGGACACCTCCGGGAGGTCGAGCCCCTCACGCAGCAGGTTGATGCCGACCAGCACGTCGTACTGACCCAGCCGCAGCTCGCGCAGCAGCTCGATCCGCCGCAGCGTGTCCACCTCGCTGTGCAGGTAGCGGGTGCGGATGCCGGCCTCGAGCAGGTAGTCGGTGAGGTCCTCGGACATCTTCTTGGTCAGCGTGGTGACCAGGACCCGCTCGTTCTTGGCGACCCGGTCGTTGATCTCGTGGATCAGGTCGTCGATCTGGCCCTTGGTCGGCTTGACGATCACCTCGGGGTCGATCAGCCCGGTCGGCCGGATGATCTGCTCGACGACGTCGCCGCCGACCTTGGCGAGCTCGTAGTCGCCGGGGGTCGCGGAGAGGTAGATGGTCTGCCCGATCCGCTCGAGGAACTCCTCCCAGCGCAGCGGCCGGTTGTCCATCGCGCTGGGCAGCCGGAAGCCGTGGTCGACGAGGTTGCGCTTGCGGGACATGTCGCCCTCGTACATGCCGCCGATCTGCGGCACCGCGACGTGCGACTCGTCGACGACCAGGAGGAAGTCCTCGGGGAAGTAGTCGATCAGGCAGTTGGGGGCGGAGCCGCGCTGGCGGCCGTCGATGTGCATCGAGTAGTTCTCGATGCCCGAGCAGGAGCCGACCTGGCGCATCATCTCCACGTCGTAGGTGGTCCGCATCCGGAGCCGCTGCGCCTCCAGCAGCTTGCCCTGCTTCTCGAAGGTGGCGAGCTGGTCCTCCAGCTCCAGCTCGATGCCGGAGATCGCCCGCTCCATCCGCTCCGGCCCGGCCACGTAGTGGGTGGCCGGGAAGACGTGCAGCTCGGTGTCCTCGGTGACCACCTCGCCGGTGAGCGGGTGCAGCGTCATCAGCCGCTCGATCTCGTCGCCGAAGAACTCGATCCGGATCGCCAGCTCCTCGTAGACCGGGAACACCTCGAGGGTGTCGCCCCGGACCCGGAAGGTGCCCCGGGTGAAGGCCATGTCGTTGCGGGTGTACTGGATCTCGACCAGCTGGCGGAGCAGCGCGTCGCGGTCCTGCTCCTGGCCGACCTTGAGCCGGACCATCCGGTCGACGTACTCCTGCGGGGTGCCCAGGCCGTAGATGCAGGAGACGGTGGAGACCACGATGACGTCGCGCCGGGTCAGCAGCGAGTTGGTCGCCGAGTGCCGCAGCCGCTCGACCTCCTCGTTGATCGAGGAGTCCTTCTCGATGTAGGTGTCCGTCTGCGGGACGTAGGCCTCGGGCTGGTAGTAGTCGTAGTAGGAGACGAAGTACTCGACCGCGTTGTTCGGCAGCAGCTGGCGCAGCTCGTTGGCGAACTGCGCGGCCAGCGTCTTGTTCGGCTGCATCACCAGCGTCGGCCGCTGGAGCTGCTCGACCGCCCAGGCGACGGTGGCGGTCTTGCCGGTGCCGGTGGCACCGAGCAGGACGACGTCCTTCTCGCCCCGCTCGATCCGCTGCTGGATGTCCTTGATCGCGGTCGGCTGGTCACCCGAGGGCTGGTAGTCCGACTCCACCTTGAAGGGGGCGACCCGGCGCTGCAGGTCGGTCACTGGCCTCATGTCGCCAGCCTACGACCCGCCGCCGACAGGATAGGTTCTGTGCGTGAGCAGCCGCCGACGACCGCGCTGGCCCCGGCCCACACGTGAGTCGGTGACCGGGACCGCCCGTCGCGGCGTGCTCGCCGTGCTCGGGCTCCAGGTCGTGCTGGCCCTGGTGCTCACCCTCGTCGACTCCTACCGCCGCCGCGGCAAGCGGCCGAAGCCGTTCCCGACGACCCCGCCGGGCCGGGTGCCGATCGGGGACGGCACGGTCACGACGTACACGTTCGGCCAGGACCTGTTCGACGACATGCTCGACGCGATCTCCCGGGCCGAGCACCAGATCCTCTTCGAGACCTACATCTGGAAGGGCGACGCCGTCGGCGAGGAGTTCAAGCGGGCGCTCAGCGAGGCCGCCGGCCGGGGCGTCGAGGTCTACGCGGTCTACGACGGGTTCGCCAACCTGGTGGTCTCCCCGCTGTTCAAGCGGTTCGGCCCGCGGCTGCGGGTGCTGGAGTACCCCGTCTACAACGCCGGCTGGCGGTTCTTCGACCTGCGCCGCTACGGCCGGGACCACCGCAAGATCCTGGTCGTGGACGACCAGGTCGGGTTCGTGGGCGGCTACAACATCGGCTCCGCCTACGCCACCGAGTGGCGCGACACCCACGTGCGGATCACCGGGCCGGGGGTGTGGGACCTCAAGCGGTCGTTCGCGGACTTCTGGAACCTCAACCGCAAGCACCGCTACGACAACCGGCCGCTGCTCCTGGAGACCGTCGCCGACTGGGAGCCCCGGATCCGGGTGCACCGCAACGTGCCGCGGCAGTGGATGTTCCCGATCCGGTCGATGTACCTCGAGGCGATCAACCGCGCCTCGCAGCACATCTGGATGACGCACGCCTACTTCATCCCCGACCCGGACTTCGTCGAGGCGATCGAGGCCGCGGCCCGGCGCGGGGTCGACGTCCGGCTGCTGCTGCCCGCGGTCTCGAACCACGTGGTCGCCGACTGGCTCTCGCGCGGCTACTACGGCGAGATGCTCGCCGCCGGGGTGCGGATCTTCCGGTTCCAGGGGGCCATGGTGCACGCCAAGACCTCCACCATCGACGGCCGCTGGTCGACGGTCGGGACCGCCAACATCGACCGGCTGTCGATGACCGGCAACTACGAGATCAACGTCGAGGTGATCGACCCGGCGTTCGCCGCGGAGATGGAGCGGATCTACCGCACCGACCTCACCAACTGCGTGGAGCTGACCCCCGAGACGTGGGCCCGCCGAGGGATCCACAAGAAGTTCACCGAGCTCGTGCTCGCCCCGCTGCGCCCCCTGCTCTGAGACCCGGGCCACTCCCCCTCACACGACGTACCCCGGCCGCATCTCGTAGGGCCGACGGCAGCGTCCCCACCCGTAGCCCCACACGTGCCACTCGAGTCCCGCTCCTTGGCGGTCATCTCCGGGGGCAGCAGGTCGCGGGACTGCGAGCGCAACCCCGTCGTGTCGCGTTCCAGGTCGTCGGCCGGTGTGATGGCGGTGGTGTGCCAGTCGAGGTCGACGAACGTCGCCGGCAGCACCACGTCCTCGATGCCACCCCGTAGCACCGCGATCGCGACGTCCGGGTCAGCCGGGTCCTGCACCGCCAAGGCAACCAGGACGCGGACCTGGCTGGACAGGTCGGCCCGATCGCGGCCGTGACGCATCCCTCACCCCGCACCCGGGTACCTCTGTGCACGAAGGGTCCCGATCCACCCGATCGACGTACGACTCCTGGGAGGGAGATCCCGTGCACATCCACAAGAGTGCGGTTGCGGCGGCGCTCCGCAGCCAAGGCGACCACGACCGAGCTCAGCAGGCCCTCTGCCGGCTGCCCCGGCGGGTCGACACCGAGCGGGACGCGGGGCTCCTGCACCAGCTCGACGTCGACGTCGTCCAGCTCCGGTCCGCCCTGGGGTAGTAGCCGTCTCAGCCGAGACCGCCCGGGTCGCCCGACGGCAGCCACATCGGCGCCCCACCCACGCCGTGGGGGTGCAGCCAGTCGTACCGATCGGACACCTCCAACGCGGTCCGGACGTAGGCGGCCGTCGAGTCCGAAGGCCGGTCGCGCCAGGCGACCCACCAGGGGTAGACCGGCTGCAGCTCGCGCGGCCGGTGGACGGGGATGCCGCTCTCGGTGTAGCGCCGGGCATAGCTCTCGAACTCCAGGACGTACGCGGCGTCACGTGCGCGCTTCAGGGCCGTCAGGCAGTGCTGGAACGTCCCGGGATTCCCCAGCCAGCGCAACGCCACCCGGGTCTGTCGCTCGAAGGCGGCTAGATACTCCCCGTGCACGTTGAACAGCCCCGACCCTGCCGCGTCGGCGAACACCTCGACAGGTCGCTCCTGCAGCGATGCTGAACCGCGCGGCTCGTCGCCGGGTCGGCCCACCAGCAGCAGTGGCTCGAGACGCAGCAGTCGTCGCTGCCAGCCGTGCGGTCGCTCGGCCAGCATCTGCGGGGTGACCCGGAGGATGGCGACGTCGAGCTGCTCCGACAGCAGTGCGTCGAGCTGTCGGGCGCTGTCCATGGACCGTTCGACGAGCCGTACGCCCTGGAACTCGCTCGAGAAGGCATCGGCGACCTGCCTGCTCGTGTCGAGCTCGAAGATGTGGGCGATGCGCATGGCGTCGGTCTCCGGCGCACGTCGCATGCGCTCGGCGATGGCCAGCAGCTGACGCGCGTCGTCGAGGAAGCGCTCGCCGCGCACGGTGAGGGCGACGTGGCGACTGTCGCGCACGAGGAGCTGGGCTCCGAGGTCGTTCTCGAGCTTGCGGATCTGCCTGGAGAGCGCCGGCTGGCTGATGTAGAGCCTCGTGGAAGCACGGCCGAAGTGCAGCTCGTCGGCGACCGTGACGAAGTACCTCACCAGCCGCAGGTCAAGGTCCATGCCGTCCCCTCCGCCCTCGTCACGGTATCGGGAACTGCTCGGTGTCGACCAGTGCGGTTATCGATCACGACCGGATGGGTCTTGGACGCCGACGCCGCGTCCGGTGTTGTCTCGGAGGGAGGAGCGGCGCCCGGGACGCAGCTCCTCCCTCCGGGGGGCTGGCAGTCCGTTCCCCGACGTATCCAAGGAGTCGTCCATGACAGAACCCGCCACCCCCGCGGTCTTCATCCACGGCCTCTGGTTGCACGCCACCAGCTGGGGACCCTGGCTCGACCTGTTCCGTGAGGCCGGCTACGAGCCGGTGGCGCCGGGATGGCCGCACGAGCCGGACACGGTCGCCGCAGCACGCGAGGAACCCGAGCTGGTGGCGAACACCAGCATCGACGAGGCGGTCGAGCACTACGCGACGATCATCGCGGGGCTCGGCGCACCGCCCGTCATCATCGGTCACTCGTTCGGTGGGCTGATCACCGAGAAGCTGCTCGGTCAGGGCATCGGCGCCGCGGGCGTGGCCATCGACCCGGCCCAGATCAAGGGCGTGCTGCCGCTGCCGCTCGCCCAGCTGCGGGCTGGCCTCCCTGCGCTCGGCAACCCCGCGAACCTGCACCGGGCCGTGTCCCTGACTCAGTCCGAGTTCCGGTACGGCTTCGGCAACGCCCTCACGGAGCAGGAGTCCGACGCGCTCTACGACCGGTGGACGATCCCCTCGCCGGCGCGTCCCCTGTTCCAGGCGGCCGCCGCCAACTTCGCGCTGCACTCGGAGGCCAAGGTCGACACCGCGAACGAGTCGCGAGGCCCGCTGCTGCTGATCTCGGGGACCAAGGACCACACCGTGCCCGACGTGGTGACCCGGTCGACGTTCAAGCAGTACCGCGACTCCTCGGCGGTCACCGAGCTGCGCCAGTTCGAGGGACGAGGGCACTCGCTCACGGTGGACAGCGGCTGGAGGGACGTGGCCGACGCCGTGCTCGACTGGCTGAAGGTGCAGGACCTGTGACGGGCCGGGTCGGGTCATGGACCTAGGACTGGACGGGTGCGTCGCGGTCGTCACCGGCGCGAGCAAGGGCATCGGCCTGGCCATCACCCGAGCCCTCGTCGCCGAGGGCGTGCGGGTGGTCGCCGGCGCTCGGGAGACCAGCGCGGAGCTGGCCGAGCTCGCCGACCGGCAGGACGTGCAGCCGGTCCTGGTGGACCTGGCGACCCCCGCCGGGCCGGTCGACCTGGTGGCGGCCGCCCTGGACACCGGACGGCTCGACGTCCTCGTCAACAACGTCGGCCGGGTCTCACCGCGGCTCGACGGCTCCCTGATGGTGACCGACGACCAGTGGCTCAGCACGATCAACCTGAACCTGATGGCGGCGGTGCGGACCACGCGCGCCGCACTCCCGGCCATGCTCGCCGCCGGCCGCGGGTCGATCGTGACCACCAGCTCGGTGAACGCGTTCCTCCCGGACCCGGGGGTGATCGACTACAGCGCTGCCAAGGCGGCGCTCACGAACTACTGCAAGTCGCTCTCCAAGGAGGTCGGACCCGGCGGGGTCCGGGTGAACACGGTCAGCCCCGGGCCGGTGGCCACCGACCTCTGGCTGGGGGACGCCGGCGTCGCAGCCGCGGTGGGCCGGGCCAGCGGACGCGATCCGGACGCGGTCGCGCAGGAGGCGGCCGGCCAGTCCGTCACCGGACGCTTCACCCGCCCGGACGAGGTGGCCGCCCTGGTGGTCGTTCTCGCCAGCGACCGCGTCAGCGGGAACATCACCGGCTCCGACTTCGTCGTCGACGGCGGTCTGACGACACAGCTGTGACCGGGCTGTCCGGACCTGCCGGATCGTCGGCGGCGGCAGCCGCGATCTGTTCTCGCAACCAGTCCTGAAGAACGTGGTCGATGCGTACGCCGAGCTCGATCTGAGGTGCGAACACCTCCTGGCCGGCTGCGCTGCCCGAGACGGTGCGCACGTCGGCCAGCGCGGCGAGGTCATGCTCCACCTGGGCGAGATCCCGCACCCAGCCGACCGCGACGGCTACATCGCCGCCGCCGAGCGCGACCTCGTCTGGGCCTCACGCCGATACCGCGACCCCGCAGCGCTACGAGCCCTGGCCGCCGCGAGCTACGACCGCTGCTACTACCCGGCCGGCATACCCGGCAGCCGGCCGCCATGACCCTCGACGGCTCACGCGCCGCTGCCCTCCGGACCCTGCAGGTCTCGACACTCGCCATCCACGGCCACGACGACACCGCCGCCGACGCCAGCGGAGAGCGACGAACAGCCGAGCCGGCGCCCGGAGCCCGGCTCCTCCTTCTCGAGGACATGGGGCACGACCGGCCACCAGCGCTGTGGCCGAGCCTCGTCGACGCGATCTACGCACACAGGCAAGGCGGTACGTGCGCCTGACCCGCGTCCAGTGCTGCACTGTCACACTTCATCCCGTGCATGCGTCAGCCGCGGAGCAGCCCTCCCTGGAGCAGCTTGTGCTGCTTCTCGCCTCGGCCAACGACCCGGCCGTCGGGTTCACCGGGGTCTTCTCCGAGGCCGAGTCCGGCCGCCTCACGCGGCGGTGGCGCGTCTGGCGACTACGGGACCTCGCGCGCATCGAGGACCCCCCGGGACACCTGAGTCTCCTTGCCGGGACGACGTTCTACTGGCGGTCGTGGCCTATCGACGACGGCGTGACACGGATACCGCGCGACCCAAAGGTCCGGTTCGACTACGACACGGCCTGACGCGGCGCTGCCCTAGCGCCGGCTCGCCCGGTCAGGCAGACAGCACGAGGTCTCGGAAGTGCACATCCATACGGGACCGACCCGACGGACCGCGGGCCGCCGGGCTCGGTGGGACCCGGCTGAGGTAGCAGTGCCCGGTGGGCGTGGTCGTCTCGACGGCGCCGGACCCGGCCGTGTGCGCTTGCCAGCCGACGGCGTCCTTGGCGAGGTTGCAGGCCTGGCAGAGCCCCTGGCCGTTCAGCACGCTGGTCTCCCCGCCATCGGCAGCCCGGCGGGCGTGGTCGATGTGGCGCACCGGCGCACCGCACCACGGGGTGCGGCAGAGGCCGTCGCGGACGCGGATGAAGCGACGCAGGCTGCCCGAGAACGAACGCCGGGTGGAGTCCATGGCGGCCAGCTCACCGGTGCCGGGAGCGGTGTAGAGCCGCCGAAGCCAGACCGCGGCCTCGGTGTCGCGCAGCCAGCGGCGCACGAGCGGGGCAGGCACGGGCCCGTAGCCGTCGACCTGGCCGGGCGTGCCGTCGCCGGCCAGCAGCGCGGCGTCGGTCATCACCAGCTCGACCTCGAGGGGCACGGCCGAGGCCGTGGCCTGTCCGGTCACCCGCTCGACCAGCGTGTCGGCCATGATCTGCCCGCGGGACCGCTCGTCGCCCTGGGACCTGAGGGAGTCGGCGTGGCCGGTGAGGGCGGCGTAGACCGCAACACCTTCACGCACCGGCAGCAGACCGGTCAGGTAGGTCATCGTGTCCGGAGCCGGCCGCACGGTCACGCACCGCTCCGACTCCGCCTTGGCGGCCCGGCGCGTGAACGAGTGCGGGTCGAGCCGGTAGGCGATCGTCCGGCTCAGTCGCTCGACCTCCCGGTCGCTCATCGACTCGAGCCCTCCGGGCCGGGCCGCGAGCTCGGCATCCACGACGCCGCGCTCCGCGCGGGTGAGGCAGGCGGTCTCCCGGGCGAGCACGGTGGCGCGCCACTCGGTGATCCTGCCGCGCGACAGCGCCATTGACGCGTGCGGCATCTCGTCCAGCGCGTGGGCCAGACCGAGCAGCCGGGAGCCCCGGTGCGGTGCCTCACGACGGGCGAGCGCGACCTGCGCGGCGATGCCCCGGCCGAGGTCGCGCGCCCGCACCCCAGCCTCACGTTGCGCCTCGAGCTGGGACTCCTCGAACGTCCGGCTGATCCGCGCCTGGGCTCCGGACGCCGAGCACTTGAGCTCCTCGAGCGCCCGGAGCATCTCGATGCGATCCGCGTCGTCGGAGGGGGCGAGCCGGCGTAGCGTCGTGACCCACGCGCGCAGGTCCGCGGCGCTCACGGCATCCGCAACCTCGTCCATGGATCGATTGTATTCGAACGTACGTTCGAGCGCAACCCTCTAGCTGGCGACCCGTCGAGTGCTGCCGTCGGCGAGGGTCACGGTGCAGGTCCACGCTCCCCTCGCTTCAGAGCTGTCGCTGCTCAGTCGGTCTGACGGCCACCAGGCGGCAAAGCGCCCATGGGCGACGGAAGCCTGGACGTCGGTCCCCCCGGGGGTGTGCACGGTGACACCGGTGACGTCCCTGCCCACATAGCCCTGGCGGGCACGGGACAACCGCAGGCGAAAGGCGGTGGAGGAGATCCCCAGTACGGCGGCCGCCTCGGGCGCGGTGAGCCCGTCGAGGACGGAGAGTGCGATCGCCTCTTGGTGCAACGCGCTCAGGAGCGGCCAGGCTGCGGCGATGTCGACTCGGTGGGCGACCAGACGGACGGCAAGGCACGCGCGGACGAGAGGTCGGCCGGGACCTCGTCGAGACGGCGCCACGCGACGAGCACGTCACCGACCACGTCCTCGGCGTGGGTCGGATGGACACGCCTGCGTACGAAGCGGGGCAGGTCGACGTACGCCGCGTCGTAGATCTCCCGGAAGCGCTGCTCGCGCTCCTGCGGCGACGAAGTGGCGGAGTCCACACCTGTTCCTGTCCGAGTCCGCACAAGTGTGTCGCATGAGATCGCCAGTTTCGTGCGGTTGTGCTACTCGGCGCCGGCGACCTCCAGGTCGCCATCGGCGTACCACTTGCGGATCACCTTCTTGTCGAACTTGCCGACCGACGTCCGCGGCACCGCCTCGATGAAGGTCCAGGCGTCCGGCAGCTGCCACTTCGCGACGGACGAGCCGAGGAAGTCCCGCAGCTCGGCCGGCGTCACCGTGGCGCCCTCGCGCAGGACGACGGAGGCGAGCGGGCGCTCCTGCCACTTCTCGTCGGGGATCCCCACGACGGCCGCCTCCACCACGTCCGGGTGCGCCATCAGCGCGTTCTCCAGGTCCACCGAGGAGATCCACTCACCGCCGGACTTGATCACGTCCTTGGACCGGTCGGTCAGCGTGATGTAGCCGAGCTCGTCGAGCTTGCCGACGTCCCCGGTGCGCAGCCAGCCGTCGCGGAACTTCTCCGGGTCGTCGTCCTTGTAGTAGGCGCCGGTCACCCAGACGCCCCGAACCTCGAGCTCGCCGACCGCCTCGCCGTCCCGCGGCAGCACGTCGCCGGCCTCCCCGACGACGCGGGCCTCGACCCCGGGCAGGATCCGGCCCTGGCCGCCGCGGTAGCGCCACTGCGCCTCACCCTCGACGCCGAGCGGCGGCCTGGCCACCGAGGCGACGGGCGAGGTCTCGGTCATCCCCCAGGCCTGGACCATGTTGATGCCGTGCCGCTCCCCCAGCGCCTTCTGCAGCGACACCGGCACCGCCGAGCCGCCGCAGAGCACCAGCCGCAGGTGCGAGGCGAGATCGATGTCCTCGTGCTGGTCGAGATAGGACAGCACGTCGTTCCAGACCGTCGGGACCGCCCCGGACACGGTGGGCCGGGTGTCGCGCATGAACCGGCACAGCGGCTCGGCCTGGAGCCAGCGGTCCGGCATCACCAGCGAGGAGCCGGTCATCATCGCGGCGTAGGCCAACCCCCACGAGTTCGCGTGGAACATCGGCACGATCGGCAGCACCCGGTCGGTCCAGGTGAGCCCGCCGACGATGCCGAGCCCGACCGCCATCGAGTGCAGGTAGGACGACCGGTGGCTGTAGACCACGCCCTTCGGGTGGCCCGTGGTACCCGAGGTGTAGCACATCGCCGCGGCGTCCCGCTCGTCGAGGTCGGGCCAGGCGAAGGTGTCGTCCGCGGCGGCCAGCAGCTCCTCGTACAGGTGTACCTGCTTGCCGGCGACGCGTAGCGCGTCGAGGTCGGCCGACGCCGCCTCGGGGCCCGCCACCAGCACGTGCTCGACGCTCTCGAAGGTGGGCAGCTGCTTGGCGAGGAGGCCGACCAGCGAGTCGTCGACGATGACGACCTTGTCCTCCGCGTGGTTGGCGATGTAGGTCAGCTGCTCGGGGAACAGCCGGATGTTCAGGGTGTGCAGGACCGCCCCCATCGAGGGGACGGCGAGGTAGGCCTCGAGGTGCTCGGCGTTGTTCCACTGGAAGGTGCCCACCCGCTGGTCGCCGGAGATGCCCAGGCCGCGCAGCGCGTTCGCGAGCCGGGCGGCCCGCCGGCCGACCTCGGCGTAGGACTGCGAGCGCTGCGAGCCCGCGGTCGCGGTGACCACCTGCCCGTCCCCGTGCACCTCGGTCCCGTGCCTCATGATCGCCGCGATCGTGAGCGGGAACTCCTGCATCGTGCTGCGCATGGGACTGCCTCCTGGCCGTGTGTCGTCAACCACCTGCCCGCATCCTGCCGCCAGCCCCGGGGTCCGTCTAGGGCCCGTCTAGGGTTCGCCCCATGGACGCCACGCTGCTGCCCCTGTCCCGCAAGGCCTGGAGCGACCTCGAGACCCTGCACGTGCTCGGCTACTTCGCCCCCGAGGTGACCGCGGCGTACGTCGAGCTGGGGCTGCACCCGCGCCTGGCGTACTTCCCGGCCCGGGCCGCCGCCTTCGGGGAGGCCGGTCCGGGGCTGACGGTGGCGACGTTCTACGTGTTCGCGCCGTGGCTGGTCGAGGCGGCGCTCCCCGAGGCCTGGCAGACCGCCTCACCCACGAGCCTGGTGGCGGCCCGCCGGAGCGGGATGGCGCTGGCGCTGGAGAAGGCCGTCGGCCGTCCCGACGTCGGCGAGGCGCTGGAGATCGCCCGCGCCGTCTGCGCCGGGCTGACCCCGCAGGGCCGCCCGCTGTACGCCGCGCACGCCGACCTGCCCTGGCCCGACGACGACCTGCTGGCGCTCTGGCACGCCGCCACCCTGATCCGCGAGCACCGCGGCGACGGCCACCTCTCGGTGCTCCAGCACGCCGGCATCGACCCGGTCGAGGCGACCGTGCTCGGCGGGATGTACTCCTCGTCGACGTCCTTCCTGCGCAAGACCCGCGGCTGGTCCGAGGAGGAGTACGCCGCGGCGACCGACCGGCTCCGGGAGCGTGGCTGGCTCGGCGCGGACGGCGGCTTCACCGACGAGGGCCGGGAGCAGCGCCAGCGCGTCGAGGACGACACCGACCGGCTCGCGCTCGAGGGCTGGGCGCGCGTCGGCGCCGAGGCGACCGGGCGCCTGCACGACCTGGTGTCGCCACTGAGGCGCGCGGTCGTCGACTCGGGCGTGTTGCCGTCCTCCCTGCGGGGTACCGGGCGGCCATGACTCGTATCGCGGTGACCGGTGGAAGCGGCAAGCTCGGACGCGCCGTCGTCCTGGACCTGGCCGAGCACGGCTACGACGTGGTGAACCTCGACCGGGTGCCCCCGGCGGCGGACGCACCCGGCGATTTCCTGCTCGTGGACCTCACGGACTACGGACAGGTGGTGCAGGCCCTCAGCCGCATCGAGGACCGGTACGACGAGGTGGACGGGGTCGTGCATCTCGCGGCGTTCCCGGCGCCCGGCCTGGTCCCCAACACCACGACCTTCGTCAACAACATCACCGCCACCCACCACGTCTTCGCCGCGGCCCGGGCGGTCGGGATCACCAACGTGGTCTGGGCGTCGTCCGAGACGGTCCTCGGTCTGCCGTTCGACACCCCGCCGCCCTACATACCGGTGGACGAGGACTACCACCCGCGCCCGGAGTCGTCGTACTCGCTGGCCAAGACGCTCGAGGAGGAGATGGCCGGGCAGTTCTGCCGCTGGGAGCCCGAGCTGAAGATGATCGGGCTGCGCTTCTCCAACGTGATGTACCCCGAGGACTACGCGGAGTTCGGGTCCTTCGACGCCGACCCGATGCTGCGCAAGTGGAACCTGTGGGGCTACATCGACGCCCGCGACGGCGCCCAGGCCTGCCGGCGCGCGCTCGAGCTCGACGCCACCGGTCGCGACGTGTTCGTGATCGCCAACGCCGACACGGTGATGTCGACGCCGAGCGCGGAGCTGGCGGAGCGGGTGTTCCCCGGGGTCGAGGTCCGGGGCGAGGTGACCGGGACGCAGACCCTGCTGTCGATCGAGAAGGCCCGGCGGGTGCTGGGGTACGAGCCGCAGCACTCGTGGCGCGACGAGGTCGTCCCGGACGGCGGGGCCTGACCGCGTGCCCGCAGCGATCACCCGCTGAGCGGGCTCAGGAGGCCGGGAGGTGCCGCCGCGGGGCCATCCGCGGCCCGTGCCGGGGGCGGCTCAGCCCGGCCAGCTCGACCAGCCGCTGCACCCGGTACCGGTGCGGCCGGTAGGGCTCGAGCAGCTCGGCGAGGCCGTCGTCGTCGACCTCCGAGCCGGTCAGCGCCCAGCCCACGTTCTTGGCGATGTGGTAGTCGCCGAAGCTGACCGCGTCGGCGTCCCCGTGCGCACGGAAGCGGACCTCGGCGCTCGTCCAGACCCCGACGCCCGGCAGCGACCGGAGCCGCCGGTCCGCCTCGTCGGCGGGCAGCCCGGCGGTGCGCTCGACCGAGGACGCCACCTGGGCCGCCCTGACGGCCGCGCGGGACCGGGCGGGGTCGACGTGCAGGCGCAGCCACTCCCACGACGGGATCATCCGCACCGACTCCGCGGCGGGCTGCACCCACAGCCCCCGGTCGGCTCCCGCACCGGGCGCCGGCTCGCCATGCCGGCGCACCAGCTTCCGGAAGCCACCCAGGGCCTCCTGCCCGGTGACCTTCTGCTCGAGGATCGCCGGCACCAGCGCCTCCATCACCAGGCCGGTGCGGCACACCCGCCAGTGCGGGCGGCGGCGATGGGCGTCGGCCAGCACCGGGTGGGTGGGCGCGAACCCGCTCGGGTCGTCGTCGGCGCCGAGCATCGCCGGGACGCTCTCCAGCGCCCAGTCCGCCCCCTCCCCCCAGGCGGTCGCGTGCACCTCGGCCGCGCTCGGCAGGGTCCGCAGCCGCAGGGTCGCGGTCCCCACGGGCGTCCGGATGCCGCGCCAGATGGTGCCGTCCGCGTCCACCCGGAAGGTCGGGTCGCCGGACCCCTTCCGCAGGATCGACAGCGTGGTGCCGGTCGGGCAGGGCCACCCGGGGCGCCACACCCGCTCGACCGCCCCGTCGCCTGTGCTCACCACGGCCACAGGGTACGTCGGTGGGCTCGGCGACAATGGGCCGCATGCTGCTCACCGACCTGGTCCGGGCCTCGGCGGCCGTCGCGGCCACCCGCTCCCGCACGGCCAAGATCGCGGCGCTCGCGGACGCGCTCGCCACCGCTGGACCCGCCGAGGTGGAGACGGCGACGTCGTACCTCTCCGGCGTGCTGCGGCAGCGCCGCACCGGGCTCGGCTGGCGCAGCCTGACCGCGCTGCCCGAGCCGGCCGCCACGGCCGGCCTGACCGTCGCCGAGGTGCACGACGCCTTCGAGCAGATCAGCGGGGTCGCCGGACCGGGGTCCCAGGAGCGCCGGGCCGCCCTCACCGACGCCGTCTTCGCGCGGGCCACCGCCGAGGAGCAGGCCTACCTCCGCGGCCTGGTCACCGGCGAGCTGCGCCAGGGGGCGCTGGACGGGCTGATGCTCGAGGCGGTCGCCGTCGCAGCCGGGCTGCCGGCGGCCACGGTGCGCCGGGCGTCGATGTTCGCCGGGTCGACACTCCCGGTCGCCGCGGCCGCGCTCGGCGGTGGCGAGGACGCGCTGGCCGCGTTCACGCTGCGACCCGGCCGCCCGGTCCGGCCGATGCTCGCCTCCAGCGCCCCGGACGTCGGCCAGGCCATGACGAAGGCCGCCCCCGACGGCGCGACGGTGGCCGTGGACAGCAAGCTCGACGGCATCCGGATCCAGGTGCACAAGCACGCCGGCGCGGTCCAGGTGTTCACCCGCAGCCTCGAGGAGATCACCGACCGGGTGCCGGAGGTGGTCGAGGCGGTGGCCGCCCTGCCCGCGGCCACGCTGGTGCTCGACGGCGAGGCGATCGCGCTGACCGGCGACGGCCGGCCCCGGCCGTTCCAGGAGACCGGGGCCCGCACCGCGAGCCGCCTCGACGTGGCGACGCTGCGGGCCCAGGTGCCGCTGACGTCGTACTTCTTCGACCTGCTGCACGTCGACGGCGAGGACCTCGTCGACTCCCCCGGCCGCGACCGGTTCCAGCGGCTGGCAGCGGTGCTGCCCCCGGAGCTGGTCGTGCCGCGCACGGTGACCGCCGACCCGGCGGAGGCCGCCCGGCTCTTCGACACGGTGGTCGCAGCCGGCCACGAGGGGGTCGTCGTCAAGGGCCTGGACGCGCCGTACGACGCGGGCCGCCGTGGCGCCGCCTGGGTGAAGGTCAAGCCGCGGCACACCCTGGACCTGGTGGTGCTGGCCGTGGAGTGGGGCAGCGGACGGCGCCGGGGCTGGCTCTCGAACATCCACCTCGGGGCCCGCGACCCGGACACCGGCGGCTTCGTGATGCTCGGCAAGACGTTCAAGGGGATGACCGACGCGATGCTCGCCTGGCAGACCGAGCGGTTCCTGGAGCTCGAGGAGTCCCGCACCGGACACGTGGTGACGGTGCGTCCCGAGCAGGTCGTCGAGGTCGCCTTCGACGGTCTGCAGACGTCCAGCCGTTACCCGGCGGGGCTCGCGCTGCGGTTCGCGCGGGTGCTGCGCTACCGCGACGACAAGACCGCCGACGAGGCCGACACGGTCGGTCTCGTGCGTAGCATGGCGCCATGACCTCGCCGCGGACCGACGACGCCCCCGAGGACGGCCGTCGCACCGCGGCGGCGACGCGACGCCGTCGCCGCGAGCAGCAGATCCTGTCCGCGACCCGGGACCTGTTCGACGCCCGCGGCGTGCGGGACGCGCAGATCGAGGACATCGCCCGGTCCGTGGGGATCAACCGGGCGATCATCTACCGGCACTTCACCGGCAAGGAGGAGCTGTTCGCGCTCACCCTGGTGGGCTACCTCGACGAGCTCGTCGAGCGGTTGCGCGCCGTCGACGTGCCGGGCGCCGGGCCGGTGGAGCGGCTGCGGGCGATCACCGCCGCCTTCGTCGACTACGGGCTGGCCTACCCCGCGTTCGTGGACTGCGCGCTGACCCTGATGCGGCGCCCCGGCCCGGAGCTGCTCGAGGAGATCAGCGAGGGTGCGATGTACCGGCTCGGGCGCGGCATCGCCACCTGCCTCGCGCCGGTCGCGTCGGCCATCCAGGGCGGGGTCGACGCCGGGGTCTTCCACACCGGCGACGTGCACCTGCTCGCGAACACGCTCTACGCCAGCGGCCTCGGCGGCCTCCAGCTGGCCCGGGTCGGGATGGTCGTCAAGGAGGCGGCACCCGGGGTGCCCACGATCGCGCCGCTCTCCCCGGACCAGGTCAAGGAGCACCTGATCGCCTCCAGCGTGGCGATGGCGGTCGGCGCCCCCTGACCCGGTCCGCGGGCTACTTCTCCAGGATCGCCGTGACGCCCTGGCCGCCGGCGGCGCAGATCGAGATCACGCCCTTGCCGGAGCCCTTCTCGTCCAGCAGCTTGGCCAGCGTCGCCACGATCCGGCCGCCGGTCGCGGCGAACGGGTGCCCGGCGGCCAGCGAGGACCCGGCGACGTTGAGCCGGGACCGGTCGATCGCGCCCAGCGGGGCGTCGAGGCCGAGCCGCTCCTTGCAGAAGATCGGGTCCTCCCAGGCCTTGAGGGTGGCCAGCACCTGCGAGGCGAACGCCTCGTGGATCTCGTAGAAGTCGAAGTCCTGGAGCGAGTGGCCCTCGCGCTCGAGCATCCGCGGCATCGCGTACGCCGGCGCCATCAGCAGCCCCTCCCCGCCGTGCACGTAGTCCACCGCCGCCGTCTCGTAGGCGGTCAGGAACGCCTGCACGTGCCAGCCGCGGGCCGCGGCGTACTCCTCGGAGCAGAGCAGCACCGCGGACGCCCCGTCGGTGAGCGGCGTCGAGTTGGCGGCGGTCATGGTGGCGGCCGCGCCCCGGCCGAAGACCGGCTTGAGCGTGGCGAGCTTCTCCACCGACGAGTCCGGCCGCAGGTTCTGGTCGCGGTCGAGACCCAGGAACGGGGTCACCAGGTCGTCGAGGAAGCCCCGGTCGTACGCCGCGGCGAGGTTCCGGTGCGAGGACACCGCCAGCTCGTCCTGCTCCTCGCGGCCGATCTCCCACTCGACCGCGGTGAGGGCCGCCGACTCCCCCATCGACAGGCCGGTGCGGGGCTCGCCGTTCTGCGGGATCGACGGCACCAGGTGCTGGGGACGCACCTTGGCCAGGGCCGCGAGCCGGCCCTGGAGGGTCTTCGCGCGGTTGGCCTCGAGCAGGATCTTGCGCAGCCTCTCGCCGACCGCGATCGGCGCGTCGGAGGTGGTGTCCGTGCCGCCGGCGATGCCGACCTCGATCTGGCCGAGGGCGATCTTGTTGGCCACCTGGACGGCCGCCTGGATCCCGGTGTCGCACGCCTGCTGGAGGTCGTAGGCCGGGGTCTCGGGCGCGAGGCTGGAGCCGAGCACCGCCTCGCGGGTCAGGTTGAAGTCCCGGGAGTGCTTGAGCACGGCACCGGCCACCACCTCGCCGAGACGCTCGCCCCGGAGTCCGTAGCGGGCGACCAGGCCGTCGATCGCGGCGGTCAGCATGTCCTGGTTGGACGCGGTGGCGTAGACCGTGTTCGATCGTGCGAACGGGATCCGGTTGCCTCCGACGACGGCGACACGACGGGTCTTGTCCTGCATGACGGCTCCTCACGGTAGGGCTGGTGACGCCTAGGTTACTGGTGGGTACATACTGGCCCGGTCAGCACCCCGACCGCACCCGAGGAGACCTCCGCGCGATGAGCGACCGCTACCAGTCCCTGATCCACACCCCCGTCGGTCAGCTGCTGGCCAAGAACCTCGGCCTGCCCAACCCGGTCCGGCTGGACCGGTGGACCGAGGGCGCACCGCTGGTCGACGGGACGGTCGCGGTCGGCGGAGGCGGCCGGCTCACCCAGGCGGTGGTGGCCGCGCTCGACGGGCTCGGCATCGCCGCTGTGCAGGACGCTCCCGCGGACCAGCGCTACCAGGGACTGGTCTTCGACGCCACCGGGATCACCTCCTCGGACCGGCTCGGCGAGCTTCAGGAGTTCTTCACCCCGCTGCTGCGCAGCCTGGAGGGCTGTGCGCGCATCGTGGTGCTCGGCACCCCCCCGGAGTCCACGAACTCCGCCGGGGAGCGGGTGGCGCAGCGGGCCCTGGAGGGCTTCACCCGCTCACTCGGCAAGGAGGTCGGCCGCGGCAGCACCGTCCAGCTCGTGTACGTGGTCCCGGCCGCCGACGGCGCGCTCTCCTCGACGCTGGCGTTCCTGCTCTCCCCGAAGTCGGCCTACGTCTCGGGCCAGGTGGTCCGGATCGGGTCGCACGGCGCCACCGCCGTGGTTGAGGAGGTCGCCGACCAGGCCCGACCGCTCGCGGGCAGGGTCGCCCTGGTCACCGGCGCGAGCCGGGGCATCGGCGAGCAGATCGCCCGGGTCCTGCACCGCGACGGCGCGACCGTGCTGGGCGTCGACGTCCCGCAGGCCGCCGCCGAGCTGCAGACGGTGATGGCTGAGCTGGGCGGGGACCACCTCTGTCTCGACATCACCGCCGGCGATGCCCCGAAGCGGATCGCGAGGCACGTCAAGGACTCCTTCGGCGGCGTCGACATCGTGGTGCACAACGCCGGGATCACCCGGGACAAGCGGCTGATGAACATGAAGCCCGAGACCTTCGCGTCGGTGGTCGCGGTCAACCTGACCGCCCCCGAGCGGATCACCACCGAGCTGCTGGGGCAGAGCCTGGTCCGGCCCAACGGCCGGGTGGTCGGCGTGGCCTCCATCGCGGGCATCGCCGGCAACGTGGGGCAGACGAACTACGCGGCCTCCAAGGCCGGCGTCATCGGTCTCGTGGAGAGCCTGGCCGACGACCTGCCCGACGGCATCACCGTGAACGCGGTCGCTCCCGGGTTCATCGAGACCAAGATGACGGCCGCGGTGCCGTTCGCGACCCGGGAGGTCGGCCGACGGCTCAACGCGCTGTCCCAGGGCGGCCTGCCGGTCGACGTCGCGGAGACCATCGCGTGGTTCGCGAGCCCGGCCTCCACCGCGGTCAACGGCAACGTGGTCCGGGTCTGCGGCCAGATGATGCTGGGGGCGTGAGTCGATGCCGCTGCCAGTGATGCTGAGGGCGGCGCTGCCCGCGATCCCGGTCGTCAACCGGCTCCCCGGCCTGCGCCGGAGCGGGAGCACGCTGCCGCCGCTCACCCTCACCCGCGACGACGTCGCCGTGGACCGGGCGCACGTCGCGGCGTACGCCGAGGTGTGCGGGTTCCAGGCCGTGGAGACCCTGCCGCTGACCTACCCGCACCTGCTGGCCTTCGGCCTGCACCTGGCCATCATGACCGACGCGGCGTTCCCGTTCCCGGCGATCGGCACCGTCCACCTCGAGAACTCGCTGACCCAGCACCGGCCGATCGGTGCCTCGGAGCGGCTGCACGTGACGGCGCGCCCCGACCACCTGCGCGCCCACCCGAAGGGGCGGGTCTTCGACCTGCTCACCGAGGTGCGCTCGGCCGGTGAGCTGGTCTGGGAGGAGACCAGCACGTTCCTGCGGACCGGTGCCGGCGACCCGGCCGCACCGGCCAGCGGCCTCGCGCTCGGAGCGGTGCAGGCGGGCGACGTCGAGTGGCGGCTGCCCGGCGACCTCGGCCGGCGGTACGCCGCGGTGTCCGGGGACCACAACCCGATCCACCTCTACGCCCTGACCGCCAAGGCGTTCGGGTTCCCGCGGCAGATCGCGCACGGCATGTGGAGCAAGGCCCGCTGCCTCGCGGCGCTCGAGGGCCGGCTGCCCGACGCGGTCACCGTCGACGTGGCGTTCAAGAAGCCGGTGCTGCTCCCGGGCACGGTGGCCTTCGGGTCCCGGCGCGAGGACGACGGGTACGCGTTCTCGCTGACCGACCCGAGGACCGGCGCGCCGCACCTGCTCAGCCGCGCGGGAGGCCCCAGGCCGGCCTGCGGGTGACCACCGTGGTCCGGGTGCCGGCAGGGCTCAGCCGCAGCGAGAACTTCGCGGTGGCCGGGTCCCAGACGCCGATGTCGCCGATGTGGTCGCCGTTCCAGTCGCCGGCGACCGGCAGGCTGGTCGAGGTGCCCCAGGGCACCCTCTTGAGGGTGACCACGCCGGTGCGGCTCACCGTCCGCAGCGTGAAGGTCGCGGTGGACGCGGAGAACACGCCGAGGTCGGTGTTGCCGTCGCCGTCCCAGTCGCCGGTGACCGGGCGGTCCCCGAGGGAGCCGAAGGTGATGCTCCGGGTGGTGGTGTCGGCCATCCGCAGCGTCCAGACCCGGGTGGCCGGGTTCCAGACGGCGACGTTGGTCTTGCCGTCACCCTCCCAGTCGCCGCTCACGCCGGTGTCGCTGACCCGGCCGAGCTTGAAGGTCGTGGTGCCGCCTCCCGCGCTGCGCAGCACGAACTGCTGGCTGCTGGGGCGCCGGACGCCGATGTCGATCCGGCCGTCGCCGTCCCAGTCGCCGCTGACCGGCTGGTCGGTGCGCCAGCCGAAGGGGATGGTCAGCGCGGCCTTCCCGGGGCGCTTCAGCGTGAACACCGGCGTGGTGGAGCGGCGCTGCACACCGATGTTCGAGGTGCCGTTGCCGTCCCAGTCGCCGATCACCGGCACGTCGCCGCAGCTCTGCGAGGCCTGCGTGGTGCCCATCACGAACGGGGTCCGGTGGAAGTACGAGCGCTGGTCGACCCGGTTCAGCCGCTCCTCGAAGTGCAGGTGCGGGCCGGTGCTGCCACCGGAGCTGCCGACGAGGCCCAGCGGGGTGCCCTGGTCCACGGCCTGGCCGGTGGTGGACCAGAACGCGCTCAGGTGCGCGTAGAGGGTGGAGCGGCCGTCGCCGTGGTCGACCACGATGTAGCGGCCGTAGCTGCGGCTGCCGAGGTTGACCGCACTGGTCACCACCCCCGGGGCCGCGGCGACCATGATCGCGCCGAGGTCGTCGGCGCGGTTCCAGTCGATGGCGAGCGCGCTGGGGCTGTGGTTGTAGCGGCTCGACCCGTTCCACACGTCGCCGCACGGGAAGGGCATCTCGTAGTCGGGGCCGCTGGTGCCGGCGGCGTACGACGGACCGGGCAGCCCGGTCAGGACGGCGGCGCCGAGGGCGACCGGGACCAGCACTCGTGCACGTAGGCGCAGGGCGATGCCCATCGGTTCTCCTCAGCAGGCCGGCGGGAACCACATGAGTCACATGGACCCCGTGCACCCCAGAACCGCGCAACCGTAACCCGGTTTGCGCGTGTCTGCCACTACTTCTGACCTGTTTGTGGTAATGACACCGATGTGATTCGGTCCCCGGGCGGCGTCAGCCGCGCGGCCGGATCAGCCCCTCCTGGGCGACCGTGGCGACCAGCCGGCCGTCCTGGGTGAACACCCGGCCGAGAGCCAGCCCACGGGCACCGGAGGCGGAGGGCGAGACCTGGTCGTAGAGCAGCCACTCGTCGGCACGGAACGGCCGGTGGAACCAGATCGTGTGGTCCAGCGAGGCCGACTGCAGCGTCGGGTCGGCGATCTGCACGCCGTGCGGCACCAGCGCCGAGGCGAGCAGCGTCATGTCGCTGGCGTAGGTGAACGCCGCCCGGTGGGTGAGCTCGTCGTCGTCGAGGCGGCCGCCGACCCGGATCCACAGCCGGGACTGAGCGGGGTGCACGTCGTCGGGCATCAGGCCGCCCGGCCGGGAGTCGCCGATGGCCCGCATCTCCAGGGCCGCCCACTCGTCGAGCCAGTGGTTCTCGTCGTCCGGGGACTGCTTGCGGAACATGTCGCCGATGTCGACGGAGTCCTCGGGGGTCGGGACGTCGGGCATGACGTCCTGGTGGTCGAAGCCGTCCTCGGGCACCTGGAAGCTGGCGGTCATGAAGTAGATCGGCCGGCCGTGCTGGCGTGCCACGATCCGCCGGGTCGAGAAGGACCGGCCGTCGCGCATCCGCTCGACGTCGTACACGATCGGGACGGAGACGTCGCCCGGGCGCAGGAAGTAGCTGTGCAGCGAGTGCACGGCCAGCGGCGGGTCCACGGTGCGGGCACCCGCGACCAGCGACTGGCCGGCGACCTGGCCGCCGAAGACGCGCTGCAGCAGCGTGTCGGGCTGGGTGCCCCGGAAGAGGTTGACGTCGATGGTCTCGAGGTCGAGGAGGGCGACGAGCTCGTCGGCGGAATTGGGCACGGGAGGGCTACTCTCCTGGGTCGGTGGGGCCGTCGAGGCCGGCGAGGAAGCGCTCGAACTCGGCGCCGAGCTCCTCCCCCGTCGGCAGGTCCTTCTCCTCGGCCAGCGGCAGGGCCTCGGCGTCCTCGACGGCGGGACGGTGGAACGCGTCGTACTGCTGCTCGAGGCCGCTGACGACCTCCTGGACCTCGGCGGAGTCCTCGACCTGTGCGGCGATCTCGACCATCTTGGCCTGCCCCGCCGCCTCGATGGCCGTCAGGTCCCACTCGAGCCCGGTGACCACCTCCACCGACTCCAGCATCGTCGCGGAGGCGGCGGGGTAGTCGAGCTGGGCGACGTAGTGCGGGATGTGCGCCACGAAGCCCATCGCCGGGTGGCCCCAGCCGCCGAGCCGCAGCTCGACCAGCGCCTGGGCGCTCGCCGGCACCCGGATCTGGCCCTTCCAGACGTTCTCGGCGATCAGCAGCTCGGGGACGGTCGCGTGGTTGGTGAGCATCACCGGACGGGTGTGCGGGACCGCCATCGGCACCGCCCCCATCGACACCGTCAGCCGGACCCGGAGCTTCTCCACGACCGCCCGGACCGCGAGCGCGAACGCCTCCCAGTGGGTGTCCGGCTCGGGGCCGGTCATCAGCAGGTACGGCACCCCGAGGCTGTCGTGGTTGAGCCGGACCACCAGCCGGGGCGGCTCGTACCCCTCGTAGCGGTTCTCCGCGAACGTCATCGGCGGACGGCGGGCCCGGTAGTCGAAGAACGCGTCGATGTCGAAGCTCGCCACCACCCGCCCCGATGACTGGTCGAGCAGGTGCTGGGTCGCCAGCGCGGCGGCGTTCCCCGCGTCGAGGAAGCCGTCGAGCGAGTACACCAGCACCGGTCCCTGCTCCAGCGCGTCCAGCTCGGGCACGTCGTCGAGGATGTGCACATACCTCGCCGGCTCTGTCATCGATGACCTCTCATGGGGGGTGAACGTCACGTCCGCCCTCACTATGCCCGATGCGGGACACCCGCTCGCGCACCCGTCGTGCACAGTGGGGGGATGACCACACCCACGCAGGACTCCGCCGGCATCGCGGCCACCCTCCAGGCCAAGCGCGCCGAGATCGAGGACCAGCTCGGGGTGCTGGAGGTCGCACCGGGCGACCAGGGCTCGATCTCGTTCGGCAAGCGCGTCGGCGAGGGCACCTCGATGGCGGTGGACCGGCTCTCCCAGGTGGCCGTCCACGACAAGCTCCAGGTCACCCTCGCCGACGTCGACCGCGCGGCCGCCAAGCTCGCGGACGGCAGCTACGGGTGCTGCGACGTCTGCGGGGAGCCGATCGGTGCCGAGCGGCTCGAGGCGCTGCCCTGGGCGGTGCTCTGCGTCCAGGACGCTTCGCGACGCTGAGACGGCGCCCGCAGGAGCGGCTCGACGTCCTAGGCTCGCGTGGTGACCCAGCACCCCGCGCACGCCGAGTACCAGGTGACCTCCTGGCGCGACCTGCCGTCCCTGGTCGTCGTACGGGCTGGTGGGGAGGTGACCAAGGCCCCGCTCGCCCCACGCCTGCAGGAGGCGATCGACGAGGCCGCCATGCGGCTCGGCGACACCGGCAGCGACGACTACCTCGCCGGCTGGGCCCGCGGGAGCTGGACCCCCGCCGTCGGCAGCGGCACCGAGGTCGCGGACCGGGTGGTGGCCGACCTGGAGGCGCAGTGGCCACCGGAGCGCCTCGCTCAGTACCTGGACTCCCTCGGACCCGCGGAGGACCGCTGATGACCACCACGAACCGGCTCGCCGCCCTCGTCGGCGACGCCCCCCTGCTCGTCGACGGCGGCATGGGCACGCTGCTCCAGGACCGCGGCCTCGACGACGGGGGCTCCGGCGAGCTGTGGAACGTCGAGCGCCCGGAGGCGGTGCGCGGGTGCCACGAGGCCTACGCCCGGGCGGGCGCCCGGCTGCTCACCACGAACACCTTCGGCGGCAGCCGTCCCCGGCTCCAGATGCACGGCCTCGAGGACCGCGTGCACGAGCTCAACGAGGCGGCGGCGGCGATCGCCCGGACGGTGGCCGACGAGCACGGGGTGCTGGTCGCGGGCGACCTCGGTCCCACCGGTGAGCTGCTCGCCCCGCTCGGCACGATGACGTCTGACGACGCGGAGGAGATCTTCGCCGAGCAGCTCCGCGGGCTGGCCGCCGGCGGCATCGACGTGGTGCTGATCGAGACGATGAGCGACCTCGCCGAGGTGGCCGCCGCCGTGGCGGCGGCCCGCTCCGTCGTACCGGACCTGCCGGTGATCGCCACGCTCTCCTTCGACACCAACCTCCGCACCATGATGGGCGTCCGGCCCGGTGACGCGGTGACCGCACTGGCCGGGGCCGGCGTGGACGCCGTGGGCGCGAACTGCGGGCGCGGCCCCGAGGAGATGGAGGCGATCGCGGCCCAGCTGGCCGAGGCACGCCCCGAGGGCCTGCTGCTGGTCGCGCAGTCCAACGCCGGGCTGCCGCAGGTCGTCGGCGACCACTTCGAGTACGACAAGTCGCCCGCCGACCTGGCCGGCCACGCCCGCAGGCTCCGGGCGATCGGCATCGACGTGATCGGCGCCTGCTGCGGCTCCACCCCGGAGCACATCGCGGCGATGAGCTCCGCGGTCGGCTGACGGCCCGGCCCGGGTGACGACGGCCACACCGCACGCGCTTCCCGGCGTTGTTACCAGCGAGTAGCGTAGGCACCGTCCCGTCCCCCACTCGAGGAGCACGCGTGCCCCGACAGCTGCGCGAGGTCGTCTTCGTCGACGGCGTACGCACCCCCTTCGGCAAGGCCAAGGGCCAGTACGCCGAGACCCGAGCCGACGACCTGGTGATCAAGTGCATCCGTGACCTGATGCGCCGCAACCCCGCCCTGCCGCCGGACCGCGTCGACGAGGTGGCGATCGCGGCCACCACCCAGATCGGCGACCAGGGCCTGACCATCGGCCGGACCGCGGCCCTGCTGGCCGGGCTGCCGCAGAGCGTGCCGGGCTTCGCGATCGACCGGATGTGCGCCGGGGCGATGACGGCCGTCACCACGACGGCCGCCGGCATCGCGTTCGGCTCCTACGACGTGGTGATCGCCGGTGGCGTCGAGCACATGGGCCGGCACCCGATGGGCGAGGGCGTCGACCCGAACCCGCGGATCATGTCGGAGAAGGTCGTCGACCCCGAGGCACTCTCGATGGGCAACACCGCGGAGAACCTGCACGACCGGTACCCCTCGATCACCAAGGACCGCGCGGACGCCTACGCGCTCCGCTCGCAGCGCAAGACCGCGCAGGCCTACACCGACGAGAAGATCCAGCCGGACCTGGTGCCGGTCGCGATCCGCACCGCCGAGGCCGGCTGGGGGCTCGCCACGGTCGACGAGCCGCCGCGCCCGCAGACCACCGCCGCGGACCTGGCCTCGCTGAAGACGCCGTTCCGCTCGCACGGGCGGGTGACGGCCGGCAACGCCGCCGGCATCAACGACGGCGCCACCGCCGCCCTGCTCGCCGACGAGGAGACCGCGCGCGAGCTCGGGCTGCCGGTGCGGATGCGGCTGGTGTCGTTCTCGTTCACCGGCGTCGAGCCCGAGGTCATGGGAGCCGGGCCGATCCCGGCCACCGAGAAGGCGCTGCGGCAGGCCGGCCTCACCATCGACGACATCGAGGCCTTCGAGGTCAACGAGGCCTTCGCCGTCCAGGTGCTGGCCTTCCTCGAGCACTTCGGCATCGCCGACGACGACGAGCGGGTCAACCCGTACGGCGGCGCGATCGCGATGGGCCACCCGCTGGCCTCGTCGGGCGTCCGGCTGATGACCCAGCTCGCCCGCCGCTTCGAGGAGCGTCCCGACGTCCGCTACGGGCTCACCACGATGTGCATCGGCATCGGCATGGGCGGCACCGTGATCTGGGAGAACCCGCACTACACCGGCACGAAGGAAGAGGTCGCCTGATGGCTGCGCCGCTGATCACACCTGAGCTGCACGCCCTGCTCGAGCGCGGCATCGCGATGGCCGGCGACGAGGTCGTCACCGAGGCCAAGTCCCGCGACGTCGCCCTCCCGTACGGCGCCGGCACGATGGCGCTGATCACCCTGGACAACGGGCTCGACCACACCCGCCCGAACACGTTCGGCCCGAGGTCGCTGGCCTCCCTCAACGACGCCCTCGACCGGGCCCTGGAGCGCGACGAGGTCGTGGCCATCGGGGTGACCGGCAAGCCGTTCATCCTCGCGGCCGGCGCCGACCTGTCCGGTATGACCGGGCTGGGCGGCCGCGACGACGCGCTGCTCATCGCCCGGCTGGGCCACGCGGTGTTCCGCAAGCTCGGCGACGGCGGCAAGCCGACGTTCGGCTTCGTCAACGGGCTGGCGCTCGGCGGCGGCCTCGAGGTCGCGCTGCACTGTGACTACCGCACCGTGCAGGACTCCGCCCCCGCTCTCGGGCTGCCCGAGGTGATGCTCGGCCTGGTGCCCGGCTGGGGTGGCGCCTGGCTGGTGCCGAACCTGGTCGGCGCGGCCGCCGCGGTCAAGGTGATCGTGGAGAACCCGCTCAACCAGGGCCGCACCCTGTCCGGGCACGCCGCCTTCGAGCTCGGGCTCGCGGACGCCGAGTTCCAGGGCGCCGACTTCCTCGAGCAGTCGCTGCTGTGGGCGGCCCGGGTGCTCACCGGTGCCGTCACCGTCGAGCGGGCCGAGGTCGACCGTGGCGACGCCTGGGACGCTGCCGTGGCGAAGGGACGCGGCGTCGCCGACGCCAAGACCGGCGGTGCCGCCCCGGCCGCCTACCGTGCGCTCGACCTGATCGCCGCGGCCCGGACCGCCTCGCGCGACGAGGGCTTCGCGGCCGAGGACGAGGCGCTGGCCGACCTGATCCTCTCCCCCGAGCTGGCCGCCGGGCTGTACTCCTTCGACCTCGTGCAGAAGCGCGCCAAGCGGCCGGCCGGCGCCCCCGACAAGGCACTCGCCCGCCCGGTCACCAAGGTCGGCATCATCGGGGCGGGGCTGATGGCCGGCCAGCTCGCGCTGCTGCTCGTCCGCCGCCTCCAGGTGCCGGTCGTGCTGACCGACCTGGACCAGGCCCGCGTCGACAAGGGCGTGGGCTACGTGCACGCCGAGGTCGACAAGCTGCTCGGCAAGGGCCGGGTCTCCCCCGACAAGGCCAACCGGCTCAAGGCCCTGGTCTCGGGCGCGGTCGACAAGAGCACCGCCTTCACCGACGTCGACTTCGTGATCGAGGCGGTGTTCGAGGAGATGAAGGTCAAGAAGGCGGTCTTCGCCGACGTCGAGGCCGTGGTGTCCGACGAGTGCGTGCTGGCCACGAACACCTCGTCGCTGTCGATCACCGAGATGGCCGCCGACCTCGAGCACCCCGAGCGGGTGGTCGGCTTCCACTTCTTCAACCCGGTCGCGGTGATGCCGCTGCTGGAGATCGTGCACGGCGAGCGGACCGACGACGCGACCCTGGCCACCGCCTTCGCCACCGGCAAGGCGCTGAAGAAGACCAGCATCCTGGTCAAGGACAGCCCGTCCTTCATCGTCAACCGGCTGCTGGGCCGCTTCAACGGCGAGGTCGGCCGGATCGTCGACGAGGGCACGCCCCTGCAGGTCGCGGACGGCGCGTTCGCCGGGGTCGCCCCGATGCCGCCGTTCTTCCTGCTCTCGCTGGTCGGGCCCGCCATCGCGCTGCACAACAGCGAGACCCTGCACGAGGCGTTCCCGGACCGGTTCCACGTCTCGCCGCACCTGCGGGAGCTGGTGGCCTCGGGCAAGGGCAGCGTCTACCTGCCGGACTTCTCCGTCGACCCGGAGGTGGCCGCGATCTTCGAGGTGCCGGCCGACGGGACGGCGCTCAGCGCGTCCGAGGTCCGCACCCGGGTGCTGGAGGCGATGGCCGAGGAGTCCCGGCTGATGCTCGACGAGGGCGTCGTGGCGGCCCCCGAGGACCTGGACCTGGCGATGATCACCGGCGCCGGCTTCTCGTTCTGGAACGGCGGGCTGACCATGCTGCTGGACCGGGAGGGCATCGCCGAGCGGGTCACCGGGCGACGCTTCCACTGACCGCGGGCTTGCCCCGGGCCTGTTGACTGGGTGGCATGACCAACGAGTCCACCCCGACAGGCCTGGGCACCCGTGTCCTGGGCACCGCCTCCCCCCTCACCGTGTCCACCCTGGGCCTCGGCTGCATGGGGATGTCGGAGTTCTACGGCACCGGCGACGAGCAGCAGGGCCTCGACACGATCCACCGGGCGCTCGACCTCGGCGTGAGCTTCCTGGACACCGCCGACATGTACGGCCCCTTCACCAACGAGAAGCTCGTCGGCAAGGCGATCCAGGGTCGCCGCGACGAGGTCCAGCTCGCGACCAAGTTCGGCAACCAGCGCGGGGAGGACGGCAGCCGGCTCGGGATCAACGGCCGGCCGGAGTACGTGCGCTCCGCGTGCGACGCCTCGCTGCAGCGGCTCGGTGTCGACCACATCGACCTCTACTACCAGCACCGCGTGGACAAGACGGTCCCGATCGAGGAGACGGTCGGCGCCATGAAGGAGCTCGTCGAGGCCGGCAAGGTGCGCCACCTCGGGCTGTCCGAGGCGTCGGCGGGGACCATCCGCCGCGCGCACGCCGTGCACCCGATCACCGCCCTGCAGACCGAGTACTCGCTGTTCACCCGGGACCTCGAGGACGAGATCCTGCCGGTGCTGCGCGAGCTCGGCATCGGCCTGGTGCCCTACTCCCCGCTCGGGCGCGGGCTGCTGACCGGGGCGATCACCGCCACCGACGACCTGGAGAGCAACGACTCCCGCCGGTCGCCGTACTTCCCGCGCTTCTCCGGCGAGGCGCTGGACGCCAACCTGGCGCTGGTCGCGAGGATCCGCGAGATCGCCGCCGCCAAGGGCGCCACGCCGGGCCAGCTCGCACTGGCCTGGGTGCTCGCCCAGGGCGACGACGTGGTCCCGATCCCGGGGACCAAGCGGGTGCGCTACCTCGAGGAGAACGTCGCGGCCGCCGACCTCACGCTGGAGGCCGACGACCGCGCCGCGCTCGAGCAGGCCGTGCCGCGCGACGCGGTCGCCGGGGACCGCTACGGCGACATGTCCTCCATCGACGCCTGAGGCAGGTCAGGGGGCGACGGTGATCCGGTCGGTGGCGACCGGGGTGTACGGGTCGTGCGCGGCCAGGAAGGTGGCGAACGCGTCGATGTCGAGCCCGCCGACGTACTTGTCGCTCGCCTGCGCGAAGGCGCCGAAGCCGTCACCCCCGTCGGACAGGAACGAGTTCGCGACCACCCGGTAGGTCCGGGTCGGGTCGAGGGCCGCGCCGTTCACCCGCACCGAGGCCCGGTCCAGGGCGTACGCCGTCCCGGACCGGGCGTAGGAGTAGGTGATCCCCGAGACCTGCAGGATCTTCGGGCTGGCCGCGTTCGCGCCGGTCCACTGCTGGTCGAGCAGCGTCAGGATCTGCTGCCCGGTCATGCCCATGGACACGTCGTAGTTGTTGAACGGCTGCACCGCGAAGGCCGACCCGTAGGTCACCGAGCCGTCGGTCGTCTGCAGGTCCGCCCGGATGCCGCCCGGGTTCATGAAGGCGATCTCCGGGGTCTTGCCGCCGGTGACGGTGCTCGGGTCGGCCTTCTGGGCGTCGGCGATCAGGTTCCCCAGCGGCGACTCGCCGCTCGCGTCGTTGGTGCGGGTGACGGCGGTGGTGCCGGACAGGTGCCCGATGACCTTGTCCGCGATCGGCGCGACCAGGCTCTGGTAGGTCGAGATCAGCGAGGTGATCGCGCCGGCCGGGCGGATGTCCGGGCCGTTGGTGACGACCACGTTGTCGGCCCTCTCCGAGGAGCGGATCACCTCACCGGTGCGCTTGTCGATGCTCAGGTCGATGTCGGTGATCAGGCGGCCGACGCTCGCCCCGCTGGTGACCAGCCGGTTGTCGTCGTTGGGGTCCTTGAGCTGGCAGTTGTACGCCTGGTGCGTGTGGCCGGTGATCACCGCGTCGATGCGGGGGCTGAGGCCCTTGTTGATGTCCACGATCGGCCCGGAGATGCCCGGGCAGGAGTTGTACGCCGTGGGGTCGCTCGGGAAGCCGCCCTCGTGCACCAGCACCACGATCGACCTGACGCCCTGTCGCTGGAGCCTCTTGGCGGCGGCGTTGGCGGTCTCCACCTCGTCGGTGAACCGCAGGCCCTGGACCCCGGACTTGGTGACGATGTTCGGGGTGTTCTCCAGCGTCATGCCGATGAAGCCGACCTTCACGCCGCCGTACTTCTTGACCGTGACGCCCGGGAAGACCGTCTTGCCGGTGTCCTCGTGGAAGACGTTGGCGGACAGGTAGCGGAACTTCGCGCCCTCGAACCTGTGGTCCGCGCAGGAGTTCTGGTTGTCCTGGCCGGCGCCGTCGTCGAGGCAGCCACCCTTCTGCATCCGGACCAGCTCGCGCCAGCCCTCGTCGAACTCGTGGTTGCCCACGCTGCTGATCTCCAGGCCCATCTTGTTCATGGCCTCGATGGCGGGCTCGTCGTGGAAGGCCGCCGACAGCAGCGGGCTCGCGCCGATCAGGTCACCGGCGGCGACCGTCACCGAGTGCCGCTTCTCGGCCCTGGCCTGGGCACGCAGCTGCTCGAGGTGGGTGGCCAGGTAGGCCGCGCCGCCCGCCGGGGTGGCGTTGATCCGCCCCGAGGAGGAGGTCGAGGGCACCTTGTCGAGCTGGCCGTGGAAGTCGTTGAGCGCCAGGATCTGGAGCTTGACGGCCTTCGGCCCGGGGTGGTGGTGGTGCCGGCCGTGGGCCGACGCGGGGGCGCCGCCGGTGGTGGCGACCAGGACAGCCGTGGTCACGGCTGCCCCGACGGCGGCCAGGACGCGGCCGCGGGGACGGGGTCGGGACATGGAGAGGTCTCCTCATGGGTCGGAAGTCCGACTATCTAAACCCATGAGTCCGACATGTCGTGCGTTCGCCGGCAAACAGCAGGGGACGCCCGGGGGACCGTCAGCTCCGCAGGTACGACGCACCGTTGACGTCGATGATGGTGCCGGTGGCGAAGCGTGCCCCGGGGGACGCGAGCCAGAGCACCGCCGCGGCGACCTCCTCGGGCCGGGCCACCCGGCCCATCGGCGACTGCCCGCGGATGTCGTCACCGCGCGGCCCGTCGAGCACCTCGCGGGCCATGTCGGTGTCCACGAACCCGGGGGCGACGGTGCCGACGGTGATGCCCTGCGGTGCCAGCGCCTGCGCCAGCGACTGCCCCAGGGCGTTCAGCCCCGCCTTGGACGCCCCGTAGGCGGGACAGTCGGGCTCCCCGCGGAACGCGCCCCGGCTGGACACGTTCACGATCGCCCCGCCGCCACGCGCGACCAGGTGCGGCACCGCACAGAACGACGCGTTCGCCGCCCCGGTCAGGTTGGTCGCCAGTGTCTGCGCCCACCTCGTCTGCCACACGTCGTACGCCGTCGTCAGCGGCGGGTGCGCCAGGAAGACGCCGGCGTTGTTGACGAGCACGTCGAGGCCGCCGAGCCCGTCGGCCGCCTCGTCGACGGACCGGCGCACCTCGTCGGCGTCGGTGAGGTCGGCCTGCACCAGCAGGTGGCCCTCACCCGGCAGTCCGGCGAGCACCTCCTCGGCCGCCGCGCGTGACCGGCCGTAGTGCACGGCGACCCGGTCCCCCTGCCCGGCGAAGCCGGCGGCGACCGCGGCGCCGATGCCCCGCGACGCCCCGGTGACGAGCACGCACCGGCTCATCGCGACAGCTCGGCGACCCCGGCGACGAGCCGGTCCACGTCCTCGGCCGAGGTGTACGGCGCCAGCCCGGCCCGCACCGCGCCGGCGTCGCCGAGGCCCAGCCGGCGGGAGGCCTCGAGGGCGTAGAAGCTGCTGGCCGGGGCGTTCACGCCGCGCGCGGCGAGGTGCGCGTGCACCTGCGGCCCGGTGTGGCCCTCGACCGAGAACAGCACCGTGGGCGTGCGCCGCTGCGGGCGGCCGTGGCGGACCACGCCCGGGACGGCGTCCAGGCCTGCCAGCAGCCGCTCGAACAGCCGGTCCTCGTGCTCGGCGGCCCGGGTCATCGACTCCACCACCCGGCTGCGGCGGTCCCCCGCCGACGAGGCCAGCGAGCCGATGAAGTCCACCGTCGCGGAGACCCCGGCGAGCAGCTCGTAGGGCAGCGTGCCGAGCTCGAAGCGCTCCGGGACCGCGTCGGTGGACGGCAGCAGCTTGTCGGGGTGAAGCTCCTCGAGGAGCGCCGGGGAGGCGGCCAGGACGCCGAGGTGCGGCCCGAAGAACTTGTACGGCGAGCAGGCGTAGAGGTCGGCGCCGAGGTCGGTGACGCTGACCGGGGCGTGCGGTGTCAGGTGGACCCCGTCGACGAACAGGAGTGCCCCCACGGCATGGGCCGCCTCGGACACCGCCTGGAGGTCGGGGCGGGTGCCCAGCAGGTTCGAGGCACCGGTCACCGCGACCAGTCGGGTCCGCTCGGACAGCACCCCGGGGTCGAAGGACAGCTCCGCGGTCTCCGGGTCGAAGTCGACCCAGCGGACACCTGCCCCCACCGCCTCGGCGGCGGTCACCCAGGGTCGGATGTTGGCGTCGTGGTCGAGCCGGGTCACCACCACCTCGTCACCCGGCCCCCACCGCTTGGCCATCGTGCGCGCCAGGTCGTAGGTCAGCTGGGTCATCGAGCGACCGAAGACCACGCCGCCGGCATCACAGCCGAGCAGGTCGGCGACCGCCGCGCGGGCACCGAGCACCACCTCGTCGGCGCGCCGCTCGGACGCCGCGACCCGGCCGCGGTTCGACAGCCCGGAGGTCATCGCCGCGGCGATCGCGTCGGCGACCTGCCGCGGCACCTGGGAGCCGCCCGGCCCGTCGAAGTAGGCGGTCCCGTCCCGGAGGGCGGGGAAGTGGCTGCGCACGGTGTCGACGTCGAGGTCCATGACGTCATCCAAACAGGCCGGTCACTCCACCTGGAGCAGCGACTCCCCCGCGTCCAGCGCCGTGACGTCCTCGACGATGCTGCGGGCGAGGGTCTGAGCGGTGAGGCCGATCCGCTCGAGGATCACGCCGCGCTTGGCGTGGTCGAGGAACTCCTGCGGGATGCCGTGCAGCCGCACCGGGGTGTCGATGCGCGCGGCGTTCAGGGTCTGCAGCAGCACCGAGCCGCAGCCCCCGACGATGCCGTTGTCCTCGACGCTGACCACGAGCCGGTGATCGCGGGCGAGGTCGAGCAGCGCGGGGTCGACCGGCTTGACCCACCGTGGGTCGACCACGGTGACACCGATGCCCTGCGCCGACAGCCGCCCGGCGACCTCGACCGACGTCGCGGCCATCGAACCGACGCCGACGATCAGCACGTCCTTGCGGCCGTCGCGGACGAGCACGTCGCAGCCGCCGGCGCGGCCGACGGGCTGGAGGTCGGCGCTGGGCGGACCCTTGGGGAACCGGACCACCGTCGGGGCGTCGTCGACCTCGACGGCCTCACGGAGCAGCTCCCGCAGCCGGGTGGCGTCCCGGGGCGCGGCGAGCCGGAGGCCTGGTACCACCTGGAGGATCGACATGTCCCACATGCCGTTGTGGGAGGCGCCGTCGTCCCCGGTCACGCCGGAGCGGTCCAGCACGAAGGTCACCCCGCAGCGGTGCAGCGCGACGTCCATCAGCACCTGGTCGAAGGCGCGGTTGAGGAAGGTCGCGTAGAGCGCCACCACCGGGTGCAGCCCGCCCATCGCGAGCCCGGCCGCCGACGTGGCGGCGTGCTGCTCGGCGATCCCGACGTCGAAGGTGCGCTCGGGGTACGCCGCGGCGAACCGGTGCAGGCCGACCGGATGCATCATCGCGGCGGTGATCGCGACCAGGTCGGACCGCTCGCCGCCGAGGGCGAGGATCTCCTCGGCGAACACGTCGGTCCAGATCTGGCCCTTGGGGTTCTCCTCGCCGGTCTCGGCGTTGAACGGGCCCGGGCCGTGGAACTGGTCGGCCTCGTGCCGCTCCGCCGGGTCGTAGCCGTGGCCCTTGCGGGTGATCACGTGCACGATCACCGGGCCCTCGAACTTCTTGGCCTGGGTGAGGGCGTGCTCGACGGCGGCCCGGTCGTGGCCGTCGACGGGTCCGACGTACTTCAGGCCGAGGTCCTCGAAGAGGCCCTGCGGGGCGAGGGCGTCCTTCATGCCCTTCTTCATCGCGTGCAGGGCGTCGTACACGGCGGGGCCGACACCGCGGACGCCGTTCAACCGGCGCTTGACCTGGTCGAGGACCTGCTCGTAGCGGGGGCTGGTGCGCAGCTCGGTGAGGTGGTTGGCGAGGCCGCCGACGGTCGGGGTGTACGAGCGGCCGTTGTCGTTGACCACGATCACCAGGCGGCGGTCGCCGTTGACGCCGTCGGCGGCGATGTTGTTCAGCGCCTCCCAGGCCATCCCGCCGGTGAGCGCACCGTCCCCGATGACGGCGGCGACGTGCCGCTTCTCGCCGCGGATCGAGAACGCCTTGGCGAGCCCGTCGGCGTAGGACAGGGCGGTGGAGGCGTGGGAGTTCTCGACGACGTCGTGCTCGGACTCGGCGTGGCTGGGGTAGCCGGAGAGGCCGCCCTCCTGCCGGAGCCTGTCGAAGCCGGCAGCGCGGCCGGTGACGATCTTGTGCACGTAGGACTGGTGGCCGGTGTCGAAGACGATCCGGTCCGTCGGGGAGTCGAAGACCCGGTGCAGGGCCAGGGTCAGCTCGACGACCCCGAGGTTGGGTCCGAGGTGGCCTCCGGTGCGGGAGACCTTGCGGACCAGGAAGTCGCGGATCTCCTGGGCGAGCTCGTCCAGCTCGGCGGCGGAGAGGTCGCGCAGGTCGCGCGGGCCGGTGATCCGGTCCAGCAGCCCCATGGATGTCCTCCTCGGTCGTCAGCGACCCAGTCTAGGCATCCACCTTCGCGGTCAGTCCGCCAGGCGTTGCCGGGGGAAGCCGCGGCCGTCATGCTCGAGGCCGAGTGCGCCGTCGATCACGTCCTGCTCCAGGTCGTCCGGTGACATCGCGGCCACCACCATCAGCTCCGTGACGAGCCGGATCTCGTCCACCACCTGCTCGTCGTGCAGCACCACGTCCAAGGCGTCGCTCATGTCTTCCCTCCTTGGGCCCACCAGGGAATCTGACGACCCACCGTCCGTGCGAACTATGGAGAGACGTTACCCATCGACCCGGTCCTTACGCGCCGGAGCGTCGAAGACCGCCACCGCCGGCTCCTCGAGGCTGCCGAGCCAGACCCGGCCCTGGTGCTCCCGGACCCCGGTGACCATGTGGTACCCCTCGGCGCCCAGCGAGCAGTCGTGCACGACCCGGCCGTCGTCGGCGAGCGCCAGCACCCGGACGGTGCGCTTGACCCTGGGCTGGAGGCGCTCGGGCAGCCGCCACGCGAGCCGGCGCAACGGCATCGGCCCGCGCATGATCCGCTCCAGCACCGGGTCGGTCGGGGAGGCGATGGTGACCCACACCAGCCCGTCGCTGCCGAGGGCGATGTTGTCGGGATAGCCGGGCAGGTCGTCGGCGAGCAGGTCCCGCTCCCCCGCCCGCGGGCCGGTCAGCCAGCGCCGTACGACGGTCCGGGCGGCGGTCTCCGCCACCGCGACGTAGGACTCGTCGGCGGACAGCGCGACCCCGTTGGCGAAGCGGAGGCCGTCGAGCACCACCTCGAGGGAGCCGTCGGCGTCGCGGCGCAGGAGTCGCCCCGTGCCGGTGTTCTCGACCAGGTCGGCCTTCCAGCGGTCGACGCCGTACAGCGTCGAGGAGTCGGTGAACCAGATGTCGCCGGAGCTGTGCACCGCGGCGTTGTTGCAGAAGGCCATCCGGCGGCCGTGCACGAGCACCCGGAGCTCCTCCACGGCACCGGTGCGCGGGTCCAGGGCCAGCAGCCCGCGCCTCGCGTCGCAGACCAGCAGCCGCCCGTCGGGGAGCAGCTCGAGGCCCAGCGGCCGTCCGCCGGTGTCGCCGACCCGGTCGATGCGCCCGCCGTCGGGCCGCACCCGGAACACCGAGCCGTCGGCGGTGCCGGTGTAGACCCAGCCCTCCGGGTCGACGACGACGTCCTCCGCGCCGTGGCCGGGGACGGGGACGACTCGCAGCTGTGGGGTCATCGGGGCAGGCTATCGAGCAGGGCGGCGTACGTCTGCGATGCCAGGAACTCGGACACGAAGTGCCGGCAGGACTCGCTGGTGTCGAGGCCGGGCACCGCCTCCGGCTCCACGAACACGATCCGGCGGCCCTCACCGACCACGATGTCGGCGTCGGCGAGGGAGGTCGCGGCGACCCAGACGGTGAAGTGGAACGGTTGGTCCTGGTCGGAGTAGCGGAACTCCTCGTCGCGCCACAGCCGGAGGCCACCGTCGAGGTGGACCCCGGTCTCCTCCTCGAGCTCCCGGTAGGCGGCCGGCTCGAAGTCCTCGCCGTCCTCGACGTGGCCGCCGACCATCCCCCACTTCTCCGGGGACAGCGGCGCGTGCTCGTCGCGCTCCTGGAGCAGGACGTGGCCGCGCGCGTCGACCAGGATCACCACCGCGAGTCGTCTCATGCGCCCGACCCTAGAGTCGGGCCACGAACCGCCTGCCCCGCAGGGCCTCCTCGACGAGCCCGACGGCCCGCCGCTCGGCGAGCAGGCGGGCGGCCTCGGCGTGCCAGGTCGAGATGGCGGCCTCGACGGTGTCCTGGTCGGTGACGTCGCGGAGCTCGTAGCGGGCCTCGCTGAGCCCGCGCCGTACGGCCGCCTGGCAGGCCTCGACGTGCAGCAGGGCGAACCGGGCCAGCACCACGTCGTGGCGGCGCAGCACCGGGTAGGAGCGGAACTCCGGCGGGCAGAGGTCGAGCAGCCAGGACGCCGCGGTGCGCTCCCAGGCGGGTGCTCCGGGCGGGCGTACGGCGGCGGGCCATCCGGGCGGCGCGACGAGCTGGTTCATGGTCACCATCGTAGCCGTTGATCGAACAGGTGTTCGAGTCTTGCTCGACTACGGCGCCACCAGCTCCGCGATGTCGCTGGGGAGCTCGTCGACGGTGACGCCTTCCGCGAGGTAGAGGACGTCCGCGGCCACCGGGGTGGCGAGGGCGGTTCGCGGGTCGACACCGGCGATGCGGGACACGGCCACGTCGTTGCTCCACCGGCCCTTGTCTCCGCAGCCTCGCTCCGTGCCGACACCCAGGTCATCCTCGCCCAGCTCGTCCGTCAGGTGGTGAGCGGTGTACGAGACCCCGTCGAAGTCCAGCGTCATCGGGCAGCTCGCGTCGTGCCCGTTCGCACGCGCCGCCCAGCCGACTGCGCCGACCAGGACCAGGCAGCTCCACCTGGCCTACCGGGTCGGTCTCGAGCCGGATCTCTTCGATCCCGGAACGTGCGTCTTTCGCGCCCGACAGGAGTCGTACCGCGAACTCGTTCCCTGCGACCACGTGCTCGACGGGCTCTCGGACAGATATCTCGCAGGTGGTCGGCCGGGTCCCATCATCACCGCAAGTGTGCTCCTGGACGCGCACACGTCACGAGCGCTCATCGCCAGGGCCAACCCGCTCGCCGCCCCGGAGGCTCACCCAGCCGAAGACACCCAGCAGGAGCGGGAACCGCGGCCGACAGCCGTGAGCACGACCTTGCGCGGTTATCACCAGGGCCTGTCAGGAGGCGGCGTCGACCTCGAGGACGAGGTCAGGGGCGGGGTGCAGGGTGAGCTCGGGGTCGTGGGGGCGGGCGGCGCCGACGCTCGTGCCGGGGGCGGTGACCTTGTGGGTGCCGGTGTGGTCGGCGAGGTAGACCTGGCCGTGCGGGTCGCGCCACAGGTACACGCCGGGGAACGGCTGCCGCACCGTCCAGTGCCCGTGGGTCTTGACCCGGTGGTGGAAGCGGCCCAGGAGCCCGTAGTTCTCCAGCCGAGAGGACAGCCGCCGCTCCCCCACCCCGGCCGGCCGGTACTCCTCGGTGCGGTACTCCTCGGTGTGGTCGACGTCGGCCCGGTCGGCGTGGGTGAACAACCGCGAGCCGAACGGGAAGCAGTCCCCCGGCGAGCGCAGCACCAGCGCGCTGCGGTGCCGGTCGGGGACCTCGTAGGCATCCACCGGCGCCTGCCCCGCGAGGTCCACCACCGGCGCGATCACGTAGCGGTGCAGCGGCCGCAGGTGCTCGTGCACGAACCGGTGGGTGACCGGCCCCTCGCCCTCCCACCGCACCACGCCACCCCGCTGGTCCCCACCGGCCCGCAGCGCCTCCGCGGACAGGTGCAGGTGCAACGTCAGCGGTGGCAGCAGCGCCGACCAGTCGAAGACGAACCGGGCAGCCCCGGGATCGGGAGCGGGATCAAGAACGGGGGCTGGTGGACTATCGGGGTCGGGTGGGCCGTCGTCCGGCCAACCGGGATCGGGACCCGGGTCTGGGTCTGGGTCTGGGTCTGGGTCTGGTGGGCCGTCGTCCGACCGGGACCGGCTCGCGGTCGACCGGTCCGCCAGGAAGTCCGGGAGCCGGCCGGGGGTGAACCCGACCCGGCGGGCGAAGGCATCCATCCGGTCCAACCCATCACGGGGACCGGACGGAGGCTGATCCTGGAGTCGGTCACCAGGCCGGTCATCGCCCGGGTCGTCCTCCAGTGGCAGCTCGACGTCGACGGTCCGGGCCCGCAACGCCGCATAGGCCGCCAGCAGCTCCACCGCCCGGGTCGGGTTGCACAGCACCACCACCGCCTTGACCTTGCGGGCATCGAGGTCCTCGGCATCCCCGAACGCCTTCAGCGCCTCCGCCACGAACAGCACCGTCGCCTCCACCCGGGCGATCACCCCGACCGTGGACCGCACATAGAAGCCGGCCGTCCCCGCCTCGCTGGACCGGGTCCGCTTCGCGAACTGCACCAACGCCCGCTCCTCCTCCCGCGCCGCGGCCGCCGCCGGGTCCGCGGCCACCACCACCCCCTCCAGCAGCGACTCGAACCGCCCCCACGGCAACGACCCGTCCACCACCGCGACCATCGCCCGATCCACATACGCAGCCGCCTCGGGCGAGAGCGCCCGGGTCCGGGTCGCCACCAACCGCACACTCCCGACCCGCGCCTCCCGCGACACCACCCGCGCCCACAGCAACGGCAACCGGTGCCGCACCTCCAACGCATCCCCGATGTAGCGCCGCGCCGACCAGGTCCCCATCCGCATCCGCGCCCCCAGCTCGGCCGCCGCGAACTCCGAGACCAACGGCGTCCCCCGACCCCCCAACCGCACCGCACGCTCCCGACCCGGCCACGACATCGACCCCGGGTCCAGAGCCTCACCCGGATGCAGATCCGCGAAATGCGCCGCCAGCTCGAACGACGCCGCCTCCGCCTCCACCCGCGCCACATACAAGCGGTCCACCGCATCCAGCGTCTCGATCACGCTGTGCTGATGGACCGCCCTGGCCTGCATGAGAACACCCTCCCAGCCACCACCGACAGTTTTTCGCCCGGCAACCGAGCGCAGCGCGGCCGCGCTGCCGGGGTGGTGCTCACCTCGGTACGGCGTCCACCGGGAATGGTGATCGTTCGAGCAGCCGGCCGTGGGACGACCGGGCACCGATCATTCGACGCTCCACCAGGTGCCACGACAGGAACGCCGCCGACAGGGTCGCCGCGATCGAGAGTGCGGTGAACCCGAACCACCCGACGGCAACTCCGCACAGCAGAAACGCCTGTTGGAGGGGGAATCCGTATACGTAGACGCCGTAGGACAAGTCGCTGCGGAGTCTCAGCCGCGGATATCTCCCGAGGCGAACACCTCCGTAGACGGCTAGGTAGGCCAGAGAAGGAGCGGCGACCACTCGATAGTCGGGGGTCAGCGACCCCGCTGCCAGCAGGACGAGCGCCCCGACGGCGAGGCCGGTCGAGGCCGGAACTCGTCCGCGGTGCAGATAGAGCAGGGCGCCGCAGCAGAACATCAGCACCGTTCGCACCGTCAACGTCACCGGCCCGCCTCCACCCGCCAACGGAGCACCCACGAGCATCGCCGTCGCGGCAGTCATCCACATCAGAACCGCGATCCCCGCGACCACCCCGGGCCTGAGCAGTCGACAGACGCCGAGCGCAGCGAGGCCCCCGTAACAGGCGGCCTCGTAGCCCAGGGACCAGAGCGACCCGTTCCACACCACAGGGCGAGGCACCTCGACCGTTCCGCCGGCGATCGCGTACTGATTGACCCACACTCCGGCGTTCGCCATCACATAGTGGAGCCGCGCACCCCAGGTCGGCGCGCCCGACCCGCTGAGAAGACTCGCGGCGGGCGCAATGCAGAAAGCCGTGACGAGCAGGCACAGCCACAGGCCGGGAAGGATACGACGGGCCCTGGCCATCACGAAGCCCCACGTACTGCGACGTCGCTGCCACGAGCGGCAGACGAGGTAGCCAGAGATGGCGAAGAAGGAGTCGACCGCGACGTCGCCCACGAAGTGCTCCACGCGGGCGGGAAGCCAGCTGCTGCCACGCAGTGCGTACGCGTGCCACATCACGACCTCCAGCGCGAGGCACAGGCGGACGAAGTTCAGCGCGTTCGGCCCCCCATCGAACCGAGTGCCGATGCTGTCGGGTCTGTGGCGCGGCCACCAGACCTCCCCCGTGAAGTCCACAGAGCAATCCTGAGCGCCCGTGGCCCAGATTGTCCCAGGATTCCGACGCTAGGAGGCTGTCGCACACTCTCGCGACGTTCGCCGTCCCGGAGCCCCAGCGTCTCAGCCGGCCAGGAAGGAGAGCCGCACCTCGCGGTCCGGGTTGTCCACGTTGAGGTCGACCAGGCAGATGCTCTGCCAGGTGCCGAGCGCGAGCCGGCCGCCGAGCACCGGGATGCTGGCGTACGGCGGCACCAGCCCGGGCATCACGTGCGAGCGGCCGTGACCCCGGGAGCCGTGCCGGTGCCGCCAGCGGTCGTCGCCGGGGAGCAGGTCCTCGAGCGCGGCCAGCAGGTCGTCGTCGCTGCCGGCACCGGTCTCGATGATGGCGATGCCGGCCGTCGCGTGCGGCACGAACACGTGCAGCAGGCCGTCCCGCTCGTCGGCGACGAAGGAGGCACACTCCCGGGTCAGGTCGTGGACGACGTCGCGGCTGCCGGTGCGGACCGCGACGGTCGCGCTACGCAAGAC
Source organism: uncultured Actinomycetota bacterium (assembly GCA_963800225.1). Taxonomy (GTDB): domain Bacteria; phylum Actinomycetota; class Actinomycetes; order Propionibacteriales; family Nocardioidaceae; genus Nocardioides_B. The sequence continues at coordinate 666,027 of CAWDAF010000002.1, read as the reverse complement.
GCTCCTCGACCCGCCGGACCTTGGCGGCGAGCTGGCCGTCGTACCCGGGGCGGATGTCGGCCTTCAGCACCAGCCCGACCCGGGGCGAGGAGGCCGCGACGACGTCGACCGCCTGCTTGACGACGGCCATCACCTCGTCCCACTCGCCCTCGATGTTGGTGAACATCGCGTTGGTCTCGCACGGCAGACCGGAGGCGCGGATCACGCGCACCGCCTCCGCGACTGCCTCGCTGACGCCGCCGGTGTCGTCACCGCCGGATGGACTGATGCTGATGGCCACGATCATGGCCCCAGCCTCGCACGGCCGCCCCTCAAGCGGGGCGTCGCTGCTGCACGAAGGCCGTCGCCTGCTCCGCGGCGCCGGTCTCGTGCTCGAGGAAGTTGGCGAGCTCTCCGATGGTGCTCATCAGCGGTGCCGGGAACACCACGGTGGTGTTCTTGTCCACGCCCAGCTCGACGAGGGTCTGCAGGTTGCGCAGCTGGAGGGCCAGCGGGTGCGCCATCATCAGGTCCGAGGCGTCCCCCAGAGCCGCCGCGGCCAGGGACTCACCCTCGGCGTTGATGATCTTGGCCCGCTTCTCCCGCTCGGCCTCGGCCTGCCGGGCCATCGCCCGCTTCATCGACTCCGGCAGCTGGATGTCCTTGAGCTCGACCAGGGTCACCTCGAGGCCCCACTCCGCGGTGGTGACGTCGAGGATGTGCCGGATGTCGAGGTTGATCCGGTCGGTCTCGGCGAGCGTCTCGTCGAGCGTGTGCTGGCCGACCACCTTGCGCAGCGTGGTCTGGGCGATCTGGTCGATCGCGGAGCGGACGTTCTCGATCGCGACCACCGACTTCACGGCGTCTACCACGCGGTAGTAGGCCACCGCGGAGACGTCGACGCTGACGTTGTCCCGGGTGATGATCCCCTGGGACTGGATCGGCATCGTGACGACGCGGAGCGACACCTTCCGCATGATCTCGACGACGGGGATGATCAGCCGCAGCCCGGGCTCCCGGACGCCGGTGACCCGCCCCAGCCGGAACACGACGCCCTGCTCGTACTGCTTGACGATGCGGATCGACAGGGCCAGCAGGGCCACGACGACGACCGCGATGACGATGAGTGCGACGGTCATACCCGGAACGTACGTCGGCCCCCGGGGATCTCCCCAGGGGCCGACGTCCCGTTCCGCGGGACCTTATGCCTTCAGCAGGTTCCGCAGCACGTACTGCATGATGCCGCCGTGCCGGTAGTAGTCGGCCTCACCGGGGGTGTCGATGCGGACGACCGCGTCGAACTCCACGTCGCCGGCCGTGACGTGCACGGTCCGCGGGATGCCGCCGTCGTTGAGCGCGGTGACACCGGTGAAGGAGAACGTCTCCTCGCCGGTCAGGCCCAGCGACTCGGCGTTCTGGCCCTCGGGGTACTGCAGCGGCAGCACGCCCATGCCGATCAGGTTGGACCGGTGGATCCGCTCGTACGACTCGGCGATGACCGCCTTGACCCCCAGCAGCGCGGTGCCCTTGGCCGCCCAGTCGCGCGACGAGCCGGAGCCGTACTCCTTGCCGGACAGGATCACCAGCGGCGTCCCGGCGGCGAGGTACTTCTCCGACGCCTCGAAGATCGTCGTGACCGGCTTGTCCTCGGAGGTGAGGTCGACGGTGAAGCCACCCTCGGTGCCCGGCGCCAGCTGGTTGCGCAGCCGGATGTTCGCGAACGTGCCGCGGATCATCACCTCGTGGTTGCCGCGCCGCGAGCCGTAGGAGTTGAAGTCCCGGTTCGCGACGCCGTGCTCGGCGAGGTACTTGCCGGCCGGCGAGTCCTTCTTGATCGCGCCGGCGGGCGAGATGTGGTCGGTGGTGACCGAGTCGCCGAGCTTGGCGAGCACCCGGGCGCCCTCGATGTCCACGACCGCCGTGGGCTCCTCCGGCATCCCGTCGAAGTACGGGGGCTTGCGCACGTACGTCGACTCGGAGTCCCAGGCGAAGGTGTCGCCGGAGGGGGTGTCGAGGTTCTGCCACCGCTCGTCGCCGGCGAAGACGTCGGCGTAGTCGTCGGTGAACATGTCGGAGGTGATCGCCTGCGCGATGACCTCCTCGACCTCGGACGCGGTCGGCCAGATGTCCTTCATGAAGACGTCGTTGCCGTCGGTGTCCTGGCCGAGCGGGTCGCTGTAGAGGTCGAGGTCCATCGAGCCGGCCAGCGCGTAGGCGACCACCAGCGGCGGGGACGCCAGGTAGTTCATCTTCACGTCCGGGTTGATCCGGCCCTCGAAGTTGCGGTTGCCCGAGAGCACCGAGACGACCGACAGGTCGTTGTCGTTGACGGCCTGGCTGACCTCGGGGATGAGCGGCCCGGAGTTGCCGATGCAGGTGGTGCAGCCGTAGCCGACCAGGTTGAACCCGAGCTTGTCGAGGTACGGCGTGAGGCCGGCGCGCTCGTAGTAGTCGGAGACCACCTTGGAGCCGGGGGCCAGCGTCGTCTTCACCCAGGGCTTGGTGGTCAGGCCCTTCTCCACGGCCTTCTTGGCGAGCAGGGCCGCGCCGATCATCACCGAGGGGTTGGAGGTGTTGGTGCAGGAGGTGATCGCCGCGATTGCGACGGCGCCGTGGTCGAGCTCGAACGTCGCACCGTTCTCGAGGGTCACCATGGCCGGGTTGCTCGGCCGTCCGCCGTCCTTGGGGGCCGCGGAGAGGTGGTCGCTCGGGGCCGCCTCGCCGTGCCCGTTGGCCGGGGAGTCCGAGGCCGGGAACGACTCGGCCACCGACTCGTCGTACCCCGACTCCTCGTCGCCCGTGACGTAGTCGGCGAGCGAGCCGCGGAAGGACTGCTTGGCGTCGGAGAGGGACACCCGGTCCTGGGGGCGCTTGGGACCGGCCAGCGACGGGACGACCGTGCTGAGGTCGAGCTCGAGCTTCTCGGAGAAGCGCGGCTCGGCCGACGGGTCGTGCCAGAGGCCCTGCTCCTTGGCGTAGGCCTCGACCAGCGCGAGCTGCTCGGGCGAACGGCCGGTGAGCTCGAGGTACTTCGTGGTCTCCTCGTCGATCGGGAAGACGGCGATCGTGGAGCCGAACTCCGGCGACATGTTCCCGATGGTGGCGCGGTTGGCCAGCGGCAGCGCCGAGACGCCCGGGCCGTAGAACTCCACGAACTTGCCGACCACGCCGTGCTGGCGCAGCATCTCGGTGATCGTCAGCACCAGGTCGGTGGCGGTGGCACCCTCGGGCAGGTCGCCGTTGAGCTTGAACCCGACCACGCGCGGGATCAGCATCGACACCGGCTGGCCGAGCATGGCCGCCTCGGCCTCGATGCCGCCGACGCCCCAGCCGACCACGCCGATGCCGTTGACCATCGTGGTGTGGGAGTCGGTGCCGACGCAGGTGTCGGGGTAGGCCTGGGTCACGCCGTCCACGTCTGCGGGTGAACACGGTGCGGGCGAGGTGCTCGATGTTGACCTGGTGCACGATGCCGGTGCCGGGCGGGACGACCTTGAAGTCGTCGAAGGCGCCCTGGCCCCAGCGCAGGAACTGGTAGCGCTCCTTGTTGCGCTCGTACTCGATCTCGACGTTGCGCTCGAACGACTCCGGCGTGCCGAAGACGTCGGCGATCACCGAGTGGTCGATGACCATCTCGGCGGGCGCGAGCGGGTTGATCTTGGTGGCGTCGCCGCCGAGCTCCGACATCGCCTCGCGCATGGTGGCGAGGTCGACGACGCACGGGACCCCGGTGAAGTCCTGCATGATCACGCGGGCGGGCGTGAACTGGATCTCCTTGCTCGGGTCCGCGGCGGCGTCCCAGCCGGCCAGCGCCTTGATGTCGTCGGCGGTGATGTTCGCGCCGTCCTCGGTGCGGAGCAGGTTCTCCAGCAGCACCTTGAGGCTGTAGGGCAGCGAGCCGACGTCCAGACCCTCACCCGCGACCGCGTCCAGCCGGTAGATCTCGTAGGAGCTGTCTCCCACGTCCAGCGTGCCCTTGGCACCAAAGCTGTCGACACTCGACATCCGCCATCTCCTCCATGCAGGTTCCGGGTTGCTCGGCGGGTGTCGCCCGCCGGGTCCATCTTGCCCACTCCGTCATACCCACGGACAGGCCGTTCACATATCTCTTGATGTCAAGATACACGACGCCGAGACAAGATCGCGACGCACTCGACGTGGTGTGTCACCGGAAGACGCCAATGCTACTGAGCCGGTGTCAGGACCTGGCCTGCTCGCCGAGCACCCTCAGGGTCCGCGCCAGCAGGGCCGACGGGTCGTCGGACCGGCTGGCGGCCACGAGCTCCATGCGCGTCCGGGTGGCCAGTGGGCGATAGACGGTGCCCGCGACCACGAGGTCGGTGACCGGCTCCGGCACGACGGCCACCCCCAGCGCAGCCGACGCGATGGCCCGCGAGGTCCTCGAGCTCCTCGAGGCGGTCTACGCCACGGTCCGCAAGCACAGGATGACCTACGACGAGTGCAACGCCCTCAAGGCGTGGATGATCGACGTCGGCCGAGATGGCGAGTGGCCGCTCTTCCTCGACGTGTGGCTCGAGCACGTCGTCGAGGAGGTCAACACCGAGTACCGCGAAGGCAACAAGGGGTCCATCGAGGGTCCCTACTACGTCCCCGGCGCCCCCGAGCAGGGTGCCGACGGCACCATCCCGATGCGCGACGACGAGGGCGGCACGCCGCTGACCTGGAGCGGCCGGATCACCTCCACCGACGGCTCGGCCCTCGGCGGAGCCAAGGTCGAGCTCTGGCACGCCGACGCCGACGGCTTCTACTCGCAGTTCGCGCCGGGCATCCCGGAGTGGAACCTCCTGGGCAGCTTCACCACGGGTGAGGACGGCACGTTCGCGATCCACACCGTCCCGCCCGCGCCGTACCAGATCCCCACCGACGGTTCCTGCGGCCGGCTGATCAAGGCTGCCGGCTGGCACGCCTGGCGGCCCGCCCACCTGCACGTGAAGGTCTCCGCGCCCGGTCACGAGCTCCTCACCGCCCAGCTCTACTTCCCCGGCGACGAGCACAACGACGACGACTTCGTCCTCGACCCGCAGCGGGGCTGACCTCGTCGCCCGGGAGAAGGCCTTCGCCCAGGAGGTGCAGCACTCCGGACGCTGGCCGCACCTGTGGCGGGTGGTCGGGGAGTACGCCAACGTCTCGATCTTCGACGTCGAGTCCCACGACGCTCTCCACGAGGTGCTGTCCGGACTGCCGCTGTTCCCCTACCTGGACATCACCGTGACGCCGCTGTCGACGCACCCCAGCGACGTGAAGATCTGAGGAAGAGGACAGGCTGCAGGCGAGCCGCTGACAGTGCGCACCACACGTGCCGGTGCGAGGGTGCAACGCGTTCGTGCGACACACTGAAGTGCCAGCCTGTCGCCGACGCCCGGGGAGCCCACCGTGTTAGCAACCAGCGACGTGATTGCTTTCGCTTCCACGACGGACATGGCCACGGCCCGTTCCTTCTACGAGGCCACTCTTGGGCTCCCCATCGTGGATGAGAACGCGTACGCATGCGTGTTCGACGCCCACGGCACGATGCTGCGCGTCACGGCCGTCGCCGAGGTCGCCCACCCCGGCTACACCGTGCTCGGCTGGCGCGTGACTGACATCAGTGACACCATCGCCCGACTGGAATCCCTCGGCGTTGCATTCGCTCGCTACGACGGCATGGAGCAGGACGCCCAAGGCGTGTGGACAACCCCCAAGGGTGATCGCATCGCCTGGTTCACCGATCCCGATGGAAACGTCCTGTCCCTCACCGAGTTCCACTGACAGCCCGCCTGCTCGCGCCCTCACGACGGGTGGCGCAGTGTCGCCCCATCCGGCCCCTGCTTACGGGTGGAATCTGACCCGGAAGCGGGAACCGACCTCGGTCTGCAGGCGCTCACTCAGTTGCAGCGGGGTAGACGAGTCGGGTATGGGTCAGTCAGTACTACGACCTGTTGTCACTTCTGACGTAGAGCTCGAACTCCCGCCCGTGTGTTGTGGACGGCGCTCCGGATACGCAGGCTGTGGGGGCCGCACTGGCGGTCGCTTCGGCGTGTTCGCCGTTGAACGAGGATGCTCTCGCGACCACGTCGGAGTCACTGCAGAATCCGTTCCGACGGCGTTTGAGGGCGGAGCGCCTCCGTGGCCGGTAGTTCGGCGGCGATCGTGCGGTCGCGGAGCACTGCGTGCTGGAGGGCCGGTGCCGCGTTGTCGCGGTCGGGTCCTGGCAGGTCGTCGCGCACGAGGGTGCCGAGCAGAAGGCCGTCGTCGTCGGTGATGATCAGCATGTGTACGTGGTCGTCGTCGAAGGCGGCGCGTGCCTGGGCCAGGTGGTCGCCGGGCTGAGAGTCTTCGGTAGGCGCACGACGACGTCGTGGACGTCCTTGCCCGACAGTTTCCGCATCGGCCTATGACCCCACGCGGTCCCAGCCGCGACGGGTGGGCCGGCTGCCGAGCTGGTCGTCGCGTGACCGGTAGACGATGTAGGGGCGGGTGAGGTAGCCGACGGGTGCGGAGAACACGTGCACGAGTCGGGTGAACGGCCACAGTGCGAAGAGGCCGAAGGCCACGAGTGCGTGCAGCTGGAAGCCGATCGGCGCGTCGCCCATGAGCTCGGGCTGGGGTTGGAACGCGAGGAAGGATCGGTACCAGACGGAAACTCCCTCACGGTAGTTGTACTCGCCACCGAGGGAGAAGACGGATCCGGCGATGGTGTTCCACATGCCCAGCATGATGGCGGCGCCGAGGAAGGCGTACATGACCTTGTCCATGGGGGTGGTGGCGCTGAAGACCGGACCGACGGTGCGGCGCCGGTAGATGAGGATCGTCATGCCGGCCAGTGCCATCAGGCCGGCTAGGAGGCCGCCGGCGACGGCGACGAGGTGGTAGAGGTGGTCATGGATGCCGACCGCCTCGGTCCAGGATCGAGGCACGAGGAGGCCGACGATGTGGCCGCCGACCACGCCCAGCATGCCGAAGTGGAACAGCGGGGAGCCGAGGCGGAGCATCCGGTCCTCGTAGAGCTGGGAGGAGCGGGTCGTCCAGCCGAATTTGTCGTAGCGGTATCGCCAGGCGTGGCCGATGACGAAGGTGGCCAAGCAGAGGTAAGGGACGATGACCCAGAGGAAGTTGTTCACCGGGGGGCTCCTACGGGGATGGTCGATCCGGAGATGAGTGCGGGGCCAGCGGTGGGGCTCAGGGCGGGATCGGCGCCGTAGCCGCCGAGCCCGACTTCCTCGGCCGGCGGGCCTTGCTCGATGAGGCGTCGCACGGCGTCCGCCTCTTCGCCGGCGAGCTCGGGCAGCGTGTCGCAGAGGGCTCGGACGGCTTGGTGCCAGGGCGAGCCCGTCGTGCCGTCGTGATTGCGCCAGCCGGACAGCGCGATGCGGAGCATCTCGACTCCGGCGCGGTGGTCCTCGAGCAGACGCCGCGCGGCGTCGGGATCGATGGTCGCTCCGAACTGCAGCACGGCGCACAGGTGGTCGGGGAGTTCACCGCAGTCCTCGTCCCACTCGGCCCCGGCTTCGCGGTAGGCCTGCTTGAACTGCACGAGCGCCGCACCCCGGCGCCGAGTGTCGCCGTAGGCGTAGTAGGTCAGGTAGAGCGCGCACTTGCGGGTGTGGTCGAAGGTCTCGACGTACTCCTCCTGCAGTGATCGCAGGTCGTGGGTGCGCAGGTGGGTAAGGAGCCCGGCGAGGTACTCGTTGCCGGGCACGAGCGTCTCGATGTCATCGAGGCCGGCGAGCAGCTCGCCTGTCGGGTAGTCCAGCAGCGCCGAGCATGCTGCCCAGGTCTCCCGTTCATCGGCACGACGGACGTGCCTGCGGGAGAACCGCATCACTGCCCACCATCCGTTTCCGACGACGCTGGGGGAAACAGCCCCTGGGGCGTGCCGCGGCCGTCCCAGTTGAGCAGGTTGACGCGTCCGGCCTTGGATCCACCGCCCACCAGTTCGTCGCTGGTCTCGGAGGTCTGCCGGTCCTGGAGCATCCGGAAGTTCTCCACGGCGACCGGTGTCGGGTAGCCCGAGCCCTCGCCGAACAGGTCCTGTTGTCCGCCGCCGTAGTCGCTGACCGGGCAGTCGGTGGCGAGCTCCTCCAGGGCGTGGGCCTGCTCGGCGTGCGCGGGGGGAATGACGTAGCGCTCGTTGTACTTGGCGATGGCGAGCAGCCGGAACATGTCGTACATCTGCTCCCCGGACATGCCGACGGCTTGCGGGATGGACTCGTCGGGGTCGCGGCCGAGGTTGATATCGCGCATGTAGGACCGCATGGCCGCAAGCTTGCGCAGGACCCGATCGACCGGGGCGGTGTCGCCGGCAGTGAAGAGGTTGGCGAGGTATTCCACGGGGATGCGTAGCGTCTCGATCGCGGCGAAGAGGTTGCCGCGGTCCTCAGCGTCCTGCCCGGTCTCCTTGATCACGTCCACGACCGGGGAGAGCGGCGGGATGTACCAGACCATGGGCATGGTGCGGTACTCCGGGTGCAGAGGCAGGGCGACCTCGAACTTGTTGATCAGTGCCCACACCGGCGACTTCCGCGCGGCCTCGATCCAGTCCCCGGGGATGCCGGCCTCCTCGGCGGCGCGCTGTACCGCGGGGTCCTCGGGGTCGAGGAAGCAGGCCCGTTGCGCGTCGTAGAGTGCATGCTCGTCCTCGATCGAGGCGGCCTCGAGGACCTTGTCGGCGTCGTAGAGGACCAGGCCGATGTAGCGCAGCCGGCCCACGCAGGTCTCCGAGCACACGGTCGGGATGCCGACCTCGATGCGGGGGTAGCAGAACGTGCACTTCTCGGCCTTGCCGGTCTTGTGGTTGAAGTAGACCTTCTTGTACGGGCACCCCGACACGCACATCCGCCAGCCGCGGCAGCGGTCCTGGTCCACGAGCACGATGCCGTCCTCGGCGCGCTTGTAGATGGCACCGGAGGGGCACGATGCGGCGCAGGAGGGGTTGAGGCAGTGCTCGCAGATGCGGGGCAGGTAGAACATGAAGGTCTGCTCGAACTCGAGCTTGACCTTGTCCTCGATGCCCTTGAGCATGACGTCGCGCGCGGCGTGTTCCTGGGAGCCGCCGAGGTCGTCGTCCCAGTTGGCCGACCACTCGACGTTCATGTTCTCGCCCGAGATCAGCGACTTGGGCCGGGCGACGGGGAAGGTGTCGGTCTGCGGTGAGTTCAGCAGCGTCTCGTAGTCGTAGGTCCAGGGCTCGTAGTAGTCCTGGATCGAGGGCAGCTTGGGGTTGGAGAAGATGTTGAGCAGCTTCTTGATCCGGCCACCGGCCTTCAGCGCGAGGCGGCCGTTCGGCTTGCGGACCCACCCCCCTTGCCAGGTGTCCTGGTCCTCGTAGGTGCGGGGGTAGCCCAGCCCTGGTCGCGTCTCGACGTTGTTGAACCAGACGTACTCGGTGCCGGTGCGGTTGGTCCAGGCCTGCTTGCAGGTCACCGAGCAGGTGTGGCACCCGATGCACTTGTCGAGGTTCATCACCATGGCCATCTGGGCCATCACGCGCATGTCAGTACTCCACCTTCGTCGTCCGCTTCCGGATGCTCGTGACCTCGTCGCGGTTGTTGCCGATCGGGCCGATGTAGTTGAAGAAGTAGGCGAGCTGGGCGTAGCCGCCGACCAGGTGGTTGGGCTTGAGCAGGATCCGGGTGAGGCTGTTGTGGATTCCGCCGCGCTTGCCGTCGCGCTCGGTCAGCGGGACGTCGATGAGCCGGTCCTGGGCATGGTGCATGTAGACGGTGCCCTCAGGCATTCGGTGGCTCACGATCGCTCGTGCTGCCACGACGCCGTTGCGGTTGACCATCTCGATCCAGTCGTTGTCCCTGACGCCGATCTTGGCCGCGTCGAGATCCGACATCCACACTGACTGCCCACCGCGGGAGAGCGAGAGCATGAACAGGTTGTCCTGGTACTCCGAATGGATCGACCACTTGTTGTGCGGGGTGAGGTAGCGAACTGCGACCCCGAGCTCGCCGGTCGACCCGATCGTCGGTTCGTCGAAGAGGCTGGTCATGTTCAACGGTGGACGGTAGACCGGCAGCATCTCCCCCATGCCGAGGAACCAGTCGTGGTCGACGTAGAACTGCTGGCGTCCGGTGAGGGTGTGGAAGGGCTTGAGCCGCTCGATGTTGATGGTGAACGGGGCGTAGCGGCGCCCGCCGGACTCCGAGCCGGACCATTCCGGGGAGGTGATGACCGGCACCGGCGCGGCCTGGGTGTCGGCGAAGGTGATCTGCTTGCCCTCGTGCTCGGAGGCGAGGTCGTGCAACTGGATGCCGGTGCGCTTCTCGAGGAACTTGAACCCCTGGGTGGCGAGGTGTCCGTTGGAGACGCCGGCTAGGTGCAGGATCGCGTCGGCCATCTGCACGTCGGTCTCGAGCTTCGGTTGGCCGTCGCCGGCGCCACCTCGTGCGACTCCGTTGCGGTGGCGGAGGATGTCGACCTCGCGCTTGACGTCGTAGGCCACGCCCTTGGTGAGCATGCCGACGTTCTCCAGCAGCGGGCCGATCGAGGTCATCTTGTCGTAGATGGCGGTGTAGTCGCGCTCGGCGACCGCGATCACGGGCATCGTCTTGCCGGGGATCGGCTCGCAGCCGTCTGGATGGTCGGGGCCGAGCCGCCAGTCCTTGACCACGCCGTGCTCGGCGGCCATCGCCTCGGGGGTGTCGTGCCACAGTGGTTTGGCGATGACGTCCTTGCGAGTGCCGAGGTGAGTCTCGGCGAGCTCGCTGAACCGCTTGGCGATCGTCTTCCACGCTTCCCAGTCCGACTTGGTCTGCCATGGTGGCGCGATCGCGGGGTTGAAGGAGTGCACGAACGGGTGCATATCGGTCGTGGACAGATCGTGCTTCTCATACCACGTCGCCGCCGGCAGGATCACGTCGCTGAAGATCGTGCTGCTCGTCATCCTGAAGTCGATCGTCAGCAGCAGGTCGAGCTTGCCTTCGGGCGCCTCGTCGGCCCAGGTGACCGTGGTCGGCCGCTGCTCCGGCCCGGCCTCTCGGGCCGTGGCCGCGCTGTCGGTCCCGAGCAGGTGGCGCAGGAAGTACTCGTTCCCCTTGGCCGAGCTGCCGAGCAGGTTCGAGCGCCACAGTGAGAGGACCCGCGGGTGGTTGTCGGGAGCCTCGGGGTCCTCGACCGCGAACCTGAGCCGGCCCTCCTTGAGCTGCTGGGCGACATACGCGGGCGCTTCGAGGCCAGCGGCCTCGGCGTCGTCGGCCAGCTGGAGCGAGCTGCGGTCGAAGGTGGGGTAGCTGGGGGTCCAGCCCACCCGGACCGACTGCGCCAGCAGGTCCATCACCGTCTTGCCCGCGAAGACGCCCGTGCCGGCGTCGAGGTCATCGGCGGAGAAGGTGTCGTAGCGGTACTGGGAGGCGTTGACGTACCAGTACGCGGTCTGGTTCATGTGCCGCGGCGGCCGCTGCCAGTCCAGCGCGAACGCCAGGTGCTGGAAGCCCATGATGGGACGGACCTTCTCCTGGCCCACGTAGTGCGCCCAGCCGCCGCCGTTACGGCCCTGGGTGCCGGTGATCGTGGTGAGCAGCAGGATCGCCCGGTAGATCTGGTCGGAGTGGAACCAGTGGTTGATCCCGGCGCCGAGCAGGATCATCCCTCGCCCCTCGGTGTCGATCGCGTTCTGGGCCCACTCCCGGGCCAGCCGGGTGACCTGGGCGGCGGGAACCCCGGTGTGCTGCTCCTGCCAGGCCGGCGTGGCCTGGACGGTGGCGTCGTCGTAGGACTCGGGCCAGACCCCGGGCAGCCCGTCACGTCCCACGCCGTACTGGGCGAGCAGGAGGTCGAGAACCGTGGTGACCAGCCGGTCACCTACGCGGGCGACCGGGACGCCGCGGCGTTCGTAGGCGACCTTGCCGTCCGCGGCGTCGAACCGGGGAAGCTCGACCTCGACGCTCTCGGCCATCTCGCCGTCGGCGCCGACGTACAGCGTCAGGGCGGGGTCGATGTCACCGAGGTCGAGATTCCACTGGCCCAAGCCCTCCTCGCCGTAGCGGTGCCCGATCGAGCCGTGCGGGATCCGCACCTGACCGGTGGACGCCTCCATCATGGCCGGCTTCCACATCTGGTTCTCGGTGCCGCCCTCGGGGTGGTCGATGTCCCCGGCGACCAGATACTTGCCCGGCCGATACGCCCCCTCGGCGGCGGCATCGAGGGTGACTAGGTAGGGCAGGTCGGTGAACTGCTTGTTGTAGCCGGCGAAGAACGACGGGACGGAGCCGGCGAAGTGCTCCTTGAGGATCACGTGCCCCATGGCCATCGCCAACGCACCGTCGGTGCCCGGCGCAGGGGCCACCCACTCGTCGGCGAACTTGACGTTCTCGGCGTAGTCCGGGGCGACGGCGACGACCTTCTGGCCGCGGTAGCGGGCCTCGGTCATCCAGTGTGCGTCGGGCGTGCGGGTCATCGGGACGTTCGAGCCCCACATGAACAAGTAGCCGGCATCCCACCAGTCACCCGACTCAGGGACGTCGGTCTGGTCCCCGAACATCTGCGGCGAGGCGTTCGGCAGGTCGGCGTACCAGTCGTAGAACGACAGCATCGGGGCTCCGATGAGCTCCAGGAACCGTGCGCCGGACGAGTAGGAGACCGGTGACATCGCCGGGATCGGGCTGAAGCCTGCGATCCGATCAGGTCCCCAGCGCTTGACGGTGTAGACGTGCGCGGCGGCGATGATCTCGGCGACCTCGTCCCAGGTGGCCCGCACCAGACCGCCCTTGCCGCGCGCCTTCTTGTAGGCCCGTGCCTGCTCCTCGTCCTGGACGATGGACCCCCAGGCCACCACCGGGTCGCCGTGCTGCTGCTTGGCCGCGCGGTACAGGTCCAGCAGCACCCCGCGCACGTAGGGGTAGCGCACCCGGGTCGGGCTGTAGGTGTACCAGGAGAACGCCGCACCGCGGGGGCAGCCACGGGGCTCGTACTCCGGGCGGTCCGGGCCCACGCTGGGGTAGTCGGTCTGCTGCGCCTCCCAGGTGATGATCCCGTCCTTGACGTAGACCTTCCACGAGCACGAGCCGGTGCAGTTCACCCCGTGGGTGGAGCGCACCACCTTGTCGTGGCTCCACCGGTCCCGGTAGAAGACGTCGCCCTCGCGGCCGCCCTTCTTGTGCAGGCTGCGCTGATCGTCACTGACCTCGGTCTTGGTGAAGAACCGGCGACCCGAGATCAGGGCCTTCTGCATCGGGCTGTCGAGACTCATCCAGCGACTCCTCGGCTAGGTGGTCGAAGTGGTGTTGGTCGAACGGCTGGTGGGTGGTGATCTGGGCTTCGCAGAGGTTCGGGCGGGCGAAAGGCTTCACTTTGACGTCGACGTCGGCCTCCCCCAGCTGGGCCAGGACTCCGCGCACGAGTCCCTCGTGGATACCGCACACCACGTCGGGGTTGGCGCGCGCCAGTTCCATGAAGGGGCATTCGGTCAGAGTGATGCAGCAAGTCCGTCCACCGTCTGTCGTGGTCAGCTCCGGGGCGTAGCCCCAGTCCTGGAGCACGTCAATCAGAGGGCCGACCTTGCTGAGCCAGGCGCCCGGTGACATCGCCGGCTCCGTCGGCGCCAGGGCCAGGTGCTCGCGCACCCACTGCGCGCCGGCCTGCGCCGGGGTGGCACCGGTGTTGAACGACTCCGTCATCAGCTGTAGTAGGCGCAGTAGGTACGTGGCGCGGTCCGCGTCGGCGGGTCCGGGACTGACGGCGTACACCTTGCGTGGGCGGCCAACGCCGAACGCTGTCGTGAGGTGCGAGCGGATGATCCCGGCCGCCTCGAGTCTGTCGGTGTGGAACCGGACGGTGGTGGGATGCAGTCCGAGCAGCTCGGCGAGCTGGGCCGAAGTCATCCCGCCGGGATCGAGGTCGCCCTGGTCGGGGCGGTGACGCTCGAGTGCGTCGACGATCGCTCGTCTCGTCGGCAAGGCGAGCAGGCGGGCGCCGACCGGGGCGCTCGACGTCTGCTCGGAGTTCACGTCCTCACAATCACAAGGATTGGGAGGATGATCAATGGGCCCAACGGCCCTGATTGAGAGGACCATCCGACGTGGTCGTTCGTGCGGAATACGTGAGGGAATGCAGAAGCACACCCGAACTCACGCCGCCCGGGAGCCTGTCCGGCCGGCTCGGTCCAACAGGAGAGCACGTGGCGTCCTCGAACCCGCCCAACACCGTCGAGCGCGCTGTCAGACCTGCCTCACTGATGCGCCCCTACGGCGGCTGGCTCTCCGATCGGCTCGGCGCCCGCCGCGTCATGTACTGGGCGCTTGGGACGATGCTGGCCATCCCGGCCCTACTGGTCTTCGGGCTCGGCTGCGCGATGGGCGTCGGCAGGGCCGCCGTCTACAAGCACATTCGCGAGTACTTGCCGGGCAACGTGGGGGCGGTCGGAGGCCTGGTCGGCATGCTCGGTGGTCTGGGCGGCTTCCTCCTCCCGCCGCCGTTCGCCCACACCAAGGCGTGGTCGGGCTTTCCGTCGAGCACCTTCTTCGTGGTCTTCGTCCCGACCGCCTCCTGTCTGGTGTGGATGCACTGGACGGTCGTTCAGATGCTGCACAGCCAATCGCCGGAGCTGGCGAGACACATCGAGCGGCCCGACGAGGCCCGTGAGGAGGAACTGGTATGAGCTCCACGACATCGAGTCATTCGGGTGAGTGGCTGGAGTCCTGGGACCCCGAGAACGAATCTGCGTGGGACTCCAAGCTCGCGTGGCGGACGCTGTGGATCACGACGTTCTGCCTGACGTTGGCGTTCGTCGCCTGGTTCCTGCCCAGCGCGATCATCCCGAAGCTCAATGCGCTCGGCTACAGCTTCAGCAGCTCCCAGCTGTACTGGATGGCCGCCATGCCGGGCCTCTCGGCCGGCTTGTTCCGGCTGGTGTGGATGACGCTCCCGCCGATCCTCGGCACCCGCAAGATGGTGTCGCTGACGAGCCTTCTGCTCATCGCCTCCACCCTGGGTTGGGGGGTGCGGGTCCAGTCCCCGACCGCGCCGTATTGGGAGCTGATGACCCTGGCGTTGCTCGCCGGCATCGGCGGCGGCGCGTTCAGCGGTTTCATGCCCAGCACCTCCTACTTCTTCCCGCGCAGCAAGCAGGGCACCGCCCTGGGCCTGCAGGCGGGCCTGGGGAACTTCGGCGTCTCACTGGTGCAGCTGCTGACCCCGTACCTGATCGCGGTCTCGATCTTCGCCTTCCTCGGCGGCAGCCAGGAGCTCTCCGTCGCCGGCAAGCCGTCGAAGGAGGTCTGGTACCAGAACGCGGCATTCGTATGGGTCCCGCTCATGGTGATCGGCGCTGTCCTGGCCTGGACCATGCTCAAGTCGGTGCCGGTCAAGGCCAACTTCAGGCAGCAGTTCGACATCTTCAACAACACCGACACCTGGCTGATGACCCTGCTCTACATCATGACCTTCGGGACGTTCTCCGGGCTCGCCGCGCAGTTCGGGTTGCTGATGTCCAACCTGTACGGCTCCGGCAACGGCGACATCGTCAACGGCACCGGCGCCACCGCCACCGTCCTGATCGACGGGTACTCCGTGCCCGACCCGGTCAGCTTCGTCTTCCTCGGCCCACTCATCGGCGCGGCAGCCAGGGTGGTCTTCGCGCCGTTGACCGACCGGATGGGTGGCGCGATCTGGACCCTGATCTCCGGCATCGGCCTGATCGCCTCCATCGCCTACACGATCCCGGCCCTCACCCCGGACCTGAGCTCGGCGGCCAGCCTGCACTCCGACTTCAACCAATTCCTCTGGGGCATGCTCGCGATCTTCCTGTTCTCCGGGATCGGCAACGCCTCGACCTTCAAGCAGATGCCGATGATCTTCGAACGCCGCCAAGCAGGCGGCGTGATCGGCTGGACCGCGGCCATCGCCGCCTTCGGCCCGTTCTTCTTCGGCGTCGGCATCACCACCATCGGCGCCACCGCCTTCTACTCCGTGGGCATCGCCTGGGCCGTCATGTGCGTGGCCATCACCTGGATCCGCTACGCCCGCAACGGCGCCCCACGACCCAGCTGAACCGGTAGAGGCGGCAGGAGGACGACCGTATGCACGGCGCTGCTGCCGGCGCGGGGGATCACGTCGAGGCCCCCGTAGGGGAATCGGGCGTCGGCGTCCCTGACGCGCGCGGCGCCTACGATGCGTTGCGAGCACGCCGCCCGGTCGTCGCCGATGGCGGCACCTGGCTGGTCCTCGGGCACCGCGAGGTCGTCGCGGCGGCAACGGACCCGGCGAGTTTCCCAGTGCGGCCAAGCCCGCCGGGCGATTCCCAACAGCCTCGACGGTCAGGAGCACGCCGTTGCACCACCCGTGCTGTCGAGATCGGCGGTCAGCAGATCGAGGAGAAGACCCAGGTCCTGCTCAACCTGGACGGCCGCGAGTCGAGACCCGCGGGTCTTCGGCGCCCCGGACCGCTTCGACCCGGAGGCCCACACGTGCGCCAACCTGGTCTTCGGTGTCGGTCCGCTGATCTGTCCAGGTCGAGCTCTGCTGATGGAGCTCAGGGTGGTACCGACGTACTGCTGACTGGGACGACATGGATCGAGCCCTCTCTCGACCGGCTTGCGGCCGAGAGACCCGACGTGTGGGGGATTGGCCAGGGTTCCCGTCGTCCTGCACTAGCGCGGCTCAACGAGGCGCGTCGGTGTCGACTTCGCGGACGCGGGCCTCGAGGTAGGCGATGAACGAGGGGTCTGAAGACTCCAGGTGTTCCATCTCTTCTCCCCCGTCGCAGGTGAGCAGGCTGACGCGCGCGGGTAGCCCCAGGCTGGAGGCCCGCCACACTCCCCCGGCGGCTTCCCATCGCACCAACTCGGCGAGTGCTTCGGAGGGCGGCGTGGCGTCGGCAGGTCCGGTGGACAAGCCCTCGCGAACGCGGGTTCCAGGCGTCGCCCGGCCGGTGTCGTCCTGGGGCCTGTCGGGCCGTGTCACCCAGAGACCACGGACAGGAGCACCACGCTGTCCTCCAGAGCGGCGAGGCCGTGACGCTCCGGTGGAACGACCATGAGTGTGCCGGGGCCTCCCTCGGTGGCGCCCGAGGCGCTGCTGAGCCGGACCCGGCCCAGCAGGACCTGCAAACTCGCATTCCCGGGGGCGGTGTGATCGGCGAGCTCAGCACCGGCGCGCAGCGCCATCACGGTGTGTCGGAGCACCCGGTCGCTGCCGCCCAGCACGGTGCGCGCCGCGCGGCCACTGTGCGTGGTGGTGGCTTGCGTGAGCAGGGCATGGGCGAGTTCTGTCAGGGAGATGCTGTCCATCGGCAGGGTCCTCTCGTTGCTAGGTGGTGGGACGGCGAGCGTAGTCTGCTCGCGGTCAGGGAGCTTCACTCAGTGCACCTCAAGGAGTGAACCGCCCCGGCGAGTCCGGAGACCTTGCGAGAGCGTTGTCATACGAGGACCCGACAGCACCGGTCGAGGGCTTGATGCCCGCGGTCGCGAGGTGCTTGGAGTAGGCCACCGAGAGGTACTGGACTCCGGGGTCGTGGTGGGCGACCAAGCCGGCCAGATCACGGCCTTCACGGCTGCGGGTCAAGATCGCCTGCTCGACGGCGTCGACGACCAACCGACTGGTCATCGTGGTGGCGACCGACCAGCCCAGGACCCTCCGGCCGTAGGCGTCGATGACGAACGCGGTGTAGCACCGGCCCGAAGTTGCGGTCGACCAGGTCCAATGCGGGGCGCTCCCGGTTCAGTGTGAGCCAGACCTTCCGGACACCGTAGACGCCGTAGTTCTCGACGTACGCGTGGGCGACCTTCGGCTTCAGGTCGGCGTCCCTGACCTCGCGGGCGGTCGGCGGGCGGCCGCAGTGCTAGACCGGCCCGTGCGTTCGTGGCGGCAAGTACCCGAAATCGGCCAGATCGCCCATGAGCCGCCAACATAGGGGGCGTGCCGTGGGTCGCAGCGATGCATCGCCAGGTCGGCGCACTTCTCGTCTGCGTCGGGACGCGGGAGGCTCTTGCGACCTGTGAGGCTCCTGCCGAAGATGGGGATCGACACACGTCGGAGGCGGTCGATTTCTGTCGAAACGAGGCAAGGGACCAAGAACGTGAGCATGGGCAGCGTCAGTCGCACAGCCGAGATTTCCGGGGCCTTGCTCTCAGCGGTCCTGGGCGTTCTTCTCGTCGCTGCGACCATCCTGGGCCCGTTGATGACTGGCCGCATCCGCTTTCACATGTCCGATGACGCACTCGTGCAGTACGTCGGCGGTGAGATCGTGACCGTGATCGTCGCGGTCGGCCTGCTGACTTCGGCGCCGGCTTGGTGGCAGGGTCGGCAGTGGGCGCCTGCCGTCGCCGTGGGGGCAGCCGGCTACATCGTCTACACCTTCGCCACCGTGGTCGCCGGCCAAGAGTACGACCGCTATCCCGGCAACGTCGAGAAGGCGTTTCTGCTGTACGCGGCCATCACGGCGGTAGCCGTGACGCTGCTGGTGACGTCATTTCGGGTGCTCACGATCTCCGCACGTCTCGCCGGTCCGCGACACCCGTCTGGTTGGCTGCTGATCGGGATCGGTGCCGTCGTGACACTGCTGTGGTTGGGACAGCTGGCCGCCTTCTACCACGGCGGCCCCACATCGGAGTACGAGACGGCCACCTCGCTCTTCTGGCTGATCAAGTATCTCGACCTCGGCCTGGTCATTCCACTTGCGGTCGTCACCGGCCTCCTCCAGCGGTCACCGTCTCCTGTCACGGATGCGGCCGCCGTGGGGATGCTCGGCTTCATGACCTGGCTGCTCGCAGCCCTGTTCTTCATGGCAGTCGAGATGCTGCGGCGGGAAACACCTGGCGCAAGTTGGATCCTTGCGATGGGCGTCCTGGTTTTGTGGGTGCCTACGGTCGCGCTCTGGGCAAGGTGGCTGGTCCGTGACGGGTAGCCAGGACCAGAGGGCTGGCGCCGCCCATGACCGGGATCTCCTCGATCCTGGGCGGAATCGGCTTCCGGGCGTCCAAGGGAGCAGATCGGCTCAGTCAAGCCTGAGCCCTATCTCCCGAGTGGGACCCGCTTGCCAGGCACGACCCGTTCTGCCGGTGTAGGCCACCGCGAGCCTGAACACGGCCCACCGGACACCCGTCACTGCGGTGGCGATGGCGCGACACCGAGGTCGGGCTGGAACAGCTGGCCGGCCACATCATCAGGAACGTGCCTTCTGCGCTCAGCACCTCGTCGTGGCCATCCATCATCATCTGCAGGTAGTGGGCCAGGTCGTCGGTGCTGGCGACGATCCCCCGTTGCGGTGCCGTGCCACGCTGCGTCCTGCTCTCGGCAAGCGGCTTCTCGGTGCCAGCTCGCAGTAGGTGGCGAGCTCGCGTCCGTGGACGGCAACAGCGAGCTCGTGTTCCCGCTGATGCTTGCGCTGTTCTGGGTCGCGGGCGTGGGATTCGTCCTCCCTCGGCCTCGTCGTGCCGCTCTCGCTGTTGACCGCGTTGGGGGTGCTGCGACGCGCTCCGTGGTCGAGGCTGCTGGTCTACGCCGTGGCTGGCTGAGCGGCTCTGGTGGGGACCGCCGTGGCGGCCATGGGGCTGGTGATCAACGACGACCCGGCCGCAAGCCCCGACCTGGCCGGCGGGCTCATGGCCTTCGCGGTGCCGTTCCTCTGGCCCTGGCCGGCCGGTTGTTTCATCCGCTCCTCGACCAGACCTAACCAGCGGACCATCGGCCCACCGTACGGATGTCCTTCGGCCCTGACACCTCTCGAGGTGGCCTTGGAGCATGGAAGTGGACCATCTGCGGCCGATGCCGAGGAGGCGACATGCGCGTCCGGTCCGATAACCACACCACCACCGCCCTCACCAGGACAGGTGGTCAGTGGCTGGTGGCGGCGTCGCCGTCGGCGGCAGCCGGGCTCCTGGCGGGCTGGCTGATCCCCCGCGGCCCGGTCACCACGACGCAGGCGGTGACCGCCCTGATCGCGGCGATCCTGGTAGGAGCGGCCGCCGGGTGGTCGACCCGGTCGCGGTGGGCGATGGTGCTCGCGCCAGCGACGTTCGTGGTGGTCTTCGAGCTGGCCCGGATGCGGGTCGACGGCCCGACCGTCGACGGCATCCGGCTCGACGGGATCTACGGTGTGATGGCTCTGGTCGCGGGCCGCGGCGTCGACGCCGTCCTCATCCTGCTGCCGATGATCGTGGGCGCAAGCTACGGGGCCGCCCTCGCACGGCGCTATCGTGCGCCTGACGCCGGACCGCACCAGCGGCGTCTGGTGCGACGCACCGTCCTGGCACTGGCGACCCTCGCGGTGATCGGACTGCTCGCCGGGCTGCTGCGCCCCGCCTCGACCGCCGCCATCGTCGATGCCCACGGGAATGCGGTCCCCGGGAGCGTCGCCGAGCTCGTCGACGTGCCGATCGGCGGGCACGACCAGTCGATCATGCTTCGCGGAGTCTCCTCCGGCGCGCCGGTGTTGTTGTTCCTCGAAGGCGGGCCGGGAGGGACCGGGATCGGCCGGATCCGGAACTCAGGCGAGGACCTGGAGCAGACGTTCGTCGTGGCCACCTGGGACCAGCGTGGCACCGGAAAGTCCTACGACGAGCTCGAACCGGCATCGACACTGACCCTGGACCAGATGGTGCAGGACACGCTCGCCGTCACCGCGTACCTCCGGAAACGCTTCGACCAGGACAAGATCTACCTGGTCGGCAGCTCCTGGGGCACCATCATCGGCACCCTCGCCGTCCAGCGCTCCCCCGAGCAGTTCCACGCCTACGTCGGCACCGGCCAGATGGTCGACCCGTTCGCCACTGACAAGCTGATGTACGCCGAGTCCATCGACGACGCCATGGCGCGAGGCGACGACGCGATGGCCGACAATCTGCGCACCCTGGGCCCACCGCCCTACGACAACACCCTGGACTACCCGGTGGCCATCGCCTCCAACCCCAAGTGGATGGACTTCGAGCACGGGGCCGACTACCACGCCGGCTCGGAGTACCCGTTGAGTCTGTTCGTCTCCGAGTACACCCTCATCGAGCAGTTGCGCGGGATGGCGGCGATCGCGGAGACCTACGCCGTGCTCTACCCGCAGCTGGCCGGCACCGACTTCCGGACCCAGGTGCCCCGCCTCGACGTGCCGGTCTATCTCGTCGAAGGGCGCCACGAGGCCGCCGGCCGCGAAACCCTGGCCGCGGAGTGGTTCAAGAAGTTGGCGGCGCCGAGCAAGGAGTACGTCTACTTCGACCATTCCGGCCACACCCCGCCCTACGACGAGCCCGGCCGGTTCGCCGATCTGATGGACGAGGTCTTCGCCTCGACCGGGGACGGGTCGTGATGAGCCGCCCACCCCGGGGACCCAGGGGAACAGGTCGGCGGACCCGGGCCGTCTTGGCGCTGGTACTCGCAGGCCTTGTGCTGGGTCCCGCGGCGCTCGCCTCCACCTGGGACGCGGGCGCGGGCGCGCAAACCCCCGGGATCGAGAGCGCCAGCACCGTCCTTGCGGACCAGCTCGACGCCTCCGTGGTCCCCGGAGGAACTGTGGTCGTCTGGGCAGGCGTCCTGCTCCGGGCACGGCGCGCCACCGAACCCACCGGCTCCATCATCGAAAGGACGCCCCACCATGTATCCGCTTGAGATCAAACACCTCACCAAGCGCTATGGGCGTGAAGTAGTGGTCGACGACCTCACCTTCACCGTCGCCCCCGGACGCGTCACCGGATTCCTGGGCCCCAACGGTGCCGGCAAGTCCACGGCCATGAAGATCCTGCTCGACCTCGCCAAGGCCACTCGCGGAACCGCCACCATCGACGGCAAGCGCTACCGCGACCTCGCCGACCCCGCACGCACCGTCGGCGTGGTCCTCGAACCCAACGCCTTCCATCCTGGCCGCAGCGCCCGCAACCACCTCAAGGTCCTCGCCGACGGCGCCGGGTTCGCACCGGCCCGGGTAGAGGAGATGCTTCAAGCGGTGGGGCTGGAGAAGGTCGCCGACCGGCGCGCCGGCGCGTTCTCCCTCGGAATGCGGCAGCGGCTCAGCCTTGCCGCAGCTCTCCTGGGCGACCCACCCGTAGTCGTCCTCGATGAGCCGGGCAACGGACTGGACCCCCAAGGCATCCGCTGGTTGCGTGACCTCCTGCGCGCACGCGCCGACGCCGGCGGCACAGTGTTCGTGTCCAGTCACCTGCTCGCCGAAGTCGAGCACCTCGCCGACGACGTCGTCGTGATCAACCGCGGACAGTTGGTCACCGCCGGAGCGTTGGCCGACCTACAGCACGCAGGGACCACGGTCCGCACTCCAGCTCCCGCCGAGCTGACCCGCACACTCTGCGACGCCGGAGCCGAGGTCGTCCCCGGACCCGACGGCGAACTCGTCGTCCGCGGCATGAAGATCGGCGACATCGGCGACCGCGCACTGACCGCTGGGATCGCGGTGCACGAGCTCTCCCCACAGGCCGGCTCGCTGGAGGACCTCTTTCTCGGCTGGACACAGAACGAGGCGACCGTGCCCGTTCCGCGTCAACCCAACCACCCACCGGTCAAGGAAGGAGCCTCGCGATGACCTGGCTACGACTGGTCAAAGGCGAGCTGCGCAAGCTTGTCACCACCAAGATCCTGCTCGGCTTCCTGCTCGCCCTCGTCGTCCTTGCCGCCATCGACGCAGCCGCCGTCGCCTTCGGCACCGACATGGACGGCAGCAAAGCATTCATCTCCACTGCACAGGACCAGGTATCGCTGATGGCGTTCGGCTTCAACGCCATGATCGGAACCGCCCTGTTCGGTGCCATCGCGGTTGCTCGGGAGTACGGGCACAGCACCGTCGTACCGATGTTCCTCACCTCACCCCGCCGGCACCGCGCCGTGCTCGCCCAACTCACCGCCGTACTGCTCGCCGGCGCCGTGCTGGGGCTGATCGGGGAAGCCATGATCGTGACCGCCGTGGCGCTTGCCCTGCCGAGCACCGAGTTCGCCTTCCTCGCCTCGGCCGGCGCCATCAGCCGACTGATCGCGGCCTCGATGCTGGCCGGGATGGCCGGAGCCGTCCTAGGCGCCGGCATCGGCGCACTCATCCGCAACCTCGGCGGCGCCGTCACCGTCACCGTCCTGCTGCTGTTCATCGCACCCGGACTGGCGGTTCAGCTGATGAATGAATCCGCCTCCTGGATGCCCTCGACACTGCTGAGCGTGATCTCTGGCGTCACCACGGAAGTCAGTGTCGGTGCAGCATTGCTCGCCCTGTCCGCCTGGGCCGTTCTACCTGCTGGCGCCGGACTGCTGGCCATCCAACGACGAGACGTGGTGTAGCGCCAGGGCCACATCCGCAGAGCCGCCGGGTCTGCTGCACGAACAGGCGACAGTTGTGACTCGTCCGCGTGCTTGAAGCGCAGAGTGAATCAAAGTGAGCCCGAAGTGGGCCATAAAAGCGCCTCGTCGAAGATCAGCGGCTTCATCGCGAATCGCGTCATCGGAGGTCAGAGCCGGTCTTCTCCAGCAGCGCGACGCATTCGACGTGGTGCGTCATCGGGAACAGGTCGAAGGCCCGCAGCGAGGACAGCTCGTAGCCGTGCTCGGCGAAGAACGCCACGTCCCGGGCCAGTGCCGCCGGGTCGCACGCCACGTAGGCGACCGCCCGCGGCGAGGTGGCGGCGATCGCGGCGACCACGTCCCGCTTCGCGCCTGTCCGGGGCGGGTCCAGCACCACCAGGTCCGCCGCCGGTACGTCGCCCAGGGCACGGTCCACCCGGCCGACGAGCACCGAGACCTGCGGGAGGTCGGCGAGGTTCGCGGCGGCGTCCTCGACGGCGGTCTCGTCCCCCTCCACGGCGAGCACGTGCCCGGCCGGCCCGACCCGCTCGGCCAGCGCCGCCGAGAACAGCCCCACGCCGGCGTACAGGTCGAGCACCCGCTCCCCCGGCCGGGGCGCGAGCCCCTCGACCACGGCGCCGACCAGCGCGTCGGCCGCGCCCGGGTGCACCTGCCAGAAGCCGGAGCCGGTGACCTGCCAGTCCCGGCCGGCGGCCCGCTCGTGGAGCAGCGGCGGCCCGTCGGCGAACGTGCCGCCGTCGCGGGTGCTGACCAGGCGCAGCCGCTCGCCGGTGGCCGAGACGATCGCCTCGACCGCCGAGGCGTCCGGCCACTCCTGGCCGGTCACGTCGGGCAGGCCCGGGTGGGCGATCACGCAGTCGTCGACCGGGACCACGTCGTGGGAGCGGTGCCGGCGCAGTCCGGCCGTGCCGTCCGGGGCCACCGCCCACTGCACGCGCGTGCGCCAGGACAGTCCGTCGTCGTCTCCGGGGACGGGCTCGACGACCGGCTCCACGTCGAGCCCGGCCAGCCGGCGCAGCTGCTCGGCGACCACGGCCGCCTTGAGGTCGCGCTGGGCCGGCAGGGCGACGTGCTGGAAGTCGCAGCCGCCGCAGCGCCCGGGACCCGAGAACGGGCAGGGCGGCTCCACCCGGTCGGCCGAGGCCTCCAGCACCTCGACCGCGTCGGCACGCAGGAACCGGTCGCCCTCGTTGCCCTCGGTGACCTCGACGACCACCCGCTCCCCCGGCAGCGCGTGCCGGACGAACACGACGACCCCCTCGTGGCGCGCGACGACGAACCCGCCGTGCGCGATCCGGTCGGCACGCACGTCGTACCGCTCACCGACGAGGGAGCGGCCGTGCCGCTTCCGGGCCCGGGGTCGGCGGTGCGGGGCGGGGCTCAATGGACGTCCCCGGTGTGGTCCTTGGTCTGGTCGCGCAGCACCTGGCCGCGGCGCACGTCACCGGCCCGGACCTGGTTGACCGAGCGCTCGGCGCGCTGCTTGGCGGCGACCGACGAGCGCAGCTGGAAGGGCACCGAGATCACCATCACGCCGGCGGTGAACAGCAGCCGTCCCTTGAGCCGGAGCGCGGTCTGGTTGTGCAGCAGCTGCTCCCACCACCGGCCCACCACGTACTCCGGGATGTAGACGGCCACCACGCCGCGGGGGTTGGCGTTGCGGATCATCCGGACGTACTCGACGATCGGCCGGATGATCTCGCGGTACGGCGAGTAGAGCACCTTGAGCGGGACGTCGATGCGGCGCTCGTCCCACTCCTCCATGATCCGCGCGGTGCTGACCGAGTCGGCGTCGACGAGCACCGCCTCGAGCACGTTGGGCCGGGTCGCCTTGGCATAGGCCAGCGCCCGCATCGTCGGCTTGTGCACCTTGGAGACCAGCACGATCGCGTGCACCCGCGTCGGCAGCACCTGGTCGTCGGCCTCGATCGTCAGCTCCCGGCCGACGTTGTCGTAGTGCCGGCGGATGCTCTTCATCAGCACGAAGAACACGCCCATCGCGAGGATCGCGATCCAGGCCCCCTGGAGGAACTTCGTCAGCACCACGATCACGAAGACGACGGCCGTCATCGCCAGGCCGAAGGTGTTGATCGCCCGGGAGCGGAACATCCGGCGCCGCACCACCGGGTCGGTCTCGCTGCGCAGGTGCCGGGTCCAGTGCCGGATCATCCCGAGCTGGCTGAGGTTGAAGGAGACGAAGACGCCCACGATGTAGAGCTGGATCAACCGGGTGACCTCGGCGTCGAAGGCGACGATCAGCGCGATCGCCATGAACGCCAGGATCAAGATGCCGTTGCTGTAGGCGAGCCGGTCGCCGCGGGAGCCGAGCTGGCGGGGCAGGAAGCCGTCCTTGGCCAGGATCGAGGCGAGCACCGGGAAGCCGTTGAAGGCGGTGTTGGCCGCCAGCACCAGGATCACCCCGGTGGTGGCGAGCAGGAAGTAGAAGCCGGGCGGGAAGTCCGCGAACACCGCCCGGGCGATCTGGGCGATCACCGTGTGCTGGTCGTAGTCGGCCGGGAGCGGGCTGCCGTCGGCCATCGTGAGCCGGTCGATCTGGGTCTTGTCGACGTACTTCAGGCCCATCTCGCGGGCCAGCACCACGATGCTGAGCAGCATCGTCACCGCGATCGCGCCGAGCAGCAGCAGCGTGGTCGCCGCGTTCTTGGACTTGGGCTTGCGGAAGGCCGGCACCCCGTTGGAGATCGCCTCGACACCGGTCAGCGCGGCACAGCCCGAGGAGAACGCCCGGGCCAGCAGGAAGATGAGGGCGGCCTGGCTGACCTGGCCCTGGTAGCTGGGGTCGGGCGCGAGGTGCAGCTGGGCGCTCTCGACGTTGGGCAGCGTCCCCATCGCCGCCTGGGCGAAGCCCCAGGCCGACATGGCCATCACGCCGAGCATGAAGCCGTAGGTCGGGATCGCGAAGAACGTCCCGGACTCTCGCACGCCGCGGAGGTTGAGCGCGGCCAGCAGGGCGACCAGCAGCGCGGCGTAGGTCGCCTCGTGCCCGGACACGA
Source organism: uncultured Actinomycetota bacterium (assembly GCA_963800225.1). Lineage (GTDB taxonomy): Bacteria > Actinomycetota > Actinomycetes > Propionibacteriales > Nocardioidaceae > Nocardioides_B. The sequence continues at coordinate 639,808 of CAWDAF010000002.1, read as the reverse complement.
ACGACAGCGCCGCGCCGGCGTTCTGCACCCCCGAGGACACCGACACCGCCACCGTCAGGACGTAGTCGACCAGGAGCGCGCTGGCGACGGTCACCCCCGCTGTCGGGCCGAGGTTCACGGTGGCGACCTCGTAGTCACCGCCGCCGCTCGGGTAGGCGTGCACGTTCTGCCGGTACGACGCCACCACCGTGAGCATCACCACGGCGACGAGGATCGCGATCTTCCACGACCAGGCGTAGGCGGCGACGCCCGCGACCGACAGCATGATGAAGACCTCGTCCGGGGCGTAGGCCACCGACGAGAGCGCGTCGCTGGCGAACACCGGGAGCGCGATGCGCTTGGACAGCAGCGTCTCGCCGAGCTGCGTGCTCCGCAGCTTGCGGCCCAGGAGAATTCGCTTGGAGACATCGCCGACACCCACGAGGGGAAAGGCTAGACCAAGGTCGAGGTGCTTCCTGACGCGATGGCCCGTCACCACCTGCGCGACGTAGTACCGTCTCCCCCGTGCATGTCGTCATCATGGGCTGCGGCCGGGTCGGATCGACGCTGGCGAGGTCCCTCGAGGACCGCAGCCACGACGTCTCCGTCATCGACAGCAACCCCGACGCCTTCCGCCGGCTGGGCCCGTCCTTCAACGGGGCCAAGGTCACCGGCATCGGCTTCGACCAGACCGTCCTCGAGCGCGCCGGGATCGAGAAGGCGGACGCGTTCGCGGCCGTCTCCAGCGGCGACAACTCCAACATCATCGCCGCGCGTGTCGCCCGGGAGACCTTCGGGATCCAGCAGGTCGTGGCGCGCATCTACGACCCCGGACGCGCCGAGGTCTACCAGCGGCTCGGCATCACCACCGTCGCCACGGTGAAGTGGACCGCCGACCAGGTGCTCCGCCGGCTGCTGCCCGCGGGCGCCGAGCCGGACTTCCGCGACCCGTCGGGGACGATCCGGGTCGACCACGTCCCGGTCACCGAGACGTGGATCGGCCAGCGCACCGTCAAGCTGCAGTTCGAGTCCGGCAGCCGGATCGCCTGGATCGACCGGCTCGGCGAGGGGATGATCCCCGACCGGGAGACGGTGATCCAGGAGGGCGACCTGCTGCACCTGGTGATGCGCGAGGAGCACGCCGAGCACGTCTACGAGGTCTTCAACAACGGGCCGGAGGCCGACTGATGCGCGTCGCCATCGCAGGTGCCGGGGCCGTGGGCCGCTCGGTGGCCCGTGAGCTGATCGGCAACGGCCACCGGGTGCTGCTGATCGACAAGGACCCCAACGCCCTCAAGCCCGAGCGGGTGCCCGACGCGGAGTGGCTGCTCGCCGACTCCTGCGAGCTGTCCTCGCTCGAGGAGGCCAAGCTGGAGAGCTGCGACGTGGTGATCGCCGCGACCGGGGACGACAAGGTCAACCTGGTCACCTCGCTGCTGGCGAAGACCGAGTTCGCCGTGCCGCGGACGGTCGCCCGGGTGAACCACCCCAACAACGAGTGGCTGTTCAGCGAGGCCTGGGGCGTCGACGTCAACGTCTCCACGCCGCGGATCATGTCCGCACTGGTGGAGGAGGCGGTCACCGTCGGCGACATCGTGCGGCTGTTCACCTTCCGCCAGGGCAACGCGAACCTCGTGGAGATCACGCTGCCACTGGACTCGCCGTACGTCGGCAAGCCGGTGGGCCTGATCCCGTGGCCGGAGAACACCTCGCTGGTGACGATCCTGCGCGACGGGCAGGTCTACACCCCGGCCGCGGAACAGCCCATCGAGCAGGGCGACGAGCTGCTGTTCGTGAGCTCGCAGGAGGGCGAGGCGTCCCTCCAGGACCTGCTCTCACCGGGCACCGGCCACTAGCCGCTCAGGGCTGCTCGACCTCGGCGGAGGACTCGACCGGGGTCGCGTTGCGCGCCAGCAGCCAGGCCATCCCGGCCAGCGCGAGGATCTGCAGCGGCCAGCCCATCGCGACCTTGCTGACCCCGAGGGCGGCGATCATCCCGGTCGGGTCGTGGGCGGACCGGCCCGCGAGCCAGACCGGCAGCTGCACCAGCAGCCGGATGATGCAGGGCGCGGCCAGCATCCAGGTCAGGTTCCGGCAGAGCCGGACCACCTGCGGGTCGTTGTGCCACGCGGTCGGGTCGCCCTCGACGCTGCCGACCATGAAGCCGACGACCGGCCACCCGGCCAGGTTGCTGAGCACCATCAGTGCCGCGTAGCCGCCGTTGTAGATGATGCCGGGCAGGAAGTAGGCCAGCGCCTGCTCGTTGGCGTCTCCGCCGCCGCGGGCCGACCGCCAGGCGAAGAACGCGCCGATGCCGATCCCGACCAGGCTGTTCATCACGAACTGCACCGTGGACCGGGTCACCGCCCGGGCCACCAGCAGCACCAGGGCGGTGGCCACGCTGATGCCGACGGCGAGGGGCAGGTTGCGGGTGCTGAGGAAGCTGAGGGTGAAGACCAGCGTGGGGACCGCGGCCTCCAGCATGCCGCGCTTGCCGCCGAGGGCCTTGGCCAGCTGGGCGCGGACGACCTCCTCGACCGTGCCGGCGCCGACGGGGGTGGTGGCGGACAACGGCTACTTCAGCTCGTAGCGCGGGTTGAACATCACCCGGATCTGGTCCTGCACGCCGACCCTGCCGGTCACCTTGATGGCGCGGCCCGGCTCGATGCCGGCGATCCGGCGCCGGCCCAGCCAGACCAGGGTGATCAGGGCCGACCCGTCGTACAGCTCGGCCTCGAGGGCGGGGACGCCGCCCCGCGGGCGGAGGGTGACCGTGCGCAGGCTGCCCTGCAGCTCGACGCGCTCGCGGTCGTGGGCCTCGTCGATCGGGCAGCAGCCGGCCTTGGCGGCGTCCTGCTTGAGCTCGCGGGCCTCCATGTCGGCGCTGCTCGCCCACCTGCTGAGGCTCTTGCGGAGCCGGCCCTTCACTTCTGACATGACTTCAGCCTACGCCGCTACTCGGGCGCCGACTCGGCGCGCTGGGCGTTCGGAGGCAGGGTCAGCGGCAGCGGGTCACCGGGCGGAACCGGGGTGGTCCCGCGGACCACGACGATGTCGCGCAGGGCGGTCTCGATGTCGCCGTCCTCGCGGTACTCCACGGCCGGGCGGCCGAACAGCGTCGCCCGCAGGTGCCAGCGAGGGCCGTTCACCCCGATCACCTTGGAGATCTGCTGGCCGTGGGTGCCGTCGGGCAGCGCGACGGCCAGCGAGACGACCACCTCGGTGCCCCAGGCGCCCTCGGTCTCGGTGGCGGTGCCGCCCATCTGGGCGACCTCGGCCTGCACGGAGCGGCGTACGTCGGGCCAGATGTCGCCGTTGCGCGGGGCGGCGAACGCCCGGAGCTCGGCGGCACCCTCCGCGCCGGCCAGCACCACCGCGGCGACCTCGCCGCTGGCCTCGTCGACCTGGAGCTGCAGCTCGAGGGTCTCGTGCGGACGCAGCAGCAGGCTGCCGAGGTCCACGCGGCTGTCGTCACCCTCCTCGATGCTGACCTCGGAGGCGTCCCACGGCCCGTTCGCCCGGTCCCCGGCGGGCGCGTCGGCCTCAGGGGCGTCGGCGTCGTCGACGGGAGCGTCGACGTCGGCCTTCCTGCGTCGGAACATCAGTGCCTCTCCTCGGTGGTCGGTGCGGACCGCTCGGCGAATCCGCCCGTGGAACCGTACCCGCCCTCGCCGCGGGCCGAACCGGGGAGTCGCTCGACCTCCACGAAGTGCGCCTTCTCCACGCGCTGCACCACCAGCTGGGCGATCCGGTCCCCGCGCGCGATGGTCACGGGCGTGGTCGGGTCGAGGTTCACCAGCAGCACCTTGACCTCGCCCCGGTAGCCCGCGTCGACGGTGCCCGGGGCGTTCACCACCGAGATGCCGTGCCGCATGGCCAGCCCCGACCGCGGGTGCACCAGGGCGACGTAGCCGTCCGGCAGGGCGATCGCCAGGCCGGTCGGCACCAGGGACCGCTGGCCAGGCTCCAGCCGGACGTCGACGGTGCTGACCAGGTCGGCGCCGGCGTCGCCGGGGTGGGCGTAGGCCGGCAGCGGGACACCGGGGTCGAGCCGGGTGATCAGGATCTCCACGTGGCCGACCCTATCGAGCGCCCCGGGCCCGGCGGATGCCAGGATGAGGCCATGCCCCCGGTCCCCGCGTACGACGAGCGGCTCGGCGTCCCGCTGCGCTGGTGGGCCCTCGCGACGATGTTCCTGGCGAGCGTGTTCATCGCCTTCCTGGTCGCCACCCCCGCATGGGTCGCCCTGACCGGGACCGGCATCCTGGTGGCTGCGCTGGTCGGGGTGTTCGTCGGCTACGGCGCCGCCCGCGTCCGGGTGGCCGACGGCGTGCTCACCGCCGGTCGCGCCCGGATCCCGGTCCGGCACCTCGGTCACGTCGCCGCGCTGGACGGGGTGGCCACCCGCCTCCTGGCGGGGCGCGACGCCGACGCGCGCGCCTACCTGCTGATCCGCCCCTACCTGCGCCGCTCGGTGCGGGTCGAGATCGCCGACCCCGCCGACCCGACGCCGTACTGGCTGATCACGACCAGACACCCCGACCGGCTGGTCTCGACGCTGGTGGCGGCCCGCGCCGAGGTCGGCGGACACTGACCCGCATCACCCCGCCCGGGGTGGGTATGACTCCCAGGACCGCGTCGTACGGCGCAACCAGGCAAAGGAGACACGAGATGGCTACGGGCTCGAAGGCCTACAGCTTGTTGGGGCTGGCCGCGACCGTGGGCGCCACGATGGCGGCCCGCAAGGCGATGACGGCGGGGTGGAAGCTGTCCACCGGCAAGAAGCCGCCCAGCAACCCCGAGCACCCCGACGTCTCCATGGGCGAGGCGCTGTCGTGGGCGGTGGCCAGCGGTGTCGCCGTCGGCCTGGCCCGGATGCTCGCCAGCCGCAAGGCCGCGGACTACTACCGGCGCTCGACCGGGCACCTGCCGGCGAACCTCGAGGACGTCGAGGTCTGAGCGAGCGGCACCGCAGGAGACAAGTCGGGCCGGGATCCCACGGGGGTCCCGGCCTTTCTCACACCCTCCCAGGTGGTCGTGCTCCGCGCCTGGCTCAGGCGCAGTCCTTGCAGATCAGCTTCTTCGCGTCCGCGAGCTGGCTGCGGTGGTGCACGAGGAAGCAGCTCATGCAGGTGAACTCGTCGTCCTGCCGGGGCCGGACCTCGACCGCGAGCTCCTCGTGCGACAGGTCGGCGCCGGGGAGCTCGAACGCCTCGGCGGCCTCGGCCTCGTCCTCGTCGACCTTGCCGGAGTTCTTGTCGTGCCGGCGGGCCTTGAGCTCCTCGAGGCTCTCCTCGCTCTGGTCTTCCTCGTTCTTGCGAGGAGCGTCGTAATCAGTTGCCATGTGTCGTCTCCTGCCCCCGTCGTGCGTCCGCAGCGGGGCTGCGGTCTGAGCGGTCTGGGTGCTGCTGGGTGCTACGGGTGTGCTGCGGATGTGCTGCTGGTGCGTGGCGGATTGTGCACCATGGAAGGGCACTCGTGCGAGGCCGGTCCACCTGCTGTCGCGAGGGTCACACCGCCTGGTCCAGACCACCGGATCCCCCGGTGTGCTGCAGCGTGCTCAACAGCGCCCCCCGGCCGGCTATTCCCGGTCCTCCGGGGCAGCCTCGGGGGCGGGCCCCGGGGTGGTTCCAGGGGCCAGGAAGCCGCTGCGGGCCACCAGGTCCCGGAAGTCGTCGAAGCCGGTCGCAGGGGCGCACAGCCAGCAGCCGGTGCCACCGACGCCGGTGTGGCTCTCCAGCACGGCCCCGGCCTCGGTGGCGACCAGGCCACCGGCGGCCATGTCCCAGTGGTTGAGCCCCTCCTCGACATAGGCGTCGATCCGGCCGGCGGCCACCCCGCACAGGTCCAGCGCGGCCGACCCGATCCGGCGGATGTCGCGGACCTCGTGCAGCAGCGCCGAGACCGCGACGGTCTGGAGCACCTTGATCTCGGCGAGGTAGTTGAAGCCGGTGCCGACCAGCCGCTGGGAGAGCTCCTTGGGCCGGACGTCGCTCGGCAGCAGCAGTCGCTCGCCGTCGCGGAAGGCGCCCCCGCCCCGGGTCGCGGTGAACCGCTCGCCGCTCTCCACGTTGACCACCACGCCCGCCACCGACTCGCCGTCGACCGTCGCGGCGATCGAGACGGCGTAGCTCGGGATGCCGTAGACGAAGTTCACGGTGCCGTCGATCGGGTCGACGACCCAGACCACCCCACTGGTGGACTCCGAGCTCGCACCCTCCTCGCCGAGGAAGCCGTCGTCGGGCCGGGCGGTCATCAGCCGGTCGTAGATCAGCCGCTCGGCGGCCTTGTCCACCTCGGTGACGATGTCGACCGGGCTGGACTTGGTGGCCGCCACCTCGACCCCGCCGCGGCGGCGGTCGCGGACCATCTCGGCGGTCTCGACGGCCGTGGCCACCGCGAGCTCGAGCAGGTCGTCGTAGGGTCCGGGCTCGGGCGCCATCAGTCGCGCCCGCACAGCGCCGGGCGGTCAGCACGCGGGTTGGGGCAGCAGCGGGCCGGGCAGACGTCCCACGACGGCGCCTGGCCGGCCACGACGGCCCGCGGCACGTCCAGCCCCCGCTCGACGGCAGCGCGCTCGACCAGCAGGTCGCGCACCATGGAGACGAAGCGCGGGTCGAGCCCGGCGGTCGCGGCCCGGGCGAACTCGATGCCCAGCTTCTCGGCGGTGGCCTTGGCCTCGGTGTCGAGGTCGAAGATCACCTCCATGTGGTCCGAGACGAACCCGATCGGCACCACGACCACGCCGCCGACCCCGTGCTCGGCCAGCTCGGCGAGCCGGTCGTTGACGTCGGGCTCCAGCCACGGGACGTGCGGCGGCCCCGACCGCGAGCAGAACACCAGCTCGCTCGGGTAGCGGTGACCGGTCTCCTGCCGGATCCGCTCCCCGATCTCCTCGCTGACGGCCCGGTGCTGGGCGACGTACGCCTCGCCGTCCGGGCCGGCGGTGTCGTTCATGCTGTCCGGGATCGAGTGCGTGACGAACAGCAGGTGCGCGTCGCGGCGGGCGGCGTCGCCGAGGTCGGCGAGCGCGGTCAGGGTGGCGTCCACCATCGGCTCCACGAAGCCCGGGTGGTTGTAGTAGTGCCGCAGCTTGTCCAGCCGCGGGGCGCCCTCCCCCACCGCCTCGACGGCGTCGGCGAGGTTCTCGCGGTACTGCCGGCACCCCGAGTACGACGAGTAGGCGCTGGTCACCAGGCAGGCGGCCCGGCGGATCCCGTCGGCCCTCATCCGCTCCAGGGTGTCCGCGAGGTAGGGGTCCCAGTTGCGGTTGCCCCAGTAGACGGGCAGGTCGACCCCGTTGGTCGCGAAGTCCTGCTCCAGGGCGGCGACGAACTGGCGGTTCTGGTCGTTGATCGGGCTGCGCCCGCCGAACAGGTGGTAGTGCTCGCCGACCTCCTCCAGGCGCTCGCGCGGGATGCCCCGCCCGCGGGTGACGTTCTCGAGGAACGGGAGGACGTCGTCGGGCTTCTCCGGGCCGCCGAAGGAGACCAGGAGCAGGGCGTCGTAGGGCGCGGTGTCGAGGGGCATGTCCCGATCTTAGGATCAGCCCTGATGCTGACCACCTACCGACGGCTGCTGGCGCTGCCCGGCGCGCTCGTGTTCTCGATGAGCGGGTTGGTCGCACGGCTCCCGATCGCGATGGTCAGCCTCGGCCTGGTGCTGCTGGTGTCGTCCCGGACGGGCTCCTACTCGCTGGCCGGCGCGGTCTCGGCGTCGTTCCTGGTCGCCAGCGCGGCGGTGGCGGTGCTCCAGGCCCGGCTGATCGACCGGCTCGGCCAGGGCCGGGTGCTGCTGCCGGCGGCGCTGGTGTTCTCGGCCGGCATGGTCGCCACGATGGCCGCCGTCCAGCTCGACCGGCCGGCACCCTGGCCGCAGCTGTGCGCGGCGCTGTCGGGTGCGGCGATGCCGCAGATCGGCTCCAGCGTCCGGGCCCGGTGGTCGCACCTGGTCCCCGACCCGGTGCAGCTGCGCACCGCCTTCGCCTTCGAGTCGGTGGTCGACGAGACGGTGTTCATCCTCGGCCCGGCGCTGGTGACCGTGCTGGCGACCGCGGTGCACCCGCTGGCAGGTCTGGGCTGCGCCGTCGTGGCCACCCTGGCGGGCACGTCCGTGCTGGTGTCCCAGAGGCGCACCGAGCCGCCTCCGGGCGGGCGGACCCGGGGCACCCGAGGACCGATCCCCTGGCGGCTGGTGGGGCCGCTGGTCGGCTGCGCGTTCGCGATGGGGGTCCTGCTCGGCGGCGCCGAGGTGGCCACCGTCGCGTTCGCCGACGAGCACGGCGCCACCGGGCTCGCCGGGCCGCTGCTCGCCGTCTGGGCGCTCGGCAGCCTGCTGTCGGGAGTGGTGACCGGGGCGGTGCAGTCGACGGTCCCCAACGCGGCCCGCTTCCGCTGGGGCATGCTCGCGCTCGGGACGCTGATGGTGCCGCTGCCGTTCGTGCACGGCTTCGTGCTGCTCGGCGTGATGCTCTTCCTGAGCGGCATCTCCATCTCACCCACCCTGATCGCCGGCTTCGCCTGGATCCAGGAGACCGTCCCGCCCGAGCGGATCACCGAGGGGATCACGCTGTTCACGACCGGGCTCGCCGCGGGCCTCGCCCCGGGGGCCGCGCTGGTCGGCCGCGTCGTGGACGCCTCCGGCGCGTCCGCGAGCTACGGCGTGACCGCCGTCGCGGGGCTGGCCGGTGCCGCTGTCGCCTTCCTCAGCGCGGTGCGAGCATCGCCCAGCGGATCGTCCGGGTCATCGCGGCGCCGGAGGTGCTGACCAGCAGGCGCTCGGTCAGCGGCAGGTGCGGCAGCCGCAGCTGGCGGCGGGCCCACAGCGGCATCAGCGCGACCGCGGAGGCCGCCAGGACGCCGTACGGCGCGCGGGCGAGCAGTGGCAGCGGCGGGCGCAGCAGCAGGAACCGCGCGGTCTCGCGGGCGGCCGGGGTGCTGGCCAGCTCGGGGCGGTAGGCGGCGAGCTGCTCGCGCAGGTCCGCCTCGCTGCGGGGCGGGTCGAGCACCCCGAGCGCCTCCGCGACCCGGGCGGTCTGCGCGACGTAGGCGTCGCGGCCCTCCTGGTCCAGCGGGGCGGCGCCGTACCGCTGGTGGGCGGCCAGGAAGCTGTCGATCTCGGCGACGTGCACCCAGCGGAGCAGGTGCGGGTCGGAGGCGGCGTACGCGCGACCGTCGGGTGCCGTGCCGACGACCCGCTCGTGGACCCTGCGGATCGCCGCGACCATCTGCTCGGCGTCGGCGGTGGTGCCGAACGTGGTGACCGCCAGGAAGTACGACGTGCGCTGCAGGCGGCCCCAGGGATCGCCCTCGAAGCCGGAGTGGTCCATCACCCCGGCCATCGCCAGCGGGTGCAGCGACTGGAGCAGCAGCGCCCGGATGCCGCCGGTGAACATCGACGCGTCGCCGTGGACCTGCCGGATCTCCGCCCCCTCCTCGAACCAGCGGGGCCCCTCGGCTCCGTGGATCCGGTCCCGGCGACGGGGCCCCTCGGGGCCGGCGACCCGCTCGAAGAGCCGGGTCCCGATGGACGTGCGGACGTCGCCGAGCAGGTTCGACACCGAAGGAGTGGCCACGCTCCGAGTATGCCGACGCTGTCCTAGAATCGACCCCCATGTGGCAGAGCTGGTCAGGCCTCACCACCGTGCGGCCGACGCAGACGGTCGCGCCCACGGACGCCGCCGACGTGCGGGACGCCGTCGTCGCCGCCCGCGCCCACGGCCTGCGGGTGAAGATGGTCGGGTCCGGCCACTCGTTCACCGACATCGCCGCCACCGACGGGCTGCTGCTGCTGCCCCACCGGCTCACCGGGGTGACCGCGGTCGACCGGGACGCGATGACCGTGACGGTGCTCGCTGGCACGCCGCTGCACGTCCTCAACGAGGTGCTGCTCGGGCTCGGGCTGGCGCTGGGCAACATGGGCGACATCGACCGCCAGACCGTCGCCGGGGCGATCGCGACCGGGACCCACGGCACGGGCGGCCGCCGCGCGTCGCTGTCCGCGCAGGTGGCCGCGCTCGACCTGGTCCTCGCCGACGGCAGCGTGGCGCACGCCGGGCCCGGCGGCACCGGGCTCGAGGCGGAGCTGTTCGCCGCGGGACAGGTGGGCCTGGGGGCGCTGGGCGTGGTGACCGCGGTGACCTTCCACGTCGAGCCCGCCTTCGCACTGCGCGCGGTCGAGCGGCCGCTGCCCTGGTCGGCCGTGGTCGACGGCTTCGACGACCTGGTGGCGGCCGCCGACCACTTCGAGGCCTACTGGTTCCCGCACACCGACACGATGCTGACCAAGAGCAACACCCGCGTCGAGGAGACCCGTCCGCTGTCCCGGCTGCGCTCCTACGTCGAGGACGAGCTGCTCGCCAACAGCCTCTTCGGCGCGCTCAACCGGGTCGGCAACCACCTCCCGCGCAGCATCCCGACCGTGAACCGGCTGTCCTCGCGGGCGCTGTCGGCGCGCACCTACAGCGACGTGTCCCACCGGGTGCTGACCTCGTCGCGCCGGGTGGTCTTCAAGGAGATGGAGTACGCCGTGCCCCGCGCGGCCGGGATGCCGGCGCTGCGCGAGGCCCGCGCCCTCATCGAGCGGCGCGGCTGGCGGATCGGGTTCCCCGTCGAGGTCCGGCAGGCCCCGCCCGACGACGCCTGGCTGTCGACGGCGCACCGGCGCGACACCGTGCACCTCGCGTTCCACGTCAACGCCCGCACCGACCACCGGGCCTACTTCGCGGGCGTCGAGGAGGTGATGCGGGCCCACGACGGCCGGCCGCACTGGGGCAAGCTGCACACCCGTGCGGCGGCCGACCTGGCGCCCGCGTACCCGCGCTTCGCGGACTTCGTGGCGCTGCGCGACCGGGTGGACCCGGACGGGCTGTTCACCAACGACTACCTCGAGCGCGTGCTGGGCCGACGTACGCTCGCGACATGACGACGGAGTCGGTCTGGGACTACCCCCGCCCGCCGCGCCTGGAGCGCAGCGGCTCGATGATCGAGGTGACCCTGGGCGGCGTCGTGATCGCCCGCACGGACGCCGCGCTCCGGGTGCTGGAGACCAGCCACCCGCCGACGTACTACCTGCCGATGGACTGCTTCGTCGAGGGCGCCCTGCGTCCCGCAGCGGGGGGCTCGTTCTGCGAGTGGAAGGGCCAGGCGGCCTATGTCGACGTCCTCGGCGGCGGCACGGTCGCGGAGCGGGCCGGCTGGCACTACCCGGCACCCACCCGCACGTACGCCGAGATCGTCGGCCACGTGGCGCTCTACCCCGCCGCGATGGACCGCTGCACCGTCGACGGCGAGGAGGTCCGGCCGCAGCCCGGCGGCTTCTACGGCGGCTGGATCACCTCACAGGTGGTCGGCCCGTTCAAGGGCGACCCCGGGACGATGCACTGGTGAGGCTCAGGTGCTCGACGAGATCGTGGCCCGGGGCGCGTTCCAGCCGCGGCGCATCGCGGTCACCCGCCAGGTGAAGCAGAGCAGCGACGCGGGCACCGCGACGACCGCGGTGCGCAGCCCGAGCTGATGGCCGACCACCGCGACCAGGGCGGCGACCAGCGCCGGGGTGGCGTAGAGGTCGCCTCGGAACACCAGCGGCACCCGGCCGGTGAGCACGTCGCGCAGCATCCCGCCGCCGATCCCGGTCAGCATCCCCATCAGCGCGGCCGGCACCGGCCCGAGCCCGAACTCGACGGCCTTGAGCGCCCCGGTGACGCAGAACAGCGACAGCCCGGCCGCGTCCAGCACGTTGATCACCCGCTCCTTGCGACCCAGGGACGGGTGGAAGAAGAACGTCACCAGCCCCGCAACGGCCGGCACCAGCAGGTAGCGCCAGTCCGCGAGCGCCGCCGGCGGGGTCGCGCCGATGAGCACGTCCCGCAGGAAGCCGCCGCCCAGACCCGTGGTGAGGGCGAGCACGAGCACCGCGAAGACGTCGAGCTCCTTGCGGACCGCGACCAGCGCGCCGGTGATCGCGAAGACGAAGATGCCCACCAGGTCGAGCACGACCAGCACGGTGTTGGGCTCGGTGGCAGCGGACTCCATGCAGGTCAGTCTGCCCGCGACCCGCGGAGCGACTAACGTTCGGGGTGCAGTCGGGCCAGTTAGGCTCGACGCAACCGGAAGAAGGAGCTCGGCGTCCCCATGAAGGTGCAGGACCTGACGCTCGTGGGCCTGACCGACGACAAGCAGAAGCTGGTCCTGGTCAGCGCCGAAGGCGAGGAGTTCACCCTTCCCGCCGACGCCAGACTCCGGGCCGCGCTGCGCGGCGAGCATTCCCGTTTCGGCCAGTTGGAGATCACCATGGACAGCGCCCTGCGCCCTCGCGACATCCAGTCCCGCATCCGCGCGGGCGAGTCGCCCGAGCACGTCGCGGCCGCCGCGCAGACCACCTTGGACAAGGTGATGACCTACGCCACCCCGGTGCTCGCCGAGCGCGCGCACATCGCCGACCGCGCCCAGCGGGCCTCGGTCCGTCGCTCCGCCGGCGCCGGTGCCTCCAGCGTGCTCGCCGACGCGGTGGCCGAGCGGCTCCGTGGCCGCAACGTCGACCCGGCCACCGTCGAGTGGGACTCCTGGCGCCGGGAGGACGGCCGCTGGACCGTGGTCGCGGACTACCGCTCCGGCGAGAGCAACCGGCACGCCGAGTTCATGTACGACGCCCCCGGCCGCTACGTGGTCGCCGAGGACGACGAGGCGCGCTGGCTGGTCGGCGAGCAGACCTCGCTGCGGGGCCCGCAGCCGCGCACCGGCTCGGGGGCGCGTCGGCTCTCCAGCGTGGGGACCCCCGGCGACGACGTCGAGCTCCCGCTGGGCGAGGACGCGATCGGGATGGTCAGCGACGACCCCGCCCCGGTGCCGGAGCCCGCCGTCGACCCGGACCCGGAGCCCGAGCCCACCGACGAGCTCACCGAGGACCTCACCGCCACCGCCGCGACGGTCCGGACGGCTGACGCGGACTGGATCGCCACCCAGGCCAGCGAGCGTCCGGCCGAGCCGGAGGGCGGGACCGAGCCGGAGGCCGAGCCGGAGCCGGAGCCGGCACCGAAGCGTCCCTCGAAGAAGAGCCGCCGGCCCTCGGTGCCGAGCTGGGACGAGATCATGTTCGGCGGCGGCAAGCCGGAGTGAGCCGCGGATCCTGGACAACTGAAGTTACCCTTCAGTAATGTGAGCCGACGACCCGGGCCCCGGGCCGGGCACGGTCCCTCTACCTGCGGATGGCTCTGATGGCGTACTTCGTCACCGGGGCGACCGGCTTCATCGGTCGCCACCTGGTCCAGGAACTTCTCGACAACCGCGACGGCGAGGTGTTCGTCCTCGTCCGCAAGGGGTCGCAGGACCGCATCGAGCGGCTGATCCGCTCCTGGGGCCACCCGGCGCGGGTCACCCCCGTCGTGGGCGACCTGACCAGGCCCCGGCTCGGCGTGACCAGGAAGTGGGCGCGGGCGCACCGCGGGTCGATCGAGCACTTCTTCCACCTCGCGGCCGTCTACGACATGACCGCCTCCGACGAGCTCAACGAGCAGCTGAACGTCGGCGGCACCCGCGCCGCGCTGGAGCTGGCCGGCGCCCTGGACGCCGGGGTGTTCCACCAGGTCTCCTCGGTCGCGGCCGCGGGCGACTACCACGGCACCTTCGACGAGACGATGTTCGACGTCGGCCAGGGGCTGCCCTCGCCCTACCACCGGACGAAGTTCGAGTCCGAGCGGATCGTCCGGGAGGAGTGCCCGGTGCCCTGGCGGGTCTACCGGCCCGCGGTCGTGGTGGGGCACTCCGAGACCGGCGAGATGGACAAGGTCGACGGGCCCTACTACGCGTTCACCCTGATCAAGCGGCTGCGCGACCACCTGCCGGCCTGGATGCCGCTGGCCGGCGTGGACCTCGGCGACACCAACGTGGTGCCGGTCGACTACGTGGCCAAGGCCATGGACCACATCGCCCACGAGCCCGGCCTGGACGGGCAGGCCTTCCACCTGGTCAACCCGGAGCCGCAGCCGACCGTCGCGCTGGTGAACACCTTCGCCGACGCCGCGAAGGCCCCCCGCTTCGCGGTCCCGGTCGACCGCCGGGTCACCGGGGTGCTGCCCACGAGCCTGCTCCCCCGCGCCCTGCGACCCGCCGGGATCGTGCAGAGCCTGCTGCGCACCCCGCCCGCCCAGCTGCTGCTGCGAGAGACGGTGGGCCGGCTCGGCCTGCCCCCCGAGGTCCTCGAGCACCTGTCCTTCCCGACGGTGTTCGCCTCCCGCCGTACCGAGCGGGCGCTCGCGGGCTCCGGGATCTCCTGCCCGGACCTCGAGGGGTACGCCGCGACGCTGTGGACCTACTGGGAGGAGCACCTCGACCGCGACACCGCGAACGACGCGGGGATCGTGGCGCGGCTGAAGGACCGCACGGTGGTGATCACCGGGGCCTCCTCCGGCATCGGCAAGGTGGTCGCGCTCAAGGTCGCCCAGGCCGGGGGCGTGCCGATCCTGGTGGCCCGCGGCAAGGACAAGCTCGAGGACACCAGGGCCGAGATCGAGGGGCGCGGCGGCCGGGCGTTCGTCCACGCCTGCGACCTGTCGGACCTGGAGGCCATCGACCGGCTCTGCGACCAGCTGCTCGCCGAGCACGAGAGCATCGACTTCGTGGTCAACAACGCCGGACGCTCGATCCGGCGCTCGCTGGCGCTGTCGGAGGACCGGTTCCACGACTTCGAGCGCACCATGCAGCTGAACTACTTCGGCGCCATCCGGCTGGTGATGGGGCTGCTGCCCCGGATGCGCGAGCAGCGGCACGGCCACGTGGTCAACGTCAGCTCGATCGGCGTGCAGACCAACCCGCCCCGGTTCAGCGCGTACGTCGCGTCCAAGTCGGCGCTGGACTCGTGGAGCAACGTGGTGGCCTCGGAGCTGGTCGGGGACGGCGTGAGCTTCTCCACGATCCACATGCCGCTGGTGCGCACCCCGATGATCGCGCCGACGAAGATCTACCGGAAGTTCCCCACGATCTCCCCCGCGCAGGCCGCCGACATGGTCATCGCGGCGATGGTGGACCGTCCCCACGAGCTGAACACCGCACTGGGGAACCTGGGGGCGGTGGCGCACACGCTGGCCCCCCAGGCCACCTTCCGGGTGCTGCACCTGGCCTACCAGGTGTTCCCCGACTCGGCGGCCGCGAAGGGCTCCGACGAGGACGACACCACCCCGCAGCAGCTGATGCTCGCCAAGCTGCTCAAGGGCGTGCACTGGTAACCGGACGCGCGGGGTCCGCGACCCACCCGCTCCACGAGCCCGGGTAGAGCGCCGCGGACCGGCCGAGCAGGTGCAGCGCGAACAGGTCGTGGGTCGCGCTCACCCCCGATCCGCAGTACGCCGCGACCTCCGTCGCCCCGTCCACGACCTCGTAGGTCGCCGCCAGCTCCGGCGAGGGGCCGGAACCGTCCCCCGTCGAGGTTCGCCGAGGTGGGGAGGCTCACCGCGCCGGGCACGTGACCCGCGACCGGATCGACCGGCTCGGTCTCGCCACGGAACCGCTCGGCGGCCCGCGCGTCGAGCAGGACCCCGTCGCGGGCGACCCGCGCCGCCCCGTCGGCGTCGACCACCGCCAGGTGTCCCGGGTCCGCCCGGAAGTCACCGGCGTCCCCCGGCACCTCCCCCTGCTCCACGCCGGCGCCGTGCCGCAGCCACCACGACCAGCCGCCGTCCAGCAGCCGCACGTCGGGGTGCCCGTGGAAGGTCAGCAGCCACCAGGCCCGCGTCGCCGCCATCCCGGCCCAGTCGTCGTAGACGACCACCGGCCGGTCCCCGCGCACGCCCACCCGCCGCATCGCCGCGGCGAACCGGTCCGGGTCGGGTAGCGGGTGCCGCCCGCCCACCCCGACCGGGTGTCCCGGCGGGTCGGCCAGGTCCCGCTCCAGGTCGACGTACGCCGCGCCGGGGACGTGACCGGCGAGGTACTGCGCGTGCCCGTCGGTCTGCCCGAGCCGCCAGCGGACGTCCAGGACGGTGACGTCGCCGAGCACGGCCAGCAGCGCGTCGGGGTCCATCAGTGCGGTCATCAGTGCACCTCATTCCCACTGTAACCGGTATAAACCGACATGACCGATCCGGGGGTCCTGCTGTACCTTCCCCCGAAGGTAAAGACCGGCATTCGTGATGCCGACCCTATCTCTGACAATTCCCACCGAGTATGTGGATATGACATGAAACTCATCGCCCCTGCCCGCCGTTCGCCCCTCCTGCTCAAGGCCCTGGTGCCCGTCGCCGCCTGCGCGGCCGTGGCCGTCCTGCTGCCGGCCTCGAACACCGCCGCGCCGGCGGAGACACGAACCGTGGCCTCCCATCCGGACAACCTGCGCGTGGCCAGCTTCAACGTACAGAGCGTGAGCGTGGACCGCACCCAAGGCGAGCGACGCCCCTGGCGGGCTCGCCGCGGCACCGTCATCCGGGAGATCCTCGGCGAGCGCGTCGACATCATCGGTGTCCAGGAGGCCAACCCCAGCACCCACTTCGCCCCGCGGCTGGTCGACGGCAGGAACCAGTACCTCGACCTCCGCAACGGCCTCAACAAGGCCGGCGGCCACTACGCACTGGCGAACGCGAACGCGGTCAACTGCGTCAACCCCGACACCGGCTTCCGGTGCCGGTACCGCTACCGCGGTGCCTCCGGCAGTGAGCGGATCCTGTACGACACCCGCTCGCTGACGAGGCTGTCCACGGGCTCCATGAGGTACAGCCACCAGGCTGCGGGCTTCCCCGACGCGTACCTGGCCTGGGCCTGGATGCGCTCCAGGGCCAACGGCCACAAGCTCCTGTTCACCACGACGCACCTGGACCCCTCGCACCCCGCGGTCCGGCGGGCGCAGTGGAAGCAGATGATCAGCAAGGTCAGGCGGCTGCACGGCTCGGCCCCGGTCGTCAGCGTCGGCGACTTCAACACCCAGAAGTTCGACGTCATGACCAGGGAGATGCTGCCGGCGATGAAGAACGCCGGCTTCGGCGACGTCCTCAACCAGCAGTACCGCGTGAACCCGGCACGAGGGGTGCGCGCGCAGCACCGGGTGAACGGCTGGATGAACAGCTACAACCACTTGACCCGGAACGTCGCCGCCTTCGGCTACGTGGGCCGGCACGACAAGGTCGGCAACTCGATCGACTACGTGTTCGCCAGCAACTGGCTCCGGGTGCCGGAGTTCAAGATGGTGCTCAACTACAACCCCGCGACCTTGCGGGTGACGGGAACGCTGCCCTCGGACCACAACATGGTCCGGGCGACGATCACGCTTCCCTGAGCGCCCGTGGCGGCTCCCGTTCGCCCAGGTGCGGTGCACCTAGGTGAACGGGAGCGGCTCGCCGATCATCGACACGGCGTGCGCCCGGGCCGAGGTGAGCCGGCGCCGGTGGTGCTGGCGGCAGAGCACCTCGTAGCCGACCTCGGTCGCCTCGACGTGGTGCTCGTCCTCGACGCTCTCCACGTCGCCGACCACGATCACGTCGCCCTCGGTGACCATCTCGCCGTTCTCGGTGCGCGCGTTGTGGGTGGCCCGCTTGCCGCACCAGCACAGCGCCTCGACCTGGAGCACGTGCATCCGGTCGGCCAGCTCGACCAGCCGCGCGGAGCCCGGGAACATCGAGGTGCGGAAGTCGGTGAGGATCCCGAACGCGAAGACGTCGACCTGGAGCTCGTCGACGACCCGTGCCAGCTGGTCGATCTGGTCGCGGGCGTAGAACTGGGCCTCGTCGCAGATCAGGTAGTCCACGCGTCCGCCCGCGGTCAGGGTGCTCACGACGTACGCCCAGAAGTCGAAGTCGGCGGTGACCTCGATCGCGTCGTGCTGGAGCCCGAGCCGGCTGGACAGCGTGGCGGCGCCGGCGCGGTCCTGGCTGGTGAAGATCCGCCCGGCCCGGCCGCGGGCCGCGTGGTTGTGGTTGGTCTGCAGGGCCAGCGTCGACTTGCCCGAGTCCATGGTCCCGGTGAAGAACTGCAGCTCGGCCATCAGGTCACCAGCACCGGGACCAGCATCTCCGCCGACGTCAGCGAGCCGTGCAGGCCGACCAGCTGGGTCTCGAACGGGAACGCGACCGAGCTCATCACCGAGAAGTCCCCCCTCGAGGCGACCATCACGTCCCCCAGCCGCGGGCGTACGGCGGGCGTGACCGGTCCGAACCAGCCCCGGGTCAGCGCGTCGTCGCGGGTGAGCACCTCGGCGTCCTCGCCCAGCACCGACCGCCAGGTGGCGACGACGTCCTCGACGGCCCCGCCGCGGCAGTACAGGTGCCGGAAGCGGGCCTCGCCGCCGAGCAGGCTCACCCCGTCCAGCAGCACCGGGTGCTCGTCGACGTCGATCCGGCGCTCCACGGGCGAGTCGACCATGCCGTGGTCGGCCACCACGACGATGCGGACGTCGGCGGGCAGCGTCTCGCGCAGCTGCTCGGCGGCCGCGTCGACCATCGACAGCTGGAGCTCCCACGACGTGGACCCGACGCCGTAGCGGTGACCGGTCCAGTCGAGGTCGCCCTCGTAGGTGTAGGTCACCGACGGGCCGGAGGACGAGGAGGCCAGCACCGCGGCCATCCGCTCGCCGAGCTTGTCGGCGCCGACGAACTCCGCACCCCGGTGGCCGGCGAGGGTCAGCCCGGAGCCGGCGAACTCCCGCTTGTTGACCACGGTGGTGGTGACTCCGGCCTTGCCGAGCCGCTCGAACGCGGTCGGGTGCGGCTGCCACTCGCGCGGGTCGACGTCCTTGCTCCAGAGCAGCGAGTTGAGCAGCCTGTCGGTGCCGGGGATCCGGGAGGTGTAGCCGACCACCCCGTGCGTGCCGGGCATCAGGGCGGTGCCCAGCGAGGTCAGGCTGGTCGCGGTGGTCGAGGGCACCCCGACGGTCGCCGGCGCCTGCCCCTCGAGCAGCTCGTGCAGGAACGGCGCCTGGTCCTCATGGTCGCGCAGCAGCTCGTAGCCGAGCCCGTCGACCAGGAACACCACGTAGTCGCGTGCCTCGGGCAGCTCGATGCCCGTCGGCGGCAGCCCGGCGTCCACGCCGAGGGCGCGCGCGACGGCCGGCAGCACGTCGCCCAGCGACCGGTCCTCGTACGCCGGCTCGACGAACGCGTCGCTCATCGAGCGGTGCGGGCGGACAGGGCGTCCGCGAAGCCGAGCAGGTTGGCGACCGCCTCGGGCCCTTCGGCGGCGGCGCTGACGCGCAGGGAGAAGTCGTCGGAGGTCAGCAGCCCGGTGTACCCGTGGTCGGCCTCGCACTCGGGGTCCGCGCAGCCGGCCGGCTCCAGGTCGATCCGGCCCACGGCGCCCCAGCCGATGGTCAGCACCGCCTCGTTGGCACCCGGCGCGGGAATCGGCTTGCCGGCGTAGGTCTCGGGGTTCGCCACCATCCGGTTGACGACCACGGAGCGGATCGCGGTCAGCGTGACCGCCTCGGTGGAGCTCGAGGTGTACGGCGCGGGCAGCAGGTCGTCGGGGGCGTGCTCGTCGGTGTGCGCCAGGATCAGCCGGCTCGGCGTCAGCACGAGCACCGTGACGTGCCGCCGTACCTCGTCACGCTCGTCGATGGTGGGCTCGTGGTGCACCAGGTAGGACACGATCTGCTCGTGGGCGACCGCGGAGTTGACGGCGTCCGACACCACGTCGGGGTAGTAGCCGGACTTCTCGATCGCGACCCGGAGGTCGTCGGTGCGGTCGCTCATGGGGCACAGCATGCCATGCAGCGGCAGTGGCTAGGGCGGCGACAAACCCCGGTCGGGGTCGTAGCCCGAGGCCAGCGCCCGGTCGGCCCAGCCCGGCGGGATCCAGGCGCCGCCCAGGGCCTGCGGGTGCGACGGGTGCCGTCGCCGCGCCCACATCAGCAGCAGCAGCTCGGCCCAGACCAGGTCGAGCACCCAGGAGGTCGGGCCGTGGTCGCCGGAGCCCTGGACGTGCACCGATCCCGGACCGACCAGCATCGCCGAGCCGACGGCGTCGTACGGCCACGGGAACAGCCCGTTGACGGTGTGCAGGTAGAAGCCGTGGGTGGAGACCCACAGGGTCCCCCGCTGGTCGACCACCCAGCGCGGGACGGCGTCGGCCGCCGCCTGCTCGCGGCGCCGGCGGTTCTCCGAGGAGCGGTACCAGGCGGCGCCGGCGCTCAGGGCGAGGCCGCCCCGCCCGGTGGCCAGCATCCAGCCGGTGTCGTGCCGGTAGGAGCCGTCCCCCAGCGGCCGGTGGGTGCGCAGCTCGAAGCGGCCGCGGGCCACCACCGCCTCGTCCTCGCCGAAATGGGCGGGGAACGGGGTGGCGGTGATGTGTCGCTCGACCGACCGGCCGGCGGCCACGTCGCCGACGATCGCGCGGGTGTGCCAGACGGCGGCGTCGTGGTCGCTCCAGGCGGGCTCGCCGTCGCTCACAGGGTGTCGCCGGCCGGGGTGGACAGCCGCCGGACGAACCAGTCGGAGCGGGCGTCGGCCACCGGCTCGACCCGGCCGATGCCGTTGAGCACGGTGGCGCCGTTCGGGCCGACCAGCACCAGGTTGAGCTCGAGGGAGCGCACCTGCGGCAGGTCGTTCTTGAGCTGGGCGACCCGCAGCAGCAGGTGCTCGACCGCCTCCACGTCGACCTTCTCGCTGCCCCGGTAGCCGAACAGCAGCGGCGCCGAGCGGATCTCCCGGACCATGTCGCTGGCGTCGCCGCTGTGCATCGGCGGGATCCGGTAGGACCGGTCCCCCATCAGCTCGGTGGCCGGGCCGGACACCCCGAAGGACACCACCGGGCCGAACAGCGGGTCCTCCATGCCGGCGATGCTCACCGGGACGCCCGGCGGCGCGACGTTCTGGACGATGAAGCCCGCGGTCTCCGGGGACCCGACGACCGCCTGCATGCTCTGCCAGGCGTCGCGCATCTCCGCCTCGGTGTCGATGTTGCGCCAGACGTGGGCCAGGTCGGGACGCTGGCGCAGGCGGTCCGCGGTGGCCTTGAGCACCACGTCGTACCCCAGCCGCTCGGCGGCGGCGACCGCCTCCTCCTCGGTGGTGGCCGGGAAGCGCTGCCACAGGTCGATGCCGTAGGCGCCGAGCAGCGCGTGCAGCTCGTCGAAGTCCAGGTCGCGTCCGGCCGCCGTGCCGGCGAGGATCCGCGAGACCAGAGCGCGCGCGGCCATCATGTCGACGGTCTCCGGGGCGACCAGCTCCCCCTGTGGCTTGGCCCGCCAGGCGGCGTACTCCACGACCCGGGCCAGCGCACGGACCGCGGCCTCCACCGCGGCGTACGACGGGACCGAGCCGCGTCCCGCGGTGCTGCCCGCCACGTCGGGGACCCGCAGCAGCTCGGGCAGCCCCTCGCTGGCCAGGAACGTGCACACCAGCGGCTTGTCGGACTGCTCCCCCACGGCGGCCAGGACGTCCGCGACCTCCTCCCCGCTGGTGTTCAGCGGCGGGACGTAGACCGCGACGACCGAGTCCACCTCGGGGTCGTCGATCGCGGCGTCGAGCGCCTCCTCGAAGTCCTCGGCGGTCGCGTCGGAGCCCAGCGCCACCGGCTCCTTGACGTGCAGGCCCACCGCGACCGCGGCGTCGGCGGCCAGCAGGCCGAGCGCGTCGGAGTTGCCGACCACGGCCACCCGGTTGCCGCGCGGCAGCGGCTGGTGGGCGACCAGCTGCGCGACGTCGAACATCTCGTCGAGGGTGTCCACCTGGATCACCCCGGCCTGGCGGAACATCGCGTCCACGGCGGCCTGCGGGGCCAGCATCGAGCGGACCGCGTGGCCCATCGGCACGCCCTGCGTGGAGCGGCCGGACTTCACCGCGATCACCGGCTTGCGCTCGGAGACCCGGCGGGCCAGCCGGCTGAACTTGCGCGGGTTGCCGATCGACTCCAGGTAGAGCAGCACCACCTCGGTGTCCTCGTCCTCCTCCCAGTACTGGAGCAGGTCGTTGCCGGACACGTCGGCGCGGTTGCCGGCGCTGACGAAGGTGGACAGCCCCAGGCCGCGGCGGGCGACCTTCTCCAGGATCGCGACACCCAGCGCCCCGGACTGGCAGAAGAAGCCGGCCCGGCCCCGCGGCGGCATCACGGTCGCCAGCGAGGCGTTCAGCGAGTACTCGGCGGAGGTGTTGATGATGCCCAGGCAGTTCGGGCCGATCAGCCGCAAGCCGTAGGAGCGGGCCAGTCCGACGAGCTTGCGCTGCCGCAGCCGGCCCTCCTCACCGGTCTCGGCGAACCCCGAGGACACCACCACCAGTCCGTGCACGCCCTTGGCCGCGCAGTCGAGCACCACGTCCTGGACGGCATCGGCGGGCACCGCGACGATCGCCACGTCGACGGTGTCGGGGATGTCGCCCACCGCGGCGTACGCCGGGAGGCCGGCCACCGACTGGGCCGCCGGGTTCACGACGTACACCCGGCCCTGGTAGTCGCCGAGCACGAGGTTGCGCACCAGTGTCTGCCCGATGGTGTCGTGGCGGCGGGAGGCGCCGATCACGGCGACGCTGCGGGCGTCGAAGAAGCGCTGGATCGACGCCGACTCCGCGCGGTGCTCGCGGGCCCGCATCACGCTGACCGAGGTGTCGGTGCTGTCGATCGGGAAGACCAGCCGCATCACGCCGTCGGTGAAGCCGCCGACCACCTTGTAGCCGGCCTCGCGGAAGGTCTGGATCATCCGGCGGTTCTCGGGCAGCACGTCGGCCACGAAGCGGTCGATGCCCCGCTCGCGGCCGGCCTGGGCGAGGTGCTCCAGCAGCAGGTTCGCGATACCCCGGCCCTGGTGGGCGTCCTGCACGAGGAACGCCACCTCGGCCTCGACGACCCCGGCCGACTTGGTCTCCTCCGGCGGGATCCGGTCGAAGCGGCCCACCGCGATCATCTTGCGGGCCACGGTCAGCACGAACGCCACCCGGTTGACGTGGTCCACGTTGGTGAAGCGCAGCACGTCGCGCTCCGACAGCCGCGGCATCGGCGCGAAGAACCGGAGGTACTTCGACTCGGCCGAGACCTCCTCGTAGAAGGCGACCAGCAGCTCCTGGTCGCCGGCGTCGATCGGGCGCAGGTGGGCGACCTGCCCGTCCCGCAGCAGCACGTCTGCCTCCCAGTGCCGGGGGTAGGTCGCGTGCGGCTTCGTGGTCGTGGTCACGGTCGGAATCTACCGTCCTGGGCGGTCCTGCGGCGTGCCCCCGCTCCGCGGGACGGGACGGCGTAGACAATGGCGGGCATGGCCCGCTCCACCAAGCAAGCTCCCCTGCCCGACGACTTCGAGGAGCGCATCCTCGACATCGACGTCGGCGACGAGATGCGGTCCAGCTTCCTGGAGTACGCCTACTCGGTCATCTACAGCCGTGCGCTGCCGGACGCCAAGGACGGTCTCAAGCCGGTCCAGCGCCGGATCCTCTACACGATGGCGGACATGAACCTCCGTCCCGACCGGGGGCACGTGAAGTCCGCCCGGGTCGTCGGTGAGGTGATGGGCCGGCTGCACCCGCACGGGGACGGCGCCATCTACGACGCGCTGGTCCGGATGGTCCAGCACTGGTCGCTGCGGGTGCCGTTCGTCGACGGGCACGGGAACTTCGGCTCCCCCGACGACCCGCCGGCCGCGATGCGCTACACCGAGTGCCGGATGGCCCCGCCCGCGCTGGCGATGACCACCTCCATCGACGAGGACACCGTCGACTTCAAGCCCAACTACGACAGCCGCGAGCTCGAGCCGGTGGTGCTGCCCGCGGCGATCCCCAACCTGGTCGTCAACGGCGCCTCCGGGATCGCGGTCGGGATGGCGACCAACATCGCCCCGCACAACCTGGTCGAGGTGGTCCAGGCGCTGCGGCACCTGGTCGGGCACCCCTCGGCGAGCCTCGACGACCTGATGCGCTTCATCCCCGGCCCCGACCTGCCCACCGGCGGCAAGATCGTCGGGCTCGACGGGGTCCGGGACGCCTACGAGACCGGTCGCGGCTCGTTCAAGATGCGGGCCACCGCCCGGGTCGAGAGCGTCACCCCGCGCCGCAAGGGCATCGTCGTCACCGAGCTGCCGTACGGCGTCGGTCCCGAGCGGGTGATCGAGCGGATCAAGAGCCTGGTCCAGGGCAAGAAGCTCCAGGGCATCGCCGACGTCAAGGACCTCACCGACCGGGAGAAGGGCCTGCGCCTGGTCATCGAGGTCAAGAACGGGTTCGTGCCCGAGGCGATCCTCGAGCAGCTCTACCGGCTCACCCCGATGGAGGACTCCTTCGGCATCAACGCCGTCGCCCTGGTCGAGGGCCAGCCCCGCACCCTCGGCCTCAAGGAGATGCTCGAGGTCTTCCTGGGCCACCGCTTCGACGTCGTACGGCGCCGCTCGGTGTACCGGCGCGGCAAGGCCGCCGACCGGCTGCACCTCGTCGACGGCCTGCTGGTGGCCATCCTCGACATCGACGAGGTGATCCAGCTGATCCGCTCCAGCGACAACGCCGAGCAGGCCCGGACCCGGCTGATCGACGTGTTCGAGCTGAGCGAGCTCCAGGCGACCTACATCCTGGACATGCCGCTGCGCCGGCTGACCAGGTTCTCCAAGCTCGAGCTGGACAAGGAGAAGGCCGAGCTCGAGGAGACCATCGCCGGGCTGGACGCGATCCTGTCCGACGACGCGCTGCTGCGCACCGTCGTCTCCGACGAGCTCAACGACGTCGCCAAGACCTACGGCACCCCCCGGCGGACGGTGCTGCTGGAGTCGGCCGGCCAGCCGGTGTCGGCCTCCTCCCCGCTCGAGGTGGCCGACGACCCGTGCTACGTCTACCTCTCCAGCAGCGGGCTGCTGGCGCGCACCAACGACACCGAGCCGCCGGGCTCCGACGACGGCCGCGCCAAGCACGACGTCGTGGTCTCCGCGGTCCGCGGCTCCGCCAGGGGCCAGGTCGGCGTGCTGACCAGCCTGGGCCGGCTGCTCCGGCTCGACGTGCTCGACCTGCCCACGCTGCCCGGCACCGCGAACCACCCGCACCTGCAGGGCGGTGCCCCGGTCACGGAGTTCCTGCCGCTCGAGCCCCGTGAGCGGGTGCTCGCGCTGACCACCCTGGCGACCGGCACCCCCGGGTACGCCCTCGGCACCCGGCAGGGCGTGGTCAAGCGGGTCAACCCCGAGCTGCTCGCCAACCGGGACGGCTGGGAGGTGCTCCGGCTCGCCGACGGCGACGAGGTGGTCGGCGCGGTGGAGCTGCGCACCGGCGAGGAGGAGCTCTGCTTCGTCACCTCCGACGCCCAGCTGCTGCACTTCCCCGCCGGCGGCGTCCGCCCGCAGGGGCGGTCCGGTGGCGGGATCGCCGGGGTCCGGCTGGCCGCCAAGCAGCGGGTGGTGTTCTTCGGCGCCTTCACCCCCGACGACAGCGCGGTCGTGGTGACCGTGTCCGGGTCGTCCACGGCACTGCCCGGCACCGAGCCGGGCGCGGTCAAGGTGACCCCGTTCAGCGAGTACCCCGCCAAGGGACGCGGCACCGGCGGTGTCCGCTGCCACCGATTCCTCAAGGGCGAGGACACCCTGGTGCTGGCCTGGACGGGCGCGGGTCCGGCCCGGGCCGCGGCCGCCAGCGGTGCCGCCGTCGACCTGCCGGAGGCCACCGGCCGCCGGGACGGCTCCGGCCTGCCGGGCCCGCAGCCGGTGGCCGCCGTCTCCGGTCCGGTCCGGTCGCTGCTGGCCGGTGACGACGCGTGACAGGCTGGTCGGCATGAGGACCGCTCCCGCCCGCACCGTCGCCGGCCTGGCCGCCCTGCTGCTCGCCCTGGTCGTCGCGCTGACCGGCTGCTCCGGCAGCAGCGCCGAGCCGGCGGACGACCCGGCCACCGTGCTCGCGGCCGCCAAGAAGAACCTCGACGCCACCCCCGGGCTCCGGATCGGGCTGTCCACCGCCGCGCTGCCCCCGGGCGTGAGCGGACTGCTCGCCGCGGACGGCGTCGGGACCCACGCCCCCGCCTTCTCCGGGGACATCAAGGTCTCCGCGAGCGGGGTCACCGCGGACGCCGGCGTGATCGCCGTCGACGGCACCGTCTACGCCAAGCTGCCGTTCACCTCGAAGTTCACCCCCATCAAGCCGGCCGACTACGGCGCTCCCGACCCGGCCGCGCTGATGCGTCCGAAGGGTGGGCTGTCCTCGCTGCTGACCGCGGCGACCGGCGTCCAGCGCGGCAAGCAGGTCCGTGACGGCAAGGCGGTGCTGAGCAGCTTCACCGCCGACGTGCCCGGCTCCGCGGTCGCCTCGGTGATCCCGAGCGCGAGCCCGAAGGAGACGTTCTCGGCGATCTTCACCGTCGACGACCAGAAGCGGCTGACCAAGGCGGTGCTCAGCGGGCCGTTCTACCCCAAGGCCGACAACGTCACCTACACGATCCGCTTCGACGGCTACGGCACCGAGAAGAACATCACCGCCCCGTGACCCGGGCTGGCTCCTCCAGCCGGTTGCTGCTGTCCCTGGCCGCCGTCGCGGTCGGCTTCGCGGCCGCCGACACCTACGTCGTGGTGCTCGCGCTGCCGGACATGATGACCAGCGTCGGGCTGGCCGTCGACGAGCTCCAGCGGGCCGCCCCGATCGTGTCGGGCTTCCTGCTCGGCTACGTGGCGATGCTGCCGCTGATCGGCCGGGTCGCCGACCTCCGCGGGCGGCTGCCGGTGCTGGTCGGGTCGCTGGTGGTCTTCGCCCTCGGCTCGCTGGTCACCGCCGCGGCGTACGACCTGCCCAGCATGGTGACCGGCCGGTTCCTCCAGGGCGTCGGCGGCGGCGGCCTGGTGCCGGCGACCCTGGCGCTGGTCGCCGACCTGTACCCGCCGGCGCGCCGCGGCGTCCCGCTCGGTGTGGTCGGGGCGGTCCAGGAGCTGGGCAGCGTGGTCGGGCCGCTGTACGGCGCGGTGATCCTCGCGGTCTCCGAGTGGGAGGCGATCTTCGCGCTGAACCTGGTCGCCGGGCTGGTGCTCGCGGTGGCCCTGCGCGCGGCCGGCCCGGCGCCCGAACGGCGCGGACGCCACGACCTGGCCGGGGCGGCGCTGCTCGCGCTGACGCTGGTGGCGCTGGTGCTGACGATGGTGCAGCCGCCCTTCCTGACCACTCGGATCACCCTCGGGCTCGGTTTCGTGCCCCTCGTCGGCGACTCGCGGTGGCTGGCGCCGGTCGGGATCGCGGTGCTGGTCCTCGGCGCGGCGTTCGTGGCGCGCTGCCTGACCGCGTCCCGGCCGCTGGTCGACGTACGCCGGTGGGCGGCGGTGGCCCGGCAGGCCGACCTGCTCGGCGCCGCGCTGCTGGCCCTGGCCCTGGCCGGGGTGATCCTGGCGTTCGCCACCGCCGACCCCGAGGTGGCGGCGCTCTCCCGCTCCGGCCCGTGGCTGCTGCTCGGGTCGGCGGTCCTCGTGGTGCTGTTCTGGCTGCACGGCCGCCGGTCGCCGGCCCCGCTGGTGCCGCGCGGGGCGCTGGCCGCCCGGCCGGCCTGGGGCGCGCTGGCCGTCAGCTTCTTCGTCGGGGCCGCGCTGATCGCGGCACTGGTCGACATCCCGCTCTTCGCACGGGTCACGGTCTACCCCGACTCCCAGCTCGACGCGGCGCTGGTGCTGGTCCGGCTGCTCGTCGCGCTGCCGGTGGGGGCGCTGGCCGGGGGGTTCCTGGTGCGCCGGCTGTCGCCCGGCGTCGTCGCGGCCGCGGGGCTGGCGCTCGCCGCCGGCGGCTTCTGGTGGATGTCCACGTGGGGGCTGACCAGCCTGCGGCTGCCGGTCGCCAGCGTCCCGCTGGTGCTCACCGGGCTCGGGTTCGGGCTCGCGCTCGCCCCGGTCAACGCCGCGCTGCTGGCCGCCACGGCCGACGCGGTGCACGGCGTGAGCAGCGCGCTGCTGGTGGTGGCCCGGATGGTCGGCATGCTGGTCGGCATCTCGGCGCTGACCACGATCGGGCTGCGGCGCTACTACGCGGTGCAGGTCGACCTGCCCAGCCCGTCGACCGTGTGCCCGTCCGGCACCCAGTGCGCGGCGTACACCCGGATGCTCAAGGAGGCCGGCCTCGCCCAGCTGGAGACGGTCTTCGTCGGCGCGGCGGTGTGCGCGGTGGTGGCGGCGCTGCTCGCGCTGGTGCTGTTCCGGACCCGGGACGGCGCGCGGGCCGCCGCCCCGATCCGGTAACTTGCGGGCATGACCGACGCCTTCGAGGACCTGATGGCAGCGAACCGCGCGTTCGCCGACACCTTCCAGCTCAGCGGGTTCGACGGGGTCGCCCATGCCGGCGTCGCCCTCGTGACCTGCATGGACTCCCGCATCGACCCGCTCGGGATGCTCGGTCTCCGGCCGGGCGACGCGAAGATCTTCCGCAACCCGGGCGGCCGGGTCACCGCCGCGGCGCTCGAGGCACTGGTGCTGGGGGTGCACCTGCTCAACGTGAACCGGATCCTGGTGGTGCCGCACACGCGCTGCGCCATGGCCAGCTCGACCCTCGACGAGCTCCGCGCGCGGGTCGGCGAGTCCGCCGGGCAGGACGCGTCGTGGCAGAGCTTCGGCGTGGTCGAGGACCAGGAGGGGTCGCTGGCCGACGACGTCCGGATGATCCGGGCGCACCCGCTGATCCCGGACACGGTGCCCGTCGGCGGGTTCATGTACGACGTGGACACCGGACTGCTCAACCAGCGCGTCTGACCCCCGCCGAGTCGGCGCGAACGCAGGTCTCACCCCCGCCGAGTCGGCGCGAACGCAGGTCTCACCCCCGCCGAGTCGGCGCGAACGCAGGAAAGGCCGGGCGTCTCCCCAGCCCGAGACCCGCATTCGTGCCGACTCGACCACCCGCAGACGTGCGTTCGCGCCGGGTCGGCGTCAGGTGGGCGGGACGTAGCCGGTGGGGTCGGGCCCGAGGTCGACGATCGCAGCGACCGGGCCGCCCCCGTCCGGGCCCTGGTGCGCCGCCGAGACCGACACGAAGGCGGCCGGGTCGCCGGTCACCACCGCCGTCACCCCGCCGACCGCGGACTTGATCTGCCGGTGCCAGTGCACGTCGGAGTCGTCGAGCATGGCGTTGCGGCGGCCGTGCACCTGACCGTCCTGGCTGACCTCGCACTTGAGGAACACGTTGACCAGGCGGCCCTGAAGGTCCGTGGACCGCGGGCGCTCGGGCAGCTCCAGGCCGGCGTCCGCGATCGCGCCCCAGATGCCGTCGGCGTCCAGCGCGTCGCGCATCACCGAGTGCCCGATCCGGTAGCGCCCGCCGACGCCGCGGGCGTTCCCGACCACCACCACCTGCGCCTGGTCGAGCTCGACCCCCGAGGAGCACGACGCGACGGCGGAGAACAGCGACCGGTCGTGCATGACGTCCTCGTCGGAGGGCATCTCGATCTCCCCGAGCGCGACCGCGACGCCCAGCGCCGTACACCCGTTGGAGAGGTCCATCGACTCGTGGGTGTGCTCGGTCCAGACCGTCTGCCCGCGGCGCTTCGCGTCCGAGATCGAGTGGATGGTCAGCAGCGGCGTCTTGGTCTGCACGTAGTGGACGTCGGCGACGTCGGTGATCCCGGCCCGCTCCATCGCCACCCGGACGGCGTCGGCCACCTTGGTGACCATCGCGGTGCGGCCGATGTCCTCGGGCAGCAGCACCGCGCTCATCGCGAAGCCCACGGTCAGCCGCGGCTCGTCGGTGGGCTCCGCCCGGTCCGCGGGCAGCGTCGCGAACACGGTCGCGTGCGGGCTGAGCACCCCGTCGGTCCCGCCGGACCAGACGATCGGCACCTCGGCGACCTCCTCGGCGCTGCGGGTGCCCTTCGCGACCAGCACCTCCCGGAAGGCCCGGTCGGCGATGATCCGGGTGTAGTCGTTGACGCCGCCGTTGCCCTCGGTCTTCCCGATCACCGCCACCACGCGGTCGGCGTCGAGCACGCCGTCGTCGACGAGCCGGGCCAGCCCGCTCGCGTCGGACACGCTGCGGATGGGGATCTTGCGGACCTCGACAGGCTCAGGCATCGCTCTCTCCTTGGTTGGCGGGATCGGGTACGACGACCGTGCCGGACTCGCCGGCGACGGCGTCGAGGATGTGGTCCAGGGTGCTGATCACGGCGCGGGTGCCGCCCTGTTCGACGAACCGGCAGGCCGCCTCGACCTTGGGGCCCATCGAGCCGCTGGCGAAGTGCCCCTCGGCGGCCAGCCCCCGCAGCCGCCGTACGCCGACCCGGCCGAGCGGCTCGGCCTCGGGGGTGCCGAACCGCAGCACCGCGTGCGGGACGTCGGTGGCGACCACGAGCACGTCGGCCGCGACGGTGCGGGCGAGCAGCGCGGCGCCCAGGTCCTTGTCGATGACCGCCTCGACGCCGCGCAGCCCGTCCGGCTCGCGGACGACCGGGATCCCGCCGCCGCCGTTCGCGACCACCACGAAGCCGGCCTCGACGAGCGCGTGCACCGCCTCGGCGTCGAGGATCTCGCGGGGCTCGGGGGAGGCGACCACCCGCCGCCAGCCCCGCGCGCCACGGTCCTCCCAGGTCTCGCCGTGCTCGACGAGCACGGCGGCCTCGTCCGCCGGCAGGTAGCGCCCGATCGGCTTGGTCGGGTGCGCGAAGCCCGGGTCCCGCGCGTCGACCAGGGTGCGGGTGACCACGGTGGCGCAGCCCCGCTGCACCCCGCGGTCCCGCAGCGCGTCGTCGAGGGCGTTCATCAGCACGAAGCCCAGCGTCGCCTGGGTCTGGGCGCCGCACCAGTCCAGCGGCACCGGGGGGACCACGGAGGCGGCGACCTCGTTCTTCACCAGCAGGTTGCCGACCTGGGGGCCGTTGCCGTGCGTGACCACGACGTCGATGCCGCTGGCGACCAGCTCGGCGACGCTGTCCATCGCGACCCGGGCGGCGGCGATCTGCGCCTCGGGGCGGGCGTCGCCGTCGGGGCCGGTCATCGCGTTGCCGCCCAGGGCCAGCAGCACCCTCATCGGCCACCTGCCACGCGCAGCGTCGCCCCGGTGGCGTAGGGGCAGTCGTCACCGAGCAGCCACGCCACGGCCGCGGCCACCTCGGTCGGCTCGCCGGCCCGGCCCAGCGGGACCCGCGAGCCGACCCGCTCGAGGCGGTCGGCGTCGCCGGCGGCGGCGTGGATGCCGGTGCGCACGATGCCGGGGGCGACCCCGTTCACCCGGATGCCGCGGGGCGCGACCTCCTGGGCCAGGCCGACCGTGAGCGCGTCGACACCGGCCTTCGCGGCGGCGTAGTGCACGTACTCGTGCGCGGAGCCGAGGGTCGCGGCGGCCGAGGAGACGTTGACCACCGACCCCCCGGCGACCATGTCCCGGACCGCGCGGCGGGCCACCAGGATCGCGCCGAGCAGGTTCACCTCCACCACCCGGCGGACCACCTCGACCGGGGTGTCCGCGAGGTCCCCGACGTGCAGGGTGACGCCGGCGTTGTTGACCAGGCCGGTGACCTGACCGAGCGCGGCGGCCCGGTCGAACAGCAGGTCCACCTGCTCCGGGTCGGCGACGTCGGCCCGCACCACCTCGCACGCCGCCCCGGCGTCGCGGAGGCCGGCGGCGGTCGCCTCGGCGGCGGCCCGGTCGGTGCCGTAGGACAGCACCAGGTCGTGGCCGTCCGCCGCGAGCCGCCGGGCGGTCGCCGCGCCGATGCCGCGGCTGCCCCCGGTGACGACGGTCAGTGGCCGGGTCACAGCCAGTCCACCTCGGCGCTGGTCGCGCCCCCCGCGAGGGCCGCGTAGCCCGGGCCACGGTCGAAGAACGGCTGCTCCCCGCGGGCCGCACGCAGCCGGTCGCGCCGGGCGTCGCTGGCGTCCTCGTCGACCTCACCGCCGGCAGCGAGGACCACGCCGTAGTCGTCCCGGGCACCGTCCGGCGACACCTTCCCCCAGCGCAGGTCGCGGGCCACCTCGTCGTAGGGCCGGTCGAACGGGTCGCCCCAGCCCCCGCCGCCGGTCGTGCGGATCACGATCACCTCGCCCGCGCGCACCGGCTCCGCGTCGGCGAGGGCGTCCACCTCCCGCTCGTGGGGACCGCCCGGGTCCACGGTCACCGAGAACGGCCGGCCGGCGCGGCCGCCGCGCACCCCCCAGCAGGACAGGATGGACCGGTCCGCGATGGACATGAAGTGCGCGTCGCGCAGCATCCGGAGGTGCTTCTCGTAGCCGAGGCCGCCGCGGTGCCGGCCCGCGCCGCCGCTGTCGACGGCGAGCCCGAGCCGCTCCACGAGGAACGGGAACCGGGACTCGGAGAACTCCGTGGGCAGGTTCCGCGAGTCCGGGACCACGTGGATGGTGTCCTCGCCGTCGGCGTAGTAGCGCCCGCCGGAGCCGCCGCCGAGCACCTCGCGCATCAGGTACGGCGCCCCGTCGGCGTCGTCGCCGTACACGCCGGTGTAGCGGATCGTCTCCTGGTCGGCGGGCATCCGGCCGTCGACCGCCTTGGCGACCACCCCGGCGAGCACGCCGAGCAGCCGCAGGATCACGAACGTGCGGGCGTTCGTCGGGGCCGGGAACACCGGGGTGAGCAGGGTGCCGGGCGGCGGGAACCGCATCTCGATCAGCGGCACCACGCCCTCGTTGACGTCGAGCTCGGCCATCCGCTCGGGGGTGTCGGCGAGGTTGCGCAGCACCGGCGCCAGCCACTTCTTCAAGAAGTTGCCGTCGGCGTAGTCGCCGCAGTGGTTGATCGGGCCCTTCGCCTGCGGGGCGGTGCCGTCGAAGTCGATGACCAGCCGCTCCCCGTCCGGGTCGTCGGCGGCGGTGCGGGTCAGGGTGATCCGCTGGGTGTGCAGCCGGGGCGCGTCCACCCCGTCGTGCTCGGCGTAGTCCTCCCAGACGTACTCCCCGACCGGGATCTTGGTGAGGATCTCGCGCCGGAACGTCTCGGTCGTCTGCTCCAGGATCGCGTCGAAGCAGTCCTCGACGGTCGCCCGGCCGTACCGCTCGAACAGCTCCGCCATCCGGCGAGCGCCCATCAGGCACGCCGAGCACTCCGCGTCCAGGTCGGCCGCGAGCGACTCCGGCATCCGGGAGTTGCGGGTCATGATCCGCAGCGCCGCCTGGTTGGGGACCCCCGCGTCCCAGAGCCGGATCGGCGGGACCATCAGCCCCTCCTCGAAGACGCTGGTCGCCGAGGACGGCATCGAGCCGGGTACGGCGCCGCCGATGTCGTCGTGGTGGCCGAAGGCCTGCACGAAGGCGACCACCTCGGGGCCCGCTCCGCTCCGCGTCGCGAACACCGGCGCGGTCACGCACAGGTCCGGGAGGTGGCCGATGCCGCCCTCGGAGAGGTACACGTCGTTGTGGAAGAACACGTCACCGGGCCGCATCGTCTCGATCGGGTGGTCGCGCACCACCGGGTGCACCAGCGCCGAGTACGATCGGCCGGTCAGCTTGCGCAGCCGCCGGTCGTGGATCCCGGCCCGGTAGTCGTGCGCGTCGCGGATCATCGGCGAGCGGGAGGTCCGGCCGATCGCGGTCTCCACCTCCTGCTCCACCGAGGCGAGGTAGCCCGCGACGATCTCGGTCAGCACCGGGTCGGTCGGCGCCCGATCGGTCATGGGGTCCTCCGGATGAGCAGGTTGCCGAAGCCGTCGACCCGCGCGGTGAAGCCCGGGTGCAGCGGGACCGTCGAGCTGAACTCCTCGAGCACCGCCGGTCCGGCGACCTCGTCACCGGCGCCGAGCCGGGCCCGGTCGTAGACCCCGGCCTCGACCCAGCCGTCGAAGAACACCCGGCGGCTGCCGGTGCGCGCCGTCTCCGCACCCCGGCCGGCCGCGACCTCGGGCAGCGACGGCTTGCGGATCGGGCCGACGCCGGTGACCCGGAGGTTCACCCACTCCACCTGCTGCCGCGGGTCGGCGCGGTTGTCGTAGCCGTAGAGCGTGCGGTGCTGGTCGTGGAAGGCGCCGGCGACCGCCGCGACCAGCTCCTCGGTGACCGGCCCGTCGGGGACGTCGACGCGCACCTCGTAGGCCTGCCCGAAGTAGCGCAGGTCGGCGGTGCGCACCAGCACCCGCTCCCCCTCCGCGAAGCCCTCCCGGCCCAGCGCCTCGTGGGCCCGGCCGGCCAGGGCGTCGTACAGCTCCTGCACGCTGCCGCGGTCCAGCGCCGAGGCCCGGGCGACGGCGGTCTGCACGTAGTCGTTGCGGACGTCGACGGTGAGCAGGCCGTACGCCGACAGGTTGCCCGGGTTCAGCGGTACCAGGACCCCGTCCAGCCCGAGGATGTCGACCAGCCGGCAGGCCAGCAGCGAGCCGGAGCCGCCGAACGTGACGATCGTGAAGTCACGGACGTCGAGCCCGCGCTGGACGGTCACCTGCCGCAGTGCGTTGGCCTGGTTCCACGCGGAGATCTCCAGCACCCCGGTGGCGCAGCGCTCCCGGGACAGCCCCAGCCGCTCCGCGAGGGCGTCCATGCCCGCAGCCGCCTGAGCGACGTCGAGCGGCACCTCGCCGCCGAGCAGGTGCGGCGGGATCCGGCCGAGCAGCACGTGGGCGTCGGTGATCGTGGGCCGGTCGCCGCCGCGGCCGTAGCAGAGCGGGCCCGGGTCAGCCCCGGCGCTGTGCGGCCCCACCTTGAGCGTGCCCTCGGGCGAGAGCCAGGCGACCGAGCCACCGCCGGCGCCGACGGTGACCACGTCGATCATCGGGATCTTGCTCGGGTAGGCGCCGATCGTGCCCTCGGTGGTCAGGGCCGGCTGCCCGTCCACGACCACGCTCACGTCGGTCGAGGTCCCGCCGCCGTCGCAGGTGACCACCTGCGGGAAGCCGGCCGTGCGGGCCACCACCGCCGCGCCCAGGGCGCCGGCCGCGGGCCCGCTGAGCACGGTGGTGATCGGCTGGTGGACGACCTCCTCGGCGCTGAGCACACCGCCGTTCGACTTCATCACGTAGAACGGGACCGGTCCGTCGCCGAGCCGTGCCAGGTGGCCGGCGATGTTGGCGACGTACGAGCGGATGTCCGGCTTGACCGCCGCGTCGACCAGCGTGGTGACGGCCCGCTCGTACTCGCGGTACTCGCGGAGCACCTCGCTGCTGATCGAGACCACCGCGTCGGGGTGCTCGCGGGCGAGGACCTCGCGCATCCGGCGCTCGTGGGTGTCGTCGACGTAGGAGTGCAGGAAGCAGACCCCGATCGTGGCGATCCCGGCGTCCCGGAAGAACCGGGCCGCGGCGACCGCGGCGTCCTCGTCGAAGGGACGGATCTCGCTGCCGTCGACCGCCAGCCGCCCCCCGACGGTGCGGACCCGGTCGACGGGCACGATCCGGTCGGGCTTCACCCAGAAGTAGGAGTTGCCGTAGCCGTCGGGGACGGACTGGCGGGCGATCTCCAGGAGGAACTCGTAGCCCTCGGTGGTGACGAACCCGAGGTGCCCGACCTTGCCCTCGAGCAGCTTGTTGGTGGCCACGGTGGTGCCGTGGCTGACCGCGCTCACCGCGTCCCCGGTGAGCCCCAGGGTGTCGAGCACCCTGTGCACGCCGGTCATGAAGCCGACCGCCGGGTCCGCTGGGGTGGACGGTGTCTTGGTCACCGCGAGCTCGCCGGTCTCCTCGTCGACGGCGACCACGTCGGTGAAGGTGCCGCCGGTGTCGATGCCGACCCGGATCCGCCTGGTCACGCGCGGGCCCCCGGCTGCGGGCGACGGTCGCCGACCCGGGTGGCCTGCTCGAAGGTGTGCGCGATCTCCAGCAGCCGCCGCTCGCCGCGCACCGGGCCGACCAGCTGGATGCCGACCGGCCAGCCCTCGGCCGTGAAGCCGGCGGGCACCGAGATCGCCGGGCAGCCGGTGACGGTGATCAGGTACGCCGACTTCATCCAGTCCAGGTACGTCGACTGCTCCTCGCCGTTGATGGTCGAGGGGTACTCGACCTCCGCGCTGAACGGCGGCACCTGGCTGACCGGGAGCGCGAGCACGTCGTAGGTCTCGAAGAACGCCCGCATCCGGTCGTGGATCGAGGTGAGCTGCTGGTAGGCGCGGGCCACGTCGGCGCCGGTCAGACCCGCCCCGGCCTCGATGTTGTCCTTGAGCGACTGCTTGAACCCGTCCGGACGCTTCTCCAGCAGCGCCCGGAACCGGGACTGGAAGACCCAGGCCCGCAGCGTCCGGAACGCCGCGTCGGCGCTGTGCAGCACCGGGTGGGCGTCCTCGACCGAGGCCCCGGCCGCCTCGAGCACCCCGGCCTGCGCGCGGACCACGTCGGCGACGGCGTGGTCGACGGCGAAGGCGCCGCCGAGGTCGGTCGACAGCGCGACGCGCACGCCGGCCAGGTCGCCGTGCCCGTCACGGTGCAGGGGCGGGGCGAACGTCGACCCGGGGGCTTCCAACGACAGCGGCGCCCGCCGCGACGGGCCGGCCATCACCGCCAGCAGGAAGGCGAGGTCCTCCACGCTGCGGGCCATCGGTCCGCTGACCGAGGTGAGCTCCCAGCCGTTCGTGGTGGGCCAGGTCGGCACCCGCCCGACGCTGGGCCGCAGGCCGACGACGTTGTTGAACGAGGCCGGGTTGCGCAGCGACCCGCCCATGTCGCTGCCGTCGGCGAGCGGCACCATCCCGCAGGCGAGGGCCGCGGCCGCTCCGCCGCTCGACCCGCCGGCCGACCGGGTCAGGTCGTAGGGGTTGACCGTGGTGCCGAACACCGGGTTGAAGGTGTGCGACCCGGCCGCCCACTCGGGCACGTTGGTCTTGCCGATCGTGACGGCGCCCGCCCCGCGGATCCGCTCGGCGACCAGGTCGTCGCGGCGGGGCACGTAGTCCGCGCGCAGCGGCGAGCCGAACGTGGTCCGCCACCCGGCCACCTCGTGGGTGTCCTTGAACGCGTGCGGGAGCCCGTGCAGCGGGCCCACCGGCTCGCCCCGGGCCAGCCGCTCGTCGGCGGCCGCGGCCCCGGCCCGGGCCCGCTCCTCGTCGAGGGAGACCACCGCGTTGACGGCCGGGTTCAGCTCGGCGATCCGCTCCAGGTGCAGCTCCATCAGCTCGCGGGCCGAGATCCGCCGCTCGCGCACCGCGGCCGCCATCTCGCGCGCCGGGCTGTAGACGTCCAGGTCGCTCATCGCGCCATCCTCCGGGAGATCCAGGCGCCCACGAGCGCCCCCAGCAGGGCGGCACCCGCCCCGACCGTCACCCCTCGCGCGGAACGCCCGTCCCGTCGCCCGAAGGAGCCTCTGCCGGGCGCGGTGTACACGGCTCCTGCGGGGAGGTGACGGTGCGCGCGGCCCAGCCCGACGGGGCCGCGACGACGGTGGATGGGCCCGGCGGGAGGCGCGAAGCGCCGGATGGCTTCGGCTCGGCCCGGCCCCGTCGGGCCGGGCATCGGGGAGCGAGTCGCCGGCAAGCACCGAGGTACACGTTGTCGAAGAACTCCGCCGCCATCCGCTTCGACACCCCGACCAGCATCCGCTGCCCGACCCCGCCGATCACCCCGCCGACGGTGGCGTCCGCGTCGTAGGTCACCGACGTGCCCCCGCCCGCGACCTGCTCCAGGTCGACCTGGACGACGGCGGCGATCGTGCCCGCGGCCCCGGCGCCCTGGGCGTGCAGCCGGAACGAGGCCGGCTGGTCGTGGTCGGTCAGCCGGACCTCGCCGTCGTACACGCCCTTGATCGAGCCCACGCCCGCGGCGACCGTCATCGTGTAGGCGTCGCCGCCGAGGGCCTCGAGCCGGTGGCAGCCGGGGATGCTGCGCACCAGCACGGCCGGGTCGTTGAGCGCCCGGTAGACCTCGTCGGGGGCGGCGGCGAACTGGGAGTTGCCGATGATCTTCATGGGTGCTCCTGCTGGTGGGCGGCGCGGCGGTCACGCAGGTCGAACAGCTCGCTGGGGGAGATCGGCATCCGGGTCACCCTGATGCCCTCGGCGTCCTCGATGGCGGCGGCGATCGCGGCGGAGCCGGGGATCACCCCGGCCTCTCCCGCCCCCTTCACGCCGAGCGGGTTCAGCGGCGAGGGCGTCACCAGGTGGTCGATCTCGATCTCGGGCACCTCGGAGGCGTACGGCATCAGGAAGTCCATGAAGGAGGCGTTCAGCAGCTGGCCGTCGGCGTCGTACTCCATCCGCTCGTACAGCGCGCCGCCGACGCCCTGGGCCACCCCGCCGTGGATCTGGCCCTCGACGATCATCGGGTTGACCAGCGTGCCGCAGTCGTGGACGACGCAGTAGCGCAGGATCGTGACCTCGGCGGTCTCCGGATCGGTCTCCACGACCACGGCGTGCATGCCGTTGGCGAACGTCGACCGAGGCGGCGAGTAGTAGTCGGTGCCCTCCAGCCCGGGCGACTCCCCCGGGGCCACCGGTGGCTGCTCGGGGTCGGCGGGGGCGGCGAACTGGGTGGCCCGCCCGGCCGCCTCGTCGAAGGCGTAGCGGAGCGGGTTCGACAGGACGGCGACGGCGCCGAGGTCGATCGAGGACGCCGACGACTGGGGGGCGCCGACGACCCGGACCTGGCCGTCGACGATCTCGAGGTCCTCCACCGCGGCCTCGAGGGCCTGGGCGGCGATGCCGAGCGCCTTCGCCCTGACCTTGCGGGCGGTGAGAGCCACCGCGCTGCCGCTCATCACCGCGGTGCGGGAGGCGAAGGTGCCCACGGCGTACTTGAAGCGGCGGGTGTCGCCGGTGCTGACGGTGATCGAGTCGAACGGCACGCCGAGCTCGTCGGCGACGATCTGCGCGAGCATCGTGCGGTGCCCCTGCCCCTGGGAGGTGAGGCCGGTGGAGACCACGACGCTGCCGTCGGTCTCCACCCGGATGTGACCGCCCTCGTAGGGGCCGACGCCGGTGCCCTCGACGTAGCAGGCGAGCCCGATCCCGACGGTGCGTCCCTCGGCGCGCGCCGCGGCCCGGACCGCCTCGAAGTCGTCCCAGCCGACCAGCCGCTTCAGCATCGCGAGCGAGGCGGGGAAGTCGCCGGAGTCGTAGACCAGCGGCCGGCCGTCCTGGAAGACCAGCCCGTGGTCGTAGGGCATCTCGTCGGGGGCGATGAAGTTGCGCTCGCGGACCACGGTGCGGTCCAGGCCGAGGTCGGCGGCGATGGCGTCCATCACCCGCTCCATGACGAAGCAGCCCTGCGGGCGGCCGGCGCCGCGGTACGGGGTCACGAGCACGGTGTTGGTGTAGAGGCTGTGGAACTCCACCCGGTAGGGCCCGGGCTTGTAGGGGCCGAGCAGCTGGGTGCTGGTGATGATCGGCACGATCAGCCCGTACGGCGTGTAGGCCCCGTTGTCGTGCCAGAAGCGCACCGAGAGCCCCCGGAGCCGGCCGTCGTCGTCGTACCCGACCCGGACCTGGTGCAGCTGGCCGCGCTCGTGCGCGCTGGAGGTGAAGTGCTCGCGGCGGTCCTCGGTCCACTTCACCGGCCGCCCGAGCCGCCGGGCCGCCCAGGGCACCAGCACCTCCTCGGGCCAGGGGTGCACGATCTTGACCCCGAAGCCGCCCCCGACGTCGGGGGTGACCACCTCGACCCGGTCGACCGGCAGTCCGAGCTTGGCGGCGATCGCCTGCCGCACGCTCGTGGAGGTCTGGGTGGACGTGTGCACCAGCAGCGACTCGTCGTCGGCGTCCCAGCGGGCCAGCACGCCCTTGCCCTCCAGCGGCATCGACGCGCTGCGCTCGATGGCCAGCTCCAGCTCGAGCCGGTGGGGGGCCGCGTCGATCGCGGCGTCCGCGTCGCCGGTGGCCTGCACCATCACCGCGGCCTCGTTGCCCGGCACGTCCGCGTGCACCAGGTGCTCCGCGGCCCGGGCGACCTCGATGCCGACCACGACGGGCAGCAGCTCGTAGTCCACCCGGACCCGCTCGCAGACGTCCTCGGCGGCGTACCGGTTGTCGGCGACCACCATCACCACCGCCTCGCCGACGTGGTTGACCTCGTCCCGGGCCAGCGCGTAGGGCGTCCGGCCGTGGGTCAGCGTCGGGTGCGGGATCAGCAGCGGCAGCGGCTCGCCGGTGCGGCCGTCGAGGTCCTCGTAGGTGTAGATCGCCACCAGGCCCTCGACCTCGAGCGCGTCGCCGACGTCGACGTCGAGCACCCGCGCGTGCGCGTGCGGGCTGCGGACGAAGGCCACCTCGAGCGCGTCGTGGCCGAGGTCGTCGAGGAACCGGCCGGCACCGGTGACCAGCCGGGCGTCCTCGACCCGCGGCACCCGCTCGCCGAACATCCGGGTGCTCACCGGTCGTCCTCGCGGGGCATCAGCTCGGCGGCCCGCTGGACGGCGTCGACGATGTTGACGTACCCGGTGCACCGGCACAGGTTCCCGCTGACCGCCTCCCGGGCCTCCTCGCGCGAGGGCGCGGGGTGCTCGCGCAGGTAGGCGGTCACGGTGGTGACGAAGCCGGGGGTGCAGAAGCCGCACTGGAGCGCGTGGCACTCGTGGAACGCCCGCTGGACGGGCCCCATGCCGCCGTCGGCGGACCGGCAGCCCTCGGTGGTGGTGACCCGGGCGCCGTCCAGGGAGACCGCGAACAGCAGGCACGCGCGGACCGGTGCGCCGTCGACGAGGACGGTGCAGGCGCCGCAGACGCCGTGCTCGCAGCCGACGTGGGTGCCGGTGAGCCGCAGGTCGTGGCGCAGCACGTCGGAGAGCAGCCGCCGCGGGTCCAGGTCGAGGTCGTACGGCGCGCCGTTGACCGTGAGGGACACCGGGACGGTCGCGGTCATGCGGCCCTCCCCCGGGCCGCCGTCGCGTCGTCCAGCGCACGCCGCACCAGCACGTGCGCGAGGTGGCGGCGGTAGCCGGCGCTGGCGTGGATGTCGGTCTCGGGGCTGATCGCGGCGTCGACGAGGTCGCGGACCCGCGCAAGGTCGGCCGGGTCGCCGAGCTCCACGAGCACCGGCCCGTCCCCGACGCAGATCAGCGCCACCCGGGCGGTGGCGCCGGCCGGTCCGGCGGGTGACGACGGCGCCGACCCCGCACATCGCGTAGTCGCCCTGCCGCCGGGCCACCTCGACGAACGCGCTGCCGCTGGCCGCCGGCGGCCGGCGGAAGGTCGCGGCGACGGCCAGCTCGCCCGGGCGCAGCGCGGACTCCATCGGGCCGGTGAAGAACGCCGCCGCCGCGACCTCGCGGGTGCCCTCGGCGCTGCGCAGGGTGACCGACCCGTCGAGCAGCCGCAGCACCGCGGACATCTCCGCTGCCGGGTCGGCGTGCACCAGGCTGCCGACCGTGGTCCCCCGGTTGCGGATCGTGGGGTGGGCGACGTGCCGCAGCGCCTGGCGCAGCAGCGGCGCCGCGTCGTGTGCGGCCCGGTCGTGCTCGACCCGGCTGTGCCGGGCCAGCGCCCCCACCCGCACCGCGTCGCCGTCCACCTCGACCGTGTCCAGGCCGGGCACGTGGTTGACGTCGACGAGGTGCGCCGGCGCGGCCAGCCGCATCGACATCAGCGGGACCAGGCTCTGCCCGCCCGCGAGCACCTTGCCCTCCGCGCCCAGCGACGCGAGGGTGTCGAGCGCCTCGTCGAGGCTGCGGGGACGGTGGTAGGTGAACGCGGGTGGCTTCACGGGGCCGAGACTATGCCCGCCGTCTAGACCTGGTCCTCGGAGTGGACGCCGGACCGGCCGACCGCCACCATCGTCCCGTCGCGCAGCTCGGGCGGCGCGACGGCGCGGGCCAGGTGGTAGCCGACCAGGGTGACGATGGTGCCCAGCGCGATCCCGGACAGCTCGAAGCTCTTGCTGAAGACCAGCGAGGTGTTGCCGATCGCGATGATGATGCCCGCGGCCGTCGGCACCAGGTTGACCGGGTTGGCGAAGTCGACGCCGTTCTCCTTCCAGATCTTGGCGCCGAGCAGGCCGATCATCCCGTAGAGCACGACCGTGATCCCGCCGAGCACACCGCCGGGGGTCGCGGAGACGACCGCCCCGAACTTGGGGGACAGCCCGAACAGGATGGCCACGACCGCCGCCACGTAGTACGCCGCCGTGGAGTACACCCGGGTCGCCGCCATCACCCCGATGTTCTCGGCGTACGTCGTGGTGGGCGAGCCGCCGACCGCCGACGCCATCACCGTGCAGAGGCCGTCGGCCGCGATCGCCCGGCCCATCACCGGGTCGAGGTCCTGGCCGGTCATCTCGGCGACCGCCTTGACGTGCCCGGTGTTCTCGGCGATCAGCGCGATCACCGCGGGGAGCACGAGGAGCGTGAACGTCAGGCTGAAGGAGGGGGCGTGGATGCCGGTGATCCCGTGCGCGAGGTCGCTGCGGGGCGGGAAGCCGAACCAGTCGGCCGCCTGGACACCGGCCCAGCTCAGCCGGTCGTGGGTGCCCACCTTGCCCGCTCCGTCGGCGGCCGTGATCGGGCCGAAGACGGTGTCGAAGACCCAGGACACCAGGTAGCCGAAGATCAGGCCGAGGAAGATCGCGATGCGGCCCAGGAAGCCGCGCAGGCCGACCGCCATCACGATCACGGCGGTCATCGTCAGCAGCGCCACCCACTGGTCCTGCGGCCAGTAGACCTTGGCCACGACCGGGGCCAGGTTGAAGCCGATCAGCATCACCACGGCGCCGGTGACCACGGGCGGGAGCAGCCGGTGCAGCACGCCGGTGCCGAGGAAGTGGATGAGCACGCCGACGAGCGCGAGCACGGCGCCGGCGACCAGGATCGCCCCGGTCACGTCCGCGGAGTCACCGCCCTGGTGCCGGATCGCGGCGACGCCGCCGACGAACGCCGCGGAGGTGCCGAGGTAGCTGGGCACCCTGCCCTGCACGATCAGCAGGAAGGCGATGGTGGCGATGCCGCTCATCAAGATGGCCAGCTGAGGGTTCAGCCCCATGATCAGCGGGAACACGAACGTCGCCCCGAACATCGCGACGACGTGCTGTGCACCGAGGCCGGCGGTGCGCCCCCACGACAGCCGCTCGTCGGGGGCGACCGCGGCCCCGGGCGGCGGTGTCCTGCCGTCGTAGACGAGCTTCCAACCCAGAGCCATGACCGCTCTCCCTGCTCCGACACCGCCGCCGGGGCGGTGCAGTCTCCTCGTGTGCGAGCCACTCTGCCCGACCCCGGGGATCGATGGTGGGACCCCGCGCCAGGCCGACGATCCGGGACGGCCAAGGGCCGCAATGTCCGGTAGATATCTCGGCATCGGATATGGTCAGGCAACCGACCGACGCCGTGACCTACGGCACCGAGGAGGCTTGCAGGTGAACGGACTCCCGTTTTCCGAGTATCTGTCGCTGAACCGCGCGGAGATCCTGTTCCGCACCGAGCAGCACGCGCTGTTCTCTCTCTACTGCGTCCTCGGGGCCGTCGTCGTGGGGCTGCTGCTGGCCATCGTGACCTACCGGAGCGGGGTCCGCGCCAACTTCACCATCGCCACCGCCGCCGTCGCGTTCACGCTGCCGTCCGTGGCGCTGTTCGGCTTCCTGCTCTCGATCTTCGGCCAGAGCCTGTTCGGTGCCGTCTTCCCCATCGTCGTGCTCTATGCGCTGCTGCCCATCGTCCGGAACAGCATCGTCGGCCTGCAGTCGGCCGACCCGAGCGTGATCGACGCGGCCCGAGGGATGGGCGTCGGCGAGTTCCGGATGCTGTGGCAGATCCGGCTGCCGATCGCCTGGCCGGTGATCCTGGCGGGCGTC
The DNA here is from genome assembly GCA_963800225.1 of uncultured Actinomycetota bacterium. Lineage (GTDB taxonomy): Bacteria > Actinomycetota > Actinomycetes > Propionibacteriales > Nocardioidaceae > Nocardioides_B. Next base: position 596,384 of record CAWDAF010000002.1, on the reverse strand, counting down.
CGGGTCGCCGCCCAGCTCACCGTGGGCATCGTGGCCATCGCCGCCTTCGTGACGCCGGTGGGGCTCGGCTCCTACGGCTACAGCGCGCTGGACAACCTCGGCTCGGTCAACACCGGCAACGAGGCGCTGGTCTGCATCATCTTCGTGGCCCTGGTCGCCCTGCTGCTCGACGCCGTGTTCGTCATCATCCGTCGCTTCACCACCCCGAGGGGGATCCGTGCCTGAGACCGAGACCCAGAGCTCCCCCGTCGCCGACGAGCACCCGCACGGCGGCGTGCCGATCGAGCTGAAGGGCCTGACCAAGCAGTACCCGAACCAGCCGGCACCCGCTGTCGAGTCCGTCGACCTGACGATCCCGGCCGGCGAGATCGTGGTGTTCGTCGGGCCCTCCGGCTGCGGCAAGACCACCACCATGCGGATGATCAACCGCCTCATCGAGCCGACCTCGGGGACCATCACCATCGGGGGCGAGGACGTCACCGGCCTCAACGACGTCGAGCTGCGCCGCAAGATCGGGTACGTCATCCAGCAGGTCGGGCTGATCCCGCACCTGTCGATCGCCCAGAACGTCGCGCTGGTGCCCCGGCTGCTCAAGTGGGACAAGAAGCGGATCACCCAGCGGGTCGACGAGATGCTCACCGTGGTCGGTCTCGACCCGGGGGACTACCGCGGCCGCTACCCCCGCGAGCTCTCCGGCGGGCAGCAGCAGCGGGTCGGGGTGGCCCGGGCGTTGGCCGCGGACCCGCCCATCATGCTGATGGACGAGCCGTTCGGCGCCGTGGACCCGATCACCCGCGGCCGGCTCCAGGACGAGTTCCTCTCCCTCCAGCAGACGCTGAAGAAGACCATCGTGTTCGTCACCCATGACTTCGACGAGGCCCTCAAGCTCGGCGACCGGATCGCGGTGCTCCGCGAGCGCTCGGTGATCGCCCAGTACGACACCCCGGAGTCGATCCTGGCCAGGCCGGCCGACGACTTCGTCGCCGGCTTCATCGGCGAGGGCGCCGCCCTCAAGCGGCTGCAGTTCGAGCGGGTCGACACCCTCCAGCTCGGCGAGCCGCCCGCCTCGCCCAGCGACGTGACCGTGGACGTCTCCTCCACCCTGCACGCGGCACTCGACCTGATGGTCGGGAAGGGGCTCGCAACGATCACCGTCGACCGCGACGGCCGGGCGGTCGGCGAGGTGGCGGTCGAGACCATCCTGAACCGGGTGCACCGTGCCGAGGACGAGTCGAACAAGGCGGTGGGCGCCGGATGAGCGTCGACACCGCCGAGGAGCAGACCGAGGAGACCACCGGGGCGGCCACCGCGTCCTCCGGGTCCCTGGTCGCTCGCAACCAGCGGGTCTTCATCTGGACCGACCTCATCACGCCGGTCATCGCGCTCGTGGTGCTGGCCGCCCTCTACCTGTACGTGCACAGCCAGCAGCTCGACCGCATCGAGAGCAACATCCTCAACCGCTCGACGCTGAGCAAGTACGCCCTCCAGCACATCTACCTCAGCTTCAGCATCGCCGTGCTGGTGATCCTGGTCGCGGTCCCGTTGGGCATCCTGGTGACCCGCAAGAGGACACGATGGCTGGCGCCGTTCGTCCTCGTCGTGGCCAACATCGGACAGTCGGCGCCCAGCCTCGGCCTGCTGGCGCTGGTGGGCATCTACTCGATCGGCTTCTGGTCGGTGGTGCTCATCCTCACCGCCTACGCCGCGCTCTCGGTGCTCCGCAACACGATCGTGGGCCTGGAGGGCATCGACGCCGGAGTGCTGGACGCGGCACGCGGCATGGGGCTCTCCCCGGTGGCCATCTTGTTGAAGGTGGAGCTGCCGCTCGCCGTCCCCATCATCGGCGCCGGCGCCCGCACCGCCCTGGTGCTGGCCGTCGGCACCGTCCCGCTCGGCTACGCGCTCAACGCCGGCGGTCTCGGCACGCCACTGTTCTCGGCCATCAAGACCAACCGGCCGGTGGCCACCCTGACCGTCGCGGTCATGATCGCGGTCCTGGCCCTGCTCCTGGACTGGCTCGGCGGTGTGCTGCAACGCGCCACCACCCCGCGAGGCATCCGGTGAGCAGGGCACGGCTCCATGCCACCGGCACCGGCATCACCTACCCCATCCACCCGTAGGACCACCCCGAAGGAGATCCTATGTTCAAACCCGGAAAGCGAATGATCCTCGGCTGTGCGGTCGCCGCCATGGCGGCCAGCGGCCTCAGCGGCTGCGGCTCCCTGAGCTCCACCTCGTCCGCCGGCGGCGGTGGCCCCTGCAAGAACATCGAGGCCGGCTCCGTGGACCCCAAGGCCCTCGACGGGGTCACCGTCAAGGCCGGCTCCAAGGAGTTCGACGAGCAGCTCATCCTCGGCCAGCTGACCGTGGCGATGCTGTGTGCGGCCGGCGCCGACGCCAAGGACGAGACGAACACCAAGGGCAGCACCCAGGCCCGCGAGAAGCTGATCCGTGGCGGCAGCGACGTCTACTGGGACTACAACGGCACCGGCTGGATCAACTACCTCGGCCACGACAAGCCGATCACGGACTCCAAGCAGCAGACCGCCGCGTTGGCCAAGGAGGACCTCGCCAAGAACAACCTGGTCTGGGGCCCGGCGGCGCCGTTCAACAACACCTACGCGTTCGCCACCACCGACAAGTTCGCCCAGCAGAACAACCTGAAGACGCACTCGGACATGGCGGCCTACATCAAGAAGAACCCGGGTGCCACCGTGTGCGTGGAGTCGGAGTTCGCGGCCCGGCCCGACGGCTACCCCGGCTTCAAGAAGGCCTACGGGATCACCGGCGGCAAGGTCAAGAGCCTCGGAACGGGTGTGGTCTACACCCAGACCAGCAAGGGCAACTGCGACTTCGGTGAGGTCTTCACCACCGACGGCCGCATCGGCGCCCTCAACCTGCACGTGCTCGAGGACGACAAGGGGTTCTTCCCGCTCTACAACGGCGTCCTCGTCGAGCGTGCGAAGTTCGCCAAGGACCACCCCGAGGTGCAGCAGGTCTTCAAGCCGCTGGCCGACGAGCTGACCACCGAGGTGATGCAGGACCTCAACAAGAAGGTCAGCGCCGAGGGACAGCCGCCCGAGAAGGTCGCCCAGGACTTCCTGAAGGAGAAGGGCTTCATCAAGTAGCCCCCGGCTGGACGGAGTGACAGCCATGACGAGGCCCGGGATCGCGGTGACGCGACCCGGGCCTCGTCGTCGGTAGGCTCGCCTCGTGAGCCCTCGTGAGCACCCCGCCGCCGCCTCCGGGCTGCTCACCGGGCTGTTCGAGGCGGACCCCGGGTCCGCGGCCCTGGTCGAGGTGCTGCGGACCCGGACCAGCATCCACTACGAGACCGGACGCGATGACGTGCCGGTGCTCTGCGTGTGCCTTCCCCCAGCGGTCCGGCTGCCGGGCAGCGTGGTCACCACGACACTGCCCCCGCCCGGACCGCTGGCGGTGCGCCGGGCCGGCCTGGCCCAGGGTGAGACCCGGTGGCGGGTCGGCCGCTGGTGGACCCCGCCACGCCCCCGCGGCCTCGCCGCACCGGTCCGTCTCCCGGCCGCAGGCTCGTGGGGTGCCCTTCCGCGCGTGCGCGGGATCGTCCCGCGTGCGCTCATCGGGCACGGTGCCGGCCTCACCCCCCTCGGGGACGACGTGCTCGCGGGCGCGTTGGTCGCCGCCGGTGCGATCGAGGACCCTCGGCTCCCCCGGTGGCAGCGCGAGACGCGAGAGGCGCTCCACCCCGGCGCCACCACCGCGGTCTCGCGGGCGCTGCTGCACCACGCCCTCGCCGGCTGGGCCACCCCCGAGCTCGCCGACTTCGTCGAGGCCGTCTGCGCCGGGCCGGCCGAGCCGGCGGCGGGCACCGCCGCTGCGGCGCTGCTGGCGGTCGGGCACTCCTCCGGGTCCGGGCTGCTGGCCGGCGTCCTCCACGTGCTCGGCACGTCCGTGACCGAGGCTGCCGCATGAGGCAGGTCCAGGTCCGCGGTGGGGCGTACGTCGACTCGGTGACCCTGATGCAGGTCAGTCGGCGGGTCTCCGCCCTGGCGGGCGTGCGGTCGGCGCTCGTCGCGATGGCCACCGAGCTGAACCTCGACCTGGCCGCCGGGATGGGCTTCGAGGTGCCGGACGCGTCAGCGAACGACCTGCTGGTGGCCGTCGACGCGGAGTCGGAGGACGCCCTCCGGCTCGCGCTCGCCGACGCGGACACGGCGCTCACGGAGCCGGACCGGCCCACCGGCACCGGCTTCGGCAGCGCCCCGGAGCCGACCACGGTCCGGGCGGCGGCACGGGCCCGCCCCGACGCGACGGTCGCGCTGGTCTCCACCCCCGGGCCCACCGCGTACGTCGATGCCGTCGACGCCGTCGACGCGGGGCTGCTGACCCTGGTCTTCAGCGACAACGTGCCGCTCGAGCAGGAGGTCGCGCTCAAGGAGCGCGCCGACCGGGCGGGGGTGCTGGTGATGGGCCCCGACTGCGGGACGGCCGTCGTCGGCGGCGTGGGCCTCGGGTTCGCCAACGTGGTCCGCCCGGGGCCGGTGGGCATCGTCGCCGCGTCGGGCACCGGCGCCCAGCACCTGATGGCCCTGCTCGACGGCGCCGGGGTCGGGATCTCGCACTGCCTCGGGGTCGGTGGCCGCGACCTGTCCGAGCCGGTCGCGGCCCGGTCCACGCTACGGGCGCTGGACCTGCTGGACGCCGACCCGGCCACCGAGCTGGTCGTGGTGGTCTCCAAGCCACCGGCCGCGACCGTCGCGGAGGCCGTCCGCGCGCACGCCGCCTCGCTCGCCACGCCCGTCCTGTTCGGGCTGCTGGGGCCGGGGCAGCCGGACCTGACCGCGACCGCCGCCGCCGTGGTCGAGGCGGCCGGCGGCACCTGGGCCGCCCCCGAGCACCGGCCGGGCGCGGTCCCGGCGGGACGTCCCGGCGGCTTCCTGCGCGGCCTGTACTGCGGCGGCACCCTGTGCGACGAGGCGATGCTGCTGGCCTCGGCGTCGCTCGGGCCGGTCGCCTCCAACATCCCGCTCGACCCGGCCTGGGCGCTCGGCGAGGACCTGGCCCCGACCGGGCACACCCTGCTCGACCTCGGCGACGACCGGCTGACCTCGGGCCGCCCGCACCCGATGATCGACGGCTCGCTGCGGGTGCAGCGCGCCTACGGCGAGGTCGCCGACCCGGAGACCGGGGTGCTGCTGCTCGACGTGGTGCTCGGCCTGAACGCCAACCCGGACCCGGCCGCCGAGCTCGCCGACGTGATCCGCGCCGCGACCACGGCCGGGCTGCCGGTGGTGGTCGCCGCGGTGGGCACCCGGGACGACCCGCAGGACCTGGGGGCCCAGGTCGCGGCCCTGCACGCCGCCGGCGCCTGGGTGTTCCTGTCCAACGCCGCCGCCACCCGCTGCGCGCTCGACCTGCTCCGTGGCGGAGGCACCGCATGAGCCTGCCCACCCCCACCTGCGTGGTCACCGCGGGCGCCTCGATGTTCGCCGACGCCCTGGTGAGCCAGGCGGTCGACGTCTCCGCCGTCCGCTGGCAGCCGCCCGCGGGCGACCCCGGCTCGCTGGCGACGGTGATGGGCGACCCGCGGCGGGTGGCGGCCAACGACCGCGCCCTGGCGGCCATGCTGGGCGCTCAGGCGCACCTGGTCGACGTGCTCCCGGCGTCGGAGTCGCTCGGTCTGGAGCCCGGCCGGTTCCTGCACGCGGGGCCGCCGGTCAGCTGGGAGCGGGCGTCCGGACCGCTGCGCGGGGCCCTGGTCGGCGCGATGCTCTTCGAGGGGCTCGCCGACTCCCCCGAGGCCGCCGAGCGCGCCCTCGCGGCCGGCGACGGCGTGGGCTGGGAGCCGTGCCACGGCCGCGGCGTCGTCGGGCCGATGGCCGGCGTGGTCTCCCCGTCCATGTGGATGTTCTGCCTGCGGGACGCGGTCTCCGGTCACGAGTCCTGGTGCTCGCTGAACGAGGGCCTCGGCAAGGTGCTCCGCTACGGCGCCTACGGCCCCGACGTGCTCCGCCGGCTGCACTGGATGACCGACGTGCTCGGACCGATGCTCCAGCACGCCGTGCGCGCCGGGGAGCCGGTCGACGTGCGCGCCATCATCGCGCAGATGGTGCAGATGGGCGACGAGGGGCACAACCGGAACCGGGCCGGGACGCTGATGTTCCTGCGCGAGGTGCTGCCGGCGATGATCGGCTCCGGCTCTCCTGCCGCCGACGTGGCCGAGGCGGTGCGGTTCGTCTCCGGCAACGACCACTTCTTCCTCAACCTGGTGATGCCGGCCTGCAAGCTGCTCACCCGGGCCGCCGCCGACATCCCGGGGTCGAGCGTGGTGACGGTGATGGCGCGCAACGGCACCGACTTCGGCATCCAGACCTCCGGGACCGGCGACCGGTGGTTCACCGCGCCGGCGAACACCCCCGACGGGCTGTTCCTCGGCGGCTACGGCCCCGACGACGCCAACCCCGACATCGGCGACTCCGCGATCACCGAGACCGCCGGCATCGGCGGCATGTCGATGGCCACCGCGCCGGCGATCGTCCGGTTCGTCGGCGGCTCGGTGCCGGACGCGCTGGCGACCACCCAGCGGATGTACGGGATCACCGTCGGGGAGAACCCCGGCTTCGCGATCCCGATCCTGGAGTTCCGCGGGGCGCCGACGGCGATCGACGTCACCGCCGTGGTGCGCAGCGGCGTGCTGCCCCAGATCAACACCGGGATGGCCGGCCGGGTCGCCGGCACCGGGCAGGTCGGGGCCGGGCTGGTGACGCCGCCGATGGCCTGCTTCACCGAGGCCCTCGACGCGCTCGCCGCCGCCGTCCCCCGGTAGCGCTCAGTGCGGGCGGGTGAACCGCTCCACGAGCGCCCGGACCTCGCGGACCTGTCGCTGCGCGCGGGTGCCGTCCGAGCCCTGGATGCCCATCGCCGGCACGGTGGTCCCGTCGGAGATGTCCAGCTCGGCCCAGGGGCTGCCGGGCCGCAGCCGCACCGCGACCACCTGGTTCCAGTCGAAGCGCCGGGTGCGGTAGCCGTTGACCACGGTCAGCCCGTCCGGACGGGCGACCAGCCGGCTGCGCGCCAGCGCGTAGCCGCCCGCGTAGAACATCGCGCCGAGACCGATCAGGGTGAGGATCTGGAACGGCGTGAACTGGGCGCGGATCTCCGGAGGGAAGGCCAGCCACAGCACCCCGACGACCAGCACCAGCAGCCCGCCGAGGACCGCGATCGCGATCCGCACGCCGAGCGGTCGGAAGGTCTGCGGCAGCGTCGGCTCAGAGTCGGCAGGCATGGATGTCGGTGGAGAGGATGCCGCGCGCCCCGAGGTCCCACAGCTCGTCCATGACCCGCTGCGCCCGGTCGCGGCGCACCATCGAGCGGACCGCCACCCAGCCGTCCCGGTGCAGCGGCGAGACGGTCGGGCTCTCGATGCCCGGGGTCAGCGCCACGGCCTGCTCGACCTGTGCGGAGGGGATGTCGTAGTCCATCATCACGTAGGAGCGCGCCACCAGGACCCCCTCGACCCGGCGACGGAACACCTCGAACCCGCTCGGCGGCTCGGCGCCGGCGCGGGTGATCAGCACCGCCTCGGACTCCAGGATCGGGTCCCCGAAGACCTCGAGCCCGGCGTTGCGCAGGGTGCTGCCGGTCTCCACCACGTCGGCGATCACGTCGGCGACCCCGAGCTGCACGCTGGTCTCCACCGCGCCGTCGAGCCGGGTGACCGTGGCCTCGACCCCGTGCTGCTCGAGGTGCCGGCGGACCACCCCGGCGTACGAGGTGGCGATCCGCTTGCCCTGGAGCTGCTCGACGCTGGTCGGGCCGTCGGCCGGACCGGCGAAGTGGAAGCGCGAGCGGCCGAAGCCGAGGGTGAGCGCCTCCTCGGCCTTGGCGCCGGAGTCCAGCAGCAGGTCGCGGCCGGTGATCCCGACGTCGAGGGTGCCCTCGCCGACGTACAGGGCGATGTCGCGGGGGCGGAGGTAGAAGAACTCGACGCCGTTCTCACCGTCGGTGAGGGTCAGCCGCTTGGCGTCGGTGCGCTGCTTGTAGCCGGCCTCGCGCAGGATGTCGGTGGCCGCCTGGGACAGCGATCCCTTGTTGGGGACCGCCAGCCGCAGCAGCCGGTCGGGGAGCTGGTCGGGCACGGTGTCTCTTCCTGCTCAGAGGTGGGTGTAGACGTCGGCGGGGGTCAGGCCGAGGGCGAGCATCATCACCTGCGCGTGGTAGAGCAGCTGGCTGATCTCCTCCGCGGCGCGCTCGGGGCCCTCGTGCTCGGCGGCCATCCAGGACTCGGCGGCCTCCTCGACCAGCTTCTTGCCGATCGCGTGCACGCCGGCGTCGAGCTCGGCCACGGTGCCGGACCCGTCGGGACGGGTCGCCGCCTTGTCGCTGAGCTCGGTCCAGAGCTCGTCGAACGTCTTCATCGTGTCCTTCTGGTCGGCGTGCCGGGCCGTCCCAGGGTACGGCGTGCGGCTACCCCGCCCCGGGGCCGGGCTGGTGCACCCCGGAGTCTAGGAGCCTGAGCGGACCTCGCGCAGCGTCACCGCGGTGACCAGCGCCGCCGAGGTGGCCTCGTAGCCCTTGTCCTCACCGGACCCCTCGAGGCCCGCGCGGTCCAGGGCCTGTGCCTCGTCGTCACAGGTGAGCAGGCCGAAGCCGACCGGCACCCCGGTGTCGACGGCGATCCGGGACAGGCCGTCGGTGGCCGCGGCGCAGACGTACTCGAAGTGCGGCGTGCCGCCCCGGATCACCACCCCCAGCGCGACGACCGCGTCGTAGCCGCTCTCGGCGAGCGCCCTCGTCACGACCGGCAGCTCGAAGGAGCCGGGGACCCGGACGATGCGCGGCGCCTGCACCCGGTAGGCGTCCAGGGCGCGCTGCGCGCCGGCCAGCAGACCGTCCATCACCGGCTCGTGCCAGCGGGACGCGACGACCGCGACCCGCAGCTGGTGGCAGTCGACGGGCTGCTCCTGCGGTGCTCCTGCTCCGCTCACGACGTGGCTCCTCTCGGGGGGATCTCGTGCAGGTCGGGCAGGTGGTGCCCCATCCGGTCCCGCTTGGTCAGCAGGTAGCCGATGTTGTGGTCGTTGGGCCGGGTGCTCAGCGGCACCCGCTCGGCGACCGGCACACCGTAGTCCTCGAGGCTGGAGACCTTGTCGGGGTTGTTGGTGAGCAGCCGCACGGACCCGACGCCGAGGTCGCGCAGGATCTGCGTCGCGGTGCCGTAGTGCCGGGCGTCGGCCGGCAGCCCGAGGTCGAGGTTCGCGTCCACGGTGTCGCGGCCGCCGTCCTGGAGCTGGTAGGCCTGCAGCTTGGCGACCAGCCCGATCCCGCGCCCCTCGTGCCCCCGCAGGTAGACGACCACGCCACGTCCCTCGGCGACGATCCGCTCCCGGGCCTCCTCCAGCTGCGGGCCGCAGTCGCAGCGCGCGGAGCCGAACACGTCGCCGGTCAGGCACTCCGAGTGCACCCGGGTGAGCACCGGCTCGTCGCCGGAGATGTCCCCGTGCACGAGCGCCAGGTGCTCCGACCCGTCGATGGTGATCCGGTAGCCGTAGGCGGTGAACTCCCCCTGCGCCGTCGGCAGCCTGGTCGCCGCCACCCGCTGCACGTGCTTCTCGTACCGGCGCCGGTGGTGGATCAGCTGCTCGATGGAGATCATCGACAGCCCGTGCTCGTCGGCGAAGTCACGCAGCTGCTGGCCGCGCTTCATGGTGCCGTCGTCGTTGACGATCTCGGAGATCACCCCGGCCGGCTCCAGACCCGCGAGCCGGGCCAGGTCCACGGCCGCCTCCGTGTGCCCGGGCCGCACCAGCACGCCGCCCTCGGCGTACCGGAGCGGGAAGACGTGGCCGGGCTGCACCACCTCGAAGGCCTCGGTGGCGGAGTCGATCAGGGTACGCACGGTGTGCGAGCGGTCGGCCGCCGAGATGCCGGTGCTCACGCCGTCGCGGGCGTCGACGGAGATGGTGTACGCCGTCCGCATCCGCTCCCGGTTGTGCGGGGTCATCAGCGGGATCCCGAGCCGGTCCAGGGTCGGCGCCGTGACCGGCACGCAGATGACGCCGGAGGAGTAGCGGATCGTGAACGCCATCAGCTCGGGCGTGGACCGGCTGGCCGCGAAGATCAGGTCGCCCTCGTTCTCGCGGTCCTCGTCGTCGACCACGACGACGGCCCGTCCTGCGGCGATGTCGGCGACGGCGCGCTCGACGGTGTCCATGCGGACGTGCGGGGCGCTCATACGCTCACCTTCTCCTGCTCGGGGATGCTCTCGACCCTGGACGCCTTCAGCCACACCAGGAAGCCCCAGACCACCAGGGCGCCGTACACGACGAAGAGGACGGCCGTCGGGTAGTACCCGGAGTGCCACAGCAGCGGCACCCCGACCACGTCGACGGCGATCCAGGCCAGCCAGAAGTCGTTCCAGCCGCGGGCCATCGCGTACGTCGCCAGCATCGAGCCGACGAAGATCCACGCGTCGCACCAGAAGTACCAGCGTGGGGCGGGCCAGCCGGCGCCGACCACGCTGAACAGCCACTGGAGCACGAGGATCCCGGCCGCCGAGGCGAGCAGGTAGCCGACCCGCTCCCCCGGCGTCGCCCAGCGCGGCCGGATCGCGGGCTCGTCGCCGGCACCACCGCGGGCTGCGCGGACCTGCTGCCAGCGGTACCAGCCGTAGACGCTGGTGAGGATGAAGAACACCTGACGGCCGGCCTGCCCGAACAGCGGCACCCGCGCGTCGGCGCCGAAGGTGGCCGCGACGAACACGGTGAACAGCAGCACGTTGCCGACGATGCCGACCGGCCACGCCCAGACCCGGCGGCGCAGGCCACCGACCGCCGAGGCGAACCCGAACCCGTTGCCGAGGATCTCCCGCCAGGTGATCGGGTGCCCGGCGATGGTCACCTGGGCGTCGTAGAGGGTGGTCGCGAGGCTCATGTCCGGTCCTGCCCGTCCTGGTCGTGGCCGAGCAGCCGCTCGACGTACTTCGCGATCACGTCGACCTCGAGGTTGACCGGGTCTCCGGGCTGCTTGAAGCCGAGGGTGGTGCGGGCCAACGTCTCGGGGATCAGCGAGACGGTGAACGACCCGGCGCCGGCGGAGACCACGGTCAGCGAGATCCCGTCGACGGTGACCGAGCCCTTGTCGACGAGGTAGCGCGACAGGCCGCCCGGCATCGAGACCTCGACGACCTCCCAGTGCGCCGACGGCTCCCGCCGCAGGACGGTGCCGGTGCCGTCGACGTGTCCCTGCACGATGTGGCCGCCGAGCCGGGTGGCCGCGGTGACCGCGCGCTCGAGGTTCACCTTGCCGCCCGGCACCAGGATGCCGAGCGAGGTCTTGTCGAGGGTCTCGCGCATCACGTCGGCGGTGAACGTCTCGCCGTCACGCTCGGCCACGGTCAGGCAGCAGCCGTTGACGGAGATCGAGTCCCCGAGCGCGGCGTCGGTGGTGACGTGCGGCCCGCGCACGGTCAGCCGGACGGCGTCGCCCTGGTCCTCGATCGCCTCGACGACGCCGAGCTCCTCGATGATGCCGGTGAACATCAGGCGGTCCTCCTTCTCTGCGGGGTCAGGGTGAGCCGGACGTTCGTGTCCGGCCCGGTGCCGAGCACGGCGACGTCGGCGACGTCGAGCTGCCACGCGTCCGCGATGGTGGTGACACCGAGGTCGCCGACACTGCTGGACCCGGCGCCGAGCAGCAGCGGGGCGACGTAGGCGACGACCTCGTCGACCAGGCCCGCGGTCAGGAACGCCGCGGCCAGGGTCGGCCCGCCCTCGAGCAGCACGTGCCGCACGTCGCGGTCGGACAGGGCGGCGAGCGCCGCGGCGGGGTCGCGGGTGGCGAGCACCAGCGTCTCGGCGGCGTCATCGAGGACCCGGCGGCCCGCGGGCACCGGACGGCGTCCCACCACCACCCGCAGCGGCTGCTGGTCCGAGGGCAGGTCGCGGTCGTCGGCCCCCCGGACGGTCAGCCGCGGGTCGTCGGCGAGGACGGTGCCGGTGCCGACCAGGATCGCGTCGCAGCCACCGCGCAGCACGTGGGTGTCGCGGCGGGCGGGCAGCGAGCTGATCCAGCGCGACGTGCCGTCGGCGGCGGCGCTGCGGCCGTCGAGCGTGGTCGCGAGCTTCCAGGTGACGAACGGACGGTCGTGCTCGGCCGCGAACGTCCAGGCCCGGTTGACGGCCCGCGCCTGCTCGGCGAGCAGCCCACCCTCGACGTCCACGCCGGCCGCGCGGAGCCGGGCCGCCCCGCCGGCCGCGACCGCGCTGGTGTCGGCCTGGGCGAACACCACCCGGGCCACTCCGGCGTCGAGCAGCGCCTGCGAGCAGGGGCCGGTGCGACCGGTGTGGTCGCACGGCTCGAGCGTCACCACGGCGGTCGTCCCGCGGGCCCGGTCACCGGCCCGGGTCAGCGCGTCGGCCTCGGCGTGCGGGGTGCCGGCGCCGCGGTGGAAGCCCTCCGCGACCGTCGTACCGTCGGGGGCGAGGAGCACGCAGCCGACCCGAGGGTTGGGGCCGAGCGGCACCCCGGGCGACTGGGCGAGCCCGAGGGCACGCAGCATCGCGGCACGCTCTGCGTCCCGGCCGGTCATCTCGAGCCCTCTCGTCCGCGCGCGCGGACCCCGGGGCGTCGAGAACGTCAGGTCGCACCGACGTCGCAACCGACGCCGAGACACCACCTGCGTGCGCTTCCCATCCGGACTTTCACCGTCGGTCCAGGAGTTCCACCTGGTCAACCGGCCGCTGGATGCGGCCGGGTCGCGGACTGTCACCGCCGGCTCGGAATTGCACCGACCCCAGAGCACGCGAGCTGTTCACTCGTGGGGCCAGCCTAGCCACATCACACCGGGCACCGGTACGTGACCTGTCCCACGGCCCTTCGGGGCGTGGGTCAGACGGACGCGGCCGCCGAGCGCAGCGCCTCGATCATGGCGGCCGGGTCCTCGGCGTTGAAGACCGCCGACCCGGCCACGAACACGTCCGCCCCCGCCTCGGCGCAGCGCTCGATCGTCTCCAGGGACACCCCGCCGTCGACCTGGAGCCACAGGTCCAGACCGTGCTTCTCGATCAGCCGACGGGTGCGGCGGATCTTCGGCAGGCACAGGTCGAGGAACCGCTGACCGCCGAAGCCCGGCTCGACGGTCATCACCAGCAGCATGTCCAGCTCGGGCAGCAGGTCCTCGTAGGGCTCGATCTGGGTGGCGGGCTTGAGCCCCATCCCGGCGCGGGCGCCCTTGGCCCGGAGCTCGCGGGCCAGCCGGACCGGGGCGGCGGCCGCCTCGACGTGGAAGGTCACCGACCCGGCACCCGCCTCGACGTACGCCGGCGCCCAGCGGTCGGGGTCCTCGATCATCAGGTGGCAGTCCATCGGCGTGTCCACCGCCTTGCCGAGCGCCTCGACGACCGGGAGCCCCAGCGTCAGGTTCGGCACGAAGTGGTTGTCCATCACGTCGACGTGCAGCCAGTCCGCGGCGGAGATGCGGCGGGCCTCGGAGGCGAGGTTGGCGAAGTCGGACGCGAGCATGCTCGGCGAGATCTGGATACCCATGGTGGCGCCGATCCTAGGACACCGGCCGCCGGGTCAGCCGCGGCGGACCAGGGCCAGGAACATCGCGTCGGTGCCGTGCCGGTGCGGCCACAGCTGCACGGTCCCCGGCACCGGACCGGGCGCGTCCGACACCCCGGGCAGCAGCGCCGACGCGTCCTCCAGGCGTGCGTCGTCGCGGTCGGCGAGCACCGCGGTGAGCACACCGGCAGTCTCCGCGAGCACCGGGGAGCAGGTCACGTAGGCCACCACGCCCCCGGGCCGGACGCTGTCGAGCGCCGTGCGCAGCAGCGCCTGCTGGAGCGGGACCAGCTGCTCGAGGTCACCGGGCTGACGGCGCCAGCGCGACTCCGGGCGCCGGCGCAGCGCACCCAGCCCGGAGCACGGGGCGTCCACCAGCACCCGGTCGAACGCCCCCTCGCGCCAGGCGGGACGGGTGCCGTCCGCGGTCACCACGCCGAGCAGCCCGGAGCCGACCCGGGCGGTCGCCGAGGCGACCAGCGCGGCCCGGTGCTCCAGCCGCTCGGCGGCCAGCAGCCGGGCCCCTCGCCCGCCCGCCAGCGCCGCCAGCAGGGCGGACTTGCCACCGGGGCCGGCGCACAGGTCGAGCCAGCGCTCGTCGCCACCCTCGACGTCCGCGCCGGCCAGCGCCAGCGCCACCAGCTGCGACCCCTCGTCCTGGACACCGGCCCGGCCCTCGGCGACGGCGGGGACCTCGCCGGGGTCGCCGGACTCCAGCCGGACGGCGTAGGGCGACATCGAGGACCCGGTGCCACCGGCGGCGACCAGCTCCTCGACCGTGGCCAGGCCGGGCCGGGCGACCAGGCTGACCTTGGGCGGCTCGTTGTCGGCGGCGAGCAGCGCGTCGAGCTGGTCGCCCGCGTCGGTGGCGGCCAGCGCCTCGGCCAGCGCGGTCACCACCCAGCGCGGGTGCGAGGAGGACACCGAGGAGAAGCCGACCGGGTCCGAGCCCGGGTCCGGCGCGACCCGGCGCACCCAGCCGGCCAGGTCGTGGGCCGCGACCCTGCGGAGCACGGCGTTCACGAAGCCCGCCGGGCCGTGGCCGACCTTGGCCCGCACCAGGTCCACGGTGGTGCCGACCGCGGCGTGCGCGGGCACCCGCATCGCGAGGATCTGGTGGGTGCCGAGCCGCAGCGCGTCCAGCACCCCCGGGTCGACCTTGGCCAGCGGCCGGTTGAGGTTCGCGGCGATCACCGCGTCGTAGGTGCCCTGCCGGCGCACCGTGCCGGAGACGAGCTCGGTGGCGAAGGCGGCGTCGCGCCCGGTCAGGCCGCGGGAGCGGAGCAGCGGCGGCAGCACCAGGTTGGTGTAGGCGTCCTTGTCGCGGATCGCGGCCAGCACGTCGTAGGCCGCCTCGCGGGCCGGGTCGGCCGGGCCGGAGCGGGGCCGGCGCGGCCTGCGCGCGCGGGCGTCGCTCACGAGAACGCCGCCCCGGACTCCACCCGGACGCCGCGGGCCCAGTCGGCGGCCGCCATCTGCCTGCGTCCGGTGGCCTTGACCTGCCCCAGCCGCACCGGGTGGGTGCCGGTGCCGACGTAGACGGCGTTCTTGGCCACCGCGAGCACCCCGGGCGCCAGCGGCTCGAGGTCGGCCGCGACGCTGACCGGGCCGAGCTTGAACCGCTCCCCCTCGTAGGTCGTCCAGGCGCCGGGCGCCGGCGTGCAGGCGCGGACCCGGCGGTCGGTGGCGACGGCGGGCTGCCCCCAGTCGACGCGCGCGTCCTCGACGGTGATCTTCGGAGCCAGGCTGACCCCCTCGGCCGGCTGCTCACGGGCCTCCAGGCTGCCGTCCTCGATCCCGTCGAGGGTGCGCACCAGCAGCTCGGCGCCGCCCTCGGCGAGCCGTGCCAGCAGGTCGCCGGCGGTGTCCCCGGCCCGGACCACCTCGGTCATCAGCCCGAAGGTCGGGCCGGCGTCCAGGGCGGGCACGATCCGGAAGGTGGTCGCCCCGGTGAGCTCGTCGCCGGCCCACAGCGCGTGCTGGACCGGCGCGGCCCCCCGCCAGGCCGGCAGCAGCGAGAAGTGCAGGTTCACCCAGCCGTGCGGCGGGATGTCCAGGGCGCTCTGCGGCAGCAGCGCGCCGTAGGCGACGACCGGGCAGCAGTCCGGAGCCAGGTCGCGCAGCGCGGCCTGGAAGTCCGGCTCGCGGGGGTGGGCCGGCTTGAGCACCGGGACCCCGAGCCGCTCGGCGCGCTGGGCCACCGGGGAGGCGACCAGGGTGCGGCCGCGTCCCGCGGGCGCGTCCGGGCGGGTGACCACGCCGACCAGGTCGTGGTGGCTGGCCGCGACGGCCTCGAGCGCGGGGAGGGCCGGCTCCGGGGTGCCGGCGAACACCACCCGCATCAGAGTCCGAGGCCGCGGGTCGGGTGCGGGGAGACCTTGAACCTCGGGACGGCAGAGGGGTCCGCGCCGAACCACGCCGACTCCCGGACCGCCTTCATCGCGGCCTTGCGGGTCTCCCGGTCCAGCCGGTCCAGGAACAGCACCCCGTCGAGGTGGTCGGTCTCGTGCTGGATCGCCCGCGCCAGCAGGTCGTGGCCCTCGATGGTGACCGGCTCGCCGTGCATGTCGAAGCCCTTGGCCACCACCCGCAGCGCGCGGGTGCAGTCGAAGGTCAGGTCGGGCAGGGACAGGCAGCCCTCGGGGCCGAACTGCTCCTCCTCGGACAGGTCGAGCACCGGGTTGACCAGGTGCCCCAGCTCGTCGTCGACGTACCAGGTGAAGACCCGTAGGCCGACCCCGATCTGCGGAGCGGCCAGCCCGGCGCCGGGTGCCTCGAGCATGGTGTCGGTGAGGTCCGACACCAGCCGCCGCAGCTCCTTGTCGAAGTCGGTGACCGGCACCGCAGGGGTGCGCAGCACCGGGTCCCCGAACAGACGGATCGGCTGGACGGGCACGGGGCGGCTCCTCGGGCGGTGCGGAAGGGGGGCGGGCGACGGTCCAGTCTACGGACCCGCCGGTGTCACTCGAGCCCGACGGGGTCCACCTGCACGCGCACCGGCGGCTGCTTGCGCGCCGACCGGACGCCCTGCATCTCCACCAGCGTGCGTGACAGCGCGGCGCCCCCGGTGCGCGGCACCCGGACCACGGCCCGCAGCAGCACCGGCTCGTCGGGCTGCGGGCTCATGGCTGCCGGCACCGGCACCGGGCCGAGCACCTCCGCCCCCGGCGGCAGGACCAGCTGGGCCAGCGCCGCGGTCAGGTCGTCGTCGGGGGCGGTCAGGGTGGCCAGCCGGGAGGCCGGGGGCAGGTGCGCCGACTGGCGCTCCTCGAGCTCGCGGCGGGCGAACCCGGCGGGGTCCCAGCGCAGCAGCGCCTGCAGCGCGGGCAGGGACGGCTCCCCGACGGCCACCACGCGGCCGCCCTCGTCGGCGGGCCGGGCCAGCGCGGCGGCGGCGAGCCAGCGGCGCAGCGCCTCCTCGTCGGTGCGGAGGTCGGTGCGGGCCAGCATCAGCCAGGTGTCCAGCAGCACCACGCAGGCGTAGCCGCCCTCCACCACCGGCTCGGCGCCCGGTGTCGCGACCACCACCGAGGGCACCGGCTCCACGGTGGCCAGCACCCGGTCACCGGCCGAGGTCCGCACCGGGACGAGCGGGAAGGCCCGGCCGATCTCCTCGGCGGTCCGCTGCTCCCCCAGCACCGGTGCCCGCAGCCCGTGCCCGCCGCACTCGGCGCACACCCAGCCGTGCTGCTCGGTGCCGCACCAGCGGCAGCCGGGCGGCCGGTGCGCGGCGGTGAGCTGGAGCGGGCCGGTGCAGGCGGGGCAGCGGGCCGGGGTGCGGCAGCTGTCGCAGGACAGCGCGGTCGCGTAGCCCTGCCGGGGCGTCTGCAGCAGCACCGGCCCCTGCGCCACGCCCTCCCGGATCGCGTCGTACGCGGTGCGGGGCAGCCGGGCGCTGCGGGCGTGCGGGTCGCGCTCGAGCTCGCGGTCGGTGGCCCCGGTGATGGCGACCTGGGGCGCCGTACGACGCAGGGTGGCCCGGTCGGCGACCAGCTCCTGGGCCCAGCCGGTGCGGACCAGGTACTCCGCCTCGACGGTCCGGGCGAACCCGCCGACGAGGGCGGCGCTCCGCTCCTCGCGGGCCCGCAGCAGCAGCACCTCGCGGGTGTGCGGGTAGGGGGCGCGGGGCTCGGCGTAGAGGTCGTCGCCGTCGTCCCACAGCGCCACCAGGCCGAGGTCGTGCACCGGGGCGAACGCGGCGGCCCGGGTGCCGACGACCACCTTCACGGCCCCCCGCGACACCGCCAGGAAGGCCCGGTATCGCGCGGACGGCCCGGCGTCGGCGGTGAGCACGACGTGCTGCCCCGGGCCCAGAACGGCGGTGAGGGCGGCGTCGACGCGGGCCACGTCCTTGCGGTCCGGCACGCACAGCAGCGACCCGCGGCCGGACGCGAGGGTGGCCGCGGCAGCCTGCGCCAGCAGCGCGGGCCAGGAGGCACCGGGCAGCGCCGACCAGACCGCCCGGGGCGTCTCCCCCGCCGCCAGCCGGCGCACGAAGGACGGGCCGGTGCCGTAGGCCGACCAGGCCCGCTCGGCCGCGCCCAGGTCGACGACGGGCGCGGGCGCCGGCACCGAGTCGCGCTTCTCGGTGCCGGCGTGCCGGCTCGGGACGGCCAGCCGGAGCACGTCGGAGCGGGTGCCGGCGTAGCGGGCCGCGACCAGGCCGGAGAGCCGGGCGACGGCCGCGGACAGCACCGGCTCCGCGCTGACCGCCCGGCGCAGCGGCGCCAGCCGGCCCTCGTGCTCGCTGCGGTCGGCCCGCTCCAGCACGAAGCCGTGCACGTCCTGCCCGGCGAACCTGACCTTGACCCGGGATCCCGGCACCACCTGCTCGTGCAGGAGCGCCGGCACCAGGTAGTCGAAGGGCCGGTCGAGGTGCGCGAGGGGCACGTCCACCAGCACCCGGGCCACCGGGCGCTCCGGTGCCGGGTCCACCGGGGCGGGCGCGGGGGCCGCCGACCGGGCCTTGGCCTCGCGCGCCCGCGCACGGGCCAGCTCGGGCATCAGCGCCAGCTGGCCCGAGGGGTCGCCCCCCTGCTCGTCGCTGCGCTCCTCCTCCACGGCGCCAGTCTCCCAGCCGCCTCGGACAGCTCAGAGCCGGTGGGGGGGCGACGTGCAGCCGACGAGGCCGACCGCGCCGCCGAACACCAGCCGGTACCCCGACCGGCTGCGGCCGGCCAGGGTGACCCCGACCCGGCCGGTCGCGGAGGTCGTCACCCGGGTGAGCGTGCTCCAGGTCCCGTCGGCAGCCTGCCGCTGGACCGCGACCCGGCGCCGGGGCAGCGCGGTCCGCTCGGCGGTGAGCAGCCGGCCGGTGACCCGGGTGGCCCTGCTGCCGGTCCGCGCGACGTCGACCCACGACCGGGTGCCGGCCGCCCGTACCGTGGTCGCCGGACCGGGGTCGCCGGCCGCGTTGAGCGGGCGGACCGTGAAGGAGTACGGCGTGCGCGGCGCCAGCCCGGTGTAGCGGGCGGACCGGTCATGCGCCGGCACGGTCCGGAGGGGCTGCCCCGAGGCGGCCACCCGGTAGCCCGAGATCCCGGTTCCGGCGTACGACGGCGCCGTCCAGGCCACCCGGGCGCCGCCGACGCTGCCGGTCACCGAGACGGCCCGGGCGGCGCTGGGCAGCACCGGGTCGCAGCTGTAGACCTCGACGTCGTCGAGGTACCAGCCCTGGAGCCAGAAGTCGCTGTCCCCGCGCAGCTGGAACTCCGGCCGGATCGTCTTCCCGGCGTACGAGGACAGGTCCACGCGGCTCGAGGTCCAGCCGTTGCTGAGGCCACCGAAGCCGGTCGCCCTGGGCCCGGAGCCGATCACGGTCCGCTTCGGGCCGTTGACCCAGGGCAGGCCCGCGGTCTGCCGGGCGCCCGCGGAGTCGTTCACGTCGTCGACGAGCACCAGCCCGCCGTCGTAGTAGGCGCGCGGTGAGACCCCGTAGTCGAAGGCGTACCAGTGGTTGAACCGGAGGTAGGTCTTCACGCCGCGCCGGACGGTGACCGCCTTGGCCAGGCTCATCGTGCTGCGCGACGGCTCGCCCGCGGACGGGTCCGGGTCCTTGCCGAACCACGACCCGGTGCCGGAGGTGGCGTTCGTGGCGATGTCCCAGCCGCGGAAGGAGTGGTTCGGGGCCCGGGTCCACAGGCTGCCGCGGGCCATCTCCTCGCTCGGGGCGGCTGTCTCGTCGTCGAAGAGCACCCTCAACCGGGAGCCCGTGGGGCAGCCGACCGCGGGCGCGGCGGCCGGGACCGCCGCGCCGGAGGGCTGCTTCGACAGCTCGGTGGCCCGCTCGGCGCGGGCGACCTGGGCGCAGTCGGCGGTGTCGATGCCGACCGTCCCGGCGCCCGCGAGGTCGGCGCAGCTCTGGCTGAGCACCCGGCCCAGGTCGGCGTAGTCGCTGCCGGAGGACAGCGACTTGATCACGTCGAGGTAGAGCGTCGCGGTCTTGGTCAGCCGCGGGTCGCCGGCGTCGATGCCGGTCACCCGGACGCCGTTGAAGGTGCCTCCCTGGCTGATCAGGTAGGCGGTCTTGTTGCCGACGCCGCTGTTGGTGTGCACCCCCCCGGAGTCCTGGACCTCCGGGTCGGTGTCGTAGAGGCTGCTGCCCATCCGGCCCGGCTGGCCGAACCGCGGCGGGTCACGCAGGTCGCGCAGGGCCCCCGTCGGCAGGTCCTCCCCCATCGTCCACGCCTTCTCCGGTGAGCCCGCGTCGGCCGCCCGCCGGTGGTCGAGGATCTCCCCCATCACATCGGCCAGGGACTCGTTGATCGCCCCGGACTGGAAGAAGTAGAAGAGGTCGGAGTAGCGCGAGATCACGCCGTGGGTCATCTCGTGCCCGACCACGTCGTCGGCGCCCGCGTACCCGTCGCCGTAGTACATCTCCGAGCCGTTCCAGAAGGCGTTGTCGTACTTCGGACAGCGCGTCTGCTTGCTGACCTCGCAGTAGCGCACGGTCGAGGCGAGCGTCCGGGAGCCCGACGCGCCGCGGCCGATCAGCTCGGTGAGGTCGAGTCCGCCGATCTGCCGGTAGAAGTCGGCCACGTCACCGCTGAGGTCGTAGGCGGAGTTGGCGTCGGCGACGGCCACGGGCGCGCCACCCTCGGTGCGGACCGGGGTCGTGCACGGGGAGTCGGAGTGACGCTTGTTGTTCCGGTCGCAGACCCGACGGTCCAGGCCGACGCTCTGCACGTCGTTGAAGTGCAGCAGCACCCGTCCGGAGCGGGCGTCGACCAGCACCGTCTCGCGGACGTCGGCGCCGTGGGTGACCTCGAAGCGGCGGACGGTGCTCGCGCCCACCGGCGCCGCGGCACCCAGCGCGGCGGGGTCGAAGACCCACAGGTCCCCGCCGTCGGCGCGCAGGGTGCCGGCGCCGAGGTGGTGGTCGCGGGCGGTGACCCGACGGGCGGTGGCCGCGGCGGCGGACCGTCCGACCCGGGCCGGGTCCGCGCTGGTGGCGTCGCTGGTGGACGCCTGGAGCGAGCTGAGCCGGCCGGTGCGGTCCAGGCTGACCACCACCTGGCCTCCGATCACCGGGAGCCCGTCGACGTGCTGGTCGAAGCGGACCACGGTGCCTCCGGACCCCGAGCGGGTCTGCCCGGCGGCGGACAGGTCGCCGGCCGGGTCGGTGATGCCGAGCGCGGCGCCGTACCGGGTGAGGTCCTGGCGGGCGGCGCTCACCGCGGCGTCGCCGCTGCTGCGGGTGGCCGAGGTGTCCGGGCGCGCGGGGTTGTCGACGGTCGCGTCGGCCGGGGTGCCCACGAAGTCGACGACCCCGTCGGTGTCGCGGTGCAGCCGCAGCGACCCGTCGGCATCGGCGCGGAGCCGGTTCAGCGCGCGGGCGGCCGGGTCCTCACCCGGGGAGCGCCCCGCAGCCGAGCCGGATGATGCTGTCGCCGTGGTCAGGCCGGTCAGCCCGACGGTCACGGCGAGGACGAACGTGGCGAGCCGACGCATGGGACCCCCTCTGAGTCTCAGAAACTACAAGAAGATCCCCGCGCCCGGCCGACGAACCGGTGAAGACCACCCGAACGTCGGCCGGCGTACCCCCCGTTCGGACCTGCTCAGACTCCGGCGGCCTGCTTGAGCGACTCGACGCGGTCGGTGCGCTCCCAGGTGAAGTCCTCGAGCTCGCGGCCGAAGTGGCCGTACGCGGCGCTCTGGGCGTAGATCGGGCGGAGCAGGTCGAGGTCGGCGATGATCGCGGCCGGCCGGAGGTCGAACACCTCGAGGACGGCCTTCTGGATCGTGCTGACCGGGACCGACTCGGTGCCGAAGCAGTCGACGTAGAAGCCCACCGGCTGCGCCTTGCCGATCGCGTAGGCGACCTGCACCTCGCAGCGACGGGCCAGCCCGGCGGCGACGATGTTCTTGGCCACCCAGCGCATGGCGTACGCCGCGGAGCGGTCCACCTTCGAGGGGTCCTTGCCGGAGAACGCCCCGCCGCCGTGCCGGGCCATGCCGCCGTAGGTGTCGACGATGATCTTGCGACCGGTCAGGCCGGCGTCGCCCATCGGCCCGCCGACCTCGAAGCGGCCGGTCGGGTTGACCAGCAGCCGGTAGCCGTCGGAGGGGATGTCGAAGTCGGCGAGCACCGTGTCCACGACGTGCTTCCGGACGTCGGGGGTGAGCATCGCCTCGAGGCTGATGTCCTTGGCGTGCTGGGTGGAGACCACGACGGTGTCCACGCGCACGGGACGGTCCTCGTCGTCGTACTCGATGGTGACCTGGGTCTTGCCGTCCGGGCGCAGGTAGGACATCGTGCCGTCCTTGCGGACCTCGGAGAGGCGCTGCGCGAGCCGGTGCGCGATGGTGATCGGCAGCGGCATCAGCTCGGGGGTGTCGTCGCAGGCGTAGCCGAACATCAGGCCCTGGTCGCCGGCGCCCTGCTTGTCCATCGGGTCGACCGAGCTCTCGCTGCGCGACTCGTAGCCGGTGTCGACGCCCTGGGCGATGTCGCCGGACTGGCCGCCGATGGCGACCATGACGCCGCAGGAGTGGCCGTCGAAGCCCTTGGCCGAGGAGTCGTAGCCGATCGCCAGGATCCGGTCGCGGACCAGCTTCTTCACGTCGACGTAGCCGGTGGTGTCGACCTCGCCGGCGACCACGACGAGCCCGGTGGTCAGCAGCGTCTCCACCGCGACCCGGCTGGTGGCGTCCTGGGAGAGCATCGCGTCCAGGACCGTGTCGCTGATCTGGTCCGCGATCTTGTCCGGGTGACCCTCGGTCACGGACTCGGAGGTGAAAAGGCGTCCAGCCACGTCGTCGTACCCCTTGGTAAGTAGTCGAGCAATGTTCTCGGCTCAAGATACCCGGCCGGTACGAGTGCGGACGGCCGGTCTCAGTTCAGGCGGGCCGCGCGTCGCGGGCCAGCAGCGCGGCCACCCGGTCCCAGACCACGTGAGCCAGGGCGGACTTGGAGCCGCGCGGGACCGCGGTCTCCTCCCCCGCCGTGTCCAGCACGACGGCCTCGTTCTCACTGCTGCCGAAGACCTGGCCGCCGCTGACGTCGTTGACGACGAGCAGGTCGCAGCCCTTGCGGGCGAGCTTGGCGCGGGCCATCGCCAGCACCGAGCCGGTCGCGTCGCCGGTCTCGGCAGCGAAGCCGACCACCACCGACCCGGGCCGGGCCCGGTGATGGGAGATCTCGGCGAGGATGTCGGGGTTCTGCTCGAGCGCCAGCAGCGGGGCCGAGCCGTCGTCGGCCTTCTTCAGCTTGGTGTGGCTGACCGTGCCGGGCCGGTAGTCGGCGGGGGCCGCGGCCATCACCACCGCGTCGGCCGTGGCGGCGGCGGCCAGGACCGCCTCGCGCAGCTGCGCGGTGGTCTCGACGTGCAGCACCTTCACCCCGGCCGGGTCCGGCAGCGTGACGTTCGCGGCGAGCAGGGTCACCTCGGCGCCACGGGCGGCGGCCGCCCGGGCCAGCGCGTAGCCCTGGAGCCCCGAGGACCGGTTGCCCAGGAAGCGCACCGGGTCGAGGTACTCCCGGGTGCCGCCGGCGGACACCACGACGTGCCGGCCGGCCAGGTCGAGGACGTTGGCGGTGCCGGAGCGGGCGAGCAGGTCGCGGGCCACCGCGAAGATCTCCGCGGGGTCGGGGAACCGCCCCTTGCCGGTGTCCGCGCCGGTCAGCCGGCCCTCGGCCGGCTCGAGCACCAGGTGCCCGCGGCGGCGCAGCGTCGCGACGTTCTCCGAGGTGGCGGGGTGCTCCCACATCTCGGTGTGCATGGCGGGGGCGAACAGCACCGGGCAGCGGGCGGTCAGCAGGGTGTTGGTGAGCAGGTCGTCGGCCAGGCCGTGCGCGGCCTTGGCGATCAGGTCCGCGGTGGCGGGCGCCACGACCACCAGGTCCGCGGTCTGCCCGATCCGCACGTGCGGGACGCGGTGCACGTCCGCCCACACGTCGGCGGAGACCGGCTTGCCGGACAGCGCCGCCCAGGTGGGGGCGCCGACGAACTCCAGGGCCGCGGCGGTGGGGACGACGGTGACGTCGTGCCCGGACTCGGTGAGGCGGCGCAGCAGCTCGCAGGCCTTGTACGCCGCGATACCGCCGCTCACGCCCAGGACCACCCGGGGCGGGCCCGGGGCCGGGGCGTGAGGGCGGCTGTCGTCGGTCATGCGGGGGCTGCTCAGCCCTCGGAGGAGGTGTCGCCCTCGGCCTCGGGGTCGATGTCCTCGCAGGTCAGCAGGTCCGCGTTGATCTCGCGGAGCGCGATCGAGAGGGGCTTCTCCTGCACGTGGGTGTCCACGAGCGGGCCGACGTACTCGAGCAGACCCTCGCCGAGCTGGGAGTAGTAGGCGTTGATCTGACGGGCGCGCTTGGCGCTGTAGAGGACCAGCTTGTACTTCGAGTCGGTCTTCGTCAGCAGCTCGTCGATGGGCGGGTTCGTGATGCCCTCGGCGACAGGCAGGGTTCGAGACACGCGGATACAGCCTCACAGATTCAGGGGGTAGACGGCGGAACCCTCAGGGGCCCTTCATCAAGGCTACCAACTCATCGGCGGCGAGGTGAACTTCGGTGTTGACGACCGTCACGTCGAACTCGCTCTCGGCCGCCAGCTCCTCGCGGGCGGTCTCCAGCCGGCGGGTGCGCTCCTCCTCGGTCTCGGTGCCCCGGCCGACCAGCCGCCGGACCAGCTCCTCCCACGACGGCGGCTTGAGGAACACGAACAGCGCCCCGGGCATGCTGCGGCGCACCTGGCGGGCACCCTGGAGGTCGATCTCCAGCAGCGCGGGACGGCCCTCGGCCAGCGCCTCCTCGACCGGACGCCGGGGGGTGCCGTAGCGGGCCCGCTTGTGGACGGTGGCCCACTCCAGCAGGTCGTCGTGCTCGACCATCCGGTCGAACTCCTCGTCCGACACGAACCAGTAGTGCCGGCCGTGCACCTCACCGGGCCGGGGCGTCCGGGTGGTCGCGGACACGGAGATCCAGACCTCGGGGTGGTGGGCGCGCACGTCGGCCGCGACCGTCCCCTTGCCGACCGCGGTCGGCCCTGCCAGGACCGTCAGCCGGCCCTGTGGAGTGCTCACCGGTCAGCCACGCGACCCGAACTCGCGCTCCAGGGCCGCGATCTGGTTGGCACCGAGGCCCCGGACCCGGCGGCTCTCGGAGATGCTGAGCCGCTCCATCATCTGCTTGGCGCGCACCTTGCCGAGCCCGGGCATCGACTGGAGCAGGTCGATCACCCGCATCTTGCCGACGACCTCGTTCTCCTGGCCCTGCTCGAGCACGTCGACGATCGACGCACCGGAGTGCTTGAGGCGGTTCTTGATCTCGGCCCGCTCGCGGCGCGAGGCGGCAGCCTTCTCGAGGTTCGCCTGGCGCTGTTCCGGCGTGAGTTGCGGCAGAGCCACGTTGCTGACCTCGTCCTGGTGCATGGTGCGGGCGGGTGGACAGACGAAATCTAGCCATGTCGGCGACGAGGTCGCAACGCCACCCGCCGCCCGGACCGGACCCGCGGGCGCGGACCGCAAGCAGGATCACATCCGGGTGGCTCAGCCGACCCCGCCGAGGCCGGAGCCCAGGTCCACCTTGCAGACGTCGCGGGCGTGCTGCTCGATGCTCTTGCCGGCCTGCTGCACCGGGGTCGCCTGGAGCTCCGCCGCCGCCTGCTCGACGGCGCGGTACTGCCCCTCGGTGACACCGGCGGGCTTGTGGCCGGCGCCGAAGTCGCTGGGGTCGGCCCCCGAGGCGTCGATCGCGTCGGCCAGGCCGGAGACCGCCCGGACCAGGGTGTCCCAGTCGCCGGAGATGTCGTCGGGGGCCTTGTCGCGGAGGCCGGACAGCAGGGTCGCGGTGCCGCCGAGCGCGTCGGCGCCCTTCCGGCCGGTCGCCGAGCTCTGCTGGGCGAGCCGGTGCAGCTGCTTCTGGTCGCCCTTGAGCGCCGAGCAGTAGGACCGCTGGGCGGAGCAGGCCGACAGCCCCGAGGCGAGCAGCACCGCGGCCAGCAGCGGCACCACGCGTCCCCCGGCCACGCGGAGGTCAGCCACGCAGGCCCCGGCGGCGCAGCAGCGGCTCGGTGCTGGGCGCGCGGCCGCGGACGGCGGTGAACGCCCCGATCGGGTCGACGGTGCCGCCGACCGAGAGCAGCTCGCGGCGGAACACCTCCCCGTTCTCCCGCTTCAGCCCGCCCTGCTCCCGGAACCAGTCGACCAGGTCGGCGTCCAGGGCCTCGCTCCACAGGTAGGAGTAGTAGCCGGCGTCGTACCCGCCGTTGAAGATGTGGGCGAAGTACCCGCTGCGGTAGCGCGGCGGGACCAGCGGGGTCGCGACACCGTGCCGCTCGAGGGCCCGGTGCTCGAACGGCTCGACGTCGTCGGCGGGCACGGCAGGCTCCGCCGGCGTGCGCAGGTGCCACTCCTGGTCCAGCAGCGCCGCCCCGAGCATCGCGACGGTGTCGAAGCCCTGGCCGTGGGCCCCGGACGCGATCAGCCGGTCCACGACGTCCTGGGCCAGCGGCTCGCCGGTGACGTGGTGGACGGCGTAGTTGGCGAGCACCTCGGGCCACCACGCCCACATCTCGTTGACCTGGGAGGGGAACTCCACGAAGTCCCGGGGGACGGCGGTGCCGTGCAGGCGCGGGTGCACCACGTCGGAGAACAGCCCGTGCAGGGCGTGCCCGAACTCGTGGAAGGCGGTGCGGACCTCGTCGGTGGTCATCAGCGCCGGTCGGCCCGCGGCGGGCCTGGGCACGTTGAGGCAGACCACCACGACCGGGCGGCTGTCGAGCAGGTGGGACTGGCCGACGAACTCGTCCATCCACGCCCCTCCCCGCTTGGTGGGACGGGCGAACCAGTCGCAGACGAACAGCCCCAGCGTGCCGCCGTCCGCGTCGTGCACCTCGAACACGCGGACGTCCTCGGCGTACACCGGGAGGTCCTCGCGCTCGGTGAAGGTGACGCCGTACAGCCGGGTCGCGGCGAAGAAGATGCCGTCCTCGAGGACCCGCTGGAGCTCGAAGTACGGGCGCAGGGCGTTGCTGTCCACGTCGTAGGTCGCGGCCAGGTCGCGCGCGGCGTAGTAGGCCCAGTCCCACGGCTCGACCGGGCCCTGGAGGCCGTCGGCGTGCATCAGCTCCTGGATCCGGTCCCGCTCCCCCTCGAGGTTGCGCATCGCCGGCCCGGCCATCTCGTCGAGGAAGGCGAGCACCGCCTTCGACGTGCCCGCGGTCTGGTCGTCGACGACGTACGCCGCGTGGTCGGCGAAGCCCAGCAGGGCGGCCCGCTCGGCCCGCAGCGCGGTGATCTCGCCGACCAGCTCGGTGGTGTCGTGCTCGCCGCCGCGCATGCCACGGGTGGTCGCGGCCTCGTGCAGCCGGCGCCGTACGTCGCGGTCGGTCAGCGAGGAGATGGCCGGCTGGATGGTCGGCAGCACCAGGGTCAGCAGCCACCCCTCGAGGCCGGCGGCCGTCGCCGCCTCCGCGGCCGACTCCACGACGTTGTCCGCGAGGCCGTCGAGCTCGCTGCGCTCGGTCAGGTGGACCGCGCGGTCGTTGGCCTCGGCGAGCACCCGGCTCCCGAACTCGGTGGTGAGCGTGGTCAGCCGGGTGTTCAGCTCACGCAGCCGGTCCCGGCCCGCGTCGGACAGCGCCGCCCCGGCCCGGACGAAGTCCCGGTGGTAGCGCTCGACGACCCGGACCTGCTCCGCGCTGAGCCCGGCTGCGTGGCGGCGGCCGTGGACGGCGTCCAGCCGGGCGAACAGCCGCGGGTCGAGGTGGATCTCGTCGAGGTGGGCGGCCACCAGCGGCGCCAGCTCGGTCTCCAGCGCCCGCATCTGCTCGGTGGCCATCGACGAGGCCAGGTTGTCGAAGACCCGGAGCACCCGCTCCAGCGTCCGACCGGAGCGCTCCAGCGCCTCCACGGTGTCGGCGAAGGTGGGCTCACCGGTCCGCGAGGCGATCGCCTCGATCTCCTCCCGGTGCTCCACGACGCCGGCGTCGAAGGCCGGACGGTAGTGCTCGTACCGGATCCGGTCGAACGGCGGGAACCCGAACGGCAGGCTGCTCGGCTCCAGGAACGGGTTGCTGTCGGACATGCGACTGTTCTACACCGCCGAGTCGGCGCGAACGCAGCCCAACCCCACGCCGAGTCGGCGCGAACGCACGAAAAGCCCGCGCCTCGTCGGCGTGAAAACGTGCGTTCGCGCCGACTCGACCGGGGTGAGACCTGCGTTCGCGCCGACTCGGCGGGTGGTCGGGGCGGGGCGGGGGCGGTCAGGCGAGGGTGGAGAAGGACTCCGCGACCCGCAGGACGGTGTCGTGCAGCGTGCTCTTGTCCGGGCCGGCAGCCAGGATCTCCCGGGAGCTGGCCGGCAGCACGTGGCGACAGGCCGGCCCGAAGATCCGTCGTACGTCGTCCACGGTGCCGCCCTGGGCGCCGATCCCCGGCACCAGCAGCGGTCCGCCGACGTCCAGGTGCTCGGGACCGATCTCGTCCGGCTGGTCGATGGTGGCGCCGACCACGGCCCCGATCGAGCCCATCCCGTCGATCCCGGCGTTGCGGGTGGCGACCGCGTCGAGCACCTGCGCCGCGACGGTCCGGCCGTCGGGGGTGACCGCGTGCTGCACCTGCGGGCCCTCCGGGTTCGACGTCAGCGCCAGCACGAACACCCCGGCGTCGTGGGCGAGCGCGGTGTCGACCAGCGGGTCGAGCGAGCC
The DNA here is from genome assembly GCA_963800225.1 of uncultured Actinomycetota bacterium. Taxonomy (GTDB): domain Bacteria; phylum Actinomycetota; class Actinomycetes; order Propionibacteriales; family Nocardioidaceae; genus Nocardioides_B. Next base: position 567,693 of record CAWDAF010000002.1, on the reverse strand, counting down.
GACCCCGAGGTAGGGGCTGGCGGTCACCGCGTCGCAGGCCAGCGGGGACGTCGGGTCGAGGTAGGCGTCGGCGTAGGCCTGGACGGTCGAGCCGATGTCACCTCGCTTGACGTCGAGCAGCACCAGCGCCCCGAGGTCCCGGCAGCCCTCGATGACCTTCTCGAGCACCGCGATCCCCCGCGACCCGTGCCGCTCGAAGAACGCCGACTGAGGCTTGACGACGGCCGCGACCCCGCCGAAGGACTCCACGGCGGTCATCGCGAACTTCTCCAGGCCGAAGACGCTGTCGGTGAGCCCCCACGCGTCGAGCAGCCCGGGATGCGGGTCGATCCCGACGCAGAGCCGTCCGCGGCCGTCGATGGCCTCGGTGAGTCGGTGGCCGAAGGTCATCGGCGGTCCCCTTCCGGAGTGTGCTGGTGGGCGAGGCCGACGGCGTCGGCTGCTGAGGCGAGGTGGCGGGCGTCGAGCTCGGCGACCAGCTCGGCGGTGACCCGCTGCGGCGCCGACGGGTCGGTGAACAGGACACTGCCGAGCTGGACGGCGGTGGCGCCCGCGGCGAGCATGGCGAGGGCGTCGCGGCCGGTGCGGACTCCCCCGACGCCGACGATCGGCACGCTGGGCAGGGCGGCGTGCACGTCGTACACGCAGCGCAGCGCGAGGGCGTGGGTCGCGGGACCGCTCAGCAGGCCCTCGCCCCCGAGCACCGGGGCCAGCGTGCGCGGGTCGAGCGCCAGAGCGGGGAAGCCCTGGACCAGGACCACCGCGTCGGCACCGTGGTCGGCCGCGGCGGACGCGAGCTCGACGACGTCGCCGGCGCCGATCTTGGCGAGCAGCGGGATCCCCGCCGGCAGCCCCTGCCGTACGGCGTCCACGACCGCCGCCGTCTCCCGCACCGAGCTCGTGGTGAGCCGCACCTCGACCGCGGCGACCCCGGGGCTGGTGCCCAGCCGGCGGGCGAGCTCCCCGTGCTCGGCGGGGGTGTCGCCGGTGACCGACACCACGGTGCGGATCCGCCGCTGGGCGAACCACGGCAGCTCGGTGGCGAGGAACCCCTGGAGCCCGGGGTTGGGGCAGCCGGTCGCGGCGAGCACCCCGCTGGGCGTCTCCACGAGCCGCGGGACCGGGCGGCCCCCCGACGGGTCCAGGGTCAGCGTGCGCGTGACGAGGGCGCCCAGCGCGGCCAGGTCGGTGAACGGGGCCAGCTCCCGGCCGCCGCAGCCGGCCGCGGTCATCAGCGGGCCGGCCATCGTCAGCCCGGCCAGCCGGGTGGTCAGGTCGCTCACGCGAGCTCGCTCCAGCGCACCCGGTCACCGCGGAGCACCGGCCCCTCGGTGCAGGACCGGGCCGCGCGGGGGACGCCGTCCTCACCGACGACCGGCACCACGCAGGCCAGGCACACGCCGGTGCCGCAGCCGGTGGGGACCTCGAGCATGGTCTGGCTCCAGGCGCCGTGCGCCTCGGCGGCGCGGGCCACCCCGTGCAGCACGCCGGTCGACCCGGCCGCGTAGACCACGTCCGCCGCGGTCCGGTCGAGCAGCCCGGGCAGGGCGTCGACGAGGGTGCCGCGCTGCCCCACGGACCCGTCTCCGGTGGTGACGGTGACGCTGCGGCTGCTGCGCCGCGGCTCCAGGGCGCCGTACAGACCCGCCTCGGTCGCGGCGCCGAGCAGCAGGTGCACCGCGCAGCCACGCTCGGAGAGACGCTCGGCCAGGGCGAACAGCGGCGCGGCGGCGGGTCCCTCGCCGACCAGCAGGCAGGTCACCGGCTCCTTGGGGAGCGCGAACGGGCGCCCGAGCGGGCCGACCACGTCGAGCGGGGTGCCGGCCGGGGCGCCGGCCAGCCAGCCGGTGGCGTCGTCGTCGCCGGCCAGGACGACCTCGACGGTGCCGCCGTGCGCGGCGCTCGCCCGGCTGATCGGCAGCCCGCGGCGCAGCAGCCGCTCCGAGAGCGGTCCGCCGACCGCGAGGGTGAGGAAGCTGCCGGGCCGGAACCGCTCGGCCAGGCCGGCGGCGGCCAGCGTCAGGACCCGGGCGGAGCCGGCGCGAGCGACCCCGACCACCTCTCCGGTCACGTGCACCGGCCCCGCGGCGGGAGCGGTCGCCGTCATCGACGCGCCAGCTCGCGCTGGACCCGCGAGGGCCACAGCGCGCCCTCGTAGACGAACGCGGTGTACGCCTGGAGCAGGGTCGCGCCGGCGGCGAGCCGCTCGCGGGCGTCCGCGGCGTCGCCGATGCCACCGACGGCGATGATCGTCAGGTCCGGGCCGACCCGGTCGCGCAGCAGCCGCAGCACCTCGAGCGCCCGGGCCCGCAGCGGCGCCCCGGACAGCCCGCCGGCACCCGTCTGCTCGACCTGCGCCGGGGTGGAGGCCAGCCCCTCCCGGCCGATGGTGGTGTTGGTGGCGACGATCCCGTCGAGGCCCAGCTCGAGGGCCAGGTCGGCCACGGCGAGCACGTCCTTGTCGGCGAGGTCGGGGGCGATCTTGACCAGCAGCGGCAGGTGCCGCCCGTCGGTGACGGCGTCGGCCTGGCGCCGTACGGCGCTCAGCAGCGGTCGCAGCCGGTCCACGGACTGGAGGTCGCGCAGGCCCGGGGTGTTCGGGGAGCTGACGTTGACCACCAGGTAGTCGGCGTACGGCGCGAGCAGACGGGTGCTCTTCTCGTAGTCGGCGACCGCCTCGGAGTCCGGCACCGCCTTGGTCTTGCCGATGTTGACCCCCACGACCACGTCGCGGTGCCGGCCGGCCCGGCGGTCCGCGAGCCGTCGGGCGACCACGGCGGCGCCGTCGTTGTTGAAGCCCATCCGGTTCACCACGGCCCGGTCCGCGGGCAGCCGGAACAGCCGCGGCCGGCGGTTGCCGGGCTGCGGCTCCCCGGTCACGGTGCCGACCTCGACGAAGCCGAAACCGAGGGCCGCGAGCGCGTCGATCCCCTCGGCGTTCTTGTCGAAGCCCGCGGCGAGCCCCAGCACCCCCGGGACCTCGATCCCCATCGCCCGCACCGGGGCCGCCGGCGCACGCACCACCCGCGCGAGGACCGGTCCGCCGGCGCGCAGGGCCGCGAAGCCCAGGTGGTGCGCCGTCTCCGGGTCGACCCGGGTCAGGACGTGGTCGAACAGCGCGCGGTAGAGGCTCACCGCCGGGCCCAGTCCTGCAGCGAGCGCACCCCGATGTCGCCCGCGCGGAGCGCCTCGATGCCCTGCACGGCGGCGCCGAGGCCCTGCACGGTGGTGATGCACGGGATGTTCGCCATCACCGCGGCGGTGCGGATCTCGTAGCCGTCGATCCGGGCCGAGCCGCCGCCGGACGAGGCGTGCGGGGTGTTGACCACCAGGTCGATCTCGCCGGCCTGGATCAGCTGCACGGTGGTCGGCTCGCCGTCCGGGCCGGGGCCCTCGAAGTGCTTGCGCACCACCCTGGCCGCGACCCCGTTGCGGCGGAGCACCTCGGCGGTGCCCTGGGTGGCGAGGATCTCGAAGCCGCGGTCGGCGAGCACCTTGATCGGGAAGATCATCGACCGCTTGTCCCGGTTCGCCATGCTGACGAACACCTTGCCGCCGGTCGGCAGCGACCCGAAGGCCGCCGTCTGGGCCTTGGCGAACGCGGTCCCGAAGTCGGCGTCGAAGCCCATCACCTCGCCGGTGGACTTCATCTCCGGGCCGAGCACGGTGTCGACCTGCTTGCCGTCGGGGGTGCGGAACCGGTTGAACGGCATCACCGCCTCCTTGACCGCGATCGGGGCGTCCGCGGGCAGGTCGCCGCCGTCCCCCTCGGCGGGCAGCACCCCGGCCGCCCGCAGGTCGGCGATCGTCTCCCCGAGCATCACCCGCGCCGCGGCGCTGGCCAGCGGGGTCGCGGTCGCCTTGGACACGAACGGCACCGTCCGGCTGGCCCGCGGGTTGGCCTCGAGCACGTAGAGCACGTCGGAGCCCAGCGCGTACTGCACGTTGAGCAGCCCGAGCACGCCGACGCCCTTCGCGATCGCGACCGTGGCCTCCCGGATCCGCTTGATCTCCGCGGCGCCCAGGGTGATCGGCGGCAGGGCGCACGAGGAGTCCCCGGAGTGGATGCCGGCCTCCTCGATGTGCTCCATCACGCCGCCGAGGTACAGGTCGGTGCCGTCGTACAGCGCGTCGACGTCGATCTCCACGGCGTCGTCGACGAACCGGTCCACCAGCACCGGGTGCTCGGGGCTGATCTCGGTGGCCCGGCCGATGTAGGACTCCAGCGCGGTGTCGTCGTAGACGATCTCCATGCCGCGGCCGCCCAGCACGTACGACGGACGCACGAGCACCGGGTAGCCGATGGCCGCGGCGATCGCCTGCGCCTCCTCGAAGGAGGTGGCCATCCCGTGCTTCGGGGCCGGCAGGCCGGCCTGCGCGAGCACCCGGCCGAAGGCACCCCGCTCCTCGGCGAGGTGGATCGCCGCGGGGGTGGTGCCGACGATCGGGACGCCGGCGTCCTCGAGGCCCTGGGCGAGGCCGAGCGGGGTCTGTCCCCCGAGCTGGCAGATCACCCCGGCGACGGGGCCCGCCAGCGTCTCGGCGTGCACGATCTCCAGGACGTCCTCGAGCGTCAGCGGCTCGAAGTACAGCCGGTCGGAGGTGTCGTAGTCGGTGGAGACCGTCTCGGGGTTGCAGTTGACCATCACGGTCTCGTAGCCGGCCTCGGACAGGGCCATGCAGGCGTGCACGCAGGAGTAGTCGAACTCGATGCCCTGGCCGATCCGGTTCGGTCCCGACCCCAGGATCAGCACCGCCGGCTTCTCCCGCGGCCGCACCTCGGTCTCCTCGTCGTAGGAGGAGTAGTGGTACGGCGTCCGCGCGGCGAACTCGGCGGCGCACGTGTCGACGGTCTTGTAGACCGGGCGGATGCCCAGCGCGTGCCGGACCCCGCGCACCACGGCCGGGGTCAGCCCGCGGATCTTGCCGATCTGGTCGTCGGAGAAGCCGTGCCGCTTGGCGTGCCGCAGCAGCCCGGGGGTGAGCTCCTCGGCGGCGGTCAGCTCGGCGGCCACCTCGTTGATCAGCGCGAGCTGGTCGAGGAACCACGGGTCGATGGCGGTGGCGTCGAAGATCTCCTCCGGCGTCGCGCCGGCCCGGATCGCGTCCATCACCTCGCGCAGCCGGCCGTCGTGCGGGGTCCGGATGCTCTCCAGCAGCGCGGCCTTGTCGAGGTCCACCCACTCCTTGCGCCAGTCGAACGGCGCCTTCTTGTCCTCCAGGGAGCGCAGCGCCTTCTGCAGCGCCTCGGTGAAGTTGCGGCCGATGGCCATCGCCTCGCCGACCGACTTCATGTGCGTGGTCAGCGTCGGGTCGGCCATCGGGAACTTCTCGAACGCGAACCGCGGCACCTTCACCACGACGTAGTCCAGGGACGGCTCGAAGGATGCCGGCGTCTCCAGGGTGATGTCGTTGGGGATCTCGTCGAGGGTGTAGCCGATCGCGACCTTGGCGGCGATCTTGGCGATCGGGAAGCCGGTCGCCTTGGACGCCAGCGCGCTCGAGCGCGAGACCCGCGGGTTCATCTCGATCACGATCAGCCGGCCGTCGGTGGGGTCGACGGCGAACTGGATGTTGCAGCCGCCGGTGTCCACGCCGACCGAGCGGATGATCCCGATGGAGAGGTCGCGCATCTTCTGGTACTCGCGGTCGGTCAGCGTCATCGCCGGCGCGACGGTGATCGAGTCGCCGGTGTGGGTGCCCATCGGGTCGAGGTTCTCGATCGAGCAGACGATCACCACGTTGTCGGCCCGGTCGCGCATCACCTCCAGCTCGTACTCCTTCCAGCCGAGGATCGACTCCTCCAGCAGCACCTCGGTGGTCGGGCTGGCCGCGAGCCCGGCACCGGCGATCCGGCGCAGGTCGTCGGCGTCGTAGGCCATCCCCGAGCCGGTGCCGCCCATGGTGAAGGACGGCCGGACCACCATCGGGTAGCCGAGCTCCTCCACGGCACCGAAGCAGTCGTCCATGCTGTGGCAGATCACCGAGCGGGCGGTCTCGCCGCCGAGCTCCTCGACGATGCCCTTGAAGGACTCGCGGTTCTCGCCACGGTCGATCGCCTCGATGCTGGCGCCGATCAGCTCGACGCCGTACTTGTCCAGGACGCCGGCGGCGTCGAGGGCGACCGCGCAGTTCAGCGCGGTCTGGCCGCCGAGGGTGGCGAGCAGGGCGTCGGGACGCTCCTTCTCGATGACCTTCTCGACGAACTCCGCGGTGATCGGCTCGACGTACGTCGCGTCGGCGAACTCGGGGTCGGTCATGATCGTGGCGGGGTTGGAGTTCACCAGGATCACCCGCAGGCCCTCGGCCCGCAGCACCCGGCAGGCCTGGGTGCCCGAGTAGTCGAACTCGCAGGCCTGACCGATCACGATCGGGCCGCTGCCGATCACGAGCACGCTCTCGATGTCGGTGCGCTTGGGCATCAGTCGCTGTCCTTCCCGGTGGCAGCCATCAGGTCCACGAACCGGTCGAAGAGGTAGGCGGCGTCGTGGGGTCCGGCCGCCGCCTCGGGGTGGTACTGCACGCTGAACGCGGTCAGGGCGCCGGCGCCGTCACGCAGCTCGAGACCCTCCACGACGTCGTCGTTGAGGCAGACGTGGCTGACCGTGGCGACCCCGTAGGGGGTCTCGGTCGCGGCGTCGAGCGGGGCGTCGACCGCGAAGCCGTGGTTGTGCGCGGTGACCTCCACCTTGCCGGTGGTCCGGTCCATCACCGGCTGGTTGATGCCCCGGTGGCCGTAGGTCAGCTTGAAGGTGTCGAAGCCCAGCGCCCGGCCGAAGAGCTGGTTGCCGAAGCAGATCCCGAAGTACGGGATGCGTGCCTCGAGCACCTCGCGGAGCAGCCGGACCTGGCCCTCGGTGGCCGCCGGGTCGCCCGGGCCGTTGGAGAAGAACACCCCGTCGGCGCCGGTGGCGAGGACGTCGGCCAGCGTGCTGGTGGCCGGCAGGACGTGCGTCTCGATGCCGCGCTCGGCCATCATCCGCGGCGTGTTCGCCTTGATGCCGAGGTCGAGGGCCGCGACGGTGAAGAGTCGCTCGCCGACCGCCGGGACGACGTAGGCCTCGCGGGTGGAGACCTCGGTGGCCAGCTCGGAGCCGGCCATCTCCGCGGCGCCCAGCACCCGGTCGAGCAGCGCCCGCGGGTCGGTCTCGGTGGTGGAGATGCCCACCCTCATCGCGCCGCGCTCACGCAGGTGCCGGGTCAGCGCGCGGGTGTCGACGCCGCTGATGCCGACGACGCCCTGCTCGCGCAGGTCGTCCTCGAGGGTCCGCACCGAGCGCCAGCTCGACGGGACCCGGGCCGGGTCGCGGACGACGTACCCACTGACCCAGATCCGCCGCGACTCGGGGTCGTCGTCGTTCATGCCGGTGTTGCCGACGTGCGGCGCCGTCATCACCACGACCTGGCGGTGGTACGACGGGTCGGTCAGCGTCTCCTGGTAGCCGGTCATGCCGGTGGAGAACACGGCCTCGCCGAAGGTCTCCCCCGGCGCGCCGAACCCCTCTCCACGGAAGGTCCGCCCGTCCTCGAGGACCAGCAGTGCCGGTGTGTGCCCATTCATGCTGCGTTCTCCTTGGCCATCTTCGAGATCGTCCGCACCCAGGTGTTGTGCCGGTCGGTGACCGAGCCGTCCTCGGTGAGCCGGAAGCCGGTGTCGAGCAGGTGGTCGCCGTGCTGCCAGGTGACCACCATCAGCCCGTGCGGGGGCACCACCTTGCCGGCGATGCCCTGGTCGTGCCGGGCCCCGCGCAGCGCCGCGGCCGGGATCCGGAACGAGCCGGCGAGCCGGATCACGTCCAGGCCCTGGTCGGACAGCGAGAGCCGGCAGCTGCTGCGGGCGCCGAGGCCGCGGGCCACCACCCGGTCCAGCCAGCTGCCGCTGACCGTGGTGCCGAAGTAGCGGGCGCCCGACTGCAGCCGGGCCGCCGGCAGGTCCGCGACCGCGGGAGCCGGCACCAGCGGCGCCAGGTCGTGCCTGCGGGCGCGGCGTCGCCAGCCGCGCCACATCGCGAGGTAGGCGAGGCCGAGCAGCGCGAACAGCACGAGCACCGGCACCCAGGCCGGCGACTGCCTCACGCGGGGGTCCCCACGGCTGCGGAGCCGGCGAGCACGCCGTCGAGGACGGTCGGCGTCCCGCGCAGGAAGGTCGCCACCACCCTCCCGGGCAGCTCGCGGCCTGCGTACGGCGTGTTGCGGGACAGCGAGGCGAGCTGCGCGCCGTCGACGACCCGGCTGACCGACGGGTCGTAGAGCACCACGTTGGCCGGCTCCCCCGCCGCGAGCGGCCGGCCGTGACCGGCGAGCCGGCCGATCTGCGCGGGCCTGGTGGACATCCGCTCGGCGACCCCGGCCCAGTCCACGAGGCCGGTGTCGACCATCGTCTGCTGCACGACCGACAGCGCGGTCTCCAGGCCGAGCATCCCGAAGGCGGCGGCCTGCCACTCGCAGTCCTTGTCCTCGTGCGGGTGCGGCGCGTGGTCGGTGGCGACCACGTCGATGGTGCCGTCGGCGAGGCCGGCTCGCAGCGCCTCCACGTCGGTGGCCGACCGCAGCGGCGGGTTCACCTTGTAGATCGGGTCGTACGTCGCCGCGAGCTCGTCGGTGAGCAGCAGGTGGTGCGGGCACACCTCGGCCGTGACGTTCCAGCCCTTGCCCTTGGCCCACCGGACGATCTCGACCGATCCGGCCGTGGACACGTGGCAGACGTGCAGCCGGGACCCGACGTGCGCGGCGAGCAGGCAGTCGCGGGCGATGATCGCCTCCTCGGCGACGGCGGGCCAGCCGCGCAGGCCGAGACGGCCGGACAGCTCGCCCTCGTTCATCTGGGCCTCCTCGGTGAGCCGCGGCTCCTGCGCGTGCTGGGCGATCACGCCGTCGAAGGCCTTGACGTACTCGAGCGCACGCCGCATCACCACCGCGTCGGAGACGCACCTGCCGTCGTCGGAGAACACCCGGACGCGCGCCGCGGAGTCGGCCATCGCGCCGAGCTCGGCGAGCCGGTCGCCGCCGAGCCCCACGGTGACCGCGCCGACCGGGAAGACGTCGCAGTGGCCGGCCTCGCGACCGAGCCGCCACACCTGCTCGACGACCCCGGCGGTGTCGGCCACGGGGTCGGTGTTGGCCATCGCGTGCACGGCGGTGAAGCCACCCATCGCGGCCGCCCGGGTGCCGGTGTCGACGGTCTCGGCGTCCTCACGACCCGGCTCGCGCAGGTGGGTGTGCAGGTCGACCAGGCCGGGCAGGGCGACCAGCCCGTCGGCGTCCACCACGACGACGTCGTCGCCGTCGGCGGCCAGCCCGCTGCCGACCCGGGCGATCAGTCCGCCCTCGAGCAGCAGGTCCGTCGGCTCACCGCCGAGGATCCGGGCGCTCTTGATCAGGTAGCTGGTCATCGGGAGGTCTCCTCGTCGGTCGGGCCTGAGATCGCGGGCTCGGAGCCACCGAGCAGCAGGTAGAGCACGGCCATCCGGACCGCGACGCCGTTGGTGACCTGCTCGACGATCACGGACCGGCTGGAGTCGGCGACGTCGGCGGTGATCTCCATGCCCCGGATCATCGGGCCGGGGTGCATCACGATCGTGTGGTCCTGGAGGGTCGCCATCCGGCGCCCGTCGAGCCCGTAGCGGCGGCTGTACTCGCGCACGGTCGGGAAGAAGGACGCGTTCATCCGCTCGCGCTGGACGCGCAGCATCATCACCACGTCGGCCTTGGGCAGCACGGCGTCCAGGTCGTAGGAGGTCTCCACGTCCCAGCCCTCGATGCCCACCGGCAGCAGCGTCGGTGGCGCGACCAGGGTGACCTCGGCGCCGAGGGTCTTCAGCAGCAGCGCGTTGGAGCGCGCGACGCGGCTGTGCAGGACGTCGCCGACGATCGCCACCCGGCGGCCGTCGAGACCGGTTGCCTTGTTGGGGGCGAGGTGCCGCACCATCGTGAACGCGTCGAGCAGCGCCTGCGTCGGGTGCTCGTGGGTGCCGTCGCCGGCGTTGACCACCGAGCTCCTCGACCAGCCGGCGTTGGCGAGCAGGTGCGGCGCCCCCGAGGCCCAGTGCCGGACCACGACCGCGTCGGCGCCCATCGCCTCGAGGGTGAGCGAGGTGTCCTTCAGGCTCTCGCCCTTGGACAGCGACGAGCCCTTGGCGGAGAAGTTGATGACGTCGGCGGAGAGCCGCTTGGCGGCCGCCTCGAACGAGATCCGGGTGCGGGTGCTGTCCTCGAAGAACAGGTTCACCACCGTGCGGCCGCGCAGGGCCGGCAGCTTCTTGATCGGCCGGTCGGCCAGGGACCGCATCTCCTCGGCGGTCTCCAGGACCAGCTCGGCGTCGGCGCGGGTGAGGTCCCCGGCGCTCAGCAGGTGCCGCTTCATCGCCGCTCCTCCTCGGTCGTCGTACCGGAGATGGTGACGGCGTCCTCGCCGTCGAACTCGCTGAGCCGGACCTGGACGGACTCCACCAGGGAGGTCGGCAGGTTCTTGCCCACGAAGTCGGCGCGGATCGGCAGCTCGCGGTGCCCGCGGTCCACCAGCACCGCCAGGCGTACGGCGCGGGGCCGGCCGACGTCGGTGATCGCGTCGAGCGCGGCGCGGATGGTCCGCCCGGAGAACAGCACGTCGTCGACGAGCACCACCACCTTGCCGTCGAGGCCGCCGTGCGGGATCTGGGTCGGCAGCAGGGTGCGGGCCGGGCGCATCCGCAGGTCGTCGCGGTACATCGTCACGTCGAGCGAGCCGACGGGCACGTCGCGGGCCTCGACGGCGGCCATCTTGGCGGCGATCCGGTGGGCCAGCGGGACGCCGCGGGACGGGATCCCCAGCAGGACCAGGTCGCCGGCGCCCTTGTTGCGCTCGAGGATCTCGTGCGCGATCCGGGTCAGCGCCCGGGAGATGTCGTGGGGGTCCAGCACGGTGCGGCCGGCGGTTGCTGCGGAATGGGCAGGCACGAGGAGGCCAACCTCCTTCTCCGCCTCACGGGACGGCTCGTTAAAGGATGTCGATCGGGGTCAACCTACCAGCCGGCAGGACGGCCGATCAGCCCGGGAGCCCGGTCGCCCCGAACCAGGGCAGGCACGCCTCGACGCCGGCGACGCTCACCCGGTCCGGCCATCCCGAGGCAGCCCAGGCCGCGCGGTCGAGCCGCAGGTGCGCCATCTCGCCCACGCCGTCTCCGCGCCGGTGCGGCACGACGCCGTTCTCGACGTACCCGAGCGACCGGGAGACCCCGAGGGAGGCGGCGTTGTCGGTCCACGCGCAGCTGAGGGCCACCCGGGCCCCGAGCGGCCCGAAGGCGAGCGCGAGGACGGCTGCGCGCATCTGCCGGCCGAACCCCCGGCCCCTCGCCGCGGTGGCCAGGAAGGAGGATGAGTCCACGGTGCGCAGCCGCGCGAAGTCCTCGGCCTCCAGCACCTGGTGACCGATCGGCTCCCCGTGGTGGAACACCCCGAGCCCGAGCGCCCACGACTCCGGTCGCCAGGTGCCGCGCGAGCGCCAGTGGCCCTGCAGCAGGACCGTCCCGCGAGCGGTGGCGGCCGGAGCCCCCGGCATCGCCGGCGCCGCCGGGTCCAGCTCGACGTCCGCGGGCAGCAGGTCCGCCAGCGCCTCCAGGTCGGACTCGGCCGGCGGCCGGAGCACCAGGTCGGGGGTGGTCAGCCGGAGGTCCGCGAGTGGCCAGTAGGTGGAGCTCACGCGAGGGACTGTAGGCGCGCTTCCGCGACGGTCGTCACCTGAAACCTTCAGACGAGTAAAGATTCTGCCGATATCTCCCACATGTCCGACTCGCGGCCGTCCGCGCCTCCGCGCTCGCTCGTCGTCACGGGCTGGCTCGTGCTGGCCGGCACCGCCCTGCTGATCCCGTTCGGCCGCACCCAGCTGGGCGCGTCGGTGAGCTTCATGCCCGCGGTGATCTCGGTGGTCGGCTGCTTCGACCTGCTGTCGGTGTCCCTGCTGCTCGGCGGCTACCGCGACAAGGGCGACCTGCGGCTGCTGATGATGGCCGGGGCGTACGGCTGGTCGCTGGTGGCGATGGCCGGCTACGCGCTGGCCTTCCCGGGGGCGATCACCCAGTCCCCTCCGTTCGCGAGCGCGCCGTCCACGGCGCCGTACCTGTTCCTGCTCTGGCACGGCGGCTTCCCGGTGCTGCTCGGCCTGGCGTCCGCGCCGTGGCCGCACCGGGTGCCGACCGTCACCGTGGTCGAGCGACGCACCGCGGCCGCCTGGCGCGTGATGGTGCTCGCGGTCGGAACCGCGTCGGCGCTGAGCGCGCTGGTGATCGCGAACGCGCCGCACCTTCCCGTCCTGATCGTCGGGGTGGACACCACCCGGATGACCGTCCTGACCGCGCCGGTGGTGCTGCCGCTGGTGCTGGGAGCGCTGCTCGTCTCCTGGCTCGGCAGCCGCAAGCGGACCGCTCTGGACGGCTGGGCGACGGTGGCGATCCTGGTCTGCGCGTGCGACCTGGTGCTCACCTACGCCTCCGGGCACCGCTACAGCCTGGGCTGGTACGGCGGCCGGCTGCTCACCCTCGTCGCCGCCGGCGTGGTGGTGCTCTCGATGCTCGCGACGTTCCGCCGGCTCGCCGCCGTGGCCGAGCACCACGCCGCCCACGACGCCCTGACCGGCCTCGCCAACCGCCGCCGCGCCTACGACGTGCTGGACCAGATGATCGCCCGGGCCCGCTTCTCCCGGGCCGCGCTCGGGCTGGTCAGCCTCGACCTGGACCACTTCAAGCGGATCAACGACCGGCACGGCCACGAGACCGGCGACCTGGTGCTCCGGATGGTGGCGACGGCGCTCAGAGACACCTGCCGCACCGGCGACCTGGTCGCCCGGGTCGGCGGCGAGGAGTTCCTGATCCTGCTGCCCGGCACCGACCTGGCCGGCACGGCGGTCGCGGCCGAGAAGCTCCGGCGTGCGGTGGCCGCGGTCGTCGTGCCCCGCCTGGGCTACGACCTGTCCGCCAGCCTCGGCACCACGACCCTGGAGGCCGCCGACCACGACAGCGGCCAGCCGCTGCGCCGGGCGGACGCGGCGCTGTACGCCGCCAAGCACGCCGGACGCAACCGCACCGTCGCCTCCGGGGAGCCGGTCCGTCCCCGGCTCACCGTCGTCGACGAGCTGCTGCTCCCGGTGGCGATACCGCACCGCTGACGCCTTAGGGTGCGGCGATGCAGATCGTGACCGCCGCGGACCGCCCGGACCTGGAGTCCGAGGCCGGGGCCGCCTTCCGCGAGAAGTGGCCGGAGTTCATCTTCCACGACGACGTGGCCGCGCAGTACGCGCCGAGAGTGGAGACCTACTTCTCCCGCCTCGACATCCTCGTCCTCGACGACGACGGCGCCGTGGTCGCCGGCGGGTGGGGCGTGCCGCTGGCCTGGGACGGCACCGTCGAGGACCTCCCCGACGGGTACGACGGCGCACTGGTCCGCTCGGTCGACGGACACGAGGAGGGGCGCGCGTGCACGACGCTGAGCTTCATGGCGGCGGCGGTGAAGCGGTCGCACGACCGTCGGGGGCTGGCCACCGTGGTGCTCGAGGAGCTCACCCGCCGGGCGGTCGAGGACGGCCTGACGCACGTGATCGCCCCGCTGCGGCCCACCTGGAAGCACCGCTACCCGACGTACTCGATGGCCGAGTACGCCACCTGGGCCCGCGGCGACGGCCTCTCGGTCGACCCGTGGATCCGCACGCACCAGCGGATGGGGGCCCGGGTGCTCGCGCCCGCCCGGCGCTCGATGGTGATCGAGGGCAGCGTCGCCGAGTGGGAGGCCTGGGCCGACATGGCGTTCCCGGTGACCGGCGACTTCGTGGTCCCCGACGCGCTCGGGCTGGTCCACGTCGACCGTGAGCGGGACCGCGCGGTGTACGTCGAGGAGAACCTCTGGGTCCAGCACCGCTGACGGTGCACGCCGCTTGTCGGCCATCCGCCATCACGAAGTCCTTCTCGAGGCTGCGGCCGAGGCTCTCGCCCCCTACCCTCCCGGCGGGGGGTGGTCTAGATGACCGACGAGGGTGGCCGGCGGATGCCGGGGCTGGACGTGCTGCGGGGGCTCGCGATTCTGCTGGTGCTGATGCGGCACGGTCTTCCCGAGCTGTTCGGGAACGCGGGCATCGTGGGGGTGGTCATCTTCTTCGCGCTCAGCGGCTACCTGATCACCGGCGTGCTGACGGCCGACCACGCGCGCACCGGGACCGTGTCGTTCCTGGAGTTCTACCGGAGGCGGGCGCTACGCCTGTACCCCCCGCTCCTGCTGCTGCTCCTGGTCTTCTCGGCCGTCGAGCTGGTGACCGACCGCCTGCACGACCGCTGGTACCTGCCCAAGACCCTGCTGACGGCCCTCAGCTACACCTCGGACCTGCGCATCCTGCCGATCAGCCCCGGGCTGGGACACCTGTGGACCCTGGCGATCGAGGAGCAGTTCTACCTGGTCTGGCCGACGCTGTTCCTCCTCGCCGTGAGGTCCTCCCGGCTGCGGGTCACGGCGCTCGCCGCCGTGGCCCTGCTCTGGGTGGCCGCTCTCGCCACGGTGCTCCTGCACCGCTCCGACATCGGCGGCATCTACAAGCTGCCGTCGAGCTGGGCGCTGACCCTGCTGATCGGCGCCGTCGCCAGCCTCGCGCAGCCGCGCCTCGCCCGGGCGGTCAAGCGGCCGAGGGCGCTGGGAGTGCTCGGGCTCGTGACCTGCCTGGCTCTCGCCGCGACGCCCGAGGCGAAGGCCAGCCCGTACGTCTACCTGGTCGCCGGCCCGGCGGTGGCGCTGGCCACGGTCGGGATGATCAACGCCGCCCGCAGCTGGCACCGCATCCCCCGCGTCCTCGAACCGCTGAGGGCCCTCGGGGTCGTCTCCTACGCGACGTACCTGTGGAACTACGTCTTCGTGTGCTGGCTCCGGGGCAACGGCGACGGCGTCGTGAGCACCACCACCGGCGTCCTCGCGGCGGTGCTCGGCGTCGCGGCGGCGGCGGCCTCCTGGTACCTGGTCGAGGTACCGGTCAAGCGGAGGTGGGGCACCCGACGCACCCGCTCGACGGCTCCCGCGGTCGAGCCGCTGCTGGTCGAGGAGACCGGCTAGGGCGCCCGGGCCACCACGACCGGTCGCCGGCGCAGGCCACGCGGTCGTGCGCGCTCCCGGCGCCGGCCGGCGAAGGTGGGAGCGACTAGGCCAGCTTGGACAGGGCGTCCTCGACCGCGCGGTGGAACGTCGGGTAGGCGTAGATCATCGTCCGGAGCGTGTCGGTCGGGATCTCTGCGTGCACGGCCGTCACCAGCATGGAGAGCACCTCTCCCCCGGACGGCCCGACCGCGGTGGCGCCGACGAGCACGCCCCGGTCGGCGTCCTCGACGAGCTTGACGAGGCCCTCGCCCTTGGCGATCCAGCCGCGGGTGGACGACGCCAGGTCCGTCGTACCGACCCGGACGGTGAGGCCGGCCTCGCGGGCCTGCCTCTCGGTCATCCCGACCGAGCCGACCTCCGGATCGGTGAAGGTCACGTGCGGCACCGCGTGGTAGGACGCACCGGGACCGTCCTGGCCGAGGATGTCGCGGACCGCGATCGCGGCCTGGTACATCGACATGTGCGTGAAGGCCCCCTTGCCGGTGATGTCGCCGATCGCCCAGAGGCCCTCGCCGGCCCGCATGCGCTCGTCGATGTCCACCGCCCGGGCCGACGGGTCCAACCCGACCGTGTCGAGGCCGAGGTCGGAGAGGTTCGGCCGGCGACCCGCCGCGACCAGCAGCCGGTCGGCCTGCAGGGTCCGGTCGCCGATCTCGACGCTGAACTGGCCGTCCGCGTAGGAGACCGAGCCGATCGTGACCCCGGCGTGCACCTGGATGCCCTCGCGGCCGAACACGTCCGCGACCAGCGCGCTCGACTCGGGCTCCTCGGGGGCGAGGATCCGGTCGGCGACCTCGAGCAGCGTGACGTGCACGCCGAACCGCGCGAACGCCTGGGTCATCTCCGCACCGATCGCGCCGCCGCCGACGACGATCAGCGACCCCGGCAGCTCCGCGAGCCGGACGGCGTCACGGTTGGTCCAGAACGGGGTGTCCGCGAGCCCGTCGATGGGCGGCGCGCTGGGCTCGGTGCCGGTGTTCAGCACGACCCCCCTGCTGGCCGTGTACGTCGTCCCGTCGACGTCGACGGTGCGCGGGCCGGTGAGCCGGGCGGCACCGCGCACGAACGTCACGCCCGCCTTCACCAGCCGGTCCACGGCGACCTGGTCGTCCCAGTCGGTGGTGGCCTCGTCGCGGATCCGCGCGTGCACCGGCGACCAGTCGGAGGTGACCGTGCTCTCGCCGGCGAAGTCCGGGACGCGTCGTCCCTCCGCGAGCACGTCGGCGGCTCGGATCATCATCTTGCTGGGGATGCAGCCGTAGTAGGGGCACTCGCCGCCGACCAGCCGGCGGTCCACCCCGACCACCTCGAGGCCCGCCTGCGCCAGCTGGGTGGCGACCGACTCCCCTCCAGGGCCGAGTCCGACGACGACGACGTCCACTTCGTGAGCTGTCATGACCACAGCCTGCCATGCCGGCTGGAGGTCGGCCCGCTCCTCGGGCCCGCCGGGGGTCCTAGGGTGGCGCGCATGGCACACGGCACCCATGACCACACCGACGACCCACGGAACGCCGAGATCCTGGTGTGGGTCGACGGCGACCTGCTCCCCCGCGACCGGGCCGTGGTCTCGGTCTTCGACTCCGGCTTCGTCCTCGGCGACGGCGTCTGGGAGGGCCTCCGGGTCCGCGGCGGGCACCCGGCGTTCCTCGAGCGGCACCTCGACCGGCTCTACGAGGGGGCGCAGGCGATCCTGCTGGAGGTGGGGCTGTCCCGCGAGGAGCTCACCGCCGCGGTCTACGCGACGCTGCGGGCCAACGGCATGGTCGACGGGGTGCACGTGCGGCTGATGGTCACCCGCGGCGTGAAGTCCACGCCGTACCAGGACCCGCGGGTGACCGTGGGTCCGGCGACGGTCGTCATCATCGCCGAGCACAAGGAGGCGATGCCCTCCACGGTCACCGACGGGATCACGCTGTTCACCACCCACGTGCGGCGGGCCTACCCCGACACCCTCGACCCCAAGATCAACTCGCACAGCAAGCTCAACGACATCACCGCCTGCATCCAGGCCTACACGGCCGGCGCCGACGAGGCGCTGATGCTGGACCCGCACGGCTTCGTGGCGACCTGCAACAGCACGCACTTCTTCATCGTCAAGGACGGCGACGGCGGCCCGGAGGTGTGGACGTCGGACGGCCGCTTCTGCCTGGGCGGGATCACCCGCGGGAACGTCCTGCGGATGTGCCGGTCCGGCGGCATCACCGCCCGCGAGACGACGTTCAGCCTGACCGACGTCTACAGCGCCCGGGAGGCCTTCGTGACCGGGACGTTCGCGGGCGTCGTACCGGTCCGGACCGTCGACGGCCGCACCATCGGCAGCGGCACCCGCGGCCCGGTCGTCGAGCGGCTGCAGCAGATGTACGTCGACCTGGTCGACGCCGACGTCGCCGGGCGCACGGGCGCCATGAGCGCGCTGCGGGTGGCCATGTGGAGCGGGCCGCGGAACCTCTCGACGGCGATGATGCGCTCCTGGGAGAACCGTGAGGACACCGTCGTGGTGGACGAGCCGCTCTACGCCGCCTACCTCGCCCGCACCGGCGCCGACCACCCCGGCCGGGACGCGGTCGTCGCCTCCCAGCCGACCGACCCGGAAGCGGTGGTGCAGGACCTGCTCGCTCCCCTGCCCGACGGGGTGGAGGTGCACTACGCCAAGCACATGACCCACCACCTGGCCGAGGACGACGACCTCACCTGGACGACGGCCTTCCGCAACGTGCTGCTGGTGCGCGACCCGGCCGAGGTGGTCGCCTCCTACGTGCGCTCCCGGGAGGCCTGCGAGCCCCGGGACATCGGCCTGCTCCAGCAGGTCCGGCTGCTCGAGACCTGGACCGAGACGCCGCCGGTGATCGACGCCGGCGACTTCCTGCGCGACCCGGAGGCGTACCTGCGCTGGCTGTGCGACTGGCTCGGGATCGCCTTCACGCCGCGGATGCTGTCGTGGCCGGCGGGGCCGCGCGCCTCGGACGGGGTGTGGGCGCCGTACTGGTACGACACCGTCTGGCGCTCCACCGGCTTCGAGCCCTGGCGTCCCCGCGAGGTGGCGCTGAGCCCGCACGACGCGGCCGTCGCCGAGGCCTGCCGGCCCGCCTACGACACCCTGCGCGCGCTGCGCCTGCGCCTCTGACGCCGAGTCGGCGCGAACGCACGTCTGACGGGTGCCGAGTCGGCGCGAACGCACGTCTGACGGGTGCCGAGTCGGCGCGAACGCACGTCTCGGCCATCCGGTTCCGGGGGTGGTCGTCCCTAGCCTGGAGGGACGACGTCACCGACCGCGGTGACCCGACGAGAGGCAGTCGCATGGACTGGAAGATCGAGCTCGTCCCGCTGGCCGTGACCGACGTCGACCGGGCCGTCGACTTCTACGGCACCAGGGTCGGCTGGCCCGTCGACTTCGACCAGGTGGTCCACGAGGGCCTGCGCTTCGTGCAGGTGACGCCGCCGGGGTCGGCCTGCTCGATCTGCTTCGGGGTGGGCCTGGACATGATGCCCGAGGGCGCCCCGCAGATGATCCAGGTCGTGGTCGCCGACGCCGACACGGCCCGGGACCACCTGCGCGGCCGCGGGGTCGAGTGCTCCGACGTCGAGGAGCTGCCGTGGGGCCGCTTCGTGCGGATGACCGACCCCGACGGCAACCGCTGGGCGTTCCAGCAGATCCTCAGGCCGTGAGGGTGGACTTGTCCCGGACGATGGTGCCGAGCACCCCGTTGACGAAGCTCGGCGACTCGTCGGTGGACAGGTCGCGCACCAGGCTCATCGCCTCGGTCACCGCGACCGCGTCGGGCACCGAGTCGACGTACAGGATCTCGTAGATCCCGATCCGCAGGGCGTTGCGGTCGACCGCGGGCATCCGGTCCAGCGACCAGCCCTCGGCGTACGTCGTCACGAGCTCGTCGAGCCGGTCCTGGTGGTCGCGGATGCCGCGGATCAGCTGCACGGTGTACTCGTTGACCGGCGGCTCGCCGGCGATCACGCGCTCGTCGAGGGTGGCGCCCAGCGGCAGGCCACGGACCTCGCACTCGAAGAGCACGTCGAGGGCCCGCTTCCGGGCCTTGGAACGGGCGGCCATCAGGAGCTGACGCGTCCCAGGTAGCTGCTGTCGCGCGTGTCCACCTTGATCTTCTCGCCGGTGGTGATGAACAGCGGCACGCTGATCGAGTGGCCGGTCTCGAGCTTGGCCGGCTTGGTGCCACCGGTGGAACGGTCTCCCTGGAGGCCGGGCTCGGTGTACTCCACGACCAGCTCGACGGAGGCGGGCAGCTCGATGTACAGCACGCGGCCCTCGTTGGTCGCGACGATCGCGTCCTGGTTCTCGAGCATGAAGTTGGTGGCGTCGCCGACGACCTCCGGCGGGACCTCGAGCTGCTCGTAGGTCGAGTTGTCCATGAAGACGAACGACGTGCCGTCGTTGTAGAGGTACTGCATCGTCCGCTTGTCGACGTTGGCGACCTCGACCTTGACGTCGGCGTTGAAGGTCTTGTCCACGGTCTTGCCCGAGCCGATGTTCTTCAGCTTGGTCCGGACGACCGCGCCCCCCTTGCCGGGCTTGTGGTGCTGGAACCAGATGACGGACCAGAGCTGTCCGTCGAGGTTGAGAACCATGCCGTTCTTGAGGTCGTTGGTCGTTGCCATGCTCAGGGATGCCCTTGTCTGTTGCCGGTCCGGTGCCGGAAAGGTGCCGGTACGTCGTCTGCTGGTGTCGCGTGGGGGAGGCCGCCGGGCGGCACAGCGGCCCACTCTACCGAGACCGGATTCGACGCCGAAATCGAACCGTGCGGCTACAGGGAGATCAACGCCCGCAGCGCGAGCCGGTAGGAGTCCAGGCCGAAGCCCGCGATCACGCCGGTGGCGACCCCGGACACGACCGAGGTGTGCCGGAACTCCTCGCGGGTGTGCGGGTTGGTGAGGTGCACCTCGACCAGCGGCGCGGTGAGCTGGGCGCACGCGTCGCGCAGCGCATAGCTGTAGTGCGTGAACGCCGCCGGGTTCAGCACCACCGGGGTGCCGGCGTCGGCGGCGGCGTGCAGCCAGCCGACCAGCTCGGCCTCGTCGTCGGTCTGCCGGACCTCGACGTCCAGCCCGAGGGCGGCACCGTCGGCCCGGCACACCCGCACCAGGTCGTCGTAGGACGTGTGCCCGTAGACGTCGGGCTCGCGGGACCCGAGGCGCCGCAGGTTGGGGCCGTTGAGCACCAGCACCCGGCTCGACTCAGCCATGCGGGCCGCCCAGGTCGATCGGCGCCGAGCCCGCGGACGGCCCGGTCGACGGCCCGGTCGTCGGGGCCGAGATCTCGGCGAACGCGGCGGTCAGCAGCGCCGGGTCGGGGGCGGTCAGGATCGAGGGTCGGGCCAGGCCGTCGAGCACCACGAAGCGCAGCTGGTCGCCCCGGGTCTTCTTGTCCACCTTCATCGCCTCGTGCAGCTGTGGCCACTCCGCACCGCGATAGCTGGTCGGCAGCCCGACGAGCTCGAGCACCGACCGGTGCCGCTCCGCCGTCGCCTCGTCGAGGCGGCCGGCCAGCCGGGCCAGCTCGGCGACGAAGGTCATCCCGATCGCCACCGCGGCGCCGTGCCGGAAGCGGTAGCGCTCGGCCCGCTCGATGGCGTGGCCGAGGGTGTGGCCGTAGTTGAGCACCTCGCGGCCCGGGTGCCCGCCGGCCCCCCCGGTCTCCTTGAGATCGGCGACCACGACGTCGATCTTGACCCGGATGGCCCGCTCGACGAGCTCGCGCAGGGTGGCCGAGTCGGGGGCGACGGCGGCCACCGGGTCCTGCTCGACCAGGTCCAGGATCACCGGGTCGGCGACGAAGCCGCACTTGACCACCTCGGCGAGCCCGCTGATCAGCTCGTTGCGCGGGAGCGTCTCGAGGGTGGCCAGGTCACAGAGCACGCCGGCCGGCTCGTGGAAGGCGCCCACGAGGTTCTTCCCCTCGGTGGTGTTCATCCCGGTCTTGCCGCCGACCGCCGCGTCCACCATGGCGAGCAGGGTGGTCGGCACGTGCACGACCTTGACCCCGCGCAACCAGGTGGCGGCGACGAAGCCGCCCATGTCGGTGGTGGCCCCGCCGCCGACGGTCACCACGGCGTCGCTGCGGGTGAAGCCGGTCTGCCCGAGCACCTGCCAGCAGAACGACGCGACGGGGGCCAGCTTGGCCTCCTCGCCGTCCGGGATCTCGATGCCGTGCGCCTCGAGTCCCTGGGCGGCGAGATCCTCCCGGATCGCCTCGCCGGTGGCGGCGAGCCCACGCGGGTGGATCACCGCGACCCGTCGGACGCCCTCGCCGAGCAGCCCGGGCAGCTCACCGAGCAGCCCGGTGCCGATCACGACGTCGTACGGCGACGCGCCCCCGACGTGCATCCGGGTGGTGTCGGACCGTTCGTTCACGAGAGATCGCCCGCCTGTTCGTCGAGGTGCTCGTGGTCCTCCACGAGCCGTGCCACGTCGTCCGCGACGCCCTCGGGCGTGCGGCCGTCGGTCTCCACCGTGGCGGTGGCGACCTCGTCGTACAACGGAGCCCGCTCGTCGAGCAGCGCCTTGATCCGGGACCGCACGTTGCCGAGCAGCAGCGGCCGGCCGACCCCGAGGCCGACCCGCTTGGCGGCGTCGGCGAGCCCCACGCGCAAGAACACCACCCGGTGGGCGCGCAGGTCGGCGCGGGTCTCGGCGTCCAGCACCGACCCACCGCCGAGCGCGAGCACGCCCGCGTGCGAGGCGAGCGCGTCGACCACGGCCCGCCGCTCCAGGGCCCGGAAGTGCTGCTCGCCGTCGTCGACGAAGATCTCCGGGATCGGCTTTCCCGCGGCCGCCTCGATGTCCTGGTCGGTGTCGCGCACGCTCACGCCCCAGCGGGCGGCGAGCAGCCCCGCGACGGTGGACTTGCCGGCCCCCATCGGGCCGACCAGCACGACCCGGGGAGCGGTCGGCTCCGGAGTCACGTGATCCTCATCGACGACAGGTAGCCGTCCAGGTTGCGTCGCGTCTCCCCCACCGAGTCGCCGCCGAACTTCTCCAGCACGACGTCGGCGAGCACCAGCGCGACCATCGCCTCGGCGACGATGCCGGCCGCGGGGACCGCGCAGACGTCGGAGCGCTGGTGGTGGGCGACGGTCTCCTCGCCGGTCGCGACGTCGACCGTCCGCAGCGCCCGCGGCACCGTCGCGATCGGCTTCATCGCGGCCCGCACCCGGAGCACCTCCCCGGTCGACATGCCACCCTCGGTGCCGCCGGAACGGCCGGACGTGCGGCGGATGCCGTCCTCGGTGCGGACGATCTCGTCGTGGGCGCGGGAGCCGGGCTCGGCCGCGAGCGCGAAGCCGTCGCCGACCTCGACGCCCTTGATCGCCTGGATGCCCATCAGCGCACCGGCCAGCCGCGCATCGAGCCGGCGGTCCCAGTGCACGTGCGACCCGAGGCCGGGCGGCAGGCCGTGCACGACGACCTCGACGACCCCGCCGAGGGTGTCGCCCTCGCCGTGCGCCCGGTCGATCGCCTCCTGCATCTGCTTGCTGGCGTCCGCGTCCAGGCAGCGCACCGGGTCCGCGTCGAGCGCCGCGACGTCGGCGGGCGACGGGACCGACCCGGCCGGGGCCTGAGCCTGCCCGATCGCGACGACGTGGGAGACCACCTCGGCGCCGACGGCCTGCTGGAGGAACTTCATGGCGACCGCGCCGAGGGCCACCCGGGCGGCGGTCTCACGGGCGGAGGCGCGCTCGAGGATCGGCCGGGCCTCGTCGAAGTCGTACTTCTGCATGCCGACCAGGTCGGCGTGCCCGGGTCGCGGGCGGGTCAGCGCGGCGTTGCGGGCCAGCGCCTCCAGCTCGGCCTCGTCGACCGGGTCGGCCGACATCACCTTCTCCCACTTCGGCCACTCGGTGTTGCCGACGCGGATCGCGAGCGGGCTGCCCAGCGACTCGCCGTGGCGCATCCCGCCGATGATGTCGACCTGGTCCTGCTCGAACTTCATCCGGGCGCCCCGGCCGTAGCCGAGGCGGCGCCTGGCCAGAGCGTCGACGATGTCCGCGGACGTCACCTGGACGTGCGCGGGAAGACCTTCGAGGACGGCGACGAGTCCCGGTCCGTGGGACTCGCCCGCCGTGAGCCAACGCAGCATGCGGCAAGTCTTTCACGCCGGATGTCCGGGTCCTGCCGGGAGGCCGTCAGTGCGAGACGAGCGAGACCAGCCCGTTGACCACGGCCCCGTACGCCGCGGCGAGCTGGACGGGGAAGACCACCCCGAGCAGGGCGCCGACGCACAGGTGCGGACCGAACGGCGAGTGCCGGTGGTGGAAGACCTTCACCAGGGTCAGCAGCAGCCCGACCACACCACCGAGCACGAACGCGGTGTAGAGCCCCAGAGCCAGCTGCGGCACTCCGATCCAGCCGAGCGCCATGCCCAGCAGGCCGGCCAGCCGGACGTCGCCGTAGGCCATCCCGCCGGCCGGCAGCAGCCGCCAGAGCAGCCAGAAGAACGCGAACGTCGCCAGCCAGCCGATCACCGAGGTGGTCAGCGCGGCCCAGTCCCGGGTGAGGGCCGCCGCCAGCACGGCCAGCACCCCGACCACCACGTACGACGGGGCGATCAGCCGGGTCGGCAGGTAGCGGGTGCGCCAGTCCACGACCGAGAGGGCGACGCACACCGGCACCAGGTAGAGCAGGAACAGGAGCGCCGGATGCCAGCCGATCCGGGCGCCGAGCAGCCCGCCGGCCACCCCCGAGACCAGCGCGGCCTTCCAGCGCAGCCCGGGCAGCGCGGCGACGTCGGCGTAGAGCTCCTTGGGCTCGTCGACCGGACGGGAGAACTCGGACTCGTTGGCGGCCGGCGTCAGCCGCGCCTCCACCGGCTCCGGCGCGGGCTCGGGCAGCCGCGCGACCAGCCGCGGGACGAACGCGCCGGAGACCAGGCCGACGGCGCCGGCGGCCAGCGCGGTGTCCAGGAACCAGGTCACCCGCAGGACCCTAGTGGCTGGGTCCGGTCCCGCGTGGTCGTTCCGCCAGGCCGGTGGACGGCGTCACCGGGAGCGGTCGGCCAACGCCGCCGCACCCACCCGGCGCATCGCCTCGAGCGGCGCCGGCGAGCACCCGGTCATCAGCTCGACCTGGAGCACCGCCTGGTGGACGAGCAGGTCCAGGCCGGAGACGAGGACCCGCCCGGAGCCGGCCGTGGCGGCGGCCAGCGGCGTCGGCCAGGGGTCGTAGACGACGTCGAAGACCACCGTCGCCCGCTCGGCCAGCGCCAGCACCTCGGGCCCCTGCGCGGCGGCGGGGATGGTGGAGACCAGCACGTCGTAGCCCTCGGGCGCGTCGCCCAGCGGCTCGACCAGCCGCCCGACGGCGACCTCGGGGGCCCGCGGGTGCCGCGCCGCGGTCGCCACGGTGGCCGCGGCCCGTCCCTCGTCGCGGACCAGCAGGGTCACCTGCCGGCAGCCGAGGTCGGCCAGGCCCAGCAGGGTCGAGGCGGCGGTCGCGCCGCCTCCCACGATCACCGCCCGGTCCACCGGACCGTCGTGGCGCTCCCGGACAGCGGCCGACGACCCGGGCACGTCGGTGTTGTGCCCGGTGCGGTGCCCGTCCCGCAGCACCAGGGTGTTGACCGCCTGCGCCTGGGCGGCTCGGTCGGTGAGCTCGTCGCACAGCGGGACCACGGTCCGTTTCAGCGGCATCGTCAGGGACAGCCCGCGCCAGGACCCGTCCAGGCCGTCGAGGAACGCCGCCAGCGTCGCCTCGGTGACCTCGAGCGCCTCGTAGGTCCAGTCCAGCCCGAGCGCGTCGTAGGCCGCCCGGTGCAGCACCGGCGAGAGCGAGTGCCCGACCGGCGAGCCGAGGACGGCGCAGCGCCCCCGGCTCAACAGTCGTGGGTCCGGCAGTAGGCGCGGAACTTCGCGACGTTCTTGAGGTGGTCCTGGTAGCTGACCGCGAAGCTCATCGCGCCGTTGCTCGGGTCGGTGGTGACGAAGTACAGCCACGGTCCGTGCGCCGGCGACAGCGCCGCCTCGATGGCCTTCTCCCCGGGTGCGGAGATCGGTGTGGGCGGCAGGCCGGCGTGCTTGTAGGTGTTGTACGGCGAGTCCGAGGACCGCTGCTGCGCCGAGGTCGTCAGCTTCCCCTGGGTCCGGAAGATGTAGACGATCGTGGTGTCGAGCTGCAGCGGCTGGCCCTTGTCGAGCCGGTTGTAGAGGACCCGGGCGATCTTGGGGAAGTCGCGGGGCAGCTTGCCCTCCGCCTGCACGATGCTCGCCACCGTCATCACGTCGTGCGGGGACCTGCCCAGCGCCTTGGCCTTGGCCTCGATGTCCAGGTCCGAGACCGCGGCGTCGTACCGCTGGACCATCGCGGTCAGGATCGAGCGTGGGGTCGCGTTCGGGGCCAGCTCGTAGGTCGCCGGGAACAGGTAGCCCTCCGGGTTGCCCCGGGCGTACGACGGCAGGCCGAGCTGCTCGGGGTGCTGGAGGACCCTGTCGAACTGCCGGCGGGTGAACTTCGTCCGCTTCGCCAGCAGGTCGACGATCTGGTCGACCCGGAGCCCCTCGGGCACGGTGACGACGCTGCGCATCCGGTTCGAGGGCTTGACCAGCACCGCCAGCGCCGACTTGGCCGACATCTTCCGCTTCAGCTCGTAGAAGCCGACCTGGATGCCGACCGACCTGGCGTCGTCGCGGGCCGCGTCGGTGAAGGCCTCCGCGGACTTCACCACCTTCTTGGCCAGCAGCTCCGCGCCGATGTCGGCCGACGACTGGCCGCTCTTGACCTCCACGAGCACCCGGCCGGTGCCGGGGCCCGGGTAGTCGGGCGGGGGGCTGAGCCGCTCCTTGAGGGCGCTGAGCCCGAAGGAGTAGGCGGCGAACCCGCCGCCCACCAGGATGGCCAGCGCCAGCAGCACCGCCAGGCAGCCGAAGCCGCGTCGGTGCCGGTGCCGTCGCTCGCGGTCGAGGTCGAGTCCGAAGTCGCTCACCTGCTGGTCATACCCATCTGTGATCGACGTCCTGCGCGTGGTCTGGTCGGCCCGGCTCACCCGCTCCGGGGGCGGGCTCGGGCCGGGTCACCGGCACGACCTCCCCCGGGGCGTTGCCGGTGCCCCGTTCGGTGTCCAGAGCATTCTGCAAGATGACGACCGCTGCGGCCTGATCCACCACGGCGCGTCGCTTTTGTCCTTTCTTGCCGCGCTCCCGCAGCACCGCCTCCGCGGAGACCGTGCTGAGCCGCTCGTCGCAGAGCCGGACCGGCACCGGCGCCACCCGGTCGGCCAGCCGGCCGGCGAAGGTCCGCACCTTGGCCGCGGCCGGTCCCTCGCCCCCGGACAGCGAGCGGGGCAGCCCGACCACCACCTCGAGCGCCTCCTCCTCGACGACCAGCGCGAGCAGCCTGGCCAGGTCGCCCGACCCGGCCCGGACCGTCTCCACCGGCGTGGCGATCAGACCGGACGGGTCGGAGCGGGCGACCCCGATCCGGGCATCCCCGACGTCGACCCCGAGCCGCACCCCGCGCCGCACCGGCTCAGCCCCGGCTCATCGCTGGGTGGCGGCGCGGCCGACCTCGTGCTCGACCTCGACGAGCGCCTGGTCGGCGTTGCTGACATCGGCGCCACCGCCCTGGGCGACGTCGTCCTTGCCGCCACCGCTGCCCCCCAGCACGACCGCGGCCGCCTTGACCAGCGCGTTCGCGGACAGGCCCCAGCTGCGGGCCTCGTCGTTGACCGCCACCACGACCGCGGGCTTGCCGTTGCTGGAGCCGATGATCGACACCACGCCGGGTCGGCCCTGCGGCAGCCGGCCCCGGATGTCCAGGGCCAGCTTGCGGACGTCGCCGGCGCCCGCTCCATCGGCCCGGTGGCCCACGAAGGAGACGCCGTACACGTCCTTGGCGTTGCCGGCGAGCGTGCCGGCCGCCGCGAGCACCTGCTGCACGCGGACCCGCTCGATCTCCCTCTCGGCCGTGCGCAGTCGCTCGACGATGTCGTTGACCCGCTCCGGCAGCTCCTCGGCGCGGACCTTGAGCACCTCGCTGAGCTGAGCCACCAGGACGTGCTCGCGAGCCAGGAAACGGTAGGCGTCGCCGCCGACCAGCGCCTCCACCCGGCGTACGCCGGAGCCGATCGACGACTCGCCGAGCAGCTTGATCACGCCGAGCTGACCGGAGCGGCCGGCGTGCGTGCCGCCGCAGAGCTCGCGCGCCCAGTCGCCGACCGAGATCACCCGGACCTCGTCGCCGTACTTCTCGCCGAACAGCGCCATCGCACCGGACTTGCGCGCCTCGTCCTGGCTCATCGTCTCGGCGTGCACCGCGAGGTCGGCGAGCACCAGGTCGTTCACCCGCGCCTCGACGTCGGCCATCGCGGAGGCGGGGACCGCGCCGGTGGCGGAGAAGTCGAACCGGAACCGGCCCGGCGCGTTCTCCGACCCGGCCTGGGTGGCGGTGTCGCCGAGAGCCTCCCGGAACGCCTTGTGCACCATGTGGGTCGCGGTGTGCGCGCGGCTGATCGACTTGCGCCGCTCGATGTCGACCAGCGCCTGGCCGCCGGCCCCGACGGTGACCTCGCCGGAGAGCACCTTCGCCTTGTGCACGACCAAGCCGGTGATCGGCGACTGCACGTCGAGGACCTGCACCCGGGCGCCGTTGCCGAGCTCGATGACGCCCTGGTCGGCGAGCTGGCCGCCGCCCTCGGCGTAGAAGGGGGTGCGGTCCAGGACCAGCTCGACCTCGTCGCCCTCGTGGGCCGAGGAGGTGACGCCCGCGGACCCGACGATGCCGCGCACGGTCGCCTCGGAGACCACCTCGGAGTAGCCGGTGAACTGCACCCGGGCGCCGAGGGAGTCCGCGACCTGCCGGTAGGCGCTGGCGTCGTCGTGCTGGCCCTTCTTGGCGCGGGCGTCCGCCTTGGCCCGGTCGCGCTGCTCGGTCATCAGCCGGCGGAAGCCCTCCTCGTCGACCGCGAGGCCCTGCTCGGAGGCCATCTCCAGGGTCAGGTCGATCGGGAAGCCGTAGGTGTCGTGCAGCGCGAACGCCTTGCCGCCGGACAGCCGGGTCTGGCCGCCGGCCTTGGCCTCCTGCGCGGCCAGGTCGAAGATCGTCGTCCCGGTGCGCAGGGTCTGCCGGAAGGCGTCCTCCTCGGCGTAGGCGATCGTCGAGATCCGCTCCCAGTCCGAGCCGACCACGGGGTAGGACAGCGCCATCTTGTCGCGGCTGACCGGCAGCAGCTCGGGCAGCGTGCGGTCCTCGACGCCGAGCAGGCGCATCGAGCGGACCGCCCGCCGCAGCAGCCGGCGCAGCACGTAGCCGCGCGCCTCGTTGCCGGGGGTGACCCCGTCGGCGATCAGCATCATCGCGCTGCGGACGTGGTCGGCGACCACCCGGAACCGGACGTCGTCCTCGTGGTCGCGGCCGTACTTGCGCCCGGAGAGCTCGACGGCCTTCTCGATCACCGGGAAGATCTCGTCGATCTCGTACATGTTGTCCGTGCCCTGGAGCAGGAAGGCGACCCGCTCCAGGCCCATGCCGGTGTCGATGTTCCGGCTGGGCAGCGGCCCGCGGATGTCGAAGTCGGACTTGCTGCGCACCGCGCTGAGCTCGTCGGACATGAACACCAGGTTCCAGAACTCCAGGTAGCGGTCGCCCGCGTCCCAGTCCCCCTCCGCGCCGTACTCGGGGCCGCGGTCGATGAGGATCTCGCTGCACGGTCCGCCGGGGCCGGGCACGCCCATGCTCCAGTAGTTCTCGGCCTTGCCGAGCCGGACGATCCGGTCGTCGGGCAGGCCGGTGATCCGCTTCCACAGCGCGACCGCCTCGGGGTCGTCCTCGTAGACGCTGGGGTAGAGCTTCGCCTCGGGCAGCCCGTAGCCGCCGTCGGCCTGGGGCTTGGTGACCAGCTCCCAGGCGAGCTCGATGGCGCCCTGCTTGAAGTAGTCGCCGAAGGAGAAGTTGCCGCACATCTGGAAGAAGGTGCCGTGCCGCGTGGTCTTGCCGACCTCGTCGATGTCGAGGGTGCGCACGCACTTCTGGACGCTCACCGCACGCGTGTACGACGGCGTCTCCTGGCCCAGGAAGTAGGGCTTGAAGGGCACCATGCCGGCGTTGACGAACAGCAGGTTCGGGTCGTCGAGCAGCAACGAGGCCGAGGGCACCACCTGGTGGCCGTTCCGCTCGAAGTGCGCCAGGAACCGGCGGCGGATCTCCGCGGTGTCCATCAGTTGTTGCCCTCTCTCGTCGTTGCCTGGTCGTCGGTGTCCGGGGCGGCGAGTGCCGCCTCCGGCTCCGACAGCTCGGGGGTTCCATGGAACGTGAGGCCGAGGCGCTCACGCACGTCGTTCTCCTTCTCCGCCATCCCGGTCCGGACCTCGTCCCGGAACAGCTGCAGGCCCAGGGACAGCCCGGCCAGCCGGTCGGCGAGCCCGTCGGGGGTGAACGCCTCCGCGGCGCGGCGCGCCCGGGTCATCGCGTAGACCCCGACTCCCGCACCCGCCGCGAACCAGACGGTGCGGCTCATGCGGCGTCCTCCGACAGGTCGGTGCCGGCCCGGCTGCGGAGGTGCCGGCGGGCGTCCTTGAGGTCACGCCGCCGCTGCCGCCGCGAGCGCTTGACCTCCCGGCGGATCTCGAAGCGGATCCGGTTGCGGTTCTCCGCCGACAGCGCCCGTCGTACGCCGTGCGCGAGGGAGACGACCCGGACCAGCGACTCCCCCGCCGCGACCGTCACGAACTCGCGTCCGGTGAGCTCACGCGCCGGGGGGACCGCGACAACCGCCCCGCCTGTCTGGTCGCTGATCGAGGTGATCACGTACTCCCGGCCGGGGGCGGCGTGCTCCGCGGGCGTGGCCGGCGGGACGACGCGCGCGAGGTCGTCGACCTGGGACCGGAGCCCGTCGACGTCGGCGCGGGCGGCGGCCAGCTCGGCCTCCAGCCGGCGCCGTCCGCGGGCCCCGGACACGAGCGCGACGACGAGGCCCGCCAGCAGTCCCACGACCACCACGCCGGCCACGGCCGAGAGGGTCACGAGAGGGGCCTGATCCATGGGACCTGACCCTACCCTCCGGCCGGGAGCCGGCCGGCGCCCCGGTGGCTACCCGCGGCCGCCGCGGATCATCCGGCGGATCCGCTCCCAGCGCTCCTTGACCGCCGACTCGGCGCCCAGCGCGGTCGGCTGGTAGTAGCGGGCGTCGGCGACCACGTCGGGGGCGTACTGCTGCTCGGCGATCCCGAACGGCTCGTCGTGGGCGTAGCGGTAGCCCTTCCCGTGCCCGAGCTGCTTGGAGCCTCCGTAGTGCGCGTCGCGCAGGTGGCTGGGCACCGGCCCGATCTTCCCCGCACGTACGTCGGCCGAGGCGGCCTCGATGGCCGCGATCACGGCGTTGGACTTCGGGGCGAGCGCCAGCGCGATCGTCGCCTGGGCCAGCGTCAGCCGCCCCTCGGGCAGGCCGATCAGCTGCACCGCCTGGGCCGCCGCGACCGCCGTGGTCAGGGCGCTCGGGTCGGCCAGCCCGATGTCCTCGCTGGCCAGGATCACCAGGCGGCGGGCGATGAACCGGGGGTCCTCGCCGGCCTCCACCATCCGAGCCAGGTAGTGCAGCGCGGCGTCGGCGTCGGAGCCGCGCACGGACTTGATGAAGGCGCTGATCACGTCGTAGTGCTGGTCGCCCTGACGGTCGTAGCGCACCGCCGCCCGGTCGACCGCGGTCTCCGTGGTGGCCAGGTCGACCTCCACCAGGTCCCGTGCCTGGGCCGCGCCGGCGGCCGCCTCGAGGTAGGTGAGCGCCCGGCGGGCGTCTCCCCCGGCGAGCCGGACCAGGTGGTCGAGCGCCTGGTCGTCGAGGGTGACGGCACCGTCGAGGCCCCGCTGGCTGACCAGTGCCTCGGCGATCACGCCGCGGATGTCGTCGTCGGTCAGCGGCTCGAGGGTCAGCAGCAGCGAGCGGGAGAGCAGCGGAGAGATCACCGAGAAGAACGGGTTCTCCGTGGTGGCGGCGACCAGCGTCACCCAGCGGTTCTCCACCCCGGGCAGCAGAGCGTCCTGCTGGGCCTTGGTGAAGCGGTGCACCTCGTCGACGAACAGCACCGTCTCGGGCCCGCTGCGGGCCAGCGTGTTCCGGGCGCCGTCGATGGCGGCCCGGACCTCCTTGACGCCCGCGGCCACCGCCGACACCTCGACGAACCGGCGGTTCGTCGCCTGGCTGACGATCGAGGCGATCGTGGTCTTGCCGGTGCCCGGCGGCCCCCACAGCAGCAGCGACATCGGCTGGTCACCCTCGATCAGCCGGCGCAGCGGCGAGCCGGGGGCCAGCAGGTGCTGCTGACCGACCAGCTCGTCGAGGGTGCGCGGCCGCATCCGCACCGCCAGCGGCGCCGACGCGTGCGTGTTGCCCGCCAGCGTCCCCCCGGACCCGCCCCCAGCCGGGGACGGGGCCGGGGACGCGGAGGGACCCAGGTCGAAGAGCCCGTCGCCGGGCCCGCTGTGCTCGCTCAGGCCTTGCTGCCCATCGAGTGGCCCGCCAGGTCCACCCAGGAGTCGGAGAAGCCGGGCCTGTTGGCCACCGCCTCGGAGGGGGTCAGGCTGGGGTCGCGGTCGCCCTTGGCGTCGACACCCAGCAGGGCCGCGGTCACCGGAGTGGTCGGCGCGTGGCCCATCTCGCCGGCGAAGTGGCAGGCCACCTTGTGCCGCTCCCCGATCTGCATGAGCGGCGGCTCCTGCTTGGCGCAGATCTCCTGGGCCATCGGGCAGCGGGTCCGGAAGCGGCACCCCGACGGCGGGTTGATCGGGCTGGGCACGTCGCCCTCGAGCCGGATCCGCTCGCGGCGACCACCCACGGCGGCCTGCTTCACGTCCGGCACGGCCGACAGCAGCGCCTGCGTGTACGGGTGGTGCGGGTGGTTGTAGAGCGTGTCCCGGTCGGCCACCTCGACGATCTTGCCGAGGTACATCACGGCGATCTCGGGGCAGAAGTGCCGCACCACCGCGAGGTCGTGGGCGATGAACAGGAACGAGATCCCGAACTCCTTCTGCAGGTCCTGCAGGAGGTTGATCACCTGCGCCTGGATCGACACGTCGAGCGCGGAGACCGGCTCGTCGGCGACCAGGAGCTTGGGGTTCAGGGTCAGCGCACGCGCGATGCCGATGCGCTGACGCTGGCCGCCGGAGAACTCGTTCGGGTAGCGGTTGTAGTGCTCCGGGTTGAGGCCGACGATCTCGAGCAGCTCCTGCACCCGGGGCAGGATCTGCTTCCTCGGGACGACCTTGTGGATCTCCAGCGGGGCCCCGACGATCGAGCCGACCGTGTGCCGCGGGTTCAGCGACGTGTACGGGTCCTGGAAGATCATCTGGATGTCGCGGCGCAGCGGCTTGAGCTTGCGCGGCGACAGCTTGGCGATGTCGTCGCCCTCGAAGCGGATCTCGCCCGCGGTCGGGGTCAGCAGCCGGGTGATCAGCCGCCCGGTGGTCGACTTGCCGCAGCCGGACTCGCCGACCAGGCCCAGGGCGCCACCGGTCGGCACCTCGAAGGACACCCCGTCGACGGCCTGGACGTGGCCGACCGTCCGGCGGACCAGGCCCGAGGACTTCACCGGGAAGTACATCTGCAGGTTGTCGACCTCGAGGATCGCCCGGCCCTCGGTGTGGGCCTTGGCCCGGGTGTGCGTCACCGAGGCGGGGCTGGTCGGCTCCGAGGCGCCCCCCGTCGGGCTCTCGTGCGTCAGGTTGTCCATCACTTCTCCTCGACGAGATCAGCCAGCACATGCGTCTCGTAGATCTGCTCGGGGTTCGCCAGGTGGCACCGCTTGGTGTGCCCGGGTCCGCGGTTGCCCTCGACCAGCGGTGGCATCTCGGTGCGGCACAGGTCGCCCGGCACCTTGTCGCGGAACGTGCAGCGCGGGTGGAACGCGCACCCGGTCGGCGGGCTGAGCAGGCTCGGCGGGTTCCCCGGGATCGGGATCAGCCGGGCGTGGGTGTCCCCCTGCACGTCGGGGACGCTGGAGAGCAGACCCCAGGTGTAGGGCATCTCCGGGTGGGTCAGGATCTCCTTGCACGGCCCGTACTCGACCGCGCGGCCGGCGTACATGACCAGCACGTCGTCGGCCATCTCCGCCACCACCCCGAGGTCGTGGGTGATGATCATGATCGCGGAGTTGAACTCCCGCTGGAGGTCCTGGAGCAGGTCCAGGATCTGCGCCTGCACGGTCACGTCGAGGGCGGTGGTCGGCTCGTCGGCGATCAGCAGCCCCGGGTCGTTGATCAGGCCCATCGCGATCATCGCCCGCTGGCGCATGCCGCCGGAGAACTGGTGCGGGTAGTCGTCGATGCGACGGTCCGGCTGCGGGATGCCGACCCGGTCGAGCATCTCGATGCCACGGGCGCGCGCGACCTTCTTGGAGACGTCGTTGTGCACCCGGTAGGCCTCGACGATCTGGTTGCCGACCGTGTAGTAGGGGTGCATCGCGGACAGCGGGTCCTGGAAGATCATCGCGACCTCGCGGCCGCGGCGCTTGCGCATCTCCTCCTCGCTGATCGTGAGCAGGTCGACGCCGTTCAGCCAGATCTCACCGCGGACCATCGACGTCTTGCGGTTGTGCAGCCCGAGGATCGCCGCGCTGGAGACCGACTTGCCGGAGCCCGACTCCCCCACGATGCCCAGGGTCTTGCCCCGGTCGAGGGAGAAGGAGAGCCCGTCCACGGCCTTGACGATGCCGTCGCTGGTGGGGAAGTGCACCGAGAGGTCCTTGACCTCCAGCACGGTGGATGAATCCTGCGATGAAGTCACGCTGTCTCCCATCAGCCGACCCGGACCCGTGGGTCGATGAAGGCGTACAAGACGTCGACGATGATGTTGGCGGCGATCACGAACGAGGCGAGCAGCAGCACGATCCCCACGGTGAGCGGCAGGTCCAGCTGAACCGTGGCGTTGACGGCCAGGTTGCCCAGGCCAGAGTAGTTGAACACCCGCTCGGTGATGATGGCGCCACCCATGAGACCCGCGAGGTCCAGTCCGGCCATCGTCACCAGCGGCGTCAGCGCGGCACGCATGCTGTGCTTGACCAGCACCTTGCGCGGCGCGAGCCCCTTGGCGTTCGCCGTCCGGAGGTAGTCCTCGCCCATCGACTCCAGCACGAACGCGCGGGTCATCCGGACGTAGCCGGCCATGTAGAACAGCGCCAGGGTCAGGCTGGGTAGCAGCAGGCCCGACAGCCACGGCCCCACGCCTCCGTCGGCGATGCTGATGTACTGCGGTATCGGCACCAGGCCCCACTTGATGGCGACGAACTTGTAGAGGAAGAGCCCGATGAAGAAGGTCGGGAACGCGAAGAAGATCAGGGAGATGCCGACGATCCCGCGGTCGATGATGGTGCCCTTCTTCAGGGCAGCCGCCACCCCGAAGACCACCCCACCCACGATCCAGAAGAAGAAGGCCACCAGGGCGAGGGACAGCGAGACGGGGAACGCGGCGGCGACCAGGGAGGTCACCGTGGCGTTCTGCAGCTTGGAGTAGCCCAGACACGGCGCCGGGCAGGACGCGATCGTCTGGGGAGCGGTCTTCCGCAGCTCAGGGTCGCTGGGGTACTCACGGCCCTTCACGACGCCCTTGAGGAACTCACCCCACTGCACGACGACGGGCTTGTCGAAGCCGAGGGCCTTGCTGGTCTGGGCCTGTAGCGCCGGCGAGCAGTTCTTGCCGCACGAGACCCGGGCCGGGTCGATCGGCGAGGCGAAGAACAGCAGGAACGTCACCAGGCTCATCACCACGATCAGGATGAGACCGGAGATGACCCGGCGCACGATGTACGCGATCACGAGATGACCACCTTCTGAGGCTCAGCACACGCCTCTCGATGACTGATGAGTGGACCAGAGCCCCCGCTGGTCCTGATCG
Organism: uncultured Actinomycetota bacterium; assembly: GCA_963800225.1. Taxonomy (GTDB): domain Bacteria; phylum Actinomycetota; class Actinomycetes; order Propionibacteriales; family Nocardioidaceae; genus Nocardioides_B. The sequence continues at coordinate 532,751 of CAWDAF010000002.1, read as the reverse complement.
TACGACTCCGGTGTGAGGGGCCCGCAGGCCCCTCACACCGGAGGGTGTGGACGTCACATGCTCAGCTGACGCTCACTCCAGATGGTGCGTGGTTCAGCTGGTCACGCCGACGGAACCCAGGTCCGGGTAGCCGTTCGACGCGGGGGTGTTGACGTAGCCGGTGACCTTGGAGCCGCGCATCAGGTAGAACTGCGTGACCTCGGTCGGGATGTAGGCCACGTCCTTGCCGAGCTGGTCGTCGATCTCGGCGTACTTCTTGGCCTGCTCCTGGACGTCGCTCATCTGAGCGGCCTCGTCGATCATCTTGTTGACCTTGTCGCTGCGGTAGTTGCCGTAGTCCTGGCCGTTGGAGGCGGAGGTCAGGTTGATGCGGCTGTCGAACAGCGGCGGGATCACGGTCGCGATCGAGGGCCAGTCGGCACCCCAGCCGCCCCAGAAGACGTCGCCGTCAGCGGTGGGCTTGTTGATCACGTCGTAGTAGGTGTCGGTCAGCGGGTCGAGGGTGACCTTGAAGCCCGCCTTCTCCCAGCCGGCCTTCAGCGCGGAGGCAGCCTTGTCGCTCGTCGGCGAGCCACCCGAGTAGGTGTACTTGATCGGGTAGGGCAGCTTCTCGCCCGACTCCTGCAGCAGCTTCTTCGCCGCCGCCGGGTCACCGCTCTGCGGGGCCGTGAAGTTCGGGTTGTCCTGGTAGCCGATCAGCGTCGGGTTCACGATGGACTTGGCCGGCTTGGCGGCCTTGGAGCCACCCTCGGCGTTGCGCTGACCCTCGCTGTCCGTGGACATCAGGAGTGCCTGGCGCACCTTCGGGTTCTTCAGCTTGTTGAAGTTCGGCAGCAGGTAGTCGACGTAGGGCGAGTCGACCTGGGTCGCGCGGTCGGCGACCGGACCCGTGATCTGCGAGTAGCTGGCCGGCGGGATCACCCGGTCGGTCACGGCCTGCTGGTCCGAGCCGCTGTCCTGGATCAGGCGGTCGGTGATGACCTCGTTGGTCAGACCCTGGGTGAAGACGATCTTGTCCGGCAGCGCCTTGCGGACGTCGTCGGTCTTGGCGTCCCACTGGTCGTTGCGGACGAAGGTGCCGCCCTTGGTGGTGTTCCACTTGCCCGCGAGCTTGTACGGCCCGTCGGAGAACACCGCGAAGTTGGACTTGTCGCCCTGGTCCTGGTCCTTGCGGTACGGGTCGAAGGACAGCAGCGAGGCGACCGCGAGCGCGAAGTCCGGGAAGGGCTTGTTGAAGCGGTAGGTGATCGTCTTGCCGTCGCAGGTGACGGCCTTGTCGAAGTCAGCCTTGTGCGCGTTCTTGTACGGGCCGTTGTAGAGCGGCAGCCCGTCCTTGCCCTTGGGCACGTCGAGGTAGGAGAGGATGTAGTTCGGGCCACCGGTGATCACGTCGGTCGCGAACGAGCGGGAGAGACCGTACTTCAGGTCCTCACACGTGATGTCCTTGCCGTCCTGCCACTTGACGCCGTCCTTGAGCGTGAAGGACCAGGTCTTGGCGTCCTTGCTCATGGTGCCGGTGTCGGTCGCCAGGTCGGGAACCGGGGTGGTGCCCTTCTTGGTGTCCGTGGTGATCGGGAAGGTCACCAGGCCGCGGTAGGCCAGTCGGTCCATGTTGGTGATGTCGCGACCGATGTAGGTGCGCTGGGGGTCCAGGTGCTCGGTGGGGCGGAAGGTGAGGTAGTTCAGCGTCCCCCCGGCCTTGCCCTCGGAGGCGCCGTTGCCCTTGTTGCCGCTCGTGGTGCCACCACCGCAACCGGCGAGGGTGACCGCGACCGCAGCGGCTGCGAGAGCAGCCAGCGGCTTTCGATACATGACCATATGTGTGTTCTCCTTTTCGCGTCGCGCGCCCGTCGACGGCGGCAACGTTCGACAGCTCTTTGCTGCCGAGGCTCTGGTTGGTGCGGGAATCGTGCGGGTCGTGCGGTGCTGCTACCGGGCGCCTCGTGGGTCCAGGGCGTCGCGGAGTCCGTCGCCGAGCAGGTTGAAGCTGACCACGATGAGGGCGATCAGCAGGGCCGGCGTGAAGAAGAAGAAGAAGTCCGCCTGCGAGTACGAGATCGAGTCGGTCAGGATGTTGCCCATCGTCGGGGTCGGCGGCTTGACCCCGACCTGGAGGAAGCTCAGGGCGGCCTCCGCGGAGATGTAGGCCGGCATGGTCAGCGTGAAGTAGACCAGCAGCGGAGCCCACAGGTTCGGCAGGATCTCCTTGAAGTACATCCGCCGGCGCGGGGCGCCCATCAGCCGGGCCGCGTCGATGAACTCGCGCTCCCGGATGGAGAGCACCTGACCACGGACGATGCGGGCGATCGGCGGCCAGCCGAACAGGGCGAGCACCAGGACGACGTACACCCCGTTGGCGACGTTGCCGCTCGGCACCCCGATCTGCACCAGCAGCGCGACCAGCGTGGTCGACAGCGCCAGCAGCATCAGCGTGCTCGGGAAGGACAGCGTCAGGTCGATCAGCCGGCCGACCACGCTGTCGACGAAGCCGCCGACGAAGCCGGAGATGATCCCCATGATGGCGCCGATGGTGACCGCGAGCACCGTCGCCGACAGCGCGATGCTCAGGGAGAAGGTGATCCCGAGCAGCAGCCGGGAGGCGATGTCACGCCCGGTGCCCGGCTCGATGCCGAGCGGATGCTGCCAGGTCGCCCCGCTGAACGCCCCGCGCGGGATCGCGCCGGCCTCGATGTTGAGGACGGTGTTGTTGCTGTGGAAGGTGAAGGGGTCCAGGACCCCGAACTTCACCAGGAAGGGGGCTGCGACCCCCAGGATGAGGTAGACCGCCACGATCGCGAACGCGATCATGGACAGCTTGTCCTTCTTGAAGCGGGCCATGGCCAGCTGCATCGGGGAGCGACCGGCGACTGCCTTGGCAGTGCCGTCGTCCGGGTTCCCGAGAGAGCTGGGGCTGGTGTGGCTCTCCAGCTCGGATGCCGGGGTCGTCATTGTCACCTCTGTGCCGCATGTGGATGGTGCGGATCGTCTGGGGCGTGTGCCGACTCCGCGGAGCCAGCCGAGCGAGACTCTATGTGACACCGGGGCCGTGGGCGATCAACCACGCGTAACGATCTGGACACGAGACCAAGCCGTGACCGACCACCCGCGACCCGGCGCTCAGGCCTCCGTGCCGCCCCCGGCGCCGCCTGAGGGTGCGGTCACAGGCGCGGGGCGGGCGTCCACCCCTGCCTCCTTCCGCTGGGCCGGCGTGATCGGCGCCGGCGCCGCGGTCAGCGGGTCGTAGCCGCCTCCCGACTTGGGGAACGCGATCACGTCCCGGATCGACTCGGTGCGGCTGAGCAGCGCGCAGATCCGGTCCATGCCCACCGCGATGCCGCCGTGGGGCGGGGCACCGAACTCGAAGGCGTCGAGCAGGAAGCCGAACTTCTCCTGCGCCTCCGCCTCGCCGATGCCCATCACCTCGAAGACCCGGCGCTGGAGGTCGCTGCGGTGGATCCGGATCGACCCGCCGCCCAGCTCGTTGCCGTTGCAGACGACGTCGTAGGCCCAGGCCAGGGCACCACCGGGGTCGCTGTCGAAGGTCTCGGTGTCCTGCGGCGAGGTGAACGCGTGGTGCACCGCCGTCCATGCCCCTCCGCCCACGGCCACGTCACCGGCGGCGGTCGCGTCGTCGGCCGGCTCGAACAGTGGCGCGTCGACCACCCACAGGAAGCTCCAGGCCTCCTCGTCGATCAGGCCGCCGCGGCGGCCGATCTCGAGCCGGGCCGCGCCGAGGAGGCCACGGCTCGCCTTGGCGGCCCCGGCCCCGAAGAAGATGCAGTCGCCGGGCGAGGCGCCCACGTGCGCGGCCAGGCCGGCCTTCTCCTCGTCGGTGATGTTCTTCGCGACCGGTCCGGTGAGCGAGCCGTCCTCCTGGACGAGCACGTAGGCCAGCCCGCGTGCGCCGCGCTGCTTGGCCCACTCCTGCCAGGCGTCCAGCTGCTTGCGGGGCTGCGAGGCGCCGCCGGGCATCACCACGGCTCCGACGTACGGGGCCTGGAAGACCCGGAACGGGGTGTCCTTGAAGTAGTCGGTGCACTCGACGAGCTCGAGCCCCATCCGCAGGTCGGGCTTGTCGCTGCCGTAGCGGGCCATCGCCTCCGCGTACGTCATCCGCGGCAGCGGCGTGGGCAGGTCGTAGCCGATCAGCGACCACATGGCGGTGAGCAGCCGCTCCATCAGCGCCATCACGTCGTCCTGCTCGACGAAGCTCATCTCGATGTCGAGCTGGGTGAACTCCGGCTGCCGGTCGGCGCGGAAGTCCTCGTCGCGGTAGCACCGGGCGATCTGGTAGTAGCGCTCCATGCCGGCGACCATGAGCAGCTGCTTGAACAGCTGCGGGCTCTGCGGCAGGGCGTACCAGCTGCCGGGACGCAGCCGCGCGGGCACCAGGAAGTCGCGGGCGCCCTCGGGCGTGGACCGGGTCAGGGTCGGGGTCTCGACCTCGACGAAGTCGTGCGCGTCGAGCACGTCACGGGCCGCCTTGTTGACCTTGCTGCGCAGCCGCAGCGCCTCGTTCGGGCCGCTGCGGCGCAGGTCGAGGTAGCGGTACTTGAGCCGGGCCTCCTCGCCGACCTCGAGGTGCTCGTCGATCGGGAACGGCAGCGGGGCCGCGGCGCTGAGCACCTCGACACCGCCGTCGGCGGCCGCGATCACCTCGACGTCGCCGGTCGGGAGGTTGGCGTTCTGGTTGCCGGCGGGACGCGCCGACACCTCGCCGGTGATCTTCAGGCAGTACTCCGCGCGCAGCTGGTGGGCCACCGCCTCGTCGCGGATCACCACCTGGACGACACCGGACGCCTCACGCAGGTCGATGAAGGCCACGCCGCCGTGGTCACGGCGCCGTGCGACCCACCCGGCGAGGGTGACGGTCTCGCCGACGTTCTCGGCGCGCAGGCTCCCTGCGTCATGGGTGCGGATCACTGGTGTTGCTCCTTCTCGGTTGCCTCAGGTGTGCTGATCTGGGGTTGCAGGTCGGGCTCCGGCGGCGTCCACGAGCCCGGATCGGCCTCGTGCTGGTCGCCGCTGCGGATGTCCTTCACCTGGTCGGGCTGGTCGTCGGCGGCCGGGAACCACACGAAGGGGATGCCACGGCGCTCGGCGTACCGGATCTGCTTGCCGAACCTCTGCGGCGCCGAGGCGACCTCCGCGGGCACGCCGCGTCGGCGCAGCCGCTGCGCCACCCGGTCGCTGGCCCCGCGGGACGCCTCGTCGGTCAGCGCGACCAGGACGGCGCTGGGGACCGACCGGCTCGCGCTCAGGCGGCCCGTGGCCAGCAGCGGCACCAGCATCCGGCTCACGCCGAGGGAGATGCCCACCCCGGGGTAGGTCACCTTGCCGTCGCTGGCCAGTGCGTCGTAGCGGCCGCCGGAGCAGATCGAGCCGAGCCGCTCGTGGCCGGCCATCACGGTCTCGAAGACGGTGCCGGTGTAGTAGTCCAGCCCGCGGGCGATCCGCAGGTCGGCCTCGACGACGAGCCGGTCGCCGGTCACCGACGCACAGCCCTCGAGGACGGCCGCGAGCTCCTCGAGCCCCTCGTCGAGCAGCTCGTGCCGGACACCGAGGGCGCGCACCCTCTCCACGAAGGAGGTGTCGGTGCTGCGGATCTCGGCGAGCCGCAGGCACTGCTGCGCCTGCTCCGGGGTCAGCCCCGCCTCGTCGACGAGCATCGTGGCGATCGTGTCGGCCGGCACCTTGTCGATCTTGTCCACGACCCGCATCACGGCGTCGATGTCGGTGGCGCCGATGCCGGCGTAGAAGCCCTGGATGAGCTTGCGGTTGTTCACCTGGAGCCGCATGGCGGGGACCGGCAGCGCGACCAGCGCCTCCGCCATCACCCGGGCGATCTCCACGTCGTGGTGGAAGCCGAGGGTCTCGCGCCCGACGATGTCGATGTCGGCCTGGGTGAACTCCCGGTAGCGGCCCTCCTGCGGCCGCTCGCCACGCCACACCTTCTGGATCTGGTAGCGGCGGAACGGGAACTCCAGCTTGCCGGCGTGCTCGAGCACATAGCGGGCGAACGGCACCGTCAGGTCGAAGTGCAGCCCGATCCCGGCGTCCGAGCCGGCCTGGTCGGGGTCGGCCTGCAGCCGGCGCAGCACGTAGACCTCCTTGGAGGTCTCGCCCTTGCTGAGCAGCTGCTCCAGCGGCTCGACGGCCCGGGTCTCCACGGGCGCGAAGCCGTGCAGCTCGAAGGTGCGGCGCAGCGAGTCCAGGACGTGCTGCTCCACGAAGCGGCCGTCGGGCAGGAACTCGGGAAAACCGCTCATCGCGGTGGTACGGCTCATGGGTCAGAGGCCTCGGGTCGGGGCGCTCGACGGGTCGGCGTCGCCGGCCAGCTCGAGCAGGTAGGGGTTGGTGGCGCGCTCGCGGCCGATGCTGGTCTGCTCGCCGTGACCGGGCAGCACCACGATGTCGTCGCGCAGCGGCAGCACCTTCTCGCGCAGGCTGCGCAGCATCGTGGGGTGGTCCCCGCCCGGCAGGTCGGTCCTGCCGATCGAGCCGGCGAAGAGCAGGTCGCCGGAGAACATCACCTCGGACACGTCCTGCTCGCCGTACGGCGTCCGGAAGGTGACCGATCCGGCGGTGTGACCGGGGGTGTGGTCGACCACGAACTCCAGGCCCGCCAGCTCCAGGGTCTGCAGGTCGGTGAGCTCCTCGACGTGCTCGGGCTCGGCGAACTCGTACCCGCCGCCGAGCAGCATCCCGGCGGTCTCCCGCGACATGCCGGCCATCGGGTCGGAGAGCAGGTGCCGGTCCCGGGGGTGGATCCAGGCGGTGGCGTCGTACGTGCCGGCGACCGGGGCGACGCACCACATGTGGTCGACGTGCCCGTGCGAGACGAGCACCGAGACCGGCTTCAGCCGGTGCTCGCGGACCACCTCGGCGACACCGGCGGCGGCGTCCTTGCCGGGGTCGACCACGACGCACTCCGCCCCCGGTCCGGTGGCGACGACGTAGCAGTTGGTGCCCCACGGCCCGGCGGGAAAGCCAGCGATCAGCACGGAGAGCGCTCCTGTCCTGCTGGGGATCTGCACGGAGCAGAAGAACTCCCGCAGCCTACCGATGCGGCGCGCCGAGGCTCGCATCCGTCCCTCCTCGGGCGGCCGCGCACGTCCTAGACTCCCGAGCGTGGTCACCAAGAAGCGTCGCCGGCGCCAGCTTGCCCGGGCCAGCGCCCAGCGCCAGCAGGCCCGGCGCACCGAGCGCACCGCCCGCCGCAGGCGACGTCACCTGCTGCTCGCGGTGGCGGCGGTGGTGGTCGTCCTCGTGGCGCTGGTGACCTGGGTCGTGGTGCACCAGGGCACCTCCACGCCCCGTGCGGCCGCCCGCGCCTCGGCCCCGGTCGGGGCCGTTGACTACGCTGGGGCACCAGACCCGGCTTCCCGCCGGACCACGCCGACCGAAGGAGCCCGGTGACCAGCCCGGAGAGTGCAGCCCAGAGCACGCCGGAAGGCTCGGACGCCACGTCCACGAGCCCTGATCCCGGTCGCCCGGCCACCGGCACGCCCACGCCACGGCCCACGCCGGGACCCGGACCCCGCCCGGTGCCGCGCCCGGCTCCCCCACGTCGGCCCGCACCGGCTCCGACCACCGCGGTCCCGCCCCCGGCCACCGCCGAGGAGACCGCCGCGCGTGAGCTCGGCCGGGTCGGCGACGACGGCACCGTCTACGTGCGCACCGCCGACGGCGAGCGTGCGGTCGGCCAGATGCCCGACGCCACCCCGGAGGAGGCGCTCACCTTCTTCGTGAGGCGCTACGTCGACCTGCTCTTCGAGGTCGAGCTGCTCGAGCGCCGGGTCGCCGGCGGGGCACTGAGCCCCGACGAGGCGACCGGGTCGGTCAAGCAGGTGCGCGCCGCCCTCCACGACGCCCAGGCGGTCGGTGACCTCGCCGGGCTCGAGGCCCGTCTCGACGCGCTGACCACCACGATCGACCAGCAGCGTGAGGTACGCCGCGAGGAGCGCGCCCGCAAGCAGGACGAGGCCCGCCACGCCAAGGAGCACATCGCCGACGAGGCGGAGCGGCTCGCCCACGGCAGCGACTGGCGCAACGGTGCGAACCGGATGCGGCAGCTGCTCGACGAGTGGAAGGCGCTCCCCCGTCTGGAGAAGTCGGCCGACGACGCCCTGTGGCGGCGGTTCTCGACCGCCCGGACGACGTACACCCGGCGACGGAAGTCGCACTTCGCGGAGATGAACGAGCAGCGGGAGACCGCCCAGGGAGTCAAGGAGCGGCTGGTCGTGGAGGCGGAGGCGCTGTCCGGCTCCACCGAGTGGGGCGCGACCGCCGGCAAGTACCGCGACCTGATGCGGCAGTGGAAGGACGCCGGCCCCGCCCCCAAGGGGGTCGACGACGCGCTGTGGAAGCGGTTCCGCGGCGCCCAGGACACCTTCTTCGGGGCCCGCGACGCCACCAACGCCGAGCTGGACCGCGAGTTCGCCGAGAACGCCGTCGCCAAGGAGGCGCTGCTCGTCGAGGCCGAGGCGCTGGTGCCGGTCACCGACCTGAAGGCCGCCAAGGACACGTTCCGGGACATCGCGGACCGCTGGGACGCGGCGGGCAAGGTGCCCCGCGACCGGATGAAGGACCTCGAGGGCCGGATGCGCAAGGTCGAGCAGGCCATCCGGGGCACCGAGGACGACCAGTGGCGGCGCTCCAACCCGGAGGCCCGGGCCCGGGCCGCCGACACGGTCGCCCAGCTCGAGGCCTCGCTCGCCGACCTCGAGGTCAAGCGCGACAAGGCGGTCGCGGCGGGCAACACCAAGAAGGCCGACGAGCACGCCGCCGCCATCGAGGCCCGGGAGTCCTGGCTCGCCGAGGCCCGCAAGGCCCTCGACGAGTTCTCCGGCTGACCGCCGAGTCGGCGCGACCGCAGGCTTCACCCCCGCCGACTCGGCGCGACCGCAGGCTTCACCCCGGCCGACTCGGCGCGACCGCAGGCTTCACCCCGGCCGACTCGGCCCGAACGCAGGCTTCACCCCGGCCGACTCGGCGCGAACGCACTGTTGAGATCTGCGTTCGCGCCGACTCGACGACCGGGAAACGTGCGTTCGCGCCGACTCGACGACCGGGAAACGTGCGTTCGCGCCGACTCGACCAGAGCGTTACTGGGTGACGCGGTAGGCGTCGAAGACGCCGTCGACGGAGCGGACCGCCTTCAGCACGTGACCGAGGTGCTTGGGGTCGGCCATCTCGAAGGTGAACCGGCTCTTCGCCACCCGGTCCCGAGTGGTCTGCAGCGAGGCGGCCAGGATGTTCACGTGCACGTCCGAGAGCACCTTGGTGATGTCGGACAGCAGCCGGTTGCGGTCCAGCGCCTCGACCTGGATGTTCACCAGGAACATCGACTTCGCCGTCGGCGCCCACTCCACCTCGACGAGCCGCTCGGGCTGGGCGTGCAGGCTGCCGGCGTTCGTGCAGTCGGCCCGGTGCACCGAGACGCCGGCGCCTCGCGTGACGAAACCGATGATCGGGTCGCCCGGTACCGGGGTGCAGCACTTCGCGAGCTTGACCCAGACGTCGGAGAGGTCCTTGACGATCACCCCGGCGTCGCCGGCGCTGGGCCGCTTCGAGCGGTCCGTGGTGATCGTGATGCCCTCGGCGAGGTCCTCCTCGGCCCCGTCGTCGCCGCCGAACAGGTCGATCACCCGGCGTACGACGGCCTGGGCACCGAGGTTCCCCTCCCCGACCGCGGCGTACAGGGCGGAGACGTCGGCGAGCCTCAGCTCCGCGGCGACGGTGCTCAGCGTCTCGTGGGTGAGCACCCGCTTGAGGGGCTGGCCCTCCTTGCGCATCAGCCGGGCGATCTGGTCCTTGCCCTGCTCGATGGCCTCCTCGCGGCGCTCCTTGGTGAACCACTGCCGGATCTTGTTGCGGGCTCGTGGCGACTTGACGAAGCCGAGCCAGTCACGGCTCGGCGCCGCCGTCGGCGCCTTGGAGGTGAACACCTCGACGACGTCGCCGTTGTCGAGCGTGGACTCCAGCGGCACCAGCCGGCCGTTCACCCGGGCGCCGATGGTGCGGTGGCCGACCTCGGTGTGGATCGCGTAGGCGAAGTCGACCGGCGAGGAGCCGGTCGGCAACGCGATCACGTCGCCGCGCGGGGTGAACACGTAGACCTCGGCGGAGTTGATCTCGAAGCGCAGCGACTCCAGGAACTCCCCGGGGTCCTCGGTCTCCTGCTGCCAGTCCAGGAGCTGCCGCACCCAGGCCATGTCGCCGCCGCCGTCGACCAGGCTCTGGTCGGTGTCACGGCCGAGCCGGACGTCCTCCTTGTACTTCCAGTGCGCCGCGACCCCGTACTCGGCGCGACGGTGCATGGAGAAGGTGCGGATCTGCAGCTCGACAGGCTTGCCCTGGAGGCCGATCACGGTGGTGTGCAGCGACTGGTACATGTTGAACTTCGGCATCGCCACGAAGTCCTTGAACCGGCCCGGCACCGGGTTCCACCGGTTGTGCAGCACCCCCAGCGCCGCGTAGCAGTCGCGGTCGTTCTCGACCAGGATCCGGATCCCGACCAGGTCGTAGATGTCGGAGAACTCCCGGCCGCGCACGATCATCTTCTGGTAGATCGAGTAGTAGTGCTTGGGCCGGCCGGTGACCAACGCCTTGATCTTGGCGTCCCGCAGGTCGGCCTGGACCTGGTCGATCACCTTCGCCAGGAACTGGTCCCGAGACGGCGCCCGCTCGGCGACCAGGCGCACGATCTCGTCGTACATCTTCGGGTGCAGGGTCGCGAAGGCGAGGTCCTCGAGCTCCCACTTGAGCGTGTTCATGCCCAGGCGGTGGGCCAGCGGCGCATAGATGTCGAGGGTCTCGCGGGCCTTGCGCTCCTGGGTCTCCTGCTTCAGGTAGCGCAGGGTGCGCATGTTGTGCAGCCGGTCGGCGAGCTTGATGACGAGCACCCGGATGTCACGGCTCATCGCGACGATCATCTTGCGGATCGTCTCGGCCTGGGCGCTGTCCCCGTATCGGACCTTGTCGAGCTTGGTGACCCCGTCGACGAGCAGCGCGACCTCGTCACCGAAGTCCTTGCGCAGCTCCTCCAGGGTGTACGGCGTGTCCTCGACCGTGTCGTGCAGGAGGGCCGCGACCAGCGTCGGCTCGGTCATGCCGATGTCGGCGAGGATCGAGGTGACCGCGAGCGGGTGGGTGATGTAGGGGTCACCGCTCTTGCGGGACTGGTGGGTGTGCAGCCGCTCGGCGGTCAGGTAGGCGCGCTCGAGCAGCTCGAGGTCTGCCTTGGGGTGGTTCGCCTTGACCGCCCGGTAGAGCGGCTCGAGGACCGGGTTCTCGGACTGGCTCTTGGTGGCCATCCGCGCCAGCCTGGCCCGCATCCGGCGGCCAGCCGGCCCCACCGGCGCGCGGGGCGGCACCGGGGCGGGCGGTGTGCTCCCGGAGGGCCGGCTGTCGGGCGTGCCCGTGGCCGGGGCGACGACACGCTCCTCAGCCACGGTGACTCCTCCCGGAAGGGCTCTGGTCCAGTCTACGTGGCCGAGACACCCGCGTCAGACCGTCTGCACCGCGCGCAGGTCGAGGTCGCCGATCGCGGTGCGTCCCTGGAGGAACGACAGCTCGATGAGCACCGAGAGCGCGTGCGGCACTCCCCCACACCGCTCCACGAGCTGACGGGTGGCGTCGGCGGTGCCTCCGGTGGCCAGCACGTCGTCGACGAGCAGCACGCGCTCACCGGACTCGATGCCGCTCTGGTGCACCTCGAGGGTGGCCTCGCCGTACTCCAGCGCGTAGGAGACCGCGTAGGTCTCCCCCGGCAGCTTGCCGGCCTTGCGGACCGGCACGAAGCCGGCACCGAGGGCCAGCGCGACCGGGGCCGCGAGGATGAAGCCGCGGGCCTCCATGCCGACGACCTTGTCGACCACCACGTTGCCCTCGTTGTCCCGGCCGGCCTCGGCCAGCGCGGCCACGACGGCGGTGAAGCCGTCGTGGTCGGCGAGCAGCGGGGTGATGTCCTTGAAGGTCACCCCCGGCTGCGGGAAGTCGGCCACGTCGTGGACGAGCTTGTCGAGCAGGGCCTCGAGCTCCATCGCGCTCACCCCTTGCCCCGCCGCGAGCGCGGCTTGCGGGACGGCTGCGCGCGCTTGGCGGACGCCGACGGCGAGACCGAGCGCGAGGCGGGACGCTCCCCGGCCGTGGAGCGTGGCACCCGGACCGCGCTCGCCGCCACCCCGCTCTGCTGCGGCTCGCGCTCCTCGCGCGGGTCCTCCGCGACGGGCTCGTCCTGCAGCGGCATGTCCTCGCTGAACGTCGGCACCGACGCGTAGCGGTCCACCTCGTGACGGCTGCGGTGCCGCATCGCGCGGGCGTCCCCCGCCTTGATCCCCGGCTCCATCTCCTTGAGCTGGACGACGAGCGGGGTGGCGATGAAGATCGAGGAGTACGCGCCGGCCGCCATACCCACGAACAGCGCGAGCGCGAGGTCCTTGAGGGCACCCGAGCCGAGCGAGGTGACGCCGACGTAGAGCAGCGCGCCGACCGGCAGCAGCGCCACGATCGAGGTGTTGATCGACCGGACCAGGGTCTGGTTGATCGCCAGGTTGGCCGCCTCGGCGTAGGTCTGCCTGGTGCGCGTGAGGTTCTTGGTGTTCTCGCGGACCTTGTCGAACACCACCACGGTGTCGTAGAGCGAGAACCCGAGGATGGTCAGGACGCCGGTGACGGTGGCGGGGGTGACCTCGAACCCGGACAGCGCGTAGACACCGACCGTGATCAGCAGGTCGTGGGCGAGGGCGACGATCGCGCCGACGGACATCTTCCACTCGCGGAAGTACGCCCAGATGAAGAGCACCACCAGCACCAGGAAGACGCCGAGGCCCAGCAGCGCGCGCTTGGCGACGTCGGCGCCCCAGGTCGCCCCGATCGCGTCCGTGCTGATCGCGTCGGTGGGGACGCCCATCGACTTCTCGATGGCCGCGGAGATCTGGTCGGCCTGGTCGTTGTTCAGCGGCTCGGTCTGCACCCGGATGTTGTTCGAGCCCGAGGTGTTCACGATCGGCGAGGAGGCCGCGTCGATGTTCGCGGCCCCGGCCTCCCGCGCCACGGCGTCGCGGATCTTGGCGACGTTGGCCTGGGTGACCTGGTCGGAGGGCAGGGTGACCTGGTACTCCACACCGCCGGAGAACTCGATGCCGAGGTTCACCCCGCGGACGGCCAGACCGGCGATCGCGGCCACCAGGATCACCGCGGAGATCGAGTACCAGAGCCACTTGCGACCGACGAAGTCGATCGAGATCCGGCCCTCGTAGAGGGCGTGTCCGATGTTCGAGAGCTTGCCCATCAGGCGTTACCTCCAGCCGACGCGGGGCGTGGGGCCGGCGTGCGACGCGAGCCGACCTGCTCGGGCGACAGCCCGGACAGCCTGTGGCCCTGGTTGAAGAAGCGGAACGTGGCGAGCCAGGAGACCATCGGCTTGGTGAACCAGAAGAACACCGCGAGGTCGATCAGCGTGCTGATGCCGAGCGCGAACGCGAAGCCCTTCACCACCCCGATGGAGAAGATGTAGAGCACGACCGCCGCGAGCAGCGAGACCGAGTCGGCGGCCAGGCAGGTGGCGCGAGCGCGCACCCAGCCCGCCTCGACGGCCACCCGCATGGACTTGCCGGTGCGCATCTCGTCCCGGATCCGTTCGAAGTACACGATGAACGAGTCAGCGGTGATGCCGACGGCGACGATCAGACCGGCGATCCCTGGCAGGGTCAGGGTGAAGTTCACCGCCTGGCTCATGGCGAGCACCACCGCGTAGGTGATCACGCCCGCGATGATCAGCGACGCCACCACCACGAGACCCAGCCCGCGGTAGTAGAGCAGGCAGTAGAGCATCACCAGGAACAGCCCGATCGCGCCCGCCCACAGCCCGGCGGAGAGCTGGTCGGCGGCGAGCGTGGGGCCCTCGATGCTGACGACCGGGACCTCGAACTTCAGCGGCAGGGCGCCGTACTTCAGGCTGTTGGCCAGCGACTGGGCCGACTTCTGCGTGAAGGTGGTGCTGCGGATCTCGGCCGAGCCGTTGTTGATGATCCCGTCGACGGTCGGCGCGGAGATCACCTTGCCGTCCAGGACGATGGCGAACTGCTTCTGCTGGCCGGACAGGGCACTGGTCGCGTTGGCGATCTGCTGGGTCACGTCGGCGAAGATCTTGCGGCCGGAGCTGTCGAAGTTGAGGGCGACCGTCCAGTTCACGCTCTGCTGGTTCGGCGGGACCGCGCTGGCGCTCTTGAGCTGGGTGCCCTCGATCATCGGCACCGAGAGCAGCATCTTGTTGCCGTCGGTGTCGCAGGTGATCAGCGGCTCGGACTTGTTGTCGTTGACCGGGGCTGCGGTCGCCGAGCCCTGGGGGCAGGTGAACTTCGAGAACTTCTCCAGCCACGCGCTGCCGGGGTTGTCCATCCACTTCAGCGGCTGGTCCACCGGGGCGCCGGCCTTGGTCACCGGCGACTGGGTCGCGGCGGCGGAGGGGGCGGTCGTGGGCAGCGCGGACGGGGTCGCCGTGGCCTTGGCGGCCGGCGAGGCCGACGGCGACTTGGTCGCCTTGGCCTTGGCAGAGTCGGCGGCGACCAGGCCCGAGGAGAGGGCGCGGCCCTTGGGGCTGGCGCTCGAGGAGGCCTTGGGCGCCACGGACGACTTCGCCGTGGACGGCGAGGCCGACGGGGAGGCGGAGCTGCCGGCGCTCGGCGACGCGGAGCCGCTCGGGCTGCCCGACGGCGAGGCCTGCGGCTGCCCGGGCAGTGTCAGCGCCACCAGGCGGAAGCGCAGCTGCGCGGTCTGCTTGACCGTGTTGACCAGGTCACCGCGCTTCTTGCCGGGGATCTCCACGACGATGTTGTTGCCGCCCTGGACGGCCACCTCGGACTCCGCGACACCGCTGCCGTTGACCCGCTGGTCGATGATGGCGCGGGCCTCCTGCAGGTTCGCCGGGGTCGGCTTCTGGCCGTTGGCGGTGCTGGCCTGCAGGGTGATCCGGGTGCCGCCCTGGAGGTCGAGCCCGAGCTTGGGCTTCCACTGGCCGCTCGCCGCCACGCCGGCGTACAGGGCCGCCACGACGAGAGCGAAGATGATCAGCCGGCGGCCGGGACGGGCCGTTTTTCTCGCCACTGCTACTCGCTCCTCATCGGCCGGGACACCCGGTCGTCGGCGGTCACTGCTGCTGGTCGGGGGTGTCGTCGTCCCCGCGCTCGACCGGCAGGTCGGGGTACTGCGCCTCGGGGACCTCGTCCACCACGCGTACGACGGCCTGGCGGGAGACCTTGATCGTGGCGCCCGGGGAGACCTCGAGGTGCAGCGTGTCGTCCTCCAAGGAGACCACGCGCCCGAAGATCCCGGACGTCAGCATCACCTCCGAGCCGATCCCGAGCGTCGACTGGGTCTTCGACAGGGCCTGCTGACGGCGGCGCTGGGGCCGCACGATCAGGAACCAGAAGACAAGCGCGATGAGTACGAACGGCAGGAGACCCGCCAGGCTGTTCGAAGACAAGGAGACACCTCAGGTGTGTTTCGGGCACGACAAAGGCCGGAAATGCTGGCCGGTGGTCGAGTGTAACTTCTCACCACCGGCCAGCACGCGCGCGGACGAGCGCGGCGGGTCACGGTTCGGTCCCGGTCCGCTCAGCCCTCGGGGTCGAACAGCCCCGGCTCGACCCCGGGGTCGGCCACCTCGGCGGTGAAGAACGGCGCCCCCTTCGGCGCGACCAGCCCGAGGTGGGTCCAGGCGGCCGGCGTGGCCACCCGGCCGCGAGGGGTGCGCGCGAGGAGACCGGTGCGCACCAGGAACGGCTCCGCGACCTCCTCGACGGTCTCGCGCTCCTCCCCCACGCCCACGGCCAGCGTGGAGACGCCCACGGGCCCGCCACCGAAGCGTCGGCAGAGCACGTCCAGGACCGCCCGGTCGAGCCGGTCCAGACCCGACCGGTCCACCTCGTACAGGTCGAGCGCGCGGTGCGCGACGTCGAGGGTCACCACCCCGTCGGCCCGCACCTGCGCGAAGTCGCGCACCCGCCGCAGCAGCCGGTTGGCGATCCGGGGCGTGCCCCGCGACCGGGAGGCGATCTCGGCGGCCCCCTCGTCGGTGAGCTCGACACCGAGCAGCCCCGAGGACCGGCGCACGATCAGGTCCAGCTCGGCGGGCTCGTAGAACTCCAGGTGCGCGGTGAACCCGAAACGGTCCCGCAGCGGTCCGGGCAGCAGCCCGGCCCGGGTGGTGGCCCCGACCATCGTGAAGGGCGGGATCTCCAGCGGTATGGCGGTCGCCCCCGGGCCCTTCCCGATGACGACGTCGACGCGGAAGTCCTCCATCGCCATGTAGAGCATCTCCTCGGCCGGGCGGGACATCCGGTGGATCTCGTCGACGAAGAGCACGTCCCCGTCGTTGAGCCCCGACAGGATCGCCGCCAGGTCGCCGGCGTGGGTGATGGCCGGTCCGGAGGTGAGCCGCAGCGGGCTGGACATCTCCGCGGCGATGATCATCGCCAGCGTGGTCTTGCCCAGCCCGGGTGGCCCGGAGAGCAGCACGTGGTCGGGGGCGCGCTCGCGGGCCCGGGCCGCCTGGAGCACCAGGGCGAGCTGCTCGCGGACCCGCTCCTGCCCGATGACCTCGTCGAGGCTGCGCGGCCGCAGCGCCGCCTCCACGGCCCGCTCGTCACCCTCCGCCTCGGCTGCCACCAGCGCGCGGCCCTCGGCGTAGGCGAGCTCGGCGGCCTCGAGGTCGGCCTCGCTGGTGCGTCCGGGCCGGTCGGCGGCGCTCATGCCTTGCTCAGCGAGCGCAGGGCCGCCCGCAGCAGCGCGGCCACGTCGGGGGCGTCACCGGCATCGGGGGCCACCGCCTCGACCGCGCGGTCGGCCTCCTTCGCCGTCCAGCCGAGCCCGACGAGGCCGTCGAGGACCTGGCCGCGCCACGCCTCCGCGGGCGCGACCGCGGGGGCGAGCCGGGCGGTGCCGGTGCCGCGGGGCACTCCGATCCGGTCCTTCAGCTCGAGGATGATCCGCTGGGCGCCCTTCTGGCCTATCCCCGGCACCGCGGTCAGCGCCTTGACGTCCTCCCCGGCGACCGCACTGCGCAGCGCATCGGGCGTCAGCACGGCCAGCATCGCCTGGGCGAGCTTGGGACCGACACCGCTGGCCGTCTGCACCAGCTCGAAGACGGACTTCTCGTCGTCGTCGAGGAAGCCGAACAGCGTCAGCGACTCCTCGCGCACCACCATGCTGGTCGGCAGGGTGGCGGCGGCGCCCGGGCGCAGGGTGGCCAGGGTGTGCGGCGTGCAGTGCAGCTCGAGGCCGACTCCGCCCACCTCCAGGACGACGGAGCTGAGCGTCACGTCGGCGACGGTGCCCTTGACGAAGGCGATCATCGGGCGGTCCTTCCTGCGCTGGCCTGAGCCAGTGCGGCGTCGATCCGGGCCTGCGCTCCCCCGCGCCAGATGTGGCAGATGGCCAGCGCGAGGGCGTCGGCGGCGTCGGCCGGGGTGGGTGGGGCCTCCAGCCGGAGCAGCCTGGTCACCATCGTGGTGACCTGCGCCTTGTCCGCGCGGCCACTGCCGCTGACCGCCGCCTTCACCTCGCTGGGGGTGTGCAGCGCGACCGGCAGACCACGCCGGGCGGCCACCACCAGCGCGATCCCGCTGGCCTGGGCGGTGCCCATCACCGTGCGTACGTTGTGCTGGCTGAAGACCCGCTCGACGGCGACCGCGTCGGGCCGGTGCTCGTCGAGCCACTCCTCCAGGCCGCGCTCGATCGCGCACAGCCGCAGCGCCACCGGCATGTCCGGCGGGGTGCGGACGACTCCGACGGCGCGCATCGACAGCGGCCGGCCCACCGAGCCGTCGACCACACCGACCCCGCAGCGGGTCAGGCCCGGGTCGATGCCGAGCACCCGCATCAGCGGGCCTGCACGACGTGGAGCGAAAGCATGTTCGAACGGTACCCAAGGCGGTCGCCGCTCCCGGGCCGACGCGCCGCGGGTGGCGCTCAGGCGTCGAGCGACTCCATCACGTCGTCGCTCACGTCGAAGTTGCCGAAGACGTTCTGCACGTCGTCGAGGTCCTCCAGCGCGTCGACGAGCCGGAAGACCTTGGGGGCCGCCTCCTCGTCGAGCTCGACCTGCATCGAGGGCACGAACGACGCCTCGGCCGAGTCGTAGTCCAGGCCGGCCACCTGGAGCGCCGTCCGGACGGCGACCAGGTCGGTGGCCTCGCTGATCACCTCGAAGGACTCGCCGAGGTCGTTGACCTCCTCGGCGCCCGCGTCCAGGGTCGCCTCGAGGACGTCGTCCTCGGACGCCTCGCGGGCCTCCTGCGACTTCGGCACCAGCACGACGCCCTTGCGGTTGAACAGGTACGAGACCGACCCGGGGTCGGCCAGCGAGCCGCCGTTGCGCGACACCGCGGTGCGCACCTCCATGGCGGCCCGGTTCCTGTTGTCGGTGAGGCACTCGATCAGCAGCGCGACGCCGTTGGGGCCGTAGCCCTCGTACATGATGGTCTGGTAGTCCGCGCCGCCCGACTCCGCGCCCGAGCCGCGCTTGACCGCGCGGTCGATGTTGTCGTTGGGGACCGAGGTCTTCTTGGCCTTCTGGATGGCGTCGAACAGCGTCGGGTTCCCGGCCGGGTCACCGCCACCGGCGCGTGCCGCCACCTCGATGTTCTTGACCAGCTTCGCGAAGAGCTTGCCGCGGCGGGCGTCGACGACGGCCTTCTTGTGCTTGGTGGTTGCCCATTTGGAGTGGCCTGACATGAGGTGGTGCCTACCCTTCAGCGCTGACGGGACGTCTCGGCTTCGCGGACCAGATCCACGAACAGTGCGTGGAACCGGTGGTCGCCGGTGATCTCGGGGTGGAACGACGTGGCGAGGGTGCTCGCCTGCCGGACCGCGACGATCCTACCCATCTCGCGTCCGGTGGCGACGGTGGCGACGGTGGTGACCTCGGTGCCGACCTTCTCCACCCAGGGGGCGCGGATGAACATCGCGTGGAACGGCCGCTCGTCGGACCCCGGCAGACCGTCGACGTCCAGGTCCGCCTCGAAGGAGTCCACCTGGCGGCCGAAGGCGTTGCGCCGGACCACGACGTCGAGACCGCCGAACGTCTCCTGCCCGACGGCGCCCCCCTCGATGCGGTCCGCGAGCAGGATCATCCCGGCGCAGGTGCCGAACGCGGGCAGCCCCTCGCGGAGCCGGGCCGAGAGCGGGTCGAACAGCTCGAAGGTCCGGGCCAGCTTGGCCATCGTCGTCGACTCCCCGCCGGGCAGGACGATCCCGTCGACCCGGTCCAGGTCGGCCGGCCGCCGTACGGCGAGGGTGCGGGCGCCGGCGCGCTCGAGCATGGCCCGGTGCTCCCGGACGTCCCCCTGGAGCGCGAGCACGCCGACCAGGGGCGCCGTCACGGCGTCCTCGCGCAGCGTCATGTGGTCCTACCAGCCGCGCTCGGCGAGCCGGTGCGGCTGCGGGATGTCGTCGACGTTGATGCCGACCATCGCCTCGCCCAGCCCGCGGGAGACCTTGGCGACCATCTCCGGGTCGTCGAAGAAGGTGGTCGCCTTCACGATCGCCTCGGCGCGCTGCGCGGGGTTGCCGGACTTGAAGATGCCCGAGCCCACGAACACGCCCTCGGCGCCGAGCTGCATCATCATCGCGGCGTCGGCCGGGGTGGCGATCCCGCCGGCGGTGAACAGCACCACCGGCAGCTTGCCGGCCTCGGCGACCTCCCGCACCAGCTGGTACGGCGCCTGGAGCTCCTTCGCGGCCACGAACAGCTCGTCCTTCTCCATCCCCTGGAGCCGACGCAGCTCGGCCCGGATCGTCCGCATGTGGGTGACCGCGTTGGAGACGTCGCCGGTGCCGGCCTCGCCCTTGGAGCGGATCATCGCGGCCCCCTCGGTGATCCGCCGCAGCGCCTCACCCAGGTTGGTGGCGCCGCACACGAAGGGCACCGTGAAGGCCAGCTTGTCGATGTGGTTCGCGTAGTCCGCGGGGGTCAGCACCTCGGACTCGTCGATGTAGTCGACCCCGAGGCTCTGGAGCACCTGCGCCTCGGCGAAGTGCCCGATGCGGGCCTTGGCCATCACCGGGATCGACACGGCCCCGATGATCGAGTCGATCATGTCCGGGTCGCTCATCCGGGAGACGCCGCCCTGGGCGCGGATGTCGGCGGGCACGCGCTCGAGGGCCATCACGGCGACGGCGCCGGCGTCCTCGGCGATCTTGGCCTGCTCGGCGGTGACGACGTCCATGATGACGCCGCCCTTGAGCATCTCGGCCATCCCGCGCTTCACGCCGGCGGTGCCGGTGCCGGCGGAGGGGGTGTTCTCGATGTTGTTCGTCACGGTGCGACCTTCTACGTGTCTACGGTGCGGGGTCCGGACCGGGTGGGCGCGCGGGCTCACCCGAGGAGCGGGGATCGTCCCCAGCCTACGTCCCGCGGGTGCGGCGGGCACACCCGGATCAGGCGGCGAGGCCCGCCGGGGGCTGGTCGTCGAGGTCGACGGTCCGCAGCTCGGCGGCCCGTCCCGCGAGCCGGAGCCAGCGCACCCGGCGCCGGGAGCGCAGCGCCCGTGCGGACACCACCACGTCGTTGTGGAAGCGGCGGGCCAGCTCGACCTTGGCGCAGTCCTGGGCCAGCTCGTCGAGCAGCTGCGCGAAGCCGTCGTCGCGATGCTCCTCGCGCAGGTCCTCGGGACCGGTGAACACCGCCCGCAGCGCCTCGGACAGCATCGACTCGGCCGCCTCGAACTCCTCCACGGGGGCGTTGCGGGCACGGTGGGCGGCGTCGAGCAGCAGCAGCCGGCTGGCCGGGTCGAGCGCGTCGGCGGAGGCCACCTCGAGGGTGACCCCCGAGCGGCGCACCAGCTGGGTGTCGAGGGTCGCCCGGGCCACGTCGATGCGGTGGTGCATGCGGTCGAGCCGGTTCGCGGTCCAGGTCAGCCACAGCCCGAGCACCACCACCAGGACGAGTGCCAGGAAGACGTACAGGCCGGTCACCTGGAGCCTCCCGCGACGGTCTCGTAGACCCGGACGATCTGGGCGGCGACGGTCGACCAGTCGTAGCGGCGCACGGCGACCCCGGCCGCCTCGTCCAGGGCGGCCCGTCGCGCCGGGTCGTCGAGCAGCCCGGCCAGCTGGACCGCGAGGTCCTCCACGTCCCCGTTGCGGAACAGCACGCCGTACGCGCCGCCGTCGAGGACCCGCCGGAACGCCGGGATGTCGCTGGCGAGCACGGTGGCGCCCGGCGGCCATCCCCTCGACCAGCACGATGCCGAAGCTCTCCTTGCCGGTGTTCGGGGCGACGTACACGTCGGCGGTGCGGAGCGCGGCGGCCTTCTCCTCGTCCGAGGCCCGGCCCAGGAAGGTGACCTGGTCGCGCACGGCGGCCGGCAGCACGCCGCGGGCCTCCTCGATGTCGCCGCCGCCGACCACCAGCAGCCGCAGCCCGGGCCGGGTGGCGGCCACCTCGGCGAACGCCGCGGCCATCAGCGGGAAGCCCTTGCGGGGCTCGCCGAGCCGGCCGACGTAGGCGACCGTGCCCTGCTCGCCGCACCACTCCGGGCGCGGCCGTGCGGCGGCGAACCGGTCGACGTACAGGCCGTTGGGGATGACCAGCGGCTCCCCGCCGATGTGGGTGACCTGGAAGCCGCGGGAGTACTCCGAGACCGCGATCCGGGCGCTGATCTTCTCCAGCGACGGCCGCAGGATCGCCGCGGACGCCGACAGCGCCCGAGAGCGGTCGTTGGAGGAGTGGTAGGTCGCCACCACCGGGCAGTCGGCCGCCCACAGCGCGAGCAGCGAGAGGCTCGGGGTGGCCGGCTCGTGCAGGTGCAGCACGTCGAATCGGCCCTCGTGCAGCCAGCGGCGGACCCGAGCCGCGGCCACCGGGCCGAAGGACATCCGGGCCACCGCGCCGTTGTAGGGCACCGCGACCGCGCGGCCGGCCGGGACGACGTACGCCGGCAGGTCGTCGCTCTCGCTGGGGGCGAGAACCGAGACGTGGTGGCCCAGGGCGATCAGCGCCTCCGCGAGGTCCTTGACGTGGTTCTGCACCCCTCCGGGGATGTCGAGGGAGTACGGGCAGACGATGCCGATCCTCATCGGCCCGGGGCCAGGTCGTCGACGAACACCCGCTGCATCATGTGCCAGTCCTGCGGGTGGGCGCGCAGCCCGCCGGTGAAGGCGTCCGCCACGCCCTGCATCATCTCCACCAGGCCGGCGTCCCCCTCGACGGGCGGGACCGGGGGGTGGACGGTGACCACCAGGTCCGGGCCGTCGTAGTGCAGCGTCGCCGGGACCAGCGGCGCCCCGGTCCGGCGCGCGAGCACCGCCGGGCCGCGCGGCATCCGGGCCCGCGCGCCACACAGGTCCACCTCGACGCCGGTGCGGGAGAGGTCCCGGTCGGCGAGCAGGCACACCAGGCCCCCACCGCGCGCCCACTCCTCGAGCCGCGGCATCACCGCGTCCCCGCCGGTGAGCGGCAGGATCTCCATGCCGAGGGTGTTCCGGTAGGCCACGAACTCGTCGTAGAGCCGCTCCGGCTGCAGCCGCTCGGCCACCGTCGCCAGCGGCATCCCGGTGGCGCACCCCCAGGTCCCGGCCCAGTCCCAGTTGGCCATGTGCGGCAGCGCGACCACGACCCCGGCGCCCGCGGCGTAGGCGTCGCGCAGGTGGTGCTCGCCGACGGTCCGGGTGCGCCGTACGACGTCGTCGACCGGCCACGCGGGCAGCCGGAACGACTCGCACCAGTACCGCAGGTAGGAGCGGACCGCCTCCCGGGTGAGCGCGTCGAGGTCGTCGTCGGGGAGGTCCGGCCGGACCCGGCGCAGGTTCGCGCGCAGCCGCTGGACGGACCGGCCCCGGCGGCGGTAGATCTCGTCCCCGATCCGCCGGAACAGCGCGTGCGCCTGCCGCTCGGGGAGCAGCCGCACCAGTCGCCAGCCGGACAGGTAGCCCGCCGTGGTGAGCTGGTCCGCCGCCGCGGCGCCCGCTCTGGACATCCCGCGCACCAGGCCCGACGAACGCGGCATCAGGGCGCCGGCTGGTCGGCCCCGCCGGGGGCGCTCATGCGCGGGCCTGGTCCTTGGCCTGGCTGCGGACCAGCAGGATCCGCTGGAGGACGGTGACGGTGGAGGCCAGCGCGAGCGCCGCGAGCGTGACCGCGATCAGGATCGGCGCGTCGAAGATCCCGGCGAGGCCGGTCATCGCCAGGATCGCCACCAGCCGGTCGGCGCGCTCGGCGATCCCGACCTTGGCCTGCATCCCCAGCGCCTCGGCCCGGGCCCGGGCGTAGGAGGTGATCGACCCGAGCACCAGGCAGTAGATCGCCAGAGCGGCCAGCGGCTCGGAGTCGCCGGGCCCGACGTAGTACAGCGCGAGGCCGGCGAAGATCGCCGCGTCCCCGAACCGGTCCAGCGTCGAGTCCAGGAACGCGCCCCAGCTCGACGACTGCCCGCTCAACCGGGCCATCAGGCCGTCGACGAGGTCGGAGAAGACGAAGGCCGTGCAGACCAGCACCCCGACCAGGAAGTCGCCGCGGGGGAAGAACACGAGGGCACCGGCGCAGAGCCCGAGCGTCCCGGTCACGGTCACGGCGTCGGGACTGATCCCCAGGCGCAGGAAGAGCTGTGCGACGGGGGTGAAGACCTTGGCCCAGAAGGCGCGGAAACGTTCCATCATGGCGAGAGAAGGCTAGCGGCTCGACGGCCCGGTCAGGACCAGGCGCCGGCCAGCAGGTCCCGGGTGTCGGTCAGCAGCTGGGCCAGCGTCCGGGTGCGGCCGATGATCGGCATGAAGTTCTGGTCGCCGCCCCACCGCGGCACCACGTGCTGGTGCAGGTGCGCGGCGATGCCGGCGCCGGCAACCGCCCCCTGGTTCATCCCGAGGTTGAACCCGTGCGCGCCGCTGACCTCGCGGACGGTGCGCATCGCGGTCTTGGTGAAGGCCGCGACCTCCGCGGTCTCCGCGTCGTCGAGCTCGGTGTAGTCCGCGACGTGGCGGTAGGGGCAGACCATCAGGTGACCGGGGCTGTACGGGTAGAGGTTCAGCACCACGTAGCAGGCCTCGCCTCGGTGCACGACCAGCCCCTGGTCGTCGGGCAGGCCCGGGATCCGGCAGAACGGGCACTCCTCCGCCGACCCGTCCAGGGGCTTGTTCTCGCCGCTGATGTAGGCCATCCGGTGCGGCGTCCAGAGCCGTTCGAGGTCGTCGGGGACGCCGACCCCGTCCTGGACGAACGAGCCGGCCGAGCCGTCCGTCATACCTGCGCTCGGCGCTGGACGGCGTCGACCACCCGGGCGATCGCGTCGTCCACGGAGACGCCGTTGTCCTGGTCGCCGCTGCGGTAGCGGAAGGACACCGCACCCTCCTCCACGTCCCGGTCGCCGGCGATCATCATGAACGGCACCTTCTGCAGCTGGGCGTTGCGGATCTTCTTCTGCATCCGGTCGTCGGACTCGTCGACCTCGACCCGGATCCCGGCCTTGCGCAGCTTGGCGGCCACCTCGTACAGGTAGTCGTTGTGCCGCTCGGCGATCGGGATCGCCTGCACCTGCACCGGGGCGAGCCAGGGAGGGAACGCGCCGGCGTAGTGCTCGACGAGCACCCCGATGAACCGCTCGATGGAGCCGAACTTGGCGGAGTGGATCATCACCGGCTGCTGGCGGGAGCCGTCGGCAGCCTGGTACTCCAGCCCGAAGCCCTTGGGCTGGTTGAAGTCGTACTGGATGGTCGACATCTGCCAGGTGCGACCGATCGCGTCGCGCGCCTGCACCGAGATCTTCGGCCCGTAGTACGCCGCGCCCCCGGGGTCGGGGACCAGCTCCAGGCCGGACTCGGCGGCGACGTCGGCGAGCACCTTGGTGGCCTCCGCCCAGTCCTCGTCGGAGCCGACGAACTTGTCCGGCCTGGAGTCGTCGCGGGTGGACAGCTCGAGGTAGTAGTCGTCGAGGCCGAAGTCCTCCAGCAGCCCCTGCACGAAGCTCAGCAGGTGCTTGATCTCGGCCGGCGCCTGCTCCGCGGTGACGTAGGAGTGCGAGTCGTCCTGGGTCATCCCCCGGACCCGGGTGAGGCCGTGCACGACCCCGGACTTCTCGTTGCGGTAGACCGAGCCGAACTCGAACAGCCGCAGCGGCAGCTCGCGGTAGGAGCGTCCGCGCGACCGGAAGATCAGGTTGTGCATCGGGCAGTTCATCGCCTTGAGGCGGTAGCTCGCGCCCTCCATCTCCATCGGCGGGAACATCCCGTCGGCGTAGTACGGCAGGTGTCCGGAGGTGTGGAACAGCCCGTCCTTGGAGATGTGCGGGGTGCCGACGTACTCGAACCCCTCCTCGATGTGCCGGCGGCGGACGTAGTCCTCCATCTCCCGCTTGATCACCCCGCCCTTGGGGTGGAAGACCGCGAGGCCGGAGCCGAGCTCGTCGGGGAAGGAGTACAGGTCCAGGTCGCGGCCGAGCTTGCGGTGGTCGCGACGCTCGGCCTCCTCGATCCGGTGCAGGTGCTCCTCGAGCGCCTCCTTGGTCTCCCAGGCGGTGCCGTAGATGCGCTGGAGCTGCTTGTTCTTCTCATCGCCGCGCCAGTACGCCGCCGCGGACCGCATCAGCTTGAAGGCCGGGATGCGCTTGGTGGTCGGCAGGTGCGGGCCGCGGCACAGGTCCTTCCAGGCCAGCGAGCCGTCCCGCTTGAGGTTGTCGTAGATGGTCAGCTCGGCGCCGCCGACCTCGACGCTGGCGCCCTCGGCGGCCTCGGTCTCGTCGCTCGCGCCGCCCTTGAGGCCGATCAGCTCGATCTTGTACGGCTCGTCGGCGAGCTCGCTGATCGCGTCGCCGTCGGAGACCGCCCGACGGGAGAACCGCTGACCCTCCTTGACGATCTTGCGCATCCGCGTCTCGATCTTCTCGAGGTCCGCGGGGACGAACGGCTCGGGCACGTCGAAGTCGTAGTAGAAGCCGTCGGTGACCGGCGGTCCGATGCCGAGCTTGGCCTCCGGGAACAGCTCCTGCACCGCCTGCGCCAGCACGTGCGCGGTCGAGTGCCGCAGGATGTCGCGGCCGTCGCCGCTGTCGATCGCGACCGGCTCCACGACGTCGCCGTCCGCGAGCTCGTGGGCGAGGTCGACGAGCGTGTCGCCGACGCGGGCGGCGATCACCTGGGGGGCGTCGGCGAACAGCTCCCACGCCTTGGTGCCCGTGGTCACCGCACGCTCGGCACGATCGCCTGCGTCGAGCACGGTGACGGAGATGTCGGACACGGGGGCTCACTCCTCGGGGCGGGGTGCCGCGCCCGTCGTACGACGGGCCGGGGGCTGGACGGGTCGATGCTATCGGCCACCTCGCCTGGGGCGCCCCCGGGTTTCCCTCTGGTGGCTGGCGCGGCCGGGGTACTCAGGTGCAGGCCCGGGTCCGGCTCGGAGACTCGGCACCGCCTACGTCATCCGGCCGAGAGCCCCCCGGCCGGAGCGCTGACCCGCGGCCGGCCACGGTGCCGAAGCGCCGGCACCCCGGTCGGCGGGAGCCTCTTCCTACGACGTCGCCAGACGTTCGGACAGGAGGAGCCATGAACCAGCAGCACATCGACTTCGTCAACGCGGACATCCGCAGGCGTGTCGCCGACGCTGAGGCCCGGCGGCTGGCCGCCGTCGCGCGGGCCGGGCGTCGGTCCTCCCGCGTTCGTGCGCACTTCCCGGTCCGCACCTCCCACCCGTTCGCCTGACCCCTCAAACCCGGAAGGGCCCGCCATGTCGACCGCTCAGTGGATTCTCACCCTGGCCCTGCTGGCCTGCCGGGCCACCCACCCGGTCGTCGAGGGGCGGGGATGAGCGAGCCCAGCACGGCCGCTGCTGCCGCCGCGAAGCGGGCGGACCGGCCGGCGCGCGTCCTGGTGGTGGCCGCCGACCCTCGGGTGCGCACGAGCCTGGTGCACCTGCTCACCTCGGACTCGCAGCAGGTCTCGGCCGCACCGAGCCTCGGGCACGTCGACGGCCAGTCCCTCGAGCCGGACCAGTGCGGCGCCATGCTCGCGAGCGACCACGACGTGGTGGTGCTCGACCTGGCACCGACCTGCCACGCCGAGGAGCTGCGGCTGCTCTCGCGGGTCTCCCGCCACGCTCCGGTCGTGGTGCTCAGCTTCGAGGAGCGCGACCGGCCCTCCGCGCTGGCCGCGGGTGCGGGCACCTTCCTGGTGAAGACCGGCGGGCACGAGGAGCTGCTCGAGGCGGTGCGGAGCGCAGCGGCCGGCGGGCCGGCCCCGACCGGGCCTGCTCCCGTCCGGACCGCGCCGCTCGGGACCGTGGCGTTGATGGGCGCCGTCTTCGTCGGGCCGTGGCTGGTCTGGCTCTCCCGGATCGCCGAGTCGCGCGGGCTGCTCGGCTGGCACCTGCCCCAGGGGCTGGCCCTGTGGAGCATCACCCCGGTGCTGGTGGCCACGGTCGCGGCCCTGTCCGGCCGCGCGGGACTCCGCGATCTCGGCGCTCGACTGGTCCGCTGGCGGGTGCCGGCGTGGACGTACGCCGCAGCGCTCGGAGCTCCGTTGGGCATCGCCGCGGTGTCCGCCGCGGCGGTCCACCTGGCCGGTGGCTCCCTCGCCGTGGGCGAGGTCCTGTCCCTTCCCGCCGCCCTGGTCTACCTCGGGTACGGCGTCGGGTTGTTCCTGCTGACCGAGGAGGCCGGCTGGCGTGGCGTGCTCCTCCCCCGGCTTCAGCGTCGGCTGTCACCGGCCGCGGCGGCGCTGGTCGTCGGGACTGTCTGGGCGCTCTGGCACCTACCGCTGCTGACGGTGCCCGGTGAGCACGACCGGGGGGTCCCCGTCGTACCGTTCCTCGTCCTGGTCATCGCGACCAGCGTGCTCCTCAGCGGCCTCGTCAACGCGGCCCGGGGCAGTGTCCTCCTCGCCGCGCTCTTCCATGCGTCGTTCGACGCCTGCTACTCCTACGCGGGCGTCACCGGCGACCACCACGCGGTGCTCTGGACGTCGACGGCGGTCACTGCCGCGCTGGCGCTGCTGCTCATCTGGCGCACCCGCGGGCGACTCCTCCTCCACCCGGGACACCATTGACCCGGGAGCTCGTCACCGAGGGTCTGCTCACCGCGCTCGGCGGCATCATCAGTCGAACCAGATGTCGCTCGTGGCGACACGCCGTAGCTCCCGCAGGGTGAAAGGCGGCTTGTCCGCGGTGACCGGCCCCTGCTTGGACGGCCCGTTGTAGGCCATGACGAGCACGTCCCAGCCGTCCGGGCGGAAGACCCACACCGAGCGCACGTCGGTTCCCCCATCCCTGCTGGGGTTGGTGGCGCTGGAGGTGCTGATCACGGTCCCGTCGGGACCGGGTCGGCACGGAGCCCCTCCTGCTTGCTCGGCACAGCGGCGTGCCGGGTCCGGCATCGGCCGGCCGGTCACGTAGTCGTCGGGCGTGATGCCGACCCGGACCCGGAATCCGTTCCAGGTGAAGTCCACGACCGGTGCCGCGTCGGGCCCGGACTTCGCGGACGGCGCACTCACCGTCCCGGGCTCGAGTGCGGCAAAGGTCGTGGGTACCTGCCCCGTGGTGACGGCGAGCCTGGCCTTGGCGGGGGCGGTGGGCGGCGGCGTGCTGACGGTGGGGGAAGGCGGAGGCGCCACTGTCGAGGTCACCGAGCCGGCCGGGCCGGTGGGCCGGTGGGCGCCACCGCCGGGGCCGAGGAGCTGCGAGCCGGCGGCGACGATGGCGACCACCGCGACCACCGTGGAGGTCACCGCGGCCGCCGTCTGGCGGCGATGCCGACGGACCTGTCCGCGGCGCAGGCCACCCGCGACCAGAGCCTCGACGTCGGGTTCCAGGTCGCGCGTGCCACGGTCCAGCAGGTCGGCCATCTCCTGCTCGTTCATCGCAGGCTCCCGTCCCGCACCCGGGTCAGGGCGCGCAGGTTCCGGTTCTTCACCGCGCCTGGGGAGAGCCCCAGTCGCTCAGCCGTCTGTGCCACCGACAGGTCCTCGAGATGGCGCAGCACCAGGACGGCTCGGTCGATCGGGGTGAGCTCGGCCAGGGCGTCCTGCAGGCTCACCCGCAGGTCGCTCAGGGAAGTGGGGTCCCACGTGTCCGCGTTCTCCGGGACCTCGGCCCACGGCTGTTCGGTGCTGCTTCGACGGCGGCGTCCACTGAGGTAGGTCCGCATCAGCGTGCGCTGGGCATAGGCGTACGGCGCGTCGATCCGGCGCCACTTCACGAAGATCTTGGCCAGCGTCTCCTGGACGAGGTCCTCGGCGCGATGTCGGTCGCCGCACAGCGCCCACGCCTGGCGGTACAGCGCGCCGGAGCGGGCGCGCGCGAACTCCTCGAAGTCCCGGGTCGCTCGCTCGTCCATGATGTCCCTTCGTCGGCCTCCCACTTTGACGCGGTGAGACCGCCGCCAGGTCACAACCGACCGCCCCCGCTGACCGCCCCCCGGCCGGACCATGGGGCAGGCATGCGCCCCGATGGCGGCACGGTACCTCGGGCCGGGCGGCGCGTCCCGGTCGAGCCGGGTGAGACCTTTCGCCGGCCTGGAGCGTCCACTCCTATGACGGTGGCCACCGTCACGGCCGTCCACAGAAGGAGACCCATGCCATCGATCGAATCCATCAAACGCCGGCGACGTCTGGCGCGAGTCCGGTTGGCTCAGCTGATCGCCCTTCGCAGGACATCGGCACCGAGACCCACACCCGACGGCAGCCCGGACAGGGGAGGCTCGTCGGGTCGCGGTGGTGGTGACCCGCAGAGCCGATGGCCCCCGGCATGGCATCCTGTCGCCTCGACAGCCAGGGAGGTCAGCGATGAGCGAGAGCCGTCTCGCTGAGCTGGAGCGACTCGTCGTACGTCAGAAGAGGCTCAGCGAGCGCTTCCCGTGGATCTACCCGGTCGCCGTCCTCTACCACCGGGGCCGACGACGGATCCGGTGGACGACGTCGCGGACCGCCTGGGCGGGGACGCACACGGACCAGGTCCTCCCGGTGCGAATCAACGCCCACAAGTCCCTGCTACGACGCAACCTCGCGCCGCAGGAGATGGCCCTCCAGGACGGCAAGGTGCGGAACCTCCGGTTGTCGGCCGCTCGGGTCGACGGGCTCCTGATCCGGCCCGGCGAGACGTTCTCGTTCAACCGCACCGTCGGCAACTGCACCCGACGCAAGGGGTACGTCGAGGGGATGCGGCTGTCCAACGGCGAGGCACGTGCCGGGGTCGGTGGGGGGATCTGTCAGCTGGCGAACTTGCTGCACTGGATGGTGCTGCACAGCCCGCTGACGGTGACCGAGCGCTCCGAGCACAGCTTCGACCCGTTCCCGGACAACGGCCGGGTCCTTCCCTGGGGCAGCGGCTGTTCGATCGTCTACAACTACGTCGACCTGTGCGTGCGCAACGACACCGATCTCACGTTCTGCCTCTCGGTCGGCGTGGGCGAGCGGTACCTGGAGGGGAAGCTGTACGCCGATGCCACCCCGGCCTGCTCGTACAAGGTGTACGCGAAGGAGGAGGAGTTCCTGCGCCTCGGGCCGGAGCACTTCCGCCGCAACGAGCTCTGGCGCAGTCGCATCGACCGGACAACCGGACAGATCGTCGGGCACGAACGGGTACGCCGCAACGTGGCGCTGGTGAAGTACGTCCCCGCCGGAGTCCCCATCCGCGACATCACCCCGACCGACGCCTCCGTGGCCGTTGATCCCCGGCGCAGCGGCACCGGCAGCTCGGCGGTCTAGCGGAACTGCCGACAGCCCCCGATCCTGCGTCTCCGCCGGCGGGGGCTGCTTCTCTCAGGGTGGGCGATACTGGGTTCGAACCAGTGACCTCTTCGGTGTGAACGAAGCGCGCTACCACTGCGCCAATCGCCCCCTGCGCCCGCCCGGAACGTGCCGGGTCGGTGCGCCGGAAACAGTAGCGCATCCCGTCGGCGAGCTCACCCGCCGGTCCATGTCATGCAGGTCACAGCCGCTCTGACCGGCCTATCCGCCGGGTAAAGGTTGCATAAGCGGACAGTTCCACCCGACCACCGGACACCCCCGAAAAAAGATCCCAGCAATCTGTTTGGTTTCCGCGTCATGTGCCTACCTCCTCACCGTCTCCTTCACACGTCCGGAGGGGACGAACTGGGAGGAAGGCAACACAGATGATGGATTACTCGATGAACACGGCGCCGCTCACCGTGACGCAGCCGCTGACGCTCGAGCTGATCGACCCGTCGGGGCTGGTCACGCCGATCGAGGCGGAGCTCCACTACGACCCCCGCGACCCGTTCGCGGTGACCACCGTGTTCATGACCGGCGCGAGCCAGGTCCGGTGGACCTTCGGCCGCGACCTGCTCACCGAGGGCCTCTACGAGCCCTGCGGCGACGGCGACGTCCACGTGTGGCCCTGCCTCGACGCCGACGGCCGCGCGGTCGTGATCATCGAGCTCTGCTCCCCCGACGGCGAGGCGCTCGTGCAGGCCCGGACCACCGACCTGAGCACCTTCGTCGAGCGGATGAGCAAGGCCGTCGAGCCGGGCGGCGAGTCCGCGCACATCGACGTCGACGGCACCATCGCCGCGATCTTCGCCTCCGAGGCCGCCTGAGACGGACCGCCCGGCGTCCGGCACGTCTGGCAGGGTTGGCTGGGAGGACCAACCCGCGACGACAGTCCCGGACCGAGTGCCCAGGGGGCGGAGTGCTGTTCAGCCACGACACCGAGAGGTCCCTGGCGTGTCTCGTGGACCTGGTGAACTCCTCCCCCTCCCTTAGCACCGAGGAGCAGCTCGGCGACGTCGCGACACTGGCCGAGTTCGTGGTCCGGCACGACGTGAGCGAGGTCGGTGACCTCCACACCGACGACATCCGGGGCGTGCACGCGGTCAGGTCGCTGATCGCGGCCGTCTTCGACGCCACCGACGACCCCTCCGCCGCGGCCGCCGTCAACGCCCTCGTCGCCCGGGCCGCGGTCACGCCCCGCCTGACCGACCACGACGGCTACGCCTGGCACGTGCACTACTTCGCGCCCGGCGCCTCGCTCGCCGAGCACCTGACCATCGACTGCGGCATGGCGCTCGCGCACGTGGTCGCCTCCGGGGAGCGCGAGCGGCTGCGTCGCTGTGCGGCGCCGGACTGCCACCAGGTCCTCGTCGACCTGTCCCGCAACCGCTCCAAGCGCTACTGCGACGCCCGCACCTGCGGCAACCGGCTGCACGTGGCGGCCTACCGCGAACGGCGGCGCGCCGCCGGCGACTGACCCCGGCTCAGGGGTCGATCCCCTCCGCCTCCTTGGCCGCCCACACCCTCATGCAGTCCTTGGTCACCGGCCCGGGGGCGTCGAGCGCGCGACTGTCGCAGTGCGTGACGCCCTGCACGTCGCGGGTCGTGGAGACCACGAAGATCTCGTCCGCCGTGGCGAGCACCTCGACGGGCTCGTCGACCTCCCGGGCGCCGTACCACTCCAGCAGCAGGGCGCGGGTGATCCCCGCCAAGCAGCCGGAGGCGAGCGTGGGGGTGCGCAGCTCACCGTCGACCACGTAGAACACGTTCGAGCCGGTGCCCTCGCACAGGTGCCCCTGGAGGTTGGCGAAGACCGCCTCGGTGGCCCCCCGCTCGGCGGCGAAGGCAAGGGCGACGACGTTCTCGGCGTACGACGTGGTCTTGAGCCCCGCCAGCGCCCCCCGCTCGTTGCGCGGCCACGGCACGGTGACCACCGAGGTGGTCGGAGCCGCCGGCGTCAGGGTGTCGGCGACGACCACGAGGGTCGGCGGGCTGTCCCCGCGCCCGGAGCCGAGCGGCGCCACTCCCCCGGTGTAGGTGATTCGCAGCCGGCCCAGCGGCAGGTGCTCCGGAGCCAGCACGGCCGCCACCCCACGCCGTACGTCGTCCGCGGGCAGAGCAGGCAGGCCCAGACCGGCCGCCGACCGAGCCAGCCGGTCGAGGTGCCGGGTCAACGCGAACGGCCGGCCGTCGACGACCTTGACCGCCTCGAAGACGCCGTCCCCCACCGTCAGACCGTGGTCGCTGACCGTCACGGCCGGGGCCAGGGGGTCGACGAGCAGCTCACCGTTCACCCATGCGCGCATGACCCGACCCTAGGTCGCGACGACCTCCCGGACACGCCTTCCGGGGGGCGAATTTGTCATCTGAGCGATGTCCTATAAAGTTCCACTCGCAAGCCCGGCGGATGTCTCGCCGGACTGTGCAAGCGGACGTAGCTCAGTTGGTAGAGCGCAACCTTGCCAAGGTTGAGGTCGCGAGTTCGAGCCTCGTCGTCCGCTCGGAGAAGATGGTTGCACCCTCCGCTGGTGGAGTGGCCGAGAGGCGAGGCAACGGACTGCAAATCCGTCTACACGGGTTCAAATCCCGTCTCCACCTCGATTGCTCGGAGCTCCGCTCGTGGGGGGTCCGGGTTCTCACGGGCGATTGGCGCAGTGGTAGCGCGCTTCCTTGACACGGAAGAGGTCACTGGTTCAAACCCAGTATCGCCCACCAGCAGGAAATAGGCCTCTGACCAGCGGAAACGCTGATCAGAGGCCGTTCTGATTCTGGCGCTGCATCGGATATGCATCCGATCGATGCACTCAGACGTTGCCGTCAGCGACCCTCCTGGTCCCCTTCGGAGACGCCAAAGCCCCCATCCACCGATCGCTCTGGCCTGGGATGGGGGCGCTCTTCTTCATGGTTGATGGCGTCCGTCATGGGGCGGCACTGGGGACGCGATGCCCCGTCGCCTCCAGGTGCGCGGTCGAGTCTCGACGTGGCCATGGTCAGCTCCTGGGTGGGGTTCGGCGTCAGATGCCGACGCCGTCCTTGCCGTCGGCCCGGCGTCCGGGCTGCTGGACGATCGCGGTGTGCAGCTCGGCCCGGCTGCGGGCCGCGCGGGTGGTGCTGTCGCCTGCTCGTTCTCGTGGGGTGGGCGGAGCCGGTCACGGACGAGCCCGACGATGGCGACGTGGTCCGCTTCGACCAGCGGGACATAGCGCTCGTGAACCCGGGCGACGACCTGTCCGTTGGTGGCCACGCTCTCAACCGCAGCCGCGGCGAGCGGGGCGACAACTCTGCCGACGGGGCTGGCGAGGCGGACTGAGAACCTCAGGTTGCCGTGGTGAGTAACCCTCCGATTCGATGGAGGTCTCGGCCTGGTCGATAAGAGCCTGGAGCGATCCTGCGCAAGCAGGAAGATCGACCGAGAGGGTCAGCCAGGTTCGCTCGCGGTTGATCTCGTCGTACTGATGAATGATGAAGTCCCGGTTCGCGACGGCCAGCGCCCACTCCACACCGTCGGGAGCCAATACACCGAGTCGCGCCCATCTGTTCGCGGCCTCACCGAGCCTCATCATCAGCGAGCCTCCGGCTTCTTGGAGCAGGTCGTCAGCGAGGTAGCTCGCCTTGCCGCGCGCGAGGATCGACTCGCCCGAGCCAGTCACGGGTATGGAGCACTTCCTTGGCGGCCTTGCGCTCCATCAGAGCACCACCGCCTCGCGGCGGATGTCGTCATCAAGCCCCGGTTTGAGCCCGCCATAGTCCACCAGGTCGATCTCGCGGTCGAGGACTCGCTCGATGAGCTGCTTGAACCGGATGAACCCGAACGACGAAGTCCCCTCAGGGGCTCCGACCAGCAGATCGATGTCGGAATCGTCGCGAGCCTGGCGGCGGGCAACCGACCCGAAGACCGCCAAACTGGTGTAGCCATGCGCCGCGGCGAGTGCCTTGAGCACCGGCCGGAGTAGGCCACGGAGAGGTACTGGACGCCGTGGTCGTGGTGGGCGACCAGCTGATGATCTGAACCGGCCAGGTCACGCCCTTCTCGGCCGCGGGTCCAGCTGGCCCGCTCGACGGCGTCGACGACGAACCGGCTGGCGATGTCCCACCAGACGATCGGGCTGTGGGACGGGCGCACGCCTACGAGCAGGCTCGCGGGTCATCTGAGGAGGTGGACGACCGCCCAGGCCAGCTGGTGGCGGATCTCTTCGCGTAGCTGATTCTCATCGCGGCCGGCGAGGCTGGTCCAACCGCTTCCGTCGGAGGACCCGTCGTGGCGGACACTGGTGGTCCAGAGGTCACCGTGACGCAGCCACCTCGGCCTCCGCACGGTCGCCGTCACCGTGCCGAGCTGGGTCTGGACATGACCCGGCTGTCCTTCCAAGACCCGGGAGACCGCCTCGTCGATGGCGGTCATCAGCCAGGGTGGGAGTCGCAGCTGGTGGTTGTCCGCGGGTTCCGCCGGCGACGCCTCGAGCCGGCGGTCAGCCATGATGTGGTTGATCAGGTCCGGTGAACCGCCGATGTAGGTCCACTCGAGGTCCAGCTCGCTGGCGAGGCACCAGGCACGGTCCGCCGGCCACCACAGGTTGGGCGTCTGCCGCTTGGGCTCGACGAATGTCAGGGCTGCGTCGAGTCCTCCTTCGTAGAGGAAATATTCGCGCCCTGGCAGCTGTACGCGAGGCCCGTCCCGCACCTGGCGGGGTATCGGGTCGCGCGGAGCACCAGGCGGCTCCGGGATGGGGACGTCAGCGTCGGGGCCGTCATCGACGCCGGGCCCGGCTCGGGACTGTGGTTCGTCGTTGGACATCGGAAACGACATCGAGTAGGACGCGGTCGTCTCCCACCCGTAGCCGTCCCACAGACAGAACCAGCATCTGTCGGGGGAGGTGGTGTGCTGGCGCAGGATGTCGACGAGCGCGGTGGCCTCTGCGGCGCAGAGCGTGCCTTCCTGGGGTCCGACGACATCCCACCCCTGACCTCCTCCGCCAGGGGGCATCAGGGCAATCTCGGGGAAGTGAGCGTCACGACCCAGCTCGATCCCGTTGCGGGCCGCGACCTCGCACCAGCGGATCGGACGCTCCTCGGAGTCGTGCGCCGGATGCAGAACCCGAGCGTATGCCCCGAAACCGGTCGGCACGACCGAAGTCACCGCACCCGATTCGAACGGGCCGAGCCGTCCCCCGATCCACGCTGCCTGCCCCAGGTCGTCGCTCCACCCCACCTCCGACATACGCTTCCGCCTCCTCCTCTCCTGGCACTACAAGCACTGGCGTGGTGCCGCCTCGTCCCCCGCGTCGACATCGGGACAGTCCGCGTCGGAGGCACGGTACCCGTCTCTATCCTCGCGAGGCTCGCCGTCCGCGTCGACCAACTGGGGACAGCAGTCCTCTTCGCATCCCAGCCGACGATGGGCTCGCGGAGCGACCCGGTTCGGGATGGGCTCGCGGAGCGACCCGGTGCGGGGGCTTCGTTGACGCCCGGCTCTCGACCGCGGAGCCGCCGACGTGCTGATCGGGATCATGATTATTGAATTGCTCAGGCCGCGACCGGATGGTCCGCGTCGAGAGATCACGCTTATGAGCGTCACCATGATGGCGCCCTCGACTGCTCGCGGCTGCTGTGGGGGTTCGAGCCCACGCTCTGGGCCAAGTACCCCGGCGAGACGATCGAGGGCGACAATCTGTTGATGCAGGTGATGCCGCTGCGGTTGGCGCTGGTGCCCAGTCCCAAGCCCAAGGTGAAGGTCGGAGACGCCCATGGCTAGGACTGGCCCGCCGGCGACGGTTTGCACGCGACCGAATCGGCTCGCTCGAAGCGACCCGTTGCCACCAGACGTCGGGCGCCCCGGTAACCCAGCAGGGCGAAACCGATTGCCGAAGCGGTCTCCAGGTAGGCCGGGTGGGCCCAGTTTGGGACGAGGAATCCGAGAAGGATCGTGAGTCCGAGCATCGGCACCATGGCCGCGAGCAGTGCGTTGCCCGGACGCATTTCCGGCGCGCGCAGCAGCGAGAGGCCCAGCACCGGGGCGCCGAGCAGCATCACCGCAAATGCCGTCGTCGCAACCACTCCAACCGCGACCGGCATCGCGTCCAGATTCAGGAACGGCATCACCAGCAGGAACCCAGTCCCGAGAATCGTCACTGCGACGAGTACTGGCCAGTACGCCGCGGCGGCCACCCGGTTGACGGCCACGATGCGGCGACGGTTCATCACGAGGACCGCCACGGCTCCGGCGTACGCCAACCCATGAAGGACGTTGCCGACCTGCGCCAGCCAGACGATATCGGTGTCGTCGGCAAATATCGAGTTGTGACCGGTCACGCCGTGGGTGACGGCATCGAACAGCGCGATGCTGACGATGCCGAACGCCGCTAAGAGTGCGATCTGGTGGACGGTGCGCGGGGTAGGCGTCATGGCTCCTCCGGTCTCTGAGACCCGACGGACATCGCCGGTCCCGCGACGCTAGGCCGCACAACCGCGCCAGCACATCGGCCGTCGAACACCCTTCGATCTCGTCACTCGGACGAGCGCGGAATCCTCCGGCCGGACGATGCGACCGGCAGCCACCCGCGCCTACGCTTCTGCTATGTGGACGCCCCGGCGCTCTGACCTCCTGCTGGTCGCGGGCGCGGCCACTGCGGCCGGCATCCTGGTGATTCTTGACAATCAAGCCTGGCCCGAGTGGGCGTTCGGCACCTTCCTGCTGACCTGCCTCGGCGTGCTCGGACGGCTTGGCGTGAGTGCCTGGGGATCGGCACGGGAGGAGCGGCGTCGAGCCGAGCTCCTCGGCGCCACTCGCCCTTCGGCTGTGGCGCAGCAGGCGGTTGCGCTAGAACGCGCACGGCTGACCAACGATGTCGAGGGCAGCATCCGCGACTGTCTGCGCGCGATCGCTGGCGAGCTCGACCGGATCGACGAGGCTCGTCCCGTGCCGGGGCTTCGCCGAGTGCATGCGCTCACCCGACGCACCACCTCCGACCTGCGGCGCCAGCTCGGTCTGCTGCGGGAGGACACCGGGGACCAACATGGTCCCGTTCGGGCGACCACCGCGGAACCGGTCGTGACCCGGGGTGCTCTCGTCAGTGGTGCGGCGATGGCGGCACTGGGCACACTCGAGGCCTCGCTGTTCCTCGTGTTCGGGGACTCCGTCGGGTGGTCCGTTGGGTCGGTGTTCGTCACCGCGCTTACAGCCGCCACGATCGTGGGCCGGCACCGGCCCGTCGCTGCCCTGCTCGTGTTCGGCGGGCTTACGGCGGGAGGATCGCTGGTCGGCCTGCCGGTGACCAGCGGATTCTGGATCGCGATCACCCCCTCCGTCCTGGTCTGGTGCGTGGCTGCCAAACCCCCCGCCGGCCCCGTCGACCTATCGGCCCGCGTTGCG
Organism: uncultured Actinomycetota bacterium; assembly: GCA_963800225.1. Lineage (GTDB taxonomy): Bacteria > Actinomycetota > Actinomycetes > Propionibacteriales > Nocardioidaceae > Nocardioides_B. The sequence continues at coordinate 494,668 of CAWDAF010000002.1, read as the reverse complement.
GCGGTCGGCGCCGTCGTCGGGGCCCTCTCGTGGGCGCTCGGCCGCGACGACCCGGAGAACCTCAACATCCTGCTGGTGGCGCTGGCCGTTGCGTTCGTCAGCGGCGCCTTGGTCGGGCTTCAACGGTGGGACGAGACCCGGTCCCGGAACCTCGCCTCGGGGCGGGCTCGGGAGCTCGCCGCGGTGGCCGAGCAAGCAGTCCGCGCTGAACGAGCCACGGCGGCCCGCGAGCTGCACGACGTCGTGTCTCACGCCGTCGGCGTGATCGCGCTCCAGGCCGGCGCCGCCGAGCTGTCGTGGCCCAACGACCCCGTCACCGTTCACCGTGCCATTGCCGTGGTCAGGAGAACCACTACCGATACCCTGACCGAGCTCGACCGGCTGCCCCTGTCGGCCGCCTCCTCCGGGCACTCCTACCAGGACCTGCTCTCCCTGGTCGAGCGCAGCCGTCAGGCCGGGACATCCGTGGAGCTGACGGTCGTCGGTGACCTGACGCAACACGCCGACGTCGTGCACCGCGTCGTCCAAGAGTCACTGACGAACGCCATGCGGCACGCCCCCGGCGCGTTGGTATCGGTGAGGGTTGTTGCGGACGGCGCCGTCACCCGGGTCTCGGTGTCGGACACGGGTCCCGGCCCGCGATCCCAGCCCCGCCCCGGCTACGGCCTCATCGGACTCGCCGAACGGGTCGACTTCGCCCACGGCTCGTTCGAGGCCGGACCAGGCGCTCATGGCCGGGGGTTCCGGGTCGCCGTCTCGCTTCCGCACGTCGATACGATGAGCGCGCGATGACGGTCAGGGTCACCGTGGTTGACGACAACGAGCTCGTCCGCGCCGGGCTGGTCACCGTGCTCGGCAGCGACCCCGACGTGGAAGTCGTGGCGGAGTCCGGCGACGGCCCCTCCGGTGTTCGGGCCGCGATGCTGCACCGACCGGACGTGGTCCTCATGGACGTGGAGATGGCTGAGGGCAACGGACTCACCGCCACGGCACGGCTGCTCGAGCTGCTGCCTGAGGCGCGGGTGCTGATCCTGACGATGTTCGACCTCGACGAGTACGTGCACGAGGCGCTGCGGGTGGGGGCCTGTGGGTTCCTGATCAAGACCACGGAGCCGCACGCACTGGTCGCCGCTGTGAAGGAGTGTGCCGCCGGCGAGACCACGTTGGGGCCGAGCGTCGTACGCCGTCTCGTGGAGAACTACGTTTCCAGCCGACCTGTCGCCCATCCGCCGGGAGCCGACGACCTCACCGTTCGCGAGCGTGACGTTCTGCGTGCCATGGCACGAGGCCTGACCAATGCAGAGATCGCCCGCGACCTCCACCTCGCCGAAACCACCGTGAAGACCCACGTTGCCCACATCCTCGCCAAGCTCGGCGTGCGCGACCGCGTCCGCGCCGTCGTCCTAGCACTGGACTGTGGGCTGGCGTAGTGCGATGGAGGCCCCAGCCCGAGCCTGACCGACAACACCGAGTAGAGCCGCGTCGTCGACGTCATGGTATCCGGCGTCTTTGGGAGGCGACGAGGACGTCTCTCAGCTCAAACGTCCACGCGTGCCTCGGCGCTCGTCTCGGCCTTGGACCTTGCGCACGAGCGGGGCTTGCCCAGGGTGAGTCCCACGAGCCGATCCGTCAGCGGACACGCACCTCAGCGTGGTGAACGCTAGGCGCAGTCGAACGTCCACCGTGTGGCGGATCCCGCGAAGTCATCACCGTCGATCCCGATGACCCGGTCGAGACGGACGGAGAACGTTGCATTGGCGCGGTAGAACTCCAGGCCGTACACGGTTCGATACTTCAAGTCGATCGCGCTGGCGAACCTCTCGACGAGTCCCGGATCAGTCGTCTCGTGCGCTTCGCCTTCCGCGATCACCGGCGAAGCGGCATCATCCGTGGTGATCACGACGGCCGGACTACGTCGAACGTTGGCGACCTTCCGCGATCGTGGCCCCGAGGAGAACCAGACCCGGTCATCGATGAACACCGCCCAGACCGGCATCACGTGCGGTCGCCCGTCAGGGCACACCGACGCCAACCAGTACCCCCGCGAGGCCGATAGCCGGCTCGCCGCCCAGGCCCACTCGAGGAGGCCGGTCCCCTGGTCCGCCGGGAGCACGCCGTAGCCCGGCATCGTCGGCCTGCTCACCCGGGGCTCCATGATCCAAGTATCGACCCAGGGAGGACCCGCGAGCGCCTCGTCACCGGTTCCGAGCGCCACATGCGGAGGGGATCGCGGGACGCGCGCCGGCGCGGGGTCGTGGAGCGGCACCTCCCGTGCTGAGCCGACCATGGGTCATCATCCACCGCCCGCCGGCTTCGTCGAAGACCGCGGATGAAGCCCCCATCCTCCCGTCGCCCCTGGCGTGGTCGGCGGGGTGCACGAGTTCCCGTATACCCCTGGGTGCGAAGTGGCGGAATGATCGTGCTCGAGCCCAGTCCTGTCACTGGTGAGGTCAAGCGATTGGCAGCGGCGGACTCGCCAGATCGCGTTCGATGCTGGTCGCAAGGTCCCGCACGCTCGTCAAGGCACCCGTGCGGCCCGACACACCCTGTCCCCCTCCCGGATCCCCGTGTGCTCGTGGCTCGTGGCTCGCGCGAGAATGAGCGCGTGAGGTTAGACGAGCGGCCCGGGGCACTGCGTGCTCGCGCGGCCGATGTCGCCTCTCGTGTCCAGGCGGAAGTGCGGTCGCGCCGGAGGCAGGGGATCCAGCGTGCGAACGCTCTCGTCGACCGGTTGCCGAGCCCGGTGCGCGCGGGTGTTGACCTGACCCAACGCACCGTGCGCGACTCGGTGGCTGACCGCGTGCCGGGGCTCGCAGCCGAGGCCACCCTCTTCATCTTGATCTCCTTGCCCGCACTGCTGCTCGTGGTGATCGGGTCCCTGGGCTTCGTCGCGGGAAGCCTCGGGCCGGCAGGGAGCGACCAGCTCGACCGATTGGTGTTCGACGTTCCCCGCACCTTCCTGTCGAGCTCCACCTATGCGTCCTATGAGTCCCTCGCCCGGCAGGTCCTCGACACCGGTCGTGCCGACGTGGTCGGGATCGGTGCGCTGCTGGCGTTGTGGACCGGGTCGCGAGCCACCAGCCGGGTGCTGGAGACGCTCGTCATCGCCTACGACATCGAGTCGCCCCGGCCGGGCTGGCGACGGCGGCTGTTGGCCCTTGCGCTGACGGTAGGAGCCCTGCTGGGTGCGGTCGCGGTCTTGCCCCTCCTGGTGCTCGGGCCGCGTCTGGTGAAGCACGTCGCGCCGGACGGCGTCGCGTCGGCGACGCGGACCGCCCTGAACCTGGGGTACTGGCCGGTGCTCGGCCTGTTCGTCATGGTCGGGCTCACGACCCTCTACCACGTGGGCGTCCCGTGGCGCACGCCGTGGCTACGGGACCTGCCAGGCGCGGTGCTCGCCATGGCACTGTGGTTCCTCGCCGCAGCCGGTCTGCGTGCCTACGTCGCACTCAGCGCGCTCGGAGGTGGGGACGCGGGCAACGCGGTCTACAGGCAGCTCGGTACCCCGATCGCGGTGGTGCTCTGGCTCTACGTCTCCTCAATGGCGGTATTGCTCGGCGCCGAGCTCAACGCCGAGATCGAGAAGAGCTGGCCCACGATCGACCGTGGCGCGCAGGAGGCCGCCCTGGCTGAGCAGAGCGGGAGGTGACCCGGTCCGGAGACCACGCCGACGAGGAGCGTTGCGATGGACCATGGTGCGCGAAGCTTGCCACAGCGGGATCCTCGTCCGGGACTGGGCCGGCCTGTCCCCTGCGTCACTTCTCTAGCCGTGTAGGACGCTGCCCGTCCCGGAAGGCGGGTCGACGCCGCGTGCACGGCAGCTCCCACTACCGACCATGTAGCGCCGACTCCACTGCTGCGCGCTGGGCTCGGAGCATGTGGGCGTCCTGGCGCTCGGTCCACTTCCGCAGGTCGGTCACCAACGGCGGGGCGCTGCGCCGCAGGACGAGCGCGGCGCCGAACGGGAGGGTGCGGATGGTCTCGGGCGGCATGATCGGCACCCGGCGTACCGGACGTTGCAGCAAGCGCGAGCGCTAGTCGCCCCCGGAGATGGTGTCGGCGCGTTCATCGCGTTCACCGATGAGGGCGGAGAGGTCTTGCAGGTCGCGGGCGGCGGAGGTGCCGCCGAGGACGATCTTGACGACGGAGGCGTCCCAGATCGCGCCGGCGGCCTGGTCGCTCCACCGGTCCCTGGCTTGGGACAGCGACTGGAGGATCGGCATGGTGGTGATGCCTGTTCCGCCGCCCTCGGCCATCAGCAACGGCAGCGAGGGCAAGGGGGCGAGGTTCCCGATCTCGTCCAGCGCGAGTAGCAGCGGCGGGTCGAGGCGGCCGCCGGGTGAGGCAGCGGCGAGGTGCCGGCGGTCTCGACGAGGTCCTCGATGAACGCCGCGACCAGTGTCCCCGAGGCGCCGGCGCCCGTGGCGAGTAGGTAGAGGGTTGCGATACTGGTGAGGATCTCGGCAGGGTCGAACTCCTCCCCCCTCACGCGGGGTGACCGCATCCGGAACCCTGGGGTCTGGGCGTCGGGGTGAGAGGCGAGGGTCGCGACCGCGTCGGCGGCGGCCGAGGGCCGCGCGAACCATCGCGGTCAGTGGGTCCTCACACCCGCGGACGGGACACCAACGGAGCCCCGAGTGAACTCCTGCAACGAGGCGCTGGGGGGCGAAGACGGCGACCGGTCCCGGCGCTGGCGGGCAGTGATGCTGGCGGCGATGTTGTCGGGACGGGTGGCGGAAGTGATGACCGTCGCCGATGTGGCGGCGGCCCGTTCCTGTCGCATCGGCGGCGCGTCGAGCGGAGTCTCCACGGCTGCTCCCCCGTCTCGACGAGGCGAGGGCTCGCGCTCGCGGCTCGAACACCCTTGCGTCGCTCGCGGCCCGGAGCCGAGCAGCACGGGCGACAGCGCGATCGAGAACTCGTCGACCAGGCCGGCGTTCACGTGCTCCAGGATCGTTGCGCCACCGCCCGCGATGCGGACGTCTCGGTCGCCGGCGGCCTCGCGGGCCTGGTCGAGCGCGGTCGCGATGCCGTCGTTGACGAAGTGGAAGGTGGTCCCGCCGGGCCGCTCCCAGGGATCGCGGTTCTCGTGCGTCACGACGAACACCGGGGTGTGGAACGGCGCCTCCTCCGGCCACGCCCGCTCGCCGGCGTCGAACATGCGCTTGCCCATCACGCTCGCGCCGGTGCGCTCGAACGTCTCCCGCAGGATGTCGTTGTCGCGCCCTTCCTCGCCGCCCTCGCCGAGCTTCAGGTTCTCCCGGAAGAACCGCTGCGGGAAGATCCACCCCTGCAGCTCCATCCACTGCTGCCCCATCAAGTCCTCGAGGGACTCGGGCGCGATGAAACCGTCCAGCGACATCGACACGCTGAAGAACACCCTCCCGGCCATCAGCCCTCCGCTCCCCACCGAACGATCCCCGTGACGTAGGCAGCCAGGTTGCTCAGGGTCTGCCGGCCACCCTCGATCGCGTGGTACTTGTCGACCGCCTCGTCGCGCAGCTCCTTGGTGGGGAACACCGTGCGCATCTCGATCCGGGTCGCCGCGCCGTCGGGCTCGAACCTCAGGACCGACTCGAAGGCATTCGGGTCGCGGACCGCGTCGGCGCTCCTCGTCCCATCGCGCTCATCGGCTACTCCTCCTGCCTCGCCTGCTTGAGGTTCTGCACGTAGGCGTCCAGCCGGTCGAGGCTCTCGTCCCAGAACCGCTCGAACCCACCGGTCCACTCGTGAACAGGTCGCAGCCCGCGGGCGTCAAGGCCGTACAGCCGCTGCTTGCCTGCCTTGCGGTCCCGCACCAACCCGACCTCCCGGAGCACCCGCAGGTGTTTCGACGCCCCCGGCTGGGTCATCCCCAGCTCCCGGGCCAACTCGGTCACCGGCCGCTCACCCGCCCGGAGCAGGACCAGGATCTCCCGGCGCTGGGGCTCAGCGATCGCGTTGAAGACGTCCGACGTCGTCGCTGCCCGTGCCATCACGCAATCATATGCCGATATCAGTATGCGTCAAGGGTGAGGGGCCAGCCCAGCCCTGCTCCCCCGGGCCGGAAATAGCCGTGCCGTAGTGAGGCGGACTGAAGCGACGGGCTCATGGAGCCGGCTACGTCGTCGGCGCCGTTCCGCGCGTAGGCAAGCCACCGCGGCATGACAAACGTCAGAGGTCGATCACGAGGTCCGCGGTCGGCTGTGCCGAGCAGATGAGCAGCTCCCCCTCGCCGGGCGCCTCGAGCGGCGGGATCTCGTATGACGCCTCTCCCGACAGGACGGCCGTGACGCAGGTGTGGCAGACGCCGGTGCGGCATGACCACCGGGTGGGTACGTCGCACGCCTCGGCGAGCTCGAGCACGGAGGAGTAGGCGTCCGACCATGCCGTCGTGAGCCCCGAGCGGGCGAAGGTCACCTCCGGACCGACGCCGGACGGGCCCGGTGGCTGGTGTGGCGGGGGCGCGTCCACCCCGACGACGCCGGGGTTGACCGGCGACCTCGACCCAAACCGCTCGGTGTGGATGCGGGCAGGGTCGATGCCGACTCCGGCGAGGGCGGCCGCGACGTCGTCCATGAACGGCTCCGGACCGCAGACGTAGGCGTGCGCGTTCGCCGGGAGGCCCAGCCCGGCGACCACGTCCGCGGTGAGCCTGCCCGCCCGGATGACCGAGTCCGCAGCGAGCGGGTGGCGCGGGGTCGTGTAGTAGACGAGGGAGTGCGCCGACGTCAGCCGGCCGAGCAGGTCGGTGACCTCGGCGGAGAACGCGTGGCTCTCGGCGTCATGCGTGGTGTGGATCCACCACACCACGCGGGTGCTGCCCTCGTTCGCCAGCCGGTGCAGCATCGCCAGCACCGGTGTCAGCCCGATGCCGGCCGAGATGAGCAGCACCGGGTCGGTTTCCCCGTCGAGCACGAAGTCGCCGCGCGGCGCCGCGACCTCGATCCGGGTGCCGGGGCGCAGGTGCTCATGGAGGTACCGGCTCGCCCTCCCGTGCGACTCGCGCTTCACGCTGATCCGGTACTCGCCGCCGTCCGGGTCCCCCGACAGCGAGTATGTCCGCACCGGAACCGGGTCACCCGCCCCCGCCAGCTTCAGGGTGAGGAACTGCCCGGGCTGGTACGCCGGCAGCGCGTCGTCGTCCCCGCCGAGACGGAACGACGTCACGGAGTCGCTCTCGACGACGACGTCGCTGACGGTCAGGGGTCGGAAGCCGGCCCACGCCGGCGGCGACGCGACGGCGACACCGGCCGGCTGAGCCGGGCCCGCCTCGCGCTCCAGCATGCTTCGGAAGGACCCGCGCCAGCCGGGGCTCAGGGCGGGCACCTCCAGGGCGGCCGCCAGCCGTTCCGGGTCGTGCCCGGGGAGGTAGAGGAGCGCGTCCACCTCGGCCACACTCAGCGCATGCGGCCCACGCGCGATACGCACGACCTCGTCGCCGGCGCTGACGTGGCCCTCGGTGAGCACACGTAGGTAGAACCCGGGACGGTGGTGGGCGACCAGCAGCGACGGGAGCTGCGGTTCTCCCATCCGCATCCCCACCCGGAAGCAGGTCACCCGCGGCTGAGTGACTTCGAACTCCGCCGTACCGATCCGGTAGCGGTCGCCGATGCAGACCTCGTCGTCGCTGAGGCCCTCGACCGTGAAGTTCTCCCCGAAGGCGCCGTGCTCGAGGTCGTCGCGTTCGAAGAACTCCTGCCAGTGCTGGTAGGACTCGATCTGGTAGACGAGGACGGCGCGCATCTCCCCACCGTGCCCGGCCAGGTCGCCCTGTCCGTCGCCGTCGATGTTCAGTCGACGCACCATCTGTGGCGCGGACACCGGACGCTTCCAGATCCCCGTGTGCACGGTCCGACCGCGCCACGACACGTCCCTCGGCATCCCGACGTTGACCGAGACAAGTCTCGCCATCGCCTGCCCCCTTCTCCGGCCGTCCGAGCCTGGACGGCGCCCCCCAAGTGGCCGCCGGAGGGGCACATCTGGCCGCACTCGCCAGACAGGCAGTCAGACCTCTACTGACATCATGCACTTGTCGCCTCGGTACGTCTCGGGACGAGACCGATGATTCTCTGACGACCGGCTCGACCCAGACCGGCTGGGCGTTCCTGGCGGGAGTCTCTCCACCGCGAAGCGCCCGTTCTCCGTTCTGCCCCTGTCAGGGGCGGTTGCTCGGCATCGGGCCCGCATCGAGACTCGCGACGCTCCCACCACCGCGTATGGGCCCCGAGGTGGTCCACGGACAGCGAGAGCCCCGGCCGTGCGGCCAGGGCTCTCGAGGTGACGCTGGGTTCTGCCGTCAGACTGCGCCCAGTGATCGCCAGTAGGAGTTGAGCGCGCCATTGGTCTTGATGAACCAGACGAGAGGGCCGACGAGAATGAACATGCCAGGGAAGTACCAGAGGCCGGTGGCGCCGGAGACCGGCTTGGCGTGGCCGCGGCGCTCGTACAGACCACCCACCTCCGAGGACGTGATGTAGGGCATCACGATCCCGATGAAGAACGCCAGGATGAGCGCGATGCCGCCGTCGATGCCCTGGCCGGAGTGGCGCTTCATCTCGCTGTGCACCTTGAAGTACCAGACCAGCTGGTAGATGCCGAACGTGATGATGGCCAGCAAGATGCACACACCTGTGCCGCGGATCTTGCCGACCGGGCCGGTGTGAGCGGCGGGGTACCCAGCGGGCGCGTAGCCGGCTGGCGCCGCAGCTGAGGGCGCGGCGGCCGGGAGAAGCGGCGCATGCGGCGCGGCCGGTGCCTGGGTCGCGGGTTGAGCAGGCTCAGGTGCCATCGGTGCGGCCGGTGTTGACTCGGTCAAGGTTTGTCCTTCGAGAAGCGGGAACAGGAGCGGGGCTCATGGCCATGCCATGAGCCCGGGCGAGCATAGGCTCCGCTTGCGTCGACCGTTCGTGGAATCCGGAACTGATGCCCGACGACCTCATGTCGTGGCCAGAACTGGTGCGCTCAGCGCGCCATAGGGAGCCCGGCGTGGGCCTCGGTCTCCGGCCCGTCATCGTCGTTGGAGGAGCGTCCCGTGGCGTGGTGGGTCTATGGCGTCTCAGCCGGATGGAGCAGTAGCGCTCCTTGGGGTGCCGCCCTACTGTCTCGGTGGCCCGCCTTGAGGTCCTCCTCGTGCCTGGGCGAGCAGGGCCGCCAGGTCGGCGGGCCGCTCGAGGCTGAGCATGTGCGGCGCCCCGGGCATGACGGTGAACTGCGCACCCGGGATCGCGTCGCTGATCGCTGCCATGCTGGCCGGCGTGCTGGATGGGTCGAGCTCCCCGGCGATCACCCGGACCGGCATGGCCAGGCTGCCGAGCATCGGCAAGGTGTCGATGCCTGCCAGTGCACGCCAGCTGGCCGCCCAGTTGCCGACGTCGGTGCGCTGCACCAGGTCGCGGGCGTAGCGCACTGCCCACCCGTTGACCGCGAGGGCGTAGGGGGTGAACCAACGGGTGAGTGTGCCGGCCAGGACGGCGTCCATGCCGTCGGTCTCCGCGGCTGCCGCCCGTTCGCGGAACGCCGGTTGGGTGTGGGCGACGGTTGCGATGAGGTCGAGTGCGACGACGCGGGAGGGTCTGGTGAGGGCAAAGACCTGGGCGATGGAACCGCCGAGGGACAGTCCGGCCAGGTGGACTGCGGGCAGGTCGAGTGTGTCGAGCAGGTGTTCGAGGTCGACCGCGAAATGCTCGAGGCTGGTCACCCGCGGTGCGTCGGTGGCACGATCGTGGCCACGTAGGTCGTAGGCGAGGACGCGGCGGTCGGCGGGCAGCTCGGCGATGGTGTCCCGCCACATCTGCCGGTTCAGTCCGAGCGCGTGGACAAGGACCAGGGGTGCGAGGGATGGGTCATGCCCGGGGCGGTCGATCAGTGCGGTGGCATGGTCACCGAGGTGCACCTGCGTCTCGGGGAGCCGTTCAGGCAGGTGGACGCCCACGGTGCGGGTCGCCTGCAGGACTCGTGGGAACCCGACGTAGGGCACGAGGTGGTGCAGAAGGAGCCTGATCTCGTCGGCGTCAACACCGACCCGCAGAGCCGCCTCCGCGTGCACGTCGAGCTCGCTCTGCGAGCCGCCGAGGGCGGCCAGCGCGGCGAGAGTCGCGATCTCTCTGGTTCGCCGGTCCAGCCCCGGCTCGGCGAGGACGTCGCCGAAGGTGGACTCCAAGGCGAACGCGAGCTGCGGTGTCCTGCTGCTGAGGGGGGCCAGGACCTCGCTCGGATCGCCCACGAGGGCGTGGAGCTCGGCCCGGGTCCGGAACCGTGGACGCGTCGTGAGGTCAGTGCGGGGCAGGCCGGTCGAACTGGTTCCAGGTGGGGTGCTCATGGGGTGTGCGGCTGGTCCTCTCAAGGGTGGCTGAGTGATGCGGTGCGAACGCGTGGAGTGTGGGAGCGACCCGGAAGGACCGTCGCGGCCCGGCGCAGAAGGAAGATCCCGTAGAGGAGCAACACGGTGTCGCCGCCGACCATCACGGTCCAGTGCGCCCAGACCGGCAGGGCATCTATGCGCAGGGACAGGTCGGTGACGAAGTGCAGCGCCATCAACGGGAGCACGGTCGCGGTGCGCACCCGTACGGCGGCGTAACCGACGCCGAAGCAGAACGTGCCGACCGCCTGGGCCAGCGTCATCGCGGCTGTCTGCCCGAACAGCATGTTGGGCAGGTGTGCGGCGGCGAACAGGACAGAGGTGATCCAGACGGCCGGCCACACCTCCCCCGCCGCCCCGGTCGGGCGCAGCACGCCCAGCACCAGTCCCCGGAACAGAGCCTCCTCGAAGAAGCCGGTCACCGCATACCCGAGCACGAACACGGTCAGCATCGAGGCACCGGGAAGGTGCACCCCGGTGACCAGCGGGGCCAGAGCGACGACTGCCGGGAGGGCCAGCAGACGGGGCTCGACCACGCGGGTGCTGAACCCGGCGCCGGCCCACCCCCGGCTGGCGGCGAGCACGGCGGTGACGACGGCGGCGAGGCCCAGCAGGACCAGCAGTCGGCTGGTCCACGCCGACGCGTGCGGCAGCAGCGCGCCGGCGGCGAGCGCGCCTGCGGTGGTGGCGGTGAGGTTTGCGGCGCCGATGGCCACCGCGAGGGCGCGGGGACGGGTGAGGATCGGTGGTGTCACCGCATGCTCCGCTGGCGGGTGGGTCGACTCGGTGGGGAGGACAGGCCAGGACGGGCGAGGGCTACGGGGCGCGAGTTCGACGGCCCGCGGCTGTCGGCGGTGGCGATGATGGCGACGGAGGTCGCGACACGGACCAGGACCATCGTGAGGCTGAGCAGGACGAACGCCGCCGTCCATGCGTCCGCGCCGGTGATCTGGTGGGTCATGGAGAAGTGACCGATGGCGGCGGGGAACCAGTGCTCGGCGCCGTACGCGAACAGCATCCGACCGCCGATCACGGCCACCCACAGTCCGGCATACGCGACCCCGGCGCGCATCACCAGCCGCCCGCCCCGGTCACGCCTGACGCGGACCAGCGCGCCGGCGGCGACGCCCAGCACCATCCCGGCGCCGACCCCGGCCGCCTCGAGCACGACGTCGTGCCCAGCGGTCGGTATGTCCCGCAGGAGCGCGTCACCAGCGATGACGACCAGCAGCACAGGCAGACACAACCGGGGAATGGTCACGGTCCTGGTGCCGAGGTTGGCCGACAGCACGAAGGCCAGCAGGGCGAAGTTGAGCAGGTACATGGTGGTGGTCATCGCATCCTCCGCAGAACGGTTGGTGGTGGTGGCATCGAGTGAGGGTCATGACAGGGCGCCGGACGTGGTGACGTGGGCGAACTCCCGGTGCAGGCTCGCCAAGGCGGTGTCGTGGATGACAGGCGCGGGAAACGTTGTTCCGTCGGCGCCGGTGCGTCCGAAGGTGGCGCAGGCGTCCGCGACGACCCAGGAGGGGAAGCCGAGGTTGGCCGCCATGCGGGTCGTCGTGGAGACGCAGTGGTCGGTGGTGAGTCCGCACAGCACGACGCCCGGCGTGTCCAGGGCGTGCAGGCTCGCCTCCAGGTCAGTGCCGATGAACGCGCTGTTGACCTGCTTGTGGAGGACCATCTCGTAGGGCCGGGGGGCGACTTGGGGCTTCAGGTCGTGGCCCCGCTGCCCGGGGTACAGCGGGGACCGCGGATCACACGAGTCGTGCTGGATGTGGATCACCGGCCAGCCCCGGGCCCGCCACTCCTTCAGGAGCGCGGCGCAGACGTCTTCGGCCTGCGGGTTGTTTCGCCGACCCCACCGACCCCACGAGGGGTCCTCGAAGCCGACCTGGACGTCGATGACCAGCAGGACCGACCCGGGCGGCACGGTTGGCCCTGGTTTGTCGTTGTCACCGGCCGGCGGCGTGTCACCGGGAATCTCGAGGGAGGAGGGCATGCCCCGAGCGTGCTCTGTCCGAGAACTCGCCGCCTGCGGCACAGCGCCGACATCGGCCGCGTCATTCGTCCGCCGACGCCCGGCCGAATGTCGTAGCATCCCCGGGTGGGCAACCCGGAGATGCCGATCCGAGTCTTCCTGGTCGATGACCACGCCGTGGTTCGCACCGGGCTGGCCGCCTACCTCGACACGGAGCCCGACATCGTCGTCATCGGCTCCGCATCGAACGGCCGTCGCGCCCTGGACGAGTTCGCCGTGCTGGCCAACAGCCGCGGACTCCCCGACGTCGTGCTCATGGACCTGCTCATGCCCGAGATGGACGGCATCGCGACCACCACGGCCATCAAGGCTCGCTGGCCCCAGGTGGAGGTCGTCGCGGTCACCAGCTTCGTCGAAGAACAGCAGATCCGCGGAGCACTGGAGGCCGGGGCAGCCGGGTACCTGCTGAAGGACGCGGATGCCTCGGAAGTCGTCGACGCGATCCGGGCCGCAGTCGCCGGCGAGGTGCGCCTCGACCCGGTCGCGGCCAAGGCCCTGACATCGTCCTTGCGGGCCCCGAGGAAGGAGTCCGCGGCGTTGACGCCGCGCGAGCGGGAGGTGGTCGTCGGCATCGCTCGCGGCAACACCAACCGGCAGATCGCGAAGGCTCTGGCGGTGAGTGAGCGCACGGCGCGAACCCACGTGTCGAACATTCTCGCCAAGCTCGGCCTGACCAGCCGGACCCAGGTGGCCATGTGGGCGGTCCGAGAAGGTCTGGTGAGCTCCCAGCAGGACGGTTCGTCATGACCTGGCCGGTTCCGGAACGCCGTGAGACCGTCCCGCCCGTCACTCGCAAGGACGGGGACCTCGACGCGCAGCTCCTGGAGATCTTCTTCGACCAGGTGCCGATGGGCATCGCAGTCTTCGACACGGACCTGCGCCTGCAGCGCTGCAACCGGACCTGGGCGGGCTTCTTCACGCACTATCTCGGGGTCCCCGCCGAGTCGGTGACACCCGGGAAGGGTCTGTTCGAGCTGCTGCCCGGTCAGGAGGAGGTCACGAGGCCGCTGCTCGACGCGGTCCTGGCAGGTCAGGTCGTCCGTCAGGCTGCGCACCGGTTGTCCACAGCCGGCATCGTCACCTACTGGGATGTCGTCTTCGCACCCACGTTCGTCGATGGCGAGGTCGTCGGCTTCGTGGACATCGTGACCGATGCGACCGAGCGCGTACGTGCGTACGAGCAGCTGGAGCAGCGGATCTCCGGATTCACCGCGATCGCCGATGCGATGACCGTCCAGCATCCCCTCGAGGAGACCCTCCGGCAGGTGGCCCGCTCGGTCCGCTCGGCAACCGGCGCCGCCGCTGCGGCCGTCGTCGTCTGGGAGGACTCGGACCTGCTCACGCTCGCCCACTACGTCGACGACGGTCTTCCCGACGGCTACCGCGAGGCGGTCGAGGCCTCCTACGCGCTCGGAGCGAAGTCCTTGATTCGCGCCGTCACCAACGACACGAAGATCAACGTCATCCGCGGGTTCCGGACCCAGGCACTGGAGGACCCGGACTACGCGCCGCTCCATCCGATGTGGGACGCCCTGGACTACGAGGACACCGTCGTGGTCCCGTTGGGCTCGCACGGCCGCTGCGTGGGCTGCCTGCTGCTCTACGTCAACGCCGGGCGAGCCGTCGACGCCGACGAGCTGACCTTCCTGCAGGCGATCGCCGACCAGGCAGCCGTCGCGGTCGAGAACGCCCACCTGTTCGAGGACGCCGAGTCCCACGCCACCCTGGCGGAACGGCAACGGTTGTCCCGCGAGCTCCACGACTCGGTCAGCCAGGCCCTGTTCGCCATGACCATGCACGCCCGCGCCGCGGAACGCGCCCTGGGCAGCCGGGGAACTCCCGCCGACGACCCGCTGGCGGTCGGGGTGGCGGCGATGGCCCAGCTGGCTCGGGGCGCCCAGGCCGAGATGCGGGCCCTGATCTTCGAGCTGCGCCCCGATGCGCTGGCCGCCGAGGGACTCGTCGGCGCTCTACGCCGCCAGGCTGCGGCGTTGGCCTCGCGCGAAGGTCTGCCCATCACCGTGGTCGGCCCCACCGAACGGCTGCCTGTCGACGAGGACACCGAGGAGCACCTCTACCGGTTGGTGCTCGAGGCCCTGAACAACACGGCGAAGCACTCAGGTGCCAGCGCTGCCGAGGTCCTCATCGAGATGCCCGACCCCGGCGGGCCGTCACTCCTGCTGGTTCGCGTCACCGACGACGGCCGCGGCTTCAACCCGGTCGCAACCGGTCCCGGGCACCTGGGCCAGTCCACCATGCGCGATCGTGCCGCTGCCTGCGGTGCCGACCTCGAAGTGACCAGCGCCCCAGGGGCCGGCTGCACCGTGACGGTTCGTGTCCCGGTCCGTGGAGCCGTCCCCGACTGAGCCAGGCCGGTCTGACGTTCGGCGGGTGCCCTAGTCTGCAAGGAAGATCGTGAGCAGCGGAGGGAGCGGCCATGCCGGGTCCCTTGCTCCGAACCAAGCTCTACGCGCCGAAGGTACGACGCGGGCTCGTCGCCCGGCCCCGGCTGAGCCGGCGGCTGGGCGACCGGCTGACGCTGGTCTCGGCGCCGCCGGGGTTCGGCAAGACCACCCTGCTGGCCTCGTGGTTGGCGGCAGCCGGGCGGCCGGTGGCGTGGGTGTCGCTGGAGGAGAGCGAACGCCGGCCCGAGTCGTTCTGGACGTACGTCGTGACCGCGCTCGACGCGGCCGCTCCCGGGGTGGGTGCGAGCGCGCTGCCGCTGCTGGAGTCCGCGAACCCGCCGATGGAGACAGTCCTCGCCACGGTGCTCAACGACCTCGGCGGGCTGCCGGGCGGGCTCGACCTGGTGCTCGACGACTACCACCTGGCCGACGGCCCGGCGATCGCGGACGACGTGGCGTTCCTGGTGGAGCACCTGCCCGAGCAGGTGCACGTGGTGATCAGTACACGCGCCGACCCGGCCCTGCCGCTGGGAAGGCTGCGGGCCCGCGGCGAGCTGGTCGAGGTGCGCGCGGCCGACCTCCGGTTCACGCTCGACGAGGTCACCGCCTACCTCAACCAGGCGGTCGGGCTCGACCTGAGCGCCGCCGACATCGCCGCCCTGGAGGGACGCACCGAGGGCTGGATCGCCGCGCTGCAGCTCGCGGCGATCTCGCTCCGGGGACGCGACGACGTGGCCGGCTTCATCGCGGGGTTCGCCGGAGACGACCGCTACGTCGTCGACTACCTGGTCGAGGAGGTGCTGGCCCGGCAGCCCGACGCCGTACGACGCTTCCTCCTGCAGACCTCGGTGCTCGACCGGCTCAGCGCGCCGCTGTGCGACGCGGTCACCGAGGGCGACGACGGCAGGGCGGTGCTCGAGCTGCTCGACCGCTCGAACCTGTTCGTCGTGCCGCTCGACGACAGCCGGCACTGGTACCGCTACCACCACCTCTTCGCCGACGTCCTCCGCACGCACCTGCTCGAGGAGCGGCCCGACGAGCTCACCGCACTGCACCGCCGCGCGGGAGGTTGGTACGACGC
The DNA here is from genome assembly GCA_963800225.1 of uncultured Actinomycetota bacterium. Classification (GTDB taxonomy): domain Bacteria; phylum Actinomycetota; class Actinomycetes; order Propionibacteriales; family Nocardioidaceae; genus Nocardioides_B. The sequence continues at coordinate 478,802 of CAWDAF010000002.1, read as the reverse complement.
TGAGGGCGAACCGGTGGCCGCGGTCCGGCACGCGCTCGCGGCCGGGGACGCCGGGGAGGCGGCCGACCGGGTCGAGCGGGCGATCCTCGGCCTGCTGCGCGAGCGTCGCGAGACCACGGCCCGCGCCTGGCTCGCGGACATCCCCGACGAGCAGGTCGCGGTCCGGCCGGTGCTGGCCGTCGGGTTCATCGGAGCACTGATGTCGAGCGGCGACTTCGCGGACGTCGAGCGGAGGCTGGACGACGTCGAGAGGGTGCTGGCCGACCCGCCGGCGGGGCTGGTGGTGGTCGACCGGGCCGAGCTCGCGCGCCTGCCGGGTGCCATCGAGATGTACCGGGCCGCGCTGGCACTGATCGGCGGCGACCCGGCGGGCGTCATCGTGCACGCCGACCGGGCGGTCGCCCTCGCCGTGGAGGGCGATGACGTCGTGATGTCGGCCGCGGCGGCGCTGTCCGGGCTGGCCTCCTGGGGCAGCGGCGACCTGGCCGGCGCGCATCGTCGCTACTCCACCGCGGTCGACGGCCTCCTCCGGGCAGGGCACGTCGGCGACGTGCTCGGCTGCTCGATCACCCTGGCCGACCTCCGGATCACGCAGGGACGGCTCGGTGACGCGCGGCGCACCTACGAGGATGCCCTGACGCTCGCGGGTCGGGAGCCGGGACCGCCGATGCGCGGCACGGCGGACATGCTGGTCGGGCTCGGCCAGATCGCGTTCGAGCGCAACGACCTCGCGGCCGCCGCCGAGCAGCTGGCCCGCGCCGAGACTCTCGGCGAGCGCCTGGGACTGCCGCAGTTCCCCTATCGGCGCCGGGTCGCCCGCGCCCGGCTCCTCGCAGCCGACGGCGACCTGGCCGGCGCGGCCACCCTGCTCGAGGACGCCCAGCGCGTCTACGTCGGCGACTTCTCGCCCGACGTACGACCGGTCGCGGCGATGCGGGCGCGCGTGCTGGTCGAGCAGGGGCGCGTGGCCGAGGCGCTCGGATGGGCACGTGACCGTGGGCTCTCCGCGGATGACGAACCGTCCTACGTCCGCGAGTACGAGCACGTCACCCTCGCCCGGATCCTTCTCGCCCAAGGGGATCTACGCTCGGCGACCCACCTCCTGGAGCGTCTGAGGGTCGCCGCCGAGGCGGGCGGGAGGACCGGCACGCTCATCGAGATCCTCGCCCTGGAGGCGATCGCCACTGCCGATGCCACGGTGCTCGAACGCGCGCTCCGGCTGGCCGAGCCCGACGGGTACGTGCGCCTGCTCGTGGAGCCGCCGCTGGCCACGCTGCTCAAGGGGCTGTCGCGTCAGCACCCGGCATGGGGCTACCCACGGCGGCTGCTCGCCGCCGGTCCCCCGGCGTCCCCGGTGCGACAGGCGCTCGTGGACCCGCTCAGTGCGCGCGAGCTGGACGTGCTCCGACTGCTCGCCAGCGATCTCGCCGGGCCGGCGATCGCGCGTGAGCTGGTGGTGTCGGTCAACACCGTGCGCACGCACACGAAGAGCATCTACGCGAAGCTCGGTGTCAGCACCCGCCGCGAAGCGGTCACCCGGGGTCGCGAGCTCGACCTGCTCGCGCGCTGACTCCGAAGATCACCAGATGATGTGAGGCGCACTCACCACGTCGGCTCCTAGCTTGCGGTCATGAGCACACCAACCGCCAGCAGCCCGGACGGCACCGGCTGGTACGAGATCCGCCTCCAGGGTCGTCTCGCCCCCCGGTGGTCCAGCCGTTTCGACGGCATGACCCTCACCACCGACAACGGCTTCACCCTGCTCACGGGTCCCGTCGTCGACCAGGCCGCCCTGCACGGCCTGCTGCACCAGCTGCGCGACATCGGCCTGACCCTGGTCTCGGTCACCCAGGTCGAGTCCGACGTCGTACGGCGCTCAGTCCGCACCTCCGACACCGCATCAGGAGCCTGACATGACCACCACCGCAACCGCCCCCTCGTCGTACCACGCAGCGGCGCCCGTCGACCGCATGCGCGGCCACTCCCGGGCAGCCGGCATCTTCTACCTGCTCACCTTCGTCTCCTCGATCCCGGCGTTGATCCTGATCGGGCCGGCGATCAACAACGCCGACTTCGTCACCAGCGTCGGCAACGACACCCGGGTGATCTGGGGCTGTCTCCTCGACAGCGTCAACGCGATCACCGCCATCGGCTCGGCCGTCGCGCTGTACCCGGTGGTGAAGCGGCAGAACCAGTCGATGGCGCTCGGCTTCGTCACCTCCCGCCTCCTGGAGGGCGCCGTCATCATGATCGGCGTGGTCAGCCTGCTCGCCGTGGTCACCATGCAGCAGGACCTGGCCGGCGCGACCGGCGTCGGCACGCCCGCGGCGACCGTCACGGCCAACGCGCTGGTCGACGTCCGCAACTGGACCTTCCTCTTCGGCCCCGGACTGATGCCCGCCTTCAACGCGGTGCTGCTCGGCACCCTGCTCTACCGCTCGCGGCTGGTGCCCCGGATCATCCCGACGGTCGGTCTGATCGGCGCCCCGCTGCTGTTCGGGGCCTTCCTCGCCCAGCTGTTCGGTGTCTTCGACCAGGTCTCCGCGATCTCGTTCTTCCTGACCCTTCCGGTGGCCGTCTGGGAGCTCTCGGTCGGCCTCTGGATGACCGTCAAGGGGTTCACCCCCTCCCCCGTCCTGCCGAAGGTGGAGCAGGCCTGACGCACAGCGGCCACCGCAGGCGGCTCCGCACCCGCGGGGCCGCCTGCGGTTGCGACGTCCAACGTCCCGTCCGTGGTCTCGTCACGCCTTCGGCGTCGTGTCCCCGAGGAGCTCGGCCACAGCCGCCCGCTCGATCCAGCGGGCGTACTCGGCGGGCGTCCAGCGGTGCTGGCGGACGAGCGTGCGGCAGACGGCGGGGTCCATCAGCACGAGGGTGGCGGCCACGGCGCGTTCAGTGGTCAGACCGGGTCGCAGACCACCGATCGCCGCGAGATGAGCCACGAAGCCCGTCGCTCCCCCGAGCCGGTTGCGTTCAGACTCGGCGTGGACGACGGCGGCGTCCGGGTCTGCGTCCGCAGCCACGACAAGTACGTCGGCAAGCGGGGCCGCCCTCACCTCCAGGTCGGCGACGAACTGTGCCCAGCGGGCCACGAGTTCGCGGGGGTCGGCCAATCGTTCCATCTCCGCAATGACCGGTCGTTCAGACATCGGCACCGGTTCATCGTCGCCGACCAGGGCCCAGTCCAAGGCGAGCTTCAGGAGGGCCGCCTTCCCGCCGACGGCGGTGAACACCGTCTTACGGCTCACCTCGGCTCGGGCTGCTACGGCGTCGATGGTCGTGCGCGACCAGCCGAGGTCGACAAAGAGATCCCGGCCCGCACCGACGATGGCGCGCCGGGTCACCCGGGCCTGCTCCGCGCGGAGCGTCGACCGGTATGGACGACGGGCCTGAGACATGTTGACAGCGAACCCTCTTGGAGTGACTCTCGATGTAATCAAATCACTTCCAGTGTAGCGGAGGACGGTCATGCGGGCACTCATCGTGGGGTCCGGCCCGGCGGGACTGCTGCTCGGCGCCGCCTTCGCACGGCGCGGTCACGAGGTCATCTCGGTGGACCGGGACCCCGGCCCCAGGCGAGAGGACTGGGCCCGTCGTGGCGTCATGCAGTTCGAGCACGCGCACGGCTTCCGGCCCCAGGTGCCGATGTTCCTCCGGGCAGAATGGCCGGAGGCCCTCGAAACCTGGCTCTCCTTGGGCGCCCACCCCGTCGAGGTGCCGAACCCGGTGGGATCCCGCCAGGTACAAGTCGTGCGATCACGTCGGTCGACCTTCGAGCGAGCGCTTCGCCTCGCCGCCGCGAAGCAGCCCGGCCTCACCTTGCGCACCGGTCACGTCGACGGAGTCGTCCAGGAACGCGGACAGGTCACCGGCGTGCAGGTCGACGGATCCTTTGTCGAGGCCGACCTGGTCGTGGACGCCTCGGGTCGAGCCGGGCGTCTCGGAAGGTCCAGTCCGCTGAGCGCCGATCCCGACCTGGACGGCGACTGCGGCCTTGCGTACGTCGACCGCACCTACCGATTGCGAGCCGGAGCGGGGCCAGGCCCCTTGATGAGCCCGATCGCCAACATCGCCGACTTCGACGGCTACCAGTGCCTGCTCTTCTTGCACGAGCTGGGGCACTTCTCGGTGGTGATCGTGCGCCCTACCAGAGACAATGCACTCAAGTCGCTGCGGTTCGAGACCGCCTTCGAGGCGGCCTGCCGAGCCATCCCGACGCTCGCCGAGTGGACCCAACCGGCGCGCGCACACCCCACCTCGGGGGTGCTCGTCGGCGGGGCGCTGCGCAACGTCTACCGCCGACAAGCCGGCACACCCGGACTGGTCGCTGTTGGGGACTCGGTCGCGACGACGACTCCGACGAGAGGACGTGGGATCGCCATGGCCTGCATGCAGGTGAGCGCGCTCCTCGAGCTCCTCGACGAGGGCGAAGACCCGTCAACCGTGGCCGGACCGTTCGGCGCCTGGTGCGACCATCACATCGAGCCCTGGGTGGCGGACCACATCGCGATCGATGGCGGGACGATGAGGCGTTGGCAGGGCGAGGACCTCGACCTGAACGGCCCGCTGACCTCCGACCTGATCGCGGCGGCAGCCGAGGCGGACCCCCGGATCGGGCAGCACGCAGCGGGCTACTTCGCGATGACCGCACTGCCCGAGACACTCGAGCCGGCCGAGCCATGGGCACGCGCGGTCTACCAGGCCGGCTGGCGACCGGGATACGCACCAGGGCCAACGCGCGACGAGCTCGTCGACGTCATCCGGGGGGCCGGACCGGCCTTCCCCATCGTTGCTCCTGCCTCTCCTCGCACCGGTACGGACGGCGAGGTGGGCACTGCTGCTACGAGCCGGGCAGTCCCCTGAGCCACACGTCGACACGGTGGCCGACGGATTGCAGACCGGAAGAGAGCCACACCTCAGACAACGGGTGGGCAGCCGCGTGGAGAGCCCTCCGTCGGACACCTGGACCGAGTCTGGCCAGACACCGATCCTGACGGCAATCGTCTAGCAGCCGCGTTTCGGTCGAGGCAGCGATCTGGATCGGCCGGCGCCGGAAGCCTGGGTACCCACGTCAGCCGCACGGAGTGGGTGCGATGCTTTGTTCGTGGCGTGGGTCGGGACCTCGGGGTGGAGCTACGACCACTGGGACGGTGTGCTCTACCCGCCGGGGACGTCGCCGGCGAAGCGGCTCGACCTCTACACCCAGGAGTTCGACACCGTCGAGCTGAACGCGAGCCACTACCGGTGGCCGCGCAATGCCACGTTCGCGAGCTGGCGCAGGCGCCTCCCTGACGGGTTCAGGATGTCGGTCAAGGCACCCAGGGGGCTGACGCATGCCAAGAAGCTCTACTCGCCGGAGGTCTGGGTGGACCGGATCGCCGCCTCGTGGCACGAGCTCTACGACCGGCGAGCCGTGCTGCTCGTGCAGCTGCCCCCGACCCTGGAACGCGACGACCTGCGCCTGGCCTGGTTCCTCGATCGGCTGCCCTGGTGGGTCCAGGTCGCCGTCGAGCTGCGCCATCCCAGCTGGCACGCCGAGGAGGTCTTCGAGCTGTTGGAACGGCACGGTGCGGCGTACTGCGTGATGAGCGGCGCCGGGCTGCCCTGTGTGCTGCGCTCGACTGCACCGTTCGTGTACGTGCGGCTGCACGGACCGTCCCACGACTGGCTGTACGGCGGCTCCTACTCCGACGACGACCTGGCCTGGTGGGCCGACCGGATCCGTGAGTGGGAGGGGTCGGGGCGGGAGGTCTACGCGTACTTCAACAACGACGGCGCCGGGAACGCGGTGCGCAACGCGCGGCGGCTACGCGACCTACTGGCGCCCTGAGGTGTGAAGATCCGGCGCCTACCGCCGCGACACGATGCCCGCCGGTCGGTCAGCCGCAACCGGGGCAGGCCCCTTTTCAGGCGTCAGCCCAATCCCGGCTCAGCGGATGATCGCGAGGTGCGTGGCTTCACCGCCTGTGAGGCAGTGGATGCCGGGCAAGTCGGCGCCTGCACGTGCGGCGCGCCACACGGGTCAGCACGAGCATGGGCGTTGCGCGTACATCGACCGCGCCGCGGACGTGGGCGTGGGCGAGCCGGCTCTCTTCGAGAGGGAGACCCCGATAGCGTCCGGGGATGCCCAGTCCTCGCCCCTCCAGTGCTCGTCGACGCAGCGCGTCACCGCGCCGGAGCGGGACGCGACAGCGGCCGTTGCCGGCTGCGGGGCCGGGCGAGCGGCTGTGGGTGCTTGACGTCCCCTACGGGACGCAGGTCGATGGGGCCACCTGGCATCCGGCCGTCAAGACCCACTTGTACGTCGGGAGGGCTTTGCCCGCGCATCTCGCGCCCTACGCCCCGGGGCCGTACACGCTCGGTCGGTTCATCGAGAACACCCTGAACCCCGGCGATCCGACGCCCAGCCCCGAGCCGACCGACGCGCTCGAGCCCCGGAGGATCCAGTTCGAAGCGGCCGACGCTATCGCGGCGCGCGCCGCGACGGGCGGGCGGCAGTTCCTGCTGGCCGACGAGCCCGGCGTAGGCAAGACGATCGCCGCGGTCCTCGGGGCGACGGCGGTGGGCGACCTCCGCGGCGCGCGACGGGTGCTCGTCGTGGCCGACAGACCCGCCGCGATCACGATCGGCCACTGGTGCCGCACGATCACGGCGCTGGGCGACGGGGGTCTGGAATGGGTCGTGATCACGTGGGACCGGCTGGAGAAGGTCAAGGACCACACGTGGGACGTGATCATCGCGGACGAGGCCCACGCGCTGCGACGTACGACGACCAAGCGGTGGAAACTCTGGGCGCGGATCTCGGGTCACGGGCGGCCGCACGACAAGGCGCCGTTCGTCATCGCGACCACCGCGACGCCCGGACACACGCCGCTCGAGCTGCCGTACCTCGCTCCGGCCTATGCGCAGGTGCTCGGCGAGCCGATGCAGGAGTGGACCTCTGCAACGCAGCCCGGGGCCGCGTTCGCCACCGCGCTCGCACGCCACGGCGTCGGGGTGGAGCAGGGGCGCTACGGGGCGACCTGGACCACCGACGCGGCGCGGCGCGCCGCGGACCTCAAGCTGGTGCGCGGCTGGCTCGCCGACGAGCGGCCCCCGGCGATGCTGCACCGCGCCGCGCCGTGGGGGCCGGTGCCGATCTCCGGCATGCCGGTAGCGCTCACGCCTGCGGAGCGCACTGCGTACGAGGCAGAGTGGGGAGAGTTCTGCCGCGAGATGGACATCGCCCGACGCGGCCGCAATGTCGCGAAGGGCCGGGCCGCGCTGCTGCGCTTCCGGCAGAAGGCCGGCCTGATCCGCGTCGACTCGACGGTCGCCTGGATCGCCCAGCAGGTCCAGGCCGAGCGACAGGTGGCCTGCTCGGTCGAGTTCCTCGCGACCGCCGCCGACCCGATCGCCGACCGGCTGCGTGACTCCGGCATCGAAGTCGCCTCCATCTACGGGCGCGACCGGTTCGACCCCGAGGCCGAGCGGCTCCGGTTCCAGACCGGGCAGGCGAAGGTCTGCGTGTTCACCGCGGTCGCCTCGATCAGCCTGCACGCCGGCGAGACCCTCGCCGACGGCCGCCGGGCAACCACCGAGCCGCGGGTCGGCGTCTTCCACCAGGCCCGCTTCTCGGGCATCGCCGGACGTCAGGTGACCGGCCGCACCCACCGCGACCACCAGGTCTCGCCGTGGCACATCGCGTACGCCGAGGGCACCGTCGAGGAGCAGGTCGGCAAGGTGATGGTGGAGCGGATCGCCGCCGCCTCCGACACGGTGGGAAGCGACACCACCGGTCTCGCCGACCTCGCCCAGCTCCTCGGGGCCGACTGGCTGCCGTCCGCGACCCTGACCGAGGACGGCACGTGACCGGGGTTCGGCTCAGGTAAGGGCGATTCGACGAAGAGTCCGTGACGTGGGACGACGACCCCGGCCACGAGGAGCGGCAGGTGGCGGTGGCCCGGGCCATTGCCGAGACCGTGAACCTCGGGCCTCGGATGAGCGCTGTCGACATCGGCGGCGGCACCGGTCGGCTGAGTATCCTGCTTGCCGACCGGGTCGGCTCCGTCGTCGTGACCGACCCGTCCGCCGGAATGGTGCAGGTCGCACGGGAGCGGATCGGGCGGAAGGGCTCGGTGACCGGCTGCGCGCCGTCCAGGCAGACCTCACCACAGATCGGCTCGAGGGGGCCAACGTACCGCCGATCCCAGCGACCTTGCAGATTCTACGTCCCGATGCGCACCGTCGGAGTCTGACGGACAAGCCCCGGCAACTCCTGCCTTTGCACATTCGGCCACCTCGGCCAAATCAGACCGCGACCCAAGACGGGTGGGTCCCGACGCGAGACTCAAGGTTGTGCTGTCCGCTTGAGCGTGCGGATGCCCGCGCGCGTCCGGTTGCGTGCACGGTGGCACGCACGCCGGTCAATCAGCTGTGCCCCAGCAACGAGGCGAGCTCGACCTCGCGGGCTGACCGGTCCCGGCTGAGCCGTTGTCCGATAACGGTGCGTCATAGCCGCGCGCTGGCCTCACGTCCTTGCCAGGACACTGACCGCGATAGCGTGCAAGTGGGGCTGTGCCCGTCCGCCCAGCAAGGAGCCGCCGAGTGGATCAGCAGCTGGCGAGCGGGCTCTTGCTGCTCATCGTCGTGGCCGCGCTTGACGTGTGGGTCTACTTGGATGCTCGGGCCCGGCAAGGGACGAGCCGCGAAGTCAGCGTGACCATAGGTTCGCTGCGTATCGACCGCGCCGAGCTCTGGGCGGCTTTGTGCCTGGTTCTGTTCGTCGTGTGCTTCCCGCTATATCTGATCGCCAGACGCGCGGCTACTTGAGACTTCTCCTACGGCTGCGGCCCGGCCAGGCTGTTGTCGAGGTGTCCGACGGGACGCTCTCTATCGCGGCTGCCCAGCCTCTGGTTGTGGCTCTTTTTCGGACTGCGTTCTCGTCGGATACCGCTGGTGAAGGCGTGGCCGACTTCGCTGAGGGCATCAGCGACGATGCGGCCGGCCGACGCCTGGCCAGGGCGCTTCAAGGACGCGGAGCGTTCCGACGGATCAACAACCAGCTCTATGAGCACCATCCCAAGCTCATCTTGGCCTGGCACGCGCTGCGTGACATTCGAGCCCAGCGCCGCGCCGTCGAATGGCTCCTGGAGCATGCCCACATCGACAACGACGGCGCTGACAAGTTCGCGGGCCGACCACCCAGACCCCGCTCTGCCCTGATGCACGGCAGTCGTGACGACAAACGCAGAGAGCGCCTCTCGGCCCGGCCACGCCGATCAGCAGTCGTTGGTGCCATGCTCTTGTTTATGGGTGGTCAGCCGGGTCGGGACAAACCCCGCGCCTCCGATCGATTTCGGACCATGCCGTCGGTGGCCTCCGGGCAAACTCTCCTACTCACCATGCTGGTGTTGGTCGTCTGCGACGTGATCGGCGGCTTCATTGCCCTGGCCTCGGGCGCAGCAGACACCTGGGACGAGGCGTGGGGGTTCAATACCGAATCCACCGTGCCGCTGCCGGTCGGCGCAACACAACTCCTCTTGGCGTGGCTGGCTTCACGCAATGTTCGGCCTCCGGTCGGCCGGATCGCGGCTGTCCTCCTCAGCGCGTTCTGCCTGATCAGCCTGATCTTCGGGTCCTTCGACGGTGACCTCATCAACAACATCGCGTCGGACGGGTTGATCTCGTGGGGCGTCGTCTGGGGACTTGTCCTGCTGTTGGTCACCGCCGCTGTCGGCTTGCTCGCCGCAGCCCGGGCAAGGCAGCTCCGCCGGCTTCGCTGACGGCCGATGTCTTCGGCCGGCGTGGCTGGCTTCCCGGTCAACGACAACAGCCGGAGCCGCGGGGAGGTAACAGAGCGACTGCAGCTGCACGAGGATCAGGGTGCGCGTCGCCGCCAGTCGACCTGTCATACCCGTTCGAGGGCCGCTGGCTCACCCAGAACAGCCCGGCGAATCGAGTGCCCAGCCACGGCACCACCCTGTTCGCCACATCATTCGCGATCGACTTCGTCCCGGTCGACGAGGCAGGGCGAACGGCCCCGATCACGTTCAGGTCGCTCTTGCGTCCCGAACCCGCGGGGCGGTTCCCTGGCTTCGGGCGCCCCGTCCTCGCGCCCGTCCAAGGCGTCGTCGTCGGCGTGCACCACACCTCACCTGATCACCATTCCTTCCGTGGGCTGCCGTCCGTCGGGTATGCCATCACCCAGCGCCGCCGGGCAGCAGCGGGTTGGGCGGAGTTGGCTGGCAACCACGTGATGATCGAAACGCGCGACGGCCCGGTGGTCACCGTGTGCCACCTGCAACACGCCAGCGTCCTGGTGCAGCTCGGTCAAAGCGTTCAGGTGGGCGAGCCGCTCGGGCGTTGCGGCAACTCAGGCAACAGCACAGAACCCCATGTCCACCTTCAGGCCATCGACCGCTCGGACGTGCTCAACGCCACCGCCGTGCCAATCAGCTTCGGTGGCCGCGTACCCCGCAACGGAGAAATCATCGAGGCGAGGTAAAGGCAACGCTTCCTCGTCCGGGCCCAACCCGCGCCTCGTCGTGCGTCCAACCGCCGCGATCGTCCCCAGTCCGTGCCTACGACCCTCGAGCTGGCCGTCCTTCGTTCGCTCGGCCGAGGAGTCAGCCGGTGCGGAGCGGCCCCCCCTTGGTCCTGGAGTTGCGATGCCCCGCCAGTCCAGCGGGTCATCGCGGGTGTGAATGACCTCGAACGCGCGCGGTGCTCGACTTCGCGGACTTGCGGACGAGACTTCTGTGAGCGCTACCGGTAGCAGTAGGAGTCCGAGGAGGCGTCGCCGTGAGGGAAGAATCGTTCGTCCAGGGCCATGCCGCCGCCCGGCCCGACATCCACCTTGGCCATCCAGGCGCCGACGCCGTCGGGATAGAACTGGTCGTCCCACGCGCCGTAGAGCGAGTTGGTGAAGTACACCCGGCTGCCGTCGCGACTGACCTCGACCATGTGCGGTCCACCCGCGAGCGGTACGTCGGGCGCGGAGGGGTGTGCGGTGCGGCGAACGATGCCGCCCAGGTGCAGCGAGCCGACCTCGCGTGGGTGGGCTGGGTCGGAGACGTCGTACTGCTTGAGCTCGCCGGTGCCCCAGCACAAGACGTAGAGGAAGCGGTCGTCGACCGAGAGGTCAAGGGGTTCACCCCCTCCCCCGTCCTGCCGAAGTTGAAGCAGGCCTGACGCGGACTCCCCTGCGCCGTGGGACGTCGGCCCACGATGACCTGCACGACCAGACCTCGTGGCCCGGCTGGCCGAGCGCCGCTGGAGGAGGCGGTCTCCACGCCTTTGCGGGCCGTAGGCGGGCTCGTCGTACTTCGGGAACGGCGCCGTCGCGGAGCCGCGATCGCCCCCGACTCGTCCTGAGCAGGCTCCATTGCTCACAGGAATCACCGGGACTCCGCTCCCGGCAGCATCAGGGAGGCTGTGTCGGCGAGCCGCGCACAGCTGTGCGACCACCAGGACCGGGACGGTGCAGCGACGACCGGAAGCGCAGCCGGACCGCGTCCAGGGCGTCGGACACCTCCCCGGCTCCTGTCGCCAGCGCCCCACCGGCCGCCACCGGACCGACCAGCACCTCGACCCATCCCGGTGGGGGCACGAAGGCGACCGTGAGCACGACCACCAGCACGGTCACCGCCAGGACGTCGACCAGCGCGTGAGGCACCGCGGAAGCCTGAGCCCGGCCGGCCCAGGCCTCCGCGGTGCAACCGGCTGTCAGGTCATCGGACCACGTGCACCTTCTTGTAGGTGAACTTGACGAGTCCGAGCGAGTTCTTCACCCAGACCGACACCCTCTGCGTCGACCCGGGGGCGGCCCAGAACCTGCACGAGGCAGTGGGCGTCTTGCGCCAGGCCGTCCGGGCCTGCCACCCGCACTGGAACCGATACGCCACCACCCGGGACACACTCGAGCCGGTGGAGGCCGCGGCGCTGACCCAGACGACGTGGCCGCGGTGCGGGTGGGTCGGGGACACCTTGAGCCGCGCCGTGGGCAGCGGTCCTGGGGTCACCTTGACGACGGCGGTCTTGGCGGCGCGCTTCCCTCGGTCGTCGACGACCACCACCGAGGCGGTGAACCTGCCGACCTTCCGATAGGTGCACACCTTCGTGGCTCTCGCCTGTGTGGTGCCCGCCCTGCCGTCGCCGCAGACGAACCGGTACGACACGATCCTGTGACCGGAAGCGGCCCTGGAGGCCGACGCGTCGAGGGTGACCCGCTCACCCTGTCGCACCGACTTCGGCCACGTCCTCAGGGCGGCGGTGGGGCCGGCCGGTGACGGTGCGGCCGTCACGGTCACAGTCTGGGTCGCGGAGCCGGTCCGGGCGGCGTCGTCGGTGACGACCACGGACGCCCGGAAGGTGCCCGGCGCGGGATAGGTGCAGACCGTGGTCCCGGACGCCTGCGACCTAGAACCGGAACCGGTGCCACAGTCGAAGGCGTACGACGCGATGCTCCGGCCCTGGGCGGCCTTCGACGCTGACGCATCCAGGGTGACCCGCCCACCCGCCACCACCGAGGGCGGCGAGACGACGAGGGCTGCGGTGGGGCCGGCCGGCGGCGGCGGCGGCGCGGTCACGGTCACCGTCTGGGTCGCGGAGCCGGTCCGGGCGGCGTCGTCGGTGACGACCACGGACGCCCGGAAGGTGCCCGGCGCGGGATAGGTGCAGACCGTGGTCCCGGACGCCTGCGACCTAGAACCGGAACCGGTGCCACAGTCGAAGGCGTACGACGCGATGCTCCGGCCCTGGGCGGCCTTCGACGCTGACGCATCCAGGGTGACCCGCCCACCCGCCACCACCGAGGGCGGCGAGACGACGAGGGCTGCGGTGGGGCCGGCCGGCGGCGGCGGCGGCGGCGCTGTCACGGTCACCGTCTGGGTCGCGGTGGCTGTCTGCCCGGCCCCGTCCGAGACCTGCACCGAGGCGGTGAAGCTGCCCGCGCTCGAGTAGGTGCACCTGGCCGTCGCTGCGTTCTGGCTCGGCAGCACCGTCCCGGTGCCGCAGCCGAAGACATAGCCGGTGATGCCCTTGTCGTCCGTGGAGCCGGACGCGTCGAGGGTGACCGAGCCACCCTGGTCCACCTGTCCGGGCGTGACGGTCAGGGCTGCCGTCGGCGCGGCATCGGGGGTCGGGGCCGGGACGTCCGTCAGCTCCAAGGCGCCGAGGTCGGCGTAGGTGATCGGCCCTGCCCCGGTGTCGGCTACCTGCGGGTCGTCCACCGGCTGCTTGCCGACGTGGTCGCGGGTGGCCCAGCCTGGCGCGCCGCTGTCGGCGGCGTCGATCGCCGGCGAGCTGCCGGTCAGCGTGAGGTTCCGGGAGGACAGTGAGGTGAACCGCGGGTCCGCTTGGATCCCGTTGCCCTCCTGACCGCTGGCTGCCAGCAGCGCGCCGCGCGTGGAGTAGCCAACGCCGCCCCACTCGTAGGCGTACGACGAGCCGCCGGACTCGAAGACGAGGTCGCTGTCGATGCTGCTACCGGAGGTCGACTGGCCGTCGACGCGGATGTCCCCGTGGCTGCGGCTGGGGTCCCTGGTGTTGTCGACCGCGATGTTGTTCCGCACCGTGGCCACCGAGCCACCGGCCGTGCCGCCCTCCACGTTGATGCCCGAGGAAACGTTGCCCACCACGGTGTTCGAGATCACCAGTGCGCCGGAGCCTTGGGAGATGTCGATGCCGTGGTCGTTGTTGTCGTAGCTGATGTTGCGGCGCACGACCGCCCCGGTGGAGCCGGTGTAGATCTCGATCCCGGAGTCGTCGTTGCTGTACGTGGTGTTGTCCTCGACCAGGGCGTTCAGGGACGAGGCGCTGACATCGATCCCCGCCGCTTCCCGGATGCCGGGCCTCTTGTTGCCGGTGGCGGTGACGTGGCTGATGTGCGCCCCGGAGCCGCCCTGGGCGCTGACCCCGTGGTGGCCATTGCCGATGACGGTGCCGCCGTCCACGGTGTCGCCGATGGTGTTGAACAGCCTGATCCCGATCGAGGAGTTGAGGGTGGAGGTGACCGACTGGAAACGGTTGCCGCTCCCGCCGGAGTCGCTGACGCCGTACGCGCCCGCGTCGGTGACCGTCACGTTGCTGACGGTGGCGCCGGTGGAACCGGACAGGCTCACGCCGCTGCTGTTCTGCTGGCGGACCGTGAACCCGCTGATGCTCACACCGGTGGTGTTCGCGGCCACGAAGCCGTAGGTCCTGCTGATGGTCAGGTTGTCCGCGTCGGTGGGTGCGGCGCCGCCGATGTCGACGTACAGCAGCTTGTTGGTGAAGTCCCAGTAGTACGTGCCGGGGATGGTCGTGCCAGGTCCGGCCGCCCTCGTGAGCGCGGTGCCGCTCCGAAAGACCTGCGACGGGTTGGCTGCGAGGGGCAGCGGTGTCGTGTAGGCCGTACCGGAGGCGGCAGGCGTCCAGGTGGCACCGACGAGGCTGTTGGCGCCGAGCACGACCGTGCTGGGCGAGGCCGCGACGAAGGACACGCCGCTCGGGACGGTGACCTGCTCGGGGTAGCTGCCGTCGGCGACGTGCACGGTGTCTCCCGGGGTCGCCTTCTTGGCGGCGGCGTAGATCGTGCAGAAAGGCGTGCTGCTGTCCCCGGTTCCGGTGTCCGAGCAGGCGGCCGACCCCGCGTCCACGTACAGCCCGCCACCCGCGGCGAGGGCGGGAGGTGCCACCCAGGCCGACGTCACGACTGCGAGCAGCAGCGTCAGAGAGGCGATGGTGAGGGTGTGCAGTCGAACGAGCATGTTCTCCCCCTGGAGCGCGGTGACCCGAGGCGTCGAGCCCCGGTCGTTGGCCACGCTAGGGGCCGATACCGCGGCGCGGCTCATCACCCGGGGTGACAGTCGGTACGTCTGGTGGAGGACCCCCGATCGCGGCCGCCGGTTGGACGGTCCCCCGCGGACCTGGCACATCGCTGTTGGTACCACGTCTCACCCGGCGCCCAGCGACACGCAGACCGTCGTCGATCGCGGAGACTCTGAAGTCTTCTCCCCCGGGAACCAGTCGGACATTGCCCTCGGTTTCACTCATCGAGCCGAATGGAAGCTGCTCTCAAGGCGCTCGCGGACGACAGCCGTAGAACGATGCTGGAGGCGCTGGCCGAGGGCCCGGCGACCGTGGGCGATGCAGGTATCGGTACCGGTTGGGCCTTCGACCCCGAGCAGGGGAACATTGCGACGACGTACAGACACCGAGTCCAGTGGTGGGTCTTCCGACAGGTGCCTTGCTGCAGAGACTTCCGAGCCGAAGCACATCGGCGACCTTCAGTCCGCAACACGGGTTCCTGACGTGGATCGAAGCCCAGTCGGGGCTCATCTACGCACAAAATCCGAGGACCAGGCGCCGGATCGTGACCATTCACGCCCGGGAGCGCCCTGCCGGCCCGGACACAGGTCCACGCGCAGTGGCGTTCAGCCGTGACGGCCTCACTTTTGCGACCGCTGGAGCCGGCCCCGTGAGAATCTGGAATCAGAGCAGCGGACAGCAAACCGCGGGCCCGGCCCTACCCCCGGATCTTGGACACGGGGTGTGATTACGCAGCGGGTTGCAGCGTAGCGGCGTGGCCGGTCTCGTAGGCGATCGGCGATGGGTAGCGGCACCAGGAGTGACGCCGTTTGGTGTTGTAGCGGGTTAGCCACTTGAAGACCTGCCGGCGGCAGGTCAGCTCGTCTGGCCAGGTCTTGGCGTCTTGGAGGACTTCGCGTGTGAGGGTGGCGTTGAACGACTCGGCGAGCGCGTTATCGGCCGAAGTGCCGACTGCGCCCATGGACTGGGTGACGCCGAGCTGCTTGCAGAGCTTGGCGTAGTCCTTCGACGTGTAGCCGAACCGTGCTCGAAGTGGTTGAAACGGCCACGTGCGACTTCTGGACATGGTCGAGGGCCGCTCCAAGCAGGTTTTCAAGACCTCGCTCGCCGAACGTCCGCAGGCCTGGCGCGACGGGACCGAGGCCGTCGCGATGGACGGCTTCACGGGCTTCAAGACCGCCACCAGCGAAGAGCTTCCCGATGCCGTGGCGGTCATGGACCCGTTCCACGTGGTGCGCCTGGCAGGTGACGCGGTCGACCAGTGCCGACGCCGGATCCAGCAGGGCCCTCCACGGCTACCGAGGCCGCAAGGACGATCCTCTCACTCATCGCGGCGCACATTGCACACCGGCGCCGACCTCCTCACCGACAAGCAGAAGGACCGACTCGCCGCGCTCTTCGCGACCGACGACCACGTCGAGGTCGAGGCCACCTGGGGTGTCTACCAACGGATGATCGCGTCCTACCGCGAACCCGACCGGACCGAGGGACGCCAGCTCATGGAGAAGCTCATCGCCTCGCTCAGCCGAGGCGTCCCGCTCGCGCTCACCGAGGTCGCCACCCTGAAGAAGCGAGCCGCCGACGTCCTGGCCTACTTCGACCGGCCCGGCACCAGCAACGGACCCACCGAAGCGATCAACGGACGCCTCGAGCATCTGCGCGGATCAGCGCTCGGGTTCCGCAACCTCACCAACTGGATCGCCAGATCTCTGCTCGAGACCGGCGGCTTCAGGCCCTGACCACACCGTGCATTGGGATGAGCCCCATAACGGCTCATCGCAATTCCTCGGGCAGCTGGCGTTGGTGGCGTCCAGCTCCTGGTTCGTCGCCCAGGGCTACAGCCGGCTGCACAAGCTCCGCGACGATCTCGACGGGAGCCGTTGCGTTGACCCGGCCCGCGCGATATACCAGATTTGCCCTAGTCCAGTCCCTCACCCCCCGCGATGACGAGGTGTCCCGATGGCCTTCCCGCCCCCGAGCCGTGACGACCTGGTGGCCTCTGCTGCGAAGTTCGCGATCAGTCTCACCGACGACGACCTTGATACCTACCTCGGTCTCGTCCAGGGCTCGGTGGCGTCCTACGACCTGGTCGAGCAGCTGTACGGCGAGACGGCTCCAGCGGTGCCCGAGGCCCGCAAGAGCAGTCTGGTCGAGGACGCCGACAACCCGCTGGGCGCGTGGTACGCACGCACTGAGATCATCGGCACCTCGGGCGGCGCACTGGACGCGGTGCGGGTGGCGATCAAGGACAACATCTCCGTCGCGGGGGTGCCGATGATGAACGGCTCCCGCACCGTCGAGGGGTTCGTTCCGTCGTACGACGCTACCGTGGTCACCCGACTGCTAGAGGCGGGCGCCACCGTCGTGGGTAAGGCGGTCTGCGAGAGCCTCTGCTTCTCCGGCGCCAGCCACACCTCCGACAGCGGCCCGGTGCGCAATCCCTGGGACCCGACCCGGACATCGGGCGGCTCGTCGAGCGGCTGCGCGGCGCTTGTGGCCACCGCCGAGGTCGACATGGCGGTTGGCGGTGACCAGGGCGGGTCGGTGCGCATCCCCAGCGCCTTCTGCGGCACCGTCGGGCACAAGCCGACCTACGGCCTGGTGCCCTACACCGGCGCGTTCCCGATCGAGCTCAGCATCGACCACCTCGGCCCCATCACCCGAACCGTGTCGGACGCCGCCAGGATGCTGTCGGTGCTGGCCGGTTACGACGACGGGCGGGACCCGCGGCAGCCGGTCGGGGTGCGCTCCCGCGACTACGATGCCGACAGCGACGGCGGCGTCGACGGGCTCCGGGTGGGCGTGGTGGCCGAAGGCTTCGGTCACGACGGCCTGTCCGACCCGGCGGTCGACGCGGCTGTGCGCGAGACCGTAGGACGGCTGCGCGACGCGGGCGCGATCGTCGAGGACGTCAGCGTCCCGTGGCATCGGCACGGCATGGCGATCTGGAACGTCATAGCCACCGACGGCGCGACCGCTCAGATGGTCGACGGTAACGGCTACGGCTACAACTTCAACGGGTGGTACGACCCCGAGCTGATGGCGCACTACGGTCGTCAGCGTCTCGAGCGCGCCGACGACTTTTCCGTGACCACCAAGCTGGTGGCCCTGGGCGGTGGCCACTCGCTGGCGGCGACGCACGGCCGGTTCTACGCGATGGCCCAGGACCTGGTTCCCCTGCTGCGCCAGGCCTATGACGAAGTCCTGGCGTCCTATGACGTCCTTGTGATGCCCACCCTTCCGATCACCGCCACCCCGCTCGTCACCGAGCACGACGACCTGGCCACCAGCATCGGCCGGGCCTTGGAGATGATCGTCAACACCGCGCCAACCGACTGCACCGGGCACCCGGCCACCTCGGTCCCCGCCGGTCTCGTCGAGGGGCTGCCGGTGGGCCTGATGGTCATCGGCAAGCACTTCGAGGACGCGACATGCCTCCGGGTCGCCAAGGCTGTCGAGGCGCAAGCCGGCGGCTTCCCCGCGCCACCGGTGCGTGGGTGACGTGCGCTCGGCCGACGTCAGGACGTGACCACCGACGGGCTGAGGTGGATCGGTCCGTCGCGGTCACAGGCTTGCGCGTTCGCCCCGCTGGCCGCGTCCACCTGCGGGTCGTGGCCGCGGATCGACGCGCACGCGCGCCCGGCGCTTGGACCGCCACCACCAGCTAGACGGTATGGAGTGACCGCTCAGGGCTGCTGAGGGTTGCAGGCCGGGGCCCCACTCACAAATGGTCGTGGGTTACCGAGTAGGGCTGGCCTGCTCGGCCTATCCAACAGTTGTGGGAGGCCCCGGTGTTCACCGAGCGTACGAGCGTTGGGCTCGACGTGCACGCACGATCTGTCGCGGCAGCGGCGATCGATGGCGTCACGGGCGAGCTGGTCCAATCCAAGCTGACCCCGTCGTATGACCACATCAGGTCCTGGGTGCAGGATCTTCCCGGGCCGGTCGCGGTGACCTATGAGGCCGGCCCGACCGGGTTCGGGCTGCACCGGCACCTGAGCGCGGCTGGGGTTCGGTGTCTGGTCGCGGCGCCTTCGAAGCTGCAGAAGCCCTCGGGTGATCGGGTGAAGACCGACGCCAGGGACGCGGTTCATCTGGCCCGGCTGTTGCGACTCGACGAGATCACCGCGGTGGCGATCCCCTCGACGGACCAAGAAGCAGCCCGCGATCTCGTCCGGGCTCGGGAGGACTGCCGCGGTGACTTGATGCGTGCCCGGCACCGGCTGTCCAAGCTGCTGCTTCGCCACGGGATCGTCTACTTCGGCGGGGATGCCTGGACCGGCAAGCACGACACCTGGCTGTGTCACGAAGCGCTGCCGCAGCTGGGCGATCGCGCGACCCGGTTGGCGTTCGACTCCGACTACGACACGGTGCTGGTGACCAAGGCACGTCGCGACCGCCTCGACGCCGCGATCGAAGAGATGGCCGCCGACTCCGAGTTCACCCCACTGGTGCGGCGGCTGGGATGCCTGCGGGGAGTCAGCACCCTGACCGGGTTCGCGCTGGCAGTCGAGATCGGCGACTGGCGCCGCTTCACCGGCAACACCATCGGTTCGTTCGTCGGGCTGGTGCCCAGCGAGTACTCCTCAGGGGCCAGCCGAGTGCAGGGATCGATCACCAAGACCGGGAACACCCACGTTCGTCGACTTCTGGTCGAGGCTGCCTGGCACCATCGCGCCCGCTACGTCGCCGGCAAGACCATGCGCGACCGCTGGGACCTGGCGCCCGCGGCGGCCCGGGCTCGCGGTGACGAAGGCAACCGACGACTGCACCGGCGATGGGTGAAGTTCATCGACCGCAAGAAGAAGCCCACCATCGCCAACGTCGCGATCGCCCGCGAGCTCGCCGGCTGGTGCTGGTCCCTGGCCGTGATGGACCAGTAACACACCCCACGATCTGCTTCGTCGACCGACGGCTGGTGGCAGCGCGTGGAGCGACCCGCGCCACAACTATGAGCAACCGATCCCCACCCAGGGCCTGGTGACGCTCGACCCTAGACACGCGGTTCCGCTCCTGCCGAAAGCACCGTCCTGCGGTAACCAACCCGCGCATATCAGTCTGACCGCGCGTCGCCAACGACACGCTCACCACCGGTCGGCCCACGAAGCACGAGGCGCCCGCCCCGATCGCTCGGGACGGGCGCCTCACCCTGCCTCTTGACAGGACCTCACTCCATATCAGTTGAGCGGAGTCATGGCCACCGACGGCGGCGCGGCCACAGTGACGGTCTCAGGCATCAACATCGACAAGGCGGGACCGCGGTTCGCGGCGCTTGGGCAGTCGAGGCGGGCTGCCGCACATACGGCCGCCTCCGGCCTGCCGCACTACTCCAGCGGACGGCGCCATCATGTACGCCGAGGTCTCCTGTCAGCCCAGGATGTTGACGGCTCGCGCCACGATCATGACTGCAATGACCAGCGAGATGGAGGATTGACCGAGCATCAGCATCTTTGCCCAGCGAGTGACCGGCATCGTGTCAGTCGGACTGAGCGCGGACGAATTGGTGAACGCGAGATAAAGGTAGTCCGGGTACTGCGGCCACCAGTTCGGAGGGGCCAGCTCAGGCGTGGCGTTCTCCGGGAACGCGAAAGCGGCGGCGCCCGGCGTACCCAACGCACGAGCGGCCGGGCCGCCCCGATCGAGCAACCAGAACCACAGGCTGAACGCGATCACATTCCCTCGTTCGCTCGACCCAAGAGTCGGCCAGCGCGGAGCGCCACCCCCGTGGTCCCGGAGTTTGGGCGCCCCGCCAGTCCAGCGGGCCATCGTCGGGTGTGAATGACCTCGAATGTGCGGTGCTCGATTGCGGACGAGACCTCTGTGAGCCCTACCGGTAGCAGTAGGAGTCCGAGGAGGCGTCGCCGCCCTGGAGTCGAACCTGGTGCACTCGACGCCCCCGGAAGTCGTCGCCGTGAGGGAAGAATCGTTCGTCCAGGGCCATGCCGCCGCCCGGCCCGACATCCACCTTGGCCATCCAGGCGCCGACGCCGTCGGGATAGAACTGGTCGTCCCACGCGCCGTAGAGCGAGTTGGTGAAGTACACCCGGCTGCCGTCGCGACTGACCTCGACCATTTGCGGTCCACCCGCGAGCGGTACGTCGGGCGCGGAGGGGTGTGCGGTGCGGCGAACGATGCCGCCCAGGTGCAGCGAGCCGACCTCGCGTGGGTGGGCTGGGTCGGAGACGTCGTACTGCTTGAGCTCGCCGGTGCCCCAGCACGAGACGTAGAGGAGGCGGTCGTCGACCGAGAGGTCGATATCGGTGACCAGGGGTGGCACCGCGCCGAACGGCTTGAGTGCCGGTGGCAGCCGGTCCTCGGGCGCAGGCTCGGCTGGGATGGTGATGACCTTGTCCGCCGCCCACTGGTCGCCGTCCAGGTGCCAGCGGAAGACCGAGGCAGAAAGGTCCTCGGTGGAGATCACCACGCCGACGAAACCCCAGGTCGCCTCGGGGTCGTGGGAGGGGCGCAGCTCCAGGGGCATCTGGTGATGCGCGCCGAGGTCGACCGTGCTGGTGTGCGCGCCCGCCTTCAGGCTCCAGAAGTGGATCGAGTGACCGTACTTGTTGCCGAGCAGGAGATCGGGCACGATGCCGCCCTCGATCATCTCGGGGGTGCCCCACTCGCTGCTGATCAGAGTGTCTCGCTGCAGGTGCCACCAGGCGTCGTAGGCGAGGTACTGGGGTCCGCGGTCCCTTTCCCAGGCCCCGAGCACGTCGAAGGTGTCGTGGTCGAGCAGGGCGATGCCTCCGGGGCCACCGTCCCCCTCGCCTGCACCGAGGCACGTCATGAAGACGCCATCGGGGCCACAGTGCAGGGTGTGCGGACGGGAGTACCCCGCGTTGCGGGCCAGCTCGCTCGCCTCGATCGTCTTGTGCAGGGTGGGTTGCCTGGGGTCGGCAGCGGTATCGAAGACGTAGATGTTCGACGAGCGAATGCCGGGCACGAGCAGAAAACGTCGCGCCAGGTTGGACATGTCATGCCCCTCGTGCATCAACGCGCTGCTGCAGGCGTTCCAGCCGAAGTGGTGGAACTCGTCGCCCAGGGCCGGCGAGTCGACCCAGCCGACCACCTGCCCGTACAACTCGGACTCGGGGTCCACGTCGAGGACCGTGAGCGCGTCCGGTTGTTCCGCCGACCGGTCGAAGGCCACCACGTAGGCGAGTTGTTCTTTGGGAGCCGCAGCAGCCTCGGCGGCCGTGCGGTAGAACGTCGGGTCCAGGATGCTGGCCATACGATCACCTCGTTTCGAGGTTAGGACGCCTTCGTCGAGTCGGCAACGCGGGACGTGTAGCCGTGAGCGCCGCTCGTGCGACGCAGCGCCGAACCAGGGTCACGCTCACTGGGTGTGTCCCTAGTGAGTGCTGGGCGGACCACCCCGCTTACCGGATGGCCAAGAGCCTCTCAAACTAGAAATACCGTCCGTCCCCTATCCGCGATGCCGGATACTCGACGGACGAAATGGGTGCTCGGTGAGGGGATGGTTTCGTCAATGCCCGATGTCACCTTGCCATGACGCCCGACGCCCGGGAAGCGCAGAACAAGCTCCTGGCCAGGGGCAAAGACCAAGGTCGCCGGGACCCGGGAATGGGCGTGGTCTTGGACCTAGCCGACACGGCCGCGCTCGATTGGCGTCGATTGCTCCCGTGGTGCCGTTGACATCGGTGCGCGCACGTCGCCGGACCGAGCGAAAGGCCTCGCGACGGTCGTATCTCCGCAGCGTCAAGTCGAGGCTGGAAGACGCGCTGCGGCGCTGACGACAGCACCCGGACCGATAACCGGACATCCCAGCTCGAGCAGGAACCCAACGGGCTGTGTCGCATTCCGCGCGCTTACATGGCGGGCGGGTTCTCAAGCCGCGACCGCCACTCTGCGCCGGCGAGCCACCTCCTGCGACAGGTGCCGCAGCGTAGTCGCGATACAGGGCACCTGCAGCCAGCCGGTCACCGAGGTGGTGGTGTTCTCGAACGACTTCGCCAGGCGCCGAGAGCGCCCGAGGCGACCGTGGGCCACCTCAACGCGCCAGGCGTGCCGGATGGGGCGGAAGACCGGCTGCTCGTCGTCCCACCCCATGACGTGCCCGCAGCTACATCACCACCTCGCACAGAAGCAGGTCTGGTCAGGACGCCTGCACGGGCTCGACGATCACGTGCTCGATGTCGATGTCGTCGTAGCGCTTGCGGGCCTCGTCGATGACCCCGTGGCGCAGCCAGGTCGAGCGCTCCTCGGGGTGTGTGGAGATCACCACGTGGTCGGGCCGGAAATCGTGCACTGCCTTGTCGAGGGCGACCAAGGGTCGGTAGTCGCCGAGTTCGCCGTGAACGGTGAGGCCACCCGCCTGCAAGGTCGACAGCGTCTGCTCGAGCCGCTCCTCGGCGGCCCGGGTGGTCGCCTCCCACACGAACGCCGCGCCTTCACGGTCCGCCTGCCCGGTATCGACGGGGTTGGCCGGGACGACGACGAGGTACTCGGCACGGTCGCTGCCGTCGATGCTCAGCAAGGCGTCGTGCAGTTGCTCGCCGACCAGGGTCTGGTTCGCGAGGACGAGGATGCGCTCCGCCGCACGACCGGAGGGGCCAACCTTCTTCGACTCGACCTCCTCGGCGCTCAACGAGCCGCCGCGCCAACGGGTGACGGCGTAGAGCGCCAGCACGACCCCCCAGGACACCAGGCTCAGCACCAGCTGTGAGCGGGTCGCGTCGGTGAAGAACATCTGCAGCAGCACACCGACGATGCCCAGCGCAGCGACGATGGTGAGATAGGGGAAGAACCACATCTTCACCGTCAGCTTGTCCTCCGGGGTCTGCCGCCGCAGCACGTACTGCGAGACCGCGATCAGCAGGTAGACGAACAGGATCACCGCACCGGAGGAGTTGAGCAGGAACAGGAAGACAGTGTCGGGCGAGACGTAGGCAGCGATCACGCACAGGAACCCGACCACCGTGGACGCGAGGATCGCCCACACCGGCACCCCCCGGCCGTTGACAGTGATCAGGGCCATCGGCGCCTCACGGCGACCGGCGAGCACGAACAGCATCCGTGAGGCCGTGTAGAGCCCGGAGTTGAGGCAGGACAGCACCGCGGTGAGCACGACCGCGTTCATCAGGTCGGCAGCACCCGGGATGCCCATCTGGGTGAACGCCGCCACGTACGGCGACGCGCCGAGCTCGGTGTCGTGCCACGGCAGGATGCAGACGAGCAGGAAGACCGACCCGACGTAGAAGGTCAGCACCCTCACGATGACGGACTGGGTGGCCTTGGCAATCGCCTTCTTCGGGTCGTGTGACTCGGCTGCTGCGACGGTGGCGATCTCGGCGCCCACCATCGAGAAGACGACGACCACGATGCTGGAGAAGATTGCGTTCGGTCCGTTGGGGAGGAAGCCGCCCTGATCGGTCAGGTTGCTGAAGTCCAGCTTCTGGTTAGGCCACAGACCGAGCACGAACAGTGTGCCCAGGCCGAGGAAGGCGATGATTGCCGCGACCTTTATCCCGGCGAACCAGTACTCGAACTCGCCGTACGACTTCACCGAGATCAGGTTGGTCGCGGTCATCAGAACCATCAGCCCGAGCGCCAGCACCCACAGCGCCGGACCCTTCCACCAGTACTGGAGGATCTTCGCGCCGGCGGTCGCCTCGAAGCCGACGACGATCACCCAGAAGTACCAGTACAGCCAGCCGACCGAGAACCCCGCCCAGCCGCCGAGCGCCCGGCGAGCATAATCGGCAAACGAGCCCGTGGACGGGTTGGCGGTCGCCATCTCGCCGAGCATCCGCATCACCAGGACGATGAGGACGCCGGTGATCAGGTAGCTGAGGAACGCAGCCGGCCCCGTCTCATTGATGACAACGCCGGAGCCGACAAACAGCCCAGCACCGATGACACCCCCGATGGCGATCATCGTGAGGTGGCGCTGCTTCAGTCCACGCTTGAGGTCGGTGGGCTCCAGGCCCGGGTCGGTGTCCACAGTCTCGGCCATCTCTGCACCTGCTTCCTCGAGAACTCTGCTGCGTCCACCCCGGGACGAAGGGCGCACCGCTGACGAGGGCCGCGCGTCAAACACTCCCTGGAATGGGCCTGACCTTCCTTGTGATGCTAGGACGTCATCCAGGTCTCCGGGAGACATGATCTCGAACTGGCGATGGCGACCGCCCTTGTGCGGCTGCAACGAGCAGCGCTGGCTACCCATCGGGGAGCGGCATCCTCCCCCGGGGTGGGTCTACCGCCTGAGCACCAGTCGCTGCCGGGTGGTCGCTGTCAGGCAGACAGCAAGGCCGAGCACGCCCACGTCACGCAGGACCAGATCCGAGAGGCCGTTCGACAGCGCCAGCGCGGTCACGATCTGGAGAAGGAGGACCACCGCAACCGCTGCGACAGCCCTCACCGCGATTCCCGCCAACATGGCGACGGCCAGCATGAGCAGCAACCAACCGTGCGCCAGGACCAGCAGAACGAGCAGCGTTGACCCTGACACCACCGGAACATATCCGGTCCACAGGGATGGCTGGACCAGCTCGTGGTAGCCGAACCACGCCAGCACCAGCCCGAGGAGGAGGCGTCCTACGGTTGGTGCCCACTCCGCAGCCAACTGCCCCGCCCGCTCGACCGGGCCCAGCGGCGACGCGGGCCCCTCCGGGTGGGCGGCGCCGCGGGCGGAGGGGGCACTCTTCTGCGCCGTCACTGCACGATCCTCCCTTGAGCATCGATGACCACCACACCGTCGTCTCCGAGGTTGTAGTCCGAGCTCCCCGCCTCGTCGCCCATCGAGGCTTCGACGACGTACACCCGGGCACCCCCGGGGTAGGCATGGGCAGTCCCCGGCCGGCCGCTCACCCCGGCACGGACCGAGATGCCGGAGCCCGTTCTGCGCACCGAGATCGACAGCCCGGTCATCGCGGCCTTCGCCGCGGCACTCGGGGCGCCGGGCCAGACCGGGTAGGAGTACGAGGCGAAGCTCTGCGATGCCAGCAGTGGTCCAACCCCGGCCGGGCGTCCGGCCGGGCGTCCGGCCGTTCCGCCGCCTGATGGCGACTTCGACGGCGCGCTGCCGGCGCTGGCAGGGCCGATCGCCCCAGGAGCTGGACCCGACTGGCGGGTGGACCAGCCATGTACGCCCAGCAGCCCTCCTGTGACTGCGGCGGCGAGGAGCACCGTGGCACCTCTCGGGCCCACTGATCCACCAAGTGCTCGCATGGCCTCACAACCTCGGACGAGCCAGCCGCGGGACGTCAAGGTTCAGACTAGCCAGCCAATCTGGACGCTTCCTGAACGTAGCCAGTGAATCCGCACAGGGAGGGTCAGGACGCCGCAAGGCGCGTGACCGAGTTTCCGGAGAGCGCTCCACGACCTGCGTCATTCCGGACGACCCGGCGCCGGCGAGCCTCCGGATCTAGCCGAGACTCGCGTCCGACTGCTTCGCTGTGGCGGCCCGCGGAGTCAGACAGAGGTGGACCACGCCGTTGGCGTAGACCTCGGACTCCTTGACCTCGAACTTCGCCATCTGGTCAGCGAACAGCCGCTCGCCAGAGCCCAGCGCGATGGGATACACGAAGAGGTGGAGCTCGTCGAGCAGCCCGTCCTCGATCAGCCCACGCACCAGTCGACCGCTGCCGGAGATGTAGATGTCGCCTTGGCGGGACTCCTTGAGCTCCCGCAACTGCGCGGCATCGTAGGCACCCAGCCGGGTGGTGTTGGCCCACTCCTCGCGGGGCTCTCGCCCACCCACGACGAACTTCTCGGTGTCGTTGAAGAAGGGAGCACCGGGGTCGTCTTCAGCAGTTCGCTCACGCCACGCCGGGGCGAACATCTCGTGGGTGGTGCGGCCAAGCAGGATCGCGTCGGACGCAGCGGTGATGGCCGCCAGTGCCTCGCCCATCGCAGGGTCGAACCCGAACTCCATCGTCCAGCTGGGCGACTCGAAGACTCCATCGAGGGAGATGAACTCGTGTGCGCGGATGGTGACCACAGGCAACTTCCTTCCAAGGCTCGGTTTGCTCGACATACTTCACGAACTCAGGACCCTTGGCCCGACAGGATCACCGAAAGCACCTCCCCGCTTCGATCGTGAGACCACCCGTCGGTCCCGTTCAGCCGCGACGAGTACGTCGAAGCAGGGTCAAGACGATGACGGGCCCACCGACATCACCCGCGCGATGGCCACGAGCCCCTGGCGCAGTTCGTCGTCATGCACCTCGGCGTTGAGGCCGATCCGGATCCCGTGTGCCGGGAGGGCACGGTCGGCGACGTAGTCGTCGCCGGGCGCCACCAGGATTCCTTCGTCGCGGACAGCAGCGACGAAGGATCCAACCGACCAGGGGGCGGGCAGCTTGATCCACAGGTGAGGTGAGCCCGGGTCGCCGCGCAGCTCCAGGTCGGCGAGGATGTCGCGTGCCGTCGCGCCACGCTCGCGGCAGGCTACGACCCGCTGCTGCACGATCTGCTCTGCCGTGCCATCGCGCACCCAGCGAGCGAGAAGCTCGCCGAGAAGAGGTGCCGACAACCAGGTGGAGGCACGCAAAGCCGCCGCCAGCCGCGGGTAGGCGTGCTCGGGAACCGTCAGCATGCCCACCCGAAGTCCCAGCGCCATCACCTTCGCTGCGCTGGCGATGTAGCAGGTGCGATCCGGCGCGAGAGCCGCGAGCGGATCGGGCCGGTCGGGGGCGAGGGGCCCGAGCGGGTCGTCCTCGATCAGCCAGAGGTCATGACGTCCGGCCACCTCGGCGAGTGCCTCGCGGCGCTGCCTGCTCATGATGACGCCGCGGGGGTTGTCGAAGGTCGGCTGGACGTGGACCGCGCTGATTGGCTCGCGTGAGCAGACGTCGTCGAGCGCGTCGGGCAGCATTCCACCCTCGTCGCTGTCGACCACCACCAGCGGGACCGACAAGGCCCGAGCGGCTGCAATGAGGCCGGGGTTGGTCAGCGTCGTGGTCGCCACCTTCGTGCCGGCGGGCGCGAGGGCCAGGAGGCAGAGCGTGAGGGCGTGCTGCGCACCGGCGGTGAGCAGCATGTTCTCGGCTCGAGGTTCGTAGTCGCCGTGCGCCACCCACGCCGCGGCGGCCGCCCGGTGGGCGGGGTGGTCGGCGCCGTGCTCGGTGTCGGTGACCATCTGCAGCGCGACGGGATCGCCAGCGAGGGAGCGCAGCGTCGTGGCGAGCAGCTCGGCGGGAGCCGGACCGGGCGCGATCGGCGGATGGAGTGCCGACAGGTCGACGGTCGCGGACCGGGACGGCGCGAGCCCGAACGCGGTGCGCACGTAGGTGCCTCGGCCCACCTCGCCACCGACCAGTCCTCGACGCTCCGCCTCGGCGTACCCGCGCGCGACGGTGCGCACGGTCACCCCGAGCTCCGCGGCGAGCGCCCGGTGCGTGGGCAGCCGATCGCCGGGCGCCAGGAGTCCACGGGCCAGGTCGTGAGCGATGGCGTCGGCGAGCGCGACGTACGCCGGTCGGTCCCGTGCCAGGTCCCCCGGCCGCCAGGGCGTGTGCCACACCATGACCTCATCCTGTCGGGTGTCATTACGTTGCCTTGACTCCATGATTGGACCCCTCATAGGGTTTCAATCATGCCACAGGGGCAGGACGACGCGGAAGACGGATGGGCGGAGATCGCATGAGCACGGACACCGAGCGAACGGCGGCTGGGGTGCGCTGGCGCGGCGGCTTCGGCCGCATCTGGGGGTCGATCGCGGTCAGCCTGATGGGCACGCAGGTCTCCCTGCTGGCATTGCCGCTGACAGCGCTCGCTGCACTAGGCGCCTCTCCCAGCCAGGTCGCGCTGCTGGCCGCCGCCGGGACGGCACCCTTCCTGGTCTTCGGGTTGCCGGCCGGCGCGTGGGTGGACCGGTGGTCGCGGCGTTCCCTGATGGTCACCGCCGACGTCCTGCGCGGCACGTTGCTTGCGAGCGTGCCCCTGGCCTGGATCCTCGGAATCTTGACGCTGGGTCAGCTGTACGTGGTGGCGTTCGGTATCGGGTCGCTGAGCGTGCTGTTCGACGTCGCCTCCCTGACCGTCCTGCCGGCACTGGTTCCGCGACGACAGATCGCGGCCGCCAACGGCCGGCTGGAGGCGGCCCGGGCGATTGCTCAGACCTCGGGGCCCGGGCTGGGCGGCGTGCTGGTCCAGGTGCTCACCGCTCCACTGGCTGTCGTCGTCGACGCCGCCAGCTACCTGGTCTCCGGGGTGTTGCTGCGCGGCTTGCCCGAGGTGCCGGCGCGCGAGCGGACGGCGGTGGGCGAGCCGATCCTGCGCCAGGTGACCGTGGGCCTGGCGTTCTGTCTGCGGCACCGCTACATCCGGCCCCTCGCGCTGGGCGCCGCGTGGATGAACCTGTGGGTCGAGGCATTCCTTGCCATCGTGGTGACGTACGCCGTGCGTGACCTCGACCTGTCCGCCGCGACGGTCGGCGTCGTGCTCGCCGGGTCGAATGTCGGCTACCTTCTGGGGTCGCTGCTGGTTCCCTGGCTCAACCGCACCTGCGGTGTCGGGCGGTCCATCGCTCTCGGCGCCACGCTTCAGATCGGATTCGTCGTGGCGACGTTGGCACGGTCCGGGCTACCGGTCCTCTGGCTCACCCTCGGCCTGGCGATCAGCGCCGCCGGGACCGGCGTCTGGAACGTCGACGCGGTGAGCCTGCGCCAGGCCACCACGCCGGCCCCGATGTTGGCCCGGATGAACGCGAGCAACCGGTTCCTCATCTGGGGCACCATGCCGCTGGGCGCCGCCCTGGGCGCTTGGCTGGCAAGTTGGATCGGCCTGGCCGACACGGCACTGGTCGCTGCGGTCGCCGCGCCGCTGAGCGCACTGCCGGTCGTGTTCTCCGCCGTCCGCGGCGTCGACACGATGCCCGAGGACGAACCGGCCGACCCGGGACCTGACGGTCCCGCAGCACGCACGCCGGGCGGCGTCCCGCCTACGGCGGAGGTGGCCGCATGAACGGCGGGTTCGCCACCATCACGTCCTTCACGCCCTGCGCCGCCCTATCGACCATCGCCCCCGGCGCCGACACCCTGCTGGTCATCACCCAAGGGGTGCGCTCGCGACGCCGTGCCGCCCTCGCCTGCGCCCTTGGCGTCAACACCGGACTGGCCTGCTGGGCCAGCCTGACCGTGGCCGGCCCGTCCGCCCTCCTCGCCTCAGCTCGCACCCCCCACCCAGCGTGGCCCGGTGCTCCTGCTGGTCCTGGCCGCCATCCACCTCGTCCTCTCCGTGACCTGGCTGGGGGCGCTTGGCTGGGCCCCGGCCAGGGCAGCTCGCCCGTTCTCGGCCTCCGCCGCCCGCCACCTGGAGCGCATCGGCGCGCTCACGCTTGTCGGCGCGGGCGTCGCGATCGCAGGAGCATCGCTGTGAGGCCCGACCTGCCGATGCAGGTCGAGGTCCACACCCTCAACGAACTGCGCGGACTGCTCGAGGCCTCTGGCCGACTCCGACTCAACGAGGCCGTTGGTACGGGCGCAGGAGACCTGGCGTGATGACGACAGCTGCAGAAGCGCTCGCATACGTCCTTCTAGGCGCCACTGCCTTCTTCCAGGGTGCGCTGGCACTGGGAGCTCCGTGGGGGCAGTACGCCTACGGCGGACGGGCGGCGACCGAAGACGGCCGGCTACCGACACGATTCCGCGCCACGAGCGGTGGCACCGTGCCCCTGCTCGGCGTGGCCGCCTACGCCGCCCACGCCGACACCGCGCCGCTGCTGTGGATATTCACGGTGCTGTTCACGATGAACACGGCGGCCAACCTGACCGGGAAGCATCCAGTCGAGCGGTGGGGGATGTCCGCCGGCACCCTGACCCTCGCGGGCGCCTACCTGACGTTGGCACTCGCATGACAACAGGCAAGAGGCAAGCGACGCCATGAACCCGGCCGATCCGGTGAACGCGTTCTACACCGTCGTGTGGAACCCATGGGACGACACCGCCATCGCGACCGTACCGTCCCAAGCCTTCACGCTTCGCGGCTCACGCGGAGACGAGACCCACGGCGGGCGGACGCCGCTTCACCGATGCGGGTGCGGCCCTCGGTTCCAGTCATCTAGCCGATGCGCGGAGCCTTGAACCGGCAACACCGAAGCGTTCCGGTGCGGCCGGCGAGTGTCGCAGCGCGCGTACTGACCGACCGACCCGTGCTACGTACCTTGACACGTACATACACGCATTGGTACACATGTGCGATGGAAGCTGCTCTCAAGGCGCTCGCGGACGACAACCGTCGGACGATGCTGGAGGCGCTGGCCGAGGGCCCGGCGACCGTGGGCGACTTGGCAGCGCTGCTGCCGATCGCCAGGCCGGGCGTCTCGCGCCACCTGCGGGTGCTGCGCGAGGCGGGCCTGGTGGAGGTTCGCCAAGAAGCGCAACGACGGGTCTACTCGCTCAGGCCGCAGCCACTGACTGAGATCAACGACTGGCTGAGCCGCTACCTGGCGCTGTGGGACCAGCGGCTCGATGCCCTGCACACCGAGATAGCACGCGGCAAGCGTGAGCGAAGGAGCACTCGATGACCACCAACACACCCGGAAGCGTGCGCACGTTGGGCACACTGCGGGCCGCCGATGGCAAGGGCATCGTTCGCCTCGAGGACCGCTTCGAGACCGACGCGGACGACCTGTGGTCCGCCCTGACCGATCCGCGCCGTCTCGCCCGCTGGCTCGGCGAGGTCGACGGCGACCTGCACCGGGGTGGTGAGTTCCGCGCCCGGTTCTTCGCCAGCGGATGGGAAGGTACCTGTCGGGTGGACGTGTGCGAGCCCCCACGGCGGCTCTTGCTCCTGACCGAGTCCGAGGGCGAGCCGGACGGGGTCTTCGAGGTCACACTCACAGTTGACGGAGACCACACCATCCTGGTCGTCGAGGATCGCGGCGTGCCCCTGGACCACATCGCCGCCTACGGCGCCGGAGACCAGATCCACGTCGAAGATCTAGCCGCCTACCTCGCCGGCCGTGAACGCTGCGACGCGCGGACGCGGTGGCAAGAACTCCAGCCCGCCTACCAGCAACTGGCCGCCGATCTCGCCTAGCACGACGGCAAGCTGACCCGCCAACCCCGACATCCTCGTTTGCCGCGTTGAGGGACATGGCTCACAGATCGACCGGGCTTCCGACCTGCCAATCACCGGCCTCTGGGTCGGCGACAAAACAAGTGGCGGCGTCGAGCAAAGGCCCGCCGTCGGGTTCACCCGGGTGACAGCCGGTCGGCCGCGATCTGCTCGTTCAACAGAGCGACGGAGGTAGCCGTGACCAGCGCCTCGCCTCCGTGGGGACGCCGGTCAGGGATGGAAGGTCGCGCGGTACTGCGTCGGCGTACGACCGGTGAGGTCGCGGAACCCCGCGTTGAACGCTGACAAGGACGTGTACCCGACCGTGTGCGCGATGGTCGCGACCGAGTCCTCACCCGCCGCGAGCTCCTCGATCGCGCGCAGCACCCGCATCCGGCGCAGCACCGCGCGCCAGGTCATCCCGGCCTCGTCCTCGAACCGGCGGGCCAGCGAGCGCGGCGCCAACCCCACGTCACGGGCGATGTCCTCGAACCGGACATCCTCGGCCAGGTGGTCGTCGGTCAGAGCCAGTGCCTGACGAAGCTCCGGCGACTGGCCGGCCGGGACCGTGACAGGACTGGGATGCTGCGCCAGCCGCCAGGCCACGGCCGCGAGCGCACCGAACACGCTGCGGGCGTACGGCGGCAGCGGTTGCGCCGCGTCAGGCCAGTCGACGCACTCCGAGACCAGGGCCCGAGCCAGGGGGCTGAGGTCGAACACGGTCAGTGGCGCGGGTGGCGCCGCAGCGAAGCCGGTGTCGAACAGCACCGAAGACGTCGTCACCGGTTGTGGGATGGCGACCTGGATCGGCTCGCCGGCCGCGATCAGTGCTGCTCGTGCAGGAGGCAGGACCCACGAGTTGCCGTGTGCCTCCAGCCGCAGTGCGCCCCGGGAGGCGCAGAGCAGGTAGTGCCGGTCGACGCAGAGCTCGGTCGGAGGGGCCGCCGCGAACTCCCGCGCGAACGCGAACGCCTCGCGCCTCACGGGACTGCCTCGCACCCGCTCACCCTAGACCGAGCTGCGGGTCAGACCGTCTCGAGGAGTGCGGCGCGGAACCGTCGACTCACCGGGGGCGCCGTCACCAGCGGACGGAGCACCGCGCCCGAGCGGGCGAAGGCCTCGGATGCGAGATAGCCGGCAAACGACACCTCGTCGGCCCACTCGTGGATGACCACCACGGCCTCCTCGTCGTCGCGAGCGGCGTAGACCCGGAAGTCGAGGTTGCCCGGCATGGCGCGGATCTCGTCCTTCTCGCTGTCGAGCTGGCCGAGCGCGACGGGCCGGTCAGCTTTGGTGGTGCGCAGGTCGAGCACGGCGATAAGCATGGAGATCTCCTGAGGATCGAGAAGCGATGTAGCCGATGGGGACCTCCATGGTGCAGCGCCGGAGCAGACCTCCGCTCGCGTCAGGCGGACACGTTCAGGCTCCCAGCGGACAAGCCCGGGCCCACGCCACCACGCAGGCGCTCGGCCGCCCTGATGACCGCGCAGACCGTCACCCACCTCGGCGTCTGCTTCGGACGCACCCTCCCGGCGTACGGTGGGTTCAGGAAGCCAGCCTGGCTTCCGCTCAAAGGAGCAGCCATGGCCGACAAATCGCCTCGGCAACACATGTCCAAGAAGGCGGGCAAGTCTCTCAAGGAGAAGCGCGTCGAGAAGCACTTGAAGGCCGAGGCCAAGGACAAGGCCCCGATCGTGCCGCCGAGCAAGCAACGTCCGTAGCCGCCGGTTCCGCGAACGTTCGCCAGAAAGAGGCCGGGCCGTGCTCGACGGGATCGAGGGCTGTCCCGGCCCCAGCTCCGCGTCGCCGCCATTGCTGAAGGCGAGGAGCGCTGCGCGAGCCAGGTGCCGTCACTGCGGACGGCGAACCGCAGCCTCGAACTGCTGAAGCGACCGTTTCGTGCTCGTCTCCAGGTCGCGCACCACTCGTTTCAGGGACGACAGCTCGTCGTCGTTCTTTTCATGCCAATGCTCGTGACGGTACGAGTCGGCGACCGCTGCCCCGCACTTGCTGCACGTCTCCAGGTCTGTCATCTCCACCCCTCCAGTCGGCGGCCTTCGTCCCGGTAGGGCCGTGTGCAACTCAAGGTAGCTGCTGTCGAAGCGGACTCAGCGCCGCGCGGACTCGGAGACCGAGGGCTGACCCGAGGAACTGGACACCCGGGGTCGGCATGGCCAGGGTGCTGTGCATGAGCGATCCCGCGGAGCGCATGGTCCGGTCGGAGTCCGGCCTGACCGACGACGACTTCTCCCCCGTCTGGGCCGACGACCACCGCCCGCGCATCCCGCGCGTGGCCTCCGAGCGGGAGGCGCTCACCGCGTACCTGGAGTACTACCGAGCGACGGTGGAGATGAAGTGCCGCGACGTGACCCCGGACCAGGCCCGGACCCGGTCCATGCCGCCATCCAGCTTGTCGCTTCACGGCCTGGTCCGACACCTCGCCGGTGTCGAACGCTGGTGGTTCCAGCAGAACTTCGAGCGCCGCGACGTGCCGTTCCTCTTCGTCGACGCAGACAACCCCGACCTCGACTTCGACCCGCCTTCGCACGCCGACTTCGACGTCGACCTGGAGGCCTGGCGCGCGGAGTGTGCGGTCTCTCGCGAGATCGTCGCCGCTCACGACCTGGACGACACGGCCCGGCCGCTGGATTGGCACGAGGACGTCGATCTGCGGTGGCTGGTGCTCCGGATGATCACCGAGTACGCCCAGCACTGCGGACACGTCGACCTGCTCCGCGAGGGGATCGACGGGAGGACCGGCGCATGAGCCCGCCGGCGAAGAGTCGACCTCACCCGATCCCGGAGCCGGCATCGCATCCGACTGACTACGGTCAGGGCGGGCCGGTTACGGCCCCACCTCAAAGAATCAGGAGACGACATTGATCCTCATCACCGTCAAGACGAAGGTGACGCCGGGTGGCGCCGATGCCTACCTCGCCGCGAACCGGCCCTTTCTCGAGGCCACGCGCCAAGAGCCGGGGAACAAGTGGTACGAGCACTTCCGCAGCGTGGACGACCCCGACACCATCCTCACCTTGGAGGCGTTCGACGACGCGGCGGCCGGTGAGGCTCACGTGAACTCGGGCCACTTCCAGCAGTTTCTCCTCGACAACACGACCCAGCCGTTCGTCGCCGAGGTGCCGGACATCATCTACGTCGACGTCCCGGATCGGGAGGGTTGGGACAAGATGGCGGAGTTCTGAGCAGCTCGGACGCTCGAGCGGTTGGCCCGGGCCGTGCGGCACCGAGCCTAGGGCGATCAGCCAGAGCGCCCGACGCGAGCGAGCCACTCAGCGACGAGCGCACGGAGAAGGTCCGGCTGCTCGTGCGGCAGAGCGTGGCCCGCGTCGTCGACCACCGCGAGCGAGGCGTGTGGGTAGTAGTCGAGGAGGTCCACGGCGGCCGCGTACCCGACTGTCGAGTCCAGCCGGCCCGCCACCACCAGCGTCGGACCCGCGTACGCCGGCCCGCCATCGCGGGCGAGCTCCCAACGCTCGCCGATTCTCTCGAGCGCCGCCTGGTCGACCAGCGCGGCTGCCGGGCGGACGTAGCGTTCGTACCGCTCGAGCATCTCCGGGCTCTGGACGACGGACTAGCTGCGGAAACCGTCGTCGCCGAGCTCCCCCGACCCGACGACGGCGCGGTGCTCCGGGACCTCGCGCAGCCCCGGAAGCAGCGGACAGACCAGCGCGAGACCGGCGACCTGCTCCGGCTCCCTCGCGGCCATCGCCTGCGCGTAGTAGGCGCCGGCCGAGTGACCGACCAGGAGGTGCTCGACCCCGTCGGTGACCTCCCGGGCGAAGTCGAGCAGCGCGTCGAGGACGGCCTCGGCGCTTCGCGGCCCGCCGGAGACCGCGGTCCTGCCCATCCCTGGGAGGTCAGGGTAGATCCGCCGGACCGCAACACCGCCGAGGACCGGCTCGAAGCACGCCTCGGCCTCTCGATGGTCCACGCCGGCGCCGTGCAGCACCAGCACCGGTGGCCCAGCAGTTCGCAGCAGGGCGTCCTTGATCCGCCCGCCCCCAGCGCGAACCTCCTACCTGGGCGTGGCTAGATCCGGTCCTCAGACATCGCCGTCGGCGAGCTCGCGATCGGCACGCGCGAGGCAGGCGAGCGCCCTGACGCTCTCCCACGTCCCGGACCTCAGCCCGGCAGCAGCGGTGTGGGCAGCGGTGCGCAGGGAGGCACGCTCGGGGAGCCCCTCGGCCTCGATCGCCAGCAAGGCCAGCGCTTCGACGCTTTCCCACGAACCAGCCTTGAGGCCCGCGACCGCGTCCAGCCCACGCTGCAGCGGGGGCCGTTCGTCGACCTGCTTCCTCATCGTCCCTCCTTGTCCGGTGAGCTTGCACCGTCAGATATTGCCGACCATCGTGTGACATGGTGCCGTACACAGCCCGGGGAGCACGGCGCTTTGCAGAGGCTGGGACGTCGCGGAGTGAACTCCCCCACAACCCTCTAAGTCGGATGTGGGCGAACGCCGGACACCGGGTCGGGACGGCTGACAGCATCGGCCTGTCGACATCCGTCGCCGACCACGATCCTGGGGGACACCATCAATCACGGCGACGTCTCGGCAACTGCTGCCCGCACTCCTTCCTCTCCGCCTCTGGACGGGCGGTCGCTCCGGCCGACGGGCCCGATCCCTCGGACGCTCGGCGAGGAAGGGTCTCGCCGGCTCGCTGGTAGGGGCGCTGGTCGCCGGTGCCGCCGTCCTGGCGTCGGCGACGGCCGCGAGTGCGTCGACGTCGTACGCCGTGGTCGCGAACGTCGACACCGGCAGCTCGCTGGGTGACGGCCTGGCCGTCGATCACGCCCACAACTCCGTCTACGTCGTCAACCCGAACCTGAACCGGGTGTCGGTGATCGAACCACCACCAACACCGTGGTCTCGACGATCACGGACCCCAGGTTCGCCACCCCTCGCGGTGTGGCCGTGGACCCCACCACCCACCTGGTGTACGTCCCCATCTACTACGACAACCAGATGCTGGCGGTGGTCGACCCGACGACGTCTCCCGCCACCGTCACCTACACCGACATCCTCGAGAGCCGGCCGTGGGCGGTGGACGTCGACCCCACCACGCACCGTGCCTACCCCACCACGCTGTTCGGTGGCACCCTGTCGACCGTCTCCGGCAGCACGATCCTCAGCACCACCTACGGTTTCGGCGGACCGACGCAGGTCACGGTCGACCCCACGACCAAGCTGGCCTATGTCGCCAACTCCGGCAACATGTCGGTGGTCGACATCAGCAAC
The DNA here is from genome assembly GCA_963800225.1 of uncultured Actinomycetota bacterium. Taxonomy (GTDB): domain Bacteria; phylum Actinomycetota; class Actinomycetes; order Propionibacteriales; family Nocardioidaceae; genus Nocardioides_B. The sequence goes on along the minus strand of CAWDAF010000002.1, from coordinate 441,733 downwards.
GACACCCCCTTGATCACCGGCACCCTCCCCGCGGGGAGCGGGCCCTCCGACCTGGCCATCGACCAAGGCACCCACACCTTCTACGTCACCAACTACGACGCCGGCACGGTGTCGGTGATCGACCAGGCCACCCGCGCCATCGTGGGCACCGTCCCGGTCGGCTACCACCCGTCAGCGGTGGAGGTCGACCCCACCGCCCACCGGGCCTACGTCGTGAACGGCGACGGCTCGGTCTCGGTGATCGCCCGGTTCGCGAGCCAGGAGATCTCCTTCACCTCCGACGCCCCGGCAGCTGCCGCCATCGGGGACACCTATCAGGCCACCGCCACCGGCGGCGGCTCGGGCAACCCGGTCACCTTCAGCACGACGAGCCCCGCCTGCACGGTCACCTCGGCAGGCGCGGTCACCTTCGACCACGCCGGCCCGTGCGCCATCGCAGCCGACCAGGCCGGCAGCGGCACCTACACCGCCGCGCCGACCGCGACCCAGACCGTCGAGGTCGACCAGACCGCGCAGACCATCACGTTCACGTCCCTGCCGCCCTCGGGCGCCACGGTGGGTGACAGCTACCCCGTCAGCGCCACCGGTGGCGACTCGGAGGAGCCGGTGACCTTCTCGATCGACCCCGCCACCACCAACGCCGCCTGCTCGCTCACCAACACCACGGTGAGCTTCGACCACGCCGGGAGCTGTGTGCTGGCTGCCGACCAGGCCGGCACCCCCGACTATGCCGCCGCCCCGACCGCGACCCAGCCGATGGCCGTCAGCCTGAACCCGACGACCACCACGATGACCCTGCCGACCGGCGGCGTCGTGTTCGGCCAGCCGGCCACCGCCACGGTCGCGGTGAGCGGCGCCCACGACGGGTCCGTCCAGTTCACCCTCGACGGGACTCCGGTCGGCAGCCCGGTCCCGCTCGCCTCGGACGGCACCGCCACCAGCCCGGACCTGGCCGGCTCCGGCCTTCCCGTCGGCCCGCACCCGGTCGCCGCCGTCTTCACGCCCACCGACCAGAACCGGTACGCCGGGTCCAGCGCCACGCCTGCGACCCTGACCGTCAGCCAGGCCGCGACGACCTCGTCGGTGTCGGTGGACGCGAACCACGTGACGGCGAACGTGGCCCCCACGGCGCCGGGCGCAGGTGTCCCGACCGGGACGGTGCGGTTCTACCTCGCCGGCACCGAGGTCGGCAGCGCCGGCCTCGGCGGTGGTACGGCGACCCTGGCCTACCAGGTCCCCACCGGCAGCAGCCGGCAGGTCTCGGCGGTCTACGCCGGCGACGCCGCCTTCTCCGGCTCCTCGGCCTCCACGGCCCGCCGCGACCCGGTGATCACCGCGTCCGCCTCCAGCGCGAAGGCACCTCGCAACGGGTGGTACGCCACCCCGGTCACGGTGATCTTCCACTGCGAGCAGACCAGTGCCGCGCTGACCGGGGCGTGCCCGGCTCCGGTGAGGCTGTCGCGCAGCGGCGCCGGCCAGTCGGTCACCCGCACGGTCATGGCCACCGACGGTGGAGCGGCCACGGTCGTGGTCAGGGGCATCAACCTCGACGGCGTCCGGCCGGTCGCCCGGGTGACCGGTGTCCGCGCCGGGGCGACGTACTTCGCCACCGGTCCGGTCGCCGGCTGCCGCGCGACCGACCGCCTCTCGGGTGTCGCCACCTGCACGGTGACGCGCACTTCACGCGGGCACCGGGTCGTCTACGTCGCCACCGCGACGGACCGGGCCGGCAACCGCAGCAGCACCCGCCTGGTCGCCTCGACCACGTCGGTGGCCATCAGCGGGGTGTCGATGGCTCGCGGGCACTACGTCGTCCACCGCGGCCGCACCTACACGGTGCTGGTCGCTGCGGCGAGCCGTCCGAGCTACGTCTACGCGGCCCCGTCACCCCGCCGACCGGCGGGCGGCCACATCCCGTTCGAGCGCATCGGCAAGAACCGGTGGGCACTCGGCGTGACCTTCAGGCAGTCCATGAGCCGCCACCCCTGGTGGAACATCGGCACCCGCGTCGGCACCCACACCACGGTGACGACCGTACGGGTCGTGCGCTGACCTGAGCGACGGAAGCGGAGCCGGTCAGTGGTAGGCAAGACGCATGCTGGAGAGCTTTGAACGCCATGACGTCGAGGTCGACGGGACGCGCATCCACGCCGCGGTGGCCGGTGACGGGCCACCGGTGCTGCTGCTGCACGGCTACCCGCAGAGCCATGTGATGTGGCACCGGGTCGCTGGGGAGCTGGCTGCCCGGCACACAGTCGTCCTCGCCGACCTCCGTGGGTACGGCGACTCGTCGCGACCGGCGTCGGTGGCCGACCACGCCTCGTACTCCAAGCGCGCCATGGCCGCAGACCAGGTCGGGCTCATGCGGCGGCTCGGCTTCGAGTCCTTCGCGCTCGTCGGTCACGACCGCGGTGCCCGAGTCGCCCACCGACTCTGCCTGGACCACCCCGAGACGGTCTCCCGCGTGGCACTCCTCGACATCGTCCCGACCAGGCACGTGTTCGCCCACGTCGACCGCGCGATGGCACAGGCCTACTACCACTGGTTCTTCCTCTCCCAGGCCCCCGACCTGCCCGAGCACCTGATCGGCGCCGACCCGGGCCACTGGGTGCGGCGCAAGCTCGCCCAGTGGTCGGGTGCCGCCGGGATCGATGCCTTCGCGCCCGAGGCGGTCGAGGAGTACGTCCGCTGCTTCAGCGACCCGGACGTGATCCGGGCAAGCTGCGAGGACTACCGGGCAGCCGCCTCCATCGACCTCGAGCACGACGAGGTGGACGCAGCCGCCGGTCGGCGCGTGGAGTGCCCCCTGCTCGTGCTCTGGGGCGCCGAGGGCTTCGTCGGGAGGGCCTACGACGTGGTCGACGTGTGGGACACCTACGCCGCGGACGTGCGCGGCCGGTCGCTGGACGGCGGCCACTTCCTTGCCGAGGAGGCGCCCGACGACACGCTCCTCGCCCTCGGTGACTTCCTGGCCGTCCACGGCACGGGAGACCGCTGAGCGCGGGGTCGCCCACCGTGGGCGCCATCCCGAGGGACGACTCGACCAGGTCGTCGACACCGGCCCGGTGCTCGACCGGGGCGTACGGGTCGCGACTCCGCGGGTCGGTGACCCTCAGGGATCGGCTCCCGCCAGCTCCATCAAGATTTCTGTACCATCGCCCGTAACCTGGGGCCGCCCCCGCTCGTTGCGTCAGGCAGGAGGGCGATTTTTCTGGGAGGAAATGCCCTCCGCCCTCGCCTCGCATCCCCCTCCGCGAGGCGAGGGCACCCCTTCTTCGTGACCTCTCGCCGCACGGCTCGTTGACCCAGACAGGGCCGGCGGGGAGCGCGGCGTCTCCAGTCGATTCGACACTCAGGGGAATGGAGACGTCGCCTCGCCCCCGCGGCCCGGTCTAGGCCTGTCTTTGAGACGGCGGCCGATGGGTACCTGTACCGGTGGAGGGTTCCGAGCAACTGCTCCTCCGTGTGGGCGCCCCGTCTCAATCCCCCAGGTCCGACGGGGCGTCCTCGCACGTCCTCGACCGGCGAAGTGTCGGCGCGCGCCCCTCATGTGACGTACCGTCAAGGGGCCGAGAGCTCATCGCGTCCACCGTCCAGGTGGCTTCCGTTCCCGGTTCACGACCTGCGCCTCTCCGGGATGGCCCCATGCAGCTCACCCTCGACCGCTCCGACCACGCCGGTACGACGACCCTGCGCCTCGCGGGTGAGGTCGACCTGAACAACGTCACCGAGCTGATCTCCCAGCTCACCGCGGCCATCGCCGGCGGCGCCCGCGACCTGGTGGTGGACCTCGACGGGGTCGCCTACCTGGACTCGGCCGGGCTCGGCGCCCTGGTCGGCGCCCACAAGCGGCTGATCGCGACTGGCGGCGTGCTCACGATCCGCTGCAGCCGGCCGCGGGTGCTCCGGCTCTTCGAGATGACCGGGCTGTCCCGGGTGCTGCGCATGCACGACTCCTCGCTCGACGAGCCGGCCGCCGTCACCGCCTGACCGGTCACCGCGGGGTCAGCAGCGAGGCCGCCAGCCACTCCTCGACGAGTGCCCAGACGCCGCCGGACCGGAGCCGGGCCACGTAGACCACCCGACCCTCCCAGCCGTCCGGCGCCTCCCGCCACTCGACGAGCAGGCCGGGCCGCTTCACGCCGAGGTCGTCGGCCGCCCCGGCGACCCAGCAGTGACGGGCAGGACACTCCTCGGGCGGCTCCGACCCCACCCGCACCCGGCGCGACATCGGCACGCCGCCTCGTCCGCCCATGCCGCCCGCCACCGACCCAGCATCCCACACGACTCGAACATACGTTCGACCGGATGGACTTCGCGTCGGGCCTTCTGGAGACTCCCGTTCGGGTAGGCTCGTCGAGCCAGGACGTGACCGCGGGCGCCGGCTCGGGCAGCCCCCACCATCGTTCGACCGCCCCACCCACGCCGGAACGAGGAACCCACCACATGCAGTTGCGCCTGGACGTCGAGGACCGAGCCGACCACTCCATCATCATCGCCACGGGAGAGATCGACGCCGCGACCGCCGGCGACGTCACGAGCGCGATCGCCGGCCCGCTGGCCCAGGGCCGTCCCACCGTCCTGCTGGACTTCTCCGCGGTGACGTTCATCGACTCCACCGGGCTGGGCATGCTGGTCCGGGCGCACCGCGCTGCCGAGGCGCAGGGCACCACCTTCGCGGTGGTCCACCCGACGGCGCAGACCCGCAAGCTGATCGGCGTGCTGGGCCTCGACCAGCTGCTGCACATCTACGACTCCCACGAGCAGGCCCTCGCCGCCCGTTGACGTGGAGGCCACGCAAGACGGAGAGGCTCAGTCGTGCTCGTCCGTGGTGGCCTCGCCGTGGGTGCCGGGGCGAGGCGCCCAGGGCAGCTCCGCCGCGGGGCGTACGACGATCAGCCGGTCGCCGCGCACCAGCTGGGTGACCGCCGGGTCGAAGTAGCGGTGCACCGAGCCGTCGCGGACCACGGCGATCACCTGGTCGGGCAGTGACTGCGGCGTCTTGCCGACCTCCGGCACGAGCAGGTCGCGCTCAGCCACCTCGAGACCCGTGCCGTAGGACAGCAGGTCCTCCATCACCTCGCCCAGGGTCGGGCTGAGCGAGGAGAGCCCGAGCAGCCGACCGACCGCGTCGGAGGAGGTCACCACCGAGTCCGCCCCGCTCTGCCGCACCAGGGGCACGTTGTCGGCCTCCCGGACCGCGGCCACGACATAGGTGTCCGGGTTGAGCTGGCGGACGTTGAGGGTGGCCAGCACCGTGGAGTCGTCGCGGTCGGTGGTGATGATCACCTGCTTCGCCTGGGCCACCCCCGCCCGGCGCAGCACCTCGCGCCGGGTCGCGTCACCGGTGACGACGGCCAGGCCGTCCGCGTGCGCATCGCCCAGCGCCGTGCTGCTGGGGTCGACCACCACGATCCGCTCCGGGTCGACCCCGTTGTTCCTCAGGGTCTCGACCGCGCTGCGGCCCTTGGTGCCGTAGCCGATCACGACCACGTGGTCGTCCATGCTCTTCCTCCATCGGGAGATCCGGGACATCTCTCGTCCCTGGGTGGCCAGCACCTCCAGCGTCGTCCCGATCAGCAGGACCAGGAACGCGATGCGCAGCGGGGTGACGACGAAGGCGTTGATCAGCCGGGAGTGCGGGGCGAACGGCGCGATGTCGCCGTACCCGGTGGTGCTGAGGGTGACGGTCGTGTAGTAGATCGAGTCGACCAGGCCGACCCTCGCGGTCGGGTCCGCGTTGTCGGTGTAGCCGTGCCGGTCGAAGTACACCAGCGCGACCGTCGCGGTCAGGATCGCCACCGCCAGGAACAGCCGCCAGGTCAGCTGCCACCACGGGGAGCGCTTGCTGGCCGGGAGCCGGACACGGCCACGGGTCTCCTCCTCGGCGATGTCGGACACGCTGGAGAATGTACGGCACGTCCGCCCGGGCTCCGGCCTCCGGGCTCACGCCTCCGGACGCAGCCCCACGAGGTCGTGGCGCCACCACACGTCCGGGTAGACCAGCGCCCCGGTCATCTCGGCCTGCTCGTAGCCGGGCAGCGTGCCCACCTGGAACGCCGGGCCGGGGATCCGGGTGGACGGGGCGGTGAGGTGCAGCTCCTCCCCCGCCACGAAGCCCAGCCGCGCGTAGAAGCCGGGGTCGCCCTCGAGGAAGACCAGCGGCTCGGGCCGGCCGGCGAGCAGCCGCATCGTCTCGGTGACCAGCAGCGAGCCGACCCCGGTGCGCTGGCGGTCCGGTCGCACCGACAGCGGGCCGAGCACCAGCACCTCGACCAGCTTGGTCGGGGTGTCCAGCCACGCACGGGTGTAGGTGACGTGACCGACGACCTCGTCCTTCTCCTCCGCGACGAACGACAGCCCCAGCCAGGCCACCGACTCCCGCAGGCCGTCGAGCAGCTCGGGCACCCTCTCGCCGCCGAAGGCCGCGGCCACCACCCGCCGTACGACGTCGTGGTCCTCGGCGGTCTCCTCGCGGATGCTGGGCGCCTTCTTGCTCATCGACTGCTCCTACGGCTCGACGGACGGCTCGTCAGGGTCGCCCCCGGCCGGCGTCCCGGACCCGGCGCCTGCGCTCGAGGGTCCGCTCGGCACGGAGGCGGGCGTCCTGCCGTGAGGCTATCCACCGCAGCTCCCGCTGCAGGTGCAGCCAGCTCTCGAATCGCCGGTGCGACAGCTCCCCGTCCTCCAGGGCCCGAGCCACGGCGCAGCCCGGCTCGCCGGCGTGGGCGCAGTCGTGGAAGCGGCAGTGCGCCGCGAGCTCCTCGACGTCGGCGAAGGTGCGGGCGACACCGGTGCCGGTGTCGACCAGGCCGACCCCGCGCAGCCCCGGGGTGTCGATCACGGCCCCGCCGCCGGGCAGCGGGACGAGCTCGCGCCGGACCGAGGTGTGCCGGCCGCGGCCGTCGCGGCGCAGCTCCCGGGTGGCGAGCACCTCGGCCCCGACGAGCGCGTTGGTCAGCGACGACTTGCCGTGCCCGGAGGCGCCGACGAGCGCCAGGGTGCGGCACCCCGCCAGCCGCCCGCGCAGGTCCTCGACCCCCCGTCCGCTGACCGAGCTGACCACGAGCACCTCGACGCCGGGTGCCGCGGCAGCCACGTCCTCCGCGACGTCGGCGGCGTCGGTGACGAGGTCCGCCTTGGTCAGCACCACCAGCGGCTGCGCGCCGCTCTCCCAGGCCAGCGCCACCAGCCGTTCCACGCGGGAGAGGGCCGGCAGCGGCTGCAAGCCGACCACCACCGCGGCGAGGTCCATGTTCACGCAGAGCAGCTGACCACGGCTCTGCTCCCCCGCGACGGCCCGCCGCAGCACCGTCCGCCGCGGCAGCAGCTCCTCGAGCGTGCAGCGGTGGTCCGGCCAGTCGCGCAGCACGCACCAGTCGCCGGTGCACGGCCCGTCGGTGGGATCCTCCGCCAGCCGCGCCAGCACCCGCCCGCCGAGGCTCACCCGGTGCGGTCCCGTCTCGGTCAGCACCGAGACCAGTCCGCGGTCCACCCGGACCACCCGCCCCAGGCGGGCGTCCGACGCGGTCGCCCAGCGGGCCATCGCCGGCTCCCAGCCGATCGTCTCCAGCACGCTGCGAATCTACGGCGGGCGGCCGGGAGCCGCACCCGGATTACCGGCTGCGGCGGCGGCGCCCGGGCGGGTCGGCGGCCTCCTGCACGGCGTCGACCTCCTCGTCGTACCGCCGGAGCAGCACCGTCTCGTCGGCCGCGTCGGGGAACCGTGCCTGCTCCTCCGCGTCCCGCCGCAGCCGGGGCAGCAGCGCCTTCATGCGCAGCTTGCCGACGATCTCCATCCGGGCCCGGGCGGTCTCCTTGTCGGGCCAGATCCGGTCGAACGCGGCGTTGACCGCGGCCCCGATCAGCACCGCGATGGAGAGCAGGTAGAGCCAGAGCATCACCACGATCGGCGCCGACAGCGGGCCGTAGATCGACGTCGACCCCTGGGCCGTGGTGGTCAGCACCCAGCGCAGCAGGTAGGAGCCGAAGACCCAGATCGCCATGGTCAGCGCGGCTCCCGGCAGGTTGAACCGCCAGGACGTCCGCACCGGCACCGACACGTGGTAGAGCGTCGCCAGGAAGCAGATGCAGAGCACCACCACGATCGGCCAGTAGGCCTCGTTGAGGAAGTCCAGCCGCTTCGGCAGCACCCGGTTGACCAGGCCGGGACCGGCCACCACCAGCGGGATCGTCACCACCCCGGTGAGCAGCCCCATCACGTACAACGAGAACGACAGCACCCGGGTCTTCACGATCCCGCGCTGGCCGCCGAGGCCGTACATGATCGTGATGGTGTCCACGAAGACGTTCAGCGCCCGCGACCCCGACCACAGCGCGAGGATGAAGCCGACCGAGATCACGTCGAACCGGCCGCCGCGGAACACGTCGTTGAGGGTCGGCCGGACGATGGCGTCCACGGTCTGCGGGGTCAGCGCCCGGGAGCACACCTCGAGGATCGACGCGCGGACCTGCTCGACCTGCGAGGGGTTGATGTTCTCGAACACGTAGCCGATCGACCCGGCCAGACCGAACAGCAGCGGCGGCAGGGACAGCAGAGCGAAGAACGCCGCCTCCGCGGCCAGTCCGGTCACCCGGTTGCGGAAGCAGGTGCCGACGGTGGAGACGATCAGCCGCCAGACGGTGTCACGGACCACCTGCCAGCGCGCGGGCGAGTGCGGGGACACGCTCTCCACCTCGACCGCCATGGCTCTACGGTATCGACATGCCCGCCGACATCCGCGCAAGCACCAACCAGTCCATCCCGCTCGTCGACCACAACACCGTCACCTCCGACGCGGCCCTGGTCGAGGCCGTCAGCCGGCACGGGTCGGCCGCCGTGGTGGAGGACCTGACCGGGCTCGGCGCGGTCGCCGGCTCGGCCGAGGCCCGGGAGCACGGCATGCTGGCGAACCGGCACGAGCCCGAGCTGGTGACCTACGACCGCTACGGCCACCGCGTCGACGAGGTGACCTTCCACCCGTCGTGGCACTGGCTGATGGAGCGCGGCGTCGGGTACGGCCTGCAGGCCGCCCCGTGGACGAGCGACGCCCCGCACGCGCACCTGCGCCGGGCGGCCGGGTTCTTCGCGTGGTCCCAGACCGAGCCGGGCCACGGCTGCCCGATCTCCATGACCTACGCCGCGGTGCCGGCGCTGCGGGCCGACAAGGCGATCGCCGAGGAGTGGACGCCGCGGCTCGCGTCGACGAGCTACGACTTCGGCCTGAGGGCCCCGCAGGACAAGGCCGGCTCGCTCGCCGGGATGGGGATGACCGAGAAGCAGGGCGGATCCGACGTACGGGCCAACGTGACCACCGCGACGCCGACCTCGGTGGACGGCGAGTACACCCTCGACGGGCACAAGTGGTTCACCTCCGCCCCGATGAACGACCTGTTCCTGGTGCTGGCCCAGGCCGCCGACGGCCTCTCCTGCTTCGTGGTGCCCCGGGTCCTCGCCGACGGCAGCCGCAACCGCCTCGACGTCGTACGGCTCAAGGACAAGCTGGGGAACCGGTCGAACGCGTCCTCGGAGCTGGAGCTCCGCGGCACCTGGGCGCAGCGGCTCGGCGACGAGGGCCGGGGGGTGCGCACGATCATCGAGATGGTGGCCGCGACCCGGCTCGACTGCGTGCTCGGGTCCGCGTCGCTGATGCGCCGGGCGCTGGCCGAGGCGTCCTGGCACGTCGCGCACCGCTCGGCGTTCGGCGGCTTGCTGGCCGACAAGCCGCTGATGCAGAACGTGGTCGCCGACCTGGCCGTGGAGTCCGAGGCGGCCACCGCGCTGGCGATGCGGCTCGCCGCGGCGGTCGACGGCGCCGACGACCCGCACGAGGCCGCCCTGCGGCGGATCGCGCTGCCGCTGGCGAAGTACTGGGTCTGCAAGCGCACCCCGATGATGGTCGCGGAGGCGCTGGAGTGCCTGGGCGGCAACGGCTACGTCGAGGAGTCCGGGATGCCGCTGCTGTTCCGGGAGTCGCCGTTGAACTCGATCTGGGAGGGGTCGGGGAACGTCAACGCCCTCGACGTGCTGCGCGCGCTGTCCCGCGAGCCGGAGGCGCTGAACGCCTGGATCGTCGAGGTGGGCCGGGCCCGCGGCGTCGACCCGCACCTCGACCGGGCGATCGAGGAGGTCCTCGAGTCCCTGGCCGACGTCGCGTCGCTGGAGGTCGGCGCGCGCCGGCTCACCGGGCAGATGGCGGCCTGCCTGCAGGGCGCGCTGCTGGTGCAGCACGCCCCCGCCGCGGTCGCGGACGCGTTCTGCGCCACCCGGCTGGGCACCGGGTACGGCGGCACCCTGGGCACCCTCCCCCGCGGCATCGACCTGGCCTCGATCGTGGCCCGGACCACCCCGGAGCTCTGAGGCCGAGTCGGCGCGAACGCACGTCTCCCGGGCGCCGAGTCGGCGCGAACGCACGTCTCCGCCGGGCCGCTGTCCGGCCATTACCTGCGTTCGCGCCGACTCGACGGGGGTCAGCCCTGCGTTCGCGCCGACTCGTCGGGAGGGGTCAGGAGAGCTCGAGGCCGGGGTAGAGCGGGTGCTTGTCGAGCATCTCCGCCGAGGCGGCCTTGGTCCGGTCGGCGACCCCGTCCGCCAGGGTGTACGTCGCCTTGGACGGCGTCCCCGCCTTGGTGCTGTTCGGGGTGGTGCTCGACAGCACGTCGACCACCAGCTCGGCGACCTTGTCGAACTCGTCGCGCCCGAAGCCGCGGGTGGTCAGGGCGGGGGTGCCGAACCGGATGCCCGAGGTGTACCAGGCGCCGTTGACGTCCGCGGGCACCGAGTTGCGGTTGGTGACCACCCCGGCGTCGAGCAGCGCCGACTCCGCCTGCCGGCCGGTGAGCCCGTACGACGACACGTCGAGCAGCACGATGTGGTTGTCGGTGCCCCCGGTCACCAGCGAGGCTCCGCGGGTCAGGAAGCCCTCGGCCAGCGACTGGGCGTTGTCGGCGATGTTCTGGGCGTAGGTCTGGAACGACGGCCGCCGCGCCTCGGCGAGCGCGACGGCCTTGGCTGCCATCACGTGCGAGAGCGGGCCACCGAGGACCATCGGGCAGCCCCGGTCCACCGAGGGGGCGTACTCCTCGGTGGCGAGCACGAGCCCGCCGCGGGGCCCGCGCAGCGACTTGTGGGTGGTGCTCGTGGTGACGTGCGCGTAGGGCACCGGGTTCTCCTCGCCGGTGAACACCTTCCCGGCGACCAGACCGGCGAAGTGCGCCATGTCGACCATCAAGGTGGCGCCGACCTCGTCGGCGATCTCGCGCATCTTGGCGAAGTTCACCCGCCGCGGGTAGGCCGAGTAGCCGGCGATCAGCACCAGCGGCTTGAACTCCCGGGCGGCCGCGCGCACCCGGTCGTAGTCGAGCAGCCCGGTCTCGGGGTCGGTGCCGTAGGAGCGCTGGTTGAACATCTTGCCGCTGATGTTCGGGCGGAAGCCGTGGGTGAGGTGGCCGCCGGCGTCGAGCGACATCCCGAGCATCCGCTGGTTGCCGAGCTCGCGGCGCAGCGTCTCCCAGTCCTCGTCGGTCAGGTCGTTGACGTTCTTCGCCCCGTGCCGCTCCAGCGCCGGCGACTCCACCCGGTGCGCCAGGATCGACCAGAAGGCGACCAGGTTGGCGTCGATGCCCGAGTGCGGCTGGACGTAGGCGTACTCCGCCCCGAACAGCTCGCGGGCGTGCTCGGCGGCGAGCGACTCGACGGTGTCGACGTTCTGGCAGCCGGCGTAGAAGCGGTGCCCGACCGTGCCCTCGGCGTACTTGTCGCTGAACCAGGTGCCCATCGTCATCAGCACCGCCGGCGAGGCGTAGTTCTCGCTGGCGATCAGCTTGAGCGAGGAGCGCTGGTCGCGGAGCTCGGCCCGGGTCGCCTCCGCGATCCGCGGCTCCACCGAGGCGATCACCTCGAGCATCGCGTCGTACGCCGTGCTGGCGGTCTTGGCGAGGCCCTCGCCGTCGCCGCTCACGCCGGAGTTCGGGGACCGGTCATCGGCAGGGGCAGCGTTCGACTCCGTCATGGCACCAGCCTAGTGATGCCGTCCGCGGAGGACGAGACCCCGTCACGATGTCCGCATCTTGGACGGTCGTCTCACATCACAAGATGCCGGTTTGTGGGGAGGCAGTCCGCCCCATGAGACTTACCGCCATGATCAGCCCCGCGACGACGATGCACCTCGTGGTACGACGCCACGTGGACCTCGGTCGTACGCGCAGCATGATCTGTCGTGCGTGGCCCACCGTCTGACCGCCCAGGCTCACCCAGCCGGGCGCGCGGTCGCCGGCACGAGTCTCGACACCGCCGTCGAGGACCTGTACAGCGCATCGTGCGTCTCTCATGTTCAGGAGCGCATCTCCCCGTGACACCCCCCAGCCACACCCCCGCCAGCAGCCCCGCCGCGACCGGTCCCGGCCGGTCCGGGCGCACCCGACCCAAGCGGGGCGAGGGCCAGTGGGCCCTGGGCTACCGCGAGCCGCTGAACGCCAACGAGCAGTCCAAGAAGGACGACAACCCGCTCAACGTGCGGGCCCGGATCGAGAACATCTACAGCCGTCGCGGGTTCGCCTCGATCGACGGCGGCGACCTGCGCGGCCGGTTCCGCTGGTTCGGGCTGTACACCCAGCGCAAGGCCGGCCTCGACGGCGGCAAGACCGGCGCCCTGGCACCCGAGGAGCTGGACGCCGAGTACTTCATGATGCGGGTCCGCATCGACGGCGGCCGGCTCAGCACCGAGCAGCTGCGGGTGATCGGTGAGATCAGCACGACGTACGCCCGTGGCACCGCCGACGTCACCGACCGGCAGAACGTGCAGTACCACTGGATCCGGATCGAGGACGTGCCCGCGATCTGGGACAAGCTCGAGGCGGTCGGCCTGGACACCATGGAGGCGTGCGGCGACTCGCCGCGCGTCGTGCTCGGGTCCCCCGTCGCCGGCGTCGCCAAGGACGAGATCATCGACGGCACCCCGGCCATCGACGAGATCACCCGGCGCTACCTCGGCGACCCGGAGTACGCCAACCTCCCCCGCAAGTTCAAGACCTCGATCAGCGGCCACCCCAGCCAGGACGTCGCCCCCGAGGTCAACGACATCTCCTTCGTCGGCACCACCCACCCCGAGCACGGCCCGGGCTTCGACCTGTGGGTCGGCGGCGGGCTGTCCACGAACCCGATGCTGGCCCAGAAGCTCGGCGTCTGGATCCCCCTCGACGACGTCGCCGACGTCTGGGAGGGGGTCATCAGGATCTTCCGCGACTACGGCTACCGGCGGCTGCGCTCGCGGGCCCGGCTGAAGTTCCTGGTCCAGGACTGGGGCGTCGCGAAGTTCCGCGAGGTCCTCGAGACCAAGTACCTCCAGCGTCAGCTCGTCGACTGCGAGTCCCCCGCGGTACCCGAGCGCACCGGCGACCACATCGGCGTCACCGAGCAGCGCGACGGCCGGTTCTACGTCGGCGCCGCTCCCACCGTCGGCCGCGTCGACGGTACGACGCTGGTCCGGCTCGCCGAGATCGCCGAGGAGCACGGCTCGAAGCGGGTCCGCACCACGCCGTACCAGAAGCTGCTGGTGCTCGACGTCGAGCGGGACCGGGTCGAGAGCCTGGTCGCGGCCCTGGACGGGATCGGGCTCTCGGCCCGGCCCTCCAACTGGCGGCGCCGCACGATGGCCTGCACCGGCATCGAGTTCTGCAAGCTGGCGATCGTCGAGACGAAGCAGCGGGCCGCCGACCTGATCGGCGAGCTGGAGCAGCGCTTCCCCGACCTCCAGGTGCCGATCACGGTCAACGTCAACGGCTGCCCCAACGCCTGCGCCCGCACCCAGGTCGCCGACATCGGCCTCAAGGGGATGCTGGTCCTGGACGCCGACGGCCGTCAGGTCGAGGGCTACCAGGTGCACCTCGGCGGCGGGCTCGGCCTGGACCCGCAGTTCGGCAGGAAGCTCCGCGCGCACAAGGTCACCAGCACCGGCCTCGACGACTACGTCACCAACGTGGTCACCGCGTTCCTGGACCAGCGCGCCGAGGACGAGACCTTCGCCGCCTGGGTCGGCCGCGCCGACGACGCCGCCCTGCGTGGCGAGGTCGGCCACCGCGAGCTGGAGACCGTCCGATGAGCGGCGGGCGCGGGATCCCGTTCCACTGCCCCTACTGCGGGGACGAGAACCTCCGCCCCAGCGAGGAGGGCCACGGCGCCTGGGAGTGCCACGCCTGCCTGCGCGCCTTCTCGCTCAAGATGCTGGGCATGATCGCCCGGCCCGCTCCCCTCTCCGACCCCCTCGACCACGAGGTGCCTCGATGACGACGGCCACCACCACCGCAGCCCGCGCCTTCAAGGGCACCACCACCGAGGGCCGCAGCGAGGCCGAGCTCAAGCAGCTCGTCCGGCACGCCGGCGCCGAGCTCGAGCTCGCCCCCGCGGAGACGATCGTCGAGTGGGCGGTCGCCACCTTCGGCGGCCGCTTCGCGATCACCTCCTCCATGGGCGACGCGGTGCTCGCCCATGTGGCCTCCCGGGTCGCGCCGGGCGTCGACGTGGTCTTCCTCGACACCGGCTACCACTTCGCCGAGACCGTCGGCACCCGGGACGCCGTCGAGGCGACGCTCCCGGTGACCCTGGTGAACGTGGCGCCGAGGCAGACGGTCGCCGAGCAGGACGCGACGTACGGCAAGGACCTCTTCGCCCGCGACCCCGACCTGTGCTGCGCGCTGCGCAAGGTCGAGCCGCTCGAGGAGACGCTCTCCCGGTACGACGCCTGGGCCACCGGCCTGCGGCGCGACGAGACCCACAACCGGGTGATCGCCCCGGTGATCGGCTGGGACGAGAGGAAGCGCAAGGTCAAGGTGTCCCCGCTCGCGCGCTGGACCGCCGACGACGTGGACCGCTACATCGACGAGTTCAACGTGCTGGTCAACCCGCTGCAGTACGACGGCTACCCCTCGATCGGCTGCTGGCCGTGCACGCGTCGCGTCGCGCCGGGCGAGGACCCGCGCAGCGGACGCTGGGCCGGCACCGGCAAGACCGAGTGCGGTATCCACCAATGAGCCACCCCACCACGCCCCACCTCGACAACGCCGTCGGGTCAGCAGCACAACTGAAAGGAGGCCCCCTGCGATGACTGCTCCCGCCCTGGTGGCCCTCGCCCACGGCAGCCGCGACCCGCGCTCCGCCCAGACGATCAAGGCGCTGGTCGACGAGGTCCGGGGCATGCGGCCCGACCTGCGCGTCGAGCCCGCCTTCCTCGAGCGCGCCAAGCCGTCGTTCGCGACCGTCGTGGACCGCCTGGTCCGCGCCGGGTACGACGAGATCGTGGTCGTCCCGCTGCTGCTGACCGAGGCCTACCACGCCAAGGTCGACGTCCCCCGCGCGGTCGCGGAGGCGTCCGCCCGTCACGACGGCCTGAAGATCCGCGCGACCTCGGTGCTCGGCCTGGAGCCGGTGTTCCTGGAGGTGCTGGACCGCCGGCTGCGCACCGCCCTCAGCGACGCCCGGATCCGTGAGCTCGACGCCCTGGTGCTGGCCGCGGCCGGATCTTCCGACCAGCTCGCCAACCAGGCCGTCGCCCGCCTGGCCCGGCTGTGGGGCTCCAAGCACCGGCTGCCCACGGTGGCCGCCTACGCCTCGGCCGCTCCCCCGGCCACCGGTGAGGCGGTCCGCCAGTTCCGCGCCGAGGGACGCCGCCACATCGCGGTGGGCTCGCTGTTCCTGGCGCCGGGGCTGCTGCCCGACCGGGCCGCGGAGCTGGCCCTGGAGGCCGGGGCGGTCGCGGTCTCCGAGCCGCTGGGCTCGGACCCGGAGGTGGCCCGCACGATCCTGGCGCGCTACGCCGTGGGGGCCGTGGAGCTGGTCCCGGTCTGACCGGGCCGTCCGGGGACTACGGTACCGCCGTACGGAACTCGACCGCGCGGCTCGACGGACCGGCCCGGCATAGCCACGAACCGCACTATTGCGACTGCGGGCGGCCGGCCTGCTCGAGACACATCCGTGCGTGCGATCGGCGTCCGGACAGCGGTAGTGGCCCACGCACCCGTGAAGGCGTCGACGTCTTCCCCGTGCCCGAGCGTGAACACGCCTTGGCTCGCGTGCTCGATGAGGAGATCCGGGCGGACGAGGCACATGCGCTTGGCTCTCGCACGGTTACGGCCAGACACGTATCTTCGGCCCCTGGTCGTGGAGGGTCTACGCACGCGGTCCATCAACGTTCAGCAGATGGTGGTCGCCGTTCTCCCTTCCCTGGTCGGGGACGGGCCGGAGGCGGCCATCGCCGATGAGCTCGAGAGCTGGCTTCGCAGGCGGTTGAAGAGCCCCGGCCGGGCTCACACCTGGGCGGTGTGGGAGGTCCCCGGAATCGCGCTTTCGCTGCTGCCCGCCCGCGGCGCGGTGAGCGTCTGGGAGCTCCTGGAGGAGATATCACCGCAGATGCAGCCCGAAGAGCGTGAGCGACATCGTGCGGTGCAGGAGGCGGGCCACGACACCGCGCGCATCGAGAGTCTGCGCAGCTGGTTCCAGGAGAACATCTGGGTGGCCGCTGCGGGCGACCGCCCGATCCCGCCGCCCTGGTTGACGTCGACCGAGTGATGAGGCGCCTCGGGCTCAGTCCGGCCAATCCCGGGAGCACGACCTACGGACGTGCGCGACGTGAGCGATATGGAAGTCTTCTGGAACGTTCCCTGTGCCAGCGCAAGCACGCTCGACACTCAACCTTCGCTGGACGTGGGCTCGGTCTGCGATGACACAGACTCGGTCCGTCAGCTCCTGTCCGGCGATCCCGACGAGCCGACGACCATCTGGCACGAGTCCGAACACATCGGGGGGATCCTTCGCGCGATCACGCGGTTGGATCTGTCGCGCTGACTCACCGGATCTCGGGAGGCTGCGAGCCGATGAGGGGTCGTGACGTCAGGACCCGGCGGAGGCTGCGAACCGGTCATTGGCGTCACGCCAACGCTCGACCATCGAGGGGCCTCCGTGGCCTTCGCCCTCATCGATCATCAGGGCGGAGCGAGGCCAGCGGCGGTGCAGCTCCCAGGCCGTCTGGAGCGGCGACGAGATGTCCTTCCGGCCATGGATCAGGACACCGGCAACGTCTTCGAGACCACTCATCCGGTCCAGGATGGGCGGATCGCAGAATCCGTCGTGCGACCAGTAGTGCGCCGTGAGCCTGAAGAAGGCGTGCCGGAAGCCCCTGTCCTGCCACCGCGGGTCACGATGGAACCCTCCGGCCCCGATGGAGACGTGGGTGTCCTCCCAGAGTGCCCACTCCTGGGACGCGGCCTCGCGCACCAACGGGTCCGCCGCCTCCATCAGCCGGGAGTACGCCTCCACCAACCGGCCATGGCCGCGCCGGTAGCCGATTCCTGATCTCTCAGCGTGCTCGGCGAAGCGGTTCCATGCCTCCGGGAACATGCTTCCGACGCCCTCCGTGATCCAGTCGACTTCACGGCGACTCGTGGTCGTGACAGCGAACAGGACGATGCCCAGCACCCTGTCGGGATGCGCCTGAGCGTAGGCCAGGGCCAGCGTCGAGCCCCACGAGACGCCGTTGACCACCCACGCCTCGATGCCGAGGTGCTCCCGAAGGCACTCCACATCGCGGACCAGCTGTGCGGTCGTCTGGTTGGCCAACGGCACCGATGGATCCGAGACATGGGGTGTGGAACGACCACACCCTCGCTGCTCGAACCCGACCACTCGCATCCGGGCGAGGTCGAACCTCTGGCGGTATCGGCTGGTGCCCAGCCCTCCTCCGGGGCCACCGTGCAGGTACTCGGCCGGTACGGCGTCCGGGTGGCCCGACTCCTCCCAGTAGCTGTCGCCCTACCGACATCGCATCCCGAGCGCACGGGACTGTCCTCACGCTTCACGTCCCCAGCAAACCCTCTGACAGCCGGCCCGGCAAACAACAGATCGGCTTGGAGCAAGCCACGCTGCGACCCTCACGTGGGCGCTCCCGCTCAGCCGCTCGCCGGTCTCGTAGCGGGCGGTCAGTCGGTCCCGGCCGACAGCCCGGCCGACCAGCGCTCCTCGATGCGGCCGACCCGCCACACGGTGAGCGCGACCACCCAGGTCAGCACGAACAGGCCGACGATCGCGAAGCCGACGTGGTTCAGGTCCAGTCCGCCGATCCAGGCCAGCGGCCCGTGGGTGATCTCGAGCTTGTCGGTGAGGATCGAGACCAGCTCGATGGTGCCGATGATCAGCGCAACCGCGACCGACAGCGCCGTGATGGTGATGTTGTAGTAGACCTTGCGGACCGGCCGGGAGAACGCCCAGCCGTAGGCGTAGTTCATGAACACGCCGTCGATCGAGTCGAGCAGGCTCATCCCGGCGGCGAACAGCACCGGCAGCGTGAGGATGGCGTACCAGGGCAGCTGGAACGCGGCCGCGCCACCGGCCAGCACCAGCAGGCCGACCTCGGTGGCGGTGTCGAAGCCGAGCCCGAACAGCAGCCCGACCGGGTAGATCTGCCACGGCTTGCGGACCGACTTGGTGAGGCCCCCGAGGAAACGGTTCATGAACCCGCGGTTGTCCAGGTGCTGCTCCAGGGTCGCCTCGTCGTACAGCCCCTTGCGCATGTCGCGGAACACCTTGACGATCCCGACCAGGATCACCAGGTTCAAGATCCCCAGGATGTAGAGGAAGCTGCCCGACACCAGGGTCCCGACCACGCCCGTGACGGTCTGCAGGGTCGAGCCGTCGTTCTCCAGCTGGCCGGCCAGCGAGCGCACCCCGAAGGCGAGCAGCAGGCAGAGCGCGAACACGATCGTGGAGTGCCCCAGGGAGAACCAGAAGCCGACGGTGACCGGGCGCTTGCCCTCGGCGAGCAGCTTGCGGGTGGTGTTGTCGATGGCGGCGATGTGGTCGGCGTCGAAGGCGTGCCGCATGCCGAGGGTGTACGCCGTCAGGCCCAGGCCCAGCCCGAAGACGCCGGAGGACCCCACCGCGTAGTGGTGCGGGGCCACGATGAACCCGAGGGTGACCCAGCCCGCCACGTGCAGCAGGACGACGACGGTGGCCATCGCGCCGATCGCGGTCCACTCGCCCCGGGTCAGGCTGCGGCGGACCCGGGTCAGCGTGCGGGGCCGCGCCTGCGGCGGTGCAGTCGTCATGGGGGTCCCTTCGTCCGGTCCGATCGGCACAATACGCGCACGAAGCGTTGTTGCAAACTGTTCGCAAGAAGGGGTCCGGCGCCCTCCTTCTGCACCGGCGGCCCGACCCCCTAGGCTTTGCGCCATGAGCCAACACTTCGACCTCGTCGTCCTCGGTGCCGGACCCGGTGGGTACGTCGCTGCCATCCGCGCCTCGCAGCTGGGCAAGAGCGTGGCCGTCGTGGAGGACAAGTACTGGGGCGGCGTCTGCCTCAACGTGGGCTGCATCCCCTCCAAGGCGCTGCTGCGCAACGCCGAGCTGTCGCACATCCTGACCCACGAGAAGGACAAGTTCGGGATCACCGGCGACGCGTCGATGGACTACAAGCCCACGCACGCCCGCAGCCGCACGGTGTCCGAGGGCATCGTCAAGGGCGTCCACTTCCTGATGAAGAAGAACAAGATCACCGAGGTCGACGGCTGGGGCACCCTCACCGGCGCCACGTCGATGGACGTGAAGACCAAGGACGGCGGCACCGAGCAGCTGACCTTCGACAACCTGATCATCGCCACCGGGGCCACCACCCGGCTGATCCCCGGCACCTCGCTGTCCGAGCGCGTGGTCACCTACGAGGAGCAGATCCTCGACGCGGACCTGCCCGACAGCATCGTGATCGCCGGCTCCGGCGCGATCGGCGTCGAGTTCGCCTACGTGATGAAGAACTTCGGGGTCGACGTGACCATCGTGGAGTTCCTCGACCGGATGGTGCCGACCGAGGACGCCGAGGTGTCCAAGGAGCTGCTCAAGCACTACAAGAAGCTCGGCGTGAAGGTGCTGCTCAAGACCAAGGTCGAGTCGATCGAGGACCCGGGCGCCGGCGGCGGGCCGGTCAAGGTCACCGTCTCCCCCGCCGACGGCGGCGAGCAGCAGGTCATCGAGACCGACAAGGTGCTCCAGGCGATCGGCTTCGCCCCCCGGGTCGAGGGCTTCGGCATCGAGGCGGCCGGCGTCGAGCTGACCGACCGCGGCGCCGTCGCGATCGACGAGTTCGGCCGCACGAACGTCGAGGGCGTCTACGCGATCGGTGACTGCACCGGCAAGCTGATGCTCGCGCACACCGCCGAGGCGATGGGCGTGGTGGCTGCCGAGACGATCGCCGGCGCCGAGACGATGGCCATCGAGTACGACTTCATCCCCCGGGCGACGTACTGCCAGCCGCAGATCGCCTCCTTCGGGTACTCCGAGCAGCAGGCCAAGGACAAGGGCTACGACGTCAAGGTCGCGAAGTTCCCGTTCTCCGCCAACGGCAAGGCGCAGGGCCTCGGGGACGGGGTCGGCTTCGTCAAGATCGTCGCCGACGCGAAGTACAACGAGATCCTCGGCGCGCACCTGATCGGCCCCGACGTCACCGAGCTGCTGCCGGCGCTGACCCTGGCCCAGCGCTGGGACCTCACCGCCGACGAGGTGGCTCGCAACGTGTTCGCACACCCGACCCTGTCCGAGGCGGTCAAGGAGGCCGTCGAGGGCATCGCGGGGCACATGATCAACCTCTGACGGTCCGGGCGCTCACCTGTCGGTTTCCCAGGTGATGCCGGCTTTCTGGCGCTCCCCATGGGTTCCTTCCCGTGGGGAGCGCCTGTTTTCCGTGGGAGGTGGGCTCGAGGTCGGCGCGACGACGGCAAGTCTGCCGGGAGCGGTCGGCGCCGGAGCGCAACCAGCCGATCACCGCGCTGCGGCGGAGGCCGCCGCAACCTCGAAGGAGCGGGCGGGCTGAGTCGGGGTCCCGGACGGTAGGTCGGGGTCGTCCCTGGGCGCCGTACCTCCCATGGAGAACTGGCACTCCCCATGGGGAGGAACCCGTGGGGAGCGCAGGTTCCTCGGCATCACCTGGGAAACCGTCACACCCCGCCACCGGCCCGTCAGCGGACCAGCCGGTCGAGCAGGTGGTCGAGCTGTGCGTCGGGGTCGGCGGTCGTCCCGCCGTGCACCGGGCCGGGCTGTACGACGGTGCTGCGGGGTGCCTTGACGAAGCCGAAGCGGGTGCCCATCGCGGCCCGACCCGCCGCACCGGCCGACGCGTCACCGCGGCAGACCGCCTCGATCGCGGTCAGGGCGGAGCAGACCGCGTCGACGTCGACGTCGGGGGCCAGCGTCGTGAGCCGGTCGCGGTCGACGTCGCAGCGGGCGGCCAGGAAGTCGGCGGCCTGGCAGTAGAGCACCACCCCGACGTTGACGAACTCCTCCCGGTCCACGCGCGGGACGCAGCGCAGCACGACGTACTGGAAGCCCTGCCGCGCGCTCATGCGGCGTCCAGCGCCGGGAGCCAGGCCCGCTCGCCGCTGACCCGGGCGTGCAGGAAGTCGACGTACGCCGCGCGGAGCAGCTCGGCCGTCTCCGCCCCCGGCACCGGCTCCAGCCACTGGTCGGGCACCTGGGCCGTCACGTCGGCGAGCAGGTCGCGGGTGACCAGCGGGGCGAGGCGGTCGTCCGCCGCGGGCACCCCGTCGCGGTAGCCGGCCAGCACGTGGTCGGAGGCGTCGTAGGGCTGCCGGGCGAACCGGTCGGCCGGGGTCAGGCCACCGGGCCAGGCGTGGTGGAAGTACAGGCTGGCGCCGTGGTCGATCGCCCACAGCCGGCCGTGCCAGACGAGCAGGTTCGGGTTGCGCCAGCTGCGGTCGACGTTCGCGGTGAGCGCGTCGAGCCACAGCACGGAGGCGGCCACCTCGGGGTCCGGCTGGTACCCCGCGTCGTACCCGAAGGAGCCGGGCAGGAAGTCCACGCCGAGGTTCAGCCCGATGCTCGCGGTGAGCAGGTCCTGCACCTCCTCGTCGGCCTCGTAGGTGCCGATCACCCGGTCCAGCTCGACGGCCACCAGGTCGGGGGTGGCGATGCCGAGCCGGCGGGCCAGCTCCCCGACCAGCACCTCGGCGACCAGCACCTTCAGGCCCTGGCCGGCGCCGCGGAACTTGCAGACGTAGGTGCCGAGGTCGTCGGCCTCGACGATGCCGGGCAGCGAGCCGCCCTCACGTAGTGGGGCGACGTAGCGGGTCGCGGAGACGGTGCGGATCACCGTCGAAGGGTACTGGCCCTCAGCCGGGCGGGGTCTCCTCGGCCAGCCGGCGGCGCTGCTCCGCCACGTCGAAGTCCGGCCCCGGCCAGGACGGGTCCATCCGGGTCAGCGTCTCGCGCAGGATGTCGGCGACGGCGAGGTTGCGGTACCACTTGCGGTCACTCGGCACCACGAGCCAGGGGGCGTGGTCGGTGTTGGTCCGCTCCAGGGCGACCTCGTAGGCCTCCTGGTACGCCGGCCAGAGCGCCCGCTCGTCGATGTCGCCGGGGTTGAACTTCCAGAGCTTGTCGGTGGCGTCGAGCCGGGCCAGCAGCCGTTCCCTCTGCTCCTCGGCGGAGATGTGCAGCATGCACTTGACGACCACCGTGCCCTCGTCGACCAGCCGCTTCTCGAAGGCGTTGATCGCCCGGTAGCGGGCGGCGATCTCCCGCCGCGGCGCCAGCTCGCGGACCCGCGCGATCAGCACGTCCTCGTAGTGCGAGCGGTCGAAGACGCCGATCATCCCGGGCGCCGGCAACGCCCGCTCGACGCGCCACAGGAAGTCGTGGCGGCGTTCGGCGCGGGTCGGCGCCTTGAACGCCTTGGTGTGCACGCCCTGTGGGTCCACCAGCGCCAGCGAGTGCCGCACGATGCCGCCCTTGCCGGAGGTGTCCATGCCCTGGAGCACCAGCAGGATCCGGCGGCCCGCACCGGACATCCCCTCGGCGAACAGCCGTTCCTGGAGGTCGGAGAGCTCCCCGCCGAGGGCGAACAGCGCGGCCTTGCCCTTCTTCTTGCCGCCGGCGAAGCCGGGCTTCGCCCCGGTGTCGTACGACGCGAGGTCCACGGGCCCGGGCGGGACCCTCAACGACTCGACGGTGCTGGGCTGCTTCTTCGGTTTCCCCATGCGGGCACTGTGCCCCGTTGTCGGGGGTTCACCCGAGGACGGCGTCGCCCTCCCGGGCCAGCGCCACCAGGCGGCTGATCGCCCGGTAGTACTTCTTGCGGTAGCCGCCCTCGAGCAGCTGCGGCGCGAACAGCTCGTCGAAGGTGCGGCCGCTGGCCACCACCGGCAGGTCCCGGTCGTACATCCGGTCCGCGAGCACCACCAGCCGCAGCGCGACCGCCTGGTCGTCGACGGTGCGGACGTCCTCGAGGCAGACCACCCGCACGCCGTCGAGCAGGGCGCCGTACTTGGAGGGGTGCACCTGCGCGAGGTGGCGGGACAGGTCGACGAAGTGGTCGAGGCTCGCGCCGTCCTGCTCGGCGGCCCGCTGGACCACGTCGAGGTCGGGCGCCGCCGGGGCCTCGGGCAGCCCGCGGTGCCGGTAGTCCTCGCCGTCGATCCGCACCGAGTCGAAGGAGTCTGCGAGCCCCTGGATCTCCCGCAGGAAGTCGTCGGTGGCGAACCGTCCCTCGCCGAGCCGGCCCGGCAGGGTGTTCGAGGTCGCCGCCAGCCGCACCCCGGCCTCGCGCAGCCGCGAGAGCAGCGTCGAGACCAGCACCGTGTCGCCGGGGTCGTCGAGCTCGAACTCGTCGACGCACACCAGCGAGTACGACGACAGCGCCTCGACCGCGGGGTGGAAGCCCAGCGCCCCGACCAGATGGGTCAGCTCGACGAAGGTGGCGAACAGCTTGGGCCCGGGGGCGGTGTGCCACAGCGAGGCCAGCAGGTGGGTCTTGCCGACGCCGTACCCGCCGTCGAGGTACACCCCGCCCGGGCCGTCCGCGGGGCGGGCCCGGCCGAACATCCGCTTCTTCGGCCGGTGCCCGACGTGGGCGGCGAACGAGCGGAGCACGTCGACGGCCTCGCTCTGCGACGGCTGACCGGGGTCCGGCTCGTAGGTGTCGAAGCTGACGTCGGCGAAGCGCGGCGGCGGGACCAGCTCCGCCACCAGCCGGTCCGCGGGCACTCGAGGGTCGCGTTCGGTGAGGTGGATCGGCACCGGCCCAGCCTACGGTGCCTACGATGCACGGATGGACCTCCCCGTGATGCCGCCGGTGCAGCCGATGCTCGCCAAGTCGGTGAAGGGCATCCCCGACCCGGCCAGGCACGGCGGGCTGCTGTTCGAGCCCAAGTGGGACGGGTTCCGGTGTGTGGTCTTCCGTGACGGCGACGAGGTCGAGCTGGCCAGCCGCAACACCAAGCCGCTGACCCGCTACTTCCCCGAGGTGGTCGAGGCGGTCCGGGCGTCGCTGCCCGAGCGCTGCGTGCTGGACGGCGAGATCTTCGTCGCACTGCGCGACTCGGAGGGGAACGACCGGCTGGAGTTCGAGCGGCTCCAGGAGCGGATCCACCCGGCGGACTCCCGGGTGCGGACGCTGGCGGAGCGGACCCCGGCCGGGTTCGTGGCCTTCGACCTGCTCGCCCTCGGCGACGAGTCGCTGATGGACCAGCCCTTCGAGGTACGCCGCGCCCGGCTCGTCGAGGCCCTGGCCGACGCCGTCCCGCCGATCCACCTGACCCGGACCACGACCGACCCGGCCGAGGCGCAGGAGTGGTTCCGGCGGTTCGAGG
Source organism: uncultured Actinomycetota bacterium (assembly GCA_963800225.1). Classification (GTDB taxonomy): domain Bacteria; phylum Actinomycetota; class Actinomycetes; order Propionibacteriales; family Nocardioidaceae; genus Nocardioides_B. The sequence continues at coordinate 417,094 of CAWDAF010000002.1, read as the reverse complement.
GCGCGGGTCTCGACGGCGTGGTCGCCAAGCCGCTCTCCGCGCCGTACCAGCCGAACGCCCGGACGATGCTGAAGATCAAGCACGAGCGGACCGCCGACGTGGTGGTCGCGGGCTACCGGCTGCACAAGACCTCGACGCCGGAGCGGCCGCTGCTCGGGTCGCTGCTGCTCGGCCTGTGGGCCGACGGCCGGCTCCAGCACATCGGGGTGTCCGCCTCCTTCACCGCCGCCCGCCGCGCGGAGCTGGTCGAGGAGCTCGCGCCGCTGGTGTGCGAGGACCTCTCCGAGCACCCGTGGGGCGAGTGGTCGGAGTGGGCGATCGCCAACCCAGACCGGGTGCCGGGCACCCAGAGCCGCTGGAGCGCCGGCAAGGACCTGTCGTTCACCCCGTTGCGTCCCGAGCGGGTGGTCGAGGTCGGCTACGACCACATGGAGGGCAGCCGGTTGCGGCACACCGCCCAGTTCAAGCGCTGGCGCCCGGACCGCGACCCGGCGTCCTGCGGCTACGACCAGCTCGAGGAGGTCGTCGGCTACGACCTGGCGGAGGTGCTCGGCGGCGCGTCGCCGGCACAGGACTAGGCTGAGGACATGAGTGAGCCGACGACGTACGACGTGGTGCTGCTGGTCGAGCAGCCGCTTTCGGCAGCCGATGCCGCCCAGGTCCGCAGCCTGCACCAGGACGTGGAGGAGAAGGTCCGCTACCACGTGCTGCTGCCCGTCGAGGACGCCGCGGCCCGGGTCGAGTCCGCGATGGGGTCGATCGCGGCGAGCGAGGTGCTCGCCTCCCCCGCGCTGGTGATGGACAGCGACAGCATCGAGGAGATCCAGCGCGAGCTGCTCAGCCAGGCCCGCAGCGAGTGCGACGGCTGCGTGGAGAAGCTCAAGGCCTCCGGCGCCGACGTCAGCGGCGAGGTCGTCAGCGCCGAGCCGATCGACGCGCTGATCGGCAAGGTCGCCGAGGTGCAGGCCGCCGAGGTGATCATCTTGACCCGCAACCACGTGATCGCGGAGTTCTTCCACGTCGACTGGACCTCGCGTGCCCGCCGCAAGCTCGGCGTGCCGATCCTGCACCTGCTGGAGCACGAGAACTTCGACGAGCAGGCCGAGCACTACGGCGGCGAAGGGGTCACCGGCTTCTGAGCCGCCCCTCGCACGGTCCGCGGTGACCCGGACGGGATCGGGGACCCGGCAGTCCGGGGCATCCCCCTGGTCTGCGATGACTATGGCGGGGCACGCGCGCACCGGCCTACGGTGCGATTCTCGGCTGCCCGTCCGAGGTGGGCGCCCCGTCCCGAGAGGCCTGCTATGCGCGCTGCCCCACGTCCCCGGTCCCGTGCGGGGAGGCGAGGGGCCGCCCTCGCCCCTCTGTCGCCTAGCGTGGATATGGCACGCTGGAGTTCGTGGAGCTTCCCACCTGTCCGGACCGCCGGCACAAGGGCTCGGTGGTGCTGCGCGCTGGCTGGTACGGCCGGCCAGGGCAGAGCCGCCAGCGGTGGTGGTGCGTGCCGAAGACCGGCCAGAAGCACCGGTTCACCGAGACGCCGCCTCGGATCGTGGCCCAGATCGAGGACCAATACGCCTGCCCGGAGTGCCAGACGACGCTCGAGGTGTGGGAGGGGAAGCCCGCTCCGCGGCTCTACGGGTTCACGGCGAAGGATGTTGCCTGGGCCCTGACGCAAGTCTCGGTCGGCGCCACCTACCGCGGGACCGCGGCCGCGGTGCGCGAGCGGGCGGGACGGGCGCTGGCCACGCTGGGCAACCGCTCTCAGGCGGGCCGGTTGCTGCCGGCAGCCACCCAGCACGGTCAGCTGGTCTCGGACTGGGTCGACGTCTTCGCCCCCGTCATCTGGGACGCCTACGCACCGGGGCGTTGGCCCGGTGAGGTGCTGCTCGACGACACCCTGATGAAGTACACCGACCGTGCATCTGGGCTGAGCGGGCGCGCCTTCTACGTCTTCGCGGTGATGGCCTACACGCCCACGCCTCGCCGGTTCGTCGCCGCCATCGAGGCGTCCCCGCGGGCGACCAACGCGGCCTGGGTGAAGTTCCTGGCCACGCTGCCTGGTCAGCCTCGATGGGCCGTCACCGACGGTGGGGTGACGGCGAGGGCCGCCGCGAAGCAGGGCCTGACGCCGAGATGTGGCGCTGCGAGTGGCACCTTCGCCAGAACCTGGCCACCAAGCTGCCCGACGCGGTACGCAACGACCCCTCAGACCCCCTCAACGGCCACCTGATGCGCGCCCAGGTCTCCGAGGAGCACTGGCAGACGTATCTCAGCGAGCTCAGCCGCAGGTCGGCGCGCGAGAGCGGGTTCCGCGGAGCGCTCACGGCCGCCACGCGTCTCTCCAGCCTGATCACCGACCAAGCCTTCCGCAGACCCGACGACGACCTCCCCAGGTCGACCGGCCCGCTGGAGCAGTTCTTCCACAACCAGGTGGGCCCCACGATCGGTGACCGGGCAGCTCGGATGACCAACAAGCGCACGCCGACGCCCTACTCAAGCTCATCGCGGCCCGCCGCAACGGCTGGGCAGACGAGAGTGTGTGGACGCGCATCATCCGCGAGCACCTCGAGAAGCAACGCGGCCACCCAGCACAACAGCGCCAGCACATCGACCCGAGGACCAAGCCCAGCCTGCGTTGATGCGGGCGGCTCAGCCGTTGCACTCCCCGACCAGCAAGGCCTCCGCCTCGTCGAGTAGTTCTAGGAGGTTCTCGGGGTAGTAAGTGACCCCAGACCCGGCCAGCTCTTCGCGTGTCCACCATCGCCAACCGGTCACTGCCGCCCGCTCGAGGTCCGTCCACCCCTGTTCACGAAGAACCTTCGTGGCGATCCGCCCAACGAAGAAGTACTCCACCTGGTCTGTGAGCACGCCGTGGTTGCTGAAGGTGAACTCGCGACGGGTAATGGGCCCATGCACGCCTTCGAGGCGATGGCCGGTCTCCTCTGCCACCTCGCGGAGCGCGGCATCCTCGAGGGACTCCGCCACGTCGACGGCTCCACCGGGGGTGAACCACCACCGTTCGACCTCCGGATCGGACAGGTCACGACCCTCGAAGAGAAGGGTCTCGGCCTCCGCGTTCAGGAGGATCACACGCGCGGCGGTGCGGCTGACATTCGGCACATCGGTCACGGTACGCGCGACAACGGAATGCGCCCGAAACCAACTATCTCGAGCGTGCCGTATCCACGCTAGGCGACAGAGGCCCCCGCCGCATCATCCGCCACGCTGCTGCTCGTGGGGCTCGCCCCGGCGGCGTTCGCCACCACGTCGGTCGACGTCCAGGCCAACAGTCCCCAGGTCGCGGGCTCGCCCGGGTCGGACACCACCGCGCGGTTCCCGACCAACAAGCAGAACGAGCCGTCGATCGCCGTCGACCCCGGCTCGGACCACCTGGTGGCGGGTTCCAACGACGAGCAGCAGCAACCGGCCTGCGGCGCACCGATCCGCGGCACCGGCGGCTCCGACTGCTCGTTCTTCCCGGGGGTCGGCACCGACGGCGTCTACACCTCGGCCGACGGCGGCACGACCTGGACGAACCGGGGCCTGCTCGACGACCAGGCCGGCTGGCAGGCCTCGCCCTACGTCAGCGACGGCGACCCAGTCATCGTCTACGGCCCGCGCTACGACCCGGCGACCCGGACGTTCAGCCACACGACGTACGACGCCTACTACCAGAGCCTGGCCTCCTACAAGCCGGGCCGTCAGCCGGGCAACCAGGTCCCCGAGTTCATCGTCGTCTCGCGCAGCACCGACAACGGCGTCCACTGGTCCGGGCCGTCGACGATCGCGGACTCGCACGGCATCACCTTCAACGACAAGAACGCGATCTGGGCGGACAAGAACCCGACCTCGCCGTACTACGGCCGCCTGTACGCGTCCTGGACCCAGTTCCGCGGCGTGCCCGGCAGGGCCGAGCCGGTGCGGGTCTCGTCCTCGGCCGACGGCGGTCGCACCTGGTCGGTCCCGCGGCAGCTGTCGCCGGCCACGAACAACGCGGTCAAGGGCGGACGCCAGGGATCCGCGGTCCGCACCGACGGGCACGGCAACGTCTACGTCGCCTGGGAGGACGGCGCCAACCAGGTCTACGCGGTCAGCACGAACGGTGGCGCGTCGTACTCACGCCCCCGCGTGATCGGACCCGTCGCCGACCTCGTCGACCCGATCCCGGGATCGAACTTCCGCAACGACAGCTTCCTGACCCTGGCCTCCGACCCGCGTGCGGACAGCACCCGGCTGTACGCCGCGTGGGTCAACCGGACCGCTGCCGACGGCTCCGCCGCCGAGGTCGTCGTCTACGCGACCTCCGGTGGCGGCTGGTCCCGGGTGGCGACGCCGTACACCGGGTCGGTGACCGGGTCGGGAGCACCCCTCTTCCAGGGGCTCGACGTGTCCGGGAGCGGCCGGGTGGACCTCGGCTGGCAGGCGATGACCGCGCGTGACCCGGCCACCTTCGGCACCGGCAACGCCACGATCAACTCCTACTACTCCTCCTCGCCGGCCGGCGCGACGGCGTTCGCTGCACCGGCCAAGGTGTCCACCGCCGGGTCCGACCCCGCGGCCTCCGCGCAGAACAACCTGCAGCGGCAGTTCTGGGGGGACTACAACACCCTGGTCTCCAAGGGTGGCCACGCCTGGTTCATCTACACCGACGCCCGCCGCGGGGTCGGGTGCCCGGCCGTGGACGCCTACCAGCGGTTCCTGGTCGGCTCCGGCGCGGCGGTCGAGCAGGAGGAGCGGACGGCCGACCGCAAGGCCGGCGCGGACGCACCCGCGGACGGAACGGTGCCGGCGCCGCCGACCGACTGCCCGGCGCAGTTCGGCAACACCGATGCCTTCGTGAGCGTGATCGCCCCCTGACCGGCCGAGTAGCCGACGGGGTCGGGGGCCCCGTCGGCTACTCGCCCACGTCACCCACGGCGAGCTCGACGGCGACGTCGAGGTGCCCGGCGTGCCGGGCGTACTCCTGGAGCACGTGGAAGCAGATCCACGCCAGCGCGGGCGGCTCGTCCTCGAAGCGCGGACCCGGCGTCGCGACCTCGTCGAGCGGGTGCTCCGCGAGGACCGCGGTGGTCCGCTCCCCGACCGCACGCAGCATCCCCACCACCTGCTCGACCGGTACGCCGTCGGGCACGTGCCAGCGCTCGTCGCGGTCCTCGCCCCACGGGTCCGCGACGTGCTCGCCGAGGAACCCCCACACGAACCAGCGCCGCTCCATGTGCGCGAGATGGCTCAGCAGCTCGAGCGGGGTCCAGCCGGAGGGCAGCCGGCTCGACCGGCGCTCGGCGTCCGGGAGCGACGTCACCTTGCGGGCCACGGTCTCGCGGTAGAAGTCGAGGTAGCGCGCGAACAGGGCGCCGGGCGCGGCGGTGCCACCGCGGGGCTCGGGGAAGTCGGTCACGGGGGTGAGGCTGACGGCCTGCTGCGGCCGCGGTCAGTTCGCGATCGCGTCCCCGATGATGATGGCGACCACGGCGAACGTGCTGAGCACCGCCAGGGACAGCCCGGTGAGGGCCTTCCAGTCCTGGCGCCCCTGGAACCCGGTCCACGCGGTGGCGCCGGCCGCGGCGGCCAGCGGCAACGTCACGCCGGCCCAGAAGACCAGCACGCTGAGCAGCGCCAGCACCCCCAGCACGATGCCGGCGACCGGCCCACGCCCGGGCACCACGACCAGGAACAGCAGCAGGCTGAGCGCCAGCGAGATCGCCAGCACGGCGACCCACGCCCCCGTCTGGAACGACCCGGCGTCGCTGTAGCCGGGGATCATCATCAGCATCTGTGCCACCGACGCTCCGACGGCCAGGGGCAGCAGGTGCGTCCGCGAGTGCGGGGTGGCGGTCGGCATGGCGGCGGTCATCGGACACCTCACAGGCGACGGTGGTTACCGGACCTCCACGGTAGGGCGGCCGGTCCCCGGCCCGCATGACCAACGCGTGCCATCTTCGGACCGTCGGCGGTCACCTCGCCGGGTCAGTCCGCGTCGTCCCAGTGCGCCGCGACCTTCTTGCTCGGTTGCACCCGGGGCGGCTCCCCCGGCATCTTGGGGTAGTCGGGCGGGTAGGACAGCTCGACGGAGCCCTGCTCGACGTACAGGTCCAGCAGCGGGGTCAGGTCGCCGGCCTCGTCGTCGATGCCGGCCTGCACGTCGCCGCGCTCGGCGTACCGCTGCGGCACCGTGAACAGGTTGAACACCGACGGGTCGGGCACCTCGGGCAGCTCGTCCCAGCTCACCGGCGTGGACACCGGCGCGCCGGGCTTGGGGCGCAGGCTGTAGGCCGAGGCGATGGTCCGGTCCCGGGCGTTCTGGTTGTAGTCCACGAACACCGCGTTCCCACGCTCCTCCTTCCACCAGCTGGTGGTGACCCCGGTGGTACGGCGCTCCAGCTCGCGCCCGAACGCGATGGCCGCGTGCCGGACGTCGACGAAGTCCCAGCGCGGCTGGATCCGGACGTACACGTGCACACCCCGGTTGCCGCTGGTCTTCGGGAAGCCCACCAGGCCCAGGTCCTCCAGCAGGGTGCGGGCCACGCCGGCCACCCTGACCGCGTCGTGGAAGTCGGCGCCGCCGAACGGGTCCAGGTCGATCCGCAGCTCGTCGGGGTGGTCGGGGGCGGCCCGGCGTACCGGCCAGGGGTGGAAGGTCAGGGTGCCCATCTGCGCCGCCCACGCCGGCACCGCGACCTCGGTGGGGCAGATCTCGTCGGCGGTCCGCCCCGACGGGAAGGTCACGGTCGCCGTCTCCAGGTAGGCGGGGGCGCCCTTGGGGACCCGCTTCTGGTAGAACGCGTCGCCGTGCTCACCGGTGCGAGTGGCCAGCGTGATGCCCTCGCGGACGCCCTTCGGCCAGCGCTCCAGGGCGGTCGGCCGCTCGCGCAGCGCCCGCATCAGGCCGTCCGCGACCGAGACGTAGTACTCGACCACCATCAGCTTGGTGACCTCGGGCGTGTGGTCGGTCGCCTCGTAGATCACCCGGTCCGGGCTGGAGACGCGCACCGGCCGTCCGCCGGCGTCGACCTCGGTCGCTGGGCTCGCCATGGGGTGACTCTAGTGTCGCGGTCCCCCGGTTGGACCCGAAAGTACACTGGGGCAATGGCCTACCAGGTGGAGAAGACCGACGCCGAGTGGCGTGAGCAGCTGACCCGGGACGAGTACGACGTGCTCCGCAAGGCGGGCACCGAGCGCGCGTTCACCGGCGAGTACACCGACACCAAGACCGTCGGGGTCTACCGGTGCCGCGCGTGCCAGGCCGAGCTGTTCAAGTCCGAGACCAAGTTCGACTCGCACTGCGGCTGGCCGTCCTTCTACGCTCCGCTCGCCGAGGACCGGGTCGAGTACATCGAGGACACCTCGATGGGCATGAAGCGGGTCGAGGTCCGCTGCGCCAACTGCGGCTCGCACATGGGCCACGTCTTCGACGACGGCTACGGCACCCCGACCGGGCAGCGGTACTGCATCAACTCGATCAGCGTGAGCCTCGAGCCGGCCGAGTAGCCCGCCCGGAGGCGCTCACTGGGTGTGTCCCACTGCGGGCGCCACTGGACGCGGCTGTCTACCGGACATGGCAGCCGATGAGCGTGCCGTCAGTCCTCCACGACGAGCACATCGAATCGGCCGATGACGTCCCCGATGCCGGCGGCTGCCTCCTCGGGCAGGGACTCACGTGCGCCGCGGGACCTGGACCACGACGAGGTCGCGCCATCCGGGTACGACACGTGCTCAACGCCCAGGAACCCTACGAGGCGTCACCCCACGGGCACCGTCTCCGCTCAGTCAGCAGGTCTTGCCGCGCTCGTGAGACGGCCTGCAGTCCGGACCTGGTCATGTCCGGCATCTTGGCACCAGCTAGCGCCGAACGTCCTCACCTGCCGCATCCGCGCGGACCGCGGATCAGCGCGCCCCGCTGGCGCGAGGCCGGGTCGCGACACGAGTGCCGGGCCCCGTGGCGCACCCGTCGGACTGCGCCGGGCAGCGCCCTGGCCAGAGCTCGAGCCGCGTCCTCGGGGTCGACATCAACTGCTTGCCTGCTCAAGTGCCGCCCGGGGGTCTTCTGACTACCCCGCTTGCCTCACACCCGGAGCCAGTCCCCAAGCTCGGCGTCGATCAGCAGCTCGCGAGCCTCGTCCACCCGCTCATCGGCGACCAGGATCCTCGGCTGGATGGCGCCGATGGAGCCCTCCAGGACGCCCATGTTGCGGTCGGTGACCTCGTGCGGGATGTGTGCCCCCTCGAGGAGTCCCTCGATCACCGAGATGATGCCCGGGTCGTTGGTCCGCAATAGCTCTGCCATCTTGAAGCACCTCCGGTGATCGCAGACCGACGTGACCGCTCACTATAGGGGGACGTGCCCTCAACTGACCTGGCCGCCGATGGTGCGCGGAACAGCCGATGCTCACCGAATCGCTGCGGAACCCGGGGTCGACGATGCCTGGCTGAACCTCGGCAACCTCTTGAGTGAACTCGGTGACTCGGTCGGAGCCGTCGACGCATCCCGGACCGCAGCAGGTACCGCCACTGACTCCCGGTGTGGGAGATGTAGAGCATCGGGTCGACGACCTTCCGCAGGCCCTTCCCGTGCTTGGGTCCCCGTTTGCCAGGAGGTTGAACACCGGCTCCAGCAGCGCCCCCCGCTCCTCTGCGACGTCACTCGAGTACGACATGCCACACACAGTGCTCGCCCGCCCACCCGCCGCAGTCGAAGTCGCATGGCGACACACCCAGTCAGGGCGCGGTGGCGTCGAGCAGCCGGCGCACGGCGTCCGGGAAGGACGTCGCCACCAGGTCCGGCTCGGCGCCGGAGTGGAAGTCGATCCACTGCACCTCGCGCTTGACCCATGCCGCGCGAGCCCCGACGCCCTTGGCGCCGGCGATGTCGGCGTCCAGGTTGTCGCCCACCATCCACGCGCTCTCGAGCGTGCAGCCGGCACGGGCGGCGGCGGTCCGGAAGATCAGCGGGTCCGGCTTGTCCACCCCGACCTCGTGGGAGATGCACACCGCGTCGGCGATCTCCTCCAGGCCGGTCGCCCGGATCTTCGTGGACTGGCGCGCCACCGGTCCGTTGGTGATCACCGCGAGGTGCCACCCGGCGCGGCGTACGTCGTCGAGGGCGGCGCGGACCGCGGGGGTGAGCCGGTAGCTGCCGCCCACCCGGTCGTCGTGGTCGGTGGCCAGCGCGGCGAGCGACCCGTCGTACCCGGTGTGCACCGCGAGCGCCTCGAGGAACTCCCGGCGCGGACGGTGGCCGCCGCGGTCCTCGACGACCAGCCGGTCCACCAGCCCCGGCGGCATCGCGTGCTCGGCCAGGAAGGCGCTCGCCCAGGCCCGGAACAGCGGCGGCCGCTCGACCAGGGTGTCGTCGAGGTCGACCATCAGCAGCGGCACGTCGGTGCTCAGGGCAGGTCGGTGATCAGCTCGCGCGGGGTGCGGCGCCGGCCGGTGTAGAACGGCACCTCCTCGCGCACGTGCCGGCGGGTCTCCGAGCCGCGCAGGTGCCGCATCAGGTCGACGATGCGGTCCAGCTCGTCGGCCTCGAAGGCCAGCAGCCACTCGTAGTCACCCAGCGCGAACGACGACACCGTGTTGGCGCGCACGTCGGGGTAGTCGCGCGCCATCATGCCGTGCTCGGCGAGCAGCCGACGGCGCTCGGCGTCCTCGAGGAGGTACCACTCGTAGGACCGCACGAACGGGTAGACGCACACGTAGGCGCGGGCCTGCTCGTCGGCCAGGAACGCCGGGATGTGGCTCTTGTTGAACTCCGCGGGACGGTGCAGGGCCATCTGCGACCACACCGGCTCCAGCCGGGCGCCGAACCCGGTACGCCGGAAGCGGTGGTAGGCGTCCTGGAGCTCGTCGGCGGTCGAGGCGTGCCACCAGACCATCAGGTCGGCGTCGGCGCGCAGCCCGGCGACGTCGTAGAGGCCGCGGACGGTCACGTCGGCAGCGCCGAGCTCCTCGAAGAGCTTCTCGACCTCGGCGGCCTCGGCCTCCCGGTCCGCCTCGCCGATCACGTCACGGAGCCGGAACACCGACCACATCGTGTAGCGGATCGTGGCGTTGAGGTCCTTGGCGGCCTTCCCCTGGTGCGGGCGCTTGAGCTCTGTCATGGGGTTCATTCTCCCCGGTCGGCCAAGGCGTCGAGGACCTGGGTGGCCGCGAGCTCCGCGGAGGCGATGCAGGCCGGGATCCCGAGCCCGTCGTACGCCGCGCCGCAGACCGCGAGACCGGGCTGGGTCGCCACCCCCGCGCGGATGCAGCGGACCCGCTCGAGGTGGCCGACGGCGTACTGCGGCAGCGCGCCGCCCCACCGCTGCACGTGCGCGTCGACGGGCCGCACCGACAGCCCGACCGCGTCGGCGAGGTCCTCCAGGGCCAGCTGCACGAGCTCGTCGTCGGGACGCTGGAGGGTCTGCTCCTCGCGGTGCCGGCCCAGCGAGCAGCGCATCACCAGCAGCCCGTCGTCCTCCCCCGCGGCCCGGACCCAGTCCCACTTGGCGAAGGAGTACGTCGAGGCCTTCACCGACCTCCGGTCCACCGGCGGCACCAGGAAGCCCGACCCCTGGGTCGCCGGGAAGTCCCGGGCCCGGAACGCCAGGGTGACGATCGCCATCGACGCGTACTCGATGCGGGACAGCTCCAGGGCCGCGCCGGGCGCCACGTCGGCGAGCAGCCGGCCGCTCGCCCGGGCCGGGGTGGCGAGGACCACCGCGTCGGCGTGCAGCACCTCGGCGTCGCGGGTCGAGCCCAGCACCAGGTTCCAGCCGCCCTCGGCCGCGTGCGCCAGGTCGCGGACCGTCGTCCCGGTGCGCACGTCGAGCCCGGCCGCGGCGACCACCGCCCCGGGCAGCCGGCCGAGGCCGCCGACCAGCCCGGCGAACACCGGAACCCCGGCGGCCTGCACGGTCGCGGCCGCGGCGGCCCGCATCATCGAGCGGTCCCGGTCGAGCAGGGCCACCACCTGGGGGACGGCGGCCCGCGCGGAGATCTCGCGGGCGTGGCCGGCGTACACCCCGCCGAGCAGCGGCTCCACCAGCCGGTCGACGACCTCGCGGCCGAAGCGCTCCTCCACCAGCCAGCCGATGCTGACGTCCTGGCCGTCGAGGTGGGTGGGCGGCAGCACCGGTTCGAGGGCCACCCGGGCCAGCCCGGGACGGGAGACCACGCCGCTGTCGGCGAGCAGCCGGGTGTCGGTCGGGACCCCCATCAGGGTGCGGGGCATCGGCCGCATCCGGCCACGGGTCCACAGGTTCGCGCCGATCGAGGCGGGATGCACCAGCGCGTCGCCGAGGCCGGCCTCACGGGCCAGCGAGACGGCCTCGGGACGGCGGTTGAGCATCGACTCCGCGCCGACGTCCACGGTGACCCCGCCGACCTCGGCGCGGGCGAGCTTGCCGCCCACGGCGTCGGAGGCCTCCAGCAGCACGACCTCGACCTGCGGCGCCGTACGCCGGACCGCGGCCGCGGCGGCCAGGCCGGCGATGCCGCCGCCGACCACGACCACGCGCGGCGGGGACGTCGGTGTGGTGGGGGCGGGAGTCACGCCCCCACACTCCCAGGGACCTGGTCACGGCCGCCAGCCGGAGGGAACCGCGGGACGGGACCACCCCCACCGGATAGTCCGTGACGTTCTTGCTGTGGAGAGGGCCTCAGAACAGCAGGACCGTCACGGACTATCCGGTGGGGCGGTGGGTCAGAGGGAGTGGACGTGGTCGGTGAGCCGGGCCAGCTGGTCCGGGTCGGTCGAGGGCAGCACGCCGTGGCCGAGATTGAAGATGTGGCCCGTGGCTGCCCGGCCCGCCTCGACCACCTCGGTGGCCCGGGCGAGCATCACCTCGGTCGGCGCGAACACCAGCGACGGGTCGAGGTTGCCCTGCACGGCCCGGCCGCCGACGCGCCCGATGCCGTCGGCCAGGGGCACCCGCCAGTCGACGCCCACCACGTCGGCGCCGGCCTCCCCCATCAGCCCGAGCAGCTCCCCGGTGCCGACCCCGAAGTGGATCCGGGGCACGCCCAGGTCGCCGGCCGCGGCGAGCACCTGGGTGGAGTAGGGCATCACGTAGCGCCGGTAGTCGGCCGGCGACATCGCGCCGGCCCACGAGTCGAACAGCTGGACCGCGGAGGCCCCCGCCTCGACCTGGACGGCGAGGTACGCCGCCGAGATGGCCGCGATCCGCCGCATCAGGGCGTCCCAGACGTCGGGGGCACCGAACATCATCGCCTTGGTCTTGGCGTGCTCCTTGGACGGACCGCCCTCCACCAGGTACGACGCGACCGTGAACGGCGCACCCGCGAAGCCGATCAGCGGGGTGGCGCCGAGCTCGCCGACCAGGGTGCGCACCGACTCGGTGATGAACGGGACGTGCTCGGGGGTGAGCAGCGGGATCGCCTCGACGTCGGCCATCGTGGTCACCGGCTCGGCGACGACCGGCCCGACCCCGGGCTTGATGTCCAGGTCGACGCCGACGGCCTTGAGCGGCAGCACGATGTCGGAGAAGAAGATCGCCGCGTCCACGCCGTACCGGCGCACCGGCTGCAGGGTGATCTCGACGACCAGCTCGGGACGCATGCACGACTCGAGCATCGCGACGCCCTCGCGGAGCTTGCGGTACTCGGGCAGCGACCGACCGGCCTGACGCATGAACCACACCGGGGTGTGCGGCACCTCCTCCCCGCGGGCGGCGCGGAGCAGGGCGGAGTCGTGGACCCGTGGATCGGTCGAGGCAGCAGACGGCACGGGCCCATCCTCCCAGTTCGGCAGGCGTGTCGGGCGACCGGGACCGCGAATCCGGCTTACTGTGAGCCCATGGCCGCACGTCAGGAGCCCCGTGTGGATCCCTCCGCCTTCCCCGAGGAGTTCCGGGTCGCCGTCTCGCAGCTGCGAGCGGCCCGACTGCGCCCGGAGGTCTTCTGCGAGGAGATGCCGGCACCGCAGCGGATCGCCCCGTTCGCCTCCGCCCTGTCCGCCGACGTGACCGTGGACGGGGACGACGTCGGCACCGGCCGCATCGTGCTGCTCCACGACCCGGCCGGCAACGACGCGTGGGAGGGCACCTTCCGCTGTGTGGCCTACGCCCGCGCGGAGATCGACCCCGAGATGGCCAACGACCCGCTGCTCGCCGAGGTCGGCTGGTCCTGGCTGAGCGAGGCGCTCGACGCGCACGGGGCCAGCTACGTCGCCCCGTCGGGCACCGTCACCAAGGTGTCGTCGGTGAGCTTCGGCAGCATGGCCGAGGAGGAGGCGTCCGCCCAGCTCGAGATCCGTGCCTCGTGGACGCCGGTCGCCGACCCCGACGGCGACGGACTGCTCGACCTCGAGCCGCACGTCGAGGCGTGGGGTGAGCTGCTCTGCACGTCGTCCGGCCTGCCGCCGGTCCCCGAGGGCGTCGCCTCGCTCCCGAGCCGACGCGGACAGCGCGGCCGAGGCTGATGCGACGGCCCGACGTCCCCGCCGCGACGCACGTCGACGAGACCGGCGCGCCCGGTGACGACGCACCCGAGACCCCCGACTCACCCGAGCCGGCTCCGCTGCTGGTGCTGCGCGACGGGCTGCCCCCGGTCGTGGACACCCCCGACGCGCTGGCCGAGGTGGTCGCGGCCTTCGCGGCCGGCACCGGTCCGGTCGCCATCGACGCCGAGCGGGCGTCCGGCTACCGGTACTCGCCGCGGGCGTACCTCGTGCAGCTCCGCCGGGAGGGCTCCGGGACGGCGCTGGTCGACCCGATCGCCTTCGGGGACCTGACCGCGCTCAACGACGCGCTGGGCGACGCCGAGTGGATCCTGCATGCCGCCAGCCAGGACCTGGCCTGCCTCGCCGAGGTCGGTCTGCGTCCCACCAGCCTGTTCGACACCGAGCTCGCCGGCCGGCTGCTCGGCTACCCGCGGGTCGGGCTGGCCACGCTGGTCGAGTCCGTCGTGGGCTACAGCCTGCGCAAGGAGCACTCCGCCGTCGACTGGTCCACCCGTCCGCTGCCGGAGCCGTGGCTGGAGTACGCCGCCCTCGACGTGGAGGCGCTCGTCGAGCTGCGGGAGGAGCTCGGCACCCAGCTCGAGGAGACCGGCAAGGCGGAGTGGGCGCGCCAGGAGTTCGAGCACCTCGTCGGCGCCACGCCCAGCGGCCCCCGGCAGGACCCGTGGCGCCGGACCTCGGGCATGCACCGGGCCCGCGGCCGCCGGGCGCTGGCCGCCGTACGCGCGCTGTGGCAGGCCCGCGACGACATCGCCCAGCGCCGCGACGTGACCCCGGGCCGGATCATCCCGGACTCCTCCATCGTCGAGGCGGCCAACGCGATGCCGCGCGACAAGCCGTCACTGATCGGGCTGAAGGGCTTCCGCGGCCGCGGCGCCGAGCGTTACGCGCACCAGTGGGTCGAGGCCCTGCGCGCCGTCCGGACCATGCCCGAGGAGGAGCTGCCGCCGCTGGCCGCCCGGTACGACGGTCCCCCGCCGCCGCGCGCCTGGGCCGACCGTGACCCGGTCGCCGCCGCCCGGCTGGCCACCGCCCGCGAGGCGCTCAAGGCGCGCGCCGACGAGCACCACCTCCCGGTCGAGAACCTGCTGACCCCCGACTTCGTCCGCCGGCTGATGTGGGAGCCACCCGAGGCCGGCGCCGACGACCTCGCCGACGCGCTGGGCGCCCGGCTGGCCCAGCTCGGGGCCCGGCCCTGGCAGATCGAGCTGAGCCTGGACCTGCTCGTCGACGCGGTCACCGCGCCGAAGCCGGCGTCCGCCTCCGAGCAGCCGGCCCCGGCCGACGAACCCGGCCGACGAGACCCCGCCGACGAGGCCTGAGCGCCGTCCCCCTCAGGGCGACGGCGTCGGGCTGGGCGTGGGCCCCGCCAGCAGCGCCGCGGACAGCTCATCGATCCGGGGCAGCAGCCTGTCGAGGTCGATCACCCGCGCGTAGAACAGCCGGTCGAGCAGCGGCTGGGTCTGGCTCACCACGTCGGGCCAGGCCGGCGGGTTCGGCATCGTGTCGGCGCGACGCATCACGCTCGCGAACACGTCGGTGCTCTGCGGCTGACGGTCCTTCTGCTCGAAGGCCGGCGAGTGCAGGGTCGCCAGGTTGGCGGGGACCACGCCCCCGGACTCCGCCGTGATCGCGGAGCCCTCGTCGCTGCTGGCGAAGGCCAGGAAGTCCACGGCGTCGCCGACGTGCTTCGAGGTCCGGGACACGCAGTAGCCGGACACGTCCGCGACCGTGGCCGACCGACCGAGGCTCGGCAGGGGCAAGACGTCGAAGTCGAGACCCGGCTGGGAGCGCAGCGCCGGCACCATCGCCCGGGTGCCGATCAGCATGCCCAGCCGGCCGTTCTCGAAGCGGGTCAGGGCGTCCTGCCGGTCGAGCTCGGCCGGGGTCGGGGTGACCCGCGGGTTACGGGCGACGGCGAGGATCTCCTCCAACGCCGAGCGGGAGCCGTCGTCGGACAGCGCCAGCGTCGTGGGCTTCACCTCGTCGTCGACGATGTCGGCCCCGGCCGAGCGCAGCAGCGGCGTGAGCGTGGAGAGCTCGGGGCTCAGGTAGACCCCCTTCACCCCGCCACCGGACATCTCCCGGGCGGCCTTGACGAAGTCCGCCCACCGCCAGCCGGTCTGCGGGGTCGGCGGCTGCTCGCCCGGCTCGGCCAGGTCGGCGGGAGTCAGCAGCCGCTTGTTGTAGAACACCACGGCCGGCGACACGTCGGTCGGCATGCACTGCAGCGCGGAGTTCGCTGAGAAGGCCTCCAGACCCAGACGCTCGTACTTGTCCCCGAAGGAGATCCCGCGCCTCTCCAGCATCTCGTCGACCGGCTGCACCCGGGCCGTGGACGCCAGCGCGGGCAGCGCGCCGGCGTCGGTGAGGAAGACGTCCGGCGCGGTGCCGGACTGGAACTGCCGGTCGAGCCGCTCCTCGGCGGTGGCCCGGTCGCTGACGGTCTCGACCTTGACCGTGACGTTGGGCCGCTTCTGGGAGAAGGCTCGGGCCTGGGCCCGGTAGGAGGCGACGACCTGCGGGTCGCCGTAGACGGCGAAGCTGAGGGTGACCGGCCCCTCGGTCGAGGACGCTGACGGCGACGACGTCGTCTTGCTGGGGCTCGGCTCGGGAGCGGAGCCGGCCGAGCCGGTGCAGCCCGAGGCCAGGGCGATCACGGCGAGGGCCGCCACCGGGGCAGCGAGGCGGGCCCGTCGACGCCGTGGTGACACCCGGGACCTCCTGATCGCTGGACTGTGAGCGACGTCCTGCGACGGTGCTCGGGACCGCCGACGTCGAGCCGACCCGCACACCGTATCGGGACACGCCACCGCCGATGACGTCGAGTCGCAGTCGTCAACCCTACGCTGGGGCCGCACCCCTCTGACAGGCAGGAACCCTGATGTTGAACCGTGCGCTGGCGCGCCCCCTGGCCCTCGTCGCCGTCTGCCTCGTGACCGCCTCCGGGTGCGGCGAGGACACCACCGAGCAGACGGCCGCACCGGCGTCGAGCGCCGCCGCCTCGACCGCCTCGACCGCCCCTTCCTCCCCTGCCGCGACCACCGCCGCCCCGACGACCAGCAGCACGCCGAGCACACCCGCGACCACGTCGGCCGCCCCCGCCCCGACCACCGCCGCCCCGACCGTGGCACCGGCCCCCGGGGCACCGCTCGGCTCACGGCTGCTGGGCGCCGCCGAGGTCCCGGGCTTCAACGACCAGTACCGCTGGCGGGCCGGCACCACCACCGCCACCGAGCCGCGCACGTCGGCCGTCACCTGCCAGCGCTTCGGCCTCACCTCGATCGGCGCCGAGAAGGTCGCCGTCCGCACCTTCACCCCGGCCGCCGGCGGGACCACCGACCGCGCCGTCGAGCAGGTCGCGGCCTTCCCCGACGCGCAGACCGCCCGCCGCGCGTACGCGGTCCTCACCTCGTGGCGCGCGCAGTGCGCCGACCGGCTCCGGGACCACCGGCGCTCGCACGTCGGCGGGCTGGAGACGGTGAGCGTCCCCGCCGGCACCGCCGGCTGGTACCTGCTGACGTACGGGCCGGTGAAGGGCGACCCCGACTCGCAGTACTACGACGCCCAGGGGATGGCCCTGGTCGGCTCCCGGATCGCCACGGTCTCGATGGTCCTGGCCGGCCAGGACTACAACTACGAGGCCGGCCAGGAGCCGATGGTCGCCGCCGTCCAGCGGGCCGCCCGCAAGCTGTCCTGACCCGCTAGCGTCTCCGGCGTGAGCCAGCCCAGTCCCCTCGACCGGATCCGGGACCGCAGCCGCGTCTCGCTCGACGCGCGGCTCGCCCGGCTGCGCAGCAAGTCCTGGCAGATCGGCCAGTGCGCGGTCGCCGCCGCGGCCGCGTGGTACCTGGCCCACAACGTGGTGGGCCACCCCAGGCCGTTCTTCGCCCCCATCGTCGCGGTGGTCTGCCTGGGCACGTCGTACGGGCAGCGGCTGCGCCGGGTGGCCGAGGTCACCATCGGCGTGGCGATCGGGGTGTTCCTGGCCGACCTGCTGCTGCTGCTGATCGGCACCGGCGCCTGGCAGGTCGGGGTCCTGGTCGCCCTGGCGATGTCGGTCGCGCTGCTGCTCAACGCCGGCACACTGTTCGTGACCCAGGCGGCCGTCCAGGGGATCGTCGTGGTGACCTTCGCCGCCGCCCCCGGCTACGCGTTCACGCGCTGGGTGGATGCGCTGATCGGCGGGGCGGTGGCACTGACGGCGGCCGCGATCGTCCCCCAGGCCCCGTTGCGTCGTCCCCGCGAGCAGGCCGCCCTCGTCGTACGTCGGATCGCGGAGCTGCTGCGGGCCGGCGCGCGGAGTGCCCAGGACGGCGACGTGGAGCGCGGCCTCCAGGTGCTCGCCGACGCCCGCAACACCGAGCGGCTGATCCGCGAGCTGCACGACGCCGCCGACGAGGGCCTGTCGGTGCTGGCCTCCTCGCCGTTCCGGCGCCGCCACACCGGCAACGTCCGCCGGATGGTCGAGCTCGTCGAGCCCCTGGACCGGGCGCTGCGCAACACCCGGGTGCTGGTGCGGCGAGTGGCGCTGAGCACCTACCACCACCATCGGCTGCCCCGCCCCTACGTGCTGCTCTGCGAGGACCTCGCGGACGTCGTCGACGAGATGGCCGACACGCTGGCGGCCGGGGAGATGGCCTCGGCGGTGCGGGGGGCGCTGCTGCGGATCGGCGAGGGCACCGCCGAGGTGGAGCGGGTGGCCGACCTGTCCGCCGACGTGGTGCTCGCCCAGATCCGCTCGATCATCGTGGACCTGCTGCAGATCACCGGGATGGACGTGCTCGAGGCGACCGACGCGCTGCCGCCGCCGCGGCACTGACGCCGCGGGGCCGGGTCGTACCCTGGTCGGCGATGTCTGAGCACCCCCGTCCCCGTCACCACCGTCCGATGCTGCCCGGAGCCGGGCGGTTCGAGGCGATCACCGACGACGTCGACCCCTCCGTGCGGACCGAGGCCGCCGACCGCTGCGCCACGCTGCTGGTGCGCGGTGCCCACGACACCGCCGACGAGGCCGTCGTGGCCCGGGTCGTGCGGCTCGCGGAGACCGAGGGCCTCGACACCCTGGCCGACCTCTGGTCCGGGTCACCGGCCGACTCGCTGGCGGGCTGCCTGTGGCGGCTCTACCTGCTCCGCTCCTGGGTGTACGCCGACCCGCTGGCCGCCGCCCGCGAGTTCGACGCCGGCCGACCTCACACGCCCGTGCACGAGGCCGTCGCGGGGGTGGTGGACCCGCCCGGTCCGGCCGAGGTGCGGCGGCTGACCGACCTGGTGCTGCGCGGCGTCGTGCAGGGTGACTTCGCCGACACCCTCTACCGAGCCGCGGCGTTCGCCCGGGTGGTCGCGGCCGGCCGCGCGCACGTCGGCGCGACGCACACCGGGACGTCGTACGACTCGGACCTGTCCGCGTCCCGGCTGGTGACGATGGCCGAGCAGCTGGAGCACGCCGCGAGCCTGGAGGTGGCGGGGCAGCTGGCCTGACGGCGTGTCGGCCTCATCGCCTGGACTGCTGGCAGGGACCTTGTAGACTCCTCTACGCACCGGGCCGTGGCAGCCCCGGGTCCCAAAATAAGCCGCTACGAGCGGCCACGCGCCGTGAGGCGCTCCCGGTCCGGTGCACTACCTCCCGGCTCGCGCGGCCAGCTCGCCCGCGACCTCCGCCGCCAGCCTCGCGTTCGCGAGCAGCAGCGCCACGTTCGCGGTCAGGCTCGCGCCGCCGGTGTGCTCGTGGAACCAGCCGAGCAGGAACGGCGTGACGTCCTTGCCGGCGATCCCGCGCCGGGTCAGCTCGACCAGCCCCTCGGCCAGCGTCGCGTCGTGCAGGTCGCGGTCCATCTCCGCGGCCGCCGCGACCGGCTGCGCGATCACCATCGCCTGCGGCAGCCCGAGCGCGTCACGCTGCACGATCACGTCGGCGACCTCGGCGGCCGTGTCGGTCCGCCACGGAACCGTCAGCCCGAGGTCGCGCACGTAGAAGCCGGGCATCGTGTCGGTCCGGTACCCGACCACCGGCACGGACAGCGACTCCAGGCGCTCCAGTGTCGCGGGCACGTCGAGGACCGACTTCACCCCCGCGCACACCACCGTCACCGCGACCGCGGCGAGCGCGGCCAGGTCGGCCGACTCGTCCCAGGTGTCGCGGGCCCCGCGGTGCACGCCCCCGAGACCCCCGGTCGCGAACAGCCGGATCCCCACCCGGTCCGCGACGAGCGCCGTGGCCGCCACCGTCGTCGCGCCCGTCAACCGGCGGGCCAGCACCGGGCCGAGGTCGCGGACGCTGGTCTTGACCACCCCGGGCTCCTCGGCCACCCGGACCAGGTCGTCATCGGTCAGCCCCACCCGGACGGCGCCGTCCACCAGCGCCACCGTCGCGGGCACCGCCCCGCCGGAGCGGACCGCGGCCTCGATCTGCCGTGCCGTCGCCGCGCTGGTCGCCGCCGGCAGCCCGTGGCTGATGATCGTCGACTCCAATGCCACGACGGGGGCCCCCGATGCAATAGCGTCGGACACCTCGGCGGC
This sequence comes from uncultured Actinomycetota bacterium, assembly GCA_963800225.1. GTDB lineage: Bacteria > Actinomycetota > Actinomycetes > Propionibacteriales > Nocardioidaceae > Nocardioides_B. Next base: position 397,116 of record CAWDAF010000002.1, on the reverse strand, counting down.
GACGACGAGCACGGGCGACGACACTGGAGCGTTCATGGGCGGCATTGTGCACGAGCACGAGGCCGGTGAGGGCGAGACGGAGGTGGAACCCGTGCTGGTCGCCTGTCTGGGAGACGTGATGCTCGACGTGATCGTCGAGGTGGAGCACGAGCTGGTGCCCGACGACGACACCGCCGCGGCGATCACCTTCGCGGCCGGCGGCCAGGCGGCCAACGTCGCCACCTGGGTGCGGGCCCTGGGCGGCCAGGCGCGGGTCCTGGGGCCGCGCTCCGACGCCGGCCCCGGCCACCTGGTGGAGCGCGCGCTCACCGACCACGGCGTCGAGGTGTGGGGCACCACCACCGGTCGCAGCGGGACCGTCGTGTCGATGGTGTCCCACGGCTCGCGCTCGATGGCCTCCGACCCCGGTGACCTGAGCTGGCTCGACGACGTCCGGTCCGGACCGTGGCTGGAGGGGGTCGACTGGCTGTTCGTGTCCGGCTACACGCTGCTGCGCACCCCCGACCCGCAGCGGGTCATCGAGACCACCGCGGTCGCCCGGGCGCACGGCACCCGGATCGCGGTCGACCTCGCCTCCGCCGCGATGGTCACCACGTTCGGCGCCGACGAGTTCTCCGAGCTGTGCCGCGCACTGCGGCCCTCGGCGGTGTTCGCCACCGACAGCGAGTGGGCCACCGGCCACGGCGGCTTCGGCGCCGGCGGCAACACGGTGCTGGTGCTCAAGCACGGCAGCCGGGGCGCGTCGTTCGTCATCGACGGGATCGTCGACGAGCGGGCCCCCGAGGTCGGCGACGTCGTCGACGTGACCGGGGCCGGGGACGCCCTCGCGGCGGGCTACCTCGTGGGCGGGGCCGACCTCGCCATGCAGGCCGCGGCGCGCTGCGTCGCCCGGCGCGGCGCCCAGCCGGCGGTCGCAGCGCGGTGAACGGTCCGCTCGCCTTCCGGGGCGTGGAGATCCCGGCCCAGGAGCTGACCTGGCGGTTCAGCCGCTCCGGCGGCCCCGGCGGGCAGTCGGTGAACACCGCCGACTCGCGGGTCGAGCTCTCCTTCGACGTACGACGGTCCACGGCGCTGCCCGACCGCCTCCGGGAGCGGCTGCTCTCGCGGCTCGACCGGCGGCTGACCGACGGGGTGGTCACGATCGCCGCCTCGGAGTACCGCTCGCAGCACCGCAACCGGCAGGCGGCCCGGGCCCGGCTCGCCGAGCTGCTCACCGAGGCCAGCGCGCCGCCGGCCCCGGCCCGGCGACCGACCCGCCCGACCCGTGGGTCGAAGGAGCGGCGGCTGGCCGGCAAGTCCCGGCGCAGCCAGACCAAGGCGCTGCGACGGCGTCCGGTCGACTGAACCGCGCCCCCGGCGCTCAGAGCTCCAGGTCGGCCACCACCCCGGCGTGGTCGGAGGGCCACAGCCGGTGCGGGACGGAGCGGTCCTGGTCCCGGTCGCCGACGACCCGGCAGCCGTGCACGGCGACGTCTCGCACCCACACGTAGTCGATCCGCTCCCGCATCGTGCTGGTCGCGTTCGCCAGGTCGGCCGCCTGGCCGAACGTCCAGCCGTCCCCCTCACCGGCGGCCCAGGCGTCCCGCCACGGCGCGGGCATGCCGACCAGGTCGGGGGTGCTGTTCAGGTCGCCGACCAGCACCACCGGGGAGCCGGTGTCGCCGGTGCGGACGATCAGCTCGTCGCGCTGCGCGTCCCGCGCGGTGGCGTCGTACGCCTCGGTGTGGGTGTTGACGAAGCGCAGCGGCCGGCCCCCGACGCGCACGTCGAGGCTGCCCCAGCTGCGCACCACCGGGAACCCGACGCCCTCGAGGCGGGTGCGGACCCGGTGCACATGCTCGAAGGCGCCGGTGCGCCCGGCGACCACCTCGACCGTCGCGTCGCGGCGGACCAGGGTCACGTTGGCGCCGGTGACCCCGGTCCAGCTGCCGTCGGCGACCGGCAGGGCACCCGCGAAGCTCTGGTTGGCCACGTGCGGGTCGTAGCCGCAGCCGGCGCGCTCCAGGGCGTCGAGCAGGGTCGGCAGGAAGTCCACGAGGACCCGCTCACCGGCCGCCGTACCGTCGGGGGACGTGGTCCAGCGGGCGACCTCCTGGAGGCCGAGCAGGTCCGGGCGCTCCCGGGCGAGCACCCGGGCGAGGGCCTCCGCGCGCTCCTCGAAGCGGGTCGCGGCCAGCTGCGCACGGACCACCTCCACCTGCGCGGCGAGGGCGCCCGCGTCGCCGACGTCGAACAGCAGGGCCAGGTCGGCGCCCAGATAGAGGTTGTACGTCGCGACACGCAGGCGGGTCTTCACGGCCCCGACCTTAGGGTGGCCCCATGACGACGTCGTACTCCCCCGAGCAGGACGGTGAGCCGGACCCCGGCGAAGTGGTGTGGGCGTGGGTGGCCTACGAGGACGACCCGGCCCAGGGCAAGGACCGCCCGGTGCTGGTGATCGGACGCGACGGCTCGCAGCTGCTCGGGCTCCAGCTGACCAGCAAGGACCACGACCGCGACGCCGAGGACGAGGCCCGCTGGGGCCGCTCGTGGATGGACATCGGCAGCGGCGACTGGGACAGCGCGCATCGTCCCAGCGAGGTCCGGCTCGACCGGCTGCTGCGGATGCCCGAGTCGCAGGTGCGCCGCGAGGGCGCGGCCCTGGACCGGGCGGTGTTCGACGCGGTGGTCGCCGCGGCCAAGGACCACCACGCGCTCTGACCCCCGTCCGTCGAGCCCGTCCGTCGAGTCGGCGCGAACGCACGCTTCGACCCGGTCGAGTCGGCGCGAACGCACGCTTCGACCCGGTCGAGTCGGCGCGAACGCACGCTTCAACCCGGTCGAGTCGGCGCGAACGCATATCTCAACGGTGCGTTCGCGCCGACTCGACACCCGGGAAACCTGCGTTCGCGCCGACTCGACACCCGGGAAACCTGCGTTCGCGCCGACTCGGCCTCAGAGGGCGTCGAGGGCCTTGCGGACCCGCGTGTCGGAGACCGGGTACGCCGTGCCGCGGGACTGGTCCCACCACGACACCCGGAGCTCCTCGAGCATCCACCGCACCGCCGTCAGCGCCGCGCCGGGCGGCCGCCCCTCGGGCAGCGCGGCGACCCGGTGCAGGTAGGCCTCCTGGAGCCCGGAGAACTGGTCCATGAGCTGGCGGTCCCGGTTCACCTGGGCCGGCAGCCGCTCACGCCGGGTGCGGGTCGCGGCCAGGTACCGCGGCAGCTGCCGCAGCTGAGCGGCCCCCACGTCGGAGACGAACCCGCGGTGCACCAGCCGACCCACCTGCGCCTTCATGTCCGCCAGCGCCGGCAGCATCGACATGTCCGCGGACCCGCTCAGCAGCTTGTCCACGTCGCGCCACCGGTCCAGCGCCGCCAGCACGTCCCGCACCACCAGCCCGGTGGTCTCCACCAGCCCGGCCCGCACCTGAGCCGTCAGCGCGTCGAACGACGGCTCGTCCCAGACCAGGCCGTGCCGGTCCACCAGCGCGTCCACGGCCGCCGCGACGCAGTCCGCGAGCAGGTCGGTCACCGAGGTGTACGGCGACCCCGCGAGCCCCAGCTTGTCGGCGTTCGAGAGCCCGTCGGCGATCGTCTTCACCGGTGAGGGCAGCCGCAGCACCAGCAGCCGTCGCAGGCCGCGACGGTGGGAGGCGTGCTGCTCGGCCTCGGACCCGAACACCCGCAGCCCGACCGTGGCCCCCTCGTCGACCAGCGCCGGGAAGCCGCGGACCTCGTGCCCGGCACGGGTCTGGGTGAAGGTCCGCTCGACGACCCCGAACGTCCAGGAGGTCTCCCCGGTGACGTCGAGCCCGGACTCGGAGGCGGCCTCGGCCATCGCCTGCGCGAACTTCGGTCGCAGCGGCGCCTTGAGGGCGTCGAGGTCCTTGCCGGCGGCCACCACCTCGCCGTCCTCACCCACCACCCGGAACGTCGGGCGCAGGTGGTCGGGCACCTTGGTCGGGTCCCAGGCCTCCCGGGGCACGACCACCCCGGTGCTGGCGCGCAGGAAGCGCTCCAGGGCGTCGAGCAGCGACTCCTCCCCCGGCGACGCGGCGGCGAGGAACTCGCGCGCGAAGTTCGGCGCCGGCACGAAGCTCACCCGCAGCGGCTTGGGCAGCGACCGGATCAGCGCCACCACCAGGTCCTGCCGCAGGCCGGGCACCTGCCAGGTGAAGGGGTCGGGCTCGACCTGGTTCAGCGTCGCCACGGGTACGTCGACCGTCACCCCGTCCGCGGCCGCGCCCGGCTCGAACTGGTAGGTCAGCGGCAGCACCAGGTCGCCCTCGCGCCACAGGTCCGGGTAGTCCTGCTCGGCGACCGCGTCGGCGGACTCGTTGACCAGCATCGCGGGGTCGAAGGTGAGCAGCTCGGGGTCGCGCTGGCGGGCGGTCTTCCACCAGGTGTCGAAGTGCGCCCCCGAGACCACCTCGGCACCGACCCGGGCGTCGTAGAAGTCGAACAGGGTGTGCTCGTCGACCATGATGTCGCGGCGCCGGGCGCGGTGCTCGAGCTCCTCGACGTCGGCGAGCAGCTCGCGGTTGCGGGCCATGAACCGCTGCCGGGTCGACCACTCGCCGTACACCAGCGCGTGCCGGATGAACAGCTCGCGGGAGACCGCGGGGTCGACCTTGCCGTAGGACACCAGCCGGTCGGCGACCAGCGGGACGCCGTACAGGGTGACCCGCTCATGGGCCAGGACCGAGGCCCGCCTCTTGGACCAGTGCGGCTCGGAGTAGCTGCGCTTGACCAGGTGCGCGCCGAGCTCCTCGGCCCACTCCGGCGCGATCGCGGCGTTCACCCGCGCGTAGAGCCGGCTGGTCTCCACCAGCTCCGCCGACATCACCAGCTGCGGCTGCTTCCGGAACAGGCCGGACCCGGGGAAGATCGAGAACCGGGTGTTGCGGGCACCGAGGTAGTCGCGCTTGTCGGGGTCGCGCAGCCCGATGTGCGAGAGCAGCCCGGACAGCAGCGCCTGGTGGATGCCGTCGGCGTCCGGCTCGTCGGCCGGCGCGCCGACCGTCAGCTTGAGCTGCTTGGCGGTCTGCCGCAGCTGGGACTCGAGCTCCTGCCACTCCCGGATCCGGAGGTAGTTGAGGTACTCCGCCCGGCACATCCGCCGGAACGCGCTCGAGCTCAGCTCGCGCTGCTGGGTGCGGACGTAGCGCCACAGGTTCAGCCAGGTCAGGAAGTCCGAGGTCTCGTCCTTGAAGCGGGCGTGCTTCTGGTCCGCCTGCGGGCGCTGCTCGGCCGGGCGCTCGCGGGGGTCCTGGAGCGACAGCGCCGCGGTGATCACGAGCACCTCGCGCAGGCAGCCGCGACGGTCGGCCTCGGTGACCATCCGGGCCAGCCGCGGGTCGACGGGCAGCGCGACCAGCTGCCGCCCGAGCGGGGTCAGCCGCGGGGTGCCGCGGCCGGCCGACCCGTCGGTGGCGAGCGCGCCGAGCTCCTCGAGCAGCTGCACGCCGGCCCGGACGTTGCGCTGGTCGGGCGGGTCCACGAACGGGAACCGGCCCACGTCGCCGAGACCCAGGGCGGTCATCGACAAGATCACCGAGGCCAGGTTGGTGCGCAGGATCTCGGGGTCGGTGAACTCCGGCCGGGACTCGTAGTCCTCCTCGCTGTAGAGCCGGATGCAGATCCCCGCCTCCACGCGGCCGCAGCGACCCGAGCGCTGGTTGGCGGAGGCCTGGCTGACCGGCTCGATGGGCAGCCGCTGCACCTTGGTGCGGACCGAGTACCGCGAGATCCGGGCCACGCCGGCGTCCACGACGTACCGGATGCCGGGGACCGTCAGGGACGTCTCGGCGACGTTGGTGGCGAGCACCACCCGGCGCCTGCTGTGCCGCTCGAACACCCTGTGCTGCTCGGCCGAGGAGAGCCGGGCGTACAGCGGCACCACGTCGAAGGCGTCCGCGGGCCGGGTGGTCAGCTTGCCCAGCACGTCGGCGGTGTCGCGGATCTCCCGCTCGCCGGGCAGGAAGACCAGGATGTCGCCGGGGCCCTCGCCCACCAGCTCCTTGACCGCGTCCACGATCGCCTCGGTCTGGTCGCGGACCAGCGACTCGCCCTCGTCGTCGAGGCCGGACTCCTCCACCAGCGGGCGGTAGCGCACCTCCACCGGGTAGGTCCGGCCCGACACCTCGATCACCGGGGCGTCGTCGAAGTGCCTGCTGAACCGCTGCGGGTCGATGGTCGCCGAGGTGATCACGACCTTGAGGTCGGGACGGCGCGGCAGCAGCTGCTTGAGGTAGCCGAGCAGGAAGTCGACGTTGAGGCTGCGTTCGTGGGCCTCGTCGATGATGATCGTGTCGTACGCCGACAGCAGCCGGTCGTGCTGGAGCTCGGCGAGCAGGATCCCGTCGGTCATCAGCTTGACCAGGGTGTCGCGCGAGGAGTGGTCGGTGAACCGGACCTGGTAGCCGACGGTCTCGCCCAGCGGGGTGCCGATCTCCTCCGCCACCCGCTCCGCGACGCTGCGGGCCGCGATCCGCCGGGGCTGGGTGTGCCCGATCATCCCGTGGACGCCGCGGCCGAGCTCGAGGCAGATCTTGGGCAGCTGGGTGGTCTTGCCGGACCCGGTCTCGCCGGCGACGATCACCACCTGGTGGTCCCGGATCGCGGCCGCGATGTCGTCGCGGCGCTGGCTGACCGGCAGCTCGTCGGGGTAGCTGACGCCGGGTACCAGCGCCCGGCGGCGCTCCACCTCGGCGGGAGGCAGCACCCGCACCCGGTCCGGGGTACGACGGGAGGACCCGCGTCGCCGGGAGGACCTCCGGCGCGGGGTACGACGCTCCTGCTGGCCGGACTCAGACATGACCCGCCGAGTCTAGGGAACGCCGCCAACCAGGCCCGAGGCGAGGCCGCAACACGCCCGGCGGCCCGCCTGCGGGTTGAACCCGGCGGCCATGACCGGCAGTGTGGACGACTTACCGAACGCCAGCGATCAAGCGAGGAGACGCACACCGTGCTCACCCTGACCGAGAACGCCAGCACCGTCGTGAAGAGCATCGTCGAGCAGTCCGGAGCCGAGGACCAGGCCGGCCTGCGGATCAGCCAGGAGTCCCCGGACGCCCCCGAGCTGCAGGTGGTCGCCACCGAGGCACCGCTGCCGGGCGACCGGGTGATCGAGGAGGACGGCGCCCGGGTGTTCCTGGAGCAGAACGCCGCCGGGACACTCGACGACAAGGTCCTCGACGCCCACGTCGACGAGGGCGGCGGCGTCGAGTTCACCATCGCCGTGCAGGCGGGCGGCTGACGCCTCCCCCACGCACCCGACCCCCGGCCGCCTGGCGTCCGGGGGTCGTCGTCGTCCGGGGGTCAACGGGCCGTGCCGGTGCCACCCGTCGTGCCGGTGCCGCCGGCCGCGCCCGGGGGCTGCTGGCCCCGTTGCTGGCCCGGGAAGCCGCCGCCCAGCTGTCCCGGCGGGCCACCGAAGCCCCCGCGACCGGTCCGGCCGTCGACGGAGCCGCCGTCGCTGGCCGCCGCCAGCGCCGCCCCGCCGAGGCCGCTCAGCGCCACCGCGGTGATCGCCGAGGCCGCGACGGTGCGGAAGGACCACACCTTGGCCGAGACGCCGGGCCGGGCCGCCGGGGCCGGCGCGGCGGTCCAGGAGTCCGGCTGCTCGGTGCGAGCAGACTCGGACGGGTCGTTCCCGGTGCGGTCGCCGTCGGGACGTGGGAGGGGGTGCTCGTGGGTCATGTCACCGAGACTGACCACCCCGACTGTGCGCGACCTGTGCCTCGGCTGGCGGGTTGCTGCGATCTCCCGCCGACGGGCCGGGCTCCCCGCCGATCACAGGACTCGCACAGGAAGCTCCTAGGGTCCGGCCACCTCCCGGGGGGATGCTGTCCTCATGCCGCTGACGAACTCCGCCCCCGCCCTGACCCGCCCGGACGGCAGTCCGCTCCGGGTGCTCGTGGTCGACGACGAGGTGAACATCGCCGAGCTGATCAGCATGGCGGTCCGCTACGAGGGCTGGGAGCCGACCGTCGCGCACACCGGCAGCAAGGCGGTCACCGCTGCCAAGGACAGCCGCCCCGACGCCGTGGTGCTCGACGTGATGCTCCCCGACTTCGACGGCATGGAGGTGCTCCGCCGGATGCGCACCCAGCACCCCGACGTACCCGTGCTGTTCCTGACCGCGCGTGACTCCGTCGAGGACCGGGTCTCCGGGCTGACCGCCGGCGGCGACGACTACGTCACCAAGCCGTTCAGCCTCGAGGAGGTGATCGCCCGGCTGCGTGCGCTGATGCGCCGCGCCGGTGCCACCGACCGCCGGGAGTCCTCCGAGCTCGTCGTCGGCGACCTCTCGCTCGACGAGGACAGCCACGAGGTGTTCCGGGGCGACGAGGAGATCCACCTCACCGCCACCGAGTTCGAGCTGCTCCGCTTCCTGATGCGCAACCCGCGGCGGGTGCTGTCCAAGCCGCAGATCCTCGACCGGGTGTGGAACTACGACTTCGGCGGCCAGGCCAACGTGGTGGAGCTGTACATCTCCTACCTGCGCAAGAAGGTGGACGCCGGACGTGCCCCGATGATCCACACCATGCGAGGCGCGGGGTACGTGCTGAAGCCGGCCGAGTGACGATGCCGCGTCCGCTCTCCCGTCTCGTCCCGGCGTCGCTGACCGGTCGCCTGGTCGCCACCCTCGTCGTCGTCGTGCTGGTCACCACCCTGCTCGTCGGTCTGGTCACCAGCATCGTGATGCGCGGGTTCCTCAACGGCCAGCTCGACAGTCAGGTGCTGAAGACCCTGCAGCGCTCCTCGTCCCGCTACGACCAGCCCCTGCCCGCTCCCCCACCCGGCGGGGAGACCGGCAACGGCGGTGGCGGCGACGCCGACGACGGCCCGCGGGTGCGGTTCGGCCTCGGTGACGCCGAGGGCACGCTGAACGCCCAGTTCACCAGCAGCGGCCGCCGCGGTGAGGTGGTCGGCAGCGAGACCGAGCTCCAGCGACTGTCGAGTGCCGCGATGACCGACCTCTCCCGGGTCGCCGCGGACGGGGCCTCGCACGTGGTGCACCTGCCGGGCTTCGGCTCGTTCCGGGTCCGCGCGGTGCAGACGGGCACCGTCAAGCTGGTCGCCGGCCAGTCGACCACCCGCGTCGACCAGGTGATCGGCAACCTGGTGCTCTCCGAGCTCCTGCTCGGCCTCGGTGCCGTGGTGGTCGCGACGGCCGCCGGGCGGTGGCTGGTCGGCCGCCAGCTGCGCCCGCTCCGTGAGGTCGCCGCGACCGCCCACGAGGTGACCACGCTGCCGCTGTCCAGCGGCGAGATCGGGACCACCGTGCGGGTGCCTCCCGACCTCACCGACGAGCGCAGCGAGGTCGGCCAGGTCGGCGCCGCCCTCAACACCATGCTCGCGCACGTGGAGCACGCCCTCGACGAGCGGCACCGCAGCGAGCTCCAGGTGCGCCAGTTCGTGGCGGACGCCTCCCACGAGCTGCGCACCCCGCTGTCCACCATCCACGGGTACGCCGAGCTGAGCCGCCGCACCCGGCCGGTCGACCCCGAGCAGCTCTCGCTGGCGATGACCAAGGTCGAGGCCGAGGCCACCCGGATGTCCAGCCTGGTCGAGGACCTGCTGCTGCTGGCCCGGCTCGACGCGGGCCGGCCACTGGCCCGCGACGAGGTCGACGTCACCAAGCTGGTGCTGGAGACCGTCAGCGACGCCCGCGTCGTCGGCCCGCAGTGGCAGTGGCGCTTCGACCTGCCCGACGAGCCGCTCGTCGTACCGGGCGACGAGCAACGGCTGCACCAGATCATCACCAACCTGCTCAACAACGCCCGCCGGCACACCCCGCCGGGGACGACCGTGACCACGGGCGTGCGCAGCGACGGCGACGAGGTGGTGATCTTCGTGCAGGACGACGGCCCCGGGATGTCTGCGGACCTCGTCTCCCGTGCCTTCGAACGGTTCACCCGCGGTGACTCCTCGCGCACCCGGGAGTCCGGCGGCGCGGGGCTCGGACTGTCGCTCGTCCAGGCGATCGCGGTCGCCCACGGAGGCTTCGTGACGGTGACCTCCCAGCCTGGTCACACCCGGTTCGAGGTGCGGCTGCCGGCCCTGGCCAGCGCCTTCACCTCAGTCACAGGGTGAGGACAGACAAGCCACACGGGTGACCTAGACCGGCTCGCCAGAGTCGGGGCATGAGCAACCAGACCCCCACGGTGACGCCGTCGCCGGCTACGTCGTCGGCGCACCGGCACCCCTCCGACCCGCCCGCACGCCGCGGTGTCCCCGACCGCGGTCGGCTCTGGCGTGGCGACCCCGCCGACCCGGCCTGGGCGCGGCCCGCCCTGGTCGGGCTGCTGGCCGCGACGGCGCTGCTCTACCTGTGGGGGCTCGGCGCGTCCGGCTGGGCGAACTCCTTCTACTCCGCCGCCGCGCAGGCCGGGTCCGAGTCGTGGAAGGCGTTCTTCTTCGGCTCCTCCGACGCGGCCGGCTCGATCACCGTCGACAAGCCGCCGATGGCGCTGTGGGCGATGGCGCTGTCGGTGCGCGTCTTCGGGCTCTCGTCGTGGAGCATCCTGGTCCCGCAGGCGCTGATGGGCGTCGCCTCGGTCGGCGTGCTGCACGCCACCGTGCGCCGTACGACGCGCTCGGCCGCGGCGGGGCTGATCGCGGGCGCGGTGCTCGCACTGACCCCCGTCGCGGTGCTGATGTTCCGCTTCGACAACCCGGACGCGCTGCTCGTGCTGCTGCTGATCGGCTCGGTGGCCTCGACCGTCCGGGCGCTCGAGTCGACCCGGCTGCGCGCCGAGGGGCTGACCGCCCACCCGGTCCGCTGGCTCGCGCTCGGCGGTGCCCTGGTCGGCTTCGCCTTCCTCACCAAGATGCTCCAGGCGTTCCTGGTGCTGCCCGCGCTGGCGCTGGTCTACCTGCTCGCCGCGCACACCCCGCTGGGCAAGCGGGTCGGGCACCTGCTCGTCGCGTTCGGTTCGATGATCCTGGCCGCCGGCTGGTGGATCGCGGTCGTCGAGCTGTGGCCGGCCTCCTCCCGTCCCTACATCGGCGGGTCGCAGACCAACTCGATCCTCGAGCTGACGCTCGGCTACAACGGCTTCGGCCGGATCACCGGCGACGAGGTCGGCTCGGTCGGCGGGGGCGGCGGGGGCGGCGGCGGAATGTGGGGCTCGACGGGTCCGCTGCGGATGTTCGGCTCCGAGGTCGGCAGCCAGATCGCGTGGCTGATGCCCGCAGCGCTGATCCTGCTGGTAGCCGGCCTGTGGTTCACCCGCCGGGCGCGGCGTACCGACCTGATGCGGGCCGGGCTGGTGGTCTGGGGCACCTGGCTGGTGGTCACCGCGCTGACGTTCAGCCTGATGGCCGGCATCTTCCACGCCTACTACACCGTCGCCCTGGCCCCCGCGGTCGGCGCCCTCGTCGGGATCGGTGCGACCCTGCTCTGGCGGCGACGCGAGTCCTACCTCGCCGCGATCGTGATGGCCGGCACGGTCTCCTTCACCACCGCGTTCGCCTTCCTCCTGCTGGACCGCAGCCCCGACTTCGTGCCCTGGCTGAAGTGGGGCGTGGCGGTGCTCGGGTTCTCCTCCGCGCTGATGCTCGTCGGGGTGCGGCACCTGCCGCGCAGGGTCGGGATGGTCGTCGCGTCGGCCGCCCTGCTCGCGGGACTGGCCGCCCCGACGGCGTACTCCCTCAGCACCGCCGCCACCCCGCACACCGGCTCCATCCCAACCGCCGGCCCGAACAGCGGGGGCGGTCCCGGCGCGCCGGGCGGCCCCGTGCGCCCGGCGGGCCTGCCGACGATGCCCCCTGGCGCCACCGCGACGCAGGGCACGCGCGCCGGCACCGGGGCGCTGCTCGAGGGCAGCCAGTCCAGCGCGGCGATCACCACCATGCTGCAGACCGACGCGAGCTCCTACACGTGGGCCGCGGCCGCGGTCGGGTCGAACTCCGCAGCCGGCTACCAGCTGGCCAGCGAGGAGCCGGTGATGCCGGTCGGTGGCTTCAACGGCAGCGACCCGAGCCCGACGCTGGCCCAGTTCAAGGCCTACGTCGCGGCCGGCCGGATCCACTACTTCATCGCGGGCGGTGGCGGAGGCGGAGGCGGAGGCGGAGGCGGCAGGATGTCCGCCGGCGGCTCGACCAGCGCCTCGATCTCCAGCTGGGTCACCAGCACCTTCACGGCCACCACCGTCGACGGCGTCACCCTCTACGACCTGTCGACCGGTGCCCGGTGAGCGCACCCACCGCCGAGTCGCAGCCGCACCGCCTGCCGCCCGTCGACCCCGACGCCCCGGTGCTCGACGTGGTGATCCCGGTGCACGACGAGGAGGTCGGGCTCGCCGCCTCCGTGGCCCGGGTGCACCGGCACCTGAGCCGGCTGCCCTGGTCGTTCCGGATCACCATCGCCGACAACGCCAGCACCGACGGCACCGCTCTGGTCGCGCACCGGCTCTCCCACGAGTACGACGAGGTGCGGGCGGTCTTCCTTCCGCAGAAGGGCCGTGGCCGGGCCCTGAAGCAGGCGTGGTCCTCGTCAGGGTCGCAGGTGCTGGTCTACATGGACGTGGACCTCTCCACGGACCTGAACGCCCTGCTCCCGCTGGTCGCGCCGCTGCTCTCGGGTCACTCGGACCTGGCCATCGGCTCGCGGCTCACCCGCGGGTCGCGCACCCTGCGCGGCCCGAAACGGGAGCTGATCTCCCGCGGGTACAACCTGCTCCTGCGTGGCACGCTGCGGGCCGGCTTCTCCGACGCGCAGTGCGGCTTCAAGGCGATCCGCGGGGACGTGGCGCAGGAGCTGCTGCCGCTGGTGGAGGACGACGCCTGGTTCTTCGACACCGAGATGCTGGTCCTCGCCGAGCGGGCCGGCCTCCGGATCCACGAGGTCCCCGTGGACTGGGTGGACGACCCGGACAGTCGCGTCGACATCTGGCGCACCGCCCGGGACGACGTACGCGGCATCCTCCGGCTCGGCTGGGCGCTGCTGCGCGGCCGGATGCCGCTGGCGGAGGTGACCGCGCGGCTCGGGCGCACCGCCGACGCGGGCGCCTCGGGCGCGATCGGCTCGCAGGTGGCGCTGTTCGCGGTGATCGGCGTGCTCTCCACGGTGGCGTACGCGGCGCTGTACCTGCTGCTGCGGGGCGTCCTCGGGCCGCTGTGGGCGAACGCCACCGCTCTGGTCCTCACCGCGGTGGTGAACACCGCCGCGAACCGCCGGATCACCTTCGGCGTCCGCGGACGCACCGGCGTGGTCCGGCACCAGGTGCAGGGGCTGGCGATCTTCGGTGTCGGCCTCGCGGTGACCACCGGGGCGCTGTGGGTGCTGCGGGCCGCGAACGACAACCCGGGAGCGGTCACGGAGATGCTGGTGCTCACCGCGGCGAACCTGTTCGTGACGGTGATGCGGTTCGTGGCGATGCGGCTGTGGGTCTTCACGCACCGCTGACCCTTCGCCGAGTCGGCGCGAACGCACGGCTCCCGGGGGTCGAGTCGGCGCGAACGCACGGCTCCCGGGGGTCGAGTCGGCGCGAAGGCACGGCTCCCGGGGGTCGAGTCGGCGCGAACGCACGGTTGGCGGTGCCCGCTCCCGACCGGGGGCGGTCATGTCGGCCGGGGATAACCTGCGGTCGCGCCGACTCGACCCACCCCAGACCTGCGGTCGCGCCGACTCGACCCACCCCAGACCTGCGGTCGCGCCGACTCGACCCACCCCAGACCTGCGGTCGCGCCGACTCGACCACCCCAGACGTGCGGTCGCGCCGACTCGGCACGACCGAGACGTGCGGTCGCGCCGAGTCGGCGTCTGAGGCTCCGGTCAGCCGTGCCGGCGGTGGTCGCCGTGGTCGCCGTGGTCGCCGTGCTCACCGTGCCGGCCGTGCCGCGCGGCGTTGTCGGCGTTCACCAGGCCGTGGCCGTAGAAGCCGTTCTTCTGCTTCGGGCCGTCACAGCGGGCGTCGGACTCCAGGACCGTCCCGGCCCCGGTGATCCGGGTGTAGTGGAAGAGCCTCGGCTCGGGGCAGGCCGTCGGGACGGCGGTGCGGTAGAGCTGGTGCGCGGTCGCGGACGGCCGCATGGTCAGCCCGCCGTGCTTCTTGTCAGGGTGACCCTGGGCACTGACCACGAGGGCCGCGACACCGGCCGCGTGCGGCGAGGCCATCGAGGTTCCCTGCAGGTACTGGTAGTAGCCGCACACGTCGCCCTTGCAGTCCCGGACCACGAAGGGGTTGTTCGGCGTGCCGTCGGGGTTGAGGTCCCCGTTGGCCACGGCCAGGGACTGCGGGTACGCCGCCAGCACCAGGTTCTGCGGGTTGCCCTTGTTGTCGGGCGAGTCGTAGTAGTCGCCGCCGGGGGCCGCGACGTCGGTCTGCTCGGTGCCGTAGTTGGAGTAGTAGGCCTTGCGCAGGCTCGGCCCGGTCGCGCTGACCGCCACCACGCCCTTGGTCTCGGTCGGCACCGTGATGCAGGAGTTGTCGACCGTGCGCGACTTCGGGGCGTCGACCGGGTAGTCCGGGCTGGTGTCGTCCGTGGTCGGGTTGTTCAGGTCGGTCGCCTCGTTGCCCATCGCGCTGACCGGCAGCACGCCGCGGTGGGTGGCGTAGTCGATCGCGCGCTGGGTGGCCTGGCGGATGGTGCGCTGCTCGGCCTGCTCGGCCGGGCTGTCGGCCGGGTTGTCCACGCAGTTGAACAGCCACGGGTCGACGTAGAAGCTCATGTTCACGACGTCGACACCGGCGTCACCGGCGTACGTCAGGGCCTTGAGGGTCGGCTGGAGGAAGAAGTACCCGGAGTCCTGGCCGGCCCGGATGTTGACCAGGTCCACCTTCGGTGCCACCCCGGCGATGCCGAGCCCGTTGATCGGCGAGCCGATCGTGCTGGCCACGTGGGTGCCGTGCCCGTCATCGTCCTCGTCGACCGGGTCCACGCAGCTCGGGTGCTCGCAGGGGCCGTCGATGTCGGGCATGTCGGTGACGAAGTTGCGGCTCAGCGCCTTGTCGAAGTTCGGCGCGATGTCCGGGTGGGTGCCGTCGATGCCGGTGTCGATGATGCCGACCCGGACCTTCTTGGATCCCTGGTCCTTGGCGTACGAGCCGGTGGCGGTGGCCCCGATCTGGCGCATGTCCCACTGCAGCCCGGCCAGCGGCTCGGGGGTGACCTTGCTCCGACCCTTGTGTCCGGCGCGGGCATCCGCGAGGCCCGCGCCGGACGCCGCCGCGCGCTCCTTCGGGAGCCGCTCCACGTCACCGGACCTGGCCCGGCGGGAGTCCCCCGCGGTGCCGATCGACCGCTCGGCGGCGACGCCGACCACCGCGCCGGAGCGGGTCATCGAGGTGGCGAAGTCGGACCGGGTGGTGCTGACGTAGGCGTAGCCGATCTTGGCGTTCACCTCGCGGATGGTCCCGCCGGAGCGGGTGATCGCGGCGCGGGCCGCTCCGTCGGCGCTGGTCCCCTTGAACAGCACCAGGTAGTCGGTCTTCGGACCGGCCTGGGCCGAGGACAGCGGGGCCACCAGCCCCGTAGACGCGGCGAGCGCGGCGGCGAAACCGGCTCCGAGCATGATCTTGAGGCGCATGCAGACTCCCTGGCTGGAAATGCTCCGAAGGCCACAACCTAGGGGCGCCAAAACGCGCGTGGCAAGGGTCTTCGACGATCGAACTTCTCGTCAGGCGAGGGACCGGCGGCTCAGCGGCGGGTGCAGGGCCTCGGCCGGTCCGGCGATGAACAGCTCGGCCGGACGGCCCCGGCCGACGGACGTGCGGCGCCCGGTCGGCTCGAGGAACCCCTCGGTGCGGGTGACCTTGCGGTGGAAGTTGCCGGGGTCCAGTGGCTGCCCCCACACCACCTCGTAGACGTCGCGCAGCTCGGCGACCGTGAACTCGCCGCCGAGGAACGAGGTGGCGACGGTGGAGTACTCCAGCTCGGAGCGGATCCGCGCCAGACCGTCGGTGAGGATCTGCCGGTGGTCGAACGCCAGCCGTCCCGTGCTCAGCAAGGGCGCGACGGGCCTCCAGGCAGCCCGGGCGGCCTCCGAGCGGGCGGGCGCGTGCACCGCCTCGGGCAGCACCGCCAGCCAGGCGACGCTGATCGTGCGGTGCCGGGGGTCACGGCGGGGCGCACCGTACGTCGCGAGCTGCTCGAGCCGGACGGCGTCCGCGTCGACCGAGG
Source organism: uncultured Actinomycetota bacterium (assembly GCA_963800225.1). GTDB lineage: Bacteria > Actinomycetota > Actinomycetes > Propionibacteriales > Nocardioidaceae > Nocardioides_B. The sequence continues at coordinate 380,998 of CAWDAF010000002.1, read as the reverse complement.
TCTCCTCCGCCAGCCTGCGCCGGGCCGCGGCCTCGAGGTCCTCCTCGATCTCGACGACGCCTCCCGGCAGCGCCCACCGGCCCCGGTAGGGCAGCCGGACCCGCCGCACGACGAGGGCGCACAGCTCGCGGTCGCGCAGCGCCAGCACCACCGTGTCGACGGTGACGTGGAGGATCGGGTACTCGCTGAGGGACGCCACGAACCCCAGCATATTTCGTCTCGGTGACAAGACGAGATGGCAAGACCCGGCGACCAGTCGCCGGTCAGGGCATCCCCGCCAGCACACCCGGAAGCGCCTCCGCGAGCAGCTCCAGCAGGTCGTCCCGGGACACCCCACGGTCGTCGCGCACCCAGGCGATCACCACGTCCTCGGCCAGCGCGCTCCAGCCGCGCACCATCAGCCGCACGGCCGGGGTGTCACCGGTGCTGAGCATGCTGAGCAGCCCGGGGCCGCCCTCACCGTCGGCCTGGTCGAAGATCCGGTCGGTGAGCGCAGCGCGCGCCTCCTCGTAGATCTCCTGGAGGTCCTCGTTGCCGCTCGCCGCACCACGGACCAGCGAGGTGTAGCCGGCGTAGTTGGCCACCACGTAGTCGACGTACGCCGCGAGCGAGCCGGCCAGCCGCTCCAGCGGTGTCCCCTCCCGGACCGGCGCGGTGACCTCGATCAGCTCGTCCGCCGCCCGCCGGCACACGGCCCGGTGGAAGTCCTGCTTGTTGCCGAAGTAGTGGTAGAGCAGCCCGCGCGAGATGCCCGCCTCCTCGGCCAGCATCTCGATCGAGAGCTCGTCGAGCGAGCGCGAGGAGAGCAGCCGGACGCCGAGGTCGAGGAGCTGCTCGCGGCGTCCACCGGGCGACATGCGCACGCGGCCTGCGGTACCGGACATGGGCGGCAGTCTACTGAACATCGTTCAGCAACGCTATTGACGATCGTTCAATACCGTCGGTATGTTCCTCCGCATGACCCCTCACGTGCACACGTTCGTGGTCGGCGCGGGCTTCGCCGGGCTCTGCATGGCGATCAAGCTGCAGGAGGCCGGGGAGGCCGACTTCCGGGTGATCGACCGGGGCGGCGACGTCGGCGGCACCTGGCGGGACAACACCTACCCCGGCGCCGCGTGCGACGTCCCCTCGCAGCTCTACTCGTTCTCCTTCGCGCCGAACCCGCACTGGTCGCGGTCCTTCTCCCCGCAGCCGGAGATCCAGGACTACATCCGCCGGGTCGCCGAGGACTCCGGGGTGCTGGACCGCTTCGAGTTCGACACCACCCTGGAGGAGGCGCGCTGGGACGAGTCCGCCTCGGTATGGCGGATCCGCACGTCGCGCGGCGAGCTCACCGCCGACGTCTTCGTGCCCGCGGCGGGGGCGCTCTCGGAGCCCCGGCTGCCCGACATCGACGGCATCGACTCCTTCGGCGGCGAGGTGTTCCACTCCTCCCGGTGGGACCACGACCAGGACCTCACCGGCAAGCGGGTCGCGGTCATCGGCACCGGCGCCTCGGCGGTCCAGATCGTGCCGCAGCTGGCCGGCACGGTCGCCCACGTCGACGTCTACCAGCGCACCGCGCCGTACGTCATCCCGCGCCGCGACCGGGCCTACACCCGCGCGGAGCGGCTGGCGTTCAGGCACCTCCCGGGCGTGCAGAAGGCCTACCGGACGGCCATCTACTGGGCCCGGGAGACGTTCGTCCCCGCCTTCGTCGTGGACCCGCGGATCGCGCTGCCGGCCAAGCAGGCCGCGCTGAGGAACATCGCCAAGGGCATCTCCGACCCGGCGCTGCGCGAGCGGGTCACCCCGACCTACGCGATCGGCTGCAAGCGGATCCTGATCTCCAACGACTGGTACCCCGCCCTCGACCGTGACGACGTCGACCTGGTCACCGACCCGATCACGAAGGTCACCCCGGGTGGCATCGTCACCGCCGACGGCACCGAGCGGGAGGTCGACGTGCTGGTGGTGGCCACCGGCTTCCAGGCCACCGAGCTGCCGATCGCGGCCCGCGTGCACGGTCGCGGCGGGGCCAGCCTGGCCGACCACTTCGCCGAGCACGGCATGGCGGCCTACAAGGGCGCGACCGTGGCCGGCTTCCCGAACCTGTTCTTCATCGTCGGGCCGAACACCGGCCTGGGGCACTCGAGCATGGTCTTCATGATCGAGTCGCAGGTCGCCTACGCCGTCGACGCGCTCCGGCAGATGCGCGCCGCCGGCGTGGCGTCGGTGGAGCCCGTCCCCGGCGCGCAGCAGCGGTGGAACGACGACCTCCAGCGCCGGATGCGCAGGACGGTCTGGAACACCGGCGGATGCTCCAGCTGGTACCTCGACGCGCACGGCCGCAACGTGACGCTGTGGCCCCGGACGACGTACACGTTCCGCCGGCTGACCAGCCGGTTCGACACCGAGAACTACGTGGCACGCACCGTGTCCCGCTCCGACAGGAAGGTCTCCGCATGAAGACGCTCGACGGCAAGGTGGTCGTCATCACCGGGGCAGGCTCCGGCATCGGCCGCGCCCTCGCGATCCGGGCCGCCGACCAGGGGGCCCTGCTCGCGCTCTCCGACTGGGACGAGGTCGGCCTGGTCGAGACCGCCCAGGCCGTGCAGACCCGCACCCACCGCGAGGTCCGCACCGACAAGCTCGACGTCCGCGACCGGCAGGCGATGCACGAGTACGCCGCGACGCTGCGGCGGGACCTCGGACGGGTCAACGTGATCGTCAACAACGCCGGCGTGGCCCTGCACGGGGACTTCGAGGAGGTCTCCTACGAGGACTTCGAGTGGGTGATGGACGTCGACTTCTGGGGCGTCGTCCAGGGCACCAAGGAGTTCCTCCCGCACCTGATCGCCTCCGGCGACGGTCACGTGGTCAACATCAGCAGCCTGTTCGGCCTGCTCGGGATGCCCGGCCAGACGGCCTACAACGCCGCCAAGTTCGGGGTCCGCGGCTTCACCGAGGCGCTGCGGCAGGAGATGATCATCGCCCGGCACCCGGTGAAGGTGACCTGCGTGCACCCCGGCGGCATCAAGACCGGCATCGCCCGCAACGCCCGCGCGACCGCCTCGCACGACCAGGCCGGGGTGGCCCGGCACTTCGACACCAAGCTCGCCCGGATGACCCCGGACCGGGCCGCCGAGATCATCCTGGACGGGGTGCTGGCCGACAGGGCGCGGGTCGTGGTGGGGGCCGACGCCAAGGTGCTGGACTGGTTCGTCCGGCTGGTCGGCGCGCGCTACCAGCGGGTCTTCACGATCGCGGCTCGGCGCCTCGCCCCGTGAGGCCGGCGGGAGGGCCGGCCACCGCGCGGAACAACGCGGCGGCCGCCGCCCTCCCGAACGCGTTGGGTCGCCGGTCGGCCGGCCCACGGCCGGTGTCCCACCAGCCCAGCGGCACCCCGAGCTGGTACCACGCCAGGGCGACCGCCGCGGCGCCGTCGAAGACGCTGCTGGAGCCGCCCGCGTCGGCCGGACGCCACTTGGCGGTCAGCACCTGGGTCATCTCCTCGCCGATCCGGCCGAGGGTGAAGTCCGCGGAGCGGAGCACCGAGGCGGCCATCACCCCGAGGGCGTCGCGCTCGAACTCCCGCGTCCAGCGCGGCGCCGGGGCCACCATCGCCCGCCACAGCCGAGCGGTGTCCGACGTGCAGAGCACCCCCGCCGGGGTCCGGTGCAGCCGCCGCCCGTCACGCACCAGCAGCCGCTGCTCCAGCAGGTGGTCGTGCAGGAACCGGAGCGGGGGGACGTCGACCTCGTCGACGGCCCGCATCCACGGGAACTCCTCGGTCCACCGGAAGCGGTCGTCGAGGGCGAGCACCGTCGCCGGGAGCAGCCGGCCCCCCTCGGTGACCCGCAGCCCGTCGCCCACCGTCTCGAGGAGCGCCCGGGCGCTGGCCAGGGACAGCACGAACCGGCGGGGCACCGGACCGCTCGCCGTGTCCGGCGTCCCCAGGGTGTCCAGCGCGGGCTGCCAGAACGCCGGCGGCACCCCGGCGAAGGAGCGCGTCCAGTGCCACACCGCCAGGGTCGCGTGGGTGGCCGCCGCCCGGCACAGCGCCGCCAGGTCGGGTCGGCCGGCCTGGGCGTACAGGTCACCGAGGGCCCACGCGACCTCGTGCTGCTCACGCTCGTCAGCGGTCCACCCGGCCGGCAGGTCGGTGGACAGGAACCGGCGCAGTTCGATCGCCTCGGAGGCCCCCGCGACGTGATGGGTGCGCAGCCAGCCGAGCACCGGGCGCACCCGCCGTACGGTGGCCTCGTCGAGGCTGAGGAGTGCATGTTCGACCGGCGCCACCCTTCCATTGTGGCGGGGTGGTGGAGATAATCCCGGGGATAGACGCAGAGGGGCTGCATGAAGAGGTTCTCGCTCGACACGAGCACCACCGACGGGACGCCGGACACGCCGGCCTACCGCGCACGCCCCCCTGCGCAGCGCGGCAGCGGCTGCGACCTCTACGCCCCCGGCCACCAGATGCACTACCGCCACCAGGGCGACGCGGTCCGCTCCCCCGCCCAGGTGGTGCAGGACGTGCTCCAGGACGGCACCGAGGTGATCCTGCTCCTCGAGGACGACAGCGAGCTGCACTGGCGCCACCACGACCCGGAGCGGCTGCGGCGGATGCTCGAGCTGCTGCGCGGCAAGAGCGTGGCCTACCCCGAGTTCCATGCCCTGCGGGTGGGGCCCTACTGGTTCAACTGCGCCGGCGAGGACGACGGGTGGCAGGACTGCCGGGTCGCCGTCGCGGGCCGGCCGGGCTGACCCGCGGGTGGGTACCGCCCGGCCGGGGTCCCGCGTCCGGGTGGTCGCACGCAAGTGGGGTGACCGCCCCCACTGGGAGCACGCCGCGGTGCTGCTCGGCAGCGACGAGCACGGCACCTGGCTCGGGACGCCGCCCGGGACCGCGAGGCGCCGCCCGGATGCCGCCTACGTCACCGACCGGGCGCAGGTGACGCTGGTGCCGCCCGCCGCGGCCTTCGTGGCGACGTTCTACACCCGGGGCGGCACCGTGCCGTGCGAGGTCTACGTGGACATCACCACGGTGCCGGTGTGGACCACCCAGCCCGACGGGGTCACGGTCACCGCGGTCGACCTGGACCTCGACGTGGTCCGTGGCTGGTCCGGGCGGGTCTGGGTCGACGACGAGGACGAGTTCGCCGACCACCGGGTCCGGCTGGGCTACCCCGCCGACCTGGTCCGGCTGGCGACGGCGTCCTGCGAGGCGGTCCGCACCGCCCTGGAGGACCGGCGGGCGCCGTACGACGGGCAGGCGCAGGCCTGGCTCGCCCGCCTGGACAGCCTCGTGGAGCCGCGATGACCGGGGAGCCGCGCACCGCCCGCGAGGTCGTCGTGCACGGGTCGGTGCAGGGCGTGATGTTCCGGGAGTCCTGCCGTCGCGAGGCCGACGCGCTGGCCGTGGCCGGCTGGGTCCGCAACGAGTACGACGGCACGGTCAGCGCCCACGTCGAGGGCACCCCCGGGGCCGTGGAGCAGCTGGTCGCCTGGCTGCACCACGGCCCCCGGCACGCGCGGGTCGACCGGGTCGACGTGATCGACGTCCCGGCCCAGGGGCTCGGCCGGTTCGAGGTCCGCTAGCGCGGGTCGGTCACCACGGCGCGGCGCCGGACGCTGCGCACCCGCTGCGGGCCCACGAGCCGGGGACCGGACAGCCGGCCCTCCAGCTTGCGGGCCTCCCGCTTCAGCGGCTGGGCGAGGTACTCCCCGAAGATCACGCCCGAGGCCAGCGCGATCGCGATCGCGGCGGCGTTGATGATCGACAGCAGGCCCAGCCCGTTGCCGCCCTCGGACAGCAGCGAGAGACCCCGGTAGATCGACAGGCCAGGCAGCAGCGGCACGACCGTGGAGACGACCACGACCAGCGGCGGCACCCGGACCCGGCCCGCGACGGCATAGCTGACCAGGCCGATCATCACCGCCGCCACCGCGGACGCCCAGGCCACCCCGGCGCCGCGCTCGGTGGCGATCGAGTAGATCGTCTCGCCCGCCCCACCGATCACCGCGATCGGCAGCAGAGACCGTGGCGGCGCGTAGGAGGCGAACGCGAACGCCGCCGCGGCGATCGCCGCCCCCAGCGACATCACCGGGACGTCGGAGAGGGTCACCGCTCCGGGGTTCAGGGAGCCGAGGTCGACCCCGACCATCCGGCCCACGGTCAGTCCTCCGCTGACCCCGGCGATCACCCCCGACGTGGCCAGGATCGCCTCCAGGATCCGGGCTCCCGCGGTCAGCGGGAAGCCGGTGAGGGCGTCCTGGATCGCGCCCATGAAGTTGATCCCGGCCAGCAGCATGATGATGCTCGCGGTGACGACCAGGGACGGCGAGAGCGCCGACGTGGGCGGAGGCCGCCCCGACCGCGATCAGCGTGGCCAGCAGGCCGCCGGCGACCTGCTGGTAGAAGCCGGGCAGCCGGCGGCGCGACATCCGCCGCTGGATCAGGTCCACCAGCACCGACGCACCCGCCGCGATCGCGCTGACCCGCCAGTTGCCGCCGACCAGCAGGCCGACGCCGGCGCCCATCGCGCCCCAGCCGAGGGTCACTGCCCAGCGCGGCAGCCGGTGCCCGGAGGAGACGATGCGGGCCAGCCGGCTGCGCGCCTCGTCGCGGTCGATCGCACCAGCGACCAGGTCCCGGACCAGGTGGTCGACCTGGGTCAGGTCCGCGTAGTCGATCTCCCGGTGCCGGACCTGACGGATCTGGATCAGCGCGGGGTCCTCGAAGCTGGTCTGGTAGCTCATGGCCAGCTCGGTGAACGTCACGTCCGCGGTCGCGCCGCGGAGCCCGCAGCCCACCGCGACGTTGAGCATGGTGGCTCCCACGTCGGCCGCGCCGGCCCCCGAGGACAGCAGCACCTCCCCGGTCCGCAGGCTCAGGTCGAGGGTCTTGTAGATGTCTCTCGTGTCTTTGATCTCCGCCATCGCGTGTCCAAGTGTGAGGCCCGGACGACGCCCGACACGAACCGGCGACGGGCGGGCCAGGAGTGTCGTTCCTCACCCCTGCGGGACCGCCGGGGGCGGCGTACGGCGGCCCGGCCACCGATCGGGGATCAATGGGTGGTTTGAGGGAGCAAACAGGGGGGATGGTGCCGCACGGAGCAGGCACCCCTGCCCGGAGCGGCCTCCTGTCCCCACCCCGGACGGGCCCCACACCCCCAAGAGCTGAGAAGAGGCGTGACCGCGTGCACGAGCTGATCCCGGACGAAGCCCCCCGCGACTGGACGGTCGAGGAGGTGACTGTCACCGAGCCGCCGGTGATCAAGCGGGCGATCGGTGCAGCGGCGATCGGGAACGTGACCGAGTGGTACGACTTCGGCGTCTACGCCTACTTCGAGCCCACCATCAAGGACGTCTTCTTCGCCGACCTCCCCGACACGATGGGCACCATCGCCACCTTCGCGCTGTTCGCGGTGGCCTTCCTGGTCCGGCCGTTCGGCGGGATGTTCTTCGGCCCGCTCGCGGACCGGATCGGACGCAACAAGGTGCTCGCCACCACGATGATCATGATGGCGCTGGGCACCTTCGCGATCGGCTGCATCCCCAGCGCGCACTCGATCGGCCTGCTGGCGCCGGTCCTGCTGCTGGTGGCCCGCCTCGTGCAGGGCTTCTCGACCGGCGGCGAGTACGGCAACGCGATGACCTTCATCGCGGAGTACGCCCCCGACCGCAAGCGCGGCTTCCTCGGCAGCTGGCTGGAGTTCGGCACGTTCACCGGCTACCTGATGGGCGCCATCATCGTGACCGTCGCCGGCGCGACCCTCTCGGACCAGCAGCTGCTGGACTGGGGCTGGCGGATCCCGTTCTTCGTGGCGCTGCCGCTCGGCATCGTCGGCGTCTACCTGCGCACCCGGCTGGCCGACACCCCGGCGTACCTCGCGCTGGAGAAGGAGGCCGAGGAGCGCGAGAAGCAGCACAAGGCCGGTCGCGAGGCCCGCACCATCGCCCGGCTCTGGCCGTTCCTGCTGGTCTGCATGGGCCTCGTGCTCGCCTGGAACGTCACCAACTACATGCTGACCTCGTACATGCCGACCTACGTCACCGCGACGATGCCCGACATGCAGGGCGGCAAGGGTGTCTCGGCCTCCACCTCGCAGTGGCTGCAGATCGTGGTGATGGTGGTCGCCCTGGTCACCATCCCGCTGCTCGGCATCCTCTCGGACCGGATCGGCCGCAAGCCGATCGTCTGGGTCGGTGCGATCGGCCTGATCGTGCTCGCGCTGCCGTCGGTGCTGCTGATGCGCTCCCAGACGGGGGTCGGCATCTTCGCCGGCCTGCTGATCATGGGCATGCTGCTGATCTGCTTCAGCGCCACGATGCCCTCGACGCTGCCGACGCTGTTCCCGACCGAGGTCCGCGGCGGCGCGCTGTCGATCGCCTTCAACGTGTCGGTCTCGCTGTTCGCCGGCACCACGTCCCTCGTCGTCGGTTCGCTGGTCAGCGCCACCGGTGACCTGAACTGGCCGGCGTACTACCTGATCATCGCCGGCGTGATCGGCGCGGTGTCGATCTACTTCACCCAGGAGTCCAACGGCCGGCGGCTGTGGGGCTCGGCGCCCGCGGCGGTCAACCGGGACGAGGCCCGCGAGCTGGTCGACGCCGGGAGCCGCTGAGGCCTAGCCTGGGCCGATGTCCTACCCCGACCCCGTCTACCTCGGCGGCACCGGAGAGGCGTCGGCCCGGGTCCGTCGCGTGGAGGACCCGGCCGAGCTCGCCACCGCCGCCGGCGGCGCGTGCCACTACCTCGCCACGGGTGCGACCACGGGTGGGCAGTTCGGCCTCTACCGCTGGGAGATGGGCCCCGAGCCGTCCGGACCGGGGCCGCACTTCCACCGCACGATGACCGAGTCGTTCTTGGTGCTGTCCGGCACGGTGCGCATCCACGCCGGCACCGGCTGGGTGGACACGCGTCCCGGCGACTTCACGTTCGTCCCCCCGGGCGGCGTGCACGGCTTCCGCAACGAGTCCGGTGCGCCCGCGGCGATCCTGATCCTGTTCACCCCCGGCGCCCCGCGGGAGGCCTACTTCGAGGGGCTGGTGGACCTCGCCCGCCGCACCGAGCGGCCGTCGGAGGCCGAGCTCGCGGATTTCTACGAGCGGCACGACAACTACTGGGTCTGAGCCGGCTCCATCTCGGCGCGGACGCCGACCAGCCGCACGGCGCGGGCCCGGTCGAAGCGGGACAGCAGCTCGAGGGCCGCCTCGGTCAGCACGGCCGGGTCGAGGGTCGGCCCGGGCAGGGTCAGCGAGCGGGTCCGGGTCTCGAAGGGCGCGTAGCGCAGCTTCATCCCGACCCGCACCGCCGCCCGTCCCTCCGCGGCCAGGTCCCGGGTCACCTGCGCGGCGAGCTCGCGGACCGCGGCCCCGACCACCTCCCAGTCGGTCTGGTTCTCCTGGAAGGTGGTCTCGCGGCCGTGGCCACGGGCGACGTACGGCGTGGGGTCGACCGGCGAGGAGTCCACGCCGCGGCCCAGCCGGCGGTACCACGGCCCCATCGTCGGACCGAGCCGCTCGGCGAGCACCCGGGTCTCGGTGGCGGCGAGCTCGGAGACCGTGCCGATCCCCAGCTCGGCGAGCTTGTGCGCGGTCTTGCGGCCGATCCCCCACAGCGCGTCGGTGGGCCGGTCCCCCATCTGCTCGGCCCAGGTCTCGGAGGTGAGCCGGTGCACCCCGCGCGGCTTGCCGAAGTCGGTGGCGATCTTGGCCTGCAGCTTGTTGTCGCCGATCCCCACCGAGCAGTGCAGCCCGGTGCGCTCCAGGACCGCGGCCCGGACGTCCTGGGCGAAGGCCTCCGGGTCGTCGGTGTGCACCGCGAGGAAGGCCTCGTCCCAGCCGAGCACCTGGACCGGGACGTCGAAGGAGCGCAGCGAGTCCATCACCTGCGCCGACGCCGCGTCGTAGGCGTCCTTGTCGACGGGCAGGAACACCGCGTCCGGCAGCTTGCGTGCCGCGGTGCGCAGCGGCATCCCCGAGCCGACACCCGAGGCACGTGCCTCGTACGACGCGGTGGAGACCACTCCGCGCTCGGTCGGGTCGCCCCGGCCGCCCACCACGACCGGCAGCCCGGCCAGCTCGGGGCGCCGGAGCACCTCGACCGCGGCGATGAACTGGTCCAGGTCGACGTGCAGCACCCAGCCGCGGGACCCGCCGTCACCCATGCCGCCATCCTGCTGCACGTCCGGGCGGCCGTCACGCCTCGACGACCGATCGGTCGGGTCGGTGGCCGCCCTCCTCGTCTGGGTGGGAGGGTGTGGCCATGGATCTCCGTGTCTTCACCGAGCCGCAGCAGGGCGCGACGTACGACGGCCTGCTGGCCGTCGCACAGCGCGCGGAGCAGCTGGGCTTCGACGCCTTCTTCCGCTCCGACCACTTCCTGTCGATGGGCGGAGACGGGCTGCCCGGCTCCACCGACGCCTGGCTGACCCTGGCCGCGCTGGCCCGGGAGACCTCGACGATCCGGCTGGGCACCCTGATGACGTCGGCGACCTTCCGGCTGCCGGGCCCGCTCGCCATCGCGGTCGCCCAGGTCGACCAGATGAGCGGCGGCCGGGTCGAGCTGGGCATCGGGGCCGGCTGGTTCGAGGCCGAGCACGCCGCCTACGGGATCCCGTTCCCCTCGACCGGCGAGCGGTTCGACCGCTTCGAGGAGGCGCTGGCCGTGGTCACCGGGCTGTGGGGCACTCCCGTCGGTGAGCGCTTCGACTTCGCCGGCAGCCACTACCAGGTCGCCGACTCCCCCGCCCTGCCCAAGCCAGTGCAGTCACCCCGGCCGCCGATCGTGATCGGCGGCAAGGGCAAGAAGCGCACCCCGGCCCTGGCGGCCCGCTACGCCGACGAGTTCAACGTGCCCTTCGACTCCGTCGACGCCACCGGGCAGCTGGTCGGCCGGGTCCGTACGGCGTGCGAGGACGCCGGCCGCGACCCCGACGAGCTGGTGTACTCCAACGCCCTGGTGCTCTGCGTCGGCTCGGACGAGGCGGAGCTCGCCCGCCGCGCGGCCGCCATCGGGCGCGAGGTGGGCGAGCTCCGGGAGAACGGCCTGGCCGGCACCCCGCAGGAGGTGGTGGACCGGATCGGCGAGTACGCCGCGACCGGGTCGACCCGGATCTACCTGCAGATGCTGGACCTGGCCGACCTCGAGCACCTCGACCTGGTGGCCGCGGAGGTCATGCCGCACGTGTGAGGAGCCGCGGGTCGCCGTACCGGTCAGCCCAGCTGAGCCCGCTCGTACTGCGCGGGCCAGTCGACGCCCTCGCCGTTGACGACCCCCAGCTCGTGCGCGGCCCGCAGCGCCCAGTGCGGGTCGCGCAGCAGCGCCCGGGCCAGCAGCACCACGTCGGCGGCGCCAGAGGCGAGCACCTCCTCGGCCTGCTTCGCCTCGGTGATCATCCCGACGGCGCCGGTGGGGATGCCGGCCTCGGCGCGCACCCGGCGGGCCAGGTCCACCTGGTAGCCGGGGCCGACCGGGATCCGCGCGTCCGCGACGTTGCCGCCGCTGGAGACGTCGACCAGGTCGACGCCGTGCCGCGCGAGCAGTCCGCCCAGCCGGCTGGAGTCCTCGACGGTCCAGCCGCCCTCGGTCCAGTCGGTCCCGGAGATGCGCACGACCAGCGGCGTCTCCTCCGGCACGGCGGCCCGGACGGCGTCGACGACCTCGAGGAGCAGGCGGACCCGGTTGTCGAAGGAGCCGCCGTACCCGTCCTCGCGGAGGTTCGACAGCGGCGAGAGGAACTCGTGCAGCAGGTAGCCGTGCGCGGCGTGCACCTCGAGCACGTCGAAGCCGGCCGCGACCGAGCGCCGGGCGGCGGCGGCGAACGCGTCGACGACAGCCCGGAGCCCCTCGGCGTCCAGCTCGCGAGGGTCCTCGCGGAGGCCGGGGAACGCCACCGGCGACGGGGCGACCGGCTGCCAGCCGCCGTCTGCGTCCGCGACGCCGCCGCGACCGTCCCAGGGGCGCCGGGTCGACGCCTTGCGCCCGGCGTGCGCGAGCTGGATGCCGGCCCGGGCGCCCTGGGCGTGCAGGAACGCGACGATCGGCGCCCAGGCGGCCTGCTGCTCGTCGTTCCAGATCCCGGCGTCCTGCGGCGTGATCCGGCCCTCGGGCACGACGGCGGCTGCCTCGGTGAGCACCAGTCCGGCACCACCGCGGGCGAACGAGCCCAGGTGCACCAGGTGCCAGTCGTTCGGCAACCCGTCGACGGAGGAGTACTGGCACATCGGCGAGACCCAGATCCGGTTGCGGATCTCGAGGCCGCGCAGGCGGACGGGGGTGAACAGCTGGCTCATCGGGCAGGGCTCCTCGGGGTGCGGGACGGGACGTACCCGGTTCCCAACGCCCCCCGGCCGCCCGCTATTTCGCCGAGTCGGCGCGAACGCACCCCTGGACCCCGCCGAGTCGGCGCGAACGCACGGAATGGTGACGCGACGGCCCCCGGTGAAACCTGCGTTCGCGCCGACTCGACCCCTGCCAGACCTGCGTTCGCGCCGACTCGACCGCATGGGACAAACCGGGACGAGAGACCCGCACGCAAACGCCGTTTACAGGTCTAGCCCACGGGTATATACCGGCGACACCTGACGACTGCGCGTGATCTGCGCCGGGATGGAGACCCATGAACGACGACCAGACGGTCGGCCTGTCCGACGAGGAGCTCAGCGCGCACGGGGCCACCGCCCTCCCCGACAAGGAGGTGGTGTCGATCCTCGACCTGAACGCCGACATCAACCTGGCCATCGACGCGGCCGCCCCCATCGACCTCGCGGTGGCGGCCAACGCCAACGTGGCGGCCCCGATCGACGCAGCCGTCGGCGCCAACGTGCTCTCGGTGGACTCCACCGCCCAGGCGCTCAGCGACCAGGGCGTCCTGATCCACCAGGGGCTGGACGCGGACGCCACGGCGCACTCCACCCAGGACAGCGCGCTGGACCAGGGTGCCGGCACCGCCGACGCCGCGGCCGACCCGACCGCGGCCACCGCGGCACCGGCCACCGCGGCACCGGCCGGCTCGGTCGACGCCCTGGCCGACCCCTCCACCGGCGGCGTGGACGCGGGCGCCGTCGGGGGTGCGGTGGACGGCACCACGGGTGCCGTGGGCGACACCACGGGTGCCGTCGGCGACACGTCGGGTGCCGTCGGCGACACGGTGGACGGCGCGACCGGCGCGGTCGGCGGCGCGGTGGGCGGGGCCACGGCGGGCAGCATGCTCGACGGCGACCTGCTCAAGGTGGACGTCAACGTGGATGCGAACGCCGACGTCGCCGCCCCGATCAACGGCGCGGTCGCGGCCAACGCCAACGTCGCGGCCCCGATCGACGCCGCCGTGGGCGCCAACGTCGGCTCGGTGGGCAGCGACGCGGTCGCGGTCTCGCAGCAGGACGCGATCATCAACCAGGACATCTCGGGATCGGCGGACGCCACCTCCGACCAGCAGTCCGACATCACCCAGTAGCAACGAGGCCATCGCTCCGCATGACCGCCTCCCCCGGCTCCGCGACGGGACGCGACGACACCTCGGAGTCGTCGCGTCCCGTCACGAGTGCGCCCGACGTCCCCCGCCGCGCCGACGGCGTCCAGCTCATCGGCGAGATGCGGGGCTCGGGCTACCGGGAGCCACCTTCCCTGGCCCGGCGGGCAGACGGTCAGACGATCCAGCTGACCGGCCTGCTCTACCTGGTGCTCGACGCCGTCGACGGCGAGCGCGATGTCGAGCAGGTCGCGGCACAGGTCAGTGAGCGGTTCGGCCGCACGGTCAGCGCGGGCAACGTGGAGACCCTGGTCGACCAGCAGCTGCGCCCGATGGGGCTGCTCACCAAGGCCGACGGCAGCCAGCCGGAGGTGCGCAAGTCGAACCCGCTGCTGGCGCTCCGCTTCAAGTACGCCGTCAGCGACCCGGAGCGGACCCGGCGGATCACCTCGCCCTTCGCGCGGCTGTTCCACCCCCTCGTCGTGGTGCCGGTGCTCGCCGCGTTCCTCGGCGTGTGCTGGTGGGTCTTCCTCGAGAAGGGCCTCGCCTCGGCGGCCTACGAGGCCTTCGACCAGCCCGGCCTGCTGCTGCTCGTGGTCGCGGTCACGATCCTGTCCGCAGGCTTCCACGAGTTCGGCCACGCGGCCGGGGCACGGCGCGGCGGCGCCACCCCGGGGGTGATGGGGGCCGGCATCTACCTGGTGTGGCCGGCGTTCTACACCGACGTCACCGACTCCTACCGCCTCGGTCGTGTCGGCCGGGTGCGCACCGACCTCGGCGGCCTCTACTTCAACGCCATCGTCGCGGTCGCCATCGCCGGCGTCTGGTGGGCCACCGGGTACGACGCCCTGCTGCTCATCGTGGCCACCCAGATCCTCCAGATGGTGCACCAGATGACGCCGCTGGTCCGCTTCGACGGCTACCACGTGCTGGCCGACGTGACCGGCGTACCCGACCTGTTCCACCGGATCCGGCCGACCCTGCTCGGCCTGCTGCCCTGGCGCTGGAGGCACCCCGAGACGACCGTCCTCAAGCCCTGGGCACGGGCCGTGGTCTCGGTGTGGGTGCTGGTCGTCGTGCCGATGCTGGCCTTCTCCCTGTTCACGATGGTCGTGACACTCCCCCGGCTGCTCGGCACCGCCTGGGCCAGCCTCGGCAAGCAGTCGACCCTGCTCGGCCGGGCCTGGGGCGAGACCGACCTGCTCGAGGTCGCCGCCAGGCTGATCGCGATCGTCGCGGTCACGTTCCCCGTGCTCGCGATGGGCTTCATCCTGACCCGGCTGGTGCGCAGCGTGGCGCGCTCGGTGTGGCGCCGCACCCAGGGCAGGCCGCTGCACCGCGGCGTCGCCGGACTGGTCGCGGCCGCCCTGGTCGCCGGTCTGGCCTACGCGTGGTGGCCACAGCCCGGCAGCTACCGTCCGATCCAGCCCTACGAGGGCGGGACGCTCGTGCAGGCCGCCGCCGCGGCCCGCCCGGCTCCGTCGGGTCTCGTCGCCGGGAAGTACGGCACGCTCACCACCGGCTGGGCGGACGGCGACGCGCGCCCCACGCCCGAGCACCCCCAGCTCGCCCTCATCCTGGTCCCCCACGGCTCGGGGCCGGGCCGGGGTGCTGGCGGTGCCGGCGGCACCGTCCCCGCGACGGACGGCGGTGGCCCCGCGGAGCCGCAGCCCTGGGTGTTCCCGTTCGACAAGCCGCTGGCGCCCGGCGAGGGCGACAACCAGGCGATGGCCGTCAACACCCGCGACAACACGATCCGCTACGACGTGGCGTTCGCGCTGGTCTGGGTCACCGACGACTCCCCCGCGCTGAACCGCAACGAGGCGTACGCCTTCGCCAGCTGCTCGAACTGTGCCGCGGTCTCGGTCGGCTTCCAGATCGTGCTGGTCACCGGCGACAACCATGTGGCGGCGCCCCAGAACATCTCCGCGGCGGTCAACTCCGACTGCGTGAACTGCCTCAGCTACGCGCTGGCCACCCAGCTCTTCGTCACCCTCGACGGCCCGCTGAGCACGCACGGCCAGTCCCAGATCGCCGCGCTGTGGCGGGACATCGCCGCCTTCGGAGCGGACATCGCCAGCGTGCCGCTCTCGGAGATCCGCTCCCGGCTCACGACGTACGAGGCTCAGATCCTGGCGGTCATCGAGAAGGAGCAGGGGCCGCTGGCGGCTGACGCCACCCCCACCGCGTCACCGACCCCCGGCGTGCCGACCGGCACGGCCGCCGCCACGGCCACCGGCACCGCCCCGGTCCCCAGCAGCACCGCCACCCCGGTCGCCGCCGTCGACGGCAGCTCCCCTGCGGCCACTGCCAGTGCCACGGCGACCACCGACCCGGGAACCGCCGGCGACGGCGGGACCGACACGTCCGGGTCGCCGAGCCCCTCGCCGAGCGGGTCCACGACCGCGGCGGGCACCCCGGCCGCGACCGCCACCCCCATGGACGTCGCGACGCCGTAGCGAGGGACTCCGGCGTGACGCGGGACACGTCCGCCGGCTCGACCAGTACACGCTGTGGGCGTTCAACCCGCAGCGACCACTCTCCTACCGAGACCACCCGAAGGCGCCGGGCGGGCGCCCGCGCGGATCAGCGCGGGCGCACCGTCAGGTAGCGGCTGGTCCTCGGCGCCAGCTTGGTGTTGCCGGCGTAGACGGCCTTCCACACCCGGGGAACCAGCGGGTGCACGACCAGCGAGTGCCAGCCGGTCGGCGCCGCCGACCTGCTGCGGCCGACGTAGATCCAGCGCCCGCCCCTGAGGGAGCGCTTGTAGTAGCGCACCTGCTGCCCGGCGACCCCCTTCGAGGCGGAGGTCAGGTGACCGTAGAGCATCAGAGCGGCGCCCTTGCGCGGGGTGACCCTGTTCTTGCGGAGGTCCAGCGCGGTCGCACGGCGGACCGGGGTGGCCAGCCGGCTCAGTGTCGAGACGGAGGCCGCGTACGCCGCGTCGCCGGCCGTCCTGGCCTGGTAGTCGGCGGCCTTGGCGAAGGTGCTGCCCAGCGTGTAGTGGCCGGCCTCGTCCGTGGTGCCGGCGGCCACCTGGGACCAGACGGTGGAGCCGACCGGGCGGGCCCACAGCGTCACCGCGCGGGCCGCCACCGTGGCGGCCGGGGTGATGGTGCTGAGCTCGCCGGAGAAGGTCACCGCCTGCCCGGCCGCGGGTGTCGTGGTGGCCGGGTCCATCGTCAGCGCGGTCGCCGCGCCGGACGGAACCGTGGGGCCGTTGGGGGCCGGCGCGTCGCTGCCGCTAAAGGCGTTCGCCATCTTGGCGAGCTGGGCGTCGCTGCCGTTGAACTTGTTCATGTCCACGTTGCCGCTGATGCCGCTGACCCGGCCCGAGCTGGTGCGCTGCCAGAAGCTCCAGGTGCTCCAGCCGCCGGGGACCCGCGGGCTGCCACTGGTGTAGTGCGCGACCCACAGCGGGTAGTGGTGGAAGGCTGTGCTGTTGCCCATGTAGGACTCCCAGAAGCCGGGGCTCACATAGATCATCGGCGTGCGACCGGTCAGGCTCTCCACGGTCGTCAGCCAGGTCGTGACCCACGCCGTCAGGGAGGTCCTGCCGAGGCCGCCGGAGGCCTCCAGGTCGAGCACCGGGGGCAGGTCGCCCTTGTCCTGGAGCGGGCCGACCTTGGACACGAAGAACCGTGCCTGGGCCGCCGCCGACCCGCTCGACGTCGAGGGCCGGGCGAAGTGGTAGGCGCCGCGATAGATCCCCCGCGCCTCCGCACCGTTCCAGTTGGTGCGCAGCGTCGGGTCGGCGTACGTCTGTCCCTCGGTGGCCTTCATGAACGCGAAGCCGATGCCGGCGGCGTCCACCTTCGACCAGGAGACCGTGCCCTGGTAGTGCGAGATGTCGATGCCGTCGGCGTACGCCAGCGCGGAGGCGGCGAGCGCGGACGCGGCTGTGACGGCGACGACCACCGGTCGGGCCATGCGTCGGACGGCGGAAAGGGTACGGCTCACAGGGTCCTCCGAGCGTTTCGGACCGCCGATGACGGTCCCCATCTGGTACAGGAGAGCCCTGTGAGGTTAGCGCTCCCTGGTGCCCGGGTGCAGCGAACCGGGCAAATCACTTGCGCCGGACCTTCTGCCCCGCTCGTCGGGCCCGCGCCCGGAGCCGGCGCTCGCGCTGCTCGTCGGGGGTCACCCGCTTGCCCAGGTCCGCCTTGTCGACCAGCGCCGGGAGCGGGCGCTGCACCTCGGGGTAGCAGGCGACCGGCTCGTCGTGGCTGAAGATCACGAAGAGCGCCCGGCCGTGGTCGACGACCCGCAGCACCGACCCTCCGGCGACCGAGTCGGCATGGTCGAAAGCCGTCCGGCGCGCGCTGACCTCGTCCATCTTGTGCCGGGCCGCGGCCTCGACCTGCGAGCCCGCGATCTTCCAGGCAGCCACCGCGTGCGGGCCGTACCTCACGCCGTACTTCGCGGCGTTCCTGCCCGCCACCTTCGCCCAGCCCATCGCTGCCCTCCAGCTCGACCCGCCACCT
The DNA here is from genome assembly GCA_963800225.1 of uncultured Actinomycetota bacterium. Taxonomy (GTDB): domain Bacteria; phylum Actinomycetota; class Actinomycetes; order Propionibacteriales; family Nocardioidaceae; genus Nocardioides_B. Next base: position 363,054 of record CAWDAF010000002.1, on the reverse strand, counting down.
GACCGCCCCAGTATGGCGACCGCCTCGGTGACCGCCGGCAGGGTCCTCCAGACTGGGCGCATGCGAGCTGTCAGCTACTCCAGCCACGGGGAGCTCCCCGTGCTCCGCACCTGGCCGGACCCGGTCTGCCCCGACGACGGCGTGGTGGTGCGGGTGGGGGCCACCGGGGTGTGCCGCTCGGACTGGCACGCCTGGGCCGGCCACGACCCGGTGCCGCTGCCGCACGTCCCCGGCCACGAGCTCGCCGGCCACGTCGCCGAGGTGGGGCCGCTGGTCGAGCGCTGGTCGGTGGGCGACCGGGTGACGGTGCCGTTCGTCTGCGGCTGCGGCCGCTGCGAGTACTGCCGCGGCGGGGACAGCCAGGTCTGCCCGGACCAGACCCAGCCCGGCTTCACCGGGCCGGGCTCGTTCGCCGAGCTGGTGGCGGTGCACGCCGCCGACATCAACCTGGTCCGGCTGCCCGACGACCTCGACCTGGTCACCGCGGCCTCGCTGGGGTGCCGGTTCGCGACCGCCTACCGGGCGCTGGTCACGCACGGCCGGCTGGGCGCCGAGGACTGGCTCGCGGTGCACGGCTGCGGCGGGGTCGGGCTGTCGGCGGTGCTGATCGGGGCCGCGCTCGGGGCCCGGGTGGTCGCGGTCGACGTCTCGGGCGCGGCGCTGGCGCGGGCCCGTGAGCTCGGCGCCACCGAGACCGTCCAGGGCGACGACCCGGCGGCCGCGGTCCGGGAGCTCACCGGTGGCGGCGCGCACGTCTCGGTCGACGCCGTCGGCAGCCCGGCGACGGCGGTCGCCTCGGTGGGCTCGCTGCGCCGCCGCGGCCGGCACGTGCAGGTCGGCCTGCTGCTCGGGGCCGACGCCACTCCCCCGCTGCCGATGGACCGGGTGGTCGCGCAGGAGCTCGAGGTGCACGGGTCGCACGGCATGCCCGCCCACCAGTACGGCGAGCTGCTGGCCCTGGTCACCGACGGCACCCTCGACCCGGCGCTGCTGGTGGGCACGGTGATCGGCCTCGAGGACGCCGGCGCCGCCCTGGCTGCGATGAGCGGCCCGGCCGGGACCGTGGGGATGACCGTCGTACGGCTGTGAGGTGCCGCCGGACAGGTGACTCACCGTCCGGACGCCGTCCCGGTCACCAGCAGGGCAGAGTCTCCTGTCGAACGGCTCGGCCAGGGTCCCTGCTCCGGCTGACACCCCGAATTGCCGCGAAACGGTGCCGCGACCGGTCCCGCGGGGTGATCATGGCGCGGTGTCCTTGGGGGAGATCTGGGACCTGCTGACCCTCGGCAGGCTGCGCCGTCGGCGTCGGGTGGCCCGGCTGGTCCGGCGCAACCAGCGGCGCGCCGACCCCTGGGGCGAGGTGTCGCGGCCGGACCGCAGCTCTCCGCTGCGCGGGATCCGCGGCGTCGGGGTGTTGGCCGGCGGGGTGCTGGTCGCGCTGCTGGTGATGAGCCACAACGGCGGGGTGGGCGGCTTCGCGCACCCCGGGCGGCCAGGTCTCGCGGACTTCGGGTCCTACCGCTTCAAGGACCACCAGCCCACCCGGCCCGGTGTGCCGGTGACCTACAGCTCCTGCAAGCCGATCGCGGTCGTGCTCAACGAGACGGCTGCCCCGCCCGGGGCCACCGAGCTCGTCGAGGCTGCGCTGCGCGAGATCCACGAGGCGAGCGGGCTGAGGTTCGTGGTGGAGGGCCACTCCTCCGCGCTCCCGTTCGTGGGCGGAGGCACCTGGAACGGCGTCGACCGTCCCCCGGTGCTGATCGCCTGGCTCACCCCGGAGCAGGAGCCGCGGCTCGACGGCTCGGTGGTCGGCGTGGGCGGCAGCGGGTTCATCGCGGACCCGGTCAGCGGCAACCGGATCTACGTCACCGGTGGCATCGCGCTCGACACCCCGTCCCTGACCCGGATGCTGGACCGGCCCGGCGGTGCCGCCGCGGTCACCGGCGTGGTCGCCCACGAGCTGGGGCACGTGGTGGGGCTGGACCACGTCGACGACAAGGACGAGCTGATGAACCCGCAGGGCCGGTGGGACGGTCGGCTGGGCCCCGGTGACCGGCGCGGGCTGGCTCGCCTCGGCCACGGACCGTGCACCACCTGACCCTCCGGCCGAGGCTCAGTCCTCGAACAGCGCACGCACGTCGTCGGCGCCCAGCGGCGCCGCCATCAGCGCGTCGCCGTCGACCACCTGCGCGAACAGCGCCGCCTTGCGGGCCTTGAGCTCCATCACCTTCTGCTCGATGGTGTCGGTGGCCACCAGCCGGTACACGTTGACCGGTCGCTGCTGGCCGATCCGGTGGGTGCGGTCGACCGCCTGCGCCTCCACCGCGGGGTTCCACCACGGGTCCAGCACGAAGACGTAGTCGGCCTCGGTCAGCGTCAGCCCGACCCCACCGGCCTTGAGGCTGATCAGGAACACCGGGTCGTCCCCGCTGCGGAAGGCCTCGACGACCTCGCCCCGCCGGCGGGTCCGCCCGTCGAGGTACGACGAGCCGATCCCCTCCCGGTCGAGCCGGTCCCGGACCCGGCTCAGGAAGGAGGTGAACTGGCTGAACACCAGCGCCCGGTGGCCCTCCGCGGCGAGCTCCAGCAGGTGGTCCACGAGCACGTCCACCTTGGCCGACCCGACGCCGTCGTACTCCTCGTCGACCAGGGCGGCGTCCAGGCTGAGCTGGCGCAGCCGGGTCAGCGACCGGAAGATCGCCAGCCGCTGCTGGTCGAAGTCGTCGAGGAGGCCGAGCACCGTCTGCCGCTCCCGCTGCAGATGGGTCTCGTAGATCGCCCGGTGCCGCGGGGTCAGCATCACCTCGAGGACCTGCTCCTGCTTGGCCGGCAGGTCGCGCGCCACGTGCTCCTTGGTGCGGCGCAGCAGGAACGGCCGGATCCGTCGGCGGAACCGGTCGAGCACCTCCCGGTCACCGAGCCGCTCGACCGGGTTGGCCACCGTCTCCAGGAAGCGCTGCGGCCACGGGTACAGCCCCGGCGCCACGATCGACAGCAGGGACCAGAGCTCCATCAGCCGGTTCTCCATCGGCGTCCCGGACAGCGCCAGCCGGAACGGTACGTCGAGCCGCCGCACGGCCTGGTGGGTCTTGCCCTGGTGGTTCTTGACGGTCTGCGCCTCGTCGAGCACCAGCCCGCCCCACGTCCGGGTGACGTAGTCGGCCTGCTCGAGCCGGAACAGGGTGTAGGAGGTGACCACCACGTCGGCGCCCTCGCAGAGCGAGGCGAGCGACTGCCCGCGCCGGGCCTGGGACTCCGTCACCACCCGCACGTCGAGGCCGGGGGTGAACGCCGCGGCCTCCCCCGCCCACGCCGGCACCACGCTGGTCGGCGCGACCACCAGGAACGGCCCCGCCCCGTGCGCGCGGGCGTGAGCGACCAGCGCCAGGGTCTCCAGGGTCTTGCCGAGCCCCATGTCGTCGGCGAGGATCCCGCCGAGCCCGGACTGCCACAGGTAGGCCAGCCAGCGGAAGCCGTCGAGCTGGTAGGAGCGCAGCTCGGCGGTCACCCCGACCGGGTCCACCGCGGGCAGCGTCTCCAGCGTGCGGAGCGCCTGTGCCGAGCGGACCCACCGGGCCGCCTGTGCGTCGACGATGCCCACCTCGGCGAGCTCGTCCCACAGGCCCAGGTCGTGGTGCCCGACCCGGACCGCGCCGTCGGGCTGGTCGCGGAGCTCGGCGGCCGCCTCCACCAGCCGGGCAAGATGGGCGAACTCGGGCCGGTCGATGCGCAGGTGCCTGCCGCTGCGCAGGACGACCCGGTCCATCCCCTTGGTCAGGGCCTCCAGCACGTGGGCCAGCGAGATCGGGGTGCCGTCGACGGTGACCTCCACCTCCAGGTCGAGCCAGTCGGTGCGGGTGGGGTCGTCTCCGGCGGCCTCCCGGGTGGCGAAGTGCACCACCGGGGTGCCGTCGATCTCCTGGTAGTGCGGCTGGTCCCCGATCTCCTCGATCTCCACCCGGCCCCGCAGTCCGGGCAGCAGCTGCTCGGCGAAGAGCACCGCGTGCGCGTCGCGGAAGGTGCCGCCGTCCTCCAGCCCGAGGTCGCGCTGCCGCCCGCGGCACAGGTGGTAGACCTGCTCGTCGTCGAGGACCAGCGCGTCGAGCAGTGCCTGCTCGTCCTCGGGCCGCCGTACGCCGCGCAGGCCGCGGGTCTCGGAGAGCCGGTAGACCCGGTCGTCCCCGCCGACCCGGTAGCGCCAGGTCCACGCCACGGCGACCTCGTCGGCCGCGACCCAGGTGACCGCGAGCACCAGCCGCGGCTCGGCGGTCTCCGGCACCGCGACCGACCCGTCGGAGGAGATCACCGGGACGTGCCGGTGCAGCCGGGGAAGGTAGTCCCCGATCAGGTCCTCGCGGTCCGCGGCGGGCACCACGACCGAGTCGCCGCGCTTGAGCAGGCGGCGCACCTCGGGGCCGACCGGCGCGGTGAGCGGGGCCAGCGTCACCGCCCAGGCGTCCCCCTCGGCCAGCCACAGCGCGACCGCGTGACCGGCCTCGCCGAGCACGTCGAGGTCGCTCGCGCCGTACCACTCCTCCTCGAGCCGCACCCCGAGCCGCAGCCGGGCGTCCTGCTCGGGCACGGCGTTCACGTCGAGCCGCAGGGTGACCGGGTCGGCCACCTCGACGTGCGCCAGGCCGGGCCCGGCCACCAGCGGCATCCCCGCGTCGACCGCCCGGCGCAGCAGCAGCGCCTCGTCGGGCCCGAAGGTGCCCAGCGAGAGGTGCGCGTCGGAGCCGAAGTACATCTGCCGGGTGGCGGCCCGGTGCGCGGACAGCAGGTCGTTGAGCACCGTCACCTGGTCCGCCGGGTGGCCGCGCCGGTCGAGCGCGGGGACGTCGGTCCAGGAGATCCCGGTGCGCACCCAGTTGTCACGGGCCCCGCGCTGCAGCGGCCGGACCCGCAGCGTCCCCCGGGCCGCCGGTGCCTCCGCCTGTGTCCAGCCCCGGAAGCCGGCCGACCGGGTCGGTGCCCGCAGGTCGACCTGCAGCGCGAGCGGCCGCTGGGCCCGCCGGCTGCCGCGGTCGGCCCGCTCGTCGAGCTCGTCGAGCAGCGAGGACAGCTGGCGCTCCCAGCGGCGGACGTGGCCCGGCGAGGTCCGGGCGTGCTCGTCCCGGACGGTGATCAGCAGCGCCAGCGTGTGCTTGCACCCCTCGTGCACCGGGCAGCTGCACCGGCCGAAGACCCAGACGCCCTCGCCGTCGCTGCCCACGCTGAGGTTGACGGCGTACGGCGCACTGGTGGAACCGGCGACCGTGCCCCGGATGTCGAGGTCGCCGTCGGAGTCGAGGTCGTGCACGCAGGAGAGCACCTGCCCGCGGCGGACGTAGTCCCAGGCCCGGTCGAGCGTCGGCGTGCCGTAGCGACGACGGAGGTCCTCATCGGTGAGCAGCGAGGACAGGTCGACCATGACGCCGAGCCTACGAGCCACCACGGACAGGACTCGCACGAGCCGGCCCCCGAGGTCTCCGAGGTCTCCGAGCCGGGTGCGCCATCCTGGGACGCATGGAGCCGGCCTTCGTCCTGCACGAGCACCACCAGCCCCGCCACCACTTCGACCTGCGTCTGGAGGAGGACGGGGTGCTGCGCTCGTGGGCGCTGCCCAAGGGGCTGCCCACCTCCCCCTCGCAGGATCGGCTGGCCGTCGCCGTCCCCGACCACGACCTGGACCACCTGCGGTACGAGGATGCCGACAAGGAGATCGCGGACATCGGCTGGTGGGAGCTCGAGGACCGCACCGAGCGGCGCACCGTGCTGGTGCTGCACGGACGCCGGGGAGCGGTGCGCTACGCGCTGATCCGCACCGACCGGGACTGGCTCCTGCACCGCACCAAGGAGCAGCCGGCGGGCGGCTGACCGGCTGCCGCGGATGCGAGCCCGGTCGGTGGCGTGGTGGATGCTTGGCGGACACGCGATGTGGGCACGCTCACACCTGCGCCCCATTCAACCGAAAGGCCGTCGATGCCGACACCCATGGATCCGACGTCGAGCGGGTTCCTGTTCGCGGAGAGCCGGAGCCAGCCGATGCACGTCGGCGGCCTCCAGCTCTTCCACAAGCCCGAGGGCGCGGGACGCCACTTCGTCAAGGACCTCTACGAGGAGATGCTGACCCACCAGGAGGCGGCGCCGCTGTTCCTCAAGCGTCCGCACCGCTCGGTGACGACCGGCGGCCAGTGGTTCTGGACCGAGGACGAGAACTTCGACCTCGAGTACCACTTCCGGCACAGCGCGCTCCCCAAGCCCGGCCGGGTCCGCGAGCTGCTGGAGCTGTGTGGCCGGCTGCACAGCACCCGGCTGGCCCTCGAGCGCCCGCTGTGGGAGGTGCACCTGATCGAGGGGCTGCGCGACGGGCGTGTGGCGATGTACACCAAGATGCACCACGCCTTGGTGGACGGCGTCTCCTCGATGCGGCTGCTCCAGCGCGTCCTGTCCACCGACCCCGACGAGCGCGGGCTCGCGCCGATGTGGTCGGCGGCCCACGTCTCCCGGCGGCAGCGCACCGGGCAGACCGAGCGGCACGGCCCCCTCGGCGTCCCCGCAAGCGCCCTGCGCACCGCGCTCGGGATCAGCGCCGACGCCGCGGGACTGCCCGGCGCGCTGGTCCGCACGCTCTCCCGCGGGGTCCGCAACGAGACCTCCGCCCTGTCGCTGTACGCGCCGCGGACGATCATCAACAAGAAGATCACCGGCTCCCGCCGCTTCGCCGCCGAGGACTGGCCGATGGAGCGGATCCAGGCGGTCGGCAAGGCCACCGGCACCACGGTCAACGACGTGGTGCTGGCGATGTGCAGCGGCGCGATGCGGACCTACCTCGGCGAGCTCGGCGCCCTCCCGGACGCGTCGCTGGTGGCGATGGTGCCGGTCGGGCTGAAGGCGAAGTCGTCCCAGAGCGCCTCCGCGTCCGGCGGCAACGCGGTCGGCTCCGTGATGGTCCGGCTCGGCACCGACCAGGCCGACCCGGCCGACCGGCTGGAGGCCGTGCACCACTCGATGCTGACCGGCAAGCAGGCGCTCGGGACGATGACCCCGACGCAGATCCTGGCGATGAGCGCGCTCGGGCTGGCTCCCGCGATCCTCGCGCCGATGCTCAGGCTCCAGGGCATCACCCGGCCGCCGTTCAACCTGATCATCTCCAACGTGCCGGGGCCGCGGGAGACGCACTACTTCAACGGGGCCCGGCTCGAGGGCGTCTACCCGCTGTCGATCCCGATCCACGGCATGGGGCTCAACATCACCTGCACGTCGTACGACGGGCAGATGGACTTCGGTCTCACCGGCTGCCGGCGGACCGTCCCACGGCTGCAGCGGCTGCTGACCCACCTCGACGACGAGCTGGTCGCCCTGGAGAAGGCCTCCGCGGTGGCCTGACCCGGCTCAGACCGGTGCGACGTCCTGGAACGGCCGGGGCGGCCGCCCGGTCGTGGCCTGCTCGGTCATCTCGACCGCGACCCAGTCCCGCCACCGGTGCAGGGGGGCGGAGGCGGTCATCGTGATCAGCAGCCCACGCGCGGCCATCGCCTCGGCCGCCGCCACCGCCCGGCGCAGCACCGCCACCTTGCGGGGCAGGTCGAGGGGCTCGGTCACCGCGATGGCCACGTCGACGTCGCGGCGGTGCTCGTGCAGCGCCTGCCGGGCCACCAGCCGCGCGGCGTCCCACGACAGCGCCGACAGCCGCACCACCTCGACGATCTGCTCGGCGGACCGGACGGCCCCGGGGTCGGCGTGGCTGGCCCCGAACAGGCTCAGCTCGCGGGCGATGTCGGCGAGGTTCTCGTCGTGGGCGAGCAGCAGGTCGGGCGGGCAGCCGAGCAGCCGGATGACGGTCGCCGTGCCCCCCGAGACCGGAGCGGGCTCGGTGACCGCGCCGTCGAGCACCGGCGGCCGGGCGACGGTCTCGTCCTGGTCGCCGCCGAAGTCCGCCCACACCCGGGTGCCGCCCGGCAGGTCGTCGATACCCCAGCTGCTGGCCAGCGCCGCCACGATGAACAGCCCGCGGCCGGTCATCGAGCCCAGGTCGAGACCGTCGAGGCCGCCGGAGCCGTCGAGCCCGTCGAGCCCGGCGATCCGCGCGCGACCGCGGGCCGCGATGGACCGGGCCGGCATGCCGCCGGCGTCGACGACGGCGACGCGCACGGTGCCCGGGCTACCGACCAGCTCGACGTCGAAGAACGTGCTGCGGCTGTGCAGGGTGGCGTTGGTCGCGAGCTCGGTGACGCTGAGGGCCACGTCGTCGACCAGGTCCGCGCGACCCCAGGAGGTCAGCGCGTCGTCGACGAAGCGGCGGACCGCCGGGATGCTGGCGGGCTGGGCCACCATGCGCACGCACGTCTGCGTCGTCTCCCCGCCACCGCGCGCGCTCATTCGGACATTATCGGCATCCGGCACGTTCCTGTGCCGCTGAACGCGCCGGGATCTCACCTGGTGGGGAGCTGCTCGGACTCCTCGATGGCGGCGTTCCAGGCTCGTTTGCCGGCGCGCCAGCCCTCGTCGTCGACGCCGAGCCGCCAGTAGCCGGAGATCGACAGCCGGTCCAGGCCCATCCCCCGGTCCAGGCGCAGGTAGCGGCGCAGCTCCTTGACCGCACCCGCCTCGCCGTGGACGAAGGCGTGCACGTCGTCGCCGGGCCAGGGCAGCGCGCGCACGGCGTCGACGAGCCGGGCGCCGGGCGCGGCGTCCCCCCGGTGCACCCAGGTCACCGTGACCCGGTCGGGAGCCGTCAGCGAGATCTGCTCGGTGCCGTCGTGCACCTCGACCAGCGCGTCGCCGACCGCGTCCGCGGGCAGCGCCTCCAGCGCCACGGCGATGGCGGGCAGGGCGGAGGCGTCGCCCGCGAGCAGGTGCCGGCCGGCAGTCGGGTCCGGCGCGTAGCCGCCGCCGGGGCCCATGAACAGCATCTCGTCACCGGGCTGCGCGGCCGCCGCCCACGGCCCGGCGAGGCCGGCATCGCCGTGCACCACGAAGTCGAGGGTCAGCTCGAGCGCCTCCGCATCGAACGCCCGGACGGTGTAGGAGCGGGTGCGCGGCGCGTGCTCCGGCGGCAGTGCGTCCTTCACGGCGTCGACGTCGACGCGGCCGTCGTCGGTGAGCGGGAGCGGCCGCGGCGCGTCGGGGTGCACCAGCACGACCTTCACGTAGGAGTCGGTGTGCGGCCCGGTCACGAAGCCGCTCAGCCCGGGGCCGCCGACGACGACCCGGACCAGCGACGCGGTCAGCCGCTCGGTGCGCAGGACCCGCACCACGGTGGCGGTGCGTCGACGGCGTGGCTCGGACATCGGGCTCCCTCGGGCAGGCGGCAGGCACCGCGAGCCTAGGTCGCCGGCCCTGAGCCGGTGCGGGCCGGGACTTGACGTCGCCGTCGACACCCGACAGCGTCCGGTCATGGCCTCCCCCGACACCGCTCCCGTGACCCCGGTCGACCGGTCCCGCCTCGCCGCGCTGCTGGAGCGCGAGCGGGCGTCGTACGCCGGGCTCCACCCTCGCTCGGCGGCGGCGTACGGGCGCGCGGACCACCTGCTCGGGCGGGTGCCGATGACCTGGATGAACATGTGGAGCGGCGGCTTCCCGCTCTACCTCGACCGGGCGTGGGGGAACCGGGTCGTCGACGTGGACGGCCACGAGTACGTCGACTTCGCGATGGGCGACACCGGGGCGATGGCCGGCCACAGCCCGCAGGCCACCGTCGAGGCCGTCACCGCCCGCATGGGTGCACTCGGCGGGGTCACCACGATGCTGCCCACCGAGGACGCGGAGTGGGTCGGCGCCGAGCTGGCCCGGCGCTTCGGGCTGCCCTCGTGGTCGTTCACGCTGACCGCCACCGACGCGAACCGCTGGGCGATCCGGCTGGCCCGGCTGGCCACCGGCCGCCCGAAGATCCTCACCTTCGCCTACTGCTACCACGGGTCGGTGGACGAGGCCTTCGGCGTGCCCGGACCGGGCGGGGAGGCCGTCGCCCGCGCCGGGCTGGTCGGGGCGCCCGTGCCGCTGTCGGAGACCACCCGGGTGGCGGAGTTCAACGACCTCGCCGGCGTGGAGGCCCAGCTGGCGCACGGCGACGTCGCGGCGATCCTCACCGAGCCGGCGCTGACCAACATCGGCATCGTGCTGCCCGACCCGGGCTTCCTGGAGGGGCTTCGCGAGCTCGCCACCCGGTACGGGGCGCTGCTGATGATCGACGAGACCCACACCTTCTCGGCCGGCCCGGGCGGGGCCACCGCCGCCTGGGGCCTCGATCCGGACATCCTGGTGATCGGCAAGAGCATCGGCGGCGGGATCCCCAGCGGGGCCTACGGCCTGAGCCGCGCGGTGGCCGAGAGGGTGCTCGGCGACCCGGACGCCGACCTGGTCGACGTGGGCGGGGTGGGCGGGACGCTCGCCGGCAACGCGCTGTCCGTGGCCGCGATGCGGGCCACCCTCGAGCACGTGCTGACGCAGGAGGCGTTCACGCGGATGACCGACCTGGCCACCACGTTCACGGCCGGCGTCCGGGCCACCCTGGACCGCACCGGGGTGCCCTGGACCGTGCAGCAGCTCGGTGCCCGCGCGGAGTACCGGTTCGCCTCCCCCGCGCCGCGTGACGGGTCCTCGTCCGCGGCCGCGAGCGACGACGAGCTCGACGAGTACCTGCACCTGTACCTGCTCAACCGCGGGGTGCTCATCACGCCGTTCCACAACATGGCCCTGATGTGCCCCGACACGTCCGCCGCCGACGTCGACCTGCACAGCCGGCTGTTCGCCACGGCGGTCGACGAGCTGATCAGGACAAATTGACCCACACCACCTGTCACACTGCAGCGTGACCCTCACCCGGACCCCGTGGCCGCTGCCCCTCGACGAGGCGTCCCGGGTGGCCGCCCTGCACGACCTCGGGGTGCTCGACCAGCCCGTCGACGCCGAGCTCGACGGGCTGACCCGGCTGGCGTCGTACATCTGCGGGACCCCGACCGCGGTGCTGAACCTGATCGACGCCGACCGGCAGTGGCAGGCCTCGGCGTACGGCGCCGAGCGCGGCGAGGTCCGCCGCGACGACTCGATGTGCGGCTACAGCGTGCTGTCCCGTGACGTCACCTACACCCCGGACGCGTCGCGGGACGCGGTGTTCGCGGACAACCCGCACGTCACCGGCGAGCTGTCCGACATCCGGCTCTACGTCGCGGCGCCGTTGATCGTCGGCGAGCGGCACGTGATCGGCACGCTCTGTGCCTTCGCCCCGGACCCGGCCCAGCTGACCCGCGAGCAGATCGAGCGGCTCCGCGACCTGGCTGCGGCGACCGTCCGGCTGCTCGAGCTGCGCCGCACGGCCGGGGTGCTCGCCCACGCGGCCACCCGGGACCCGCTCACCGGGCTGCCGAACCGGTCGCTGCTCGAGGAGTCCCTGGCGCGGGCGTTCGCCCGGCGACACCGCACCGGCGCCGGGCCCGGTCTGCTCTTCGTGGACCTCGACGGCTTCAAGTCGATCAACGACGGGCTGGGCCACGCGACCGGTGACGCCGCGCTGCGGGAGGTCGCCCGCCGGCTGCTCGCCTGCGTGCGCGCGTCGGACCTGGTCGCCCGGCTCGGCGGTGACGAGTTCGTGGTGCTGGTCGACGACGCGGAGGCGACCCACGACGGGCTGGAGCGGCTGGCCGCCCGGATCCGGGAGTCGCTGAGCGGGCCCAGCGACCTGCCCGGTGGCGTCACGGTGCAGCTGTCCGCGTCGGTCGGCGTGGCCCGCTCGACGGACGCCACGGACACCCCGAGCGCGCTGCTGGACCGGGCGGACGCCGCGATGTACCGCGAGAAGCCCGGCGCCTGAGGCCACGCCAGCCGAGTCGGCGCGAACGCAGGCATGAACCCCGCCCAGTCGGCGCGAACGCAGGCATGAACCCCGCCCAGTCGGCGCGAACGCAGGTAATGCCGCACTTCCCTCCGCCGCGAAACCTGCGTTCGCGCCGACTCGGCGGGTGGGAGACGTGCGTCCGCGCCGACTCGCCGGGTGCGAAACGTGCGTTCGCGCCGACTCGCCGGGTGCGAAACGTGCGTTCGCGCCGACTCGCCGGGTGGGAAACGTGCGTTCGCGCCGACTCGGCGGGTGGGGCGCCCGGACGTAGGGCAGACTCGTGGGACAGGACGGGACGGGACGTCACGGGGCGCGGGAGCGGGCGGAGGGGCGACATGCTGAAGGTGACCTGGCGCAACCTGGTCGAGCGCAAGGTGCGGCTGGCGCTGAGCGCGTTCGCGATCGTCCTGGGCGTGGCCTTCGTCGCCGGGTCGTTCATCTTCACCGACGCGATGGGGAACGCCTTCGACGGGATCATCGAGGGCTCCACCGCCGACGTCGAGGTCGCCTACCGGGGCGCCAACAACTTCGACTCCCAGCAGGACACCCGGGTGATCCCCGCGTCGGTCGTCGACCGGCTCCGCGCGCTGCCCGAGGTGGGCTCGGTGCACCCCAGCGTCTCGCTGCAGTCGGTCTACGTGATCGGCAGCAACGGCAAGGTCGTCGGCGGCAACGGGCCGCCCGGACTCGCGTTCAACGACACCGGGACCCGGTCCCTGACCGGTGCGCCGATCATCACCCTCACCACGGGCGCGCTCCCGAGCGGGCCCGGCCAGGTCGCCCTCGACGTGGACACCGCCCGCAAGGCCGGGTACGGCGTCGGGGACCGGCTCACGCTGGTCACCCCCGGCGACCCGCCGACGCTGCGGGTCACCGTCACCGGGCTCGTCGAGTTCGGCTCCGGTGGCCTCAACGGCGCGACGCTGACGGTCATGGACCGGCGCTGGATGCAGCAGCAGTTCCTGGGCGGCCGGGACGTCTACAACTCGGTCTCGCTCAACGCCGCGCCCGGCGTCAGCCAGGTCCAGCTGCGCGACGCCGCCCAGAAGGTGCTCCCGGCCGGGGTGGTCGCCCGCACCGGCGACTCGCTGGTGAAGTCGAACAAGGCCGGCCTCGACCAGATCCTGGGCTTCCTCAACACCTTCCTGCTGGTGTTCGCCGCGGTGTCGCTGGTGGTCGGCACCTACCTGATCGTGAACACCTTCTCGATCCTGGTCGCCCAGCGCAGCCGCGAGCTCGCCCTGCTGCGGGCGCTCGGCGCCTCGCGGCGGCAGGTGAACCGCTCGGTCCTCGTCGAGGCGCTGCTGGTCGGGGTGTTCGGCTCGACCGTCGGCCTGGGCCTGGGGTACCTGCTCGCCCGCGGGCTGCAGCTGCTGTTCGGTGCGGTCGGCTTCGACCTGAGCCGGGCCACCTTCCCGGTGGGCCTGCGCACGGTCGTGGCGTCGTACGTCGTGGGGCTGGTCGTCACCGCCCTCGCGGCGTACCTGCCCGCGCGCCGGGCCTCCTCGATCCCGCCGGTGGCCGCGCTGCGCGACGACGTGGCGCTGCCGGAGTCGTCGCTGCGCCGCCGGGTGCTCGTCGGCTTCGGGCTGATCACGCTCGGCATCGCCTCGATGGTGGGCGGCTTCATGGGCAGCGGGAACGTGGGACTGAGCCTGATCGGGCTGGGCATGCTGTCGATCCTGGTCGGGGTGTCGCTGCTCAGCCCGTGGCTGGGCCGGCCGCTGACCCGGGTCTTCGAGATCGGTTACCGGCGCGTGTTCGGCACCGTCGGAGTCCTCGCCGCCCAGAACTCCCTGCGCAACCCGCGGCGCACCGCGGCCACCGCCAGCGCGCTGATGATCGGGCTCACGCTGGTCTCGCTGATCGCGATCCTCGGCCGGTCCGCCTCGGCGAGCACCGACGCCGCCGTGCAGCGCACGCTGACCTCCCAGTTCGTGGTCTCCAACGTGGTCGGCACACCGTTCTCGACCAGCGTCGCGAAGCAGATCCGCAAGGTCGACGGCGTCAGCAGCGTCGCCGCGCTGCGCACCGCGACCGCCAAGATCGGCTCGCGCCGCACGTTCGTGGGGGCGGTCGACCCGCGCAGCCTCGGTCTCGCGCTCGCCGTGCCGGTCAGGGCGGGGTCGCTGATGGCGCTCGGTCCCGGCACCGTGGCGATCGCGGCCAACACCGCCCGGAGCTCCGGCTACCAGGTCGGGTCGACGGTCCCGATGACGTTCCAGGCGGGCACCGTCAAGCTCAAGGTGGTCGCGCTGTTCGATGCCTCGGCGGCGCTGCCGGCGTCGTACCTGGTCACCCCGGACACCTTGCTGAAGGGCGGGATCGCGCCGTTGGACACGCTGCTGTTCGTGAGCAAGGACGGCTCCGCGAACGGGGCCGCCGTGCGTGCCTCGGTGGACCGGATCATCAAGGACCTGCCGACGGTCACCGTCCAGGACCCGGCGGAGTTCGCGCAGGCCCAGAAGAGCCAGATCGACCTGTTCCTGAACTTCATCTACGCCCTGCTCGGGCTCGCGGTGGTGATCGCCCTGCTCGGCATCGTCAACACGCTGGCGCTCTCGGTCATCGAGCGCACCCGCGAGGTCGGGCTGCTGCGCGCGGTCGGGCTGTCGCGGCGGCAGCTGCGCAGGATGGTGCGCCTGGAGTCGGTGGTCGTGGCGGTGCTCGGAGCCGTGCTGGGGGTCGGGATGGGGCTCGCCTTCGGGGTGGCGCTGCAGCGTGCCATCGCCGACCAGGGCGTCGACGTGCTGGCGATCCCCTGGCTCCAGCTCGGGCTGTTCGTGCTGCTGGCGGCCGTCGCCGGCGTGCTGGCCGCGGTCCTCCCGGCCCGGCGGGCCGCCCGCCTCGACGTGCTCAGGGCCATCGGGGCGGAGTGACTTCTCGCCCGAACCCGACGGAACCCCTCCGTTCCGGATGACCCGTTCGGGCTGGTCCCCTTCCGGCCCGTGACGCCCCGCACCCACGATGGAGGGCGGCCTCCGGTCGCGCCGGTCGACGCACGGCCGTCCCGACCAGCCGGTGGGGAGCACCATGAACGCGTTGTTGGAGAGGCTCGGCGCCTTTGCGGCCCGACGCCGCTGGTGGGTCATCGCGGTGTGGGTGCTCGTCCTGGTGGGCCTCTCGGTCGCCCGCGGAGCGTTCGGGGGGACCTACGTCAACGACTACTCGGTGCCGGGCAGCCAGTCGTCGGACGGGCTCAACGTGCTCACCAAGGACTTCGCCGCCGCCAGCGGGTACAGCGGCCAGATCGTCTTCCACGCGACGACCGGGAAGGTCTCGGACCAGGCCGCCGCGGTGAGCACCTCGATGAAGAACATCGGCGGCCTCGACCACGTGCTGTCCGCCACCGACCCGCTGACCATGTCCGGCACGCCCGACGTGTCCAAGGACGGCACGATCGCCTACGGCCCCACGTCCTGGGACGTCGTGCCCGCCTCCCTGGACTCGGCCTACCTCGACAAGATGGACACCGCCGTCGAGCCGGCCCGCAAGGCGGGGCTCACCGTCGAGTACGGCGGCGGGGCGGGCCAGATCGGGCAGGGCCCCGACGACCGGCTCTCGGAGGTCATCGGCCTCACCTGCGCCCTGCTGCTGCTGCTGTTGATGTTCGCCTCGCTGGCGGCGGCGCTGGTCCCGCTGGTGGCGGCCGTCTTCAGCGTCGGCAGCGGCCTGGCCATCGTCGGCCTCGTCGCCCGCGGCACCCACCTGCCCACCACCGCGCCGACCGTCGCGACGCTGCTCGGGCTCGGTGTGGCCGTCGACTACGGGCTGTTCCTGGTGGCCCGGCACCGCGAGCAGCTGGACCACGGCCTGCCGCTGGACCGGTCCATCGCCCGGACCGCTGGGACCTCGGGGGCCGCGATCGTGGTGGCCGGGAGCACGGTGGTGGTCGCGATCCTGGGGCTCTACGTCTCGGCGGTCCCCTTCGTCGGCGCCCTGGGGCTCGCCGCCGCCATCGTCGTCGCGGTGACCATGCTCTCCGCGCTGACCCTGGTGCCGGCGCTGCTCGCGGTCACCCGCGACCGGGTCCGCTCGCGCCAGGACCGCCGGGCGCGCAGGGCGGACCGGTCCGCGAGGGTGCCCGACCACGAGAACAGCCCGTTCGCCCGGTGGGGTCGGATGGTCAGCAACCACCCGTGGCCCTGGGGGATCGCCAGCACCCTCGCGCTGCTGCTGCTCGCCGTACCGCTGCTGTCGCTGCGGCTCGGCCAGCTCGACGCCGGCACCGACCCCACCTCGGACAGCAGCCGCCGCGCCTACGACCTCATCGACCAGGGCTTCGGACCGGGCACGAACGGCCCGCTGACCGTGGTGGTCACCATCCCGAAGAGCAGCGACCCGCAGGAGCTGCTGAGCCAGATGCAGAAGGGGCTCCAGGGCACCGCCGGGGTGGCCTCGGTCACCGGGCCCTCGGTCAACCAGTCGCAGACGACCGCCCTGTTCAACGTGGTCCCGAAGACGGCGCCCGACGCCGCCGCGACCTCGACGCTGGTCGACACGCTGCGCACCTACGTGCTGCCGTCGTACGACGTGCCGACCTATGTCGTGGGAACCGTCGCGGGCTACGTCGACTTCACCGACAAGGTCGCCTCACGGATGCTGTGGCTGATCCTGGCCGTCGTCACGCTGTCCCTGGTGCTGCTGACCATCGCGTTCCGGTCGATCGTGATCGCACTCAAGGCGGCGGTACTGAACCTGCTGTCGGTCGGCGCGGCGTACGGCGTCGTCATCGCGATCTTCCAGTTCGGCTGGGGCTCCGGGCTGCTCGGCATCGACCAGCACCTGCCGATCCCGGCGTTCGTGCCGATGCTGATGTTCGCGATCGTCTTCGGCCTCTCGATGGACTACGAGGTGTTCCTGCTCTCGCGGGTGCACGAGGAGTGGATGCGGACCGGCGATGCGCACCGCAGCGTCGCGGTCGGCATCGGCAGCACCGCCCGGGTGATCACCACCGCCGCGGGCATCATGGTCGTGGTCTTCTCGAGCTTCGTCCTCGACTCCGACCCCACCATCAAGATGCTCGCCGTGGGGATGGCCGTCGCGGTCCTCGTGGACGCGAGCGTCGTGCGGATGGTCCTGGTGCCGTCGGTGATGTCGATCCTCGGCGCCCGGGCCTGGTACCTGCCGCCGTGGCTCGATCGGGTGATCCCCGACCTGGAGCTCGAGGGCAGCCTCGACGACGACGCCGACGACGCCGCCGCCGAGGAGCCGGAGCATGCGGGTGGGCCGGGGGTGCCGGCGCAGCGCACCCAGCCGCACGAGGAGCAGAGCAGCCCGGTCGCCGGCCGGACCGGGCCACCGCCGTCCTCGTCGTAGCCGGCCGACCTGCGGCCGGGGTCAGCCGCGGTCGGTCGCCGGCTCGTCCGTCGGCCGGTCCGCGGCCGGTCCGCCCCGGCGGCCCCGCCTCCGGCTCACCGGGCGCCGAGGAGTCCTGCGACTCCTTCGTGGGCGGGGTGGCCTTCTCCTCCTCCGGCGGGTCGAAGGTGACCCGCACCCGCTGGAAGCCCTTGTGCCGCTGTGCCTTGGCGTAGTCACGGTAGGCGCGCTCGTCGGCCTCGGTCAGGTCGACGTCGTCGGTGAACGGCGTGAGCAGCGCGCGCGGGAAGAGGCGTCGGGCGAGCACCACGTTGACCTCGACGCCGATCACCGCCATCACCGAGGCGATGTAGAGCAGGGCCAGCAGCCCGAGCACCAGCGCGAAGACGGCGTTCATCTGGTTGACCCGGGCGATCACGTGCTGGACGTAGGCCCCTCCGGCCAGCTGGAGCATCTGCCACAGCACCGCCACCACGAAGCCGCCCGGCAGCATCGTCGTGAAGCTCTGCCGCCGACCCGTCGCCAGGCGCATCATCTCGCTCAGCACCACGGCGTTGAGACCGACCGAGGCCAGCCACACCAGCCAGCGCAGGCCCTGGTCGAGGTTCGGCCCGAACATGTCGAGGTGGCTGCCGACGCTGGACAGCAGCGTCACCGCCAGCACCGTCAGCCCGGCCAGGGTGATCAGCAGCAGGCTGCTGAGCCGGCTCAGGATCGGGTTCAGCCGGCTGTTGCGAGGCACCGCCCAGGCCACGTTGACCGCGTTCTGCGCGGCCTGGCCGAGGCCGATGACGCCGTACAGGGCGGCGAGCGAGCCCACCACGACCGCGGACGTGCTCCCGGTGAGGCCCTCGGGGCGGCCCAGCTGCGTGCCGACGATCGGGAACTGGCTGAGCGCCGAGGTGAGCAGCTCGTCCTGCAGCTGCTTGTTCCCCTGGAGCACGAAGCCGAGCACGGAGGAGGCGATCAGCAGCAGCGGGAACACCGCGACGAACGAGTAGTAGGTGACCACCGCGGCGAGGTAGCCACCCTGGTCGTCGAAGAACTTGTAGACGACCCCGAGCGGGAACCCGAGCACCGGCCGACGACGCTGGAGGCGGTCGGCTCGGTCGAGAAGTGCTGGCACAGGGACACGGTACGGCGCGGTCCGCTCTCACGGGGACGGTCCTCGCCGCCGCGTCGTACGCTGCTCATCGCCCGTGCATCCCCGCCTGCCGAAGGACCAGCATGCTGTCGGACATCGAGATCGCGAACGCCGCCGAGCTGCGCCCCATCACCGAGGTGGCCGAGAAGACGCTGGGGATCCCCGCCGAGCATCTGGTGCCCTACGGCCACACCAAGGCCAAGGTCGACCTCGGCTACCTCGCCGGCCTCGCCGACCGGCCCTCGGGGCGGCTGATCCTGATGACCGCGATCTCGCCCACGCCCGCCGGGGAGGGGAAGACCACCACCACCGTCGGCCTCACCGACGCCCTGCACGGTCTCGGGCACCGGGCGGTCGCGTGCCTGCGCGAGCCGTCCATGGGGCCGGTGTTCGGGATGAAGGGCGGGGCCGCCGGAGGCGGGTACGCCCAGGTGGTGCCGATGGGCGACATCAACCTGCACTTCACCGGCGACTTCGCCGCGCTGGCCGCCGCGCACAACCTGCTCTCGGCCCTGATCGACAACCACGTGCACCACGGCAACGCCCTCGACATCGACGTCCGCAGCGTGACCTGGAAGCGGGTCGTGGACATCAACGACCGCGCGCTGCGCGACATCACCGTCGGGCTCGGCGGCATCGCCAACGGCTACCCGCGCGAGGACGGCTTCGACATCGTGGTCGCCTCGGAGCTGATGGCGATCTTCTGCCTGACCGAGTCCTGGGCCGACCTGAAGCGCCGGATCGGCGACATCGTGATCGGCTACACGACCGACAAGCGGCCGGTCACCGCCCGCGAGCTCGAGGCCGACGGGGCGATGACGGTGCTGCTGCGCGACGCGCTCGCACCGAACCTCGTGCAGACCCTGGAGCACGCGCCGGCGTTCGTGCACGGCGGCCCGTTCGCCAACATCGCGCACGGGTGCAGCTCGGTGATGGCCACCCGGGCCGGGCTGCGGCTGGCCGACTACGTGGTCACCGAGGCCGGCTTCGGCGCCGACCTCGGCGCCGAGAAGTTCGTCGACATCAAGTGCCGCAAGTCCGGACTGCGCCCCGACGTGGCAGTGGTGGTGGCCACCGTCCGAGCGCTGAAGTACCACGGCGGCGTCGCGGTGGCCGACCTCGAGACCGAGGACCTCGGCGCCCTCGAGGCCGGGATGGCGAACCTGACCCGGCACCTGCACAACCTCCGCGAGGTGTACGGCGTGCCGTGCGTGGTCGCGGTGAACCGGTTCCCCTCCGACACCGAGGCCGAGGTCGACGCGGTCGTCCGCCTGGTCGCCGCGCAGGGCGTGAAGGCCTTCCCCGCCACCCACTTCGTCGACGGCGGAACGGGCGCCGAGGCACTCGCCAAGGGCGTGCTGGAGGTGCTCGACGAGCCCTCGCCGTACGCGTTCTCCTACACCTACGACGACGACCAGAGCCTGGCCGAGAAGGTCGAGACGATCGCGAGCCGGCTGTACGGCGCCGCCGAGGTGACCTGGGACCCGAAGGCGAAGCGCCGGCTGCAGCGGATCACCGACGACGGCTACGGCGGGCTGCCGGTGTGCGTGGCCAAGACCCAGTACTCGTTCTCCACCGACGCGACCCTGCGCGGCGCCCCCCTCGGCCACTCGCTGCACGTGCGCGAGGTGCGGCTGTCCGCCGGGGCGGGGTTCGTGGTGATGGTCTGCGGTGACGTGATGACCATGCCCGGGCTGCCCAAGTCGCCCGCCTCTGCCCGCATCGACCTCACCGACGACGGCGAGATCCTCGGGCTGTCCTAGTGCCGGGTGATCCCAGGTGTGTCCCCTGATAGACGCCGCAAAACGCCGCCCTAGACGATTCGGGCCGCTTTTGCACCGATTCGCCGCGAGAACTACCCAAGACGCCTAAGGTCTTCTACGATCAACCGACTCCGCGGGGGAACGCCTGGCGTGCGGAGGCACAAGTCCTCGTCGATCAGACGGCGGGGCGATCCGGTGCACGCCGAGGCCCGCCATGTGCCGGATGACCGAGCGAACTCATCGCAACAGTGCGGGCGCGGACGACCCAGCACGACGGCACGGCCCGGCAACGGGACGCGCCTTGGGGTGAAGCCGCCGCGCGAGAGCGCAGCGGCCGGGCACTTCGGATCCGAACCCGACAGGACAGCGTTCGTAGGCGTTGCCGAAGGGCTTCTGCATGTCCGCGTCATCCCACCTGCTCCGCCGCACCCTCGTGCACGTCCTCATCGTGGTCGGGGCGCTGCTCGCCTCGTCCGCCGCCCTCGCTCCCTCCGCCGACGCGATGACCCCGGGCACCCGGTCCCACGTCATCAAGATCGCGGCGTCCAAGCGGGGCACCCCGTACCGCTACGGCGCCACCGGCCCGCGCGCGTTCGACTGCTCGGGCTACACCCGCTGGGTGTTCGCCAAGGTAGGCCGCCGGATCCCGCGCACCTCACGGGCCCAGGCCGCCTTCGCGCACCACATCCGCGCGGCCTCGCGGCGCACGGGTGACCTGGTGTTCTTCCACAGCAGCGGCGGCCGGGTCTACCACGTCGGCATCTACGCCGGCCGCAACACCATCTGGCACGCCCCGCACACCGGTTCGCGGGTGCACCGCGAGCGGATCTGGACCCGGTCGGTCTCCTACGGCCGGATCCGCTGACCTGCTGATCGGCCCGATGTGACGGGGACGGCGCGCCCGTCGAGTCTGCACGGCATGCCTCCGGCTCCGTTCAGCCTCGCCGACCGCGTCGTCCTCGTCACCGGGGCCGGCTCCCCCGACGGGATCGGCTTCGCCACCGCCCGACTGGTGGCCGACCTCGGTGCGTCGGTGGCGGTCGCCGCCACCACCGAGCGCGCCCATGCCCGGGCCGCGGACCTGACCTCGGCGGGCGCGACCGCCGTCGGGGTGGTCGGCGACCTCACCGACGAGCGCGAGGTCGAGCGACTGGTCGCCGAGGTGCGCTCGTCGCTCGGCCCGCCGACGGTGCTGGTGAACAACGCCGGCATGACCAGCCTCAGCACGCCGGCCGGCACCGAGTCCGGGTCGCTGTCCGGGATGGACCTCGAGGACTGGCACCGGTCCCTGCGCCGCAACCTCGACACCGCCTTCCTGACCACCCGCGCGGTGCTGCCGTCGATGACGGCCGCACGCTGGGGCCGGGTGGTGATGGTCGCCTCGATCACCGGTCCGGTGATGGCGATGCAGGGCGAGGCCGGCTACGCCGCCGCCAAGGCCGGGATGGTCGGGCTGGCCCGGGCCCTGGCCGTCGACCACGCCGCCGACGGGATCACCGCGAACGCGGTCGCGCCCGGCTGGGTGAGGACGTCGAGCCAGACCCCGGCCGAGGCCGAGCAGGGTCGCCGTACGCCGCTGGGGAGGAGCGCGACGACCGAGGAGGTGGCTGCCGCGGTCGCCTTCCTGTGCTCACCGGGGGCGTCGTACGTGACCGGGCAGTGCCTGGTCGTCGACGGCGGCAACTCGGTCAGCGAGCAGCGGGCCTGACCGCGCGGACGTCCACCGGCTCGGCTGACCCGGTGGTCCGGGCCGAACCTGTGCCTCCGGTGACGTGATCGGGACCGACGGCCCTGTCCGACCACCGTCGCCGTCCGCAGACTGGCCGCCCATCGTCGTACGACCGGAGGCGCACCATGGACCTGGCGACCACCTACCTGGGGCTGCCGCTGCGCAACCCGCTGGTCGCCTCGGCCTCTCCGCTGTCCCAGACCGCCGACGGCGTGGTCGAGCTGGTCGAGGGCGGGGTCGGCGCTGTGGTGCTGCACTCGCTGTTCGAGGAGCAGATCGAGCAGGACTCGGCGGTCGCCGCGGACCCGGCGCCACCGCGCCACTTCGACAACCCGGCCGGCCCCGGTGGACCACAGCGCTACCTCGACCTGGTCGAGGAGAGCGTGCGCTCGGTGGACGTGCCGGTCATCGCCAGCCTCAACGGGACCTCGCGGCGCGGCTGGACGGCCTTCGCCCGCCGCGTGCAGGAGGCGGGCGCGGCGGCCGTCGAGTGCAACTTCTACGCGGTCCCGGAGCCGGTGTCCTGGCCCATCGGCGAGCTCGAGAACCGCTGCCTGGACGTGGTGCACTCCCTCACCCAGGAGCTCGACATCCCGGTGGCGGTCAAGCTGACGCCGTACTTCTCCTCGTTCGGGACGCTCGCGCAGCGTCTGGTGGAGGTGGGCGCGGCCGGTCTGGTGCTGTTCAACCGGTTCCTCCAGCCGGCCATCGACGTGTCGACCCTGACCGTCACCCCGACCATCGGGCTCTCGCGCTCCGCCGACGCCCGGCTGCCGCAGACCTGGATCGCGCTGCTGCGCCAGCAGCTCACCGTGTCGCTGGCGGGCACCGGCGGGGTGGAGGACGCCGAGGACCTGGCGGCGTACCTGCTCGCCGGCGCCGACGTCGTCGAGTGCGCGTCGGTGTTCCTGCGGAGGGGCTGCGGACACGCCACCACGCTCCTGGACGGGCTCGACGCGTGGGGGACGGCGCACGGGTTCGCGACCGTGGCCGACGCCCGCGGCCGGCTCGCCGTCCCGTGGCAGGTCAACGCCGAGGAGTACTCCCGCGAGGGCTACGTCGCGGCGCTGCAGCACGCCCGGCGCAGCTACCGGCACCACTGAGGCCGACCGCACCCGCTCCCGCTCCCGCTCCCCTCCCGTGGGCTACCGCGCCGCGCCGTACCCCAGCAGGGCGGCCAGCCCGAGCGCGCTGCGCGGGGCGTACGCCGCGCGCCAGAGCCCGCCGTGCACCGCGCCGTACGCCTCGTCCTGCCACGGCAGGTCGTGCGCGGGGCCGCCCCCGGTGTGCAGGTCGTGCACGAGCAGCGCCGCCATCAGCACGTTGGAGGTGGCCGGCTCGAAGACCTCGACACCGAAGCGGTGCGCCCCCGCGTACGCCGCGGCGAGGGCACGGTTCTTCACCACCGAGCGGGTCCGGGTCGGCGGTGCGACGTTCATCGACACGCTGCCGCCGGCGTCGCGGGCGACCGTGGCGCGCCAGCGCTGGAGCCGCTTGGCAAGCGCGTAGTTCGGCCCCTGCTGCGGCACCAGGCTGTCGATCACCCCGGGGTCCGATCCTGGCGCGTAGGCGCGGCGCAGCAGCCGGCCCGAGCTGACCGCGCGCAGCGGGCGGCCCAGCGCCTTCGCGCGGGTGGAGCGGCCCTCGTAGGCCGCGGTGCTCTGCCGGACCGCGTCGGCCGGCACCGCGAACACGTCGGTGGGGGTGGCCAGGAACGCCAGCGCCACGTCGTCGGACCTCCCCAGCAGCCGGGTGCTCAGCAGGTCGACGGCCACCGAGACCCGCACGTTGGCGGCGCCGTCGGCGTAGACGTAGTTGCCGACCACCAGCCGGCCGTCGAGCCCGGCGAGCCAGTCCGCCACGGCCGGCGCGTCGGCGACGAGATCGGCACCCGCCCGGTCCGGGTCGGGGTCCGCCGTACCGGACGGCACCGGGAGCACCAGCGAGCCGGCCCCGAGCCGTGCGGTGTCCAGGACGCGCTGCCACACCTGCGGGTGGGGCAGGTCGACCGCGGCCACCCGCGCGCCCCACCGCATCAGCGCCTGCAGCGGCCCCATCTCGGCACCGGCCCCGAGCACCGCGATCGTCCGGCCCTCGGCCCGCAGCCACTCGGGGTGTGCCTGCACCTCCCGGACGGCCGCGGCGGCGGACGGCTCGAGCACCCCGTCGCGCGCCCAGTCGTCGAGGCGGCGCCCGAGGTCGTCGCCGCGGAGCCGGCTGCCGTGGTAGGGCAGGGTCAGCTCGCGCTCCGGCTCCGCGCCGCCACCGACCTCGGCCGTCCCGAACGTGCCGGCCGGCTGCCAGTCCGGCAGCCGCCGCTCCACGCCGGAGGCGTCGAGCACCCGCATCCGGGCGTGCACCGACGCCAGCCCGTCGGCGGCGATCGCGAGCGCCGCCGCGCGGGTGTCCAGCCCGGCCTCCACCAGCCGCCGGAAGTGCGGCAGGTAGCCCGAGCGCCAGTTGGTCTCCTGCTCCGCGGACCGTGCGCCGGCCGGGTCGGTGGCCCGCAGCGCGTCGGCGACCACCGCCCGGCCCACCGCGGCGGTGCTGCGGCGGCCCTCGGCCGACCGCGGGAAGACGACGCCGTACTGCTCCTCCACGCTCATCGCCCCATCATGTCCGACGACCGGGCGTGACAGGCTGCCCGCATGACGGAGCGCAACGTGCACGGCGGTGACCTCGAGCCCTGCGGCACCGACCCGGTGACCGGGTTCTACCGCGACGGGAGCTGCGCGTGCGGCCCCGAGGACGTCGGGCTGCACGCCGTCTGTGCGGTGATGACCGCGGAGTTCCTGGCGCACCAGCAGGCGGTCGGCAACGACCTGCTCAGGCCGCGGCCCGAGTACGGCTTCCCCGGCCTGCGACCCGGGGACCGCTGGTGCGTGGTGGCCGCCCGGTGGCGGCAGGCCTACGAGGACGGTGTCGCCCCGCCGGTCGTGCTGGCCGCCACCCACGAGCGCGCCCTCGAGGTGCTGCCACTGGAGTGGCTCGACGAGCACGCGGTCGACGTCCCCGACGACCCACGCCTGCTGGGCTGAGGTGGCGAGCCGGCGCGGACGCACGGCTCGCGGACCCTCGGGGGCCGGGAGCGGCCCGGTTGCCCACGGGCACGGGGCCCGCCGACCGGTCCCGCGCGACGGCCCGCGACAATCGGGACATGGCAGCGCGACTGGTGGCCCTCGGTGACAGCACGGTCGAGGGCCTGTGGGATCCCGGGCCCGACGGGGCGTACGTCGGCTGGGCCGACCGGTTCGCCCGGGCGCTCGCCCGCGAGCACCCGGGCCTGCTCTACGCCAACCTCGCGGTCCGGGGACAGACCACCGGGGAGGTCCGGGACACCCAGCTGGAGCGGGCCCTCGCACTCGCCCCGGACGTCGCCCTGCTGGTCGCCGGGGTGAACGACCTGCTCCGGCCGCGGCTGGACCGGTCCGGGCTGCGCGGCAACCTGCTGACGATGTACGGACGGCTGCACGAATCCGGCGCCCGGGTGCTGACCTTCACGATGCCCGACATGACGCGGGTCGCCCCGTTGTCGCTCGCGCTGCGGCCGCGGATCGAGTACCTCAACGAGGTGGTCCGGGAGGCGGGCGCGACGTACGGGACCGTGGTCGTGGACTTCGCCGCGGAGCCGGTCGCGGGCCACCCGGCGCTCTGGCACGACGACCGGCTGCACGCCAACAGCGAGGGGCACCGGCGGATCGCCGCGGCGCTCGCCCAGGCCTACGGGCTGCCGGCCGAGGACTGGCGCGGCGAGCCGGGCGAGACGGCCACAGCCGGCACCCTGCGGATCGTCGGTCGCGAGGCCGCCTGGATCGCCAGCCACCTGGCACCGTGGGTGTGGGGCCGGCTCCGGGGCGAGGAGTTCGCCACCGGCGGGCAGTGCAAGCGGCCGGACCTGCTGCCCGTCGAGGGCTGACTCGGCCGCCGCGTGCCGAGTCCTCCGGCCGGGCTCAGGGGGCGGGCGAGAGCACCCAGAGGACCTCGCACGGCTGGTCGGCCGAGCCGTTGCGCCAGCTGTGCGGGGTGCGGCCGGGCAACGTCATCGCGTCACCCGGGCCGAGGGCGACCGTCTCGTCCTCCAGCACCAGCTCGAGACCGCCGCTGACGACGTAGACGAACTCCGTGTCGCAGTCCAGGGTGTAGAGCTCGGCACCGCCGTGCCCGCCACCCTCGAGGTGGGTGTGGATGACCTCGATCTGCTGCTGGGTCCCCGGGGTCAGCAGCGTCTCCGCGGCGCCCACCGCACCGAAGCTGATCGGCCGGCCCTCACCGGCCCGGACCACGGCCGTCTCCGGCGGGTCGAACAGCGCCCCCACGCGCAGCCCGATCGCCTCGCAGACCGCGACCAGGGAGGCCACCGACGGCGACGCCGCGTCCCGCTCCAGCCGGCTGACGAAGCCCTTCGTGAGGCCGCTCGCCTCGGCGACCGCCTCGATGGTCATCTTCTGGGAGAGCCGGGCGGCGCGGAGCCGGGCCCCGATCCGGATGGGGGCCGAAGGCCGGGGCACGGGCGCGGTGCGCGGGGACGTCACGGCTGCAGCTCTACCGCGACCGCCCGCACCGGCGCACCGTCGGCCGCCTCCAGCGCGATCGGCAGCGCCATCACGAACGGCGCCTCCCAGTCGACCTGCTCGAAGTGCCGGAAGTTCTCCCCGATCACCCCGCCGACCTGCGCGATCTGGTGGTGCACCGGGAACCCCTCGCCCGGGTGGTCGTCGTCGGGGGTCTCGTCGATGTTGATGGCGTCGATGCAGATCGTCCGGACGCCCAGCCCCAGGATCCGGCGGCAGGCGTCGGCGTCGAGGAACGGGTTCGCGAAGTACGCCGGTGTCCCGTAGCGCGAGGACCACCCGGTGTGCAGCAGCACGACGACGCCCTCGCCGAGCCGGTCGGCCACCGGCTCGACGTACTCCCAGGTGATCCGGCCGCGCTCGCCCGCCGCCCTCGCGTCCACGACGACGGCCGGGCCCAGGAACCGCTCGAGCGGCACCTCGTCGATGCGCAGCGCGTCGTCCTCGAAGTGGTACGGCGCGTCGACGTGGGTCCCGGTCTGCGACCCGATGTGCACCTCCAGCAGGTTGAACCCGTCCCGCCCCACGGTGCTGTGCGTGCGCAGGTCCGGCTCCGGGTCCCCCGGGTAGACCACCGTGCCCGCCCCGACCGGCACGGACAGGTCGACCAGTCGCGTGATCCTCATGGTCAACAACTATTGCATGTGGTGCAACTTCCGCCTAGCGTTCCGCGGACCGGCGCACCATCGAGCAGAGACGAGCACCAGATGAGCAGCCAGCAGTACGACGTCGGCGCGGACGAGCCCACCGCGGTCCGCCGGCCCAAGGCCACCGAGGTGGAGCAGCACGGCATCGACACGATCCCGCCCGAGCATCGGCACTCGCGGCCGCTGGACCTGTTCCGCATCCAGTTCGGTGGCGCGAACACCTTCGCCACGGTGATCCTGGGAACCTTCCCGATCCTGCTCGGGCTGTCGCTGTGGCAGGCGGTCGCCGCCACGGTCGTCGGGGTGCTGGTCGGGGCGCTGATCCTCGCGCCGATGGGCCTGTTCGGCCCGATCACCGGCACCAACAACGCGGTCAGCTCCGGCGCGCACTTCGGGGTCCGGGGCCGGGTCGTCGGGTCGTTCCTCTCGCTGCTCACCGCGATCGCGTTCTACTCGATCTCGGTGTGGGTCAGCGGCGACGCCTTCGTCGGCGCCCTCGTCCGGCTGGTCGGCATCCCCGACTCCGACCTGCTGCGCGGGATCGTCTACGCCGTCATCGGCGGAGTGGTGATCGTGGTGGTCATCTACGGCTACCTGTTCATGCTGCTGGTGAACAAGATCGTCGTGGTCGGCAACACCGTGCTGATCCTGCTCGGGCATCCTCGCCTACGCCTCGAGCTTCGACTTCTCCTACGACCCGGGCCCCGGCGCCTACGCCCTCGGGTCGTTCTG
The DNA here is from genome assembly GCA_963800225.1 of uncultured Actinomycetota bacterium. GTDB lineage: Bacteria > Actinomycetota > Actinomycetes > Propionibacteriales > Nocardioidaceae > Nocardioides_B. The sequence goes on along the minus strand of CAWDAF010000002.1, from coordinate 335,334 downwards.
GCCGACGTTCGTGCTGTCGGCGCTGATCGTGATGGGCAACCCGATCTCGTTCGGCGCGTTCCTCGGCGACTGGACCCGCTACATCCCCGCGGGCACCGCGCCCCGCCGGCTCCTGGGCGCCACCCTCGCCGCCCAGACCGCGACGCTCGTGCCGTTCCTGTTCGGGGTGGCCACCGCGACCCTGGTCGCCGGGCAGGCCGACTACGTCATCGCGCTGATCAACGCCTCCCCGCTCTGGTACGCGGTGCTGCTGATGGTGGTGGCGTTCCTCGGCGGCCTGTCCACCGGGATCACCTCGCTGTACGGAACCGGGCTGGACTTCTCCTCGGTGTTCCCGCGGCTCTCCCGCGTCCAGGCGTCGCTGTTCATCGGCACGCTGGCGTTCGTGTTCATCCTGGTCGGGCGGCTCGCCTTCGACCTGGTCTCCAGCGTGAACGCCTTCATCGGCGCGATCGTCATCTGCACCACGCCCTGGATGGTCATCATGACCATCGGGTACGTCGTCCGGCGCGGCTACTACAGCGAGAGCGACCTGCAGGTGTTCAACCAGGGGCGCACCGGTGGCCTGTACTGGTTCCGCGACGGCGTCAACTGGCGCGGCATGATCGCCTGGATCCCGTCGGCGGTCCTCGGACTGCTGTTCGCGAACTACCCGCCGCTGATCGAGGGACCGCTGCGCAACGCCGCCGGCGGCGTCGACCTCAGCCTGGTCGTGGCGATCGGCCTCGCGGCGGTGGTCTACCTCGGGATGCTGTTCGCCTTCCCAGAGCCGCGCTACGTGTTCGGCCCGGACGGCCCGCGCTGGGTGCCCTGCTCGGAGGCTCCGGCTCCGGCCGTGGTCGACGACGCGTCGGCCTCCTCGCACCGGGTCCGCGCCCGCCGTACCGAGGAGAGCGCCGATGTCTGAGCCCCGCTCCGGCCACCCCGGTGGCCCGCTCGGTCCCGTCGACGGCACCCAGGTGCCCCGGTTCGCCGGGCCCGCGACCTTCGCCCGGCTCCCCCGCATCGACGAGGTCTCCGACGTCGACGTCGCCGTGGTCGGCGTCCCGTTCGACGCCGGGGTGTCCTACCGCCCCGGCGCGCGGTTCGGTCCGGCCCACGTCCGGGAGTCCTCGCGGCTGCTGCGGCCCTACAACCCGGCCGTGGACGTCGAGCCGTTCGCCCGCCAGCAGGTCGTCGACGCCGGCGACATGGTCGCGAACCCCTTCGACATCGAGGCGGCGATCGGCCAGATCGAGGCCGGCGCCCGCTCGCTGCTCGAGCGCAGCCGGCGGGTGGTGACGATCGGCGGTGACCACACCATCGCGCTGCCGCTGCTGCGGGCGGTCGCCGCCCAGCACGGGCCGGTCGCGGTCGTGCACTTCGACGCGCACCTCGACACCTGGGACACCTACTTCGGCGCGCCGTACACGCACGGGACGCCGTTCCGCCGGGCCTCGGAGGAGGGCCTCATCGACCAGTCCGGCTGCCTGCACGTCGGCACCCGCGGGCCGCTGTACTCCACCCAGGACCTCCTCGACGACCGCGACCTCGGCTTCCAGGTCGTCGGCAGCACCGAGATGGACGACCTCGGGGCCCGCGGGGTCGTCGAGCGGATCCGCGAGCGCGTGGAGGACCGACCGGTCTACGTGTCGGTCGACATCGACGTGCTGGACCCCGCGTTCGCGCCGGGCACGGGCACGCCGGAGGCCGGCGGGCTCACCTCGCGGGAGCTGCTGTCGATCCTGCGGAGCTTCGCGGACCTGAACCTCGTCGGCGCGGACGTCGTCGAGGTCTCCCCCGCCTACGACCATGCCGAGATCACCGGGATCGCCGCCTCGCACGTGGTCTACGAGGTGCTGTCCGCGCTCGCGCCCCGGGACGCGACGTGAGCGCGTCCGAGGCCGTGCTCACGGCCGCGGCCGGGCTGGTCGACGCGTTCGGGCGGCACGACACGGCCGCGTACTTCGCGGGGTTCGCGCCCGACGCGACGTTCAGCTTCTACACGCACCCCGAGCCGCTGCGGTCGCGGGCGGCGTACGAGGAGCTGTGGCGGACCTGGGAGCGCGACGGCTTCCGGGTGCTGTCCTGCACGTCCTCGGACGGGCACGTGCAGGACCTGGGCGACGTCGCGGTGTTCACCCACCGGGTGGCCACCCGGGTGCGCTTCGGCAGCGACGAGGAGTCGCTCGACGAGCGGGAGACCATCGTGTTCGCCCGCACCCCCGACGCGGGCTGGCGCGCCGTCCACGAGCACCTCTCCCCCGTCCCCGGCTGACGCCGAGTCGGCGCGAACGCACGTCTCGACCCCGCCGAGTCGGCGCGAGCGCAGGTCTCGACCCCGCCGAGTCGGCGCGAACGCACGTCTCGACCCCGCCGAGTCGGCGCGAGCGCAGGTCTCGCGGGGCCGGTCGGGCCGGGTCAGCGCGCGCGCAGGTGACGCAGCACGGCCGCGCCGCCGACCTCCTCCACGAACGCCGGGTCCCCGACCACCACGAGCTGGTCGCGCGCCCGGGACAGGCCGACGTACAGCCGCTCCCTGGACCGCTCGACCGGCTCCCGTTCGTTGAGGGCCAGGATCACCGCCGGCCGCTCGAGCCCCTTGAAGCCGAGGACGTGCCCGTAGAAGACCTGTTCCTGGTCCCAGAACGTGTCCCAGTAGCTGGTCGGCCCGGCCTCCTGGCGTGCCCGCTGCTCGGGATGCCGGCTGCCGGTGGTGAGCAGGGCCAGGTCCTCGGGGCGCCACCCGTCGTCGAGGAGTACGTCGACCTGGTCCTCGGCGACGTCGAGGGCGTCGTCGACGTCGCACTCCACGAAGCGGATGTCCGGACCGTCGACGGCACCCAGGCGCATCCGGATGGGGGCCAGCGTCGAGAACCCGGTGGCGATCTGGCGGGTGTTGCGGAGGTTCCGGTCAAGCACCAGCGGGACCAGCCCGGCGGGAGGACCACCGAACCTCGAGAAGACCCGCTGTCCCTCGTCGGAGAACACGTAGAGGCCACCGGTCTCCTCGTCGCGGAGCGCCGCCAGCGCCGCGGGCCACCACAGGTCGGCGAAGTCCTGGGCCTCGTCGACGACGATCGCGTCGAAGAGCTTGCCGTCGGGCTGCCGCGCGCCGAGCTCCACCATCAGCTCGGGCAGCTCGACCTCCCAGAAGTCGCTGTCGTCCTCGCTGCCGGTCGGCGCCCCCCAGTCCACGCCGAGGTTGTGGAACGTGCCGACGTAGGCGGGGCGTTCCTTGCGCGGGAAGGTGGCCACCCGGCGCTGCAGCCAGGCGGCGAGGCCCCGGGAGTAGCAGGTCAGGGCGACGCGCCTGCCCTCCCGGGAGAGCCGGCGGGCCTGCTCGACGGCGAGCCAGGTCTTACCGCTCCCCGCGCCACCGCGGATCTCGACCCGGTGCAGCGCCCGGGCCGCCCCCAGGATCACGGCCTGCTCGGCGCTGAGCCGCTCGACCTCGTCCTCGCGCTCGGCGGCGGCGCCGATCAGGTCCCGCTGCGGCAGCCCCCGGCCACCCAGCACGTCCACGAGCGCCTGCACGTCGTCGAGGTCGAGCAGCCGCTTGCCGTTGGCCTGACGGGTGACCACCCCGCGGAGGAAGCCGGCCAGGTCGTCGAGGTCGTCACGCCCGGCAACCTGCCAACGCTGGGCGTCCAGCATCGCGAAGTCGTCGTCGACCCGGGTGTAGGGCAGCACCACCGCGTGCCCCCAGCGGATGTGCGGCCGGCCCCGCCAGCGCGGGTCCTGGTCGAGCCAGGAGCGGAGGGCGTACTGCGCCTCGCGCGCCTGCTTCACCGGGTGGATGCGCCGGGGTCCGCCGCGGCGCTCGATCCACCAGGCGTCGTCGTCGCACCAGACCGTGCTGCCCTTGACCTCGACCACGACCACGCCGCCGTCGGCGTACACGACCGCGATGTCGATCTCGTGGTCCTTGCCGCGGTCGGAGATCCGCTGCCCGCTCAGCAGCACGTCGTCGGGACCGAGCTGGTCACGCAGCAGCTGCCACACCTTGCGCTCGCTCTCGGTGGCGAACGACGGCTGCGCCGGCAGCAGGGTCGGCCCGCTCACCGCCGTCCCCGTCCGGCGCCGACGTGCGCTCCGGACCCCGACCCTCTGCGTGCGGTCGCCCTCAACTCGATCCCCCGTGCGCTCGACCCTGATCTGCTGGTCGAAACCTAGCCGTACCGTCGGACGACCGTGGGCGGAACGGTCAGCGACGCTCCCGAAGCCCGCTGGCTCGCGCGATCGGCCGCTGCACCGCCGCGACCAGCGCCTCCTGCGTCCCGACGATCCGCACGTGCTCCTTGGCGCGGGTGATCGCGGTGTAGAGCAGCTCGCGGGTCAGCAGCGGGGAGTCCGCGGGCGGCAGCACCAGCGTGACCCGGTCGAACTGGCTTCCCTGGCTGCGGTGCACCGACATCGCGTGCACGGTCTGCACCTCCGACAGCCGGCTGACCGGCAGCGGGTCGACGGTGCCGTCCCGGCGGAACACGGCGCGCACGCCCGCGTCGCCCGCGACGACCACGCCGGTGTCGCCGTTGAAGAGCCGCAGCTGGTAGTCGTTCGAGGTCACCAGCAGCGGCCGCCCGACGTACCAGCGCCCCTCCGCGCCGTACCCGTCGATCGCGTCGCGGAGCCAGGACTCGATCCGGTCGCTCCACCGCTGGACGCCGTAGGCGCCCTCCCGGTGCGCGCAGAGCAGCCGGTGCTCCTCGAGCCGGTCCAGCGCGCCGGCCGCGTCGCCGGCGCGGGCGGCCCGCACCAGCGCGACCCCGGCTGCCACCGACTCGGCGCGGACGCCCGCGAGCAGCCCGCCGTCGTCGTCGGCCAGCGCCGCGTCGACGTCGACGTGCTCGATGCCGGCCGGTGCGCCCCCGAGCACCGTGAGCACGTCCTCGGCGCTGCCGGAGCGGATCGCCTCGGCGAGGTCCTTGATGCCGCCGGAGAAGCGGTGCACCAGCGAGAGGCGTACGACGCCGTGCAGGGCGGCCGTCCGCTCCTCGCCGGGCAGGTCGTCGAGGTCGCGGGACTCGAGCTCCTCGACCCCGGCGGGCGGGGCGGTGCTCAGGGACGCCTCCCGGGCGACCAGGTCACCGAGCACCGCGCCGGCCTCGACCGACGCGAGCTGGTCGGGGTCACCGACGAGCACCAACCTGCAGTCGGGGCGCAGCGCCTCCGCGAGCCGGGCCATCAGGGTGAGCGACACCATCGACGCCTCGTCCACGACGATCACGTCGTAGGGAAGCCGGTTGAACCGGTCGTGCCGGAACCGGCCGCGGGCCCCCGGCCGCCAGCCCAGCAGCCGGTGCAGCGTCGAGGCGGTCAGCGTGCCGAGCCGGTCCCGGTCCTCGGCGGCGAGGCCGCCGGTGACTCCGGCGACGGCCTCGGTCAGCCGGGCGGCGGCCTTGCCGGTAGGGGCGGCGAGCGCGACCCGCAGCGGCGGCCCGGGCTGGTCGGTGAGCACCGCCAGCAGCTTGGCGACGGTGGTGGTCTTGCCGGTGCCCGGACCACCGGCGAGCACGCTGACCCAGCGGTGGGCGGCGACCACCGCTGCCAGCCGCTGCCGGTCCGGGCCGCTCGCCGGGAACAGCCGGCCGATGGCCTCGCGCAGCCGGGCGGCGTCGACGGCCGGCTGGGGTCGCGCTGCGGCGTCGTCGAGCACGTCGGCGATGCCGCGCTCCTGGCGCCAGTAGCGGTCGAGGTACAGCATCCCCCCGACCAGCCGCAGCGGCCGGTCCGCGGCACCGGCCGTCCCCACCCCCACCAGCGGGCTGCGCTCGAGCGCGGCCGCCCAGTCCGCCGGCTCCGGCCAGGGCAGCGCGTCGAGGGTGGCCCGGTCGACACCCTCGACCGCGGTGGTCGCCGCGGCAGTGGCCACCTCGAGGCAGACCGACCCGCCGCGCAGGGCCCGCACCACCAGGGCGGCCGCGAGCAGCACCGCCTCGTCGGTCTCGCCGCCGAGCCGGCTGAGCCGCTGGGCGACGTGCACGTCGGCGGCTCCGAGGACACCGGCCCGGTTGAAGGCACCGAGCGTCCCGGTCGCGCGGCGTACCCGCTGCGGACCGTGCTCGTCGGGCAGCTGGGCGGTCTGCTCGACCGGGACGCTCATCGGGGCCCCCTGTCGAGCAGGTCGGACAGGTCGCACACCAGCGCGACCGGCGGCTTCCACGAGAACACCCCGCACGGCACCCCGTCGACGACCGGCGTGTCCGGTCCGGCCATCCCGCGCAGGAACAGGTACAGCACCCCGCCGAGGTGCAGGTCGGGGTCGTAGCCCCGCTGGCGCCAGCGCAGGAACCGGTGCAGGGCCACGGAGTAGAGCAGCGCCTGCAGCGGGTAGTGCGCCTCGCGCATCCCCCGCGCCATCGCCTCGGGCCGGTAGTCCAGGGCGGTCAGCGTCTCACCCCCGAGCCAGTTGGTCTTGTAGTCCACGACCAGGTGCCGGGGCGTACCTGCCTCGTCGTGCACCCGGAGCACCACGTCGATGCTGCCGCCCAGGAAGCCCCGCAGCCGACGGCTCGCCAGCGTCGGGGTGCCGAGGTCGTCGGCGTAGCCGCGCAGCAGGTCGCCCTCCGGGAGGTGCGCTCGCAGCAGCGCGGCGATCTGGCCGACCCGGGCCTCGCCGCGCGGCTGGTCACCGCCGAGCAGCGGGAGCTCGAAGTCGAGCTCGTCGAGCCGGTCGCGGCGGGTGACGTCGGCCAGTCGGAGCCCGCCGGCCAGCGGCCCCAGCGGCGTGAGCAGCGACGGCAGCAGGGCGTCGGCCAGCCCGCCGGCCGGGATGCCGGCGTAGCGCTGCGACCCGGCTACCTCGCACTGCTCGGCGAGCCGCTCGCGGAGGTCGGGTGCGGCGAAGTCGGTGTGCTCGAGGACGCCGTGCACCAGGGTGCCGAAGGCCGCCCCCTTGGGCAGCGCCGCCATCGGCGAGGGCAGGTCGACCAGGCCGCCGGCGGCGGGGAGGGTGGGAGCGCCCGGCTCCAGCACCGGCTCGTCCACGGTGCCCGGCTGCTCGGACTCGCTGGAGACGCCGGGCCGCGGACGGCTCGTCGTGCAGGCCGGCCGTCAGCCCGGAGTACGACGTCCGCACCCAGGCCAGGTCCACGGTCCGGTCGAACCTACGCACCCCCAGCGGCGGGTACGTCGGAGCGGGCGGCCGCCAGACCGGACCGGGCCGACCGGTCGCACGCTCGACTGCGATCGTCCCGCCCGAGCCGGTCGCGAGGGCGTGGAGGTGGCGGCGCACGGCGCCGTCGCCGGGGACCGGGACCGTGTCCGGCACCTGCCCGCCGGGCCCGCGGTCGCCGAACAGCAGCCGGTGCAGCGGCGCGGTGCGGGTGTTGCCCGCGGGTGCCCAGTGCGCCACCACCTGGCAGCGCGCCCGGGTGAGCGCGACGTAGGCCAGCCGCAGCGACTCCCCGGCCTCCTCCTCCGCGTGGATCGCCCGCCGGGCGGTGTAGCCGGGACCGGACGGGCCGCCCACGTCGAGCACCCGGTGCCCGTCCGGGTCATGGAGCCGCAGCGGGTCGGGCTTGGCGAAGACGTGCTTGTCCCACAGGAACGGCACGTAGACCACCGGGAACTCCAGGCCCTTGCTGCGGTGCACCGTGATCACCTGCACCGCCTCCTCGTCGGACTCCAGCCGCCGGCTGCGTTCCTCGGTGACGTCGTCCTTGGCCTCGGTGATCCGCCGGCGCAGCCACTCGACGAGGGAGGCGACACCGAGCCGTCCCTCGGTGGCGGCGGCGTGCAGCCCCTGGGCGACGTGCCGGAGGTCGGTGAGCCGGCGCTCGCCGTGCACGGTGCCGAGCACCCGGGCGACCAGCCCGGACCCCAGCAGCACCTCGAACAGCGCCGCCACGCCACGGCCGCCGAGCACCTCGGCCCATGCGTGCAGCCGGGCGCCGAGCTCGTCGAGGGCAGCGTCGTCGTCGGCCGCGAGCCGCGCCGCGTCCCAGCCGACGAAGGCGGTCAGCGCCGCGGTCCGGGCCAGCCCCGGCCGGTGCGGCTGCTCGAGGGCGACCAGCAGGGTGAGCCAGTCCTCGGCCGCCTCGGAGAGGAAGACGCTGGAGGTGCTGGTGAGCACGACGGGGACACCCACCGCCTGGAGGCAGTCCCGGACGGTGACCCCGTCCTCGTTGCGCTGCACGAGCACCGCGACGTCGGCGGGCTGCACCGGTCGCCGCCCCTCGGGGTCGTCGATCTCGGCTCCCGCGGACAGCAGGGCGACGATGTCGGCGGCGACGTCACGGGCGACGTGGGGCCGCGCGTCCTTGACGGCCAGCACGTCACCGCGGCCGACCGGCAGCTCGTCCCGGTCGACGACGCGCAGCCGCAGCGGGGTGTCGGCGGGCGAGCCGATCAGTCGTCCACGCGGGTGCGCCGCGTCAACGGGGTTGACCACGATCCGCTCGTCACCGAGCGCGGCCCCGCCCATCACCTCACCGAGCGCCCGGACCAGCGGCGCGTCGCTGCGCCAGTTGGTGCCCAGGGTCTGCTGCGAGCGCGCGGCCCCGGTGGCGAGCAGGTAGGTGGTCACGTCCGCGCCGCGGAACGCGTAGATCGCCTGCTTCGGGTCGCCGATCAGCACCAGCGTCCGGTGGCCGTGGAAGGCCCGCTCGAGGATCTCCCACTGCACCGGGTCGGTGTCCTGGAACTCGTCGACGAGCACCACCGCGTATCGGCTGCGGACCCGGTCGCGGGCGTCGCTGCCGGTGACCGGGTCGGCGAGCGCGTCCCGCAGGTGCACCAGCAGGTCGTCGTAGTCCATCACCCGCCGGGTGCGCTTGCGGCGCTCCACCTCCTCGCGCACCCGGTCGGCCAGCCGGCGGCGGACGTCAGCCTCGGTGCCGGGGTCCGCCCCTCGTGGCTCGAGGCGGGCCTGCCGGTCGGACACGGCAGCGTTCGCGACCCGGGTGGCGGTGCCGAAGTCCAGCGGCGGCGCGGCGCTGCCGGGGCTCGCGTAGGCCCGCAGGTAGAGGTCGCCGGCGACCTCCGCGACCACCTCGGACACCGACTCGCTGAAGGTCAGGTCGCCGTCGACGTCGGCGGCGATGCCGAGCCCGGCGAGCATCTGGCGGCAGAAGCCGTGGGTGGTGGCGATCGTGGCGGCGTCGAAGTTGGCGACCGCGTGCGCCAGCCGCCGCCGGCGTACGTCGACCTCGTCGGCCGACCCGCGCGCGAGGTGCCGGACCACCTCGTCGGTCGCGACGCGAGCCTGCTCGGGGTCGGCCAGGGCGGTGCTGGTGCCGACGAGCCGCTCGCGCACCCGCTCCCGCAGCTCGACGGTGGCGGCGCGGCCGAAGGTGACCAGCATCAGATCCTCGATGCGGGTCACGCCCTCCGCCACGAAGCGGGCGGCGAGCGCGGCGATGGTGTGGGTCTTGCCGGTGCCGGCGCTGGCCTCGAGCACGGTGGTCCCGGTGGGCAGCTCACCGACCAGGTCGAAGACGCGGCTCACGAGGTCACCGTCCGCTCGGCACCGAGGAGCGGGTCCCAGACGATCCGGGCCAGCTGTCCGAACATGCTGGCCTCCTCGGCCCAGGCCAGGTCGGGCCGCGCGGGTGCGACCAGGAGCGGGTCCAGGGGCACGTCACCCCACACCCGACGGGTCTCCGGGTCGTCGAACTCGCCGATGTCGCGGCCCTCGAAGCTCCGGCGCCACTCGGTGGCGGCCTTGAGCCGGGCGGCCGTCGCGGGCGAGCCGCCGCGGCGCTTCTCGGCGTAGCTGCAGGACGTCTTCGGTGACAGCGGCAGCGGGGCGCAGAGGCCGGCCCGGTAGACCGCGACCAGGTCGGCGAGCCTCGCCCGGGCCTCCCCGGCCGAGGGGGCCGCCAGACACGACATCGTCGGGCCGCCACGCGAGCGGCCGACTGTCGCGGCACTCCAGTCGTGGCCCTCGCGGGCGGCGGCCAGCGCCAGCAGGTGGACCCAGGCACGCAGCCGGTGCTTGGCGCCCAGCTTGGAGTAGACGACCCGCACCAGCCGGTCGCCGTGCACACCGGGCACGGTGCCGGCGAGCCGCCCGCCGCCCGGCAGGTCGACCGCGACGTCGAGGGCCTCGGGGTCGCCGCTGCGCAGGCCGGCCGTCCGCGTCACCAGCGCCTCGACGTCGTCGGCGACCGGGTCGATCACCGCCTTGCCCAGCGGGCCGGGCGGCAGGTCGCCGCGCAGCCACTCGGCGCGCACCGCCCGCTCCCGCGGGACCCCGGACAGACCGGCCTCGAGGAGCCGGTCGCCGACGGCCCACTGCTCGAGGTGGTTCAGCTCGACGGGCAGCGAGTCGGCCGGCTCGTCCTCGTCGACGACGGCGCCCAGCCCCAGCCGCTGGCGCAGGAACGCCTTGGCCGGGTGCTCCAGGAACCGGACCAGCGCGTCGATCTCCACGAGGTCGCCGAGCCCGTCGTCGGGCAGCGCCCCGGCGAGGAACGGGGCCGGGTGCGTACGGGGCCCGAGCAGCGCCCGAGCTCCGGCGTACGACGCGGCGTCGAAGCTGAACGGGCCGGGCGCCCCCAGCCGTCCCGCCACGAAGTTGCGCGCGTCGAACGGCTGCAGAGGGTGCCGCACGAGCACGTCGGCGGCCCCGCCTGTCACCGTGCGGTCGAGCACGTCGAGCAGCTCGCCCAGCGGCACGGCGGGGGGTCGAACCGCGCCGGTGCGCTCGTCGGCACCGGTGAAGAGCACCACCAGCCGCTCCTCGGCCGCGAGCACCGCGTCCAGGAACAGCTGCCGGTCCTCCGAGCGCGGGTCGCGCTCACCCACGCGGGGCTCCCGCGCGAGCACGTCGTCGCCGTCGGCGTGGGTGCCCCGCGGGAAGACGCCGTCGTCGACGCCGAGCAGGCAGACGACCCGGTGCGGCACCGAGCGCATCGGCACCATCGTGCACATGGTCAGCTCGCCGGTGCGGAAGCCCGCCCGCGTCGGCCGCCCACGCAGCCTGCTGCCGAGCAGCGAGCGGACGTCGTCGAGCCCGAGCGGGACCGTGTCGGCCCGGTCGCCGGCGGCGGTCAGCACGTCGGTCAGCTCGCGCCGGGTCTCGGTGGTCTGCCAGGCCTCGGCGGGCGACGCCCAGGTCAGGTCGTCGACCCCGCCGACGAGCGCATCGACCCAGGCGGAGAGCGGCTGTGGCCCGCGGAGCCCCTCGACGACCCCGGCCAGCCGGTCGACCAGCTCGGCGAACCGGCCGGCCAGGTCGGCCTCGTTGCTGTCCACGTCGTCGAGCGGCAGCGCCAGCCCGACGGTGCGCAGGTCCTCCGCGTCCATGGTGACCCCGACGAGCAGCCGGTCGAGACCGGACCGCCAGGTGTTCTGCGCGACACCGTCGAGCCGGTACGGCGCCCGGCCGGCGGCGTCCAGCCCCCAGCGCACCCCCGCCCGTCGCACCCAGTCGCCGACCCGCTCGAGCTCGTCGTCGTCGAAGCCGAAGCGGGCGCGCACGGCCGGGTAGGCGGCCAGGTCCAGCACCTCGGACCCGGTGAGCCGCGCGTCGGCGAGGTCCAGCAGCCGGCTGACGACGGTGAGCACCGGGTTGGTCTGCCGCAGCGAGCGGTCGGCGAGCCGGACCCGGAGCCGGTGGCCGGGGTGCACCGCGTCGGTGCCGTCGGCCTCCTGGTCGACGGCGAGCCCGAACCCCGCGGTGATCAGCGGTGCGTAGGACTCGATGTCCGGGCACATCACCACCACGTCCCGGGGCTCCAGGGACGGGTCCTCCTCGAGCATCCCGAGCAGCACCTCGCGGAGCACCTCGACCTGCCGCTGACGGCCGTGGCAGCCGTGCACCTGCACCGACCGGTCGCCGGGGGCGCGGACGTGGTCGCCGGCCGGGGTGCGGTCCGCGAGGAGATCGCGCTGCACGGCGGCCAGCAGCGACTCCGCGGTGGGGCGGGTCGCCGGGAGGTGCTCGTCGGTGACGGGTCGCGTCACCTGGGACCGGAGCCGCACCTGCAGCTCTCGCGCGTCCCGTCCGCACGAGGCGAGCAGCGGGTGCCGGGCCAGGTCGGCGGTCGGGTCGTCGCGGCGACGGGTCACCGTGGTGCCGGTGGCCGCGACCCGGTCCCAGAGTGCGGCCGAGGGGTGCGGCAGCCACAGGTGCACGTCCCGGTGCTCGGCCAGCGCGTCGAGCACCTGCACCTGGTCGGAGGTCAGCCGGGTCGGCCCGAACAGCGACAGCCGGGCGGGCAGCGCGACGACCGACGGGTCCTCCCGCAGCCGGAGGCAGGCCGCGTCGACGCGCTCGGCCGGGCTGTCCACCCCGACCTCGTCGCGAAGCCGTCGCCAGAGCTCGGCCTGCCACCGGAGGTCGTCACCCAACGGGGCGCCGTCGCCGTCGGTGTCGGAGCCGGCCACCCACTCCCGCAGCAGGGCGGGGCGCTGGGCGCCGTACGCGGTGAACAGGGCGGCCAGCTTCTGCGCCGTTGCGACCCGGCGGCCGCCGTCCCGGCCGCCGTCGACGAGACCGAGGTGCCGGCCCAGGGTGCGGCACCAGGGCTCGCCCGCGAAGCGGTCGACGACCTCGAGCAGCGTCCAGGCCAGCCGGTGCTCGACCCAGGGGTCGTCGTCGGGGTCGAGACGGCTGGCCACCGACACCACCTCGGACACCAGCCGGCCGGGTGGGGGGAAGAGCACGTTGGCGCAGATGCCGTCGGCCGCGTCGCCGGTGGTCCCGAGCGTCGTGGACAACGACTGCGCGATCCACCGCTCGACGCCCTTGGACGGCACCGCCACCAGGTCGGGGACGAACGGGTCCTCGGGCGACGTCGCCAGCAGGCCGGCGAGCCCGCGCACCAGCGCGTCGGCCCGCTCGGAGCGGTGGATCTGCAGCGTCACGTGTCCTCCACCCGGGTCCGCGAGGGCGTCTCCGTGACGCCGACAGCGACCCTAGGGCACCCCGCCGACAGGAACGTGACGGCTACTGGTCCTGCTCGGTCGGCCGGACCAGCATCTCGTTGACGGCCATGTGCCGCGGGCGGGTCACCATGTAGCCGATGGCGTCCGCGATGTCCCCGGCCTGCAGCCGCTCCAGGTCGGCGAACCGCCGGCTGATCCCCTCGAGCACCTCCGGCCGGTTGTGCCCGGCCAGCTCGGTGGCCACCGCGCCGGGCTCGACCAGCCCGACCCGGACGTGGCGCTGGGTGACTTCCTGCCGCAGCGACTCGCTGAAGGCGCCGACGGCGTGCTTGGTCGCGTTGTAGACGCCGCTGCCCCGCCGCACGACCCGTCCCGCGACCGAGGAGACGTTCACCAGGTCGGCGGTGCGCCGCTCCCCGGACTCGGCCGCGTCCAGCAGGTGCGGGAGCGCCGCCTTGGCGCAGTACAGCAGCCCCATCACGTTGACGCTGACCATCTGCTCCCACTCCTCGACCGGGGCGTCGCCGACCGGTCCGAGCAGCATCACGCCCGCGTTGTTGACCAGCGTGTCGAGGCGGCCGAGCTCCTCGACGGTGCGTGTGACGGCCCCCTCCGCCTGCTCCCGGTCGGTGACGTCCGCCTCGAGCACCAGGGCCCGCCGACCGGTCGCGAGGATCTCCGCGGCCAGGGTCTCGATGCGGCCGCGGCGGCGGGCGACCAGGGCGACGTCGGCGCCCAGGGCCGCCAGGTGCCGTGCGGTCGCCTCGCCGATGCCGCTCGACGCGCCGGTCACGAGGGCGACGGTTCCGGTCAGGGGTGCGAGCTCAGCCATGCATCGGATGCTACCGGTGGGTCACTTGTCGTCGGGGTTTGCCATGATGAGGGGACGACCCACGAGGAGGTACGCCGATGCAGCTGGAGCTGTCCGCCGAGGACGCCGCGTTCCGCGACGAGATGCGGACGTTTTTCACGACCCAGGTCTCGCAGGAGATCCGGGACGCCGTCGCCGAGCGGCGTGAGCTGACCAAGGAGCAGATCGTCGAGAGTCAGCGGACCCTCAACGCCGCCGGGCTCGCCGTACCGCACTGGCCGGTGGAGTGGGGAGGCCGCGGCTGGTCGCCGCTGCGCCGGCACATCTGGCACGAGGAGATGCAGCGGGCCTGCGTCCCGACCCCGCTCGCCTTCAACGCCTCCATGGTCGGCCCGGTGATCGCGGCGTTCGGCACCCAGGAGCAGAAGGAGCGGTTCCTTCCCAAGACCGCGAACCTCGACATCTGGTGGAGCCAGGGCTTCTCCGAGCCCGACTCCGGCTCGGACCTCGCCTCGCTGCGCACCACCGCGGTCCGCGACGGCGACGAGTGGGTCGTCAACGGCCAGAAGACCTGGACCACTCTCGGTCAGCACGGCGACTGGATCTTCAACCTGGTGCGCACCGACCCGGACGCCAAGAAGCAGGCCGGTATCTCCTTCCTGCTCATCGACATGCGCAGCCCGGGGGTGACCGTCCGCCCGATCGAGCTCATCGACGGCGGCCACGAGGTCAACGAGGTCTGGTTCGAGGACGTCCGGGTCCCCGCCGAGAACCTCGTCGGCGAGCTGAACAAGGGCTGGGACTACGCGAAGTTCCTGCTCGGCAACGAGCGCGTCGGGGTCGCTCCCGTGGGCGCGACCAAGCGCGTGCTCGCACAGGCCAAGGACTACGCCCGCTCGGTGAGCGTCGCCGACGGCCTGACCCTGCTCGACGACCCGCTCACCGCGGCCCGGATCGCCGAGCTGGAGAACGAGCTGCTGGCCCTGGAGCTGACCGCGCTCCGCGTGGTGGCGCACTCGGCCGACGGCAAGCCGCACCCCGCCTCGTCGGTGCTCAAGCTCAAGGGCACCGAGCTCCAGCAGGCGGTCAGCGAGCTGGTGGTCGACCTGGCCGGGCCGGCCTCGCTGGCCTCCGGCGCGGGTGACGACTCGGACCTCGCGGCCTGGGCACGGCGCTCCACCCCGGTCTACCTGAACCTCCGCAAGGCGTCGATCTACGGCGGATCCAACGAGATCCAGCGGCAGATCATCGCGAAGACGATCCTGGGACTCTGAGAGGCGACTGGCATGGACTTCACCTATGACGAGGAGCAGCTGGCGCTGCGCGACGCGGTCCGCGGGCTGGTCGGCAGGTCCTACTCCGACTTCGAGACCCGTCGCCGCACGGTCGCCGACGAGCCCGGCTTCGACGAGAAGCTCTGGACCCGGCTTGCCGAGATGGGCGTGCTCGGCCTGCCCTTCGACGAGGCGTACGGCGGCATGGGCGCGGGACCGATCGAGGTCGGGATCGTCGCGCAGGAGCTCGGCCGGGTGCTCGCCCCCGAGCCGTTCCTGACGTCGGTGGTGCTGGCCGGCGGCGTCGTCGCCGCGGCCGGCTCCGACGAGCAGAAGGCGTCCGTCCTGGAGGCGCTGGCCTCCGGGGAGAGCCTGCTCGCGTTCGCCCACGCCGAGCCCGGCACCCGCTGGGCCACCTCGGCCACCGCGGTCACCGCGTCCGGCTCGGGTGCGGACTGGACGCTGTCCGGGGTCAAGGAGCCGGTCCCCCACGGGGCCCGCGCCGACCGGCTCGTGGTCAGCGCCGCGCTGCCCGACGGCGGCACCGGCCTGTTCCTGGTCGAGGGCGACGCCGCCGGCCTCTCCCGGACCGGCTACGCCACCTTCGACGGCGGCCGTGCCGCCCGGCTCGCCTTCGAGTCCACCCCAGCGGTGCCGCTCGGCAGCGGGGACGCGACCCCCGCGATCGCCCAGGCCCTCGACGGGGCCCGGATCGCCGCCGCCAACCAGGCGATCGGGGCGATGGAGTTCGCGCTGCACGCGACGTCGGAGTACCTCAAGAGCCGCAAGCAGTTCGGGGTGCCGCTCAAGACCTTCCAGGCGTTGACCTTCCGGGCCGCCGACATGTACGTGTCCCTGGAGCTCGCCAGCAGCGTCGCGGTCTGGGCCACGATGGTGCTGGCCTCGGGCACGCCCGAGGAGGCCGCCGAGGCGGCGGCCCGCGCGGGCCTGCAGGTCAGCCGCGCGTCCCGGCACATCGGGCAGGAGGCGATCCAGCTGCACGGCGGCATCGCGATGACGGCCGAGTACAGCGTGGGCAGCTACACCAGCCACCTCACCGCGCTCGACCACCTGCTCGGCGACGGGCAGTTCCACCTGTCCGCGCTGGCCGGAGCGGTCGGTGACCACGAGGAGGTCGACCCGCTCCCCTGAGCGGTCCGTCCTCCGTGGGGGAGGTCGCCGGGAGTGGTCCAGACAGCTGGGCGCTCCCGGCGATTTTCTGTCGGTGCCGGCGTCAAAGGTGAGGAGATCGGGAAGCAGGACGGCCTTCTGGCCGGTTGAGGTCACTGCACCCGAGCCGCGTCGTCGATCCGTCCAGGAGTCCTCGTGTCCGAGTCCGCCAGCCCCGCACAGACCGGTTTCCCCGATGTCGGCGCCGAGGCGCCGGACCCACGACGATGGTGGGCGCTGACCGTGCTGGCCGCCGCCCAGCTGATGATCGTGCTCGACGCCTCGATCGTGAACATCGCGCTGCCGTCGGCCCAGAAGGCGCTGGACATCAGCGACGCCGACCGGCAGTGGATCGTCACCGCCTACACTCTCTCGTTCGGCGCCCTGCTGCTGCTGGGCGGCCGGATCGCCGACTACACCGGCCGCAAGCGGACCTTCATCGTCGGCCTGCTCGGCTTCGCCGCGGCGTCGGCCATCGGCGGTCTCGCGCCCACCCAGGAGCTGCTCTTCGCCGCCCGCGCGCTCCAGGGCGCGTTCGCGGCGTTGATGGCCCCGGCCGCACTCTCGCTGGTGACGGTCACCTTCACCGAGCCGAAGGAGCGGGCCAAGGCGTTCGGCGTGTTCGGCGCGCTGGCCGGCGGCGGTGCCGCAATCGGGCTGATCGTCGGCGGCGTGCTGACCGAGTTCACCTCGTGGCGCTGGTGCCTGGGGGTCAACGTGCCGGTCGCGCTGATCGTCGCGACGGCCGCGGTCCCGTTGGTGCACGAGAGCAAGGCGCACGGCGACACCCGCTACGACATCCCCGGGGTGCTGCTGGCGACCTTCGGTCTGTTCTCCCTGGTCTACGGCTTCACCGAGGCCGCCAAGGCCGCCCACCCGGGCACCCCTGGCGACACCTCCGTGCAGGGGTGGACCGACCCCACCACCCTGACCTGGCTGGTCACGGCCGTGGTGCTGCTGGTGGCGTTCGTGCTGTGGGAGCGCCGCAGCCGCAACCCGATGCTGCCGCTGCGGGTGGTCCTCGACCGCAACCGCGGCGGCTCCTACCTGGTGTTCCTGCTGGTGGGAGCGGGCCTGTTCGCGATGTTCCTGTTCCTGACCTACTACTTCCAGGTCAACCTCGGCTGGAGCCCGCTCAAGTCCGGTTTCGCGTTCCTGCCCTTCAGCCTCGGCATCATCCTGGCCGCCGGCGTGGTCGCCCAGCTCCTCCCGCGGCTCGGCCCGAAGGCGGTCATGGTGCCCGGTCTGGCCATGGCCAGCGTCGGGATGCTGCTGCTGACCCGGATCGGCCCGGACACCTCCTACTGGTCGCACGTGCTGCCCTCGGAGCTCCTGCTGAGCATCGGCATGGCGTGCGTGTTCATCCCCGCGTCCAGCACCGCCCTGCTCGGCGTCAGCCCGCACGACGCCGGCGTCGCCAGCGCCGTGCTCAACACCTCTCAGCAGATCGGTGGGTCGCTGGGGACTGCGCTGCTCAACACGCTGTTCGCGGGCGCGGTGACCGGCTACCTGGCCGACAACGCCCGCAGCGCGCAGGACGCCGCGCAGCTGCTGCCGTCCGCCTTCATCGAGGGCTACCACGTGGCCTTCTTCTGGGGTTCGATGCTGCTCGTGGCGGCCCTGGTCGTGGCCGGGCTGCTGATCAACGCCCGCCGCCAGGACGTGCCGGCCCAGCCGGCGCCGACCGCCTGACCGGCCGGGTGGTCGCGCCCGGCTCGCCGGGTTCCGCGCGGCGGCCTCATCCCGCCGAGACGATGCCGTGCCGCGGCGCACTCAGCAGACTCGACGGTGGACGGACGGGCGGCTGACGAGCGGTCAGCGCGACCAGAAGCGCTGCACCCGTCGTCCGGAGACGAGGAGCGTGAGCCGCATGCCCGAGCACGACGCACCGCCCGGCCCCCGGCAGCGCTGGCTCGCCCGCGGCGCCCTCGCGCTGGCCGTCGTGTCACTGCTGCTGCTGGTGCGCGCCTCGGTGGTCTCGGGGGTGCACGTGCTGCTGCTGACGGTGCTGGCCGCGGTGGTCGGGGCGGCGGCGACGTTCTGGTTCCTGGCGCACCGCGGGCTCGTCCGCGCGCTGGCCGCGGCGCTCCTCGTGCTGATCCCGCTGGCCCTGGTCTGGCTCTTCGTCGCGGAGGGCCTGGTGCTCGACCTCATCGTCGTGCTCGCCGTGGCCGTCCTGGCCGGCGTCGTCGGACGCGCCGCGCTGGACCGCCATACCCAGCCGAACCCGATGCCCGAGCTCGTGGTCCCGCCGCCCCAGCACCCGTTCCTGGTGATGAACCCTCGGTCCGGAGGGGGCAAGGTCGCCCGCTTCGGGCTGAAGGAGAAGGCCGAGGAGCTGGGTGCGGAGGTGGCGCTGCTCGAGGGTCCCGAGCAGATCGACGTCCGTGCCCTCGCGGAGGACGCCGTGGCGCGTGGCGCCGACCTCCTCGGGGTGGCCGGCGGCGACGGCACGCAGGCGCTCGTGGCCGGGGTCGCCGCCGAGCACGACGTGCCGTTCCTGGTGATCCCCGCCGGCACCCGCAACCACTTCGCCCTGGATCTGGGGCTCGACCGTGAGGACGTCGCCGCCAGTCTCGCGGCGCTCACCGACGACGCCGTCGAGCTGTGCGTCGACCTGGGGATGATCGGGGACCGGACGTTCGTGAACAACGCGTCCTTCGGGGCCTACGCAGCAGTGGTGCAGAGCCCGGCCTACCGCGACGACAAGACCCGCACCACCCTGACGATCCTGCCCGACCTGCTCACCGAGCACGGCGACGGCGGCCTGGCGGCGCACGCCGAGGGGCTCGAGGTCGACCACCCGCAGGCGGTGCTGGTCAGCGACAACCCGTACGGCACCGGCGACGTGGCCGGCATGGGGCGAAGGGCCCGGCTGGACAGCGGCACGCTCGGCCTGGTGACGCTGTCCGCCGCCAACACGGTGCAGGCGGTCGGGCTGCTGCGGGGCGCCAGCAGCCACGGGCTCAACGCGCTCGCGGTCCCCGAGGTCGTGGTCACCGCCGACGCCCCGCAGATCCCGGTCGGCGTCGACGGTGAGGCGCTGATGCTGCCGACACCGGTGCACTGCACGATCCGGCATCGCGCGCTCCGGGTCCGGGTGCCCCGGGTCCGCCCGGGCGTCCCGGCCCGGCGGGAGTCGCTGAGCTGGGTGGCGCTGCGCCGGCTGGCGGGACGGGGAGGGCACCGGTGAGGCCGTCGTGGGAGGGACTCGACCGGGTGGGCCGCGAGCTCGTCGTCCTGGACCGGGCGGTGTACGACGCCGTGCACGCGACGCCCTCACCCACCCTGGACCACGGCCTGGCCCGCATCTCGCGGGCAGCCAACCGCTCGGTGATCTGGTTCGGGGTGGCCGCGGGCATGAGCGTGCTCGGCGAGCGGCCCCGCCGGGCCGCGCGGGTCGGGCTGACCGCCCTCGGCGTGACCTCGGCCGTGGTCAACGTGGCGATCAAGCCCGTGTTCCGGCGCCGGCGTCCGCTGCGCCAGGGGACCGTGCGCACGCACGTGGTCCCGATGCCGGAGTCCCACTCCTACCCGTCGGGCCATGCCGCCTCGGCGTTCGCCTTCTCGACCGCGGTCGGGGCCAGCGTCCCGCAGCTGGACACCGCGCTGCGGCTGCTCGCCACCACCGTCGCCTACTCCCGGGTGCACACCGGGGTGCACTTTCCCGGCGACGTGATCGCCGGCGCGGCGATCGGCGCCGGGGTGGGCACCGTCGTCAGGCACCTCGCCCGGCTGCCCCGGGCGGTCCCGGAGGGCTGATTGTCGCTCCCGGGCCGGTCCGGCCGGCGACGGCTAGCCGGCGACCAGCGACGACGCGGCAGGGACGGCGAACCGGTGCCCGAGCATCGCACTGATCTGCTCGGGCGGGACCGGACGGGAGAACAGGTAGCCCTGCCCCAGCTCACAGCCGAGCGCCGCCACGACGGCGAGCTGCTCGGGGGTCTCGATACCCTCCGCGATGGACTGCAGGTCCAGCGACTGCGCCATGTGCATCACCGACCGCACGATCTTCTGGGTGTGCACGCTGTCCACCACGTTGGCCACGAAGCTCCGGTCGACCTTCACCACGTCGGCGTCGAAGCGGTCCAGGTAGCGCAACGAGGAGTAACCGGTGCCGTAGTCGTCGACGGCCACCGACAGCCCGGTCGCCCGCAGCTCCTCGACCACGGTGACCGCGGTCTCGAAGTCCACGGCGAGCGACTGCTCGGTCAGCTCGATCACCACCTGGTCCGGACTCACACCGTATGACGCGACCAGCTCGGCGACCCGCCGGGCGAACCCCGGCTCGTCGAGCTGGCGGACCGACACGTTCACGCCGATCGCGACCCGCTGCAGGGGGGCCTCCAGCTGCCAGGCGGCGAGCTGACGGCAGGACTCCTCGAGCACGAACCAGCCGAGGACCTGGATCGAGCCGCCGTGCTCGGCCATCGGGATGAACACGTCGGGCGGCACCGAGCCGAGGTCGGGGTGCTGCCAGCGCAGCAGCGCCTCCACGCCGCGCATCTCGCCGGACTGGAGGTCGACGATCGGCTGGTACACGACGTGGAACTGGTCGAGCATCGGCTGGGCGACCTGCTCCTTGAGCTGCACCTGCTTGGCGGCGTCGAGCCGCGAGTCGCCCTCGATCAGCACGATGCCGCCCTTGTCGCGGGCCTTGGCCTCGTAGAGCGCGATGTCGGCGTGGGACAGCAGCGCCTGAGCGCTCTCCGAGGCGTCGTCGTCGGCAAGCACCACCCCGACGCTGGTGCGGACGTTGAACCGGCGGCCGCCCGCGACCACCGGCTGCTCGATCGCCTCCACCAGGCGCTCGGCGACCGCCCGCACCTCCTCGGCGGTGCCGTGCACGAGGTGGGCGAACTCGTCGCCGCCGAGCCGGGCGACCGTGTCACCCGCCCGCACCAGGCCGGCCAGCCGCTGGCCGATCACGGTCAGGACCAGGTCACCGGCGCCGTGCCCGTGCCGGTCGTTGATCACCTTGAAGTCGTCGAGGTCGAGCAGCAGCAACCCGAACGGGCGGTCGGGACGCCGTACCAGGGCGTGCTCGATGCGGTCCATCAGCAGCACCCGGTTGGGCAGCCCGGTGAGCGCGTCGTGGTGGGCCTGCCGGAGCAGCCGGGTGGTCAGCTCGCGCCGCTCGCTCACGTCGTGCAGGGTCAGCACGGCTCCCTCGAGGGCGCGCTCGTTGAGCTGCCCGACAGCCTGCACCTCGAACCAGCCGTAGCTGTCGTCCAGGCGCCGGATCCTGCACTCGACGAGGCCGTGCGCCTCGGTGCCGTCGACCACCACCGGGACGATCGTGGCCAGCACCTTGGGCTCGTCGTCGGGATGCACCTGGGTGAGCAGCTCCCCCGCGGAGGGCAGCAGCGGCATGTGCCCGAGGGCGCTGTTGACCGCGGGGCTGCAGTAGACGACGCTGCCGTCGGAGCCGAGGACGATGACCACGTCGGAGAGGTTCTGCACCACGTCCTGCCACCACTGCTCGCGGTGCCGGAGCTCGGCGGTACGGCGGTCGACCGCCCGGGACAGGTCACGGGCCAGCGTGGTCTGGTCGGCCACCACGACGAGCTGGCGCAGCCCGACGCAGGCAGCCACCACCCCGACCAGCCACCAGTGGTGGTGCCGGGTCACCGCCGCCGGGTCCACCGCGCAGACCACGACGGCCAGCCCGGTCGCCAGGGACGGGAAGAGCTGCCGGACGAAGCCGGGTGCCTGCCGTGCCTCGGCCAGGTCGGGGCGGGGGGTGCGGATCGCGGGCGCCGCACCCGCGAGGCCGACCAGCGCGAAGGCCGCGAACCACCCGACGTCGAGCGGACCGCCCGGCACGAACGCGGCGTGCACGGTGCGGGAGACGTAGACGCTGTCGGTCAGCGAGAGCACCAGCAGACCGAGGCTGAGCGGGATCCAGACCATCCGGCGGGTGTCGGGCAGCACCACGCAGCGGGCCAGCACGATCGCGGCGACCAGCCCGTCGACGAGCGGGTAGGCCAGCGCCACCATCCGTGCCGGGGTGGCGACCGGGGCGGCGTCCAGGATCGGGTCGAGCACCAGCAGCGAGCTGGTCAGCAGCAGGCAGCCGGCGATGACGACGCTGTCCAGACCGGACCGCCAGCGTGACCAGAGGCTGCCTGCCGTCCGGGGGAAGCGCATGATGCCGAGGGCGACCGGCACCGCGTAGCCGACGTAGCCGATGTCGGCCAGGGACGGGATCGGGGGCACGGTGCCGAGCAGCAGCTGGTACGTCGCGAAGGTGACCGACCCGACAGCCCAGGTCAGGCAGCCGATCGTC
The DNA here is from genome assembly GCA_963800225.1 of uncultured Actinomycetota bacterium. GTDB lineage: Bacteria > Actinomycetota > Actinomycetes > Propionibacteriales > Nocardioidaceae > Nocardioides_B. The sequence continues at coordinate 312,974 of CAWDAF010000002.1, read as the reverse complement.
AGCCACCACCAGGCGGCGTGCGTGGCGTGGTCACGGCGGTGCGCCCCCCAGCAGGACCAGGCGGCGTACAGCGGGGCGGCGACGAACACCAGCTCGCTGACCACCACCTCGGCACGCGCGGAGCCGATGTCGCTGAGCAGCCAGGCCAGGTAGGCGGCGCCGAGCAGGGACACCAGCAGCGCCGTCCGCACGAACCCGCGCGTCGACCCCGTCCCCTGCCATGCTGCCACCGTCGCGCGACCTCCCCGCTCGGACCCCGTTTCCTGGAGTATCGAGGTTGACGGGGCCCGAGCGGGGCGAAATATCCGATTCAGTGGCGACTGACCACCAGATCAGTGGAACGCGCGACGATCCACCCGGACGATCTGTCCGGCGCTCGGGATGTCGAGGAAGAAGGCGATGCTCCAGGCCGAGGAGTAGAGCTGCCCGTGCTCGTAGTCGAGCCCGGTGGGCATCGTCACCTGGGCGTGGGTGATCTTGCCGTGCGAGATCTTCGTGATCCGACCCACCGAGGCGGGGTCGAATCCGGGCGGCGGCGGCGCGTCCTCCGGCGGGGCGTTGAACAGCACCTCGGAGACGTAGACCGTGCCCTCGGGCGAGACCGCGATGCCGGTCGGGGCGGTCAGGCCCTTCCAGACCTGGCGCACCTTGCCGGTCCACGGGTTCAGCCGGTAGACCCGTCCGGCTCCCGGGACCTCGGCGCCCAGCGTGCTGACGTAGACACTGCCGCGGACCACCGCGATGCCGGTCGGCACCGGGTCGCAGCCGACCGTGCCCGGGTTGGCCTGTGCGCCCGGCTCGAGGCACGCCGGGACGTCCTTGACGGTCGGCGGGACGAAGAACGTCGACACCTTGCCCGTCCGCGGGTTCACCCGCAGCACGTCGTTCGCGCCGCCGTCGGCGACCAGCAGGCCGTAGCGGGACCGGTTCATCGCGAACGGGTTGGACAGCGCGTCGTACGGCTGGCCCTTGTCGTCGAACTGCCTCTGGCCGTCCGGGTTGTGGGCGAGCTCGTACTTGGCCAGGTCGGCGATCACCTTGACGTGGTGGCCGTACTTGTCCGAGCGGAGCACCGAGCTGGGCGGGTACGTGCCCTGGGGTGCCGGCCCCTCCTCGTTGGCACCGCCCAGCACGGCGTACACGTGGTGACGTGACCCCGCGACCCCGGCGACCCCGGGTGCACCGTCGATGACCACGTGCTGCTTGCCGTGCCGGTCGACCCGGGTGACCTGGCCGGACACGCTCTCCGCGACGAGGAAGCCGCGGTGGTGGGTCGCGTCGATGCCGAAGGGGCCGTCGAGCCCCTTCGTGATCACCGTCACCGGGTGGCTGCCGTGGTGATGGTGGTGGTGGTGGGACTTGTGGGCGGATGCCGGCGCCACCGTCCCGATCGCTCCGACCGCGGTGACGAGCGCGATGGCTCCCGCGCGTGCACGTGCCTTCATCTGTTCCTCCGTCGTCAGATGGCAGCCAGGGTGCGGTGGCCCTTCTTGTGCACGCTAGAGAGGCGGGAGGACGCGGTCATGACGCCGAAGGGTGGTTGTCCTTGACCTGTTAGGACCAGGAAGTCCCTATCAGTCGCGTTTCGTTTACCTGTCCACCGTCTCGGGGACCGGGCGCTTCTCCTGCGGCGCCACGGACCCGCCGCGGGCCCGGGTGACGACGTACAGCACCAGGACCACGGCCCACGACAGCAGGCTCAGCAGGAGCTGCGAGCGGGTCGCCGCGGTGAAGCCCATCTGCGCGAGCACGGCGAGGATGCCGAGGGTCGCCGCGATCGTCAGGCCCGGGAACAGCCACATCCGCACGCTCAGCTGGTCGTCCGGCGTCCGGCGCCGCAGCACGAACTGGGAGAGTGCGATCAGCAGGTAGACGAACAGGATCACCGCTCCGGAGGAGTTCAGCAGGAAGGTGAAGACGGTGTCCGGCGAGACGTAGGCCGCGATCACGCTGAGGAAGCCGACGACCGTCGAGGCCAGGATGGCCCACACCGGGACGCCGCGGCGGTTCACCCGGGTCAGTCGCATCGGCGCCTCCTTCCGGGCGGCGAGCACGAACAGCATCCGGGAGGCCGTGTACAGCCCGGAGTTCAGGCAGGACAGCACGGCGGTGAGCACCACGGCGTTCATGACCTGGTCGGCGTACGGGATGCCCATCTGCTTGAAGGCGGCGACGTACGGCGAGGCGCCGAGCTCCGTGTCGTTCCACGGCACGATGCAGGTGAGCAGGAAGATCGAGCCGACGAAGAAGGTCGCCACCCGCAGGATCACCGACTGGGTGGCCTTGGCGATCGCCCGCTCCGGGTCGTTGGACTCGGCCGCCGCCACGGTGGCGATCTCCGCGCCGACCATGGAGAAGATCACCACCACGATGCTGGAGAAGATCGCGCCGAAGCCGTGCGGCAGGAAGCCGCCCTGGTCGGTGAGGTTGCTGAAGTCCATCGACTGACCGGGCCACAGCCCGAGCACGAAGAGCGCACCGAGGACCAGGAACGCCATGATGGCGAACACCTTGATCCCGGCGAACCAGTACTCGAACTCCCCGTAGGAGCCGACCGACACCAGGTTGGTCGCCGTCATCAGCACCATCAGGCCCAACGAGAGCAGCCACAGCGGTGCGTCGAACCAGAAGGTCAGGATCTTGGCGCCGGCGACCGCCTCGAAGCCGACCACGATCACCCAGAAGTACCAGTACAGCCAGGCCACCGAGAAGCCGGCCCAGCCGCCCAGCGCCTTGCGCGAGTAGTCGGCGAACGAGCCGGTCGACGGGTTGGCTGTCGCCATCTCCCCCAGCATCCGCATCACCAGGATGATCAGCACCCCGGTGACCAGGTAGGACAGGAACGCAGCCGGCCCGGTCTGGTTGATCACCACGCCGGAGCCGACGAACAGGCCGGCCCCGATCACCCCGCCGATCGCAATCATCGTCAAGTGCCGCTGCTTGAGCCCCTTCTGGAGCTCCGTTGGTTGACTCATCGGACGCCTCGCTTCTGGTACGTGCCTGCTAGGGCCGGTCCCGAGGCGTCTACCCCTTTACCTTTCGGCGTACGCATGTCCGGACTTCCGGGACCGAATCGTTGCCGACCCGAAGGCGCCGTCCCGGTGGACGTACCGCCCGAACCGCGACAAAAGGTCTTGAAACCTCCGCCGCAGGTCTCGACAGGGCTCAGGCGCGCCCGCCTCCCCACCACCGCTGAGGCAGGGTAGCCAGGTGACGCTGTCGGTCTGCCTGCTGCCGGACGAGCGGACCGACCGCGCCGTACGCCGGCTGTGGCACCGTCTCGAGGAGGCGGGCGTCCCGACGCTGCTCTCCCACACGCACGGCCGGCACCTGCCGCACCTGACCCTGGCCAGCCTCACGTCCTACGACCTGGACGCCGTGCGCTCCGCGCTCGCCGGCCCGGCGGCGTCGGAAGCGGTCGTCACCAGCTTCGGCGGACTCGGCATGTTCCCCCGGAGCCGGGTGTGGCTGGCCCCGGTGGTGGCGACCTCCCTGCTCGCGCGGCAGCGCTCCGTGGTCGAGGCGGTGGCCGGGACCGGCGCCGAGGTGCACCCGCACTACCGGGCCGGGCAGTGGCTGCCTCACCTGACGATCGCCCCGAGGCTCCGGCTCGACGACCTGCCGGTCGTCGCCCGGAAGGTGAACGAGGTGCTGCCGCTGGACGCGGTGTTCTCCCGCACCGCGCTGGTCTCGACCCGGACCGGGGAGGTCACCGAGCTGTCCGGCGGGGCTGGGTTCTGATCCGGCGGCCGGCACCCTCGAGCTCGGCAGCCCGGTCGGGGACTCTCCCGCCGTGTCGCACCGCCGCCCCGGCGAGGCCGGGGTGCCAAGCTAGGGCCTCATCTGAGGGGGTCATGTGCGCGAAGGCTTGTACGAGCTGCTGATCACGACCGAGGTCAACGGCATGCTGGAGGACGTCGCTCCACTGCGACAGCTCGTGGCCGATGTCGACGAGGCGGACCAGCCCCACGTGCTCGCCCGGCACGTTCACGACACCGTCTTGAGGTCGCTGCGCTCGATCCGCTCGCAGGAGCGCCGTATCGACCTCGTCAACGCTCTCGTGGGTCACCTCGACGACACCGGCGCGAGTGTTCCGCATGAGTCACGTCAGCTTCTCGCGCTGACCGCTCCGGTCGCGCCCGGTGCCGCCAATCGCGCCCCGGTCCGTCCTCGGACTCCCCTGTCGGATGCCGCGCTGCTGACCAACAGCAAGGGCGAGCCGAGTCTGGGGGCCGAGCTGCGCGCCGAGATCGACAGCAGCGACGAGGTTGATCTCCTCTGCGCCTTCGTGAAGTGGCACGGGATCCGGCTCCTGGAGACCGAGCTGCGACGGATGCGTGAGCGTGGCGGCCCGTTCCGGGTCATCACCACGACCTACATGGGCGCCACCGAACGGGCGGCCCTGGACCGACTCGTGCGTGAGTTCGGTGCCAGCGTCAAGGTGCAGTACGACGCACAGCGCACGCGGCTACACGCCAAGGCCTGGATGTTCCGGCGAGACACTGGCTTCGACACCGCGTACGTCGGCTCGTCGAACCTGTCGCGAGCCGCCCTGCTGGAGGGTGTCGAGTGGAACGTGCGGCTGTCCCACGTGGGCACCGCCAGCCTGCTCGAGAAGTTTCGGGCCACCTTCGACACCTACTGGAACGATCCGTCGTTCGAGGACTACGACCCGGACCGTGACCGGGACCGCCTCGACGACGCCCTCGCGGAGGCGTCCGGCCGTCGTCAGCACGACCGGGTGACCCTGACCCTCTCGGGCCTGGAGGTCAGGCCGTACCCCCACCAGCAGCAGATGCTGGAACAGCTCGACGTGCAGCGGACCATGCACGATCGGCATCGCAACCTGGTGGTCGCCGCCACCGGCACGGGAAAGACGGTCGTGGCCGCGCTCGACTACCGGGGCCTGTGCCACCCGGAGACTGGCGAGCGTCCCTCGCTGCTGTTCGTGGCGCATCGCCGCGAGATCCTCGAGCAGTCACTGCGCACCTACCGCGAGGTGCTCGCCGACCCGTCGTTCGGTGAGCTCTTCGTCGGCGGTGCCCGGCCCGAACGGTGGCGGCACGTCTTCGCGAGCGTCCAGTCACTCACGGCGTACGGCGCCAGCAATCTGCCCAGTGATGCCTTCGACATCGTGGTCATCGATGAGTTCCACCACGCGGCGGCCTCGACCTACCGCCGCCTGATCGCCCATCTCACGCCTCGCGAGCTGCTCGGTCTCACCGCCACCCCGGAACGAGCGGACGGCACCAGCGTCGTTGAGTTCTTCGACGGGCGTACGGCAACCGAGCTCCGGCTCTGGGACGCTCTCGGCGCCGACCTGCTGTGCCCCTTCCACTACTTCGCGGTCGCAGACGGCACCGACCTTCGACGGGTGAGCTGGTCACGCGGCCGCTATGACGAGGACCAGCTCTCGAAGCTCTACACAGGCAACGATGCCCGGGCCGCGGTCGTCCTCACCCAGCTGCGGGACAAGGTGCTCGACCCGGGATCGATGCGGGCACTGGGGTTCTGCGTCAGCGTCGCGCACGCGGAGTTCATGGCCAGGCGCTTCGAGCGGGCCGGCATCTCCGCGCGGGCCGTCAGCGGCAGCACCTCCGCCGAGGAGCGCGCCCAAGCCCTGCTCGATCTCCGGGACCGCCGCATCAACGTGCTGTTCGCCGCGGATCTGTTCAACGAGGGGCTCGACCTGCCTGACGTGGACACGGTGCTGTTCCTGCGGCCGACCGAGAGCTCGACGATCTTCCTCCAACAGCTCGGGCGAGGTCTGCGCCGCACCAGCGGCAAGCCCGTGCTGACCGTGCTGGACTTCGTGGGCCACCACCGCAAGGAGTTCCGCTTCGACATCAAGCTCCGCGCGTTGACGGGTCAGACCCGCAAAGGTCTCGAGCGCGAGATCGAGCGGGGGTTCGCGTTCCTGCCGTCGGGGTGCCAGATCGTCATGGACAAGCAGGCGCAGACGATCGTGCTGGAGAACCTGCGCAGCCAGATCGCCAACCGCTGGCGGCAGATGGTTGCCGAGCTACGTTCCTACGGCGATCACTCGCTGGCCGGCTTCCTCGACGAGTCCGGCCTCGAGCTCTCCGACGTGCTGCGTCGCGGGACCCACTCGTGGACCCGGCTCCGTCGCGACGCCGGCCTGTCGACGCGCTCCGGGTCGTCGCACGAGGAGCAGCTGCTCCGGCGGGTCCGGGCCTTCGCCCACGTCGACGACCCGCTACGCGCCTCGACGTACCGGCAACTGCTGGGGGACGCAGCGGCACCGTACGCCGACCTGAGTGCCGTCGAGCAACGAGTGGCCCGCATGTTGTTCTTCTCGCTGTGGCCGGGCGGAGGCGGTCATGGTTCGTACGACGAGGGGCTCTCCGCCCTACGCGCGGAACGGGCCACCCGCGAGGAGCTCGACAGCGTGGTCGACCTGGCTTTCGACGAGGCCCGGCACCGCACGGTCGACCTCGAGGGACCGCTGGCCGGCGTGCCGCTGCGGGTCCATGCCAGCTATCAGCGCGAGGAGGTACTCGCCGCCCTCGACTACGCGAGCTTGGATCGCAAGCCCAACTCGTTCCGCGAGGGCGTGCTCTACGTGCCGGAGGCGAACGTGGACGCGCTCTTCGTGACGCTGTCGAAGTCGGAGGCGGACTACTCCCCCACGACCATGTACCAGGACTATCCGCTGAGCCGCACGCTCTTCCATTGGGAGTCCCAGTCGGTCACCTCGGTGGCGTCGCGGACAGGGCAGCGGTACCTGAACGGCACCAGCACGGTGCTGTTGTTCGTGCGCCAGTCGAAGAGCGACGAGTTCGGTACCGCGCCGTACCTCTTCCTCGGACCCGTCGCCTACGTCGGGCACACCGGTGAGCGGCCGATCGCCATCACCTGGCAGCTGGATCGGCCGATGCCGGCGGACTTCTTCGGTGCGGCGACCGTCGTCGCGGTCTGAGCCGGGACGTCAGCCGCCCAGCAGCTCCCGCACCAGGTGCAGCGCCACCGCCACCGCGCGGGTCCGCACCTGAGCCCGGCCCCCCGACAGGACAGGGGCGCGGCTGATCCGGCCGGCTGGCCCGCTCACGCACAGGTGCACCAGCCCGACCGGCTGCTCGGCGGTGCCTCCGCCCGGTCCGGCGATCCCGGTGATGCCGACCCCGACGTCGGCGCCCAGCGCGTGCCGGGCACCGTCCGCGAGCGCGACCGCCACCTCCTCGGAGACCACCCCGTGCCGCTCGACCAGCTCGGACGGCACGCCGACGAGGTCGCGCTTGGCGTCGACGGAGTAGACGACCGCACCCCCGCGCACCCAGGCCGACGAGCCGGCGCGGTCGGTCAGCCGGCCGGCGAGCAGACCCGCCGTGCACGACTCGGCCGTCGCGATGGTGAGCCCCTGGTCCGCGAGCAGCCGGGCGACGATGTCGTCGATGGTCGAGCCGTCCGTGGAGAACACGGCGTCGTCGAACTCCGCGGACAGCGCCTCGACGAAGCCGTCGTAGGCGCCCGCGCCGTCGGCGCCGTACCGGGTGACCACCTCCAGCTCACCCTCGCGGAGGCAGGTGCTGACCTCCAGGCCTTCGAGGTCGGGCTCGAGCCGCCGCAAGGTCGCCGCGATGGCCGCCTCGGGAGTGCCCCACAGCCGCACGGTCGACTGGCGCAGCTCGGCCCGCTCGACCAGCGCATCGCGCACCACCGGCGACTCCAGCGCCGCGGACCACATCTGCTGGAGCTCGCCGGGCGGTCCCGGCAGCACGACCACGGGTGGGTGCTCGAGGCCCTCTCGCCCGGGTACGACGAGACCGGGCGCCGTCCCGACGGGCTCCAGGACCTCCGCCTCGCGTGGGACCAGCGCCTGCTTGCGGGTGCCCGCCGCCATCGCGTCCGGGTCCACCGTCCAGCCGCCTCTCGCGCTGAACCGCGCGACGATCGCGGAGATGCGCGTCTCCAGGGCCGGGTCGAGGCTCGACGGACGCCCCTGCCAGTCCCCCACCACGCTGGCGGTCAGATCGTCGGCGGTGGGACCCAGGCCACCGGAGGTGATGACCAGGTCGACCCGGGCCCGAGCCAGGAAGTCGAGGGCGTCGACCAGGTCCTGGGGCCGGTCACCGACCACGACCGTGAAGCCGACGTCGACACCGGCCTCCCGGAGCCGCTCGGCGAGCCAGGGCCCGTTGCGGTCCGAGACCCGACCGGTGAGCACCTCGGTGCCCGTGACGATGATTCCTGCGCGTGCGCTCACCCGCCGAGAATAGGCACGTCGCGGGGACGCTCGGGACCTTGGTCCGTTGCCAACGGCCGCGGTGCCTCCGTTTACTGGTCCCATGCTCCCCGCCGAGGAGGACAAGGCGATCGTGGCCCTGTCCGAGCGCCTGCGCGAGCGCTTCCCCAGCGCGCACCCCGAGACGATCGAGAAGGTGGTGCGCGACTACCACCGCGCGTTCGACGGTGTCCCGATCCGGGACTTCGTCCCGGTGCTCGTGGAACGTGACGCCGTCGCCCTCCTGCGGCAGATTCCGGCGCAGAGGTCGTCCCCGCCCGTCTGAGCCAACCCGCCACGCTCTCCGCACCCGGGGCGTCCACCGCCCGTTCACCTGAGAGGTCCAGACTCCCCCGGTGCCGACCGACGAACCGCCCCAGTCCGGGCTCCTGGACACACCGCTGATCCGTCGGGACCTGGCCACCCCGGAGCGCACCCTCCTGGACGTGCTCGAGACGGTCGTCGAGCGGTACGGCGACGCGGCCGCCCTGGACAGCGGCACCGACCAGCTCAGCTATGACGACCTGGCCGACGCGGTCGCCGCGGTCGCCGCCGACCTCAACGCGAGCGGGATCGGCCCGGGTGACCGGGTGGGGGTCCGCGCGAAGTCCGGCACCACGTCCCTGTACGTCGCGATCCTCGGCGTCCTCGCCGCCGGCGCCGCCTACGTCCCGGTGGACGCCGACGACCCCGACGACCGGGCCCGGCTGGTCTTCGGCGAGGCGGACGTGGCCGCCATCGTCGGCAACGACCTGGCCGTCGTCCACCGCCGGGAGCCGGGACCGGAGCGGACCGGCGCGCGCCCCGGCCCCGACGACGACGCCTGGATCATCTTCACCAGCGGCTCGACCGGCACCCCCAAGGGCGTGGCCGTCACGCACCGCTCGGCCGCGGCGTTCGTGGACGCCGAGGCGCGGCTGTTCCTGCAGGGTGCGCCGCTGGGGCCCGGTGACCGGGTGATGGCCGGGCTCTCGGTGGCCTTCGACGCGTCCTGCGAGGAGATGTGGCTGGCCTGGGCCCACGGCGCCTGCCTGGTGCCGGCGCCGCGCTCGCTCGTCCGGACCGGGGTCGACGTCGGACCGTGGCTCGTCGCCAACGACATCACCGTGGTCTCGACGGTGCCGACGCTGGTCACCCTGTGGCCGACCGAGGCGCTGGCCGACGTACGCCTGCTGATCCTGGGGGGTGAGGCCTGCCCGCCCGAGATCGGCGCACGGCTGGTCGACGCCGACCGGGAGGTGTGGAACACCTACGGCCCCACCGAGGCGACGGTGGTGGCCTGCGCCGCCCGGCTGGCGCGCGAGGGCCCGGTGCGGATCGGGCTGCCGCTCGACGGCTGGGACCTGGCCGTCGTCGACGGCGACGGCCACCACGTCCCGGCCGGCCACGACGGCGAGCTGATCATCGGCGGGGTCGGCCTGGCCCGCTACCTCGACCCGGCCAAGGACGCGGAGAAGTACGCCCCGATGCCGACCCTCGGGTGGCCGCGTGCCTACCGCAGCGGGGACCTCGTGCGCTTCGACGGCGAGGGCCTGCTCTTCCTCGGCCGCGCCGACGACCAGATCAAGCTCGGCGGTCGCCGGATCGAGCTGGGCGAGATCGACAGCTCGCTGCTCCGGCTTCCGGGGGTGCTCGGGGCGGCTGCCGCGGTCCGGCGGACGGCGGCCGGCAACTCGCTGCTGGTCGGCTACCTGACCGTCGCCGCCGGCTTCGACGCCGCCGCCGCGGTCCGGCTGCTGCGCGAGACGATGCCGGCGGCCCTGGTCCCGCGCCTCGCCGTCGTGGAGGAGCTGCCGACCCGCACGTCGGGCAAGATCGACCGCGACGCGCTCCCCTGGCCGCTGCCCGGGACCGGTTCCGGCGACGAGCACCGGACCGTCCTGGGGGAGACGGAGGCCTGGGTCGCCGGGCTCTGGCTCGACGTGATCGGTGCGGAGGTCAGGTCCGGGGACGACGACTTCTTCGACCTCGGCGGCGGCAGCCTCACCGCGGCCCAGATCGTCTCACGGCTGCGGACCCGCTATCCGGAGGTCACCGTGGCGGACCTCTACGAGAACCCGACCGTCAGCTCGATCGCCGCCGCGCTGGAGCGGATGGCCGCACCCGCCACCCGCTCCCAGCGCCGGGTCCGCCCGACACCGCTGAAGACGCAGGTCGGCCAGGTCGTCTTCACGGTGCCGCTGCGGACCATCTCCGGGTTGCGCTGGCTGACCTGGATCGCCCTCGGCAACAACCTGCTCACCCGGTGGGCCGACGTGCCCTACCTGCCCACCCTGCCCTGGGCCTGGGTGCTCCTCGGCTGGCTGCTGTTCGCGTTCCCCGCCGGCCGGATGACCCTGAGCGCGGTCGGCGCGCGGGTGCTGCTGAGGCGGCTGACCCCCGGGTCCTACCCCCGCGGCGGCAAGGTCCACCTGCGGCTGTGGCTCGCGGAGCGGCTCGCCGACGAGTGCGGGGCGCTGAACCTCACCGGGGCCCCCTGGATGGTGACCTACGCGCGCGCCCTCGGCGCCACGGTGGGGACGGACGTCGACCTGCACTCGGTGCCGCCGGTCACGGGGATGCTCACCCTCGGGGACGGCTGCTCGGTCGAGCCGGAGGTCGACCTGCGCGGCTACTGGCTGGACGGCGACGTGCTGCACGTCGGGCAGGTGGGCATCGGGGCCGACGCCCGGATCGGCACCCGCAGCACGCTCGGCCCGGGAGCCGCCGTCGACACCGGGGCCGAGGTCGCGCCCGGGTCCTCCGTCCTCGGCGCCGTCCGGCGGGGGGAGTTCTGGTCCGGGTCCCCCGCCGAGCGGGTCAGCGACGCGCGCGGCCCCTGGTCGAGCAAGCGCCCCGCCCGGCACGTCTGGTGGACCGCGGCGTACGCGGCAGCGGCCGTCGCCATCTCCACCCTGCCGCTGCTGGCCGCCCTGGCCGGGGCGTCCCTCGTCCTGGGCCGGCTCGCGCGGGCGACCTCCCTGTCCGACGCGGCCGGCACCGCGCTGCTCGCCCTCCCGCTCGCGGTGGTCGTCGCGCTGCTGGTCCTCGCGCTGCTGGTCGTGGCCGCCGTCCGGGTGGTGGGGATCGGCCTCCAGCCCGGTCACCACCCGGTCCACAGCCGCCCCGCCTGGCAGGCGTGGGTCACGCTCCGGCTGCTCGACGAGGCGCGGACCTGGCTCTACCCGATCTACGCCAGCACGCTCACCCCACTGTGGCTGCGTGCCCTGGGCGCCCGGATCGGGCGCAGCGTGGAGGCGTCGACCGTGCTGCTGATACCGCGGCTGACGACGGTCAACGACGAGGCCTTCCTCGCCGACGACACCCTGATCGGCAGCTACGAGCTGGGCGGGGGGTGGCTGCGGGTCGAACGGGTCAAGGTCGGCAAGCGGGCCTTCGTGGGGAACTCCGGGATGCTCGCCGCCGGCCGCAAGGTGCCCAAGCAGTCCCTGGTCGCGGTGCTGTCCGCGGCGCCGCGCCGGACCAAGGCGAAGGCCGGCACGTCGTGGCTGGGCAGCCCGCCGACCAAGCTGCGACGCCCGGCCGCCGCGAGCGACGACAGCCGCACCTACGCCCCGTCCCGCCGGCTGCGCGCGAGCCGGGCCGCGGTCGAGCTGACCCGGCTCGTCGCGGTGGTGGTCTGGGCCGCGATCGCGCTCGGGGTCGTCCTGGTGCTCGAGGCGGTGGCCGCCTGGGTCGGGTTCGCGGTGGCGGCGGTCGCGTCGGGAGCGGTCCTGATGGCGGCCGGCCTGGTCGCCGCCGCCACCGCCACCGCCGCCAAGTGGCTGCTCGTGGGCCGGCACCGGGCGGTGGACCGGGAGCTGTGGACCTCCTTCGTCTGGCGCAACGAGGTGGCCGACAGCTTCGTCGAGCTGGTGGCAGCGCCGTGGTTCGCCCGCCCGGCGACCGGGACCGTCGTCCTCAACCTCTGGCTACGCTCCCTCGGCACCACCATCGGGCACGGCGTGTGGTGCGAGACCTACTGGCTGCCCGAGCCCGACCTCGTCGAGCTGCGCGACGGGGTCACGGTGAACGCCGGCTGCGTGGTCCAGACGCACCTGTTCCACGACCGGGTGATGAGCATGGACCGGGTGGTCCTGCGGGCGGGTGCGACCCTGGGCCCGAACAGCGTGGTCCTGCCTGCCGCCACGATCGGCCGGCACGCTACTGTCGGCCCGGTGTCCTTGGTGATGAGAGGCGAGTCGGTGCCCGACAAGACCCGCTGGATCGGGAACCCGATCGGCCCCTGGGCCGAGGACGGGACCTCCGCATGAGCCTGCTGCGCGACGAGGGCGCGGACGAGTACCTGCCCGGCCACGGCGACACCGACTTCGACGTCACCCACTACGACCTCGACCTGAAGTACAACGTCGAGCGCAACCGGCTCTCCGGCGACGCCCGCCTCGAGTGCGTCGCCCGCGAGGACCTCGAGGAGATCGCCCTCGACCTGCACTCGCTGGAGGTCTCCAAGGTCACCCTCGACGGCCGGCCGGTCAAGCACAAGGTCCGCCGGGACAAGGTGCTGGTCTGGCCCGAGGACGAGATCCCGCTGGGGGACGCCTTCACGCTGACCGTGCGCTACGCAGGGCACCCGCGCCCGTTGAGGTCCCGGCACCTCGGCACCGCCGGCTGGGAGGAGCTCACCGACGGCGTGATCGTCGCCGGCCAACCGCACGGCGCACCGAGCTGGTTCCCCTGCAACGACCGGCCGTCGAACAAGGCGTCCTACCGCACCAGCATCAGCACCTCCCCCGGCTACCGGGTCGTCGCCAACGGCCGGCTCGTCGACACCCGCCGCCGCTCCAGCGCGGTGACATGGGTCTACGAGCAGGACGAGCCGATGGCGACCTACCTCGCGACGGTGCACATCGGCCGCTACGAGATCGAGGAGGTCGACGGCCCGGTCCCGACGTACGCCGTGCTGCCCAAGCGGCTGCTCGGCCGGTACGACGCGGCGTTCGGTGACCAGCCCGCCATGATCGAGACGTTCATCCGGCTGTTCGGCCCCTACCCGTTCGAGTCCTACACCGTGGTCGTGACCGACGACGACCTGGAGATCCCCCTGGAGTCGCAGGGGCTGTCCACGTTCGGGGCCAACTTCCTGACCTCGGACTGGGAGGCGGTGCGGCTGGTCGCCCACGAGCTGTCCCACCAGTGGTTCGGCAACAGCCTGACCCTCACCAGCTGGAAGGACATCTGGCTGCACGAGGGGTTCGCCTGCTACGCCGAGTGGCTGTGGTCGGAGGAGTCGGGCGGGCCGTCGGCGCAGGAGTGGGCGACCCGGCACCACGCCCGGCTCGACGACCTCGACCAGGACCTGCTGCTCTCCGACCCCGGCCCGGACCTGATGTTCGACGACCGGGTCTACAAGCGGGGTGCGCTGCTCGTGCACGCCCTGCGGCTCCATCTCGGCGACGACGCGTTCTTCTCGCTGCTGCGGGAGTGGACCCGGGCCCACGCACACGGGTCGGTCAACACCGACGCGTTCGTGGAGTTCACCGAGCGCGAGACCGGCCAGGACCTGACCGGCCTGTTCGACGCCTGGCTCAACCACGAGACCCTCCCCCCGCTACCTGCCTGAGACTCACCCGCACCGGCCGGACGCCGGTGCCGGCGACCGCGGCACGCAGCCCGGGAGCCAGGTCGAGGTCGACCACCCAGGCGGGTCTCGGGCCGGCCGGCCCGTCCGGCCAGGCCAGCACCCGCGGGGCCTCCCGCGCGGCCGAGACCCGGACGGTGGCCGGGTCGGTGGCGAGCCCGCGGGCGGTCGCCTTGAGCAGCGCCTCCTTCCGGACCCAGATGACCGCGAGGTCCTCCGGCCCGTCGGCGTGCTCGTCGGGGTGCAGCAGGACGCGGGCCACGCCCGGGTCCCCGAACCGTGCCACCGTCTCCACGTCCGCCCCGACCGACTGGCCGACCGCCACCGCGGCCAGGGCCACCCCGGGGGTGCGGCTCAGGCTCACCCCCGGCGGCGGCGTCGTCGACCACGGCACGACGTAGGGGCGCCCGTGCCGGGCGCTCCCGCAGCCGGCGCACAGCCGACCGAGCGACACCTGCTCCGCGCACCTGCCACAGCGACGCGCCACCTCCGCGACGGCCAGCCGCTCGGCAGCCGGGCGCAGCGTGGTCCGCTGCCAGACGACGGACAACCAGGTCATCGGCCCAGTCTGACCGAGACACGAGCTAGCCAGGCTCGTCGGCGGGCTCCCCGGCGCCGGTGTGGCAGTGGGCCCCGTCCACGGTCATCGACGGGGCCACGTCGATCGAGGGGTTCTGGTCGAAGAAGCCGAACGGCTTGAGCCAGAACGACACGATGTCGACCGGCATCACCGGCCACTCCTCCACCCGGGTGATGTGGTGGATGCCGAAGACGTACCAGAGCACCACGTCGGTGTTCTCCAGCGGCTCGTCGTCGGCGATCCACCGGGTCATGCCCAGGTCGTCGGTGGACTGGGTCGGGTGGTCGCCGGCGGGCCAGCGCTCGTCGTCGTGGTGGCGGGTCACCCACAGGGTGTGCCCGATCACCGGGGCGCGGCGGTACTGCGGAGTGTCCGGGTCCATCAGCACCGGGATCGACGCGGTCGGCACCAGCTTGTACGCGGTGTTCGTGCCGTGCGCGTTCGTGCGGTTCGGGTTGACCACCTGCCAGGACCGCTGGGTGCCCCAGTCGAAGTCCCGGGCGGACTCGGCCTCGGAGCGGACCGGCGTCGCCCGGGTCACCATCGCCAGCCCGTACGGGTTCTCCGGCGACACCGGCAACGCCTCGGCGTCCACCTCCATCACGGTGTTCTGGTCCCCGTCGACGTCGAGGTCCAGCCGGGCGACCAGGAAGTGCTGGTGGAACGGCGCGGAGGTCCGCTCGTCGACCACCGTGCCGGTGGCCGGCGGCTGGTCCGCCGAGGCGAACGGCGTGGTCACCATCAGCCCGGTGGCCCGTACCTCGCACTCGATGTTGCCGTCCTGGTAGAAGCGCCAGTACAGCAGGTACTCGTAGTTCGCCACCGTGACGTGGCACGAGACCACCATCCGGCGCATCCGGCGGACCTCGGCGCCGAGCTCGGCGTCGACGTGCTTCCACAAGACGGCGTTGTCCTCCTCGTGCAGGCAGATCGCGTTCGTGATCGTGTACGGCTCGCCCCGGGTGTCGTGGAGCACCGCGTCGACGTACCGGATCTCGCCGAGGCAGTCGCAGCCCAGCTCCAGCGAGGTGGTCATGAAGCCCAGCCCCCACTCCCCGATGTCGAACGCGGTCCGCCGGTAGTGGTCGAAGGACGCGTCCCGGTAGGGCACCACCATCTCCGCCAGCGACATCCGGTAGGCGATGTCGCGCACGGTGCCGTGGTCGTCGTAGGCGACCTGGTAGATCACCGGGCCCTCGCGGTAGTTGAAGCCCAGCCGCATCGACCAGTTCTGCCAGCGGAGCTCGGTGCCCTCGACGGTGAAGGACTCCCCGTCGGGCTGGGTGATCTCCAATGGCCGGAGGTCGCTCCGCAGCGCACCCCGCCAGGGCCCGGGCACGTACTCCGCGTTCACCGCCGGCTGGCCGTGGTCGTGGTCGTTCTCGACCTCGAGCAGCTCCAGGCTGTTCAGGTCCACCACCAGCTTGAGTCCCGACACCGGGTGCGCGTAGACGTTGCCGGCCGGCGACTCCCGGTACCAGACGTCGCACCAGCCCAGCCGACGGTCCCGCCAGTGCTCGGGCATCAGGGCGCGGCCGTAGGTCCACACCTCGACCATCACCAGCGACATGTCGGTGATCCCGCGCGCCGCGAGCGCGGCCACCACCTCCGGGTGGGCCCGCATCGCCTCGTCGACCTCGTGGGTCTCGTCGACGGTGAAGTTCGGGGTGACCCCGGGCAGGTGCGACCAGGACCCCACCACGTGCGCACCCAGGTCGACCAGGCCCTCCCATGCCTCGTTGGTGGCACGGTCCCACAGCACGGCACGGGAGACGCGAGGTACCGGGTCGCCGGGCCGCCACGCCTTCACCGCCGCCTTCGCGGGCTCCTCCAGCACGATCGAGGCGAACCGCCACGAGTCCGCCAGCCCCCGGCCGCCCCGCAGCAGCGCGGCCGTCTGCCGGATCTCCTCCTCGCTCAGCGGCTCGAGCGGATGCTGTGCCATCACGTACCTCGGATCCGGGCAGGGGACGGTGACAGGGCGTCACCACGACCAGCGTGGAGCCGACGACGGCCCGGTGCAAGGGACCGATGCCCCCCGGCGGGTGGGCTCTCAGCGACCGTCCAGCAACGGCCGGGACGGGTCCCACGTGGTGCCGTCCCGGTGGTCGCGGCGCCGTCTGGCGATCGCGGACAGTGCCTCGAGCACGACCCGGTTGGCCAGCGCCGCGGTGATGTCCGCGTGGTCGTACGGCGGGCTGACCTCCACGACGTCCATCCCCACGACCGGCAGCTCCAGGCAGATCCGCCGCACGGCGTCCAGGAGCTGCCGCGCGCTCAGCCCGCCCGGCTCCGGGGTGCCGGTGCCCGGCGCGTGACCGGGGTCGCAGACGTCGATGTCGACGGAGAGGAAGACCCCGTCGCACTCGTCGGTCGCGGTCACGAAAGCCTCGGTCAGACAGGTGTCCAGCCCGCGCCGCCCGATCTCGGTCATCTCGTAGGAGCGCAGCTGCCGACCGGCCATCCAGGCCAGCGTGTCCGGCGGCGGCCAGTAGCCGCGCAGCCCGATCTGCAGGAACCGGTCGCCGCGCAGCGCCCCGGACTCGATCAGCCGCCGCATCGGCTGGCCGTGCCCCCACAGCGACCCGAACTCGATGTCGCCGGTGTCCGCGTGCGCGTCGAAGTGCAGCATCGAGACCCGGCCGTGGCCGAGCACGTTGGCCACCCCCTTCGCGTCCGGGAAGGCGATCGAGTGGTCGCCGCCGAGCACGACCGGGATCGCCCCGGCGCGGGTGACCTTCTCCACGGCCGCCTCCAGGGCGGGCAGCGCGACCGCGATGTCCCCGGAGTACATCTCGACGTCGCCGGCGTCGACCACGCCGAGGTCGAGGAGACCGTCGGTGCGCAGTGCCAGGCTGGGTCGCGACCCGTCGTGCGCGAGGTAGTCGGTCATCCGGATCGCCATCGGGCCGAACCGTGCACCCGGCCGGTGGGACGTCCCGCCGTCGAAGGGCGCTCCCAGGATCACCACCTGCGCGTCGGCGTACGACGCCGGGTCGTCGAGGTCGCAGGCAGGCACGCCGAGGAACGTGAAGTCCGGACCGAACTGCGCGCCGTACCGGCTCACTCTCGGAGCTCCTCGGGCACCACGTAGCCGGCCATCTGCTCCGCGGTGCGCTTGGGCAGCGTCTCGCCGCGGAAGAACGGCGGCATCGCGAACCAGGTGATGGCCATCAGCACCACCCCGAGCAGCAGCGCCCCGACCCCGGTCAGGAAGATGCCGCCGATCTCCCAGTGCGGTGCGAACGGCATCGTCCACGACGTGTACGAGTCGGCGTTCGGGCCGACCAGCCAGTAGTCGTGCGCCGCCTGCAGGAAGGCGGCCAGCAGGATCAGCCCGCCCAGGAAGGGGATCACTCCCCGCATGAAGAAGTGCCGCACCGACGTCGTCAGGCTGTGCCGGTAGAACACCGGCGCGGTGAACCCCGTCATGCCGTAGTAGAAGGCGATCAGCAGCCCCAGTGACGCGATCGAGTCCGCCAGCACGTTCCCGCTGACCGCTGTCAGCCCGACGTAGAAGACGATCGACGCGAGTCCCATGCCGACCGTCGACCAGGTCGGGGTCATGTGCCGCTCGCTGACCCGGGCGAACTTCGCCGGGATCGCCCGGTGCACGGCCATCGACAAGGTGGTCCGCGCGGTCGGCAGGATCGTCGTCAGCGTGCTCGCCGCCGCCGAGCTGAGCACCATCAGGATCAGCAGGTGCACCGCGAAGCTGCCGACCGCGCTGCCACCGAAGACCGCCTTGCCGAGCACCGAGAAGACGTCGTTGGCGTTGTCCGGGTTGCCCAGCCCGATCCCGGTGGTGCCGATCCCCCCGTAGGCCTGGGTCGCGGTGGTCACCAGCACGTAGACGACCAGCAGCACCAGCGTCGCGGTGACCGCGGCCCGGCCCGGCGTCTTGCGCGCGTCCCTGGTCTCCTCGTTGACCGACACCGCGGTGTCGAAGCCCCAGTAGATGAACACCGCCAGCAGGGTGCCGGTCGCCAACGCCCCGACACTCGGGATGTTGAACGGGTTGAACCAGGAGAACGACGGGTGCAGCGACGTCACGGCGGCGTTGCCGGTGTACACGCGCACCAGCGCGACCACCGAGAACAGGGCGAGGACGCCGAGCTCGATGCCGAGCAGGGCGTACTGGATCCGGGCCGAGATCTCGATGCCGATGTAGCAGATCCAGGTCATCAGCACGATCCAGCCGACGCCGACCACCGTGGGCCAGAACAACGTCCCGGCCACCGTGTCCGCGTTGAACAGCAGGAAGAAGTACGACCCGGCGATCGCCGCCAGGTTGGCCATCACGACCACGTCCGCGGCCACGATCGCCCAGCCGCCCATCCACCCGGTCTTCGGCCCGAACGTCCGGGCCGCCCAGGTGAAGGTGGTGCCGGCGTCCGGCTCGGCCTCGTTGAGCTCGCGGTAGCCGACGGCCACGCAGTACATCGGGATGAAGGCGAGCACCATGATCACCGGTGCCTGCAGGCCGACCGAGATCACCACGAACCCGATGGTGGCGGCCAGGCTGTAGGCCGGCGCCACCGACGCCAGGGCGATCACCGTGCTGGACAGCAGCCCCAGCGCGCCCGGCTTGAGCCCTTTCTCCAGGATGTCGAAGCCGGCGCGGCTCGCGTCGTCAGGTACCGATGCCATCACAGTCCCTTCCACAGGTCCGGCGTCTCTCCCATGGCGACACGAACGCTCCACCCCCGGCGTCGCTCAGTATCCGCCGACGAGACATCCCGCACCACGGCCAGCCGGCCCCCGTTGGCGCCGCCGAACGGGACGCCAACGGCCGAAGCAGACCGAACCAGACGTCTCCCCGCGACCGCGCGGGATCAGTCCGCCAGCCGGACCCGGTCCCCCACCGCCACCTCGCCGGGACGGACCACCTCGGCGAGGACACCGAGGATCGCGTCGTTGTGCCGCGTCACCGTGCGCAGCAGGTGCCGGTCGGGGTCGACGCCGACCTGCGGCAGGGTCACCATCACGCAGCGCGGCATCGGCGCCACCACCCGGAGCACGACCTCCGCCCCCAGCGACAGCCGCCTCCCCATCCACGTCTCCTCGACGAACGACGGCTCGACGGCGGTGTGCAGCAGCAGGTTGGCGCGCAGCCGGCGCGGGTCGACCGGCCCGCCGTGCAGCTCCTCCAGGCGGGCGATGCTCGCGGTGGTCACGAGGTGGACCGGGCCGTCGTCGAAGTGCGAGACCTCCCCTTCGCGGGCGAGGGTCACCTCACGACCGACGTGCGCCGAGAGCGCGGCATCGATGCCGGCGTCGTCGCCACGGACGACGGAGCCGTCCGGGAATCGCAGGACCGGCACCTCCCCGTCGTACGCCGCGACCAGGTCGAGCAGGCCGTCCATCCGACGGAACCGTCGCGTGGACTTGCCGCTGCCGAGCCTGCCGTCCAGGTCCCGCACCGACCAGAGCCGGTCGCCGCACAGTCCCCGCCCATCGAAGCGGACCCGGTCGAGGGACTCCCCCACGAGCGACTTCACCGGGTAGCGCCGGACCGTCTCGACGACGGCGACGGTGGATGCGGTGGGTTCGGACGGCACCGGACCATCCTGGCACTCGGTCACGACCGCGACCCGAAGTCGGCATCGCGCGCGAGCGCCTGCCGGTGCCCGCCGTTGACGCAGCCGGCTTGCTCCGACAAGTCGGGACGGACGGCCCTCCCACCACCGCCGACCGCGAGTGACGCTGGAGGCAGGACGCGGGTGCGCGAAGGCCGTGACTGCGGTGGTACGTCAGCGGAGAGGACGATTCGTGAACGAGGACATGCTCGGCAGGATCAAGACCGGCAAGGGCTTCATCGCCGCCCTGGACCAGAGTGGCGGCAGCACGCCGAAGGCGTTGCGGCTGTACGGCATCGAGGAGTCGGCGTACACCGGGGACACGGAGATGTTCGACCTGATCCACCAGATGCGGACCCGCATCATCACCAGCCCGGTGTTCAACGGCGAGCGCATCCTCGCCGCGATCCTGTTCGAACAGACCATGGACCGGCAGATCGCGGGAATGGGCTCGGCGGACTACCTCTGGACGCAGAAGCATGTCGTCCCCTTCCTCAAGGTGGACAAGGGCCTCGAGCCCGAGGCCGACGGTGCCCGGCTGATGAAGCCGATGCCCGACCTCGAGGGACTGCTCGAGCGTGCCGAGCGGCACGGTGTCTTCGGCACCAAGATGCGCTCGGTGGTGCTGACCGCGGACGACACCGGTGTCGGCGCCGTGGTCGCCCAGCAGTTCGAGGTCGCTCGGCAGATCCTGGCCGCCGGTCTGGTCCCGATCATCGAACCCGAGATCGACATCCACAGCCCCGAGAAGGCCGCGACGGAGAAGCTGCTCAAGGGCGCGCTCCTCGCCCATCTCGACGGGCTGGCCGAGGGGCAGGACGTCATGCTCAAGCTCACGCTCCCCGAGGAGGACGGCTATCACCGCGAGCTTCTCGAGCATCCGCGGGTGCTGCGCGTGGCCGCGCTCTCCGGCGGCTACAGCCGCGAGGAGGCCGACGCCCGTCTCACCAGGAACCGAGGGGTCATCGCCAGCTTCTCGCGTGCGCTGACCGAGGGGCTGACCACCCAGATGAGCCAGGATCAGTTCGACGCGGCGCTCGATGCCTCCATCGCCGGCATCTACGCGGCCTCGTCGACCTGACCGTCCCCGGGTACCGCACGACCAGAAGGCGACGCCGCCTGCCGAGCTGCCGCGGGTGCCCGAGTCCGGGACGTCCATGTGCGGACACGCGGCATCGGTAGCGCTCGTGCACCGACGGTCGGCGACCGTGTCGTCCCCGTCTGAGACGACCGATACGGTCGATGCATCCCGACGCCAAGACACACGTGAGGACCAGAGTGAGCCAGCCCTACGACGAGCCCGCGATGAGGACATCGCTCAACTACCGCCTGCACCACGTGCAGCTGGCCCTGCCCCCCGGCGGGGAGGATTCGTGCCGAGGCTTCTACGTGGGGATCCTCGGCTTGACCGAGATCCAGAAGCCGCCGGCGCTCGCCGCCCGGGGCGGGTTGTGGGTGCGCGCCGACCAGCTTGAGCTGCACCTGGGCGTGGAGGCAGATTTCAAGCCGCAGAAGAAGGCCCACCCCGGACTGCTCGTGTCCGACATCGACGCGCTGGCGCAGCGACTGCACGACCACAGCTGGCCGCTGACGTGGGACGACAGCTTTCCCGGCATGCGGCGCTTCCACACCGAGGACAACAACGGCAACCGACTGGAGTTCTTGCAGCCCTCCTGAACCAGCGACTCCGCCGAGAACGCAGGAGGCCCCACCCGATTCGGGTGGGGCCTCCTGCGTTCGCTCGGTCAGACGACGGACACGGCGCCTTCAGCAGGCGGCCCGGGTCCGGACGTCCCTCGTCGTGCAGGACGTCTCAGCGTCGTCATTCACACCATCAGCTGCAGCCGCTGGTGCTCCCGCAGCCCTCGCACACGTAGCAGCTGCCCGCGGGGCGCATCTTCGTGCCACAGGTGAAGCACAGCGGGCTGTCCACCGCGGTACCGGTGATCGCCTCCATCAGCTCGGCGGAGGTGTGCACCGCCCGCGGGGCCGCCTTGACGGACGCCTCCTCCACCGAGTCGGCCGACGACGTGGCGACCGCACCCTCGGCCGGCCCGTCGTTGGTGGTGCCCATGAGGGACTCGGCCTCGGGGAGCTCCTCGGCGGCAGCCTCGTAGGAGCCCGTCTCGAGCTGACGCTGACGCTCCTCCGCGGTGTAGATGCCCATCGCGGAGCGCTTCTCGAACGGCAGGTGGTCCAGCGCCAGGCGACGGAAGATGTAGTCCATGATCGACTGGCTCATCCGGACGTCCGGGTCGTCGGTGAGACCGGCCGGCTCGAACTTCATGTTGGTGAACTTCGAGACGTAGGTCTCCAGCGGGACGCCGTACTGGAGGCTGATGCTGATCGCCATCGAGAAGGCGTCCATCACCCCGGCCAGGGTCGAGCCCTGCTTGCCGAGCTTGAGGAAGACCTCACCCAGACCGTCGTCCGGGTAGGAGCCGGCGGTCATGTAGCCCTCGGCGCCGCCGACGGTGAACGACGTGGTGCGCGAGGGACGCGACTTCGGCAGCCGCTTGCGGACGGGACGCTCGACCACGACGGTCTTGGTCTCGACCTCGACCGGGGCGTTCTTGTCGAACGCCTTGTCGGCGCCCTTCGCCTTCGCGTCGGCCAGCGGCTGGCCCACCTTGCAGTTGTCGCGGTAGATCGCGGTGGCCTTGAGGCCGAGCTTCCACGACTGGAGGTAGACGTCCTCGATCTCCTCGACGGTGGCCGTCTCGGGCAGGTTCACGGTCTTGCTGATCGCGCCGGACAGGAACGGCTGCGCGGCCGCCATCATCCGCACGTGGCCCATCGGAGCCAGCGAGCGGGCGCCCATCGCGGTGTCGAAGACCTCGTAGTGCTCGAGCTTGAGGCCGGGGGCGTCGATGACGTGACCCTTGTCGCCGATGTACTCGACGATCGCCTCGATCTGCTCCTCCTGGTAGCCGAGCTTCTTCAGCGCCCGCGGGATGGTCTGGTTGACGATCTGCATGGAGCCGCCGCCGACCAGCTTCTTGAACTTGACCAGCGAGAAGTCCGGCTCGATGCCGGTGGTGTCGCAGTCCATCATGAAGCCGATGGTGCCGGTCGGCGCGAGCACGGAGGCCTGCGCGTTGCGGAACCCGTTCTTCTCCCCCGTCTTGATGACCGCGTCCCAGGCCTTGCCGGCCAGGGCGTGCACGTCCCGGTCGTGGCTGTGGACCGAACGGATCGCGTCGTTGGCGGCCTGGTGCTTGCGCATCACGCGCTTGTGGGCGTCCGCGTTGCGGGCGTAGCCGGCGTACGGGCCGACGACCGCGGCGAGCTCGGCGGAGCGCTTGTAGGACTGACCGGTCATCAGCGAGGTGATGGCACCGGCCATCGCCCGACCGCCGTCGGAGTCGTAGCCGAGCCCCATCGCCATCAGCAGCGCGCCGAGGTTGGCGTAGCCGATGCCGAGCTGGCGGTAGTCGCGGGTGGTGTCGCCGATCGGCTCGGTCGGGAAGTCCGCGAAGCAGATCGAGATGTCCATCGCGGTGATGATCAGCTCGACGGCCTTGGCGAACAGCGGCGCGTCGAAGGTGTCGTCGTCCTTGAGGAACTTGAGCAGGTTCAGCGACGCCAGGTTGCACGAGGAGTTGTCCAGCGACATGTACTCCGAGCACGGGTTGGACGCGGTGATCCGGCCGGTCTCGGGGTTGGTGTGCCAGTCGTTGATCGTGTCGTCGTACTGCAGGCCCGGGTCGGCGCACTGCCAGGCCGCCTCGGAGATCTTGCGGAACAGCTCACGGGCGTCGACCTCCTCGATCACCGAGTTGTCCTTGCGCGAGCGCAGCCCGAACGAGGAGCCGTCCTCGACCGCGCGCATGAACTCGTCGCTGACCCGGACCGAGTTGTTGGCGTTCTGGTACTGCACCGAGGTGATGTCGGCGCCGCCGAGGTCCATGTCGAAGCCGGCGTCACGGAGGGCGCGGATCTTGTGCTCCTCCTTGGCCTTGGTCTCGACGAACTCCTCGATGTCGGGGTGGTCCACGTCGAGGACGACCATCTTGGCCGCACGACGGGTCGCGCCCCCGGACTTGATGGTGCCCGCGGACGCGTCCGCGCCGCGCATGAACGACACCGGGCCGGACGCCGTGCCGCCGCTGGAGAGCAGCTCCTTGGACGAGCGGATCCGGGAGAGGTTGAGGCCGGCGCCGGAGCCGCCCTTGAAGATGAAGCCCTCCTCCTTGTACCAGTTCAGGATCGAGTCCATCGAGTCGTCGACCGACAAGATGAAGCACGCCGAGACCTGCTGCGGGCTGGCCGTGCCGACGTTGAACCACACCGGGGAGTTGAAGGAGAAGTACTGGTGCACCAGCAGCCAGGTGAGCTCGTGCTCGAAGAGCTCGGCGTCGGCCGCGGACGCGAAGTAGCCGTTGTCCTCGCCGCTCGCGCGGTAGGTCTTCACGACCCGGTCGACGAGCTGCTTGAGGCTGTGCTCGCGGGCGTCGGTGCCGACCGCGCCGCGGAAGTACTTGGTGGTGACGATGGTGGAGGCGTTGACCGACCAGAAGTCGGGGAACTCGGCGCCGTGCTGCTCGAAGACGGTCTCGCCGGTCTTCCAGTTCTGCTGGACGACGTCGCGACGCTCCCAGGTGATCTCGTCGTACGGGTGCACGCCCTCGGTGCTGAAGACCCGCTCGATCTTCAGGCCCTTGCCGGCGCCCTTGCGACGCTGCTGACCCACGCCTGCTGAGCCGCTGACCGTCTCCGTCATGCTCGTTCCCCTTCGTCCGATGTGACTGCGTCCGCAGTCGTGTCTGTCGTTGCTGGTGGTGCTGGTGCCGTGCCGCGCTCGACGCGGCGAGGTGGTGTGCCCGGCGCTCCGCTTCCCCACGGCGCGCCGGGCAGTCTGGGGTCAGCCCGGCTGTGGCACGGGCTGAGCTGGGGGTGGTACGTCGACCGCGTCGGCGGCCCGCTCGGCGCGCAGCATCGCGATCTCGCTCTCGAACGCCTCGGCGCTCTCGAAGGCCTTGTAGACGCTGGCGAAGCGGAGGTAGGCCACCTCGTCGAGCTCGCGCAGCGGCGTCAGGATGGTCATCCCGACCTCGTGGGCGGGGACCTCCGCCCAGCCGTCGGCGCGCAGGGTGTCCTCGACCTGCTGGCCGAGGCAGTCCAGGTCGTCCTCGGAGACCGGCCGGCCCTTGCACGCCTTGCGCACGCCGGCGATCGCCTTGTCGCGGGTGAACGGCTCGGTGGCCCCGGACCGCTTCACCACCACGAGCTGCATCTGCTCGACGGTGCTGAACCGCTTGCCGCACTCCGAGCAGGAGCGCCGCCGGCGGATCGCTCCGCCGTCGTCGGCCACCCGGCTGTCGAGGACCCGGGTGTCGGTGTTGCGGCAGTACGGACAGTGCATGTCGCCGCTCCCTTCGCCCGTTGCCCACGTGTGTACTGGAACACCCCGCACCCCCCGTTTCTGCCCTGCCGGTGACCCGGCTGTGGGTGAAACTGTGGATGACGTGGGGACAACCAGCGGTTCGGTGTGCAGAACCCACCACTATCTGTGGAGAACTACACGTGTGTAACTACTAGATGTAGTGGTAACCCTAAGGACCGACCCCCAGCCGCGCAAGCGGAACCGGCAGATTCCCGACATGAGTTTTTACGACCTCGCGAAACCGCAGGTCAGGGCCGCTTAACGGGCGGGGACCGGGCGTGTCGAGGGCGTGTCGGGTGGGTGCCGCCGCGCTGGCCGACCGGTGAGCGCCACCCGGTCGCGGCCTCCCCACCAGAACCGGTCGCGACGACCCGTGGTGGCGAGCCGATCGGCGTCTGCCTCGCCATGACCGGTCGCCGCGACCCGTTGTGGCGAGTGGGGGCCGACCAGGGCGGACCGGGGCGGAGGCGGCAGCCCGCCGGGCAGCGGGCCGGCGCGCAGGTCAGTGGCCGGGGAAGCTCGCACGCCAGTCGTCGCTCACCCGTCGCGGCAGTACGGCGCCCCGCGACCGCAGCGCGGCCTCCACCCGCTGGACGGTTCTGCCCGGGTCGCGGTAGATGCCGCGGGAGAACACCGGCACGTGCAGCCACCCCGCCGCGGCGAGCCAGTCCAAGCGGTCGGTGTCGTGGTCCCACTGGTCCAGGTCGTCCCGGTGCTGGCGGCCGTCGTACTCGACGACGATGCGCAGGTCCGGGTAGCTGAGGTCGAAGCGGTAGAGCACCCGGCCGTCCCGGTCCAGGATGCGATGGTCGACGGTCGGCTCGGGCAGTCCCGCCAGCACCAGCAGCATCCGCAGGCGCGTCTCCATCGGGGAGTCGACCCGGGCGCGCACGTAGGCCGCTGCCCGTCGTGCTGCGCGCGCTCCGGGATGGGAGGAGGTGGCGCATGCCGAGCGCAGCTCGTCGGGGGTCAGCCGCCGGTGTCGCACCAGGGCGTCGCCCACCACGACCAGGTCGACCAGGCCCAGCACGTCGCCGAGCTCGACGAACATCTGCGCGGGCGCGGACACCCGCAGGCCGCGGAGCCTGACCACCGGGGTGCCGGGTGGGGCGACGTGGTTGCGGATGCCGAGGCGCCGGCGGCGGTCCTTCTCGGAGGGGACGCTGACGTGCTCGTCGGCCAGGGTCGGCAACGGTACGTCGTACACCCTGGCTGCGCTCACGTGGCTGGCGAATGCGGTGGACGGGTGGAGCACCAGCGCGGCCTGCACCCGGAGCAGCGGGTGCGCCGGCACCGAGGCGTGCACGTAGACGCCGGTGAAGATGCGGCGGAAGTTCCGACCCCGCAGCGAGGACGGGCTCACCCCGGCCGCCAGCGCGTCCGCGCGCAGGAACGGCCGCCGCAGGTCCAGGTCGACGGCGTGCGCGGGCATGCGTGCACGCTGCCACGAGCCCGCCGCCGGCGTCGGCCATCGTCCACAGCCGCCGATATCGGTCGCGGCGACCTGTTGTGGTGAGTGGATCGGCCGAAACCTCACCACCACCGGTCGCGGCGACCGGTGGTGGTCAGCCGGCGGGCGTCACGGCGTCGGTCGGCGTGCTGCCCGGCTGGGCAACCGACGCGCTCGGCGAGGGCGCCGTCTCCGTGGGGGTCGGCGTCGGCGTCGGCGTCGCCGGCTCGCTGGGCGCCACCGACGGTGCGGACGTCGGCGATGAGGACGTGGCCGAGGACGGCGTCGCGGACGGCGAGGAGCTGGTCGGGGTCGCCGAGGAGGGGGTCGTGGTCGGGGACTGCGTCGGCGTCGCGGCGGTGCCGTCGCCCAGCCCCGGGATCGACGTACGAGCACTGTTCCCGCCGGTGCCGCCGGTGATCGAGGAGACCGACCGGCCGGCGACCAGCTCGAAGGCGACGATCGCGACCATAGCCGCCACGAACACCCCGCCGGCGGCGAGACCGACATGCTTCCAGGGCAGGTTGGCGAGTGCCTCACGGACGGAGGTGCGGGGGGCGGCCTGCGCCTTCTCGAGCTCGGCCTCGGCCTGCTCGAGCTCGTCGCTGCGGCCGGTGCGGCGGGCCCGCTGGACGCGGCCGAGCGCGGCGGCCTGGGCGGCCGCGACCCGGCCCCGGCTGACCCGGATCGTGTAGGAGTAGACCGCGCTGCCGACGGTGAAGGCCACGCTGCCGACGGCGGCGCCGATGATGGTGCCGGCCACACCCACGGTGGACAGGAGCACGGCCGAGGAGACGGCCGCCAGGGCACTGGCGAGGACCTGGACCAGGTTCAGGTCGACGCGATCTCGTTGCTCAGTCATCCCCTCCAGTGTCTCCGACGATCCCAGCCGTCCGAACCACGCACGCGCCGAGAGGGGCGGAAGTCACACTTCTGCACGGGGTCGGCCTAGCGCGGTCCGCGGACCGTAGCCGCTGTCGGAGCCGCCGAGTAGCGTCGAGCGCGGCGGGGACCACGACGAGAGGTGCACGAGATGACAGACACGATGCGGGCCGTCCAGGTCGGCAGCAAGGGCGGCGACTTCGAGCTGGTCGAGCGCCCGGTGCCCACACCCGGTCCCGGCGAGGCCCTGGTCCGGGTCGAGGCCTGCGGGGTGTGCCACAGCGACATGTTCGCGAAAGAGGGCCTCTACCCGGGGGTGACCTTCCCCGTCGTCCCCGGCCACGAGGTCGCCGGCCGGCTGGCCGCGCTCGGCGAGGGCGTGCAGGGCTGGGCCGAGGGCAGTCGGGTCGGCGTGGGCTGGTTCGGCGGCAACTGCGGTTGGTGCACGCCGTGCCGCCGCGGTCAGCTGATCGCCTGCCAGAACATGGGCATCCCCGGGGTGTCGATGGACGGGGGCTACGCCGAGTACGTCGTCGTGCCCGCCAGCGCGCTCGCCGCGATCCCCGACGAGCTCGACGCCGCCGACGCCGCTCCCCTGCTCTGCGCCGGCATCACCACGTTCAACGCGCTGCGGCACAGCAGCGCCCGCGCCGGTGACCTGGTGGCCGTGCTCGGGGTCGGCGGCCTCGGACACCTCGGTGTGCAGTACGCCGCCCGGATGGGCTTCGACACCGTGGCGATCGCCCGCGGCACCGGCAAGGAGGGCCTGGCCCGCGAGCTCGGCGCCCGGCACTACATCGACAGCACCGCCTCCGACCCGGCCGAGGAGCTGGCTCGCCTCGGCGGCGCGTCGGTCGTGCTGTCCACCGTCACCAACGGCGACGCGGTGGCGGCGACGCTCGGGGGTCTCGGCGTCAACGGCCAGGTGATCGTGGTCGGCGCCGCCGAGCAGCCGATCCCGGTGCCGGCGACCGCCCTGATCGGTGGCAACGCGTCGGTCGCGGGGCACGCCTCGGGCACGTCGATGGACTCCGAGGACACCATGGCGTTCAGCGCACTGACCGGGGTCCGGCCGCGCATCGAGACGATGCCGCTGGAGCGGGCCGGCGATGCCTACGCCCGGATGATGGCCGGCGACGCGCGGTTCCGGATGGTGCTGACGGTCGACTGAACGAGTGAGCCCGGTCATGCCGTGCCGGTTCGGCGGCGTGGCCGGGCCGCGTCGTACAGAATGACGCCCGTGGCGACGAGTGTCTCGGGACGGGGAAGCACCAGCGGGGGGCGACGACGGGCCGAGCGCGCCCCGGGCTCGGGCAGGGTGCTGCCGGGGCTGTGTTGGCGGCGGGGTCGGTGGTCGCGGCGGCGGCATGGCTGTTCCTGGTGCGGGCCGCGATCGACTTCGGTCGCGCCGCCCGCAGCGGCCAGGGCGCGTCGGGCTGGGCGTTCATGCTCGGCGCGTCGCTGGGCGCGGTGGTCTGCCTGCTGCTGCTGTTCGCCCTGGTGGCCCGGCTCCGGGCGGTCCTGCGCTCCGCTCCCCGGCGCGCGCCCGGCGGCCGGCACCGCTAGAAGACGGTGTACCCGCCGTCCACGACCAGCACCGACCCGGTGGTGAACGACGCGCCGTCGCCGGCCAGGTAGACCACGCTCGGCGCGATCTCCTCCGGCGTCGCGTACCGCCGCATCGGCGCGTCCTCGATCCAGTGCTGCCGGAACCGCGGCTCGTCCACGGGCGCCATCTCGGTCTTCACGTACCCGGGTGCGACCGCGTTGACCCGGACGCCGTACGGCGCCCACTCCGCGGCGAGCGAACGGGTGAGCTGGTGCACGGCCGCCTTCGAGGCGTTGTACGCCGGCTGCCACTGCGGCCGGTTCACCACCAGGCCGGACATCGAGCCGACGTTCACGATGGAGCCGCCCCCGGCCTCGACCATGTGCCGGCCGATCGCCCTGGACATCCGCCACAGCCCGGTGACGTTGACGTCGAAGACCTGGTCGAACTCGGTGTCGGGGACGTCGAGGGCGGGGCCGTGGAAGCAGATGCCGGCGTTGTTGACCAGGATGTCGATGCGTCCGTGCTCGGCCACCGCCTCCGCGGCGACCCGGGCCACGTCGTCACGGTCGGTGACGTCGGCGGAGACCACCGTGGCGCGGCGGCCGGTCTCCTCGGCGATGGCCGCGGCCGCCTCCTCGTTGCGGGCGGCGTCCCGGGCCACCACCACGACATCGGCGCCCGCGTGGGCCAGGGCGGTCGCGAAGGCACGGCCCAGGCCACGGTTGGCGCCGGTCACCAGCGCGGTGCGGCCGGACAGGTCGAACGGGTTCGTCATCCCCGCAGGCTACGCGCGGCACCGACCGCGAGACCGGCTCAACGGTCCCGCAGGCGGCGCACGAACTTCAGCCCGGACCAGGTCTCGTCGACGGCGGTGACCTTGACGTCGACCAGGCCGGCGGCGAGGCCGAGCGCGCGGACCACTGCGTCGTCGAGGTCGGTGGGCACCTTGCTCGCCTTCTTCGGCCAGCACACCCACACCATGCCGTCGGTGACGGTCCGGTCGACCACCACCGGCAGCCGCTTCTCCACCCGGGCCCGCGAGGTCGCGAACAGCAGGGTGAGGTCTGCTTGCCGGGGCAGCCGCGAGGTGTACGGCGCGCCGTCGAGCAGCTCGGCCGTGTGCGGCGGTCCCCCGTCGACGAACACGGTGAGGCCGGGGCGCACCCCGAGCTTCTCGGTCAGGGGCTTGCCGGAGTAGCCGGTCACCGGGCCAGTCTGCCGCTCATCGCCACTGCACCCGCAAGACCGTCGTGACGTCGAACGGGTCGCTGCCGCGGTGCGTCGCGAGCACGCCCGCACCGGCCGGGCTGCCGGTGTAGACCGCCTGCCCTCCCCCGACCCAGTGGTCCCAGGCCCGGGCGAACGACTGCGCGCGTGCCCCCGTCGTCCCGAGAACGCTCGGCACGGTGTGCCACACCTCGCCGTCAGGACGGAGCCGGCCGAGCGCCGCCCTGACCCCGTCGGCGTTGTCGACCGGCCCGACCAGGACCCAGCGCGGCACGGCGTACCGGGGCGAGCCCATCGGCGAGACCACCTCGTCGAGCGCGGCCGCGAAGGTCGCGGAGGTGTCCGGGTCGACTCCGGCCAGGGAGCAGCGGCGCTCCCCCATCTCGTCGACCTCGACCCGCACCTCCGCCGCGCCGACCGGTGACAGGCCGGCTTCGTGCAGCGCGTCGGCGACCGCCTGGGCGACCTGCTCGATGCTCGGCGGCCGGGCCAGGTCCTCGGCGAGCACCCGCCCGCGGTCGACGGCGACGGTGGTCTGGATGCCCAGGATGGTGGCCACCCCGACCGCGACGACCACCGCCGGGGTGAGGTTGAGCAGGAACGCCACCAGCGCGAGCACCAGGCCGACCGCCAGCAGCGGGTGCGGGCGCCACGGGGAGGGACGGCGGTCGCGCACGTCGAGGTGGTCGCGGTGCAGCACGACCGGGGCCCGCTCCGGGCGCGACGCGTGCTGCTGACGCGACGTGACCCGGACGGTGTGCACGAGGGTGTCGTCGTACGGCGTCCCGACCGCCCACGCCTCCCGCACGTCGGGTCGCCGCTCGGAGCGCAGCACCATCCGCGCGTTGTGCTCGTCGAACCCGTCGGTCGCCGGCGGCGCGTACGGCGAGAGGGCCGGGTCCACGTGGGCGACGCCGGAGACCACGTCGCCGTCGGCGTCCACGCCGTAGAACCCCTGATGCTTGCGGACGAACCGGTCCCAGTCGTTGCCGCCCTTGGGGTGGTCCTCGCTGACGCAGACGACGCTCCAGGTGAGCGCGACCTTCTCCGGCCAGTCCGGGTCGTGGCGCAGCGCCCGGCCGCGGGTCTGGATGACAGCGGTGCTGGTGGTCGCCGTGGTGAGGTCGACCAGTCCGGTGATCGCCCGTGCGTCCCATCCCTCGCCGAGCAGTCCACGGGTGCCGACCAGGACGCGGGCGTGGCCGTCCTCGAAGAACCGGGTGACCCACGGGACCCAGTCGCGACTGGTCCAGGGGCCCAGCAGCCGGCCGTCCCGGACGACCAGGTCGTGGCGTCCGACATACGCCCGGAGCCGGTGCAGGGTGTCGTCCGAGCCGGCCACCGTCGTACCGGTGACGAGCAGGGGGTGCAGGTGCGGCGCGGACCGTTCGAGGTGCTCGAGCGCCAGCAGCGCCGAGCCGGCCTGCTCGTCGACCACGCCCCGGAGGTCGACAGGCAGGGTGGCGCTGGCCCGCTCGTGGTCACACAGCACCAGCATCCGCAGCCGGTCGCCGAGGTTGAGGTGCTCGGCCTGCACGATCTGCGCGAGCGCGAGGGTCTTGGCCTCGCTGCGGGCCAGCACCCGGTCGACCGGGCTGCGGCCGCGCCGGATGCCGCGCCGGGTCAGCTGGTAGCCGACGGACGGCAGGACTTCGCGGACCCGGTCGACGATGTCGTCGTCGCGGCCGGTGCCACGCAGGTGCTGCACCCATCCGGCGATCAGCAGCACCCAGTCGTCGGCCGTGGGGGTGTGCCGGTGGGCCTCGGTGAGCCGGGCGCCGTCGGGCAGCGCGAGCAGACCCGCGTGCACCATCCGCAGGACCGCCGCGACCTCCTGCGGGTCGTCGCTCTGCTGCGTCTGCGCGAACCGGCGGTCCAGCCAGGCGAAGAACGAGGTCGAGCCGTACGCCGGGTCGGTCAGCGCCGCGGTCAGCTCGGCGAACCGCTCGCCCTGCGCGGCGAGCCACTCGTTCTCGGTGCTGGTCGGCGTGGTCAGCCAGGCGAGCTCGGCGAACGGAGCCAGGTCCCCCTCGCGGACCACGGCCGGGATGCTGACGCTGAAGACGGTCTCACCGAACAGCTCGTCGACGAGCCGCTTCTGCTCCTCGGTCAGGGTGCTCGGCGGTGTCGCGGTGAGACCGAGCACGAAGGCGTCCGGCAGCTCGGTGAGCAGCTCCTCCAGGAGTCGGCCCCAGACCTCCAGCAGGTGGTGGCACTCGTCGAGTACCAGCGTCAGGTCGCCGACCTCCTTCAGCCGCTCGACAAGCGCCCGGCCGTTGGGGTGCAGGGCGTCCAGCAGCGGGCCGTCGGCGTCCCGGTCCTCGACGGTGTCGCGGTCCTCGAAGGTGGCCAGGGACTGGTAGGTCAACGCCGTGAAGGGCGCCTCGACCTCCCGGCTGCTGGCGCCGGGCTCACCGCCGTACTCGTTCCAGCCCCGTAGCCACTGCGACGCGATGGCGGTGTTCGGCCCCAGCACGACCGTGGTGCGGCCTCTCCGGCGCGCGGTCTCCAGCCCGACCAGCGTCTTGCCGGCCCCGGGTGGCAGGACCACCCAGGCGCGGCGCTCGCCGCTCGCCTCCGCCTCCTCCACAGCGGTCAGCGCAGCCCGTTGGTGGACGCGCAGCGGGTACGGCGCCCGCCCCTGCACCCCCTCCGCCATGCGCGAATCCTCCCATTCCGGAACATCCCCCGTGCCGGATCCACAGATCAGCCGCGAGGGCTAGCCGCCGGCCGGGGAGGCCGGTTACGTTGCTCGAGCCGTGTCTGGTTTGTCCGCGGCCTGGGTCGTCAGCTCATGGGGGTCGCGTCGGTGTCCACACGTACGTCGCGCAGGTCCGTCGCCACCACCGTCGCGCTGCTCGCGATCAGCGGGCCGCTCGGGCTCGCGGGATGCACCAACGACTCCGCCGAGCCGGCACCACTGCCTCCGTCGTCCGCGTCGGGAACGGCGTCGGGGACGGCGTCGCCCGCGCCCGCCGACTCCCCGTCGGCGTCGACCTCTCCCCGGGCAGCCCCGTCGATGCCCGCGGCGGCGAAGGGTACGAGCGCGGCATCTGCCGAAGCGTTCGTCCGGTACTGGATTGAGGTCCTGGACTACAGCGGCCCGGCAGGCGACACGACAACCCTTAGAACTCTGGCCACGAGCGATTGCGTGGATTGCGATGCCATCGCTGACTTCATCGACTCCTGTCCAGCGCATCGGGGCCAAATTCGTGGCAGAGGCTGGACCTTCGACGCAGTCAAGAACGTCAAGCACGGGCCAGGCGGACACTCGCCCTGTCGACGTTCGACAGTGCGAGTTCAGCCCTCAAACGGTCATTGCGAGCCGCAGGCGACAAGCCTACGCAGATTTCGCGGGCGGGGAACGCGACTGAAGACATTCACCCTGGTCTCGGTGGGCGGATCGTGGCGCAGTCGAACGAGTTGGATCAGAGCGACTGTCATGACCTCGCCATTGCGCGAGCGCATCGTCGTCTCGCCTGCTGCCTGCTCGGCAGCTGATCGGCTGCAGCGCATCGCGCCTCTGCGATGCGCGAGCCGACGATTCGGGTGCACGGCCAGGGCGACGTCGACGGGTCACGATCTGGCTGCATCTGTCACCGCAGTCCGACGCGGAGCGCAACGGCCGGCTCCAGCAGTCGCCAGCTCTGGGCCGAGCGACCGCAGCCGCCAGACTCACAGCACCTCCACCCGCCTCGTCCGCCCCTTCGAACTCCCGACGAGGCTGTTCCTCTTCGGCTCCGGAGCGAACGCCGTGTGCG
Source organism: uncultured Actinomycetota bacterium (assembly GCA_963800225.1). GTDB lineage: Bacteria > Actinomycetota > Actinomycetes > Propionibacteriales > Nocardioidaceae > Nocardioides_B. Next base: position 278,737 of record CAWDAF010000002.1, on the reverse strand, counting down.
GCGCCGGGCGTGCCGTCGTCTCCTGCCCGCGAACCATCACCCCGGCAGTAGCGGCAGCACGGCCCGCTGCCCCGCCACAGGTCACCGGCGGTGTCGTGCTCACCGCTCTCCGTCGCATCGGGCTGCCCTCGTTGACCGCGCGCACCCAGCCGGAGGACAAGACCCTGGTCAACTTCGCGACCATCTTCTACACCCGGCCACGACCCTTCGCCCGCAGCGTCACGCTGCTCGGCCGACAGGTCCGGATCACCGCCACCCCGGACTCGTTCACCTGGCACTACGGCGACGGCACCGGCTCCGAGACCACGACCCCTGGCGCGCCCTACCCCGCCAAGGACGTCACCCACCACTACACCGACGCCCACACCACCGTGCTCACCAGCGTCGACGTCACCTACACGGCACGCTTCCAGGTCGACGACGGCCCCTGGCAGGCCATCCCCGGCACCGTCACCATCCCCGGGCCGACCGCGCCGCTCCGCGTCAGCGAAGCCACCGCGATGCTCTCCGGCACCTACTGAGGTTGCCACCTCCCGCGCCAACAGGACGAGGGCGAGCCCACGCGCTCAGCGTGGACCCGCCCTCGTCTTCCCCTCATGCCGCCGACCCGGGTCGAGGGAGCCGTCGGCACGTCTGACGGCGAGCTCAGCCCACCGGAACCGCAATCTCCTGGCCCACGGCGAGGCCGGGGCCGGACAGCGCGTTGAGCTCCTCGATCTGGTGCACCGTCTCGCGGACCTGGCCCGGCGCGGACACCTCGGAGGCGATCCGCCACAGGGTGTCACCGGCGCCGACCTCGACGGTGCGCGTCTGCACCGGGGTGCCCGCCTCACCGGAGGCTGCGGAGTGCGGACCGGCCATGGTGGCCACCGCGAGCAGCACGCCGAGGAACAGCACGACGACGGCCAGCCGGCCCCGGCCGGTGAGCCGCAGGTCGGGGTGCGAGGCCTCGCGGCGCACGCGGGTGAATCCGGGGTTGATCGCAACGGTGCTCATCTGTGACCTCCTGAGGAAGGCAGTGGTCCGGTAGTCCGACGTCGTGTCCATGACCGAAGTTCTACCGAGGACCTCCGACAGTTTTCGTGGAGTCCTTGTCGAATGCGTGTTCGAACGAACACATGAGCGACGTTAGAGCATGTGTTCGAACGATTCAAGGTCGAGCCGAACAAATGTTCGAACGGAACGCCGGCGCTCAGCCGTCCTGCCGCGGCACCCTCAGTCGCCTACTACCCGCCGCCACCGACGCGCTGGCGGCGGTGAGATGGCCGATCATCTGCCGCACCGACTCCACCCGGAGCATGTCCGGCCAGACCTCGATCGCGACGTGGCGCCGCGGCCAGTCGACGAGGGAGCGGGTGACCACCCGAGGGTCCCGGTGCGCACGGATCGCCAGGTCGGGCACCAGTGCGACGCCGAAGCCGGCCGCCACGAGCGCCTGCATGGCCACGTAGTCGTCCGCGACCATCAGCACCTCCGGCGTGAACCCCGCCGCGGAGGCGGCCCGGTGCAGCCGGTCCTCGAACTGCGGGCTGGCGATGATGAACGTCGCATCGCGCAGCTGCTCGAGCCGCACCAGCCTGGTGGACGCGGCCGGGTGGTCCATCGGAAGCACCAGGTGCATGTCCTCGACCAGCACCTCGCGCTGCTCGAGCCCGGCACTGCCGGCGACGTCGAGCAGTGGCGTGCGCCCACCGCCGTACCGGTAGCAGAGCGCGACGTCCACGTCCCCGCGTCGGACCAGCGCGCGGGCGTGCGGCGGCTCGGCCTGCACGAGCCGGATCTCGACGTGCGGCAGGGTACGGCGCATCTCGGCCATCGCGGTGGGCACCACGGTCGCGCACGAGGACGGGAACGCCGCCAGCCGCACGAGGCCGGCCCCCGAGGTCGAGAAGGACGCCAGGTCGTCCTCGGCCGCCCGCAGCGCGGCCAGGATCCGCTGAGCGTGGGCCAGCAGCGCCGTCCCGGCCGGGGTCAGCTGCATGCTCCGGCCGATCCGGACGGTCAGCGGGGCACCGACGGAGCGCTCCAGGCTCTTCATCTGGTAGGTGATCGCCGGCTGGGTGAAGCCCAGCGACCGGCCGGCCGCCGAGTAGGAGCCGGTGCGGGCGACCTCCTGGAGCAGGAGGAGCTGCTGAGGGTCGAGCACCCGCAATCATAAACAGATCTTTGGGAACAACTCAGACATCTCTATTCGCCTTTTGTCGGTGATGCCCCCTAGATTCCTTGACCATGCCCCTCGAGCAGAGCTCCGCACCGTCCCTGGCCGCGTCCGGGGAGCCGCTCGTCCGGCTGAGGAAGGTCGGCAAGCTCTTCGGCTCCTTCGAGGCACTCAAGGACATCGACCTCGACATCGCGCGCGGTGAGGTGGTCGTGGTCGTCGGTGCCTCCGGTTCGGGCAAGTCCACGCTCTGCCGCTGCATCAACCGGCTGGAGACGATCAGCTCCGGCTCGATCACCATCGACGGCGTCCCCCTGCCGGAGGAGGGCCGGCAGCTCGCCGAGCTCCGGGCAGATGTCGGCATGGTGTTCCAGTCGTTCAACCTCTTCGGCCACAAGACCGTCCTGGAGAACGTCATCCTCGGCCCGACCCGGGTCCGCAAGCGGGAGCGCGCCGAGGCCGTCGAGCAGGCGCGCCGGCTGCTGCACCGGGTCGGCGTGGTCGACAAGGAGGACAGCTACCCCAGCGAGCTCTCCGGTGGTCAGCAGCAGCGGGTGGCCATCGCTCGCGCGCTCGCGATGCAGCCCAAGATGATGCTCTTCGACGAGCCCACCTCGGCGCTGGACCCCGAGATGATCAAGGAGGTCCTCGACGTGATGACCGAGCTCGCCCGGGACGGTATGACGATGCTCGTCGTCACCCACGAGATGGGCTTCGCCCGGCGGGCCGCCGACCGCGTGGTCTTCATGGACCAGGGGCGGATCGCCGAGGAGGCCACTCCCGAGGAGTTCTTCACCAACCCGGCCACCGACCGCGCCCGTGACTTCCTGTCCAAGATCCTGACGCACTGACGCACCGACGCAACGCCCGTCCCCACCCCCACCCAGAAGGAATCGTCATGCCCCTGCCCCTCTCGGGACGCACCCGCCGCACCTCCGCCGTCGGCCTCGCCGCCGTCGCACTGGCCGCTCTCTCCTCGTGCAGCAGCTCCGGCGCGGCCCCCTCGGTCGACGGCGCCGGCGCCAAGGCCGGAAGCGCCTACGACAAGATCATCACCTCCGCCCCGGTGGCCGACTCGAGCGACGTCGACGCCAACGCCTGGGCCAAGAAGATCAAGGCGCAGGGCTACCTCAAGGTCGGCGGGACCGACTCCGGTCCGCTGTTCTCCATCAAGGACCTCGACTCCGGCGAGCTGACCGGCTTCGACGCGGGGCTCTCGCAGATGCTCGCGCACTACATCACGGGCAAGTCCGATGTGAAGGCGCTGACCAAGCTGACCATCACCTCGGTGGACACCCGCGAGACGCTGCTCCAGAACAACAGCGTCGACGCCGTCTTCGCGACGTACTCCATCACGCCCGAGCGCGCGCAGAAGGTCGCCTTCGCAGGCCCGTACTACCAGTCCGGCGACGCGATCATGGTCAAGAAGGACAACGACACCATCAAGACCGCCGACGACCTCAACGGCAAGACGGTGGCGACCGAGAGCAACTCGACCGCGGCGCTCGCGGTGAAGAAGGTGGCGCCGAAGGCAAAGGTGCTGCTGTTCAAGGAGGACGCCCAGTGCGTCGCCGCCGTCCAGCAGGGCCGCGCGGACGCCTACGTCCTCGACCAGGGCATCCTGATCGGCGACGCGCAGACCAACCCGGCCGTCAAGGTCGTCGGCGGCGACCCGTTCACCGTCGACCCGTACGGCATCGGCCTGAACAAGAAGACCGACGCCAAGGCGTTCGTCAACGGCTTCCTCTCCAAGATCTACGCCAGCGGCGACTGGGCGAAGCTCTGGAAGGCCACCATCGGCACGGTCGTGGCGGGCGACGCACCCAAGCCGCCGACGCTCGGCTCCGCCGACGGCTCCTGAGCGCCGTACGACGTCCCTGACCGCCCCAGCACCAGTGAAGGAGCTGCCGTGCACGTGATCACCGACAACCTCGGCTTCCTGCTGCAAGGCGTCCTCGTCACGCTCGAGCTCACCCTGCTCGGATTCGTCGGCGCGGTGCTCCTCGGCACCCTGCTGGCGGTCTGCCGGGTCGGGCCGATCACCCCGCTGCGGGTGATCGGCACGATCTACGTCGAGTTCTTCCGCAACATCCCGCTGCTGTCCCTGCTGGTGCTGTTCATCTTCGGGCTGCCGGATGCGGGGGTGACCATCCCGCTGTTCGCCTCCGCGGCGACCTGCCTCGCACTGTCGGCGTCCGCCTTCGTCTGCGAGGCGATGCGGGGCGGCATCAACTCGGTGTCGGTCGGCCAGGCCGAGGCGGCCCGGGCGATCGGCCTGTCCTTCACCCAGGTGCTGCGGTTCGTGATCCTGCCGCAGGCGTTCCGGGTGATGGTGCAGCCGCTCGTCAACGTCTTCATCGGGGTGCTGCTCAGCTCCGCGCTGGCGGCGGCGGTCGGGGTCGCCGAGCTCACCAACCGCACCCAGCAGCTCAACCTGCAGTACGCCGAGGCGGTGGTCTGCTTCCTGTTCGCCGGGGCGGTCTACCTGGCGGTCTCGCTGACCGCCGGCGGTGTCGGCGGCAGGCTCGAGCGACGACTGGCGATCAAGCGATGAGCGCCAGCCGCGTCCTGTTCGACGCCCCCGGTCCTCGCGCCCGGCGTCGCACCGCCCTGGTCACCACCGGCTCCGTGCTGGCGCTCGTCGTGGTCGTCGTCCTCGCGCTCCTCCAGCTCGGCGCGCACGGGCAGCTGGAGTGGTACCGCTGGCAGGCGTTTGCCACCACGCCGTACCTCAAGGTGATCGGCAACGGCCTGCTCGGCACCCTCAAGGCGACCGCGATGAGCGCACTCCTGGCGTTCCCGCTCGGGGCGGCCCTCGCCCTGATGCGGCTGTCCCCGCGCCGTCCGGTGCGCTGGCTCGCCACCGGCTACATCGAGCTGTTCCGGTCGATCCCGCTGCTGCTGCTGATCTACTTCTTCCTGCTGGCGCTCCCCCGCTACGGCATCAACCTGCCGATCTTCTGGAAGCTCGTCGTGCCGATCGTGATGGTCTCCTCGGCCGTGATCGCCGAGGTCTTCCGCGCCGGGGTCAAGGCACTGGACCGCGGGCAGTCCGAGGCCGCGCAGGCGATCGGACTGCGGTACTGGCAGTCGATGCGGGTGGTGGTCCTTCCCCAGGCCGTCCGGCTGGTGCTGCCGACACTGATCGCCCAGCTGGTCACGCTGCTGAAGGAGAGCACCCTGGGGTACGCCGTCAGCTATCCCGAGATGATGAAGCAGGGTGACTTCCTCACCGCGCACACCCACCTCCTGCTCCAGACGTACGTCGTCATCGCGGTGATCTACGTGCTCATCAACTTCCTCCTCGGGCAGCTCGCCGCCCGTGTCGAGCGCCGGCTGGGCCGACGCACCAGCGCCGGGCAGCGCGACACCGAGGTCGCCGACCTGGCGCTCGCCCCGACCGCCTGACCAGACAACGCACCTTCCGCCCTGGTGGGCGGCCGGTCACAACAACGAAGGGCCTGTGAACTCCCATGTGCCGCCTCCTCGGCGTGGTCTCCCGCTCCCCCGCTCCGCTCACGCACACCCTGGCGGCGGACCTCGAGCCCTTCGCGGCGCTGTCGTCGGTGCACTGCGACGGCTGGGGGATGTCCTACTGGGACCGCGACGACGACCTCGTGGTGGTGAAGTCCCCCGAGGCCGCCAGCGACAGCGCGGACTTCTGGTCGGCTGCCAAGCAGGCCGACACCGACGCGGCGATGCTGCACCTGCGCAAGGCGTCGGCGGGGATGACCCCGAACCCGACGAACACCCATCCGTTCGTCGCCGGCAGCGTGGCGTTCGCGCACAACGGCTACTTCACCCCGGCCCATCAGGTCGAGGCCGACCTGCGCGACCGCGGCGGCCGGGTCCCCGAGGGCGACACCGACAGCGAGCGGTACTTCGGCCTGGTGCTGGCGAACATGCGCGACGTGGGACCGGTCCAGGCGCTGCAGGCGACCGCGCGCCGGATCGCCGAGGTCAGCGACGAGCTGATCTCACTGAACGCGCTGCTGCTCACCCACCGGGCGCTGTACGCCTTCGCGTTCTGGGACGAGACCGTGCCGCCGAGCCCGGAGGCCGGCACCGCGACGTACGAGCTGATGTTCCGGGTCGGGCCCGACGCGGTCACCGTCGCCTCCGACGGCTGGGAGCCGCCCGGGCCGCAGTGGGAGCGGATCCACAACCACACCGTCCTGGAGATCAGCCGCGACGACCTCCGGGTCACCGTGCACCGCGGCTAGCGACGCGACATCACCCGGCGGCCGAACGCCTCGAAGAGCTTGAAGGTGCCGGCTGTCTGCGAGGGCAGCAGCGGCCCGAGCCGGATCAGGCCGCCGCGCCAGGCCGGGAGCGTGCGCACGACACGGCGGCTGCCGATCAGGGCGACGGCCTCGAGCGCGGTCTCCTCGACGCTCAGCAGCCGGCCACCCGAGTGCACCATGGCCTTCGCCCGGCCGTCGGGAGCCATCGCGGCGACCATCGCGGTGTCCACGCCGTCGGGGCACAGCGCGTGCACCCGGACCGCTCGCGGCGCCTCGACGCTCGCCGACATCGTCACCGACACCACCGCCGCCTTGGTCGCGGCGTAGACCGCCAGGCCCGGCACCGGCCCGAGCCCGGATGCGGACGCCACGTTGACGATGTCCCCGCCGCCGGGACCGAAGGACGCCAGCGCCGCACGCATGCCCCACAGCACGCCCTTGAGGTTGACGTCGACGAGCGCGTCGACCTGCGCGGAGCCGACGTCGGCGAGGGTGCCGTCGAAGCCCACGCCCGCGTTGTTCACCCAGACCGTCAGCGTCCCGTGCCGCGCAGCCTCGGCCGCGACCGCGGCGTGCCCTGCCTCCGCGCGTACGTCGTGGGCCAGCCCGGCGACGGCGCCGACCTCGGCCGCCGTACGCCGCGCCGCGTCGCCGTCCACGTCGGACAGCACCACGGCGTACCCGCGCCGGACGAGCTGCGCGGCGATGCCCCGACCGATACCGCGGGCTGCCCCGGTGACGACTGCTGAGTCCATGCGGGACAGCCAACCAGACGGCCGGGACGACGACACGCCGTTCGAACAAATGTTTGAACAGGGCGCTCTTCGACGACTACCGTGGCCACACCGGTCAGGCAGGTCGAGGGCACCGCAGCACACCAGGAGGACACGTCGATGGCAGGCAAGCGCAAGGCATCCGAGACAGGCGGATCGGGAGTGGCGGAGCTCCCCGACGGTCCGCCCGACGCGACGGGGCTGACGCCGCGCCAGCAGCGGGTCCTCACGGTGATCCGGGACTCGATCGAGCGACGCGGCTACCCGCCCAGCATGCGCGAGATCGGCGAGCGGGTGGGGCTGACCAGCTCCTCCTCGGTCGCCCACCAGCTCCGGGTGCTCGAGGAGAAGGGGTTCCTCAAGCGCGACCCGAACCGACCCCGTGCCCTGTCGGTCTTCAACCCCGACGAGACCGGCGGCGTCGACGAGACCGGCGTCGGCGACGCGATGCCCGCCGCGACCTACGTGCCGATGGTCGGCCGGATCGCCGCCGGCGGTCCGATCCTGGCCGAGGAGCGGGTCGAGGAGATCATGCCGCTGCCCAAGAGCCTGGTCGGCGACGGCACCCTGTTCCTGCTCCAGGTGGCGGGCGACTCGATGATCGACGCCGCGATCTGCAACGGCGACTACGTGGTGGTCCGCCAGCAGCCCAGCGCCGAGAACGGCGAGGTCGTCGCGGCGATGCTCGACGGCGAGGCGACGGTGAAGACCTTCCAGCGCAAGGACGGTCAGGTCTGGCTGCTCCCCCACAACGATGCCTACGACCCGATCGACGGCACGCACGCGACGATCCTCGGCAAGGTCACCGCGGTCCTCCGCAGGATGTAGCCCGCGGCCCCGGCGGCCGAGTCGGCGCGAACGCACGGTTCCCGGCGGCCGAGTCGGCGCGAACGCACGGTTCCCGACGGCCGAGTCGGCGCGAACGCAGGTAATGGCATCGGCTCGACCCGGGTCAGACCTGCGTTCGCGCCGACTCGACGGGGTCAGACCTGCGTTCGCGCCGACTCGACGGGGTTCAGACCTGCGTTCGCGCCGACTCGGCGGTCAGTCGAGCTGGACGAGGAGCAGCGGACCGCCGTCGTACCGGCCGCCGTCGATCGCCACGGCCAGGCCCCCGGCGTACCGCAGCGGCTCGGTGACCTCCCATGACGGCTTGTCCAGGAGCGACCCGATGATGCTGTGCCCGTGCACGATGCAGCCGCCGCCGAAGGTGTCGAGCACGTGCCGAGCGACCCCGGCACCGTCGGGGCCGGCGAAGTCGTAGCGGCTGGTCAGCGCGGCGAACACGTCGAAGTGCTGCTGGGCGTCGTTCCCGGCGAGCAGGTCGGCGAGGGTGGCGTTGACCTCGTCCACGCTCTCGCCCCAGCCGAGGTACCCGGTGGTGTCGGAGTGCATCAGCAGGTAGTCGCCGACCCGGGCCAGCCCGGGGAGCGCGCGGAGCCAGGCGACGTCGTCGTCGGTGAGCCCCTCCTGGTCCCGGCGCAGGCCACCGTTGAGCCGCCACACCTCCTCGAACCGGGTGCCGGGGAAGAGCTTCTCGCCGAGCATCAGCGTCTCGTGGTTGCCCATCAGCACGTGCACCTGCCCGGGCGCCTCGTCCTGGAGGGCGCGGACGAACCGGATCACGCCGATCCCGTCCGGTCCCCGGTCGACCAGGTCGCCGAGCACCCAGAGCGCCGCGTCCCCGCCCGTCCAGGCGTCGTCGCCATCGACCAGCCCCGCCGCCGTGAGCGTGGCGCGCAGGTCCGCGAGATGGCCGTGCACGTCACTGACGACGTAGCTGCTGCCCATGCCGCACATCCTCCCAGTACGTCGGACGTCCGGGCCGCCGGCGACGCGCGGCGGGCGACGTGTCGCGGACCGTCAGGACGCCAGCCGTCGCAGCGCCTGGAGGACGACGTCGCGGTCGGTGGTGGACCACATCGGCGGCAGCGACGCACGCAGGAAGCTGCCGTAGCGGGCGGTCACGACCCGCGGGTCGAGGATGGCGACCACGCCCCTGTCGCTGGTGGTGCGGATCAACCGGCCGGCCCCCTGGGCCAGCAGCAGTGCTGCGTGCGTCGCGGCCACCTGCATGAACCCGTTGCCACCGGCCTGGTCCGCGGCTCGCTGCCGCGCCGACATCAGCGGGTCGTCCGGCCGCGGGAACGGGACCCGGTCGATGACGACGAGCTGGCAGGTGTCGCCCGGGACGTCGAGCCCCTGCCAGAGGCTCAGGGTGCCGAACAGGCAGGCGTGCGGGTCCTCGGTGAACAGCCGCGCCAGCTCGGGCAGCTGAGCCTCCCCCTGGGCCAGGATCGTCAGGTGCGGCAGCCGCTCGCGCAGCGCCTCGGCTGCGGCCTCGGCAGCCCGCCGGCTGGAGAACAGCCCGAGGGTGCGACCGTCGGCGGCATCCACCAGGTCGGCGATCTCGTCGAGCTGCGGGGTGCCGAGACCGTCACGGCCGGGCGGTGGCAGGTGCCGGGCGACGTACAGGATCGCTTGCCGGCCGTAGTCGAACGGCGACCCGACGTCGATCCCCCGCCACGGCAGCGCGTCGTCGTCCTCCGCGCGGTCGGCCGGTGCCTCGGAGAGCGAGTGGTCGACGCGCTCGCCGGGCTTCAGGCCGAGCGAGGTGGCCACCGAGGTGAAGTCACCGCCCAGCATCAGCGTCGCGCTGGTCAGCACGACCGTCTTGTCCGACAGCAGCCGGTCGCGCAACGGCCCCCACACCTGGAGCGGAGCGACGCACAGCATGTCGCCGCCGCGCTTGCTGTCGCGCTCGCTGAGCCACAGCACGTCGGCGTCGGAGTTCGACGCCATCCGCTCGGCGTTCTTGAAGATGTCCTGCACCGCGCCACGGGCCTGGGTGCGCCCCGGGTCGCCCTCACCGTCCGCGGACTCCTTGGGGAACGCCGAGATCAGCGACCGGGCCGCGTCCCGGACCAGCACCAGCGCGTCCGACAGGGAGCTGGACGGATGGTCGATCCGGCCGGGCTCGCACTCGTCGTACGCCGCGCGGAGCGCCTCGGCCGCGTCGGCGAGGTCGTCGGCCTCGGCCCCGTCGACGTGCCGCTGCGCGCGCCGGGCGGACCGCTCGACCTCGGGCACGGACAGCTCGTCGGTGGCGGCCTGGGTCACCCGGGCGGCGAGCTCGTGGGCCTCGTCGATCACCACCACGTCGTACTCGGGGATCATCGGGACGCCCTCGATGGCGTCGATGGCCAGCAGCGAGTGGTTGGTGACGATCAGCTGGGACTGGAGCGCCTTCTCCTTGGCACGCTCGGCGAAGCACTCCTCCGCGAACGGGCACTTCGCGGCGCCCAGGCACTCACGGTGGTTCACCGAGACCTGCCGCCAGACCCGGTCGGTGTGCTTGGGGGCGGAGTCGCGGTCGCCGGCGCCCTTGGCCTGGGCCTGCTCCTCGGCCCAGGAGCGCAGCGCCAGCACCTCGTTGCCCATCGACCCGGACGGCAGGTCCACCAGCGTGCCCTGGTCGTCGGGGACGCCCTCGCGGATCCGGTGCAGGCAGGCGTAGTTCGACCGCCCCTTGAGCACGGCGTAGGACGGCTTCTTGTGCAGCACGTGGTCCGCGGCCTCGAGCAGGGCCGGGATGTCCCGCTCGACGAGCTGGTGCTGCAGGGCCAGGGTGGCCGTCGCGACGACCACCCTGCGGTCGTGGAGCAGCGCGGGGACGAGGTAGCCCAGGGACTTGCCGGTGCCGGTGCCGGCCTGGACCAGCAGGTGCTCGCCGGTGGTCATCGCCTTGGCCACCGCCTCGGCCATCTGGATCTGACCGGGTCGCTCCTGGCCGCCGAGTGACTCCACGGCCGCCGCGAGCACCTCGCGGACGCGGGTGGCCGGCGGAGCATCGGTGGAGGGCACCGCAGGATCCTACCGAGTCACTCCGACGGGTCGAACCCTCCTCCACAGCAAGCCCGGCCAGCGCCCCGGCGGCACCCCCCGGGCCACCACCGGGCGGTCAGGCGTCGGCGGCCGTGGAGACCAGGTACGGCTCGAGCTCGCCGGCGAGGTCCGCGTGCGCGCGACCGCGGACCGCGGTGCCCTCACCGGTGTGCTCGATCGACTCGACCTCGCCGCTGACGTGGATCCGGTTCAGCAGGTCACCACGCTCGTAGGGCAGCAGCGCCTCGAACGGGACCCCGGGCCGGGGCAGGTCGGCCTCGACCGCGAGCAGCGCGTCGGCGATGCCCTCACCGGTCTTGGCCGAGACCACCACGGAGTGCGGCTCGCGCTGACGGAGCCGCGCGAGCACCATCGGGTCGGCGGCGTCGGCCTTGTTGATGATCACCAGCTCGGGCACCTTGTCGGCGCCGATCTCGGCGAACACCTCTCGCACGGCGGCCAGCTGGCCCTCGGGGTCGGCGTGCGAGCCGTCCACGACGTGCAGGACCAGGTCGGAGTCCGCGACCTCCTCCAGCGTCGAGCGGAACGCCTCGACGAGCTGGTGCGGCAGGTGCCGGACGAACCCGACGGTGTCGGACATCGTGTAGACCCGGCCGTCGGAGGTGGTGGTCTTGCGGGTGGTCGGGTCCAGGGTCGCGAACAGCGAGTCCTCGACCAGCACCCCGGCGTCGGTCAGCCGGTTGAGCAGCGAGGACTTGCCGGCGTTGGTGTAGCCCGCGATGGCCACCGACGGCACCTGGTGCCGCTTGCGCTCGGACCGCTTGGTGTCGCGGGTGGTCCGCATGTGCTTGAGCTCGTTGCGGAGCTTGGCGATCTTGGTGTTGATCCGGCGCCGGTCGGTCTCGATCTTCGTCTCACCGGGACCACGGCCACCGATGCCGCCGCCCTGCGAGCCGACCCGGCCACCGGCCTGGCGCGACAGGTTCCCACCCCAGCCACGCAGCCGCTGCTTCATGTAGTTGAGCTGGGCCAGCTCGACCTGGGCCTGGCCCTCCCGGGACTTCGCGTGCTGGGCGAAGATGTCGAGGATCAGCGCGGTCCGGTCGACGACCTTGACCTTGACCTTGTCCTCGAGGTTCCTCAGCTGGCTGGGCGCGAGCTCGCCGTCGAGGATCACCGTGTCGGCGCCGGTGGCCTGCACGATCTCGCGCAGCCCCTCGACCTTGCCGCGGCCGATGTACGTCGCCGGGTCGGGGCTCTGCCGGCGCTGGTAGAACGCGTCGAGGACCGTGGAGCCGGCCGTCTCGGCGAGCAGCGCCAGCTCGGCCATGGAGTTCTCGGCGTCCGCGATCGTCCCGTCGGTCCACACGCCGACCAGGACCACGCGCTCGAGGCGCAGCTGGCGGTACTCGACCTCGGAGATGTCCTCGAGCTCGGTGGACAGCCCCGCGACCCGGCGCAGGGCGTGCCGCTCGGCGAGGTCGTAGGAGCCGGTGCTCTCCTCGGGGTCGGGCTCGTCGCCCCACCCCTCGGTCTGGAGCAGCGCGTCGTCGAGGTCGATGTCCTGATCGGGGTCGGTCGCGGCGTCGGAGGGCACGGTCTCGGGGTCGTACTCGTGTGCGTTCGTCATATCCACCAAGGGGAACGTCGGTGCGCCCGGAGGGATTCCCGGACTGCCCCCAGTAAACCCCGGATCGCCGACGCTATCGACGTGATTTACCACCGAGCGCACCCGGCAGCACCGTTCCGGAGGCGACCAGGACCGCCGGACCGGCGAGCAGCACCCGCCCCTGCTCGGTCCAGGTGACCTCCAGCCGGCCGCCGGGGACGTCGACCCGGTACGTCGCACCGGGTGCGGCGCCGTCGAGCCGGGCCGCGGCCACCATCACGGCACACGCGCCGGTGCCGCACGACCGGGTCTCCCCCGACCCGCGCTCGTGCACCCGCATCGCGACGTGCCGGTCGCCGAGACGCACCACGAACTCGACGTTGACGCCGGCGGGGTACACGGCGGGGTCGTGCACAGGGGCGTCCAGCAGCGGACCCGCGTCGGCCAGGTCGTCGACGAAGGCCACCGCGTGCGGGTTGCCCATCGAGACGTGCTGGGCCGGCCAGCACCGGTCCCCGACCGCGACCTTGGTCTCACCGAGCAGGTCGGGGACGCCCATGTCCACGCTGACCTGGTCGCCGACGAACGTGAGCACCTTGACCCCGGCGCGGGTGCCCACCGCCAGCGGCGTCGCGGTGCCGGCGCCCTCGTGGTCGGCCAGGTAGCGGCCGAAGACCCGCACCCCGTTGCCGCACATCTCCGAGACCGAGCCGTCGGCGTTGCGGTAGTCCATGAACCACTCCGCCTCGCCCCGGGCAGCGACCGCGTCCGGGTCGTCGTACGCCGCGGTGCGGACCGCCCGGAGGACGCCGTCCGCGCCGATGCCCGCCCGACGGTCACACAGCGCCGCGACCAGCGAGGGGGTGAGGTCGAGGGCGTCGTCGGGATCGGCGATCAGCACGAAGTCGTTCTCCGTGCCGTGGCCCTTCCAGAAGTCCAGTGCGCCCATCGGGCCAGTCTAGGGGCGGCCCGGGGCCGGCTTCTCGACCGCGGTGCGCAGCCGGGACAGGCCCTTCTCGAAGTCCTTGCCCACGAGCCTGTCCATGCTGGTGACGACGCCCATCAGCCGGACCATGGTGGTGCGCGGGCCGGTCATCGTCCAGGTCACCGTCGTGCCGTCCGCCCCCTGCGGGTCGAGGCTGAAGACGGTGGTGCTCTCGGACCTGAAGGGCTTGAGGAAGCGCAGGGCCACCTCGACCCGGGAGGCCGGGACCACCTCGGTGATCTCCATCCGACCGGCGCCCGCCTTCCGGTTGCCGGACCACTCGTAGACCGACCCCGGTCCGGCGGCCGGACCGCTGTACCGCCGCTCCAGGGCCGGGTCGAGGTCCTCCCACGGCGACCAGGCGGTCCAGCTGCTCGGACTGCTCATGCCTGCCTCCCCGGGGGCTGTCCCGGCGATCCTCCCGTGACCGGTCCCGCGTGTCGAGCCGCGCTGGCCTCGACCGCCCGGTCGGCGCGGTCCGGGTCGTCCCAGTCGACCCAGCCGATCCGCGGGTCCTTGCCGAACCACGAGCCCTGGCGCCGGGCGAACCGGCGGGTCCCGGCGACGGTGGCCTCGAACGCCTCCGCCTCGGTGCACTCCCCGTCGAGGAACGCCAGGACCTGCGCGTAGCCGAGTGCCCGGTTCGCCGTCCGGCCGTCCCGGAGCCCGGCGTCGGCCAGCCGGCGTACCTCGTCGACGAGGCCGGCGTCCCACATCCGGCGTACCCGTAGCGCGATCCGCTCGTCGAGAACCGGTCGCGGGATCCGGACGCCGACCTGGACGGCCGCCGGGTAGAAGTAGCGCTGCTCCGGCAGCGAGGCGGTGTACGGGCGGCCGGTGAGCGCGATCACCTCGAGCGCTCGCACGACGCGACGGCCGTTGGCCGGGATGATCCGCGCGGCGGCCTCCGGGTCCAGGCCGCGCAGCCGCTCGTGCAGCGCACCGGAGCCGAGGGCGGCGAGCTCGTCCTCGAGCCCGGCACGCAGGACGGGGTCGGTGCCGGGGAACTCGAAGCGGTCCAGCACGGCCCGCGTGTACAGCGCGGAGCCGCCGACCAGCACCGGCACCACCCCCCGCGCGTGGCAGTCGGTGATCACCCCGCGGGCCAGCGCCTGGAACTGCGCCACGGTCGCCGGCTCGCGCACGTCGAGCAGGTCCAGCAGGTGGTGCGGGATCCCGCGCCGCTCCTCGGGACGCAGCTTGGCGGTGCCGATGTCCATGCCGCGGTAGACCTGCATGGCGTCGGTGTTGACCACCTCGCCACCGAGCCGCTCAGCCAGGTCGAGCGAGAGGTCGCTCTTGCCCGCGGCGGTGGGGCCGACGACCGCGACCACGAGCCCGTCAGTCGGGGCGGCGGACCGGGAGCCTCCCGGCCGGCTTGCGTCGTTCGTCATGATGAGGAGTCTGACAAAGCGGGCGGGACCACCCTTCCCCGGGAGCGAGGGAGCACCTCATGGGATTCATGGACAAGGCCAAGCAGCAGCTGACCAAGGCCGTCGACCAGCACGGCGACAAGATCGCGAAGGGCGCCGACCAGCTGGGGCGGACGATCAACCAGAAGACCGGCAACAAGCACGCCGACAAGGTGGCCAAGGGCACCGAGCAGCTCAAGAAGGGCCTGGACTCCCTCGACGGCAAGAACGACGACTTCCGCACCCCCTGACCGGCGGTTTCGTCCGCGGCGGTCCGGGTACGCCGAGATGGTGACCAACGCACCCGGACCCCGCGACGACTCCCCCACCGGCCCGGAGAACCCCCGTGGCTCCTCCGGCCCGGACGCCCCGGCGCCCCCGGGCGGTCCCCAGCGCAGCGACGCGCCCGCCGGGAACACCACCCCCGGAGGGCCCGCGGACCCGCCCCGGCATCCCGAGCCGGAGGCGCACCCGCACGTCGGGACCCAGGGCTCGCCCGAGCCCACCGCCGACGGCGAGATCCACGCCCGCACCCAGACCGAGCAGGTCAACGAGGAGCTGCAGGAGGAGAACGCGGAGTCCTCGCTCGACCAGCCCTCCGACGGGTCGGGCGGCGAGTGAGAGGGTCGACCCATGACCGAATCCTCGACAGACCAGGCGAACGGGCAGCAGCCCGGCAGCGACGCGCTCGATCCCGGCCAGTTCGTGGGCGCCGCGCCCGCCGGTGACGCCAGCCCGGGCGAGTTCACGTCCAACGACCAGTCGGCGGACCGGCAGGTGGCCGACGGGACCGACGAGGACACCGAGTGAGCGACCTGGTGGTGGCGGACCGGCGCGGGTCCGCCCCCGACCGGGCCCCCCGGCGCTGACGATGGCGCACGACTTCGCGGTCGTCCCGGCGACGTACCTGTTCCTCCTGCGTCCCGCACCGATGCCGGGCGGCCGCGAGGTGCTGCTGCAGCTGCGGCGCGGCACCGGCTACATGGACGAGCACTGGGCGGCCGCGGTCGCCGGGCACGTGGAGAAGGGCGAGTCGGTGCACGACGCGGCCCGGCGGGAGGCAGTGGAGGAGATCGGCGTCACCGACGTCGACCTCCGGGCCTGGTGCGCGATGCAGCGGACCGGGTCCGGGCTGCCGGTCGACGAGAGGGTCGACTACTTCTTCACCGCGACGACCTGGAGCGGCACCCCACGGATCATGGAGCCGGACAAGTGCGCGGACCTGCGCTGGTGCAACCTGGACGCGCTGCCGTCACCGGTCGTCCCCCACGAGCTGCGGGTGCTGGAATCGGTCCGCGCCGGCAGCACGCCGGCGTTCGTCGCGCACGGCTTCTAGCTCTCGACGCCGCAGCCCGCCTCCACCGGCAGCGGCTCGGGGACACCCACCGTGGGGAGGCCGAGGGACACCCCCTGCGGCTTCGCGAAGGTGCGGGCCTCCCAGGCGTCACCCGCGCGGGTCCGGCGTACTGAGGTGACCGCGGCGTCGGCGACCAGGTGGTGCGGCGCGGCCTGGGTGATCTGGACCTCGACCATGTCGCCGGGGCGCACCTCGACGCGGGCGCCGTCGCCGTCGACGGGGGCGAAGTGCACCAGCCGGTTGTCGGGGCCGCGGCCGGAGAGCCGGTGGGTCTGCCCGTCCTTGCGGCCCTCGCCCTCGGCGACCATCAGCTCGACCGTCCGGCCGACCAGCCGCTTGTTCTCCTGCCAGGCGATGTCGTTGACGAGCTCGACGAGCCGCTCGTACCGCTCCTGGACGACCTGCTTGGGCACCTGCTCCTCCAGCGTCGCCGCCGGGGTGCCGGGGCGCTTGGAGTACTGGAAGGTGAAGGCGCCGGAGAAGCGGGCCCGCTCCACGACCCTCATGGTCTCGAGGAAGTCCTCCTCCGTCTCGCCGGGGAACCCGACGATGATGTCGGTGGTGATCGCGGCGTCCGGCATCGCGGCGCGGACCCGGTCGATGATGCCGAGGTACTTCGACTGGCGGTAGGACCGCCGCATGTCCTTGAGGACCTTGTCGGACCCGGACTGCAACGGCATGTGCAGCGAGGGCATCACCGTCGGGGTCTCGGCCATCGCCTCGATGACGTCGTCGGTGAACTCCGCCGGATGCGGCGAGGTGAAGCGCACCCGCTCGAGGCCCTCGATCGCGCCGCAGGCGCGCAGCAGCTTGGAGAACGCCTGCCGGTCCCCGAACTCCACCCCGTAGGCGTTGACGTTCTGGCCGAGCAGGGTGACCTCGGTGACGCCCTCGGCGACCAGCGCCTCCACCTCGGCGAGGATCTCCCCGGGCCGACGGTCCTTCTCCTTGCCGCGCAGCGCGGGCACGATGCAGAACGTGCAGGTGTTGTTGCAGCCCACCGAGATCGAGACCCAGGCGGCGTACGCCGACTCGCGCTTGGTCGGCAGCGTGGAGGGGAACACCTCGAGAGACTCGAGGATCTCGACCTGCGCCTCCTCGGCCACCCGCGCCCGCTCCAGCAGCACCGGCAGCGAGCCGATGTTGTGGGTGCCGAACACGACGTCGACCCAGGGCGCCCGGCGAGTGATCTCGCCGCGGTCCTTCTGCGCCAGGCAGCCGCCGACGGCGATCTGCATGCCCGGGTGCGCGGCCTTCACCGGCGCCAGGTGACCGAGGTTGCCGTAGAGCTTGTTGTCGGCGTTCTCGCGCACGGCGCAGGTGTTGAACACGACGACGTCGGCCTGCCGCTCGGTGCCCGCCGCGACGTACCCCGCGTCCTCCAGCAGCCCGGTCAGCCGCTCGGAGTCGTGGACGTTCATCTGGCACCCGTAGGTGCGGACCTCGTAGGTGCGGGCGGCGGTGGTGTCGTTGCTCATCAGGGGGTCGAGTCTAGTGAAGACCCACCGCGACGCCGACCGGGTGCCTCCCGCGCGCCGACCGATGCCACCCGGCGGGCTGTGACAGGTCCTCCCCAGCCGAGGACCTGTCGCAGCCGGCGTCGGTCAGGACTTGTCGGGGTCGGCGGCCTTCTGCAGGGTGGCCGCCTCGCTCTGCACGGCCTTGGCGGTGCCCGCGTCGAGCAGCGGAGCCGGCTCGGCGTTGGCGGCCGGCTTCTTCGCGGCCGACTTCTTGGCGGCCGGCTTGTTGCTGGCCGGCTTCTTCGCGGCCGACTTCTTGCTGGCCGGCTTCTTCGCGGCCGACTTCTTCGCTGGCCGACTTCTTCGCGGCCGACTTCTTGGCGGCCGGCTTCTTCGCCACCACGTCGGCGACGTCGGCCGGGGTGGCATCCACGGCTGCAGCAGTCTCAGCCGGCTTGACCGGGGCGGTCTCCTCGGTCACCGCCTGCTGGGTGACCGCCTGCGACGGCGCCGCCTGCTTCGCGGGCTCCGTCGGGGCAGCCTTCTTGGCGATCGGCCCGCTCGGAGCGGCCTTCTTCGCGGCGGGCTCGGCCGGCGCAGCCTTCTTCGCGGGCGCGGCCTTCTTCGCGGCGGGCTCGGCCGGCGCGGCCTTCTTCGCGGGCGCGGCCTTCTTCGCGGCGCGGCCTTCTTGGCCGGCGCGAGCCTTCTTCGCGGGCGCGGCCTTCTTCGCGGGGCCAGCCTTCTTCGCGGCGGCCTTCTTCGCGGCGGGCTCGGCCGGCGCGGCCTTCTTCACCGCAGCGGTCCGCCCGGTCAGGCCGACCGGGTCGCCCGCCCGCTTGCCGGAGTCGGGGGCCGTCGTCGGCGAGGAACCGGGCGCGACCGACGTGTCCGAGGTCACCGCAGCGGCCCCCGTCCGCGAGGAGGGCACCGGGCGCGGGACGGCCGGCGACCGGTGCCCGGGCGTCGGGACCGTGGAGCGTGCCGCGGGGCGACCCTCCCGGCCGGCGACCGTTGACACCGTGCCCGCAGCGGCCGACGCGGCGGTGCGGACGACCTGACCGGCGACCATGCGGCTGATGGCCAGACCCTTGAGGCTCACACCGACAGGTGTCCTCACCGAGCCGATCGCGACGTCCTTGAGCTTTCCCACCGGGTTCATGCGTGCCACCTCAGAGTTCCTTCGGTCGAGTCTCGCCGGGTACGGTCCCGGTCCTTGTAACCACGATCCCGGGCGCCAATCCGAACGTGACAAAAGTTACGTTCCGCCCACTCCACGCGGGGCCGGGTCAGCGCGGCCGGTCGGTGACCCAGAGCCGGATGACGCCCTCGACGACCACGGTGCCGTCGTCACGGAGCGCCCGGACCCGGACCGGGACGTCCGGGTCGTCGCCGGCCCACTGGGCGGCGTCCGTCTCCGCGATGCAGGTGATGTCGCTGACCGCCTTGGCGGTGTAGCGGACGTCCATGCCCTTGGGGATCCAGCGCTTCGTCGCCGGCACCGACGCCTCCGCGAGTGCGCCCATCGCGGCCTCGAGCCCGTTGCAGATGGCGATCACGTGCACGGTCTTGAGGTGGTTGTGCACCCGACGCCGCTTGGCGATGGTCAGCTCGGCGTAGTTCGGCCGCAGCTCCACGAACCGCGGCCGCACAGTGCCGAAGTACGGCGCCTTGAGGCTGAACAACCGGGAGAACAGCCGGTCACCGGCGGGCAGCCGGACCAGGCGACGGTGCAGCGAGAGCAGCGTGGACATGCCCCGAGCCTACCCGTCGGTAACCGCCCCTCGCGGTGGGCGGTCCGGCGCGGCCCGGCTCAGCGCGCGGTCTCGGTGGCCCGGGACTCCCGGATCACGGTGACCTTGATCTGGCCGGGGTAGGTGAGCTCCTGCTCGAACTGCTTGGCGATGTCGCGGGCCAGCACCTGCGCACCGATGTCGTCGACCTCCTCCGGGGCGACCATCACCCGGACGTCCCGGCCGGACTGCATGGCGAAGACCTTCTCCACGCCCTTCTTGGCGAGGGCGATCTCCTCCAGCCGGTGCAACCGCTCGACGTACACCTCGAGGGACTCCCGGCGCGCGCCGGGCCGCCCCCCGCTGATCGCGTCCGCGGCCTGGGTGAGCACCGCCTCGACGGTGCGCGGCTCGACCTCGTTGTGGTGCGCCTCGATCGCGTGCACGACGTCCTCGTGCTCGCCGTAGGTGCGGGCCAGGTCGGCGCCGACCATCGCGTGCGAGCCCTCCACCTGATGGGTCAGCGCCTTGCCGATGTCGTGCAGGAACGCGCCCCTGACCACGGTGGCCCGGTCGACACCCAGCTCGTCGGCGAGCAGCCCGGCGGCGTGGCCGGACTCGACGAGGTGACGCAGGACGTTCTGGCCGTAGGAGGTCCGGTACCGCAGCCGGCCGAGCGTGGCCACCAGGTGCGGGTGCAGGTCGGTGATGCCCATCTCGAAGGCGGCGTCCTCCCCGGCCCTCACGCACAGCCGCTCGACCTCGAGGACGCTGCGCTCGTGCACCTCCTCGATCCGGGTGGGGTGGATCCGCCCGTCGGCGAGCAGCTCCTCCAGGCTCAGCCGGGCGACCTCGCGGCGGACCGGGTCGAAGCAGCTGAGCAGCACCGCGCCGGGGGTGTCGTCGATGACCAGGTTGACCCCGGTGACCTGCTCGAAGGACCGGATGTTGCGTCCCTCCCGGCCGATGATCCGGCCCTTCATGTCATCGCTCGGCAGCGACACCAGGGAGACCACGATCTCGCTGGTCTGCTCGGTGGCCAGCCGTTGGATCGTGGTGGCGAGCACGCGCGTGGCCCGCTCCTCGGCGTGCTCCTCCGCGGCCTGCTCGATCGCCCGGGCGCTGATCGCGGCCTGCCGCTTGGCGTCGGTCTCGATGCTCTCGACGAGCTCGGCTCGGGCCTCCTCGACACTCAGCCCGGCGGTCCGCTCCAGGGCGGCCCGGCGCTCGTCCGCCGCCGCGGCCACCTCCCGGGACCGCGCCTCCAGCGCCCGAGCCTCGTCGTCGAGACGGCGCTCCCGCTCGGTGAGCCGGTGCTCGCGACGCTCGATGTCCTGGCGCTGCTCGTGCAGGTCGTGCAGGAGGTCTTCCTGCGGGAGCCGGCTGCGGCGGTTCAGCAGCAGCACCCCCGCGACGCCGAGGGCCACCAGCACCACGACGGCGACGAGGACGAGAAGCACCTCCGCGGCACCGATCCCGACGAGGGCACCGGCCTGACCTGACTGCACCGGCATGGTCGGCTCCTGTTCTCCCCGGTTCCCGAGGCTAGGTGGCAGCCCGGGACCGGTCAAGAAAGCGAGTCAGTCAGGCAGGTCGCCCAGGTCGTCGGTGCCGTGTCCGTGCGCCTCGAGCTCCTCGCGCACCACCCGGAAGCAGACCGAGGCGGGGTACCCCTTGCGGGCCAACATCCCGGTCAGCCGGCGTACCGCCCGGTCACGGTCCAGCCCGGCCGCGGTCCGGAGCTTGCGACGCACCAGCGTCCGGGCCGTCTCCACCTCGTCGTCCGGGTCGACCTCGTCCAGGGCCACCCGGGCCACCTCGTCGTCGACCCCCTTGCGGCGCAGCTCGTGGGCGAGGGCCCGGCGGGCCAGGCTCTTGCCGGGCTGCCGGGACTGCACCCAGGCCCGCGCGAACGCCTCGTCGTCGACCAGGCCGACCTCCTCGAACCGGTCGAGCAGCCGCTCCGCGAGGTCGTCGGGGACGCTCTTCTTCGCCAGCTTGGCCCGCAGCTCGGAGCGGCTGCGCGCCTGCCCGGTGAGCTGGTCCAGCAGGATCTTGCGGGCCACCGCCTCGTGGTCGGCCTCCGGCTCGCGGGCAGCGACGTCCTCGGGGACCGCACCGCCGAGCCAGGCCTCGACGCCGTCCCGGACGCTGCCGGTCAGGTCGCCGGCGCCGGGCCCGGTCACGGCACCGCCCGCCTGGTCCCCTGGGAGGGAGGGACCGGACGGGCGGCGGCCTGCGGAGGGCACCGGGCTCAGAAGTCGATCCCGGTCGGCTCGACCGCCGGCGCCGCGTCCATGGGCGCGTCGACCTGAGGTCCGACGCCCAGCTTCTCGAGGATCCGCTTCTCGAGCTCGTTGGCGAGGTCGGGGTTGTCCCGCAGGAAGTTGCGGGAGTTCTCCTTGCCCTGGCCGAGCTGGTCGCCCTCGTAGGTGTACCAAGCGCCGGCCTTGCGGACCAGGCCCGCCTCGACGCCGACGTCGATCAGGCCGCCCTCGCGGCTGATGCCCTGGCCGTACATGATGTCGAACTCCGCCTGCTTGAACGGCGGGGCGACCTTGTTCTTCACGACCTTGATGCGGGTCCGGTTGCCGACCATCTCCTGGCCGTCCTTGAGCGTCTCGATCCGGCGTACGTCCAGCCGGACCGAGGAGTAGAACTTCAGCGCCCGGCCACCGGTGGTGGTCTCCGGCGAGCCGAACATGACGCCGATCTTCTCGCGCAGCTGGTTGATGAAGATCATCGTCGTCCCGGCGCCGTTGAGGGCACCGGTCATCTTGCGCAGCGCCTGGCTCATCAGCCGGGCCTGGAGGCCGACGTGGCTGTCACCCATCTCGCCCTCGATCTCGGCGCGCGGCACGAGCGCGGCCACCGAGTCGATGACGATCAGGTCGAGCGCGCCGGAGCGCACCAGCATGTCCGCGATCTCCAGCGCCTGCTCACCCGAGTCGGGCTGCGAGACCAGCAGCGCGTCGGTGTCCACCCCGAGCGCCTTGGCGTAGTCGGGGTCGAGCGCGTGCTCGGCGTCGATGAACGCCACGATCCCACCCGCGCGCTGGGCGTTGGCCACCGCGTGCAGGGCGACCGTCGTCTTGCCCGAGGACTCGGGACCGTAGATCTCCACCACGCGACCGCGCGGGAGCCCTCCGATGCCGAGTGCCACGTCGAGCGCGATCGCGCCCGTCGGGATGACCTCGAGCGCCGCTCGGGTCTCCTCGCCCAGTCGCATGACCGAGCCCTTGCCGAACTGCCGCTCGATGTTGGCGAGGGCGGCGTCCAGCGCCTTGTCGCGATCTCCACCAGCCATGGTTGTCCGTCCGTCTGTCCGCCTCGAGGGGGAACCTGCTGTCTTCTTCATCGCCACCGACACTAGTGAGGTCCTCCGACAGTTCTCGAGCCCGATGTCGCGACCTGGGGATAGCCCCCGCGTATGCCGTCGACGTGTCCGTACCCTTCGACGATAGCCCGAACAGGTGTTCGATCCACGAGTGACACGCCGACACGCCGCGACAGCCGGCCGGAACCTGGCTCAGCCGGGGATCTGCACCACGAAGCGGCAACCCGGCGCCTCGTTCACGACGCTCACCCGGCCCCGGTGCGCCTCCACGATGCCGCGCACGATGGCCAGCCCCAGGCCCGCCCCTGCGCCCGTGGACGGGGTGCGGGCGTGGCTGCCCCGCCAGGCCACGTCGAAGACCCGGTCGAGGTCGCCCTCCGGGATCCCGCCGCAGGCGTCGCTCACGCTCAGCTCGACGCCGTCGGCGGCCCCGCGTCCGGTGATCTGGACCGTCCCGTCGGCGGGGGTGTGCCGGATGGCGTTCATCACGAGGTTTCCCAGCACCCGCGACAGCCCGGCCGGGTCGGCGCGGACCAGCACCCCCTCGGGGACCGAACCACCCAGCCGCACCTGCCGGGCCCGGGCCACCGGCTCGGCCGCGGCGAGGGCCTCGCTGACCAGGTCGCCGAGCGCCACGGTCCGGACCACCGGCGTCACCAGCCCGGCGTGGATCCGGGACAGCTCGAAGAGGTCGTCGACCATCCGCACCATCCGGTCCACCTCGGCACGCATCTGCGCGTGGTACCGGGGCGGGTCCGCCGCGAGCCCGTCCTCGAGCGCCTCGGTCATCGCCCGCAGCCCGGCGAGCGGCGTGCGCAGGTCGTGGGACACCCAGGACACGAGCTCGCGCCGCGACTCCTCCAGGCGCACCTCACGGGCCCGGGAGTCGGCCAGCCGGGCGCTGGTGCGGGTCAGCTCGTCGGAGAGCTGCTGGAACTCGGCCGGTCCCCCGCCCCGGGAGACGAACCTGCCGCTCTCCCCGAACAGCCGGGCGTCCTCGCGCAGCGACGCGGACGCGCGGACGACGGTCGTGCCGACCAGCAGTGCGAGCACGAACGCCACCGCGCCCGCGACCAGCAGCACCAGCAGCACGACCTCGAAGTCGTGGCCCGACAGGAACATCGCGCGGGACGTCCCGACCACGCCGGCGACCACCGCCGCCACGGCGACCAGCGCGACCCCGGCGGGCAGCCACCGCAGCGACGTACGACGCAGCCACCACGCCGCCGCCAGGCCCAGCAGCCCGACCGCGCCGGACCAGGAGGCGGCGATCAGCACCACGGCGAGCCGGTCGCTCACGGCGCCGGCTCCCACCGGTAGCCGACGCCCCACACGGTGACCAGCCGCACCGGCCGGGTCGGGTCGGCCTCGACCTTCTCGCGCAGCCGGCGCACGTGCACGGTCACGGTGGAGGCGTCCCCGAACGACCAGCCCCACACCTCGGACAGCAGCTGGTCGCGGGAGTGGGCGATGCCGCCGTTCGCGACCAGGAACCTCAGCAGGTCGAACTCGCGCACGGTCAGCGACAGTGCCCGGCCGGCCAGGGTCGCGACGTGCCGGGCCGGGTCCACGACCAGGTCGCCGTCGGTGACCGACGCGTCGGCCCCCGTCGCGCGCTCCCCCAGCCGCCGCAGGACCGAGTCGACCCGGAGCACCAGCTCGCGCGGGCTGAACGGCTTGGTCACGTAGTCGTCGGCGCCCCGCTCGAGCCCCACCACGCGGTCGGTCTCGCTCCCGAGAGCGGTCAGCATGATGACGGGGACGTCACTGTGCTCGCGCAGCCGGCGGCAGACCTCGAGCCCGTCGATGCCCGGCAGCATCAGGTCCAGCACCACCAGGTCGGCCGGGGACTCCCGCATCGAGACGAGCGCGGCCATCCCGTCGGCGGCCTCGGCGACCTGGTGCCGGGCGGCCCGCAGGTAGGAGACCACCACCTCGCGGACCGTGTGGTCGTCGTCGACGACGAGGACCCGCGCCATCAGCCCGGCCCGTTCGCCGGGTCGCCCGAGTCGGGCGAGGCGGGGGCCGGACGGGCCGCCGGCGTACGGCGGCGCAGCAGCGAGGCCACCACGACCGCCAGCAGGACCACCGCCGCGAAGGCCAGCCAGAGCACGCCGTAGGGCCGGTTCAGCAGGGACGGAACGTCGGGCCGGGCACCGAACCGGCCGAGCACCGGCACCGCCATCAGCGACACCGACAGCAGCACCACGAACCCGGCGACGGCCGGTCCGCGGCTGCACGACGGCAGCCGCGGCAGCAGCAGGACACCGAGCAGCACCACGACCGGCGCGAGGACCGCGTCGTGGGCGAGCACCCCGCCGGCCAGCCACACGACCAGGCTCACCAGCGCCGGCAGGTCGGTGCCGAGCAGGTGCCGCACCCCCACCAGGACCAGCACGACGCCGGCGGCGCCGAGCAGCAGCCGGACCGCGCGCATCAGGCCACCTCGATCCGGGCGACCCACTTGGTCTGGAGCACGCCCGGCCGGTTCGGGGCGATCAGCCGGCAGGGGTAGCCGTGGTCGATGCTCAGCGGCGAGCCGTTGAGCTCGAGCGCGAGCAGGGTCAGCGGGTCGTCGGCCAGGTTGCCGCGGACCTCCGAGCGCCGGAAGGCACCCGACTGCTGCAGCGACGCGACCGTGACGGTCGACCCCGGCGGCGCCCCGACCAGGTCGAGCAGGTCGCGCATCCGGACCCCGGTCCAGGTGCCCGAGGCGCTCCATCCCTCCACGCAGGCGATCGGCATCCGCTCGGTGTGCTGGGTCATCCGCCGCAGATCCTCCAGGGCGAGGCTGCGTGAGGTGCCGGCGTGCACGACCTCGAGCCGGTACGCCGGGGCGAGGGCGGTGGACACCACGCCGGCCCGGTGCGCGGACTTGGTGACCGGCAGGTCCTGGGGACCGGACCCGTCGTGGGTCTCGAACAGCGACACCCGGCGCAGCCACGGCACCGTGCCACCGGCCACCGAGAGCACCGCCACACCGGAGGCGCCGAGGGCGACCCGGACCAGGCCGCGACGGGTCAGCCCGGTCCCGGGGCGCTCGCCGTCCTCGAGCGGACGGGTGAGGGCCGAGCGGATCACCGGGAGCTTGACCGCGACGTGCAGCACCAGGGCCCCGAAGGCCACCCAGGCCATCGCGTCGTGCGTGGACCGGAAGGAGAAGGACCAGGCGTAGAACTCGGCGGAGTTCATCACGCCGGTGGCGAGCTGGAAGATCGCGGCCGCGACGAGCACGGCGATCGAGCCGCGCTCGAGCAGGTGCAGGGTGAGCGCGCGGGCCCGGCCGACGGGCACCTTGGCGAACAGCTTGGGGTAGACGACGTACAGCTTGACCAGCAGCAGCGGCACGGCGGCCGTCCCGGACAGGTAGTGCAGCCCCTGCGTCACCCGGTAGACCCACACCGGCCGGGTCGGGATGGTCAGCCACCCGGGCTGGTCCTGGTAGAGGTGGCTCCAGACGCCGGTGAGGAAGGCGACCGTGAAGCAGATGCCGAGCCACAGCCCGACCCGCGCGGCCACCTCGGGTCCGCGCAGGGTCGAGGTGAAGTCCTCCTCGCGGGGCGGGCGCGGCAGCGTCCTCATGACCGGCCCGGCCCCGCGGTGACCTCGGTCCAGCGGCGGGCGAACCGGGTCGCCGGCGCGGCCGCGGCGGCCAGCCCGGCGTCCTCGACCGTGTCGATGTCACGGAGCCTGGCGCCCGCGGGCAGCACCCGGGCCCCGGTCCCGCGCAGGGCGGCCAGGGTGTCGTCGTAGGTGCGGGGCGTCGACATCTCGACGTCCCCCAGGCACTGCGCGAACCGGGGGTCGGTGACCGCCAGCACCCACCAGCCGCCGTCGTCGGCGGGGCCGAGCACCGCGTCGGTGTCGCCGCCCACCCGGGCGGCCACGTCGGCGAGGTGGGCCTGCGAGAGGTGCGGCGTGTCCATCCCGATCTGAACGACGGGCACGCCGGCGGCGCGGCCGACGTCGCCGTGCGCGCGGGCCAGCCTGGCCGCGAAGCCGTCACCGACCTGGGGGTGCACCGTCCAGCCGGCCAGCCGCTCGCGCAGCTCACCGCCGCGCGCGGCCGCGGCCAGGTCGCCGGCCAGCGCGACGTGCCTGTCCGCCCGGGCGGGGTAGACCGCCTCGCACACGTCCAGGGTGTCGAGCACGCAGGCCGCGGCGAGCTCGGCGGCCACCTCGTCGCCGACCAGTGCCCCGAGCCGGGTCTTGGCCTGGCCGGGGACCGGCGCCTTCGCCATCACCAGCACGGCGGTCCTCACGACAGCACCCGGGCGAAGTCCTGGGCGGCGCGGAGGGTGCCGCGCACCGAGCCCGACACCTTGGAGCGGGTGCCCTCGGCCCGCGGCAGGTAGGCCACGTCCCGCTCGGTGATCCGCCAGCCGGCCCGCTGTGCCTTCTGGAGCAGCTCGACGGGGTAGCCGAAGCGCCGGTCCCGCACGTCGAGGGCGAGCAGGGCCTCCCGGCGGCAGACCCGCATCGGGGCGATGTCGTGGACCGGGATCCCGATCCGGCGGCGCAGCCACCACAGCACCAGCCGGTTGCCGGCCCGGGCGTGCCAGGGCCACACCCCCCGGCGCACCGGCCGGCGACGCCCGGTGGCCATCTCCGAACGGCCGTCCCGCACCTCCTGGAGGAGGGGCAGGAGGTCGTCGCTGTCGAAGGAGCCGTCGCCGTCCATCACCGCGACGTACTCGGCGGTCGCCGCCAGCACCCCGGCGTGCACCGCGGCGCCGTACCCGGGCTGCTCCTCGCGCACCACCCGGGCACCGAGCCCGGCCGCCACGGCGGCGGTGTCGTCGGTCGAGCCGTTGTCGACGACGATCACCGAGAAGAGGTCGGGCACTGCCGGGAGCAGCCGCCGCAGCGCGGGACCCTCGTCCTTGCAGGGGAGCACGAGGTCGCAGACGGGTGGCATGGCCCCACCGTAGGACGCGGACCGCCCACCCGGACGCGGCAACCCTTACGAAACCCTTGCGGCGTGGCCCCTAGGCTCCTCGCATGACGACCACCCTCGACCCGCGGACCCGCCGGACGACGGCCGCCTGGTGGGGACTCGGGACCGCGCTCGCGCTGATGGTGCTGGCGATGGCGGTGCCCGCGGTGACCGGGTGGAACGTCCGGGTCAACCACTTCCCGCCGCTGCACGCCGACTGGGCGCCGCGGGTCGGCTGGGGCACCCTGCCCGCGCTGGTGCTGGCGGGGCTGGTCGCGCGGCACGCGGTCGACCTCGCCGAGCGGCTGCCCTGGCGGCGGCTGCTGCTGTGGGTGTTCGTGGGTGGGCTGCTGTGGATGCTCGCGCTGGCGTTCGTCGACGGCTCGCACGGCGTGAGCAGCATCCTGAACGACCCCTACGAGTACCTGCGCACCGCGCGCCGGACCACGGACCTGCCGTTCACGCTGCGGGAGTACGTCGGCCGGATCCGCTACGAGGCCGCGCCGAACAACTGGCCCGTGCACATCGCCGGGCACCCACCGGGCGCGCTGGCCTTCTTCGTGCTGCTGGTGCGGGTCGGCCTGGGCAGCGGCTTCGCCGCCGGGATGGTCGTGACGACGCTGGCGGCCAGCACGGCGGTGGCGGTGATGGTCACGGTCCGCACGCTCGGCGCCGAGCGGCTCGCCCGCCGGGCGGCCCCGTTCCTGGCCTTCGGCACCGCGGCGGTGTGGCAGTCGGTGTCCGCCGACGCGATGTTCGCGGCCGTCGCCGCCTGGGGTACGGCGTGCCTGGCGACCGCCGCGACCCGGCCCGGACGCGGCACGGTCGGCTGGTCGCTGCTCGCCGGGCTGCTGCTCGGCTACTGCGTGATGCTGTCCTACGGGCTGCCGCTGCTGGGGGTGCTCGCGGTGGCGGTCCTGGTCACCGCCCGGTCGTGGCTGCCGCTGCCGATCGCGGCGGTCGCCGCACTGGCCGTGGTCGGCGCGTTCTGGGCCGGCGGGTTCCACTACCTCGACGCGCTGCCGGCGATCCACGACCGCTACTGGGAGGGAGTCGGCGGCCGCCGCCCGGAGTCGTACTGGGTGTGGGGCAACCTCGCCGCCCTGGCCTTCAGCGCGGGCCCGCTGGCCGGGGCCGGGGTGGCGCAGCTGCTGGCGGGAGCCCGCGGCTACCTGCGCGAGCCCGCCACCCGGGTCGTCCTGCTGCTCTCGGGGGCGGGCGTCGTGATGGTGGTCCTCGCCGAGGTCTCGCTGATGAGCAAGGCGGAGGTGGAGCGGATCTGGCTGCCGTTCGTGCCGTGGTTGCTGCTCTCCTGCGCACTGCTGCCCGAGCGCTGGCGCCGTGCCGGGCTGGTGCTCCAGGTGGGGCTGGCCCTGGTGGTCCAGCACCTGCTGCGCACCACCTGGTGAGCCGGCCGGTCAGCGCAGCGGCGCGGTCGCGAACTCGCGCAACCCCTGGTCGGGGCGGACCGCTGCGGCGAAGCCGAGCTCGCGACGTGCCTTCTCGGGGGAGGCGACGATGTGCCGCACGTCGCCGAGCCGGTACCGACCGCTGACCACCGGGGCCAGGTCGCGTCCGGCGCCGGCGGCCACCAGCTCGGCGACCCGCCGGATCGGGACCGGCTCGCCGGAGCAGACGTTGTAGGTCGTGAACGACTCGTCGTCGGCGCCGGCCACCTGCCGGATCGACAGCACGTTGGCGCGGGCCACGTCGGAGACGTGCACGAAGTCGCGCATCTGGCCGCCGTCCTCGAAGACGTCGGGCCGGCCGCCCTGCTCGATCGCCGACCGGAACAGCGCGGCCACCCCGGAGTACGGGGTGTCCCGCGGCATCCGCGGGCCGTAGACGTTGTGGTAGCGCAGCGCGACCGCCGCGCCCGGCGCCTGCCGCGCCCACGCCGACACGTAGTGCTCGGTGGCCACCTTGCTGGCCGCGTAGCTGCTGCGCGGCTCGAGACGGGCGTCCTCCTCGACGATCTCCCAGCCCAGGGTGGCGCCGCACGTCGCGCAGTGGTTCTCGAAGTCGCCGCCGTCGAGAGCCTCGAGCCGTCGCGGCCGCGGCGCCTGCACCCCGTGCTCGGCACAGGCGTAGCGGCCCTCGCCGTACACCACCATCGAGGAGGCGACGACCAGCCGGCCGACCCCCGCCTCGTGCATGGCCGCCAGCAGCACCGCGGTGCCGAGGTCGTTGTGCGAGGCGTAGGACGGCAGGTCGGCCACCGTGACGCCCGCCCCGACCATCGCGGACTGGTGGCAGACGACGTCGACGCCCTCCAGCAGCGGGGCCAGCGCGGCGCCGTCGCGGACGTCGACGCGGTGGGTGCCGGCGGGGACCGGGGCGTCCACCGCGTGCGCCTCGGGGATCAGCAGGTCGACCCGGACGACCTCGTCACCGGCCTCCTCGAGCTGGTCGGCGACGGCGCCGCCGATGAAGCCGGCCGAGCCGGTGAGCAGGATCCTCATGAGCGGCCCGGGATCTCGTAGGGCAGCTCCATCCCCTCGGCCCACGACGAGCAGGCGCACTCCCCCGCGCCCGGCTCGGGCAGCCGGCCCACGACACCGGCGAGGATCGCCTTCACCCGGTCGATGTTCGCCGCGAACATCGCGAACACCTCGGCCTGACCGACGCCGTCGCCGGACTCGACACCTGCGTCCATGTCGGTGACGAGGGCGACCGCGGAGTAGCACATCTGCAGCTCGCGGGCGAGCACGGCCTCGGGGTGGCCGGTCATGTTGATCAGCGACCAGCCCTGCGCCGCGTAGTGCCGGGACTCGGCGCGCGTGGAGAACCGCGGGCCCTCGACGACCACCATCGTGCCGCCGTGCCGCACCCCCTCGCTGTCCGCGAGCGCGCTCGAGAGCGTCGGGCAGTAGGGGTCGGCGAACGGCAGGTGCATCGCGCCGCTCTCCACGTAGGACTGGGGGCGTCCCCAGGTGCGGTCGACCAGCTGGTCGGGCACCACCAGGTCGCCGGGGGCCACCTCGTCGCGGAGCCCTCCGACCGCGCAGGGCGCGAGCACCTGGCGCACCCCGAGCGAGCGCAGCGCCCAGAGGTTCGCGCGGTAGTTGATCCGGTGCGGCGGGTAGGCGTGCCCCTTGCCGTGCCGAGGCAGGAAAGCGACCGGCGTGCCGTCCACGTCCCCGACCGCGACCGGCGCCGAGGGGGCGCCGTACGGCGTCTCGACGTCGACCTCGACGGCGTCGGCGAGGAACTCGTAGAAGCCGCTGCCGCCGATCACGGCGACCTGGGCGGTGGGTGCTGACATGGCCCGGAGTCTGTCACCACGGGTCGTCGTCGCGGCGCTCCGGCCCCGCCCGGCGCTCCTACACTCGGCGCATGAGGACCGCGACCGCCCTGCTGCTGGCGCTGACGGCGGCCGCCTGCAGCAGCGGCGCTCCGGTCGCCGCGAGGTCGCCGGGGTGCGGCCTGGTCCCGGAGACCCGGGTGGTCGGCGTGCTCGGCGAGGACGTGCGCTCCCGGCTGAGCGGGTCGCTCGACGGGCTGCGCACCGGCCACCGGAGGGTGAGCTGCCGCAGCACGGTCCCCGGCCACCCGGAGCGCTTCGTGCAGATCGTCGCCGTCCACCACCCCCGGCCGGTCCGGCTGCCGGCCCGCTCGTGCAACGAGGGCTGGGTCTACGCGGGGACGCCGGACAAGTACGCGCCGGCCTGCCAGGAGACGATCGGCGGCCACGGACGCACCGAGCTGGTCGTGCGCTGGCAGCCGTACGTCGTCCGGGTCACCGTCGGACGGACCCACCGCGACTGGGCCGGCGACCCGGAGGAGGCGCTGGCGATGAGCCGGACCCTCGCCCAGCACCTCGGTGTCGACGAGGCGGCCGGGGACTAGCGAGCGACGCCGGCCTGCCCGGTCTCCTCCCGGTCCCGCCCGCCGAACCACCAGGCCGCGAGACCGCCACCCAGGGCGCCGAAGAGGTGGCCCTGCCAGGACACCCCCGGCTGGTTCGGGAGCACGCCCCACAGCAGCCCGCCGTACAGCACCAGCAGGACCAGCCCGAGCAGCACCTGGGAGACCCGGCGGGAGAAGACCCCGCGCACCAGCAGGTAGACCAGCCAACCGAACGCCAGCACGGACGCGCCCAGGTGCAGGGAGTGGGACGGCCCGGTCAGCCAGACCCCGACGCCCCCGACCAGCCACACGACCGCCGTCACCGACAGCCAGCGCGCGACCCCGGCCAGCAGGATCAGGAAGCCGAACACCAGCACCGGCAGGGTGTTCGACTCCAGGTGCTGCCAGCCGGCGTGCAGCAGCGGCGCGAAGAGGATCCCGTCGAGGCCGTCGACCTGCCGGGGCCGCACGCCGCCGCCGTCGAGCCGGTGGCCGAGCGCGGTGTCGACCGCCTCGAGCAGGTAGAGCAGCGCGACGAAGCCGAGGATCACCTGCGCTGCCCGCAGCGCGCGCCCGGTGCGGGGCGGCGGTGGTCGGGTCGGGACGCTCACACGACCACGGTAGCCAGCGACGGGTCAGGTGGTGCCGGGCTCGAGGCGGGCGCCCTCGTCGAGGTCCTCGGTGACCCTGCTGTCCCGGCCCACGATGGTGACCAGGTCGGGGTCGCCGGTCGCGTCGGCGTCCGGGTGGCCGACCACGGAACCGCGGGTCACCACGCAGCCCGCGTCGAGGATCGCCCGGTCGACCCGCGCACCCGCCTCCACGACGCTGTCCGCGAAGACCACGCTGTCGCGGACGACGGCCCCCGCCTCCACGACCACGCCCGGCCCCAGCACGCTGCGGTGCACCTCGCCCCGGACCCGCGCGCCGGGCGAGAGGAGGCTGTCCACGACCACGGCCCCGTCGAGGACGCGGGCCGGCACCCGCTGCGGCTGGCGGGTCAGGATCGGCCAGCCCGGGTCGCCGAAGAGCCCCTGGTCGTCGAGCAGGACGTCCTGGTGGGCGGCGAGGTAGCGCTGCGGCTGGCCGAGGTCGCGCCAGTAGCCGGGGAGCGGGTGCGCGACCGCGTGCCCGCGCTGCACGAGGCGGGGCACCAGGGACTCCCCGAAGTCGCCGAGACCGCTGTCGCCCTCCGCGGAGCCGGCGGCGCGCTCGCGGTGCAGCTGCTCGAGAACCTCGACGAGCACCCGCGCGTCGTACACGAAGATCTCGGTGGCGACGGTCCCGGTGGTGGGGTCGTCCGGCTTGTAGGCGAAGCCCGTGACGCGACCGTCCTCGGAGACCTCCACGGTGGCGTGCTCGCCGGCCTCCCCGATCGCCACCTCGCTGGTCACCACGGTGCACTCGGCACCGGCCGCTCGGTGGGTGGCGAGCGCGTCGTTGAAGTCGAAGCGGTAGACGTGGTCGGCGCTGAGCACCACCACCAGCTCGGGGTCCGCTACCCGGATCTGGTCACGGATCCGGTAGAGCTCGTCGGCGTTGCCGGTCGCGAAGCCGTCCTCGTCGCCGGCGCCGCTGCCCTGCTCGGGGACCAGCAGCCGGAGGCCGCCGCGGGTGCGGTCGAGGTCCCAGGGCCGGC
The DNA here is from genome assembly GCA_963800225.1 of uncultured Actinomycetota bacterium. Lineage (GTDB taxonomy): Bacteria > Actinomycetota > Actinomycetes > Propionibacteriales > Nocardioidaceae > Nocardioides_B. The sequence goes on along the minus strand of CAWDAF010000002.1, from coordinate 245,402 downwards.
CGTTCGCGACCGGCTCCTCGACACTGCCACCCTGGTACTGCAGCGACAGCCACACGTCGCTGATCCCGCTGTGCGCGAGGTTCGAGAGCGGGAAGTCGACCAGCTGGTAGACGCCGGCGAACGGCAGGGTCGGCTTGGCACGCTCCCGGGTGAGCACGTCCATCCGTCCCCCGGCCCCGCCCGCTTGGACGATGGCCAGGACCGAGATGCGTGACATCGGGCCATCGTCGCACGGCGCAACCAGCCAGACCGGTCCGGAGGCCGCCGCCCGCGCGCTGGTGCCGAGCCAGGCGACCCCGGCCGGCTCCCGTGGTCGACGCAAGGTGCCGGTCGGCGTACAGCACGCACCCGATGACCCGGCCCGTCCGTGCCTAGAGGGCCGGCGGCTCCTCGCCGGGAGCGCGCGGGCCGGTCGTCCGGCGGCCGTACTCCGCGGCGGTCGCGACCCCGGTGACCAGCACCGCGGCGAACACGTTGAGCGCCCCGTAGCCCCAGGTCCCGACGACCACGCCGGCCACCGCCCCGGCGGCCGCAGCCGTCAGCCCCATGCACAGGTCGGCCGCGCCCTGCACGTCGATCCGGGCGTCCGCGGGAGCGGACTCCGAGAGCAGCGTCGAGGCGGACACCGTGCACAGCGACCAGCCCAGGCCGAGCAGGAACAGCCCGAGCCCGATCCGGTACGACGCCCCGGCCGGTGCGGTGCCGGAGAGCAGCAACGCGAGGAACAGCACGAGCGCGCCGGCCACCAGCACCGGCGGGCGCCCGAACCGGTCGGCGGCCCAGCCGACGGCCGGGGCGAACGCGTACATCCCGAGCACGTGGACGCTGATCACCAGGCCGATCACCTCGAGGGTGGCGCCACCGTGGTGCATGTGCAGCGGCGTCATCACCATCACCGAGACCATCACCGCGTGCGCCAGCGCGAGCGCCGCGACCCCGGAGGAGACACCGGGCCGGGTCTTGACCACGCGCAGCACCCGCCCCCAGGACGGCTGGGTGCGGGCGGCTCCCCCGCGGGCGAGCGCCGCCTCGCGGGCGACCAGCAGCGGGTCGGGACGCAGCCGGACGCCGATCACGGCGGCGGCCGCGAGCATCCCGGCGAGACCGAACAGGAACGGGCCGGTCAGCGCCGGCACCCCGAGCGCCCGGCCGGCGCGACCCGCGAGACCGGTGAGGTTGGGGCCGGCGACGGCGCCGATCGTGGTCGCCCACACCACCACCGACAGCGCCCGTGCGCGCTTCTCGGGGCGGGCCAGGTCGGTGGCCGCGTAGCGGGACTGGTTGTTCGCGGCCGTGGTGGCGCCGAGCAGGGTCGCGCCGGTGAGCAGCAGCGCGAACGAGCCGATCACCCCCGCGACCACGCACAGCCCAGCGCCGGCGGCACCGAGCAGGTAGCCGACCGAGAGGCCGAGGCGCCGGCCGCGCCGGCTCATCAGGTGCGCGAGCAGGTACGACGCGACGGCCGCCCCGAGCACCTGCATGGTCTGGGCCAGGCCGGCGAGCTTCTCGCTGCCGGAGACCTGCTCTGCCAGCAGCGCGGCCACCGCGATGCCGATGCTCATGCCGAGACCGCCGAGGGCCTGGGAGAGCACCAGCGTCCGGACCGTGCGGCGCTGCACCTGCTGGACCCGGTGGTCGGGCCAGCGCACGCCGCCGTACAGGCCACGGCCCAGCCCGGCCGCGGCGCCGCCCACCCAGCCGCCGACGCTTCTCATGAGGAGATCATCTCCCGCTCAGCGCTCTGCGAGCGGGAGGTCGAGCCGCTCCCACACGGCCTGCCACACCTGCTTGGGTGTCTCGCCGGCGTCCAGCGCCTCGACGACGGTGCGGTGCCCGAGGCTCCCGATCACCTGCTGCTCGGCCCAGGTCCGCGCGTAGGCGGGACCCAGGGCGTGCTCCATCCGCGCCCAGAACTCCGTGTGCCGCATGGGCCCAGGCTAGCGAGCCGCTCCGTCAGCCGGAGACGTCGACCAGGTGGTGCTCGATGTCGTGCAGGTGGTAGCGGGCCAGCGAGAGGACCGTGAACGCCGACCCGTTGCCACGCCGGCCGGGGCGGTCCCACTGCGCCCCGGTCACCGAGCCGTAGAGCTCGGTCACGTCGGCGGCCACGGCCACCAGCTCCTCGGCCACCCCCTCCGGGTCCTGGTCGCCGTACGCGCCGGCGCTCGCCGCCCGGTCCTGGTCCCAGTCGTCGAAGACCGGGTCGTCCTCGGCCAGCATCGCCCTGACCCGGCCGGCGAAGACCCGGTGCACGTCGCGCACGTGGCAGGCGTACTCCAGCGGTGACCAGACGCCCGGGGCGGGGCGGACGGCCGCACCGGGGTCGGCCAGTACGCCGCGCCAGGCGCTGGCGTTGGCGTAGACCCGGTTCTTCACCTCGAACGGCCGCACCGAGCGCGCGTCGAACCCGCAGTCGGGGCAGGCCCGCTCGAGCACCCAGGTCCAGTCCTTGGTGTCCGGGACTGGCTCGTGGTCGGGAGCGGCGGCGTGGTCGCGGGTCACGGTCAGCAGTATGGCGCGCCGACCGTGCCGTGGATGCGGGTGCGGGCCCCGGCCGGGGTGCTGCGACAATGAGGCATGGCCGCGGACTTCATCATCAGGCTCGCCGTCCGGGACGACCTCTCCGACATCGCCGCGATCTACAACCACGAGATCGCCAACTCCACCGCGACGTTCGACCTGGAGCCGCCCACGCTCGCCTACTGGGAGCAGCGGCTCGCGGGCAAGCACGAGGGCGACCACCTGCTCGTCGCGGTCGACACCGACGAGGACGTGGTGGGCTACGCCTACTCGTGGTCCTACCGGCCCCGCCCGGCCTACAACCTCACTCGGGAGACGTCGATCTACCTCGACCCGTCCGTGCGCGGACAGGGCATCGGTCGGCGGCTCTACCCGGCGCTGCTGGACACGATGGCCGAGTCGGGGGTGCACACCGCGGTCGCGCTGGTGGCTCTGCCCAACGCCGGCAGCGTGGCGCTGCACAAGGCCTGCGGCTTCGAGCACGTCGGCACGATGCGCGAGGTGGGCTTCAAGTTCGACCAGTGGGTCGACGTGGAGTGGTACCAGAAGATGCTCGGCTGATCCGTCCCCACCACGACGCTCAGTGCAGCAGCAGCCGGTCGAAGCGCCGGGAGGCGAGCGCCAGGCCGGCCGACCCCATGGCGACCAGGTAGAGCACCGACCACAACGAGTCCACCGTGACCGCTCCCGTGGTCAGCTCCCGGGTCAGGGTCACGCCGCGGTAGAGCGGAGTGACCTCGACGACCCAGCGCAGCACCCCGGCGAAGGCGGTGACCGGGAAGAAGGTCGCGGAGAACAGGAACATCGGCACGATCGCGAGCTGGACGTACTCGAAGTCCTGCCAGGAGTCCATGAACGTCGTGAGCGCCATCCCCGCGCCGGCGAACGCGAGTCCGATCAGCCAGGTCGCGGGCCAGGCCAGCACCGCCCACCACGACGACACCAGCCCCATCGCGGCCATCACCACGAGGAAGCCCCCGGAGTAGACCCCGGAGCGCATCAGCGACCAGGCGAGCTCGCCGCGGACGATGTCCACGGTCCGCATCGGGGTGGCGAGCACGCCCTCGTAGACCTTGCCGTAGCGGAGCTTGAAGAAGATCCCGAACGTCGAGTCGAGGATCGCGCCGTTCATCGCCGAGGCAGCCAGCATCCCCGGCGCGACGAAGGCGGCGTAGCCCACCTCGTGGCCGTGGAACTCGAACCCGGTGACCAGCTGGCCGACCCCGATGCCGATCGAGAAGAGGTAGAGCACCGGCTCGAGGAAGCCGGTGAGGAAGACCAGCCAGCTCGACCTGTAGACGGTGAAGTTGCGACGGACGATCTCCCAGCCCGTCGTCCGCGGGTGGGCGGTGGCGCGGGCCACGGCCGCGGTCACGAGAGCCATCTCAGACCTCCAGCCGCCGGTCGAGGCACCGCACCGCGAGCCACCAGCCGACCAGGCTGAGCACCACGAGGTAGGTGAGGTGCACCAGCGCGAGAGCGGGTCGCACCTGGCCGAGCACGAGCATCCGGGTGAGGTCGACGCCGTGCCAGAGCGGGGTGAGCCGGGCCAGCCACTCCAGGGCCGGCGGCAGGTTGGTGATCGGGAAGAAGGCGCCGGAGAACAGGAACAGCGGCATCACCAGCAGCCGGTAGATGATCGCGAACCCCGAGTCGCTCCGGATGGTCGCCGAGTAGGCGAAGAACACCCCCGCGAAGCTCAGCCCCACCAGCACCAGCACCGGCCACGCGAGCAGCGTGCCCGACACCGACGAGAAGACCCCGAACGGTGCCATCACCAGCAGGAAGACCCCGCCGACGGTGGCCAGCCGGAACATCACGAAGACCAGCTGGGCCGCGACCACGTCCGCGACCGCGAGCGGGGTGGCCACCATCGCGTAGTAGGTGCGCTGCCAGGTGATGCTGGACATCACCGGCCAGGTCGTCTCGCCGGTGGCTGTCTGCATCGACTGCGCGGCGGCCAGCCCCGGTGCGACGAAGGCGAGGTACGTCGGGGCGCCGCCGAGGTCCGCCCCCGCCCGGACGAAGCCCCCCAGCAGCACGCCCATCGCCAGCACGTAGAGCAGCGGCATCACGAAGGACGTGACGACCGACCCCTTCCAGGTGCGCAGGTAGACCGCCGTCCAGTAGCTGCGCTGCCGCCCGACCATCCGCCAGTCCGGCAGCACCCGCGCCCGCGGCCGGTGGACCCGTGCGAGCGCCATCAGTCCACCAGCGTCCGGCCGGTGAGGCGCAGGAACACGTCCTCGAGGGTGGACCGGCGGACCAGCACCGCGACCGGGTCGAGGCCCCGCTCGTGCACCCGGGCCAGCGCCTCCTCGCCGTCCTGGGTGTACAGCAGCAGCCGGTCCGGCAGCACCTCGACGCGGTCGGCGAGGTCGGCGACCCGGTCGGCGACCGCCTGGTGCTCGCCGACCCCGAAGCGCAGCTCGGCGACCTCCCTGGTCGAGTGCGCCCGGATCAGCTCGAGCGGGGACCCCTCCGCGACGATGTCGCCGCCGTCCATCACCACCAGCCGGTCGCACAGCTGCTCGGCCTCGTCCATGTAGTGCGTGGTGAGCACCAGCGTGACGCCGCGCTGCTTGAGCCGGAACAGCCGGTCCCACAGCAGGTGCCGGGCCTGCGGGTCGAGACCGGTCGTCGGCTCGTCGAGGAGCAGCAGATCGGGGTCGTTGACCAGCGAGCGGGCGACGGTCAGCCGCCGCTTCATCCCCCCGGACAGGTCCGAGACCTTGGCCTTCGCCTTCTCGGTGAGCTGCACGAACTCGAGCAGGTCGTCGGCGCGGGCCGCCGCCTCGGTCCTCCGGATGCCGAAGTAGCTGGCGTAGACGGAGAGGTTCTCCCGGACGTTCAGCTCGAGGTCGAGGGTGTCCTCCTGCGGGCAGACCCCCAGCCTGGCCCGGATCTCCGGGCCGCGGGTCGCCGGGTCCAGGCCGAGCACGGTCAGCTCACCGGAGGTCGGCGGGGACACCGCGGCGATCATCCGCATCGTCGAGGACTTGCCGGCGCCGTTGGGACCGAGGAACCCGAAGGACTCCCCCGCCCGCACGTCGAGGTCGATCCCGCGGACCGCCTCCACGTCGCCGTACGACTTGCGCAGGCCACGGGCCCGGATGAGCGCGGGCACGGCCACCGGGCGGCCCGGCTCACCGCCGGAGTGGCTGGTCAGGCGGACCGTGCCGGGGGCTCCGGGCTCGGGCGTCGGGGACATGCGGCCGACCCTACGACCGACCACGGACAGGCGGCACCCCCGGTTATCGGCTCGACAGCGACCGGGGTCGGCAGGCGAGGATGACGCCATGACGCAGCCCCCAGCCAGCAGCCGTCCGGTCGTCCTGGTCACCGGCGTCGGGCGGACCGTCGGCATCGGCGCCGCGATCGCGCGACGGCTCGCCGAGGACGGCTGGGACGTCGCGACGACGTACTGGACCGCCTACGACGACCGGATGCCCTGGGGCCGCCAGGACGACGGGCCCGCGCAGGTGGCCGAGGCTCTCCGGGAGACGGGCGCCCGCACCCTGGCCGTCCAGGCCGACCTCACCGACGTCGAGGCACCGGGGCGGGTGTTCGACGCCGTCGAGGCGGGGCTGGGGCCGGTCACCGCGCTGGTGATGTGCCACTGCGAGAGCGTCGACTCCGGGCTGCTGGACACCAGCGTGGAGAGCTTCGACCGGCACTACGCGGTCAACGTGCGCGCCTCCTGGCTGCTGGTCAAGGAGTACGGCGAGCGCGCGCGGCCCGTGCACGGTGCCGGCCGGATCGTCGCGCTGACCAGCGACCACGTGGTGGGCAACCTGCCGTACGGCGCCACCAAGGGCGCCCTGGACCGGCTGGTGATCGCCTCCGCCCGCGAGCTCGCGCACCTCGGGATGACCGCCAACGTGGTCAACCCGGGCCCGGTCGACACCGGCTGGATGGACGACGCCCTGCGCGAGAGCATCCGGCAGGCGTCCCCGCTGGGCCGGGGCGGGACGCCGGGTGACGCCGCCGCCCTGGTGTCGTTCCTGTGCTCCGCCGACGGCGGCTGGGTCAACGGCCAGCTGCTCAGCTCGGACGGCGGCCTGCACGTGGTCTGAGCCCCGGCCTGACCCGACCCCGGCCTGCCCCGATCCGGGCCGGTCGGACCGGGATGGGCTGGTCGGCGGGACTGTCGGTGCCGTCCGGCAGGATGGTCACGTGGCGACGAAGGCGAGCAGCGCGGCGGACGGGACGGACGTCCTGGCCGCCTTCAGCGAGCCCACCCGCACCTGGTTCGAGGCCGCGTTCGCGGCACCCACGCCGGCCCAGGCCGGCGCCTGGCAGGCGATCGCCGCGGGCCGCAACGCGCTGGTGGTCGCGCCCACCGGCTCCGGCAAGACGCTGTCGGCGTTCCTGTGGTCGATCGACAAGCTGGCCGCCGCGCCGCCGCCCGAGGACAGGCTGCACCGCTGCCGGGTGCTCTACGTGTCGCCGCTCAAGGCGCTCGCCGTCGACGTGGAGCGCAACCTCCGCGCCCCGCTGACCGGCATCCGGCACACCTCGGACCGGCTCGGCGTCCCGGCTCCCGACATCACCGTCGGTCTGCGCTCGGGCGACACCAGCGCCGCCGACCGGCGCCGGATCGGCACCGCCCCGCCCGACATCTTGATCACCACCCCCGAGTCGCTGTTCCTGATGCTCACCTCGCAGGCGCGGGAGGCGCTGCGCGGCGTGGAGACGGTGATCGTCGACGAGGTGCACGCCGTCGCCGGCACCAAGCGCGGCGCCCACCTGGCGCTGTCGCTGGAGCGGCTCGACGACCTGCGCCGCCAGGAGGGTCGCGAGCCGGCGCAGCGGATCGGCCTGTCCGCGACCGTGCGACCCGTCGAGGAGGTCGCGCGCTTCCTCGGCGGCACCCGTCCCGTCGAGGTGGTCGCCCCGGCCTCCACCAAGCAGTGGGACCTCCAGGTCGTGGTCCCCGTCGAGGACATGACCGAGCTCGCCCTCGCCGCCGCCGTCGACGAGGTCCCGGAGGGCTCCGCGGCCGGCAGCGCCGAGCGGCGCGGCTCCATCTGGCCGCACGTCGAGGAGCGGGTCGTCGACCTGATCGGCCGGCACCGCTCGACGATCGTCTTCGCCAACTCCCGCCGCCTGGCCGAGCGGCTGACCGCACGGTTCAACGAGATCGCCACCGAGCGGGCCGCCCTCGCCGCCGGTGCGGACGCCGCCCAGCACCCGCCCGGGTCGGTGCCGGCGCAGCTGATGGGGCAGTCCGGCCGCGCCGAGGGAGCCGAGACGGTGATCGCCAAGGCGCACCACGGCTCGGTCTCCAAGGAGCAGCGGGCGCTGATCGAGGACGACCTCAAGCGCGGCCGGCTGCCCTGCGTGGTGGCCACCTCCAGCCTCGAGCTCGGCATCGACATGGGCGCGGTCGACCTCGTCGTCCAGATCGAGTCGCCGCCGTCGGTGGCGTCCGGGCTGCAGCGCGTCGGCCGCGCCGGCCACCAGGTGGGCGAGGTCTCCCGGGGGGTCCTCCTGCCGAAGCACCGCAGCGACCTCGTGCACACCGCGGTCGCCGTCGAGCGGATGCGGGCGGGCGCCATCGAGTCGCTGCGGGTGCCCACCAACCCCCTCGACGTGCTCGCCCAGCACGTGGTCGCCGCGACCGCCGTCGACGAGTGGGACGTCGACGCCCTGTTCGCGCTGGTGCGGCGCTCGGCCCCGTTCACCACGCTGCCCCGGTCGGCGTACGACGCCACGCTCGACCTGCTGAGCGGGCGCTACCCGTCGGACGAGTTCCGCGAGCTCCGGCCCCGGGTGGTGTGGGACCGGGTCGCGGGGTCGCTGACCGCGCGGCCGGGCGCGCAGCGGCTCGCAGTCACCAGCGGCGGCACCATCCCCGACCGCGGGCTGTTCGGGGTGTTCCTGGTCGGCGAGAAGGCCTCCCGCGTCGGCGAGCTCGACGAGGAGATGGTCTACGAGTCCCGGGTCGGCGACGTCTTCGCGCTCGGCGCGACCTCCTGGCGCATCGAGGACATCACCCACGACCGGGTGCTGGTCTCCCCCGCCCCCGGCCAGCCCGGGCGGCTGCCGTTCTGGAAGGGCGACCAGCTCGGCCGGCCCGCCGAGCTCGGCCGGGCGATCGGGGAGTTCACCCGGGAGCTGTCCGCGTTGACCACCGAGCAGGCCACCGCGCGCTGCCGCGACGCGGGCCTCGACGAGTGGGCGGCGGGCAACCTGGTCTCGTTCCTCGAGGAGCAGCGCGAGGCGACCACCACCCTGCCCTCGGACCGCACCATCCTGGTCGAGCGGTTCCGCGACGAGCTCGGCGACTGGCGGATCGTGGTCCACTCCCCGTACGGCGCGCAGGTGCACGCCCCCTGGGCGCTGGCGATCGGGGTGCGGCTGCGCGAGCGCTACGGCATCGACGCCCAGGCGATGCCCGGCGACGACGGCATCGTGCTCCGGGTCCCGGAGACCGACCAGGACCCGCCGGGCGCCGAGGTGGTCGTCTTCGACGCCGACGAGATCGAGGACATCGTCACCGCCGAGGTCGGTGGCTCCGCGCTGTTCGCGTCCCGCTTCCGCGAGTGCGCGGCACGCGCGCTGCTGCTGCCCCGCCGCGACCCCGGCCGCCGCTCGCCGCTGTGGCAGCAGCGTCAGCGCAGCGCGCAGCTGCTCGAGGTCGCGGTCAAGTACCCGTCCTTCCCGATCGTCCTCGAGGCGGTCCGCGAGTGCCTCCAGGACGTCTACGACGTGCCGTCCCTGCTCGGCCTGATGCGCGACCTGTCCTCCCGCGCGATCCGGGTCGTCGAGGTCTCCACCACCCAGCCGTCGCCGTTCGCCCGGTCGCTGATGTTCGGGTACGTCGCGGCGTTCATGTACGAGGGCGACTCCCCGGTCGCCGAGCGACGGGCCGCGGCGCTCTCCCTGGACCAGGGCCTGCTCGCCGAGCTGCTCGGCCGGGTGGAGCTGCGCGAGCTGCTCGACCCCGCCGTCCTCGGCGAGCTCGAGCAGGAGCTCCAGCGGCTCACGCCCGACCGCCGCTGCCGCGACGCCGAGGGGGTCGCCGACCTGCTCCGGCTGCTCGGCCCGCTCTCCACCGAGGAGGTCGCCGCCCGCTGCGCCGAGGGTGTCGACGCCGGGTCCTGGCTGGCGCTGCTCGCCGACGCCCGCCGGGTGGTCGAGGTGCGCATGGGCGGGGAGCTGCGCTGGACCGCGGTCGAGGACGTCGCCCGGCTCCGCGACGGCCTCGGCGTGCCGGTGCCGCCGGGCACCCCCGACGTCTTCACCGAGCCCGTCGACGACCCGCTCGCCGACCTGGTCGCCCGCTACGCCCGCACGCACGGCCCGTTCACCCCCGCCGACGTGGCCGCCCGGCTCGGCCTGGGCGTCGCGGTGGCGCAGCAGACGCTGTCCCGGCTGGCCGCTCAGGGCCGGGTGCTGGAGGGCGAGTTCCGGCCCGCCGGGGCGGGCAGCGAGTGGTGCGACGCCGAGGTGCTGCGCCGGCTGCGGCGCCGGTCGCTGGCCGCGCTCCGCAAGGAGGTCGAGCCCGTCGAGCCGGAGACGCTGGGCCGGTTCCTGCCGGTCTGGCAGAACGTCGGCGGCCGGCTGCGCGGCATCGACGGCGTGGTGGCGGTGGTCGAGCAGCTCGCCGGCTGCGCGGTGCCCGCCTCCGCGCTGGAGCCGCTGGTGCTCGGCAGCCGGGTCGTCGACTACGTGCCGGCGATGCTCGACGAGCTGACCGCGACCGGCGAGGTGCTGTGGGCCGGCCACGGCACGCTGCCCGGCAACGACGGCTGGGTGTCGCTGCACCTCGCCGACAACGCCCACCTGACGCTGCCCGACCACAGCGAGCCCGAGACCACCCCGGTGCACGACGCGGTCGTCGAGGCGCTGGCGGGCGGTGGCGCCTACTTCTTCCGCCAGCTCTCCGGCGCCGTCGGCGCCATCGCGGGGCTGACGGACGACAAGGCGCTGGAGGAGGTGCTCTGGGACCTGGTCTGGTCGGGCCGGCTGAGCAACGACACGCTGGCTCCGGTCCGGGCGCTGACCTCCGGCGGCCGGACCGCGCACCGTTCCCGCCGCCCGCCGCCGCGGGCCCGGATCTCCTCCTCGCGCCGGGTCCCGCGGGGCCGGCCCGACCTGCCCAGCCGCACCGGGCCACCGTCCACGGCGGGGCGGTGGTCGCTGCTGCCCGACCTGGAGCAGGACCCCACGCGCCGGGCGCACGCGTCGGCCGAGGGGCTCCTCGAGCGGCACGGCGTGGTGACCCGCGGTGCCGTGACCAGCGAGCGGGTGCCCGGTGGTTTCGCCGGCGTCTACAAGGTGCTGGCCGCCTTCGAGGAGACCGGTCGCTGTCGCCGCGGCTACTTCGTGGGCTCGCTCGGCGCCGCCCAGTTCGGGGTGCCCGGTGCCGTGGACCGGCTTCGGTCGTTCTCCCGCGAGGTCGGCGACGAGACCCAGGCGAAGCGCGGCGCGCTGACCCTGGCCGCGACCGACCCCGCCAACCCCTACGGCGCCGCGCTGCCGTGGCCCGCGGCCGACCCGGCCGCGGAGGCCGCCCCCTCCGGGCACCGGCCGGGGCGCAAGGCCGGCGCGATGGTGGTGCTCGTCGACGGCGACCTCGCGGTGTACGTCGAGCGCGGCGGGCGCACCCTGCTGACCTTCACCGAGGACGTCGACGCCCTCACCCCGGCGATGGCGGGCCTCGCGTCCGCCGTACGCCAGGGCGCGCTGGGCAGGCTGACCGTCGAGCGCGCGGACGGGGACACGATCCTCGCGACCGGGGAGCGGGCGAGCGCCCTGCGGCTGGCCCTGGAGAACGCCGGGTTCGTCGCCACCCCGCGAGGGCTGCGGATCCGTGGCTGACCTGCCGCTGCTGCGGGCGGACTGCGCGAGCTGCGTCGGGCTGTGCTGCGTGGCCACCACACTCATCCGGTCCAGCGACTTCGCCTTCGACAAGCCGGCCGGTGAGCCGTGCCGGCACCTGGGCGCGGACTTCGGCTGCACGATCCACGCCGACCTGCGCGGGCGCGGGATGCCCGGCTGCACGACGTACGACTGCTTCGGCGCCGGGCAGCGGGTGGCGCAGGGGACCTACGCGGGCACCGGCTGGCGGGAGGACCCCGGCGCCGCCGCGCAGATGTTCCGGGTGTTCGGGGTCGTGCGCGCCCTGCACGAGCTGCTCTGGCTGCTCACCGAGGCAGCGGCGCTGGCGTCCTCGGCGGTCCTGGGCGCCGACCTGGCCGACGCCGTCGACCGGATCGGGAGGCTGGCCGGCGGCGCTCCCGAGGACCTGGACGGGCTCGACGTGGACGAGCAGCGGGCCGCGGTGCTGCCGCTGCTGCGCCGGGCCGGCGAGCTGGCCCGGGCCGGCACAGACGGATCCCGCCACGACCTGGCCGGCGCCGACCTGCTCGGGCACGACCTGCGCGGCACCGACCTGCGGGGCGCGAGCCTGCGTGGGTCGCTGCTGGTGGGCGCCGACCTGCGCGGGGCGGACCTGACGCTCGCCGACCTGACCGGCGCCGACCTGCGTGGCGCCGACGTGCGCGGGGCCGACCTGTCCCGGGCGCTGTTCCTGTCCCAGCAGCAGGCCAACGCCTGCCGGGGCGACGACGACACCCGGCTCCCCGGTGCGCTCGACCGGCCGGGTCACTGGTCTCCGACCACCGGCTGAGGAGCCACCGTGGCACCGCCTTGCCCGCCGGTGCCACGGTGCGAGCTGGTGGTGCTGAGCTGGCGGCCCGGGGTGCTGGACCGCTGGCTCGAGTCGGAGGAAGAGGTCGCCGGCCACCCCCGCGACCCCTACAAGCGGGTGGAGGCGATCGCCAGCAGCCGGCACGTCGTCGTCGAGCTGGACGGTCACCTGCTCGCGGACAGCAACCGGCCGGTGCTGCTGTTCGAGACCGGGCTGCCCACGCGCTACTACCTGCCGCGCGAGGACGTCGTCCTCCCGGCCCTGATCCCCCGCCCGCACCGCAGCCTGTGTCCGTACAAGGGCACCGCGGACACCTGCTGGAGCATCGGCGTCGACCCGCCCGTGGCGGACGCGGCCTGGTCCTACACGGCGCCGCTGCCGGCCGTCGGGAAGGTCGCCGGGATGGTCGCGTTCTACGACGAGCTGGTCGACATCACGATCGACGGGGTCCGCCAGGTGCGGCCGGCCACGGTCTTCAGCGACCCGGCGCACCGCCCGGGTGCGCCGCCGGGGTTCGGCAAGACCACCCTGCCCGTGTGCCGCACGGGGCGCGGGGTGCCGCACACTTCACTCGTGCCCGACCCGCTGCTCCGGCTGCTCGCCGACCCGCCCACGCTGCCGGTCGTCGACGGTCTGGCGGCTCTGACCGAGGCACTCCGCAGCCGGCGTACCGCCGTCGTCCAGGCACCGCCCGGGACCGGCAAGACCACCCTGGTGCCCCCGGCCGTCGCCGTGCTGGTCGAGGGCACCGTGGTGGTCACCCAGCCCCGGCGGATCGCCGCCCGCGCCGCGGCGCACCGGCTCGCGCACCTGCTCGGCGAGCCGGTCGGCCGCACGGTGGGGTACTCGGTGCGCGGCGACCGCCGGGTCGGCACCGGCACCCGCATCGAGATGGTGACCACCGGTGTCCTGCTGCGCCGGCTCCAACGGGACCCGGCCCTGCCCGGTGTGGGAGCCGTCGTGCTCGACGAGGTGCACGAGCGGCAGCTGGACGCCGACCTGACCCTCGCCCTGCTCGTCGACGTCCGGGACAACCTGCGGGAGGACCTCACGGTGGTGGCGATGTCGGCGACCGTCGAGGCCGAGCGGACCGCCGGGCTCCTCGGTGACCCGGCGCCCGTCGTCACCGTCCCCGGGGCGCTGCACCCGGTCGCCGAGGTGTGGTGCCCGCTGCCGCCCGGCACGCGTCGCTCCGACGACCGGGGCCCGACCCCGGCGTTCCTCGACCACGTCGCGGCCACCGCCCGCCGGGCGCTGGCCGAGCGGGAGGGCGACGTGCTGGTCTTCGTGCCGGGAGCCGCCGAGGTCGCCGGGACGGCGCGTCGGCTCGCCGGGGTCGACGCCGACGTCCGCCCCCTGCACGGGCGGCTCGACCCGCGCGAGCAGGACCTCGCCCTGACCGAGGGCGACCGGCGCCGGGTGGTGGTGTCCACCGCGGTCGCCGAGTCGTCGCTGACGGTGCCCGGCGTGCGCAGCGTCGTCGACGCCGGCCTGTCCCGGGAGCCCCGCACCGACCACCGCCGCGGGCTCGCCGGGCTGGTCACCGTCCCGGTCAGCCGGGCCGCCGCCGAGCAGCGCGCGGGACGGGCCGGCCGCGAGGGCCCGGGAGCCGTCTACCGCTGCTGGGGCGAGGCCGAGCACGCGCACCTGTCGGCGCACCCGGAGCCGGAGATCGCCACCGCGGACCTCACCTCGTTCGCGCTCGAGCTCGCCGCCTGGGGCAGCCCGGACGGCTCGGGCCTGGCGCTGATGGACCCGCCGCCGGAGGCTGCGATGGCGACCGCGCGCGCCACCCTGGTCGGCCTCGGGGCGGTGACGGACCGGGGCGCCGTCACCGCACGCGGGCGCGCGATCGCCGGGACCGGCACCGACCCGCGGCTGGCCCGGGCCCTGCTCGACGGCGCCGGGCTGGTCGGGGCACGCCGCGCCGCGGACGTAGTCGCGCTGATGGCGGAGGACGTCCGCGCCCCGGGAGGTGACCTGGTCGCCGCGCTGCGCTCGGTCCGCCGCGGCGGGCCGGAGTCGTCCACCTGGCTGGCCGCCGCGCGCCGCCTGCGTGGCTCACTGCCCCCGAGGCTCCGCGACGAGCCCGGCGAGCCGGGGCTCGCGGACGACGTCGCCGTGGGGCTGGTCGTCGCACTCGCCCACCCGGGCCGCGTCGCCAGGCTCCGGCCCGGGGCGACTGCCTATCTGATGGCCTCCGGCACCGGCGCCGTCCTCGCTGCTGGCCAGTCCGCGCTGACCGGGCTCGCCTGGCTGGCGGTCGCGGACGCCGACCGCCGTCCGGGCGTGCGGGACGCCACCATCCGGTCGGCCGCGCCGCTGACCGAGGACCTGGCCCTCGAGGCCGCCGCGGCGCTGTGGCACGAGGCCGAGCAGGTCGGCTGGGTGGACGGGCGGGTGCTGGCCCGGCGCAGCACCCGGCTCGGCGCCATCGAGCTCTCCTCGGTGCCGCTCACCGACCCGCCGCCGGCCCTGGTGGCGTCCGCGGTCCGCGAGGGGCTGCGCGTCGAGGGGCTGTCGGCACTGCCCTGGACGGACGCGGCCGGCGCCCTGCGCGCCCGCATGTCGTTCCTGCACACGGCGCTCGGTCCACCGTGGCCGGATGTGTCGGACGAGGCGCTGACCGCGGACGTCGACGGCTGGCTGGGGCCCGAGCTGACCCGGATCCGCGGCACCCGCGACCTGCACCGGGTCGACGTCCTCGCCGCCCTGCGGCGGCTGCTCCCCTGGCCCGACGCGGCCCGGCTGGACGAGCTGGCGCCCGAGCGGGTGCGGGTGCCCAGCGGCACCCAGGTGCGAGTCTCCTACGACGACGGGCAGCCGGTGCTCGCGGTCCGCATCCAGGAGGTGTTCGGCTGGACAGCCGCGCCCGCGCTCGCCGGCGGTCGGGTGCCGCTGCTGCTGCACCTGCTCTCCCCCGCGCGGCGCCCGGCGGCGGTCACCGCCGACCTGGAGTCCTTCTGGCGCACCGGGTACCCGCAGGTGCGGGCGGAGCTGCGGGGCCGCTATCCCCGGCACGCGTGGCCCGAGGACCCCTGGACGGCACCGGCCACCCGCGGCGCACGCCGTCCACGCTGAGCCGGCCGGACCCGCACAGGATCGGCCGGCGAAGCTCAGTCGCGGGCGAGCTGGATGCCGATCGCGACGCCGCCGATCAGGATGCCGAGCAGCCCGCAGGCGCCGAACAGGTACCCCAGGGACAGGAACGTCTCGCGGTCGCTCCCGCCGGCCTGGGCCAGGAACAGCCCGCCGACGAACGCCGCGAGCACCCCCACGACCGCCGTCCCCCACCCGCGTTCTGTCCCGTTCAGCCGTCTCGTCTTCATCCGCAGAGTGTGACCGACGCGAGTGGCCGTGTCAGCGGATCCGCGCAAGCCGGGGCGGTGTCCTACCCCTGCCGCTGCGCGAGCAGGGTGCCGGACACCCACGCGCTCACGTCGTCGCCGCGCAGGGCGACGGCCAGCAGCTCCGGGAACAGGTCCGGAGTGCACGCGAACGCCGGCACCCCGAGCGCGGCCAGTGCGGCGGCGTGCTCGTGGTCGTAGGCCGGCGATCCGGAGTCCGACAGCGCGAGCAGCACCACGACGGTGACGCCGTCGGAGCGCATCCGGGCGACCCGGGCCAGCATGTCCTCGGCGATGCCGCCCTCGAAGAGGTCCGAGACCAGCACGACGAGGGTGTCCGCCGGCCGGACGACCAGGCCCTGGCAGTAGGCCAGCGCGGCGTTGATGTCGGTGCCGCCGCCGAGCTGGATGCCGAACAGCACGTCGACGGGGTCCTCGAGCCGGTCGGTGAGGTCGACGACCGAGGTGTCGAAGGCGACCAGGGAGGTGCGCACGGACCGGATGGTGGCCAGCACCGCTCCGAAGACCGAGGCGAACACCACCGACTCCGCCATCGACCCGGACTGGTCGATGGCCACCACCACGTCCTTGGCGACCACGTGGGCGCTGCGGCCGTGGCCGACCAGACGCTCGGGGACCACGGTGCGGTGCTCGGGGAGGTAGTGCCGGAGGTTCGCGGCGATCGTGCGGTTCCAGTCGATGTCGCGCAGCTGAGGGCGGCGGGTGCGGGCCGCGCGGTTGAGCGCCCCGGAGACCGCCGACCGGGTCTTGTCCGCGACCCGCTGCTCGATCTCGTCGACGACCTTCCGCACCACCATCCGCGCGGTCGCCTTGGTGTGCTCGGGCATCACCCGGTTGAGGCTGACCAGCGTCCCGACCAGGTGGACGTCGGCCTGGACCGACTCCAGCAGCTCGGGCTCGAGCAGCAGCTGGGTCAGGTGCAGCCGCTCGACCGCGTCGCGCTGCATCACCTGCACCACGCTCGTGGGGAAGTAGGTCCGGATGTCGCCGAGCCAGCGAGCCACCCGCGGTGCGGAGCCGCCCAGGCCCGCCGAGCGGCCGGCTCGACCGCCACGCCCACCCGCCCCCGGGCCTCGGCCGCCGGCGCGCCCCGACCCCCCGCCGGTCGCACGCCCCGGCCCCGGGCCGGGTCCGGTCCCGTCGCCTGGTCCGCTGCCGGATCCGGCCCCGGAGCCCGCGCCGTCCCCTGTGCCGGTCCCGTCCTCGTCGTAGAGCCGGGCGAGCGCCTCGTCCATGGCCACCTCCTCGCGGCCGAGGTCGACACCCAGCTCGTCGTCGGCGGCACCGCCGAGCAGCAGCCGCCAGCGCCGGGCGGTCTCGTCCGTGCCGGTCATCCACGCACCCCCAGGATCTCCGCCACCGTGCCGAGCGCCACCAGCCCGCGGCGCTCGTCCACGTCGTCGGCCACCTCGACCGCGAGCGCGACACCGGCCGTCCGGACCCGGGTCGCGATCGAGCGGCGCTCCGCCGCGGTGAACGAGCCGAACGTCCGTCGTACCAGCGGGAGCACGTCGACGAACTCCTGCTCCCCCAGTCCCGTCACCCAGGTCTCCAGCAGCCCGAGCAGGTCGTGGTCGTGGATCAGCAGCAGCGCGCCGTCGGCGAAGAACCCGTCCACCCAGCCGGCCTTCTGCGGCGCGGGCACCCCCACCGACAGCGCGCGCTCGAGCCGGACCGGGGCGTCGTCGAGGTGGCCGGCGTCGCGCAGCAGCCGCACCATCCGGCCGACGAGCATGCCGTTGACGTCGGCCCGGTCGACGAGTCCGGCGAGGGTCGCCAGCCACCGGTCGGGCGACACGTCGACCAGCGTCACCGCGGCGTGTACGGCGTCCAGGTGGCGCCGCAGCAGGGCCGCACCGTCGTCGTCGAGGCTGGTGACGGCCTGCGGGAGCGCGGTGCAGATCCGCAGCACCATCGCCTCGCTGACCCGGGCCAGCGCCGAGGCGTCGGTGCCGCGGACGTCGCCGTAGCGCTGGGCCCGCACCAGGGCGGGCAGCGCCTCCATCAGGTGCAGCACGTCGGCGTCCAGCGCCGCCTGCTCGTCGAGCGCGCGCAGCAGCGCCGCGAAGGACTCCGGCAGGTCCGCGCGCAGACAGGTCTCCAGGGTCACCGTGAGCTCGGCGAGCCCGGCGGTGGCGGCGACCCGGTCGACCCGCGCGGAGGAGGCGGCGACCACGGTGGTGCCCCACGCGGCCGCCTCGACCAGGGCGATCGACAGCTCCGGCCGCCAGGCCAGCGACCAGGTCTCGCGGAACGTCCCGACGTTGCGGACCTCGCCGCGGGCCGGGGTGGCCCAGTCGATGCCGAGCAGCCGGAGCCGGTGGAAGAGCCGGGACCGGCCCAGGTCGTTCGGCTTGCGCAGGTCGAGGTCGAGGACGCGGGCGGTCGCCTCCCGTTTCACCCGCAGGGTGCGGCAGGTGCGGGCCAGATCGGCCTCCAGCGGGACGGTCGGGACGTCGTCGGGGACGGCGCCGAGCCGCTCGCCCACCACCAGATGGTCGGTGACGTAGCGGGCGGAGATCTCCTCGCCCTCGCACAGCACCGCCCGGGTGGCCTCGTCGACCTCGGCCAGCCCGGCCAGCGGCCGTCCGCGCAGCGCAGCCAGGCTGTCGGCCAGCCGGACGGCGTCGATCACGTGTGCGGTGGAGACCGGCAGGTCCCGCGAGCGCAGGACGTGCGCGACCCCGGTGAGCCAGCGGGTCACCGGCTGGTCCGGCGCGGTCCACAGGTGGTGGTACCAGCCCGGGGAGGTGATGCCGGCGCCGTACCCGGACGCGCTGGCCAGCCGGGAGTGGGTCCACGGCACCCAGGTGAGCGACACCTTGCGGCGCGCCAGCCCGGCGAGCGTGCGGTTGTCGGCGGCCGCCGGCGGCAGCGGACCCGCCAGCACCGGGGCGTGCCAGGCGCCGACGACCACCGCCACCCGCTCGTGGCCGGCCTTGAGGGTGGCCCGTAGCACCCGGCGCATCCACGCCTCCCGCAGCGCCTCCATCGGGTCGGCGGCCGGGTCGTGGTCCTCGCGCAGCGCGGCCATCGCCTCGGTCAGCGCCGGGAACGGGGAGGCGCCGTCCATCCGGGACTCGACGACGTCGTCCCACCAGCGCTCCGGGTCGTCGTACCCGGCCGCGGACGCGAGCGCCGCCAGCGGGTCGCCCCGGACCGCCGAGCGGCCCTCCCCGGACCGCTGCCGGGCCAGCTGGCTGCCGGCGGGCAGGTCGCAGAACGCGACGCGCACACCCGCGCGCAGCGCCCAGGTGATCGCCTGCCACTCGGGCGAGAACACCGCGTAGGGCCAGAACGCGGCCGTCGAGGGGTCGTCGGCGACGTAGGCGAGCAGGGCGACCGGCGGCTCCATGTCGGGCGACCCGGCCAGGGCCAGCAGCGGGTCGGCGTCGGAGGGCCCCTCGACGAGGACCACGTCCGGGGCGTACTCCTCCAGGGCGCGCAGCAGCGACCGGGCGGACCCCGGACCGTGGTGCCGGATGCCGAAGACCTCGACGCTCATCCCGACGCGTCCCGGCAGGCGGTGTAGAACTCCGCCCAGTCCCGGCGCTCACGGGCGACCGCCTCGAGGTACTCGTTCCACACCACCCGGTCCGCGACCGGGTCCTTCACGACCGCTCCGACGATGCCCTCCGCGATGTCGGCGGGGCGCAGCCGGCCGTCGCCGAAGTGGGCGGACAGCGCCATCCCGTGGGTCACCACGGAGATCGCCTCGGCCGTGGACAGCGTCCCCGAGGGCGACTTCACCCTGGTGCGGCCGTCGGCGGTGACCCCCGAGCGCAGCTCCCTGAAGACCGTGACCACCCGGCGGATCTCCTCCAGCGCCGGGGGTACGTCGGGCAGCTCGAGGGAGCCGGCCATCGCCTCGACCCGGGACGCGACGATCCCGACCTCGTCGTCCTCGCTGGCCGGCAGCGGCAGCACCACGGTGTTGAACCGCCGGCGCAGCGCGGAGGACAGGTCGTTGACGCCCTTGTCGCGGTCGTTGGCGGTGGCGACCACGTTGAACCCGCGCAGCGCCTGCACCTCGCGTGCCCAGCTCGGGGACCGGCAGGGTCTTCTCCGACAGCACCGTGATCAGGGCGTCCTGCACGTCGGCCGGGATCCGGGTGAGCTCCTCGATCCGGGCCAGCGCGCCGGTGCGCATCGCCACCATCACCGGGGACTGCACCAGGGCGCCGTCGGTGGGCCCCTCGGCGAGCAGCCGGGCGTAGTTCCAGCCGTAGCGGATCGACTCCTCCGCCGTGCCCGACGTGCCCTGCACCATCAGCGTCGAGTCCCCCGACACCGCCGCGGCGAGGTGCTCGGAGACCCACGACTTCGCGGTCCCGGGGACCCCGAGCAGCAGCAGCGCCCGATCGGTCGCGACGGTCGCCACCGCCACCTCCATCAGCCGCCGGGAGCCGACGTACTTGGGCAGCACGACGGTGCCGTCGGACAGCGTGCCGCCCATCAAGTAGGTCACCACCGCCCACGGCGAGAGCCGCCAGTGCGGGGGCCGCGGCCGGTCGTCGAGCCGTGCCAGCGCGGCGAGCTCGTCGGCGTGCTCCTGCTCGGCGTGCGGGCGCAGCGCGGCATCCGCGGTGGGGGTCACGGGGTCTCCTCAGGGGTGGACGGGTCGAACACGTGCAGGATCCGGAGCCGGCCGAGCAGCACGCGCTCGGCCTCGGCGAAGCCGCGGGAGTGCGGGGCCCCGCGCTCGCGCTGGGCGTGGTCCTCCAGGTCACGGTGCAGGCTCAGCGGGGCCCGGTGCGCGAGCACCACCGCCAGCCGGCGGCTGGCCTGCGGGGTCAGGGCACCGGACTCCAGCAGCTCCAGGGCCACCCGGGCGGGTGCGTCGCCCCAGGGACCGGGCAGCGAGTCGAGCAGCGCCACCGGCGCCGACCCGGACCGGACCAGCGCCTCGACCCAGCCCTCGTCGCGCTGGGCGATTGCCGCCCGTGCCAGTGCCGCCGCGAGCTCGGGGAACCGGTCACCCACCGTCGTGCGCAGCTGCGCGAGGAACTCCTCGGGGTCGAGACCGGTGTGCCGCGGCCAGGCGGACAGGTCGGTGTCGGCGACCAGCCGCCGCAGGTCGTGGCCGTCGGGTGACCGGACCGACAGCCGGCGCCGGCCGAGTGACCGGGTCACCTGCACCG
The DNA here is from genome assembly GCA_963800225.1 of uncultured Actinomycetota bacterium. Lineage (GTDB taxonomy): Bacteria > Actinomycetota > Actinomycetes > Propionibacteriales > Nocardioidaceae > Nocardioides_B. The sequence goes on along the minus strand of CAWDAF010000002.1, from coordinate 224,712 downwards.
AGGCCAGGGCCAGCTCGGTGGCCGCCGCGGACCAGCCGGGCACCGGCGCCTGCTCGGCGGCCGGAGCCGCAGCGGCGGCCGGCGCCGGACGGGCCACCGCCAGCGCCCGCCAGCGGGGGTGCAGGGCCAGGAAGGCCAGTCCCCGCTCACCCAGCACCGCCCGCACCAGCACCCGGTCGGGCCCGTGCGGCGAGGCGGCGGCGGCGGCGAGCGGCGCCCAGACGCGGGCACGGACGCCGAGCCCCCGGGACGCGCAGGCGTCGAGCCAGGCGTCGACCAGACCGGCCGCACGGTCGGCCAGGAAGGTCAGCAGCAGCTCGTGGGCGGGGTCGGGAGCGAAGTCGAGCGTCTGCCGCGGCGCCGGTGGCGGCTCGGGCCAGCCGCCGACCCGGCGGCCGGCGTCCCGGTAGGCGGCGTAGCCCGCCGCCGCGTCGAGCACCGCCAGGCCGGCGTCCGGCTGCGCACGGGCAAGCCCGGCCACGGCGTCCGGCAGGCCCCCCGGCAGACCCCGCCGGGCGGTGCCCAGCAGCGCGGTCGTCACGAGCTCGTCCCAGCCGGTCACCTGCTCAGCACCTCCCCGGAGAACACCGGGTCGAGCGGGTGCGGGAGGAGGCCGAGCGGCAGGAAGCCCTCCCGGGTCCACTCCCCTGCCACCTCGACCGGGTCACCCATCGAGCGGGCCAGCAGCGGCCACGCCTCGGCCCCCGCCACCAGGGGTACGGCGTCCCCCTCCTCGTCGCGGAACAGCCACCGGCCGGTGTCGTCCCGCGGCGGCGCCGGTGCCCCGCGCAGCACGACCGGGAGCCGCTCCGCCCACGGGTCCTCACCGAGCAGCGCGGCGAACCGCTCCGCCGCCTCCGTCACCCCGGTTCCGGGCACGTCGCGGACGCCGTCGGTGCGGGCGTGCTCGCAGCCGACCAGGCCGCGGTGCTGCCCGGCCCCGGGGTAGAGGTGCACCTCGGCGTCGAGGGTGACCCCGGGCATCACGGTGGCATCGAGGTCGGCGCCGCCCGCGGCGAAGCTCAGCAGCAGCACCCAGCGGCCGGTGTCCTCCCCTCGCAGCCACACCCGCCGGGTGGTGACCTGGTAGTCCGGCACGTCGACGTACCCGAGGACGGCCCAGCGGTCGCGGACCGGCGGCCGTGCGAGCACCGACTCCTTGGCCACCGGGTAGCCGACCCGGGAGCGCACGGTGACCGCGAGGGCCGGCGGCAGCTCGTCGACCCGCCGGTGCGCGGCCACCAGGAGCCGCACCCGGGCGAGGTGCTCGAGGGTCCGCGCGGGCCAGTCCGCACCGACGTAGCGGGCCGGCAGCGCCCGCAGCATCGAGGCGACCCCGGGGGCCTGGGCGTCGACCATCCGGGCGGCCACCTGGTCCACCGGGCCGTAGCCGGCGCGCTGGAGCGCGGCGAGCCCGCCACGGACCTGGTCGGAGAGCCAGACGTCGAGCTCCTCGAGGCCGAGCCGCACCCGCTCCGCGCGCTGGGCGGCGCGGGCCGCCGCCGCGGCCGGGTCGGCGAGGGTGCCGCGGGCGGGGCGGGCCTGGCGGGGCGGGTCGGCCTGCCAGGCGGCGACGTCGGCCGGCACCTCAGGCTGGTCGTGCACGAGGTCGTCGACGCCGAGCAGCAGCAGCGCGAGCACGTGCTTGCAGGGCCGCTTGCGGCTCGGGCAGGTGCACCGCGACGCGAACCCGTCGAGCCGCACGACGGTCTGGTACGGCGTGGCCGCGCTGCCCGAGCACGCCCCCCACAGCAGCGCGCCGTGACGGCCGGCGCCGGACCAGGCCGAGGCCACCGCGAGCCGCTCCCCCGCGCGCGCCGAGGCCGCGTCCGGTGCGAGGTCGAGGACCCGCCGGCGCGACCACGGTGCAGGTGTCCCGCTCATGCGCGCGATGCTAGTGACGTGCGGGGACAGGATCCCGTCCGGACCACGAGAGGGGGGACCAGGTGCCCGAGGGCGACACCGTGTGGCGCACCGCGCTGCACCTCGACCAGGCGCTGACCGGGTCGAGGCTGACCGGGACGGACTTCCGGGTGCCGGCGCACGCCACCGTGGACCTGTCCGGCCGGCTGGTCGAGGGCACCGTCGCCCGCGGCAAGCACCTGCTGACCCGGATCGGGCCGGCCACCGGGGCGGAGGCCGCTGCCGGGGCCGCTGCCGGGGCGGCGCTCACGCTGCACACCCACCTGAAGATGGAGGGCTCCTGGCACCTCTACCGGCCGGAGACCCGCTGGCGCCGCCCCGCGCACGAGGCCCGGGTGGTGCTGCGCACGCAGGACTGGACCGCGGTGGGCTTCGCCCTGGGTGTCGTCGAGCTGGTCGCCCGGGACGCCGAGGACACCGTCGTCGGCCATCTCGGACCAGACCTGATCGGTCCCGGCTGGGACGAGGACGAGGCGCTGCGGCGGCTGCTGGCCGACCCCGCGCGCCCGGTCGCCGAGGCGCTGCTCGACCAGCGCAACCTGGCCGGGATCGGCAACCTGTACGCCAACGAGATGTGCTTCCTCGCCGGGGTGCACCCGCGGCTGCCGGTCGGCGAGGTCCCGGACCCGGTCCGGCTGGTGCGCCGGGCCCGCGCCGCGCTGGAGGCGAACAGGAACCGGGTGCAGCAGACGTTCACCGGCGACCTGCGCCAGGGCGCGACGACCTGGGTCTACCGCCGGGACCGCCGGCCCTGCCGCCGCTGCGGCACCAGGGTCCGGGTGGAGATGCAGGGACCCGGGATGCAGGAGCGCGCGACGTACTGGTGCCCGTCCTGCCAACCGGGCGGGTGAGCGGCGGATCAGGCCGCGGAGGCGACGACGTCGCCGGAGCGCGGACCGGCCTCGGGGCGCGGGCCCCGGAGCGATGACGTGTCCACGGTGAGCTTCTCGAGCTGCATCGCGAGGGCGGCCTCCTCCAGCGCCACCGCGTCGCTGACCTCGGAGAGGATCTCCGAGAGCGGCACGTCGAGGGCGGAGCAGATCGAGGCCAGGAGCTCCGAGGAGGCCTCCTTCTGGCCGCGCTCGATCTCGGAGATGTAGCCGAGGCTGACGCGTGCGTCGGCGGAGACCTGTCGCAGCGTGCGGCCCTGCCGCATCCGCTGCGCGCGGAGGACATCACCGAGCAGCCGGCGGAAGATCACCACGGGCGCTGTTCCTTCCTCGGGATCGTGCACGGTCCTGGAGCGTTCCTGGGAGGGCCAACGCTACCTGTGGGAGAAAACTTCCCGGCGCCGAACGCCGAGACACCTGACTCTAGCCGCCGGCACCGACCGTGCGCGCGAGCACCGCCGACACGGCCGGGAAGCCGGTCCTGGGGGCCACCGCTACGGTGACTCCATGCCGCTGCCGATCGAGGACTACGCCGTGATCGGCGACACCGGTACTGCCGCGCTGGTCGGCAAGGACGGCTCGGTGGACTGGCTGTGCCTGCCGCGCTTCGACTCCCACGCCTGCTTCGCCGCACTCCTGGGCGGTCCGGAGCACGGGCGCTGGCTGCTCGGACCCGCCGAGGACGAGGAGGTCACCTGCAGCCGCCGGTACGTCGACGACAGCGCCGCCCTGGAGTCGACGTACACCTCGGCCACCGGCCGCGTGACCGTGCTCGACGTGATGCCGATCGGGGACGGCCGCGCCGACATCGTCCGCCGGATCACCGGCGTCGAGGGCACGATGCGGTTCCGGCACGAGTGGGTGGTGCGGTTCGGCTACGGCAAGATCCGGCCCTGGGTGCGCCGCCAGGACATGCACGGCATCCGGGTGATCACGGCCGTCGCGGGGCCGGACCGGCTCGTGCTGCGAGGCCCCCGGCTGCCGCAGGCCGTCGACGGCCGGCACGTCGACGAGTTCGAGGTGTCCGCGGGCGACGAGCTGACCTTCTCCACGATGTGGGTCGCCTCGCACCACCCGCTGCCCAATCCGGTGGAGTGCGACGCTCGCATCGGCGCCACCATCGACCTCTCGAACGCCTGGGCGATGGTGTGCAACTACCAGGGCCCCTACCGGCGCGACGTCGTCCGCTCCCTGGTCACCCTCCGGCTGCTCACCCACGGCGGCACCGGCGGCATCGTCGCGGCGCCCACCACCTCGCTGCCCGAGGACTTCGGCGGGGAGCGCAACTGGGACTACCGGTTCTGCTGGCTGCGCGACGCGTCGCTGACCCTGGAGGCGCTGCTGGAGTGCGGCTACGCCGGCGAGGCGAAGCTCTGGCGACAATGGCTGCTGCGGGCGGTCGCCGGCGACCCGAAGGACCTGCAGATCATGTACGGCGTCGATGGCGGCCGGGACCTCCCCGAGCGGATCCTCGACCACCTGCCCGGGTACGCCGGCTCCACCCCCGCGCGGATCGGCAACGGCGCGGTGGACCAGCGCCAGACCGACGTGCTCGGCGAGGTGATGATCGCCCTGGAGATGGCCCGTGCCGCCGGCGCCGACGACGACGAGGACACCTGGGCGCTGCAGCTGGTGCTGGTCGAGGAGCTGGCCGAGCACTGGGACGAGCCCGACAACGGGCTGTGGGAGATCCGCGGTCCGCGGCAGCGGTTCACCCACTCCCGGGTGATGGTGTGGGTGGCCTTCGACCGGGCGGTCAAGGCGGTCGAGGAGCACGGCCTCGAGGGGCCGGTCGAGCGGTGGCGCAAGCTGCGGGACACGGTGCACGCCGAGGTGATGGAGCACGGCTACGACCCGGTCCGCAACACCTTCACCCAGCACTACGAGACCGACGAGGTGGACGCGTCGCTGCTGGTGCTCTCCGACGTCGGGTTCATCGCCGGCGACGACCCGCGGATGCTCGGCACCATCAAGGCCGTCGAGGAGGACCTGATGCGCGACGGGCTGCTGCTGCGCTACCGCACCCGGTCCGGCGTGGACGGGCTCGCCGGCGACGAGCACCCGTTCCTGGCCTGCTCGTTCTGGCTGGTCGAGGCCTACGCGCTCGCCGGCCGCCTCGACGACGCCCACGCGCTGATGCGGCGGCTGCTCGCGCTGCCCAACGACGTGGGGCTGCTGCCCGAGGAGTACGACCCCGAGCGCCGACGGTTCGTCGGCAACTTCCCGCAGGCGTTCTCGCACCTGGCCCTGGTCGGTGCCGCGATCCAGGTCGAGGCCGCGGTACGGCGCGGGCAGGACCAGCGCGACGACTAGCCGGGGGCTCGACCTAGGCCGCGGTGCGTGAGCGGCCGTCCCGGCGCACGGCCAGCGCCTTGACCACGTAGTCAGCGCCCGTCACCACGGTGAGCGCGACCGCCGCCACCATGGTGAGCACCGCGAAGCCCCACAGCAGGTCGCCGACCACGCCCCAGTCGTCCTGGAGCAGCCGGATCGGCAGCACGAACAGGCCGAGGGCCAGGGTCTGGAGCACCGTCTTGAGCTTGCCGCCACGGCCGGCCGCCATCACGCCGTGCCGGATCACCCACAGCCGGAGCAGGGTGATCCCCCACTCCCGGACCAGCACCAGGATGGTCACCCACCACCACAGGTCGCCGATGATCGAGAGGCCGACGAAGGCCATCCCGGTCAGCGCCTTGTCGGCGATCGGGTCGGCGATCTTGCCGAAGTCGGTGACCAGGTTGCGGCTGCGCGCGATGTCGCCGTCGACCTTGTCGGTGATCATCGCGGCGGCGAACAGCACCCACGCGATGCACCGCCACATCACCGAGGTGCCGTCGTCGACGAGGAGCGCCCAGCCGAAGAACGGCACCATCACGATGCGCAGGGTGGTCAGCGCGTTGGGGAGGTTCCAGTTGGAGGGGGCCTGCTGCTGGTCGCTCACGAGGCGGCCTTCGCGACCAGGTCGGCGCCGTCGGAGCCGGTGACGACCGCGGCGACGAGGTCGCCGACGCGGGCGCCGGAGAGACCCTCCACCGTGGTGGTGCCGTCGACGTCGGGGCCCTGGTGGGCGGCGCGGCCCTCCGCGGTGTCGCCGTCGACCGACTCCAGCAGCACCTCGACACGCTCGCCGGCCCGCTCCTCGGCGCGCTGGGAGGTGAGCTCCTCGACGAGCCGGGTGACGTGCTCGGTGCGCTCGCGGATCTCGTCGTCGTCGAGCTTGCCGTCGTACCCCTCGGCCTCGGTGCCGTCCTCGTCGGAGTAGCCGAAGACCCCGACCACGTCCATCCGGGCCTCGACCAGGAAGTCGCACAGGGTGGCGAGGTCCTCCTCGGTCTCGCCGGGGAAGCCGACGATGACGTTGGAGCGGATGCCGGCCAGCGGAGCCTGCGAGCGGACCTGCTCGATCAGGCCGAGGAAGCTCTCCGGGTCGCCGAAGCGGCGCATCCGGCGGAGCACGGCGTTCGAGGCGTGCTGGAAGGACAGGTCGTAGTACGGCGCGACACCGGGCGTGCCGGCGATCGCGGTGACCAGGCCGGGCCGGGTCTCGGCCGGCTGGAGGTAGGAGACCCGGACCCGCTCGACGCCGTCGACGGCCGCCAGCTCGGGCAGCAGTGTCTCCAGGAGCCGCAGGTCGCCGAGGTCCTTGCCGTACGACGTGGAGTTCTCGCTGACCAGGAACAGCTCTTTGACGCCCTGCTCGCCGAGCCAGCGGGCCTCGCCGAGCACGTCGCTGGGGCGGCGCGAGACGAACGAGCCCCGGAAGGACGGGATCGCGCAGAACGAGCAGCGGCGGTCGCAGCCGCTGGCCAGCTTCAGCGGGGCCATCGGCCCGCCGTCGAGACGGCGGCGGACGGCCCGCGGACCGGAGTCCGGGGCGGCACCGGCGGGCAGGTCGGGCGCGGAGATGGTGTGCCCGGGCACCACCACGCCCGAGGCGTCACGGGCGGCGGGCGAGATCGGCAGCAGCCGGCGACGGTCCTGCGGGGTGTGCGGGTGGTGCTGCTCGCCGGCCAGGATCGAGCGGAGCTTGCCGGCGATGTCGGGGTAGTCGTCGAACCCGAGCACCGCGTCGGCCTCGGGGAGCGACTCGGCCAGGTCCTTGCCGTAGCGCTCGGCCATGCAGCCGACCGCGACGACCGACTTCGCGGACCCCTCCGACTTCAGGTCGGAGGCCTGCAGGAGGGTGTCGACGGAGTCCTTCTTGGCCGCCTCGACGAAGCCGCACGTGTTGACCACGACGGTCTCGGCGTCCTCGGGGTCGGCCACCAGTCGGAAGCCCCCGGCCTCGAGCCGGCCGGCGAGCTCCTCGGAGTCCACCTCGTTGCGGGCACAGCCCAGGGTCACCAGGGCGACCGTGGCCAGAGGTGTGGACGGGGACGGGGACGCGGTGTCAGGGATAGCAGTCATAACCGTGTCCGAGTATGACGGCCCACCGTCCCGACGGCGAACTCTGCCGCCCCGGCGCGCCTGTGACCCTGCTCGCGGGCCCCCCGAGTCGGCGCGAACGCACGACTGACCCCCGTCGAGTCGGCGCGAACGCACGACTGAACCCCGTCGAGTCGGCGCGAACGCAGATCTCAACACTGCGTTCGCGCCGACTCGGCGGGGTTGCGGGCTGCGTTCGCGCCGACTCGGCAGGGAAGGGGGGGTCAGCGGGCGGCGGGGCGGACGAAGGTGCGGGTGCCGGGTTGGCCGAGCGTCCCGAGCGAGCCCTTGTCCCGGCCGTTCACCGAGGCGTCGAGGGCGCCGGCGTCCTGGGCCTTGACCTTGACCGGCGGGGTCGCGGACACGGTGCGCCGCTCGCCGAGCACGATCTTCCCGGCCCAGACCACCTTGCCGTCCCGGTCCCGTACGACGACCCCGGAGCCGGCGTGCGCGCCGACCAGGGTGACCCGGATCGGCTTGGGGGTCGGCGCCGGCGCCACCGCGCCGGCCGGTGCGGCGTTGCCCACGCCGGCCGAGCCGCTGAGCACGGGCGCGAGCTCCTGGAGGTTCTCCTGCGGCTGGGCCGCGAACAGCCGGATCACGCCCCAGGTCAGCACCAGCGCGAGCACCACCCCGACCATCAGCGCCCAGTTGGGGCCGCCGCCCACGGTGCTGCGCATGCTGCCGGTCATCCCGGTCGCCAGCTCGGCCTCGAAGACTCGGCGGGCGTTGATCGGCGCGGTGGCGTAGCGCTGGTCGAACTGCTCCAGCAGCGGTCCGGGCTCGCGACCCAGCACCCGCGCCAGGGTGCGCAGGTGGCCGCGGGCGTAGAAGTCGCCGCCGCAGGGAGCGAAATCGTCGACCTCGATCGACTCGATCACGTGCGGCCGGATCCGGGTCCGCTCGGCGAGCTCGTCGACGCTGAGCCCGACCCGGGTGCGGGCGGCCGCCAGCTCCGGGCCGATCACCGGGTCGTAGGCGGGCTCGGTGACGAAGTCGTCGATGACCAGGGCCTCGACAGGCTCGCCGAGGGCCGAGATCCGGCGCACCCGGCCGGCGTCGTGCCAGGCGTCGGGGGCCTCGTACTCGAGGTCGACGCTGCCCGGGCGGCGCAGCTCGCGCCCCTCGGGCAGCTCAGGCCGGCGTCCGTGCTCGTGGGGGTCCGGCAGCAGGGCGGCGTTGCCGAGCACCGTCGCCGGGGTGTCGCGGGTGACCTGGGCGCGGACCGCGTGCCGGGTCTCCCGCATCGGCACCGCGCCCCGGGCGGCGGTCCGTCCAGGGGCCGGGATGCCCGCGTCGCCGTCGGGGCCCTCGGCGCCCACCAGGTCGCCGGACTCGTCAGCGTGGTCGGCGTCGTCGGACTCCGAGTCCTCGGACTGGTCGGCGGCCGAGCCGTCGGTGGCCGGGACGTCCAGGTCGTGTGCGCGGCCCTTGGCGACCCGGGACACGATCATGCCCAGCCCGCCGAGCCGGCTGCGGTGGACAGGTCCCGCGTCCGCGTCGGACTCCGTGCCCGCGTCGCCGCCGGTCGGGGACCCCGTCGCGGTGTCCGTCGCGTCGGGCTCGGCATCGGCGAGCCGGTCGTCCTCGGCGGGGAGCTCGAGGTCGGTGTCGGCGTACTGCTCGGCGGGGACGCCGCCGTCGGCCCGCACGCCGCGGGAGCGGAACCGCTCCGCGAGGCCCCGGCGCGACCGGCGCTCGGCGGCCCGGTCGGCGGGGTGGGCCGTGTCAGGCCCCTCGGTGGCGTCGGCGACGAGCCCCTCGGCGACCCCGGCCTCGTCGGTCCGGCCGGCGGGATCGGCGTCCTCGGCCCGGTCGGCCGGCTCCGGCACTCGAAGCACCACGACGTCCACGCGGCCCTGCGACAGCGCGGCCAGTCCGTCGGCGAGCGCCTCGCCCTGCACGGACACCCGGGTGGTGAGCCCCATCGGCACCGCGAGCGCGGCGCCGTACATCTTCTGGTTCAGGGCCGCGGCGCGACGGCCTCGGGCGTCGAGGCCGTCGAGGGCCCGGGCAAGGCTGTGCGGCGCGAACAGCAGCCGGCCGTCCTTGACCGCGCCGCGCCGGGGTTGCACCACGACCCGCTCCACCGCGTCCCAGGGCAGGCCGCGCCACTGGTTGCCCAGCCGGATCCTGACCCCGAGGTCGTCGGCGACCAGCAGCGGCGTGCGCGCGTCGACGAGGTTGGCGAGGTGGTACGCCGCGATGCCGGCCATCAGCAGGCACAGCGCCCAGTCCAGCGGCGCCGCCGACGCGGTCGCCCGCCACAGGTAGGCGATCGCGATGGCCGAGGCGCCGGCCCCGACCAGGGCAGCCAGCCCGGCGTTGCGGCGGACCACGACCGGCGCGGCGGCACCCTGGCTGTCGTCGTGCCGGAAGGGCTGCCCGTCGTACTGGTCGTGCTGGCTGATGGCTGCGCTCACTGTTCCCCCTGCAGGGTGGCGATGACGGCGTCGAGATCGTCGGGCTTGATGAGCACGTCCCTGGCCTTCGAGCCCTCGCTCGGACCGACCACTCCACGGCTCTCGAGGATGTCCATCAGCCGGCCCGCCTTGGCGAACCCGACCCTGAGCTTGCGTTGCAGCATCGAGGTGGACCCGAACTGCGTCGACACGCACAGCTCGACGGCCTGCACGACCAGGTCCAGGTCGTCCCCGATGTCGTCGTCGAGCTCGCGCTTGGACTGCGCGGCGACGGTGACGTCCTCGCGGTACGTCGGCGCGAGCTGGTCCTTGCAGTGCTGGACCACCCGGTGCACCTCGGCCTCGGTGACCCAGGAGCCCTGCACGCGCACCGGCTTGCCGGCGCCCATCGGCAGGAACAGCCCGTCACCCTGGCCGACCAGCTTCTCCGCACCGGGCTGGTCGAGGATGACCCGCGAGTCGGCCAGCGAGGACGTCGCGAAGGCGAGCCGGGAGGGCACGTTGGCCTTGATCAGACCGGTCACGACGTCGACCGAGGGCCGCTGCGTCGCGAGGATCAGGTGGATGCCGGCCGCCCGGGCGAGCTGGGTGATCCGGACGACGGCGTCCTCGACGTCGCGCGGGGCCACCATCATCAGGTCGGCGAGCTCGTCGACGACGACCAGCAGGTACGGGTACGGCGCCAGCACCCGCTCACTGCCGGGCGGCACCTGCACCTTGCCGGCGCGGACCGCCTTGTTGAAGTCGTCGACGTGCCGGAAGCCGAACGCCGCGAGGTCGTCGTAGCGCATGTCCATCTCGCGCACCACCCAGGCCAGCGCCTCGGCGGCCTTCTTCGGGCTGGTGATGATCGGCGTGATCAGGTGCGGCACACCCTCGTAGATGTTCAGCTCGACCCGCTTGGGGTCGACCAGGATCATCCGCACCTCGTCGGGGGTGGAGCGCATCAGGATCGAGGTGATCATGGAGTTCACGAACGACGACTTGCCGGAGCCGGTCGCGCCGGCGACCAGCAGGTGCGGCATCTTCGCCATGTTCGCGACCACGAACCCACCCTCGACGTCCTTGCCGAGCCCGACGATCATCGGGTGGTGGTCGTTGCGGGCGTTGCCCGAGCGGAGCACATCGCCGAGGGAGACGATCTCCTTGTCGGTGTTCGGGATCTCGATGCCGATCGCGGACTTGCCCGGGATCGGGGACAGGATCCGGACATCGGCCGAGGCGACCGCGTAGGCGATGTTCTTGCCGAGCGCGGTGACCTTCTCGACCTTGACCGCCGGGCCGAGCTCGACCTCGTAGCGGGTCACCGTCGGGCCGCGGGTGTAGCCGGTGACCTGGGCGTCGATGTCGAACTGGTCGAGCACCTCGGTCAGCCGGGCGACCACCTCGTCGGAGGCCTGCGAGCGGGCCTTGTGCACCGACCCGGGCTTGAGCACCTCGTTGGCGGGCAGCGAGTAGGTGACATCACCGGACAGCGCGAGCTGCTCGACGCGGGCGGGCAGCGGGGTGTGCGGCGGGGCCTCGACCTTCTCGTCGGACGGCGCCTCGCCCTGGGCGGGCACCTGGGGCTCGTCCTCGACGGGCTCGGGGCGGGCCTTGCCCTTGCGCTTGGACAGCGCCCGGTCCTCGAGCACCGGGGTGTCGTAGGCCTGGTCGCCGCGCTCCGCGTCCACGTCGGTCTCGGCCATCGAGCCGACCCGGCGGCGCGGCCGGCTGCGCGAGGCCGGGGCGGCCTCCTGCTCGGCGGGCGGCCCGGCATCGGACCCGGCGTCGGGCGGCTCCGTGCGGCCCAGCAGCAGGTCGCGGAGCGCGGCCAGCCGCACCGGCACCTGGTAGACGGGGGTGCCGGTGATCACCAGGACGCCGAAGACCGACAGCAGCACGAGCAGCGGCACGACGACCATCGAGCTGCGCAGCAGGTCCAGGAAGAGCGAGGAGATGACGAAGCCGATGGCGCCGCCGGCCTGCTGGAGGGCCTCGGTGTCACCGCGGTGCGGGACCGGCATCCCGTTGGCGATGTGCACCAGCCCGAGGACGCCGAACAGCAGCGCCGCCCAGCCGATGACCTGCCGGCCCGCGGGACCGTTGCTCTCCGGGTCGCGCAGGGTGCGCCAGGCCACGAAGCACAGCAGCAGCGGCACGAACCAGCCGAGCAGGCCCACCGAGCCGTTCACGACGGTGCGGGTGAAGTCCCCCACCCCGCCGGGCAGCTGCCACCACACGGCGGCGGCGACCACCACCGCCAGCCCGAGCAGGAACAGCCCGGCGCCGTCGCGCCGGTGCTCCGGATCGAGCTCGCGGGCGGTGTGCCCGACCTTGCGGACGGTGGCCCCCAGCACGTGGGCGATGCCCAGCCAGACGGCGACGACCCCCCGACCGAGGGCGAGTCCGAGCGCGGCAATGGGGCCGGTGCCGTTGCGCACCGCGCGCGGTGCGGGACGGCTCGAAGGCTTCTTCGACCGCGCCGACGCGGCGGGCTTGGAACGGGACCGGCTGCCGGACGACCGGGTCGTGGAGGTCGAGGACCGGGAGCCGGCCTTGGGGGCCGGCTTCGAGGCGCTCTTGCTCCGCGACGCCGGCGGGGAGGACGTACGGGTCGCCATGGTCGAGAATCTACGGGATCGCCTCACCCGTCACACGCCACACACGCCGGAGGCCGCGGTCCGCTCGGGAGCCGGCCGCGGCCTCCGCCGCCTCACGGCTGCTCAGCGGGCGGATCGTGAGCGGGTTGTCGTAGTCGAACCAGCGCGCCGTGCAGGAGAGGCCCGCCGTGGCGTCCTCGCCGTGCTTCTGCACCGCGAGGCGAACATGCCGGCGTACAGCGGCGAGGAGAGGCTGAGGCCGACGCCGAGCACGGCTTGCCGACGCGGAAGCCCGCCGGAGGGCTGGCGTGCGTGGTCACCAGGCCGTAGGACTCGTCGAGCCCGGTGACCGCGGAGGCGCCGATGTCGCCGGGGCGGGCTGGCTACCGGGGCAGGGCGGTGCGCGTGGCCGGTGCTGCGGTGGCGGCAGCGGCCGAGGTGGCGGCGGCGACACGCTCGAAACTCGGGGCGGAAGATGCCGCGAGGCCCGCGATAGGGCGTTCTGCCCCACGAGCGCCCGTTCTGCCCCAAGATCATCAGGGTGAAGCTGTCCACGGCCGCTGCCCGGGTGATGGGGCTCGCCCAGGACGGCCACGCCGAGGAGGCGCTGTCCCTCGCCGAGGAGATCCTCCCGCTGGCAGCCGGGGCGGCACCGTCCGAGCAGGCGGCACTCTGGTACACGATCGCGGTGGCCGAGCACATCCGCGGCGAGAACGGCCGGACGCTCACCGCCTCCGACCGGTGCGTGGCACTGGCCGACGAGGCCGGCAGCCCGGGCTGGGCGGCCAACGGGCTCAGCATGCGGGCGATGGCGCTCGCCCGGCAGGGACGGATGGAGCCCGCGCTGATCGACCTCGCGCACGCCGAGGCGGAGCTGACGCTGTGCGAGGACGCGGGGCTGTGCTGCTGGGCCCACACCGGCCTCGGCTACGCCTACCTCGAGCTCCGACTCTACGAGCTCGCGCTGCCGCACCTGGTCCGCGCGCAGCAGCTCGACGCCTGCCCGATCCCGCTGGAGCAGGCCCCGGTGATCGACCTGTTGAACCTCGCCGAGCTGCACCTGCGCTGGGCCGACGAGCTCGAGTGGGTCAGCCCGCCCGAGCACACCGAGGAGGACGTGCTCCGGCACCGCGCGGACGGGCACGCCTACGCCGTCCGGGCGCTCGCCCTCGCGGAGACCCTCGGCAACCCCGGCTTCACGGCCACCTGCCGCGCGTTGGAGCTGTGCACCCGGCCTCGCGAGACCGCGGAGGCCTCGCTGCCCGAGCTGCGCCGGGCCTGGTCCGGCCAGGACCACTTCGACTACCAGGGCAGCCGCGCCTTCGCCGGCGGTGCCCTCGCCCGGGCGCTGTGGGTCACGGGCCGTCGCCGGGAGGCGGTCGAGGTCGCCCGCGAGGCAGCGGCCGCGTCCCGGTCCGCCGGCGACTGGCACGTCTCGGCCGGGGCCCAGTGGCTGCTGGTCGAGATGGAGGCCCAGTCCGGGGTCCCCGGCGCGGCGGCCGGCCGCTCCTACGGACGGCTGCTCTCGCGGGTGCTGTGGCACCAGCGGCTCTCCACCCTGCAGGGCGCGCAGGCTGCCCTCCAGGTCGAGCGGCTGCACCGCGACAACGCCGACGCGCACCGGGCCGCCCGCGAGGACCCGCTGACCGGGATCAGCAACCGCCGGGCCTTCGACGACTCGCTGCAGGCGCTGGTGCAGGCCGACCCGGGCACCGACCTGCCGGCCAGCCTGCTGGTGGTCGACCTCGACGACTTCAAGACGATCAACGACACCTACGGCCACGTCGTCGGCGACGAGGTGCTCCGCGCGGTCGCGATGGCGATGCGCGGCGTCGCCCGCACCCACGACGTGGTGGCCAGGCTGGGCGGCGACGAGTTCGTGGTGCTGGCCCGCGGTGCCGACGCGGAGGCCGGCCGGTCGCTGGCCGCCCGGCTGACCCTGGCGATCGACGCGCTCCGCGTCGGCACCAGCGCGGGCGCGATCTCGCTGCGCGCCAGCGTCGGGGTCGCGACGGCCGGCACCGCCCCCGAGGCCGCCCTGCTGCTGGCCCGGGCGGACGCGGCGATGTACGCCGAGAAGGCGGTGGGCCACCGGGACCGGGCCGCCGCCGACCGCTGACCCGGGCCGCTCGACCCCGCCCGGCGCACCGGCTGCTCAGGCCTCGATGACCACCGGGATGATCATCGGGCGCCGCCGGTGCGTGTTGGACACCCAGCGGCCGACGACCCGGCGGATCGTCTGCTGCAGCTGGTAGGCGTCGTCGACGCCCTCGCGGGCGGCCGCGTCGAGGGCCGCGACGAGCGCGGGCTTGACCTCGTCGAAGGCGGAGTCGTCCTCGACGAAGCCGCGGGCGTGGATCTCCGGGCCGCCCGAGACCTTGCCGGACACCGAGTCGAGCACCACGATCACCGAGATGAACCCCTCCTCGCCCAGGATCCGGCGGTCCTTGAGCGAGGACTCGGTGATGTCGCCGACCGAGGACCCGTCCACGAACACGTAGCCGCAGTCCACCTTGCCGACCACGGTCGCCCGCCCGTCGACGAGGTCCACGACCAGGCCGTCCTCGGCGAGCACGACCCGGTCGGCGGGGACGCCGGTACGTCGTGCCAGCGCGGCGTTGGCCCGCAGGTGCCGGATCTCGCCGTGGATCGGCATCACGCTGCCGGGCCGGACGATGTTGTAGCAGTAGAGCAGCTCGCCCGCCGAGGCGTGACCCGAGACGTGCACCAGCGCGTTGCCCTTGTGCACGACGTTGGCGCCCCAGCGCGAGAGTCCGTTGATCACCCGGTAGACGGCGTTCTCGTTGCCCGGGATCAGCGAGCTGGCCAGGATGACGGTGTCGCCCTCCTCGATGTGCACGACGTGGTGGTTGCGCTGCGCGATCCGCGACAGCGCCGAGAGCGGCTCGCCCTGGCTGCCGGTGGAGATCAGCACGGTCCGCTCGGGCGGGTAGTCGGCGAGCTGCTTGGCGTCGACCAGGGTGTCCGGCGGGACGGTGAGGTAGCCCAGGTCACGGGCGACCGCCATGTTGCGGACCATCGAGCGGCCGACGTACGCCACCTTGCGGCGGTGGGCCACCGCGGCGTCCAGCACCTGCTGGACCCGGTGGATGTGCGAGGCGAAGCAGGCGACGATGATGCGCTGGTCGCGGCTGCCGTGGAAGACCCGGTCGAGCACCGGGCCGATCTCCCCCTCCGAGGTGGTGAACCCCGGGACCTCCGCGTTGGTGGAGTCGACCATGAACAGGTCGACCCCCTCCTCGCCGAGCCGGGCGAACGCCCGCAGGTCGGTGATCCGGCCGTCGAGCGGCAGCTGGTCCATCTTGAAGTCGCCGGTGTGCAGGACGGTCCCCGCCCCGGTCCGGATCGCCACCGCCAGCGCATCGGGGATCGAGTGGTTGACGGCGACGAACTCCAGGGCGAACGGCCCCAGGGCGATGGTGTCGCCCTCCTTGACGACGTGCTGCACGGTCTCCTTGAGCCGGTGCTCGCGCAGCTTGGAGGTGAGCAGCGCCAGGGTCAGCTCGGAGCCGACCAGCGGCAGGTCACCGCGCTCGCGCAGGAGGTACGGGGTGGCGCCGATGTGGTCCTCGTGGCCATGGGTGAGCACCAGCGCCTCGACCTGGTCCAGCCGGTCCCGGATCGGCCCGAAGTCGGGCAGGATCAGGTCGACGCCGGGGTGGTGGTCCTCGGGGAACAGCACCCCGCAGTCCACGAGCAGCAGCCGACCGTCGTACTCGAAGACCGTCATGTTGCGGCCGACGTCGCCCAGCCCGCCGAGCGGGATCACCCGCAGACCGCCCGCGGGGAGCGGCCCCGGGGCCGAGAGGTCGGGGTGCGGACGGCTCATCCGGTGGTCCTTCGCTAGGCGGGCAGCAGTCCGGACCGGCCCAGCACGTCGCGCAGGTGGTCGACCAGGGCGTCGTCGGCGGGCACGAGCGGCAGCCGTACGTGCCGGTTGGGCAGCACGCCGAGGAGCTGCATCGCCGCCTTCGCGGTCATCGCCCCCTGAGCAGTGGTCATGATCGCCTCGACGACCGGCCCCAGGGCCCGGTAGGTCGCGAGCGCGGCGGGCAGGTCGCCGCGGTCCACGGCGTCGACCATCGCGGCGTACCTGTCCCCGGCCACGTGGCCGACCACCGAGACGATGCCGCAGCCGCCGTGGGTCAGCCAGCCGAGGTTCAGCACGTCGTCGCCGGAGTAGAACGACAGGCCGGTGTCGCCCATGATCCGGACGCCGCGGGACAGGTCGCCGACCGCGTCCTTGACCGCCACGACCCGGTCGTGCCCGGCGATCCGGCGGTAGGTGTCCTCGGCGATGGTGATCCCGGTGCGGCCGGGGATGTCGTAGAGCATCACCGGCAGGCCGGAGGCGTCGGCGACCGCCCGGAAGTGCGCGGTGACGCCCTCCTGCGTGGGCTTGCTGTAGTACGGCGTCACCAGCAGCACGCCGTGCGCGCCGAGCTTCTCGGCCTGGGCAGCCAGCTCCACCGAGTGCGCGGTGCTGTTGGTGCCGACCCCCGCGACGACCTTGACCCGGTCCCCGACCGCCTCGACGACCGCGCGCAGCAGCTGGCCGTCCTCCTCGGTGCTCGTGGTCGGCGACTCCCCCGTCGTCCCGGAGACCACGACGCCGTCGTGGCCGTGGTCCGCGAGGTGCTCCGCGACCCGTGCGGTGCCGTCGAGGTCGACGGACCCGTCGTCGTGGAAGGCGGTGACCATCGCGGTCAGGACCCGCCCGAACGGGGCGGCTGGGAGCGTGCCGGACGTCATGGGGTCAGGCTAACGGTTCCCGCCGACGGTCGGCGCGAGGCGCCACCCCGACGGGTCTGGCGGTCGCCCGCCGGGTGCCCTAGCGTGAGACCGACCCGTTCCGGATCTCGGTGCCCTGGGAGGCCTCGATGACCGACGTACACCCCCTGTCCCAACGTCTCGCGGCCGAGTTCTTCGGCACCTTCTGGCTGGTCTTCGGCGGGTGCGGCGCCGCCGTCCTGGCCGCCGGGGTCCCCGACGTGGGCATCGGCTACCTCGGCGTGGCGGTCGCCTTCGGCCTGACCGTGCTGACGATGGCCTACGCCGTCGGACACGTCAGCGGTGGCCACTTCAACCCCGCCATCTCGGTCGGGCTCGCCACCGCGAAGCGTTTCGACTGGCGTGACGTGCCGGCCTACGTGGTGACCCAGGTGGTCGCCGCCGTGGCCGCGTCCGCGGTCCTGTTCGTGGTCGCGAACGGCGCCGCGGGCTTCAGCGCCAAGCAGTCCGGCTTCGCCACCAACGGCTACGGCGACCGCTCCCCCGGCGGCTACTCGCTGCTCGCCGTCGTGGTCGTCGAGGTGGTGCTCACCGCGTTCTTCCTCTACGTCATCCTCGGCGCGACCGACACCCGGGCCCCGAAGGGCTTCGCGCCGCTGGCCATCGGGCTCTCCCTGACGGTGATCCACCTGGTGTCGATCCCGGTCAGCAACACCTCGGTCAACCCCGCCCGGTCGACCGGCCCGGCCCTGTTCGCCGGCGCGGAGGCTCTCGCGCAGCTGTGGGTGTTCTGGCTCGCGCCGCTCGCCGGTGGGCTGGTCGCGGGTGCGACGTACGTGCTGCTGTTCGGCAAGGCCGAGGACGCCGTACCGCTGACGGAGGCGACCGAGGCCTGACCGCCCCACCCGCACCCCCACCCGCGACCCCCCGCCGAGTCGGCGCGAACGCAGGCCTCAACCCCGCCGAGTCGGCGCGAACGCAGCGCATACCCCGGTCGGGCCGCCCGGATAACGTGCGTTCGCGCCGGCTCGGCACCCGGAAGGCGTGCGTTCGCGCCGACTCGGCACCCGGAAGACGTGCGTTCGCGCCGACTCGGCGGAGGGGCTAGCGGCGCTCCCACCAGACGAAGTCGAAGCCGTCGTGGGCCTCGCGCCTGGTCTCGCGCCACGCGGCGCGGTCGAAGTCCGGGTAGTGCGTGTCACCCTCGGGCGCGGCGTGCACCTCGGTGAGCACCTGGTGGGTGGCCAGCGGCATCGCGGCGGTGTAGATCTGGCCGCCGCCGATGACCATCACGTCCCCGTCGAAGTCCTGGGCCATCGCGACCGCCTCCGCCACGTCGGGCGCCACGAAGACCCCCTCGCCGCGCCACGTCCGGTCGCGGGTCACCACGACGTTCGTGCGGTACGGCAGCGGGTGCCCGATGCTGTCGAACGTGCGGCGCCCCATCACCACGGTGTTGTCGCGGGTGGTGGCCCGGAAGTGCCTCAGGTCCTCGGGGATGCTCCAGGGGATGTCCCCGCCGGCACCGATGACCCCGTTCTCGGCGACCGCGGCCACCATCACGACACGCTTGCTCATACCGCGATCGGCGCCTTGATGCCCGGGTGCGGGTCGTAGCCCTCGACCGCGACGTGCTCGAGGTCGAACGCGTCGAGCTCGGTCACCGAGGGGTCCAGCCGCAGCGTCGGCAGCGCCCGCGGCTCGCGGGTCAGCTGGAGCCGGGCCTGGTCGAGATGGTTGCTGTAGAGGTGCGCGTCACCGAGCGTGTGCACGAAGTCGCCCACCGCGAGCCCGGTGACCTGCGCGACCATGTGCGTCAGCAGGGCGTACGACGCGATGTTGAACGGCACCCCGAGGAAGACGTCGGCGGAGCGCTGGTAGAGCTGGCACGACAGCCGGCCGTCGGCGACGTAGAACTGGAACAGCGCGTGGCACGGCGCCAGCGCCATCTGCGGGATGTCCGCGACGTTCCAGGCCGACACGATGTGCCGCCGCGAGTCCGGGTCGCGACGGATGGCGTCGACGACCTGGGCGATCTGGTCGACGTGCGCGCCGTCCGGGGTCGGCCAGGAGCGCCACTGGTAGCCGTAGACCGGGCCCAGGTCGCCGGCCTCGTCGGCCCACTCGTCCCAGATCGAGACGCCGCGGTCCTGGAGCCACTTGACGTTGGTGTCTCCGCGCAGGAACCACAGCAGCTCGGCGAAGACCGAGCGGGTGTGCACCTTCTTGGTGGTGACGAGCGGGAAGCCGGCCGCGAGGTCGAACCGCATCTGGTGGCCGAAGACGCTGCGGGTCCCGGTGCCGGTGCGGTCGCCCTTCTCCGCGCCGTCGTCGAGGATCCGGGTGAGGAGGTCCAGGTACTGCTGCACCCGCCCACCCTAGTCGGGCCCACCCCCGCGCTTGACGTCCCGCACCGGGCAGGACACCCCTTGACCGGCACGGCTAACCCCATTAGCCTTTTGGCTATGACCACTAGCCACTTTCTCTCGCGTCCCGACGGACGCCTCGCGTACGACGTCACCGGGTCCGGTCCCCTGGTCGTCTGCCTGCCGGGCATGGGCGAGCTCCGCTCGTCGTACCGGCACCTCGTCCCGCTGCTCGTCGACCGCGGCTACCGGGTGGCCTGCCTGGACCTGCGCGGCCACGGCGACAGCGACGCCACCTTCGGCGCGTACGACGACGAGGCCCTCGCCTCGGACGCCCTCGCGCTCGTCGACGAGCTCGGCGCCCCGGCCTACGTCGTGGGCAACTCGATGGGCGCCGGGGCCGCTGTGATCGCCGCGGCGCATCGCCCCGACGCGATCCGCGGCCTGGTGCTGGTCGGCCCGTTCGTCCGCAACCCGCCCGGCGGCGGGCTGGCCACCGCGATGTTCCGGCTGGCCCTGATGAAGCCGTGGGGGCCCTCCGCGTTCCTGGGCTACTACCCGAAGTGGACCCCCGGCGTCCGCCCCGAGGGGTACGACGAGCACGCCGCCGCCGTGGCCGCGAACCTGCGCCGGCCCGGCCACTGGAAGGCGTTCGTCGCCACCACCCGCACCTCCCACGCCCCGGCGGAGGCCCGGCTCGGCGACGTCCGGGCACCGGCCGCCGTGGTGATGGGCACCGACGACGTGGACTGGAAGGACCCCGCCGCCGAGGCCCGCTGGGTCGGCGAGCGGCTGGACGCCTCGGTGGTGATGGCGCCGGGCGTGGGCCACTACCCGCAGGCGCAGGCACCCGGCCTGGTCGCCGACGCCCTCGACGGGGTGGCCGCCCGTGCCTAGGGCAGGGCTGACCGCCGAGGTGGTGGTCGCCGAGTCGGCCCGGCTGGTCGACGAGCTCGGGCCGGAGCGGCTGACCCTGGCTGCGGTGGCCAAGCGGTTCGGGGTCGCCCTGCCGAGCCTCTACAAGCACGTGGCGGGTCTCGAGGACCTGCACGGGCGGCTGGCGGTGCTGGCCGCCCGCGACCTCGCCGACGCCCTGCGCCGCGCGGCCACCGGCCGGTCCGGCTCCGAGGCGACCGCCGCCGTCGCGGCGGCGTACCGGGACTACGCACGCGAGCACCCGGGCCGCTACGGCTACCTGCTGCGTCCCCGGCCCGACGACCAGGAGCACGCCCGGGCCAGCGGCGAGGTGCTCTCGGTGCTGCTGGAGGTGCTGGCCGGCTACGGGATCGCCGGGCAGGACGACGCCGTCGACGCGGCCCGGTTCGTGCGCAGCACGCTGCACGGCTTCGTGGGCCTGGAGATCGGCGGCGGGTTCGCGATGGCGCGCCGGGTCGACCGCAGCTTCGACCGGCTGGTGGCGGCGCTCGACGCCGCCCTGCGGGCCTGGGGCGACGGGCGGATCTGAGTACCAGCACGGATGCGAGGCCCCGACCCCGCCCACGACGATGGACGCATGACGACGACGACCTGCACCGGCACCCAGCACCCGATGACCCGCGCGCTCGCCTGGACCGGGGTGACCGTGCTCGCCACCGCGGCCATCGGCTACGCCGCCGTCCAGGCGGTCGCCCCCGCGGTCCGGCAGGGCGGTCAGCCGGCGAGCGTGTCCACCCTGAGCGACGTGTGGTTCGCCGCCTTCCTGCTCTGCGTCCCGGTCTACCTCGCCGCCCGCAGGTCCGCACTGCTGGCGCTCCCGGTGGTGGCGCTCGCGATGGTCCCGCAGTTCGTGGTCGCGACGATCGGCCTCGACCGGATCACCGCCGACGACGGCCTGGAGGCGCTGATCTACGTGGTCCCGGTGCTGATGACGCTGCTGTGCCTGCTCGCCGCCGCGACCGGGGTGGGGCTCCGGCTGCTCGAGCTGCGCCGGGCCCGACCCGCTCAGGCGTCGTAGTCGAGGACCACCGTGTCGGAGGTGGGGTGCGACTGGCAGGTCAGCACGTAGCCCCGCTCGACCTCGTCCGGCTCCAGGGCCCAGTTGGTGTCCATCTCCACGGTGCCCTCGAGGACCTTCGCGCGACAGGTGCCGCAGACGCCGCCCTTGCACGCGAACGGCGCGTCCGCGCGCACCTCGAGCGCGGCGTCCAGCACCGCCGGCCCGTCCGGGGCCAGCGCGAACGTCGAGGTGCGGCCGTCGAGGGTGATCGTCACGCTGGCGCCCTCCCGGGACGCGGTCTCCACCGGCGTACGGCGGACCGGGGGGCCGGACTCGACGTGGAACACCTCGGCGTGCACGGCCTTCTTGGACACGCCCTCGGACACCAGCAGCTTGCGCAGGTCGGAGACCATCTCGAACGGGCCGCACAGGAACCACTCGTCGACGGTGTCCGGGGGCAGCAGCCCGGCCAGGATCCGGCTCATCCGGTCGGCGTCGAGGCGGCCGGAGAACAGCTCGACCTCCTGCGGCTCCCGGGAGAGCACGTGCAGCAGCTGGAACCGTTCCGGGTAGGCGTCCTTGAGGTCCTCGACCTCCTCGAGGAACATCACCGTCCGGTGGGTGCGGTTGGCGTAGACCAGCGTCACCGAGGACTCCGGCTCGGCGGCCAGCGTGCTCGCCACGATGGAGAGCACCGGGGTGATCCCGGAGCCGGCGGCGATGCAGACGTAGTGCTTGCGGTGCGCCGGGTCGAGCTCGGTGAAGAACCGGCCGCTCGGGGTCATCACGTCGAGCACGTCCCCGGGCCGGAGCACGTCGAGCGCGTGCCCGGAGAACGCCCCGCCGGGCAGCCGCTTGACGGCCACCCGGAGCACCCCGGAGCCGGCCGGCGAGCAGATCGAGTAGTTGCGGCGCACGTCGTCGCCGGCGAGCTCGGTGCGCACGGTGAGGTGCTGCCCGCCGGTGAAGTCGTAGGCGTCGGCGAGCTCGTCGGGGACCGCGAAGGTGATCGCGACCGAGTCGTCGGTGACCGGCTCGACGGACGCGACCGTCAGCGGGTGGAAGACCGCGTGGGAGGTGCTCACTCAGATCGCCTTGAAGTGGTCGAAGGGCTCCCGGCAGCTGCTGCACACCCACAGCGACTTGCAGGCCGTCGACCCGAACCGGCTCAGCTCCCGGGTGTCCGGGGAGCCGCACTGCGGGCAGCGCAGGCTCAGCGTCAGCGACACCGGTCCGGTGCCGCGCTGCTGCGGCGGCACGATGCCGTACTCGAGCAGCTTGCGCCGGCCCTCGTCGCTCATCCAGTCGGTGGTCCAGGCCGGTGCCAGCGCGAACTCCACCCGGACGTCGTCGCAGCCCTCGGCCGCGAGGGCGGCGACCACGTCGTCGCGGATGGCGTCCATCGCGGGGCAGCCGGAGTACGTCGGGGTGATCGTGACGGTCACCCGGTCGTCGGCGACCTGCACGTCGCGCAGGATGCCCAGGTCCTCGATGGTCAGCACCGGGACCTCGGGGTCGAGCACCGAGGCCGCGACCTCCCACGCCCGGGTCCGGGTGGCCGGCGCGCTCACCACGTCGCCCCGGGGTGCGCGCGGGCCAGCCCCTGCAGCTCGTCGAGCAGCTCCACCAGGTGCCCGGTGTGCTCGCCGTGGCGGCCGCCGGTGACGGCGGGTGCCACCCGCGGACGGGTCAGCGTCGCCTCGTCGATCACGGCCAGGACCCTCCGGTCGAAGGCCGGGCGCAGCACCGCCGGGTCGACGGCGAGGCCGGCCGCGACGAGCGCGGGGTCGACGTACCGGCCGTCGAAGAGCTCCTCGACGTAGGGCCACTCGGCGTCCAGCGCCGCCTGCATCCGGACGTGCGACTCCTCGGTGCCGTCCCCGAGCCGCAGCACCCACCGGGTGGCGTGGTCGCGGTGGTAGTCGACCTCCTTGACCGCCTTGGCGGCGACGGCCGCGAGCGTCGGGTCGGTCGAGTCCCGCAGGTGGGCGTAGAGCTCGCACTGGTACGTCGAGAGCAGGAGCAGCCGCGCCATCGCCACCCCGAAGTCGCCGTTCGGACGCTCCACGAGGTGCACGTTGCGGAACTCCCCCGCGTCCCGCAGGTAGGCCAGGTCGTCCTCGGTGCGGGGCGGGTCGGCCAGCGTGCCGGCGTAGGTGAGCAGCGAGCGGGCCTGGCCGAGCAGGTCGAGCCCGATGTTGCCGAGCGCGACGTCCTCCTCGATCTGCGGGGACCGGGCGATCCACTCCCCCATCCGCTGCGCGGCGACGAGCGCGTCGTCGGCCAGGGAGAGCGTGTAGTCACCGAGGCCGCTCACAGGTGCTCGACCCCCTCGGGGATGTCGTAGAACGTGGGGTGCCGGTAGATCTTGTCGCCGGCCGGGTCGAAGAAGGCGTCCTTCTCCTCCGGGCTGGACGCGGTGATGTCGCCGGCCGCCACCACCCACAGCGACACGCCCTCCTGCCGCCGGGTGTAGAGGTCACGGGCGTTGCGCAGCGCCATCTCGGCGTCCGGGGCGTGCAGCGAGCCGACGTGCACGTGCGAGAGGCCGCGCCGCGAGCGCACGAACACCTCGTAGAGCGGCCAGTCCCTCCGCTCGCTCATGCCGCACCCACCGTCCGGGCGGACACCTTGTCGGCGTACGCCGCAGCGGCCTCCCGCACCCACGCGCCGTCCTCGTGCGCGCCGCGCCGGTTGGCCATCCGCTCTGCGTTGCACGGGCCGTTGCCCTTGATCACCTCGAACATCTCGGTGAAGTCGATCTCGCCGAAGTCGTAGTGCCCGCGCTCCTCGTTCCAGGCCAGGTCCGGGTCGGGCAGGGTCAGCCCGAGCGCCTCGGCCTGCGGGACGGTCATGTCCACGAACCGCTGGCGGAGGTCGTCGTTGGCGAAGCGCTTCACGCCCCAGGCCATCGACTTGGCGGTGTGGCCGCCGGTGGCGGCCTCACCGGTGTCGTGCGGGCCGAACATCATCAGGCTCGGCCACCACCAGCGGTTCACGGCGTCCTGGGCCATCGCGTGCTGCTCGGGGGTGCCGTGCGAGAGCGTGTGCAGCGCCTCGAAGCCCTGCCGCTGGTGGAAGGACTCCTCCTTGCAGACCCGGATCATCGCCCGGGCGTAGGGGCCGTAGGAGCACCGGCACAGCGGCACCTGGTTGACGATCGCGGCGCCGTCGACGAGCCAGCCGATGGTGCCGATGTCGGCCCAGGTGAGGGTCGGGTAGTTGAAGATCGAGGAGTACTTCTGCCGGCCGTCGTGCAGCATGTCCAGCAGGTCGGCCCGGTCCACCCCGAGGGTCTCCGCGGCGGCGTACAGGTAGAGCCCGTGGCCGGCCTCGTCCTGCACCTTGGCCATCAGGATCGCCTTGCGGCGCAGGCTGGGCGCGCGGCCGATCCACTGCCCCTCGGGCTGCATGCCGATGATCTCCGAGTGCGCGTGCTGCGCGATCTGGCGGACCAGCGAGCGGCGGTAGTCCTCGGGCATCACGTCGCGCGGCTCGATCCGGCCGTCCTCGCCGACGATCCGCCAGAAGTCCTCCAGGCCGGGCTCGACGCCGTCGTCCGGAGCGGTGGTGGTGGCCTCGGACGCGGGGGCGAAGTCGTTGCCGTACATGTGCCCCACCCTACCAGGCGGATGTGACACCCGCGTCGCCGACGTGCGCTAGACCTGTCACATGCGGCCCGGGTGGCCCGGGCCTGCGAGGATGGCCGCATGACGAGCCACGACCATGCCGGCAGCGGACCCACGGCCGACGTCTCGGTGCGGGTCGGCTGGGCCGACGACGCCGACGGGATCGCCACCGTGCAGGTGCGCGCCTGGCGCCGGGAGTACGCCGACCTGCTGCCCGCCGAGGTGGTCGCCGCCCTCGACGCCGACGAGTTCGCCGCCGCGTGGCGAACCTCGCTGGCCAGCCCCCGGGACGCCCGCAACCGGGTGCTCGTGGCCCTCGAGCGCAACACCGTGCGCGGCTTCGCGCTCACCGGGCCGGCCGCCGACCCCGACCTCGACCCGATCGCGGTCGGCGAGGTCTCCGAGCTCACCGTCGACCCCGACCACGCCCGGAACGGCCACGGGTCCCGGCTCGTCCAGGCCTGCGCGGACACGCTGCGCGCCGACCGGTTCGCCACCGCCGTGGTCTGGCTGAGCACCGAGGACGACGCACGCCGCGCGTTCCTGACCGGGGCCGGCTGGGCCGCCGACGGCGCCCACCGCGAGCTCGACCTGCACGGCGACGGCTCGGTCCGGGTCAAGCAGGTGCGGCTGCACACCGACCTCCGCACCGAGTGACCGCCCTGGTTCGACCTACCCGGGTTTGACCAGCCGCCCCAGCGGGCACCAGGGACCTGGCAGCAGCCCGCGCGGCGGCTGCCGGGGTCCAGCAGCGGGCCCGCCCCCGGACTCTCCGCCAGGAGGACTCGTGCTGGGTCCGCTCCCTCCTCTGCACCGCTGGGTCGTCGGCCTGCTGGCCGTCGTCGCCTGCGTCGGTCTCGGCGCCTGGCTCGCGGCCGTCACCCCGATCCCGCTGCTCCCCCGCGCCGGCGCCGGGCTCGGGGCCGCCCTCGGCGCCGTGGTCGTGGCACTGCTGCTGCACCACCACCACGACGACCCGCGCACCGGGTCCCGCCACCCTCACTGAGCACCGCCGCGGCCTAGGGTCGACGGGTGAGCGACGACCCCTGCGCCTCCTGCGAGCCCCGGCCGGACGGGCTCCCCCGCACCGAGCGCACCCGGATCGTCCGCGACGGCCTCGCGGTCGGCGTGGCCACCGGTGCCTACGGGGTGTCGTTCGGGGCCGTCTCGGTCGCCGCCGGGCTCGACGTGCTGCAGACCTGCGCCCTGTCCCTGCTGGTGTTCACCGGCGCCTCGCAGTTCGCCCTGGTCGGCGTGATCGCCTCGGGCGGCGCCCCGCTGTCGGGGGCGATGACCGCGCTCCTCCTCGGCTCGCGCAACACCCTGTACGGCCTGCGACTGGCGCCGTTGCTCGCCTGGCGCGGGTGGCGGCGGGTGGCCGCCTCACACCTGCTGATCGACGAGTCCACGGCGATGGCGGTCAACCGCGAGAGCACCGCCGCCGCCCGGGTCGGCTTCCTGTCCACCGGGCTGGCGGTGTTCGTGCTGTGGAACCTCGCGACCCTGGCCGGCGCCCTGGCGGGTACGGCGCTGGGCGACCCCCGCACCTACGGCCTCGACGCCGCGGTCGGGGCCGCGTTCCTGGCGCTGCTCTGGCCACGGCTGCACACCCGGCTGAACCGCTCGGTCGGCCTGCTCGCGGCGGCCCTCGCGCTCGGGCTGGTACCGGTCACCGCGGCCGGTGTCCCGGTGCTGGCGGCCGCGGGTGTCGCGCTCGTCGCCGGGGTGCTGACCGCCCGTCCGGGGCGGTGGGTGCGATGACCTGGCTGGCGATCGGGATCGCCGTCGTCGGCTGCTACCTGCTCAAGCTCGCCGGCCTCTCGGTGCCGGCACGCGTCCTGGAGAACCCGGTGGTGGAGAAGGTCGCCGACCTGATGCCCGTGGCGCTGCTCTCGGCGCTCGTCGGCGTGCAGGTGCTCGGCTCCGGGGGGCACCTGCTGCTCGACGCGCGGGTCGCCGGGCTGGCGTTCGCGTTCGTGGCCCTGCTGCTGCGCGCGCCGTTCGTCGTGGTGGTGTTCGGCGCCGCGCTGGTGGCCGCCCTGGTGCGGCTGCTGTGACGGCAGCGGCGAGCGGGCCGGCGCGATCGGTCAGGCGCGCGCGCCGGCGGGTCCGGCCGGCTCGGCGGCCCCGGCCCGCGAGGCGAGCGAGTGCAGCACCCGCTCCATCCGGACGATCCCGACGAACCGTCCGGCGTTGTCGACGCAGACCAGCGGCTCGAGGCGACGGCCCGGGCCCCGGGTGATCGCGCGCAGCGCGGCCTCGGCGACGTCGGTGTCGAGGTTCACCCGAAGGCCGTCGGTGAGCGACCGCACCGGTCCGGCCGGCTCGGCGGTGGCCACCGGTCGCGCGGACCCGTCGACCACCACGAGCAGGTCCACCGCGTCGTCGCCGAACCAGCCGCCCAGGTCCTCGATGCCGGCCCCGAAGCCGGGGTCGGTGTCGGAGACCGTGAGGGTGGGCTCGATCAGGGTGCGCAGCGTCGTACCGCCGCGCAGCCCCGCGCTGGCGATCAGGTCCAGCGCCGTTCCGGGGTCCAGCTGCGGCCAGCCGGGGCCGGGCCGGGCCAGGTGGTACCCCTGGACCAGCGGCACCCCGAGCCCGGCGAGGCAGTGCAGCTCCTCCGCGCTCTCGACGCCCTCGGCCAGCAGCCAGGCGTCCAGACGTCCGGCGAGCACGCCGACCATCTCCACCAACGTGCGCTTGGCCTCGTCGCGGTGCAGGCCCGAGACCAGGGCCCGGTCGAGCTTGAGGAAGTCAGGGCGCAGGCTCAGCAGGTGCGCCAGCCCCGCGTATCCGGAGCCGGCGTCGTCGATGGCGAGCATCGCGCCGTCGCCGCGCAGCCGGTCGATGGCCGGCTCCAGGGCGGTGTAGGAGTCCACCCGGGCGTGCTCGGTCAGCTCCACGACCAGGCCGCCGAGGCTGCCCTGGGCGGCGAGCACCTCGCGGACCTGAGCCGCGTCGAGGACGTCGGGGCCGAGGTTGACGGTGAGGAAGGTGTTGCCGGGCAGCGTGTCCCGGGCGGCCAGCGCGGTCCGCAGGGCGGCCGCCTCCAGGTCGGCCAGCCGACCGTGCGTGCGGGCCGCCGCGAACCAGGTCTCGGGGTCCCGGACCGGGAAGCCGTCGAACCGGGCCAGCGCCTCGTAGCCGACGACGGTCCCGCGGACCACGTCGACGATGGGCTGGAAGTGCGAGGAGAGCCCGTCCCCCGTCACGGCGCGCGACAGCTGGGCCGGCCAGTCGACGTCGCTCACCGCCCGTGGGCTCGGGTGCACGGTCCGGCCGCTCAGACCAGGGTCACGATGCGGGCCCGGACGCTGTCGGCGACCGCGGCCGGCACCTCGTGCATCTCGTGCACGTCGGCGGCGTGCCGCGCCACCTGGACGAGCACGTCGTCGTCGCTCGCGCACACGAACCGGGCGTCGCAGCCGGGGACCACGTCACCGCAGGCAAAGCTCTTCACAAGGCACCCCTCCCAGGAACCTCCGCCACCGGCATCGGACGCCGGCGGCTCGTGGCCCCATTCTGCGGACCAGCCGGTCCCCGCGGGACAAAACATCTGAAATCCCCCCCAGCAGGGAGGCGTGACGCGGCTCGCCCCGGATCAGGTGATGTCGATCCGGCCGTCCTCGTCGACCACGAAGAACGGCGCGTGCGCGATCTCCCACAGGTGGCCGTCCGGGTCGGCGAAGTAGCCGGTGTAGCCGCCCCACGGCGCGGTCACCGGGTGCTTCACGATCCGCCCGCCGATCGACTCGACGTGCGCGAAGGCGGCGTCCACCTCGCCCGGCGAGTTCAGGTTCACCGCCAGCGTCACCCCGCGGTACGGCGGCAGGTCGGCGTGCGGCGTGGCGGCCACCTGGGCGTCCTCGGCGAGCGCGTCGTACCCGAACAGGCCCAGCCAGCTGCCGGAGGTCCGGAACCAGGTGATCCCGTCCGCGAGGTTCCCGCGCCGCTCCCAGCCGAGGTCGGTGTAGAAGCGGACCGACCGGTCCAGGTCGGTGACGCCGAGGGTGACGATGGTCAGGTTCGCGGGCATGGGTGTGCTCATCCCCGCAGCCTAGGCATGCGGCCGCCCTCCCTCGGAGCGGGAGGGCGGCCGCCGGACTCCCCGGAGTGGCTGAGACCCGCGGGCCTCCTCAGGCGTGCAGGGCGACCGCGTGCCGCGCCGCGGCCCGGGCCCGGGTCCGGTCA
The DNA here is from genome assembly GCA_963800225.1 of uncultured Actinomycetota bacterium. Lineage (GTDB taxonomy): Bacteria > Actinomycetota > Actinomycetes > Propionibacteriales > Nocardioidaceae > Nocardioides_B. The sequence goes on along the minus strand of CAWDAF010000002.1, from coordinate 195,595 downwards.
CCGGCGGCGTCGTAGGCCAGCGCGAGCCGGAACCACACCCGCCAGTCGTCCGGGTGCGCCTCGGCCTCGTCGCGCATCCGGGCGAACTGCGCGTCCGCCGCCCCGCGGTCCACCCGTCCCGAGGGCCGCCGCGGCAGGTCGTCGACCGGGAGTCCCCCCTCCTGCTCCAGGGTGCGGGCGAGCACGGCGGTACGACGCCCGAACTCGACCTCCCGCCACACCAGCAGCAGCCCGAGCAGCGGCAGCACGATCAGCGCCAGCCCCAGCCCGCGGCCCACCAGCGACCCGCCGGCGAGCAGGCCGACGCCCTTGGCGCCGATCAGCACGGCGTAGAACACCACCACGAGCACCATCACCGCGACGGTCGTCCGGGTCCGCACGGCGGCTCAGCCCAGACCCATGAACGGCTCGAGGCCCACGGTCAGCCCGGGGCGCTCGCCGATCCCGCGGACGCCGAGCAGCACGCCGGGGGTGAAGGACACCCGGTCGAGCGAGTCGTGCCGGATGGTGAGGGTCTCCCCCTCGCCGCCGAGGATCACCTCCTGGTGCGCGACCAGGCCCCGGATCCGCAGTCCGTGCACCCGGATCCCCTCGACGTCGGCGCCGCGGGCCCCCTCCAGGGAGGTGGAGGTGGCGTCCGGGACGGGGCCGGAGCCGGCCTCGCGGCGGGCCGCGGCGACCAGGGACGCCGTACGCCGGGCGGTGCCGGACGGGGCGTCCGCCTTGTCCGGGTGGTGCAGCTCGACGATCTCGACGGACTCGTAGAACGGGGCCGCCTCGACGGCGAAGCGCATCATCAAGATCGCGCCGATCGAGAAGTTGGGGGCGACCAGGACGCCGGTCGGGGAGCCGTCGAGCCAGCCGCGCAGCCGCGCGAGGCGCTCGTCGTCGAAGCCGGTGGTGCCCACCACCGCGTGGATCCCGTGCTCGATGCAGAACCGCAGGCTGTCCATCACCACGTCGGGATGGGTGAAGTCCACGACCACCTGGGCACCGGCGCCGACCAGGTCCTCGAGCGAGTCGTCACCGTCCCCGGTGTCGACGGCCGCCACCAGCCGGAGGTCCTCGGCGGCCTCCACCGCGGCGCACACCTCGCGGCCGACCTTGCCGCGGGCACCCAGGACACCGACCCTCGTTCGCTCGTCACTCACACCGAGGAGCCTAGGGGGCGGCAGCGGGCGCCACGACCCCGCCCGGCAGGCGGGGCCGCCGCGATGCAGGGATCTGCTGAAGACTGGCGAAGTTCAGTGATAACCTGAACCATGCCCAAGCCGCTCTACACCGTGATCGGCGACCTCGTCGGCTCCCGCCGGGTCGCCGACCGGGCGGCGGCCCAGGACGCCCTGGCCGCCGCGCTCGCCGAGGTCAACACGTTGGTCGACGTCCGGCAGCCGTTCGAGCCCACCGTCGGCGACGAGTACCAGGGCGCGTGCGGGACCCTGCCCGAGGCGGTGCTGGCCGCGCTCCTGGTACGGCTGGCCGTGCGCCCGGTGGTGGACGTGCGCAGCGGCCTCGGCCACGGCGAGGTGACGGTGCACGACGCCGACCGGCGGCCGCTGCTCCAGGACGGACCCGGCTGGTGGTCGGCCCGCGCGGCGATCGACGCGCTCGGCGACCGCCCCGCGGCACGCACCTGGTACGCCGGCCCGGAGCCCGGCACCGTCAACGCCTTCCTGGTCTGCCGCGACCAGATCATCGAGCGGCTCAACGACCGCGGCGTGCGGATCCTCCGGCTGGCGCTGCTCGGCCACTCGCAGAAGGAGATCGCCGACCTCGAGGAGATCTGGCCCTCGGCGGTGTCCCAGCAGTTCTCCCGCAACATCGGCACGGTGCTGGAGTCCATGGCCCTGCTCGGCGCCCCGGAGGTGCGCGCGTGAGCGTCGGGGTGTGGCTGCTCGTGGTCGGTCTCTGCGACCTGCTGCGCGCGGCCACGGACGCCACCTCCGCCCGTCGGCGGGCCCTGCTCGCGGTGCTGGGCGCGGCGCTGCTGGGCTGCGCGGGCCTGGCGGTGGGGTTCGACGCGCGGCGGTTCGCCACCGTCGGCGTGCTGTGGGTGGTCGGCCTGGTGGTCTGGGTGCTCGCCTCGTCGCTGGCCCTCAACCCGGCCTCCCCGCACCACCGGGCCTGGCGCGCGGTGGCGTTCGCCGGCTTCGGGGTGACCGCCACCCTGCTCACCCTGGTGGCCGGCGCCGTGACCGGCCCCGAGCTGCACGGGCGGCTGAGCGGCACCCTGGTGGACACGCTCGGCGTCGACACGTTCGCGCTGGTCTGCGGGGTGGCGCTGTTCCAGCTCAGCACCGGCAACCTGCTGGTCCGGCTGCTGCTCGACGCGATCGGGGTGCCGGCGGCCAGCAACGAGGACGAGCTCAAGGGCGGCCGGCTGCTCGGCCCGATGGAGCGGCTGGTGATCCTGGTGCTCGCGGTGGCCGGGGAGCTGACCGCGGTCGCCGTCGTGGTCGCCGCGAAGGGCCTGCTGCGGTTCCCCGAGCTGCAGCGCTCCCGCACCGAGGAGGGACCCACCACGGTCTCGGAGTACTTCCTGATCGGCAGCTTCGCGAGCTGGCTGCTGGCCCTGGGCGGCTGGCTGCTGATCAGGTACGGCTGAGGATGCAGCGATCCGCTGCATCCTCGCCGAGGGTCAGCGGATCACTGAACAAGCCTCAGGCGGGCAGCGTGTCGAACGGGCCGACCACGGCCAGCGCCTGCGGCTGGGTGAACAGCTCGCGGGCCAGCGCGTTCACGTCCTCCAGGGTGACGTCGGCGACCCGCTGGAGCACCTCGTCGATGCTGGGCAGCTCGTCGTAGAGCAGCTCGGCCTTGGCGATCCGCGACATCCGGGAGCCGGAGTCCTCCAGGGACAGCACCAGTCCCCCGCGCAGCTGGCCCTGGCCGCGCTGGAGCTCGACCGGCGAGATGCCGTCCTCGGCGAGCAGTGCCAGCTCGCTGCGGACCACCGCCAGCACCTCGGTGACCTTGGACGGCAGGCAGCCCACGGCCACCGCGAAGGCGCCGCTGTCGGCGTAGTGCGAGGCGTAGGAGTAGACCGAGTAGGCGAGCCCGCGGCGCTCCCGGACCTCCTGGAACAGCCGGGACGACGTGCCCCCGCCGAGGGCGGCGTTCAGCACGCCGAGCGCGTAGCGGCGCTCGTCGGTGCGCACCAGCCCGTTGACCCCGAGCACCAGGTTGACCTGCTCGAACGGGCGGGTGACGACCACGTCCCCCGACGCCGTACGGCGCGGCCGGGCGGCCGTGCGCACGGGCGCCGGCAGGGTGCCGGTCTCGTCGAGGAAGCCCTCGCCCGCGAACGCCTGCTTCACCAGCCGGACGACGGACGCGTGGTCGACGTTCCCGGCGACCGCGACCACCATGTTCGCGGGGGTGTAGCGCGACCGGTAGTAGCGCCGGATCTGGGTCCGGGTCAGCGCCTTGATCGACTCGACGGTGCCGGCGATCGGGCGGCCGAGCGGCGAGGTCCCCCAGCACCGCTCGGCGAAGACGTTGCTGACCACGTCGTCGGGGTCGTCGTCGTGCATGGCGATCTCGTCGAGGATCACCTCGCGCTCGGCCTCGACGTCCTCGGCGGTGATCGTCGAGGACGTGATCATGTCGCCGAGGACGTCCACCGCGAGCGGCAGGTCCTCGTCGAGCACCCGCGCGTGGAAGCAGGTGTACTCCTTGGCGGTGAACGCGTTGAACTCGCCGCCCACCTCGTCGAGCCCGACCGAGATGTCGAGGGCCGAGCGCGACGGGGTGCCCTTGAAGAGCAGGTGCTCGAGGAAGTGCGAGGCCCCCGACAGGGTCGGGGACTCGTCACGTGACCCGACGCCGACCCACACCCCGATGGAGGCGGACCGGACGCCGGGCATGGCCTCGGTCACGACCCGCAGCCCTCCGGGGAGCACCGTACGTCGTACGTGTGCTCCCCCGTCCCTGACGGACAGGAGGGTGCGGGTCGTGCCGGGCTTCTGCTGTGCTGCGGGAAGAGCCACCGACGAGGTGCTACTCGGTGTCGGCAGACTCGGCGGGGGCCGCCGACTCGTCGACCACCGGGATCAGCGACAGCTTGCCGCGGTCGTCGATCTCGCCGATCTCCACCTGGATCTTCTGGCCGACCGAGAGCACGTCCTCGACGGCCTCGACGCGCTTGCCACCGGCGAGGCCGCGCAGCTTGCTGATGTGCAGCAGCCCGTCCTTGCCCGGCAGCAGCGAGACGAACGCACCGAAGTTCGTCGTCTTGACGACCGTGCCGAGGTACCGCTCGCCCACCTCGGGCATCGTCGGGTTCGCGATGCCGTTGATGATCGACCGGGCCGCCTCGGCGGACTCGCCGTTGGTCGCACCGATGTAGATCGTGCCGTCGTCCTCGATGCTGATCTGGGCGCCGGTGTCGTCCTGGATCTGGTTGATGACCTTGCCCTTGGGACCGATCACCTCGCCGATCTTGTCGACCGGCACCTTCACGGTGATGATCCGCGGGGCGTGCAGGGACATCTCCTCGGGAGCGGAGATCGCCTCGTTCATCACCTCGAGGATCGAGAGCCGGGCGTCCTTGGCCTGCGTCAGCGCCGCACCGAGGACCTCGGCGGGGATGCCGTCGAGCTTGGTGTCGAGCTGGAGCGCGGTCACGAACTCCGGCGTACCGGCGACCTTGAAGTCCATGTCGCCGAACGCGTCCTCGGCGCCGAGGATGTCGGTCAGCGCGACGTACTGCGTCTGGCCGTCGACCTCACCGGAGATGAGGCCCATGGCGATGCCGGCGACCGGCGCCTTCAGCGGCACACCGGCCTGGAGCAGCGACAGGGTCGAGGCGCAGACCGAGCCCATCGACGTGGAGCCGTTGGAGCCCATCGCCTCGGACACCTGGCGGATCGCGTAGGGGAACTCCTCGCGCGTCGGCAGCACCGGCACGAGCGCCCGGCCGGCCAGCGCGCCGTGACCGATCTCGCGACGCTTCGGCGAACCGACGCGACCCGTCTCACCGGTGGAGTACGGCGGGAAGTTGTAGTTGTGCATGTAGCGACGCGTCTTCTCCGGGGAGAGCGTGTCGAGCTTGGCCTCCATGGTCAGCATGTTCAGCGTGGTGACGCCCAGGATCTGGGTCTCGCCGCGCTCGAACAGCGCCGAGCCGTGCACCCGCGGGACCACGCCGACCTCCGCGGACAGCGTCCGGATGTCGGTGAGGCCACGGCCGTCGATGCGGACCTTGTCGCGCAGCACGCGCTCGCGGACCACGCTCTTGGTCAGCGAGCGGAACGCCGCGCCGATCTCCTTCTCACGACCCTCGAAGTCGGCGCCGAGGCTGGTGAGCACCGACTCCTTGACCTCGTCGAGACGGGCCTCGCGCTCCTGCTTGCCGGCGATGGTCATCGCGGCGGCGAGGTCGGACCTCGCGGCGGTCTCGACCGCGGCGAAGACGTCGTCCTCGTAGTCGAGGAAGATCGGGAAGTCCTTGACCGGCTTCGCGGCCTGCTTGGCCAGCTCGACCTGCGCCTCGCAGAGCTGCTTGATGAACGGCTTGGCGGCGTCGAGGCCACCAGCCACGATCTCCTCGGTCGGCGCCTGGACGCCGGACCGCACGAGGTCCCAGGTCTTCTCGGTGGACTCCGCCTCGACCATCATGATCGCGACGTCGCCGGTCTCGGTGACCCGGCCGGCGACGACCATGTCGAAGACGGCGTTCTCGAGCTGGCTGTAGGACGGGAACGCGACCCACTGGCCGTCGATGAGCGCCACCCGGGTGGCGCCGATCGGGCCGGTGAACGGCAGTCCGGACAGCTGGGTGGACATCGAGGCCGCGTTGATCGCCAGCACGTCGTACGGCGCGTCGGGGTCGAGCGCCAGCACGGTGATGACGACCTGGACCTCGTTGCGCAGGCCCTTCTTGAAGGTCGGGCGCAGCGGGCGGTCGATCAGCCGGCAGGTGAGGATCGCGTCCTCGCCGGGGCGACCCTCACGACGGAAGAACGAGCCGGGGATCCGGCCCGCGGCGTACATCCGCTCCTCCACGTCGATCGTGAGGGGGAAGAAGTCGAGCTGGTCCTTGGGGTGCTTGCCGGCCGTGGTGGCCGACAGCAGCATCGTCTCGTCGTCGAGGTAGGCGGTCACCGAGCCGGCGGCCTGGCGAGCGAGGAAGCCGCTCTCGAACTTGACGGTGCGGGTGCCGAACGAGCCGTTGTCGATCACGGTCTCGACTGCGTAGATCTCGGGTCCCTCAGTCATGGGGTCCCCTTTCTGTCTCGCGGAGCGATTCACGCGAGGGCGCCCAACCGCTGATTGGGGGTGCCGGTCTTCGATCGAGGCCTGCGGGTCGTCGGCCCGGAGGTGCGGGCCGGCCCCGAGGGCCACTACCGAGGACCGGGCAGGACGTCCGCGGTCGCTCCAGTGGGTGATGTCGGTGGTGCGGTGCTACAAGGCCAGACCCTAGTGCGGGTCCCGGCGAGGACGAAGCAGGGGCGGCCCCCCGTGTCGGGAGGCCGCCCCAGGGCTCATCGGCGCAGGCCGAGCCGCTCGATGATCGAGCGGTAGCGGTTGATGTCTTCCTTCTGCATGTAGTTCAGAAGGCGACGACGCTGGCCGACCAGGAGCAGCAGGCCACGACGGCTGTGGTGGTCGTGCTTGTGCTCCTTGAGGTGCTCGGTCAGGTGGCTGATGCGGTGCGTCAGCAGAGCGACCTGGACCTCGGGAGAGCCGGTGTCGCCCTCGGAGGTGCCGTACTCGGCGATGATCTTCTTCTTGGTCTCCGCGTCGGTTCCAGTGGCCACGCGCAGCTCCTCTCGGTTCATGTCGTTGCGCGGCGCGCCGGGGCCTGTTCACCCGGGCACTCTCGATCCGCGGCCGTCGTACGGCGTTGACTCGTGCCCCGGCTCTCGCCCGGGCAACCGTCCCAGACTAGCAACGCGCGGGACGTTTCTCCGAATCGGCCGACCGGGGTCCGCCGCGCGGCACCGGGCGGACCGCGGCAGCGCCACGGCCCCGCCGTGGCAGAGTGCGCGCATGGAGCAACGGCTGGGCGTGTGCAACCTCTGCGAGGCGATCTGCGGTCTCGTGTTCACCCTGGAGGAGGGGCCCGCCGGGGAGCGGATCACCGACGTCCGGGGGAACCCCGACGACCCGCTGTCGCGCGGGCACATCTGCCCCAAGGCGGTCGCCCTCCAAGACGTCCACGAGGACCCCGACCGGCTGCGGCGTCCGGTCCGCCGCACCGGGGACACCTGGGCGGAGATCGGCTGGGACGAGGCTCTCGACCTGGTCGCGACCCGGCTGGCCGCGACCGTCACCGAGCACGGCCGGGACGCGCTGGCGATCTACCTCGGCAACCCCAACGTGCACAGCCTCGGCTCGATGACCCACGGCACCGCGATGGTGAAGTCCTTCCGCACCCGCAACAAGTACAGCGCCACCTCGGTCGACCAGCTGCCCGCCCAGCTGATGGCCTACCTGATGTACGGCCACCAGCTGATGCTCCCGGTGCCCGACGTCGACCGCACCCAGTACTTCCTGGTCGTCGGGGCCAACCCGATGGCCTCGAACGGCAGCCTGATGACGGCGCCGGACTTCCCGGCCCGGCTGCGCGCCCTCAAGGGCCGCGACGGCCGGATGGTGGTGCTCGACCCCCGGCGCACCGAGACCGCCCGGGCCGCGCACGAGCACCACTTCGTCCGCCCGGGCACCGACGCCCTGGTGCTGCTGGCGATGGTGCACGTGCTGCTCGCCGAGGGGCTGACCACTCCCCCGGGGTACGTCGACGGGCTCGACGTCGTCCGCGAGGCGGTCCGTCCGTTCACCCCGGAGCGGGCCGCCGCCGCGAGCGGCCTGGACGCCGACGTGGTCCGGCGGCTCGCCCGGGAGCTCGCCGCGGCCGAGTCGGCCGCCGTCTACGGACGAGTCGGGAGTCTCCACCCAGGAGTTCGGCCTGGTCGCGACCTGGGCGGTGCAGCTGCTGAACCTGCTCACCGGCAACCTGGACCGGCCCGGCGGCACGATGCTCACCCGCCCGGCGGTCGACGCGGTCGGCCGCGGCCTGGTCGGCAGGGGCCACCACGACGTGTGGCGCAGCCGGGTCCGCGGCCTGCCGGAGTTCGGCGGGGAGCTGCCCGTCGCCACGCTGGCCGACGAGATCCTCACCCCGGGCGAGGGCCAGGTGAGGGCGCTGCTCACCGTCGCGGGCAACCCGGTCTCCTCCACCCCCGACGGCCGCCGGCTCGACGCGGCGATCGCGGGGCTCGACTTCGTCGCGGCCGTCGACCTCTACGTCAACGAGACCACCCGGCACGCCGACGTGATCCTGCCGCCGACCTCGATGCTCGAGCGGGACCACTACGACCTGGTCTTCCACGTCCTCGCGGTCCGCAACACCGCCCGGTTCACCCCCGCCCTGTTCCCGAGACCCGACGGCGCGATGCACGACTGGGAGATCTACCGCGAGATCGCGCTCCGCACCGGCCGGCTGCTCGGGGGCAGGCGGCCGCTGCGACGCCGGCTCGCGCAGGGCGCCCGGATGCGGCTCTCCCCGACCCGGACCATCGACCTGCTGCTGCGCAGCGGCCGGGCCCGGCTCTCGGTCCGCAGGCTGCGGCGCGGCCCGGTCGACCTCGGCGCCCTCGAGCCGTGCCTGCCCGAGCGGCTGATGACGCGCGGGCAGCGGGTGCAGGCGGCCCCGGCCCCGGTGCTCGACGACCTGGCCCGGCTGGACGCGGCCCCGGTCCACGTCGACGGGCTGCTGCTGGTCGGGCGCCGGCACCAGCGCGACAACAACTCCTGGATGCACAACACCACCCGGCTCACCAAGGGCCGGGCCCGGCACCAGCTCTACATGCACCCCGACGACCTGGCCGCCCGCGGGATCGCCGGCGGCTCCGTCGTACGCGTGGCCTCGGCGGTGGGCTCGGTCGAGGTGGAGGTCGCGGCGACCACCGACATGATGCCGGGCGTGGTCAGCCTGCCGCACGGCTACGGGCACCGGCGGGAGGGTGTCCGGCTGCGGCACGCGGTGACGCTGCCCGGCGCCTCGATGAACGACCTGACCGACCCGGCCGTCCTGGACGTCAGCGGCAACGCCGTGCTCTCCGGGGTGCCCGTCACCGTCACCGCGGGCTGACCCCCGGGGGGAGGTCAGCCGGCCAGGACCGCGCGGACCGCGGCCCGGGCGGCCATCGGGTCGATCGCGCCGAGCGCGGCCTCGGCGGCGTGCTCGCAGACGTCCATGGTGACCCCGGCGAGCTGCGCCCCCACCGGCCGTACGGCGGCCAGCGCCATCGACAGCGACGTGATCCCCATGCCCACCAGGGCGGTGGCGAGCACCGGGTCGGCCGCCGCCTCGCCGCAGACACCGACCGGCTTGCCGGCCTGCTTGCCGGCCTCGGCGGTGATCGCGATCAGCTGGAGCACCGCCGGCTGCCAGGCGTCGGTGAGGTGCGCCAGGTCGGTGGCCATCCGGTCCGCGGCCATCGTGTACTGGGTGAGGTCGTTGGTTCCGATGGACAAGAAGTCCACCACCTCGAGCATCTGGTGCGCGAGCAGCGCGGCGCTCGGGATCTCCACCATGACGCCCGCCTTGAGGTCGTGGGCGCGCACCAGGGCGGCGAACTCCGCCGCCTCGGCGACGGTGGCCACCATCGGCGCCATCACCCAGGTCTCCACGCCGGTGGCAGCAGCCGCGCGGGCGATGCCCTCGAGCTGACGCTCCATCAGGCCGGGGTTGCCGAACGACAGCCGCAGCCCGCGGACCCCCAGGGCGGGGTTCTCCTCACCCTCGTGCGTGGCGAACGCGATCGGCTTGTCCGAGCCGGCGTCGAGGGTGCGTACGACGACGTACCGCTCGGAGCCGAAGGGGCTGAGCACGCCGGAGTAGATCTCGGCCTGCTCCTCGACCGACGGCTCGTCCTTGCGGTTGAGGAAGCACAGCTCGGTGCGGAACAGGCCGACGCCCTCCACCGGCCCACCGGCGGCGGCACCGGCCGAGGCCCCGTCCGCGACGTTGGCGAGCAGCTTGACCGACGTGCCGTCGGCGGTGCGGCCGGGCCCGGACCAGCTGGCCAGCCGCTCCCGGGCGGCGGTCGACTCCGCGACCAGGCGGGCGGCCACCTCGGCGTCCGGCTCGAGGGTGACCTCGCCGGTGCCGCCGTCGACCATCAGCGGCGTGCCGGGGCGGACCGCGTCCAGCCCGCCCACCCCGACCACGCAGGGGATGCCGAGCTGCCGGGCGATGATCGCGGTGTGGCTGGTCGGGCCGCCCTTCTCGGTGACCAGGGCGACGACCGTGCGGGCGTCCAGCCCGGCGGTGTCCGCCGGGGCGAGGTCCTCGGCGAGCAGCACCGACGGCACCGCCGGGACGGGCACACCCGGCTCCGGCTCGCCGACCAGGTGCGCGGTCACCCGGCGCTCGATGTCACGCAGGTCGGTGACCCGCTCGGCCATCAGGCCGCCCATCTGGGTGAACACCCCGGCGAACTGCTCGACCGCCGCCGCCAGCGCGACCAGCAGCGGGTCGCCGGCGTTGAGCCGCTTGCGGACCGCCCCTCGCAGCCCCTTGTCCCGGGCCAGCCCGGCGGTGGCGGTCAGCACCTCGGCCGCCGCACCGCTGGCCGCCGCTGCGCGGGCGGTCAGCCCGTCCGCGGTGGCCGCGACCGCCGCGTCGTACGCCGCGAGGGCGGACTCGGCGTCCGGGTGCCCCTGCTCCTCGAAAGCGGCGACGGCGCGCGGCGAGACCTCCACCGTGGCGACGACCGCCGGAGCGTAGGCGACACCCGGGACGACGGGGGTACCGCGGAGGACGGAGACGGGAGGAGTCTGTGACATGCGTCTGACTCTACGGCGCTTCGCTCTTGACAGTCAACAGATTCGGGCGTAAAACAACACGTACAAAGTTTCATTCTCACGAAACCACAGGAGGCGCGGTGTACGCCGAGGAACGCCAGCAGGCCATCGCCGATCTGGTCGCCCAGCGGGGCCGGCTGTCGGTGAACGCGCTGGCAGCAGAGTACGCCGTGACCACCGAGACGGTGCGCCGCGACTTGTCCGTCCTGGAGCGGGCCGGCATCCTGCGCCGGGTGCACGGTGGCGCGGTCCCCGCGGCCGCCCTGTCGGGGCTGGAGGCCAAGGTCGGCGAGCGCGACCTCGCGCACGCCGACGAGAAGGACCGGATCGCCAAGCGGGCCGTCGACCTGCTGCCCCGGAGCGGCGGCAGCGTGATCCTCGACGCGGGCACCACCACCGCCCGGCTGGCGATGATGGTCCCCCGCGACCTGCAGCTGACGGTGATCACCAACGCCGTCCCGATCGCCGCGCGGCTGGCCGGCTCCCCCAGCGTGCGACTGCACCTGCTGCCCGGCCGGGTCCGCCCCACCACGCATGCCGCCGTCGGCGAGGACACCGTGGAGGCGCTCGGCCGGCTCAAGGCGGACGTCGCCTTCGTCGGCACCAACGGCCTGTCCGCCGCCCACGGCCTGAGCACCCCCGACCACGCGGAGGCCGCCGCGAAGCGCGCGCTGATCGCCGCAGCCCACCAGGTCGTGGTGCTGGTCGACTCCTCCAAGATCGGCCAGGAGCACACGGTCCGCTTCGCCACCCTCGCCGACGTCGACGTGGTCGTCACCGACGCCGGCATCGAGCCCGCCGACCTCGAGGCGCTGCGCCGCCACGACGTCGAGGTCGTGATCGCATGATCCTCACGCTGACCCCCAACCCCAGCATCGACCGGACCGTGACGCTGGCCGGCGAGCTGGTCCGCGGCGCGGTCCTGCGCGCCGAGTCGGTCACCTCCCAGGGTGGTGGCAAGGGGGTGAACATCTCCCGGGCCGCCGTCGCGGCGAACGTGCCGACGATCGCGGTGCTGCCCGCCCACCAGGACGACCCGTTCGTGGTCGACCTGCTGCGCGACGGCATCGACTGCCGACCCGAGCAGCCCGCCGGCGCCATCCGGGTCAACCTCACCCTGACCGAGCCCGACGGCACCACCACCAAGATCAACACCCCCGGCGCGCAGGTCGGCCCCGCCGACCTCGAGCGGCTGGCCGCCGCGGTCCTGCACCGCGCCCAGCAGGCCCGCTGGGTGGTGCTCGCGGGCTCGCTGCCCCCGGGCGCACCGAGCGCCTGGTACGCCGACCTGGTCGGCGCCCTGCGCCGGCGCGGCACCCCCGTCGCGGTCGACACCTCCGGCGAGCCGCTGGTCGCTCTGGCCGCGGGGCTCGAGCAGCACGCGCCCAGCCTGATGAAGCCCAACGGCGAGGAGCTGGCCTCCCTGACCGGCGGAGACGCCGAGGCCATCGAGGCCGACCCGGTCGCGGCGGCGCAGGCCGCCGGGGTGCTGGTCGCCCGGGGCGTCGACGCGGTGCTCGCCACGCTCGGTGGCTCGGGCGCGGTGCTGGTCACCGCCGGGGGCGCCTGGCACGCCACCCCTCCCCCGACCACCGTCGTCAGCACCGTCGGCGCCGGCGACTCCAGCCTGTTCGGCTACCTGCTCGGCGACCTGCGCGGCGCCGGCCCCGCGGACCGGCTCCGGCTCGCTGTCGCCTACGGCAGCGCCGCGGCCGGCCTGCCCGGCACCACGATCCCGACCCCCGACCACACCCGCCCCGACCTCGTCGAGGTCAGGGTCCTCCCGCACCACCCCGTCACCCCCGACACACCCGACAGCCCCGTCAGCACGGCCAGTCACCGAGAGAACTGAGGAAACGATGACCGAACCATCAGGTACCGAGGAGATGATCACCCCGGCACTCGTCCGCCTGGACGTGTCGCTGGGGAGTGACAAGACCGAGGTGATCCGTGCCCTCGCCGCGCAGGTGGCCGAGGCAGGGCGCACCACGGACCCCGGCCAGCTCGTCGAGGACGCCCTGGCCCGGGAGGCCACGTCCGCGACCGGGCTGCCGGGCGGCATCGCGATCCCGCACTGCCGCACCACCGCGGTCGACGTACCGACCCTGGCCTTCGCCCGGCTCTCGCCGCCGACCGACTTCGGCGCCAAGGACGGCCCGGCCGACCTGGCGTTCCTGATCGCGGCCCCGGCCGGGGGCGACGCGACCCACCTCAAGGTGCTCACCCAGCTCGCCCGGTCACTGGTCAAGAAGGGCTTCACCGACGGTCTGCGCGGCGCGACCACCCGTGAGGAGGTCGCCGACCTCGTCAACGAGGTCGTCGCCCCCGTCGGCGGTGCCGCGGCCGCCCCGGCGCCCGCGAAGCCCGCCGCAGCGGCCGCCTCCCCGTCGGAGGCCACGGACACCGCGACCACCGGCGCCGGCGCCGGAACCGCGACGGCCACCGCCACCGGGCGCCGCCGGCTGGTCGCCGTCACCGCCTGCCCCACCGGCATCGCGCACACCTACATGGCCGCCGAGGCCCTCGAGGCCGCCGCCGAGCGCGCCGGGGTCGACATCGCCGTGGAGACCCAGGGATCGGCGGGCTCCTCGCCGCTGCACCACCAGACCATCGCCGACGCCGACGCGGCGATCTTCGCCGTCGACGTGGGGGTCCGGGACCGGCACCGGTTCGCCGGCAAGCCGCTGGTCTCCTCCGGCGTGAAGCGCCCGATGGACGACGCCGACGCGATGATCGCCGAGGCGCTGCGGTACGCCGACGACCCGAACGCCCCGCGCGTCGAGGGCACCGGCGCCGGCGCCGACACCTCGGCCGGCACCGGCTCCGAGTCGTGGGGCACCCACGTCCGACGGGTGCTGATGACCGGCGTCTCCTACATGATCCCGTTCGTGGCGGCCGGCGGTCTGCTGATCGCCCTCGGCTTCCTGCTCGGCGGCTACCAGATCGCGCTGGGGTCGACCTTCGGTGGTGACCCGGTCGCCACCGCGACGCACATCGCGACGAACTCCACGCTGTGGAACCTGCCCGACCCGGCGGCGTACGCCATGGTGGGGACCGCGCTCCCGCACGGCGCGCTCCTCACCTACCTCGGTGCCCTGCTCTTCGCGCTCGGAGCCGCGTCGTTCTCGTTCCTGGTCCCGGCACTGGCCGGCTACATCTCCTACGCGATCGCCGACCGGCCGGGTATCGCTCCCGGCTTCGTGATGGGCTTCATCGCCAACAGCGTGCTGAACGCCGGCTTCCTCGGCGGCATCGTCGGCGGCGTGCTCGCCGGGCTGGTGGCGTACTGGCTCGCCGAGCGCAAGGTGCCGGCCTGGATGCGCGGCCTGATGCCGGTGATGATCATCCCGCTCGGCGCGACCCTGGTCGCCGGCTTCGTCATGGTGGCGCTGCTCGGACAGCCGCTCTCCAAGCTGATGTCCGCGCTCACCGACGGCCTGAACAGCCTCAACGGCGGCTCCGCGGTCGTGCTCGGCGCGATCCTCGGCCTGATGATGGCCTTCGACATGGGTGGCCCGCTGAACAAGACCGCCTACACCTTCGCGACCGCCGGGCTCGGCGTCGCGGCCACCGCCTCCGGCAACGCCCCGCAGCTGCAGGTGATGGCGGCCGTCATGCTCGCCGGCATGGTCCCGCCGCTGGCGCTGGCGCTGGCCACCGTGCTGCGCCCGCACCTGTTCACGCCGCTCGAGCGTGAGAACGGCAAGGCGGCCTGGCTGCTGGGGGCCTCGTTCATCACCGAGGGCGCCATCCCGTTCGCGGCGGCGGACCCGCTGCGGGTGATCCCGCCGATCATGGTCGGCAGCGCCGTCACCGGTGGCCTGTCGATGGCCTTCCACGTCGGGCTGCGCGCCCCGCACGGCGGCATCTTCGTCTTCTTCGCCGTGATCCACCTCGCGCTGTTCCTGGTGGCGCTGATCGCGGGCATCCTGGTGGCCTGCGCGGGCGTCATCGCACTGAAGTCGGTCGAGGCTCGCAAGACCAACATGGAAGAGGTCAGCGCGCTCGCCTGATCCGCACCGTCGACCTGAGAACCGCACCGTCTACGAAGGGGAATACCCGATGCCCAGCAAGACCGTCACCGTCGGCTCGTCCGTCGGCCTGCACGCCCGGCCCGCCGCGATCATCTCCGAGGCCGCCGGTGAGCTCGACTCCGAGGTCACCCTCGCCGTCAACGGCGAGGAGCCGGTCGACGCCGCCTCCTCGCTGCTGATCATGACGCTCGGCGCGTCGTGCGGCGACACGGTCGAGGTGTCCGGCGACGACCAGGCCGCGGTCGACACGATCGCGGCCCTGGTCGAGAAGGACCTCGACGCCTGACCGCCGCACCCACCACCACCGACGCCTCCGGGTCCCTCCCGGGGGCGTCGGTGCGTCCGGGCACGGCCCACCAGCCTGCCGCCGACCGCACGGGCCGCATCACCACCTGCCCGACGCCCGGAGCAGCATCACCCGGAGGGCCTGGACGACCGGGTCATCGGCCGGCCGGGTCGCCCAGCCGCTCGCGGGTCCGCTCGACGTCCTGGCGCATGGTGGCGACGAGCTCCTCGACGGAGGCGAAGCGGGTCATGCCGCGGATGTGGGCCACGAAGGACACCTCGACCTCGACGCCGTACAGGTCGAGGTCGTCGCGGTCGAGCACGTAGGACTCCACCCGGCGGGCCCGCTCGCCGTCGAAGGTGGGGTTGGTGCCGACGCTGATCGCGGCCGGCAGCAGGGTGCCCTCGGGGTCGTCGCAGCGGCGCAGCCAGCCGGCGTACACGCCGTCGGCGGGGGCGGCGACCCTGGTGCCGGTCGGCACGTTGGCGGTCGGGTAGCCGAGCTGGCGACCCCGCTGGTCGCCCCTGACCACCTCCCCGCGCACGGTGAAGGGGTGGCCCAGCGCCTCGGTGGCCCCCTCCACGTCGCCGGCGATCAGGCAGGTCCGGACGTACGTCGAGGACCACACCTGCGGGCCTCCGTCGAGGGCGATGCCCACCGTCTCGAAGTCGTGGTCGTGCCCGAGCGCGGTCAGCGTGGCCAGGTCGCCGGCGGCCTTGGAGCCGAACCGGAAGTTGGACCCGACCACCACGGCGCGGGCGTGCAGCGCCCCGACCAGGACGTCCACGACGAACCGTTCGGGGCTCCAGGCGGCCACCTCCCGGTCGAACGGCACGACGACCAGGTGGTCGGCGCCGGCCGCCTCGAGCAGCTCCGCACGGGTCTCCAGCGTGGTCAGGGTGAGCGGCGCGTGCTCGGGGCGGAGCACCGCCATCGGGTGCGGGTCGAAGGTCACCACCACGACCGGCAGGCCACCGAGGTCGCGGGCCACGTCGCGGGCCCGGCCGACGACGTGCTGGTGACCGAGGTGCACGCCGTCGAAGTTGCCGACCGTGACGACGGTGCGGCCGACGTCGGCGGGCACCTCGCCCAGAGAGCGCCAGATCTGCACGGTGGCCTGCTCCTCTCGGATCCCGGGTCGGTGACCCCGGAATGCTCCCACAGCCGGTCAGACGAAGACCGCCACGGGGGCGGCCAGCTCCCCGTGCCGCTCGTACAGCGCCAGGAAGGTCCCGGCGGGGTCCAGCACCGCCACCGGGGCCGACGAGTCGGGCAGGTCGAGGGCGAGCTTGCGCCCGTAGCCCACGTCCCGGGCCTGCTCCTCGTCCAGGTCGACGGTGGTGAAGCAGCGCCGCGCCACGTCGGAGATGTCCACGAGCGCGAAGGACTCGCCCAGCGCGTCGAGGGTGTGCGCGTCCGGCAGGCCGAACGGGCCGACCGCCGTACGCCGCAACGCGGTCAGGTGTCCGCCGACGCCCAGGGCCTCCCCGAGGTCGCGGGCGATCGCCCGGATGTAGGTGCCGCTGCTGCACCGCACCGAGAGGTCGACGTCCAGCGCGTCACCGGCCGGCCGGACGTCGGTGACCAGCAGCTCGAACACGGTGACCGGGCGGGCCGCCAGCTCGACCTGCTCGCCGTCCCGGACCCGGGCGTAGGCGCGCTTGCCGTCGACCTTGATCGCCGACACCGCCGAGGGCCGCTGCTCGATGTCGCCGAGGAAGGCTCCGGCTGCCGAGCGGACGTCGTCCTCGGTGACGTGCACGACCGAGGCGGTGGCCAGCGTCTCCCCCTCCGCGTCGTCGGTGCTGGTCGAGGCGCCGAGCCGCACGGTGGCGTCGTACGCCTTCTGCGTGAGGGTGAGGTGACCCAGCAGCCGGGTGGCCCGGTTGACGCCGACCAGCAGCACGCCGGTGGCCATCGGGTCGAGCGTGCCGGCGTGGCCGACCTTGCGGGTGCCGGCCAGCCGGCGGATCCGGGCGACCACGTCGTGCGAGGTCATGGCGCCGGGCTTGTCGACGACGACGAGACCGTTCACGGGGCGTCGAGCGCGTCCGACTCGTCGAGGTCGTCGTCCTCGTGCGGCTTGCGGTAGGGGTCGGCCTCCCCGGCGTACGCCGCCCCGGCGGCCTCGGCGGCGCGACGGGCGTCGGCCTCCCGGGTCTGGGCGAGCACCTCGTCGAAGTGCCGGGCGGTGTCGGGCAGCGCGTCGTGGATGAACTCCAGCGACGGCGCGTGCCGCATGCCGAGCTGCTTGGCGACCTCGGAGCGGATCAGCCCGCGGGCCGACTCGAGGGCGACCGCGGAGCCCGCGACCTGCTCCTCCTCGCCGAGCACGGTGTAGAACACCGAGGCCTGCTGGGTGTCACCGGACACTCGCACGTCGGTGACGGTGACGAACCCGAGACGCGGGTCCTTGATCCGCCGCTCCAGCATCTCCGCCACGATGACGTGGATCCGGTCCGCGACCTTGCGGACCCTGGGGCTTGCCATCACTTGCTCCTGTTGCTCGTTCTCGGGCGTGCGGTGCGTTTACCAGGTGATGCCGAGAAACTGTCGCTCCCCATGGGAAGTTCCCCATGGGAAGCGACAGTTCTCCTGCATCCCCTGGTAAACCGGCAGGTGCCTACGCGCGCGGGATCTCCCGCATCTCGAAGCACTCCACCAGGTCGCCCTGCTTGATGTCGTTGAAGCCGCGCAGGGTCAGACCGCACTCGAAGCCCTCGCGGACCTCGGTGACGTCGTCCTTCTCGCGCCGCAGCGACGACAGGTCCAGGTTGTCCGACGCGACGTTGCCGTCGCGGATGAGCCGCGCCTTGGCGTTGCGTCGGATGACCCCGCTGGTGACCATGCAGCCTGCGATGTTGCCGATCTTGCTGGAGCGGAAGATCTCGCGGATCTCGGCCTGGCCGAGCGTGACCTCTTCGTACTCCGGCTTGAGCAGCCCCTTGAGCGCCGCCTCGATCTCCTCGATCGCCTGGTAGATGACCGAGTAGTAGCGGATCTCGACGCCCTCCTTGTCGGCCATCTCCGTCGCCTTGCCCTGCGGGCGGACGTTGAAGCCGATGATGATGGCGTCGGAGGCCGCCGCGAGGTCCACGTTGGTCTCGGTGATCGCACCGACACCGCGGTCGATGACCCGCAGGTTGACCTCGTCGCCGACGTCGATCTTGGCCAGCGCGTCCTCGAGAGCCTCGACCGAGCCGGACACGTCGCCCTTCAGGATCAGGTTGAGCTCCTGGCTCTTGCCCTTCTCCATCGAGGACATGAAGTCCTCGAGGGTACGACGCACGCGACGCTTGGCCTGCATGGCCGCACGCTCACGCGACTCGCGCCGCTCGGCGATCTGACGGGCCATCCGGTCGTCCTCGACGACGATGAAGTTCTGGCCCGCACCCGGAACCGCGGTGAGACCCAGCACCATCGCGGGGCGCGACGGGTCGGCCTCCTCGATGTTGTCGCCGTACTCGTCGATCATGGCGCGCACCCGGCCGTAGGCCGGTCCGGCGACGATCGACTGGCCGACCTTCAGCGTCCCGCGCTGCACGAGCACGGTCGCGACCGGGCCGCGGCCACGGTCGAGGTGCGCCTCGATGACGAGACCCTGCGCGTCCTGGTCGGGGTTCGCCCGCAGGTCGAGCGAGGCGTCGGCGGTGAGCACGACGGCCTCGAGCAGCCCGTCCAGGTTGAGCTGGGCCTTCGCGGAGACGTCGACGAACATCGTGTCGCCGCCGTACTCCTCGGGGACCAGGCCGTACTCGGACAGCTGGCCGCGCACCTTGGTCGGGTCGGCCGCCGGTACGTCGATCTTGTTGACCGCGACCACGATCGGCACACCGGCCGCCTTGGCGTGGTTGAGGGCCTCGACCGTCTGCGGCATCACGCCGTCGTCGGCCGCGACCACCAGGATCACGATGTCGGTGGCCTGCGCACCACGGGCACGCATGGCGGTGAACGCCTCGTGACCCGGGGTGTCGATGAAGGTCACCCGACGCTCGTTGCCGTCGACCTCGGTCGCGACCTGGTAGGCACCGATGTGCTGGGTGATCCCACCGGCCTCCTTGGCGACCACGTTGGCGTCACGCAGCGCGTCGAGGAGCTTGGTCTTTCCGTGGTCGACGTGACCCATGACGGTGACGACCGGCGGACGAGCCTCGAGGTCGTCCTCGTCGCCCTCGTCCTCACCGAACTCGAGGTCGAAGGACTCCAGCAGCTCGCGGTCCTCGTCCTCGGGGGAGACGACCGCGATGACGTAGTTGAGCTCGTCGCCGAGCAGCTCGAGCGTCGCGTCGTTGACCGACTCGGTCGCCGTCACCATCTCGCCCAGGCTGAACAGCATCTGCACGAGCGCTGCCGCGTCGACGCCGATCTTCTCGGCGAAGTCGGTCAGCGACGAGCCGCGTGCCAGGCGGACGGTCTCGCCGTCGCCCTTGCGGACACGCACGCCACCGATCGTCGGGGCCTGCATCTGCTCGAACTCTTGACGACGCGCGCGCTTCGACTTGCGACCACGACGCGACGGACCGCCGGGGCGACCGAAGGCGCCCTGGGTGGTGCCGCGCTGCCCGGGACGACCGCCACCGGGACGACCACCGCCACCGGGACGACCGGCGAAGCCGCCGGGTGCGCCACCGGGAGCCCCGCCGGGACGACCACCCGCACCGGGACGACCGGCACCGGGGCCACCGCGACCGGGCGCGCCACCGCGACCGGCGCCGGGGGCGGGACGTCCACCCGGTCCGCCACCGAAGGCGGCCGGGGACTTGGGCATCATCGCCGGGTTGGGGCGCGGCATGCCGGGACGGCCTGCGCTGGGAGCCCCACCGGGCCGCGGCGGGGCGCTGCCGTCACGACCGGCCGGCGGACGCGGCGGACGGTCGGTGGGTGCGGCTGCGGGGTCCGCGGCCGGACGGGGCGCCGGACGGCGCCCCATGCCCTGCGAGGGTGCGAACGGGTTGTTGCCCGGTCGCGGGGACCCGGGACGGCCACCGCCGCCACCGCCGCCACCGGCGGAGGGACGGCCGGACGGCCGAGCCGGGGGCGGACCGGGACGACGGGTCGACTCGGTGCGGCCGGCGGCCGGGGTCGCCGACTCGACGGGCGCCTCGGGAGCCTCGGCGCTGGCGGCCGGTGCCTCGACCTCGGGGGCCGCAGGCTGCGGCGCCGACGCGGCGGGCACCTCGGGGGCCGGGGCCTCCGCGGGCTTGGCCGGACCGGGACGCGGACCCGGACGCGGGCCCGACGACGTCGCCGGGGTCGACGCGGCCGGGGCGGACGCGGCAGGAGCCGGCTCGACCGGGGTCGAGGCGGCGGCTGGTGCGGGGCTCGCCGGGGCAGGCGACTTCGCCGGCGCCGAGGGGGCCTTGGGGCCCGGCTTGGCCGGAGCGGCCTGCCCGCCCGCGGGCGCCTTGGCGGACTTGAGCTCGTCCCCGAACTTCTCGGAGAACCTCTTCACCACCGGGGGCTCGACGGTCGACGACGCCGACTTGACGAACTCACCCATCTCTTTGAGCTTGGCCAGGACGACCTTGCTCTCTACTCCGAGCTCTTTGGCGAGCTCGTGGACTCGGACCTTAGCCACGCTTCTCCTTCTGGTCCGAGCCCCTGTTCCCCTCCTGGTGAGGGGGCGGCCGGACCGTTAGCTGGTGTGCATGCTCATCGGAAAGTACTCATCGAGTGCTCATGAGCTGCTGCTCCAATTTCTGGTCGGTTGCTTCTCGGCTGGTGCTTCTCGGTGCTGCCTCGTCGTCACTGCTGCCCGGGCCGGGCGGCTCCGCCGCTCGCGCGGACGAAGTCCTCGACCGCCGTGGTGCTGAGCCTGCCACCGGGGACCTCGGTCTTGAGGGCCCTGGGGAAGGCTCGGCGCCGGAGTGCGAGCTCCAGGCAGTCGGTCGTGGGGTGCAGGTGCGCTCCACGGCCCGGTGCCCGGCCCGCCGGATCGGGGACGACCTCCAGGCCTGCTCCCCGGTCACCGGCGACGACTCGCAGCAACTCGAACTTGGCGGCCCGCTTCCGACAGCCGACGCAGGTGCGAACGCTCCCTCGAGCAGTGTGCGAGACACTGGGTGAGGACATACGACGACGCCCGCTTTCCGACTGCGGTGGCGAACCGTGTGTCAGTCTACCGGCTGACGGGCTCTGCCACGAACCGGCGTACGGCGCGCTCAGTCCGCAGCGCTCCCGTCGGCCTTCTCATCGGAGTTGCCCGCGACGGCCGGGGCCACCGGGAGCACCGTCTCCGCGGGCGCCTCGTCGGAGCGGATGTCGATCCGCCAACCGGTCAGCCGGGCGGCCAGGCGGGCGTTCTGGCCCTCCTTGCCGATCGCCAGCGACAGCTGGTAGTCGGGGACCACGACCTGGGCCGACCGGGCGGCCAGGTCCACGATCCGCACGCTGCTGACCCGCGCGGGCGAGAGCGCGTGCGCGACCAGCTCGGCGGGGTCCTCGGAGAAGTCCACGATGTCGATCTTCTCGCCGTGCAGCTCGTTCATCACCGCGCGGACCCGCTGGCCCATGGGGCCGATGCAGGAGCCCTTGGCGTTGACGCCCGGGACAGCGGTCCGCACCGAGATCTTGGTGCGGTGCCCGGCCTCGCGGGCGATCGCGCAGATCTCCACGGTGCCGTCGGCGATCTCGGGCACCTCGAGAGCGAAGAGCTTCTTGACCAGGCTGGGGTGCGAGCGAGACAGCATCACCTGCGGGCCGCGCATGCCCTTGCGCACCGAGATCACCAGGCACTTGATCCGGGTGCCGTGGGAGTAGTCCTCCCCCGGGACCCGCTCACCGGCCGGCAGCAGCGCCTCGAGGCGGCCGAGGTCGACCATCACGTCCTGGGGGTCGCGACCCTGCTGGATCACCCCGGAGACGATGTCGCCCTCCTTGCCGGCGAACTCCCCGAACTTGATGTCGTCCTCGGCGTCCCGCAGCCGCTGGAGCATGATCTGCTTCGCGGTGGTGGCGGCGATCCTGCCGAAGCCGGCCGGGGTGTCGTCGTACTCGCCGACCTTGGCGCCCCCCTCGTCGGTCTCCGCAGCCAGCACGGTCACGTGCCCGGTCTTGCGGTCGAGGATGACGCGCGCGGCCGACTGGGCGCCGGACGTCTTGTGGTAGGCGGTCAGGAGCGCCTGCTCGATGGCCTCGACGAGGATGTCGAAGGAGATCTCCTTCTCACGCTCGAGCGAGCGGAGGATGTTCATGTCGATGTCCATGGACGCTCAGGACTCCTTCCGGTTGAACTCGATCTGGACCTTGGCCTTGGCGACGGCGTCGTAGGGCACCTCGTGCGGGGTGCCCTCGACGTCGAGGAACGCACGGGTGTCGTCGGAGCCGGTGATCCGGCCGGTCACGCTGCTGCCGCTGGTCAGGGACACCTTCACCAGCCGGTGCTGGTTGCGCCGCCAGTGGCGGGGCAGGGTCAGCGGGCGGTCCGTCCCGGGCGAGGTCACCTCGAGGGTGTAGGGCTGCTCGCCCATGGCGTTGGTGTCGTCCAGCACGCGGGAGACCTCGCGGGTCGCGGCCGCGATGTCGTCCATGGTGACGCCGCCGTCCTTGTCGACGGCCACCCTCAGCAGGCGTCGTTTGCCGGCCGGTGTGAGCTCGACGGCCTCGACGTCGAGGCCCGCCTCAGCGAGAGGGGCGGTCAGCACCCCGGCAAGTCGGTCCCGGCTCTCCTCGGCGCTCACGGGCGTCCTTCCTGCTGTGCTGTTGTGGTCGTGCGGTGGTCCACCCAGCCTACCGGCTCGCGGGCCCACCTCTGGCACGGCCACCGCGCGGAGCGGGGCGCCGAGCCGGCGACCGGCCTCGGTAGGCTCGGCGCCGTGCCGTCCCCCTCTCCCCTGTCGCGACGCGCTGCGCTCGGTGGCGCCACCGCCCTGACCGCGGCACTCGTGTCGGGCTGTACGGCGTCCCGGGACCGTCCCGCCACCGCGGCGCCCGACGGGGCCGACGACCCCGACGTCCCGCTCGCCGCCACGGTGCTCGACGAGGAGCAGCGGATGCTGGACCGGGTGCTGGCCACCGTCCGCAGGCACCCGCGTCTCGACGGCGCCCTCGCCGGTGCCCGCGCGGTCCACCGGCGGCACGTCGCGCTGCTCGCCGACGCGGTCCCGGACTCCGCGGCGTCTCCGTCGGTCCCAGCCGACGCGTCCCCGTCGGGCCCGGCCACCGATCCCCCCGTCGTCTCCGTGCCGGAGCGGCCCGGACCCGCGCTGGCCGCCCTGGCCCGGGCCGAGGAGCGGCTCTCGCTCGTCGGCCGGCGCAGCGCGTTCACCGCCGAGAGCGGCGCGTTCGCCAGGGTGCTCGCCAGCATGGCGGCCGCGGCCGCCCAGCAGTCGGTGCTGCTCGCGGCCGGGGCCGAGGACCGCGGATGACCCCGCTCGAGGCCCTCCAGCAGACCCTGGCCGGGGAGCACGCCGCCATCTACGTGTACGGCGTGCTGGGCGGCCGGGTCTCCTCCTCGTCACAGCCGGCGCTGGCCAACCGGATCGGTCGCGCCTACGCCACCCACCGGGGCCGCCGCGACCAGCTCACGGGGATGGTCCGGGCGGCCGGGGGCGACCCGGCCGCCGCCGCGGTGAGCTACGACCTGCCCGGGGCGTGCCGCACCGCCCGGCAGCTCGACGCCGCCGGACTGCTGCTCGAGCGGCGCTGCTCGGCGCTCTACGCGACCGGGGTCGGCAGCACCTCGCGCGCCGACCGGCAGTGGATGATCGACGCGCTGGCCGACGCCTCGGTGCGGCTGCTGTCGTTCGGCGGGAGCGCGGAGGCGTTCCCGGGGGCCCCGGAGCTCTGAGGCCGCCTCAGCCGGCGGCGCGCCAGGCGGACACCACGTCGTAGACGTGCCCCAGACGCACGGCGACCGCGTCCGGGTCACCCTCCGTGTGGCCGACCTGCACCCGTGGGATGTCGCTGTGCGGCACGTGCACGGTGCGCATGCCGGCGTTCGCGGCCCCCCAGATGTCGTCGAAGAGCCGGTCGCCGACGAACACGCAGGCCGCCGGGTCCTCGACGCCGACCGCGTCCATCGCGGCCCGGAACGCCTCGGGTGCCGGCTTCGTCCAGGGGATCTCGCTGCTGTAGACGGCGCCGTCGATCAGGTCGAGGATCCCGTCCCGGCTGAAGATCTCCTCGTGCCAGGCCCGCGGCCACACCGTGTTGGACAGCACACCGACCTTGACCCCGTCCACCCGGAGCCGGCTGAGCAGCGGCAGCGCATCGGGGTCGGTGAGGCTGTGCGGCTCCCAGAAGTCGCGGTAGGGCCTGAGCAGCGACTCGTCGTGGGTCAGCCCGGCCTCGACGAAGATGTCCGCGACGGTCGCGCTGGTGTGCTGGTCACGCGAGCGGCCCCACACCGTCTGCACGGCCCGGCCGAGGTGCTCGTGCGCGTCCGGGTCCGCGTCGGGGGCGGCGGCCGCCAGCGCCCGGGCCTCCTGCTCGAAGTCCACGGTGTGCCACGGGGTCAGCGTGCCGCCCCAGTCGAAGATGACGGCCTCGACGTCCGGCACGGGTCAGTCCTCCGCCACGGGCAGGCCGACAGGCTCCCGCACGGTGCGCACGACGTGGCCCACGACGTCGCCGACCGCGACGTCCTCGCGCTCGCCGGAGGCCCGGTCCTTGACCTCGACGACCCCGTCGACGAGGCCCTTGCCCACCACCACGATCGTCGGGACGCCGATCAGCTCGGCGTCCTTGAACTTCACCCCGGGCGAGACCTTGGGCCGGTCGTCGTACAGCACCGTGAGGCCCTGCGAGGTCAGCTCGACCGCGATCCGGTCGGCGGCCTCGAAGATCGCCGGGTCCTTGCCGGTGGCGACCAGGTGCACGTCGGCGGGGCTCACCTCCCGCGGCCACACCAGGCCCAGCTCGTCGTGGGTGTTCTCCGCGATCGCCGCCACGGCCCGGGAGACGCCGATGCCGTAGGAGCCCATCGTGACCGTGACCAGCTTGCCGTTCTCGTCGAGCACCTGCAGGCCCAGCGCGTCGGCGTACTTGCGGCCGAGGGCGAAGATGTGGCCCATCTCGATGCCGCGAGCGGTGTGCAGGGTTCCGTCGCCCCCACTCTCATGACACCGCGGGCAGGGGTCGCCGTCGCGGACCTCGGCGGCCTCGATGGTGCCGTCGGGGGTGAAGTCCCGGCCGGCCACCAGGTCGAGCACGTGGGAGCCGGACACGTCGGCGCCGGTGACCCAGCGGGTGCCCTCGACGATGCGCGGGTCGACCAGGTAGCGGATGCCGGACTCGTTCTTCTCCCCCAGCACCCCCGGGCCGATGTAGCCCTTGGCCAGCGACGGGTACCTCTTGAAGTCGGCCTCGTCGAAGGCCTCCACCTCGGTGGGCTCGAGCTGGCCCTCGAGGCGCTTCTCGTCGACCTCGCGGTCCCCGGGCAGGCCGATGGCGATCGGCTCGCGGGTGCCGTCGGGGTGCCTGAGCACGACGATCACGTTCTTCAGGGTGTCGCCGGCCGTCCAGGGCCGGTCCTCGCGCGGGAACGCCGCGTTGAGGTGGTCGACGAGCGTCTCGATCGTCGGCGTGTCCGGGGTCTGCTCGGCGTGCGCGGCGGGCGCGTCGTCGTAGGCGACGGGCTGGGGCGCGCGGACCTGGACGGCCTCGACGTTGGCGGCGTAGTCGCAGGAGCTGCAGCGGACGTAGGTGTCCTCGCCGTTCTCGGCGGTGGCCAGGAACTCCTCGGACCGCGACCCGCCCATCGCCCCCGAGGTGGCCTTGACGATGACGTAGTCGAAGCCGAGCCGGTCGAAGGTCTTCACGTACGCCGCCCGGTGCGCCTCGTAGGAGGCCTCGAGGCCGGCGTCGGAGACGTCGAAGGAGTAGGAGTCCTTCATCACGAACTCGCGCCCGCGCAGCACGCCGGCGCGGGGGCGCGCCTCGTCGCGGTACTTCGTCTGGATCTGGTAGAGCCAGACCGGCAGGTCCTTGTAGGAGGAGTACAGGTCCTTGACCACGAGGGTGAACATCTCCTCGTGCGTGGGACCGAGCAGGTAGTCGCCGCCCTTGCGGTCCTTGAGCCGGAACACGCCGTCGCCGTACTCGCTCCAGCGGCCGGTCGCCTCGTAGGGCTCGCGCGGCAGCAGCGCGGGGAACTGGAGCTCCTGGGCGCCGATCGAGTCCATCTCCTCGCGGACCACCGACTCGATGTTGCGCAGCACCCGCAGGCCCAGCGGCAGCCAGGAGTAGATGCCGGGGGCGGCGCGCCGGATGTAGCCCGCCCGGACGAGCAGCCGGTGGCTCGGCACCTCGGCGTCCGCCGGGTCCTCCCTCAGCGTGCGCACGAACAGGCTCGACATCCGCAAGATCATGGGCGCAAGGCTAACGGTCGCCGAACCGGCCCCGCACCCGCGTTGTCAGCGGGGGTGCGCGGCCTTCCACGCGGACCGCAGCAGCGGCAGCTGGAGGGGCAGCCGGAGCAGCGCCGCGGCCATCAGGTTGGGCCGGTCGGTGCCGGCGACGTCCTTGGCCATCTTGAGGTTCGCGGGGTACACCGCGAGCAGCAGCCCGAGGCTCGCCCAGCCCGCCGCCACCCGGGTGCGCGGGTGCAGCAGCCCGGCCGCGCAGGCCAGCTCGAGCGCCCCGGAGCCGTAGATGACCTCACGGTGCGCGGGCACCAGCCGCGGCATGATCGGCTCGTAGACCTCGGGCCGCACCAGGTGCACCACCCCCGAGGTCGCCAGGATCCCTGCCAGTGCCGTGATGTCCCTGTCCATGACCCGAACCTAGAACATCACGGTGGAGAAGGTCGCGCTCTGCCGGAAGCCGGCCCGCTCGTACGCCGCCCGGGCGGCCACGTTGTGGGCGTTGACGTACAGCGACACGACCGGCGCGATCTCCCGCAGCGCGTGCTCCACGACGGCGGCCATCCCGGCGGCGGCCAGCCCCTCGCCGCGGCGGGCGGGGTCGACGTACACCCCCTGCACCTGGCAGGCCCGCGGCGAGGCGGCGGCGACCTCGGCCTTGAACACCACCCGGCCGTCCTCGATCCGGGCGAAGGACCAGCCCTTCGCGACCAGCTGCGCCACCCGCGCCCGGTAGAGGTCGGCGCCGCCCCCGACCTCCGGGGAGACGCCGACCTCCTCGGTGTACATCGCCACGCAGGCCGGGTAGAGCGCGGCCAGGTCGGAGGCGTCGGTGCGGCGGACCGACGGGTCGGGCCGCACCGTGGGGGCCGAGGAGATCTCCAGGTGCGGCTGGTCGGCCCGCAGCTCCCGGGCCGCACCCCAGCGAGGCTCGAGCCGCTCCCACAGCGGTCCCACCGCCGCGGCCGGGCCGACGATCGTGGCGCACCGCCGGGGCATCGAGGCGGCCCGGTCGGCGAACGCCGCGAGCGCCTCGGGGGTGGCGTTGACCGGGACGAGGTTGGCCGCCGCGTGGCACGCGGAGACCAGCTCGCCGTCGACCTCGTAGCCCCAGACCTCCCCACCCAGCCAGCGCGGGTCGAGCTGGGTCAGCCGGGTGCGGTAGTCGGCGAACACGTTGACCACCGGGTCGCGGGCGGTCAGCTCCAGCATCGCGGGCAGGTCGGCAGGGCCGAGGAGACGTAGGCCCTGCCGTGTCCGGAGCACAGCCGGAGCCTACGCGCCGGCGGGTACCCCCGTGGTGGTCCGACCCGCCTCGTCCGCAGGTGCCTCGCCCGCGACCTCGGCCGGCGCGTGGCCGGCCTCGGGCGCGTCGAGCATCGTGGTCTCGTCGAAGGGCCGCTCGCCGGCCAGCACGGCGTCGAGCTGCTCACGGTCGATCCCGTCGGTCCAGGTGCCGATCAGGACGGTGGCGACCGCGTTGCCGGCGAAGTTCGTCAGCGCACGGGCCTCGGACATGAACCGGTCGATGCCCACGATGAGCCCGACGCCGTCGAGCAGCTCGGGGCGGTGCGAGGACAGGCCGCCGGCCAGCGTGGCCAGACCCGCGCCGCTGACGCCGGCGGCGCCCTTGGAGGCGATCACCATGAACACCAGCAGGGAGATCTGCTCGCCGATCGCGAGCGGCTTGCCGAGCGCCTCGGCGATGAACAGAGACGCCATCGTCAGGTAGATCGCGGTGCCGTCGAGGTTGAAGGAGTAGCCGGTCGGCACCACGACGCCGACGGTGGTCTTCTCGACGCCGGCGTGCTCCATCTTGGCCATCAGCCGCGGCAGCGCCGACTCCGAGGACGAGGTGGACAGGATCAGCAGGAACTCCCGGCCGAGGTACCGCAGCAGGCTGAAGATGTTGACCCCGGCCCCGAGCCGCAGCACCGTCCCGAGGACCAGGAAGATGAAGACCGCGCAGGTGAGGTAGAAGGCGACCATCAGCGTGGCCAGGCTCTTGAGGGCGTCCACGCCGGTCTCGCCGACGACACCGGCGATCGCGCCGAAGGCCCCGAGCGGCGCGAGCCACATGACCATCGCCAGCACCCGGAAGACCACGCGCTGGATGTACTCGACGGCCACGATGACCGGGCGACCGGTCGCCCCCATGCCCTGCACGGCGAAGCCGACCAGCAGTGCGACGAGCAGCGTCTGCAGCACCTCGCCGCCGGTGAGGGCGGAGACCAGGGTGGTCGGGATGATGCCGAGCACGAAGTCGGTGAGGCTGCCCGCGTCGGTGGCCTGCGCGGCACCGGCCTTGGCGACGTCCGGGGTCAGGTTCAGGCCCGACCCGGGGTGCAGCAGGTTGCCGACCACGAGCCCGATCGCCAGCGCGATCGTGGACATCGCCAGGAAGTAGGCGAGCGCCAGCCCGCCGACCCTGCCGACCTTCGCGGCACTGGCGACCGAGCCGACGCCCAGCACGATGGTGCAGAAGATCACCGGCGAGATCATCATCTTGATCAGCGCGACGAAGGCGCTGCCGATCGGCTTGAGGCCGACGGCGAACTCGGGGGCGGCCAGCCCGACGAGCACACCGAGGGCGACCGCGACGATCACCGCCATGTAGAGCCAGTGGGTGCGGTCGCGGCGCGTGCGGGCGGGTGGCTGCGTGGACAGCATGGACATGGCGATTCCTCCAGGTGGCAGGTGCGGCTGCGTCGAGCATGGGCCCGGCAGTGACTGCGGTCACTCTTGTGTTCGTTGAGTTCGCGACGGGTAGGCAAGAATGCGGTCCGTGCCACGCCCCACCAGCAGTCCGTCCCGCGGCGGCAGCGCCGTCGCGCGGCAGATCCTGCTCCTGCAGGTGCTCGTCGTGCTGGTCGTCGTGGTCGGCGCGCTGGCACTCGCCTACGCCGACGCCCGCCGCACCCAGACCGCCGGCGCGCGGGACCGGGCGCTCGCCGTGGCGGTCGCGGTGGCCGACACCCCGCAGGTACGCCGGGCGCTGTCGACGCCGGACCCCTCGCGGACGCTCCAGCCGTTCGCGGAGCAGGTCCGCCGGGACTCCCGCACCGACTTCGTCGTGGTGATGGGCCTGGACCGCACCCGCTACTCGCACCCCAACCCCGCCGAGATCGGCGGGCGGTTCGTCGGCGACCTGGGCCCGGCGCCCCGCGGGGGCCAGTTCACCCAGGAGTACACCGGGACGCTGGGTCGCTCGATGCGTGCGGTGGTCCCGGTGTTCGACGGCACGGGCAGCGGCCGGGTGGTCGCGCTGGTCTCGGTCGGCATCACCGCGGAGCGCATCCAGGACGCGCTGGCCGACCGGCTGCCGGCCATCGGGCTGGCCGCCGTCACGATCCTCGCCGTCGGGCTGCTGGGCGCCTGGCTGATCAGCCGGCGGCTGCGACGGCAGACCCACGGCCTCGGCGAGCGGGAGATCACCCGGATGTACGAGTACTACGACGCCGTGCTGCACGCCGTGCGCGAGGGACTGCTGCTCGTCGACGCCGACGGCCGGGTGCAGCTGCTCAACGACGAGGCGCAGCACCTGCTCGGCCTCGGCGACGGGGCCGTCGGGCGGTTCGTCGGCGACCTCGGCCTCCCGCCGTCCCTGGTGCGCGCGATCCGGTCGAGGGACCGGCGGCCCGACGAGATCCACCTGCTCGACGACGCCGTGCTGGTGGTCAACACCGCCCCCGCCCGGTGGCAGGGCCGCGACGTCGGCCTCGTGGTGACCCTGCGCGACCACACCGAGCTCCAGGCCGTCGCCGGGGAGCTCGACACCGTCCGCGGGCTCGCGGAGTCGCTGCGCTCGCAGAACCACGAGGCGTCCAACCGGCTGCACACGGTCGTCTCCCTGGTCGAGCTGGGGCGCACCGACGAGGCCCTGGACTTCGCCACCGAGGAGCTCGAGATCGCCCAGCTGCTCACCGACCGGGTGGTCGGGTCGGTGTCCGACCCGGTGGTCTCCGCGCTGCTGCTCGGCAAGACCGCGCAGGCCGCGGAGCGCGGGGTGCAGCTGCGGATCGCCGAGGGCACCGACGTCACCGGGCTGCCGGTCGACCAGCGGGACGCGGTGACGATCCTGGGCAACCTGGTCGACAACGCCATCGACGCGGTCGGGGACGCCGACACCCGGGTGGTCCTGGTCGACCTGACCGGCTCCCCCGCCTCCTTCCACCTACGGGTCGCCGACTCCGGCCACGGCCTGCCGCCGGCCCTGGTCGACCAGGTCTTCGAGCGCGGCTGGTCGACCAAGACCTCCGACGGCCAGGTCGGGCGCGGGCTGGGGCTGGCGCTCGTCGTCCAGGCCGTTCGCAAGTACGGCGGCCACGTCGACGTCGCGGCCTCGGAGCTCGGCGGCGCCCAGTTCGACGTACGCATCGGGACCGGGTCGTGACCGCCCCCGACGTCTCGGTGCTCGTGGTGGAGGACGAGGAGCTCTCCGCGCAGGCGCACGCCGACTACGTCCGCCGTACCGCGGGGTTCGCGCTCGCCGGCGTCGCCCGTTCCTCGGTCGAGGCGCTCCGGGCGCTCCGCAGGACGCCGGTGGACCTGGTGCTGCTGGACATGCACCTGCCCGACGGTCACGGGCTGGCGCTTCTCCGGCGGATGCGCAGCGAGGGCATCCTGTGCGACGTGATCGCGGTGACCGCGGCCCGCGACGTCGACGTGGTCAAGCAGGCGGTGTCCCAGGGCGTCGTGCTGTACCTGCTCAAGCCGTTCACCTACGCGGGGTTCCGCACCAAGCTCGACCAGTACGCCGACTACCGCAGCCGGCTCACCCCGGGCGGGGGCGCCCTCGGCCAGGACGAGGTCGACCAGATGCTCGGCACGCTCCGCACCACCCCCGCGCGCACGCAGGTCCCCAAGGGGCTGAGCGTGGACACCCTGCGCGAGGTCACCGTGGCGCTTCGCGACGGCGTGGGCCGGTCCGCGACCGAGCTGGGTGCGGAGATCGGCGCCTCGCGGGTCACCGCGCGGCGGTACCTGGAGTACCTCGCCGCCGAGCAGGTCGTGGAGCGCAGCGTGCGGTACGGCGGCAACGGCCGGCCCGAGGTGGAGTACCGCTGGACGGGGGCGTGACCTTCTCCCCTACCGGTGCGCCAGCTGGCCACGGGAGCCTCGCCCCATGAGCTACGAGGTGTCGTTCGTCGACCTCCAGGAGCAGCCCGCCGCCGTGGTCCGCGGGGAGGTCCCGCACGACGGCATCGCGACCTTCCTCGGCCCCGCGCTCGGCGAGGTGACCGGGGCCGCGGCCGGGCAGCACCTGCCGGTGGTCGGTCCCCCGATCGGCCGGTACCGGCCGCTGCCCGACGGGTCCTGGGACGTGGAGGCCGGCTTCCCGGTCGGCGGCCCGCTGGCCCCCGAGGGCCGGGTGCTGCCGACGACCCTCCCCGGCGGCCGGGCCGCGCGGACGGTGCACACCGGCGCCTACGCGGGCGTGGGCGCGGCGTACGGCGCGATCCTGGACTGGCTCACCGACCTCGGCTACGTCGTGGACGGGGTGCCGTGGGAGACCTACCTCGACGCCCCGGACGTGCCGGAGCCGCGCACGGAGGTGTTCGTGCCGTGCCACCACGCCCGGCCGCACGAGCCGGCCGGGTGAGGGTCAGCCGACGGTGACCGTGGCGCCGCCCTCGGCGCCGTCGGTGGCCTCCATCGACTCGGCGATCCGCATCGCCTCCTCGATCAGGGTCTCCACGATCTTCGCCTCGGGCACGGTCTTGACGACCTCGCCCTTGACGAAGATCTGGCCCTTGCCGTTGCCGGAGGCCACCCCGAGGTCGGCCTCGCGGGCCTCCCCCGGTCCGTTGACGACGCAGCCCATCACGGCCACCCGCAGCGGCACCTCGAGGCCGTCGAGCCCGGCGGTCACCTCGTCGGCGAGCTTGTAGACGTCGACCTGGGCGCGCCCGCACGACGGGCAGGACACGATCTCCAGCTTGCGCGGGCGCAGGTTGAGCGACTGGAGGATCGAGATGCCGACCTTGACCTCCTCGACGGGAGGCGCCGACAGCGAGACCCGGATGGTGTCCCCGATGCCGCGCGAGAGCAGCGACCCGAAGGCCACCGCGGACTTGATCGTGCCCTGGAACGCCGGCCCCGCCTCGGTGACCCCGAGGTGCAGCGGCCAGTCGCCCCGCTCGGCGAGCATCTCGTAGGCCTGCACCATCACGACCGGGTCGTTGTGCTTGACCGAGATCTTGAAGTCGTGGAAGTCGTGCTCCTCGAACAGCGACGCCTCCCAGACGGCCGACTCGACCAGTGCCTCGGGGGTGGCCTTGCCGTACTTGGCGAAGATCCGCTTGTCGAGCGACCCGGCGTTGACGCCGATCCGGAGCGACGTACCACGGTCCTTGGCGGCGGCGGCGATCTCCTTCACCTGGTCGTCGAACTTGCGGATGTTGCCGGGGTTGACCCGGACCGCGGCGCAGCCGGCGTCGATGGCCGCGAAGACGTACTTCGGCTGGAAGTGGATGTCGGCGATCACCGGGATCTGGGAGTGCTGAGCGATCGCGGCCAGCGCGTCGGCGTCGTCCTGGGAGGGGCAGGCCACCCGGACGATGTCGCAGCCGGCGGCGGTGAGCTCGGCGATCTGCTGGAGCGTGGTGTTGACGTCGGAGGTCAGCGTCGTGGTCATCGACTGCACCGACACCGGCGCGTCGCCGCCGACGAGGACCTTGCCCACCTTGATCTGGCGGGTCCGGCGGCGGGGCGCGAGCACGGGGGGCGGGGCGGCGGGCATCCCCAGGTCGACCGAGGTCATGGGCTTCCTTCGTTCTCTCTGGCGTGCTGTGACGTGGTACGGCGTGGTGCGTGGCGCCGGCCCGGAGACCGGCACCGGGTCAGCTGAGCGAGACGGGGGCGACGATGTCGGCGTAGATGAGGACCACGCTGGCGAGCAGGATGACGGTCGCCATCACGTAGGTGACCGGCAGCAGCTTGGCGCTGTCGACGAACCCGGGGTCGGGCTTGTGCCGCAGCCGGGCGATGCCGCGCCGGGCGGCCTCGTAGAGGGTCGCCGCGATCGGCCCGCCGTCCAGCGGCGGCAGGGGGACCAGGTTGAACATCGCCAGGAACAGGTTCAGCCCGGCGAGCAGCAGCAGCAGGGTGAAGAACCGGTCCGCGACCGGGGCCTGGTCCGCGGACGAGATCTCCCCCGCGACCCGGCCGGCGCCGACGACGCTCATCGGCCCGTTCGCGTCGCGCTGCTCCAGGCCGAGGGCGGCCCGGCCGACGTGGTACAGCTTCACCGGCATCGTGCCGAGCGCCTTGAGCGTCTCCCAGGTGCCGCTGGCCATCGTGGACACCACGAAGCCGGGGCCCTGGCGGACGTTCTCGGTGGCCGGCATCACCCCGAGGAAGCCGGCGCGGGAGATCCGCTGGGGGTTGTTCGGGTCCACCCGCGGGGACACCGTGGTGTTGGTCCTCAGCGTGAGGGTGCGGCCGTCGCGCCGCACGCCGATCGTGGCGGCGCCGCCGGCGTTGTCGCGGATCGCGGTCTGCAGCGCCTTCCAGTTCTCGGTCCGCCGGCCGTTGAAGGACACGATCCGGTCGCCGGGCAGGATGCCCGCGGCCTTCGCCGGCGCGACCGGGTCGGCCGCGGTGCAGGCGCGCTGCGGCCGGTCGGCGCTGGCCTTGGTCACCGCGATCACGCACTGCGACACGGCGTCGACCCTGGTGGTCGGCGAGGCGACCCCGTGGCCCATGAAGACCACCGCGAACAGCAGGAACGCGATGACCAGGTTGGTCATCACCCCCGAGGCCATGATGGTGACCTTCTTCCACCACGGCAGCTTGTAGAAGAGCCGGTCCTCGTCGCCCTCCTCGACCAGGTCGTACTCCGCCGCGCGGGCGTCGCTCATCAGCTGGGAGAACACCCCGGTGTTGGAGGACCGGACGGCGTTCGGCTGCTGCTCCGGGCCGGGCGGCAGCATCCCGACGAGCTTGACGTAGCCGCCGAGCGGCACCGCCTTGACGCCGTACTCGGTCTCGCCGCGGCGGCGTGACCACAGGGTGCGGCCGAAGCCGACGAAGTACTGGGTCACCTTGACGTCGAACAGCTTGCCGGGGACGAGGTGCCCGAGCTCGTGCAGGCCGATCGAGGCCGCGACCCCGACGACGAAGAGCAGCACGCCGAGGGTGTACATCACCACGGTCATCGGTCCGAGCCCTCCTGGTCCTCGTGCGCGGCCTGCCGGCGTGCCCAGTCGTCGGCGGCCAGCACGTCCTCGACGGTCAGGTCCGTCAGGTCCGAGGGTACGTCGTGGGCGGCGAGGACGCGGGCGACGGTGGGCACGATGTCGGTGAACCGCATCTCGCCGTCGAGGAAGCCCCGCACGCACACCTCGTTGGCGGCGTTGTAGACCGCCGGGGCGGTGCCGCCCCGGGTGCCGGCCTCGCGGGCCAGCCGCACCGCCGGGAACGCCTCGTCGTCGAGCGGGAAGAACTCCCAGGTCTCCGGCCTGCTCCAGTCGACCGCGGGTGCCGCGTCGGCCACCCGGTCCGGCCAGCCGAGGCCCAGCGCGATCGGGATCATCATCGACGGCGGGGAGGCCTGGGCGAGCGTGGAGCCGTCGTGGAACTCCACCATCGAGTGCACCACCGACGTGGGGTGGACGACGACCTCGATCCGCTCGAACGGGATCCCGAACA
This sequence comes from uncultured Actinomycetota bacterium, assembly GCA_963800225.1. Lineage (GTDB taxonomy): Bacteria > Actinomycetota > Actinomycetes > Propionibacteriales > Nocardioidaceae > Nocardioides_B. The sequence continues at coordinate 160,505 of CAWDAF010000002.1, read as the reverse complement.
GCAGGTGCGCCTCGATCACCTCCAGCCCCTTGTTGACCAGGGTCGCGGAGTTGACCGTCACGAACGGTCCCATCGACCAGGTCGGGTGGTCGAGCGCCTGCTCGGGGGTGACGTCGTGCAGGTCGTCGCGGCTGCGTCCACGGAAGGGGCCTCCGCTCGCGGTCAGCACCAGCCGGCGCACCTCGTCGGCCCGGCCGCCCCGCAGGCACTGGGCGAGCGCGCTGTGCTCGGAGTCGACGGGCACGATCTGACCCGGCTTCGCGCGCGCGGTGACGACCGGGCCGCCGATGATCAGCGACTCCTTGTTGGCCAGCGCCAGGGTGGTGCCGGCGTCCAGCGCGGCCAGCGTCGGGCGGAGCCCGACCGCGCCGGTGATGCCGTTGAGGACCACGTCGCACTCCATCGACGCGGCCGCCACCGAGGCGTCCTCGCCGAGGTCGGCGAACGCCGGTGACAGCTCCTCGACCTGATCCCGGAACAGGTCCCTCCGCGACCCGCCGGCGGTCAGGCCGACGACCCGGAACCGGTCCGGGTTGGCCCGGACCACGTCGAGTGCCTGGGTGCCGATCGAGCCGGTCGAGCCGAGGATGACCAGATCGCGACGAGAGGTCGGCCGGGGATTCATGCATCCCATCCTGCCGGACTATGGTGTCCCCGTGACGACGACCTCGACCACCACGTCAGCGCCCGGCACCTCGACCGGCGGCCCGCAGCTCCCGCAGGAGCGCCGCCTGGTCACCGCGATCCCGGGCCCGCGCTCGCAGGAGAAGTTCGCCCGCCGCGCGCAGCACGTCGCGAAGGGGGTCGGCACCACGCTGCCGGTCTTCGTCGAGGCGGCCGGTGGCGGCGTCCTGGTGGACGCGGACGGCAACTCCCTGATCGACCTGGCCGCCGGGATCGCCGTGGCCAGCGTGGGCAACTCCGCCCCGCACGTGGTCGAGCGCGTCATCGAGCAGGTGCAGGCCTTCACCCACACCTGCTTCATGGTCACGCCGTACGACGTCTACGTCGACGTCTGCGAGAAGCTCGCCGAGCTGACCCCCGGCGACCACGAGAAGCGCTCGGCGCTGCTGAACTCCGGGGCCGAGGCGGTGGAGAACGCCGTCAAGGTGGCCCGCGCCTTCACCGGCCGGGACGCCGTCGCCGTGGTCGACCACGCCTACCACGGCCGCACGAACCTGACGATGGCGATGACGTCGAAGTCGATGCCCTACAAGCACGGCTTCGGCCCGTTCGCCGGCGAGATCTACCGGGCACCGATGTCCTACCCGTTCCGGGAGACCACCGAGATCTCCGGCGAGCAGGCCGCCGACCGCACCATCGACGTGCTCGAGAAGCAGGTCGGGGCGGACAGCCTGTCCTGCCTGGTCATCGAGCCGATCCTCGGCGAGGGCGGCTTCGTCGTCCCGGCACCGGGCTTCCTGCCGCGGCTGCGCGAGTGGACCGCCGCCGCCGGCATCGTGCTGGTGGCCGACGAGATCCAGACCGGCTTCTGCCGCACCGGCGACTGGTTCGCCTGCGACCACGAGGGAGTCGTCCCCGACCTGGTGACGACCGCCAAGGGCATCGCCGGCGGCTTCCCGCTGGCCGCGGTGACCGGCCGCGCCGACATCATGGACGCCGTGCACGTGGGCGGCCTGGGCGGCACGTACGGCGGCAACCCGGTGGCCTGCGCCGCAGCGCTCGGCTCGATCCAGACCATGCAGGAGCTGGGCCTGCCGGCCCGGGCCCTGGAGATCGGCGCCCTGATCGGCCGACGGCTCACCGAGATCCAGGAGCGGCACCCGGCCGCGGGCGACGTCCGCGGGCGTGGCGCGATGATGGCCGTCGAGGTCGTCGCCGCCGACGGCCGGACCCCGGACGCGGCGCGGGCCGGAGCGGTGTCGGCCTACTGCCACTCCCAGGGAGTGCTGACGCTGACCTGCGGCACCTACGGCAACGTGCTGCGCTTCCTGCCGCCGCTGGTCACCTCCGACGCGCTGCTCGACGAGGCCTTCGACGTGGTCTCCGCCGGGTTCGACACGACCGCCTGAGCCGCCCCTTCCCGAGCCGCGGCTGCCTGAGCCGCCACCGCCTGAGTTGCCTGGTTCTGCCCCCGCACGGGGCGGGCTGTCCCTACGCTGGCCCCGTGGACCCACGGCGGGTCCCCCCAGGTCCTTCGGAGCAGCCCATGGCAGTGTCCGCCGTCGGTTCGGCCCTGACCGTCACGATGGTGCGCCGTCTCTCGGTCGCCGTCGTCGTGGTGTTCGCGGTGCTGGCCTACCTCTACGGCCCGCCGGCGACCCCGGCCGTCCGCAACGCCGCCGCCGCGCAGTGCAACGGCTACGCGCAGGGCGACTACCGCAGCTTCCGGCTGACCTGGCAGGTCAGCGCCCGGCCGCACTGGACCTGCTGGGACGTCAGCCGGCCCACGTTGGCTCCGGTCAGCCTGGGCTGGTGGACCAACCCGTTCACCTGAGCCTGCCGAGTCGGTGCGAACGCCCGCCGTCGGCCCGCCGCACCCGGCCGGTCAGCGGGAGAGCCGTGCGACCAGGCCGGCGAGCAGGTCCCGGTCGATCTCGATGACGTCCATCCCGGCCAGCGCCTGGAGCGGGAAGTTGCCGACCACCGTGCGCATCTCCGGGTCGCCCAGGGTGCCGACGAAGCGGCCCTGCTCGTCGGTCTTCAGCGCCTCCCGCAGCAGGGCGCTCCCCTCGGGGTCGGCCAGCCACTCCTCGAGCGAGGACATCGGCCCCAGCGGCGGGGCCACCCTCGGGGCGTCGACGTGGACCACCGTGGCCAGCGGCAGGTCCCGCGAGGAGCGACCCACGGCCAGCTCGAACTCCCCCGCCTCCAGCACCCAGTCGCGCACCGACTCCGACCAGTAGGACAGCTCCCTGGCGGTGAGCTCGAACGTCGCGGTGCCGCTCTCGCCGGGGGCGAGCGCCAGCTTGGTGAACCCCTTCAGCTCGCGCACCGGCCGGGCGACGCCGGCCTCGACGTCGCGGACGTAGAGCTGCGCGACCTCCCTGCCCGGACGGTCCCCGGTGTTGGTCACCGTGGCCGTCACCCGGACGCCCAGGTCGCCGGCCTCGTGGCTGCCGGTGACCTCCACGGCCAGGTCGTCGTACCCGAAGGTCGTGTAGGACAGCCCGTGGCCGAACGGGAAGCTCACCGGCTGGTCGAGGCGGTCGTGCCCGCGGTAGCCGACGAAGATGCCCTCGCCGTAGCGCACGTGCCCCGAGTCACCGGGGAAGTTCAAGGTGGCGCTGTTGTCCTCGAGCCGCACCGGGATCGTCTCGGCGAGCCGGCCGCTGGGGTTCGCGGCGCCGAGCAGCAGGTCGGCGACCGCGCCCCCGCCGCCCTGGCCGGTCAGCCATCCCTCCAGGATCGCGCCGGCCCGGTCCTGCCACGGCGAGGTGAGCACCGCCGAGCCGTTGGCGAGCACCACCACGACCCGGTCGGTGACCTCCGAGACCCGGCGCAGCAGGTCGAGCTGTACCGGCGGGAGGTCCATGTGGTCACGGTCGAAGCCCTCGGACTCGTCGGCGTCGGGCAGGCCGAGGAAGAGCACGGTCACGTCGGCGGCCGCGGCGTGCGCGGCGGCCTCGTCGGCGAGCCGGGCGTCGCCGTCGGCGTCCGGCGCCCCGTCGGTGCGGAAGCCCGCGGCGAAGGTGACGCTCGCCCCCTCCGGTACGGCGGTCCGCAGCTCGTCGAGCGCCACCTCGACGCGGGTCGGGTTCACCTTCGAGCTGCCGCCGCCCTGGAACCGGGGGGTGCGAGCGAACTCGCCGACGACGGCCAGGGTGCGGCCACCCGTGAGGTCGAGCGGCAGCAGCGCGTCGTCGTTCTTCAGCAGCACCATGCAGTCGCGGGCGGCCTCCCGGGCCAGCGCGTGGTGCGCCGGGTAGTCGACCGGCTCGCCGTCGTAGGCCTGCGGGGACCGGGCCACCAGCGCGAGCACCCGCTCGACGGTCCGGTCGAGCAGGGCCTCGTCGAGCTCACCCGCGCGGACCGCCGCGACGATCGCGGCGTCGCTCCAGCCGAGCTGCGGCGGCATCTCCAGGTCCAGGCCGGCGGCCAGCGCCGCGACCCGGTCGTGCACGGCGCCCCAGTCCGAGACCAGCACCCCCTCGAAGCCCCACTCGTCGCGGAGCACCTCGGTGAGCAGCCACGGGTGCTGGGAGACGTGCGTGCCGTTGACCTTGTTGTAGGAGCACATCACCGTCCACGGCTGGGCCTGCGTCACGACCCGCTCGAACGCGGGCAGGTAGATCTCGCGCAGCGTCCGCTCGTCGACGTCGGCGCTGACCCGGACCCGGTCGGTCTCCTGGTTGTTGGCCGCGTAGTGCTTCAGCGAGGTGCCGACGCCCTGGCTCTGCACGCCACGGACGAAGGCGGCGCCGAGCACGCCGGAGAGCAGCGGGTCCTCCGAGAGGTACTCGAAGTTGCGGCCGCACAGCGGCGAGCGCTTGATGTTGATGCCGGGGCCGAGGAGCACCGCGACGTCCTCCGCGCGGGTCTCCCGGCCGAGCGCCTCCCCGACCGACCCGACGAGCTCGACGTCCCAGGAGGAGCCCAGGGCCGAGGCGGTCGGGAAGCAGGTGGCCGGGTTGCTGCCGGCGATGCCGCCGTGGTCGGCCGTATCGGGCTGCTTGCGCAGACCGTGCGGTCCGTCGGCGACCATCACCGCGGGGATGCCGAGGCGCTCGACCGGCGCCGTGTGCCAGAAGTCCGACCCGAGGCACAGCGAGGCCTTCTCCTCGAGGGTGAGCTGAGCGACCAGTGCGGTGACGTCCTGGATCTCGACCATGGGGCGACCCTAGTGGGTGACCGTCGCCCGGCGCTGCCCTCGTCTCGCCGGCCCCGGCCCCGCCGCCGGTCAGCCCTCGCGCTGCCCCCAGGGCGCGCCGTAGGCCGTCAGCAGGTCCAGGAACGGGACCGCGTCGAAGGCCTCCGGACCGAGCACCCCTGCACCCGACCACACCCCGGTCGCGAGCAGCTCGAGGGCGACCACGGGGTTGACGGCGGTCTGCCAGACCACGCACTGGTGACCGTACTCGCGCATCGTCCACTCGTTGTCGACCACGTGGTAGAGGTACGTCGACCGGGGCTTACCGTCCTTGCCGGTGCCGGTGACCCAGAGGCCCGCACACGTCTTGCCCGTCATCCGCGGCCCGACGGTGGCCGGGTCGGGCAGCACCGCGGCGACCACGTCGCGCGGGCTGACCTCGACGCCCTTGACCCGGATCGTGTCGGTCCGGTCCAGCCCGAGGGTGTGCAGCACCTTGAGGATGTTGATGAACTCGTCCCCGAGGCCGTACTTGAAGGTGGCCCGCTTCGCCTCCACCCAGCGCGGCATCAGGAGCACCTCCTCGTGCTCGACGTTGACGCACTCGACCGGGCCGATGCCCTCGGGGAAGTCGAAGACCTCGGGCTCGCTGAACGGCTCGGTGGTGAACCAGCCGCGGTCCCTCTCCCACACGACGGGCGGGTTGAGGCACTCCTCGATCGTGGTCCACATCGAGAACGACGGCGCGAAGATCTCGTTGCCGTCGTCGTCGGTGACCACGAGGTTGGCGCCGTCGCGGGTGCCGAGCTCGTCGATCTCGCTGAACAGGTGGTCGGCGGCGTACCGCGCGAACACGTCGGAGAGCCCGGGCTCGACGCCGATCCCGACCAGCGCCAGCCGCCCGGCCGCCTCCCACTCCCCCGCGGCCGCGAACTGCTCGTCGCCGAGCTTCACCCCGGTCCGGCTGTACGGCGCGTCCGGGTGCGGCCTCGACAGGGACATCGCCATGTCGAGGTAGTCCGCGCCGGCCGCGAACGCACCGTCGAAGACCGGCATGTCGAAGACCGGGTCGACGGCGTTCATGACGTGGGTGATGCCGTGCTCGCGGCACAGCGCCGACACCGACTCCGCGGAGGAGGCATCGACCTGCGCGGCGACGAACCGGTCGTCGGCGCTCGCGGCGCGCTCGGCCTTGGCCAGGTCGTAGTCGGTGACCACGACCTGCTCGAAGAAGTCCCGGCGGGCGGCGATGGCAGCGAAGGCCGCGCCGACGCCACCGGCGCCGACCAGGAGGATCCGCACCCTCTACTCCCCGATGTAGGACATCACGTGCTTGATGCGCGTGTAGTCCTCCAGGCCGTACATGGACAGGTCCTTGCCGTACCCCGACTGCTTGAAGCCGCCGTGCGGCATCTCCGCGACGATCGGGATGTGGGTGTTGATCCAGACGCAGCCGAAGTCCAGGCCCTTGGCCATCCGCATCGCGCGACCGTGGTCCTTGGTCCACACCGACGAGGCCAGGCCGTACTTCACGCCGTTGGCCCAGCGCAGCGCCTCCCTCTCGTCGGAGAACCTCTGCACGGTGATGACCGGGCCGAAGATCTCGTCCTGGATCACCTCGTCGTCCTGACGCAGGCCCGAGATGACGGTGGGCGAGTAGAAGAAGCCCCTGTCGCCCTGGCGGCTGCCGCCGGTGTCGAGGCTGGCGTGGTCCGGCAGCCGGCCGACCATCCCGGTGACCCGGTCGAGCTGGTTCTGGTTGTTCAGCGCGCCGTAGGCGACGTCCTCGTCGGGCAGGCCCGTCCTGGTGCCGCGGGCCTGCTCGGTGAGCGCGGCCACGAAGTCGGCGTGCACCCCCGGCCCGGCGAGCACCCGGGTCGCGGCGGTGCAGTCCTGGCCGGCGTTGAAGTAGCCCGCCGCCGCGATCCCCTCGGCCGCGGCCTCGATGTCGGCGTCGTCGAAGACGATCACCGGCGCCTTGCCGCCCAGCTCCAGGTGCGCGCGCTTGAGCTGGGCGGCCGCGGAGCCCGCGACCTCCATGCCTGCGCGCACCGAGCCGGTGATGGACACCATCTGCGGCACCGGGTGCTCGACCAGCGCGCGACCGGTGTCCCGGTCACCGCAGACCACGTTGAACACGCCCGGCGGCAGGAACTCCTGCGCCATCTCGGCGAACAGCGTCGTCGAGGCGGGGGTGGTGTCCGAGGGCTTCAGCACGATCGTGTTGCCGGCCGCCAGGGCAGGAGCGATCTTCCAGATCATCATCATCAGCGGGTAGTTCCAGGGCGTCACCTGGGCGACCACGCCGATCGGCTCACGCCGGATCGAGGAGGTGTGGTCCTTCAGGTACTCACCACTGGCGCGGCCCTCGAGGACCCGCGCCGCGCCGGCGAAGAAGCGCAGCTGGTCGACGCAGGGCGGCAGCTCCTCCTCGGCGGTCAGCGAGAGCGGCTTGCCGGTGTTCTCCGACTCGACGCGCACGAACTCGTCGGCGCGGGCCTCCAGGGCATCGGCGATCTTGAGCAGCGCCCGCTGCCGCTCGGCCGGGGTGGTGTCGCCCCAGGTCTCGAACGCGGCGTCGGCGGCCCTCATGGCCCGGTCGACGTCCTCGGCCCCGGACGCGGCGGCCGCGGCGTACACCTCCCCGGTCGCCGGGTTCACCAGGTCGTAGGTCGCGCCGTCGGCGGCGCCCACGGACTCGCCGTTCACGATGTTGTGGAATCTCAGGTCGGCCATGGAGGGGTCTCTCCTGCGTCGGGGTGGATCGGTTGCCCGAGCCTAGCGAGACGGCAACGAGATCGGTACACGTTCGGGCCCACCAATGATGAGATCGTCGCTATTGCGGCATCCCGACGCTGGTTTCCGCGTCACCCGGGAGCCGTGTCGCGCGTGCGTCAGCGTCACGCCGTGTGGACCGGTCGCCCGTCGACGTACGTCGCCACCACCCGCGCCTCCCCGATGGCCGCCGGCTCACCGGCGAACGGGTCCCGGTCGAGCACCGCGAGGTCGGCCAGCATGCCGGGCGCGAGCAGGCCGGTGTCGTCGAGGTGGTTCACGTAGGCCGCACCGCTGGTGTAGGCCGCGAAGGCCTGCTCCAGGGTCAGCGCCTCGCGGGGCAGGAACGGCGCGTCGGCGGACCCGGCCTCGGCCCGGTTCACCGCGACGTGGATCGCGGCCAGCGGGTCCGGCGTGCTCACCGGCCAGTCGCTGCCGGCGGCGAGCCGCACCCCGGCCGCCGCGAGCGAGGCGAAGGGGTACTGCCAGCCCGCGACCGACGCGTCGACGAAGGGCAGCGTCATCTCGGTCATCGCCTCGTCGTTGACCGCCCACAGCGCCTGGATGTTCGCCGTCACGTCGAGCTCGGCGAACCGGGGGCGGTCGGCGGGCGCCACGAACTGGAGGTGCGCGACGTGGTGCCGGCCCCGGGTGCGGCCGTTCACCGTCCGGGCCGCCGCGAAGGCGTCGAGGGTCTCGGTCACCGCGCGGTCGCCGATCGCGTGCACGTGCACGCCGAAGCCCTCGGCGTCGAGCCGGGTGACGGCGTCCCGCAGGACCCCGGGATCGACGAAGGACAGCCCGCTGTTGTGCGTGTGCCCGCCGCAGGCGTCCCGGTAGGGCAGCGACATCGCCGCGGTGTAGTTCTCCACGACCCCGTCCTGCATCACCTTGACCGCTCCGGCGTCCAGCCGTCCGCGGGTGTACCTCGCCCGCCGCTCGACCAGCCCCTCCACCTGCTCGAGACCCCGGTCGCGCTCCCACCAGAGCGCGCCCCTGACCCGCGCGGTCAGGGTGCCCGCCTCGACGGCCCGCAGGTACGCCGAGGCCGGGTCGCCGTTGCCCGCGTAGGCGCCGAGGATCGCGTCCTGCCACGCCGTGACGCCCAGCGAGTGCAGGTAGGTCTGCGCGAGCGCGAGCGCGACGTCGTTCTCCGCCTCGGTGGTGCCGGGCACCCGGCGCTGCACGAGCGACATCGCCCCCTCGTGCAGGGCACCGGTCGGCGTGCCGTCGGCATGCCGCTCGATGCGTCCGTCGGCGGGGTCCGGGGTGTCGGCGTCGATCCCCGCCTGCCGCAGCGCCAGCGAGTTCACCCAGCCGCCGTGGTGGTCGCGGTTGACCAGGAAGACCGGGCGGTCGGCCACCACCGCGTCGAGGTCCGCGGCCCGGGGCCCGTGCGGCCCGAACGCCGGCATCGCCCAGCCGCCGCCGAGCACCCAGGGCCGGTCCGGGTTCGCCTCCGCGTAGGTCCGGACCCGCCCGACGTACTCCGCGGGCGTGGCCAGGTCGCTGAGGTCGCAGCGCAGCCGCTCGACCCCGGCCTGCACGGGGTGCACGTGCGCGTCCTGGAAGCCCGGGAGCACGAGCCCGCCCGCGAGGTCGACCACCTCGGTGCCGGGTCCGACATACTCAAGGAGGTCGACCGCGGGCACCACGGCGAGCACCTGCCCGTCGGCGACCACGAGCCCGTGGTCACGGAGGTGGTGGCGGCCGTCGAAGACATGCCCGTCGACGAAGACGTGGGAGGCGATGCGCACCCGGACAGTCTGCCAGGCCGACTACGGAATCAGTCGTCCACTCCCGACGCGACCCCCGAGTTCGTGCAACTCCTCGGGTCTCTGCGACGGATTCGCTTGCACCGCCCGAGCCGACCAGGCACCATGGGTGCACCCACCAGGAGGAGAGCAGCATGAGCGCACCGACACCCCTGCCGATCGACGACGAGGCTTACGCCGGCCTGCAGAAGTCCGCGCGCGAGCACCTCTGGATGCACTTCACCCGGCACTCCAGCTATGACCACGGCGACGTGCCGATCATCGTCAAGGGCGAGGGCGCCTACGTCTGGGACGCCAAGGGCCGCAAGTACCTCGACGCGCTCGCCGGGCTCTTCGTCAGCCAGGTCGGCCACGGTCGCACCGAGCTCGCCGAGGCGGCCGCCAAGCAGGCCAAGGAGCTGGCCTTCTTCCCGCTCTGGTCCTACGCGCACCCCACCGCGATCGAGCTCGCCGAGCGGGTCGCGAACTACGCTCCCGGCGACCTGAACCGGGTGTTCTTCACCAGCGGCGGCGGCGAGGCGGTCGAGACCGCGTGGAAGCTCGCCAAGAACTACTTCAAGCTCACCGGCAAGCCGATGAAGCACAAGGTGATCAGCCGCGCGGTCGCCTACCACGGCACCACCCAGGGCGCGCTGTCCATCACCGGACTGCCGGCGCTCAAGGCGGTCTTCGAGCCGCTGGTGCCGTCCACCTTCCGGGTGCCCAACACGAACTTCTACCGGGCCCCGCAGCACGGCGACGACCTCGAGGCGTTCGGCCGCTGGGCCGCCGACCAGATCGCGGTCGCCATCGAGAACGAGGGCCCGGAGACCGTCGCCGCCGTCTTCCTCGAGCCGGTCCAGAACGCCGGCGGCTGCTTCCCGCCGCCGCCCGGCTACTTCCAGCGGGTCCGCGAGATCTGCGACGAGTACGACGTCCTGCTGGTCAGCGACGAGGTGATCTGCGCGTTCGGGCGGCTGGGCCACATGTTCGGCGCCGAGCGCTACGGCTACCAGCCGGACATGATCACCTGCGCCAAGGGCCTCACGTCCGGGTACTCCCCGCTCGGCGCGATGATCGCCTCGGACCGGCTGATGGAGCCGTTCCTGCACGGCACCGAGAGCTTCGCCCACGGCTACACCTTCGGCGGCCACCCGGTCTCCACGGCGGTGGCGATGGCCAACCTGGACATCTTCGAGAACGAGGGCCTGAACCGTCACGTGCTCGCCACTCAGGACGACTTCCGGGCGACGCTGGAGAAGCTCAAGGACCTGCCGATCGTCGGCGACGTCCGGGGCGACGGGTTCTTCTACGGGATCGAGCTCGTGAAGGACAAGGCCACCAAGGAGACCTTCGACGAGGCCGAGTCCGAGAAGCTGCTGCGCGGGTTCCTCTCCAAGGCGCTGTACTCCTCCGGCCTCTACTGCCGCGCCGACGACCGGGGAGACCCGGTCATCCAGCTGTCGCCGCCGCTGATCTGCGGCCAGGAGCACTTCGACGAGATGGAGCAGAAGCTGCGCTCGGTGCTCACCGAGGCGTGGACCAAGCTCTGAGCCGAGGCGGGTCTCCGGCTGGGGGCGTCCCCAGTGCGCGGCGAAGCGCGTCGTCACCGTGCGAAGCATGTCGTACCCCAGTGACCTGACCGACGGGCAGTGGGAGCCGCTGGAGCCGGTATCGCGACCACCTTGCGCCACCGGCCACGGGACGGGCTCGTGATCGCGGAGTCTCGGTCGAGACGTGAACGGTCGGGGTGAGCAGGACGCGAGCAACCAGGAACACTGTCCGTCATGGTCGATGACGAGGAGTTCCCGTCAAGGTCGTTCCTGCTCTACTGGCGGGCCAACGCGGTCTCTGCCTTCGGCACCTACATCACCCTGCTCGCACTCCAGACGCTGGTGGTGCTGACCCTGCATGGCTCAGCGACCCAGGTGGGCTGGTTGAGCTCAGCTCGCTGGTTGCCCTACCTGGTCGTGGGAGTGGTGGTCGGAGCGCTGGTCGACCGCCGCCCCCGCCGGCCCGTCATGATCGCGACCGACCTCGTTCAAGCCGGCCTCCTGGCGATGATCCCCTTGATGTGGTGGATCCACCTGCTGTCGTTTCCGGCGCTGCTGGTGATCGTCATGGCGTACGGCACCGCGGCGGTGATCAACGGGGCGGCGTCGATGTCGTTCCTTCCTCGCCTGGTGCAACGCCGACACCTGCAGCGCGCACACGCCCGCGGCGACGGCGCCGACGCTGCGGCCATGAGCGCCGGCCCCGCGCTCGGCGGCCTGCTGGTCAGCGCCCTGGGTGCGCCCCTGGCGGTCCTGCTCGACGCCGCGTCGTACCTCTACTCAGCGGCCGCCCTCACACGCATCGACCTGAAGGAGCCTCCTACGAGGAGAGGCGCCACCACCAAGAGGGTCCTGCTCGACATCCGGGAGGGCCTGCGGTGGATCTACCGAGGCTCAGGACTGGCCACCCTGGCCGTCGCCACCCACGGGTGGTTCCTCGGCAACGCGGTCATCACCGTCGTGGGGGCCCCCTACGCACTCGTCACGCTGAGCCTCACGCCGTTCCAGTTCGGCCTCGTCGGCGCCCTGGGTGGAGTTGGGGCCGTCCTCGGCGCAGCCGTCACCACCCGAGTGGGACAGCTGCTGGGAACCGGCCGCACCATCATCGCCTGCCATGTCATCACCACCGCGAGCGTGCTCGTGATGGTGGCTGCCGGCGGGACCTCCCAGGCAGGGGCCTCGATCGCGGTCCTCGGAACCGGGGTAGGGCTCTACGGCCTGGCCATGGGCATGAGCAACTCTCACGAGATGAGCTTCCGGCAACTCCTCACGCCCGATGAGCTTCAAGCGCGCACCAACACGACGCTCAGGTCTCTCAACCGTGCGGTGATGGTCATCGCTGCGCCGCTCGCGGGCATCCTGGCGGACCACTGGGGAATCCGACCCACCCTCCTCGTCGCGGCGGCGGTGTTTGCGGTCGTGTCGTGCGTGCTCGCTCTGTCGTCCTTCCGTTCGGTGCGGGCGCCCGTCTGACGCCGCTCAGCGACGGGTCGTCCGCCGCGGGCGCCGGTCCGCGGGGACGGTCCGCGGGGGCTCGTCCCGACGCGGGCGCCGGGACCGGCCAGGTTCCGTCCACAGCTGCGAACACGCACCGCTTCTCCACCGTCTCGAAAGCGCGTTCGAGACGGGGCTCGATCCGGAGAAGACTGCTGCTATGTCGATCCACCAGTCCACCCCGGGGCCGCACCCCCTCGCGGCCTTCGGCGCCCGGGCCCACCAGGTCCTGGACGGGCTGGCCGACGCCGCTGCCTGGTCGATGACCGCGGAGGAGCAGCGGACCGCGCTGCTCGACCTGGCCCGGCTGCAGGCCCGGGTGGCCGAGCTGCGGCTGCGGGTGCTGGTCGCCGCCGACCGCAACGACGTCGCCGCCGACTCCGGCGACACCTCGACCGTCGCGTGGGTCGCGCACCGCACCCGGCAGGACCGCAGCCGGGCCCACGCCGACCTGCGGCTGGCCCAGGCCCTGGGCACGACCTGCGGCCCCACCCGGGACGCGCTCGCGGCCGGGCGCCTCGACCTCGAGCAGGCCCGCGCGGTCGTCCGGGCGATCGACGCGCTCCCAGAGGAGGTCGGCGCCGGCGACCGGGACCGGGCCGAGCGACACCTGGTCGATCTCGCCCGGGACCACGACGCGGCAGCCCTGAAGGTGCTCGGCCGGCGGGTGTTCGAGGTGGTCGATCCCGCCGCCGCCGACCGCGAGGAGGGCCGGCGGCTCGAGGCTGAGGAGCGCGCGGCGGCCCGGTCGACGTACCTGCACCTGCACGACAACGGCGACGGCACCCACTCCGGCCGGTTCAAGATCTCCGACCTGCACGCCGCGATGCTCCGCAAGGCCCTGCACGCGATCGTCGCTCCGGGCCGCAGCGCCGACGCTGGGGCGTCGGCCCGCGCGAGCGGCGCCGCCACGAGCGAGCCCCATGTCCGCGCCGGGCGACCCGAGCGGATGGGGCAGGCCCTGTGCCGGCTGCTGGAGCGGTTACCAGCCGACCGGCTGCCCCACGCCGGTGGCCTCAGCGCCACCGTGGTGGTGCTGCTGGACCACGACCGGCTCGTCGACGGTCTCGGTGCCGCCCATCTCGACACCGGCGGCCGGATCTCCGCGCAGCTCGCCCGTCGGCTCGCCTGCGAGGCCGGGATCGTCCCGGCGGTCTTCCGGAAGGTGCTCGGGGGGCCGTCGGCGGTGCTCGACCTCGGCCGCCGGGCCCGGTTCCACACCGAACCGCAGCGGCTCGCGCTGATGGTGCGCGACCGCGGCTGCACCGCAGAGGGATGCGACCGGCCGCCGGGCTGGTGCGAGGCCCACCACGACCACGTGAGCTGGGCCGAGGGCGGCGGGACCAGCGTCGAGCGGGGCCGGCTGCTGTGCCGGTTCCACCACGGCAAGGCCCACTCCCCCGCCTACGAGATGGTCCGGCTGGCAGACGGCCAGGTCCGGTTCCACCGGCGGACCTAGACCGTGGTGCCGGGCGGACGACCTGATGCTGACCCCGCGCCGGCTGGCATCATCGAGCGATGACCTCGGCCGACCCGGAGCTGTCCGCGCACGTCTACACCGACGTCGCCGAGTCGGCCTGGCGGTGGGTGCTGGACCAGGTGCGCTGGGACGACGGTCCCTGGATCCCCACGACCGCGCCTGTGGGGCCCGAGCCCGACGCCGACCCGGCCGACGCCGACCGGGCCGACGCCTCGCCTCCGTGGGACCGCGACGGCGTGCACAGCGGGGTGGGCGGGCTGGCCCAGGTGCTGGCCGAGATCCGGCTCGCCCGGGCCTGGACCCGCGAGGAGTCCGAGCTGGCCGCCGGGATCGCCGACCGGGTCCACTCGGTCGTCCCCGACCAGATCGACTGCACCCTCTTCGACGGCCTCGTGAGCACGATCGGGACGCTCACCGCCCTGCGCGCCCCGGGCACCGATGACGCCGTCGCCCGGCTCGCGGCGCTCGCGACCCCCGACGGCTGGCCGCAGACCTTCGCGGTGCCGCCGCGGTTCCTCCCGGACGCCCGGATCAACGACGTCACCCTCGGCACCGCCGGGGTGCTGCTCGGCGCCCTGTGGGCCCGGCGCGCGAGCACGACGGGGACCCCGGCGGCGAGCACGACCGGGACACCGGCGGCGAGCACGACCGGGACCCCGGCGGCGGGCACCCAGACAGCCGGAGCAGGGGCCGCCGACGCCGGGGCGCATGCCGCTGGGACCCGAGCCGCCGGCACCCGAGCCGCCGAGGCGCAGGCGCTCGCCGAGCACGCGGCCGCGGTGCTGATGGCCGAGGCCGAGCGGCTTCCGACCGGCAGCACCTGGCCGCACATCCCGCTGCGTTTCCGCACGGACGCGGCGATCGACATGCCGAACTTCTCCCACGGGCTCGCCGGCATCGCCGCCGCCCTGGCCATCGCCGGCCTCGAGCTCGGCCGGACGGACCTGGTCGAGGCGGCTCGCAGCGGTGCCGAGCAGCTGGTCACGCTCGGTGACACCTCCGGCGATGGCTTCGTCGTCCCACGCCAGGTGCCCACCCCCGCCGACAGCCCCGACGACCCGGTCACCTACACCTGGTGCCACGGCCCCACCGGTACGTCGCTGCTGTTCGCCGCCCTGCACCGGGCCGGCGTCGACGACGTCGCGGGCGGCACCCCGCTGTCCTGGCAGCGCCGGTGCCTGCACAGCGTGCGGACCTCGGGCGTGCCCGCGCGGCTGTACCCCGGGTTCTGGGACAACGACGGACGCTGCTGCGGTACGGCGGGCGTGGGCGAGGCGTTCCTGGACGTCTGGCAGCGGTACGGCGACGAGAGGGACCTCGACGTCGCGCGGCGGATGGGCGACGCCCTCGTCGGGCGGGCCGTGCGCGACGGGGACCGCGCCTGCTGGCGGTTCCTCGAGCACCGGGCAGCCGAGCCGCTGCTGGCGCCCCAGGTCGGCTGGATGCAGGGGGCGGCCGGCATCGCGGCGTTCCTGTTCCGGGCCGGCCGGGTGCTGCGGCACGGCCCGGGCGCGACGGCGGTCGCTCGGATGGACGCCTGGTGGTCCCTCCCCGACACCCCCGCACCAGGCGACCAGGCAGGATGGATCGCGTGAGACTCCCCTCCCACCCCACCTCGACCCCCGCATGAGCCGCCTGGTCAGGCCACCCCACTCCGTGGTCCTCGTCGTCGGCCGCGAGCAGTTCACCGTGCCCGGATCCTTCGCGGGGCGGACCTGCGTGGCCACCGCCGACTGCCTGGCGATCTCCGTGGTCAGCGTGGAGGCCTCCGCGACGCAGATCGGGGTCGCCGACGGGCCCGACCCCCGAGACGGCGAGGGCGGCCTGGCCCGGCTCGGCGAGTTCCGGCTCGAGACGGAGGGGCTGCTGTCGGTCCGCGACGTCTACAGCCGCGAGTACGAGAACATCGGGGTCACCCCGGGGCTCACCACGGTGACCGTGTGGGGCGACGAGGTCGTGGAGCCGAGCCAGATCGTGCTGCAGGTCGCGGTGGACCGGGCGGAGGACGAGTACCCCTAGGAGGGCTCAGGAGTCGAAGCCGAGACCCGCGCGGTCCAGCGTCCGCAGCCAGAGGTTGCGTCGGCCGCCCCGCGCGTCCGCCTGCCCCAGCGACCACCGGGTCAGTTGGACACCGGTGTAGCGGAGCGGCTCGGGAGGGAACGGCATCGGCCGCTCGCGCACCATGGTCAGCCGGCTCCGCTCGGTGTCCGCGCCCTCCAGCAGGTCCAGCGTGACGTCGGCGCCGAACCGGGTCGCCGCGACGCCGAGCCCGGTGTAGCCGAGCGCGTAGCCGACCCGGCCGCCGTACGCCGTGCCGTAGAAGGCCGCGAACCGGGTGCAGGTGTCGATCACGCCTGCCCAGCGGTGCGTGAACCGCAGCCCCTCGAGCTGGGGGAACGTCGTGAAGAAGTGGTCGGCGAGCCGGGCGTGCGTCGGGCCCTGCTCCAGGCCGCGGTCGATCCGGCTGCCGAAGTGGTAGACCGCGTCGTAGCCGCCCCACAGGATCCGGTCGTCGCGGGTGAGCCGGTAGTAGTGGAACATGTTCGCCGCGTCGCCCACCCCCTGCCGGTGCGCCCAGCCCACCGCCGCCTTCTGCTCGGCCGACAGCGGCTCGCTCATCAGCACGTAGTCGTAGACCGGCACCGTCATCAGCCGCAGCCGGCGCAGCAGCGACGGGAACGCGTTGGTGCCGAGCAGCACCCGTCCGGCGCGCACCTCGCCCTGCTCGGTGCGCACGTGCATCGCCCCCGCGTGCTCGTCGAGCCCGGTGGCGGCGCTGCCCTCGTAGACCCGCACACCCGCGTCGAGGACCGCCTGCCGCAGCCCCCAGGCGAGCCGGGCCGGCTCCACCAGGGCGGTGCCGTCCCGCTCCCACAGCCCCGCGAGGTACGTCGGGGAGTCGACCTCGGCACGCACCTGCGCGGCGTCGAGCAGCTCGGCGTCGTGGCCGGCCTCCCGCAGCCGGGCGGCCAGGTCGGCAAGCTCGTCGGCCTCGTGGGCCGCCGTCGCCACGCTGAGCTCGCCGGTCTCCTCCCACGCGCAGTCGATCGCGTGCCGCCGCACCGTGTCGGCGATGCCGCGCAGGTTCGCCGCGCCCAGCCGGTCCAGCTCGTCCATCTCGTCGGGCCAGCGCTCGACGCCGTTGCCGAACCCGTGGGTCAGGCTCGCCGACGCGAAGCCGCCGTTGCGGCCGCTGGCCTGGTCGCCGCAGTGCCCAGCCTCGAGCAGCACCACGTCGGTCGAGGGATCCCGCTCCTTGGCCCGCAGTGCTGCCCAGAGCCCGGTGTAGCCGCCGCCGACGACGACCAGGTCGGCCGAGTCCGGCCCCCGCAGCACCGCCAGCCCCTCGGGCCGCGCGGGGTCCTCGAGCCAGTACACCGAGGGCGACGCGTCGGCCAGCGACCGAGCGGCCCAGCCGTGCCCGCCCACCTCAGGCCGGACGACGGCGCTGGAGCAGGCTGCCGCCGAGAACCAGGGCGAGGGCGATCAGGAACATCACCGTGCCGATCACGTTGACCTGCGGCGGGATGCCGCGCTGCGCCGACCCCCACACGAACATCGGGAAGGTGATCGTGTTGCCGTGGTTGAAGTTCGTCACGATGAAGTCGTCGAACGACAGCGAGAAGCTCAGCAGCGCCGCCGCCATGATCCCGGGGAACACCAGCGGGAAGGTGATCCGCCAGAACGTCTGCCACTCGTTGGCGTAGAGGTCCATCGCGGCCTGCTCCATCGAGGAGTCCAGGCCCGCGAGCCGGGCCTTGACGGTGACGACCACGAACGACAGGCAGAACATGATGTGCGCGACGAGGATCGACCAGAAGCCGAGCGAGCCGGACAGGCCGGCGCTGGTGAACAGCGCCAGCAGGGACGAGCCCATCACCACCTCGGGGGTCGCCATCGGCAGGAAGATCAGCAGGCTGGTCGCGGCGCGCCCGCGGAAGCGGTGCCGCACCAGCGCGAAGGCCACCAGGGTGCCCAGCACGGTCGCGCCCAGCGTGGCCAGGAAGCCGATCTGCAGGCTCTTCACCACCGCGGCGCACATCCCGCTCGGCTGGCAGGGGCTCAGCCAGTTGGCGAGCGTGAAGCCGTTGAACTCGTAGGAGAGCCGGCTGACCGGGTCGTTGAACGACATCAGGCCGACGAAGAAGATCGGCAGGAACATGTAGAGCAGCACGACCATGGCGACCGCCATCACCGCGTGCTCGCCGAGCCAGCGTCCGGTGCGCGTCATGCGCGGTCCCTGCGGGAGGCCGGGCCTCGCGAGCATCTCCGTGGGGTGATCACAGCAGCTCCTCCGTCCCTGCGCGGCGCACGTAGACCAGCACCATGACGACGATCACGGCCATCAGCACCACCGAGCAGGCCGCGGCCGCCGGGTAGTCCAGCTGCACCAGGAACAGGTTGTCGATGACGTTGCCGATCATGTACTGGCGCGGGGTGCCGAGCAGCTCGGCGTTGATGTAGTCACCGGCGGCCGGGATGAAGGTCAGCAGCGTGCCCGCGACCAGCCCCGGCATCGACAGCGGCAGGGTGATCTTGCGGAACGACGTGAAGCCGTCGGCGTACAGGTCCTTGCCTGCCTCGATCAGCCGCAGGTCGATCTTCTCCAGGCTCGCGTACAGCGGCAGCACCATGAACGGCAGGAAGTTGTAGGTCAGCCCGGTGACCACGGCCACCGAGGTCGCCAGCAGCCGCCCGTCGGGGGCGAGGATGTGCAGGGCCTGCAGCGTGTGCACGACGAAGCCGTTGTCGGACAGGATCGACTTCCAGGCCAGCGTGCGGACCAGGAAGCTGGTGAAGAAGGGCGCGATCACCATCACCAGCATCAGGTTCTTCCAGCGGCCGGCCTTGAACGCGATCGCGTACGCCAGCGGGTAGGCCAGCAGCAGCGCGAGCCCGGTCGCGACCGTGGCGTACACCAGCGAGCGCAGGAACGGCGCCTGGAACGAGGACAGCGCGTGCCAGTAGTTCGAGAACGACCACGTCATCGCGTAGCCGGTGTCCAGCGAGCCGTTCGGGTCGTAGAGCGAGGTGGCGACCAGCTGGAGGGTGGGCAGCAGGAAGAAGACGACCAGCCACAGCATCCCCGGGAGCAGCAGCAGGTAGCCGGTGCGCGACCTGCGGCGCCGCGGCGGCGGGGGCTCCTCGCCCAGCAGCCCCTCCGCGTCCACCTCCGCCTGGGCCGCGCTCACGCGGGCGCCGCCGTCTCGGTGGCCAGGGCGGCGTAGGACTCGTCCCCCGCGTGCGCGTCCTGGTCCGCGTCGAGCAGGAAGGTGTGCGCCGCGGACCAGTGCAGGTCGACCGGGTCGCCCACCCGGAAGCCGCTGCGGGCCCCGCTGTTCTGCTCGAAGACGGTGAGCTCCTGGCCCCAGCCGGTCCGGACGAGGTACTGCGTGCTGACCCCGATGAAGCTGACGTCGCTGACCACGCCCCCGCTCAGCAGGTTCCCGTCGTTGCCGTGCCCCGCGTCGGTCGAGGCCAGGAAGACCTTCTCCGGACGGACGCCGACCCACACGGTGCCGTCGGTACGGCGGGCCCGGGACGCGGGCGCGGCGAGCTTGCTGCCGTAGGCGTCCACGACCAGGTGGTCGCCGTCGCGGCCGACCACCTCGGCCTTCACCAGGTTGGACTGGCCGAGGAAGTTGGACACGAACGTGGTCGCCGGGGAGTCGTACAGCTCGGCGGGCCGGCCCATCTGCTCGATGACGCCCTTGTTCATCACCGCGATGGTGTCGGCCATCGTCATGGCCTCCTCCTGGTCGTGGGTGACGTGGACGAAGGTGATCCCGACCTCGGTCTGGATGCGCTTGAGCTCGATCTGCATCTGCCGGCGCAGCTTGAGGTCGAGCGCCCCGAGCGGCTCGTCGAGCAGCAGCACCTGTGGGCGGTTGATCAGCGCCCGGGCCAGCGCCACTCGCTGCTGCTGGCCGCCGGAGAGCTGGCCGGGGCGACGCTTGCCGAAGCCGCCGAGCTCCACCAGCTCGAGCATGTCGCCGACCTGCTTCTCGATGTCCTTGACCCCGCGGCGGCGCAGGCCGAAGGCGACGTTCTCGAAGATGTCCAGGTGCGGGAAGAGCGCGTAGTTCTGGAACACCGTGTTGACCGGCCGCTTGTACGGGCGCAGCCGGCTGATGTCCTGGCCGGAGATGGTGATGGTGCCGCTGGTCGGCTCCTCGAGCCCGGCCACCATCCGCAGCGTCGTGGTCTTGCCGCACCCCGACGGCCCCAGCAGGGCGAAGAACTGCCCCTGCTCCACCACGAGGTGGAGGTCGTCGACGGCGGTGAACGAGCCGAACCTCTTGGTGACCGAGGTCAGCGTGAGGTCGGCGCCGGCGTCCGGAACCCTGTCGACCACGGCGTCAGGCCCCGATCACGGACGCGAACTGCTTCTGGTACCCCTGCTCGGTCTTCTGGTCGAGACCCATGAAGTCCTTGGCGCCGTCCAGCGTCGACGTGTCGGGGAAGATCAGCTTGTTGTCCACCAGCGAGGAGTCGATCTTCTCCATCGCCTGCTTGGCGCCCTCGACGGGGCAGATGTAGTTCACCCAGGCGGCGAGCGTCGCGGCCACCTCGGGCTGGTAGTAGTAGTTCATCAGGTCCTCGGCGTTGGCCTTGTGGGCCGACTTGTTGGGGACCAGCATGTTGTCGCTCCACAGCGCCAGTCCCTCCTCCGGCGCGACGAACTTGATGTCGGGGTTGTCGAACTGGAGCTGGATGATGTCGCCCGACCAGGCCTCGCAGGCCACGATGTTGCCCTTGACCAGGTCCTGGGCGTACTCGTTGCCGGTGAAGGCGCGGATCTGCCCGGCGTCGGTCGCCTTCTTGAGCCGGTCGATCGCCGACCCGAACTGGTCGGCGGTGAAGTCCTCGGGGTCGGCGCCCTCGAGCAGCAGCATGAACAGCATGGTGTCGTGCATCTCGGAGAGCAGGCTGACCTTGCCCTTGAGGTCCGGGCGGGTCAGCAGCTCCTCGAAGCTCTTGACCTCCTTGGTCAGCTTGGCGTTGTAGGCGATGCCGGTGAGCCCGCTCTGCCAGGGCACCGAGTAGTCGCGGTTCTTGTCCCAGCTGGGCGACTTGAGGTTGCTGACCAGGTTGGCCTCGACGTTCGGGAGCTTCGCCTTGTCGAGCTTCTGGAGCCAGCCCAGGTTCACCATCCGCGCCGCCATCCAGTCGGTCAGCGTCATGATGTCGCGGCCGGTGGGCTTGCAGGCGGCCAGCTGGTTGCGCACGACGCCGAAGAACTCGGAGTTGTCGTTGACGTCGGTGACGTAGTCGACCTTGATGCCGGTGTCCTTCTGGAAGCTCTCCAGCGTCGGGTACACCGTCACCTTCTTCCCGCCGCGCTTGACCTTCTTCTCGTCGAGGTAGAGCGGCCAGTTGGAGAAGTCCAGCGTCTTCTGGCTCGACGACAGGTCCTTGCTCACGCAGGAGTCGGCCGTCTGCTTGGCGGCCTGCGTGCCGCAGGCCGACAGCAGCGCGGGCGCCCCGAGCCCGAGGCCCGCCAGGCCGGCGCCTCGCACGAATCCACGCCGGCCGACGGCCGACCGGCCGAGCAGCTGAGCGATCTCTTCGGGGACGGGTGCAGACTGCGGCATCTCGACCGTGTCCTCTCAATAGCCGGGAGTGCGGGAGGTCAGTGGATTTTGTCAGAGCCCTCGCGTATGAACAAGGGATTCAGTGGGATGGAAACATTCCTGCAACGAAATCCTTCGTCGCGATCCCTCCCGACTCTTTACCGGGTCTGGCCGGGCGTGCGACCATCGGCCGGTGAACAGCCGCAGCGCGCGCAACGGGTCGGGAACCGCACGGCCCACCGGCCACGGGGTCCTCCTCGACGACGTCTCCAAGTCCATCATCACCGAGCTCCAGCAGGACGGCCGGCGCTCGTACGCCGCGATCGGCAAGGTCGTCGGGCTCTCCGAGGCCGCCGTCCGCCAGCGGGTGCAACGGCTGGTCGAGAGCGGCGTCATGCAGGTCGTGGCCGTCACCGACCCCCTCGAGCTCGGCTTCGCGCGGCAGGCGATGATCGGGATCCGGGCCAGCGGCGAGCTCGAGCCGATCGCCGACGCGGTCGCCGCCCTGGACGAGGTCGACTACGTGGTGATCACCGCGGGCTCCTACGACCTGCTGGTCGAGGTGGTCTGCGAGAGCGACGAGGAGCTGCTCAGCGTGCTCTCCACGAAGATCCGGACGATCGAGAACGTCATCTCCACCGAGACGTTCATGTACCTCCAGCTGCGCAAGCAGACCTACTCCTGGGGCGTGCGCTGACCGCGCGCCCGGCCGCCCCGGGGTCGTCGGCGTCCTGGTCCGGACTGTCCCTGTGGCACGAGACCGCCGGCGACGACTGGGTCCCGAGGCCCTCGCTGCCCGGCTCCACCGGCGTGGACGTCGCCATCGTCGGCGGCGGGCTGACCGGGCTGTGGACCGCCTACTACCTGCTGCGTGAGGACCCGACGTTGCGGGTCGCCGTGCTCGAGGCCGAGACCGCGGGCTTCGGCGCCTCCGGGCGCAACGGCGGCTGGTGCTCGGCGCTCTTCCCTGCGGGCCCGGACACGCTGGCGGCGCTCCCCGGCTCGTCCCGGGCCCGCGCGGTCGCCCAGCACCGGGCGATGCGCGCCACCGTCGACGAGGTGCTCGCCGTCGCGGCCGACGAGGGCATCGACGCGCGGGCCCGCAAGGGCGGCACGATCGCCCTGGCCCGGACGCCGTCGCAGTGGCGCCGCGCCCAGGACGAGGTCGCCCACGCGCGGTCCTGGGGGCGTGAGGAGGACGACGTACGGTTGCTCGACGCAGGCCAGGCCCGCGCCCGGCTCGCCGCCACGGACGTGCTCGGCGGCACGTTCACCCCCGACTGCGCGGCGGTGCACCCGGCCCGGCTGGTCCGCGGCCTCGCGCGGGCGGTCGAGCGGCGCGGCGGCGTGATCCACGAGCGGACCCGGGCCGGCGCGATCGCCCCCCACCGGGTGGACACCCAGCACGGCGTGGTGCGAGCGGACGTGACGGTCCGGGCCACCGAGGGCTACACCGCCGGCCTGGACGGGATGCGGCGCGACGTGGCCCCGGTCTACTCGCTGGTGATCGCCACCGAGCCGCTGCCCGAGGCACTGTGGGAGCAGATCGGGCTGCGCGAGCGCGAGACCTTCACCGACCACCGGCACCTGATCGTCTACGGCCAGCGCACCGCGGACGGTCGACTGGTGTTCGGCGGTCGCGGCGCGCCGTACCACTTCGGCTCGTCGGTCCGGGCCGGTCACGACCGCGAGACCCGGGTCTTCGCGATGCTGCGGCAGACGCTCGTGGAGATGTTCCCGGCGCTGTCCGACACCCGCTTCACCCACGCGTGGGGCGGCGCCCTGGGCATCCCCCGCGACTGGGTCGCCTCGGTCGGGCTGGACCGGGACACCGGGCAGGCCTGGGCCGGCGGGTACGTCGGCGACGGCCTCGCGACCACGAACCTGGCCGGCCGCACGTTGCGCGACCTGGTGCTGGGTCACGACACCGAGCTGACCCGGCTGCCCTGGGTGGGGCACCGCTCGCCGCGATGGGAGCCGGAGCCGCTGCGCTGGCTGGGCGTGAACGCGGGGCTGCGCGCGATGACCTTCGCCGACACCGAGGAGAGGATCACCGGCCGGCCGAGCCTGGTGGCCCGGACGATGGCCCCCCTGGTCGGCGGTCACTGACCGACCGGGATCGCCATCGTTCAAAAATCGGGCATTCCACCACGAACCGCCACACTCTCCCCCTACGGTCGGCGCGGGGGCAGAGATGGTTGACGGTTTCGGGAGGAACGCCCATGGCACCGAGCGCCACCACGCGTGCGCGGGGTGCGGTCACGATCCTGGTCACCCTGGTCATCGTTCTCGGCGAGTTCGCGTTCCTGATGTCGGTGTACCACCTCGACGACCACGTCGAGGGTCAGCTCGTGGCGCAGGCGCGGGTGACCGGCGCGCTGGAGACGTGGCAGCCGGGCGACGACACGGCCGCCGTCGAGGAGGCCGTGCGCTCGCTGGCCACCACCGCCCCCGCCGGCGTCCGACGCCTGGAGACCCTCACCCGCTCCTGGGCGGCAGCCCCCGACACCACCGGCCTGCGAAGGCTGCGCGCCGCGGACGGCGCCGTCGGGGCGTCGCTGGCCGACACCCGGCACGGCGTGGGCGTCCAGGCCGCGCTGATCCTGGCCACGCTCCTGGTCCTGGTCTCGATCGGCTGGGCCCTCTGGTTCCGCAAGCTGGTCCGGCGGCACCGCGAGCTGCAGCGGGCACTGACCGAGCGGCAGAGCCTCGACACCGGCGAGCGGCGGCTGCTGGCGCTGGTGCAGAACAGCGCCGACGTGCTCGCCGTCCTCGAGCCGGACTCGACCGCGACCTTCCTCAGCCCGTCGACCGCCACCGTGCTCGGCCTGGCCCCCGACGACCTGGTCGGCCGGCGCTTCGTCGACCTGCTGGTCCCCCGCGACGTACCGATGTTCGTGCGGATGCTGGCCGGCGACCGCGAGGGCGAGCAGCCGGTGACGCTGCGGCTGACCCATGCCGACGGCCGCGAGCGGGTCCTCGAGGGCACCTTGAACAACCTGCTAGCCGACACCCTGGTCAGCTCCTGGGTGCTCACCGTCCGCGACGTGACCGACCGGCACGCACTCGAGGAGGAGCTGAGCTACCAGGCCTTCCACGACCCGCTCACCGGGTTGCCGAACCGGCAGCTGTTCGGCGATCGGCTGGCCCACGCGCTGCGGCACCGCGACCGGGCCACCGAGCCGCTCTCGGTGCTCTTCCTCGATCTCGACGACTTCAAGCACGTCAACGACTCCCTCGGGCACGGCATCGGCGACCAGCTGCTGGTGACCGTTGCCGAGCGGATCAGCGGCGCCATCCGCCAGGGCGACACCGCAGCCCGGCTCGGCGGCGACGAGTTCGGCGTGCTGATGGAGGCGGCCGACGCGACCCAGGCACGGGAGGTCGCCGAGCGGCTGCTCTCCGCGCTCGCGGTCCCGGTCTCGGTCGACGGGACCATGCACCCGGTCCGGGCCAGCATCGGCCTGTCCCAGGCGATGCCGGGCGAGACCAACCGCGAGGAGACCCTCCGCAACGCGGACGTGGCGATGTACTGGGCCAAGGACCGCGGCAAGGGCCGGGTCGCGGTCTACGAGGCCGGACTGCACGCCGAGGCCCTCGAGCGGATGGCCCTGCGCGGCGAGCTGCAGCGGGCGATCCGCGAGGACCAGCTGGTGCTGCACTACCAGCCGACCGTCGACCTGGACTCGCAGCGGATCACCGGCTTCGAGGCGCTGGTGCGCTGGAACCACCCCACCCGGGGGCTGCTGCCGCCCTCGGAGTTCCTCGGGGTGGCCGAGCAGAGCGGCCTGATCATCCAGCTCGGCAGCTGGGTCCTGCGGGAGGCGTGCCGGGCCGGCCGCAGCCTGCAGAGCGAGCGGCACCAGCCGTCGATGGCGGTCAACATCGCCGCCCAGCAGCTGACCAAGACCGACTTCGTCGACGAGGTCGTCGAGGTGCTCCGCAGCACCGGGATGCCGGCCGAGCGGCTGGTCCTGGAGATCACCGAGGGCACCCTGCTCGACGACATGGAGGGCACCATCACCGCCCTGGCCCGACTGCGGGACCGCGGCGTGCGGGTGGCCATCGACGACTTCGGCACCGGCTACAGCTCGCTGGCCTACCTGGCCCAGCTCCCCGTCGACGTGCTCAAGGTCGACAAGTCCTTCGTCGACCAGGTCTGCGGCCCCCGCCCGGACACCTCGCTGCTCGAGGCGATCATCGCGATGAGCCACAGCATGCGGCTCACCACCGTCGCCGAGGGGGTCGAGGAGCCGGAGCAGGCCACCTGGCTCCAGCTGGCCCGCTGCTCGATGGGCCAGGGGTACCTGTGGTCCCGGCCGGTCGAGCTGACCGCCGCCCGCGCCCTGCTCCACGGCGGTCTCGCGGTCGGCGGCCGCCCCACCGGCGAGGACGACGGGCTGCTGGTCGTCTCCTGAGCGCCGGGCTCACTCCCGCCGCAGGGCGGGCCGCAGCCGGTCGAGCACCTCGACGTCCTCGATGGTCGAGGGGACCCGGGCCTCCTTGCCGTCGGCGACCTCGCGCATCGTCTTGCGCAGGATCTTGCCGCTGCGGGTCTTCGGCAGCCCCCCGACGACCGAGACGTCCTTGAAGGCCGCGACCGCACCGATCTCGTCGCGGACCTTGGCGACCAGCTCGCGGCCGACCTCGTCCGGATCCTGCTCGACGCCGCTCTTGAGCACCACGAAGCCGCGCGGAACCTGCCCCTTCAACGGGTCCGCGACACCGATCACGGCGCACTCCGCGACCGCGGGATGGGTGGCGATCACCGCCTCCATCGAGCCGGTGGAGAGCCGGTGCCCCGCGACGTTGATGACGTCGTCGGTACGGCCCATCACGAACAGGTAGCCGTCCTCGTCGACGTACCCGCCGTCGCCGGAGAGGTAGTAGCCCTCGAAGGCCGACAGGTACGACGACACGAACCGCTCGTCGTCCCCCCACAGCGTCGTCAGCGTGCCCGGCGGCAGCGGCAGCCGCAGGCAGATCGCGCCCTCCTCCCCGGCAGCCGCGCGGGTGCCCCGCTCCCCGATCACCTCGACCTGGTAGCCGGGCACCGGGACCGTCGGCGACCCGGGCTTGATCGGCATCGGGTCCAGGCCACGCAGGTTCGAGGCGATCGGCCAGCCGGTCTCGGTCTGCCACCAGTTGTCCACGACCGGGACGCCGAGCATCTCGGTCGCCCAGTGGTAGGTGTCGGGGTCGAGCCGCTCCCCCGCCAGGAACAGCGTCCGGAAGGCGCTCAGGTCGTGGTCGGCGAGGAGCTCGCCGTTCGCGTCCTCCTTCTTGATCGCCCGGATCGCGGTCGGCGCGGTGAACAGCGCCTCGACGCCGTGCTCGGCGATCACCCGCCAGAACGCCCCGGCATCGGGGGTGCCGACCGGCTTGCCCTCGTAGAGGACGGTGGTCGCGCCGTTGATCAGCGGTGCGTAGACGATGTAGGAGTGGCCGACCACCCAGCCCACGTCGGAGGCGGTCCACCAGACCTGGCCGGCGTGCACGTCGTAGATGTTCGGCAGCGACCACGCCATCGCCACCGCGTGGCCGCCGTTGTCGCGGACGATGCCCTTCGGGCGGCCGGTGGTCCCCGAGGTGTAGAGGACGTAGAGCGGGTCGGTGGCCTTGACCTCGACGCACTCCGCCGGGTCGGTGGCGCCGGCCTTCATCGCCAGGTCCCAGTCCACGTCGCGGGGCGCCTGCAGGGACGCCTCGGCCTGCGGCCGCTGCTTGACGACGACCGCGGCCGGCTGGTGCTCGGCCATCTCCAGGGCCCGGTCCACGATCGGCTTGTACTCGACCACCCGGGTCGGCTCGATCCCGCAGGAGGCGGTGACGATCACCGTGGGCCGGGCGTCGTCCACCCGGACCGCGAGCTCGTGCGGCGCGAACCCGCCGAAGACCACCGAGTGCACCGCCCCGATCCGCGCACAGGCGAGCATCGCGATCACCGCCTCGGGGATCATCGGCATGTAGATGACCACCCGGTCGCCGGCGCCCACCCCGAACCCGCGCAGGGCGCCGGCGAAGGCGGCGGTCCGCTCCAGCAGCCGCGCGTAGGTGTAGCTGGCCCTGGTGTCGGCGACGGCGCTGTCGTAGACCAGTGCGGTCCGGTCGCCGTGGCCCCGGACGACGTGCCGGTCCAGCGCGTTGTAGCAGGTGTTCAGCGTCGCGTCGGGGAACCACCGGTAGAACGGCGGGTGGTCGTCGTCGAGGATGCGTCGCGGCTTCCTGATCCAGTCGACGAGCCCGGCCTGCTCACCCCAGTAGCCCTCGGGGTCCTCGATGCTCCTGGCGTGCTCGGTGCGGTAGTCGGCCATGCGCCCATCTTGCTGACCCGTCCGGCCGCAGACCAGGGCTCGGGCTCAGAAACCGTTCGCGGAGGTGCGCGCCGGGCGCGAGCGGGCGTGCAGCCAGGCGTCGAAGAACCCGTCCAGAGACCGGCCGCTGACCCGGGCGGCGAGGGCCTCGAACTCCGGGACCGTCGCGCTGCCGCCCCGGTGCTCGCTCGCCCAGGTGCGCAGCAGGGTGTCGAAGGCCGGCCCGCCGATGCGGTGCCGCAGCGCCTGCAGGGCCATCGCCCCCCGCTGGTAGACCGGCGCGTCGAACATCCGCGCGGCCCCCGGGTCGTCGACGCGCAGCCGCCAGAACGCGCGACCCGCCGGCCGCGCGGCGTACTCCCGGACCAGGCGGTGCTGGGCGCTCTCACCCCCGTGGGTCTCGGCGTAGCGCCACTCCAGCCAGCTGGCGAACCCCTCGTTGAGCCAGATGTCGCGCCAGCGCCGGACCGTGACCGAGTCGCCGAACCACTGGTGCGCCAGCTCGTGCACCACCGTGGCCCGGGCCTCCGGGCCGGTGCCCAGATAGGGGTAGGTCGGCCGCGACTGGTTCTCCAGCGCGAAGCCGCGGTAGAGCGAGGTGACCACGCCGCCGGTGGAGTCGAACGGGTACGGCCCCAGCTGGGTCTCCAGCCAGGCCACCATCCGCGGGGTGCGCCGCAGCAGCCGCAGCGAGCGCTCCTGGAGCCGGTGGTCGTACCACGTCGAGACCGCCAGGTAGTACGGCAGGCCGTGGTAGCTGCCCTGCTCGACCCGGAACCGGCCGGCCGCGATGAAGGCCAGGTACGTCGCCATCGGCTGCCGCATCCGCCAGTGCCACGCCGTCCAGCCGTCGGTCGTGGTGGCGTCCACGAGCTCGCCGTTGCCGACCACCTGCCGGCCCCGCGGCACCCGGAAGGTCACGTCGAAGGTGGCCTTGTCCCGCGGGTGGTCGTTGGCCGGGAACCACCACGGCGCGATGTGCGGCTCGCTGGTGGCGGTCGCCTCGTCGGGCTCGGACAGCCAGGGCCGCTCACCGCCGTACCCCACCGAGGCCGGGCGGCCGTGGTACCGGACCCGGACCGTGAAGCTGCTGCCCGCCGCCACCGGGGTCGCGGGGGTGACGACCAGCTCGTGCCGGTTGCGGCCGGCGAACGACGCGTCGGTCCCGTCGACGGTGACCGCGTCGGCGGTGAGCACCAGGTCGAGGTGGAACGAGGAGAGCGTCGAGGTCGCGGTGGCGGTGACGTCCGTCCAACCGGTCAGCCGGCGACCCGCGTAGGTGTCGTGCACGTCGTAGTGGCTGACGTCGTAGCCGCCGTTCCCGTCGAGGGGGAAGTACCGGTCGCCGATCCCGGCGGCACCCGCGACCGGAGCGGGCGCGTCGGGTGAGCCCGCGGCGGAGGAGACGGTGAGCACGGCGACCAGGGCGAGCACCGAGACACCGCCGACGGCTCGACGGACGACCTGCAGCACGGGCGACGCTCCTGGGAAAGGGGGTGCCTCGATGGTAGGCCGCTCGCGACCGCCCGGACACGACAAACCGGTTGCCCGTGCCGGTGTCGCTGGTCCACCCTGGGGCTACGACGACAGCAGCCGGCCGTCGGTGCCCGAGAGGAGTCGTGACATGTCGATCGCCGTCCTTGGCGCGTCCCGTGCCCGCACGTCCTCCCACTCCAGGAGCACCGACCCCCATGCCGTACCCGTCCTCATCCGAGCACCCCGCACCTGACCCCGCCGCCTTCCCCGACCTGGACCCGCGCTTCGTCTTCGACTTCCGGTCGACCGACGACCCCGGTGAGGGGCAGCGCTTCTCCACCTGGCTCGACGTCGAGCCGCTGTGCCGAGGTCCCGAGCCGCGGCCGGACTGGGTGGTCACCAGCCAGGCCGCCCTCGACACCGACCTGGGCGTGCTGAAGACCGGCAAGGAGGCCGACGTCTTCCTGCTCGAGCGGGCGGTGCCCGACGACCCCGGCCGGCAGGTCGTGATGGCCGCCAAGCGCTACCGGGGCGAGGAGCACCGGAGCTTCCACCGCAGCGGCGCCTACACCGAGGGCCGCCGGACCCGGCGCTCCCGTGACGCCCGTGCCCTCGCCAAGAAGACCGCGCACGGGCGCGCCCTCGCGGCCGGCCAGTGGGCGACGGCGGAGTGGGACGCGCTCACCCGCTTCTGGTCGGCCGGCCTCCCGGTGCCCTACCCGGTGCAGATCGACGGCACCGAGATCTTGATGGAGCTGGTCACCGTGGACGGCGAGCCGGCGCCGCGGCTGGCGCAGACCCGCCCGTCCCCCCGGCTGCTCGTCACCTGGTTCGACCAGCTGCGGGACGCCATGGCCGGGTTCGCACGCCAGGGCGTGGCCCACGGCGACCTGTCGCCGTACAACGTGCTGGCGGCGGGTGAGCGGGTGGTCGTGATCGACCTGCCGCAGGCGGTGGACCTGGTCGCCAACCCGTCCGGACTGGACTTCTTGATGCGTGACTGCCACAACGTCTGCTCCTGGTTCGTCGGCAGGGGCCTCGATGTCGACGAGGACGCCCTCTTCGCGGACGTGCTCGCCGAGGCCCTCTGAGGTGGGTGCCGGTGCGGCGGGCAGGATGTCCGCATGAGGAGCCGTGCACGCAGCCACGTCGAGATCGAGACCCTCGAGGAGTTCGACCGGCGGGTGGCCCGGGGCGCCACGTCGATGACCGGCTGGCAGCTCCAGGACGTCGACCTGCGCAAGCGCGGCGACGTCCTGGAGCGTCTGGACCCGCGCGGCGCGCTGTTCCTCGGCTGCCACCTGGGCCCGGACGTCGAGGACCGGCTGCGGGACCGGGGCGCGCTGGTCTTCCCGGAGGTCCCCGACGTGCCGGTGAACGCCTACCGCGCCCACCTCTACACCCCAGGCGAGCTGTACGACGGGCTCGCGCACGGCTCCTACGGGTCGACCCTCGACGCCCGCACGTACGCCTGGGTGACCCGCACCGGCGACGACCTCTACGCGCACCTCGCCCGGTCCCTGCACGACCTGGCCGTCGACGACGCGCTCGAGGAGCACGTGCGGGGCCGCCGGCTGGTCGGCGTGATGGGCGGGCACGCTGCGGAGCGCGGCTCCGACCTCTACCGGGGTGCCGCCCTGCTGGGACGGTCCCTGACCGAGGCAGGCCTCGTCGTGGCGACCGGGGGCGGCCCCGGCACGATGGAGGCCGCGAACCTCGGCGCCTACCTGGCCCACCACGACGTGGCGGTGCTCGACGAGGCGCTCGGCCTGCTCGCCACGGTGCCCGGCTATGACGGCTCGGTCGGTGCCTGGGCCCGGCGCGCGTTCGACGTCCGCGACCGGTGGCCGGACGGCGGCGGCTCGCTCGGGGTGCCGACCTGGTTCTACGGGCACGAGCCGCCGAACGCGTTCGCCGGCCAGGTCGCGAAGTACTTCAAGAACGCGATCCGCGAGGACGTGCTGCTGCACGTGTGCAACGCCGGCGTGGTCTTCCTGCCCGGCCGCGGCGGAACCGTGCAGGAGGTGTTCCAGGACGCCTGCGAGAACTACTACGCCGACCCCGCGGCGATCGCGCCGATGGTGCTGGTCGGGGTGGGCTACTGGACCTGCGAGCTGCCGGTGTGGCCGCTGCTGCAGACGCTGGCGCGGGGCCGTGCCATGGAGCGGGCGGTGCACCTCGTGGACGACGTCGCCGAGGTGGCTCCGCTGCTCGCCCGGGGCTGACCGGGGGCGGCCTTGCGGCCGGGTGCAAGACTGCGCGGGTGAACAGGTTCTCGGCGACGACCGACTCCGAGGCCGTGGTGGCGGCGGACCGGGAGGCGATCTGGGCGGCGCTGACCGACCCCGAGGTGCTCCCCCGGCTGACCCCGCTGCTGCGCCGCATCGAGACCGACGGCGAGCTGTGGCGCTGGGAGATGAACCGGATCGGCGTCCTCGGCGCGAGCATCAACCCCACCTTCACCGAGCGGATGACCTTCGAGGCTCCCGAGCGGATCGACTACACGCACGCCCCGCCCGACGGCCGGCGCGAGCGGACCGCCGCCGAGGGCTGGTACCGGCTCAGCGAGGTCGACGGCGGCACGCACCTGCGGATCAGCCTGACCCTGTGCGTGGAGCTGCCGCTGGCCAAGGCTGCCGGTCCCGCAGTCCGCAAGGTGATGGAGTCGGCGATGGAGCGCACCGGGGACCGGTTCGCCGTGAACCTGCTGCGGCACCTCGGCGTCCCCCGCTGACCCCGGCGAGTCGGCGCGAACGCACGCCTCGACCCCGCCGAGTCGGCGCGAACGCACGCCTGGACCCCGCCGAGTCGGCGCGAACGCACGTGCGTTGCGGGGTCAGGCGTCGGTGGCGGCGAGCTGCCCGCAGGCGCCGTCGATCTCGCTTCCCCGCGTGTCCCGCACCGTGGTCGGCACGCCCTTGGCCTCGAGCCGGCGGACGAACTCGCGCTCGACCTCGGGCCGCGACGCGGTCCACTTCGAGCCGGGCGTCGGGTTGAGCGGGATCAGGTTCACGTGCACCCAGCCCCAGTCGCCGTACGACGTCAGCACGTCGCCGAGCAGGTCCGCCCGCCAGCCCTGGTCGTTGATGTCGCACATCATCGCGTACTCGATCGACACCCGCCGCTTGGTGACCCGGGCGTAGTTCCAGGCCGCCTCGACGGCCTCGTGCACCGACCAGCGGGTGTTGATCGGGACCAGCTCGTTGCGCAGCTCGTCGTCGGGGGCGTGCAGCGACAGGGCCAGCGTGACCGGGATGCCCTCGTCGGCGAGCTGGTTGATCCGCGGCACCAGGCCGACCGTCGACAGGGTGATCCCGCGGGCGGACATGCCGAGCCCGTCGGGGGTCTTGTCGGTGAGCCGGCGGATCGCCCCCATCACGGCCTTGTAGTTGGCCATCGGCTCGCCCATCCCCATGAACACCACGTTGGAGACCCGGCCCGGACCACCGGGGACCTCGCCGCGCGCCAGTGACCGGGCACCGGCGACGACCTGCTCCACGATCTCACCGGTGGACATGTTGCGCTGGAGGCCGCCCTGGCCGGTCGCGCAGAACGGGCACGCCATCCCGCAGCCGGCCTGCGACGAGACGCACATCGTCACCCGCCCGGGGTAGCGCATCAGCACGGACTCGACGAGTGCACCGTCGAAGAGCTTCCACAGGGTCTTGCGGGTGGTGCCCTTGTCGGCCTCCATCGTCCGCAGCGGCGTCATCAGCTCGGGCAGCAGGGTCGCCACCAGCTGACCGCGCTCCGCGGCCGGCAGGTCGGTCATCTCCGCGGGGTCGTCGACCAACCGCGAGAAGTAGTGCGTGGCGAGCTGACGCGCCCGGAAACCCGGCAGTCCCGCCTCGCTGACGAGCGTCTTGCGCTCCTCGGCGGTCAGGTCGGCGAGGTGGCGCGGCGGCTTCTTGCGACCCCGCGGCTCGTCGAACACGAGCGGGAGGGTCTTCGGCTGGTCAGACATGGTCACACCAGTGTCCCACCCGCGCCCGGGGTGCCACGAATCCGCGCCGGGCGAGAGCGGTCACACGGCCCGAGCGGTCAGAAGACCAGGTAGTGCAGCAGCAGCCAGGTGGGCGCGGCCGTGGCGAGCAACGAGTCGAGCCGGTCCATCAGGCCGCCGTGGCCCGGGATGATCTGGGACATGTCCTTGATCCCGAGGTCGCGCTTGATCACCGACTCGCACAGGTCGCCCAGCGTCGCCATCACGACGGCGGTCAGCCCGAGCAGCACCCCGACCCACCAGTCGCCGTCGAGCAGGTAGTCGACGGTCAGCCAGCCGACCACCACGCAGGAGACCGCCGAGCCGGCGAAGCCCTCCCAGGACTTCTTCGGCGAGATCACCGGCGCCATCGGGTGCTTGCCGGCGACCACGCCCACGGCGTACCCGCCGATGTCCGAGGCGATCGTGACCAGGATGAAGGTGACGATCGCCAGCGCGCCGTCGTCCTCCCGCAGCAGCAGGGCGACGAAGCCGCCGAGGAACGGCACGTAGACGATCGTGAACACCGCCGCGGTCGCGTCCATGACGTAGCCGGCCACGCCCCCGCGCAGCCGCCACAGCATGCTGGCCAGGGCGGTGACCGCCGTCGCCGTGACCAGGGCGGGAGCCCCGAAGAAGTACGCGCAGAGCACCATCACCGCGCCGCCGAGCATCACCGGCTCACGGGTCAACCGGATCTCACCGGTGGCGAACGCGTGCCCGAGCTCCCAGACCGCCACCAGGACCGCCGCGACCACGATCAGCATGAACGCGGGCTTCCAGAACACCAGCGAGGCGATGATCGCGACCCCGAGGACCACTCCGGAGGCGATCGCGGCCGGCAGGTTGCGGCCGGCGCGGCTGGTCTTCGGGGGTGCGGGCGTCGCCGGGGCGGGCGGCGAGTCGGAGGAGCTCATGGCCGTCGGAGGTCCTCAGACCTCGAGGAGCTCGGCTTCCTTGTGCTTGAGCATCTCGTCGATCGCGTCGGTGTGCTTCTTGGTGATCCCGTCCAGCCGCTTCTCCGCCCCGGTGACGTCGTCCTTGCCGACCTCGCCGTCCTTCTCCGCCTTGTCCATCGACTGCTTCGCGGTACGGCGGATGTTGCGGATGGCGATCTTGCCGTCCTCGGCCTTGCCCTTGGCCATCTTGATGTAGTCCTTGCGGCGCTCCTCGGTCAGCTCGGGCAGCGTGACGCGGATGGTCTTGCCGTCGTCGGTCGGGTTCACCCCGAGGTCCGAGTCCCGGATGGACTTCTCGATCGCGGTCATCGCGCCGGCGTCGTACGGGCTGATGATGATCACCCGCGCCTCGGGCACGGTGAAGGACGCCAGCTGCTGGAGCGGCGTCGGGGAGCCGTAGTAGTCGGCGGTGAGCTTGTGGAACATCGAGGGGTTCGCCCGCCCGGTGCGGATGGCCGCGAAGTCCTCCCGGGTCACCTCGACGGCCTTGCCCATCTTGCTGTCGGCCTCGTTGAGGGTCTGGTTGATCACGGCTGCTCCTCGGTTCTCGGGTACGGCGGACGGGGTCTGCTGCGCGGGCCGCTAGGCGTCGCGTGCGACCGTCGTGCCGATCTTCTCACCCGCGACGACACGGGCGATGTTGCCCTCTTCGGACAGGTTGAACACGATCATGTTCAGGTTGTTGTCCCGGCTGAGGCTGGCCGAGGTCGCGTCGGCGACCTTGAGCCCGCGGGACAGGAACTCGTCGTAGGTGAGGTGGTCGAACTTCACCGCGTCCGGGTTCTCGTGCGGGTCGGAGTCGTAGACGCCGTCGACGCCCTGCTTGCCCATCAAGATGACCTGCGCGCCGATCTCGAGGGCGCGCTGGGCGGCCACCGTGTCGGTGGAGAAGTACGGCATCCCGGCACCGGCGCCGAAGATGACGACCCGGCCCTTCTCGAGGTGCCGCATCGCGCGCCGCGGGATGTAGGGCTCGGCGACCTGGCCCATCGCGATGGCGGTCTGCACCCGGGTCTCCACGCCCTGCTTCTCCAGGAAGTCCTGGAGCGCGAGGCAGTTCATCACCGTGCCCAGCATGCCCATGTAATCGGCCCGGGCGCGGTCCATACCGCCCTTCTGCAGCTCGGCGCCGCGGAAGAAGTTGCCGCCGCCGACGACGATCGCGACCTGCACGCCGTTGCGGACCACGTCGGCGATCTCGGCGGCGATCGCGTTGACCACGATGGGGTCGACACCGACCCGCCCACCTCCGAAGACCTCACCGGAGAGCTTCAGCAGGACTCGCTTGTAGGCGGTCACGGGTGGTCCTTTCGGAGGGGGCACGACGGGGTACGCCGGACGTGCGAGGAGGCCGGTCCGAGCTGGTGCTGCCTAGCCACGGACCGGCCTCCTCGACGTACGACGTGCGGGTGGGTTTCCACCCTAGTTGATGCGCAGGTGCTGCTCGGAGAGCGACCTCACTGGCCGATCTCGAAGCGGGCGAAGCGCTTGACGCTCACACCGGCCTCGTCGAGGACCTTCTTGACGGTCTTCTTGGAGTCCTGCACCGACGGCTGGTCGAGCAGGGCGACCTGCTTGTAGTAGCCGTTGAGCCGACCCTCGATGATCTTGGGCAGCGCCTGCTCGGGCTTGCCCTCCTCACGGGCGGTCGCCTCGGCGATCTCGCGCTCCTTGGCGACCACGTCGGCGGGCACCTCGTCGCGGGAGACGAACTCCGGACGCATCGCGGCGATCTGCATCGCGGCGCCGCGCGCGGCCTCCTCGCCGTCACCGGCGTACTCGACGAGCACGCCGACGGCCGGCGGCAGGTCGGAGGCACGGCGGTGCATGTACGTCGCGACGGGACCGTCGAAGACCGCGACCCGGCCGAGCTCGATCTTCTCGCCGATCTTGACGGCGAGGTCGGCGACGACCTCGCCCACGGTGGAGCCGCCGAGCGCGACGGCCTTGAGGGCCTCGGCGTCGGCCGGCTTCGCCTCGGAGGCCACATCGGCGATCTGCTGGGCGGTGGCGACGAACTCGTCGCTCTTGGCGACGAAGTCGGTCTCGCAGTTGAGCTCGACGAGCGCGGTGCCGGACGCGGCGACGAGGCCGTTGGTCGCGGTGCGCTCGGCGCCCCGCTTCTCGGCCTTGGCGGCGCCCTTGACGCGCAGGATCTCGATGGCCTTGTCGAAGTCACCGTCGGCCTCGGTGAGCGCCTTCTTGCAGTCCATCATGCCCGCGCTCGTGATGTCGCGGAGCTTCTTGACGTCGGCGGCGGAGATGTTCGCCATGTCTGCACTCCCTCGTGCTGGTGGTGGTCGGTCGTGAACGGTGGGGGCGCGTCGGCGCCCGTGGGTGGTGCGGTCACGCACCCGAGGGGTGCGCGGCGACGGGAGCGCGGGTGGTCGAGCCACCCGCGCCCTCCGTCGGCTCGCTCAGGCCTGGGTCTCGCCCTCGACGGGAGCCTCGGCCGGCGTCTCGGCGGGAGCCTCGGCCGGCGTCTCGGCAGCGGCCTCGGCCTCGCCGGCTGCCTGCGGCTCGGCGGGCGAGTCGGCACCCTCGGAGGAGGCACCGGTGGCCTCGGCGGCCGGGGTCTCGGCGCTGGCGGCGGCGTCGCCACCGGTCGCCTGGACCGCAGCCTTGTCGGCGTCGCCGGCCAGGAGCTCGCGCTCCCACTCGGCCAGCGGCTCCTCGGCGCCCGGCGTCGCGGTGCCCTCACCGGTCTTGGCGCCCGAGCGGGCGATCAGACCGTCGGCGACGGCGTCGGCGACCACGCGGGTCAGCAGACCGACCGCACGGATCGCGTCGTCGTTGCCCGGGATCGGGAAGTCGACGAGGTCCGGGTCGCAGTTGGAGTCCAGGATGCCGATGATCGGGATCCGCAGCTTGCGGGCCTCCTCGACGGCCAGGTGCTCCTTGTTCGTGTCGACGATCCACACCGCGGACGGCGTACGGGTCATCTCACGGATACCGCCCAGGGTCTTGTCGAGCTTGTCCCGCTCGCGCTTCATCTGGAGCAGCTCCTTCTTCGTGCGGCCGCTGCCGGCCACATCGTCGAAGTCCACCTCGTCGAGCTCCTTGAGGCGGTTGATCCGCTGGTGCACCGTCTGGAAGTTGGTGAGCATGCCACCGAGCCAGCGCTGGTTGACGTACGGCATCCCGACCCGGGTCGACTGGACCGCGATGGCCTCCTGGGCCTGCTTCTTCGTGCCCACGAACATCACGGTGCCGCCCTTGGCGACGGTGTCCTTGACGAACGCGTAGGCGCGGTCGATGTAGGCCAGCGACTGCTGCAGGTCGATGATGTAGATGCCATTGCGCTCGGTCATGATGAAGCGCTTCATCTTGGGGTTCCAGCGACGGGTCTGGTGCCCGAAGTGGACGCCGCTCTCGAGGAGCTGGCGCATGGTGACGACGGCCATGCCGGTCGTCCTTTCTTGTCATGATCCGCCCCCACGTGCGCGTGCGCGGAGCACACGACCTGCGGTCGGATCGCCTCAGTTGGTCGCAGGGAGACGGGTGTCCCCTGCCCTGACGCCCGGCGCGTCCTCACCCCACCGGGCGGTGGGGACCGAGGGACGACGCCCGCGCGGGAACGACGGTCCTGGTGGACCGGCGACCGTCGCGGTGACGAGCGTGCGAAGTACAAGCCGCATGCACGGCTTGCCACCGGCCAGTCTAGAGGAGATCGAGGGACGGACCCTAATCGGGATCGGCCCGCGGTCGGCCAGGAACCCTCCACCGCCGCGACGGCCCCGGACCTGTCCCCCGCGAGCCGCACGTCGCTGCGCGGCCGGGGCTCCGACGACCAGGCTGCCAGCATGCCCCACCACCCGTTCGCCGCCCCCCTCTGCGCCTCCCCTCGGCGCCGGGGGCCGCTGACCGCCGTCCTGCTCACCGTCATCCTCGCGGCCGGCCCGGCCACGCTGCTTCCGCCCGGCCCCGCCGCGGCCACCGAGCCGCCCGTCCCGGCGTCCAGGCTGCCCGCGCCTGTGTCCGGGGTCTGGCCGCTGCAGCCTCGACCCGACGTGGTCGCGCGGTTCGACCCGCCCGCCAGCCGGTGGGGGTCCGGGCACCGCGGGGTGGACCTGGCCGGACGGGTCGGCCAGCCGGTGCGCGTCGCCCTGCCCGGGCGGGTGGGCTTCGCCGGCCGGCTCGCCGGGCGCGGCGTGGTGGTCGTCGACCACGGGGCCACCCGGACCACCTACGAGCCCGTCGCGGCGGTGGTGCGGGTCGGCGACGAGGTGCCCGCCGGTGCGGTGCTCGGGCGGCTGCAGCTGTTCGGGTCGCACTGCTTCCCACGCGTGTGCCTGCACTGGGGATGGGTGGAGGGCCGGGACCGCTACCGGGACCCGCTCATGCTGGTGGGGGCGGTCCCGGTGCGGCTGCTCCCCCTGCACGGCGGGCCCCCCGGAGCCGCGCTCGGGCGGCCGGGCACCGCGTCCGCCCTGCCGCTCCGGCCGCCGCCGTCGTTCCGGTCACCCGGGGCGTTCGGCCTCTCGGTGCGCCCGCTGGTGGGCCCCGTGCCCGCCGTCGGGCGCCGCGTGGATGGCGCGGCTCAGGCGCGGGGGTGGGCCTGGTGGTAGGCCGTCCGGAGCCGGTCGGTGGTGACGTGGGTGTAGATCTGCGTGGTGGCCAGCGAGGAGTGCCCGAGCAGCTCCTGGACCGTGCGCAGGTCGGCCCCGCCCTCCAGCAGGTGCGTTGCCGCGGTGTGCCGCAACCCGTGCGGCCCCAGGTCGGGGGCACCGGGGACATCGGCGAGGCGGGCGTGCACCAGGGTCCTCACGGCGCGCTGGTCCACGCGCCTGCCCCGCGCCCCGAGGAACAGCGCCGCGCCGGCGCCCGGGACGGCGAGCTCGCGCCGTCCCGACGTGAGCCAGGAGTCCAGGGCGCGGGCCGCGGGCAGGCCGAACGGCACGGTCCTCTCCTTGCGGCCCTTGCCGAGCACCCGGACCACCCGCCGCTCGTGGTCCACGTCGTCGACGTCGAGGCCGCAGAGCTCGCCCACCCGGATGCCCGTCGCGTAGAGCAGCTCGAGGACGGCCACGTCGCGCCGGCCGAGCGGGCTCCCGTCGTCGGCACGCACCGCGGCAGCCTCGAGCAGCGAGCGCGCCTCGTCGACCCGGAGGGCCGGTGGCAGCGTGCGGTGCGCCTTCGGGGTGCCGAGCAGGGCGCCCGGGTCGGTCTCCATCCGCCCGGTCCGCCGGGACCAGGCGGTGAACACCCGCACCGCCGTGGCACGGCGGGCCACCGTGGTGCGCGCCTTGCCGAGGGTCTGCTGGGTGGCCAACCAGCTGCGGAGCGTGCCGACGTCCAGCGTGGCGACGCTCGTGTGCCCGAGCCTGACCGCCTGCTCGAGCATGCCGGAGATGTCGCCGAGGTAGGCCCGGACGGTGTGCGGGGCCAGATCGCGCTCGGAGACCAGGTGCCGCTCGTAGGCAGCGAGCACCTGTGCCATCTCCTCCGGCAGGTCGGCGCTCACCCGGCGAGCCTAGACCGCCCGACGGTGCACGGCGGGCCGCGACGCCCGCGCGCCGGCGCGGGACCGGGCCGCCGGGGTCAGGGCGCCGGGGCATGCCGGGGCAGGCCGGGGGCGTGCCGGGGGCGGGTCAGGTCGGGGGCGGCGCCGAGGCGGCGGTCCGGTCCTCCAGCACCAGGTGCCCCAGGACGGCTCGACCGACGTAGGCGACCACGACGGCGACGATCACCAGGGGCATCACCTGGAGGCCGTCGGACATCAGCAGCAGCGTGGCCAGCAGGACCGAGACCAGGGGGAACCCGAGCATCACCACACACATGGCGCCGATTCCCATCGCCGCCCCGGAGACGGTCTGCAACCCGGGCAGCCGGGACAGTGCGATCCCGCCCGCGGCCCCGAGGAACATCGCGGGGAAGATCGGGCCGCCTCGGAAGCTGCCCAGGCAGGCCGCGTAGGCCAGGCCCTTGCAGACCAGCAGCAGGAGCAGCGTGGCGACGGAGTAGTCGGCCGCGTGGGTGATCAGCGGCCCGATCGCGCTCTGGCCGGAGTAGAGCACGTCGGAGGTCGGCTTGCCGGTGGCCTCCGCGTAGCCGATCGCGAGCAGCGCGACCGCGAGGCCGACGATCGGCGTGAGGACCAGGAGCCGACCCTCGACGGCGGGCTTCACCCGCAAGGCGATCCAGCGGATCCCGGTCCCGACGACCGTCGCGACGACGCCGATGACGAGCGCCCAGCCGAACTCGGAGACGGTGGGACTGCCGACCGGGGGCACTCCGGGGATGGTCAGGCTGGTGGCCCCCAGACCGGTCAGGGAGTCCAGCCCCACGAAGACCAAGGACCCGATCCCGGCCGCCAGCAGCCCCGGGACCAGGACCAGCGAGGTCATCGCGCCTCCGACCCCGGCTATCTCCAGCAGCAGGAACGCGGCGAGCAGGGGCGACCCGAGCAGCGTGCTGATGGCCGCGAAGCTGCCGGCGGCACCGATCAGGGTGACCGCCTGCGCGGGGGCGTCGTGCTTGAGCAGCCGGACGGCCCAGGCGGCGAGGCCGCCGCCGAGGGCGATCAGCGGCGCCTCGGGCCCGAGCACCGCTCCGAAGCCCAGGGTGAGCACCGACGCGAGCGCGATGCCGACCAGGTGTCCGGGCGGTGGCGGGCCGCCGCCCGCTTGGAACCCGTCCGCGGGGATCTCGCCTCCGCGACCGGGCAGGAACCTGATGGTGAGGGCGACGAGCAGGCCGCCGGTGACCAGCACCGGGATCGGCCACCAGGTCGGCTCGCCGAGGCCCAGCGACCGGGGCAGGTCGGTGCCCAGCCACTGCTGGACCTCGCCGACGAACTGGAGGTAGCCGTAGGCCAGGGCGGCGATCGGGATGCCGACCAGGGCGGCGAACACCAGCAGGGTGCGGTAGGACCGCGATCTGAGCAGGGTCGACGGGTCGGGAACCTGGGCACTCGGGCTCGCCGGCGCCGCCGCAGCGGTCCGGGCGTTCTGTCGCGAGGACCCGTCCGGTTGGCTCACATCAGCTCCCTTCCGGTCGGGGGTGGCTCCTCGCCGGGCGGGGTGCTTCGCCGCAGACCTTCCTGCATGGCCACCACGAAGACGCGTGCGACGAGTCCGACCAGGAGGATGTCGCCCAGCATCTGCACGGTGGTCACCGCTCGGGCGGCGGGGGTGACGGGGGTGATGTCACCGAAACCGACCGTCGCGAAGACGGTGACCGTGAAGTACGCCGCGTCGAGGCGGCTCATCGGCTCCGACCAGTTGCCCGGCTCCGCCCGGCCCATGAAGAAGTAGGTCGTCGAGAAGAGCGCCAGGAAGAGCGGCAGCGAGACCACCAGCCCGCCCACCGCGCGGGCCCGCGGGTACGGCGAGCGGGCAACGGCCCGCACCTGCCAGACGATGAGCCCCCCGATCGCGACCAGCCCGAGCACGAGCCACAGGACGGTCGCACCGGTCAGCGGGGACGAGAACGGAAGCACGAAGTAGGCCACGGTGACGGCCAGCCCCAGCAGCATTGCCCCCAGCAGCGAACGGATCGCCCCGCGCCTGCGCAGCCGGCGCTCCCGGCGGTGCCACTCGTCCGCGGCTGCTCCCCCGCCCGCGTCGTCGGTCATCGCGGCTCCTGGTCCCGCGGGGGCACGGCCGGCCCCGCCGGGCCCAGCCTGGCGACCCGGAGGTGTCCCCCACATCACCCCGCGCGGGTGAGGCCCACTGTGGACGAGCCGCGAGACCCCGGCGGACGGTGCAGGCGGCGACCTCCTCCGCGGCAGACGACGTGCTGCCGGACGCGTGCTGGTTCGATGGAGGCACGTTCGATGCGGCGGACGGAGGTGCGTGCCATGGCCGTGCGACCACGCGTTCGTCGGGTCGTGGGCGCGGCGCGGACGGTGTACGACGACGGCTCGAGGCGGGTCCACGCCCTGCTCGACGACCTCCCTGGCGCCCGCCGGACGATCCACGAGCTGGGCCGGGTGGAGGCCGTCAACCGCGCCGTGATCCTCGCCTCGCAGATCCTGCTCTCACTGGTCCCGATGCTGATCGTGATGGGCTCCTTCCTCCCGCACGGGGTCAGCCAGGGACTGGCCGTCCGGGTGCAGGTCGTGGTCGGCATCTCCGGCTCGGGGGCGACGTCGATCCGCTCCGTCCTGGCAGCACCCCCGCAGCAGGTCCGGACCCAGGCGGGCGCCCTGGGTCTCCTGCTGGCCGTGGCCTCGGCGATCAGCTTCGCTCAGGCACTGCAGGCGATGTACCACCGGGTCTGGGAGCAGGAGCGGCCACGCGGCATCGCCGCGACCCGGTCCTGCGCCCTCTGGCTGATGGTCTGGATCAGCTACCTGCTGCTGGGCGCGGTGGGTGCGCATGCGCTGGGCCGCGGCGGCGCCTGGACGCCCGGCCGGGTGCCGCTCCTGATCCTCTTCGGGACCCTGCTCTGGGTGTGGACCCCGCACACCCTGCTGCTCGGACGGGTGCCCTGGTCCCGGCTCTGGGTCGGCGCCCTGCTCACCGGTGTCGGCACCACCCTGCTCAGCGAGGGCTCCCGTGTGGTGATGCCGCGCTTCATCGCCTCCGAGGTCGCCGAGTACGGCCCGCTCGGCCTGGTGTTCGCCCTGGCGTCGTGGCTGATCGTGCTCGCCAGCATCGTGGTCGGGTCTGCCGTCGTGGGGCGCGTGGTCGCCGAGGAGCCGGCCGTCCGGGCCTGGATCGCACAGCTCACCCGGGTGCTGGGTCAACCGGGACGCCGGGGTCGGCCGGGACGCCGGGGTCGGCCGGACAGGGACAGTCCGGACAGGGACAGTCCGGACAGGGACAGCCGGGACCTCCGGACGGTTCGGGTGACGACACCTGACACGGCCAGCCCGGCCGCCCAGCCCGGCCGCCCAGCCCCGCAGCCCAGCCCCGCAGCCCAGCCCCGCAGCCCAGCCCCGCAGCCCAGCCCGGCAGCCCAGCCCCGCGGAGCAGCCAGTTGCCCAGCCAGGGCGGTGCCCTCGCTCAGGGCTCGGCGGCGGCCAGCCGCCAGCCCCCGCTGCCACGCTCCACGAAGCCGCCGGACCGGAGCCGCTCCAGCGCGGCGGCGACGGTCTGCTCGCCGAGACCGGCTGTGCGCACCAACGAGGCCAGCGAAGCAGGGGACGCGACCGGGACGGCGTCGAGCACCTGCCGGTCCGCGTCGCCGAGCCGGTCCCGGGCGGTCTCGGGCGCCCGCCGCCGGTCCTGGGTGTGCACCCCGGCCGGCGAGACCAGCTCGAGGACGTCGCTGCCGCGGGTCACCAGGGCGGCGTCGCGGGTCCGCAGCAGCTCGTGGACGCCCTCCGACGGTGCGCTGGTGACCGGGCCCGGCACCCCCATCACGGTCCGGTTCACCGACGCCGCCCAGTTCGCGGTGTTCAGCGCCCCGCTGCGCACGGCCGCCTCCACCACCACGGTGCCCAGCGACAGCGCGGCGATCACCCGGTTGCGGGACAGGAAGCGGAGCTTGGTGGGGGCACCCCCGGGCGCCGTCTCGGAGACGATCAGGCCGGTCTCCGCGATGTAGCCGAGCAGCTCCCGGTGCGCCGCGGGGTACGCCCGGTCCGCCCCGCAGGCCAGCACCGCCACCGTCGCACCCCGCGCCGCCAGCGCCCCTCGGTGCGCGGCCTGGTCGATGCCGTAGGCCGCGCCCGACACCACGCCCACCCCCGCCTCGGCGAGGTCGGCGGCGATCGCACCGGCCACCGCGACGCCGTAGGTGGTGGCCGAGCGCGAGCCCACGACCGCCACCGGCCGCTCGGCCAGCTCGTCGAGGCGTCCGGCTCCGCGCAGCCACAGACCCAACGGTGCGCCACCGCGCCCGTTCAGCGCCGGCGCCCGGTCGAGGTCGCCCAGCCGTCCCGGCCACTCGGCGTCGCCGGGGACGATGAACCGGATGCCGCTGCGGGTGGCCCGCTCGAGGTCCCCCTCGGCGTCGAGACCCCGCAGCCGGGCGGCGACGTCGGTGGCCAGTCCGGTGGGGTCGCGCTCCTCGCGGAGGTAGGCCCACACCTGCTCGGCCCCCAGCTCGCCGACCAGCGCGGCCAGCCGCGGGTCACCCGGCTCCCCCAGGCGCCCCAGCGCCACCCGCGCCAGTCGCTCGCGCCGACCCTCCGGCTGCCGACCGGTCACGGCGCGATCTCCAGGGAGGACACCAGCAGCGGGTCGCCGGTGCGCAGCCGCAGGGCGACGTCGGCCTCGTCGGCGCCGGGGCGCTCCAGTCCGCGGAGGTCCGCCACCGTCCAGGCGAGCCGGTGCACGCGGGTGCCACCCCGCTGGGTCAGGCCGCCGGCGTACACCCGGTCCCGGAGCAGCCGGGTCGCGTCGTCGCCGAGCGGCCACCGCTTGACCAGCTCCGGCCCGGGAACGTCCGCGTTGAGCCGCCAGGGCGTGCCCTCGAGCCGGCGCCGCTGACGCTCGCGCGCGGCGCTCACCCGGGCCCGGATCACCGAC
This sequence comes from uncultured Actinomycetota bacterium, assembly GCA_963800225.1. Lineage (GTDB taxonomy): Bacteria > Actinomycetota > Actinomycetes > Propionibacteriales > Nocardioidaceae > Nocardioides_B. The sequence goes on along the minus strand of CAWDAF010000002.1, from coordinate 115,952 downwards.
GTCGGCTCCGGCCGGGCCAGCGGGTCGCTGGCCTCGTGCGGCCGCAGCGGCTCGACGTGCCGGACGATGTCGATCCGGTCCAGGACCGGGCCGCCCAGCTTGCGGCGGTAGTCACGGCGGCGTACCTCGGTGCAGGTGCAGCGGTTGTCCCGGTTGGTCGGGTGGTAGTCCCCGCAGGGACACGGATTGAGGGCGACCACCACCATCGTGCGGGCCGGGAAGGTGGCCGCCTCCTCCCCACGGGCGATGGTGATCTCCCCGCTCTCGAGCGGCTGGCGCAACGCCTCGATGATGTCCGCGTTGAACAGCGGGAACTCGTCGAGGAACAGCGTGCCGGTGTGGGCGCGGCTGACCTCGCCCGGCCGCACACGACCCGATCCGCCACCGAGCAGGCTGGCCCGGGACGCCGAGTGGTGCGGCGCCCGGAACGGTGGCCGAGTGATCATCCCCCGGCCCGGAGGCAGCCCGCCGGCCAGCGAGTGGATGGCACTGAGCTCCAGCGACTCCTCCAGGGTGAGGTCGGGCAGCAGCCCGGGGATCCGCTCGGCCAGGGTGGTCTTGCCGGCTCCCTTGGGGCCGCTGAGCATCAGGTGGTGGCCGCCGGCAGCCGCGACCTCGACCGCGAAGCGCGCGTCGGCCATGCCGACCACATCGCGCATGTCGAGGTCCGCGGTCCTGCTCTCGCCGCGCCAGGACAGCAGCGAGCCGCTGCCCATCGGCTCGACGGGAGGAGCCTCGGGGATCTCGTCGCCCCGCAGGTGCGCCACCACCTGGAGCAGCGACCGGGCCCCGACCACCGCCATCCCCGGCACCAGCGCGGCCTCCTCGGCCTGCGGCTCGGGCACCACCATGCAGGTCATCCCTCGGGCGCGGGCCACCATCGTCATCGGCAGGACGCCGGGCACCGCCCGCAGCCGGCCGTCCAGGGTCAGCTCGCCCACCAGCACCACGCCCTCGAGCGACTGCCGCGGGAGGCCGCCTGCGGCGGCCAGCACCCCGATCGCGATGCCCAGGTCGAAGTGCGATCCCCGCTTGGGCAGGTCGGCCGGCGACAGCAGGATCGTCACGCGCCGGGTGCTCGGCCACTCGAACCCGCTGTTGGTCACCGCGGCACGGCACCGGTCGCGGGCCTCGTTGATCGACGCGTCCGGCCGCCCGACCAGGGCGGTCGCGACGACGCCGTGGGCCAGGTCGACCTGGATGTCGACCAGGTGACCGTCGGCCCCGGACAGGGTGATCGTGCGGGTGGTGGCGAAGCCCATCTCACCCCACCCCGCGGACGTGCTCGACGTGCGGGGGGCCGCCCGGTGGCGCCAGCACGCCGACCAGGTCGATGCGCACCTCCCCGGGGCGCAGCGGGTGCTCGGCGAGCCAGCGGGCCGCCAACCGTCGCAGCCTGGCGGCCTTGCGGTCGGTCACCCCTTCCAGCGGGGAGCCGAAGTCGAGCGAGGAGCGGGTCTTGACCTCGCAGACCACGAGCACCCGCCCGTCCCGCAGCACCAGGTCGATCTCCCCGGCCTCGCAGCGCCAGTTGCGGTCGAGCACCACCATGCCCTGCTCCACGAGGTGCCGGGCGGCGTAGGCCTCGCCGAAGCGGCCGAGGGCGCGGCGGCGCTCGGCCTCGCGGCTGCCGGCGCTCGGCGGGCTGGGGGCGGTCTGCGGTGGCGGCTGGAGCGCTGGGGTCCGGGGTACTGGGGTCCGGGGTGCTGGGGTCCGGGGTGCTGGGGTCCGGGGTGGTGTCATGCGACCACGCTGCCCCGCCCGGGCACCGCACGGGACGGACCGCACGGCGGCTGTGGACGGCCGGGCAGGGGGTGCGGCTGTGGACGCTTCCTGGCCGGCAGGCCCGCAGTCCGAGCGGGGCAGCCGCGCCCCGGCGCCCGCTCCCGGCGCCCGCTCCCGGCGCCCGCTCCCCGCAGGCGCCCGAGAAGCAGTCCGGGAAGCTGGGCCCTCAGGAAGCTGCGCCCCGGAAAGCTTTCCGGGCGCCCCCTCAGCTCTTGGGGAGGTCGATCTCCGCGGGACTGAGCTCCTCGACGTTGACGTCCTTGAAGGTCAGCACCTTGACGTTCTTGGCGAACCGGGCCGGCCGGTACATGTCCCAGACCCACGCGTCGGTCATCGACACCTCGAAGAACACGTCGCCGGCCTCGGTGCGGGCCTTCACGTCGACCTGGTTGCACAGGTAGAAGCGACGGTCGGTCTCCACGACGTACTTGAAGATGCCCACCACGTCGCGGTACTCGCGGTAGAGGTGCAGCTCCATCTCGGTCTCGTACTTCTCGAGATCCTCGGCGCTCATCTGCCTACCTCCAGCGTCTCGGCGTGCTGCACGCCCCCATTGTCACCGACGAGGTCGCCGTATCCCGGCACCGCCCCACCTCCGGCCATCGCGATCGCCTTGCGGACGTTGACGAACCGGCGGCGGTGGATCTCGCAGGGGCCGTGCCGCTCCAGGGCCGCGGTGTGCGTGGCGGTGATGTAGCCCTTGTGCGTGGCGAAGTCGTAGACCGGGTGGTCCTCGTGCAGCCGGGTCATGATCCGGTCCCGGGTGACCTTCGCGATGACGGACGCGGCGGAGATGCAGGCCGCGACCCGGTCCCCCTTCCACATGGCCAGACCTGGCACCTCGAGGCCGTCGACGGGGAAGCCGTCGGTCAGCACGTACGACGGGCGTACGTCGAGCCGGGCCAGCGAGCGCCGCAGGGCCTCGACGTTCGCGACGTGCATGCCGAGCCGGTCGCACTCCTCGGGCTCGACGACCACCACCGACCAGGACAGCGCCCGGCGCAGCACCTCGCCGTAGGCCCGCTCCCGGGCCTGGGGGGTGAGCAGCTTGGAGTCGGCGAGCCCGGGGACCTGGCCCCGCCGGCCGTCGGGCAGCACCACGGCCGCGGCGACGAGCGGCCCGGCGCAGGCACCGCGACCGGCCTCGTCGACCCCGGCCACCGGCTCCAGGCCGGCCCGGCGCAGCGCCCGCTCGTAGCCGTACAGCCCGGCGTCCTTGCGGACCGTCAGCCCTCGGGGCAGCGTGCTCATCGGGTGGGCACCTCCTCAGTGCACCCGGGCGAACGTCGCCGGTGTCGACAGCGTCTTGGCGTGCCCGAGCGGCCAGACCACGGCGAAGACCGTGCCGACCACGTCATCGGTGGGCACCTGTCCCCCGCCGGGGTCGCCGAGGTGCACCCGGGAGTCGGCGGAGTTGGAGCGGTTGTCGCCCTGCACCCAGACGTAGCCGGGCCGGACCTTGACGTCGAAGTCGATCAGCGAGGGCTTCTCGCCGGCGGCCAGGTACGACGACTCGTCCAGCGGAACGCCGTTGACGGTGATCCGGCCCTGGCTGTCGCAGCACTTGACCTCGTCGCCACCGATGCCGATCACCCGCTTCACGAGGTGCCCGCCGGTCGGGTACAGACCGACCAGCTCCAGCCCTCGGGCGACCGGGCTGCCGGGTGCCCGGGACTCGGCGGCGTCGAGCCAGCCCCCCGGGTCGGCGAACACCACGACGTCCCCTCGGTGGGGGCTGCCGCCGCCCCAGTAGCTGATCTTCTGCACCAGGATCCGGTCGTTCTCGACGAGGGTGTCGTGCATCGAGGCGGAGGGGATGTAGAAGGCCTGCATGAAGAAGGCCTTGATCACGATCGCGAGGACCAGCGCCACGCCGAGGAGCAGCACCATCTCCTGCCACACCGGCAGCGGGCGCCGTCCGCCGGGAGCAGCGCCGCCCGCGGACCCGTCCTCCGTCACCAACGGGGTGGCGACGGGGGTCCGACCCGACACCTGTTCGGCGTCGTCGTCGGGGCGAGGGGTCACGCGGGCGAGCCTATCGGCCGGTGGTGCCGGTTCGGTCAGCGCGACGGCAGGACGTCGCGCTTCTCCTTGATCTTGGCGGCCTTGCCGCGCAGGTTGCGCAGGTAGTACAGCTTGGCGCGACGGACGTCGCCGCGGGTCACGACCTCGATGTGGTCGATGATCGGCGTGTGCAGCGGGAACGTCCGCTCCACGCCGACGCCGAAGGAGACCTTGCGGACGGTGAAGGTGCGGCCGATGCCGGAGCCCTGGACGCGGATGCAGACGCCCTGGAACACCTGGACGCGGGAGCGGTTGCCCTCGACGACCTTGACGTGCACCTTGAGGGTGTCGCCGGCGCGGAAGGCGGGGATGTCGTCGCGCTTGGTGCCCGCGGCGATCGTGTCGATGACGTTGGTCATGGTGTCTCCTCGGGGGCGCCACAGGTCACCCACGGAACGTGGATCTCGGTCGGAACGGGGCCGCTCCGTGTGCTGCGTCGTGCGGAACGCCCCCTGTGGCAGGTGGCCCGCCGACCCGGCCCCGGTCGGGGGACGTGGTCGCGACGCAACGGATGCGACTGCCAAGTTTGCCACAGCGTCGGGGCCGGCCGGAAATCGGCGCGGTCGGCCCGCGGCGAGGTCAGCGACGCCGCAGCGGCTTGCTCAGGTGGACCACGCCGGGCGGGCCCTCCGGCTCGGGGGCACGGCGGTAGCCGGCCCGCCGGTAGCGGCGCAGGTTGTCCTCGCTGCGGCTGCCGGTGACCAGGTCCGCGCGGCGGGCGCCCGGCGGCGCGGCGGCCTCGATGCGCTCGAGCAGCCAGCGGCCCAGCCCGCGGCGGCGCAGGTCGGGGGCGACCATCAGCCGGCCGACGTGCCAGGTCTCGCCGTCGAGCCGGCCTCGCACGGCCGCGACCAGACGGGGGCCGGAGCGCACCACCAGCGTGGTCCACTCCTCCAGCCAGGCCTCGACGTCGGCCAGGGTCTCCTGCAGCGGCGGCAGGTCCAGGGTCCGGTTGGCGTGCGCCTCCTGCACCCAGCAGGCCAGCTGGAGGGTGAGCAGCTCGCCCGCGTCGGCCGGGGTGGCGGTGCGTACCTCGAGGTCGGCGTCGCCGACGGTGAGCGTGTGGCTGGGGTGCAGCAGGTCGGGGCGGCGGGCCGCCGTACGGCGCAGCGCCTGGTCGTGGCGCCAGGCCGCGATCCGGGCGTGGTCGCCGCTGAGCAGCACCGGCGGGACGTCGTGGCCGCGCCAGGAGGCCGGCCTGGTGTAGACGGGGTACTCCAGCAGCCCCGCCTCACCGTGCGACTCCTCGACCAGCGACTCCGGGTTGCCCATGAATCCGGGCAGCAGCCGGACCACGGCCTCGGTGACCACCAGCGCGGCCACCTCGCCGCCGTTGAGCACGTAGTCGCCGACGGAGACCTCGCGGACCCGCATCCGGCCGGACGCCTCGTCGAGCACCCGCTGGTCGATGCCCTCGTAGCGGCCGCACGCGAACACCAGCCGGCTCTCGGTGGCGAGCTCGGCGGCCAGGCCCTGGCTGAACGGCTCCCCGGACGGGGTGGGCACGACCAGCACGGCGTCCTCGCCGGCGGGCACCAGGGCGTCGAGGGCCTCCCCCCACGGCTCGGGCCGCATCACCATGCCGGCGCCACCGCCTGCCGGCGACGCGTCGACGGTGCGGTGCCGGTCGTGGGTCCAGTCCCGCAGGTCGTGCACGCGTACGTCGAGCAGGCCGGCGGCCTGCGCCTTGCCGGGCAGCGAGAGGCCGAGCGGCGCGAGGTAGTCGGGGAAGATCGAGACGACGTCGATGCGCACGTCTACCCCTCGGCGTCCTCGGGCAGCGGGGTGAGCAGCCCCGGCCGGTCGGCGACCTCGAGGCGACCGTCGGCCAGGTCGACGACCGGGACCAGCGCGGTCACGAATGGCACCAGCAGCTCGCGGCCGTCCGCGGCGCGCACGGCGAGCAGGTCCTGCCCGGTGCCGTGCACCACCTCGATGACGTCCCCGACGGACTCGCCGTCGGTGGTGAACACCGCCAGCCCGACCAGCTGGTGGTCGTAGAACTCCTCGGGGTCCTCGGGCGCCTCGGTGACGTCGACCTCGGTGGCCAGGGTGAGCCCGCGCACCGCCTCGGCGGCGGTGCGGTCGGGAACCTCGGCGAAGGTGACCAGCAGCCGGCTCTGGTGCCAGCGGGTGCGCCGCACCGTCAGCGACGTGGGCCGGCCGGGCCCGTGCGGGGCGGTGCCCGCCGGGGTGCGGGTGACCAGCACGCTGCCGTCGGCGAAGCGCCGCTCCGGCTCGTCGGTGCGCAGCTCGACGGAGACCTCACCCTTGATGCCGTGCGCCTTGCCGATCCGGCCGATGACGACCTCTGTCGTGCTCATGGGGTCCTCTCGTGGGCTCGACGGACGAGCCGGTGAACGTGACCGGGCGCCGCCCTCGTCCCGGAGGACGACGACGGCGCCCGGTCGCGAGCGGGGTGGTTCAGCGGCGGCGATCGACGTCGACGAAGTCGACGCGGGCCCCGCCCTTGCCGGCCAGCGCACCGATCACGGTGCGCAGCGCGGTGGCGGTACGGCCGCCGCGGCCGATCACCTTGCCGAGGTCCTCGGGGTGCACGCGCACCTCGAGAACGGACCCGCGGCGCAGCTGCTTGTCCTCGACGGAGACGTCGTCCGGGTGTCGGACGATGCCTCGGACGAGATGCTCCAGCGCCTCGGCGAGCACGGCGATCAGGCCTCGGCCGGCTTGTCGTCGGCCGGCTTGTCCGCGTCGGTGGCCTCGGCGGCGGTGCCCTCGGTCGACTCGGCCTCGTCGGCCTTGTCGGCCTTCTTCGCGGACTTCTTGGCGGTGGTGGCGTCGGCCTGCTTGTCGCTGCCGGCCTCCTTCAGCGCCTCGTTGAAGATGTCGATCTTCGCGCGCTTCTCGTCCTTGACCCGCAGGGTGCCCTCGGTGCCGGGGAGGCCCTTGAACTTCTGCCAGTCACCGGTGATCTTGAGCAGCGCCTCGACGGCCTCGGACGGCTGCGCGCCGACACCGAGCCAGTACTGCGCCCGGTCGGAGGTGACCTCGATGAACGAGGGCTCCTCCTTGGGGTGGTACTTGCCGATCTGCTCGATCACCTTGCCGTCGCGCTTCTTGCGGGAGTCGACGACGACGACGCGGTAGTACGGCGTACGGATCTTGCCCATACGCTTCAGGCGAATCTTGACGGCCACGAGTGTGGTGTCTCCTTGCATGTCCGTGAATGGGTGAGCGGCCCGTGCCTGGTGGGGCCAGACCGGAAGCGCTGCGCGGTGTCACGCGTGCACGGATGAGAGGGTCCGGCACACACGACTCAGCCCGTCATTCTGCCAGACACCCCGACGCCACCTGAAATCGACCCGGGTCAGGCCACGACGTTGCCGCGCAGCACGACCCGCTTCGGGGTGGCCAGCACCGTGAGGTCGGCCAGCGGGTCGCGGTCGAAGACGACGAGGTCCGCGGTGCTGCCCTCGGCGAGGTTGTCCTCGAGCCCCAGCCAGGAGCGGGCCCGCCACGAGGCGGCGCCGAGCGCGTCCGCGGGGCTCAGCCCGTAGGAGGCGAGCTCGAGGACCTCCTCGCCGATCAGGCCGTGCGGAAGCACCCCGCCGGCGTCGGTGCCCGCGTAGATCGCCACCCCGGCCTCGTAGGCCGCGCCGATCACCTCGCGACGGGTGGCGAACAGCGACATCATGTGGTCGGCGTACGCCGGGAACCTCTCGCGTCCCGCCTCGGCGTACCCCGGGAAGTTCTCGAGCTGCCGGACGGTCGGCACCAGCGCGACGCCGTTCGCCACCATCTCGTCGACCAGGTCGGCCGACAGCCCGGTGCCGTGCTCGAGGCAGTCGATGCCGGAGCCGATCAGGTCGGGCAGCGCGTGCTCGCCGAAGACGTGCGCGGTGACCCGGGCGCCCTCGGCGTGCGCCGCCGCCATCGCGGCGTCCAGCGACTCCCGGGTCCACGACGGGGTGAGGTCGCCGGCCTCCCGCTCGATCCAGTCCCCCACGATCTTGACCCAGCCGTCGCCGCGGCGGGCCTCCTGGGTGACGTACGCCGGCAGGTCCTCCGGCTCGATCTCGTGGGCGTAGTTGCGGATGTAGCGGCGGGTGCGGGCGATGTGCCGGCCGGCCCGGATCAGCCGCGGCAGGTCGTCGCGGCCGTGGATCCAGGAGGTGTCCGCCGCGGAGCCGCAGTCCCGCAGCAGCAGCGCGCCGGAGTCGCGGTCGGTGAGCGCCTGCTTCTCCTGGACGTCCTCGGGGACCGCGCCGTTCTCGTCCAGCCCGATGTGGCAGTGGGCGTCGACGAGGCCCGGGACGATCCAGCCCTCGGCGACGAGCTCGGCGGAGGCCACCCGCTCGTAGGTGACGTGGCCGTCGACGACGTACAGGTCACGGACCTCACCGTCGGGCAGCACCGGACCGCGGAACCTCAGAGCGCTCATGCCTGGGCACCCTACCCACCCCGGCGGGCTACTTGTTCAGGTACTTCGCCAGGTCGGGGGGCAGGTCGAGCGAGGTCGGGTCGAAGTCGCCGTCGGCGTCGGCCGGCAGGCCGAACGGGTTCGCGGCACCGTCGGGGGCCGGCTTCTGCGCACCGGTGCGGGCCTCGGCGGCACGCTTGGCGGGGTTGCCCGAGACGCGCTTGCCCTTGCCCTTCTTGGCCGGCTGCTTGGCCTTGGCACGCCGGCCACCGCCCAGCCCCGGCATGCCCGGCATCCCGGGCATCCCCGGCATGCCGCCGCCCTTGGCCATCGACATCATCATCTTGCGGGCCTCGAAGAACCGGTCCACGAGCCCGTTGACGTCGGAGACCTGGGTGCCGGAGCCGCGGGAGATGCGGGCCCGGCGGGAGCCGTCGATGATCTTGGGGTTGGCCCGCTCGGCCGGCGTCATCGACCGGATGATGGCCTCGATCCGGTCGATCTCGCGCTCGTCGAAGTTCTCCAGCTGCTCGCGGAACTGGCCCATCCCGGGCAGCATCCCCATGATCTTCGACAGCGAGCCCATCTTGCGCAGCTGCTGCATCTGCTGCATGAAGTCCTCGAGGGTGAACTCCCCGCCCTGGCCCGAGAGCTTGGCGGCGGCCTTGGCGGCCTGCTCGGCGTCGAAGGTCTTCTCGGCCTGCTCGATCAGGGTGAGCATGTCGCCCATGTCGAGGATGCGCGAGGCCATCCGGTCGGGGTGGAACAGGTCGAAGTCGGTGAGCTTCTCGCCGTTGGAGGCGAACATCACCGGCTTCCCGGTGATGGAGGCGATCGACAGGGCGGCACCACCGCGGGCGTCGCCGTCGAGCTTGGTCAGCACGACGCCGTCGTAGCCGACACCGTCGAGGAAGGCCTGGGCGGTGTTGACGGCGTCCTGGCCGACCATGGCGTCGACGACGAAGAGGATCTCGTCGGGCGACACCGCGTCCCGGATGTCGGAGGCCTGCTGCATCATCTCGGCATCGACGCCGAGCCGGCCGGCGGTGTCGACGATGACCACGTCGTGCAGGGTGCGGCGGGCCTCCTCGAGGCCGGCCCGGGCCACCGCCACCGGGTCGCCGACGCCGTTGCCGGGCTCGGGGGCGAACACCTTGACGCCGGCGCGCTCGCCGTTGACCTGCAGCTGGTTGACGGCGTTGGGGCGCTGGAGGTCGGCGGCGACCAGCAGCGGGCTGCTGCCCTGTCCCTTGAGCCACAGCGCGAGCTTGGCGGCCAGCGTCGTCTTGCCGGCGCCCTGGAGGCCGGCCAGCATGATCACCGTCGGCGGGGTCTTGGCGTAGCGCAGCCGCCGGGTCTCGCCGCCGAGGATCGTGACCAGCTCGTCGTTGACGATCTTGATGATCTGCTGGGCGGGGTTCAGCGCGCCGCTGACCTCCTCGCCGCGGGCCCGGGTCTTGACGGCGTCGACGAACTGCTTGACCACGGGCAGCGCGACGTCGGCCTCGAGCAGCGCGATCCGGATCTCGCGGGCGGTCGCGTCGATGTCGGCGTCCGACAGCCGTCCCTTGCCGCGGAGGTTCTTGAACGTCGCGGCGAGACGGTCGGAGAGTGTCGCAAACACAGGTGCTCAGTCCTTGCTCGGAACGGGTGGGTCGGGGTCGTCGTGCGGGCGTGAGACGCGCGGAGCGCCCGGCGTGCGGGCAGCGCTCAGCCGCGGTCAGCCTCAAGGGTAACCGGGTCCTGGAGTGCCGCGCGGACCGCGTGCACCGCCGAGGCGGCCCGTTCGTCGGCCATCACCCCGGCGCCCGGCTCCTGCACGTAGAACACGCCGACCGCCTGCGGCCCCAGGGTGGCCATGTGCGCCGAGCGCACCGACACGTCGAGGCGCGCCAGCGCGGCGCAGACCAGGTAGACCATGCCGGGCCGGTCGTCGACCCGGACCTCGAGCACGGTGGCCTCGGCCGACGCGCCGTGCCGGATCTGCACGACCGGGTCCAGGCTGCGGTCGCGGGGCGCCCGCAACCGGGAGACCGGGTCCAGCCGGCCGGCGGCGACCGCCTCGAAGCGCTGCCGCAGCGCCGCCTCCTCCAGGTGCGTGTCGTCGACGTCCCAGACCGACACCGCCAGGTCGTCCTGCGACCAGGCGCGGGCCGAGCGCACCGAGACCCGCTGCACGGCCAGCGCGCCCGCCGCGTCTGCCATCAGCCCGATCCGGTCGCCGGAGACCACCGTCACGGTGGCACCGTCGCCCGCCGTCTCCAGGTGTACGTCGACCCGGCGCGGGTCCGCGCGCACGGCCGGGGAGACCGCCACCGTGGCCGGCTCGCCGACCGGGGCGACCGGGTCCCCCTCCACGGAGCCGGCCAGCAGCTCGCGGCGGACCCGGCCGGCGAGGTCGGCGACCAGGCCGGCGCGCCAGGTGGTCCACGCCTGGGCCGAGGTGGCGCGCGCGTCCGCCTCGGTGAGCGCCTCGAGCAGGTCCAGCATCTCCACGTCCGGGATCCGCTCGGCCACGAAGGCGACCGTCGCCGGGTCCTCGAGGTCGCGGCTGGTGGCGACCCCGGCGAGCAGCAGGTGGTGGCGCACCAGGCTCCGCACCAGCGCGCACTCGGCCGCGTCGAAGCCCATCCGGGCTGCGGCCGCCCCGGCCAGCGGCTCCCCCGCCACCGAGTGGTCGACCAGCTGCCCCTTGCCGATGTCGTGCAGCAGGGCGGCGGCCATCAGCACGTCGGCCCGGGGCACCCGGCGGATCAGCCGGGACGCCTCGATGCAGGTCTCCACCAGGTGCCGGTCCACGGTGAACCGGTGCACCACCGAGGCGTGCGGCAGCAGCCGGACCCGCTCCCACTCGGGGAGCACCCGCTCCAGGGCCCCGGTCTGGTCGAGGGTCTCCCAGACGGTCAGCAGCCCCGGCCCGGACGCGAGGAAGCGGGTGAACAGGTTGCGCGCCTCCCGGCCCCACGGCTCCGGCACCGGCACCCCCTCGCGGGCCAGCCGGGCGGCGGTGGCGGGAGCCAGCGCCAGCTCGCGCTCGGCGGCCTCGGCTGCCGCGCGCAGCAGCAGCAGCGGGTCGTTCGCCGGCCGGGTGCCCCGGTCGAGGACCACCTCGCCCCGCGACACGGCGACCCCGGGGGCGACCCGGACCAGCTCGGGGACGCGCCGCTGGACGGCGGCCGGCCGGGCGAGGACCGCGTCGACCCGGTGCCAGGTGAGCCGGGACAGGTGGGTGATCCGGCGACCGAGCCCGCGGACGTGCCGCTGGGCGGCCGCGGCGTCGGGGAGCCCGAGCCGGGCCGCCAGGTCGGGCCACAGCTCGGGGGCCACCCGGTCGGTGCCGCGCCCGGTGACCTCGTGCAGGGCGTCGCGGACGTCGAGCAGCTGGAGCCGGCTCGGCTCCAGGTCGGCGTGCGACACGTCGACGAGCCAGGTGGCCACCAGCGCCTTGAGCACGGTGGCGTCCCGCAGCCCGCCGACCGACTCCTTGAGGTCCGGGACGCTGGCGTGCGCCAGCTCGCCCTGCCGCTCCCCGCGACGGTCGACCAGCTCGCGGAGCGCGGGCAGCTGCTCGCGGGCGTCGCGGCGCCAGTGCGAGAGCAGCTCGGCCCGCAGCCGCAGGGTCACCGACGGGTCGCCGGCGAGGTGCCGGGCGTCGAGCAGGCCGAGCGCGACGCGGGGGTCGGACCGGGCCGCGTCGGTGACCTCCGAGAGCGCCCGCACGGAGTGGTCGAGGTTCGCGCCGGCGTCCCAGAGCGGGTACCAGACCTGCTCGGCGACCGACCGCACCCCCACCTCGGGGTTGCCGTCGTCGTGCACCAGCACCACGTCGAGGTCGCTGTGCGGGGCCAGCTCCGAGCGGCCGTAGCCACCCACCGCGACCAGCGCCACGCCGGTCCCGTCCGCACCGCCCAGCGCCTTCTCGAGGGCCGTCGAGCAGAGCGCGTCCGCGTCCGCGGTACGCCGGCGACGCTCCGCCTGGGTCATCCGAGGGCCTGCGTCGCAGCGGTCAGAGCGCTGCCTCGTCCTGGTCCCCGGTGCGCACCCGGACGACGTTGTCGACCGGCATCACCCAGACCTTGCCGTCACCGATCTTGCCCGTGCGGGCGGTGTCCACGATGGCCTTGACGACCTCGTCGACCTCCGGGTCGTCGACGACGATCTCGATCCGGATCTTCGGCACCAGCGCGATGTCGTACTCGGCACCGCGGTAGACCTCGGTGTGCCCCTTCTGCCGGCCGTAGCCACTGACCTCGCTCACCGTCATCCCGGTGACCCCGACCATCTCCAGGGCGGAGCGGACGTCCTCCCACTTGTGCGGCTTCACGACCGCGGTGACCAGCTTCATCGGCTCTGCCCTCTTTCGGTGTCGGGTTCGATCGGTACACGGGCACCAGGCGGGGACCACTGGGGAGACGTCTCACCTCCGCGGTCCCCGCCTGGCGTGGAGCGGTGCTCCGGGTCGTGCAGGAGACCCTAGAGCGCCGCCTCGTCCCGGTCACCGGTGCGTACCCGCACCACGGAGTCGACGGGCTGGACCCACACCTTGCCGTCGCCGATCCGGCCGGTCTGGGCCGTCTTGACGACGATCCCGAGCACGTCGTCGACGTCGGCGTCCTCGACGACGATCTCGATCCGGATCTTCGGCACCAGCGCGATGTCGTACTCGGCACCGCGGTAGACCTCGGTGTGCCCCTTCTGCCGGCCGTACCCGCTGACCTCGCTCACCGTCATCCCGGTGACCCCGAAGGTCTCGAGGGCCTCGCGGACCTCCTCCCACTTGTGCGGCTTGATGACCGCTGTCAGCAGCTTCATGCGTTCACTCCCCTGGCCTCGGCGTCGGCCTGGCTGGTCGGGGTCAGGTGACCCCCGGTGAGGGTGCGGCCGCCGCCACCGGCGGTGGCGAAGTCGTAGGCGGACTCGGCGTGCTCCACACCGTCGATGCCCTCGACCTCGGCCTCCGGGTCGATCCGGAAGCCGACCGTCTTCTGGATCGCCAGCCCGAGCAGGTAGGTGACCACGAAGCTGAAGATCAGCACCGAGAAGGCACCGACCGCCTGGCGCCACAGCTGGTCCACGCCGCCGCCGTAGAACAGCCCGTCGACTCCCGCCGGCGCGGCCGACGTGGCCAGCAGGCCGACCGCCAGCGTGCCCCACAGGCCACCCACGAGGTGCACCCCGACGACGTCGAGCGAGTCGTCGAAGCCGAGCTTGAACTTCAGGCCGACCGCCAGTGCGCACAGGATGCCCGCGAGGAAGCCGAGGACCAGCGCACCCACGGGGCTGACCGACGAGCAGGACGGGGTGATGGCGACGAGGCCGGCGACGACGCCGGACGCGGCACCCAGCGAGGTCGGGTGACCGTCGCGGATCTTCTCCAGCAGCAGCCACCCCAGGGCGGCCGCGGCGGTCGCGGCCATCGTGTTGATCCAGGCGACGGACGCCAGGGTGTTGGCGCCGAGCGCGGAGCCCGCGTTGAAGCCGAACCAGCCGAACCACAGCAGCCCGGCGCCGATCATCACCAGCGGCAGGTTGTGGGGGCGCATCGGGTCGCGCTTCCAGCCGACCCGCTTGCCCAGCACCAGCGCGAGGGCGAGGCCCGCGGCTCCGGCGTTGATGTGCACCGCCGTACCACCGGCGAAGTCGATCGCCTTGAGGTTGTTGGCGATCCACCCGCCGACGTACCCGGGCCCGGTGGTGTCGTCGAACGCGAACACCCAGTGCGCGACAGGGAAGTAGACGATGGTGGCCCAGATGCCGGAGAACAGCATCCAGGGACCGAAGCGCGCGCGGTCCGCGATCGCCCCGGAGATCAACGCGACGGTGATGATCGCGAAGACGGCCTGGAAGCCGACGAAGGCCAGGCTCGGGACCGTCGCCACCAGAGCCTTGTCACTCATCAGCCCCTGGAGGCCGAAGTAGTCGAACGGATTGCCGAACAGGCCGGCCACCACGTCGTTGCCGAAGGCCTCCGAGTAGCCGTAGAGCACCCAGAGCACACCGATGAGCGCCAGCGCGCCGAAGCTCATCATCATCATGTTCAGGACGCTCTTGGCGCGGACCATGCCGCCGTAGAAGAGAGCCAGCCCGGGGGTCATCAGCAGCACCAGGGCCGCCGAGACCAACACCCATGCGGTATCGCCTGTATCCATAGATCTCTACCTCGTGAAGGTTGCGGGAGGGAGCGGGAGCAGGCGCGACCTCGCTGTCGTGCCCCCCAGCCCCGGTGCCCTCACCCTGCTGGGTCCAGGTTTCGTGCCGCGGCGACCCTTGTTGCGGGCAGGTGACGGTTGCCCGGCACGTGTTACGCGCAGATGACGGACCTTTGGGTACCGAATAGTAAATATCCATACGGCATGCTTTGGTGAGTCTCGATAATGCACTAAGGTCCCCGCCATGGACACCACCCTCTCCTCCGCCGGCCACGGGCCGACAGCCGCGGCCGAGCAGCCCGTACGACGCGGGCGCGGGCGCCCCCGCGACCCCGGTACCGACGAGCGGATCACCGCCGCGGCGGCGGAGCTGATGCTTCAGCGCGGCTTCGACCGCACCACGGTCGACGACGTCGCGGCGCGGGCCGGCGTCGGCAAGGCCACCGTCTACCGCCGCTGGCCCTCCAAGGAGGACCTCGCCGTGGCGGCGATGGAGACGCTCTACTCCGCGGAGATGCCCGAGCCGGACACCGGGTCGATCCGGACCGACCTGCTGCACAGCTACCGGGGGGTGCTGACCTTCGTGAACACCCCCGAGGGGGCGGCCTTCCTGCGCAGCTCGATCGCGGAGTCGGTGCGCGACGAGCGGATCGCGGCCCTCTACCGGGAGTCGACCGAGCGCCGCGAGCTGCGGTCGCGGGCCACCTTCGAGCGCGCCATCGAGCGCGGAGAGGTACGGGCGGACCTCGACGTGGACACCGCGGTCCAGTGGCTCGGCGGCCTGCTCGCGATCCGCGCCATCACGCACCGGCCGATGCCGGGCGTCGAGGAGGCCGAGCGGCTGGTCGAGTTCACCCTGCGCGGGGTCGCCCCGTCCTGAGCCTCGGGCTCAGTCGGTGACGCCGAGCAGGGCGTCCACGAACGCCGTGGGGTCGAAGGGCGCCAGGTCGTCGGCGCCCTCCCCCAGGCCGACCAGCTTGACCGGCACCCCCAGCTCGCGCTGGACCGCGACCACGATGCCGCCCTTCGCGGAGCCGTCGAGCTTGGTGAGCACGATGCCGGTGACGTCGACCGCCTCCCGGAACACCCGGGCCTGCTGGAGACCGTTCTGGCCGGTGGTCGCATCGAGGACCAGCAGCACCTCGGTGACCGCTGCCTGCTTCTCCACGACCCGCTTGACCTTGCCGAGCTCGTCCATCAGGCCGGCCTTGTTCTGGAGCCGCCCTGCGGTGTCCACCAGGACCACGTCGGCCTCCTGCTCGACGCCGGTCCGGACCGCCTCGAAGGCCACGCTGGCCGGGTCGCTGCCCTCCGGCCCGCGCACGGTGATCACGCCGACCCGCTCGCCCCAGGTGGCCAGCTGCTCGGTGGCGGCGGCACGGAAGGTGTCGGCCGCGCCCAGCACGACCTCCTTGTCCTCGGCGACCAGGACCCGCGCGAGCTTGCCGACGGTGGTGGTCTTGCCGGTGCCGTTCACGCCGACCATCAGCACCACGGCGGGCAGCCCGTCGTGCCGGTCGGTGGCCAGCGTACGGTCGAGGCTGGGGTCGACGAGGGTGACCAGCTCCTCGCGGAGGATGTCGCGGACCGAGGCGGAGCTGCTGCCCTCGACCTTGACCCGGGTGCGCAGCCGCGCGACCAGCTCCTGGGTGGGGTGCACGCCCACGTCGGCGGTGATCAGGGTGTCCTCGATCTCCTCCCAGGTGTCCTCGTCGATGACATCGCGGGACAGCAGGGCGAGCAGGCCACGCCCCAGCGGGCTCTGGGAGCGCGAGAGCCGCTGGCGTAGCCGGACCAGCCGGCTGGCCGCGGACTCCGGCGTCTCGAGGTCGGGAGCCGGGGTGGTCTCCACCGGCGGGAGGAGGTCGGTCTCCTCGATGGTGCGCGTCGCGGTGTCCCGGGGGACCTCCGCGTCGTCGCCGACCTGGGGCTCCCCCTGCTGCTCGACCCGGGGCCGCTCCGGGGCCGGGGCGGTGCGGCCGTGCCGCACCCGGCGGACCCGGGTGGTCACGAGGCCGGCGATCCCGCCGACGATGAGGACGGCGATGCCGATGATCAGGTACAGGTACTCAGCCACGGGCGTATCCCATCACACGGCGAAGGTAGGGGGTGAGCTCAGTGGTGCTGCTTCTCCCGCTCGCCCACGTCGTACTTCTGCTCGTCACTCTGGTTGTCGAGCGTCGGGAGCCGGTTGACGCCCCTGCGCATCGCGTCGCCGACCCAGGGGGCGTTCGGGACCTGCTGGCCCCGGTGCGGGTAGGCGACGTAGAGCACCACCAGGGCGGCCAGCAGGACGATGCCGAGCATCGCGAGCAGGATCGAGATCAACGTGGACACTCCCGGGGGTCGTGGGTCGGCCGCCACCGCTGTCGTCTCGCCGGTCAGCGACCCGTCCCCCAGTCTAGGCGGCGAGGCGGCACCCCCCGATCCTCAGCAGTCTGCGGTGGGACGCGTGAGATCGGTCACCACGGCCCTGACCTGGTCCGGGAGCGGGTGCACCGGCCGGTTCCCGGGTCCGTCGGCGTTGTCGACGTACACGTGCACGAAGCGGCCCTCGGCGGCCGCCTCGTCGCCGTCGCCCTGGAACAGCCCGATCCGGTAGATCACCGACGAGGTGCCCACCCGCTCGACGACCAGCCCGGCGTCGACCGGCTCGGGGAAGCCGATCTCGCGGAAGTAGCGGCAGGACGTCTCCGCTACCACCCCGATGGCCGGCAGCGCGCGCACGTTCACCCCGGTCGCCTCCATCAGGTGGGCGTTCACCGCGGTGTCGAAGAGCTCGTAGTACGTCGCGTTGTTCATGTGGCCGTAGGCGTCGTCGTCGGCCCACCGCGTGGTCATCCGGCGCCACACCACGTAGTCGGCACGGGTGGGACGGGGGGCGCGTCCGCTCACGCAGGCACCTCGGCGGCCTCGCCGGGCACCGTGTCCCGGAGCCGCTGGCTGATCACCGCGGAGACCCCGTCGCCGCGCATGGTGACGCCGTACAGCGCGTCGCCGACCTCCATGGTGCGCTTCTGGTGGGTGATCACCAGCAGCTGGCTGTTCTCGCGCAGCTCCTCGTAGATCTGCAGCAGCCGGCCCAGGTTGGTGTCGTCGAGGGCCGCCTCGACCTCGTCGAGGATGTAGAACGGCGAGGGCCGGGCCTTGAACAGCGAGACCAGGAACGCCACCGCGACGAGCGACCGCTCGCCGCCGGAGAGCAGCGAGAGCCGCTTGACCTTCTTGCCGGGTGGTCGGGCCTCGACCTCGATGCCGGTGGTGAGCATGTGCGCGGGGTCGGTGAGGATCAGCCGGCCCTCGCCGCCGGGGAACAGCCGCTTGAAGACGCCGTCGAAGGCCGCGTTGACGTCGTTCCAGGCCTCGGTGAACACCTGCTCGACCCGCTCGTCGACCTCGCGGACGATGTCGAGCAGGTCCCGGCGGGTACGGCGGAGGTCCTCGAGCTGCTCGCCGAGGAACTGGTGCCGCTCCTCGAGCGCGGAGAACTCCTCCAGGGCGAGCGGGTTCACCTTGCCGAGGGTGGCCAGCGCCCGCTCCGCCGTCTTGAGCCGCTTCTGCTGCTCCTCGCGCACGTAGGGCACGGGTTCGGGCGGCGTGGCGTCCTCGTCCGCCTCGATCGCGGCGGCCTGCTCGGCGGTGAGCACCGGCGGCACCAGCACGTCGGGACCGTAGTCGGCGACCAGCGCGTCCGCCTCGACACCCAGCTCGTCGAGGGTGCGCTCCTCGAGCTGCTCGATGCGCATCCGCTGCTGGGTGCGGGCCATCTCGTCGCGGTGCACGGTGCTGACCAGCTCGTCGTGCTCCTTGCCGAGGTCGCGCAGCGTCGCGCGCGCCGCCATCAGGTCCTCCTCACGGCCGCGTCGGGCCTGCTCGACGCGGGTGCGCTGGTCAGCGGCCCGGGCGATGGAGGCCTCCAGCCGCTCGAGGACCACCACGACCCCGCGGCTGACCGCCTCGGCGACCCTGCCCTCGCGGGCGATCCGCTCACGTCTCGCCAGGGCACGCGCCCGCGACTCCCGCTCGGCCTGGGCGGCCCGCAGCAGCGAGTCCGCCCGTCCGGACAGTGCCCGGGCGCGCTCCTCGGCGGTGCGCAGGGCGAGCCGCGCGTCCATCTCGGCCTGGCGACCGGCGCGGGCGGCCTCCGCGAGACGCTCCCGCTCGGCGGTGTCGGGCTCCTCGTCGGGACCGGTCTCCGCCGCGGCGAGCCGGGTCTCCAGCTCGGCCAGGCCGGCGAGGTCGCGGTCGCGGGCCGCCTCGGCGGCGGTGATGGCGGCGGTGACCCGCTCGGCCTCGCCCTTGGCCGACCGGGCCAGCGAGCCGAGCTGGCCGAGCTCCTCGGCGACGGCGGCAAGGGTGGCGTCGGACTCGTGCAGCCGGGCGAGCGCGACGTCGACCCGGCGTTGCGCCTGGGACCGCTCCTCCTCGAGCCGGGACAGGTCGAAGCCGAGCCGCTCACCGGCGTGGGTGGCCTCGCGCAGCTGCTCGGTGGCCTCGTCGACCGCCGCCTGGACCTCGATCAGGCTGGGCTGCGACGAGGAGCCGCCCGAGGCGAAGTGCGCCCCGAGCAGGTCGCCGCCCCGGGTGACGGCGGTGACGTCGGGGAGCCGGTCGAGCAGCCCGCGGGCGGCGACCAGGTCGTCGACGACGACGACCTTGAACAGCAGCCGCCGCAGCGCCGGCCGCAGGGGGTCGGGGCAGTCGACCACGTCGACGGCGTAGGCGACGTCGTCGGGCAGGTCCGGCCAGGGCCGGTCGTCGAGGTCTCCACCGCCGAGCAGCAGCCCCGCCCGGCCGAGGTCCTCGTTCTTGAGGTGCTCGATGGCGCCGACCGCGGCGGCGACGTGCTCCACGGCCACCGCGTCGGCGGCGGACCCCAGCGCGCCGGCGACGGCGGTCTCGTAGCCGGGACGCACGCTCAGCAGCGCGGCGACCGAGCCCAGCAGCCCGGAGACCGTGTCGGTGGCGGCCAGCAGCGCACCCGCGCCGTCCTTGCGGCGCAGGCCGAGCTCCAGGGCCTCCTTGCGGGCCGCGAGGCCGGTGCGCTCCCGCTCGGCGGCCTGCGCCTCCTCGCGGGTCTTGGCCAGCCGGTCCTCGACGTCGGCCAGGGCGGACGACGCGCCCTCGTGCTCGGCGTCGAGGCCCTCCTCCCCCGCATCGAGCCCGGCGACCCGGGACTCCAGCGAGGTGAACTCGCGCTGCGCCTTCTCGGCCCGGGTCACCGAGCCCTGCCGGGCCTCGACCAGCCGGCCGATCTCCTCGTCGGCGGCGGTCGCCCGGCTGCGGAGAGCGTTGACCTGGCCGTGCAGGCGGGCCAGCCCCTCACGGCGGTCGGCAGCCGCCCGGAGCAGGCCGGCGACCCGGCGGTCCTCCTCGGCGTGGGCCTGCTCGAGCTGCTGACGGCTGGCCAGGGCGTCGTCGAGCGCGGTGCGGTTGCGCGCCACCTCGGCGTCGATCTGCTGCTCCTGCGCACGGACCCGCTCCGACTCGGCGACCAGCTGGTCGGGGTCGCGACCGCCCTGGGTCGCCGGCTCGGCCCCGTCGCGGGCGTTGCGGACCCGCTCGGCGGCCAGCCCCGCGGTGCCCTTGAGCCGCTCGCGCAGCCCCGACAGGGCGAACCACTCCTCCTGCGCGGCCGCGAGCGCCGGCAGGTCCTCGCGCAGCGCCGCCTCGAGGGACGCCTCGGTCTGTCGGGCCCGCTCCACGGCCGCGGCCACCTCGGCGCGCCGCTCGAGCAGGACCGTCTCGTCGGCGAGCTCCTGCTGGAGCGCCGTACGCGCGGTGACCAGGTCGTCGGCCAGCAGCCGGGCCCGGGCGTCGCGGACGTCGGCCTGGACCACCGCCGCGCGGCGGGCGACCTCCGCCTGCCGGCCGAGCGGCTTGAGCTGGCGGCGGATCTCGGTGAGCAGGTCCTGGAGGCGGGTCAGGTTGCCCTCGGTGGAGTCCAGCTTGCGGAGCGCCTTCTCCTTGCGCTTGCGGTGCTTGAGGACCCCGGCGGCCTCCTCGACGAAGCCGCGCCGGTCCTCGGGGGTGGCGTGCAGGATCGAGTCGAGCTGGCCCTGCCCGACGATCACGTGCATCTCGCGGCCGATGCCGGAGTCCGACAGCAGCTCCTGGACGTCGAGGAGCCGGCACGAGGACCCGTTGATGGCGTACTCCGACCCGCCGTTGCGGAACATGGTCCGGCTGATCGTCACCTCGGCGTACTCGATCGGCAGCGCGCCGTCGGAGTTGTCGATGGTCAGCGCGACCTCGGCCCGGCCGAGCGGGGGACGCCCGGACGTGCCGGCGAAGATGACGTCCTCCATCTTCCCGCCGCGCAGCGACTTGGCGCCCTGCTCCCCCATCACCCAGGCCAGCGCGTCCACGACGTTGGACTTGCCGGAGCCGTTGGGACCCACGATGCAGGTGATCCCGGGCTCGAGCTGGAGGGTCGTCGCGGACGCGAACGACTTGAAGCCGCGGAGGGTCAGGCTCTTCAGGTACATGAGAGGGCCCCTTCGGAGTCCGTGGCACGTGCGCACGAGGTCTGGCGGTCGGGCGGTGGGCAGCGGCGCTCGGCGCCTGGCTGACGCATTGTGTCAGGCACGCACCGGGGGAAGGGCAGCGACCGACACCCTACCCGCGTGGGGGGACCGGCTCCGGGACCTCGCGCGGCCGGAGTTTCCGGCTCACGACGAGGTCCACGGCGTCCTCGGACCAGTCCGGCGACCACAGGTCCCCGGACCACCCGGGGGGAGGGACCACCATCAGCAGCAGCGCGCCGCCGTCCTGCGCCCGCCCGGCGACCACCCGGCCACCGCGCGCGGTCACCACCTCGTGCACCAGACCCAGGCCCAGCCCGGTGCGGGCCTTCGGATCGGGTGCCGAGAGCTCCGGGCGCATCGGTGGCTCGATCCGCGAGCGGGCGTTGATGGCGCCGCTCAGCGCCGGGTCGAGCCCGGGCCCCGCGTCGGCCACCCCGACCACCAGCGCGCCGTCGTGCTCGAAGGACAGCAGCCGGACCACGTCGCCGTCGTTGGTGTAGCGCACGGCGTTCTCGACCAACGTGTCCAGGCAGGCTCGCAGCCGGTCTGCGGAGGCCGGCTGCACACCCGCGGTGCTGGACACCTGCCACTCCCGGTCCGCCAGCACGCTCCACCGGTCCGCGATCTCGGTCAGCAGCAGGTCCACGTCGATGTCGACGAGCACGGCCGCCTCGGTGATCCACAGCATCCGCACCAGCCGGTCGGTCGACAGCACCAGCCGCTCCAGCTCCTCGCGGACCACCCGAAGGTCGTCGCGGCGCTCCGGCACCCGCTCGTGGCCGAGCAGCAGGTCGACGTACCCGAGGGCGATCGTCGCGGGCGTGCGCATCTCGTGGGAGGTCATCCGGCTCAGCCGCTCGCGCTGCGCGGCCCGGCGCTGGTCGCGCTGCGCCAGCTCGGTGAGGGCACCCAGCGCCCGGCGCCCCCTCCGGACGTGCCACACCAGCATCAGCATCAGACCGGACATCAGCGGGATCTCGGCGGTCTCCTCCCAGGCGATCACTCCGTCCACCGCCCGGGACACCAGGATCCCGCCGGTCACCAGCGTGAAGGCCGCGATCCCCACCGCCGTACGCCGGTCCGACCACGCCTCGAGACCGTAGGCCATCGCCATCCCGATCCACGCCACGTGGTACGGGATCGTCTCGTCCCCGGGGAGCGCCACCATCAGCGCGCCGCAGACGACGGCGAGCAGGAGCCAGCGCGAGAAGAGCCCCGACGCGGTCGCCATCTCAGGCGCCGTAGAAGCAGTACCCGACACCACGCACGGTCTCGATCGGCGGCCCGACCAGCCGGTTGCGCAACCGCCGGATGCAGACGTCGACCACGTTGCTGCCCGGGTCGAAGTCCATCCCCCAGATGTCGTGGAGCAGCTCGTCGCGGCGGCAGACGCTGCCGCGGCGCCGCATCAGGTGCGCGAGCATCGCGAACTCGCGCTCACTGAGCACCACGTCGACCCCGTCGACGGTGGCCCGCCTGCGTTCGAGGTCGAGCCGGATGCCGCCCGCGGACAGGTAGCGGTCGTCCCCGCTCCGCTGGGTCGGCACCTGCACGAGGTGACGCCGGACCCGCGCCACCAGCTCGGAGGTGTGGAACGGCTTCGTGACGAAGTCGACCGCCCCCGCGTCGAGCGCCTGCACCCGGGCGGAGATCTCCGTCACCGCCGACAGCACGATGACCGGGCGTCCGTCGCCGCGCTCCCGCATCGTGGTGAGCACCTGCAGCCCGTTGCACCGCGGCATCACCAGGTCCAGCAGGACCAGGTCGATGTCGTCCGCGGCGAGCCGCTCCAACGCGAGCACACCGTCGCGCGCGGTCGCCACCGAGTGCCCCTCGTTGACCAGCGACCTCTTGACGACGACGAGCACACGTTCCTCGTCGTCGGTGACCAGCACCTTGCCCATGCCCCTACCCCCATGCCCCCGAGCCCCACATCAAAGGATCCCCGAGCAACCGGGTCCCACCCCGGTGTCCCGGACGAATCATGCGCCCAGAGACGGTCATCTCACCCCCTTCGGGACGAAATTTAGTGCTGCCGGGCCACCCCTCAGTGGCAGACGGGCTACTCCGACCACGGTCGACCAGTGACCCGGGCCACCGAACATGACCGGCGGATGACGGCGACGTGGCCGCCGATGACGACCCGGTGACCGCCGGTGACGGGCGGCTGACCGTCGATGACCGGCGGCTGACCGGCGAGCGTCCGCCTCGATGACAGCCGCCTGACGCGCGCCTGACGTCTGCGCCGGACCCGTTCCCACCGGCCGCCGCGACACCCACTGTGAACCGGGGCCCGCCGGCCCCGTCAGGCAGCAGAGGAGCAGACCGTGCACACGACGACATCAGACCGAGGGGTCCGCAAGGTCCTCGTCCCCGCCGTACTGGCCGTGGTGGTGGCCTTCCTGCCTGCGCTCGGGCTGAGCGTCGCACCGGCGTCGGCCGCCGCAGCCGCCGCCGCAGTGCCCGCAGCGGCACCCGCGCTGGCACCGCAGCCAGGTGCGATCACCCTGCACGTGCAGTCCGCACGCAGCGTCGGCGCCGCTCCCGGCCTGGTGCACAAGGGCGACGCCGTCTCGACGTACAAGTGGATGGTCAACCGTGACGACACCGGTGACCCCGGCACCGCGTCCCAGGAGCTCCTCGACAAGTGCCTGCCGGCACGGGCGCCCGGCGGCAGCAGCGACCCGGACTACGCGGACAGCTGCCCGTGGCCCTCGACCCGCTCCACCTCCGGGTGGTCCGACATCGTCGCGCAGGGCGACCAGTCGGACCTCGGCGACTCCAAGGCGCTCGCCGACCTGCCGGGTGGGAAGTACCTCATCTCGGTCACCTCCGACGACTTCAAGATCGGCGGCCAGCACTTCACCGTCGACGGCGGCACGCACCGGGTGACGGTCGAGCTCGACCCGACCCCGCTGCCGCTGGCCACCATCCGCATCGACGTCTTCAACGACGCCGCTCCCGTGGACGGCACCTTCGAGGTCGACGCCGAGCAGGGACTCTCCGGCTTCACCGCCCACCTCACGGACGTGTTCGGGGACGTCAGCACGGACTACTACGGCAACCCGCTGTGCACCGTCTACCGGCACCGGAACGCGAACGGAAGCGGGCCGATGCTCTTCGACGCCAACCAGCACCCGATCGTCAGCAGCACGTCGACCGGCCGCTGTGTCAGCGACCGCGGCGGGCACATCGTGATCCCGAACCTGGGTCCCAACCGCCTCGCCGCGACCGTCAGCCCGCCGGCCACCCAGACCTCCCAGTGGGCGCAGACCACCACCCTGGAAGGCGGCCACGACCACGACATCTGGAGCCAGGAGGGCGCCACCGGCTTCGACACCGAGCTGGTCAAGGGCGGTGAGCCGGTCGCCAGCGTGCAGTTCGGGTTCGTCCGCACCCGCGGGCTGACGGTGCCCCGGAGGAACCGGCCCACCGGTGAGATCAAGGGGGTCGCCGTCGCCGGTCTGCCCTACATCGGTGGACAGAACGGCCAGACCGTCCCGGAGACCGGGTTCGCGGGCGCGAACGTCGACGGCCCGATCAAGAGCCCCTGGGTGGCGCTGTCCGACCTGGGTGCGGGTGACGCGGCGGTGTACGTCGGCCGCGGTGCCGCCGACGGGTCCTTCGACATCAAGAACGTGCCCGACGGCACCTACCAGCTGACCCTGTGGGACGACGACCAGGACTACATCTTGTGGAGCTTCAACGTGGAGGTCGCCGATGGCGGCGTGTCCGACGTCGGCAACAAGATGCTGGTCGGCTGGTTCACGCACCTGCACGGGCATGTCTTCGTCGACTCCAACGAGAACGGCAAGCGGGACCCCGGTGAGCAGGGGGTCGCACAGTTCCCACTGACGATCCGCGAGCGCGACAACTCGCTGATGGACCAGTACACGAACACCTCGAGCACCGACAGCTCCGGCGCCTACGACATCCGGGAGGGCTACCCGCTCGGCAAGTGGCTGGTGCTGGAGGCCTTCAACACGCGGTACCGCACCACCGGGATCACCTACCGGGGTGAGAACGAGACGAAGGCGACCACCAGGCTCGGCGGGCTGGTCGACCTCGACTTCCTGCCGGTCATCGGCCTCGGTGGCTCCGTCGACTGGGGCGTGCAGCCTTACGCCGGCGCGGCCAACGGCGGGATCGCCGGCACGGTCAGCTACGACACGACCCGCAACGAGCTCGACCCGGCGGACGCAGCGTCCGAGGGGTACCAGCCCGGCATCCCGCACGTGAAGGTGCACCTCTACGCCCCCGTGGCCTGCACCGCCACCACCGACGCCGACAAGGCGAACCAGTGCCGGCAGGGACACGAGATCGTGCCGCTCCAGGTGCCGGACACGAGCCCGGGGGCCGCTCCGGACGCGATGGTCAAGAACCCCGACGAGAACCGTGGCTCGATGGTCAGGGGCCCCGAGCTGAGTGAGTCCTACACCTCCGAGGAGTGGGCGGCTCCGCGCGGCTGCACCGCCCGTGACTACCTCGGCGACCCGCTCTCCGACCAGAAGGCCCTGCCCGAGGCGGGCGAGGCCGCCGGCCGGCTCTGCGTGGAGTCCCCCATGCAGGGCGTGGCGATCGGTCCCAGCGACAAGACGCCCGGCAACGCGTCCCAGACCGTCAACGGCAACTACGCGTTCGCCACCACCGACGTCGAGCAGTTCCCGGCCACGGACCCCCGCAACACCTCCGGGCTGGACCAGTACGCCGCACTGCCCGCCGGGCAGACCGAGGACCTCGTCCCCGGTGACTACATCGTCGCCGTCGACATCCCGAAGAACCCGGTCGGGGGCGGCGACATGTACAAGGCGACCAGCGAGGAGGACGTCAACGTCTTCGACGGCGACAGCTACCTGCCGCAGGAGAACCTCGGCTCCATCACCCCCTCGGTGGCCGCCGACGTGCCGCCCGGCGCCGGCAACGACCCGACTCCCCCGGCCCAGCCGCCGTCGCAGCAGGCCGGCATCATCTCGCCCTGCGCCGGAGCACTGCACACGGTGCGGGTCAGCGACCAGCCCTTCCTCGACGGCGGCGGCAGCCCCTTCGAGGGTCAGGACCGGCCGTCGTGCGCCGCCAAGCTGGTCACCGTCCGCAGCGGCCAGACCACGGCACCCAACTTCAACCTGTTCACGGACGTGCCGATCCCGACGCACTTCTGGGGTCTCACGATCAACGACCTCGGCCTGACCCTGGACAAGCGCAGCGTCCAGTACGGCGAGGCCCTGGGCCTGCCGCACGTGCCGATGGGGCTCTACGACTGGGCAGGTCGGCTGCTGGACACGACCCACACCGACTTCAACGGCTTCTACGAGGCCCTGGAGCCGTCCACCGACACCTTCAACTGCCCGGTCCCGGCCGGTCCCTGCCCCAACATGTACCGGTTCACCGGTAACGACCCCGGTCAGCCCTCGGCCCCCAACGCCGACTACAACCCGCGGTACCGGACCATCTCGACGAACTTCCAGGCGTGGCCGGGGCTGTACACGGTCACCGACACGGCCCCGACCCAGGTGGCCACCACCGCGCTGACTCCCGGCTCGGAAGCCGTCAACCAGACCCAGTGCGACCTCGGCGACAGCTGGCCCCAGCTGTTCGCGGTCGACCGCCCCTACGTCCGGAAGAACGGCACAGCGGCCGACCGCACCGTCACCATCACCGGACGCGGCTTCGGCTCCGCGCCCGGCGCGCTCAAGGTCGGCAGCACGACCGTCGTCCCGGCCTCGTGGAGCGACACCCAGATCAAGCTCACGGTGCCGAACTCGGTCGCTGCCGGGGCGCAGCCGATCGGGATCACCCGGGCGGGGACGGGCGGGCTGACGAGCGTCAACACCCTGACCCTGCAGGTGCTCTCGCCGGCCAACTCCGCGAACTCGGCCACCAACCCGCGGCTGGCGGAGGTCGGACCGGGCAAGCAGTACGGCACGGTCCAGGCGGCCCTCGAGGCGGCCCGGCCGACCACG
Organism: uncultured Actinomycetota bacterium; assembly: GCA_963800225.1. Lineage (GTDB taxonomy): Bacteria > Actinomycetota > Actinomycetes > Propionibacteriales > Nocardioidaceae > Nocardioides_B. The sequence continues at coordinate 89,086 of CAWDAF010000002.1, read as the reverse complement.
ACGACCAGGTACTGGATGGTGGTCGTCTGGCCGGGGGCGGCGACGGCTCTCGAGCCCCAGGGCGAGTACAACGAGAACCTGATCGTGCACCACCGGGTGCGGATCCAGGGTGTCGGCCCCGGCGGATTCGGCGCCGACGGGAAGTTCGTCCCGGGCTCGATCATCGACGGCTCCGGGTTCAACCCCGACAACGCCCAGGGGGCGGCATGGCTGCAGCGCCTCGGCGGCCTGCGGTACTCCGGCAACCCGGAGGTCCCGGACGCCGCGGTCATGACGGTGCTGGACGACCCGACGAACAACAGTGCGCCGGCGAGCTACCCGGTCACGGTCGACGGGCTCCGGATCACCGGCGGTGCCCAGACGGACTTCCCGACCAACGTCAACGAGGTCACCGGCGGGTTCAAGACGCCGTACGGCGCCGACGGCGCCCTGGTCACCCAGGGAGGCGGCATCTACGTCCACAGCAACGTGGCGAACATGCAGGTCACCGACAACGTGATCGTCGGCAACGGCGGGTCCTACGGCGGTGGCGTGCGGGTCGGGACGCCGTACCGCACCGACAACCGCAACACCGGCTTCACGCTGGCCCGCAACCAGGTCCGGGACAACGGCGGGACGAACCTCGCCGGCGGCATCGGCATCTTCGCGGGCAGCACCGGCTACTCGGTCGCCGACAACGCGATCTGCGGCAACTTCTCCGCGGAGTACGGCGGGGCGATGACCGCCTTCGGCTACCAGTCCCACGGGGTCGGCACCACCAACGGCGGCACGATCTCGGGGAACCGGATCTGGTTCAACTCCTCCTACGACGAGGGCGGCGCGGTCATGGTCGCCGGCGAGCTGCCGGCCGACCCGGCCCACCTCTCCGAGGGCACCGGGCCGGTCACGATCGACAAGAACGTGATCTCCGAGAACCTGGCCAACGACGACGGTGGCGGCATCCGGGTGCTGCAGGCGAGCGGCTCGCACATCTCCCGGCTGACGCCCGGCACGGTGACGATCAGCAACAACACCGTGACCGAGAACATCTCCACCCACGAGGGCGGCGGGATCGCGCTGGACGACGCGGCCTTCACCGACATCGTCGACAACACGGTGAGCAACAACCTGACCACGGCCTCGGCCGTGACCAGCGACGGGCTCCCGGCGCCGGCCGGCCTCTCCACCGCCCAGAACAGCGACCAGCTGCAGGCTCGGCTGCGCAACACCACGCTGTTCCCGGGGTCCTCCACCCTGGCGTCGACGACCTTCAGCAAGCCGACCGTCCTCGACGACGTGTTCTCGGACAACCGCGCCGGCTCGTTCAGCGGCGGGTGGGTCACGGGCATCGGCGGGACGCTTCCCGACGGCACGCCCAACGACGTCAACAACTGGGACATGGGACTCGCGGACGGCTCGGGGACCCTGTCGCCGGTCGGCTCGGTGATCCAGTCCACCGAGGGCACCGACGGGGGGACGAGCACGACGGTGACCGACAACCCGGGCTTCAAGGACCCGAGCACCGTGTCGGTCGACGTGCTCGCCTCCCGGACCTACCCCGCGTTCCGGCAGTCGCTGATCATCGGTGAGCTGCTGCCGCCGACCCTGTCCAGCGACTACCACCTCAGCGGCAGCACCGCGCCGGCGTACGGCAAGGGCGTGGCCGGCACGACGGTCCAGCGAGGCACCGGGACCGGGTTCACCCAGTGGCGCTACACGGTGAGCGCCGCACCCAGGGACATCGACGGAGACGCCCGTCCCAGCCCCGGCCCAGCGCGCCGGTACGACACCGGTTCCGACCAGGTCCGCCCGTGACCCACCGACCCCCGGTGGGGAGCAGCCCCCCACTCCCCACCGGGACCCCCGTCCCCCCAGCCCGCCGCCCGCACAGGAGATCGCGATGAGCACACCCAAGGCACGGCCCACCCTCTCCCGCCGCACGCTGCTCGCAGGAGGAGGCGTGCTCGGCGGCGCCGCCCTGCTCGGGGGACGGGTGCGCGACGACGGCCGGGTCGCCCGGCTGCAGAACTCGGCAGCGGTCACCCACCCCCGCAAGGAGGTGCACCTGGTCGGCACCGACGGCTGGGTCTCGATGCCGAAGGGCGCCCCTGCGGACCCGCCCTTCTACCCCGACTCGCTCGCCCCGTCGCCGTTCGACACCTACGTGTTCGGCTTCCGGGACGTCACCGGGCTGACCGCGGCGCAGATCGCCGCCCAGCGAGGGCACGCGCAGATCAGCGCGCCGATGCTCGCCTTCGACGAGGAGGACGACATCTTCATCACGCTGACGAACCTCGGGCTGCTGCAGCGACCCGACCTGTTCGACGGGCACACCCTGCACTGGCACGGCTTCGTCAACGCCATCCCCCTCTTCGACGGCGTGCCCGAGCTCTCGCTCGCCGTGCCGGTGGGCCGGGACTTCACCTACTTCTTCCGCCCGCACGACGCCGGGACCTACATGTACCACTGCCACTTCGAGGACGTGGAGCACGTCCAGATGGGCATGACCGGCATGGTGTTCGTCCGGCCGAAGCAGAACAGGAACCCCGTCGCCGGGCACCCGCTGGGGACGAAGTACGCCTACAACGACGGCGACGGCTCGACCCGGTACGACCGGGAGTTCGCGTTCATGACGACCGAGCTGTGGTCGGCGGCGCACTACCGGGACGCGCACATCCAGGTCAACGACTGGACCGACTACGCAGCGAGCTTCTGGCTGCTCAACGGACGGGGCTACCCGGACACGCTCGCGCCCGGCGGCAACCCGATGGTGACTGCAGCAGGACGTCTGCAGTACCAGCCCATCTCCTCGCGCATCACCTGCAACGCCGGCGACCGGGTGCTGCTGCGGCTGTCCAACCTCGGCTACCAGAACCACGTGATGTCGGTCGACAACATCGACCTCACCGTGGTCGCCAAGGACGCCTCCCTGCTTCGCGGCCGGGACGGCACGGTCAACTACCTGACCACGAACAGCGTCGACGTCGGCCCGGGCGAGAGCCGCGACGTGCTCTTCACCGCTCCCGCCCCCGGGAAGTACCTGTTCTACGACCGCAACTACTCCTACCTCGACAACGGGGGCGGCCAGGGCTACGGCGGGATGATGACGGAGATCGTCGTCAGCCCTCCCGGAACCCTCGGCCCGCAGACCGTCGCGAACGCCTGACCGGACCGGAGAGAAGCCATGAGACTCATCACCCGCCTGTCCCAGCGCAGGTACAGCGTCGGCCTGCTGGCCGCGGTGCTCGCCCTCACCGGGCTGGTCGCCGGCCCAGGTGCCTCCGCGGCTACCTCCGAGGGGCTGCTCTGCCAGACCGACCCCCACAACACCTTCTCGGTGACCGCCCGGGACGGCTACGCCTCCACCCCGGACGGCAACTCGGTGTACATGTGGAGCTACGGCATGAGCACCGCCAAGTTCCAGCTCCCCGGACCGACGCTGTGCGTCACCTCCGGGCAGAAGGTGCGGGTGATCCTGCACAACACCCTCGACGAGGACACCTCGATCGTGTTCCCGGGCCAGACCGCCGTGCTGGCGGACGGCAAGCCGGCCCAGCCGCAGCTCACCGACACCGGGTCGATGTCCTCGATGGTGCAGCCGGCGGAGGCCTCCGGCGGCTCGGTCACCTACGAGTTCACGGCGGGGAGCCCCGGCACCTACCTGTACGAGTCGGGGACCGACGTCGACAAGCAGGTCCAGATGGGGATGTACGGCGCCCTGGTGGTCCGGCCCGCCGGGCACCCCGACCAGGTCAACGACCGTCCGGACTCCCGGTTCGATCCCGACCACGAGTACGTCTTCCTGCTCTCGGAGGTCGACCCCGACCTGCACCTGGCCGTCGAGAACCACCAGCCGGTCGACCAGAACAGCTACACCGCGCGGTACTTCATGATCAACGGCCGGAGCATGCCGGACACCCTGGCGCCGAACAACGCGTCGTGGCTGCCCACGCAGCCCTACGGCGCCATGGTGCACATCAAGCCGTACGACGCCACGACCAACAAGTACCCGTCGGTGATCCGGTACCTGAACGCCGGGACCGTCAGCTACCCGTTCCACCCGCACGGCAGCGACGAGCGCGTGGTCAACAAGGACGGCCAGTCGCTGCAGGGCGCGGGCGGGGAGGACCTGTCCTTCCTGAAGTACGACATCGACGTCCGGCCCGGCCAGTCGATCGACGCGCTGATGGACTGGCGAGACGTGGAGCAGTGGAAGCCCACGACGAACCCGATCCCCACCCAGCTGCCGGCGATCACCGACCAGCTCCTGGTGGGCAGCGACACCTGGTTCAGCGAGAGCGGCTACCTCGGGCAGAAGAACGCGCTGCCCCCCAACATCACCTCGAACAACGAGTGCGGCGAGTACTACCACGTGGCCCACAGCCACGCACTGCAGCAGGCCACCAACTACGGCGCGACCTTCGGGGGAATGATGACGGTCTTCCGCATCGATCCTCCGGCCGGCTGCCCGACGAGCTGAGGACGAGACCGATGAACAGCTTCCGGCACGTCAGCCGTGCACACCTCCTGGTCCGGGCCCTCCTGGCTCCCGCCGTCGCCGCTGCCGTCGTCTCGGCGGCTCCGGTGGCGGCGACCGCCAGCCCGGCACCCGCCCGCGCTGGCGGCACCGCGTCCGCAGCCACCCTTGCGCTGAGCCGAGCCGCCGCGGTGGGCAGGCTGCAGCCCTCCGGCTGCACGCGGGACGCCGGTGCCGCCACCGACGACTGCGACCTGTACGCCATGGCGGGCACGACCCAGGTGCTCGGGCGCAGCATCCCGATCTGGGGGTTCGCCACCGACCCCTCCGGCACCCCCACCGCCCCGGGCCCCCTCCTCGTGGTGGAGGAGGGGGACACCGTGACCGTGCGGCTGCACAACCAGCTCACGCAGAACATGTCGCTCGCCTTCCCCGGGCAGCCCGCCGGTGAGTTCACCGCCGGGCTCGACACCTCCACCTCCGGCGCCGACCCCAACGGCACGGCGACGTACACGTTCCACGCCCGCCGGGCCGGCACCTACCTGTACGAGGCGGGCCACACCCCCGGCGGGGCCCGTCAGGTCGCCATGGGCCTGGCGGGCGCCCTGGTGGTCTCCGCCGCGGACGGCAAGGCAGCGGGCCAGAGCTACGACGACGAGGCCGTGCTGGTGCTCAGCGAGATCGACCCCCGGCTCAACTCCGCGCCGGCCGGCTTCGACATGCGTGACTTCAAGGCCCGCTACCGCCTGGTCAACGGCCGGCCGTTCCCCAGCACCGACGTGGTGCCCACCGACCAGGGCCACACGGTCCTGGTGCGCTACGTCAACGCGGGCACCGTGAGCCACCCCATGTCGACGCTCGGCGCCACCCAGCTCCAGGTGGCAGAGGACGGGCACCCGCTCAAGCAGCCCGAGCGGGAGATCGTCGCGAACCTCGACGCCGGGACCACCGCGGACACCCTGGTCAAGATGCCCACCGGCCCGGAGACCAAGGTGACCCTCTTCGAGTCGGGCAGCCACCTCGACAACGACGGCCAGACCGAGCTCGACCCCGGTAAGGTCGCGACGGGCGGCATGCTGACCTTCCTGGACACCGCCGCGCCCCAGCCCACCGACGACCGGGTCGGCCCGACGTCGGCCCACATCGCGGTCACGCCCAACCCGTCGGACGGCAAGTCGGCGGTGACCGTGACCGCCGACCTCAGCGACACCCGCTCCGGCGGCTCGGACGTCGCTGCCGGTGAGCTCACCGTCGACGACCCCGACGTGGCGCCCGGATTCGGGCTGCCTCTGGCCGGCCCGTCGTTCGGATCGCCGACGGTCACCGGCGCGACCGGCACCATCCCTGCCGAGCCCACCGCACCGGCCACGTGCGCGGACGCGCCCCTGGCGCTCAGCTGCCTGTCGGCCGGCAAGCACATCGTCTACGTCCGGGGGCTCGACTCCTCGGGCAACTGGGGGGTGGTCGGCTCCGCCGTGCTGAACCTGCCGAAGACCGGTCCGAGCACGCTCGCCGGAGCCGTCGACAGGCGGGTCACCAACGGCTCCAGCCCTCTCGCGGTCTCGGCCACCGGTGACGACAGTGCCGCCGACGGCACGATCACCGCCGCGGAGATGTTCCTGGACACCGCCGCCGGCGACGGCACCGGCCTGGCCATGACGCTGAACCGCAGCGGCACCGTGGTCAGCGAGGACCAGGACGTCCCGGCCACCCCGGCGACCGGTGTCACCTGCACCCCGGCCGTCCTCGCCCTGTCGTGCATGACCGAGGGCCCCCACCACCTCCTCGTCCACAGCAAGGACTCCCTGGGGCTGTGGGGACCGGTGCTGGACATCCCGTTCACGCTGGACCGGACGGGTCCGCAGGTCGACGCGGCCGCCGTCTCGCCCAACCCGTCCAACGGGCTGGTCTCGAGCCCGGGCAACACCGGCTACGTCAAGGTGTCCGCCCTGGTCACCGATCGTGAGCCCGGTGGCGCCCTGCAGAGCACGCTGACCGGCGCCGAAGGGTTCTTCGCTCCCGCGTCTGCTACGCCCAAGCCGGGCAGCGGGTTCCAGATGCTCGCGGTCGACGCCAAGTTCGACGGCCAGAGCGAGCAGGTCTACGGCCTCGTCCCGCTCTCCCAGGTCAGGGCCAAGGCCAACGGCACCTACCAGGTCTACGTCCGCGGACGGGACGAGGCCGGCAACTGGGGCGACCTGTTCGCGATGCCCCTGGTGGTCGACAAGACCGCTCCCACGCTGGGGACCCTGACCGGATCGCCCAACCCGACGAACGGCGCGGCCCTGCTGACCCTGTCCGCGCCCGTCACGGCGGACACCGCGTTCCAGACCGCCGAGTTCTGGACCGGGACCACCGATCCCGGTGCGGGCAAGGGGACCCGGGTCTCGGTGAGCTTCGTGAACGGTGCGGCGGTGGCCTCGGTCCCGACGGCTTCGATCACGCCCGGCGCGGTCCGGTTCAACCTCCGGGTCCAGGACCTGGCGGGCAACTGGAGCAACGCAGTCGGCACCACGGTGACCGTGTCCAGGCCGAACGCGATCTTCTCCGACACCTTCGACAGCGGGAACCTGAACCTGTGGTCGGCCCGGACCAACGCGGGCAGCGGCGGCATGACGGTCACCCCGGCAGCGGGGATCCCGGCCGGGGGCACGAACCGGGGGCTCTCGGTCACCGGGACCGGCACCCACTACCTGACCGACAACACGCCGGTCGGCGAGACCGGGTACCACGCCCAGTTCTCCCTGTCACCGAACACCTTCACCAGTGGGACGGCGCGGAGCTCGGCCGTCACGGTGCTCGCCGCCCGCAGTGCCACGGCGGACATCGCCACGGTGCAGCTGCACACGGCCGGCACGACCACCCAGCTGCGTGTCGTGATGCGCCGCTCGGGGGCGACGGCACGCACCGGTGCCTGGCAGAGCCTCACACCGGGGGCGCACACCGTCAGGGTGGACTGGGGCTCCGGCCCCGCCACCGGGGCAGCGGCCGGGTCCCTGCGACTGTCGGTGGACGGTGTGACCAGACAGACCCTGACCGGCAACACCAGCACCCTCCGGGTCGAGTCCGTCCGACTGGGCCTGGTCGCCGGACTGACCACCAGGTCGACCGGCACCGCATACGTCGACTCGTTCCAGTCGACCCGCAACACCCTGCCCTGACAGGTCCCGCGGGGGACGGCGCCACCGTCCTCCGCGGGCCCGCGGGGCACCCGTGCAGCACCTGACACCTCTCCACTTGGGGGCACCATGTTCGGCACCACCGTCCGCAGCACCGTCCGGCCCGGCATCAGCCGGACCCGGCTGACCGCGAACCTCGTGCTCGCGCTCGTCGGGGTCCTCCTCGTGCTCTACCTCGTGCTGGCACCGCACGGCGGCAAGGCGCAGGCGGACGAGCACGTGCCCCAGAGCGCCGCCCTGGAGGCCCGGACGGGGGTGCGCTTCTCCCGGGTGGCAGTCGTCGGCGACGGGGGGCTGCTGACGGTCTTCTACGTGGTCCTCGACCCCGAGAAGGCCACCGCGTTCCAGGCCGACCGCGACCACCCGCCGGCGCTCCGCAGCGAGTCCCGCGCCGGTGGGACGAGCCGGGCCTCGATCATGCGCGCCGGCCACCAGATGCGGGCCGGCCAGACCTACTACCTGGTGTACGAGAACACCGGCGGGGCGATCCGGTCCGGCGAGCTGACCACGGTGTCGTACGGCGGCAGCAGCCTGCGGCACGTCCCGGTGCTGTGATGGGGCGCCGTCCACGGGTGATCGCGACGGCCCTCGCCGCCGCGGTGCTCGCCCTCGTGCTGCCCGCCCCCTCCGCCGAGGCGCACGCCTACCTCGAGACGAGCAACCCCACCGACGGCTCGACGCTGACGCACGCCCCGCGCGCGCTGCGCCTCGGCTTCAGCGAGCACGTCGTGCTCGCGGCAACCCGGATCACCGTGACCGACGGGCGGGGGCGCAGCCTCCCGGTGACCGGGCTCCGGCTGGTGAGCGAAGAGTCCGACATCGAGGAGCCCGCCACCGTCGTCGCCGACCTGCCCGCGTTGCCCCGGGAGGCCTACCGGGTCTCGTGGGAGACCCTGTCCAGCGACGACCTCCACCGCACCGCCGGGATCGTGGTGTTCGGAGTCGGCCGGCCGGTCGCGGCCGGGCGCGTCGCGGAGTCCCCGCCCCGGCCCGAGGAGGCCGCCCTGCGCTGGTTGGTGCTGCTCGGCCTGTCCGGTGCCCTCGGCGGTGCCCTGGCCCGGCACCTCCTGCGCGGCACCGACCGGGACCGGGCCCGCCCCTTCGGGGAGGCGGCCCGCCGCTCCGCCCGACTCTCCCTCCTCGCCGCGCTCTCGGCCGCCGGGGTCGCGGTCGTGCTGCTCGCCGACCAGCTCTCCGCCGGCGGGCTCAGCCTCTCGGCCCTGCTCGGCAGCGGCTACCTCGAGCGGTGGCTGCTGCGTGAGGCGGGTCTGCTGGCCCTGGCCCTGTCCACCTGGCAGCGGCTGCGGACGACGGCCCCGCGCTCGTCGCGGCACCTGCTGGTCGCCGGCGCGACGGCGGCCTGCCTCGGGGAGGCGCTGCTCGGGCATGCCGGCGCGTCCGGCCACCTGCTCCGGGTGGTCGCCACCGCCGCCCACCTGGCCGCCGCGACCACCTGGGTCGGCGCGCTGGCCGTGCTGACGCTCACCGCCACGCTGCCCGGCTGGCGCGACCGCAGCGGCACGGAGGACGTCCGCGCCCTGCTCCGCCGTTTCGCGCGCCCGGCCGCGGCCTGCGTGAGCGTCATGGTGGTCACCGGGGTGCTGCTCGCCAGCGATGTCCTCGGGTCGGTCGACGCGGCTCTCCGCACGCTCTACGGGCGGGCCCTGCTGGCCAAGCTGGCCCTGGCCGCCCTCGCCGGGACGCTCGCCCTGGCCAACCACCTGCGGGTCCGCGGCCGGCGCGACCTCGAGGCTCCGCGAGCCTCCCTGACCGCGGAGGCGCTGGTCGCGGTCACGGTCCTTGCCGCGACAGCCGTGCTCACCAGCGGCCAGCCGGCCACCGAGCCCCAGCTCGTCCGCGACGCCGTGGCCGGCACCCCGGGGCCGGTGGCCGGCCAGGTCGCCGACCTCCAGGAGGTGGTCGGGCTGCGCCCCAACCGGCCGGGCCGGTCGCTCGCGGTGGTGGACGTCTTCGACACCCGCCGGCCCGCCCCCGCCCCCGTCCACGGCGTCGACGTGACGCTGCCGGGCGGCCGCCCCGCGCCGGCGACCGCGCTCGCCGACGGCCACTGGTCGGTCCCCGTGGTCCTCCCGCACGCCGGCGCCACGACGGTGACCGTGACCGTGCACCGGCCGGGCCTCCCGGACGTCACCTCGACGACCGCCTGGACGGTGGCCGCCGGGCCCCGCACCTCTGCGCCGCTCGTCTCCGACGCGCCACTCGCCGGTCCCCTGCGCCGTGCGGCGGGCGCCCTGGCCGCCCTGGTCGCACTGGCCTGGCTCCTCGTCGCGGTCCGGGGGCGAAGGTCCCGCAGCAGGTCGTTCCAGGTCCCCGGGGAGGACTACGTGAGCTTGGTCCCTTCTGTGCCCCCGGCACCCCACCCGATCGGGGCTGGTGCGACGACCCCGGCTGAGGTGGACTAGGCCCATGGGGACTTCTCTGCTCAGGCGCCGGCAACGTCGCGCCGCCGCCTACCTGGTCGCGACGACGGCGCTGGCGGTCGTGGCTGCCACCTCGACCTCGCCGGGGACGGTCCGGGACGCCGGCCGGCCGACCGGGTCCAGCGACGTGGTGGGGCTGATGGCGGACCAGCCGGTCGCCTCGGTCACCACCCTGCGCACCGGCACAGGCGGAGCTCCCCGCCTCGCCCCCGCCGTGCAGATCGGCGCCACCGGTGCGGTCCGTCCCGCCGTCAGCACCACCCAGGTCCCCGAGGTGCTGCTGAGCGCCTACCGGGCCGCGGTCGGCCAGGTGCCGGCCTCCTGCCACCTCCCGGTCAGCCTGCTCGCCGCGATCGGGCAGGTCGAGTCGGGCTCGCTCGCCGGCCGCCCTCTGGACGCCCGGCACCGCACGTCGATCCTGGGGCCGGTCCTGAACGGTCATCACGTGGCGGCGGTCCCCGACACCGACCAGGGCCGCTACGACGGCAACCGGACCTGGGACCGAGCCGTCGGGCCGATGCAGTTCATCCCCAGCACCTGGCGCACGTTCGGCGTCGACGGTGACCATGACGGGGTCGCGGACCCCCAAGACGTCGAGGACGCGGCCTCCACCGCCGCGGTGTACCTCTGCTACGGCGGCCGCGACCTGTCGCAGCCCGCGTCGCTGGCCTCCGCGATCTTGTCCTACAACCACTCGGAGGCCTACCGGCAGCTGGTGATGACCTACCAGCAGAGGTTCGCCGCCCTCGGTCTCGACCAGGGCGCCGTGCTGAGCAGCCTGCCGGCCGGCCTGGGGCTGTCCGCGACCCCGCTGCTGCGGATCGACCAGCCGGTCGGCCCCGGCAGGCGGACCGGGCCCCCCGCCCAGCAGCAGCGGACGGCGCAGCCCGGCGGCGCGACAGTCACCGCGTCGGGGCCGGCGAGCTCGGCCGCCCCCAGACCCACCACGCCGACCTCGAAGCCGACCCAGCCCGCCGGGCCCACCACCGGGCCCACCACCGGGCCCACCGGCCCGACCACCGGACCCACCACCGGACCCACCGGCCCCACCGGACCCACCACCGGACCCACCGGGCCGGCCGGTCCGACCACCGGGCCCACCGGGCCGACCACCGGACCCACCGGACCCACCGGCCCGACCACCGGACCCACCGGCCCCACCACCGGACCCACCGGCCCGGCCACCCCTGGCGGCACCGGCACGAGCACCGGTACCCCGACCCCCACGCCCGACCCCACCGCGTGCACGCCGGTCACCGACAGCGGCGCCGGCACGGGCGGCAGCACGGGCACGGGCACGGGCACGGCACCGCGGACCCGACCACCGCACCGGCGCCGGCGGACGTACCGACGGACGCGGCCGGCGACCCGGTGGTCTGCCCGCCGTGCGGGACCCCGGGCGCACCAGCCGACCCGGCCACCGGGACCGGCACCGCCACCGACCCCGCCACCGATCCGGCCACCGGCTCGGTCACCTGCGTCCCGGCTCAGCCGGGGGTCACAGCCGCTTCGCCCTCGTCTGCGCCGTGACCTCGAAGCCGTGCCGGGCGTGGAACGCCTGCGCCCCGGTGTCGGAGCCGGCCACCCACAGCGCCACCGAGGTGACGCCGAGCCCGTGGAGCATCCGCTCGGCGGCCGCGAGCAGCGACTCCCCGTAGCCCCGGCGGCGCCGGTCGAGCCGCACCGCGATGGCGTGCGCGTTCGCGTGCAGCCCGTCCGAGCGCTCCTGCACCTGCACCCACACGTGTCCCACTCGCTCGGGACCGTCGTACGCCGTCCGCAGCAGCTGACCCGGTGAGTCCGGGCCGCGGTGCAGCAGGCGGGCGAGGTCGTCGGCCGCGCGGTGCCGCGCCTCCCGCTCGGGCAGCGCGCCGGACCGGGCGAGGGCGGCGGCGTGGTCGGCCTCGAGCCGCGGCCGCACCACGTCGAACTCGGCCCCGGTCATCTCGCGGAGCACGACCCGCGGCCCGGTCCCGTCGACCGCCGGCGCCCCCGCGTCCAGCCGGCGGGTCATCGTGGTGCCGGCGACGTCGTAGCCCAGGGAGTCGTAGAGCCGGATCGCCGCGTGGTTGTGCCCGAACACGTTCAGCCGGACCACGTCGGCCCCGAGCTCGCGGGCGGCCCGCTCGCCGGCCAGCAGGGTGACGCGGCCGAGGCCCCGGCCACGGGCCTCCGGCACCAGGTCGATGTCGAAGACGTAGGCCTCGACCTCCACCGACAACGGGCGCACCCGGATCCACAGCCCTCCGAGCACCGTGTCCTGCGGCCCCGCCGACCGGACCGTCCAGAGGTGGTGCAGCGGGGTGGCCAGGCCGGCGGGCAGCAGGTTCGCGAGCTGCCGGCGGGCGAAGGCCGCCGCCTCGGGCTCGGGCTGCAGGCCGGCCGCGACCTGCTGGGCGACGAAGCCGCGCACCGACCGCTCGGACCAGACGTCGAACTCGTCCCAGGTCATCGGCTCGAGCCGGACGGCGGGGAGGTCCTGGCTCACCGGCGCATCATGCCATCACGGGGGCACAGAACGCCCCACGACGTGCTCAGACGGGCTGCATGCTCTCGTCGAGGCTGCGGTCGTGCGCGGCCAGGGCCAGGGCGTCGTTGTCGGCCTGGAGCCGGAGCGCGAGCGCCTCGAGATCGGCCACCTGCTGCCGCAACCGGCGGTTCTCCGCCGTGAGGTGGGCGACCACGCGCGGGTCGGTCTCGTTCATGAAGCCGAGGAGCGCCTTGGCCATAGTCGTGTCCTCCGAGGGGTGAGAGGTTGTGGCACGCCATGGGACCGACCGGGGTGACGGCCGAGGAGATGGGGTGTGTGTCACCTACGGTCCCACGCGTGCGAGGCCCGGTCAATCCGGCGGGCTACCGTGGCGGGCATGGCACGCGCCCTGAGAATCACCGGCTGCCGGTCCCTGTGCGGCTGGCACGACACCGGCCGGTCGCTCGACGAGGAGCCGCTGTTCGCCTGCTCGGGCTGCGGCAGCGAGTGGGTGCCCTCCGAACCCTGGACCCCGGTCGACTACGAGGGCCTCGTGCCGGAGCCGGTCGCCGAGATCCGGCGCACCCGCGGCCGCGGCTGACATGTCGGGCAGGAGTACGACGAGCGGTTCATGAACGCCACCCGGACGATGGGCGTGCCGCAGCGCTCGCAGGGCCGGCCCTCCTGACCGTAGGCGTGCAGCGACCGGTCGAAGTAGCCGCTCTCCCCGTTGACGTTCACGTAGAGCGCGTCGAAGGACGTGCCACCCTCCCGGAGCGCCGCCTCCATCACCGCCCGCACGTCGGCGAGCACCCGCCGTACGTCGGCGGCGCGGAGCCTGCTGCCGGGCCGGTCGCCGTGCAGCCGAGCCCGCCACAGCGCCTCGTCGGCGTAGATGTTGCCCACCCCGGAGACCACGGTCTGGTCGAGCAGGATCCGCTTGATCCCCGAGCTGCGGCGCCGGACGGCGGCCACCACCGCCTCCTCGTCGAAGAGCGGGTCCATCGGGTCGCGGGCGATGTGCGCGACCTCGGCGGGCAGGTCGGCGCCGTCGGGCGAGACCGAGAGGCCCCCGAACATCCGCTGGTCGACGAAGCGGAGCTCCAGGTCGCCGTCGGCCCTCGCGTCGGTGGCCCGGGCGCCGAGCGTGAACCGCACCCGCAGGTGCCGCTCGTCGGGGGCGGCGGCCGGCTGCACCAGCATCTGCCCGCTCATCCCGAGGTGCGCCAGCACCGCGTCGCCGCTGTCCAGCGGGAGCCAGAGGTACTTGCCGCGCCGGGCGGCGCCGAGCACCCGGCGGCCGGTCAGCACGGCGGCGAAGTCCTGCGCCCCGGCGAGGTGGCGGCGCACCGGCCGCGGGTGCAGCACGTCCACCCGGGTCAGGGTGCGGCCCACCACGTGGGCCTCGAGGCCGCGGCGGACGACCTCGACCTCGGGCAGCTCGGGCACGGCTCAGCTGCCGGGGAGGTCGCCGTGCGTCTCGACGATGGCGTTGTAGGCGGTCTCGGCCGCCTGCTGCTCGGCCTCCTTCTTCGACCGGCCGGTGCCGTGCCCGTACAGGCCCGAGCCGACCCGCACCTGCGCGGTGAAGGTCTTCTCGTGGTCGGGGCCCTCGTCCTGGATGACGTACTCCGGCACACCGAGCGAGTGGCCGGCCGACAGCTCCTGGAGGCTGGTCTTCCAGTCCAGGCCCGCGCCGAGCCGGGCGGCGCTGTCCATCAGCGGGTCGAAGAGCAGGTGCACGACCGCGTCGGAGGCCTCGAAGCCGCCGCTGAGGTAGATCGCCCCGATCAGCGCCTCGACGGTGTCGGAGAGGATCGAGGACTTGTTGCGGCCCCCGGTGGCCTCCTCGCCACGGCCGAGCTTGATGTGCGTGCCGAGCCCGATCGCCCGGGCCACCTGGGCCAGCGCGCGGGCGTTGACCACGGCGGCGCGGAGCTTGGCGAGCCGCCCCTCGGACAGGTCCGGGTGGGTGCGGAACAGCGTGTCCGTGACGACGACGCCGAGCACCGAGTCGCCGAGGAACTCCAGCCGCTCGTTGGTGGGCAGGCCACCGTTCTCGTAGGCGAAGGACCGGTGCGTCAGGGCGCGGTCGAGGAGCTCGGCGTCCAGTACCGGATCGCCGAGCGCCTCGCGCAGGTCGTCGTACGACGGCTCACCGGACGGGCCGGTGGAGCCGGTGGTGCTGGTCGTCAGAGGACCTGACGACGCTCGGCGCGCGCGCCGTACTGGCCGCACTCCGGGCAGGCCCGGTGCGGCAGGTGCTTCGAGCCGCAGGCCGGGTTCGCGCAGGTCACCAGCGAGGGCGCAACGGCCTTCCACTGCGAGCGACGGTGGCGCGTGTTGCTGCGCGACATCTTCCGCTTCGGGACAGCCACGGTGTACTCCTCTAGTCAGCCGCGAACGGCGGTTTCGTCAGCCCCGGTCGCTCGACCGTGGGACTGGTGTGCTCTGGTCAGTCTTCGTGCGGGTGGTGCGTCAGCTCGTCGAGCCCCTGGAGCGCCGCCCACCTGGGGTCGACCGGCTCGTCGTGCTGGTGGCCGGGGTCGTCTGCGAGCCGTGCACCGCACTCGGTGCACAGGCCCGGACAGTCGTCCTGGCACAGCGGCTGGAACGGCAGCATCAGCACCACCGCGTCCCGCAGCAGCGGCTCGAGGTCGAGCAGGTCGCCCTCCAACCGTCCGGTGTCCTCGTCCTCCCCCTCGGTGGCGGTGCTGCTCTCCTCGTAGGCGAAGAGCTCCTGGAAGTCGGCCACGACGTCGTCGCGGATCTCTGCCAGGCACCGTGCGCACTCCCCCTCCAGCCGGGCCTGGGCCTGGCCGGTGACGAGCACCCCCTCCATGACCGCCTCGAGCCGGAGCTCGAACGCGACGGGCGACCCCTCGGGGACGCGGAGAACTTCGATACCGAGGTCTGCCGGCGCCGGAGCAGTGAAGCTCTTCAGGCGTTGCGACCCCGGGCGGCGGCCGAGCTCGCGAGTATCGAGCACGAGCGGCGCTCTCGGGTCGAGACGCACGTCAGTTCACTTCCTTGCCGGGGCACAACAGACCAGGATCTCCGAGCCTCGAACGGTCAGCCGTGGAGCACCGACCGGCAGAGACGCGAAGAACCGTCCTCAAGGGTACCGAAGAGGAGGGGCGGCGGCCAAAACGGGGGCCGTCGGCGGGCTGGCAGGTCATGGCTCAGCCGTCGAGATGCTCGGGCAGGGTGATCCGGTCGACCTCGTCGGGCGTGATCTCGCCGAAGACCGAGGTACCGGTGAGCCGCTCCCGGCCGCGGCGGACCGCCTCCGAGGTGCGCTCCAGGGTGATCTCGAAGTGCGCGAGCTTGGCGTCCACGTAGTCGTCGGTCTCCCGCCGCAGGGCGTCCGCCTCGACCCGGGCCCGGTCCACGATCTTGGCGGCCTCGCGCTGCGCGTCCTGGTGCAGGGGGGACTCCTCGATGAGCCGGTCCCGCTCCGAGCGGGCTTCCGCGACGATCCGGTCGGCCTCCTCGCGGCCGCCGCCGACGACGGCGTCCCGCTCCGAGACGATCCGGGCGGAGTCCGCGAAGGCCGCCTCGAGACCCGCGGAGATCTCGTCGACCAGCCCGAGCAGCTCGGCCCGGTTGACCACGGCCGAGGCCGACATCGGCATCGACCGGGCCTCCTCGACCACCCGTCGGAGCTCGCCGAGCCTTGCGCGCACGTCCACGTCGTCCTCCTCGTCCCGTCCCGTCCAGCCCGTCGCTGTCGGCCTTCGACGATACGTCCCCCGGGCGCACCGCTCCCCCGACGGGGTCAGTGCTGCTCGGCCAGCCGCTCGGTGAGCCGGTCGAGCACGAAGCCGGGCACCAGCGAGGAGACGTCGCCGCCGAACCGCGCGACCTCCTTGACCAGGCTGGAGGCGAGGAAGGAGTACTCCGGGCTGGTCGGCACGAAGACCGTCTCGATCCCCGAGAGGCTGGCGTTCATCTGCGCCATCTGCAGCTCGTAGTCGAAGTCGCTGACCGCCCGCAGCCCCTTGACGATCGCGTGCACCTCCTGGGTGCGGCAGAAGTCGGTGAGCAGCCCGTCGAACCCGTCGATGCGGACGTTCGGGTACGGCGCGCAGGCCTCGGTGAGCATGTCCATCCGCTCCTGCGGGCTGAACAGCCGCTTCTTCGACTGGTTCACCCCGACCGCGACCACGACCTCGTCGAAGAGCCTCGAGGCGCGCGAGATGATGTCGATGTGCCCGTTGGTGACCGGGTCGAACGACCCGGGGCAGGCGGCACGGCGCACGGTGACTCCTCAGTGCTCGGTCAGGCGGTCGCGTGACCGTACCAAAGCACCGTCTCGCCGTACTTGCGCACACGGTCGCCGGCGAACCCCTCGGGCCAGGTGAGCTCCGGGCCGCGCCGGGCGCGCTCGACCACGACCACCGCCTCGTGGGCCAGCCAGCCGTGGTCGCGCAGGCCGGCGAGCACCTCCTCCACCTCGAGGACGGGCGCGGCGTACGGCGGGTCGAGGAAGACCACGTCGTACGGCGCCCGCGGCTGGTGCAGCACCGCCCGCGCCGCGCTGGAGACCACCACCTCGACCCGGCTCAGGCCGAGGGTGGCGATGTTCTCCCGGATCAGGGCGGCGGTGCGCCGGTCGTGCTCGACGAGGGTCACCACGCCCGCCCCGCGCGACCGGGCCTCGAGGCCGACCGCGCCGCTGCCGGCGTACACGTCGAGGAAGCGCAGCCCGGACAGCGAGCCCAGACCGGCCTCGAAGGCGCTGAAGAGCGCCTCGCGCACCCGGTCGGTGGTGGGCCGGGTGCTCTCCCCCGCGGGGGCCTTGATGCGGCGTCCGCCGGCGTCGCCGCCGATGATCCGGGTCATGCCTTCTCCAGGTAGTCGGCCTGGTCGGTGTCGTGCAGGCGGCGCACCTGCTCGGCCAGCGACGGGTGGTCGGCGAGCGTCGGGTCCGCCCCGACGAGTGCGGTGGCGACCTCGCGGGCCTCCAGGATGACGTCCTCGTGCTCCAGCACGTGCAGCAGCCGCAGGCTGGAGCGCCGCCCGGACTGGGAGGAGCCGAGCACGTCGCCCTCGCGGCGCTGCTCGAGGTCGACCCGGGACAGCTCGAACCCGTCGGTGGTCGCGGCGACCGCGTCGAGGCGCTCCCGGGCGGGGGTCTCGGCGGCGGCCTGGGTGACCAGCAGGCACAGCCCCGGCAGGCCGCCCCGGCCGACCCGGCCGCGCAGCTGGTGCAGCTGGGAGACGCCGAACCGCTCGGCGTCCAGGACCACCATCATCGTCGCATTGGCGACGTCGACGCCGACCTCGATCACCGTCGTGGACACCAGCACGTCGACGTCCCCGGCGGCGAACGAGCGCATCACCTGGTCCTTGACGTCGGGGGCCAGCCGGCCGTGCAGCATCTCCACGCGCAGCCCCCGCAGCGGCCCGTCGGCGAGTGCCGGCGCCACCTCCTCGACGGCGGCCATCGGACGCGCGTCCTCGCCGTCCGCGGGCTGCCGTCCCCCGTCGTCGGCGTCGCCGCCGATGCGCGGGCAGACGACGTACACCTGGTGGCCCTTGGCGACCTCCTCGCGGATCCGCTGGTAGGCCCGCTCGAGCCAGGACGGCTGGTCGGCCAGCGGCACCACGCTGGTCTGGATCGGCGCGCGGCCGGCCGGCAGCTCGCGCAGCGTCGAGGTCTCCAGGTCGCCGAAGACGGTCATCGCCACGGTCCGCGGGATCGGGGTAGCGGTCATCACCAGGACGTGGGGCGGGAAGCCACCGCTCTTGGCGGCCAGCGCCGCCCGCTGCTCGACCCCGAACCGGTGCTGCTCGTCGACCACCACGAACCCGAGGTCGGCGAACTGCACCTTGTCCTCGAGCAGCGCGTGCGTCCCGATCACGATGCCCGCGGAGCCTGAGGCGGCGTCGAGCAGCGCCTCCCGGCGGGCGGCCGCCCCCAGCGATCCGGTGAGCAGGGCGACCTGGGTGCCGTCGGCCGCCCCGCCCAGCATGCCGCCCGCGGCGAGGTCGCCCAGCATCGCGGTCATCGAGCGGTGGTGCTGCTGGGCGAGCACCTCGGTCGGGGCCAGCAGCGCGGCCTGCCCCCCGGAGTCGACCACCCGCAGCATCGCCCGCAGTGCGACCACCGTCTTGCCGGAGCCGACCTCGCCCTGCAGCAGCCGGTGCATGGGGTGGCCCGCCGCGAGGTCGCCGAGCACCGCGGTGCCGACCTCCCGCTGCCCCGCGGTCAGCTCGAAGGGCAGCCGCTCGTCGAAGCGGTCCAGCAGGCCGCCGACGCGGCCGGTGCGGGGCTGGGCGTCCAGCGCCAGCAGCGCCGCGCGCCGCTGGGCCAGCACGGTCTGGGTGACGAAGGCCTCGTCGAATCGCAGCCGCTTGGCCGCCTCCTCCTTCTGCGCCCAGCTCGCCGGCCGGTGCAGCCACTGGAGCGCCTGCCCGGCGGGGAGGAAGCCGTGCGCGGCCCGGACCCCCTCGGGCAGCAGGTCGGGCACCTCGTGCACCAGGTCGAGGGCCAGCGCGATCGCCTCGCCGATCTGCCAGCTCTGCACCGCCGCGGTCGCCGGGTAGATCGTCACCAGCTGCGGGATCTTGTCCCAGAGGTCGGCGGCGGCCTGCGCGTCCTGGTCACCGTCCCCACCGAACATCTGGGTCTGCGGGTTGATCAGCTGGAGCTTGCCTCGGAAGGTACCGACCTTCCCGGAGAACAGTCCGGTGCGCCCGGGGCTCAGCTGGCTCTCCCGCCAGCTCGCGAGGTGCTGCTTCTTGTCGAAGAAGGTCAGCATCAGCTGCGCGTCCTCGGTGGCCACCACGACCTCGAGCCGGTAGGCCATCCCGCCGCGGCGACGGTCGGCGTAGGGGTGCTGGGAGGCCCGGACGACCCGGGCGATCACGGTGACGTGCTCCTCGGGCTCGATCGCGCCCAGGTCGCTGAGCGAGCCTTTGTCGACCCAGCGGCGCGGGTAGTGGTGCAGCAGGTCGCCGACCGTGCGGTAGCCGAAGGCCTTCTCGATCTTCGGCGCCTGCTTGCCGGCGACCGTCGCCAGCCGGGAGTCCCAGCCGATCGCGGACGACGGCGGGGCCCCGCCCGGGTGCCCGTTGGTTGACATGGCTCGACCGTCCTACTCGACACCGACGAGCAGCGGGTACCGCGGCTGGCCGCCGTCGTACACGACGACGTCGACGGTGGGATGGGTGGCCTGGAGGTACGACGCGCAGCGCTCGGCGAGGTCACCGGCCTCGGCCCCGGCCACCAGGGTGACCAGCTCGCCGCCACCCCCGAGCAGCCGTTCGAGCACGCCGGTGGCCACGTCGTACAGGTCGCGGTCGACGACCACGAAGTCGCCCTCGATGACACCCAGCACGTCCCCGGGCTCGCACGGGCCGGCGGTCGTCATCGCCTGCCGGGCCGCGACCGTGACCGCCCCGGAGCGCGCGTGCCGGGCGGCCGCGGTCATCTCCACGATGTCCTGGTCGAAGGTGCGCCCGGGCTCGTGCACCGCGAGCGCGGCCAGCCCCTGGACCTGCGCGTCGGTGGGGATCACCGCGACCCGGATGTCGCCGGTCTCCCGCGCGGTGCGCGCCGCGGCCTCGGCGGCGGCGATCGAGTCGCGGTCGTTGGGCAGCACGATCACCTCGGCGGCTCCCGCCCGGGAGACGGCCTCGAGGATCTGGCCGGTCGAGGGGCGCCGGCCCGGGCCGCCGGGCACCACGGTCGCGCCGGCCTGCACGAACAGGTCCCCGAGCCCCGCGCCGGCGGCGACCGCGACCACGGTGCGGCCGGTGCGGACGCCGTCGGCCGGCACCCGCCGGTTCAGCTGCTCGGCGAAGTGGGTGACCCGCACCCGGTGCGGGCGGCCGGCCTCGATGCCCGCCTCCACCGCGGCGCCGACGTCGTCGACGTGCACGTGGACGTTCCACAGGCCGTCGCCGCCGACCACCACGAGCGAGTCCCCGAGTCCGGCCAGTGCGGTCCGCAGCCCGGCCACCCGGTCGTCGTCCGCGTCGAGCAGGAACATCACCTCGTACGCCGGGCCGTCGGCCGTCAGGTCGCCCGAGGGCAGCGGCACCGGGATGGTGTGCACCCCGAACTCGTGCTGCCAGGACACCGGGCGGCGTCCGGTCACGGCGGTCTCGGCGGCGTCGAGGACCACACAGAGCCCACGTCCACCCGCGTCGACGACCCCCGCGTCCTTGAGCGTCTGCAGCTGCTCGGGAGTCCGGGCCAGCGCCTCCCGGGCGGCCTCGGCGGCGGCCCGCACGACGTGGCCGAGCCGGTGCGCCGCGTCGGCCGCGGCCTCCTCCGCCGCCTCCGAGGCGGCCTTGGCCACCGAGAGGATGGTGCCCTCGACGGGTCGTCCGACGGCGGCGTAGCTGGCCAGGGTGGCTCGCGTCATGCCGTCGGCGAACACCGCCGCGGAGCGGTCCTCCGGCCCGGCAGCCGCCAGCCGCTTGCAGAGCGCGCCGACCAGCTGGGACAAGATCACCCCGGAGTTGCCGCGGGCCCCGAGCAGGGCCCCCCGGGCGAAGGCCGCCAGCGCGGCGCGCAGGTCGGCCTGGTCCGGGACCTCGCCGGTGCCCACCACCTCGTGCATCGCGTTGCGGGCGGCCTCGAAGGTCAAGAACATGTTCGTGCCGGTGTCGCCGTCGGGGACCGGGTAGACGTTGAGGGCGTCGATCTCCTCGCGGGCGGCCCCCAGCGCGCCGAGGGCGAGCTCGGCGAAGCGCAGCACGGTCGCGAGGTCGAAGGTGGCCACGGCGTCCTGCGGCTCGGTGCTCGCCACGGCCCGCCCCCTCTCGTCCTCGTCGCGTCGAAAGCGACAGGCTAGTGCACGGCCCGGACCCCGCGAGCGGGACCGGATTGGCGTCCTGGCGAGGCGATCGGATAGTCTGATCAGGTTGCCCGGAGGCCGGAACGTCGTCCCGGGCAGCGACCTCAATCAACCTGCTCGTCGAAATCTAGCAATCCCAGGAGTTCACGGTGGCTGCCGTCTGCGACATCTGCGCCAAGGGCCCGGGCTTCGGTCACAACCGTCCCTGGTCGCGCAAGATCACCAACCGTCGTTTCAACCCGAACATCCAGCGCGTCCGCGCGACGGTGAACGGCGCTCCCAAGCGCCTCAACGTCTGCACCGGCTGCCTGAAGGCCGGCAAGGTCTCTCGCTGACCTGATCGCCCGCCGCAGCGAGCGCGTGCACGAGCCGTCCCTCTCGGGGCGGCTCGTTTGCGTTTGCGCCCCTCCCCCGCCCCGCCGAGTCGGCGCGAACGCAGGTCTGGACCCCGCCGAGTCGGCGCGAACGCAGGTCTGGACCCCGCCGAGTCGGCGCGAACGCAGGTCTGGACCCCGCCGCATCGGCTTCAGTGGCAGGGCTTGACCGCGCGGACCGTGCGCTTGAGGGCCGGGGCGAGGTCGACCATCGTGGCCGCCGGCGGGAAGTAGTCGACGGGAATCCGCACCTCGACGTACACCGAGCGTCCGACGGTGGTCATCGTGACGTCCTGCGGCCGCCCGCTCTGCTGGGAGTCCGGGATGAACCAGTCGACCCCGTTCGCGGTCTGGCACTGGGCGAACTGGTCGAGTCCGGCCGGCCGGCCGACGCCACAGCGCAGCTCGATGGCCGGGTCGCCCCACGCGGCGCCCTTCCCGTCGCCGGGGTCGACCGTCCGGGACGCCTGGTCGGCGACCGAGGAGGGCAGCGCCGCGACGAGGGCGGCACACGTACGCGCTGAGGCGCCGGACAGCGCCGGGGCGCCGAGGGAGACGGTGTCGGAGCAGCCGGCGAGCGCGAGCAGCGCCAGCGAACAGGCGACGGCGCCCAGCCTCCGCAGAGGTGGGCGCCGTCGTCGGGTCACTGACCTGTTCAGATGTGGACGACCGGGCAGGTCAGGGTGCGGGTGATGCCCGCGATGTTCTGCACCTTGGCGACGACGAGCTTGCCGAGCTCGTCGACGTTGCGCGCCTCCGCACGCACGATCACGTCGTAGGGACCGGTGACGTCCTCAGCCAGGGTGACTCCCTTGACCTCGGCGATCTCGGCGGCGACCTCAGCGGCCTTGCCGACGTCGGTCTGGATCAAGATGTAGGCCTGCACCACCATGTTGCGCTCCTGCGTTGCATTCGACGGATCCTGCCGGTCCGGCTCAACCTATCGTGAGGGGTGCCCCCGCAGGAACACGGTCCCCGTGCGGGCTGTTTGGATGGACCCCATGAGCTTCCCCCCGAACGCGACCCTGGCGGACACCGGTGAGTTCGGCCTGGTCGCGGCCCTCGCCGACCTGTTCCCCCAGGGCCCCGACGTCCTGCTCGGCCCCGGTGACGACGCCGCCGTGGTGGCCGTCCCCGACGGCCGGGTGGTGGTCTCCACCGACCTGCTCGTCGAGACCAGGCACTTCCGGCGGGACTGGGCCTCTGCGCTCGACATCGGGCACCGGGTCGCGGCCGCCAACCTCTCCGACCTCAACGCCATGGGCGGCCACGCGACGGCCCTGACCGTCTCGCTGGCGGCGCCGGCCGACCTGCCGGTGGCCTGGGCCCTCGAGCTGGCCCAGGGAATCGTCGAGGAGTGCGCCCTGGTCGGGGCGTCCGTGGTCGGCGGTGACCTGACCTCGGCGGACCAGGTGATGGTCGCGGTGACCGCGATGGGCTCCGTCGCCGGCGACCCCGTACGGCGGTCGGGCGCGCGACCCGGGGACGTGGTGGCGCTCGCCGGACGGCAGGGCTGGGCCGCCGGCGGGCTGGCCGTGCTGGCCCGGGGGTTCCGCTCACCCCGCAAGCTGGTGGACGCCTACCGGCGTCCCGAGCCGCCCTACGCCGCGGGTGCACAGGCCGCCGCACTCGGCGCCACCGCGATGATCGACGTCTCCGACGGGCTGCTGGCCGACCTCGGTCACGTGGCCCGCGCGAGTGGTGTCGCGGTCGACGTGGCCACCTCCCGCTTCGAGATCGCCGAGCCGCTGCAGGCCGTCGGGTCCGCGCTCGGCGCCGACCCGATGCGGTTCGTGCTCTCCGGCGGCGACGACCACAGCCTGGCGGCGACCTTCCCGGCCGACGTCACGCTGCCCGAGGGCTGGCTGCTCATCGGCACGGTGTCCGAGGGCGAGGGCGTCACGGTCGACGGCGCGGCGTACGAGGGGCCGACGGGGCACACGCACTTCTGAATCGTGCGTTCGCGCCGACTCGGCGGTCAGCGCAGGCCGGTGTCGCGGTGCAGGGCCAGCTGGATGAGCCGGTCCACCAGCTCGGGGTACGGCAGCCCGGTGGCCTCCCACATCCGCGGGAACATCGAGGACGGCGTGAACCCGGGCATCGTGTTGATCTCGTTGATCACCACCCGCTCGTCGGGCAGCACGAAGAAGTCCACCCGGGCCAGCCCCTCGACGCCGAGCACCTCGAACGCCTGGGCCGACAGCTCCTGGATCCGGGCCACGACGTGCTCGGGAAGGTCGGCCGGGACGGTGGCCCGGGTGCTCTCCTCGGGGAGGTACTTCGCGGCGAAGTCGTAGAACTCGTGCGCCCCGTCAACGCTGATCTCGGCGACGACCGAGGTGTCCGCGGGGTTGGTGCCGAAGCCCTCGATCACCCCGCACTCGATCTCCCGGCCCCCCTCGGCGGAGACCTCGACGATCACCTTGGGGTCGTGTCGCTGGGCCTCCTCGACGGCGGCGGCGAGCTCGTCGCGGCCGTGCACCTTGCTGATCCCCATGCTCGAGCCGCCGCGGGCCGGCTTCACGAACACCGGGTAGCCGAGCGCGTCGACGGTCTCGATGCAGGCGGCCCGGTCGGCGGCCCAGCCGCGCGCGGTGACCACGGTGTAGGGCAGCACCGGCAGCCCGTGCGCCTGGAGCACCACCTTCATGTAGTGCTTGTCCATGCCGACCGCCGAGGCCAGCACGCCCGCTCCGACGTACCGGACGCCGGCCATCTCCAGCAGCCCCTGGATGGTGCCGTCCTCGCCCCACGGCCCGTGCAGCAGCGGGAAGACGACGTCGACCTCCCCCAGCGTGCGGGGTACGGCGCTGGGCTCGTGCACCACGAGCTCGCTGGCCCGGTCCTGCTGGGCCAGGGCGACCGTCGCCCGCGAGCCGTCGACCTCCGGCAGCCGGTCGCGGGAGGTGATCGCCAGCCGGGCCGGGTCGGCCGACTCCAGGACCCACCGGCCGTCGAGGGCGATGCCGACCGGGACCACGTCGTACCGGTCCGGGTCGATCGCCCGCAGCACGCTGCCGGCCGACACGCACGAGATGCCGTGCTCGCTGGACCGCCCCCCGAAGACGACGGCGATACGGGGTCTGCGGGTGCCGTTCACGGGGGACGCGGACTGCTCGGGCTCGCTCATGGTGGGTCGACCCTACCCGTCCCGATGCGGCGTTCGGGGCAGCGGCTCCCTAGGCTGGAGACATGTCTTCCGACCAGTCGCAGCACCAGTCGCAGCAGCCGTCGGGGCCCACGCCGGCCTACCGTCCCGCCACCGTCGCGGTCACCTCCGGGCGCCCGCCGCACGACCCCGACAACCCGCTGAACGTGCCGCTGACGATGGCCTCGACGTACGTCGCCGGCGGGGACACCGAGTACGGCCGCTACGGCAACCCGACCTGGTCCGCGTTCGAGCAGGCGCTCGGTGACCTCGAGGGCGGGAGGTGCCTGGCGTTCGCCTCCGGGCTCGCCGCGGTCGCGACGATCCTCGACCTGGTCGGGCAGGGCGGCACCGTGGTGGCGCCGCGGCACGCCTACAACGGCAGCATCATGCAGCTGGCCGACCTGGAGGCGCGGGGCCGCATCCGCGCGCTGCTCGTCGACGTCACCGACACCGATGCCGTCGTGAAGGCCTGCGACGACGCGGCCCTGGTCTGGCTGGAGTCGCCGACGAACCCGGCGCTGGAGGTCGCCGACATCCCCGCGATCGTCGCGGCCGCGCACGAGGCCGGCGCCTACGTCGTGGTGGACAACACCTTCGCCACTCCCCTGCTCCAGCAGCCGCTGTCGATGGACGCCGACATCGTGGTGCACTCGGCGACCAAGTTCATCGCCGGCCACTCCGACGTCCTCCTCGGCGCGGTGGCCACCAAGGACGACCAGCTGTACGACGTGCTGAAGAAGCGTCGCGACATGATCGGCGCGACGCCGGGGACCTTCGAGACCTGGCTGGCCCTGCGCGGGCTGCGCACGCTGCACGTGCGGCTCGAGCGGGCGCAGGGCAACGCCCAGGAGCTGGTGCGCCGGCTCGGCGAGCATCCCGCGATCGGCGAGGTCCGCTACCCCGGCTTCGGCGCGATCGTGTCGGTGGTGCTCGCCCAGGGCGCGCTCGCGGCGGACCTGCTGACCCACAAGACCCGGCTCTGGGTGCACGCCACCAGCCTCGGCGGGGTGGAGTCGACCTTCGAGCGGCGCCGCCGGTGGAAGACCGAGCCGGCCACCATCCCGGAGGGCCTGGTCCGGCTGTCGGTGGGCATCGAGGACGTCGACGACCTGTGGAGCGACCTCGCCGCCGCCCTCGACGACGTCACCGGGCAGCCCGCCTGAGCGGCTGCTACCAGGGGGTCGTGCGCGCCAGCGCGAGCGCCCGGCTGAGGACGAACGGGTCGGCCTGCATGAACAGCCAGGGGCGGCCGAACCACAGGTAGGCGTCCACGTGCGCCTTCGCGCGGGCCCGGTGCAGCGCCGACTGCCGCCACCTCGGGTTCGCCACGTCGGTGGTGGGCGGGATGCCCAGGCTCACGCAGACCCGCTCGGTCCTGGTCTGGCAGACCTTCGCGTTGTCGGGGTGCGAGCCGCGCGCCGACCCGAAGTCGAACGGCCGGCCGTTCGACGAGGTGTTGATCACGAAGTGCTTCCCGGGCGCGCCACGACGGCGGAGCTCCGCGACCAGCCGGGTCCCGAAGTCGATGTTGTCGACCGTGCGGGAGTAGTGGGTCGAGTTCAGCGCGAACCCGCGCGCGTAGGCCACCCCGGCCGGCATCAGGATGTCCGCGGCCTTGGCCGGGTTGTCCTTGGGCCAGTCGGAGGCGCCGCCGTCGATGTAGACGGAGGTGCGCGGGAGGGCGGAGAACTTCCTGGCGGCGTACGCCACCAGCCGCGACGGCAGCTTCGAGCCGTGCGGGGCGCACAGCGCGAACGGCCCGTCGGGCTGGAGGATCAGCGCGACGCGTGACCCGCCGATCCCGGTCGCGGCCCGGTCGACCCACTGCCTGTAGCTCGCCTGCTCGGCGGCGGTCGGCAGCCGCCGGCACGCCTCGTGCTCCCAGGGCGCCATCCGGAACATCGTCATCTGGGTGAGCACGTCGGGGTCGCCACCGGTGGAGTTCGCGATGTAGGCCCGGACCTTCGTGGTGATGTCCCGGTTGCTGATCCATCGCCCGAACCACTTGGCCTTGGGGCGGAGCGCGATCTTGGCGAGCAGCTGACGGTTGGCGCCGGTCGACCGCGCGTACGGCGGCCAGGCCTGGTCCGCGTTTCCCTTGTAGACGCCCCAGCGGTGGCCCGCCAGCGGGTTGGTGTCGGCGGCCACCCGGTGGGTGGCGCTGCTGGCGGCGGGTGCCCGCGCCGACGACGCCGGCAGGCCCGCAGAGCCGGCCATGAGCGCGGCGGGCAGGACCAGACCGGCGACCGCGACCCGGACGGCACGACGGACCGGTCGCGGGCCGGAGGGTACGGCGCGGGGACTTCGGTGAGGGCTCACGGGTGTCTCTCCAGACGACCGGGTCCGCCCCAGACCGGGACGAACGTGCCCACCTACGGTGCACGACGGATGCCGGTTATGGAACCTTTCGGGGAAAATCCGTCCGGATGGGGGCGATCGGTCAGTCCCGCTCGTGCTTGGTCTCCCGGGAGATCAGGGTGGTGAGCATGTCCGCCGCGGTGAGCTCGCCCTCGACGACCGCGTGCACCGCGGCGACGATCGGGGCGTAGACGTCGGCCTGCTCGGTCAGCGCGAGCAGCGACGAGCAGGACTTGACGCCCTCGGCGACCTGCCGGGTGGAGGCGGTGATCTCCTCCATCGTCATGCCCTGGCCGAGCTTCTCGCCGAACGATCGGTTGCGCGAGAGCGGCGAGGAGCAGGTGGCGACGAGGTCACCGAGCCCGGCCAGGCCCATCAGCGTCATCTCGTCGGCCCCGAGCCGGACCGCGAGCCGCGCGGTCTCGGCCAGGCCACGGGTGATCACCGAGGCGGTGGTGTTGTCGCCGAAGCCGAGGCCCACAGCCATCCCGACCGCGAGGCCGATGACGTTCTTGTAGGCGCCGCCGATCTCGCAGCCGATCACGTCGGTGCTCGAGTAGGGCCGGAAGGTCGCGGAGTGGCACAGCTGCCGCAGCCGGGTCGCGTTGCCCTCGTCGACGCAGGCCACCACGCTCGCGGCCGGCTCGCGGCTGGCGATCTCCTTGGCCAGGTTGGGTCCGCTGAGCACGCCGATCCGCTCCGGGCCGGCCCCGGTGACCTCCGCGATCACCTCGCTCATCCGCTTCAGCGACCCGAGCTCGACGCCCTTCATCAGCGAGACCAGCAGCGCGTCGCGCGGGATGATGTCGGCCCACTCGGTGACGTTGCCCCGGAAGGTCTGCGACGGCACCGCGAACACCACGAACTCGGCGCCGGCCAGGGTCCGCTCGGGGTCGTGGGTGGCGCTGACCGTCCTCGGCAGCTCGATGCCCGGCAGATAGTCGGTGTTCTCGCGCTTCTCGTTGATCGTGGCGCAGAGCTCCTCGCGGCGTGCCCACAACGTCACGTCGTGACCGGCGTCCGCGAGGACGACGGAGAACGCCGTACCCCAGGATCCGGCGCCAAAGACCGCCACCTTGCTCATGCTCGTCTCCTGTTCCGACGGGTCTTGTCGTTCGGGTTGCCGGTGGGCCGCACGCCGGCCGTGCGCGGGTCGAAGCGCTCCGTCGGCGCGTGCTCGCCGCGGATCTCCTCGAGAAGCGCGGTGACGGCATCCATGATCCGGCCCGTCGCGACCCGCAGCACCTCCGGGGTCAGCTCCTGGTCGCGGAGGTCGTCGAGGTCGACCGGCGGGCCCGCGGTCAGCGTGACGGTCTTGCGCGGGAACAGGTGCGGCCGCTTGCCGTACGGCGCGAGGATCTCCTGCACGCCCCACTGCGCCACCGGGATCACCGGCACGCCGGAGGACAGCGAGATGCGGGCCGCGCCGGTCTTCCCGGTCATCGGCCACAGGTCGGGCTGGCGGGTGATCGTCCCCTCGGGGTAGACCACCACGCACTCGCCCTCGCGGACCGCCTCGACGGCCGCGGAGAACGACCGCGACGCGTCGCTGGTCTGCCGGTAGACCGGGATCTGCTTGGCGCTGCGCACCAGCCGGCCGAGCACCGGCAGGTCGAACAGCTCGGCCTTGGCCAGGAAGCGGACGATCCGGCCGTAGGCGTAGAGGAAGTGCGCGAACGTGAACGGGTCGAGGTGGGAGATGTGGTTGACCACGACCACGCAGCCGCCGGTCGCCGGGATGTTCTGCCCGCCGCTCCACCGACGCTTGGTGAACAGCAGCGACAGCGGCTTCACGATCGCGACACAGAACGCGAACGCCCAGCCCCTGCGTTGGTCCAGCCTGCGTGGGTTCGCCACGATCCCTCGTCCCGTCCTCGTCCTCATCGGTCCTGCACCCGGCGTGAGGGTACTCGCGCACAGCATGCCGCATCGGGTGCCCGTCGCGGGGACGTCTTGCCGGCGCCGGGCCGGGACCTGAGAGGATCACCGACGATGACCCAACCCGATCCCGCCCCCGCCCGGTACGCCGTCCTGGTCCCCGTGAAGCCGCCCGCCGTCGCCAAGTCGCGGCTCGGTGACCTCGGTGACGAGGTACGGCGCGACCTCGCCGCCGCCTTCGCCGCCGACACGGTGGACGCGGCCCTGGCGTGCGACCTGGTCGACCGGGTGCTGGTGGTGACCGACGACCACCTGCTCGCCCGCGGCCTGTCCGAGCTCGGCGCGGACGTGATCCCCGATGGCACCAGCGACCTGAACGGCACCCTGGTCCAGGCGGCCGCGGAGATGCACCGTCGCGATCCCGCGCTGGGGCTGGTCGCGCTCTGCGCGGACCTGCCCGCGCTGCGGCCCGACGAGCTGTCCCGGGCCCTGGCGGCCGCGGACCCCGACGGGATGTCCTTCGTCGCGGACCAGGAGCGGCTCGGGACCACGGTGGTGGTGGCCGCGGACCTGGCGTCGTTCCGGCCCTCGTTCGGGCACGGGTCGCGCCGCCAGCACCTCGACGCAGGAGCCCGCGAGATCGACGGGATCGACGTGCCGAGCGTGCGCCGCGACGTGGACGACCGCGCGGGCCTCGGCGCGGCGCTCGACCTGGGGGTCGGGCCGCGCACCTCGCTGGTGACGACCGCGCTGCGGCTGTGAGCCCCGGTATCCTCACCGGCATGCAGGCCACGGTGCGCTCCTTCGACGCGGACACCCGGACCGGCAGCGTCCTGCTCGACGACGGCAGCGACCTGCCGTTCGGTGCGGACGCCGTGGACCGTGGCGGGCTGCGGCTGCTGCGCGCCGGACAGCGGGTCCGTCTCGACACCAGCGCCTCGACGGGAGTGGTGGAGCGGCTGCGGATCTGACCGGCTCCGGACAGCACGAGGGGCCCGCCGGTGTCCGGCGGGCCCCTCGTGCTGAGCGGGCTGGTCAGGCCTTCTTGGTGGCGGTCTTCTTCGCCGGGGCCTTCTTCGCCGTCGTGGTCTTCGACGCGGTCTTCTTCGCCGGAGCCTTCTTCGCGGTCGCGGCCGTCGTCTTGGACGCGGTCTTCTTCGCCGGGGCCTTCTTCGCCGTCGTCGTCGTCTTGGCCGGGGCCTTCTTGGCCGGGGCCTTCTTCGCCGTCGTGGTCTTGGCCGCCGTGGTCTTGGCCGCCGTGGTCTTGGCCGTCGTCGTCTTGGCCGGGGCCTTCTTGGCCGGGGCCTTCTTGGCCGTCGTGGTCTTGGCCGTCGTGGTCTTGGCCGCCGTGGTCTTGGCCGGGGCCTTCTTCGCGGGAGCCTTCTTCGCCGCGGCGCCGGCAGCACCCGCAGCGGACTTGGCGGTGCTCGTGGCCTTGGCCACCGTCAGCTTCGGAAGCTTCTTGGCCCCGGAGACGACGGCCTTGAGGTCGGCGCCCGCACTGAACTTGGGCACCTTGGTCGCCTTGGCCTTGATCCGCTCGCCGGTGCGGGGGTTGCGCACCCAGCGGGCCGCGCGTGCCTGCCGCTGGAAGGAGCCGAAGCCTGTGATGGCGACCTTCTCGCCCTTGGCCACCTCACGGGTGATCGTGTCGAGCACCGACTCGAGCGCGTGCGCAGCCTGCTTGCGGTTGCCTTCGAAGCGTGTCGCGAGGGTGTCGATCAACTGAGTCTTGTTCACAAGCTTCCCTTCCGTGAACCTGTTTCGGGGCCGAGCCGATGCACGACCACTGAGGGCACGCTAGGGAAAAGTCGTCTCCGTCACAATCACTACACGCGTTTTTCCCTTGCACAAGTAGGAAAACGCTGATCTTCGACCTAGAGCGTCGCGGGCTTCCAGGACGGCCGGGTGGCCTCGTAGGCGGTGATGTCGTCCGCGTGCGAGAGCGTGATCCCGATGTCGTCGAGCCCCTCGAGCAGCCTCCAGCGGGTGTAGTCGTCGATCTCGAAGGGCGCGGTCAGCGCACCGGCCTGGACCGTGCGCTCCTGCAGGTCGACGACGATCTGCGTGCCGGGCTCGGTCTCGATCAGCTTCCACAGCTGCTCGATGACGTCCTGGTGCACCTGGGCGGCGACCAGCCCGGCCTTGCCGGAGTTGCCGCGGAAGATGTCCGCGAACCGGCTCGACAGCACCACCTTGAAGCCGTAGTCCATCAACGCCCACACGGCGTGCTCGCGCGAGGACCCGGTGCCGAAGTCCGGGCCGGCGACGAGCACGCTGGCGCCGTCGTACTCCGGCCGGTTGATGACGAACTGCGGGTCCTTGCGCCAGGCCGCGAACAGGCCGTCCTCGAAGCCGGTGCGGGTGACCCGCTTGAGGTACACCGCCGGGATGATCTGGTCGGTGTCGACGTTGCTGCGTCGCAGCGGCAGACCGGTGCCGGTGTGCCGGGTGAACTTCTCCATGTCCTCAGTCCTCTCAGGCCAACGGGGGCAGGTCGGACGGGGACGCGAGCGTCCCGGTCACGGCGGTGGCGGCGGCGACGAGCGGCGAGACCAGGTGGGTGCGGCCGCCCTTGCCCTGGCGTCCCTCGAAGTTGCGGTTCGAGGTCGAGGCGCTGCGCTCCCCCGGCTCGAGCTGGTCGGGGTTCATGCCCAGGCACATCGAGCAGCCGGCGCCGCGCCACTCGCCACCGGCCTCCTTGAAGACCACGTCGAGACCCTCGTCCTCGGCCTGCAGGCGGACCCGGACCGAGCCGGGCACGACCAGCAGCCTGGTGTCCCGGGCGACGTGCCGGCCCTTGATCACCTCGGCGGCGGCACGGAGGTCCTCGATGCGGCCGTTGGTGCACGAGCCGACGAAGACGGTGTCGACCCTGATGTCGCGCATCGGGGTGCCGGCCTCGAGACCCATGTACTCCAGGGCCTTCTCCGCGGCGACCTTGTCGCCCTCGGACTCGAAGTCGTCGGGGCCGGGCACGCTGGCACCGAGCTGGACGCCCTGTCCGGGGTTGGTGCCCCAGGTGACGAACGGCGTCATCGTCGAGGCGTCGAGGACGATCTCCTCGTCGAAGGTCGCGTCGTCGTCGGTGACCAGGGTCTTCCAGTGCTCGACCGCGGCGTCCCAGTCGGCGCCCTTCGGCGCCTCGGGGCGGCCCTCGACGTAGTCGAAGGTCGTCTGGTCCGGGGCGATGAGGCCGGCCTTGGCGCCCCACTCGATCGACATGTTGCAGATCGTCATCCGGGCCTCCATCGAGAGCTCCTCGATGGCCGGTCCGCGGTACTCCACGATGTAACCCTGGCCGCCCCCGGTGCCGGTGTGCGCGATCAGGGTGAGCACCAGGTCCTTGGCGGTGACCCCGGCGGGAAGCGACCCGTTGACGGTCACCGCCATCGTCTTCGGCCTGGCCTGCATCAGCGTCTGGGTGGCCAGCACGTGCTCGACCTCGCTGGTGCCGATGCCGAAGGCGATCGCGCCGAACGCACCGTGCGTCGAGGTGTGCGAGTCCCCGCAGACCACGGTCATCCCGGGCTGGGTGAGGCCGAGCTGCGGGCCGACGACGTGCACGATGCCCTGCTCGACGTCGCCGAGCGGGTGCAGCCGGACACCGAACTCCGCGGCGTTGCTGCGCAGCGTCTCCACCTGCGTGCGCGAGACCGGGTCGGCGATCGGCTTGTCCAGGTCGAGCGTGGGGACGTTGTGGTCCTCGGTGGCCAGGGTGAGGTCGGGACGCCGTACGACGCGACCGGCGAGCCGGAGTCCCTCGAACGCCTGCGGCGAGGTGACCTCGTGGATCAGGTGGAGGTCGATGAAGAGCAGGTCCGGCTCCCCCGGGGCGCTCCGGACGACGTGCTCGTCCCACACTTTCTCGCTCAGGGTCCTACCCATGACCACTCCTGACTACGGTGTTTTCTGTCGGCTCCGACACTCGGGTGCCACGTCTCAGGTTGCTCCGTCCGAGGCTCCCGACGGACTTGCAATCCATATTGTGAGACGGCATTATCAGAGTATGGACAACTCTAGCGGAGTCGGCGTGCTCGACAAAGCCGCCCTGGTTCTGTCGGCGCTCGAGGCCGGTCCCGCCACGCTGGCCGGTCTGGTCGCCGGCACGGGCCTCGCCCGGCCGACCGCGCACCGGCTCGCGGTTGCCCTCGAGCACCACCGTCTGGTGGCCCGCGACATGCAGGGCCGCTTCATCCTCGGCCCCCGCCTCGCCGAGCTGTCCGCGGCCGCCGGCGAGGACCGTCTGCTCGCCGCCGCCGGCCCCGTGCTCGCGCGGCTGCGCGACATCACCGGCGAGTCCGCGCAGATGTGGCGTCGCCAGGGCGACTACCGCGTCTGCGTCGCCGCCGCCGAGCGCCCCTCCGGCCTGCGCGACACCATCCCCGTGGGCTCCCAGCTGACCATGCGCGCCGGCTCCGCGGCCCAGATCCTGCTCGCCTGGGAGGACCCGGAGCGGATGCACCGCGGACTGCAGAACGCCGCCTTCTCCGCCACCGCGCTCGCCGGCATCCGGCGCCGCGGCTGGGCCCAGTCGGTCGGTGAGCGCGAGCAGGGGGTCGCCTCGGTGTCCGCGCCGATCCGGTCCCCCTCCGGCAAGATCATCG
Source organism: uncultured Actinomycetota bacterium (assembly GCA_963800225.1). Classification (GTDB taxonomy): domain Bacteria; phylum Actinomycetota; class Actinomycetes; order Propionibacteriales; family Nocardioidaceae; genus Nocardioides_B. The sequence continues at coordinate 55,359 of CAWDAF010000002.1, read as the reverse complement.
CCGCCGTGTCGGTCTCCGGCCCGCTCGAGCGACTCTCGCGCCAGCCCGGTCGCATGCACGCGCCCGCCGTACTGGCGGCCGCGGAGCGGCTCTCCGAGTCGCTGCGCCGCGCCGCCGAGTAGCCGGGCCCTGGGCCGGGTGCTGCCGTGCCGCCGGTTTCGCTGTGCTGCCGGTTTCCCAGGTGATGCCGGGAAACTGGCACTCCCCACGGGTTGTTTCCCATGGGGAGTGCCAGAAAGTCGGCATCACCTGGGAAACCGACAGCCGCCCAGCGGCCCACGGGAGGGCGACCGTCAGAAGAGCGCGGACTGCTCCAGCCGGAGCAGCAGCCGCTTGCGCTCGACGCCGCCGGCGTAGCCGCTGAGCGAGCCGTTCGCGCCGACCACGCGGTGGCAGGGGATCACGATCCCGATCGGGTTGCGGCCGTTGGCGGCACCGACGGCCCGGGAGGCGCCGGCGACCATGCCGAGCCGTGCCGCGATCTCGCCGTACGACGCGGTCTCGCCGTAGCCGATCCGCCGGAGCTCGCCCCACACCCGCTGCTGGAAGGCGGTGCCCTCCGGACGCAGCGGCAGGTCGAACTCGGTCAGCTCCCCCGCGAAGTAGGCGGTGAGCTGGCGGGCCGCCTCGGCGAGCAGCGGGTCGTCGTCGGCGCGGTCACCGACCGGCATCCCGGCCGACCTGTCCGCCGCGACGCGCATCGAGGAGCGCGGCGAGGCGTCGGCAGGCGGCGCCGCGGTGAAGTCGACCGAGGTCAGTGCCCCGTCGTGCGCGACCACGCGGATCGGTCCGGCGGGTGAGTCCACGAGGGTCCACATGTCAGGTCTCCAAGGTGTCGACGGTCGGCGGGTGGGTCGTGGCGGTCCGCGCGGGTGGCAGGTCGAGGGTCGACCACAGGTGCATCAGCCCGTAGGACCGCCAGGGTCGCCAGCGCCGGCTGAGCGCCTCGGCCGCGACGGCGTCGGTCGCCTGGTGGCCGAGGCCGGCCAGCGCCCGCCGCACCCCGATGTCGGTGGGCAGGAACACGTCGGGGTCCCCCAGTGCCCGCAGGGCCACGTAGTCGGCCGTCCAGGGCCCGACGCCGGGCAGCGCGAGCAGCCGCTCGCGGACCTCGCGGCGGTCGGCACTGCGGTCGAGCGGTACGTCGCCCGCGGCCAGCGCCGCACACAGGCCGACCAGGGCACGTGCCCGGGCCCGGGGCATCGGCAGCTCGCCGGGGTCGACGTCGGCGAGCCGGTCCGCGCTCGGGAAGAGCCGGACCGGCCCGTCGTAGGAGGCGTCGGCGGGCAGCTCGGCTCCGTAGCGCTGCACCAGCTTGCCGCCCAGCGACACCGCCCCGGCCAGCGAGATCTGCTGACCGATCACGGCACGGACCGCGATCTCGTCGCCGTCGACGCTCCCCGGCACCCGCAGGCCGGGCCTGGCCCGCACCAGGGAGGCCATGGCGGGGTCGCCGCACAGCTCGTCCCCGACGGTGACCGGGTCGCAGTCGGCGTCCAGCAGCCGCCGGCAGCGCTCCACGGCGGCCCCCACGTCGCGCAGGTCGTGGACGACCAGCAGGGCCCGCACGAAGGCCGTCCCGGAGGCGGGCTCGTCGGCGGGGAAGGTCAGCCGGACCCGGCCGTGACCGTGCGGCAGCGACAGCGTCCGCTCGTACCAGGCCGGACCGCTGCGCTCGACCCCGGGCACCAGGTGCGCGGCCAGGAAGCGCAGCACCTCGCGGCCGGCGTACGGCGCCCGCACCGGCAGCCGCAGCTCCACCTGGCCCGGTGTCGACCCGACGCTCCGGGAGCGGCCGCGCAGCCGGGTCGGGGTGCTCGCGTAGACCTCGCGGATGGTGTCGTTGAACTGCCGGACGCTGGCGAACCCGGCCGCGAAGGCGACGTCGGCGAAGCCCATCGCGGTGGTCTCGATGAGGATCCGGGCGTTCTGCGCCCGACGGGCCCGGGCCAGCGCCAGCGGCCCGGCCCCCAGCTCCGTGGTCAGCAGCCGCTGCAGGTGCCGGGGGGTGTAGCCGACCCGGGCCGCCAGCCCCTCGACGCCCTCGCGCTCGACCAGGCCGTCGCCGATCAGCCGCATCGCGCGGCCGGCCACGTCGGCGGAGACGTCCCAGTCCGGGGAACCCGGGGTGGCATCGGGAAGGCACCGCTTGCAGGCCCGGAAACCTGCCGCCTGGGCGGCGGCCGCCGAGCGGTGGAAGGTCGCGTTGCGCTTCGCCGGGGTGGTCGCGGGACAGGAGGGCCGGCAGTAGATGCCGGTCGAGGTGACACCGGTGTAGAACACGCCGTCGAAGCGCCGGTCCCGGCTCTTCACCGCCCGGTAGCAGGCCTCGGTGTCCTCGATGTCCATGACTCGATCCTGCCTCACGCCACCCAGCCGTGCTAGCGGGATTCGGACACGACCGTGACCACCCGGGAAACGCAGCAGGCCAGGTCCGTGGAGGACCTGGCCTGCTTGCTTTCCCTGTACCCCCGACCGGATTCGAACCGGCGCTACCGCCGTGAGAGGGCGGCGTGCTAGGCCACTACACAACGGGGGCGAGGCGGACGCCACTCTAGCGAAGCGTTGAGTTGAGCGTCCAATCGAGCACTTGCGCTGGGGTACTAGGACTCGAACCTAGACTAACTGGACCAGAACCAGTCGGGCTGCCAATTACCCCATACCCCATGGGTTTTGCGGCTTCTTGCGAAGCCCGGATGAGAATACACGTCCCTCTGCGTGCCACCAAAACGGCGGCGCCGGCGCCTCAGACGGCGGCCGAGGCCGCCCCGCTGGCCGGCTCCGGCAGTTGCCGAGGAGGCCTGGTGAGGGTCTGCAGACGCATCTTCTTCGCCACCAGCAGCACCAGCGCGCAGTACACCCCGGACTGGGTGACGGTGAGCACGATGTTCCACCAGCTGATGGACGAGACATTCAGCGTCGAGCCGATGTCACCGAACGCGAGCGCGATCCCGAAGGCCAGGAAGTTGTTCAGGATGTGCAGCGCGATCCCGGCCTCCAGCCCCCCGGTGCGGGTCACCAGCCAGCCCGCGATCAGCCCGAACGCGAACCGGTCGAAGAACAGCGGGGGGTTCTGGGCGCCGTGCGCGAGGGCGAACAGCGTGGCCGTGGTGATGATCGCCACCCACCGGTTCGCGAACAGCGAACCGACCGCCTGCAGCAGGTAGCCGCGGAAGAGGTACTCCTCCCCCGCTGCCTGCAACGGTGTGGTGAGCAGCACCACCAGCGCGCTGAGCGCGGTGCCGACGGTGAAGTCGTTGAACCGTCCGGTGAGCTCCTCACCGCTGCCCACGGGCAGCAGCAGGCCGACCAGCACCTGGGTGAGCAGGGCGACCACCGCGAGCCCGAGGCACGCGGCGAAGAACCTCCACCGCATCCTCGGCACCACGGAGGCCAGCCATCTCGGCCGCATCCGGTGCACGAACCGCATGATGAACCAGGTGACCGGGATCATCGAGGCGATGCCGAGGTTGAGCCCGAGCAGGGCCACCGGGCCGACGCTCTGGAGGTCGGCGGCCTTGCGGAAGGCATCGAGGTAGGGCCCGCTCGCGAAGGCGGCCGCGACCGCCGCGACGACGACGTACACCAGCGCCGCACCGATGAAGAACGACGCCAGCGCGATCAGGATGCCGACCATCGGCCGCCACCAGGCGTAGGTCCAGGTGCGCAGCATCAGGTGGTACGGCGTCGGCTCGGCGTGCGGGAACGCCAGCGCCGCCGGGTCCACCGCCGGGACCGGCCAGGTCTGCTGGTACGGCGAGGGTGGCGGCTGCTGCGGGGCGTGGCGCCACGGGTCGTGCTCGGTCATCGCCGCCTCTCCTCGTCCGCGCTCAGGCCTGCTGGGCGGTGTCGAGCCGGGCCAGCGATCGGTCCCGGCCGAGCAGCTCCATCGACTCGAACAGGGGCGGTGACACCCGCCGGCCGGTGATCGCGACCCGCACCGGCCCGAAGGCGTTGCGCGGCTTGAGGCCGAGCCCGTCGACGAGCGACTCCCGCAGCGCCTGCTCGATCGACGGGGTGTCCCAGTGCTCGAGCCCCGCGAGCGCGTCGCGGGCGGCCTTGACCACCCCGCGGCCGTGCTCGTCGAGGAGCTTGGCGACGTCGGCGGGGTCCCGCTCGAAGCTCGCGTCGTCGACGAACAGGAAGCCCACCATGTCGACCGAGTCGGCGAGCGTGGTCATCCGCTCCTGCACCAGCGGCGCGGCCTCGGCCAGCAGCGCCCGCTGCTCACCGGTGACCTCGGCGGGCAGCACCCCGGCGCCCTGGAGGAACGGCACCATCCGCGCGGTCAGGTCGGCCACGTCGAGGGCCCGCAGGTGGGTGGCGTTGATCGCCTCGGCCTTCTTCAGGTCGAACCGGGCCGGGTTGGGGTTGACCCGCTCGATCCGGAACGCCTCGACCATCTCGGCCATCGTGAAGATGTCACGGTCCTCGGCGATCGCCCAGCCCAGCAGGGCCAGGTAGTTGAGCAGGCCCTCGGGCAGGAAGCCGCGGTCGCGGTAGCCCAGCAGGTTGGACTCCGGGTCGCGCTTGGAGAGCTTCTTGTTGCCCTGGCCCATCACGTAGGGCAGGTGCCCGAAGGCCGGGGTGCGACCGGTGCCGACCCCGATCTCGGCGAGCGCGTCGTAGAGCGCCAGCTGGCGCGGGGTCGAGGACAGCAGGTCCTCCCCGCGCAGCACGTGGGTGATCTCCATCAGCGCGTCGTCGACCGGGTTGACCAGCGTGTACAGCGGGTGGCCGTTGGCCCGGACCAGCACGTAGTCCTGGAGGTTCTCCGGCGCGAAGGTGATCTCGCCGCGGACCAGGTCGTCGAAGGTGAGGGCGTGGTCGGGCATCCGGAACCGCAGCACCGGCTTGCGGTCCTCCGCCCGGAAGGCCGCCGTCTGCTCGTCGGTGAGGTCGCGGCAGTGCCCGTCGTACCCGGGGGCGCGGCCCTCGGAGCGGGCCAGGTCGTTGCGGGCCTCCAGCTCCTGCGTCGAGCAGTAGCAGTCGTAGGCGCGGCCGGACTCGCGCAGCCGGGCGGCGACGTCGGCGTAGACGTCGTACCGCTCGGACTGGAGGTAGGGGCCGTGCGGTCCGCCGACCTCGGGGCCCTCGTCCCAGTCGAAGCCGAGCCAGCGCATCACCTCGAGCAGGGTGTCGAAGGACTCCTGGGTGTTGCGGGCGGCGTCGGTGTCCTCCACGCGGAACACGAAGGTGCCCCCGTGGTGACGCGCGAACGCCCAGTTGAACAACGCCGTCCGGGCCAGCCCGACGTGCGGGCTCCCGGTCGGGGACGGGCAGAACCGGACCCGCACGGGCTGCCCCTCGAGCACACCGTCAGGACTGGTCACGCGACACCACCTTGTTCGTCAGGGAACCGATGCCGGCGACGGTGATCTCGACCTCGTCGCCGACGTTCATGGGTCCGACACCCGCAGGCGTGCCGGTGAGGATCACGTCGCCGGGCAGCAGGGTCATCACCGAGGAGACGTAGGCGACCAGCGCCGGCACGTCGAAGACCATGTCCTTGGTGCGGCCGTCCTGCACGAGGTCGCCGTTGAGGTGCGTGGTGACCCGCAGGTCGGAGGTGTCCAGGTCGGTCTCGATCCACGGCCCGAGCGGGCAGAAGGAGTCGAAGCCCTTCGCACGGGTGAACTGCACGTCACCGCGCTGGAGGTCACGGGCCGTCACGTCGTTGGCGACGGTGTAGCCGTAGACCACGTCCTTGACCCGCTCGGGCGCGACGTCGCGGCAGATCCGCCCGATCACCACCGCCAGCTCACCCTCGTAGTGCACCTCGGCGGACTGGCGCGGGTAGTAGACCGGGTCGCCGGGACCCACGACGGAGGTGTTCGGCTTGAGGAACATCAGCGGCTCGCCCGGCACGTCACCCCCCATCTCGGCGGCGTGGGCGGTGTAGTTCTTGCCGATCCCCACCACCTTGCTGCGCGGGATGACCGGGGCCAGCAGCCGCACGTCGGCCAGCGTCAGCTCGGTGTCGGTGAGCTGGACGCCCACGTAGAGCGGGTCTCCTGCCAGCGCCACGATCGTCGAGTCGTCGGCGGGGATCCCCAGCTCGTCGACGTCTCCGCTGATGACGCCGTACTGGGGGTCGTCTCCTGTGGTGAACCTCGCGATACGCACCCCACGAGCCTACCGGCGGGGGCGGCGTCCCCGGGTCCCTACCCTGGTGGGTGTGGAAACCCGACGCGAGACCTCGCTCACGGTGCTCGACGAGCCGTCCTGGACGGCCCGCCGCGCCGCCCACGAGGCGCGGGTCGACGTGTGGGTGCAGCCGCACCTGGAGCGGCGCCGCACCCAGGTCGCCCACCCGGTCGAGGACTTCCTGTTCGGCTACTACTCCCAGCGCCCCGCGGCGCTGCGCCGGTGGCACCCCGGGTACGGCGTGGCCCTCGAGGACGGCGCGTCCTACGCCGGCGTGAAGGGGTACGACGTCCGGGGCGGCCTCGCCACGGTCACCGGGGAGCACCTGGCCACCCAGCGGAGGCTGCTGACCACCCTGCGCACGCTGCTCGCGGCCACCGCCTCCCGTCCCGCGCAGCTCGGCTGCTTCGGGATGCACGAGTGGGCGATGGTCTACCGGCAGCCGGCCGACGAGGTCCGGCACGGCGCCTGGCCGCTGCGGCTGGGTGGCGACGGCACCGACGAGGTGGTCGAGTCGCACCGGATCGCCTGCTCCCACTTCGACGCGTTCCGGTTCTTCACCGACGACGCCCGGCCCCGCAACACCCTGCAGCCGCGCAGCGACGACCGTCCCGCGTTCGAGCAGCCGGGCTGCCTGCACGCCGGGATGGACCTCTACAAGCACGCCTACCGGCTGAGCCCGATGGTCGCCTCGGAGCTGGTAGCCGACTGCTTCGCGCTGGCCCGCGACATCCGGGTGCTCGACATGCGCGCGTCGCCGTACGACCTCTCCGGGCTCGGGTACCACCCGGTCGAGGTGGAGACGCCGACCGGCAAGCAGGAGTACGTCGCCGCCCAGCGCGGTTTCGCCGAGCGGGGGGCGCCGCTGCGGCAGCGGCTCGTCCAGGAGTGCGACCGGTTGCTCGCCGTGGCCGGCTGACCGGGTCAGTCGTCGGTGTCGACGTACAGGCAGAACGGGTGCCCGGCCGGGTCCAGCAGCACCCGGACGTCGTCCTGGGGCTGGTACGACGCGAGCTCGGCGCCGCACTCGACGGCGTGCGCCACCGCCTCCTGGAGGTCGTCGACCTCGAGGTCGAGGTGCAGCGACATCTGCTGCTCACCCTCCACGGCGGGCCAGACCGGCCGCTGGTAGAGCTCCTCGGTCATGAACGCCAGGTTGTAGCCGGCCGTCAGCGAGGGCGCCAGCGTCGTCCACGCCACCGACTCATCGACGATCGTCCAGCCGAGCAGACGCTCGTAGAAGTGCGCCAGGGCGGGACCGTCGGGGGCGTCGAGCACGACGCCGAACCAGTGTGCCTTCGTCCGCAGGGTCATGGCCCCACCCTGCCAGCCGGCTCAGTCGTCGCCGCGCTCGGTCTGGGCCCCGAAGGTCGGCGCCCCGGCCCGGCAGACCCCCTTCACCTGCACCTGGCCGCGGTCGCCGCCGCCCTTGAAGCTGACCTCGACCTCCTGCGGACCCCGCGACCCGGTCTCGACCCGGTAGCCGTCGTTGGGGGTGGCGGAGCGCAGCGAGATCCGGGCGCCCGCGCACTCGGCGACGACCGTGCCCGCCCGGCCCTGCCAGCTGCCCTGCTCGGTCGCGGAGGGAGCTGCCGCGGGCGCGGGGCGGGGGGTGGCGCGCGGCGTCGACGGTGCACGGGTGGGCCGGGCGCGAGGCGCCGGGGGTGTCACCGGCTGCGTGACCGCCGCGGACGGCGCCGGTGCCGCGGCGGTCCCCGGGGACGGCGCCGACGTCGGCCTGCGCCGGGGTCGCGGTGCGGTCCCCCGGGTGGCCGCGGTCGCCTCGGTGGCCGAGATCCGGGGCGGTCGCGGCGTCGGCCCGCCCGCCGCCGGGACCCGCCCGTTGGCGAGCACGTCGCGGCCGACCGAGTCGATCACCGTCCACGTCGCAGCCGAGGCGACGACGACCAGGGCGACCCAGGCGCACACGGCGAGGAGCAGCGTCCGTCGTCTCACGTCACCCTCCTCCGGCCGTGCCGTACGGTTTGCCCATGACCACCATCCTCGTGGTCGAGGACGATCCTGGCATCCGGACGGCCCTCACCCGGGGCCTCACCGACCTGGGTCACGTCGTCGTGACCGCGGCCCGCGGCCTGGACGCCCTGCAGGAGATGGTCAGCGCTCCCCCGGACGCGGTGCTGCTGGACCTCGGGCTGCCCGACGTCGACGGCCTGCAGGTGCTGGCAATGCTGCGCGGCGTGAGCACCGTCCCGGTGATCGTGATCACCGCACGCGACGACGACTCGATGATCGTGCGGGCGCTCGACGCAGGCGCGGACGACTACGTGGTCAAGCCCTTCGGGGTGGAGCACGTCGCGGCCCGGCTCCGAGCAGTGCTGCGCCGGGTCGGCGCGGGCAGCGCCGAGGGCCCGGTGGTGGTCGGCGGCCTCGTCATCGAGCCGCGGACCCGGGAGGTGCGTCTCGACGGAGCGCCGCTGGACCTCTCGCGCAAGGAGTTCGACCTCCTGCTGCTGCTCGCCTCCCGACCCGGAGAGGTGGTCACCAAGCGCGAGCTTCTCGCGGAGGTCTGGCAGCAGGCGTACGGCGGGGGCGACCGCACCGTCGACGTCCACCTGTCCTGGCTGCGACGCAAGCTGGGGGAGACTGCTGCCGCGCCGCACTACCTGCACACCGTCCGCGGGGTCGGCGTACGCCTGGTGGATCCCGACGGCACCGGTACACCCTGATGCGCCGCCGGATCTTCTGGCTGACCGCGGCCACGACGTCGGCGGTGGTCCTGTCGTTCGTGGTCCCGCTGTGCCTGCTGGTGCGCGCGATCGCGGAGGACCGGGCGATGGCCGAGGCGGAGCAGGAGTCGCGCAACGTGGCCGTGCTGGTCTCCGGCCTGGGCACCGACCCGCAGATCGGCCGCCTGGTCGCGGCGGTGGACCAGCGTTCCGCGGCCGCGACGTCGGTCGTCACCCCCGACGGCCAGGTGCTCGGTCGGCCTCCCCCGACCGCTGCGGGGCCGGTGGCGCGTGCGGACCTGCGCCGGGCCCGCGCCGGTGAGGCGTTCACGGCGCGCGACGCGCGCGGGGCCCGCATCCTGGTGCCGATCGTCACCGGGGACGGCACCTTCGTGGTGCGCACCGAGGTCCCGCGGGCGGTGCTGCACCGCGGGGTGACCCGGGCCTGGGTCAGCATCGCCGCACTGGGCCTGGTGCTGCTCGGGCTGGCCCTGCTGATCGCCACCCGCCTCGGCCGGCGGGTGAGCACCCCGGTGACCGAGCTCGCAGAGGTGGCGCACCGGCTGCGCGAGGGCGACCTCGACGCTCGCGCGGTCCCGCGTGGCGGCCAGGAGACCGTCGAGCTGGGCGTGGCGCTGAACCGGCTGGCCGAGCGGATCCGCGAGCTGCTGGAGGCCGAGCGGGCGTCGGTGGGTGACCTGTCCCACCGGCTCCGTACGCCGGTCACGGCGCTCCGCCTGGACGCCGACGCCGTCCACGACCCGGAGCTGGCCGACCGGCTGCTCACCCACGTCGGGCAGCTGCAGCGCACCATCGACGCGGTGGTGCGGGACGCCCGCCGCCCGGTCCGGGAGGACATGGGCTCCCGGTGCGACGCCACCGCGGTGATCCGGGACCGGGTGACGTTCTGGTCCGCGCTCGCCGAGGACCAGGAGCGGGAGCTCACGGTGCGGCTGCCCGCCGGGCCACGGCCGGTGGCGCTGGCCGCCTCCGACCTCAGCGACATCGTCGACGTGCTGGTCGACAACGTCTTCGCGCACACCCCGGAGGGCACCCCGTTCGCGATCACCGTGGACACCGACGAGGCGATGGTCGTCGTCTCCGTGACCGACCGGGGTCCGGGCGCCCCGGTCGACGGGCGACCGTCGGCCGACCGGGTGGGCTTCTCGGGACTGGGGCTGCAGATCGTCCGGCGGACGCTGGCCGCCGTCGGCGGTGAGCTGCGGATCACCGGTGCGCCCGGCCACGGCATGGATGTGCACGTGCTGCTCCCCCGTTCGGTCGGCGTCACACAAGGTCGGTCGGCGGCTCAGTCGTCTCTCTCGTGACCCTCGTCGCCGCCCTCCGGACGGTCCTCGGAGCCGTGGTCGTCCTCGTCCGTGCGCGGCACGGCCGTCACCGGCCGGCCGGGCCGAGCGGGCAGGGTGCGGACGGCGCCGCCCGGCGCGCCGGCCGCCGCCACGACCGGGGCCGCGACTGCGGCTGCGGGCGCGGCCGGTACTGCGGCCGGGGCGGGCGCGGGGTCGTAGACCACGACCGTCCGGTGCACGGTGGTCACGCAGGCGCCGTGCACCGGCCTCGCCGGCCGCCGGCAGGGCGCGACCCGGTGCTTGACCACCGGGGGGAACACCCGGACCGGCGGCTCGGGGGCCGACGCCTGGAGGTTCACCGCCGAGGACTCCTGGGCGACGGGCCGCGGGGTCGCCTCGACGGCGTGCTGGTAGCTGGCCACGGCGGTCACGAGACCGGCCGCGGCACCGGCGAGCCCGAGGGCCACTGTCGTCATACGCATGCCCCGCACTGTGCGGGACCGTGCGATATGCGCGTGTCGTGGGAACGTCAACGTTTCCTCAAGACGTCGGACTCCGGCCCGCCGGAGGTGGCGGGTTCCCTCAGGTGCGCTTAACAGACACATGAGGACGCCTTGTCCTCGCGCAGGGGAGCCTGGGGCGTCGGCCCCCGCCGACCCGACCCCGGGAGGTCCCCCCATGGCGTACTCACCACGCTCGCGCAACCGCTACCAGGCCCTGGTGGCCGGTGCGACCGGCCTGCTCACCTTCGGCGCGGTGGCCGGCACCGGTGCGCTGACCGGCGTGGCGGCCCACCAGACCGCGGAGCGCGACGCCGCCCGTCGGCAGGAGCAGGCCACCGCCGACGCCATCGCACGGGCCGCGAGGGCGCCGGTCGCGCGTCCCGCGATCGCGGCGCGCACGATCGTGATCACCCGCACGCGTCCCGCACGCCGGGTGGTGCGGACCCGGGTGCTGCACCGGGTCAGCGCCGCCGGCGCCGCGCAGGTCGGGTCGGGCGGCTCGGTGTCCGCGGCGCCGCCGGCTCCGGTGGTGCCCTACGCCGCCCCGAGCACGTACGGCGCCCCGGCCGCGCCCCCCGCCCGGACCACCGTCACCCGCGCCGCGCCCCGGCCCGCGCCGGCGCCCAAGCCGGCGCCTGCGCCTGCGCCCGCGCCGTCCAGCGGTTCATGAGCCTCCCAGCGGCGCCGACGTCGACGCGCTGGGAGCTGTGGAGCAGCTACGCGTTCCTGGCGACCGACGATCCCCGCCTGCTGGCCGCTGCGCAAGCGGTCGCCCGCCGGGTGCTGGCCGAGGTGGACCGCACCTGCAGCCGGTTCCGCGACGACTCCGACCTGAGCCGCGCCAACGCCCGGCCCGGCCGGTGGGTCGACGTCGACCCGCTGCTGGTCGCCGCGACCCGGGTGGCGCTCGAGGCGGCCCGGGTCACCGCCGGGCTGGTGGACCCGTGCCTCGGCCGCCGGCTCATCGCGCTCGGGTACGACGCCGACCTGGCCGTCCTGCGGGCCCGCGGTCCCCGGGACGTCCCCACGGTCCGGCGGACCCGCGTCCCCCGCGAGGCCTGGCGGGACGTCCGGGTCGACGACGAGGCCGTCCGGGTCCCCCGCGGCGCCGCCCTCGACCTCGGCGCGACCGCCAAGGCCTGGGCCGCCGACCTGGTGGCCGCGAGCGTCGTCGACGAGCTCGGGTGCCGGGTGGTCGTCAGTCTCGGCGGCGACCTCCGGATCGCCGGCCCCGACGGCACGACCGGCGGCCCGTGGCCGGTCGAGGTGACCGAGCGGCCCGGTGGGGACGCTCCCGAGACGGTGCTCCTCGACCGGGGCGGGATCGCCACCTCCACCACGCTGGAGCGCCGGTGGACCACCACGGCCGGCGAGATGCACCACCTGCTCGACCCCCGCACCGGCCGACCCACCACCGGTCCGTGGCGGACCGTCACCGCGACCGGACCCACCTGCGTGGCCGCGAACACCGCCACCACCGCCGCGCTGGTGCTGGGCGCCGCCGCGGTGCCCTGGCTCGAGCAGCACGACGTCACCGCCCGGCTCGTCCACGAGTCGGGCGCCGTACACCGCGTGGGCTCCTGGCCCACCGCCTCCGGGAGGAACTGATGGACGGACCCCTGCTGTGGTTCCTGAACCGCGGGACCGGCTTCACGCTGATGGTCCTGCTCACCGCGACGGTCCTGCTCGGGATCCTGGCCACCCGCGGCTCGGCGGGCGGCCGGATGCCCCGGTTCGTGACCCAGTCGCTGCACCGCAACCTCGGCCTGCTCGCGGTGCTGATGCTGCTCGCGCACGTGACCAGCGCCGTCGCCGACGAGTACGTCGACATCCGCTGGTGGCAGGCACTCTCCCCGGTGGGCGCGACCTACCGGCCGCTCTGGCTCGGGCTCGGCACCCTGGCGCTCGACCTGATGGTCCTGGTCACCCTGACCAGCCTGCTGCGTCCGCGGATCGGGCACCGGCTCTGGCTGGTGGTGCACCTCGGGTCGTACGCCGCGTGGGCGGTCGCCGTGGCCCACGGGCTCGGCATCGGCACCGACTCCTCGCAGCCGTGGGCGCAGTGGCTGACCTGGACCTGCGTCGGCCTGGTGGCGCTGGCCGGGCTGGGCCGGGCCGTCGCGGTCGGCACCGCCCGACGCCGCGGCCGGGCGTCCCGCACCCGCATCCCCGGCCCGCCCGCCCCGGTGGCCGTCCGATGACCGCCGTGCTGGTCCGTCCCGGCCGCGCCGACGCGCCGGGCGGCGACGGACCCGACGTCCGCGTCGTACCGGGCCCCGTGCTGCTGCGCGCCGTGGCGGACGGTCCCTCGCTGGCCGTCCACCGGGAGCACCGCGGCTCCCCCGCGTCGCTCTCCGGCGACGCCCTGGTGGCCGCCACGGCCCGGATGTCGCTGCGCGGTCGCGGTGGGGCGGGCTTCCCGTTCGCCCGCAAGCTGGCCGCCGTGCAGGGCGCCCGCGGACGGAGCAGCGTCGTGGTCAACCTCAGCGAGGGCGAGCCCGCGAGCTCGAAGGACGCGACCCTCGCACTGGTCGCCCCGCACCTGGTTCTCGACGGTGCCGCCGCCTGCGCGCGGGCGCTGGGCGCGCGCACGGTGCACGTGGTGGTGCCCGGCGAGCGGCCGGCGGTCGAGCGTGCGGTCCGCCGTGCCGTCGACGAGCGGTCGGCCGACGGTCGTCGGCCGGCCTGGCAGGTGCACGTCGCCTCGCCGTGGTTCGTCGCCGGCCAGGCCCGCGCGGTCATCGAGCTGATGGCGGGCCGGGAGAACCTCCCGGTCACCGCGTGGCAGCCCGAGGCGTACGGCGGCCACCGCGGCCGGCCCACGCTGCTGTCCAACGCGGAGACCTTCGCCCACGTCGGCGCCCTGGTCACCGAGGGGCCGGGCGTCCTGGGCACCGCCGACGAGCCCGGCACCACGCTGCTGACGCTGCGCGGGGACACCGACCGACCGACGGTCGTCGAGGTGCCCTACGGCACCTCGTGGTCACAGGTGCTCACCGCCGACGAGCTCGACCGACCCGTGCTGCTCGGCGGCTACCACGGCACCTGGGCGCCGGCCGGGCGGCTGACCGACCTGCCGGTGTCCCCCGCCGCGCTGCGAGCCGGCGGGCTCACGCTCGGGGCCGGCGTGGTGCTCCCGCTGCCGTCGGGGACCTGCCCGCTGCACCGGACCACCCGGATCGTGGCCTACCTGGCCGGCCAGTCCGCCGGCCGGTGCGGGCCGTGCCTCAACGGGCTGCCCGCTCTGGCCGACGCCCTGCGGCTGCTGGACGAGGGGGCCGGCTCCGCGGCCCGGGTCCGGCAGCTGGTCGACCTGGTCGTGGGACGCGGCGCGTGCGCCCACCCCGACGGCACCGCCCGGCTGGTGAGCTCGCTGCTCGACCACTGGGGCGACGAGCCCGCGGCGCACCTGCGAGGCGCGTGCGCCGAACGGCGTGCGGCGCTGGTCACGGGAGACGCCAGGTGAGCGCCCGGCTGCAGGTCGACTGGCCGCGCTGCAAGGCCCGCGGGCTCTGCTTCGAGCTGCTGCCCGAGGTGGTGCGGCTCGACGAGTGGGGCTACCCGGTGGTGACCGGGGCCGTCACCGACGCACTGCTCGGGGAGGCGAGGGAGGCGGTGCGGGCCTGTCCCACCCTGGCGCTGCGGATCGTCGCCCCCCGCTGACCGGCTACCAGCACGACGGGTGGGCATCCGCCCACGGCGCGGCCTGCTCGACCTGCGCGGCGAGCGCCAGCAGCAGGTCCTCCCGGGCCGGCCGGGCGGCCAGCATCACCCCGACCGGCAGCCCCTCGGCGGTGCGGTGCAGCGGCAGCGAGACCGCGGGCATCCCGGTGAGGTTCCACGCCGACGTCCAGGGGGTGAAGGCCTTCTGGCTCTCGAAGTCGGCCGCCGGGTCCGCGTCGTCGCGGATCTCCCCGACCCGGAGCGGCGGCTGGGCCAGCGTCGGGGTCAGCACCGCGTCGTACGGCGCCAGGGCGGCCAGCGCCCGCGCGGCGATCCGGCGGGCCTCCCCCACCGCCAGCCCGAACTCCGGTCCGGACACCGCCCGGCCGCGCTCCTGGAGCCAGCGGGTCAGCGGACGGAGCCGGTGCTCGGTCCCCGCCGGCGCCACGGAGAGCGCGGTCAGCACCGCCCAGCAGGTCTCGAAGGTCGGCACGGCCTCGGCGGGCAGCGGGACGTCGACGTCGACGACGTCGTGCCCCAGGGAGGCCAGCAGCCGGGACGCGTCCTCGTAGGCCTGCACGCAGGACGGGTGCACCGGCGCGTCGGCGATCACCGGGGTGAGGAACCGGGCGATCCGGAGCGGGCCGGGCTCCAGGTCGCAGGAGGACAGGAAGGACCGGGGCGGCGGGGGCGCCCAGAACGGGTCCCCCACGGCCGGCCCGGCCATCACGTCGAGCAGTGCGGCCGCGTCGCGCACGGTGCGGGCCAGCGGACCGGAGGTGGCCAGGCCGACGGGGTCGCCGTACGTCGGGCCGCCGCTGACCCGGCCGCGGCTCGGCTTGAGCCCGACCAGCCCGCAGCAGCTCGCCGGGATCCGGATCGACCCGCCCCCGTCGGAGCCCTGCGCGAGCGGGACCAGGCCGGCGGCGACCGCGGCCCCCGCGCCGCCGCTCGACCCGCCGGCCATCCGGTCGAGGTCCCACGGGGTACGCGACGGCGGCGCGTTGTCGGGCTCGGTGTAGCAGGGCGAGCCGAACTCGGGCGTGCTGGTCTTGCCGAGGCTGACCATGCCGGCGGCCTCCATCCGGAGCA
Organism: uncultured Actinomycetota bacterium; assembly: GCA_963800225.1. Taxonomy (GTDB): domain Bacteria; phylum Actinomycetota; class Actinomycetes; order Propionibacteriales; family Nocardioidaceae; genus Nocardioides_B. The sequence continues at coordinate 39,957 of CAWDAF010000002.1, read as the reverse complement.
CCACCTCGTCGGAGACCTGCGGGACGAAGCCGGCCATCGTGGCCGACCCGAACTCGGTGGCGACGCCGGCAGTCTGGTGCAGGTCCTTGATCGCGGTGGGCACCCCGTACAGCGGCGAGGAGGTGTCCCCCACCGCCGCGTCCGCGAGCACGGCCCGGCGGCGGGCCAGGTCCGCGGTCACCGTGACGAACGCGCCCACCGAGTCCGACAACCGCTCCACCCGGGACAGGTAGTGGTCGACGAGCTCGGTGGGCGACACCTCGCGGGCACGGACCGCGGCGCCCTGCTCGAGGGCGGTCAGGTCGTGCAGGTGGCTCATGCAGCGACGATACCGAGCGGGCTCAGTCGTCGTCCCCGACGTCGTTCGGGACGCTGCCCCACAGCGTGTGCCGGGGTGCCGGCATCCGGGACCTGCCGCCCTTGACGCTCTTCCAGATCGCCTCGTTGAAGGTGCGCTCGTTGATCTTGTCCTCCTTGGTCAGCCGCTGCGCCTGTGACTGGGCGGCCATCGGGGCCTGCGCGGTGTTCGTGGCCGTGCCGGCCTCCGCCGGACGGGACGCGGAGTACGGCCTGGTGTCCGCGTCCTTGCCGAACGACGCCGTCATCGGGGTCGCGTAGCTGTCGAACTGGGTCATCGGGGCGACCCCGACGATGTTCTCGATCGTGCGCAGCATCGAGGCCGTCGAGTAGAAGGACGAGTCCACCGTGCCGTGCTGGGTGTAGGGGCTGATCACCTGCGAGATGGTCCGGTGCGCGTCGACGTGGTCCGGGCCGTTCTGGGCGTCGTCCTCGGTGACGAAGATCGCGGTGTCCTTCCAGTACCGCGAGTGCGAGACCGCGTCGACGAGCCGGCCGAGCGCGAGGTCGTTGTCGGCGACGTAGGCCCGCGGGGTCGGCAGACCGGGCTTGGTGCCCGACGTGTGGTCGTTGGGCAGCCGCACGAGCTCGACGTCGGGCAGGTTCCCGTCGGCGACGTACCCGTCGAACTCCCGTTTCCACTCGGTCAGCCGCGGGGTGCCGCAGTCGGCGGAGCGGGGCGCGAACGTGTCCGGGTTGTCCGGGCAGGCCAGGTCGAAGCCGTGGTAGGCCGGGTCGGTGTGGGCGTCGAGCGCCGGGTCGAAGGCGTGGTTGTCCGGCTTCACGTAGAAGCCGTAGTTGCGGTAGGACAGCCCGGCCTTGTCCAGGCGCTGCCAGATGTAGGAGTCCTGGCCCTTCGGGCTCGAGGTGATCGCCTCGTCGTCGGTCTCCGAGGGGTAGCTGCCCTGGCGTCCGGAGTAGTTGGCCGGCCACATCGCCTCGGCGTACGGGTTGGAGTTCGCCGCCACCGACCAGTTCCAGCCCTGGGCGCTGACCTCGGCGTTGGCGTAGAAGTTGTCCAGGGTCACGAACCTGCGCTGCAGCTCTCGCTGGTTGGGTGCGGACTCCGCACCGAAGAGGTTCAGCGAGGGGTCGCCGTCGCCCTTGCCGAGCGACCCGAACACCTGGTCGAAGGTGCGGTTCTCCTGCACGACGTAGATCACGTGCTTGATCGCCGGGGTCCGCCCGTCGCGGGAGACCGGGTCGGCGAAGCCGTCGTTGCGGCGCACCCTCTCGGTGTACGACGCCAGCGTGGCGTCGTGCAGCGGCAGGTGGACCGTGGACAGGGTGCCCTTGATCATCGAGCCGCTGTACTGGTCCGGGCTCACCGGCTCGCTCGAGGTCGGGTCGGGGTGGCCGGGTCCGTCGTTGGGGCCGGCGCCGAGGCCCTTGGCGTTGGCGACCAGCAGCCGGTGCCGGGTGGCCACGACCCCGGTCGGGTACCAGCCGGTGGGGATCCGGCCGCGCACCCGGCCGCGGTCCAGGTCCACGACGGAGACCGCGTTGTTCCCGGAGGCGGCGACGTAGAGGGTGCCGCCGTCGGGGGACAGCGACAGGCCCACCGGGTTGCTGCCCACCCGCGCACCCGGGTAGGGCCGCAGGCTGATCGTGTCGACGACCCGGTCCGTGCGGGTGTCGAGGACACTGACGTCGTCGCTGTCGCCGTTGGCCACGTAGAGCCGCCGGCCGTCACGGTCCAGGACGGCCGCGTTGGGGTGCGTCCCGACGGTCACCGTCGAGGACACTGTCGGCGTCGCCGCGGAGAGGTCGACCACGGAGACGGTGTCGCCGCCCTGGTTGGTGACGTAGGCCTTCGACCCGGCGACCACCGCGGTGTACGGCGTGTGGCCGACCGGCACGGTGCTGGCCTCCCGGGTCCGGGTGTCCACGACGGTGGCCGCGTCGGCGAGGTGGTCGGCGACCACCAGGCGCGAGCCGTCGCCGGTGGTGTCCAGGCCGCCGGGGAACATGTTCACCGCCCGGCCCTCGGGGTTGGTCCGGGGCAGCGCGTAGGGCGTGGTCTCGCTGAGCCGGGTGGCCGCGCCGGTCCCGGTGACGTCGTAGGCGTGCACGACCTGCTGGCCGCCGCCTCCGGCGTACGCCGTGCGGCCGTCGGGGCTCCACGCCAGGCCGACGAACAGCGCCTTCGGGGAGGCGTAGTCGAGCGTCTGGAGCACCCGCGAGGAGCGCACGTCGACGACCTGGAGGGACTGCGTGCCCTGGCCGTCGTTGCTGACCAGGAGCGTGCCGCCGTCCGGGGAGAGCGCCGTGGTCAGCGGCAGGTCGCCGAGGGTGGTCTGCCGGCCGGCGGGGGTGACCCGGTAGCCGACCGGGGTGACGGCGGTGCCGTGGCCGGCCGGGCCGGCCTGGCGCGAGGTGAGCGTCGTGGCCGTGGCCGCACCGCCGACGGCGAGCAGGGACAGCGCGGCGAGACCGACGGCCGTCCGGGAGCGTGGGAGTTCCACCCGAGAGTCCTCCTGTGAGATCGACGGCCCGCCGGACGGCGGGCCGCGACCGCGACGCTAGGGAGGTCAGGGGACCGGCGGCCGGGCACCGGAGGAACGGGGCGTTAACAGCCGATGACCACGCAGACCGGGCGGGTCAGGCGGGCTTCTCACCGTTGCGCAGCAGGCCGTAGGTGACCGCGTCGACCAGGGCGCCCCACGACGCCTCGATGACGTTGTGGCCGACCCCGACCGTGACCCAGGAGCTCTCGCCGTCGGTGGTCTCGATCAGCACCCGGGTGACCGCGTCGGTGCCGTGTCCCTGGTCGAGGATCCGGACCTTGTAGTCGATCAGCTCGAACTTCGCGACCTCCGGGTAGGCCTGGCCGATCGCCTCGCGCAGCGCCTGGTCGAGCGCGTTCACCGGGCCGTTGCCCTCGTCGGTGGTGATGATCCGGGCGCCGCCGGCCAGCAGCTTGATGGTCGCCTCCGACACCGCCTCCTCCCCCGGCTTGGAGTCGGTGATCACCCGCCACGACTCCACCCCGAAGTACGACGGACGGGCCCCCTCGACCTCCTCGATCAGCAGCAGCTCGAAGGACGCGTCGGCCGCCTCGAACGTGTAGCCGCGCGACTCCAGGTCCTTGACCCGCTGGGTGATCCGGGTGATCAGCTCCTTGCCGTCGGGCCGCCCGGCGAGGTCGAAGCCGAGCTCGGCGCCCTTGAGCTCGATGCTCGCGCGGCCGGCCATGTCGGAGACGAGCAGCCTCATGTCGTTGCCGACCAGGCTCGGCTCCATGTGCTGGTAGAGGTTCGGGTCGACCTTGATCGCGCTGGCGTGCAGCCCGGCCTTGTGCGCGAACGCGCTGACCCCGACGTACGGCTGGCGGGACGCGGGCGGGAAGTTGGTGACCTCGGCGACCGCGTGCGCGATCCGGGTCGCCTCGCGCAGCCGTCCCTCGGGCAGCACCGGGCGGCCGAGCTTGAGCTCGAGGTTGGCGACCACCGAGACCAGGTCGGCGTTGCCGGTGCGCTCGCCGTAGCCGTTCAGGGTGCCCTGCACGTGGGTGGCGCCGGCGTCCACGGCCGCGAGCGTGTTGGCGACCGCGCAGCCGGTGTCGTTGTGGCAGTGGATGCCGACCCGGACGCCGGTCGTGGTCAGCACGTCGTCCACGACGTCGCCGACCCAGGGCGGCAGCATCCCGCCGTTGGTGTCGCAGAGCGCGACCACCTCGGCGCCCGCGTCGAACGCCGTCCGGAGCACCTCGAGCGCGTAGTCGCGGTTGTCGCGGTAGCCGTCGAAGAAGTGCTCGGCGTCCAGGAACACCCGCTGCCCCTCGGCCCGCAGGTGCGAGACGGTGTCCTGCACCATCGCGAGGTTCTCCTCGAGCGTGGTGCGCAGCGCGAGCTCCACGTGCCGGTCGTGCGACTTCGCCACCAGCGTCACCACGCTGGCGCCGCTCTCCCGCAGCGCGGCCACCAGCGGGTCGTCGGCGGCCTTGGCACCGGGGCGCCGGGTGGCGCCGAAGGCCGCCAGCGTCGCGGTGCGCAGGTCGAGCTCGCCTGCGGCCCGCCGGAAGAACTCGGTGTCCTTGGGGTTGGCACCCGGCCAGCCGCCCTCGATGTAGCCGACCCCGAGCGCGTCGAGCTGCCGGGCGATGCCGAGCTTGTCGGCGACCGACAGGTTCAGGCCCTCCTGCTGCGCACCGTCGCGCAGCGTGGTGTCGTAGACGTGGAAGGCGCCGGTGGGGGTCGGCTGGCTGGTGCTCATGGCGGTGACGTCCTTGGCGGGTCGGCAGGCAGGTGCGGGTGGGGCAACAAAAAGACCTCCCGTGGGGACGAGAGGTCAGCGCGCGAGGGGTGCCCTGGCGCGCTAGCTGATAATCACGAGGCTGTGCTGCACGACTCACACTGTGCCACTCATGTCCGAGGTGTGGAACCCGGTCTCGGATGACGGTCAGAACCAGCGCAGCAGGTCACCGAGCACCGTGCCCGCCCGCCAGGGCGGCCCGGCGACGGGATCCCACAGCACCCCGTCGGTGCGCAGCCCGAGGCCGAGCAGCACCGCGACGGCCACCACGGCGGCGACGGCCAGCCAGCCGACCCAGGCGTTCACGGTCGCGTCGCGGACCAGCCCGCGGGTCGGGCCGCGGACCCGGCGCGAGCCCGGCCCCCACCACACGGCCAGCGCGACGACCGCCCCCATCAGCAGCAGCCCGGGCACCAGCGGCGCCCGGAACAACAGGTACGCGAAGCCCGCCACGAAACCGACGAGCGCGGCCCAGACCAGGAGCACGAGGGTGCCGGCGGTGGCCACGACGAGGTACCACGGCGAGCTGAGCACGGTCAGCGGGCCGTCGTACCAGCGCGGGCCGCCGCGCACCTGCCGTCGCCGGCGGGCCGAGTCGGTGGTCCAGGAGACGGTCCGCACGGCCAGGGTGAGCGCGCCGACGGCGGCCAGGCTGAGGTACGGCGCCCGCGCGAAGCCGAGCACCACCACGGCGAACAGGCCGGTGAGCAGCAGGGTGCGCCGCAACCGGGACCGCGGCGCCGGCGACCGCTCGGCGAGGCCGGGGTCGCCGCCGCGCGCGCCGAGGGGGGTGGGCTGCTGCGGCGCCGGGGGCTGCATGTACGGCGCGCGGGCCGCCTGCTGCACGGGCTGGTGGGCGGTCAGCGGTGTGGTCGCCGGAGCGGCGACCGGAGCCGTGACCCGAGCGGCGACCGGAGCGGCGACCGGAGCCGGGCGGGTGAGACCGGCCGGCCGGGGGCCGGTGCCGAACGCGTCGGTGGCGTCGTCGTCGCGGTAGCCCTCGGGCGTGGCCAGCGCGAAGGGCATGGTCGGGTCGTCGCGGACCGGGGCCGGAGCGGTCCGCGGGTCGCGCGGGGCGGTCCGCCGCAGCTCGGAGAGCAGCGTCGCGGTGCTGGGACGGTCCTCCGGCTCCGGGGCGAGGCAGGCCTCCACCAGCGGCAGCACCGCCCGCGGCACCGCGGACAGGTCGTGCTCGCCCCGGCGCACCCGGTCCATCACCGCCATCGCCGGTCCGGTGCCGAAGGGCGGCTGCCCGGTCGAGGCGAACACCAGCGTCGCCGCCCACGAGTGCACGTCGGAGGCGGTGGTGGCGTCGTCGCCGTAGAGGATCTCCGGGGCCAGGTAGCCCGGGGTGCCCAGCAGCCAGCCGGTGCGGGTGAGCCGCGGGTCCTCGGCCAGCCGAGCCAGCCCGAAGTCGATGAGCACCGGCGCGCGGCCCTCGAGCAGCACGTTGGAGGGCTTGATGTCGCGGTGCAGCACGCCGACCTGGTGCACCGCGATGACCGCCTCGGCCAGCCCGGTGGCCAGGAACGCCAGGTCCGGCCCGGTGATCGGGCCCACCTGGCGGATGTGCTCGTGCAGCGACAGCCCCGGGACGTAGCGGGTGGCGACGTACGGCGTCTCGCCCCACGGGTCGGCGTCGATGACCTCGGCGATCCGGGGGCTGGTGACCCGGCGCAGCGAGGCCACCTCGCGGGCCAGCCGCTCGCGCGCCTCGTCGTCGCCGATGATGTCCTGGCGGAGCACCTTGAGCGCGACCCGGGAGCCGTCCGGGGCCTGCGCCAGGTGCACGACCCCCATGCCGCCCTCGCCGATCTTCGCCAGCAGGCGGTAGTCGCCCACACGCCTCTCGGCCTGCCCGGTCGGGGGCCACGCTTGATGGTTCACCACCGCACCACGGTATCCGGAGCGTCGCCCGGCCGCCTCAGACGACGCGGTGCATCCAGCCGAAGGTGTCCTCGGCGCGTCCGTACTGCACGTCCACGAGCGCGGTGCGCACCTGCTGGGTGACCGGGCCGGCCTCCTCGCCCTCGCCGACCCGGCCGCCGCGCCACTTGAGCGTGCCGACCGGGGTCACCACGGCGGCGGTGCCGCAGGCGAAGACCTCGGTGATCCGTCCGGAGGCGACCCCCTCGCGCCACTCGTCGATGCTGAACCGCCGCTCCTCGATGCGGTGCCCGAGCTTGCCGCAGAGCTCGATGATCGAGCTGCGGGTGATCCCCTCGAGGATGGTGCCGGAGAGCTCGGGAGTGACGATGGTGCCGTCGTCGTGGACGAAGTAGAGGTTCATCCCGCCGAGCTCCTCGACGTACCTCCCCTCGGCCGCGTCGAGGAACGCGACCTGGTCGCAGCCCTGCTCGATGGCCTCCTGCTGGGCGACCAGCGAGCTCGCGTAGTTGCCGCCGGTCTTGGCCGCGCCCATGCCGCCTCGGCCCGCACGGGTGTAGTCCTCGCTCAGCCAGATCGAGACCGGCGTCAGGCCCTTCGCGAAGTAGGCGCCGGCGGGCGAGGCGATCACCATGTAGGTGACGTGCTGCGAGGGCCGGACCCCGAGGAAGGTCTCGGAGGCGAACATGAACGGCCGCACGTACAGGCTCTTCTCCCCCGCCGCCTCCGGCACCCACCTCTCGTCGGCGCGGACCAGGGCGTCGACCGAGGCCACGAAGTCCTCGACCGGGAGCGCCGGCAGCGCCAGCCGCTGCGAGGAGCGGACCATCCGGGCGGCGTTCTCCTCCGGGCGGAAGGTCCACACCGAGCCGTCCTCGTGGCGGTAGGCCTTCATCCCCTCGAAGATCTCCTGCGCGTAGTGCAGGACGGCGGTCGCCGGGTCCAGCGAGAGCGGGGCGTACGGCGTGACGCGGGCGTCGTGCCAGCCCTGCTCGGGAGTCCACTCGACCATGAACATGTGGTCGGTGAAGTGCCGGCCGAAGCCGGGCGCCGCGAGGATCTCGGCGAGCCGGGCCGGGTCCACCGGGTGGTCGGTCGGGGTGACCTCGATCTGCAACGGGCTGTCCATGGTGTGCACGGTACCGAAACCTCCGGGTGAGCTGGTGAGCAGGCGGGCGGTGGCTCAGCTCGCTACTCGGGCGGCGACGGCGTCGCCGACCGCGGAGGTGGTGCGGGTGGCTCCGGGCTCCCGGGCCGCGAGCTCGGCGACGACGGCGTCCTCGACCCGGCGGGCAGCGTCGTCGAGGCCGAGGTGCGCCAGAAGCAGGGCCGTGGACAGGATCGCCGCCGTCGGGTCGGCCTTCTGCTGGCCGGCGATGTCCGGGGCGGAGCCGTGCACCGGCTCGAACATGCTGGGCGCGGTCCGGTCCGGGTTGATGTTGCCGCTGGCCGCCAGCCCGATGCCGCCGGTGATCGCCGCCGCCAGGTCGGTGATGATGTCGCCGAACAGGTTGTCGGTGACGATCACGTCGAACCGGGACGGGTCGGTGGTCATGAAGATGGTGGCCGCGTCGACGTGCAGGTAGTCCACGGTGATGTCGGGGAACTCCTCGGCCACGGCGTTCACCACCCGCGACCACACCCCCCCGGCGTGCACGAGCACGTTGGTCTTGTGGACGAGCGTGAGCCGCTTGCGGTCGCGCTTGCGAGCCCGGGCGAACGCGTCACGGACGACGCGCTCGACCCCGAAGGCGGTGTTGACGCTGACCTCGGTGGCGATCTCGTGCGGCGTGCCGACGCGCAGGGCGCCGCCGTTGCCGACGTACGGGCCCTCGGTGCCCTCGCGGACCACCACGAAGTCGACCTCGCCGGGGTCGGCCAACGGCGACTCGGCCCCCGGGTAGATCCGGGACGGCCGCAGGTTCACGTAGTGGTCGAGCTCGAAGCGGAGCCGCAGCAGCAGCCCGCGCTCGAGGATCCCCGGCGGGAGGCTGGTGTCCCCCGGCCTCCCGCCGACCGCGCCGAGCAGGATGGCGTCGTGCTCCCGGATCTCGGCGAGCACGGAGTCCGGCAGCACCTCGCCGGTGGCGAGGTACCGCTCGGCGCCGAGGTCGTAGCGGGTCGGTGAGAACTTCACGCCGGCCGGGGCCACCTGCTCGAGGACCTTGAGCGCCTCGGCGGTGACCTCCGGACCGATGCCGTCGCCGGGGATCACGGCGAGCTGGTAGGTCTGCAACGGTTCTGACTGCACAGGTTCTGGCACGCCCGCGACTCTAGTTGTCGTCGGGGCGCTGGCCGCCGTTGTCTCGCAGGTCGAGTCCGGCCTGCACGCCGGCCAGGACCGGGCTGTCGGTGTTCTCGTCGCGGTGCCGGCTGGGGCCCCACTCGGGGTACATGTCGTACATCGGGTTCATCTCCATCAGGGAATGTCGAGCGGTGTGGTGTCGGGACGGGCCGACGCGCGACGATCCGGATGGGGGTCGGTGGCGCGTCGGGCTCCGCTGCAGGCGGTGGAGGCTCTGGTCCCGGACGCGGGTTGCGCGGTCGGACGGGACGGGAGCTCGGAAGCGGACCAAGGTGCGGTGCTTCACATGCTGCGGAGGATCTTCGCAAGGCCACGGAACGACCAACCACCGCGGCGAGGTGGCCTTACTGAGAGGCCCCGCCGCGGCGATCGATAAGTACGAAGAACGTCCGCATGATGCGCCCAGGCTAACAACCGGCCGGCGGGACCGCAGCCTGCCGGCGCACCTTTCCGGAATGTGAGACGAGATCTCGCGGACTGGACGCTGCGCGGAGGTCTGCCACACTCACCGTGTGAGTGCCCCTCCCGAGCTTCCCGACGTCGTACGTCGCGCCTTCGACGCGTCGCGCCGCAGCGGCTACGTGTCGTTCTGCCGCAACGAGACCGGCCGGCTGCTCGCCTCGCTGGCGGCCAGCCGCTCCGGCACGCTGGCGGAGTTCGGGACCGGGACCGGGGTCGGCACCGCCTGGCTGCGCAGCGGCATCCGCGACGACGCCCACATCCTCACCGCGGAGCTGGACCCCAAGCTGGCCGGGGCCGCCGCCTCGATCTTCGCCGACGACGACCGGGTGCTGGTGCTCGCCGCCGACTGGTCGACGCTGCGCGACAAGGGCCCGTTCTCGCTGCTGTTCCTCGATGCCCGCGAGCCCAAGGACAGCGGCGCCGAGACGATCATCGACCTCGTCGAACCCGGCGGCATCGTGGTCCTCGACGACTTCACGCCGTGCTCGTCGTGGCCGCCGGTCTACGAGGGCCGGGTCGACGTGCTCCGCGAGCAGTGGCTGACCGACGAGCGGTTCACCACCGTCGAGGTGATGGTCGCGCCCGACGCGTCCGTGCTGATCGCCACCAAGCGCTGAGGGGTCACTCCCCCGGCTCGAGCCCCGGCACCACGACGGACCCGAGGCCCGGCTCGGCGTCCAGGCTCGACCACGCACCACGGCAGCATCGCCTGCACCAGCGGCCCGATCGCGAGCGCGTAGAGCACGGTGCCGACGCCGACGACTCCCCCGAGCAGCCAGCCCACCGCCACGACGCCGACCTCGATCGAGGTCCGCACCAGCCGCACCGACCGCCCGGACCGCCGCACCAGGCCGGTCATCAGCCCGTCCCGCGGGCCGGGGCCGAGCTGGGAGCCGATGTAGAGCGCGCCGGCCAGGCCGTTGAGCACCACCCCGCCGACCAGCAGCCCGGTGCGCGCGGCCGGCTGACCGGGCGTGGAGAGCACCCCGAGCACGAGGTCGGAGACCACCCCGATCACCACCACGTTGGCGACCGTGCCGAGCCCGGGCAGCTGCCGGATCGGCACCCACAGCGCGAGCACCAGCACCCCGACCAGGATCACCACGGTGCCGAACGACAGGCCGGTGCGAGCCGCGAGCCCGTAGTGCAGCACGTCCCACGGGTCCAGGCCGAGGCTGCTGCGCACGATCATCGCCATCGAGACGCCGTACAGGGTCAGCCCGACCGCGAGCTGCACCAGCCGTCGCGGCAGCCGGCCGGCGCGGAGCTGGGACAGCGGCGAGAGGACGGCGAGCTGGCGGCGTCGCGGGGCGGTGAGCGTCGTCATGGTCCCAGTCTCCCGGCCAAGTGGCCTTCTCCGAAAGATCCACTTGTGGGACAGTGGCCTGCATGACCCGGTCCGTCTCCGCTGCCCGGCTGGCCACCCTGCTCGGCTCGGCCACCGCCCGGACTCCCGCCTACCTCGGCCTCGCCGAGGGCGTGCGACTGCTCGTCGTGGACGGCCGGCTGCCGCCCGGGACCCGACTGCCCAGCGAGCGGGTGCTGACCGCCACGCTCGGGCTGAGCCGGACCACGGTCGCGCACGGCTACGCCCACCTGCGCGAGCAGGGCTACCTGGTGTCCCGGCGCGGGTCGGGCAGCGAGACCCGGCTGCCCGGCGCGCGGGGTCCGCTGCAGGACCACGTGCTGCAGCCCAGGGCCGACGACCCGGCGCGGATCGACCTCACCACCGCGGCGTCGGCGGCCCCGCCCGGGGTGGCGGCCGCCTACGAGGCGGCGCTCACCGCGCTGCCGCCGTACCTGGCCGGCACCGGCTACTACCCCTCCGGGCTGCCGGCGCTGCGGGAGGCGCTGGCCGCAGCGCTACGCCGACCGCGGGCTGCCCACCAGCCCCGACCAGATCGTGGTCAGCACCGGCGCGCTGGCCGCCCTGGCGGTGACCAGCCGGGCCGTCACCGGCATCGGTGACCGGGTGCTCGTCGAGAGCCCGACCTACCCCAACGCGATCGCCGCCCTGCGCCGCTCCGGCGCCCGGGTGGTGGGTGCGCCCGTCGACCCGGACGGCTGGGACCTGGACGCGATGACCGCCGCCTTGCGGCAGACCTCGCCACGGATGGCCTACCTGGTCCCGGACTTCCACAACCCGACCGGCGCGCTGATGGCCGACGAGGACCGCGGCCGGGTCGGCGCCGCGCTCTCCCGGGCCCGGACCCTGGCCGTCGTCGACGAGTCGCTGGTCGACGTCCACCTGGACGCCGACGCGGGCGAGCGGCCGCTGCCGATGGCCGCGCACGTCCCGGACGCGGTGACCCTCGGCAGCGCCAGCAAGGCGTTCTGGGGCGGCCTGCGGATCGGCTGGCTGCGGGCCCCGGACCCACGGGTGGGGTCCCTGGTCGCCGCCCGGCTGACCCTGGACCTCGGCGCCGCGGCCCTGGAGCAGCTGGTGCTGGTGGAGCTGCTGGCACAGCGCGAGCAGGTGCTCGCCCACCAGCGGGAGCGGCTGGTCGCCCGCCGCGACGCGCTGGTGCGCGCCCTCGCCGACCAGCTGCCGGACTGGAGGTTCCGGGTGCCGCGCGGCGGCCTGGCCCTGTGGTGCGAGCTGCCCGAGCCGCTGTCCACGGCGCTGACGGTGGCGGCGGAGCGGCACGGCGTGCTGCTCGCGCCCGGCGGCAGCTTCGCCCCCGACGGCAGCCTCGAACGGTTCGTGCGGGTGCCCTACACCCACGACGGGGACGTCCTCACCGACGCGGTGGCCCGGCTGCGGGCCGCCTGGGCGGACGCCCGCGAGCACCGCTCCGCGACCGGCGGCCCCGCCCACCTGGTGGCCTGAGCGGCTACTCGCCGAGGTCGACGGCGCGCACGGACACGGCGGAGATGGCGACCGCGATCTCGTCGAGCACGGCTGCCGGGATCGCGGAGTCCACCGAGAGCGCCACCAGCGCGTGGCCGCCCTTGGTGTCCCGGGCCACCTGCATCCCGCCGATGTTGACCCGGGCGGCGCCGAGGATGCCGCCGACGGTGCCGACCATCCCGGGCCGGTCCTCGTAGCGGAGGAACGCCAGGTGCTCGCTGGGCTCGAGGTCGACGTCGTAGCCGTCCACCTCGACCAGCCGCTCCCGCTGGGAGAGCCCGATCAGCGTGCCGGAGACGGAGACCTGCGAGCCGTCGGCGAGGGTGCCGCGCAGGGTGATCAGGTTGCGGTGGTCGGGGCTCTCCCCCTCGGTGACCAGTCGGACCGCGAGGCCGCGCTCGGCCGCGAGCAGCGGCGCGTTGACGTAGGACACCTGGTCCTCCACCACGTCGGAGAAGATCCCCTTGAGCGCCGCCAGCTCGAGCACCTTGACGTCGTACTGGGTGATCTCGCCGCGGACCTCCACGTCGAGCTGCTGGGCGACCTCGCCGGCCAGCGCGGTGAAGATCCGGCCGAGCTTCTCGGTCAGTGGGATCCCCGGGCGGACGTCCTCCGCGATCAGCCCGCCCTGCACGTTGACCGCGTCGGGGACCAGCTCGCCGGACAGCGCCAGCCGGACCGACCTCGCGACCGCGACGCCGGCCTTCTCCTGCGCCTCGTCGGTGGAGGCGCCCAGGTGCGGGGTGGCCACGACGTTCTCGAGCTCGAACAGCGGGCTGTCGGTGCACGGCTCGCTGGTGAACACGTCGAGGCCGGCGGCCGCGACCCGGCCCTCCTTGATCGCGGCGTAGAGCGCTTGCTCGTCGACGATGCCACCGCGAGCCGCGTTGACCAGCACCAGGCTCGGCTTGACCCTGGCGAGCTCCTCGTCGCCGATCAGGCCGAGGGTCTCCGGCGTCTTCGGCAGATGCACGGACATGAAGTCGGAGTGCTCGAGCAGCTCGTCGAGGCCGACCAGCCGGACCCCCATCTGGGCGGCGCGGCCCGCCTGCACGTAGGGGTCGTAGGCGATCACCTTCATGCCGAAGGCGCTCAGCCGCTGGGCCACCAGCACCCCGATCCGGCCCAGGCCGACGATGCCGACGGTCTTCTCGTAGAGCTCGATGCCGGTGTAGCGGCTGCGCTTCCACTCCCCCTGCTTGAGGGCCGCGCTCGCCGGGGCCACGTGCCGCGCGGCGGCCAGCATCAGCGCCACCGCCAGCTCGGCGGCCGAGACGATGTTGGAGGTCGGCGCGTTGACCACCATCACGCCGTTCTGGGTGGCGGCCCTGACATCCACGTTGTCGAGGCCCACCCCCGCGCGGGCGACGACCTGGAGCCGCGGGGCCGCGGCCAGCGCCTCGGCGTCGACCTTGGTGGCGGAGCGGATCAGCACCGCGTCCGCCTCCGCGAGCGCGGGCAGCAGCTCGGCACGGTCCGCCCCGTTGCAGGTGCGGACGTCGAAGTCGGGCCCGAGCGCCTCGACGGTGGCGGGGCTGAGCTCTTCGGCGATGAGTACGACGGGTCTGCTCACGGAGAGGTCCTTGCGATCGCGATCGGCTGCGTGGTGGCCTCGACCCCTCCCGCTGCCGCCGGAGGGGGATGCCGTGCACGACGCTGTGCCCGCACGGCGATGCTACCGCCACCGGTCAGCGACGTCTCACCGGTCCGGCAGCTGCGTCAGCAGCCGACCGCTGAGCACCCGGGCGAGGTCGAGGGTGAGTGCCCCGGTCGTCCGGTCGGTGTCCAGCAGCACCAGCACGTCGCCGCGTCGCTCCACCACGAGCTCGTGCCGGACCGACCGGTTCAGCGAGCCGGTGGAGCGCACCCGCAGCGCCAGCGTGCCCGGCTGCTCCACCGGTCCCGGCGGCACCGGCCGCGAGCAGGCCGGGGCGGCAGCCCGCAGCTCGGCCAGCGCCTGCTCGGCCCCGCCGGCCTCGTAGGCGATCACCCGGGTCCGGACCCGGCGACCGTCCACGGCCTCGAACACCGCGCCGCGCGCCGCCAGCCGGAAGCCCTCGCTCGGGTACGCCGCGCCGCACAGGTCGAGGCCGGCGCGGGCGTCGAGCACGGTGCGGGTGTCGGCCGGGCTCGCGGCGAACCGGGCCGGCAGGTCACGTGGCCGCAGCCGGATCCCGTGCACCAGCTGCCGCGCCTGCGCCAGCGAGGTCACCGACCGCGTCGCGGGGAGGGGGCTCGGGGTCCGGCCAGGGGTGGGCCCCGAGGTCGACGGACCCCCACCCCAGTCGACCGTGACGACCGCGGCCACCACCAGAGCGACCGCCGCCAGCCAGGGCAGCACGCGTCGGAGCACGGTTCCTCCCAGTGGCCGGTGGTCGGTGGTCGGTGGTTTCGACGGTGCTGCCACGCTACGTCGGGGGGCGCACCCCGGGGGCACCCCGAGCAGGTCCAGGGTCGGCTCAGCGGCATCCCTGATGTGCGGGACCCCCTCGGGCCGCGAGCGTGGGGCCATGATCACAGTCCAAGCACTCTCCAAGCGGTACGGCGCCTTCACCGCCGTCGACGACGTCACCTTCACCGCCCGCCCCGGCCGGGTCACCGGCTTCCTCGGTCCCAACGGCGCGGGCAAGTCGACCACCATGCGCGTCATGGTCGGCCTGACCCCGCCCACGTCGGGCACCGCCACCGTCTCCGGCCGCCACTTCGCCGACCTGCCCAACCCCGGGCTCGAGGTGGGTGTCCTGCTGGACGCCTCGGCGCAGCACGCCGGCCGCACCGGCCGGGAGATCCTCACCGTCGCCCAGCGCACGATGGGGCTCCCCCACCGGCGGGTCGAGGAGATGCTGGACCTGGTCAGCCTCACCCCCCGCGAGGCGTCCCGACGGGTCCGGCACTACTCGCTCGGCATGCGCCAGCGGCTCGGCATCGCCACCGCGCTGATCGGCGACCCGCAGGTGCTGGTGCTCGACGAGCCCGCCAACGGCCTCGACCCGGCCGGGATCCGGTGGATGCGCGACCTGCTCCGCGGGTACGCCGACCGGGGCGGCACGGTCCTGCTCTCCTCGCACCTGCTGCACGAGATCGAGGTGATCGCGGACGACCTGGTGGTGATCGGTGACGGCCGGATCGTCGCGCAGGGCACGAAGAGCGACCTGCTGCAGGCCGCCGGCACGGTCGCCCGGGCGGCCGACGACCGGGACCTGGCCGGGGCGCTCGCCGCGGCCGGGGTCATCTCCCGGCCCTTCGGCGTGGGCGCCGTGCGCGCCGACGCCGACCCCGAGCAGGTGGGCCGGGTCGCGTTCGCGGCCGGGCTGCCGCTCGTCGAGCTCCGGACGGCCGACGGCGCCGGTCTGGAGGAGCTCTTCCTCGAGCTCACCGCCGACACCCAGCGAGAAGGAGCAGCAGCATGAGCACCACCACGATCGACCGGACGGCCGTCCGGACGGCCACGAAGGCTCCGGTCCGGATCCCGTTCTCCCGGGTGACCGCGGTCGAGCTGCGCAAGATGTTCGACACCCGCTCGGGCTTCTGGCTGATGGCGAGCATCGCGATCACGGCCGTGCTGGCCACCGCGGCGGTCGTCCTGTTCGCCCCCGACGGCGAGATCGGCTACTCCACCTTCGGCGCCGCGGTCGGCATCCCGATGACGGTGATCCTGCCCATCGTCGCGGTGCTGTCGGTGACCAGCGAGTGGAGCCAGCGCAGCGGCCTCACCACGTTCACGCTGGTGCCGCACCGTGGCCGGGTGATCCTGGCCAAGGCGCTCTGCGCGGTCGGCATCGGGGTCGCCTCGATCCTGCTGGCCCTGGCCGTCGGCGCAGTCGGCAACATCGTGGGCTCGGCGCTGGCCGGTGTCGGCACCACCTGGGACATCTCGGTGGCGGACGCGGCGAACATCGTCCTCGCGAACGCGCTGGGCCTGCTGGTCGGCTTCATGCTCGGGGTGCTGATCCGCAGCTCGGCCGGCGCGATCGTGGCGTACTTCGTCTACGCGTTCGTGCTGCCGACGCTGTCCGCGCTGCTGGCCGGCTCGCAGCAGTGGTTCCGCGACCTCCAGCCGTGGGTGGACTTCAACTTCGCCCAGGGTGCGCTCTTCAACGGGTCGCTGACCGGCGAGCAGTGGAGCCAGCTGGGCGTCACGACCGTCGCCTGGCTGGTGGTGCCGACCGCCATCGGCATCCGGCTGGTGATGCGCTCGGAGGTCAAGTAGCCGCGCACGCAGCACGTCCCCCGCGCCGGTCGGCGCGGGGGACGTGCGGGTGTGCGGGTGACCGGCGTCAGCGGGTGGCGGTGCCCTCGACGTAGTCCGTGTCGTCGTCCTTGACCCAGGCCATCAGCTTGCGCAGCTCGCGGCCGGTCTCCTCGATCGGGTGCTGCTCGCCCTTGGCGCGCAGCGCCTTGAACTCGGGCGCGCCGGCGTCCTGGTCGTCGATGAACCGCTGCGCGAACGTACCGTCCTTGATGTCGGCCAGCACGTCCTGCATCCGGCCCTTGACCGAGTCGTCGATGACCCGCGGGCCGGAGACGTAGTCGCCGTACTCCGCGGTGTCGGAGATCGACCAGCGCTGCTTGGCGATGCCGCCCTCGTACATCAGGTCGACGATCAGCTTGAGCTCGTGCAGGCACTCGAAGTAGGCCACCTCCGGCTGGTAGCCGGCCTCGGTGAGCACCTCGAAGCCCTTCATCACCAGCTCCGACATGCCGCCGCAGAGCACGGCCTGCTCGCCGAACAGGTCGGTCTCCGTCTCCTCGGTGAAGGTGGTCTTGATCCCGCCGGCGCGCAGGCCGCCGATGCCCTTGGCGTAGGCCAGCACCAGGTCCCAGGCCTTGCCGGTCGCGTCGTTCTCGACGGCGACGAGCACCGGGACGCCCCGGCCGGAGGTGTACTCGCGGCGGACCAGGTGGCCCGGCCCCTTCGGGGCGACCATGGCCACGTCGACACCGGCCGGCGGCTTGATGTAGCCGAAGCGGATGTTGAAGCCGTGCCCGAAGAACAGCGCGTCGCCGTCGACGAGGTTGGGCTCCACGGACTCGGCGTACAGCTTCCGCTGGATGTGGTCGGGCGCGAGGATCATGATCAGGTCGGCCTCCTCGCACGCCTCGCTGGGCGTGAGCACCCGCAGCCCCTCGGCCTCGGCCTTGGCCCGGCTCTTGGAGCCCTCGGGCAGGCCGACGCGCACGTCCACGCCGGAGTCGCGCAGGGACAGCGCGTGGGCGTGGCCCTGGCTGCCGTACCCCAGCACCGCCACGTTGCGGTTCTGGATCACGGACAGGTCGGCATCGTCGTCGTAGAACATCTCAGCCACGGTGCGGCTCTCCTTCTGGTTGCTTCACTTGGTTTGTCAGTCTGTCTGTCCGGCGACCGGGGGTGGGCGGTACGGCGGGTCAGCCGATCGCCGCGGGGGCGGGGACGGCGACCGGTCGCAGGCTGCGCTCACTGATCGAGCGGCTCCCCCGGCCGATCGCCACCATCCCGGACTGCACGAGCTCCCGGACACCGAAGGGCTCGACGATCCGGAGGAAGTCGGCGAGCTTGTCCTGGTTGCCGGTGATCTGGATGGTGATCGCGTCGGTGCCGACGTCGACGACCTTGGCCTTGAACAGCTGCACCACCTCCAGCACCTGCCCCCGGACGCTGGCGTCGGCCTTGATCTTGACCAGCAGCAGCTCGCGGGACACCGAGTAACCGTCGTCCAGCTCGACCACCTTGATCACCTCGACGAGCTTGTTCAGCTGCTTGGTGACCTGCTCCAGCGGGGACTCCTCGACGTTGACCACGATGGTCATCCGGGAGATCTCGGGGTGCTCGGTCGGGCCGACCGCGAGGGAGTCGATGTTGTAGCCACGCCGGCTGAACAGGCCGGCGATGCGGGCCAGCACACCGGGCTTGTTCTCCACCAGCACCGACAAGGTGTGCTTGCTCATCGACGTCCTCGCTTCGCTCCGGGCGCCGATGAGGCTCCGGATGCACGGTGCTTGATGACTCGCTCGCTGCGCTCACTCATCAGTGCTTGCCGCCTTCCAGGTCGTCGCTCTCGAACTCGGGCGCCATGTCCCGGGCGTACTTGATGTCGTCGTTGCTGGTGCCGGCCGCCACCATCGGCCACACCATCGCGTCCCGGTGCACCCGGAAGTCCACCACGACGGGCACGTCGTCGATCTCCATGGCCTTGGTGATGGTCGCGTCCACGTCGGCCGGCGAGTCGCAGGCCAGCCCGACGCAGCCGTAGGCGTCGGCGAGCTTGACGAAGTCCGGGATCCGCTTGCTCTGCAGGTCGGTGTTGGAGTAGCGCTGGTTGTAGAACAGCGTCTGCCACTGCCGGACCATGCCGAGCGACTCGTTGTTGATGATCGCGACCTTGATCGGGATGCCCTCGATCGCGCAGGTGGCGAGCTCCTGGTTGGTCATCTGGAAGCAGCCGTCGCCGTCGATGGACCACACGGTGGTGTCCGGACGCCCGACCTTGGCCCCCATGGCGGCGGGCACCGAGAAGCCCATCGTGCCGAGGCCGCCGGAGTTGATCCAGGTGCCGGGGTGCTCGTAGCCGATGAACTGGGCGGCCCACATCTGGTGCTGGCCGACCCCGGAGGCGTAGATCGCCTCGGGCCCGGCGATCTTGCCGAGCCGCTCGATGACGTACTG
The DNA here is from genome assembly GCA_963800225.1 of uncultured Actinomycetota bacterium. Lineage (GTDB taxonomy): Bacteria > Actinomycetota > Actinomycetes > Propionibacteriales > Nocardioidaceae > Nocardioides_B. Next base: position 21,198 of record CAWDAF010000002.1, on the reverse strand, counting down.
CGGGGAGAGCGAGCCGTCGGCGGGAGCGTCGTACCCGAGCGGGTACTTCCTCTTCACCCCGGCCAGGAACTCCACCCACGCCTCGTAGTCGCCCTGGTTGCCGGCCTCGGCCTCGGTGCGCAGCGCCACGATCAGGTCGGCGATCACCTCGCGGGCGTCGCCGACGATCGGCACGTCCGCGTGCCGGTTCTTGCCGATCTCCGCGGGGTCGATGTCGGCGTGGATCACCTTGGCGTGCGGCGCGAACGAGTCGAGGTTGCCGGTGACCCGGTCGTCGAAGCGGGCCCCCAGGCTGATGATCAGGTCGCTGCGCTGGAGGCCGGCGACCGCCGACACGGTGCCGTGCATCCCGGGCATCCCGAGGTGCTGGGAGTGGCTGTCGGGGAAGGCGCCGCGGGCCATCAGCGTGGTGACGACCGGCATCCCGGTGAGCTCGGCGAGCACCCGGAGCTCCTGGGAGGCGTTCGCGCGGATCACGCCGCCGCCGACGTACAGCACCGGACGGCGCGCCTCGAGGATCAGCCGGGCGGCCTCGCGGATCTGCTTGGCGTGCGGGCGGGTCACCGGGCGGTAGCCGGGCAGCACCAGCTCGGTCGGCCAGCGGAACGTGGTCTGGGACTGCATGGCGTCCTTGGCCACGTCGACGAGCACCGGGCCGGGGCGGCCGGTCGAGGCGATGTAGAAGGCCTCGGCGATGGTGCGCGGGATGTCCAGCGGGTCGGTGACCAGGAAGTTGTGCTTGGTGATCGGCATCGTGATGCCGCGGATGTCGGCCTCCTGGAAGGCGTCCGTGCCGATCGCGGAGCTGGCCACCTGGCCGGTCACGGCGACCATCGGCACCGAGTCCATGTAGGCGTCCGCGATCGGGGTGACCAGGTTGGTCGCGCCCGGGCCGCTGGTCGCCATGCAGACACCGACCTTGCCGGTGGCACTGGCGTAGCCCTGCGCCGCGTGACCGGCGCCCTGCTCGTGCCGGACCAGGATGTGCCGGATCTTGACCGAGTCGTAGAGCGGGTCGTACGCCGGGAGGATGGCGCCCCCCGGGATGCCGAAGACGTTCTCCGCCCCTGCGCACTCCAGGGACTTGATCAGGCTCTGTGCCCCGGTGACGGGGACCCCGGCGACCTGCTCGCTCATGATGGCCTTTCCTCTGGTCTGGCTGTTCCCACAAAAAAACCCCTCGGCCGACGGGCAACGAGGGGTGACGCGTGCGCTGTCTGGTGTGGTCAGCTCACGCGTCGCGTGCGTACAAGGACGTCCTGGCGCATGCCCCCACGGTATCGGTGGCGTTTCGGAGCCGCACCCCCACGCCCCGAGCATCTCACAAAGCGAGACGCGAGTCTCACTCAGTGGTCGGCTGGCCGGGTCCGTCGTCGCCGAAGGCGGGCAGCCCGGTGCCGCTCGGTCCCGTACAGGCGTACGACGTTCGGGGTCCGCCCGAAGCAGCAGACCATCAACGTGATCCGGCCGTTGCCGGGCCTGCCGCAGGTGCGCGATCGTCTCCGCGCCGCCGGCGTCGACCGACGGGGTGCACGCTGCTCACGGCGAGTGCGCTCAGCCGCAGACGGCGCCGTGGGCGGCGGACTGCACGACCTTGGCGTACTTGCCGAGCACGCCGCGGGTGAACTTCGGCTGCAACGGCGCCCAGCCGTCCCGGCGGGCCTCGAGCTCCTCGGCGCCGACCGCCACGTCGAGCACCTTGTTGGCCACGTCGAGGGTGATCGTGTCGCCGTCACGGACGAACGCGATCGGGCCGCCGTCGACGGCCTCCGGCGCCACGTGTCCCACACACAGGCCCGTCGTACCGCCGGAGAACCGGCCGTCGGTCATCAGCAGCACGTCCTTGCCGAGGCCCGCGCCCTTGATCGCCCCGGTGATCGCGAGCATCTCGCGCATCCCCGGCCCACCCTTGGGGCCCTCGTAGCGGATCACCACGACGTCGCCGGCGACGATCCGGCCGGCCTCGAGCGCGTCCATCGCGGCCCGCTCGCCGTCGAAGACCCGGGCGGTGCCCTCGAAGACCGACTCGTCGAAGCCGGCGGACTTCACGACCGCGCCCTCGGGGGCCAGCGAGCCCTTGAGGATGGTGATGCCGCCGGTGGCGTGGATCGGCGACCCGAGCTCGCGGATGATGTTGCCGTCGACGTCGGGCGGCGCGATGTCGGCGAGGTTCTCCGCCAGCGTCCTCCCGGTCACCGTCAGGCAGTCCCCGTGCAGCAGCCCGGCGTCGAGCAGCGCCTTCATCACCACCGGGATGCCGCCGATCTTGTCGACGTCGTTCATCACGTAGCGGCCGAACGGCTTCAGGTCCCCGAGGTGCGGGACCGTGTCGCCGATCCGGGTGAAGTCGTCGAGGGTCAGGTCGACCTCGGCCTCGCGGGCGATCGCGAGCAGGTGCAGGACCGCGTTCGTGGAGCCGCCGAGCGCCATCACCACCGCGATGGCGTTCTCGAAGGCCTCCTTGGTCATGATCTGCCGGGCGGTGATGCCGCGGCGGAGCATCTCCACCACGGCCTCGCCCGAGCGGTGCGCGAAGCCGTCACGGCGGCGGTCCACGGCGGGCGGGGCGGCCGAGCCGGGCAGCGACATCCCGAGCGCCTCACCGACCGCCGCCATCGTGTTGGCGGTGTACATGCCGCCGCAGGCGCCCTCGCCGGGACAGATGGCCCGCTCGATCCGGTCCACCTCCGCGGCCGTGATCCGGCCCGCGAGGCACGCGCCCACGGCCTCGAAGGCGTCGATGATCGTGACGTCCTGGCCGTCGACCTGGCCGGGCATGATCGAGCCGGCGTACAGGAACACCGAGGCGAGGTCGAGGCGGGCGGCGGCCATCATCATCCCGGGCAGGGACTTGTCGCAGCCGGCCAGCAGCACCGACCCGTCGAGCCGCTCGGCCATCATCACCGTCTCCACGCTGTCCGCGATGACCTCGCGCGAGACCAGCGAGAAGTGCATCCCCTCGTGGCCCATCGAGATGCCGTCGGAGACCGAGATCGTGCCGAACTCCAGCGGGTAGCCGCCGGCCGCGTGCACGCCGTTCTTGACCGCCTTGGCGAGCCGGTCCAGGGACAGGTTGCAGGGGGTGATCTCGTTCCACGACGAGGCAACGCCGATCTGCGGCTTCTCCCAGTCGTCGTCGCCCATCCCCACGGCGCGGAGCATGCCGCGCGAGGCGGTGCTCTCCAGGCCGTCGGTGACTTGGCGGCTGCGGGGCTTGATGTCGGGCGTGCCGGTCTGCGTCGGGTCGTCAGGCATGGGTCGGATGGTACGCCGGGCCCTCCGGCGTACGCCGCCCCGTCTCAGCCGCCCAGGGTGGCGGCACGGACACAGAGCACGTCGGGCAGGTGCTCGGCCACCGGTCGCCACGAGTCGCCCTCGTCGTCGCTGCCGAAGACCGTGCCGTCCCGGCTGCCGAAGTAGACCCCGGCCGGGTCGCCGCCGTCGACGCACATGGCGTCGCGCATCACCCCGGAGAAGAAGCCGTCGGGAAGCCCGGTGCGCAGCTCCTCCCAGGTCCCACCGGCGTCCCGGGACCGCCAGACGCTGCACGCGCCGCCGATCGGGAAGCGGCCGTCGGCACCCTCGAGCGGGAAGACCCAGACGGTGCCGGGCTTGCGCGGGTGGGTCACGACGGGGAAGCCGAAGTCGCTGGGCAGCCCGTCGGCGATGGAGGTCCAGGAGTCCGCGCCGTCGTCGCTTCGGTACACGCCGCCGTGGTTCTGCAGGTAGAGCCGGTCAGGGTCCAGGGGGTCGCGGGTGGCCTTGTGCACGCACTGGCCGAACTCGGGGAACTGCGCCCCCTCGGGCAGGAAGATCGCCCGGATGCCCCGGTTGGCCGGCGCCCACGAGTCGCCGCCGTCGAAGGTGCGGTACACGCCCCCGGTCGACATCGCGACGGTCACCTGCGCCGGGTCGGTCGGGTGCGGCAGCACGGTGTGGATCGCCTGCCCGCCGAAGCCGGCGCCCCACTGCTCGCGGTGCGGGTGGTCCCACAGCGAGCGGACCATCGAGAAGGTCCGGCCGCCGTCGGTGGAGCGGAACAGCGCCGACGGCTCGGTGCCGGCCCACACCACGTCCGGGTCGCACGGCGACGGGGCGATCGCCCAGACCGCCTCCAGCGTGCGGCCGGTGTCCTCGGGGAAGCCGATCGCGCCGTCGGGACCCTTGTCCCAGGTGCGGCCGAGGTCGTCGGAGCGGAGCACCTGCGGGCCCCAGTGCCAGTGCTTGCTGGCCATGAACATCCGCGGGGCCCCGCCCGCTCCCGCCGAGGGGTCCACCGCGACCGCGTGCACCTCGCTGCGCAGCTCGTCGGGCCCGTGCAGGTCCCAGCTGCCGCGCCGCTCGTCGCCCGTCGCGATCCAGACGCCCTTGCGCGTCCCGATCATCACCACCGTGCCTGCCATGTCCACTCCTCCGTCGGTCAGGATCGCTGACTCTCGGAGCGTAGACCCGGCCGGGGACAGGAACTCATCGGTCGCGTCGCGGTGCGCTCAGTACTCCCCGGTCATCACGTTGACGACCGGCTCGCCTGCCGCGAAGCGCTCGAGCTGCTCGCGGACCAGCCGGTACGCCCGCGGCCACATGGCGGGCGTCGCACCCCCGACGTGCGGGGTGATCAGCACACCCGGGGCGCGCCAGAGCGGGTGCTCGGCCGGCAGCGGCTCGGGGTCGGTCACGTCCAGCGCCGCCCGCACCCGGCCGCTCTCCAGCGCCTCGACCAGGTCGGCGGTGACCACGACCGAGCCCCGGGCCACGTTGACCAGCAGCGCGCCCTGCTTCATGGCGGCGAGGAAGCCGGAGTCGACCAGGCCCCTGGTCTCGCTGGTGCCCGGGATGATCAGGATGACCACGTCGGCCCGCGGCAGCAGGTCCGGCAGGTCGGCCAGGACGTGGACGCCGTCCCGTGCCGTCCGGGCGACCCTGAGCACGTCGACCTCGAAGGGCTCCAGGCGTCGCTCCACGTCACGGCCGATGTCGCCGTACCCCACGATCAGCACGGTCGAGTCGGCCAGCGACGGGCGCCAGCCCTGGTTCCACCGGCCCTCCTGCTGGTCGACGACGAAGCCCGGGATGTCGCGCAGCGAGGCCAGCGTCAGGGTCAGCGCCAGCTCGGCCGTCGACGCGTTGTGAATGCCGCGGCCGTTGCAGAGCAGCACGCCCTCGGGCACCTCGTCGCGGATGTGGTCGACGCCCGCGGTCAGCGTCTGCACCACCTCGAGCCGTGGCATCTGCTTCAGCAGGCTGCCCTGGCCGGACCCGACGTCGTACGGCGGGACGTAGAAGCGCACCTCGTCCACCGAGGCGGGGAGGTCGTCGATGTCGGGGACGACCACCTCGTAGCGGAGCCCGGCCGGCGGGTCACCGAGCTCGTCGCTCTCGAAGGGCAGCCACACCAGGGGACGGTCGTCGGTCATGCGGACAACCTACAAACCAGGCGTGCGCTCGCGCCGACTCGCCCACCTCCAAGCGTGCGTTCGCGCCGACTCGCCCACCTCCAGGCGTGCGCTCGCGCCGACTCGACCGGAGTTGTCCGGGTCGTCGGGGTGGTTCACCTGAACGTCACGCGACGTTGACGGCCGTGTCGCACCCCGCGCCTAACGTCGTGGGTGCAGCACGCAGGACCCGGACCCACCCAGACGAGCGCACCCGGGAGTCACCATGACGCTCCACCAGCTGCACCGGACACCCTGGCGCCTGGTCGGCGCCGCCGCGACGTGGCACGTGACCAGCCAGCAGCGAGCCCGCCGCAACGCGCTCGTGGCCAGCACGGCGCTCACCGCGAGCCGACGGGAGCGCATGGACGTGGAGGACTTCCTCGCCGAGCACGCCGCCCGCTTCGAGGGCTCGCAGGCACCGGCGCGGCCGGTGAGCCACATCGCCTGACCCGCCCGCCTCGGGCAGACTGCGGCCATGTCTGTCCCGCCGCGCGTGGTCGCGCTCCCCCTGCCCGACGGCCGCGACTCGCTGCGGTTCTACGACGTGGTCAGCTCCGACGGCACCCGGCTCCGCGCCTGGACCAACGACGCCGACGGGCCGACGGTGCTGCTGTGCAACGGCCTCGGCACCAACCCGTACGCGTGGCCGGCGCTGCTGCGGCCCGACTGCGGCGTGCGGGTGATCTCCTGGAACCACCGCGGCGTCGGCGGCTCGGAGCGCCCGGCCGACCGGAACCGGGTCGACGTGCAGGCCTTCGTCGAGGACGCCTGCGCAGTGCTCGACCACGCCGGCGTGGACGCCTGCCCGGTGCTCGGCTGGTCGATCGGGGTGAACACCGCCTTCGAGCTCGCCGTGCTGCACCCCGAGCGGGTGACCGGGCTGTTCGCGGTCGCCGGCGTCCCCGGCGGCACCTTCTCCTCGATGGGGGCACCGCTCCAGCTCCCGCGCCTGGTGCGGCGACCGCTGGCGCTCGGCATCGCCACCGCCCTGGCCAGGACCGGCGCACTGGTGACCCCGGTGACCAGCCGGCTGCCGATCGGCCCGACGGCGGCGAACCTGCTCCGGCACAGCGGCTTCATGCTGCCCGGCGCGGACCGCGGGGTCGTCGAGCGGGCCGTCGGGGAGTTCCTGACCACGCCGGTCGAGTGGTACATGCACCTGGCCCGGGCCGCCGCCCGCCACGACCGGGTCTCGGTGCGCGGCATCGAGGTGCCCGCGGTCTTCGTGGCCGGCAGCTACGACGTGCTCGCCTCGGCCGCCGACATGCGCACGGCCGCCCGGCACATGCCCGACGCGCGGTACGTCGAGCTGCGCGGGTCGCACTTCGTGCAGATGGAGCACCCCCGGGCCGTCCACCAGGAGCTGCGGGACCTGCTCGACGGCTTGACCGTACGCTCGGGAAGGTGACCACCGCCGTCCTCGCCCGGGTGCTGGCCGCGGCCGTCCTGGGTCTCACCGCCGGCTGCTCGTCCGGGGACGGCGACCCCACCGGCCTCGGCTCCCCGGACCCGGCGCCCCAGCCGCGGACCGTCACCGCGCGGCCCACGACCGAGCCGTCCGGACCGGGGCGCCCGCACGTGGTCGGCACCGTCGCGACCGGGCTGCGGGCCCCGTGGGGGCTGACCTTCCTCCCCGACGGCACAGCCCTCGTCGGCGAGCGGGACACCACCCGGGTGCTGGCCATCGAGGGCCGGCGGGTCCGCCCGGTGGGCCGGGTCGGCGGGGTCCAGCCGCAGGGCGAGGCCGGCCTGCTGGGGCTCGCCACCTCGCCGACGTACGCCGAGGACCGGCTCGTCTACGCCTACCTCAGCACCGCGCGGGACAACCGCGTCGTCACCATGAGGTACGACGGGCGGCGGCTCGGCCCGGCCACCCCGATCCTCACCGGCATCCCGAACGGCTTCGTCCACGACGGGGGCCGGCTGCTGTTCGCCCCCGACGGCAACCTGTTCGTCTCCACGGGCGAGACCGGCGACCCGGAGCTGGCCCAGGACCGCTCCTCGCTCGGCGGCAAGATCCTGCGGATCACCCCGGAGGGCGAGCCCGCCCCCGGCAACCCGGTGCCGGGCTCCCCCGTCTGGACGATGGGCCACCGCAACGTGCAGGGCCTGGCGTTCGACGGTGCGGGGCACCTGTGGGCCACCGAGTTCGGCCAGGACACCTGGGACGAGCTCAACCGGATCGACCGGGGCCGCAACTACGGCTGGCCGCTGGTGGAGGGCCGCGGCGACCAGGCGGAGTACCGCAACCCGTATGTGCAGTGGCGCACCGACGAGGCGTCCCCGTCGGGCCTCGCCTACCTCGACGGCTCGCTGTGGGCCGGCGCCCTGCGGGGCGGGCGGCTGTGGCAGGTGCCGGTGCAGGGCGCCGGCACCGGCCCCCCGCGGGACTTCCTCGTCGGCGACTACGGACGGCTGCGGACCGTGGTCGCCGCCCCCGACGGGAACCTCTGGGTGACCACCAGCAACCGGGACACCCGGGGCACGCCGAGGCCCGGCGACGACCGGATCCTGGTGATCGCCCCGCACTGACTGGACGTGTCCCAGGTGTTTCGTGACTGCACCGGGCGACCTGATCGCCACGGTCGGGCATGTCGTCCTCCAGTGACGTGACCGAGGTGGGGCGACGAGCAGCATGAGGGAATGCGGGCCTCGTCCGTTGGCCGCTCCAGCGGGGGCAAGGCCAATGACAAGGAACGCCGTCATGGCCAGGGACCCGATGGCCCCGAGGAGGATCAGCAAGATCTCGGCTGTGCCCAGGTTGCTGCTCATCCGGGAAGTCCAAGTCGTTCCGGCACGGACGCTCTGCAGTTGCGAACTCTCACTCTCGGCGCCAGATTCGGTGAGTCAGCTGTCGCTCTCGTGAGCGTCGCTCAGCCATCACGGCACTCGTAGGGGCCCACGCGAAGCCGAGAGTTGCCAGGACAACGAGGGTATCGAGTGCCGCGACGGCGTCCCCGAGCGCCGGACCGCGCGCTGAGTGAGAACGCCTCGATGGAGGGCGCTCGGTGCGACGAGTCGGGTCAGGCCTCTGCGCCGTCGGCGGATGGGGCCACTCCCCCAGTCTCCGCGGTCTTGGCCGCGTCGCGCTTCTCGCCGAGATCGGCGAGAAGCGAGTCGATCGCCATGAAACCGCCTCCGAGCAGGACCGCACCGATCGGTGTCGGCAGTCTCGTGCGACGGAGGGCCGTCGTCGCGGCCAGCATCGCGGTCGACCACGACACCACGGCCGTCACGAAAGACACCGAGCCGCGTTTCCACGGCTCCTCCGTGTCGGGGATGACCATGAAGACCTGCAGTCCGGGCTTGTTCACGAACCAGCCGCCGGCGTACGCCGCGAACAGGATGCGCGAGCGCGTGGGCGTGCCGGATGCGAGGTAGGAGCCAGCGATACCGACGCCTCGGATCACTGCCCCCGGTCGCACCCTCATGACCGCACCTCCGCGTCGATCGTCTCCTGTCCCTCGTCGAGGGGCAATGGCCCTCATCGATCATCGGCAGGACCGAGCGGATCGCGGCTGATCCGGGCGAGTGCCGGGAAGGGGCCGGCGCCCGCACAGGCTTCAAGAGCGGTACTCGCTGTCGGTGACGCGGTTCCCTTCGGTCTTATGGCTGGCGCAACGTTGATCGTGTCGGTCCTCCGCGGCGGACATCCTCGTTTCGGCAAGACCGCGCGGATAGCGCTCGTGCGGTGTGTCTTCAGAGTTGTGCCCGGTCGTTCGCGCGGATGACAAGGTCGAGCGGGCAGCTTCGTGGAAGGGTCTCGCGCAAGTGCGGCGTCACCGGTTGTCCACCCCTCACCGGGCATCCCTCCGGACAGGCCTTACGGGACGCCCGGTCGCTCGCGGGACTGTTGGCCTGCGGCTTGCTCACCCGAGGTTCCGACCTCGGGACCGCCACGATCATCGGACCGCGACGGCCCGTCGCCCGTTTCGACCGTGTTTCGCCGCAGCAAGATGGCGCCAGGGCGGTGTCGCCGAGTCGATTCCGGTGGAGCTCGCGGCCGTGATCGAGAGGAGCGGGGCAGAAGTCTGCTCGCAGGTCCGGTTGGGGTCGCGGGCGCGGCAGCACGTGCAAAGCAGGTTCTCGAGCAAGTCGTGCAGGGCCTGAAGATCCGCGATCTTGCCGTCGATCTCCGCGATCTTGGTTTCGATTCGGGCGCTCAGGTTGCCGCAGGTGATGGCACCCGTGGGGCTTCGTCGGAGGAGATCGTGGATCTCGGCGAGACTCAAGCCGAGCTTCTGTGCTTGCTTGATCGAGCGGACCCGCTGCACGGCAGTGTCTGGGTAGTCGCGATAGCCGGACCGATCGCGCGGCGGCGAAGGCAGAAGCCCAAGTCGCTCGTAGTACCGAAGGGTCTCCGGATGAACGCCGCAGGCGGCGGCGAGTTGGCCGCTACGCATAGAGGAATTCTACCCCTCAGCGCTTGACCCCGTACCGCGCTACGGGGTCGATGATGGGCTGAGACGCGTCGGGGACTGATCGGGAACCGTCGCGCTGGGACCCGAGCCACCGGGTTCAGGCACCAGGTTCAGGCCCTCGGTTGAGGCGCCAAGCGCGAGACGTCTCGACTCCCACCGACCCAGCGAGCAGGAGGATGCCATGACAACCACACCGACGCCCACGCCGATCATCGAGCCCGTACTCGAGGCCTTCCTGGGGCAGGCGGTGACGGACGCAGCAGCGGCCGTGAGCGTGTTGCTCAGCCACCTCGGGGACCGGCTGGGCCTGTACGCGGCGATGGCCGACTCCCAACCGGTGACCGCCGGCGAACTCGCCGTGCGCACGAGCCTGAACGAACGACTTGTCACCGAATGGCTGTCCAATCAAGCCGCCGGCGGATACGTCACCTACGACCCCCAGACCGGTCGGTTCCGACTCCCGCCCGAGCACGCCTTCGCACTCGCCAACGAGTCCAGTCCGGCGCTGGTGCAGGGACTCTTCGACCTGGTCGCGGCCGTCTATCAGAGTATCGACAAGGAGCTCGCGGTCTTCCGCACCGGTACCGGCCTGGCGTGGGGCGACCACCACGACGAGCTGTTCACGGCCACCGAACGCAGCTTCAGGCCGGGTTACCAAGCGCTGCTGGTACAGGAATGGATCCCGGCACTGGACGGGATGCACGAAAAGCTGACCGCAGGGGCACGGGTCGCCGACGTCGGCTGCGGCCACGGAACGGCCACCATCGTCCTGGCCACCGCCTACCCCAACTCCACCTTCGTCGGCTACGACTACCACGAACCCTCTATCGAGGTAGCCGCCGAACGGGCCGCACGGGCTGGCGTCAGCGACCGTGTCCGTTTCCAGCTCGCAGACGCGGTCTCCATCACCGGACCGTACGACCTGATCGCGTTCTTCGACTGCTGGCACGACACCGCCGACCCGATCGGCGTCGCGCGCGCCGCCAGGCGGGCGCTGGCTCGGGGCGGGGCCGTGCTTGCCGTCGAGCCGTTCGCCAACGACCGGCTGGAGGACAACTTCTCCCCGCTGGGACGGTTCGGATACGGCATTTCGACCCTCGCCTGCACGCCTTGCTCGATCAGCGACGGCGGGCCCGGGGTAGGCGCGCAGGCCGGCGAGGCCCGAACCCGGGAACTGTTCACCGAGGCCGGGTTCAACAGCTTCCGACGCGTCGGCCAGACGCCCATGAACCTCATCTACGAGGCACGCCCGTGAGGTTGCGGCGTACCAATCTGGTGGCTGGTCACGCTCCGCGTGACGACGGCCGTTCGGGGACGGGGTGCCCAGAGCACGACCAGCGAGGAACCCCGAATCAGGGCTCGGCCGGCCCGATGACGCCGTCGAGGGGCACGCGGTGGTCGAGGACTACCCGAGGAGGTCAGGAACCGCGGCCGACGCGCCACAGCCACCACAGCCCGAAGAAGGGCAGCACGAGCGGCACGTAGCCGTAGCCACTGCCATAGCCCGACCACACGCTGGCCTTGTCGAGATCGCTCGGATGGCTCAGCGTGCCGATGACCAGGACGCCGGTGAGCTCGGTCAGCACGGTCGCGATCGCGATGTGGCGGTGGTCGGTCGCGAGCGCCCACGTGGCCGCGATGTAGACGACGCCGGAGACGAGCGACAGCGAGTACGCGACCGGAGCTGTCGACGCCTGCGTCGCCAGCTGCACCACGGCGCGAGCGGTGGCAGCGAGCGCGAAGATCCCGTAGACGAAGATCAGGATCCGCCCGACGCCCCGGCGGGTCGAGAGGGCCCGCGGGCTCACCGGACGCTCCACAGGTCGTGCAGGCGCAGGCAGAGCGCCGGGATGACGATGACGCCGACGAGGAGTACGCCGGTCCCGGCGCGGGTCCGCTCGTCCAGCGACCAGAGCACCGCGACCGGCAGGACGAACAGCGCGCCGACCAGATAGCCGACGTACGCCGCGACGTTGACGCCGTCGTGGCCGCCGAAGACCATCACCAGCCCGACGACCAGCTGCACCACGGTGCCGACCTCGATCAGGCCCAGCGCGACGTACACCGGGTCGCCCGGCAGTCGGTCGAGAGCGATCAGCACGATCAACCAGAGCGCCGCCACTCCCGATGCGGCGCTCAGCACGATCTGCAGGGTGGTCACCGGCCGAGCGTAGAGCCCAGCCGGCCCTGTTCGTCTCCAGGCAGTGTCGCCATGGCCGTCATACGAGGCCATCGACACGAAGGTCGAGTGGGCTACCCACGAGTTCACCCGCGCTGGATCGCGGACGTGGATCGCCTCCTGCTCACCCTCCGCGTGACGATCCGCCTGTGGGCCGAGCCGTCCCGTATCCCACACCCTCGCGGGACAAGGGCGCTCTGCTGTCGATCGGCCAGAACGAGGCCCATGCGCGGTTCGATGACTGACACAACGCCGGCACAGCCGCCCGAGCGTGAGCTTCGGCTCCGCTATGCCGGGGACTGTCACGATTGCGGCACGTCGCTTGCAGCTGGCTGGTCTAACGGCCGGGGGTGGAACGCTGTCCCTCGAACCGGGCGAGTGGTGGCCGTTGCCAGCCACGAGTGAGTTGCCGGAGGTGCGCGTGCCTCCAACGTTGGCGCGGGCGCCAGGCGATCGGACCCTGGAAGCCAGCCCAGTTCGAGTCCGCCTCACTCCGACCGGCTGGTCGACAACGCCTCCCATCCCCATGGAGGTCGCGCTGGGCCGGCCGGGACGAGGGATCTGCCTCGTCGGGGCCGGGCGGCCGGTGCTACCTGGGCAGGAGCGGCTGTAGCCGCCTCGCGGTCTCGGCGGGGGCGGGCACTTGGAGCACCATCCGCCGGTAAGGGGCGTCGGGTCCGAGCTCGATGAGCAGAGCATCTCCGGTGGCCCGCACGTCCCACAGCTCGCGTCCGTGGGTATCGATGAATGACCCGGCCCGGATGACTCCGGGAATCATCGTTCCGCGCAGGCGCCAGGACCACGCACTCGGGTGGAGTGCGGCCACGGGAACGGTTCCGACCTCAGTCAGGTCGGCGGTGCGGATCCGCGTCTCCCGGCGTAGGGTCCATAGCCTGTCCCAGCCGTGGAATCGGACGACGAGGTCCTCCCCGTCGGGCTCGACGTACAGCTGCGGCGCCCGGATGATCAGCACGGCGGCCACGGCGAACCACGACAGGACGATACCTGACAGGACGAACTCGGCGCCCCGCTCCAGGTGCCCGGCGACGGCGACCACGAGACCAGCGACAACCAGGGCCGCTGCCGCGACGGTCAGGGCGCCGACCATCCACATCCATCGACTCGTTGTCATCCTCACCGCCCCCGTCCAGGCACGGCGCCCTGCTGGTTCCGGGCAGCGGCGTGGGTCAGGTGGCGGCGCAGCAGCCAGTAGCCGTATGCCGCGAGCAGCGCACTTGGGATGGCGGTGAGGAACCGGCTGGGCAGATCCGGGCTCGACGCCGATGCCGCGGCGGCTAGGGGGGCGCTGGCCTGGATGGTGCCCGCCAGGTCCATTGCGGCGTGAATGAGGATCACCGGCCAGATCGCGCCGGTGACCAGGGCGGGTGCGGCGAAGGCGAACCCGATCAGGGCGGTGTAGAGAAACCGGAAGGCCACATCGACCGGGCTCGACCCCATGGCGAGGTTGACCAGGTGGAACGCCCCGAACAGCACCGAGGAGATCACTGCGGCGCGCATGAGCCCGATCGACTCCAGGGCGCGCAGCACGACCCCGCGGAAGGTGGCCTCCTCGCCGAAGCCCACCGTAAGCATCGTGATCGTGGCGATCGCCAGAGTCTTCGGGCCGGTGACCCATTCCCCGCTCCCGGAGATCAGGTTGAGGACCACGAACAGCAGCAGTGGCAGGAACGGCCACAGCGTCGGCCAGGTGATCCGGCGGGTGAAGCCGGCGGTGCGCCACCAGCCCAGTGCGGTGAGCAGGATGGCCGGAACCAGGATGCGGGTGGCGTCCAACCCCGCCAAGGCCCACCCGGCGGTGGGGGCCCGAAGCGCTGATCTGGGGAACAACAGCGGCCAGCAGACCAGGGCGAGCGCGAACAGGACGGTGCTGGCAACCGCGACGGCCACCGGATGATCGGCGATCACGCGCCGCTGTGTCGATCCTTTCGTGGACAGAGTCAGGGACTCGGAGTTCATCGGTAGCACTCTTCTCAGCGACATCGACTCGACAGATGCGAGCTCCGCACCACCACCCCAAGCGCGGACGACTCGCCGTGGGTCGTAGCGATGTCGTTGCCCGGCCATTCGGCGTCGAAGACCGCCCTGAACGTGGCTGATACAAACACTTACAACAACCAGGTCACTCCCTGCCAGCGTGGTCCAGAAGGGGCCATCGTCTCGGCTCGGCGGGACTTCGGGCCCTACGGAGGGGACGGCGCTGGAACCTAGCGCATTCCGGCGGGCGCGCCGATCTACACGTTGATCGCCCCGGCGTGGCGATCCCCCTCCGGCTGTTCGTTGAGAAACAACAGATAACACCGTCCATGACCCAGATCTGCTGCTTTGTCTCGATCCTGTTCAGGGTCGAGCAAACGGCTGACTCGGCGCTCCTGTTGAGTCATGTTGGCGAGTCGCAGATCGAGTCACGGTGGAGGGCAACCCATGGAACCCGCGCGCTGAAGGTCGAGCGCAACAAGTTTCGCCGCGAGGCGGTGGTAGTAACTCGTGCTCAGGAAGCCAAAGTCCCAGTGCCGGATCCGCCTGTGGCACGCTCCCTGCCGAGGAACACACGCACGATCGAGCGGGTAGCACCGAGGTAGTATTGAGGTATGAAACTCAGCGTCAGTCTTCCGGACGAGGATGTAGCCATCCTCGATGAGTACGCCCGCGCATCGGGCCTGCCGTCCAGGTCGGCCGCGCTGCACCACGCGGTGCGCATGCTGCGCCTGCCCGGCCTTGAGCAGGACTACGAGGCGGCATGGGAGGAGTGGGAGGCGTCAGGCAATGAGGCGGCGTGGAGCGTGACCGCCGCGGACGGGGTCGCCAATGCTGCGCGGTGAGATCCGGCTCGTCGATCTGGACCCAGCACGTGGAAGCGAAGCCAACAAGCGACGTCCGGCGGTGATCGTGAGCAACGATCGTGCAAACGCGATCGCCGCCCGGCTGGGCCGCGGAGTGGTCACCATCGTGCCGGTGACCAGCAACGTCGACCGGATCTACCCCTTCCAGGCGTTGCTCCCCGCGGACGCGACCGGCCTGCGGGATGCCTCGAAGGCCCAGGCCGAGCAGGTGCGGTCGATCGCGGTCGAGCGGTTGGGGGCGGTGCTCGGGCGGGCGCCAGCCGACGTGATGGCGCAGCTCGACGACGCGCTCCGCGTCCACCTGCAGCTGTAGGGGGCGCTCCCGGTCCAGCACGCGTCTACTGGCGGAGACGGTGGTGCAGCGTCCTGATGGACGGGTCGGGCACTCGCCCGATCCCGAGCCGCCCGCGGTTTGTGGCGTGGCCGGGCCCACCATCCGGAGGTGCGCCATGGGCGCTCTGCTCGTCGGGTATGCCCGATGCTCCACCGATCAACAAGACCTCACCGCAAAACGCGACGGCCTCCTCGCCCTCGGCGTCGAGGCCGAGAGGATCTACGTCGACCACGGCTTGACCGGCACCAACCGCGAGCGCCCCGGCCTTCGTGAAGCCCTCGCTGCATGCCGGGCCGGTGACACCCTGGTGGTGACCAAGCTCGACCGGCTGGCCAGGTCACTGCCCGATGCGCGAGCGATTGCCGACGAACTCACGGCCCGGCAGATCAGCCTAAGCCTGGGCGGCTCTGTCTACGACCCAACCGACGCCGTCGGCCGGCTCCTGTTCAACGTGCTCGCCATGGTGGCGGAGTTCGAATCCGACCTCATCCGTCTCCGCACCCGCGAAGGGATGAAGGTCGCGAAGGCCAAGGGTCGGCTGAAGGGTAAGCAGCCCAAGCTCAGCCGAAAGCAGAAAGCCCACCTGGTGTCACTGGTGCACAGCGGTGAGTACAGCACGCTCGAGGTGGCCGAGCTCTTCGGCGTCGGCCGCTCCACGGTCTACCGCGCCATCGAACGCCAACGGATCGCCGCGAAGGCCGACCTCGCGGAGACGTCAGCACCGCGCTGACCCCTCACGGCGTCGTCGTCCCGTATCCAACACCCCGCCGGGACGGCGGCGCCCGCAGCCCCCCGCTGGCCATGCCAATGCCGGAAACGGTTCCACTTGCGGCAATGGGGACGCCCGCTACCGGCCACGCTGGCAGCATCGTTGGGCGTCGGGAGCGGCACAGGAAGGTCACTTGGGACGAGCCATGCACGCTTCACAACGCTCGGCCTTCCTGCGTGCCAAACCGCATGGACCCGCGACCTCCTATGCTTCGTCAAGCAGCTGTGGCCGTGTTTTCCAGTAGGCGATAGAGGTCGCGGGCGACGTAGCGGGCCAGGCAGCGTTTGATCTCGCGACCGGTCTTGCCTTCGGCAGTCCGGCGAGCGACGTAGTCGCGGGTGGCTGGCTGGTATTGGATTCGGCTCTGGACCACGGTGTGCAGTGCATTGTTGAGCTGGCGGTCACCGTAGCGGTTGAGCCGATACCGGGTGGTGACTTGGCCACTGTTCGCCGGGATCGGTGCCACGCCGGCGAGCATCGCGAACGCCGCCTCGGAGTGGATGCGCCCGGGGTGGGACCACGCGCACAACACCGTCGCCGCGACGATGGGTCCGACACCGAACTCCTCGAGGAGATCAGGACGCCAGCTGCGGATGATGGCCAGGATTGCCTTCTGGAGCTCGCGTGCCTCTTTCAGCATCGCGTGCGCGCGACGAGCCAAGGTGCGCAGCGCCACGACGGTGCTGGTCGTCTCGACGTCCCACGACGAACGAACCCGCAGCTTTGCGGCGGTGTTGAGCATCGCGGCGAGCTTCTGGCCGCGGAACCGGGCTCGGATGGGTTCGGGTGCCGCGATCACCAGGCTGAAGACCTGCTGCTGGGCCTCGGTGGAGGCGTTGATGGCGGAGCGGCGAGCAGCCAAGAGCACCGACAGTGCTTGGCGTTCGCCCCCGGTGCGCGGAGTTCCCAACCGCGGTCGAGCCATCGCCTCACGGGCGGCACGGATCGCATCGAGCGGATCGGACTTCGCACCGTTGCGGCGCGCAGCTCGTTTCGGGCGGTCCAATTCGATGACGATCTCCGAGATCTCCATCAGGTGACGGCTCAGACCGGCGCCGTGACCACCGGTCCCCTCGATCGCCCAGGCCCGCAAGGTGGCGTGGTTGTTCGCGAACTGAACAAGGTCGGCGTAGCCCTCGGCTGTTGCCTCGACGGTGATCTCGTCGAGGACACCACCAGTCGCGGTGTCGACCACGGCCGCGGAGTGGGTATGGACGTGGGTGTCGACGCCGATGACGACATCGACCACCTCGCGCAGATCGGTCAGACTGTTCATGCGTTCTCTCCTTCGCCGGACGGGACGTGGTTCCGGTCCGGGACGGAGGCTCGGCAGGACTGTGATGAGACACATCCGGCGCCGCTAACGCCAGGTGGTCAGGCTCCTGATCAGGCCAGCTCCTCCAACCGGGCCGGGGTCGGTGACCACGAGCGGACAGGTCGCAGCAAGGCACGAAGCCAGTCATTCCGGGGGTCACACCCGCGGTCACCGACCACAGCCCAGCACCTTCAGGCTGCGTTGGCGATCCTCACAGTCCTTCCGCCGCGAGTCGGACGCGCTGATCTACCGAGGCGCGGGCAAGCACTAGGCTGCGCTGCTCACTCCTCTCCCACCTCTTAAGGAACCCTCCTTGCAGCAACGTCGCCTCGGCGCGGCCCTCCTCGCCCTTGCCTTGGGAGCCGCCGTCGGTGTACTCACCTCGTTCCTACAGGCACACTTGGACTATCCCTGGTTGGCGCTCGTCAACGCCGCGAGCCCGTGGTTGTCGACCGCCTTCGTCGCAGGCGTGCTTCAGTCACGGCTCTCGACTGCGATGTTGCTGGGGGTTGCCGCAACGGCGCTGGAGGTTGTCGCCTACTACGTCACTGCCGACCTGCGCGGCTTCGGTGTCTCGATGACCTACGTCGTGCTGTGGTCGCTGTGTGCGGTCGTGGGTGGCCCGATCTTCGGCGCGGCGGGCTACGTCTGGTGGCGCGCGGCTCCTGCCGGTCTGGGCGCGGCGCTGCTGGTCGCGGCGTATGCAAGTGAGGCCGTGGTCGTGTACCACTTCCGGCTGGGCTACTCCTCTGCCGCGTGGTTCTTCGGCGCTATCGCTCTGCTTCTGGCGATCGGCCTCGGTTGGCATCGAAGCCAGTACCCCGCCCTCGCACGGTGGCTGCTGCCGACCTTCATCGCCGGGGTGGCCGGACATGCGGCCCTGGGACTAGTTCTTGTGTGACGCGCCCACGAACGATTCTTCGGCGACCTTGGCTGCTCACCGAAACCGTGTGCGCCCCGTCCGCAGCTAGCGTGCGCTGCTGGCCTCCGCACTGGCCGCGTTGAGAGCCGCAGCGCTCGCGCGCTGCCGACCTGCGTCGTTGCGCTACGCGTCGGACGCGCGGATCAAAAGATGGACGATCGATGCGTCCCGCGAATCGTGCACGCGGTTCTGGGGCGTGTCCTACCGTGCGTTTCATGGAGGCGGGGGCCGCGACGAGGCCGTACGCAGCGTGGTCGCGACGACAGCCAACCGGCGCCGACGGTGGGGTCGGGAAGCCTGGCTCTGCTTCTCGTTCTGTCGTCCGCGACGGCCATCGCTCGGCTCACCGGTCACTACCCAGAGGTTCGCGCTGTCGCCTCGCACGCCGATCCTCTTCCGGTGCGACCCGCGAGACAGCGGCACCAAAGGTGGCCGCACCGACCCAACATCTTCCACCGAGCAGAGCATGTCGCACAGGAGGTCCGGTTGAGGACTGCCCGGCGAACGGGGAGCGGCTCGGCACGCCCGCTACGGTTGGACCATGGGTTCCGCTGACATCCGTTTCTACTTCGACCCGGTCTGTCCGTTCTGCTGGCTGACGAGCAAATGGATCCGGATGGTGCAGTCCGAGCGGGATTTCACCGTGGAGTGGCGGTTCATCTCGCTGCGGCTGATCAACTCCCACGTCGACTACGGGGCGCACTTTCCGCCGGAGTACGAAGCCGGGCACACGGCTGGCCTGCGGCTCCTGCGGGTGGCCGCTCGGGCGCGCGCCGAGCACGGGCCGCAGGCAGTGGACCCGCTGCAGGCAGCATTCGGGGCGCACATCTTCGACGTGGCCCCGTCCACCGGGATCGCGAACGAGGAGGAGCACCGTGAGCGGCGCGGCGCCCGGGAGTTCGTCGAGCCGATCCTGCGCGATGCCGGACTGCCCACCGACCTGGCTGATGCCCTGGACGACAGGTCCTGGGACGGTGAGATCCACGCCGACGGCGAGGAGGCGCTGGCGCTGACCGGCAAGGATGTCGGCACTCCGATCATCCACTTCGAGCCCCCGGACGGGGTCGCGTTCTTCGGCCCGGTGATCAGTCGGCTTCCCGAGAAGGAGACGGCCGGCGAGCTGTGGGACCACGTGGTGGGTTTGGCGCGGTTCCCTGGGTTCTCCGAGTTGAAGCGGAGCCTGCGAGAGCAGCCGCAGCTGGCGGGGTTCGGTGTCCCGGCGGACGCCATCGGCAAGCAGGAGGACTGGCACGGTGGCAGTCGGCGACAGAAGAAGTGAGCGCGCGATGAACGAGACGCCGGTGCGCACCCATGAGCAGTCGCTCATCATCGAGGCCACGCCCGAGGCGCTCTACGATCTGGTCAGTGACATCACCCGCACCGGTGAGTGGAGCCCGGTCTGCACCGAGTGCTGGTGGGACGACGCGGCCGAGGGGGGCAAGGTCGGCGCCTGGTTCACCGGCCGTAACGAACTGCCCGAGCGCACCTGGGAGACCCGGTCCCAGGTCGTTGCCGCCGACCGGGGTCAGGAGTTCGCCTGGATCGTGGGCGGCAGCTTCGTGCGATGGGGTTTCACCTTCGATCCCGACGGTGCGGCGACCAGGTTGACCGAGAGCTGGGAGTTCCTGCCGAGCGGGATCGCGATGTTCCAGGAGAAGTACGGCGACCGGGCGGCGGCAGAGATCGACGAGCGCACCCAGCAGGCGCACGACGGGATCCCCCGGACGCTCGCGGCGATCAAGCGCATCGCCGAGCCCTTCTGAGCTTCACGAGCGCGGGAGGTACCGGACGCAGGACACGGCATGCGCAACTGACCGCCGGCGGTCCCAGGCGCACGATGGGCTCGACGAGTGGCGCGCATGAGTCGAAGGGCAGTTACGCCCGCCTCGTCACCGACTCCCTCGGGGAGACGTGCCGGCGATCCGAACGTCTCACCGAGGTGGCGGGCCACTGCATCTGATCGACCATCGTCCCGGCTGGATCAGTGCCACGACAGCGATCGCCGACCCACCGAGGGTGCCTCGCGGTTCGAGGTAGAACGGTTGCGGTCACCGTTCAGAATCGTCATGAGGAGCGTGCCACAGCGGGATCCGCAATCGGTGGAGCTGTCCCGCATCTGACACCTGAGCGCGACGCCGGCGCCTCTTGCCGTCAGCACGACGAGGGTGCCTGTCAGGGTTCCCTTTCGGATGAGCTCGTATGTCGGACAGACTGACCCCCAGGTCAACTCGGATGCACCCCGAACAGGCGTACGGTCGGCTCGGCCAGATCACCGGTGGAAGGTTGAACATGAGAGGCCGAAAGAACGCGGCGCTGCTCGGCGTCCATTTGTTCAACGGTCTCAGCGCTGTGGGCGGCGGTCTTGCACTGATCGTTGGGTGGATTCCTGAGCAACCAGGCTGGGTCGAGCACACCGGCTTCAACGACAACTACTTCCCCGGCGTGATCCTCATGGCCATCGTGGGCGGAAGCGCGATGGTCGCAGCCCTCTCCATCGTGAAGCGCATCGTCGGCTGGCAACTCTCAAGCATCGTCGCCGGCATGATCATGGTCTTCTGGATAGTCGGCGAGGTCGCCTCGATCCGAGGCTTCCACTTCCTGCAGGTGATCTATCTGGTCACAGGGTTCCTGGTGCTGTGGTGGACGCCTGGCGACACTGAACGGGCAGGTGAGTGAGTCTGCAACCCCCCAAGTTGCGGCTTGCGGCGCAACCGGATTCGCAGGAGAAGAGCGTGCCACCGAGGTAACCTTTCCGCCCGAGACGGCCTGACGATCACCCAGGGGAAAGCAGATGGTTCAGCAGCAGCTGCGGTGCCCGCTGTGCCGGGGCACCGACTTCGACCAAGAGTCGTCGCGACAGGACTCCAAGTGGGGGTTCACCTCCCACAAGATGACGCTGATGATCTGCCGGCGGTGCCGCTACGTTCTGCACTTCTCCCAGGGACGATCCATCTTCGACTTC
>CAWDAF010000001.1:0-1036770 GCA_963800225.1 uncultured Actinomycetota bacterium | reverse complement strand
GTAGATCGTGAAGCACTGGTCGCCGTCGAGGATGTGCTGGAGACCCTCGGCGCTGGCGTCCTGGCCGGAGACCGCGACCTTGCCGTTCAGGCTCTGCCGCTTGAGGTCGTTGACCACGGCGCCGGCCATCGTGTCGTTGGCCACCATGACGGCCTTGATGTCCGGGTTCTTGCCGAGCATCGCGCTGAACTGGCGACCCGCGGTCGGGGCGTCCCAGTTGCCGTCCTGCTCCGCGACCTTGGTCCAGCCGGGGGTCTTGGTGAGCACGCTCTCGTAGCCCTGCTTGAACAGCGTGGCGTTGTTGTCGGTGGCCGCGCCGTCGATCTGGGCGTACTTCACGCTCTTCGCGCTCTTGACCTGCGGGCACTGGGTGAGGGTCTTGCCCTGCACCTCGCCCACCTTGACGTTGTCGAAGGAGACGTAGAGCGCTGCCCCGCCACCGGGCGTGAGGTGGTCGTAGTCGACCGGGATGACGCCGGCCTTGGCGGCCTCCTGCTCGATCTTGGCGCCGGACGCCGGGTCGAGGTTGACGATCATCAGCACCTTGACGCCCTGGGAGGTCATCGAGCGTGCGATGGTCTGCATCTTGCTGGCGGAGCCGCCGGCGTTCTGGATGTTGCAGTCGAGGTTGTAGGTCTTGCAGTTGGCCTTGAGCGCCTCGGGGTCGGCGGTGACCCAGCGCGGCGAGGACGTGGTGTCGGGCAGGATGATGCCGACCTTGGCGCCCTTGCCGTCGACCGCGCCGGAGGCCGACGTGGAGCCGGAGGAGCTGGCCGAGGAGCTCGAGGACGAGCTGCTGGAGCTGGTGCTGCTGTCGCTGGAGCTCGAGCCGCAGGCGGCGAGGGACATCGCCGCAGCGACCCCCAGCACCGCGAGCGACACAGTGGTCTTGCGCATGTGCGATAGCCCTTTCAGTGGTGGAGCCGCCCCGAGCGGTGCCCGTGGCCCCATGATTGTTGTGCGCGCGAACATATCGCTGTGACGACGGTTACACGTCGTCTCGACACCAATTCGTTACGCAAAAAATGTTTGAGGTGCCGGGCAGTCGCCACAACGAGGTGCAAACCGGTCAGCGGGCGCCCATCACGTGCTCGAGGGCCAGCTGGTTGAGCCGGACGAAGCCGAAGCCGTGCTCGCCGGCCTTGTCGGCGTCATAGTCCTCGAAGGCGCTGCGGTCGGCGAGCAGGTCGCCGAGCGTCTCCCCGGCGTGGAAGGTGGGCTCGCGCAGGGTCGCCACGCCGGCCGCCTCGAGCGCCGCCTGCACCTCCGGGTCGGCCCGGTAGGCCTCGGCGCGCTCCTTGAGCATCAGGTAGGTGCCCATGTTCGCCTCGGCCGAGGCCCAGACGCCGTCGATGTCCTCGGTACGGGACGGCTTGTAGTCGAAGTGCCGCGGCCCGGTGTACGTCGGGGAGCCGGCGGCGCCGTGCTCGAGCAGGTCGACGAGGTGGAAGGCGTTGAGCAGGTCGCCGTGGCCGAAGACCAGGTCCTGGTCGAACTTGATCGACCGCTGGCCGTTCAGGTCGATGTGGAACAGCTTGCCGGCCCACAGCGCCTGCGCGATGCCGTGGGCGAAGTTGAGCCCGGCCATCTGCTCGTGGCCGACCTCGGGGTTCACCCCCACCATGTCGCGGTGCTCGAGCTCGGCGATGAACGCCAGCGCGTGGCCCACGGTCGGCAGCAGGATGTCGCCGCGAGGCTCGTTGGGCTTGGGCTCGATGGCGAACCGGATCCCGTAGCCCTGCTCCTTGACGTAGCCGGCCAGTGCGTCGACGCCCTCGCGGTAGCGGTCCAGCGCTGCCCGCACGTCCTTGGCGCCGTCGTACTCCGCGCCCTCGCGGCCACCCCAGAAGACGTAGGTCTCGGCGCCGAGCTCGGCGGCCAGGTCGATGTTGCGGACCACCTTGCGCAGCGCGTAGCGGCGGACCGACCGGTCGTTGCTGGTGAAGCCGCCGTCCTTGAACACCGGGTGGGTGAACAGGTTGGTGGTCATCATCGGCACTGTCATCCCGGTCTCGGCCAGGGCGTCCTTGAAGCGGGCGATGTGCCGGTCGCGCTCGGTCACCGAGGAGCCGAACGGGATCAGGTCGTCGTCGTGGAACGTGACACCGGCCGCGCCCCTCGCGGCGAGCTGGTGCACGGACTCGACCGGGTCGAGCGCCGGCCGGGTGGCGTCGCCGAAGGGGTCCTGCCCCTTCCAGCCGACGGTCCAGAGGCCGAAGGTGAACCGGTCGCTCTGGGTGGGGGTCGTGACCATGGGAGTCCTTCTCGTATTTGTTTTGTGCCGGAACTTATTGGCCCGATCGACCCTAGTCGTCGGGAGCCGATGTGCCAACGGTCACACGAGCACGATCTGCCGCGGGGAGGGCAGGATGTCCCCCTCACGAAAGGGGCCCCCGGATGAGCGTCGCCGCGCCACCCGTCACCTCGCCCTCGCCTTCGGGCTGAGCCTCGGGCAGGCGCTCTTCGCCACCGTGATCGGCGCGGTGCTCTCGTTCCTGCTGGTCGGGCTGGTCTCGATCGCCGGCAAGCGCGGCTCCGCCCCGACGCTGGTGCTCTCGCGGGCGGCGTTCGGCCGCCGCGGCAACGGCGTCCCGGGGGTGGTCTCCTACCTGCTGCTGGTCGGCTGGGAGACGGTACTGGTCTCGTTGGCGACCTTCGCGACCGTCACCGTGTTCGGCCGGCTCGGCTGGGGCGACGGCACCGTCACCAAGGTCGTCGCGTTCCTGGTGGTGGCCGGGGTGATCGTCGCGGCCGGGATCCTCGGCTTCGACGCCATCATGCGGCTGCAGAAGTGGCTGACGATCGCGATGATCGCGGCGACCCTGGTCTACATCGCGCTGACCCTGGACCACGTCGACCTCGGCGCGGCCGGCGGACTGCCGGCCGGCGGGGCCAGCGCGGTCGTCGGTGCGTCGATCCTGGTGATGACCGGCTTCGGGGTGGGCTGGGTGAACTCCGCGGCCGACTACTCGCGGTACCTGCCCCGGACCGCCTCCCCGCGCGGGGTGGTCGCCTGGCCGACGCTGGGCGGAAGCCTCCCGGTGGTGATCCTGGTGGCGTACGGCGTGCTGCTGTGCGCCTCGGACGACAAGCTCTCCGAGGCCGTCGCGCTCGACCCGGTCGGGGCGCTCACCACCATCGTGCCGACCTGGTTCCTGGTGCCCTTCGCGCTGGTGGCGATCGGCGGCCTGGTCAGCGGCGCGGTGCTCGACATCTACTCCTCCGGGCTCACCCTGCTCACCCTCGGGCTGCGGACGCCGCGCTGGGTGGCGGCGGCGATCGACGGGGTGCTGATGGTGCTCGGCACCGTCTACATCGTCTGGGTCGCGGACAGCTTCCTCGGCCTGTTCATGGCCTTCCTGATCATCCTGGGCGTGCCGATGGCCGCCTGGTGCGGGATCTTCCTCGCCGAGCTGCTGCTGCGCCGCCGCGACTACGACGAGCGCATGCTGTCCGACGGGTCCGCGGCCGGCTACGGCTCGGTCAACGCGGTCGCGGTGGGGCTGATGCTGCTCGCGACCGTGATCGGCTGGGGGCTGG
Organism: uncultured Actinomycetota bacterium; assembly: GCA_963800225.1. GTDB lineage: Bacteria > Actinomycetota > Actinomycetes > Propionibacteriales > Nocardioidaceae > Nocardioides_B. Next base: position 1,033,230 of record CAWDAF010000001.1, on the reverse strand, counting down.
TGATCGACACCACGGGGGCCGGCCGGGGCCTGTCCTGGCTCGGCTTCCTGCTCGGCCCGCTCGGCCTCGGCGGCCGTGACGGCGCCTGGGCGTATGCGAACCTCGGCGTCCCCGTCGCCCTGGCCGTCGGCTTCCTCGGCTACCTGCTCACGCAGGCGGGCGCCGTACGGCGGCAGGAGGCCGCGCAACCGCTTGCGGACGGGAAGCCGGCTCACACACCCTGACCAGGGCGTTCACAGGCGTCGTTAAGGCGCGCTGGGGACTCTGGGATGGCGTGGACACCTGTCCGCGCGACTGGAGGTCATCACATGCCACGCGTCCACCGGACCCCCGCGCAGCGGGACCGGCAAGTCGAACGGGTCCGACGGCTTCGGCGGGCGATCGTCTCGACCGGCGTCCTCGGGTCGCTCGGCCTTGCCGGCTTCGTCGCGGTCTCCACCGAGCAGCAGCGGAGCGCCGCCGCGGACACCGCCCAGCCGAGCGCCCCGGCGCCGGTGCAGCGCAGCCAGACCCAGGGCACCGGCGACGACTCGTTCTCGCAGTGGCGGGGTGAGTCCGACGACCAGGGCGGGGACGACGGGGCCCAGGCGCCGGCGCCGAACCAGGGGCAGTCGGGCGGCCAGTCCCAGGGTCAGTCCGGGGGGCAGTCGCAGGCCCAGCCGGCCCCGGCGCCGAGCCTGCAGCCCGGCTCCGGCACCTCCCACGGCAGCTCCGGCGGCTCGTGATGGCCTCACAGGAACCGCACAGGAGCGGGGGACCGGTTGCCCAGGGTCCGCACAGCAACCCGGCCCATCGTGGGGGAATGACCACACCACGTCGACCGGATGTCAGCCACGACCGTGACCGGGCGGTCCGACGGGCCGGGCGTCTGCGCCGAGCCGTCGTCGGATCCGCGGTGGCCGCCACCCTCACCGTGTCGGCCCTCGTCGGCACCGGGGTGCTGGGCGGCCCCGCCACCTCCGCTTCGGGCAGCGGGGCCGGCGCGGCGAGCACGAGCACCGGCTCGACCAGCAGCACCGCGACCACGCCGACCCTGTCGAGCGGCACCGGCTCCACGCACGCCACCTCGAGCGGGTCCTGAGATGGCGCCCGCGAGCGTCGACTGGGACCTGTGGAGCACCCGCGCACGGCTGGTCGTCACCAACCCGGCGATGCTGGCGCCGGCCCGCGAGCTGGTCGATGACTACCTGGCCAAGGTGGACGACGCCGCCAACCGGTTCCGCGAGGACAGCGAGATCAGCCGGCTCGTCGACCGGCCCGGTCCGGTCACCCTGTCGCCGACGCTGACCCACCTGATCGCCGAGGCGCTGGCCGCCGCCGAGCTCACCGCCGGGGACGTCGACCCGACCGTCGGGGGCGCCATCCGCCGACTCGGCTACGACCGAGACCTGCAGCTCGTGACCGACGACGGCGGGCCGGTGCGCGCGGTCGTGCGCGCGGTCCCGGGGTACCGCAGCCTCGTCCTCGCCGGGTCCCGGCTCCAGGTGCCCGCCGGGGTCGAGCTTGACCTCGGCGCGACCGCCAAGGCCGTCGCCGCCGACCGCTGCGCCTCTCTGGTGCACGGCGCGCTCGGCACCGGGGTGCTGATCAGCCTCGGCGGCGACATCGCCACCGCCGGACCGGGCCCGGCCGGGGGCTGGCAGATCCACGTCCAGGACCGCGACGAGGACCCCTGGACCCAGATCACCCTGCCCGCGGGCGCCGCGGTCGCCACCTCCAGCACCGTCTCGCGGCAGTGGCGCCACGGCGGCGAGACGATGCACCACATCGTCGACCCACGCACCGGTCGGCCCGCGGCGCGGGTGTGGCGCAGCGTCACCGTCGCCGCCGGCACCTGCGCCCGCGCCAATGCCGTCACCACCGCGGCCCTGGTTCGCGGCGAGCGGGCCGTCGACTGGGTGCGCGGGCTCGGGCTGCCCGCCCGGTTCCTGCGCACGGACGGTTCCCTGGTCCTCACCGACGGCTGGCCCGCGGAGGTGGCGGCATGAACCTGACCAGCGCCCTGTGGTACCTCGGCCGTGGCACCGGCGTCGTCGCCCTGCTGATGTTCACCCTCACCATGCTGCTCGGGATCACCACCCGCTCCGGCCGCCAAGCGCTCGGGCTCGACCGGTTCGGGATCGCGGACCTGCACAAGACCGCCAGCCTCGCCGGCACCGGCCTGATCGCCGTCCACGTCGGCAGCCTGCTCTTCGACCCCTACGCTCAGCTCAAGCTCGTCGACCTGGTGCTGCCGTTCGCCGGCACCTACCGCGCCGTGTGGCTCGGGCTCGGCACGGCCGCCCTCGACGTCCTGCTCGTCGTCGTCGCGACCAGCCTGCTCCGGCACCGGCTCGGCCCCCGCGTCTTCCGCGGCGTGCACTGGGCGGCGTACGCCATGTGGCCGCTGGCGCTCGTGCACGGTCTCGGCACCGGCACGGACGCCGCCACCTGGTGGTTCCGCTCGATCGCCATCGGCTGCGCCGCCGTGGTCACCGCCGCCATCGGCTGGCGGGTCTCGACCGGCTACGCCGAGCGCGGCCAGGACCGCGTCCCCCGCCAACTGCCCACCACCTCAGCGAGAGAGATCAGTCGATGACCGTGCTGGACCACGTGACCACCCCGGTGGGCACCCGCCGCCTGTTCGCCGCCCCCGGGCCGGGGCTCCACGACCACCTGGCCACCTTCGGCCCGCTCCCCGAGCGCGTCGACCTGCCCGGACTGGTCCAGGACGCCGGCCTGATCGGTCGCGGCGGCGCCGGCTTCCCCTCGGCGCGCAAGCTGCGCGGGGTCGCCGAGCGCGGGCGCGGGGTGGTCGTCGGCAACGGCTCCGAGGGCGAGCCGATCTCCGACAAGGACCGCACCCTGCTGATCGCCGCGCCGCACCTGGTCATCGACGGCCTGCTGCTCACCGCCCGGGCCGTCGGCGCCACCGAGGCGTTCCTGGTGACTGCCCGCCCCGAGATCGCCCGGCACCTGCGCGAGCAGATCGCGCTGCGCCGGGAGCGGCTGCGGATCCTGGTGGTCGAGGTCGAGGAGGGCTTCGTCTCCGGCGAGGAGTCCGCGGTCGTCAACGCCGTCAACGGCAAGCCGGGGGTGCCCTCGGACCGCTCCGTCCGGGTCTTCGAACGCGGGGTGCGGCGCCGCCCGACCCTGGTCCACAACGTGGAGACCCTCGCCCACATCGCGCTGCTGGCCCGCTTCGGCGCCGCCTGGTTCCGCGAGGTCGGCACCCCCGAGGAGCCGGGCACGTTCCTGGCGTCGGTCAGCGGCGCGGTCGCCACCTCGGGGGTCTTCGAGGTCGCCCTCGGCACCCCGCTGAGCACGGTGCTGTCCTGGGCCGGCGCACAGCCGCACGTCGCTCAGGCGGTGCTGGTCGGCGGCTACCACGGCGCCTGGGTGCCCGGCCACGCGATCGACTCGGTGCGGATGTCGCGGGCCTCCCTGGGCGCGTACGGCGCCTCCGTCGGCGCCGGCGTGGTCGCCGTCCTCGGACGGGACCGCTGCGGGCTCGTGGAGAGCGCCGACGTGGCGTCGTACCTCGCGGGCGAAGTGGCCGGCCAGTGCGGGCCGTGCATCAACGGCCTGCCGCGGATGGCCGACTCGCTGCAGCGGCTGGCCCGGCGCGAGCGCAACCCCCGGCTGGTCGACGAGGTCGGCCGGATGCGGCAGCTGGTCGTCGGCCGCGGGGCGTGCGCGCACCCGGACGGCACCGCCCGGTTCGTGGCCAGCACGATGCACGTGTTCGCCGACGAGATCGCCGTACACCTGGGGGGTGGTTGCAGTGTCGCGGCTGCACGTTGACTGGACCCGGTGCGACGGCCACGGGCTCTGCGCGGACCTGGTCCCCGAGGTGCTCACCCGCGACGACTGGGGCTACCCGATAGCGCGGTACGCCGCGAACGAGTCGCTCGAGGTGGCCCCGGCCGTCGAGGAGCACGCCCGCCGCGCCGCGAACATGTGCCCGCTGCTGGCCCTCAAGCTGCTTCCCTGAGCCCGCCGGCGGCTTCCTCCCTTGTCGGTTTCCCAGGTGATGCAGGAGAACTGGCACTCCCCACGGGAAACTCCCCATGGGGAGTGCCAGAAAGCCGACATCACCTGGTAAACCGACAAGGGGAAAGGGGCGAACCGACAAGCGGCGGCGGACCCCTCAGACCGGACTGGCGACGAAGACTGGGATCTCCCGGTCGGTCTTGGTCTGGTAGTCGGCGTAGTCCGGCCACACCGCGACCGCCCGCTCCCACCAGGCGGCGCGCTCGGACCCCTCGACGATGCGGACTTCGTACTCCCGCCGGTCGGGGCCGTCCTGGACCTCGACCCGCGGATGCGCGACGAGGTTGTGGTACCAGGTCGGGTGGCTCGGCGCCCCGCCCTTGGACGCCACCAGCGCGTAGCTGCCTTCGTGCTCCACGCGCATCAGCGGGTTCTTGCGGATCTTGCCGCTCTTCGCCCCCACCGACGTCACCACGACCACCGGGACTCCGCGCATCGTGGTCCCCTCGGTCCCGCCGGAGGCCTCGTACGTCGCGACCTGGTCGCGCACCCACTTCTCCGGACTGGGCTCGTACTCACCGTTCATCGTCATGCCCGCCATCCTGCCCTCACGGTCCCGGCCCGTCACGCCAGACCGCGTCGGGAACCCGCCCCGGGGTGGCATAGCCTCCGGGCATGGCTGCGAACGACGTCTCGGAGATCTTCGACCCGACCGCGTGGCGGGAGGTCCCCGGCTTCGAGGACCTCGCCGACCTGACCTACCACCGGGCGCTCGAGCACGGCACCGTGCGGATCGCCTTCGACCGCCCCGAGGTCCGCAACGCGTTCCGCCCCGGCACCGTCGACGAGCTGCTCCGGGTGCTCGAGCACGCTCGGATGTCCAGCGACGTGGGTTGCGTGATCCTCACCGGCAACGGCCCCTCGCCCAAGGACGGCGGCTGGGCGTTCTGCTCCGGTGGCGACCAGCGGATCCGGGGCCGCGCGGGATACCAGTACGCCCAGGGCGACACCGCCGACACCGTCGACAAGGCCAAGCTCGGTCGGCTGCACATCTTGGAGTGCCAGCGGCTGATCCGGTTCATGCCCAAGATCGTCATCTGCGTGGTCCCGGGCTGGGCGGCCGGCGGCGGGCACAGCCTGCACGTCGTGTCCGACCTGACCCTCGCCTCGCGCGAGCACGCCCGTTTCAAGCAGACCGACGCCGACGTGGGCTCGTTCGACGGCGGGTTCGGGTCGGCGTACCTCGCCCGCCAGGTCGGCCAGAAGTTCGCTCGCGAGATCTTCTTCCTCGGCGACGAGTACGACGCCGAGGACGCGCACCGGATGGGCATGGTGAACCGGGTCGTGGACCACGCCGACCTGGAGCGCGAGGCGCTGGAGTGGGGCCGCAAGATCAACGGCAAGTCGCCGACCGCCCAGCGGATGCTGAAGTACTCCTTCAACCTCATCGACGACGGGCTCGTCGGCCAGCAGCTGTTCGCCGGCGAGACCACCCGGCTGGCCTACATGACCGACGAGGCCGTCGAAGGCCGCGACTCGTTCCTCGAGAAGCGTGAGCCTGACTGGTCGCCGTTCCCCTGGTACTACTGATCAGGGAGCAGCGCCCCTCGGTCCTGAACCGTGGCCGTGAGGGTGACCAGGCGACCTTGCCAGCCGCTGGTTCGGTCGTCGCCCGCTACTCCCGTCTGACGACGTCGACCGAGATCTCGACCGCCGGGACCGACCCCCTGTTCTCGAGCCAGTGGACGGTGCTCCGGTCCTCGGGCCAGCCCACGCCCGGCCCGTAGTCCGTCGCGATCCCACCGCGATGGTCGGTGATCGTGCCCTGGAGCACGTACACGGTCCCCGGTCGGCCCCTGTGGTCGTGAACCGGGCCGAAGACCCCTCCCGGCTCGATGGTCACCATGCGCATCCGGAGCTGGTGGCCTTCCATGCCCTGGATCTCGGGGCCGAGGTCGACAGTGGACAGCAGCTCCACGGCGACTCCCCTCGTCTCCGGCGCCACCTGTTCATCGCTCATCGTGCTTCCTCTCCGTGAGGCCGGGCTGCCGCCGTTGGCCGGGTCTCCCTGGGTTCGCTGATCGAGGCTCCACAAGCCGGCGGGCGTAGACGGATTCTCCACCCCTGACGGAGGTCGTCCACCCGTTCTCCCTCCGAGGGTGGGGGGCCGATGCCCGCTGGCCGACTCCGGCCACCGGCGGGCACACGAACGCCGCGACGGGTCCGCCGAGCCGGAGGGCGGCTCAGCCGGGTCGGGTCAGGAGATCGGTCAGACCATGGACTCGTCCGCGGGTCGTCCCGTCCCGGTCGCGCAGCTCCTCCGCGACCCGGTGGCGACGGGCAGGCCGCCTCGCCCGGGCCTGTGGTCTGCGGGGACGCCCGGCCCTCGTGCGGGCTCTCGGCGCACCCTCCCTGCGCGATCGAGTGCATGATGAGGACGTGAGCGTCAAACGCGAGGGCGGCGTCTCGGGTCCTCTCCTGCGGATCGTTCTGGTCGGCCTCGCTTTCGGGGTCGGGTTCGTGCTCGTCTACTACGTGACGGTTCGCACCGTCCAGGGCCGCCTGTTCGGGGACGCCTCGCTGCGTGGGGCCCTGCTGACCCGTTCGGCCATGGCTGACAGTGCCGACACGGTGCTGAACACGGTGTCGGTCGCCTCGTTGCTGGGAGCGGTTGCGCTGGTCGCCACGGTCGCCCTGGTCCGGCTCGAGCGCGTGCGGGGGCTGGCCGCCGTCGGCCTCCTGGTCGGTGCGAACGTCTCGACGCTGGTGTTGAAGAGCTACCTGCTGGAGAGGCCTGATCTCGGGCTCCGTGAGGTCTCCCCGGCCACGCTCAACAGTCTCCCGAGCGGTCATTCCACGGCCGTGTTCTCCGCGGTCGCCGCGCTCCTGTTCGTGGTGCCCACCCAGTGGCGGTACCCGGCCTCGCTCGCCGGACTCGCGATGGCGACGGCGACCGCGCTCGCCACCATGTCGGCGGGGTGGCACCGGGCCGGCGACTCGGTGGCAGCGTTTCTCCTGGTGGGGGCGTGGACCGCGATCGCCGCTGGTGCCGTCGTGATCGCCGACACCGGCGGCGCCGGCGAACGTGCGAGCTTCGTATGGGCGGGGTCGGCGCGGTGGCTGGCCGCCGTCTCCGCCGCCTCGCTCACCCTCGGCCTCGCCCTGGGCATCGCGCTGAACGCCGCGGGACCGATCCGCGATGCCGCGCCCGGGACGTGGTTCGCCTTCCTGGTGGGTGGCCTGCTGATCACCGGCACCTGCATCGCGGTCCTCGGGGGCATGCTCCTCGTGCTGGACCTGATGGACAGGCCCCGATCACCCGGACGCCGACCGCCGCCGCGACCATCAGGTGACGTCTCGCCCGGTTGACCGGCGTCGACACCCTTCGCTGCGACGCCTGGGTCGACGATGCCCGTTTCGCTGGTTGAGCGAGAGGGCTAGCCTGGAGCCAGAGTCGGCCCACGGCCGTTCGGGTCGGGCCGCTCGGACTCGCAGGGATGGTGCCATGAGCTGGTGGGTGTGGCTGATCGTGATCGTCGCAGTCGTTCTGGTGCTCGTGGCGGGCTTGCTGTCGATCCAGGCCCGCCGTCGTCGGGGCGGGGTCATCATCGACCCGGCGCAGTCCCCGCGCACCCGTCGCCGGAGGACGAAGCGATGAGTCGACTGATGCGCACGTCGGAGCTGATGAAGCGCCCGGTGGTCACGATGGGCGGGGAGGACGTCGCCCAGGTCAAGGACATCGTCTATTCCGCCGGCGGCGGCGCGGTCGGCGGGTTCACTCTGGCCGGTCGGGGCCTGCTGGCCGGGCCGCTGAAGCAGGCGCTGGCCTGGTCCTCGGTGATGGCGCTGGGCCCGGATGCGGTGATGATCCGCGACGAGGACGTGCTCGAGCCGGTCGCGAATGTGCTGGATCGCTCGGCCGCCACGGGTGGCTCGGGGCACGATGTGCTGGGCTCCCAGGTGCTCACCGACGCCGGGACCGAGCTGGGCACGGTCGTCGACGTCATCTTGGAGGTCGCTGAGCGTGGCGCCGGCCAGTGCGATGTCGCGGGCTACGAGGTGGAGGCCTCGGAGGCGCTCGGGACCAGCGGGACCAAGGTGTTCGTCCCCCTGCCTGACACCCTCGCCGCGTCGGGGGAGCATCTGCTGGTGCCCGAGAGCGCGAAGGACTTCGTCGCCCACGACCTGGCGGGGTTCGGCGCCGCGGTGCGGGCGTTTCGCCAACAGCTGCAGGGGACACGCCCATGAAGCTGTCCGAGGCGACCGGACGCGAGGTCGTGAGCAGCAGCACCGCGGAGACCGTGGGGCAGGTCGCGGAGCTCGTGATCGACCCCCAGTCGCACAGCATCGTCGCGGTCACCCTGAAGAAGACCCAGCACGGCGACACGGTGCTGTGGTCCGCCCTGAGCGCCTTCGGTGTGGACGCCGTGACCGTCCCCGGCGCCGAGGTGATCCTCGACGCCAACGACGAGGTCGCTGCCTTGGCGGGCAAGGACCAACGCCTGCTAGGCAAGCGGGTCCTCAACCTCGATGGGGAGGATCTCGGGAAGGTGACGGATGTCGAGTTCGACCCCGCAACGGGCCTGCTCACCGCGTTGCTGCTCGCGAACGGCGCTGTCCGGGGCGACCTCCTGGTCGGCATAGGGTCCTACGCCGCCGTCGTGCACGCCGACTCCTAGGCGGCCGTCGAAGGCCCGGGTACCGCGGTCCTCTGGTCACCACCAGCCCTGCCGCCGCGCCCAGCGCAGCAGCAGCCCCGAGATGGCGACCATCACCACCAGGACGACGACCAGCTGGGTGACGTGCGTGTGTGCGTTGACGATCACGTTCATCCCGTAGACCGACGCGATCGCGGTGATCGGGAGGGTGACGGCCGCGATCACCGCCAGCCGCTCCATCGCCAGCGTCATCTTGGTGTTGACCTTGGTCTGGTAGAGCTCGATCACCCCGAACAGGAACTGTGCCTCGCCGTCGGCGATCGAGCGCACCCGGTCGAACTGGTCGGCGAGGTCGCGGGCGAGCAGCCGCGACTGCTCCGGGACGAACCGGTCGAGCGAGGCGATCCGCGCGTACACGTCGTGGGTCTGCGCCGACATCGTCCGGGCGGTGATCAGCTCGTGCCGGACCAGGAACATCCGCTCCAGCAGCGCCTCGGGGTCGACCAGCTGGGACTGCATGACGTGCCGCTCGAGCCCCGGGAGCTTCTCGGCCACGTCGCTGACCACGGCACGCTGGCGGCGGGCGACGGCCGAGGTCAGCGCGTACGCCAGCTCGACGGGGGAGGAGGGCGAGAACCGACCGGCGTCGATCCGCTCCCGGACAGCAGCCGTCTCCACGAGCGCCTCGGCCGGGTTGACCACCGGGTTCAGCGGGCCGTGCACGGTCACCAGGAACCGGTCGCCGACGATCTGGTCGAGCTCGAGCAGGTGCACGTGGCCGGCGCGGCCGAGCAGCGGCGTGTGCACGGTGACGAAGTAGTGGTCGGTGTAGCCGTGCACCGTCGGCACGTGGTTGCGGCGCCGGCAGGCGTCGGCCACCAGCGGGTGGCAGCCGAACCCCTGCAGCAGCCCCTCGACCTGCTCGTCCCAGACCGGCACGTCGACCCAGACGAAGCCGTCGTCGCGGCCGAGCAGCGAGACGATGTCGTCGCTGTCGTGCGCGTGCGTCCCCGTCGCGTCCACGAAGCGGAGGTCCATGTGCTCAGGGTGTCCTGGGGCGCGGTGGGCGTAAAGAGCACCTCGCCGTGCCGGCGACACGCGGATGAGACAGGCATCTCAATGGGTGGCTCGGCCCGCTGCTGTGCCCTAGGTTGCGCAAGGTGAGGATCGCAGTCGCCCGGGAGACCCGTGAGGGTGAGTCGCGTGTTGCCCTCGTCCCCGAGCTGGTCGGCAAGCTGACCGGGCTCGGGTACGTGGTGGCGGTCGAGCCGGATGCGGGGCGAGGTGCCCTGTACACCGACCAGGACTATCTCGACGCCGGCGCGGAGGTGGTCGAGGAGCCCTGGCGCGACGCCGTCGCGGTGCTGTCGGTGAACCCGCTCGACGCCGCCGTCGTCCGCCGGCTCCCGGCCGGCACCGCCACGGTCTCCTTCCTGCCGGTGACCCAGTCGCTGGACCTGGTCGGCGACCTGCGGGACTGCGGCGTCACGGCGTTCGCCATGGAGCTGGTGCCGCGGATCTCGCGGGCCCAGTCGATGGACGCGCTGTCCTCCCAGGCGCTGGTGTCGGGCTACCGCTGCGCGATCGTCGCGGCCGGCCTGCTGCGCCGCTTCTTCCCGTTGAACATGACCGCCGCCGGCACCGTCCCGCCGGCCGAGGTGGTCGTCCTCGGCGCCGGCGTCGCCGGCCTCCAGGCGATCGCCACCGCCAAGCGGCTCGGCGCCGTGGTCAAGGCGTACGACGTCCGGGCGGCCGCCGCGGAGGAGATCCGCTCGGTCGGGGCCGCGGCCATCGAGCTCGACCTCGAGACCCTGGAGGGCACCGGGGGCTACGCCCGGGAGATGACCGAGGACCGCGCCGCGCGACAGCGGGAGCTGCTCGCGCCGTACATCGCCGCGGCCGACGCGCTGATCACGACCGCCGCGGTCCCGGGCCGGCAGGCGCCGCTGCTGGTGACCGCCGACATGGTCGAGCAGATGCAGCCCGGCTCGGTCGTCGTCGACCTGGCGGCGGAGTCCGGCGGCAACGTCGAGGGCGCCCAGCCCGGCCGGGTGGTCCGGATCGGCCACGCACAGGTCTGGGGCGGCGCCAACGTGCCCTCGCAGATGCCGGGCCCGGCCTCCCGGCTCTACGCCCAGAACGTCGTCAACCTGGTGACCCTGATGACCCGCGAGGGCGCCTGGTCCCCGGACTTCGAGGACGAGATCGTCGCCGGCTCGTGCGTGACGCACGACGGCGAGGTCTGGCACGAGCCGACCCGCACCGCCCTGGCGGGCCCGACCGAGGGGGAGCACACCTCATGAGCGAGCCGATCGTCTGGTTGACCATCTTCATCCTCAGCGTCTTCGTCGGCGTCGAGGTGATCTCCAAGGTCTCCTCCACGCTCCACACACCGCTGATGTCGGGCGCCAACGCCATCCACGGGATCATCCTGCTCGGCGCGATCCTGGTCAGCGGCTACGCCCAGACCACGGCGCAGCTGGTGATCGGGCTGGTCGCGGTGGTGCTGTCCAGCGTCAACATGGTGGGCGGCTTCGTGGTCACCGACCGGATGCTGCAGATGTTCACCCGCAAGCGGCCGACCCCCGCGAAGACGGGCACGAAGGCATGAGCGCCACCCCGGTCTGGGTGCAGCTGGTCTACCTGCTCGCCGCGGTCTGCTTCATCCTCGCCCTCAAGGGCCTCTCCTCGCCCCAGCACGCCCGTCGCGGCAACCTGATCGGCGCCTTCGGCGCGGTGGTGGCCTGCGTGGTGGTGTTCTTCTACGGCGACCTCCAGCACGTCGGCCTGATCCTGGTCGCGATCGCGGTCGGCACCGCCATCGGGTACGTCGGCGCGCGCCGGGTGCAGATGACCCAGATGCCGCAGCTGGTGGCGCTGTTCAACGGCGTCGGCGGCGGTGCGGCGGCGCTGGTGGCCCTGCTCGAGCTGTCGGCGGCCGTCGACGGCGCGGTGGACGTGCCGGCGTTCACGCTGGCGGCCACCGCCTTCACGATCCTGGTCGGCTCGGTGTCCTTCGCCGGGTCGCTGGTCACCTTCGCCAAGCTCCAGGAGCTGATGACCTCCCGGCCGGTGGTCTTCCCCGGCCTCCCGGTGGCCTTCGCGCTGAGCCTCCTGGGTGCGCTGGTGCTCGGCGTGCTCACGGTGACCCAGCCGGCGCTGTGGGTCGGGGCGGTGCTCGCCGTGGTCGGGCTGCTGCTCGGCGTGCTGCTGGTGCTGCCGGTCGGCGGTGCCGACGTACCGATCGTGATCTCGCTGCTGAACGCCTTCACCGGCCTGACCGTCGCGGCCGGCGGGTACGTGCTCGACAACACCGTGCTGCTGGTCGCCGGCACCCTGGTGGGCGCGAGCGGTACGTTCCTGACCAAGCTGATGGCCTCGGCGATGGGTCGCTCGGTCGCCAACATCCTCTTCGGGGCGCTCCGGGGCGGCTCCACCCTCGGCGCCGGTGAGGCCTCCGACCGGCCGGTGCGCTCGGCGGGCCCGCAGGACGTCGCGATCCTGCTCGGCTACGCCTCCCGGGTGATCATCGTCCCCGGTTACGGGCTGGCGGTCGCGCAGGCCCAGCACACGCTGCGCGAGCTGGTCGACCTGCTGATCGAGCGGGGTGCGTCGGTGGACTACGCCATCCACCCGGTCGCCGGCCGGATGCCGGGGCACATGAACGTGCTGCTGGCCGAGGCACAGGTGCCCTACGAGCAGCTGCGCGAGATGGACGACATCAACTCCGAGTTCAAGCAGGCCGACGTGGTGCTGGTGGTCGGCGCGAACGACGTCGTCAACCCGGCGGCGCGGACCAGCCCCGGCGCCCCGATCTACGGCATGCCCATCCTCAACGCGGACGAGGCGCAGCAGGTGGTCTTCATGAAGCGGTCGATGCGGCCGGGCTTCGCCGGGATCGAGAACGAGCTGCTCTTCGACCCGAAGACCACGCTGCTCTTCGGTGACGCGAAGGACTCCCTCGGCAAGCTGCTGAACGCGGTCAAGGCCCTCTGAGCGGGTCTCCCGGACACATCGCATCACAGCCGGTCAAACCCGGCGTACATCCCCATACACTCGTCCTCCGTGGGAGGGCTCACCACGCCGCGACCGCGCGGCACCGGAAGGACAGCCAGTGGCAGACAACGACGATCGCTACGGACGACCGGACGGGCACCGCTACGAGGCGCCCGAGTCCGACGAGGACCGCAGCTCCAAGGGCTGGGACTACCTGGTCCTCGGGATCGTGGTCCTGACGATCATGGTGCTGATCGCGACCGGCGTCGTCCCGATCTTCAACTTCTGAGCGGGCCCAGCCGGCTCAGCCGGCGATCCCGTACAGCCGGTCGCCGGCATCGCCGAGACCGGGCACGATGTAGCCCTTCTCGTTGAGCCGCTCGTCCATGCCCGCCGTGACCACGGTGACCGGCACGTCGAGCCCCTCCAGCAGCTGCTCGAGCCGCGCGCAGCCCTCGGGGGCGGTCAGCAGGCAGATCGCGGTGATGTGGTCCGCGCCGCGGTCCACCAGGAACCGGATCGCCGCCGCCAGCGTGCCGCCGGTGGCCAGCATCGGGTCCAGCACGTAGCACTGGCGGCCGGACAGGTCCTCGGGGAGCCGCTCGGCGTACGTCGAGGCCTCCAGGGTCTCCTCGTTGCGCACCATGCCCAGGAAGCCGACCTCGGCCGTAGGCAGCAGCCGCATCATCCCGTCGAGCATGCCCAGCCCGGCCCGGAGGATCGGCACCACCAGCGGCTTCGGGGTGGCCAGCTTGATCCCCTGCGCCTCCGCGACCGGCGTCCGCACGGTGACCGGCTCCACGCGCACGTCGCGGGTGGCCTCGTAGGCGAGCAGCGTGACCAGCTCGTCGGCCAGCCTCCGGAACGTCGGCGAGTCCGTCTTCTCGTCCCGCAGGGTGGTCAGCTTGTGGGCGATCAGCGGGTGGTCGGCGACGTGGATGCGCATGGCGGTCAACCTAGTGTGTCTGCGCTTGCTGGTGCGAGGGCGGGCGACCTGTCACCATCGTCGGGAAGCGTCAACGGGGCCAAGCAACGACCACGTCGATGACAGGGAGGCGACCATGTCGCAGGGGACAGAAGCCGACGCGGAAGGCGTGGACTTCGCTCTCGTCGCCTACCGCGAGGAGGGCGTCTGGCAGCTCGAGGAGCTCGACGACGACCTGGCCTCGGACCTCGACGGGCTGTGCGTGGAGCTGCGCCGCTACCCCGGTGACGGGGGCGCCATCGGCCTGGTGTCGGTCGACGAGGACTTCTTCGTGCTGGTCCGGGTGCTCGGCGCCGAGGTGCGGCTGCTGCTCTCCGACGTGACCGCGGCCACCGACTGGCCGATCGCCCGCGCGGTGATCGACCGGCTCGAGCTGCCGCTGCCCGACGACGACGAGGACCAGGAGCCCGCCGGCGACCTCGGTATCGTCACCGACCTGGGCCTGGGGGCGATGGACATGGCCGCTCTGGTCGACGACTACGACCTCTACCCCGACGAGATGCTGTCCGAGATCGCGGCCAAGCTCGGCTTCGGCCGGCTGTACGACGAGCTGGCCGGCGACTCCAGCAGCCTGTGAGCGAGCCCGACCCCGGCCCGTGGGGGCCCGCCATGCTCGAGGCGCTCACCGAGGCGCGTGCGGCGTCGGCCAGCTCCGACGTACCCATCGGGGCGGTGGTGCTGGACCCGGCCGGCGTCGTCGTCGGGCGTGGGCGCAACCGCCGCGAGGCGGACGCCGACCCGACCGCGCACGCGGAGGTGGTGGCACTGCGGGAGGCGGCCGCCGCCCGGGGCGAGTGGCGCCTCGACGGCTGCACCCTGGTGGTCACCCTCGAGCCGTGCACCATGTGTGCCGGGGCGGTGGTGCTGTCCCGGGTGGCGCGGCTGGTCTTCGGTGCCTTCGACGACAAGGCCGGGGCGGTCGGGTCGCTGTGGGACGTGGTCCGCGACCGCCGGCTCAACCACCGTCCGGAGGTGGTCAGCGGGGTGCTCGCCGAGGCCAGCTCGGGGCTGCTGGTGGACTTCTTCGCCGAGCACCGCGGCTGACATGCACCGCCCGACAGGAGACTCTGCCTCTCCACGGCCCGAAGACCGTCTGTCGGCGAGAGCTTCCTGTTCTGGTGCACGCATACGGGCTGATTTCAGGGCGACCGGCCTCGTCCGGTACCCTCGTCGGCGGTGGCGTGTCCGAGCGGCCTAAGGAGCACGCCTCGAAAGCGTGTGAGGTTTCACGACCTCCGTGGGTTCAAATCCCACCGCCACCGCCAGGTGATGTCCCAGGGCATCCCGAACGCCCCGGACCCGTCAGGTTCGGGGCGTTCTTGCGTCATCACCGCTGGCGTGGCTCGAGCAGCGGATGCCCTGAACCCGCAGCGCCTGCCCCGGACGGGTGCCACGATGACGCCGTGAAGTCCCCGCGCCCACCGAAGATCACCCGCCAGCACCCGGTGACCCTCGCGCTCGCCGCAGCGGTCCTCGTCGTCGGCGCCGTCGGCCTCCACGTCGTCGCCGGGGCGCTGCTGCTGGTCGGCTTCGCGTACGTCGGCGTCGCCATCCTCGTGCTCTCGGCCGTCGCGGCGCTGGTCCTGGCTGTCGGCCTGCTCGCCTACCGGCGACGGGCCCGCCGCTGACGCATCCGGGGTCCTCGTCCGCCGGGTGAGGGAGCTCGGCGGCGCTGACCCGGTTGGGGTCTTGTGGCCCGGCGAAGTTCGGGAGCAGACTGGCCGGAAGGTCGCGCACGCACCGCACGTGCGCCGCAGTCAGCGTCCACGGAGCCGGTCATGATCATTGCGAGGACCCACCGCACCGTCACGAACCCCACCACGCCGGACGGCATGCCCGTCCTGTCGCGGGGCAAGCACCGCAACCCCAAGAAGGGGGCGTGCTTCATGGAGCTCGCGTCCTTCCTCGCAGGCGAGCCCTGGTCGGACCATCCGTCCTGCACCCATCCGCTGCTGGCGTCCATGGCGCGTGACATCAACGACCACGTGGACGATGCTGCCCGCAGCCAGCTCGCGCCGATGATCCCGGAGGTGATCGGGCTCAAGGGGGACGACCCCCGCATCGACGTCTGGATCGCCCGCGAGGCCGCGATCACGGCCCTGCCGGTGACGTCGTCGGAGCGGCAGGGCGTCGCGGCCGTCGGGCTGCTGCGCTGCCAGCGGATGCTCAACGCGCTCGAGGGCTACCCCTCGAGCCGCATCGACCCACGCAGCCGGGCCGCCCTGGACGCCGCGCCCCAGGCCCGGGACTGGGCCCAGGGCTTCAGCGCCCTCGGCTGGGGCAGCCCGGGCAGCTTCGCCAAGCGCAGCGCCCCGGCGATCGTGCACTCGGCGATCTCCGGGATCGCCGTAGCGGCGGTGCCGGCCACGGACGAGCTGCTCGTGGACATGCTGCGCCGCACGATCACGCTGTGTCGCGGGTGGTGCGGGCTGTCGCCGGCCACCGAGGAGCCGGTGTCCTGGAGCGGGCTCGGCGGCCTCACCCGACGGGACTAGAGCCAGTCCTCCAGCCGCGCGAGCGCCTCGCCGACCTCGGCGGGGGAGCCCGCGAACGACAGCCGGACGAACCGGCTGCCGACCGCGGTGTCGAAGTCGACCCCCGGTGCGGTGGCGATGCCGGTGTCGGCCAGCAGCCGGTGGCAGAACGCCATCGAGTCGTCGGTCAGGTGGCCCACGTCGGCGTACACGTAGAAGGCGCCGTCGGCCGGGGCGAGCCTGTCGATGCCGAGCCGGGGCAGCCCCTCGAGCAGCAGCCGGCGGTTCTCGGCGTACCGCGCCACGTGGCCGTCGCACTCCGCGTACGACGCGTCGGAGAAGGCCGCGACCGCGGCGTGCTGGGAGAGCACCGGAGGGCAGATCGTGAAGTTGCCGGTGAGCACGTCCACCGGCCGGCGCAGCCGCTCGGGGACCAGCATCCAGCCGATCCGCCAGCCGGTCATCGAGAAGTACTTGGAGAACGAGTTGAAGACGACCGCCTCCCGGGAGGTCTCCCAGGCCGAGGAGTGCAGGGCCGGCGCGGCGTACTCGATGCCGTGGTAGATCTCGTCACTGATCAGCTGCACCCCGCGCTGCTCGCACCAGGTCGCCAGCCGGGCCAGCTCGGCGGGCGCCAGCATCGTGCCGGTGGGGTTGGCCGGGCTCGCCACCACCAGCCCCTGCACGGGTACGTCGAGCGTCTCGAGCATCTCCACGGTGGGCTGGAACCGTGACTCGGGTCCGGCCGGGAGCTCGACGACCTCGCAGCCGAGCGCGGTCAGCACGTTGCGGTAGCAGGGGTAGCCCGGGCGGGCGATGGCCACCCGGTCGCCGGCCTCGAAGGCGGCCAGGAACGCCAGCAGGAAGCCTCCCGAGGAGCCGGTGGTGACCACGACGTCCTCCGGGGTGACGTCGAGGCCGTGCATCCGGCGGTGGTGGCCGGCGATGGCCTCGCGCAGCTCGGGGATGCCGAGGGCGACGGTGTAGCCGAGCACCTCATGGTCGAGAGCCCGTCGGGCCGCCTCCCGCACCGGGCCGGGAGCGGGGGTCGACGGCTGGCCCGCGACCAGGTTCAGCAGGTCGCCGTGGCTGCGGGCGCGCGCGTCGGCCGCGGCGAGCAGATCCATCACGTGGAAGGGCGGGACGGCCGCACGGGTCGCCACGCGGAGCAGGTCGTTGGAGGCGGGCACGCCCCCACGCTAGCCGGACCGAGCCGCCCGGTTGTGATGGCGGCCATGGGTCTAACGGACTATGGCGCGCCCGTCACCTCGCGCGAGACGGTGGGGCACGCGGGGCGATCCCGCCTACGAACGCGGCCGTCCTTGTCCATCCCCCGGCGAGGGCGGCCGCTTCGCGTCCCCGTCCACCCCCACCTCGGTCGTCGGGAGGGGACCGCGGCCGCCACTAGGATGGTGGACCGCCGCCCCTGCGACGCCGAGGTGACACGTGAGTTTCGACGCCCACCAGATGGACAGCGTCCTTCTGGTGGGCGCGGTCGTGATGCTGGTCGCGATCCTCGCGGTGCGGGTCTCGGTGCGGGTGGGACTGCCCAGCCTGTTGATCTACCTGCTGATGGGCGTGCTGCTCGGGGAGGCCGGGCTGGGCATCCGGTTCGAGGACGCCAACGTCGCCCACGCCCTCGGCTTCGCCGCCCTGGTGCTGATCCTCGCCGAGGGTGGTCTGAACACCCACTGGGCCGAGATCAGGCCGGCGATGGGGCTCGGCGTCTCGCTGGCCACGATCGGGGTGGCGGTCAGCGTCACGGTGATGGCGCTCGGGGCGCACTACCTGTTCGGCCTCGACTGGCAGCTCGCGGTGCTGCTGGGTGCGGTGACCTCCCCGACGGATGCCGCAGCGGTGTTCTCGGTGCTTCGCCGGGTGCCGCTGCCGAGGGCCCTGACCGGGGCGCTGGAGGCGGAGTCGGGGCTCAACGACGCGCCGACGGTGCTGCTGGTCACGCTGGTCAGCACCGGGGCCGCGCTGGACCACGGGGTCCTCGGCTTCCTGGGCATCGTGGTCTACGAGCTCGGCGGCGGCGTCCTGGTCGGGCTGCTGATCGGGTTCGGCGGCGCCTGGGTGATGCGCCGGGTCGCGCTGCCGTCCTCGGGCCTCTACCCGCTCGCCGTGCTGTCGCTGACGATCCTGGCGTACGCCGGCACCGCGGCCCTGCACGCGTCGGGGTTCGCCGCGGTCTACACGGCCGCGCTGGTGCTGGGCAACAGCGAGCTGCCGCACCGAGCCGCGACCCGGTCCTTCAGCGAGGGGGTCGCGTGGCTGGCCCAGATCGGGCTGTTCGTGATGCTCGGCCTGCTGGTCTCACCGGGCCGGATCTCGCTCAGTCACGTGGCGCTGGCGGCGCTCGCGGGACTGCTGCTCACCTTGGTGGCCCGACCGCTGTCGGTGCTGGCCTGCTCGTGGACCCACCGGCTGTCGCTGCGGCAGCAGCTGTTCGTGTCCTGGGCCGGGCTCCGCGGGGCGGTCCCGATCGTGCTCACCACGATCCCGCTCGCCGAGGAGGTCACCGGGGCCGAGGAGCTGTTCGACATCGTCTTCGTGATGGTGGTGATCTACACCCTCCTCACCGGACCGACGCTGCCGTGGGTGGCGAGGCGGCTCGGGGTGATCCAGCGCGGCGAGGCCCGCGACCTGGAGGTGGAGGCCGCGCCGCTGGAGCGGATCGCCGCGGACCTGCTGCAGATCAACATCACCAGCAGGTCCCTGCTGCACGGCGTCGAGGTCGGCGAGCTGCGGCTGCCCGTGGGAGCGTCGGTCTCGCTGGTGGTCCGCGACGGCCACACCCTGGTGCCCGAGCACCGGACCGTGCTGCGGCACGGCGACGATGTCCTCGTGGTCACGCCCCGCAAGCTGCGGGAGGCGACCGAGGACCGGCTGCGCGCGGTGTCCACGCGGGGGCGGCTGGCGCACTGGCTGGACGCGCCGGAGTCGCGTGGTTCCTAGCCAGACGGGCGACGGGCGGTGGGGCGCTCAGCCGCCGCCGATGGTCGACGTGGCGCCGGGCCGGCACACCGAGGAGGCCCGCGTCGCGACGATCACCGTCTTGGCCTTGGCCAGCTTGGTGAAGCCGTCGCCGACGACCACGTCCACCCCCGGGCCCAGGTCGGTGTCGACCACGCGCACCCGGGTCTTCTTGCCGAACTGCCGGGCCACCAGCCGGGCGGCGGCGTCGTTGGCCTGCGTGGTCCACACCTGGACCCGCTTGACGACCGTGTCGGAGGGTGCGTTGCCGACGTCGCCGCCGACGAAGCCGCGCTTGCGCAGGTTGCCCATGATCTCGTCGGCCAGCCCCGAACGGGTGCCGCCGTTGAACACGCTCACCGTCACCTGCCGCGCGTGGACCAGGGCGCCCTTCCGCACCGGGGTGCAGTCCGGCGTGGCCACCACCGCAGCCGGCTTGCCGGCCGGCAGCGGGGCCAGCAGCGTGCGGAGGCCGACCACGCCGCCGACCGCGAGGATGCCGAGCAGCACGACCAGCGTGACCGCCGTGGTGACATGACGCCCGCGCACGCGCTCAGGCTCCGGCCGGGAACACTCGGGCGTGCAGGACGTGGCGCTGCTGGAGCGCGGCCCGCAGTGCGCGGTGGAGCCCGTCCTCGAGGTAGAGGTCGCCCCGCCACTCCACGACGTGGGCGAACAGGTCGCCGAAGAAGGTGGAGTCCTCGTCGAGCAGGGCAGCCAGCTGGAGGGTGTCCTTGGTGGTGATCAGCTCGTCGAGCCGGACCTGGCGCGGGGGCAGCGCGGCCCAGTCCCGGGGGGTGAGCCGGTGGTCGGGGTAGGGCCGCCCGTCACCCACGCGCTTGAAGATCACGCTGGACAGCATAGAGTCCCCTGCTCGCCGTGAGGGTCGGCGCATGAGCGACGCCACGATCCCGGCCCCGGACCCGCACACCGCCGAGGTCGCCGCCGGCTACGCCTTCGAGGGACCAGCGGTGGAGCGCGACCGGCTTCCCGGTCGAGCTGCTCGCCCTCGGCGGCGAGGGCACCGGTGTCCCGCTGCGGGCCACGATGACCTCCTTCGGCCCGACCCTGCTCGCGAACGTCCTCGGGCTCAACGACACCAGGAGTCCTCGCTGGGGCTGGTGATCCACTACGCCGATGGCGCGGGACTGCCGCTGCTCGACCTCGCCGACCTGGTGCAGGACATCATGCGGTCACCGGTGGCCCGGGACCTGGCGCGCACGGCGGCCCGGGAGATCGTCCGCGGTGTCTTCGGGGTGGGGCGCCGGCGCCGCTAGGACGGGGCCGAGCGAACGCTCAGACGCACCAGAGGACGGCGTCGGCGGCGAAGTCGGCGGGTGCGTGGACGCCCTCGAGGTCGGGGCGGTCCCGCAGCAGCGCCGTCAGGTCGCGGGTGCGCGCGGCGGCACGTCGCTGCTGGGCGCTCGCGGCCCGCTCGGCGCGGACCTGCTCGAGGTCGGTCACCTCGGCCGGCCGCAGCGTGCGACTGACGGTCTCGACGGTGCGGGTCTCGCTGAACATGGCGGTCATGGGTGCCCCCGGGTGCGCTCGGATCTGGTCGAGAGTCAGCCTGCCCGAGTGATGATTCCTCCCGGTTACGTCGTGTGACGTCCGGTTGAACTCTCAGCGACCCGTCCGCCCCGGAGATGTCGCGCCGATGTCGCCGACCGGCCGGTGCGAGTCACGGTGCGAGGGCGTCCAGGCGGCGGACCGCCCACCAGACCAGGAAGCTGTCCTCCGGCCGGTCGAGGCTGAGCCCGGAGGCCTCGGAGAAGGTCCGGATCCGGTAGCGCAGGGTGTTGCGGTGCACGAAGAGCGCCTCGGCCGCGGCGTCGGCGCTGCCCTCGCTGGCGAACCAGGCCCGCAGCGTCTCCACCACCGACGCCCTCCGGGACGGGTCGAGGTGTCCGAAGCAGCGCTCGACGTACTCGTCCCCGAGCGCCGGCATCTCGTGCACCGGTCGGAGGAGCCGGACGTCCTCGGGGTGCTGGGGGCGGTCCAGACCGAAGGCCTCGGCCATCCGCAGGGCCTGCACCGCGCCCTGGTAGGAGTGCCGCAGGTCCGTGGGCGGGGCGGGGTCGCCGTACCCGACACGGCAGTTCCAGGGCTCCGAGGGCAGGACGTCGACCAGCCCGATCACCCGGCCGCCGTCGGTGTCGGCGTACATCCCCAGCAGCCGGCGCTCGACGTCGGCGCCCAGCGTCGTGGGAGGACCGGTCACCGCGCTCAGCGCGACCACCCGGTACGTCCGGCTCGGGGAGACGCCCAGCTCCGCCCAGGCCTCGGCGCGACGCTCCGCGGAGGACTCCCCGCGGACCAGCAGCCGCAGGGCGGCCTCGCCGCGCCGCAGCTGGGGGCGGGAGGGGTCCTGGGAGAAGGCCCGGTGGCCTGCGGCCAGCTGCACCGCCGCATGGTCGCAGTGCGCCCACACCGCCCGGGTCAGCGCCAGGGTCACGTCCGAGGCGATGCGGCGGTCGCGCGCCATCACCAGCACGGCGTCGATGCTGGTGCGCGCCACCACCCGGAAGCCGTTGAGCATGCTGTCCATGTCGATGCCCTGCTCGGCCCGCAGGGCGCCGAGCGCGCGCAGCCCGGTGACCTCCAGGTCGGTCCGCCCCGAGCCGTCCCGGATGGCGGCGATCCCGAGCCCCAGGGCGCCCTCCATGTCCTTGCGCAGCCGGTCGGTGTCGACCGAGGTGAACTCGGGGGCGAGCTGGCGCACCTCCGCGATGGCGTCCGCGACCACGTGGTCCATCGGGAAGTCGTCGAGCAGGCCCCGTACGGCGCGGATGACATCAGGGTCACCGAGGAGCCCGGCGCCCTCGTGGTTCGGCATGCTGCACCCCCTTGGTGCACGTCTGTGCACGTCAACAATCTTCAGAGCGCAAGTTTGGACCATGGACAGTGTTTCGGCGGACATTCCACGTCCATATTTGGGGGACGACCTCCCCTGGAGGTCGCGGGTGCGTCCGCCTCCCCCTCAGGTGGCGCGCCCCGCTTCGCCAGCCCGGCCGGGAAGCCCCCGTCCCGACCGTGCGGGGTGGACAGGTGCCCGCCCCGGGAGGGGGTGGGCACCGCAGCCGCGACGGCGTCCCGGATCGCTCCGGGACGCCGTCGCAGTCGCTCGGGCGCGGGTCAAGGTTTACCCGGCGCCCCGTTGACGCCGGCGCTGGCGGGGTAGAAGAACTCGTCCGGGAATCCGTGCGAGAGGAGCCGACACCCACCATGGTGACCGATCACCCGCCCGACCGGCTGGCGGGCCGCTACACGCTCGACGCGGTGATCGGCCGCGGGGGAATGGCCGACGTGCACCGGGCGACCGACACGGTGCTGGAGCGCGAGGTCGCGGTCAAGCTGCTGCGGATGCACGCAGCCGCCGACCGGGACCGGGACCGCTTCCGCTCCGAGGCGCAGCTGCTCGCCGCGCTCGATCATCCGAGCCTGGTCGCCGTCCTGGACGCCGGCCTGTCCGACGACGACGTCCCCTACCTCGTCATGGAGCTCATCGAGGGGACCAGCCTGTCCCCGTACGTCGACGGCGAGCCGCTGTCGGCCGACCGGGTGACCACGATCGCCGCCGACCTGGGCGCCGTGCTCGGCTACGTGCACGACCGAGACATCGTGCACCGCGACGTGAAGCCGGGCAACATACTGCTCGGCCCGGACGGGCGCGCGCGGCTGGCCGACTTCGGCATCGCCAGGATGCTCGGCGACACGAGCGGCCACACCCTGACCGGGACGACGATCGGGACGGCCGCCTACCTGGCCCCCGAGCAGGTCCGCGGCGAGCCGGTGTCCCCGGCCAGTGACGTCTACGCCCTGGGTCTGGTGCTGCTGGAGGTGCTCACCGGCCGTCGGGCCTACACCGGGGCGCCGCTGGAGGCCGCGCTGGCCCGGCTGCACACCGCTCCGCTGATCCCCTCGAGCCTGCCGACCGGCTGGCCTTCCCTGCTCACCCGGATGACCGCCGCGGAGCCGGGGGACCGTCCCGCCGC
The DNA here is from genome assembly GCA_963800225.1 of uncultured Actinomycetota bacterium. Taxonomy (GTDB): domain Bacteria; phylum Actinomycetota; class Actinomycetes; order Propionibacteriales; family Nocardioidaceae; genus Nocardioides_B. Next base: position 1,010,174 of record CAWDAF010000001.1, on the reverse strand, counting down.
CGACGAGGTGGCCGGCCTGCTCGGCGCCCCGGTGGGCTGACGCTCCCGGGGCCGGCGGTGAGAGGTCACAGCGCCGCGGGATTGTCCTTGTCGAGGATGCCCTGAGCGGCGTCGGCACCGGCCGCCGTCGCCCTGCCACGCAGGATCCATTCGAAGCCGACCGCCACCGCGGCACCGAGGACCGGGCCTACGAGGTAGATCCAGAAGTCGCTCAGGTTCCCGCCGACCAGCTCGGGGGCGAACGACCGGACGGGGTTCATCGAAGCACCGGTGACCGGCGCGGCCCAGACGCTGACCAGACCGATGTAGCCACCGATGGCCAGGGCGCCGTTGGTGCCGATGTTGCGGGCCCCGGTGGCGGTTCCGAGGATGACGCTGACCAGTCCCAGGGTCAGCACCGCCTCGGTGAGCATGGCCACGGTCAGGCTGACCTGCGGGGTCGGCTCGGTGGCTCCGTTGATGATGCCGCCGAACATCACCTGCAGGAACCAGGCGGCCAGCACCGCGCCGACCAGCTGGGCGGCCAGGTAGCCGGGGACCCGGACCCACGGGAAGTTCCCCCGTGCGGCGAAGGCCAGGGTCACCGCGGGATTGAGGTGCGCACCTGAGATGGGCCCCATGAAGTAGATGATCCCCATCACCATGACTCCCGGTGCCAGCGCCTTCGTCGCCAGCGTCAGGTCTCCGCCGTACGCCGTTGCTCCGACGACCCCACCGCCGGCCGCCACCAGGACGAGCAGGAAGGTCCCCCACGCCTCACTGAACAGCCGTCGGTACTCCAGTCTCGAGTTGCCGAAGTCGCTCGCGCTCTTGAGGTGGACCGCGACCTGTCGCTCGAGCCAGGGGATGACAGGTGCCCCGCTCGCACCGGATCGTGTTTTCGCTTCGCCGCTCATCCCAGACGCACCTCGTTCAGCTCGTCGGCTTCGCCCCCTCGGCGGCATGCCCGAGAGCCGGCTGTGGCGCACACCTCCCCTCGACCCTCGGGGGACCGCTCGGGCCGAGGGAAGGGTCCAACGTCCCCCTGGCTCGGCGGCCGCGGGTCCTCACCGCGCCGCGCTTCTCGCGCGGACCGGACGAGGGCCTGACACGACGGGCGCCCGTCACGGAGCACGCCGTCTCCGAGGCAGTCAGCGGCCCGTCGTGGACGGGGAGGATCGGTCGGGGGTCAGGAGGTGGTGAGGTCCGCCCGTCTCAACGCGTGGCCGACTCCGATGACCACCAGCGGGCCCAGTGCCATGCCCGCGAAGGCACCACCGATCTGGAAGAGGAGGTCCCGCTCCAGCGCGATCCCGGAGCCGAGCAGCACGAGCGCCGCGGCTTCGACACCCGCCGCCACTCCAAGCCACCGTGGGATCCGGCCATCGCGCACCACCAGTCGTGCCAGACATCCGACGCCGGCCGCAAGGACCAGGTACGACGACGCCTCGAGGTAGGTGGTGGAGAGGTCGACCGCGTCGACGGCCGCCCCGTAGGAGTTCATCGGCCCCGGTGGATCAGCGGAGAAGCCCTCGAACCTCCAGATGCGCTCCAGACTGAGGTAGATCAGGTCGCTGACGACGTGCAGCAACGCCCCGACCGTGAAGAACATGATGGTCAGCGGTCCGAGCGGTCCCGCGGGGTGGAGCCTGAACGTCACCGCCAGCGCCCAGACCGCCAGCGCCAGGAAGGCAACCGGGCCGACCGTGTCACGCACGACGATGTCCCACAGGATCGAGTGCTGACGGTCGAAGTAGTCCGCGTAGTACTGCGCCCGATCGACCTCCGCACCCGCCCCGGTCCGGCGGAACTCGGGCCGGGCTGCCAGCACGTTGGCGGTGTCCAGCAGGAAGAGCCCGGTCTGGAGGATCAGCCCCACGCCTGCCACCCACCCGGCGACCAGCGCCACGCGACTCCACGAGGCGTCGGCGTCGCCGTCACCCCCGCCGGAGTCGTGCAGCCGGCTGCTGAGCACCACTCGAGTCTAGGGCTCGCCAGCGCTGGAGACGAGGCTTCCTGCGGGTCGCCTCCGAGCCTGGCCCGTATGCGCCGACGGCCACTCTGCCGCTGATCAGGCTGAGGGCACGAGCGCAACTGGGACTGAGACTACGAGCCCCTGAGACCGCGAACGCCGACCGCGCCCTCGGTGGGCGACGGTCGGCGTTCTCGCAGGTCAGGCCCTGCATCTCAGTGGCGGAGGATAGGGGATTCGAACCCCTGAGGGCGTTAACCCAACCCGCTTTCCAAGCGAGCGCCATAGGCCACTAGGCGAATCCTCCGCCGCGAAGGCTACCGGTCGGGGCGGGCGATGATGAAATCAGCCCGACTTGGGCCCGCCGAGCGCTCTCCCCTAGACTGGGGGGCAACCCCCCGTGCGGCGACATCTCGCCCAACTCCCCCAGGGCCGGAAGGCAGCAAGGGTCAGTGAGCTCTGTCGGGTGTGCGGGGGGCCTTTTCATGCCCGGACCCGCCGCCCTTCCGGCTGTCGGAGCGGCTGGTTAGGGTGCACACGTGGAAGCCCCCCTTGCCCTCTACCGCCGCTACCGGCCCGAGACGTTCGCCGAGGTCATCGGTCAGGACCACGTCACGGCTCCGTTGCGGGCGGCGCTGACCAACAACCGGGTCAACCACGCCTACCTGTTCTCCGGCCCGCGCGGGTGCGGCAAGACCACCAGCGCCCGGATCCTGGCCCGCTGCCTGAACTGCGAGCAGGGGCCCACCGACACCCCGTGCGGGGTATGCCGCTCCTGCACCGACCTGGCCCGCGGCGGGCCCGGCTCGATCGACGTCATCGAGATCGACGCGGCCAGCCACGGCGGCGTGGACGACGCCCGCGACCTGCGGGAGCGGGCCTTCTTCGCCCCGGTGAGCAGCCGCTACAAGGTCTACATCATCGACGAGGCGCACATGGTGACGCCGCAGGGCTTCAACGCCCTGCTCAAGCTCGTGGAGGAGCCGCCCGAGCACCTCAAGTTCGTCTTCGCCACCACCGAGCCGGACAAGGTCATCGGCACCATCCGGTCCCGGACCCACCACTACCCGTTCCGGCTGATCCCGCCGCGGACGCTCTCGGACTACCTGAGCGAGATCTGCGCGAAGGAGGACGTCCGGATCGACCCGGCCGCCCTCCCGCTGGTCGTCCGGGCCGGTGGTGGCTCGGCACGTGACACGCTCTCGGTGCTGGACCAGCTGATGGGCGGCGCCGGCCCCGACGGGGTCACCTACGAGCTGGCCACCGGCCTGCTCGGCTACACCCCCGACTCGCTGCTCGACGAAGTCGTCGACGCCTTCGCCGCGGGCGACGGCCGCACCGTCTTCGGGGTGGTCGACAAGGTGATCGAGACCGGGCAGGACCCGCGCCGCTTCACCGAGGACCTGCTGCGCCGGCTCCGCGACCTGGTCATCATCGCCGCCGTCCCCGACGCGCCCGCGACCGGCCTGATCGACGTACCCCAGGACCAGGGGGAGCGGCTGACCGCGCAGGCCGCCCGGTTCGGCCGCGCCGACCTGAGCCGGTCCGCCGAGCTGGTCGCCGACGGCCTCACCGAGCTCAAGGGTGCGACCGCCCCCCGGCTGCTGCTCGAGCTGATCTGCGCCCGGGTGCTGCTGCCCGGGGCCGACCACGGCACCGAGGGGCTGCTGGCCCGGCTCGACCGGATCGAGAAGCGGATGTCGATCGAGGGCACCCCGAGCGCCGCGGGCGGCGCCCCGGCCCGGGCTCCCGAGCAGACACCCGAGCCGACCCGGGTGCCGGTCGGCACGCCCCAACCCGCCGCCGCGGCCCCGGCCGCCCCCGAGCCGGCGACGTCCGCGGGCGAGGCCCCGGCGGAGACCCGGGCCACGGACCGGCCGGCTCAGCCCGCGGCCCGGCAGCCGGGGGCGGCACCTGCCCCGGACGCCCGCCCGGAGCCGGTCGCGCAGCCCGCCACCGAGCCCGCCGCTCAGTCGGCAGCCCAGCCGACGACAGCGGAGCCGGAGCCGGCCGGCCGCGGGCGGGCTCAGTCTGGTCGAGGTACGCCGGCTGTGGCCGGACCTCCTCGAGGCGGTCAAGCTCAAGCGTCGCTTCACCTGGATCCTGCTCAGCCAGAACGCCCAGGTCGTCGCCGTCGACGAGAAGACCCTGACGGTCGCCCTGGTCAACGCCGGCGCGCGCAACTCCTTCAGCAGCGGCGGCAGCGAGGAGATCCTGCGGCAGGCCGCGATCGACGTGATCGGCCACGACTGGCGGGTCGAGTCGATCGTCGACCCGTCGGCCCAGCCCGGCGCCGAGCCGCAGCACACGGTGACCCGCGCGGCGACCCCCGACACCCCGGCCACCCCGGCCACCCCTGGGACCCCGGCGGCCTCGGCGGCGCCGCGGGCCGAGCCGGGCACCGGTCAGGGTGGAGCCGCCGCGCCGGCGACGGCGCCCCCCGAGGAGCCGAAGCGTCCGCTCGACCCGGAGACCATCGCGCGGGCCCGTGGGGCGATCCAGGACACCCGCTCGGCGGGCGACCCACGCCAGCACCGGCGGTCGGACGTCTCCGACGAGGACGCCGACCGCGACGACCCCGACGCCGAGGACCACTCGATCGGCGGTGCGCAGCTCCTCGAGCGTGAGCTGGGTGCGAGCATCATCGAGGAGATCAAGCACAACTGAGCGGTGCCGCCTGCGCCGTGACCCCGCCCGAGCCGTTCCCCCCACCGCGAAAGAGACGTGTGCGATGACCGAGAACCAGAACCCCTTCGGCGACGCCGGGTTCGACATGAATGCACTGCTCCAGCAGGCGCAGCAGATGCAGGAGCAGATGATGTCCGCGCAGCAGGAGCTCGCGGAGACCACCGTCGACGGCACCGTCGGCGACGGCCTGGTGACGGTCACCGTCAACGGCACCGGCGAGCTGGTCGGCGTGCAGATCCGCAAGGACTGCTTCGACCCCTCCGACACCGAGGACCTCGAGGACCTGATCGTCGCGGCCTACCGGGACGGCAAGGTCAAGGCCGAGGCACTGGCCGCGGAGAAGCTCGGCCCGCTCGCCGGCGGCCTTCCCGGTCTCGGCGGCGACGAGGCTGCCGGCGGCCCCGGGAACCAGCTCGGCTTCTGATGTACGAAGGTGTCGTCCAGGACCTGATCGACGAGCTCGGACGGCTGCCAGGCGTCGGGCCCAAGAGCGCGCAGCGGATCGCCTTCCACCTGCTCCAGGCCGACCCGGTCGACGTACGCCGGCTCGCGCAGGTGCTCGTCGAGGTCAAGGAGCGGGTGAAGTTCTGCTCGGTCTGCGGCAACGTCGCGGAGGAGGAGACCTGCCGGATCTGCCGCGACCCGCGGCGCGATCCGGCGGTGCTGTGCGTGGTCGAGGAGTCCAAGGACGTGGTGGCCATCGAGCGCACCCGTGAGTACCGCGGGCGTTACCATGTGCTCGGCGGGGCGATCTCGCCGATCGACGGCATCGGCCCCGACGACCTGCGGATCCGCGAGCTGATGCCCCGGCTGGCCGACGGCACCGTCGTGGAGGTCATCTTGGCGACCGACCCGAACCTCGAGGGCGAGGCCACCGCGACGTATCTCACCCGGCTGCTCAAGCCGATGGGGTTGCGCGTGACCCGACTTGCGAGTGGACTTCCAGTCGGTGGAGATCTGGAGTACGCCGACGAGGTCACCCTCGGGCGTGCTTTCGAAGGGAGAAGATCGGTCGAATGACGAACCACGAGGTGGGCACGGTCGCGACTGGCACCCCCCGGACACCGGACGCCGCCGACCGTGCGGTGGCCAGCGACCTGGAGGACTTCGCCCAGCAGATCGCGGACCAGGTCGAGAGCTTCCTGCTCGCGCTGCGGGCGATCTCGCGCGGCGAGGCCGACGGGTCCACGGCGGTCGCGCTGCTGCTGCTCGAGGTCAGCCAGGTGCTGCTCGCGGGCGGTCGGCTCGGCGTGCACAGCGACTTCCAGCCCGCCGACGAGTACGAGCCCGACGCCGGGCCCGACCCGGACCTCGACGCGATGCGGCTGCGGCTGGCGGTCCTGCTCGAGAGCGTCGACGCCTACAGCGAGGTCTTCGACCCGTACGTCGACCCGCCGGAGCTGGTCTCCTCGCTGCTGTCGGACGACCTGACCAGCATCGCCACCTCGCTCGCCCACGGCCTGGCGCACTACCGGGCCGGCCGGGTCAGCGAGGCGCTGTGGTGGTGGCAGTTCTCCTACGTCTCCTCGTGGGGCACCGACGCCAGCGCCGTGCTCCGCGCGCTGCAGTCCGTGGTCGCCCACGACCGGCTCGATGCCGAGTTCGAGAGCGAGCAGGATCAGGTCGCCGCCGCCAGCGACCTGCTCGGTCCCGCAAGATCTTGATCCTGACGACTCTGTGCGGGGTCTGAGCCGGAGATCTTCCGGTCCGGGGCCGTCTTGCGATCCGACGGCCGGAACGTCCTACCCCCGCGGGATCGGTAGGATCGGGCACGCCGGACCGACGTCGAGGAGCCGGCCCAACCGCTGAGGAGTGTCGTGGGCATTGTCGTGCAGAAGTACGGCGGCTCGTCGGTCGCCGACGCCGCCGGGATCAAGCGCGTCGCCCAGCGGATCGTGGCCACGAAGAAGTCCGGCAAGGACGTCGTGGTCGTGGTGTCCGCGATGGGCGACACCACCGACGAGCTGCGCGACCTCGCCCAGCAGGTGAGCCCGCTGCCGCCGCCGCGCGAGCTGGACATGCTGCTCACCGCGGGCGAGCGGATCTCGATGGCACTGGTCGCGATGGCGATCGCCAACCTGGGGCAGGCGGCCCGGTCGTTCACCGGCAGCCAGGCCGGCGTGATCACCGACAGCGCCCACGGCAAGGCCAAGATCATCGACGTCACCCCCGGCCGCATCCAGAAGGCGATCGAGGAGGGCCACATCGCGATCGTGGCGGGCTTCCAGGGCGTCTCCCAGGACACCAAGGACATCACCACGCTGGGCCGGGGCGCCTCGGACACCACCGCGGTCGCGCTGGCCGCGGCCCTCGGCGCCGAGGTGTGCGAGATCTACAGCGACGTCGACGGGGTGTTCACCGCCGACCCGCGGATCGTGCCGACGGCCCGCAAGCTCGACCGGGTCTCCACCGAGGTGATGCTCGAGATGGCGGCGTGCGGCGCCAAGATCCTGCACCTGCGGTGCGTCGAGTACGCCCGCCGCTACCAGATGCCCGTCCACGTGCGGTCCTCGTTCAGTCAGAAGCAGGGCACCTGGATCGTGCCCGAAGCAGAGGAGGGTTCCATGGAGCAGGCGATCATCGCCGGCGTCGCCCACGACCGGAGCGAGGCCAAGATCACCGTCGTCGCGGTGCCGGACAAGGTGGGCGAGGCGGCCCGGATCTTCGAGACCCTCGCCACGGCGCAGATCAACCTCGACATGATCGTGCAGAACGTGTCGGCCGCGGCCACGAACCTCACCGACATCTCGTTCACCCTGCCCCGCGAGGACGGCCAGACCGCGATGAGCGCACTGGCCCGGATCAAGGACGAGGTCGGCTACGACTCGCTGCTCTACGACGACCAGATCGGCAAGGTCTCGCTGATCGGGGCGGGGATGCGCTCGCACCCCGGCATCACCGCGAAGTTCTTCGCCGCCCTGGCCGCCGCCGGGGTGAACATCGAGATGATCTCCACCTCGGAGATCCGGATCTCGGTGATCGTCGACGAGGGCCAGGTCGACGACGCCGTGCTGGCCACCCACACCGCCTTCGAGCTCGACTCGCACGAGGTCGAGGCGGTCGTGTACGGCGGGACCGGGCGATGAGCGAGGTGACCCGACCCCGGCCGATGCGGATCGCGATCGTCGGAGCCACCGGTCAGGTCGGGGCCGTGATGCGGCAGATCCTGCTCGAGCGGGAGTTCCCGGTCGCCGACATCCGCTTTCTCGCCTCGGCGCGCTCCGCGGGCTCCACGATCGAGTGGGGCGCCCGGCAGGTCACCGTCGAGGACGCCGCGACCGCGGACCTGTCCGGGATCGACATCGCGCTGTTCTCGGCCGGTGGCTCCACCTCGCGCGAGCTCGCGCCCAGGTTCGCCGCCGCCGGCGCCGTCGTGGTCGACAACTCCTCCGCCTGGCGGATGGACCCCGACGTCCCGCTCGTGGTCAGCGAGGTCAACCCCGACGCCGTACGCCAGGCACGCAAGGGGATCATCGCCAACCCGAACTGCACCACGATGGCCGCGATGCCGGTGCTGAAGCCGCTGCACGACGAGGCCGGCCTGGTGCGGATGGTCGCGAGCACCTTCCAGGCGGTGTCCGGCAGTGGGCTCGCCGGGGTCGAGGAGCTCGCCGGTCAGGTCGCGGCCGTGGGCGACCGCGGGCCGCTGCTCACCCACGACGGCTCGTCGGTGCGGATGCCGGCCCCGGCGAAGTACGTGCGCCCGATCGCGTTCAACGTGCTGCCGATGGCGGGCTCGGTCGTCGACGACGGCAGCGACGAGACCGACGAGGAGCAGAAGCTCCGCAACGAGAGCCGCAAGATCCTCGACATCCCCGACCTGCGGGTCTCGGGCACCTGCGTGCGGGTGCCGGTCTTCACGGGTCACTCGCTGTCGGTCAACGTCGAGTTCGCCGCCCCGCTGTCGGCCAAGCGCGCCGCCGAGATCCTCGGCGACGCGCCCGGGGTCGCGCTGTCCGACGTGCCGACCCCGCTGCAGGCGGCCGGGCAGGACCCGAGCTTCGTCGGCCGGATCCGGCAGGACCCGGGCGTCGACGGCGAGCGCGGGCTGGCGCTGTTCATCTCCAACGACAACCTCCGCAAGGGTGCCGCGCTGAACACCGTGCAGATCGCCGAGCTGGTCGCCGCCACCCTCTGAGGGAGCGCGGCGCCGGTCAGCGGACGTCGTGCTGGGGGCCGTCCTCGGGCGTCGCCTCGACGAAGGTCGTGGTCACCCAGTGCGCCAGCAGGTACGACGGCGCGCCCAGCACCGGCAGGGCCAGGAACATCCAGGACGAGAACAGGTCCTGGATCAGGGTCAGCAGCAGCACCACGCAGAGCACGCCGACCGCCAGGACACTGGTGCCGCGGGACTCGTCGACCCCCCACAGCGACAGCAGCGCGGAGCCCAGCGCCACCATCACGGCGAGGATGACGACCAGCAGCAGCAGGCCGGGCCCGCCGCCGCAGGACTCGGTGCCCGCGACCACGTCGCAGCCGCGCAGCGCGAGGAAGGTCAGCAACGCGCCGACGACGCCGACGACCGCGCCGGTGACCCAGACGGCGGTGCGCGTGGACAGCCGGGGCAGCGACGGCCGGGCGGGGAGCGTGAACGAGCGCCCCGGCTCCTCCGTGGTGTGCTCTTGGTCCTCGACCTCGGTGGCGACCGCGCCCAACGGGCGGGTGCCGTTGTCGTGCCCGTCGACCTGGTGCGTGGTGACCACCGGCGTCACGGGTGTCGGGGGCGCCATCAGGGGCTGGTCCGCGTCGACGTCGGCGCGGGGAGCCTCGGCGACCGGGTGCTCCGCGGCCGGTGTCGGGTCGGCCGGTGTCGGGTCGGCCGGTGTCGCGCTGCGCTCCGGCTTCCTCCGACGGCCGAGCCGCGGCAGGCGCAGCGGTGGCAGTTCGAGCTTGGCGGCCTCGTCGGAGCGCTCACGGCCGTCGGCGTTCGGGGTGTCACCCATGGGCGGCAGTGTGTCAGACGGTGAGCACGGCGTCGGGAGGATCAAGGCTCCGGGTGTAGCCGGGCCGGCGCTCACCGGGCGAGGGCGTCGCGAACCTGGTCGACTCGACATCGGGCGCTGACCGCCGAGTCCGACCATTCCAAGTGACCGGTCGTAGGCCAGGACGGCGCGGCGCAGCTCGCCCAGGTCGCTCCAGCTGTCGCCGAGGTCACGCCACAGCCGCCCCACCCCGCGGGACTGCTTCATCATGACCAGCACCCGCTCGGCCTCGCTCGTACGACTCCTGGGCGAGGTCCATGTCGAGCTGCGTCGCACCGACGTCGCCCAGCAGCAGCAGGGCGGACACCCGCTCGACGTGCACGGAGGGGCCGAGCAGCTGCAGGGCGGCGGCGGCATGCTCGGCGGCGTCGTCGACCCCCCCAGCAGCAGGTACGCGCGGCCACGCAGCGTGGCGGACGATCCCGAGGTCGAGGCGGGACCCGGCGAGTGACGGGTCCGCCGAGGCTCGGCTCGAGTTGGTCGAGGGCCTCTTCGGCGCGAGGGACGTCTCGTTGTTCAACAGCACCCAGGCGTAGTGCATGCGCAGTCGCGGGAGGTCACGGCTCTCCTCCTGCTCGCCCAGCAGTGCGACGGCACGATCGGTCAGTCTCACCGCGTCCCGGACCCGACCGCGACCCTGCGCCACCGCACCGGCGTTCCAGTAGACCGACCCTCGGGCACGTGAGCTCCCGACGCGGTCGGCCACCGTCGATGAGCTGCTCCATGTGACGGGTCGCGAAGACCATGTCGCCGCGCTCCATCAGGGCAGACACCAGCACCGAGGACAGACGGATGTGCTCGTCGGTGCCCTCGAGCCCGGCCGCCTCGATCTCCTTGGCACGTCTCGGCCGTGTCGGCGCTCCGGGCGACGTCACCGGACTCGATGTACATGACCGACAGCATCGTCGACGCGAGCGGCCAGCTCCAGCCACGACGCCTTCGTTGCGGCAGCGACTGGACGAGCGACTCCAGTACAGCGACGGCCACATCGAGCTGACCCGTCTGCTGCAGGCTCTCGGCCAGCACAAGGCCGCCTCGCAACCGGTCTGGCTGTCGAGCTCGTCGAGGTCGAGCTGGCAGCCAGGCATCGCACCGCCTCGGCGGGGTTGCCGTTGGCCAGGGCGAGCCTGGCGAAGTTGACCTCGAGACGCGAGTGCACACGCGGGCTCGGCGCCCCGGCCCGGCTCCTCGTCGAGGAGCCGGGCCAGCGGGACGCCGAGCCGTTCCGCGAGAAGCCGGGTCGCAGCTTCCGACGGGGTGCGCTTGCCGGACTCGATCAGCGAGACGTAGCCGGCGCTGATGCCGTCACCGGCAAGTGCCTGTTGGCTCAGTCCCTTGGCCAGCCGGATCTCTCGGACACGGGCCCCAATGCTGCTCATAACACCGGAGTTTACCCGGCTTTACTCAGCAGTAGAGGTCTCATGACAAGTCTGTCCGAATTGATGGCCCGGCTGGCCGAGGAGGGAACCTCAGCGGCAGCACTAGATGATGTTGGTCTTGGCCTGAGCGGCGTCGGCGGAGGCGGGCAGGATGCCGACGGCGAGAACGCTGACGAAGCCGGCAATGAGGACGCGAGTAGCAGTACGCATGATTTCTCCCAAAGTGATCATGTCTTACAAAGTGGTAGGTGGAGTGTAAGGACTGTTGACGCATGATAAGAGGGTATTTAGGTAAAGCATCGGCCGATTTACGGTTAAAACGTTGGAGGGCGCCCGAATTCGGGTGATGTGTCCGGAGACGCCACAGGCCCCCGCACCGGAGTGCGGGGGCCTGTGGACGTATTACCACTCGGTCGGGCTGACAGGATTTGAACCTGCGGCCTCCTCGTCCCGAACGAGGCGCGCTACCAAGCTGCGCCACAGCCCGAGGGCGAAGTCACTCTAACCGACCGGTAGCCCGCGCACGAAACCGGGACTCACTCCTGGACGGGAGCGAGTGTCAGCAGGGTCGCCTCCGGGCGGCAGCACAGCCGCACCGGGGCGTACGGCGAGGTGCCCAGCGCCCGCAGACACGTGCAGCCAGGACGACCCGGGAGCGCCGGGGGTGGCATCCGCCGGGTGTCGGTGCAGCCCCTTGGCCCGGGCGGTGTCGAGGTCGCAGTTGGTGACCAGGGCGCCGCGGAACGGCAGGCACACCTGGCCGCCGTGGGTGTGCCCGGCCAGCACCGTCTCGTACCCGTCGGCGGCGAACTGGTCGAGCACCCGCAGGTACGGCGCGTGGGTGACCCCCAGGCGCAGGTCGGCGCCGGCGTCGGCGGGACCCGCGACGGCGGCCAGGTCGTCGTACTCCAGGTGCGGGTCGTCCACCCCGGCGAAGGCGAAGGTGGTGCCCAGCACGCTGAGGTGCTCGCGCCGGTTGGTGAGGTCGACCCAGCCCCGGCCCTGGAAGCCTGCTCGGAGGTCCTCGTACGGCAGCTGCCGGGTGTGGGTGTTGCGTTGGCCGTCGTCCGGCAGCAGGTAGCGGATCGGGTTGCGCATGGACGGTGCGAAGTAGTCGTTGGAGCCGAACACGAAGACGCCGGGGACGTCGAGCAGGCCGCCGAGGGCCTCGAGCAGTGGCGGTACCGACCGGCGGTGAGCCAGGTTGTCGCCGGTGTTGACCACCAGGTCAGGCTCCAGGGCGGCCAGGCCGCGCAGCCACGCGAGCTTGCGGCCCTGTCCCGGGGTCAGGTGGATGTCGGAGAGGTGCAGCACCTTGATCGGGCGGCGACCGGCCGGCAGCACCGGCAGGGTGACCCGGCGCAGCACGAACCAGCGCACCTCCACGCCGGCCGACCAGCCGAGGGTGAGGGCGCCGGCCAGCCCGGCCGCCCCCACCGCCTGGGCGGTCCTGACGGCGGCGGTACGGCGGACGCGATCCCGAGAAGTCGACACGGGAGGAAGGTTCCCACAGGGCTCGCCCGCGAACCGGGTGGCGTCCGGCTGTCAGACTGGAGGAGTGAGTGACCTCAAGGACCGCCTCCGTAACGACCTGACCGCCTCGATGAAGGCTCGCGACAGCCTCAGGTCCTCGACCCTGCGCATGCTGCTGACCTCGATCACCAACGCCGAGGTGGCCGGCAAGACCCAGCGCGAGCTCAGCGACGACGACGTCGTCGGCGTGCTCAGCACGGAGGCGAAGAAGCGCCGCGAGTCCGCGGCCGCTTTCGAGGACGCCGGCCGGCCCGACAGTGCGACCAAGGAGCGGGCCGAGGCGGACATCATCACCGAGTACCTCCCCCAGCAGCTCGACGACGCCCAGGTCCGCGAGCTCGTCACGGCGACGATCGCCTCACTGGGGGCCGGTGAGGAGGGGATGCGCGCCATGGGCAAGGTGATGGGCGCGCTGCAGCCTCAGGTCAAGGGCCGGGCCGACGGCGGCGCGGTGGCCGCGGAGGTCCGTCGCCAGCTCGGCTAGCCCGGCTCAGTTCCCGCCCTTCTTGGGCTTCTTCGGCTTCTGGGTCTTGGTGGGCTTGGCTGTCGGCTTGGTCGTGCGCTTCGCCGTGGGCTTGGTCGAGGGCTTGGTCGTGCGCTTCGCGGTGGGCTTGGTCGTGCGCTTCGCCGTGGGCTTCGCGGTGGGCTTGGTCGTGCGCTTCGCCGTGGGCTTCGCGGTGGGCTTGGCTCGTGGGCTTGGTCTTCGGCTTCGTCGTGGGTTGCGGCTTCGGCGTCGGCGCCGGCTGCGGGGCGACGTAGGGGGTCCCGTCTGAGACGTAGATCGTCACCGTGCTGCCGGTGGGCGCCTGCCCACCCGAGCTGGGGCTGAGGTAGGCGACCGTGCCGGCGGTGTTGGCGCTGTCGACGGTCGGCCCGATCACCGGGGTGAACCCGGCCTTGCGCAGCGCCTGGGCGGCGGCGCCGGTGCTCAGCCCGTAGAGCGACGGGATGGTGACGCTACGTCCCTGGATGGTCTGCGGGTTGGGCCGGTGGAAGCGGGTGTTCGGCAGCAGCGACTGGACCCCCTTCATCGCGTCGCCCCACACCGGGCCGGCGGTCGTCGAGCCGTGGGCGCCGGAGATGTAGGTGCCACCGACCGTCTGCCCGTTGAGGGACAGCCAGTGGCCCTGCTTGTTGGCGCCGGCGATCATCGCGGCCGCCGCCAGGTTGGGGGTGTAGCCGACGAACCAGACGGCGCGGTTGTTGTTGGTCGTCCCGGTCTTGGCGGCCGACTCCTGGTTCAGCGCCAGGCCCGCCGATGCGCCGAACCCGTTGCCGGTCTGGACGCCCTTCAGGATGTCGTTGACGGCGTCGGCCACGTCCGTGCGCAGCACCCGGTTGCACTGCTTGGGGTAGTTCTCGATGGTCCTGCCGGCGGCGTTCTGCACCGTCGTGACCGGGCGGGCCTCGCAGTGCACGCCCCGGGCGGCGAAGGTCGCGTAGGCGTCGGCCATGGTCAGCGGGTTGGTGTCGGAGACACCGAGCGTGAACGGCGGGTAGACCGGGCTCGGCACGTCGACGCCCATCTTGCGGGCCAGGGTGACCGGCTTGCAGAGGCCGGTGCGCTGCTCGAGCTGGGCGAAGAAGGTGTTCACCGAGAGCTGGGTGCCGGTGTAGAGGTCGAACGAACCGGACCCCGTGGAGTTCTGCGGGTTCCAGACGTCGCTGCTGCGGATCGGTCCGTTGCAGTCCCGGAAGGAGCTCACCGGCAGCGAGATCGACTGCGGGGCGTTGATCCGGGTGGACAGCGGGATGCCCTTGCTGATCGCGGCGGACAGCACGAATGCCTTGAAGGTCGACCCGGCCTGGAAGCCGTTGGAGTCGCCGTACTTCTGGGGGACCACGTAGTTGAGGTAGGTCTCGCCCTTCTTGGAGTCGCCGCCCATCGGCCGGGACTGTGCCAGCGCCCGGACCTCGCCGGTGCCCGGCTGCACCATCGCCAGGCCGCCGATCGCCCGGTCGGTCGGGTTCACGTGGCTGCGGACCGCCGCGTCGGCCGAGCGCTGGAAGCGGAGGTCGACGGTGGTCTTGATGGTCAGTCCGCCGCTCAACAGCAGCCGCCGGCGGTCCTCGACGGTCTTGCCGAGGTTCTCGTCGGCGAGCAGGTACTGGATCGCGTAGTCGCAGAAGAACGGCGCGGCCGAGGAGACGCAGCCGTTGCGCACCGCCACCACGTGGAGCCCGATCGGCTTGGCCTGCGCCTGGCTGGACTCCGAGGCGGAGATGACGTTGAGCTGAGCCATCCGGGCCAGCACGGTGTCGCGGCGCTCCTTGGCGCGGCCGGGGTGGTTCGTCGGGTCGTAGCCGGTGGGGTTCTTCACGAGACCGGCCAGCAGCGCCGCCTCGCGCAGGGTGAGCTTGGAGGCCGGCTTGGAGAAGTAGTGCCGGGAGGCGGCCTCGATGCCGTAGGCGCCGTCACCGAAGTAGGCGATGTTCAGGTAGCGCTGGAGGATCCAGTCCTTGGAGTACTTGTCCTCGAAGGCGATCGCGTAGCGCAGCTCGTTGATCTTGCGCTGGTAGGTGTCCGCTGTCGCCGCGAGCCGCGCGGCCTTGGTCTTGGCCTGGTTGACCAGGGTCATCTTGACCATCTGCTGGGTGATCGACGAGCCACCCTGGGTGGTGCCGTTGCTCGACTGGTTGGTGACGAACGCGCGCAGCGTGCCCCGCAGGTCGAGGGCGCCGTGCTGGTAGAAGCGGTAGTCCTCGATGGCGATGATCGCCTTGCGCATCACCGGGGCGACCTTGGACAGCGGCACGTTCACGCGGTTCTGGTCGTAGAGCGTGGCCAGCACCGCGCCGTCGCGGCCCAGCAGCCGGGTGCGCTGCGCGAGCGGCTCGGCGACCAGCGAGGTCGGGATCTTCGCCATCCCGTCGGCCACGGTCCGCGTCGACAGCCCGGTGACGGCGGCGAGCGGAAGCGCCAGGCCGGCCACCAGGACGCCCATGACGGCGGCGACGGCCACCATCACGCCGAGGTGGGACATGACGCTGGCAGGCTTGAGACGGTCGGGTCTGCGCGGGGACATGGACCCCAGGGTACGTGACCGGGGTGGGCCGGGACGTCTAGCGCACGGTGACCTGCATGTCACGCACCGGTCCGTCGTACGGCGTGGCGGGCGCACCCTCGCGACATAGCCCGAACGGGCTAAGCGACCGGCGGTGGAGCCCGTCCCGGGATCGTGGCTACGCCTGGCCACGCCTGGATCCCGGCGTTCGGCGGCGACTGGAGGGACGTTTGGCTGTTCTCGCTAGTCACATCTGACTATCAGAAGTTGCTCCCTCTGTGTCTGTTTCGTGCAGTTCGAACTCTTTACCTTCTTCAGTGGGGATTGACTCGAACGGCCCGCTGGGAGGCGGGCCCTTCTCGGAAGGGACCATGGCCGATGTGGAACGAGGACTGGGCCGGCAAGGCTCTGTGCAACGAGACTCGACCGGATGAGCTGTTCGTGCGCGGTGCCGCGCAGAACCGCGCCAAGCAGATGTGCGCGGGCTGCCCGGTGCGCACGGAGTGCCTCGCCGAGGCGCTCGACAACGAGATCGAGTGGGGCGTGTGGGGCGGGATGACCGAGCGTGAGCGTCGTGCGCTGCTGCGCCGCCGCCCGAACGTCACCTCCTGGCGTCGTCTGCTCGAGACGGCCATGGAGGACCACGTGGCCGCCGTCAGCGTCAGCATCACGCCCGAGCTCGTCCCGGCCTGAGCCGGAGCGGCGCCGGTCGTCTCCGGCGCCCGGTCAGGCCTGGTGGGAGAGCAGGCCGCCGACCAGCCGCAGGCCGTCGAGGTCGTGCACGTCCGTGGACAGCGCCGGTACGACGGCCGTCGGGACGTCCGGGTGGGCGGAGGTGAAGCGCCGCCGCAGCCGGGTCTCACGGGCCACGATGCGCGAGCGCTCGGCGTGCAGCCGGAGCAGCCCCGAGGTGGGACCCTCGTGCTGCGCCTCGTCGAGCCGCTCCGCCGCCACGACCGCCTGCTCCGCGGTGAGCCGGCCGCCCGGGGTCGGGCTGGCCCGGTTGACCACCAGGCCCGCGAGCGGCATCCGCTCCTCGCGCAGCCGCTCCACGAAGAACGCCGCCTCGCGCAACGCGTCCGGCTCGGGGGCCGCGACGACCAGGAACGCCGTACCGTCGGCCTGGAGCAGCTGGTAGGTCTTCTGGGCCCGCTGCCGGAACCCGCCGAACAGGGTGTCGAGCGCGCCGACGAACGACTGCACGTCGCGCAGCATCTGCGCCCCGAGGATCTTCGTCAGCGCGCCGGTGATGATGCCGAGCCCCGCCGTCATCAGCCGGGCCGGGCCGCGGGCCGGGGTGAGCAGCAGCCGGATGAAGCGGCCGTCCAGGAAGCCGGAGAGCCGCTCGGGCGCGTCCAGGAAGTCCAGGGCGGACCGGGAGGGGGGAGTGTCGACCACGATCAGGTCCCAGCGGCCGGTGGCCTGCGCGTCGGCGTGCAGCTGGCCGAGCTTCTCCATCGCCATGTACTCCTGGGTGCCCGCGAACGAGCTCGACAGGGCTTGGTAGAACGGGTTGGCCAGGATCTGGGCGGCCTTCTCCGGGCTGGCCTGGCTCTCGACCACCTCGTCGAAGGTGCGCTTCATGTCCAGCATCATCGCGTCGAGCGTGCCGGCGCCGGCGCTGACACCGGGCACGGGCCGGGGCACGTTGTCGAGCTTCTCGATGCCCATGGACTGGGCCAGCCGGCGGGCCGGGTCGATGGTGAGCACGACCACCTTGCGGCCCTGCTCGGCGGCTCGGAGCGCGAGCGCCGCGGACGTGGTGGTCTTGCCGACCCCGCCGGAGCCGCAGCACACCACGATCCGGGTGGCCGGATCGGCGAGCAGGGCGTCGGCGTCGAGGTCGGGGGCCCCGTCGGGGGCGGCGACGAGGGGTCCGTACCGGGCGGTGGGCTTCATGCCATTCCTTGCTTGCACAGCTCGGCTGCGAGCTCGTAGAGACCGCCGAGGTCGACGCCGTCGGGCAGCCGGGTCAGCTCGTAGGTCGGGACGTCGAGGGCGTTGATCCGCTTGCGCTGCTCGTCCTCGAGCTCGCGCCGTTCGGCGTGCTCGCGGGCCTCGTCGAGCAGCCCGTCGACCAGCGTCTTGGTCGCCTTGACCCCGACGCTCTCCAGGTCGGCCCGGATGGTGCCGCCGTCGAGCTCGCCGGCCATCGCCAGGTCGCGCTCGCGGTCGTCGAGCTCGGGACGGCGGGCCAGGTTGACGACCACGCCGCCGACGGGCAGGTGCTCGCTGCGCAGCTCGTCGATGCCGTCGGCGGTCTCCTGGACCGGCATGTCCTCCAGGACGGTGACCAGGTGCACCCGGGTGCGCTCGGACTTGAACAGCCGCACCACGTTGTCGGCCTGGTTGCGGATCGGGCCGACCTTGGCCAGTCCGGAGAGCTCGCTGTTGACGTTGAGGAACTGCAGGATGCGGCCGGTGGGCGGTGCGTCGAGCACCACGGCGTCGTACTGGCGGGCGTTCTTGGTGCGCTTGTTGCGCTGCACCGACTCGTAGACCTTGCCGGTCAGCAGCACGTCGCGGACACCGGGTGCGATCGTGGTCGCGAAGTCGATCACGCCGAAGCGGTCGAGCGCCTTCCCGGCCCGGCCGAGGCGGTAGTACATCGAGAGGTACTCCAGCAGCGCCGCCTCGGTCTCGATGGCCAGGGCGTAGACGTCGCCGCCGTCGTCGGCGCCCTGGACGATCCGGCGCTCCTCGTACGGCAGCGGCGGGACGTCGAAGAGCTGGGCGATGCCCTGGCGGTTCTCGACCTCGCACAGCAGCACGGTCTTGCCGCGGGACGCGAGCGCCAGGGCCAGGGCGGCGGCCACCGTGGACTTCCCGGTGCCGCCCTTGCCGGTGACGATGTGCAGGCGTACGCCGGGCCAGTCGGTGCCGGGGGAGGAGGTGCTCACGTCTCGCAGGTTAGCCCGTGGACCCGGCCGAGGACGAAGGGTGTGACAGCCCTCATGTGCGGTGCACGCAGCCCCCGACCGAAGGTGTGTGAGCACCGCCCGTGACCGCGGCCACAGCGGCTGGCTAGGGTGACCGCATCGGGCCGGTCGGGCCGAGATGCAATCGTGCAGGAGGTTAGCCAGTGGACAAGGTGGTCGCGTCCGCCGCCGAGGCGGTCGCCGACGTCGCGAGCGGTTCGACGATCGCGGTCGGAGGCTTCGGGTTGTGCGGCATTCCGACGGTGCTCATCGAGGCCCTGCTCGAGCAGGGTGCCGACGAGCTCGAGGCGGTGTCGAACAACTGCGGTGTCGACGAGGCCGGCCTGGGGGTGCTGCTGTTCAACCACCGGATCCGGCGGATGATCTCCTCCTATGTCGGGGAGAACAAGGAGTTCGCGCGCCAGTACCTGCACGGCGAGCTCGAGGTCGAGCTGACGCCGCAGGGCACGCTGGCCGAGCGGATGCGCGCCGGCGGCACCGGCATCCCGGCGTTCTTCACCGCCACCGGCGTCGGCACCCAGGTCGCCGAGGGCGGCCTGCCCTGGAAGTACGACACCGAGGGCAACGTCGTGCTCGCGTCGCCGGCCAAGGAGGTGCGACGGTTCGACACCCACGAGGGCGAGCGGGAGTTCGTCCTCGAGGAGGCGATCGTCGCGGACTTCGGCCTGGTGCGGGCCTGGAAGGGCGACCGCCACGGGAACCTGGTGTTCCGCCAGTCCGCGCGCAACTTCAACCCGCTCGCCGCGATGTGCGGCCGGGTCACCATCGCGGAGGTCGAGCACCTCGTCGAGCCCGGGGAGATCGGCGCCGACGACGTCCACACCCCCGGCGTCTTCGTGCAGCGGGTCGTCGAGCTCACCCCGGAGCAGGTGGCCGACAAGAAGATCGAGAAGCGGACCGTGCGTCCGCGCCCCGAGCAGGAGGCCTGAGATGCCCTGGACGCGTGAGGAGATGGCGGCCCGGGCCGCCTCGGAGCTCGAGGACGGCTCGTACGTCAACCTCGGGATCGGCCTGCCCACCATGGTGCCGAACTACGTCGACGAGGACGTCGAGCTGGTGCTCCAGTCCGAGAACGGCATCCTCGGGGTCGGTGCGTACCCCGTCGAGGGCGAGGAGGACGCGGACCTGATCAACGCGGGCAAGGAGACGGTGACCCTGCGCAAGGGCGCGTCGTTCTTCGACTCCGCGCTGTCCTTCGGGATGATCCGCGGCGGCAAGATCGACGCCGCGATCCTCGGCGCCATGCAGGTCTCGGCGGCCGGCGACATCGCCAACTGGATGATCCCCGGCAAGATGGTCAAGGGCATGGGCGGCGCCATGGACCTGGTGCACGGCGCCAAGCGGGTGATCGTGCTGATGGAGCACGTCGCCAAGGACGGCTCCTACAAGATCGTCAACGAGTGCTCGCTGCCGTTCACCGGCAAGGGCGTCGTGCAGCGGATCATCACCGACCTGTGCGTCATCGACATCACCCCGAAGGACCCGGTCACCGGCGAGGGCGGCGGGATGCACCTCGTCGAGCTGGCGCCCGGCGTCACCGAGGACGAGGTGCGGGAGAAGACGGAGCCCGCGCTCGTCTGAGAGCTGGGCGTGCGGCTGCCGGTTTCCCAGGTGATGCCGAGAAACCGGCACTCCCCACGGTGAACTTCCCGTGGGAGGTGCCGGTTTTCCGTAGGCAGCGGAGGTTCGTGGGGCCGTCCCGTATGTGAGGGGCCGCAGCTCCGGCCTCCGTACGAGTCGGGGCTGGCCGGCGTACGGCCGGGGTCAGGCAGCCACGCGGAGCATGCGGTCGATCCGGGCAGCCGTCTCCGCCGGCCGGTGCAGGTCCGCCCAGACCAGCCGGACCATCCGCCATCCGAGCAGCTCGCAGAGCCGGTCCTCGCGGCGCTTCTCGCGGAAGACCGCGTCGCCGGGCGTCTCGCCGGGCCGAAGGTACCGCTCGTACTTCACCCGGCCGTCGAACTCGCCGAGCAGCCTGTGCTCCGGCCAGGCGAAGTCCGTGGTGCCCACGAGGATCCCGGCGCGGTCGAAGACGTCGTACTGGAGCTCGGGCGCGGGGAGACCGTGGGCGTAGCAGAGGTACCGGGTGCGCGACTCGCCCGCCGACTCCGCGCGCCCGTCGGCCATCCGGACCGGCACCCGGGTCGCCTGCATGCCAGGCCAGCTCCTCAGCAGCGCGTACGTCGCGTGCAGCTCCTCGGGGGTGGCGCGGCCGAGGTGCAGGAGCGAGTCGAGGACGACGAGCCCCGCCTCCGCCGACCCGAGCGCGGCGGTCTCGATGGCGCAGCGGGCGGGGTGGAGCGCGGCACCACCCTCGAGGTGCACGACGTCGGAGGGCAGGGTCAGTCCCTCGTGATGGACCACCCCGGCCTCGCAGCGGCCGGCACCCCCGTCCAGCCGGGTCACGTGCACCTGTGACAGGTCGGCGTCCCAGACGAGCAGACCGTGCGCGAGGGCGCCGGAGGTATGGCTCAGTGCCACCTTCGGCCCGAAGCGCCGCGTCACCGCGCGCCCGGTGACCAGGTGCCGTGTGACCGGGTCGTCGGCCGGCCAGAGGTCGGGGAAGGTGTAGGCGCCTGGACGGACCCGCGCCCACAGCCGGCTCCGGAGGGCCCGCCGGATGGAACGGTCGTCGTGGCCGATCGCGAAGGCGTCCTGTCGTGTGAAGAAGCCGTCGGCCTCGGCCAGCGCCCTGAGTCGGTCCATGTCGTGAGGCTCTCCGGTCCGGCCGCTGCGGACGGGGCTCGGGGCGACAGCGGTGGACGACGCCGCTGCGTCTGCGGCTGGGGACGGTTCTGGGCCGGGGCGGCCGGGGCGGCCGGGGCCGGTCGGGGCCGGTCGGGCCGGTGGGCGTGGAGCGGGCGGGCGACGACGTACGACGAGCTGCCCACGGAAAACAGGCGCCTCCCACGGGAAGTTCACTGTGGGAAGCGCCAGTTTCTCGGCATCACCTGGGAAACCGACGCAGACGCCGACCTACAGGTCGGGGTGCTTCGTCGCGAGCCGGTAGAACCCCGAGTGGAACACCAGCGGCTCCCCACCTGGCGCCTGGTAGGACTCGATCTCGCCGAGGAAGACCACGTGGTCGCCGGCGTCGAGACGTCCCTCGGCGCCGGGCGGACGGCGGCACACGAAGTGCGCGACGGTGCCCTCCAGCACCGGCAGGTCACCGGGCGCCAGCCGGACGCCGTCGAACTTGTCGGCGCCCGAGGTGGAGAACTGCCGCGACAGGTGGTGCTGGTCGGCGGCGAGCACGTTGACCGCGAAGTGGGAGGCGGCCTCGAACGCGGGCAGCGACGGGGATGACCGCGCGGCCGCCCAGAGCACCAGTGGCGGGTTGATCGAGACGGAGGTGAACGAGTTCGCGGTCATCCCGAACGGCCGGCCGTCGGCGTCCAGGGTGGTCACCACGGTCACGCCGGTGGCGTACTGCCCCAGCGCCCGGCGCAGGTCGCGGGGGTCGAACCGGGACTGCTCGACGGAGCGTTGGGCGTCCAGGAAGGCGGTCGTCTCGGCGGCGTCGAACCACCACGGCGCGAACAGCCGGGCGTCGTCGAAGCCGGCGGCGATCCGCTCGGCCACCAGGGGGTGCCGGACGGCGGCGTCGACGACCTGGCGCTGGTGCGGCAGGGCCGGCTGCAGCCAGGAGTTGGTCCACTCGGTGGCCCACTGGGCCCAGCCGCGCCAGAAGTTGTCGAAGGTGCGCTCCATCCAGGCGGCGTCGAGCTCTCCGGTGTGCGCGCCGATGGCCTCCAGGTAGAACGACGCGGACTTGGTCGCGTTGTTGGAGCCCTGGCTGGTCAGCGGGTCGTTGAGCACCACCACGTCGGCCATCCCGAGCACCGGTGCGCCCGAGGGCAGCGTCCCCGCGGCCCGGCGTACGACGGGCGAGATCCGGCCGTGCAGCACCGAGCGGTCGTCGACCAGGACGGCGTCGGTGATCCGGGACGCCTCCGCCGGGAAGTGCGCCGACAGCAGCTCCCGGAGCCGCTGCAGGTGCTCGGCGGGCGTACGGACGTGGTCCCAGGCGTCCAGCGGGCCACCGGGGACCCCTTCGACGACGAAGATGTCGCAGGGCCCGTCGACGGTCAGCGCCGGGCAGGTGAAGCACTCCCCGACCCCCTCGACGCAGTGGTAGCGCAGCCCCGGACCGGCCGGGTCGGGGGCCACCCCCTGCAGGTAGGTCAGCGACGCGACCCGCTGCGGCCCGTCGTACGGCGACCGGGCGGCGTCGACCGGGAACAGCGACGCGAGCCCGCCGCGGCCGGTGGAGACGACCACCAGGTCGTGGTCGCGGGCGAGATCCTCGAGGTCGTCCACGGACGCCGCCCGGGTGACCACCTTGCCGCCGCGCCGCTCGACCTCCTCGATCAGCAGCGGCAGCCGGACCCGCTGGTCGACGGAGCGGGCCGCGGTCGGCAGGGCGGTGCCGAACTCCGCGGCCGATCCGTCGAGCCGCACCGTGGAGTAGGACATCCGCTGGATCGGCGGAGCGTCCGGCAGCAGGTCGGTGATCCCCAGGGCGCTCTCCGCCTCGAGCGCGGACTCGAAGGTGATCTGGCTCGACATCACCGACCCGACCCGGATCTCCTCCGCGGTCCGGTCCGACACGAGGGTGACGTCGTGGCCCTGCTGCAGCAGGCCGAGCGCGAGGGCCGTGCCGGCGGGTCCGGCGCCGACGACCGCGATCCGGCGCGTGGTGGTCATGCCCCCCAGCGTCTCACCCGCGGACGGCGGCCAGGACGGCTGCCCATGCCGAGGACCGCGGGTCGATCAGGTCGAAGTGGTCCACGCCGGGCAGCTCGCGGTGGTCGACCCAGTCGAAGCGGGCCTTGAGGCCGCGGCTGCTCTCCACCGGCACGGCATCGTCGCGGTCGCCGTGCACCACGACCACCTCGCACGCGGGCCGGGTGCGCAGCCGCCTACCCGGGTCGGCGTCGTCGTACGCCTCGGGCACCTGCTCGGGGGTGCCGCCGAGCAGGTCCACGGTCGCACCGGATCCCATCCCGTGCGCGGCGGCCTCGCGCAGCAGCGCCACCGGGGCGAGCGCGACGACCCGGTCGACCGGGTGCGGCTGGTTCGCCAGCCACAGCACCAGGTGGCCGCCGGCCGAGTGGCCGACGAGGGTGGTCGTGGTGGTCTGCACGCCGATCCCGGCGAGCAGCTCCGGCAGCGCGCCGAGGGCGGCGTCCACGTCGTCCCCGGTGGTCGGCCATCCCCCGGCGCCGCCGACGCGCCGGTACTCCGGCACCGCGACGACGTACCCCTGCAGGGCCAGCGCGTCGGCGAGCGGGCGGGCGTGCCGGCGGTCGAAGGCCTGCCGCCAGAAGCCGCCGTGCACGTAGACCACCAGCGGGCTCGGCCGCAGCGGACCCGGCGGCAGGTGTACGTCGACCAGGCCGTCCTCGTGGGCGGCGTAGCGGAGCACCGCATCGGGGCCCTCGGCGGGGCGGGTCATCACGTCGGGAAGGTCCACGGGGGCCACGGTAGCCACCGCCGCAGCCTCCCCCTAGGCTCGCCAGCATGACTAAGTGGGAGTACATGACCGCGCCCGTGCTGGTGCATGCGACCAAGCAGATCCTCGACAACTTCGGCGCGGACGGCTGGGAGCTCGTGCAGATGGTGCCCGGGATGAACCCGGAGAACCTGGTGGCCTACTTCAAGCGGCCCCAGGCATGACCCCCGAGGAGAGGCTGTCCGAGATGGGGCTCGCGGTGCCCGAGGTGGCCAAGCCGGTCGCGTCGTACGTGCCCGCGGTCCGCAGCGGCCACCACGTGTTCACCTCCGGCCAGCTGCCGATGCGCCAGGGCCAGCTGATCACCACCGGCAAGGTGGGCGGCGAGGTCACCGTCGACGAGGCCGTCGAGTGCGCGCGGCAGTGCGCCCTCAACGCGCTCGCCGCGGTCCGCGCGGAGATCGGTGACCTGTCCGCGGTGAAGCGGATCGTCAAGGTCGTCGTGTTCGTCGCCTCGACGCCGGACTTCACCGGCCAGCCGGGGGTGGCCAACGGCGCCTCCGAGCTGTTCGGCGAGGCGTTCGGCGACATCGGGCAGCACGCCCGCAGCGCCGTCGGCGTCCCGGTCCTGCCGCTCGACGCGCCGGTCGAGGTCGAGCTGGTCGTCGAGGTCTAGGCGTGGACGCGACCCGGCGGCTGCCCGACGACCTCGTCGAGCACGCCCGAGCCTTCACCGACGGCGGCCGCGAGCCGGCCGACGCCCGGCACGCCTCGACGGTGGTGCTGCTGCGGCAGGGGGACGGCGAGCCCGGCGGGCTCGAGGTCTACCTGCTGCGCCGGCACGTGGACATGGCCTTCGCGGCCGGCATGTGCGTGTTCCCCGGCGGCGGGGTCGACAAGCGCGACTTCGACGCCGAGATCGGCTGGGTCGGACCGACCCCGGCCGAGTGGGCCCGGGTGCTCGGCACCGACGAGGCGTTCGCGCGGGCGCTGGTGTGCGCCGCGGTGCGGGAGACCTTCGAGGAGTCCGGGGTGCTGCTCGCGGGGCCGACCGAGGACTCCGTCGTGCGGGACACCACCGGCGAGGACTGGGAGGAGGACCGGCGCCGCCTCGAGGGGCGCGAGGTCTCCTTCACCGCGTTCCTCGAGCGTCGCGGCCTCCGGTTGCGCACCGACCTGCTGCGGCTGTGGGGCTCGTGGGTGACGCCGGTCTTCGAGCCGCGCCGGTTCAACGCGCGGTTCTTCGTCGCCGAGATGCCGGCCGGCCAGGTGACCCGGGACGTGTCCACGGAGTCCGACCACGTGGTCTGGCTGCCGGTGCGCGAGGCGATCCGCAGCGTCGACGAGCAGGAGATGCTGATGCTCCCGCCGACGTACTGCACCTGCTTGGAGATCTTCGACTACGCCACCCCGGCCGAGGCGCTGGCCGGCGCCGAGGGCCGGGACCTGACCTCGGTGGAGCCGCAGGCCGTGCTCGACGCCGAGGGCGCCTACCTGTCCATCCCGGACCGGCTGGTGCGGCTCGGCGAGGACGTCGCGGCCCGGATGCGGCGATGAGCGGGCCGGGCGCCTGGCGTGGGGGCACGTTCGGGGAGCGGGCCCGCTGCGTGCTGGCGCCGAACCCGACCATGATGACGCTCGACGGCACGAACACCTGGGTGCTCCGCGAGACCGGCTCCTCCCGGTCCGTGGTCGTCGACCCCGGCCCGGAGATGGTCGAGCACCTCGACGCCGTCGCGGGGTACGCCGGTCAGGTCGCCGTCGTGCTGCTCACCCACGGCCACGCCGACCACGCCGAGGCGGCCCGCTCGTTCGCGGAGCGGATGGGCTGCGGCGTCCGGGCCCTGGACCCGCAGCACCGGCTCGGCGGCGAGGGCCTCGGTGACGGCGACGTGGTCGAGGTCGACGGCCTCGAGGTGCACGTCGTCGGGACCCCCGGGCACACCTCGGACTCGCTGTCGTTCGTGCTGCCGCAGGAGCGCGCGGTGCTGACCGGCGACACCGTGCTCGGCCGCGGGACCACGGTGGTGGCCCACCCGGACGGGCAGCTCGGCGCCTACCTCGACTCGCTGCGCCGGCTGCACGCGCTGGCCGAGGCGCAGGACGTCACCGCGGTCTGGCCGGGGCACGGCCCCGTGATCGAAGACGCGCTCGGCGCCCTCGACTTCTACCTCGCCCATCGTCGCGACCGGCTCGAGCAGGTCCGTGAGGCGCTCAGGGTTCTGGGGGACGCCGACGGGGACGACCTACCCCGCCGGGTCGTCGAGTCGGTGTACGCCGACGTCGACCCGGTGCTGTGGGGCGCCGCGGAGCTCAGCGTGCGGGCGCAGATCGACTACCTGCGGGGGGCGTGACGGTTTCCCAGGTGATGCCGGAAAACTGGCACTCCCCATGGGAAATTTCCCATGGGGAGTGCCAGTTTGTCGGCATCACCTGGGAAACCGACAGCGGAAGCCAGCGGGTCAGCGGGCGCGCCGCGACATCCGCTCGATGTCCATGATCACGACGGACCGCGGCTCGAGCCGCAGCCAGCCGCGGGAGGCGAAGTCGGCCAGCGCCTTGTTGACGGTCTCGCGGGACGCGCCGACCAGCTGGGCCAGCTCCTCCTGGGTGAGGTCGTGGTGCACGTGCACGCCGTCGTCGGCGGTGCGGCCGAACCGGTCCGCAAGGTCGAGCAGGGCCTTGGCGACCCGGCCCGGTACGTCGGAGAAGACCAGGTCCGCGACCACGTCGTTCGCACGGCGCAGCCGGCCGGCGAGCTGGGACAGCAGGCCCCGCGCGACCGCCGGGCGACCGTCGAGCCAGCGCAGCAGGTCCTCGTGGGACAGCGAGGAGAACACCGTGTCGGTGACGGCGGTGACCGTCGCGGAGCGCGGCCCCGGGTCGAACAGGGACAGCTCGCCGAACATCTGGCCGGGGCCGAGGATCGCCAGCAGGTTCTCGCGCCCGTCCGAGGAGGTCCGGCCGAGCTTCACCTTGCCGTCGGTGACGATGTAGAGCTTGTCGCCCTCGTCCCCCTCGTGGAAGAGCACGTCGCCGCGCCTCAGCCGGTGCTCGGCCATCGACGCGCGCAGGGCCGTGGCGGCCTCGTCGTCGAGGGCGCTGAACAGCGGAGCCTGGCGGAGCACATCGTTGTCCACGGGTCGTTCCTCCATCGTCACCACGTCACCGTCTGGTCAGGCACGAGTCGTGCCTTAGGCACCCGGGACGTCCTCGTCTCGCGGTGCCTCAGGTCACAGTCTGTCGTATGGCTGGTCAGTTCCGCCAAGAACACCCCGGTCAGCCCGGGTTTAGGCTGGTGCGCGTGCCCGACACCTCGCTCGTCAGACGTGCCCGCAAGATCGACCGGGTGCTCGCGGACGCCTACCCCGACGCCCGCTGCGAGCTCGACTTCGACACCCCGTTCGAGCTGCTCGTGGTCACGGTGCTGTCGGCCCAGACCACCGACCGGCGGGTGAACGCCGTCCGCCCGATGCTGTTCGCGGCCTACCCCGACGCCACCGCGATGGCCGGCGCCGACCGGGCCAAGCTCGAGCAGATCATCCAGCCCACCGGCTTCTTCCGGGCCAAGACCGAGTCGCTGCTCAAGCTGTCGCAGGCGCTGGTCGAACGCCACGACGGAGAGGTGCCGCCGCGCCTGGAGGACCTGGTGAAGCTGCCCGGTGTGGGCCGCAAGACCGCCAACGTCGTCCTCGGCAACGCCTTCGGGATCCCCGGCATCACCGTCGACACGCACTTCGGCCGGCTCGCCCGCCGGTTCGGCTGGACCGAGCAGACCGACCCGGTCAAGGCCGAGCAGGAGGTCGGCGCGCTGTTCCCCAAGAAGGACTGGACGATGCTGTCCCACCACCTGATCTGGCACGGCCGCCGGGTCTGCCACGCCCGCAGCCCCGCCTGCGGTGCCTGCCCGGTCGCCCGGTGGTGCCCGGCGTACGGCGAGGGGCCGACCGACCCGGTCAAGGCGGCCGCGCTGGTGAAGACCGAGGGTCGCGCGTGAGGCGGCTCGTCCTGGTGCTGCTGGCCTGCCTGCTGCTGGCCTCCTGCACGTCGACGTCGACGTCGACGTCGACCTCGTCGCCGGGCACCGGTGCGGTGACCAGCACCGGCGTCGACGTGGACACCCCGGCGCTGCGCACGCTCAAGGCGTCGGCCGGCATCGAGCCCTGCCCCCGCGGTACGGCGTCCGGCGGGCTGCCCGACGTGACGCTGCCGTGCCTGGGCGGCGGCCGCCCGGTCGACCTCGCCAGGCTCCGGGGCCCGCTGGTCGTGAACCTGTTCGCGCAGTGGTGCGGGCCGTGCCGCCAGGAGCTGCCGTACTACCAGCAGCTGCACCGCAAGGGGAAGGGCAAGGTCGCGGTGCTCGGCGTGGACTACCTCGACACCCAGCCGGGGCAGGCGCTCCAGCTGGCCCGGGGCGCCGGGGTGACCTATCCGCTGGCCGCGGACCCCGGCGGCCTGCTGCGCACCGGGCTCAAGATCCGCGGGCTGCCCGGGATCGCGTTCGTGGATCGCGAGGGCAAGGTCGTCGACGTCGAGTTCCGGCTGATCACGTCGTACGCGCAGCTGCGCTCGCTGGTGCGCCGGCACCTCGGTGTCACCCTTCCGGCCTAGGTGCGGGGATCGGTTCGAAGGGGTCGGTAGGCTCACCTCCGTGACCGGCCAGCCCTCCTCCCTGCCGCTGCCGGCGTGGCTGGAGCCGGTCCGTCGCGGTGCCGCCGAGATCACCGTCGACGAGCTGACCCGCTTCGTGCCGCCCGAGGGCACGCAGACCCGTCGGGGCGCGGTGCTGCTGCTGTTCGGGGAGGGCGGCGACGGGCCCGACCTGCTGCTGACCGAGCGGGCCCACGACATGCGCTCGCACCCCGGGCAGGTGTCCTTCCCCGGCGGCTCGGTCGACGACAGCGACCCGTCCCCGGAGGCCGCCGCGCTGCGCGAGGCCGAGGAGGAGACCGGGCTCGACCCGGCCGGCGTCCGGGTGTTCGCGACCCTCCCCGAGCTGTGGCTGCCGCCGAGCAACTTCGCGGTCACGCCGGTGCTGGGCTGGTGGCATGAGGAGACCCCGGTCGACGTGGTGGACCCCGCCGAGGTGCACGCGGTCTACCGGGTGCCGATCGAGCACCTGCTCGACCCGGCTCACCGGATCTCGGTGCGGCACCCGTCGGGCTGGAAGGGGCCGGCGTTCCTGATCGGGGAGGACAAGGACCTGATCCTGTGGGGCTTCACCGCTGGGATCATCGCCCGGCTCTTCGACTTCCTGGGCTGGACCAGGCCGTGGGACCCGGGCGTGATGCGCGACCTGCCCGAGCACATGCTGGGGGACCGGCACGAGGTCGTCGCCGAGCCGCCCGCCCCGAACACGACCTTCCGCGAGCGGTGAGATCTGCGACGTGAACGTCCTCGACTGGTTCCTGGTCCTCCTGGTGCTCGCCTACGCCGTGTCCGGCTACTGGCAGGGCTTCATCGCCGGCGCCTTCGCCACCGGCGGGCTGCTGCTCGGCGGGCTGCTGGGCATCTGGCTGGCCCCGCGCCTGCTGGGCGACGCCGAGCCGGCGCTCTGGGTGTCGCTGGCGGCGCTGTTCGTGGTGCTGATCTGCGCCTCGCTGGGTCAGGCCGTCCTCCAGTACGCCGGAGCGCGGATCCGCTCCCAGATCACCTGGCAGCCGGTCCGTGCCCTCGACGCGATCGGCGGTGCCGCGCTCAGCATGGCCGCCGTCCTGGTGGTGTCCTGGGCGCTCGGGGTCGCGGTCAGCGGTGCCAGGCTGCCCTGGGCCTCCAAGGAGGTCCGCGAGTCCGCCGTCCTCGACCGGGTCGACGCGGTGATGCCGCCGAACGCCGTCGAGGCGCTGAACTCGTTCAACGACGTGGTCGGGTCGAGCTTCTTCCCGCGCTACCTCGAGCCGTTCGCACCGGAGCGGATCGTCGACGTCGGGCCGCCTCCCGGTGGTGTCGCCCGGGACCCCGACGTGGTCCGGGCCGGGCACAGCGTCTACAAGATCCGCGGCGAGAACTCCTGCAGCCGGGGCGTCGAGGGCACCGGCTTCCTCTACGGCCCGCGCCGGGTGATGACCAACGCGCACGTGGTCGCCGGGGTGGCTCGCCCCGAGGTGCTGGTCGGCGACCGCGAGGTCCGCGCGAGCGTCGTCTACTACAACCCGAGCATCGACATCGCGGTGCTCGCCGTCGACGGCCTCCGGGGCAGCCAGCTGCGCTTCGACCGCGACGGCCGCTCCCAGCAGGCGGCGGCGGTCCTCGGCTACCCCCAGGACGGCCCGTACGACGTGCAGCCGGCCCGGATCCGCCGCGAGCAGCGGCTGCGCAGCCCCGACATCTACGGCGACGGCACCGTGGTCCGCGAGGTCTACTCGCTCCGGTCGCTGGTGCGGCCCGGCAACTCCGGGGGACCGCTGGTGTCCTCGGCCGGCAAGGTGCTCGGCGTGATCTTCGCGGCCTCGGTCACCGACGGGGACACCGGCTACGCGCTGACCGCCGACCAGGTCGCCGACGCGGCCGCCACCGGCCTGACCCGGACCACCTCGGTCAGCACCGGCGCCTGCGCCTGACCCCGCGAGCCGGGCTCAGACCCCGGCGAGCCAGGACAGCAGCAACCGCTCGAAGGTCGCCGGGTCCTCCTCGTGCGGGAAGTGCCCGACGCCGGCCATCCGGTGCTCGGTGAGGTCGCCGGTGACGTGCCGGCGGGACTGCTCCACCCCGCGCACCGGCAGCGCCACGTCGTCGGCCCCGGTGATGCAGCAGACCGGCTGGGTCACGGGAGGCCGCATCAGCGCGGTGAACCGTCGCCCGTCGGCGCGCAGCCGGGAGCGGAAGAGCCAGCGGTGGTACTCCAGCGCGCAGTGCGAGGAGGGCCACAGGCTGATCGCCCGCTGGTACGTCGCCAGGGTCTCCGCGTCGGGGAACGCCGACCCGTCGGCCGACCAGGTGCGCAGGTGCTCGCCGAGGAACCCCGAGGACGGGTCGGCCAGCCGGCGCTCGGGCAGCATCGGCACCTGCATGGCCAGCACGTGCCGCAGGGCGTCGACGCCGCGACCCGGTCGCAGGGCGTGCAGCATGGTCAGCGGGTGCGGCGCGGAGACGGCGCACAGCGCGGACACCTCGCGCGGGTGCAGCGCGGCGGTCGCCCAGCCGACGTACCCGCCCCAGCCGTGTCCGACCACGACCGCCGGGCTGCCGCCGAGGGCCTTGACCACCCCGGAGGCGTCCTGGGCCAGGGTGAGCGGGTCGTAGCCGTTGGGGGTCTTGTCGGAGCCGCCGTAGCCGCGCAGGTCCATCGCCACCGCCCGGTAGCCCGCCCCGGCGAGCACCGGCAGCACCTCGCGCCAGGCCCACCAGAACTCCGGGAACCCGTGCAGCAGCAGCACCATCCGGCCGTGCTCGGGGCCCGCCTCGACGACATGGAACCGGGCCCCGTTGGCAGCGACGTACCTGTGCTGCCAGGGGCCCGGTATCTCGACGTCCTCGAGGAGGCGGCCGGAGTCGTCAGCCACGCTTGGCGATGTTCTTCATCTCCTGTGCCTGGTGGATCGCCCGCTCCGGGGCCCGGACCTTCTTGACCTTCTTGACCCCGAGGAAGCCCAGCAGCCCGGCGATCAGCAGGTACAGCACGAAGACGATCAGGAACGAGAACGCCAGTGAGATGCCGGTCATGTGGATGAAGTAGGCGATCGACACCGACAGCATGATGATCGCCAGCACCGCGAGGAAGGCCGCGCCCGCGAACAGTCCGGCCCCGACCCCCCCGGCCTTGACGCTGACCTTCAGCTCGGACTTGGCCAGCGCGATCTCGTCGCGGACCAGGGTCGAGACGTCCCGGCTGGCGTCCGCGACCAGGCGACCGATCGTGGGGTCGTCCTTGCTCGGGACGGCCGTGCGGTCGATGGGCTGGGTGAGGGGTGCGTTGCTCATGATGCCTCCTAGGTGCCCTGAGCGTACCGGTGCCAAACCCGCCCCTCGCCGCGGCACTCAGTCGTCGTCGCCGCTGCCTTCCTTGAGGTTGTCGGAGATCAGGTTCATCACCGTCGAGTCGGCCAGCGTGGTCACGTCGCCGACCTCGCGGTCCTCGGCCACGTCGCGCAGCAGTCGGCGCATGATCTTGCCGGACCGGGTCTTGGGCAGCTCGGGGACGACCATGATCTGCCGCGGCCGGGCGATCTTGCCGATCTCGATGGCCACGTGCGCCCGCAGCTCCTCGACGATGTCCTTGCCGCCGTCGCCGGCCGAGTCCCGCAGGATCACGAACGCGCAGACCGCCTGGCCGGTGTCCTCGTCCTTGGCCCCGACCACCGCCGCCTCGGCGACCTTGGGGTGGGAGACCAGGGCGGACTCGATCTCGGTGGTCGAGAGCCGGTGGCCGGACACGTTCATCACGTCGTCGACGCGGCCGAGCAGCCAGATGTCGCCGTCCTCGTCGAGCTTGGCACCGTCGCCGGCGAAGTACATGTTCTCGAAGCGCGACCAGTAGGTGTCCTTGAACCGCTGGTCGTCGCCGTAGATGGTGCGCAGCATCGCCGGCCACGGCTCGGTGAGCACCAGGTAGCCGCCCTCGCCGCGGGCGACCGGCTGGCCGGCGTCGTCGACGACCACCGCGGAGATGCCGGGCAGACCCTTCATCGCCGAGCCGGGCTTGCCGGAGGTGACACCGGGCAACGGGCTGATCATCAGCTGGCCGGTCTCGGTCTGCCACCAGGTGTCCACGATCGGGCACCTGCTGCCGCCGATCACCTCGCGGTACCACATGTAGGCCTCGGGGTTGATCGACTCGCCCACCGACCCGAGCAGCCGCAGCGAGGACAGGTCGGCCTTGTCGGGGATCTCCTTGCCCCACTTCATGAACGTGCGGATCGCGGTCGGGGCGCAGTACAGGATGGACACCTTGTGCTGCTCCACGATGTCCCACCAGACACCCTTGTGCGGGGTGTCCGGCGTGCCCTCGAACATCACCGACGTGGCGCCGTTCGCGAGCGGCCCGTAGACGATGTAGGAGTGGCCGGTCACCCAGCCGATGTCGGCCGCGGTCCAGAAGACGTCGTCGTCCTTGAGGTCGAAGACCGACCAGTGCGTGTACGACGTGCCGACCAGGTACCCGCCCGTCGTGTGCAGGATGCCCTTGGGCTTGCCGGTGGTGCCGGAGGTGTACATGACGTAGAGCGGGTGCTCGGCGTCGAAGGCCTCGGGGGTGTGCTCGGTGCTCTGCCGGCCGACCACGTCGTCCCACCACAGGTCGCGGTCCTCGGTCCAGCCGATGTCCTGCCCGGTGCGCTTGACCACGATCACGTTGCGCACGTCGGGGCAGCGCTCGAGCGCCTCGTCGACCGCCGGCTTGAGGCCCGCGGCCGAGCCCCGCCGGTAGCCGCCGTCCGCGGTGATCACCACGCGGGCGTCACAGTCCTGGATCCGGTCGACGAGAGCGTGCGAGGAGAAGCCGCCGAAGACCACGGTGTGCGGGGCGCCGATCCGGGCGCAGGCCAGCATCGCCACCACCGTCTCGGGGATCATCGGCATGTAGATCGCGACCCGGTCGCCGGCCTGCACGCCGAGCTCGACGAGCGCGTTGGCGGCCTGGCTGACCTCGTCCTTGAGCTGGGCGTAGGTGACGTCGCGGGCGTCGCCCTCGGGCTCGCCGACCCAGTGGTAGGCGACCCTCTCGCCGTTCCCGGCCTCGACGTGCCGGTCCACGCAGTTGTAGGACGCGTTGAGCTTGCCGCCGACGAACCACTTGGCGAAGGGCGGGTTGCTCCAGTCGAGGACCTCGGTGAACGGCTCGGCCCAGCTGATCCGCTCGGCGGCCTTGCCCCAGAAGGCGAGCCGGTCTGCGTCGGCCAGGTCGTAGACGTCGGCCTTGACGTTCGCGTGCGCAGCCAGGTCCTCGGGCGGGTCGAAGTGCCGCTCCTCGTGCATCAGGTTGGTCAGGCCACCCTTGTCGCTCTCGCTCACGTCACTGACTCCTTCGTGGTTCGAAACACGGTCTTCTTGCACCCTAGGTGGTCCGCTCGCGTGGAGGGACCCTCCGAGCGGACAGCCTGGGCGGGTGGCCCGGACAGGGACACTCAGCGGGGTCCGGTAGGCAACATCGGCTTCTTGAAGGCGAACGCCATGACGCCCGCGAACGAGGCGTACCACGCCGCCAACGCGGTCAGGATGCCGGCGAAGCCACCGATCTTGGTGATCGCGCTCGCGCTCGCCATGTCACCGATGCCGAGCAGCAGGAAGGTCAGGGTCAGCAGCACGAACACCGCGAGCACCGCGCCGCTCACCCGGCTGGCAGCGACCGTCATGTAGGCGGTGAAGATGCCCCAGGCGATCAGGTAGAGCCCGACGCCCTTGCCCACATCGGCGGCCGGGATCTTGTAGTCCGCGAGGTGGGCGGTCAGCCACCAGAACGACAGCCAGAACGCGCCGTACGACGTGAACGCGGTCGCGCCGAACGTGTTGCCCTTGGTGAACTCCCACATGCCCGCCGCGAACTGGGCGAGGCCGCCGTAGGCGAGGGCCAGGCCGAAGACCACCGGCTCGACGCTGGCCGGCAGCAGTCCGGCGTTGACGAAGCTGAGCAGGAAGGTGGTGAGCGCGAAGGCGGCCAGCCCGAGGGGAGCCGGGTCCGCGATGTGGGCACCGGGGGCGAGGGCGGCCCCGTCGCCGGCCTGGGTGGTGCTCGTCCTGGGGTCGGTTCTGGGCATGCCTGCACCTCCGAGTGAGCGGGAGCTCCCGTGGGCGCCCGGTATCGCCACTGTAGGAGTGCACAGGCGGCATGGGAACCCATCGAGTCGTCGCCCTGGCGGCAGACGGTGCCGGCCGGCCCCGGTCAGTAGAAGTCGATCAGCAGCGCGTCCGCGTCGCCGCCGTCGTCGCGGACGGTGGGGGCGGCCGGGTCGTCCTCGACGGCGGGGGGCCGCACCACGGCCTTGTAGCAGTGGGTGACGTAGGGCAGCAGCATGCCGTCGGCGCCACGGCCGTAGGCGTCGTACAGCTCGTCGACCTTGCGCAGCAGCCGCTCCCGCTCGGTCTGCGTCATCGTCACGACGTTGGACCGGGACCGCACCAGGTCGTGCAGCCGGGGCCGGTCGACCTGCTGCCAGAAGCGGTAGGTGGAGGTCTCGACGTACCCGAACAGGTGGGAGGAGAGCAGCGCGTGGGTCGGGTCGTTCTCCTGCTCCTGCGTGCCGATCAGCGCACCGAGCCGCTTCACCCACGGGATCCGCTCGTCGCGGAGGTTCCAGACCAGGGCGAGGTGGCCGCCGGGGCGCAGCACCCGGGCGATCTCCGGCAGGGCCCGGTCGAGGTCGAACCAGTGGAACGCCTGGGCGCCGACGACGACGTCCACCGACCGGGCGCGGAGCGGGATCTGCTCCGCGGTGGCGAGGGCGACCTGGGCCCGCGGCACCCGCGCGACGAGGTGCCGCAGCATCGGCTCGAGCGGGTCGGTGGCGACCACGCGGTGACCCAGCGCGTGCAGCTGCTCGGTGAGCTTGCCGGTGCCGGCGCCGAGCTCGAGCACCCGCGCACGGTCGCGTCCGACCAGCCAGAAGGCGGCCTCCCGGGGGTACGTCGGGCGGGCGCGGTCGTAGGCGTCGGCGACCTCGCCGAACGACAGCGCCGGGACCGGGGGCGCGTTCCTGTTCTCGACCATCGCGCTGAATCTACCAATGCTCTTGGCCCTTTCCGGCCACCGAGGTAATCTCGATTACATGATTACAAACGAAGCGCAGGAGCGGGTCAGAGGCTGGTTCACCGGCCGGGTGCCCGAGGAGTGGCAGCAGGCCCCCGTCGAGGTGGCCGTGGACCGCGAGGAGATCAGCGTCCTGCTGACCCTCCCCGACGTGGACCTGCCGGAGAAGGCGTCCCCGGCGGAGGTCGAGGAGGCCCGCGCCGGCCGCACCAAGGCGTTCCGGGAGGACACCCGGGAGCGGCGGATCGGCATCGCCCGGGAGGCCGAGCACCGGTTCGAGCGCAAGGTGTCCTGGCAGGTGCGCGTGGGCGAGCGCACCGAGCTGTTCACCCACGTCTCCGCGCCGGTGATGACCCGGCTCCGGCAGCCGCAGCGGCAGGTGCTCGACACCCTCGTCGACGCCGGTGTCGCGCGCTCCCGGTCCGAGGCGCTGGGCTGGTGCGTGCGGCTGGTCGGACAGCACGAGGACGACTGGCTCGGCGAGCTCCGCAGCGCGATGGCCTCGGTGGCGGACGTGCGCGCCAAGGGCCCCGACGCCTGACGTCGTCGGGCTATTGCCGAGGCCCGCGCCGCGCGACCACGATCGGGGCATGACCTCCGACCCTGCCATCAGCGACGCCGACGCCTACCGGGTGGTGTTCGAGAACGACCGGGTGCGGGTGCTGGAGTACCACGACGTCCCGGGCCACCGGACGACGCCGCACGCCCATCCCGACAGCGTCATGTACACGCTCACCCCCTTCAGGCGACGGCTGGTCAGCGGCGAGCAGACCCGGGACGTGGAGCTGCCCGGCGGGCTGGTCGGCTGGCTGCCGGCCCAGGAGCACTCGGGGGAGAACATCGGCGACACCGAGACGCGGGTGATCTTCGTCGAGCTCAAGGAGCCCGCGCCCGGTGGGCCCTCGGCGCCGGCCCGGATCGGCCCCGCGTAGCCTGCGGCTCGTGCCCACCCCGCAGGACGACCACGACCCCCTGGTCCGGCTGACCGCCCTGGAGGGGGTGGCCTCCGCGATGGCCGCCACCCGGGACGGCATCGACGCCCTGCTGCGCGACCGCGGCCTGCGCCGTACCACGCCGGACCTGACCGGAGAGTCGCTGCTGCGCGGGGCCCACGCCAGCGCGGTCCTCGAGGGCTCCTCCTCGACGCTGGAGGAGCTGCGCGAGGCCGGGGGCGACGCCGTGGCCCAGGCGGCGCTGCGGGTCGGCGCCGAGCTGCTCGGGCTGCAGCCGACGCTGTCCCGGGCACCGCTCCAGGTGGTCGCGCGGCTGCACGCGCTGGCCGGCCAGGGCGAGACCGACGACGCCGACCTCGGCCGTCCCCGGGACGCCGCGGCGGCGGCTCGGCTGCGTGACCTCGGCGCCCTGCTCGCCCGCGGCACCACGGCCCCGGCCCTGGTGGTCGCGGCGGTGGTGCACGCCGAGCTCCGGACGGCGGCGCCGTTCGCCTCGCACAACGGGATCGTCGCCCGCGCGGCCGAGCGCCTGGTGCTGGTGGCCCGGGGCGTGGACGCCAAGTCCCTGGTGGTCCCCGAGGCCGGGCACCTGGCCCTGCGCCGCGAGTACGAGTCGAACCTGCGCGGGTACGCCGAGGGTGGTGCGGCCGGCGTGCACGCCTGGCTGCTCTACGCAGCCGAGGCCTACGCCAAGGGCGCCGAGGCGAGTCCGCTCGCCGTCCCGCGCTGAGGCCGCGGACATGCAGGCGGCGCCCCGGTCGAAGGACCTGAGGCGCCGCCGCTGACACGTGAGACCACTGGTTACCAGGCGTGCACTGTTTTGTGTTGATCCGGGTAAACCCGGAGACAACGCCCAATTAGGAAGGGTAGTTCGCCGCGTGGGTACCGGGCTCGCGTGCGGTCTTGAGTTGTTGGTTCCCTTTGTACGCCGATGCGACGGGGCCGGACAAGGGTCGGAGTGCCTGGTCTAGCGTCGACCGGTGAGTCGTCGACGGACCACCAGGTACGCCGCCCCGCCGACCGCCGCGGCGGTGCCGGCGGCCAGCGCGGCCAGCGTCGTCGGGCTCTGCGGGAGCCGCATCCGGCTGCGCAGGGCCACCGGGCGGGTGAACACCAGCACCGGCCAGCCGCGGGAGACGGCCTCCCGGCGGAGCTCACGGTCGGGGTTCACCGCGAACGGGTTGCCGACCGCCTCGAGCATGTGGATGTCGGTGGCCGAGTCGCTGTAGGCGAAGCTGCGCGAGAGGTCGTAGTGGTGCTCGGCGGCGAGCCGTTCGAGGGCGGCGGCCTTGTTGGCGCCGTACGCGTAGTAGTCGATCTCGCCGGTGTAGCGGCCCTCGACGATCTCCATCTGGGTGGCGACCACCCCGTCGGCCCCGAGCATCCGGCCGATCGGCTCGACGACCTCGGTGCCCGAGGCGGAGACGATGATCACGTCCCGGCCCGCCTGGTGGTGCTCCTCGATCAGGGAGACGGCCTCGTCGAAGACCAGCGGGTCCACGACGTTGTGCAGGGTCTCCGCGACGATGTCGCGGACCGTCTGGACGTCCCACCCCGCGCACAGCGCGGAGAGGAACTGACGCATCTTCTCCATCTGGTCGTGGTCCGCGCCGCCCACGTGGTAGACGAACTGGGCGTAGGCCGAGCGCAGCACGGCCCGCCGGGAGATCAGGCCGCCGGCCTGGAAGGGCTTGCTGAACGCGAGGGTGCTCGACTTGGCGATGATCGTCTTGTCCAGGTCGAAGAACGCGGCCGGACGGCCGGTGGCCCGCTCGCCGGGCGCTACCGGTCCGGTCATGGCGGCGTCCTCTCGCTCGTCGGGCTGCCCAGCGTAGTGGTTGGGAAGTGGGGTAAAGGGCGCGCTACCCTTATCTCAGCGGAACGAGCGTGCGGATGCACCCCAGAGGTGAGAATGGCGCCGCGCCTCACCACGGTCCCCAGCGGCACCCCCCGGTCGCTGGCCCGGTCCGGCTCTTCCCCCCGAGGGTCGGACCCTGCGGTCCCTGGTCAGCCCCCCGACCAGGGACCGCCCCTTTCTCACCAGGTGTCGTCCACAGCGGCGTGCCCCTGCCCTTCGTCCCCAGGACGCGGGCGCGTCCTGGCGCCCGGTCCGGGCGACGACCGACAGTCGCGGTATGACGCCAGCACCTGCCCTGCTGATCACCCGCGACGAGCGGCTGCTCGACGACC
This sequence comes from uncultured Actinomycetota bacterium, assembly GCA_963800225.1. GTDB lineage: Bacteria > Actinomycetota > Actinomycetes > Propionibacteriales > Nocardioidaceae > Nocardioides_B. Next base: position 971,419 of record CAWDAF010000001.1, on the reverse strand, counting down.
TGCTGAGACTCGCCGCGGCGGCCGGGTCATCGCTGGAGGTCGCCCATGACCCGACCAGCGCGCTGCGCAGCTGGACCGCCGCGTCCGTCGTGCTGGTCGGGCCGGACCTCCTCGACCTGGTGGCCGAACAGCGCCCGCCCCGCCGTGACCAGGTGCACGTGGTGGGCTCGGCGCCGCTCGGCGACGAGGTGTTCCGCGGCGCGCTGGCCGCCGGGGCCGTGGACGTCGTCGAGCTGCCGACGGGGGAGACCTGGCTGGTCGAGCTCCTCACCGACGCCGGTGACGCCGGCGACGGTCGCCGGGGACGGCGGGCGCACACGATCGGAGTGGTGGCCGGGTCCGGCGGTGCCGGGGCGACCACCTTCGGCTGCGCGCTGGCGCTGACCGCGGCGTCCCGGGGGAGCGCCGCCCTCGTCGACCTGGACCCGCTCGGCCCGGGGGTGGACCGTGTGGTCGGCCTCGACGCGGCCGTCGGGATCCGCTGGGAGGGGCTGGCCTCCTCGCGGGGACGGCTGGGTTCCCGGTCGCTGCGCTCGGCGCTGCCGGCCGTGGAGGGGCTGGCGGTGCTCACCTGGGGCGGTGGCGCGCCCGCCGAGCTCGACGCCGGGATGGTGCGCGAGGTGCTCTCGGCCGCCCAGCGCGGTCACGACCACGTGCTGCTGGACCTCCCGCGGGCCGTGGACGAGGTGGTCGCCGAGGCGGTCACGCGCTGCCACCGGGTGCTGCTCGTCGTGGAGGCCACGGTGGCCGGGGTCGCTGCGGCCGGCCGGGTGGCTGCCGTGGTCGGGCCGCTCACCGACCGGCTCGGTGTCGTCGTACGGCGGCGTGGGGGTGCCGTCCCGTCCGGGCAGGTGGCCGCGGCGCTCGGCCTGCCGCTGGTGGTCGAGGTGCCGCACCACCGGCGGCTGGCCGAGCATGTCGACCTCGGACTCGGTCCGGTGCACGCCCGACGATCCTCGCTGGCCCGGGCCGCCCGCGCCGTGCTCGACCTCGGTGACGACGCCGAGCGGGTCGCATGAGGACGGCACCCGCCGCCGAGACGGTCCCGGCCGGTGTGGTCGAGGCGGTCCGCGAGCAGCTGGCGCGGACCGGCGCCACGCTCACCCCGGAGGTGGTGGCGCTGGCCCTGCGCGACCAGGGCCGTCCGGTGGGGGACGCGACCGTGCTGGCGGTGCACGACCTGCTCCGGCAGGACGTGCTCGGTGCCGGGCCGCTCGAGCCGCTGCTGCGGCTCCCCGGCGTCACCGACGTGCTGGTCAACGGTCCCGACCGGGTCTACCTCGACCGCGGGGAGGGCCTGCAGCTGACCGCGATCCGGTTCGCCGACGACGGGGCCGTGCGGCGGCTGGCCCAGCGCCTGGCCGGCTCCGTCGGGCGCCGGCTCGACGACGCCACGCCGTACGTCGACCTCCGGCTGCCGGACGGCACCCGGTTCCATGCCGTCCTCGCGCCGCTGTCCCGGCCCGGCACGGTGATCTCGCTTCGCGTGCCGCGGGCCCGGGTGTTCACCCTCGAGGAGCTCACCGAGCGCGGCACCGTCAACGCCGACGGGGCGTCGCTGCTCCGTCGGCTGGTGGAGGCGCGGGTGGCCTTCCTGGTCAGCGGCGGCACCGGCTCGGGCAAGACCACGCTGCTGTCGGCGCTGCTCTCGATCGTCGACCCGCGGCACCGGCTGGTGCTCGTCGAGGACGCCAGCGAGCTGCGCCCGGACCACCCGCACGTGGTCGGGCTGGAGTCGCGGCCGGCCAACGTCGAGGGAGCGGGCGAGGTGCCGATGCGGGTGCTGGTGCGTCAGGCGCTGCGGATGCGCCCGGACCGGCTGGTCGTGGGCGAGGTGCGCGGAGCGGAGGTCACCGACCTGCTGGCCGCCATGAACACCGGCCACGAGGGTGGCTGCGGTACCGTCCACGCCAACTCCGCGGTCGACGTGCCCGCCCGGATCGAGGCGCTGGCGATGGCCGCCGGGATGCCCCAGGCCGCGGTGCACAGCCAGCTCGCGTCCGCGGTCGGGGCGGTGGTGCACCTGGGTCGCGATCCGGCCGGGACCCGCCGGGTTGCGGAGATCGCCGTCCTCGTGCGGGAGCCCGGCGGGCCCGTGACGGCCGTGCCCGCGATGACCTTCGCGGCCGATGGCTGCTCGCAGGAGCGGTCCGGTGCCGACGAGCTCGCCCGTCGGCTGGCGCGATGAGGCCGGTGCTTGTGGGCCCGGCGCCGGTCGTGGGCCCGGCGGCGTCCGGGTGCCCGGCCTCGCCGGTGGTGGCCGCGCCCTCGCGGATGGCGACCGCGGGTGGGACGGGGCGGGCCCGGTGAGGATGGTCGCCGCCGTCGCCGCCGCGGCCGCGGTGGCGCTGCTGCTGCCGGGGCCGGCGACCCTCCTGCGCGGAGACGGCGTCCCCGCTCTGGTGCGGCGGGTCCGGCCCGGGCCCGGCCTGGCCGCCACGTTCGCCGGTGTCGCCGCGACCCTGCTGCTGACCGTGGACGGCCGGCACCTGGCGCTGGCACTGATCCTGCTCGGCTGTGCCGCCGCCGCGATCGGGCAGCTGCGGCGCGCCCGCGCCGCGCGCGCCGCCGAGCAGCGTCAAGGCCGGGTGGTGGAGGTCTGCGAGTCGCTGGTCGGGGAGCTCCGGGCGGGACAGCCGCCGGTCGCCGCGCTCCAGCACTGCCAGGAGGTCTGGCCGGCGCTGGCCCCGGTCGTCGCCGCCGGCCGGCTGGACGCAGACGTGCCCGCGGCCCTGCGCCGGCTGGCCGCCCGCCCCGGAGCCGAGGGGCTGCGGGAGGTCGCGGATGCCTGGCAGGTGTCCGCCAGGTCCGGTGCAGGCCTGGCGGCGGCGCTCGCCCAGGTGGCCGCCACCGCGCGTGAGCGCCAGAGCACCCGGCACCTCGTGCAGGGCGAGCTGGCCTCGGCGCAGGCGACGGCCCGGCTGGTGGCCCTGCTGCCGGTCTTCTCGCTGGCCATGTCGGCCGGCATCGGCGGGCACCCGTGGCACTTCCTGCTCGCCACCCCGGCCGGCCTGGTGTGCCTTGCGCTCGGGGCCGGCAGTGCCTTCGCCGGGTTGTTCTGGATAGACCGGATCGCCGCGGGGGTGCTCCGCGGATGAGCGCCACGACGGCGCTCGTCGCCGCCGGCGCGGCCGCCGGTGCGGTCGCCCTGCTGATGCCGTTGCCCCGCCCGTCGCCTGCGACCGGGCGAGGCGGGTCCGGCCCGCCGCGGGACCCGCCCGCCGTCCGGGACGAGCGCCTCGCGCTCCGGTCCGTCGCCACGGCGGCGGTAGGGCTCGGCGCCGTGCTCTTCGTCGGCGGCTGGGCCGGCCTCGGTGTCGGGACGGTCGCGGCCGGGCTGTGCTGGTGGGCGACCGGTCGGCTGGAGCCGCCCTCGGTACGGCGCCGCCGGGAGCGGCTCGCGGCGTCGGTGCCGCACGCGGTGGACCTGATGGCCGCCTGCCTCGCGGCGGGGCTCTCGCCCGCGGCTGCGCTCGAGCAGGTCACCGCCGCGGTCGACGCCCCCCTCTGCGAGGAGCTGGCGGCGGTCTCGGCGCGGCTCCGCCTCGGGGTCGACCCGGCCACCGTCTGGCGGGACCTCGCCGGCCATCAGCAGCTGGGGGCCCTCGGGCGGACCGTCTCCCGCGCGGTGGAGAGCGGGGCGTCCGTCGCGGAGGCGATGCTGCGGCTGGCCGACGACCTCCGCCGCCGGGGCAGAGCGGAGGTCGAGAGCCGTGCCCGGTCGGTGGGGGTCAAGGCGGCGCTGCCACTGGGGATCTGCCTGCTGCCGGCGTTCGTGCTGGTCGGGGTGGTGCCGCTCGTCGCCGGCTCGGTGTCGGTGCTGGTGCAGCGGTGACCGGGGTCCAGCTTCTCTCCACAGCGGCCGCCTGGGGCACCCGGTCCCCAGGTTCCACGACGGCCCTGGAGGCGTACCCCGGGGCGCGACCACAGTCGTCGCGACAACAACAGGTGCCCACCGTCCGGGTGGGCCGAGAAGGAGGTCGCCATGACCAAGTCCCCCGTCGCCCGGTTGCGCACCGAGCGAGGAGTCACGACCGCGGAGTACGCCGTGGTCACCGCCGCCGGGTGCGGCTTCGCGTCCGTGCTGATCAAGCTGCTGACCAGCGACTGGGGCCAGAAGCTCCTCAAGACGCTGTTCGAGCTGGTCCTGAAGGTCATCGGGATCTGACGGTGTCCGCGCAGGGACGTGCCACGGCGCCGGGGGTCCGCGCAGCCGCGCGGGCCCCCGCCCGGGGGCGCACGGAGCGCGGCGCTGTCACCGCCGAGACGGTGATGGTGCTGCCGGTGCTGGTCGCGGTGGCCCTGGGCCTGGCCTGGCTGCTGGCGTTGGCGACCACCCAGGTCCGGGTGGTGGACGCGGCCCGGGAGGTGGCCCGGGCGGCCGCTCGCGACGAGGGCCGGGGCGACGCCTTGGCGCTCGGCCGCCGGGTCGCGCCGCAGGGAGCCCGGATCAGCGTGCGGACCGGTCCCGAGACCGTCGTGGTCCGGGTGCGGTCCACGGTCCACGGGCCCCGCGGCCCGCTGGGTCTCCTGCCGGCCGTGCACGTCGAGGGCGAGGCGGTCGCCGCCCGGGAGGGCAGGTGAGCCGGCCCGACCACCGTGCGCGGGACCGTCGCGGGTCGGCGTCGGTGCTCGCCGCCGTGCTGGTCGGGGTGCTGGCGGCCACGGCGGTGCTGCTCGCGGCGGTCGGTGGTGTGGTCGTCGACCAGCGGCGGGTGGCGGCGGCCGCCGACCTCGGGGCGCTCGCGGCGGCCGCCGCTGTGCAGCAGGGGGAGGACGGCTGTGCGGCAGCGCGGTCCCTCGCCGGGCGCAACGGCGCGCGGCTGGCCGCCTGCACGATCGAGGGCCAGGTGGTCTGGGTGCGGGTGACCGGTCAGGCGCGGCCGGTGCTGGGGCACCGGGTCCAGGTCAGCTCGAGGTCGCGGGCCGGGCCGGTGGTCGGCCCGGTGGTCGGCCCGGTGGACGACCCGGTGGGACGACCGGGGGGCAGGCCTCGTGGCCCACCCCGTCGGGTGAGTGCCCGGGTCAGCGGGCGGGCGGCGGGGTCTGGTGGGGCCCGTCGGTCGTCGACGGTCCCTCCGCGGTGCCGCTCGCCGGACCGGGGGTGGTGCCGGCGCCGGTCGCCGTGGTGCCCTCGCCGGGGGTCGCGGTCTCGCCGGCCACGCCGTCCTGGCGGATGTCCTCGCGCTTCTCGAGCTTGCGCAGCCGCTTCTTGTTCAGCCGGTTCTGGTTGGCCCGCTTGACGCCGGACCGGACCAGCTCGAGTCCCATGATGAACAGCAGCAGCGCGGCGGCACCGGCGAGGAAGACCACCAGCGTCGGGAGCTCGATGCTGCCGCCGTACATCGCGGCGTGGTCGTTGGTGCCGGTCGCCAGCACGGCGACGAGGGCGCCCGCGGAGAGCAGGATCAAGATGAGCCCGAGCACGAACATGGGAGGGTCCTCCGGTCTGGCGGTGGGGAGAGCGGCGCCGGGCCTCGGCGCCGCGCCGCGAGCCGCGGCCCACCTCGGCGTGCCCCGATGCTAGAGGACGTCCGGGCACGGACCTGTGCGACCGGCCTGGCCGGGACCGGGCCGACCCCGCTCCGGGCCTCTCATTTCGCGGGACACGGCGTCGCCGGATCGCGTGCATGGTTGAATGAAGCGAACACGTCAGGAGGGGCAGCGTCCGCTGCCTCGACTGCATTCAGCCGATGTCGAAGAGGAGACAACGTGGATCTGTCACTCGAGACTCGCCACGAGGATGGTCACACGATCATCGAGGTGGGCGGGGAGATCGACGTCTACACCGCGCCCAAGCTGCGGGACAAGATCACCGAACTGGTGGCCAACGGGGACTACAACCTCGTGATCGACATGGAGAAGGTCGACTTCCTGGACTCGACGGGCCTCGGTGTGCTGGTCGGCGGACTGAAGAAGGTGCGTGCCCACGACGGGTCCATGCGGCTGATCTGCAACCAGGAGCGCCTGCTCAAGATCTTCCGGATCACCGGCCTGGCGAAGGTGTTCGCCATCCACGGGTCCCAGGCCGACGCGCTCGCCGAGCGCTAGGTCGTGCCGACCGGCACCGCTCGACCCACCGGGATCACCGTCACCATCGTGCGTGACCCGGCGCTCGTCCGTACCGTCAGGCTGGTGGCCGCCGCGGTGGCCCGCCGTACGACGGGAGACGAGGAGTTCGTCGAGGAGGTGCGCCTCGCGGTCGGTGAGGCCTGCGCGCTCCTGGTGGGCGGGGAGGCGGCCGGCGGCGGTCCCGTCGAGGTGAGCATGCGGCTCGAGGACCGGCTGCGGGTGACCGTGCGGGCCGAGGGCGCCGTCGCGGTGCAGGACGCCCTCACCAGCGACATCGACGGCATCGAGCCGTGGTCGCTGCTGCGCGGGCTGATCGACGACTTCGAGATCCGCCCGGTCGACGACGCCACCGAGCTGTCGATGTCCTGGCCGCTGGTCTGAGCCGGTTCGCCCCACCCCGCCGCGGCGGGTCGGCCGTCGCGCCCGCGACATGTGGCGCATCCCACATGAACCTCCCCGGCACGCCCTGCCTGCGTGGTTAGACTCCCGCACACAGCCGAGCGTGAGGCAGGTCACATCCCGGACATTCGGGGCTGTTCGCACGCGGATGACGCAGCACGTGACGGGCCCGGTGCCCATGGAGGAGGACGTATATGTCCGGCCAGATCTTCGCGGCGGAAGCGGGCAGGGGGAACGCGGTCACCCTGACAGGGGGCAACGTGGTCTTCGTGGTCGTCGTCGGTGTCATCGCGGTGCTCGCCCTCGCGATGGGGATGATGTTCCGCCGCCAGGTGCTGGCCGCCGGCGAGGGCACCGAGAACATGCAGCGGATCGGCCTCGCGGTCCAGGAGGGCGCCTCGGCGTTCCTCACCCGCCAGTTCAAGACGCTCGCGGTGTTCGCGGTGCTGGCGTTCTTCCTGCTCTTCCTGCTCCCGGCCGACGGCGGCCTCAGCGTCCGGATCGGGCGCTCGATCTTCTTCGCGTTCGGGGCCGGCTTCTCCGCGGCGATCGGCTACTTCGGTATGTCGCTCGCGGTCCGTGCGAACGTCCGGGTGGCCGCCGCGGCTCGCTCCGAGGGGCGTGACCCGGCCATGCGGGTGGCGTTCCGCACCGGCGGCGTGGTCGGGATGGCGACCGTGGGCCTGGGCCTGCTGGGCGCCGCGCTGGTGGTGCTGATCTACCGCAACAACGCCCCGACCGTGCTGGAGGGCTTCGGCTTCGGCGCCGCCCTGCTCGCGATGTTCATGCGCGTCGGCGGCGGCATCTTCACCAAGGCGGCCGACGTCGGCGCCGACCTGGTCGGCAAGGTCGAGAACAACATCCCCGAGGACGACCCGCGCAACGCCGCCACCATCGCCGACAACGTGGGCGACAACGTGGGCGACTGCGCCGGGATGGCCGCGGACCTCTTCGAGTCCTACGCGGTCACCCTGGTCGCCGCGCTGATCCTCGGCAAGGCGGTCTTCGGCGCCGACGGCCTGGTCTTCCCGCTGATCGTGCCGGCCATCGGCGCGCTGACCGCGATCCTCGCGGTGTTCATCACCAGGCCTCGCCCGGGTGAGGGTGGCCTGACCACGATCAACCGCTCGTTCTACATCACCGCCGGCATCTCGGCGGTGCTGTGCACGCTGGCGGCGTTCCTCTACCTGCCCGGCTCGTTCGCCGAGCTCACCGACGTACCGCCGGCGCTGGCCGGCAACGGCGGCGACCCGCGGGTGATCGCCACGGTCGCGGTGCTGATCGGCATCGCGCTCGCCGCGGTGATCCTCTCGCTGACCGGCTACTACACCGGCACCGACCACCGCCCGGTGATCGACGTCGGCAAGACCTCCCTGACCGGCGCCGCCACGGTGATCCTGTCCGGCCTGTCGGTCGGCTTCGAGTCTGCGGTGTTCACCGCGCTGGTCATCGCCGCCGCCGTGTTCGGCGCGTTCCTGCTCGGCTCGGGCACCGTGGCGATCTCGCTGTTCGCCGTCGCCCTGGCCGGCTGCGGCCTGCTCACCACCGTCGGCGTGATCGTCGCGATGGACACCTTCGGGCCCGTCTCCGACAACGCCCAGGGCATCGCGGAGATGTCCGGCGACGTCGACGGCGAGGGCGCGCAGATCCTCACCGAGCTCGACGCGGTCGGCAACACCACGAAGGCGATCACCAAGGGCATCGCGATCGCGACCGCGGTGCTCGCCGCGACCGCGCTGTTCGGCTCCTACACCGGCGCGATCGTCGACGCGCTGGTCAAGGCCGGGCAGCCCGCCAGCTTCACCGCGCAGGTGTTCAGCCCGAACATCCTGGTCGGCCTGCTGATCGGGGCCGCGGTGGTCTTCCTCTTCTCGGGCCTGGCGATCAACGCGGTCGGCCGGGCGGCGGGCGCCGTGGTCTACGAGGTGCGCCGCCAGTTCCGGGAGATCCCCGGGATCATGGAGGGCACCGGGCGCCCCGAGTACGGCAAGGTCGTCGACATCTGCACCCGGGACTCGCTGCGCGAGCTGGCCACCCCCGGCCTGCTGGCGATCCTGGCGCCGATCGCGGTCGGCTTCGGGCTCGGCGTCGGCCCCCTGGCCGGCTACCTGGCCGGGGCGATCGGCACCGGCACCCTGATGGCGATCTTCCTGGCCAACTCCGGCGGCGCCTGGGACAACGCCAAGAAGCTCGTCGAGGACGGCCACCACGGTGGCAAGGGCTCCCCGGCGCACGAGGCCACGATCATCGGCGACACCGTCGGCGACCCGTTCAAGGACACCGCGGGCCCGGCGATCAACCCGCTGCTGAAGGTGATGAACCTGGTGTCCCTGCTGATCGCCGCCGCCGTGGTGGACCTGAGCGTCGGCGCCGGCCAGAACGACTTCCTCCGGATCTCGATCGCCGTCGTGGCCGCGGCCATCATCGCGGTGGCCGTCTACGTCTCCAAGCGTCGCCCGGTCGCCATCGGCGCGGACGCCGCGGAGGTCGAGCAGCCAGTCGCCGGCTGACCAGGCGGACGGCTCGTCCGCGACCAGCCCGGGTCTCCCCCGGGACGGGTCGCGGGCGAGCCGCTTTAAGGTGACCACGTGGACCTCCTCCCGCTCGCCGTCGTCGCCCGTCTCCGTGCCGCCCTCCTGGCCGGTGGCTACGGGTACGACGGGGTAGCGGCCCTGCTCGGCCCGACCGCGCACGCCGCGCTGTCCCGCAACGAGACCACCCCGGGGCTGCGGGCCACCGCCGGCGGCTCGCCGCTGGAGACGATGGTCCGGCTGTGGCTGCTCCAGGCGCCGGTGCCCCGCGAGCACGCCGACCGGGCCCTGCCGGGCCTGGTCGAGCCGCTCGAGGCGGCCGGCCTGCTGGAGACCTCCGCGGGTGAGACCCGGGCCCGGGTCGACGTACGCCCCTATGCCGACGACACCGACGGCGGCGCCGACTGGTGGGTGGTCAGCGACCTCACCCCGGGGCTGGACGGCGCCGGGGTCGCCGTCAGCGCCGACCACGTGCTGGGCATCTCCTCCGCGTCGACCTCGCTGGCCCAGCTCACCGTGCGCGAGCCGGTCGCCCGGGCCCTGGACCTCGGCACCGGCTGCGGTGTCCAGGCGCTGCACCTGGCCCGGCACGTCGGGCAGATCGTCGCCACCGACGTCAACGAGCGGGCGCTGGCGATGACCCGGCTGAACGCCGCCCTCAACGAGGTCGCCGTCGACGTCCGGGCGGGCAGCCTGTTCGAGCCGGTCGCCGGTGAGCTGTTCGACCTGGTCGTGACCAACCCCCCGTTCGTCGTCTCCCCGGCCACCGACGAGCGGCTGGTCTACCGCGACTCGGGCCTGCCGGGCGACGAGATGGTCCGCCGGGTCGTCACCGGGGCCCCGCGGCACCTGAACCCGGGCGGCTGGGCCCAGGTGCTCGCCAACTGGGTGCACCGGCGCGGCGAGCCCTGGCAGGACCGGGTCGCCGGCTGGCTCGACGGCCTGGGCTGCGACGCGTGGGTGGTGCAGCGGGAGGCCGCCGACCCCGCGGAGTACGTCGAGCTCTGGCTCAAGGACGCCGGCGTGCACGGCCGCCCCGACTACCCCCGGCGGTACGACGCCTGGCTGGCGTGGTTCGAGGAGCAGGGCATCGAGGCCGTGGGCTTCGGGTGGCTGCACCTGCGCCGGGTCGACCGCGAGCCGGTGCTGCACCTGGAGGAGTGGCCCTTCGAGGTCGAGCAGCCGCTCGGCCCGGAGGTCGCCGAGCGCGGCCGCCGTACCGACCTGCTGGCGGGCACCGACGACGAGGCGCTCCTCCGGCTCCGGCCGGTGACCCGTGTCGACGTGCGCCAGGAGACCCTCGGGGAGCCCGGCGCGGCCGACCCGGAGACGATCGTGCTGCGCCAGCAGCGGGGGATGCGGCGCGCGCGGCAGGCCGACACGGTGGAGGCCGGCCTGGTCGGCGCCTGCGACGGCGAGCTGGCCGTCGGGCAGATCCTGGACGCCCTCGCCACGCTCCTGGACGAGGACCCGGCGACCCTGCGGCGCGACCGGCTGGGGTCGGTCCGCGAGCTCGTGGCGGACGGCTTCCTGCTCCCGGCCCGGGGGGCGGCTGACCGGACCGGTTGACCGAAGGCGTTACCGTGTGGTCGCGAACAAGCATCCGAGGGAGCATCACAGAGTTGGCGAAGAATGCAGGTGCCGCGAGCGGTACCGGTCACAAGCTGGTCATCGTCGAGTCGCCTGCCAAGGCGAAGACGATCGCCGGCTACCTGGGGCGCGGCTACGTCGTCGAGTCCTCCATCGGTCACATCCGCGACCTGCCGCAGAGCGCGGCGGACGTCCCGGCCAAGATCAAGGGCGAGTCGTGGGCCCGTCTCGGGGTGGACGTCGACCACGACTTCACCCCCTACTACGTGGTCTCCCGGGACAAGAAGTCCCACATGACCAAGCTCAAGGGCCTGCTCAAGGACGCCTCCGAGCTCTACCTCGCCACCGATGAGGACCGCGAGGGCGAGGCCATCGCCTGGCACCTGCTCGACGAGCTGAAGCCCAAGGTGCCGGTGCACCGGATGGTCTTCCACGAGATCACCCCGCAGGCGATCGACGCCGCGGTGAGCAACCCCCGCAGCATCGACATGGACCTCGTCGAGGCGCAGGAGGCCCGCCGGATCCTGGACCGGCTCTACGGCTACGAGGTCTCCCCGGTGCTGTGGAAGAAGGTGATGTCCGGGCTGTCCGCGGGACGCGTGCAGTCCGTGGCGACCCGGCTGGTCGTGGACCGCGAGCGCGACCGGATGGCGTTCCGCGTCGCGTCGTACTGGGACCTCGAGGGCACCTTCGACGCCGGCGAGAAGCACGACGAGCGGATGTTCCCGGCCAAGCTGTACTCCGTCGACGCCCAGCGGGTGGCCCGCGGCAGCGACTTCACCTCGCTCGGCGAGCTGAAGCCGGGAGCGAACGTGGCGCACCTGGACCGCTCCCGCGCCGAGGCGCTGGCCGCCGGCCTGAGCGAGACCTCCTTCGACATCCGCTCGGTCGAGGCCAAGCCCTACCGTCGCCAGCCCTACGCGCCGTTCCGCACCACCACGCTCCAGCAGGAGGCGTCCCGCAAGATCGGCTGGGGCGCCTCGCGCACCATGTCGGTGGCGCAGCGGCTGTACGAGAACGGCTTCATCACCTACATGCGTACCGACTCCACGACGCTCTCGGGCACCGCGGTCTCGGCAGCCCGGGCCCAGGCCCGCGAGCTGTACGGCGCTGAGTACGTGCCGGACCAGCCGCGCACCTACGCCTCCAAGGTGAAGAACGCCCAGGAGGCCCACGAGGCGATCCGGCCCGCGGGGGAGAACTTCCGCACCCCGGCGCAGACCGGGCTCAAGGGCGACGAGTTCCGGCTCTACGAGCTGATCTGGATGCGTACCGTCGCCTCCCAGATGAAGGACGCGGAGGGCCGCAGCGTGACCGTGCGGCTGGGCGGCGCCGCCGCGTCCGGCGAGGACGTGGTCTTCTCCGCGTCCGGCCGGGTGATCACCTTCCACGGCTTCCTCAAGGCGTACGTCGAGGGCCGCGACGACGACACCGAGTCCGACGACCGGGAGACCCGGCTGCCGAACGTCGCGGAGGGGGACGCCGTCACCGCCGCGAGCATCAACGCGTCGGGGCACACCACCAAGCCGCCGTCGCGCTACACCGAGGCCACGCTGATCCGCGAGCTCGAGGAGCGCGAGATCGGCCGGCCCTCGACGTACGCCGCGATCATCGGGACGATCCTGAACCGCGGCTACGTGTACAAGAAGGGCACCGCACTGGTGCCGGCCTGGCTGGCGTTCTCGGTGATCCGGCTGCTCGAGGAGCACTTCACCCGGCTGGTGAGCTATGAGTTCACCGCGGAGATGGAGCGCATCCTCGACGAGGTCGCCGGCGGTCGCCGCGACCGGAACACGGAGCTGGCCTCGTTCTACTTCGGGGACGGCGACGTCGAGGGGCTGCAGAAGCTCGTCGGCGAGCTGGGCGACATCGACGCCCGCGAGCTGGCCACCTTCCCGATCACCGAGGGCGTGGACCTGCGGGTCGGCCGCTACGGCCCCTACATCGAGACCCCGGACGGCACCCGGGCCAACGTGCCCGACGACCTGCCGCCCGACGAGCTCACCGCGGAGAAGGCCAAGGAGCTGCTGGCCAACCCCGCCGGCGAGGAGACCCCGCTCGGCGCGGACCCGGAGTCGGGGCTGATGATCGTGGCCAAGAACGGCCGCTACGGGCCCTACGTCACCGAGGTGCTGCCCGAGGACGCCCCGAAGTCGCAGAAGCCCCGCACCGGGTCGCTGTTCAAGTCCATGGACCTCGACACGATCACCCTGGACCAGGCGCTGACCCTGCTCACCCTGCCGCGGGTGGTCGGCACCGACCCGGAGACCGGGGACGAGATCACCGCCCAGAACGGCCGCTACGGCCCGTACCTGCGCAAGGGCACCGACTCGCGCTCCATCGAGTCCGAGGAGCAGCTGCTCACGATCACCGTCGAGCAGGCGCTGGCGATCTACGCCCAGCCCAAGCAGCGGGGCCGGGCGGCGGCCAACCCGGGCAAGGAGATCGGCAAGGACCCGGTCAGCGGCAACATCGTGCTGATGAAGTCCGGCCGGTTCGGCACCTACGTCACCGACGGGGAGTACAACGCCACCCTGCGCCAGGGCGATGACGAGTCCACGCTGACCATCGAGCGGGCCTCCGAGCTGCTCGAGGAGCGACGGGCGAAGGGTCCGGCGAAGAAGGCGGCCAAGAAGGGCGCGAAGAAGACCACCGCCAAGAAGACCGCGGCGAAGAAGACCGCGGCGAAGAAGACCGCGGCCAAGAAGACGGCGGCCAAGAAGACCGCGGCCAAGAAGACCGCGGCCAAGAAGACGGCCACCAAGGCCACCGCCGGGAAGTCGACCGAGGCCGCGGCTCAGAAGTCCTGACCCCGGGCCGTAGGCTGACCCGGTGAGCGAGCGTGCGTCCGAGCAGCCTGCCCCCCCGGTGCAGCCGGGGGTGGACGAGCTGCGGCACGCCCCCACCCACTCGCTCGCGGCGGTGCTGCGGATCCGGGACTTCCGGCACCTGTGGATCGGCTTGGGCCTGTCCAGCCTCGGTGACTGGATGGGCCTGCTGGCGCTCACCGCGCTGGCCAACGCCAGCGCCGACACCTACGCCGGCAAGAACTACGCGATCGCCACCGTGCTGTTCCTGCGGGTGCTGCCGGCGCTGATCATGGGCCCGATCGCGGGCTATGTCGCGGACCGGCTGGACCGGAGGGTGGTGCTGATCTGGGGCGACTACCTGCGTGGGCTGCTGTTCCTGACCATCCCGATCGTCGGCCAGCTCTGGTGGGTCTTCGTGGTCACCGTGCTGGTCGAGGCGATCAGCCTGGTCTGGGGGCCGGCCAAGGACGCGACGGTGCCCAACCTGGTGCCACGGCACCGCCTCGAGGCGGCCAACCAGGTCAGCCTCGCCACCACGTACGGCTCGGCGCTCCCGGCGGCGGCGATCTTCGCCGGGCTGACCCTGGTCGACAAGTTCTACAGCAACGTCTTCGACTGGTTCGGCGGCGGCGGAGCGATCGACCTCGCGCTCTACTTCAACGCGGTGTCGTTCGTGGTCTCGGGCTTCGTGATCGCCCGGCTCAAGCACATCCCGCGCGGCCCGGCCGACGTGGAGACCGGGGCGAGCGCCTGGACGGTGATCACCGACGGCTGGAAGTACGTCGGCACCACGCCCGTCGTCCGCGGCCTGGTGATCGGCATCGTCGGGGCGTTCGCCGCCGGCGGCGTGGTGATCGGCCTGGCCCGCACCTTCGTCTCCGACGTCGGCGGCGGCGACTCCGGCTACGGCCTGCTGTTCGGCACCGTCTTCGCCGGTCTCGGGCTCGGCATGTGGCGCGGACCGCGGCTGCTGCAGGGTCTCTCCCGGCGGCGGCTGTTCGGGATATCGCTGATCCTCACCGGGCTGCTGCTGTTCCCGCTCGCGCTGGTCCAGCAGCTGCCGGTGGTGGTCGCGCTGACCGCGGTGCTGGGCTTCTCCGCCGGGGTCGGCTGGATCACCGGCAACACCATGCTCGGCCTCGAGGTCCCCGACGAGGTCCGCGGCCGCACCTTCGCCTTCGTCGGCTCGATGATCCGGCTGGTGCTCGCGCTGGTGCTGGCCGTCGCGCCGCTCCTCGCCGGACTGATCGGCACCCACGACTTCGGCCCGCTGAACGCGCAGGGCAAGCCGTTCGCGGTCTACAACGGCGCCGCCTTCACGTTCCTGATCGCGGCCGTGCTGATGACGGCTGTCGGCGTCGCGTCCTACCGACAGATGGACGACCGCAAGGGGATCCCCCTCGTGCACGACCTCAGGCACGCGTTCTCCGGCTCCGCTGGCGTCTACGCCGCGACGGGGTGCTTCGTCGCGCTCGAGGGCGGCGAGGGGGCCGGCAAGTCGACCCAGTCCCGGATGCTCCGCGACTGGCTCCAGGCCGAGGGGTACGAGGTCCTGCTGACCCGCGAGCCGGGGGCCACCGGGGTCGGCCAGAAGCTCCGCGACATCGTCCTGGACCCGGCCACCGGTGACATCTCGCACCGCACCGAGACGTTGCTCTACGCCGCCGACAAGGCCGAGCACGTCGACCGGGTGGTCGCTCCCGGCCTGGCCCGCGGGGCAGTGGTGGTCACCGACCGCTACGTCGACTCGACGCTGGCCTACCAGGGCGCCGGGCGCGACCTGGTCGACCGGGACGTGGAACGGGTCGCGCGCTGGGCGACCGGCGACCTGCGTCCGCACCTGACCGTGGTGCTGGACCTGCCCCCGCAGCAGGGGCTGACCCGCTTCGAGGAGCGGGACCGCATCGAGGCCGAGTCGGTGGAGTTCCACGAGCGGGTCCGGCAGATGTTCCTCCAGCTGGCCACCGGATCGCCGGAGCACTACCTGATCGTGGACGCGCGCCGCTCGGTCGAGGAGATCGCCGGGGAGATCCTGAGGCGGCTGCGTCCGCTGCTGGACCAGGCGGTGCGGCAGCCCGCGGCACCCGCACCCGCCCCCGCGCAGCCGTCCGGGTCTCCCGCCCCCTCCGACGCCCACGCCCCGGTGGATGGTCATGCCGCACCGGACGGTCACCTGCCGGACGGCCACGCCTCGGCCGACGGCCAGCCGGACCGGCCGACCGCTCCGGAGGACGACGGGGAGAGCCGCCCGGAGGACGGCACGGGCACCGCCTCGCCCGACGACGCCCGGACCCAGCCGCTCCCGGGACGCACGTCGTGAGCGCGGGCACCGCCGACCCGACCGGGTCGGGCGCCGGGGTCTGGGCGTCCCTGGTGGGACAGCAGCAGGCCGTCGGCACCCTCCGCCGGGCCGTCGACGGGCACGGCATGACGCACGCCTGGCTGTTCACCGGACCACCCGGCTCGGGCCGCTCCAACGTCGCGCTCGCCTTCGCCGCCGCGCTGCAGTGCGAGCGCGGCACCGGCTGCGGGCAGTGCCACGCCTGCCTGACCACGCTGGCCGGATCGCACCCCGACGTGAGCGTGACCCGCTCCGAGACGGCGGTGCTCTACATCGACGACATGCGCGAGCTGGTGCACCGCTCGGCGCTGGCGCCGGTGGAGAACAAGCACCAGGTCATGGTGATCGAGGACGCCGACCGGCTCGGGGAGCGCACCGGCAACACCCTGCTCAAGGCGATCGAGGAGCCCACCCCCAAGACCGTGTGGCTGCTGTGCGCGCCGACCCTCGAGGACGTGCTGCCCACGATCCGGTCCCGGTGCCGCCAGGTCTCGCTGGCGACGCCGACCGCGCAGCAGGTCTCCCGCTTCCTGGTCGAGCAGCACGGCGTCGGCGAGTCGGTCGCGGCCTTCGCGGCCCGGGCCAGCCAGGGGCACATCGGTCGCGCCCGCGCACTCGCCTTCGACGAGAGGACCCGCAACCGGCGCCGCGAGGTGGTCGCTCTCCCGGCCCGGCTCACCTCGCTGGGCGCGTGCATGAACGCCGCCGCGAACCTCGTCGACATCGCCAAGGACGAGACCGCGGCGCTGACCGAGCAGAGCAACGCCCGGGACCTCCAGGACCTCGAGGCGCTGTACGGCGACGACCGCAAGGCCAAGAGCTCCCGGGCCTACCGGGCCAGCCTCCGCGACCTCCAGCACGGTCAGAAGCAGCGCGAGAAGCGCCGGATCATGGACGTGGTCGACCGCAGCCTGATGGACGTGATGTCGGTCTATCGCGACGCGATCGTCGTGCAGACCGGCGCTACCGGCGATCTGGTCAACGAGGAGGACCGGGCGATGGTGCTCGACCTCGCCCGGCGCTCGACCGCGGAGGAGAACATCCGCCGCATCGACGCGGTGTTCACCGCGCGCGAGCAGATGATGGAGTTCAACACCACGCCGCTGCTGGCTCTCGAGTCGATGATGGTCTCCCTGCGGATCAGGTAGTCCCCGCCTACAGTGGTCGGGTGATCCCCCCTCGCACCCGCGGCGTCGCGCTGCTCCTGGCTGTGCTGGCGCTGCTGCTCTCCGGGTGCTCGGTCCGGGCCGGGGACCAGGCGGCGGGAGCCCGCCCCACGCCGCGGCCGGTCTCGACCAGCGGCTCGACCACGTCGCCGGGTGCGCCCGATCCCGCGCTGGCACGCTACTACGCCCAGAGGCTGCACTGGGCGTCCTGCCGGGACGGCGACCAGTGCGCCGCGCTGCGGGTGCCGCTGGACTACGGCCGGCCGGGCGGCCGCTCGATCCGGCTCGCGCTGCTGCGGGTGCCGGCCCTCGACCAGCGCGAGCGGCTCGGGTCGATGGTGGTCAACCCGGGCGGCCCGGGCGGCTCCGGCGTGGACTACGCGGCCGGTGCCGGCTCGCAGTACGGCGACGCCCTGCGCCGGGTCTTCGACGTGGTCGGGTTCGACCCGCGCGGCGTCGGGGCCAGCGCCCCGGTCGAGTGCGTCTCGGACCGGCAGCTCGACCGGTTCGTGGCCGGCGACCCGGACCCCGAGACGGCCGCCGAGCGGGCCGCCTCCGACCGGCTGGTGCGCGAGCTCGGCGACGGCTGCCTGAAGCGGGACGGCGCCGTCACCCGGCACGTCTCCACCGTGGAGGTCGCCAAGGACCTCGACGTCCTGCGGGCCGCGCTCGGCGACCGCAAGCTGACCTACTTCGGGGCCTCGTACGGCACCTCGATCGGGGCGACGTACGCCGACCTGTTCCCCCGCAACGTCGGCCGGATGGTCCTCGACGGGGCGCTCGACCCGGCCTCCTCGACGCTGGAGGTCAACCTCGTGCAGGCCCGCGGCTTCGAGGGGGCGCTGCGCGCGTACGTCGGCGCCTGCGTCGCCCGGGGGAGCTGCTTCCTCGGCGACACCGTCGAGGCCGGCACCCGGCGGGTCGCGGCGTTCCTGCGCGACGTGGAGAGCAAGCCGCTGACCACCACCTCCGGCGCGACGGTCACCGCCGGCATCGCGGTCTACGGCGTCTGGTACCCGCTCTACGACAAGGGCTCCTGGCCGATCCTCGACAAGGCGCTCGCCGACGCGTTCGCCGGCGACGGGTCGCTGCTGCGCACCATCGCGGACGCCTACCTGCACCGCAGCCCCGACGGCAGCTACGCCGACAACTCCTTCCAGGCGTTCTACGCGGTCACCTGCCTCGACCGTGACGACGGGATCCCGAGCAGCCAGGTGCGGCGCTACCTGCCCCGCTTCGAGAAGGTGTCGCCCACCTTCGGCGCGATCTTCGCCTACAGCATGTCCGCGTGCGACTCCTGGCCCGTGCACAGCGGCCGGATGCCGAAGGCCCTGCACGTCACCGCCGCACCCCCGGTGCTGGTGGTCGGCACCACCCGCGACCCGGCCACGCCGCTGGTCTGGGCCCGGGCGCTCTCGCGCCAGCTGAAGGGGTCCGTGCTCGTGCAGCGCGACGGTGACGGCCACACCGGCTACCACCGCGGCAGCACCTGCACCGACCGCACCGTCGAGGCCTACCTGGTCTCCGGCACCGTCCCGCGGCGCGAGGTCGACTGCTCCTGAGGTGGGGCGGGGGGCTGCCGTTTCCCAGGTGATGCCGAGGAACTGGCGGCTCCCACGGTGAACTTCCCGTGGGGAGTGCCGGTTTCCCGTGGGGAGTGCGGCGGTGGGCCTCCTCGTACGGCGGTGCGCCTCCCGTTGTGCGGCGACACGCCCTACCGCAGCGTCTCCTCCGCAGGCGCCGACCGGACCGGCAACGGCTCGGCGATCTCCTGGATCCGCCGGGTGGCGAGGTCGATCATCAGCCGCGCCGCCGGCGACAACCGGGCGCCGGCGCGGTGCACGATCGCCAGGCTGTCGAACTGCCGCGGCCGCAGCGACACCCAGCCCGCTCCCGGGGCCAGCCGGGGGATCAGCTGGAGCGCCGCACCCTTGGGGACGACGGAGTCCGCGAGCCCCATCCCGACCAGCTCGACGGCGGTCTCCACGTCCTCGACCTCGATCCGGGTCTGCGGGTTGCGGCCGGTCTCGTGCAGCATCTGCCGGAGCACGATCCGGGTCGAGTCGTCGGCGCGCCAGGTGGTCTCCGGCATCACCAGCGACGCCTGCGCCAGCCGGTGCGCGGTCACCGGGGTCCGCAGCCGCTCCGGGTCGGCGCTCACGTAGACCAGCTCGTCGCGGGCCACCGGGGTCACGCTCATCCCCTCGCTGCTCACCGACGGCACCGCGATCATCGCGGCCTCGATCCGGCCGCGGCGCAGGTCCTCCTGGACGTCGGAGGAGTTCTGCCCCACCAGCTCGACGCGTACTCCGGGGTGCCGGGCGAGCACGTCGGCGACCAGCCCGGCGCCGGCGTACAGGCGGGCGGTGCCGAACATCCCGAACCGGATGGTGCCGGTCTCCAGGGCGGTCACGCTCTGGGCGACCCGCCGGGCCTCCTCCACCGCGGCGAGCGCGCGCTCGGCGTACGGCCGCAGTGACTCGGCGGTCGCGGTCGGCACCACGCCGCGGCCGACCCGGGTGAACAGGTCGGCGCCGAGGGAGCGCTCGAGGGTGCGGATCTGCTCGGAGACCGACGGCTGGGCGTACCCGAGCTGGTCGGCGGCGGCGGTCAGCGAGCCGTGCTCGTACGCGGCCAGGAAGCAGGTGAGCTGGTGCAGGGAGAGCATAGGCAGATCCTTGGGTTTCTGAAGGAAACCCAGGCTACCCCTATGGGAAGGAGTCGGTCATGCTGGAGCAGTCGGCACACCGCCATCCACGAGGGAGGTCACCCCCATGTTCGTCCACACCTGCACCGCCTGCGAGAAGCGTCTCCTGATCTTCCCCAGCCAGGTCACGTCGCTGTCCAACACCGACCGCGGCATCATCGTCGGCTTCACCTGCTGGTGCGGCGAGCCCCAGGCGACCCTGACCGGCAAGGCCGCCGAGCGCCGCGAGCCCGTCGCGGCCTGAGCCCCAGCCTCAGCCCAGCACCGCCCACGGCGCGAGCCGCTCGTACGCCGCGGCGACGGCGAGCACCCGCGCGTCGGAGAACCGGGGCCCCATCACCTGCATGCCGACCGGCAGACCGTCGACGTCCCGGCCGGTCGGCACCGCGGTGGCCGGGCAGCCGGTGAGGTTCGCGGGCAGCGCGAGCGCGCACCAGTCGTCGAAGAACGGGTCGACCGGCACCCCGTCGATGCTGGCCGGCGACTGCACGTCGGTGCCGAACGCCGCGAGCGGCATCGACGGCGTCAGCAGCACGTCGACGTCCTCGAAGAAGTCCGCCCACCGGCGCGCGTAGTCGCGCCGCCGCTCCAGGGCGTCGAGGTAGTCCGCGGCGCTCGCCGCCCGGCCGGCCTCCACGATCTCCCGGGTGCCCGCGGTCATCCGGTCCCCCCAGCGGTCGAGCAGCGGTCCCTCCGAGGCGTACCCCTCCGGCAGCGCGATGTCGTTCCACAGCTCGGTCGGGTACGGCGCGTCCGGGGCCGCCTCGACGACCCGGGCGCCGTCGTCCGCCAGCACGTCGACGGCCGCCCGGAACGCCGCCCGGACCGACGGTTCGACCGGCGCCCAGCCGAGGTCCTCCGAGACCCCGACCCGCAGCGTCGACCAGTCCACGGGCCGGGTCACCGCCCGGCGCAGGTCGCCGACGTCGACGGGCCAGCTGGTCTCGTCGTGCGGCGAGGGCCCGGCCATCACCGCCAGCGCCAGCGCCGCGTCGCGGACGGTCCGGGTCAGCGGGCCGTCCACCGAGAGCGCCGGCCAGCCCCGGAAGCCCGGCATCTTGGGCACCACGCCGAAGCTCGGCTTGTGGCCGACCACGCCGCAGAACGCTGCCGGGATCCGGATCGAGCCGCCGCCGTCGGTACCCAGGGCGATCGGCGTGGCGCCGTACGCGACCGACGCCCCGGCGCCACCCGACGAGCCGCCCGGCGTGCGGTCGGGCGACCACGGGTTGCGGGTCAGGCCGAACAGGTCGTTGTCGGTGTAGCCGCGGTAGCAGAACTCCGGGTTGTTGGTCTTCCCGACGACCACGGCACCGGCCGCGCGGAGCCGGGCGACCGGGACCGCGTCGACGTCCGGGACGAAGTCCGCGAGCGCCACCGACCCGTTGGTCGCCGGCGCGCCGGCGAGCCAGATGTGGTCCTTGACCGAGACGGGTACGCCGAGCAGCGGCAGGTCCGCACCGCGACGGCGGTCGGCGTCCCGGGCCGCGTCGAGGGCCTGCTCGGCGAGGACGACGGTGAACGCGTTGATCTCACCGTCCCGCTGCGCGATGGTGGCGAGCGCGGCCTCGACGAGCTCGACCGAGGAGGTCTCGCCCGCGCGGACCCCCTCGGCCATCGCCCACGCGTCCGCCATCAGTGCACGACGCCGGCGTCGGGCCGCTGGTGCCGGAGCGCCTCCGCCTCGAGCTCGTCGGCCTCCTTCCGGGCGAGCGCGGTCTCGGCCTCCACGTCGATGTTGCGTGCGAGCACGTAGTAGAGGACCGCCGCCACCGGCAGCCCGATGAACAGCGAGAAGTCCGCGCCGTCGGTCGCCGTGGCGACCGGTCCGCTGTAGATCCCGGTGCTGAAGAACGGGACCATCGCCGCGAAGCCGACCAGGTAGGAGACGATCCCGCGCCAGCCCCAGCGCCCGTAGATGCCGTGGGGGTTGAAGATCTCCGCGATCGCGTAGTGGCCGCGCCGGATCAGGAAGTAGTCGACCAGGTTCACCGAGGTCCACGGGATGAACAGGTAGAGCACCAGCAGCAGGAAGTTCTCGAAGTTCGCCAGGAACGACTCGGTGCTGGCCAGCGCCAGCGCCAGCGAGATGGCCGCGGTGAGCGTGATCGTGACGACCCGGACGGCGAGGGTCGGCTGGACCCGCTTGAACGAGTCCGAGGCGCTGATCAGGGTCAGCGAGCCGCCGTACAGGTTCAGCGCCATCACCGAGATCAGGCCGAGCGCCGAGAACACCAGGATGATCGAGCCGAAGCCGTGGAACACCCGGTCCCCGGAGGCGAGCAGCGAGGGGATGGTGTCGAAGTTCGCGCCGGCCCAGGCGGCCAGGCCCGAGCCGATCGCCATGATCCACAGGGCGCCGAGGGCCGAGCCGCCGTACGTCCACCAGAAGGTCTTGCGCACCGTGACGTCCGGCGGCAGGTAGCGCGAGTAGTCCGAGACGTAGATGGCCCAGCTGATCTGGTAGCCGGCGACGACGGAGAACTGCAGCAGGAACGGCGCGAGCTTGAAGTTCCCCAGGTCGAAGGAGCCCGCCGGGTACGGCAGCAGCAGCACGACGATCGTGAGGACACCGAAGAGCACCAGGAACCCGTAGGTCAGGCCCTGCTCCATCCGGTGGATGAAGTCGTAGCCGATCAGGGCGGCGGTGATCGACAGCCCGGTGGCCACGATGATCCACAGCCTGGCGCCCCCGTGCACGGTCGCGTCCATGGCGTCCGCGGCCAGCAGGGTGTTGAAGATGTTGAAGCCGGCGTACTGGAGGTAGGCGAACAGCCAGACCAGGATCGCGCCGACGTAGCCGAACTGGGGACGCGACTGGATCATCTGCGGCAGGCCGAGCTGCGGGCCCTGGGCGGAGTGCGCGGCCATGAAGAAGGTGCCGATCCCGACCCCGAGCACCAGTGCGATCAGCGACCAGATCAGGTTGCCGCCGGTGGTCACCCCCAGCACCCCGACCGCGAGGGTGGCGATCTGCGCGTTGCTCATGAACCACAGCGGTCCCAGGTGCCACAGCTTGCCGTGCCGCTCGTTGAGCGGGACGTAGTCGATGGAGCGGACCTCCAGGCCGCCTCGCCGACCGCCCTCCGGTGTTGCCTCGACGCTCATCGGTCTCCTCGCTCAGATGGATGGACGAGCCAACTGTGTCACCGCCGGGATCATCCGGCGGTGACCCTCGCCGGACCGGGTACGGCGTCGATTCGGTCGCGGGCTGGGGCGTCTCCTATACTCGTCCGGCGTGCCCGGCTGCTTGGTCGGGTACTGCGCCGCCTTAGCTCAGTCGGTAGAGCGTCTCACTCGTAATGAGAAGGTCGTCGGTTCGATTCCGACAGGCGGCTCCGAAAGGTGACCACAGAAGTCACCGATCGTGACCACAGAAGGCCCGTTCCCATTCCCGAGGGCGGGCCTTCGGCGTTTCCCCAGCGGCTTGCTGGCTGAGAGTTGGTGGTGCTGACCCGTGGGGGGCCGGTGGTCAGGGCGCGCGGGCGGCGTGGCGGCGGCGCCGGCGCCGAGGAGGCCGCCGCGGACGTTCGACTGTCCGCCGGTCGGGCTGTTCGGGCTGGAGGGGGGTCACGTGTTGCCTCGGTCCTGGGCCGCGCCGGCCGCGAGTACTGATGCTCCTGCTCATGATGCTGTCGCTGGAGCCCGGCAGCGGCGGCGGCGGCGGGAGCCGGTGCGCTGGTGAGCGTGGCGGTGGCGGCTGAGGTCGAGCGGCTGGCGATCTCCTCGGGGGTGAGCCCGTGCCGCTGCGCGGCCTTGATGACCCTGAGTACGGTCACCGTCCCACCCGAGATGCGTCCCGCGATCGCGCGGCTGCGGACGAGCCGGCGCCTGGCCGGATGTCTCGCCCAAGAACCCATGCACGGGCTTTTCGACCAAATTCTGGGACACCGCGACGACGCCGGTGATCGTCGCGCGTCTCTACGTCGCCCTCTCAGGCGTCGCCAAAGGCGCTCAGATGTTCCACGTAGAAGCACTCTGATTTTCCATCTGCGCGGCCTCGAACTTTGCACGTGACCTGGCTCTGATCTTCCATAACAGCAGTTCAGGATACTGGTATCGTGCGCGCATGACTGGACTGTCTGTGGACATGGCGCAGCGACGTTTGTCCTCGCTCCTGGCCGACCTGGCCACCGTCGAGCCCGTGATCGCGTTGCACGGCCCGAGGTCGGTCGGCAAGTCGACCTTGCTGAGCGGGTTCGCTGACGCTCACGGGGTTCCCGTCCTCGATCTGGACGACCTGGCTACGCGGGACGCGGTGAAGGCCAACGCCTCCACGGCCGTCGGACAGCACACCCCAATCTGCATCGACGAGTACCAGCACGCACCCGAGGTGCTGGACGCGATCAAGTCGCGCACGAACCGCGAAGGGGCGCTGCCCGGGACCGCGGTGCTGACTGGCTCGACCCGTCAAGACGCGCTGCCGCGCACCTCGCAGGCACTGACGGGCAGATTCCACACCGTCAAGGTGTGGCCGCTGTCGCAAGGGGAGATCGACGGGGTGACCGAGAACCTGATCGAAGCTCTGCGTGCCGACCCCGCCGGCGTGGTGGCAGCTCACCCGACCTCCGCGACGACCCGGGCCGACTACATCGATCGAATCGTGACCGGCGGGTTCCCGTTGGCCCTGCGCCGCAAGGCCGGAGCTCAACGGAACCGCTGGTTCGACGACTACGTGACCCAGTCGGTCGAGCGCGACTCCATCGAGCTGGCCCGCATCCGGCAGCGACAGCAGCTGCGCGAGCTGCTGGATGCGTTGGCCGGCCGCACCGGGCAGCTGCTCAACCTCAGCGAGGCAGGGAAGAACCTCGCCCTGTCGAGATCTGCACTGGACGGCTACGCGAAGCTCCTCGAAGACCTGTTCCTCATCGAACGCCTGCCCGCTTGGGGAACGACGCTGAAGGCCCGCGCCGTCAAGACCGCCAAGGTGCATCTCATCGACAGCGGCGTCGCCGCACGACTCCTGCGGCTCACCCCAGACAAGTTGGCCAGCCTGGACCCCACGGCCCTCACGGAGTTCGGCAACCTCTTAGAGACCTTCGTGGTCGGCGAGCTCCGCAAGCAGGTGTCCTGGCTAGACGAGCGGGTCAGAGCCGGCCACTGGCGCACGCACGACCAGGGCGAGGAGGTCGACTACGTCATCGAGTTCGACGACGGCCGCGTCCTCGCCTTCGAGGTCAAGGCCAACGAGCGCATTCCCGGGACCGACTTCAAGGGTCTGCGCAGCCTGCGCGCCAGCCTCGGAAACCGGTTCATCGGCGGCGTCGCCTTCAGCACCGGCCCTCGGTCCTATACCTACGAGGACCGGCTCCACGTCATGCCCATCGACCGGCTCTGGCGCCCCGTCTGAGACCTGACCGCGCACCTGGCGGCAGGCGCCGGCCACGCGAGTCGTTCCGGCCGAGCGGCCGGCCGTGTCAACACCCGCATGAAGCGCGACACTTAGAGGCCCCAGTGTCCGGACTGGACCCGCGCCCAGATGGGCGTGTCACAGTCGGAACGGTTAGGTGTCCCACGGAGGCTCGGTTGGGACTGCGGTGCTGAGGTCGCAGGCCGACCAGCGGCCAGTTCTCTCGACGTCAAGACAAACGGGACGGTGGCGTCCTCAGCGCGGGATGGGCACTCATGACCTCACGCATCGCCGCAGGTCAGACCCCTCAGTGGTCACCATCCCGATCTAGAACCCCGCCTCACCTGCGGAAACGTCACAGCGGTGTCCTCCTGCCATCGGGGTGTCATTCCCCGGTCCTGGTCTCGCGCACACCCCCGGCGCCTCCGGCACGCTCAGACGGGCCAGTCCGGCACGATCCGCGGACTGACCGCGCCCGTAGTCGAACTCGATGGCCCAACTCCGTCTCGGGCAGCGATGACACAACCAGGCCAATCCGGGCAGAGTCGGGCGTCCCGGTGGGTCGACGCGCACGGAGACGTCGTGCATCACCCACAGGGCTCCACCGGCGTTCCGCTGAGCGCGTTCAGCGTCCGAAGGTGGCGACGGTGGCCAGCCAGGGGCCGCTCGCGGTGCCGGTCGCGGCGTACCCGCCGGACGCGGGCAGCTGGTAGGCCCGACCGAGGTAGCGGCTGCCCACCACGCCGGACCCCAGGTCCCGCCACCCGGTCGCCCAGGTGGGCGCTGTCGTCCCGCTCGGGATCGACACCGCACCGAAGGCGATCTCGTTGCCGACCGTGGCCTGCGCGCTGCCCGAGGAGAACGTCGAGCCGGTGCCGGTCGCGGCTGCCGTCTTGTCGAGGCGGGTGGCCCCGGCGAACTCGTCGCCGGCCATCCGGTAGGCCGTGGCGGACGGGAACGTGGCGGTGATGCGGTCGTTGACCACCAGGGCCCGGGTAGCGACGCCGCTGACCAGCACCAGGCGGTTGCCGGAGGCGTCGGAGACGCTGGCGGACTGGGTGTAGGTGTTGCCCGCGGTGTCGGTGGCCGTGACCGTCCCGGTCGGGCTGGTGCCGCTCAGCTGCAGGGTCAGGACCACGAAGTCACCGACGGCCACGCCGGCGGTCCGCCAGACCGTGATGTAGCCCGACGTCTTGGTGCTGGTCGAGTAGTTGTTCGCGATCGTGTTGACGAACGACGGCGGGCTGTTGGTGGTGGCGTTCGCGCTGACCGTCGCGGTGGCGGTGCTGGTGAGTCCGCCGGTGTCACGGGCGGTCACGGTGAGGGTGTAGGTGCCGGGGCTGGTGTAGGTGTGGGTGGTGGTCGCGCTGGACTGGGGACCGGTGTTGGGGGTGCCGTCACCGAAGGCGAACGTGTAGGTGAGGGCCTGGGCTTGGGGGTCGGTGCTGGCCGACGCGTCGGCGGTGACCTGCAGTGGGGCGGTGCCGGTCGAGGGGGTCACCGTCAGCCGGGCGGTGGGCGCGGTGTTGGTCGTGGCGGTGGTGGCGGTCACGGTCGTGGTGGCGGTGCTGGTGAGTCCGCCGGTGTCGCGGGCGGTCACGGTGAGGGTGTAGGTGCCGGGGCTGGTGTAGGTGTGGGTGGTGGTCGCGCTGGACTGGGGACCGGTGTTGGGGGTGCCGTCGCCGAAGGCGAACGTGTAGGTGAGGGCCTGGGCTTGGGGGTCGGTGCTGGCCGACGCGTCGGCGGTGACCTGCAGTGGGGCGGTGCCGGTCGAGGGGGTCACCGTCAGCCGGGCCGTGGGCGCGGTGTTGGTCGTGGCGGTGGTGGCGGTCACGGTCGTGGTGGCGGTGCTGGTGAGTCCGCCGGTGTCGCGGGCGGTCACGGTGAGGGTGTAGGTGCCGGGGCTGGTGTAGGTGTGGGTGGTGGTGGCACCGGACTGGGGACCGGTGTTGGGGGTGCCGTCACCGAAGGCGAACGTGTAGGTGAGGGCCTGGGCTTGGGGGTCGGTGCTGGCCGACGCGTCGGCGGTGACCTGCAGTGGGGCGGTGCCGGTCGAGGGGGTCACCGTCAGCCGGGCCGTCGGCGCGGTGTTGGACCCGGCCTGCAGCTCGTAGGCACCCAGGTCGTCGTACCTCCGGGAGCCGCTGGCGAAGGTGTTGGGCGTGGCCGGATCGTCCACCCGTGGGTTGCCGACCAGGTCCTTGGCCTGCTCGCCGGCCACCCCGGAGTCACCGCGGTCGACGGCCGGCGACCCGGCGGTCAGCCGGAGGTTCCAGCCAGCCCCGTCCGCGAACCTGGGGTCGCCCTGCACCCCCGACGCCTCCTGTCCTGTCGCCGCCTGCATCGCCGCCAGGGTGGTGAACGCCGACCCGAACGCGTACATGGTGCCGGTCTTGGACAGGTGGACGAGGTTGTGGTCGACGGTGGTGGTGGGCGGCGCGGAGTCCCAGATGCCGATGTTGCCGGCCCGGCGCGCGCAGGAGATCCCGTTGTAGGCGGGGTAGACGGCGTTGTCGACCGCGACGTTGTTGGCCACCACGTAGTTGGTCGAGGTGCCTTCGACGTTGATGCCGCTGGTGCAGTTGCGGTAGACGGTGTTGCCGATCAGCCGGCCGCCGGTGACGTTGTAGTCGTCGATGCCGTGGTCGCCGTTGTTGTAGGTGACGTTGAGGGTGGCGAGGTTGTTGTCGCCCCCGATGTGGAACTGCAGCCCGGAGTCCTCGTTGTCGTGCACGACGTTGCGCAGGATCGTGTTGCCCGGCGCGAGCACGTTGATGCCGGTGGCGTTGCGCTGCCAACCCTCGGCGTTGTAGCTGGCCTCGTTCCCTTCGATGGTGTTGCCCGAGCCGGTCCCGGCCACGTAGAAGCCGTGGCTGCTGTTGTGGTCGCTGGTGTTGCCCGACACGGTCGACGCCGAGCTCGACCGCAGGCTGATCCCCGGCGCTGTGCCCCCCTGTCGCGGGTCGCCGGCACCGGTGACCGTGTTGCCGCTGATGGTGACGTGGTCGCTGCCGCTGACGTAGATCCCGTCGATGACGGTGTCGGTGAAGGTGAGGCCGGAGACCACGACGTGGGCGCGTCCCAGCACGTAGGCGCCGTACGTCGCGCCGGCCCCGATCGTGGGGGAGCGGCCGGGCCACCGGGTCACCGTCACCGGGCTGCGTTTGGTGCCCGACACGAGCGGCTTGACGGTCTCGGCGTAGGTGCCGTTGCCGATGAACAGGGTGTTCCCGGCGTGCAGGGCCGCCACGCCCTTGGTGATCGTGCAGTACGGCTTGGTCGAGGTCCCCAGCCCGGTGTCCGAGCAGGCGACCGTGCGGTCGACGTAGTAGGAGGCGGAGGCCGCCGAGCTCGGCGGCGCGACCGCGAGCAGGGTGGTCGCCGTGGTGAGCAGGAGCAGTGCGACCAGCACGGGCAGCCGGGTGGCCCGCCGGCGGTAGATGGTATCGGTATCTTTCATGCGATGTCCCCCTCACCGAAAGGCTGCACGGCCCGGGGTGCCCACCACCACCGCCAGCCGACGTACCCGCCCTACGCAGCACGGGCACCCGGTCTCGGGCGATGACCACCGAGGCGCGGGGACACCGACGATGCCGATGCCGAACCGAGATGGACCCGGCACCTGCGCCTGCGGAACACCGTCCTCACGGCAACACACGCCGCACCACGCACCGCTTAACACCCCACCCGGCAGATGCCGATCTCCGCGTCGACAGCCGGCATCAAAGTCGCTCCGCGGCGCGGAGCGATGGCCTACGGCCACTGCTGAATGCGCACCCCGGCGAACCCCGCACTTCATCCGGTTGGCCCCGAAGGCTCTCACCAAGACCGCGGGCCAGCGGCTGCCCCCCCGGAGCTGGGCTGCAAGCCGATTCAGCCACCCTCTCCGGTGATCGCCGCAGTGGCGTGTTCACCGGCGTCTCGTTTCCCACTCGATCGCCGGTGCCTGCCACCAGTGCTGGGCGGCACCGCGTGTGGGGTCGTTGTGCCCTGCCCGTCTCGAGGACTGGCACCTAGCGTCGTAGTCCGGGGAGGTGCGTCGCCAGCAACTCCGGGCGATGTGCTCGTTACACCACACTCGGGCCGTCCTCGCTGGCCCGCGCTGGAGTTCCGACATGACGATCACTCAAGCCCGCACCGCAGCCGAGGTCGACGCACTCACGGACGGGGACGCGGTCGCGCGGGCCGAGCATCTGCGCAAGGTGTACGGCACCGGCGATGCCCAGGTCGTGGCCCTGGACGGGGTCACCGTCGAGTTCGGCCGCGGTCGGCTCACCGCGATCATGGGCCCGTCCGGCTCCGGCAAGTCCACGCTGATGCACTGCATGGCAGCCCTCGACGAGCCGACGTCCGGACACGTGGTCATCGACGGGGTGGACATCGGTGGCCTCAAGGACAAGGCACTGACGCTGCTGCGGCGAGACCGGCTCGGCTTCGTGTTCCAGGCCTACAACCTGGTGCCCACGCTGACGGCGCGCGAGAACATCACCCTGCCGGTCGATATCGCCGGCGCGAAGCTCGACCTCGCGTGGTTCGACACGATCGTGGACACCCTGGGCATCCGGGACCGCCTCAGCCATCGGCCAGACGAGCTCTCCGGTGGGCAGCAGCAGCGCGTTGCCTGTGCGCGTGCCCTGGTGCGCCGACCCGCGATCGTCTTCGCCGACGAACCCACCGGCAACCTGGACTCCCGAGCGAGCGCCGGGATCCTCGCCTTCCTGCGCCGCTCGGTCGACGATGTCGGGCAGAGCATCGTGATCGTCACCCACGACCCGGTCGCCGCGTCGTACGCCGACCGGGTGCTCTTCCTCGTCGACGGACGCGTCGTGGATGAGGTCCTCGCGCCGACCACCACCTCGGTCCTCGACCGGATGAAGGGCTTCGAGCTCGCCGGTCAGGACTCCTGAGATGTGGCACGTCGCCCTCAGGGGGCTGCAGGGACACGTGGTCCGCCTGCTGCTCACCGCATTCGCCGTGATGCTCGGGGTCTCCTTCGTCACCGGCACGTTCGTGCTGCGCGACAGCATCGACAACACGCTCGGTGGCCTCGTCTCGCAGGCGGCCAAGGGACTCGACGTGTCGGTCCGGGGCGCCCAGACCGAGGCCGTCTCCCCGGTCTCTGTCGACGGCTCCGCCGCGCGACCCGGCGTCCCGCTTGCCCTGGTGGACACGGTCGCGGCCGTGCCGGGGGTAGCCCGGGTGATGCCCAACCTGCAGGGCAGCGCCATCCTCGCCGGTGGAGACGGCATCGCGGTCCGCAACGGGGGCGCGCCTTCGCTCGGGTTCGCCTTCTCCCAGGACGACCCCTCGTTCACGCTGGTCTCCGGCCGCGGACCCACGGGCCCCGGTGAGGTCGCGGTCGAGAGCAGCACGCTGGACCGTGCGCACCTGCGGGTGGGCGACCGGACTCGCGCGGTCATCGGAGACCGGGCACAGCAGGTCACCATCACCGGGGAGGTGCACTTCGGTTCGCTGTTCGGTGCCACGGCGGTCCTGGTCGACGCTGCCAGCGCTCGCAAGGCGTTCGCACCAGACGGCACCGTCACGTCCCTGTCCGTCACCGCGGCACCCGGCGTCAGCCAGACGGCGCTGCGCGCGGCCGTGGCCGGGGCCCTGCCCTCCCGTCTCGAGGCAGTCACCGGGGCGACCGTGCAGAGCGAGACGGAGACGTCGGTGCAGAAGGGGCTCGGCTTCTTCACGACCTTCTTGCTGGTCTTCGCCGGTGTCGCCCTGTTCGTCGGCTCCTTCATCATCCTCAACACCTTCTCGATGCTCGTCGGGCAACGTGCCCGCGAGCTCGCCCTGCTCCGGGCCATCGGCGCCACCCGGGCCCAGGTGATGCGCACGGTGCTCGGCGAGGCGATCGTCATCGGTCTGGTCGGCTCCGCGCTCGGCATCGTCGTCGGGCTGCTGATCGCCGCTGCCGCCGAGGCGGCCATCCGGACCCTGCTCAGTACCGACATCGGCTCCGACCTCCCGCTCCACCCGACCACCATCGTGCTCAGCGTCGTGGTCGGAGTCGTGGTCACCGTCGTCTCGGCAGTCCTGCCGGCGCGACGTGCGTCGCGAGTGCGCCGGTGGCGGCCATGCGCGGGGATGCCGGGTCGGTCGCCGGCGGGCTCGGCAAGCGTGGCCTGCTCGGCCTCGCGCTGCTGGTCGCTGGCGCCCTGGTCCTCGGAGCCGCCGTCACTCGCACGCACGTCTCCTGGGGCATGGCAGCGGTCGGGGCCGTCGCAGCTGTTGTCGGGATGCTGGTCGCCGCGCCGCTGGTGACCCGACCCGTCGTACGGGTGATCGCGTGGCCGTTCGTCGCAGTCATGGGGGCCGTCGGGAGGCTCGCCCGCGAGAACGCGCTGCGCGTCCCGCGTCGTACGGCGACCACGGCCAGTGCGTTGATGATCGGGCTGGCCCTGATCTCCGGCATCTCGGTGCTGGCCCAGAGCGTCAAGGCCAGCGTGAGCGACGGGGTCGCCAACGAGCTGACCTCCGACTTCGTGCTGAACAGCGGCAACGTCGCTGCGGTGCCCGCACCCGTGGCCGACGGGGCCCGGGCCCTTCCCGGAGTGCGGTCGGTTGCCGCCCTCAGCCTGGTCGACGTGCGGATCGGGTCCTTCCACACCACTGCCTCGGCGGTCAGCGCCAGCCGACGTCGCGGACAACTTCCTGGTGACGATGAGACGGGGCCACCTCTCGGCTCTCGGCCGGCACGACGTGCTGGTCGACGCGACCACCGCCAGCGCCCGTGACTGGCACGTCGGGGACACCCTGTCCGGAGCGGTCGGCACCCTGAGCGGTGAGTCGCTCGTCGTGGGTGGCATCTACCGAGACAGCCAGGCGTTCGGCTCGCACCTCATCGTCGACCGCACGCTCTACACCGCCGCCCTCCCAGCCAACCAGCGCGCCGACACCCGACTCTTCCTGCGGGCGGCTCCGGGGGCCGACCTCGGCGCGCTCCGGACCGAGCTGACCGATCTCGTCCGCCCGTACCTCATCGTGTCCGTCCAGGACGGTGCGGCAGTTCGCGGACGCCCAAGGTGCCTCCGTGGACACCCTGATCAACCTGCTCTACGTCCTGCTGCTCTTCAGCGTCATCGTCGCCGTCCTGGGCATCATCAACACCCTGGCCCTCTCCGTCTTCGAGCGGACCCGCGAGATCGGGCTGCTCAGGGCGATCGGGCTCCGGCGCCGTCAGCTCGGCTCCATGATCACGATCGAGGCGGTAGCCACCGCCGTCTTCGGCGCGGTCCTGGGCACCATCCTCGGCCTCGGCCTCGGGATCGCCCTGCAACGAGGCCTGGTGGCTCAGGGACTGACGACGCTCGCGATCCCGTGGGCGCTCATCCTGGCGATGCTGACTCGCCTCGGCGGTGGTCGGCGTGCTCGCGGCTGCCCTCCCGACACTTCGAGCCGTGCGGTTGAACATCCTGCAGGCCATCGCCAGCTCCTAGCGCGCTCCGGACCTGCAGAGCCCGCATGATCCGGCGATTCCCTTGGACCACAAGACCAGGCACAGAGAGAGATGAGCTCCATGACCACCACGCTCCGCTGGCTTCTCGTCGCCCTGCTCTCGGTCCACGGGCTCCTCCATCTCCTCGGCGTCGCCAAGGGATTCGGATGGGCCGACGTCTCGCAGCTCAAGGAGCCGATCGCTGTCGCAGGCGGGATGCTCTGGCTGCTCGCTGCAGCGCTCGTCCTCACCGACGGTGGCGTTCCTCGCCGTGCGGTCGCCCACCTGGTGGTGGGTCCTGGCCCTCGGCGCTGCGGCGATCTCGCAGATCGCCATCGTCACGTCCTGGAGCGATGCGCGGGCCGGGACCATCGTGAACGTCGTCCTGGTGCTGGCAGCCGGGTACGCCTTCGCTGCTGAGGGGCCAACCAGCTTCCACTCCCAGTACCGCGCACGTGCGACGCACGCACTCGTCCAGGTCGACCGCTCGCCGCCGGTGGTGAGCGAGGAGGATCTCGCTGGCCTGCCGACGCCCCTGGCGGCCTACATCCGGCGCTCCGGTGCCCTCGGGCACCCCCGGATCGTCAGCCTCCGTGCCGACTTCCACGGCCGCATCCGCAGCGGCCCGGACGCGGCATGGATGCCGTTCACCGGTCAGCAGGTCAACACCTACGGGCCGAGGCCGCAGCGGATCTTCCTCATGGACGCCACCCGGTCCGGGCTCCCCGTCACCGTCCTGCATGTGTTCATCGACGCCACGGCCACCATGCGCGTGAAGCTGGTCTCCCTGTTCACCGTCGTCCACGCTGCCGCTCCGGAGATTGATCGCGGGGAGACCGTCACCGTGTTCAACGACCTCGTCATGATGGCTCCCGGCGCGATCGTGGCGGCGTGACGTGGACGAGCCATGTACGCGCTGCCGTGCTCACCTTCATCCAACGCGTCCAGACCTCTCCCCGTCTCGATCTGCGAGCCGAGCACGACCTGGTCGACTTCGTCTCCGACGACCGGACGCGCGCCTCTGCCGACGGCAAGACCTTCACGCCACAACGCTGGTCGACCCCACTCGTTGGGCATCAGGACATCGGCGGACGCCGGGTCCTCGCCGTCGGCGAGGGGTCTGGCACGCCCGACCCCCGAAGGGTCGTTCACCTATCTGGAGTTCCACCTCGACGCCATCAGCTACAACGTCGGCGACGCTGAGACGACGACGCCGCAGTCCGCGGCGGCGAGCCACAGCGCCGGCCGGTGACCAAGGGAGCCAACGACGAGGACCACCACACCTCCTCGGAGCCCCCGCCCCACCCCAAAGCAGCTCGGCGGACAAGTCCGTGCGGTCGTCGCCGACCTTCCGTTGTTCCTCACGGCCCGCTGTTCCGGCGCTGGCACCTTCGCGGGGCGCTACACACCACGGGTCGAGGCGGCCCTTCCCGACGGATCCTGCCCGACGCGCAGTTCAGGTGCACCCGGGCCATCACGATCCAGGCATCCCCCACGCTGGTCTGGCCGTGGCTGGTCCAGGTCGGCTGTCTCCGAGCCGGCTTCCACAGCGACGACCTGCTGGACAACCTCGGCCATCCGAGCGCGCGGGACATCGTCCCCGAGCTCCAGCAGCTGGAGGTCGGCCAGTGGGTACCGATGTCCCCCACGCCACCCTCAGACGTCACCGAACTACGGGTGGAGGCGTTCGAGACCAACACGTGGTTGCTGTGGCGCAAGCCCGACAGCACCTGGGGCTGGCAGCTGACCGATACCGGCCACGGAGAGACCCGCCTCGTCACCCGCGTGCACGCCGTCTACGCGTGGCGCCACCCGCTCACAGCGCTCCTGGGGGTCGTCCTGATGGAGTCCGGGGACTTCGCGATGATGCGCAGGATGCTGCGTGGCATCAAGGAGAGAGCCGAGACCCTCGCCCGGGATCCAGGACTCCAGAACTCTGCCGGGATCAGGGGCGGGACACGGTAGCGGGGAGGACCAGACTCCCGTCGACGATGTCATGTGCCACATCGGCGATCGCTCGCCGGTTTCCGTACGCGAAGGCTCGGATGCGGACCATGGCCTCGTTGAGCGAGACGTCGTTGTCCACTCTGACCATGCCCTGTGCCTGGTAGATCTGGGCGCGCGAACCGAGAGCGGTCTGCAGGCCGGGGTCGATGAACGTCGTGTCGGCGTCGCTCGTGCGAGGGCCGACCATGAGTGCCTCTCCGAGACCACTGAGGGAGAGCCCCGGCGGGGCCTCTCAGCAGGGATCCTCTTCACCGCACGCCCCTTCGAGCTTGCGGCTGTCACACCGTCGCTGCGGGCGCACCCCTTCCCGGCGTACGGTGGCAGGACAGTCGAACCCAGCCCGGACCCTGTCGGAGCGACAACCTGCCGAACGAAGGGCTCCACACGTGATCTCGGTCGAACGTCTCTCGTACGTGTTCGCCGACGTCTCGGATGCCCTGGTATCCGACTTCGGCCTCGTGACGTTCCTGCACGACCTGACCATCCACGCGGCGAGCGTGAGCGGGGCCGCGTCCGTCGAGCTGCTCCTCACCGACCAGCACCGCTACCTGCACTACATGGCCGCCTCGAACGAGAACGCCCGGCTCCTGGAGCTCTTCCAGCTGCAGAACGAGGAGGGTCCTTGTCTGGACTGCTTTCGCAGCGGTGCCGCGGTGATCA
The DNA here is from genome assembly GCA_963800225.1 of uncultured Actinomycetota bacterium. Lineage (GTDB taxonomy): Bacteria > Actinomycetota > Actinomycetes > Propionibacteriales > Nocardioidaceae > Nocardioides_B. Next base: position 936,339 of record CAWDAF010000001.1, on the reverse strand, counting down.
ACTCAGACCTGGCGCGGGCCGGCGAGCGATGGCCACGGTTTGCGCCGAGGGCGCGAGAGTACGGCTTCGGGTCGGTGCACGCCTTCCCCATGCGGGTCCGGGATCAGGACATCGGCGCGTTGAACATCTTCGGAAGCGAGGCACTGGCCTTCGAGGCCAGCGAGGTCCGGCTTGTCCAGGCACTGGCCGACGTGGCCACCTTGGCGATCCTGCACGAGCCGACCTTGGCTCGTGAAGGCAGCCTCGTCGAGCAGCTCCAAGCAGCCCTCAACGCCCGGATCGTGGTCGAGCAGGCGAAAGGGGCGTTGGCACGACTCCGCGGGGTCGACGTCGACGAGGCGTTCGTCCTGCTGCGCACGTATGCCCACGCAACGGGTCAGCGACTCGGCGAAGTGGGCCGAGCCCTGCTGGACGATCCCCGACGAGTCCCAGATCTCACTCTGCGCTCAGCGGTGCCACCTCGCTGAGCGAACTCAGAGCTGTCCACCACTGCTGGAACGTGGGGCGAGGGGAGGACCTTGGACTCTGAGGGCCGGGCCACGCCACGAAGAGACTCGAGGTATGACCACGCATTCGAGCCCTCGTCACGACATGCGGGGGTGGCCGGAATCCCGCGTCGGCCGGCGGGCGATCACGCTCGCCGGGCTCACCGTCGCGGGCATCGTCCTGCTCGTGCTTGCCTTCGCGCTCAACATCGTCGAACCGGCCGACAGCTACACCGACAGCTGGGCGCAGCTCGTGTGGGGCCTGGGTATTTGGGCGTGCGGGATCGGCGCCGCCGTCACCGGCTCCGTCGCGTTCGTCCGCCACCACGAGCGCTCCTGGATGGTTGCGCTGGCCACCGTTCTGGGCCTGCTTCCCCTGGCCTTGCTGCTGTCGGAGATCGCACTGGGCAAGTTCTGACTTTCGCACGCGCGCCCAGCACGGGGGAGCCCCCAGGGAGGACGAGATGTCAACCAGCATCGACGACAACACGGCACTGCTCGAGGCGATGATGAACCTGACCAGGTTCCACCGTGACCACGAGAAGTTCTACGCCTCCTCGCCACGCGAGTTCGCCGTCACCCTGCAGCGCCACGCCCGCACCCTCCAAGCCCTTGCCGACCAGTGGTCCACCACCGAGGCATCGACGCGGGCGGTGATCAGCCCGTACGAGGGGGCAGAGGACCTCAACAGCTCCGCCGCCCTGCAGCTCGACGGGGTGCTGTTCCTCGAGGGGGAGGGCCGCCCGGCCGAGATCGGCCACCTGATCCGGGACCTGCGCAACGCGGCCGAGGACCAGAAGGCCACCGGGGAGTGGCTGGCGAAGGCGATGGAGTCCTCCTGGGCAGTCGCGGCCGCACTGATCGAGATCGACGGCCTGGCGGACATGCTCGGTGAGCGGCACCGGATCATCGCCAACGACTGGCAAGCGGCCACCATGAACAGCGTGCAGAGCCATCTGATGGACCGGGCTGCCGACATTCTCGAGCGCGTCGACTTCACCCCGGCCGCACTGCGCGCCGACCTCTCCGGCGGGCGGATCTCCACCGGCCTGCTCTACTCCGCGGCCGAGATGATCTCCCATGCCGCCGACCTGTGCAGCGACTCAGCCGGCCTCGTCCACGACAACGAGCGCCGGTGGCGGATCTTCCGCCACCGCATCGGCCAGGTGCTGGCCGCCCAGGACCGCACTCGACCCCGAGACGGCTGACCCGGAGACGGATGAGCACGTCGGATCCGACTCGTTATCGCGTTGCGGCGCGGTCGTCGAGCGCCCTAGCGTCGGCTCCAGCAGGCCGGGGACAGCCCGACTGCGAGCCGGCGGATCGGAGAACCATGACCTCTGACCTGGCCGCGCTCCGCGTCGCCGCGAGCGATCCACAGGGGCTCGCGGGCTTCTGGTCCGGTGTCCTGGGCTGGGAGACGACCGAGGACGGCGACGGCGTGGCCTTGCTGGCGAGAGACGCGACCGGGCTCCGGATCCGGTTCACTCTCGGTCAGCAGACGAAGGCCGGGCCGAACCGGATGCACCTCGACCTGACCAGCACATCGCTGGAGGACCAGGAGCAGAGGGTGGCGAGGGCGCTCGGTCTCGGCGCCCGACACATCGACGTCGGACAACGCCCGGAGGAGGGGCACGTGGTGCTGGCCGACCCGGAGGGCAACGAGTTCTGCGTGATCGAGCCCGGCAACAGCTTCCTCGCCGACTGCGGACTCGTCGGGGCGGTCTCGTGTGACGGGTCGCAACGGGTCGGGTACTTCTGGAGCGAGGCGCTGGGCTGGCCGCTTGTCTGGGACCAGGACCAGGAGACCGCCATCAGGTCCCCCCACGGCGGACCGAAGATCACCTGGGGCGGTCCGCCGGTGATGCCGAAGCCGGGCAGGAACCGGCTGTCCTTCGAGCTCGCCGTCGACGGCGACGTCCGTGCCGAGGTCGACCGGCTCGTCTCGCTCGGGGCGCGTCGGCTCGAGGCCGGCCCGGGTGACCCGGGCCGGGTGCTGCTGGCCGATCCCGACGACAACGAGTTCTGCGTGCTCACCCCGTCCAGCCGACCTGGATAGGTTGGTCCCTGCGCCGCGCGCCACCCGGGTCGACCCGTCCGGTCGGCCGGCCGCCGGCCCCGCCAGGCAGAGGGAGACGCGATGAGCACCCACGGTGCCGACAGCCACGACCGGATCCGCGTGCAGGGCGCTCGCGTGAACAACCTCCGGGACGTCAGCCTCGAGATCCCCAAGCGCCGGCTGACGGTGTTCACCGGCATCTCCGGCTCGGGCAAGAGCTCCCTGGTGTTCGGCACGATCGCGGCGGAGTCGCAACGCCTGATCAACGAGACCTACAGCGCCTTCGTCCAGGGCTTCATGCCGACCCTGGCGCGGCCCGAGGTCGACGTGCTGGAAGGCCTGACGACCGCGATCATCGTCGACCAGGAGCGGCTCGGCGCCAACCCGCGGTCCACTGTCGGCACCGTCACGGACGCGAACGCGATGTTGCGCATCCTGTTCAGCCGGCTGGGGGAGCCGCACATCGGCCCACCCAACGCGTACTCGTTCAACGTCCCCTCCGTCACCGCGAGCGGTGCCATCACCGTGCAGCGCGGCGCCGGCAGGACCCAGGCCAAGAAGGCCACCTTCACCCGTCTCGGCGGCATGTGCTCCCGGTGCGAGGGACGCGGCTCGGTCACCGACTTCGACCTCTCCGCCCTGTATGACGACAGCAGGTCGGTCAACGAGGGCGCGATCCTGATTCCCGGCTACAGCGTCGACGGCTGGTACGGCCGGATCTTCCGAGGCTGCGGGTTCTTCGACGCGGACAAGCCGATCCGCAGGTTCACCAAGCGGGAGCTGCACGCCCTGCTCTACAAGGAGCCGACGAAGATCAAGGTCGACGGGATCAACCTGACCTACGAGGGCCTGGTCCCGAAGATCCAGAAGTCGTTCCTGGCCAAGGACGTCGAGGCGCTGCAGCCGCACGTGCGCGCGTTCGTGGAGCGGGCGGTCACCTTCTCCCTCTGCCCCGAGTGCGACGGCACCCGGATCGGCCCGGAGGCCCGGTCCTCGAGGATCGGCGGGGTCAACATCGCCGACGCCTGCGCGATGCAGATCAGCGACCTCGCCCGGTGGGTGCGCGAGCTCACCGAGCCGTCGGTGGCGCCGCTGCTGGACGCCCTGCGGGAGAGCCTCGACTCGTTCGCGGAGATCGGGCTCGGCTACCTGTCATTGGACCGGCCCTCCGGCACGCTGTCGGGCGGCGAGGCGCAGCGGGTCAAGATGATCCGCCACCTCGGCTCCTCGCTGACCGACGTCACCTACGTGTTCGACGAGCCGACCATCGGGCTGCACCCGCACGACATCGCCCGGATGAACGGCCTGCTGCTGCGGCTGCGCGACAAGGGCAACACCGTGCTGGTCGTCGAGCACAAGCCGGAGGTGATCGCGATCGCCGACCACGTCGTCGACCTGGGCCCCGGGGCCGGCACGGAGGGCGGACAGGTGGTGTTCGAGGGCAGCCTCGAGGACCTGCGCGGCAGTGGCACCGTCACCGGCAAGCACCTCGACGACCGCGTGGCCCTCAAGGAGCAGGGTCGGACGCCCGACGGCGTGCTGGAGGTCCGCGGCGCCGACACCCACAACCTGCGCGACGTCGACGTGGACATCCCGCTCGGTGTGCTGGTCGTCGTCACCGGGGTCGCGGGCTCGGGCAAGAGCTCGCTGATCGACGGCTCGGTGTCCGGGCGGGACGGCGTGGTGTCGATCGACCAGGGGGCCATCAAGGGGTCCCGGCGCAGCAACCCCGCGACGTACACCGGGCTGCTCGAGCCGGTCCGCAAGGCCTTCGCGAAGGCCAACGGGGTGAAGCCGGCGCTGTTCAGCGCCAACTCCGAGGGGGCCTGCCCGACCTGCAACGGCGCGGGAGTCATCTACACCGACCTGGCCACGATGGCCGGCGTCGCGACGACCTGCGAGGAGTGCGAGGGGAAGAGGTTCCTGGCCTCGGTGCTGGAGTACCACCTCGGTGGCCGGAACATCAGCGAGGTGCTGGCCATGTCGGTGACCCGGGCCTCGGAGTTCTTCGGCGCCGGCGAGGCGGCCCTCCCCGCGGCCCACAAGATCCTGGCCCGGCTCGCGGACGTCGGGCTCGGGTACCTCAGCCTCGGGCAGCCGCTCACCACCCTCTCGGGCGGCGAGCGCCAGCGGCTCAAGCTGGCCACCCGGATGGCCGACAAGGGCGACGTCTACGTCCTCGACGAGCCGACCAGCGGCCTGCACCTCGCCGACGTCGAGCAGCTGCTCGCCCTGCTCGACCGGCTCGTCGACTCCGGCAAGTCGGTGATCGTGATCGAGCACCACCAGGCGGTGATGGCGCACGCCGACCGGATCATCGACCTCGGCCCCGGCGCCGGCCACGACGGTGGACGGGTCGTCTTCGAGGGCACCCCGGCCGACCTGGTCGCCTCCCGCTCCACCCTCACCGGCGAGCACCTCGCCGCGTACGTCGGCTGCTGACCGGTCGGCGGCCTCATGCTGGGGGGCGACCCGGGGCCGGCGAGGCGGCCGGGCTGGACGGGACCAAAGGCCGTGTCGGTGCCGGCAGCCGGACCGTAGCGTGGCGGAGGACACGACCGTGTCAGCGAGCGTCGCGGAGGGCAGCCATGACCAACAAGGACGAGACCGACCCCGCGGAGACGAGCGGCTACGTCGAGCACGCCGGCTCGATCTGGGCCCCGAGCAACATCGTCGGCGGGATGTCGTCGGTCGGTCTGTTCTCCGCGGTCCTCGGCATCGTCGCGCTCGTGATGGCGGCGATCGCGGTCTTCCCGTTCTTCACCTGGCTGATCGCGACCATCGGGGTGATCTCCGGGCTGCGGGTGTTCCTGCCCCGGGTGACGACGCATGACAAGGTCCTCATCGCGATCGGCGTCGTCACCTCGCTGGTCGCCGTGGGGATCCTGCTGCTCCGGCTCGCCAGCTGAGCGAGCGCCGACCGGCCCGTCGCCCCGCTCGGGGTCTCAGATCTCCTCGGGGAACATCTGGATCGCGCCGGAGGGGCACTCCGCGACGCAGAGGCCGCAGCCCTTGCAGTAGTCGAGGTCGATCAGGTAGCTCTCGCCGGGCCGGCCGAGCTTGATCACCGCGTTGTCCGGGCAGACCCCGTAGCAGTTGTCGCAGCCGAAGCAGTTGCCGCAGGACATGCACCGCCGGGCCTCCATCAGCGCGGTGGACTCATCGTGGCCGAGCACCACCTCGTCGAAGGTCGACTCGCGACGGGCCCGATCCAGCTGGGCGCGGTGGGACCGCGGCGCGTCCGCGTAGTACCAGGTGTTCAGGGTGTCGAAGGTGGCCAGCGCCGGCCGTACGGCGGGCTCGGGCGCCGCCCCGGACAGCCAGCCGTCGATGTTGCGGGCCGCCCGCTTGCCGTGCCCGATCGCGACGGTGACCGAGCGCTCGGCGGGCACCATGTCGCCACCGGCGAAGACCCCGGGGGACCCGGTCATCATGTCCGGCCCGACCGCCACGACGCCGTCCTCGACGACCAGGCCGGGCACACCGTCGAGGAGCGAGAGGTCGGTCTGCTGGCCGAGCGCCAGCACCAACGAGTCCGCGGTGAGCTCGTCGAGCTCACCGGTGGGCTGTGGGTAGCCGGACTCGTCGAGCTCCATCCGCTCGACGACGAGCGTGCCGGTGTCCACCTGCTTGATCGTGGTCAGCCAGGTGAACAGCACGCCCTCCTGCTCGGCCTCGGCGATCTCGGACTCGTGGGCGGGCATCCGGTCCTTGGTGCGGCGGTAGACCACGACCGCCTCGGAGGCGCCGAGGCGCTTGGCGGTGCGGGCCGCGTCCATGGCGGTGTTGCCACCGCCGTACACCGCGACGCGACGACCGAGCAGCGGCCTCTCGCCGCTCTCGACGTCCCGCAGCAGGTCGACCGCGTCGAGCACGTGCGCCGCGGACCCGGCCGGGAGGTAGGCACGCTTGCCGAGCTGGGCCCCGACCGCGAGGAAGACCGCGTCGTACTCTTCCCGGACCGCCGTCAGGTCGGTGACCTTGGCGTCCAGCTCGAGGCGGACGCCGAGGTCGAGGATCCGCTGCACCTCGGCGTCGAGGACGTCGCGGGACAGCCGGTAGCGGGGGATCCCGAAGCGCATCATGCCGCCGGCCATCGGGCCGGCCTCCTTGATCGTCACCGCGTGACCCCGCCGGGCGAGTTGGTACGCCGCGGACAGCCCGGAGGGGCCAGCGCCGATCACCAGGACGCTCCGGCCCGTCGGCGGGACCTCCACCTGGACCGTCCACCCCCGCCGGATCGCCTCGTCGCCGATGAAGCGCTCGACGGAGTTGATCCCGACGGCCTCGTCGAGCTGCCCGCGGTTGCAGGCGGTCTCGCACGGGTGGTAGCAGACCCGGCCCATCACCGCCGGGAACGGGTTGTCGGCCATGATCGTCCGCCAGGCGTCCTCGTAGCCGGCACCGCCCTCCTCGCCGGCGTACAGCCAGGCCTGGATGTTCTCGCCGGCCGGGCAGGCGTCGTTGCACGGCGGCATCCGGTTCGTGTACACCGCCCGCTCCGTGCGCCAGGAGCCGGTCTTGTTGGCCCGGCTGGAGCCGATGTCCAGGGTGATCGCGAACGGCTTGTCCCTCATGCGTCCCCCTCCGGGAGCAGCCCGAAGCGGGCGATGTTGCGGTCGGCGCTCGCCTGCAGCCGGGCCACGATGTCGGGCCGCCCGGGGTCGCCGAAGAGGTGGGCGTAGCGCTTCTGGAGCCGGAGGTACTCCTCGACCGGGACCTGCCGGCGGATCCTCGACACCTCGGTGACCTCGCCGCGCTCCGCCTCGAACACCGGGAACATGCCGGTCTCCTTGACCAGCCGGGCGAGCTTGATGGTGTCGGCGGAGGAGGCGCCCCAGCCGAGCGGACACGGCACGAAGACGTGCAGGTAGCGCGCCCCGCGGAAGCTCATCGCGCGCTCGACCTTGTACTCGAGGTCGCGCAGCTCGGCGACGGTCGCGGTGGCCACGTACGGGATCTCGTGGGCCATCGCGATCAGCGGGACGTTCTTGCCCTGGCCGAAGGCGTTGCCGGGCTCGTCCCCGAGGGCCTTGGTGTTCGCGGTCCGGGCCGCCGGCGGGGTCGCGCCGGAGCGCTGCACCCCGGTGTTCATGTAGCCCTCGTTGTCGTAGCAGACGAACAGCACGTCGTCGTTGCGCTCGAACATCCCCGACAGGGTGCCGAAGCCGATGTCGACGGTGCCTCCGTCACCGGCCTGGCCGACCACCCGGATGTCGTCGCGGCCCTTGGCCTTGAGCGCGGCCGCCACCCCGGCGGCGACCGCCGGCCCGTTCCCGAACAGGGAGTGCAGCCAGGGCAGCTGCCACGACGACTCGGGGTACGGCGTGGAGAACACCTCGAGGCAGCCGGTGGAGTTGACCGCGACCATCTTCTGGTCGGTGGCGCGCATCGCCGCGTCGAGCACATAGCGAGCTCCCAGCGCCTCGCCGCAGCCCTGGCACGCACGGTGCCCCGAGGTCAGGGAGTTCGACCGGCCCATCCGCGCCTGCACCGACCGTTGTTCGGGCTCGAGCAGCCGGTTGCCGGCCACGAAGGTGCCGGTCTGGTAGAGCTTGATCTCCTGGTAGGCCACGGCGGGCTCCCTACTCGTAGGCGCCGGACGCGACGGTGCCGAGGTCGCGCAGCATGTGTTCGGCGTGCGGGCCCGGCCGCTTCCCGCGCCGGGACCGCTCGAGCTCGCGCTGGACCAGGGCGAAGTCGAGGTCGAGGAAGTGCAGGCGCTGGGAGTCGACCCGCCCGCCGAGGACGTCGTCGAGGAGCCGGCGCAGCGACGCGCGGGTGATCGGCCGGCCGCCGAGCCCCGCCACCACGTCGTACACCTCGACCGGGAGCCGGCGGGTCGCGTCCCGGGTGTTCTGCCCGACGATCCCGCCGGCACCCACGGCGAACGCCTTCTCCAGGACGACCACCCGGCTGGCGTGCTGGAGCGCCTCGCGCACCTCGGCGACCGGCCACGGCCGGAAGCAGGTGATGCCCAGGGCGCCGATCGACGTCCCCTCGTCCCGCATGGCGTCCACGACCTCCTCGACGGTGCCCAGCACCGAGCCGAGCGCCACCACGACCGTGTCCGCGTCCTCGGTCCGGTACGGCTTCAGCAGCCCGCCGGAGTGCCGGCCGAAGTCGCGGTGGAAGTCCTCGGCGATCACCGGGATCTCGTCGAGCGCGGCCATCTGCTTGGCGTGCATCAGGTACTTCACCTCGGCGAACGCCTCCGGACCGACCATCGCGCCGATGCTGACGGGCTGCTCGGGGTCCAGCATCTGCTGCGGGACGAACGGCGGCAGGAACCCGTCCACCTGCTCCTGGGTGGGCAGGTCCACCCGCTCGAAGGCGTGGGTGAGGACGAAGCCGTCCATGCACACCATCACCGGCACCGACAGGGACTCCGCCAGCCGGTAGGCCTGGAGGTGCAGGTCGACGGCCTCCTGGTTGGACTCCGCGTAGAGCTGGATCCAGCCGGAGTCGCGCATCGACATCGCGTCGGAGTGGTCGTTCCAGATGTTGATCGGGGCGCCGATCGCCCGGTTCGCCACCGTCATCACGACCGGCAGCCCCAGCCCCGAGGCGTTGAAGAGCGCCTCGGCCATGAACAGCAGCCCCTGGCTGGACGTGGCGGTGTAGGTCCGGGCGCCTGCGGCCGAGGCCCCGATGCACGCCGACATGGCGCCGAACTCGGACTCGACCATGAGGTACTCGCACGACGCCAGCTCGCCGGTCCGGACCCGGTCCGAGAGCGACTCCACGATGTGGGTCTGGGGCGAGATGGGGTACGCCGCGATCACCTCGGGCCGGCACAGGGTGACGGCGCGGGCCACCGCCTGCGACCCCTCCACCTGCTCAAGCATCGGCCGGCCTCCGCAGCGTCGCCAGCACCTGGTCGTGGGCGGCCTCGGCCGCGCGGGCGTTGCCGGCGCCGACGTCTCCGGGGAAGCGGGCCAGGATGGCGTCCCGGACGGCGGGCAGGGAGACCTGGCCGGTGAGGGCGGCGAAGGCGCCGAGCAGGGCGGCGTTCGGCAACGGCCGGCCCAGCAGCTCGCGGGCGATCTCGGTGGCCGGCACGGTGACGACGTGCTCGGGCGGCAGCCGGTGCACGAAGTCCTCGAGACCGAGCACGGTCAGGGTGCGCGAGGTGTTGACCAGCAGGTACCCGTCAGGCTGCAGCCCCTCGAACAGGTTGACCTGGTGCAGCAGCGTCGGGTCCTGCACGACGACCGCGTCCGGGTCGGTGATCGGCTCGCGGAGCCGGATCGGCCGGTCGTCGATGCGGCAGAAGGAGACGACCGGGGCGCCGGTGCGCTCGGACCCGAAGGTCGGGAACGCCTGGGCGTGCCGGCCCTCGTCGAACGCGGCCACCGAGAGCAGCTCGGCCGCGGTGACGGCCCCCTGCCCGCCGCGCCCGTGGATACGTACCGAGAACATCGCGCCTCCTCCCGACGGACGCTAGGTCCTCGGTCGGTGGTGCGCTCAGGGCCGTTGGGCCCGACTGTCCCGGGCAAAGCGACTGCTCCGGGCAGCGCGGGCCCGCAGGGGGCCGCGGCGCGCGCCGGGGGCGACGTCCCGGCGCGCGCTCAGGGTCTCAGCTGAACAGGCGCGGGCCGCAGTGCGGCCAGGGGCTGGAGCCCGCACGACGGAACAGGGTCTGTGCCCGGGCGGTCTGCTCGCTCGCCGACGCGCGGCTCGGGAGACCGTTGCCCCCCACCGACCGCCAGGTCGACGGGCTGAACTGGTAGAGCCCGTAGTAGCCGGCAGCGTTGACCGCACGCGGGTTGCCGCCGGACTCGCAGCGAGCCAGCGCGGCCCAGTTCAGGCTGGTGACCCGGTCACCCGAACGGGACGGTGCCGGTGCGCGGCGCGAGGTGTTCGCGGCCCCGATCACGTTGCGCCACAGCAGCTTGCCGACGAGGCCGGTGCGGTGGCGGTGGTGGGCGGCCTGCCAGCGGACCACGGCGGCGCGGGTGACCCGGCCGTAGTAGCCGGACGCCGGTCGGACGTGCAGGTAGCGCTGGAGCTTGACGACGCGCGACCCGTGGTTGCCGGGGGCGAGCACGATGTAGGAGCCGTGGCCGGAGCGGGCCTCGGCGGTGCCGGGGGTGGCGGCCAGGGCCGCGACGGTGGCGAGGACGAGGAGGAGAGCGGTGAGCAGCCGTCGGCTGCGTCCGGGCGTGACTGAGTGCATAGGAGGCCTCGACCACGCCTGCGAAGTGAGCTGTCGGGTTCGGGCCGTGAGGTGGCCCGGCCGCTCTCGCGGCTTCACCCCAAGGGCGACGTGGTGCCGGTGTCGCCCGGAAGTGGGTCCCCCGCTCCTGCTCCTCGGGAGGGTGGGGCCCGGCCGCCGGAGCAGGATTCGGCGTCACGGCACGGGAGCCCGCGGGCGCGGGCATGCGGACAACCGTGACGACTGTCGGGCCCGGTGTCAATGGGTGGGCGTGTCGGCCAAGACCGGTCCGGCCGTCAGGCTGCTGTCATGGTTGCCTGCCTACCGTGAGGGTATGAACGTCCCTCGGCGCTTCCTCACCCGCGAGGTCGGCACCTTCCTGGCCGTCGGCGGAGCCGGGTACGTCGTGGACGTCGTCGCGTTCAACGTGCTCCGCTCGATCGAGCCGTTCGCCACCGTGGACCCCGCGGTGGCCCGCACCGTCGCCGTCGCGGTGGCGATGGTGGTCACCTATGTCGGCAACCGCACGCTGACCTGGCGCGACGAGCCCGCCGGCGACCGCCGCCGCGAGGTCGCGCTCTTCGTGCTGTTCAACATCATCGGTTTCGGGTTCTCGGTGGTGGCGCTGCTGGTCTCCCACGACCTGCTCGGCCTGACCAGCCGGCTGGCGGACAACATCTCCGCCAACGTGATCGGGCTGGCGCTGGGCACGGTCTTCCGGTTCCTCACCTACCGGCGGTTCGTGTTCGTGGTGGGACGGCACACCGGCCCGGCCGAGCCCGAGCGCGAGCAGGTCCCGGCCTGAGGCCGGAATGACCTCGGGAGGAGCCGCGTTGGGACAGGTATGACCGACACCTTGGTCCTCGTCCCCGGGCCGGACCACCCGATCACCATCGAGGCCGCCCGCGCCCGCGTCACCGTGAGGCTGGGTGGCCGGGTCGTCGCGGACACCCAGGACGCGCTCACGCTGACCGAGACGTCGTACCCGCCGGTGCAGTTCGTCCCGCTCGCGGACGTCGACGAGTCCCTGCTCGTCCCGAGCAGCCACACGTCGTACTGCCCCTACAAGGGGGCGGCCACCTACTTCGACCTGCGGATCGGCGACGACACCGCCTCCGCCGCGGTCTGGACGTACGCCGACCCGCACGACGCGGTCGCTCAGGTCAAGGAGCACGTCGCCTTCTTCGCCGACCGCGTCGACGCGATCGAGGTGCGCCGTGAGCGGTGAGCACGCGGTGCGCGTCGAGGGCCGGACCGTCACCACCCCGCGGCTGCGGTTGCGGCCCTGGTCGCTGGACGACGCGGAGGCCGCCCTGGCTGTGTACGGCGTCGACGAGGTGGCCCGCTGGCTGAGCCCGGCCATGGACCGGGTCGGCGACGCGGCCGCGATGCGGGCGCTGATCGAGCGCTGGACCGCCGAGGAGCTCGAGCCGCCGCAGGGCCGCTGGGCCGTCGAGCTGCGCGAGACCGGTGAGGTCGTCGGGGGCGTCGCGGTGCTGCCGCTGCCGCCCGAGGGGGAGGACCTCGAGGTCGCCTGGCAGCTCGCTCCGCACGCCTGGGGTCGCGGCATCGCCGCGGAGGCGGGGCACGCGGTCGCCCACCACGCCTTCGAGTCGGGGGTCGAGGAGCTCTTCGCGGTCGTCCGCACCCAGAACGGCCGGGGCGCGGCCACCGCCCAGCGGGTCGGGATGGAGTGGGTCGGGGAGACCGAGAAGTACTACGACCTCAGGCTGCAGGTCTACCGTCTGCGCAAGGGTGAGCTGGACGTGCCGGCACCGCCCACGCCGTCGAGCTGATCAGGCGGTCGTCGCCACGTAGACGGTGTTCGCCGAGACGCCGCCGGTGAGGTGGTTGTCGAACTCCACGACGTGCGCCGTCGCGGTGCTGAAGGCCGCCCGCAGCACCGTGAGGAACTCCTCGTCGGGCGGGTCGTCGGACCAGAGCGCGAACACGCCACCGGGCCGGATCCGTCGGCGCATCGAGGTCAGCCCCTCGACGGAGTAGAACCCGGCGTGGCTGGGGTGCAGCACGTGCCGGGGGCTGTGGTCGATGTCGACGAGCAGCGCGTCGAAGTCCGGCTGCTCGGCCAGCGCGACCCCGGAGCCCACGGTGGCGAAGAAGTCGCCGACGACGAGCCGGCAGCGCGGGTCGGCGGTGAGCCCGGCGGACACCGGCAGCAGCCCCCGCTCGTGCCAGCCGACCACCTCGGGGAGCGCCTCCAGCACCACCAGCGAGCCGACCCGCGCCTCCTCCAGCGCGGTGACCGCGGTGTAGCCGAGCCCGAGACCACCGACCAGGACGTCGAGCCCCTCGCCCGTCAGCGCCGCCAGCCCGAGCCGGGCCAGCTCGACCTCGGCCACCACGAACAGGCTGGACATCAAGAAGTCGTCGTCGAGCTTGGCCTCGAACACGTCGACGCCGAGCTGCGGCTCGCGCCGCCGGCGCAGGCTGATCGCGCCCATCGGCGTCTCACGCCAGTCGAGCTCCTCGAACCTGGCACTCATCTCAGACGGTCACCGCTCCGGTCGGCACCGGGTGGTCCCGGCGTTCGTCGTCAGTCTCGCAGGGCGTCCGGGCGCCGGTGCGCTCGGCGCCGAGCCCGGCGGCCACCACGAAGCCGATGCCGAGCACCGGCCACAGCCCCGGCACCTGGTGCAGCACGACCAGGCCGACGACCAGCGCGATCGCCGGCTCCAGGCTCATCAGGGTGCCGAAGGCGTGCGTGGTGAGCCGCCGCAGGGCCAGCATCTCCAGGCTGAACGGGATCACCGGCAGCAGCAGCGCCAGCCCGATCCCGACGAGCACGACCTCCCAGGTCATCGACGGCCAGGCGCTCGGGCCGACGACCAGGGTCGCGACCAGTCCGGCCACGGGCATCGAGACGGCCAGCCCCTGGAGGCCGGTGACCTCGTCGCCGACGTGCTGGGTGAGCAGGATGTACGCCGCCCAGCAGACCGCCGCGGCGAGGGCGAAGGCCACCCCGACCAGGTTCACGCTGCCGTGCCACGGCTCGGTCAGCAGCACCACGCCGACCGCCGCGAGCAGCGGCCACACCAGCATCCGGACGCCGCGGCTGCGGGCCACCGCGACCCCGAGCGGGCCGAGGAACTCCAGGGCGCTGGCGGTGCCGAGCGGGATCCTGCCGACGGCGAGCATGAACAGCATCGTCAGCCCGGCGGTGACCACGCCGAGGGCCGCACAGGCCAGCAGCGTGCGCGGGGCCATCCGGAACACCCGGGGGCGGACCAGGACCGCGAGGATCACCCCGGCCCAGCCCAGTCGCAGCCAGGCCGCCCCCTCGGGGCCGACCTGGTCGAAGATCCCGAACGAGGCGGCGAGGCCGAGCTGGACGCAGAGCATCGACGCGACCGCCATACCGGTGCCGGCACGGGCGGAGGACAGTCGGGGGGAGGGGACGGACGCGGTCATGACGATCAGTAGACGGCATCGTCATCGTTCGGGTCCACGTGAGAATGATGGACAGTCCGTTCGGGAATCGTGAACAATGACCGGATGGACCCGCGTCGCCTGGAGCTGCTCCTCGAGCTGGCCCGGCTCGGCTCGATGCGGGAGGTCGCCGACGCCCTCGCGGTCACCACCTCCACGGTCTCCCAGCAGATCGCGGCGCTGGCCCGGGAGGTCGGCACGCCGCTGGTCGAGCCGGAGGGTCGGCGGGTGCGGCTGACCCCGGCCGGTCGCCGGCTGGCCGACCACGCGGTGACCATCCTGGCGGCGATCGAGGCGGCCCGCGTCGACCTGGACCCGGGCGCCGAGCCGGCCGGGCAGGTCCGGGTCGCGGCGTTCGCGACCGCCGTGCGCGACACCCTGCTGCCGGTGGTCGGCACCCTGCGGGAGTCTCATCCCGACGTCCGGCTGGTGATCCACGAGCACGAGCCGTCCGAGGCGCTGGCGCTGCTGGCCCGCGACGAGGTCGACCTGGTGCTCACCTACGACTACAACCTGGCGCCCCGCTCGTTCGGCGCCTCCGAGGTCACCGTCCCGCTGTGGTCCACGGCGTGGAGCCTGGGGGTGCCGGCCCGGTCGAGCCGGGTCCGCGGGGACTCGCTGGCGGTGTTCGACCGGTTCCGCGACCAGGACTGGATCGTGAACTCCCGCAACACCGCCGACGAGGAGGCGGTCCGCACGGTCGGCTCGCTGGCCGGCTTCCAGCCCCGCGTCGTGCACCGGGCCGACAGCCTCGACCTGGTGCAGGCGATGATCGTCGCCGGTCTCGGCGTGGGGCTGCTGCCCGCCGACCAGCCCCCCGTGCGCGGGGTCTCGCTACGGCCGCTGACCGCCCCGGACGTGGTGCTGCGCGCCTACGCCGTGGTCCGCCGGGGCCGCGAGGACTGGCCGCCGCTGGCGCTGGTGCTCTCCCACCTCGCGCCGGCCGCTGTTCGCCCTGGACGAACAGCGGAACAGCGGGGTCGGACCGAGGGTTGAGCCGGTATCGCTCAACTCTCGAAAGGTGCGCCCCGAATGCCTTCCACGACTCCCTCCTCGCTCCCCGTCCTGTTCCTCAACGACGTCGTCGTGCTGCCGGGCATGGTCGTGCCGATCGAGCTCGACGAGTCCTCGCAGGCCGCCATCGACGCGGCCCGCTCCAGCAGCGAGGGCCGGCTGCTGGTCGCCCCCCGGCTCGACGACCGCTACGCGTCGTACGGCGTGATCGCATCCGTCGAGCGGGTCGGCCGGTTCAGCGGGGGAGCCGCTGCGGCCGTCCTCAAGGCCGAGCAGCGCGGTCGGATCGGCAGCGGGGTGACCGGCCCCGGGGCTGCGCTCTGGGTCGAGGTCGAGCCGGTGGAGGACGTGGTCTCCGACCGGGCCCGTGAGCTCGCCGAGGAGTACAAGCACCTGGTCGTGGCGGTCCTCCAGCGCCGCGAGGCCTGGCAGGTCATCGACTCGGTGCACCAGATGACCGACCCGTCCGCGATCGCCGACGCGGCCGGCTACGCGCCGTACCTCTCCGCGGACCGCAAGCGCGAGCTGCTCGAGACCCCCGACGTCGAGAAGCGGCTCGAGACCGTCATCGCCTGGACCCGCGAGCACCTCGCCGAGGTCGACGTCGCCGACAAGATCGGCGAGGACGTCCGCGAGGGCATGGAGAAGAGCCAGCGCGAGTTCCTGCTGCGCCAGCAGCTCGCCGCGATCCGCAAGGAGCTGGGCGAGGGCGAACCGGAAGGGTCCGACGACTACCGCGCCCGCGTCGAGGCCGCCGACGTCCCCGACGCCGTGCGCGAGGCGCTGGTGCGCGAGGTCGACAAGCTCGAGCGCTCCAGCGACCAGAGCCCCGAGACCGCCTGGATCCGGACCTGGCTGGACACCGTCCTCGAGCTGCCCTGGGCGGTCACCACCGAGGACATCGACGACATCGCCGCCGCGCGGGAGGTGCTCGACGCCGACCACCACGGCCTCGACGAGGTCAAGGAGCGGATCGTGGAGTACCTCGCGGTCCGGGCCCGGCGTGCCGAGCGCGGACTGCAGGTCGTCGGCGGCCGTGGCTCCGGTGCCGTGATCCTGCTGGCGGGCCCTCCCGGGGTCGGCAAGACCTCGCTGGGGGAGAGCGTGGCCCGGGCGCTCGGCCGCAAGTTCGTGCGGGTCGCCCTCGGCGGCGTACGCGACGAGGCCGAGATCCGCGGCCACCGCCGGACGTACGTCGGCGCACTGCCCGGCCGGATCGTCCGGGCCGTCAAGGAGGCCGGCTCGATGAACCCGGTGGTGCTGCTCGACGAGGTCGACAAGGTCGGCGCGGACTACCGCGGCGACCCGGCCGCCGCCCTGCTCGAGGTGCTCGACCCGGCGCAGAACCACACCTTCCGCGACCACTACCTCGAGCTCGACCTCGACCTGTCCGACGTGCTGTTCATCGCGACCGCCAACGTGGTGGACCAGATCCCGTCGGCGCTGCTGGACCGGATGGAGCTGGTCACCCTCGACGGCTACACCGAGGACGACAAGGTCGCCATCGCCCGGGACTTCCTGCTGCCCCGGCAGCTGGAGCGGGCGGCGCTGACCGAGGACGAGGTCACCGTCACCGACGCGGCGCTGCGCGAGATCGCCGGCAGCTACACCCGGGAGGCCGGCGTCCGGCAGATGGAGCGGCTGGTGGCCAAGGCGCTGCGCAAGGCCGCCACCAGGCTCGTGTCCGGGGAGGGCCCGATCGCGATCGACGAGCCCGACCTGAAGGCCTTCCTGGGCCGGCCCCGCTTCACCCCCGAGTCGCCCGAGCGCACGTCGGTCCCCGGCGTCGCGACCGGCCTCGCGGTGACGGGTCTCGGCGGGGACGTGCTGTTCATCGAGGCCTCCGCCAGCGAGGGCGAGCCCCGGCTGACGCTGACCGGACAGCTCGGCGACGTGATGAAGGAGTCGGCGCAGATCGCGCTGTCCTTCGTCCGGTCGCACGCCGAGGCCCTCGGGGTGGACCCGTCGAGGCTGGACCGGGCGATCCACGTGCACGTCCCGGCGGGCGCCGTCCCCAAGGACGGGCCGTCGGCCGGCGTGACGATGGTGACCGCGCTGGTCTCGCTGGCCACCGGGCGCCCGGTGCGCTCGGAGGTGGGGATGACCGGCGAGGTCACCCTGAACGGCCGGGTGCTGCCGATCGGCGGTGCGAAGCAGAAGCTGCTCGCCGCGCAGCGGGCCGGGCTGAGCGAGGTCTTCCTGCCGCAGCGCAACGAGGCCGACCTCGACGAGGTCCCGGCCGACGTCCTGGAGGCGGTCACCGTGCACCTGGTCGGCGATGTCCTCGACGTGGTCGCGGGAGCCCTGGAGCCGGTGCCGGCCGGTCACGGCGCCACCCGGGACGGGGTCGAGGCGGCCTAGTCACAACGGGCCATACCAGTGCAGAGGCCTTTACCTCGTGTGGCGCTGCGCCTACCCTCGGAGAGCCGTTCCGAGCCGGACACGGTGCAGCGCCACGACGGGCCACGGGACTCCACATGGGCAATGCCACCAGCAACGTCGACTTCGACCCGGTCCAGGTGCTCGGATGCACCGAGGCCGAGGCCGAGGCCCTGCTGCGCGGACGCCGGGTCACCCCCGGTGAGGTCGAGACCATCGCACTGTCCCACTACCAGTGGTGGCGGCACCTGCGCGACCCGCACTCCTACTGGCTGACCACGAGCCAGGCCGCACGGGTGCTGCACGCCTCGCCGAGCACCGTCCGGCGGATGCTCGAGCAGGGCGCGCTGCCGTATGTCGTGCACGCCAGCGGCATGTGGCTGATGCGCCGTCACGAGATCGTCGAGCGCGCCCGGCAGGGTTCCGCCGCCGGGATCTGATCAGGCGCCGAGCAGCCGTCGGGCCGCGTCCCGCGCCAGCGCCACGGCGTCCGGGCGGTCCCCGGCGGTCAGCGACACGATCGCGCCCTCGTAGAGCAGGTGCAGCTGGGCCCCGGTGCGGTCCGGGTCGTCGTACCCCGCCTCGGCGGAGAGTGCGGCGAACAGGGCCCGCATCCAGTCCTTCTCGGCCCGGATCACCGGCATCGCCGGGTGCTCGGTGCCGGCCACCTCGGCGTAGGCGTTGACGAACGCACAGCCCCGCCACTGCCGGGGCAGCCAGCGCTCCAGCGCGTCGAAGACCCCGAGCACCCGCTCGGTGCCCGGGTCCGGCCGGTGCTCGGCGAGGTGGGACAGCACCGCCGCCTGCCAGGCCGCGGCCCGCCGGCGCAGGTAGAGCACCACCAGCCCGTCCTTGGACCCGAACCGGTCGTAGAGGGACTTCTTCGTGGTGCCCGCCTCGGCCGCGAGCAGCTCGACGCCGACCGCACGGATGCCGTGGTCGTAGAACAGCCGGCCGGCGGTCGCGGCCAGCCGCTCGCCGACCGGCGTCATCGGGTCGTCCACGGTGCTCGCCGTGGGCAGTGCTCGGGTGGTCATCTCGTCTCCTGGAAGTCGGTACCGAGTATACCGACCGGTATGGTTACCTAGCCCCCATGACGTCCACCAGCCCGGTCACCCAGCGCGCGTCCCCGCCCGCGGACCGCCGTGTCGACCTGCTCTTCGCGGCGCTGCTGGTGGTGATGTGGAGCTCGGGCTTCATCGGCGCCGAGCTCGGCACCCGGTTCGCCCCCGCGGACACCCTGCTCGGCTGGCGGTACGTCGCCGCCGCCGTCCTGGTGACTTCCTGGGCCGCCCTCCGGGGGGTCCGGCCGGACCCGCACACCTGGCCCCGGTTGGTGCTCGTCGGGCTGCTGTGCCAGTGCCTCTACCTCGGCGGGGTCGTCACCGGGGTGGGCCTCGGCGTGCCGCCCGGCACGGCCGCCCTGGTCGCCGCGCTCCAGCCGCTGCTCGTCGCCGTGGTGGCCGCTCCGCTGCTCGGCGAGCGCACCTCGGCCGTGCAGCGGGTCGGCCTCGGGCTCGGCGTGGTCGGCGTCGCGCTGGTGGTGGCCGGCGACCTCGGAGCCGGGCACGTCGGCGTCGCGCCGTACGCCCTGGTGGTCGGCGGGATGCTGGCGCTCTCGGCGGGCACCCTGCTGGAGCGGCGGCTGCGGCTGCCGGTCACGCTGCTGGAGTCGCTCACCGTGCAGACCCTGACCGCTGCGGCGTTCTTCCTGTCGGTCGCCACGCTGACCCACCACCTCCGGCCGCCGGCCGACCCGCGGTTCTGGGGGGCGGTGCTGTGGGTGGTCGGGCTGTCCACGTTCGGCGGCTACGGCAGCTACCTGGTGGTGCTGCGGCGCAGTGGCGCGACCCGGGTGAGCACGCTGCTGTTCCTGACCCCGCCGACCACGGCGCTGTGGGCGTTCCTGATGTTCGGCACGGTGCCGGGACTGCTCGCGCTGCCGGGAGCCGCGGTCTGTGCGCTCGCGGTCACCCTCGTCGTACGGCGGACCCGGGCACCGTCGCCAGGCTGACCCCGGCGAGCACGAACAGCAGCGCGATCGCCCCGGCGGCGGCCGGCCACCCGTCTGCCTGGTAGGCCAGGCCGATCAGGGCGCCGAAGGTGCTCGATCCCAGGTAGTAGGCGAGCAGGTACATCGCCGCAGCCTGCCCCCGCCGGCCCGCGGCCCGGGAGGACACCCACGAGCTGGCCACCGAGTGGGTGGCGAAGAAGCCGGCGGTGAAGACCAGCAGCCCGGCGGTGATGAACCAGATCCGGTCCGGCAGGGTCAGCGCCAGACCGGCCAGCGAGACCGCGATCCCGAGCAGGGCCAGGCGCCTGCGACCGAAGCGGTCCGAGAGCCGGCCGGCCAGCGGCGAGCTGACCGTGCCGGCGAGGTAGGCCAGGAACAGCAGCGACGTGACCGAGGTGCTCAGCCCCAGCGGCGCGGCCTCGAGCCGGAAGGTCAGGTAGTTGTAGCAGGCGACGAAGCCGCCCATCAGCAGGAAGGCCAGCAGGCAGAGCCGGACGATCCCGCCGTCGCGCAGCAGGTCGCGCACCGCGGTGACGTGCTCACGCGGCCGGGCCGCGGTGGAGGCTGACCGCGTGCTCGGCGGGAGCACCCGCACGAACACCAGCGAGGCGACCAGGGCGACCAGCGCGAGCAGCGCCACCGCGGCCCGCCACGAGCTGCTCTCCTCGACCAGGCCCGGGATCAGCCGGCCGGAGATGCCGCCGAGGGTGTTGCCCGCGACGTACACGCCGATCGCGGTGCCGAGCTCGGCCGGGTGCACCTCGTCGCCGAGGTGCGCCACCGCCACCGCGACCACCGCGGCCAGGGAGACACCGACCAGCCCGCGGGCCACGAGCAGCACCCAGAACGCGGGCGCGGCCGCCGCGACGAACGTGAACAGGCAGGCGAGCAGCAGGCCGGTGCGCATCACCGGCACCCGGCCGACCGACTCCGCGACCGCCGACAGCGGCAGGATGGCCAGCGCCAGGGCGCCGGTGGCGGCGGACACGGTCAGGCTGGCGGCCGTCGGGCCGACGCCGAAGCTCGCGCCGACCGCGGGCAGCAGCGCCTGCGTGGAGTAGAGCAGCCCGAAGGCCGCCAGCGCGGCGAACAGCATCGCGCCGTTGAGCCGCCGCAGCTCGCGGCTGCCCGAGACGAGCCCGGTGTCGGGGGGGCCGGTGCGGGTGCTGGTCGGCGGGTCAGCCATTCCGTCGCCGTACAGCGGTGTCCGCCTCGCTCGGGAGCGGGATCCGGATCTGCCACGCGTGCGAGCCCTGGTCGAGCGCCCACAGCCGGGCGGCGGACAGCCGGAGCACCTGCAGCGACCCGGCGATCAGCACCGCCGCGAAGGGCAGCTCGACCGCCAGGGCGGTGACCACCGACCAGGTCCGGTCGTCACCGTGCGCGGTCATCACGTCGAACCAGGCGTCGCAGATCAGCAGGATGCCGGTGGCGAACGCGGTGACCACCAGCAGCTGACGGCGCAGGTAGCCCAGCACCGCCGTGGCCACCATCATCGACAGCAGCAGCACGTCGAAGCCGACCCAGGTGAGGTCCCAGTGGTAGGCCACGTAGACCCGCGGCAGGGTGACGCCGAGGTAGACGATCCACGGCACCAGCACCGCGGCGCTGACCGCCATCAGCGCCACCCGGCGCTCGCGCACGCGGCGCAGCCACCGGCGCGAGGGCACGATGTCGTCGACGGGTCGAGAAAGCCGACGGATCAGGTCCTGCCGCTCTCGCGGCGACATCCCCGCGATCTGCTCCTCGCTCAGCACGCCCCCCATTGTCCCCCGGACCTGCCCGGCTCACCCCCGCCGCGCCTGACAGACTCATCACATGGCCTCGATCAGCCCGGACTCGACCGGCACCGCCGCTCCACACTGGACCGAGCCCGGCGCGCACCCGGTCGCCGACGGCATCCACCGGATCCCGCTGCCGCTGCCGATGGACGGCCTGCGTGCGGTCAACGTCTACGCCATCGAGACCGAGGAGGGGCTGACCCTCGTCGACGGTGGCTGGGCGCTGGAGGAGTCGCGTCGGCAGCTCGAGCAGTCGCTGGCCGAGATCGACCGGAAGGTCGGTGACATCACCCGGTTCCTGGTCACCCACGTGCACCGGGACCACTACACCCAGGCGGTGACGGTCCGCCGCGAGTTCGGCGCGCACATCAGCCTCGGCATCGGCGAGCGGCCCACCCTCGACCTGATCCTCGAGGACGGCCTCGACTCCGACCCGACCGTCGCGCAGATCCGGCGCACCGGCGCCGAGCGGGTCGCGCGGGAGTGGCAGCAGGCGTCCCGCGACCATGCCCCGGACCTGTCGATGTGGGAGCACCCCGACACCTGGCTCGAGGGCGACCACCGGCTGGCGGTGGGCAGCCGCACCCTCGACGCGGTCGCGACGCCGGGCCACACCCGGGGGCACTACGTCTTCGCCGACCTCGGCGCCGGGCTGCTGTTCGCCGGCGACCACGTGCTGCCGACCATCACCCCGTCGATCGGGTTCGAGCCGGCGTACGCCGCCCAGCCGCTCGGCGACTTCCTGACCTCGCTGGCGAAGGTGCGCGCGATGCCCGACCTGCGGCTGCTGCCCGCCCACGGCGCCGTCACCGGGTCCACGCACGACCGGGTCGACGAGCTGGTCGCGCACCACGACGAGCGGCTAGCGCTGTGCCTCGCGTCGGTCGCCGGCGGGCCGCGGACCGCCCACGAGGTGGCGGCGGACCTGCCGTGGACCCGGCACGAGCGGCGCCTCGACGACCTCGACGTCTTCAACGAGGCTCTCGCCTCGATGGAGACGATGGCGCATCTCGAGCTGCTGGCCGCGCAGGACCGGGTCACCCGGCGCGAGGACGGCGGGGTGCTGGTCTACGGGCCGGTGGCCGCCCGGTGACGTGGTCGTGACCCGTGCCGGCTGACGCCCGGGCACGCCGGTTCCCGCTGGGCGCGGCGGTCGACCTCGGTGAGCTCGACACCGACCTGCACGCGGTGCTCGCCCGGCTGCGGCCCACCGAGCCGGTCTCGTGGGTCGCGCCGCTGGACGGCTGGCTGGTGACCGGGTACGACGCCGCGGTCCGGGTCATGCGGGAGAGCGGCATGTTCACCGTCGACGACCCGCGCTTCTCCACGGCCCGGGTCGTGGGCACGAGCATGCTCTCCGTCGACGGCGGTGAGCACACCCGGCACCGCGCCCCGTTCGTCGCGCCGTTCCGTCCGGCCGGCGTGCAGGCCCGCTTCGGCGACCAGGTCGCCAGGTTGGCCGAGGGCCTGGTCGACGTACTGGCCGAGGAGCTGGGGGCACGAGGCGAGGTGGACCTGCGCAGCGCCCTCGCCGGACCGCTCTCGGTGGCGGTGGTCGCGTCGGTGCTCGGCCTGGAGGCGTCCGACGCGGCCACGGTGCTGGGCTGGTACGCCGTGATCGTGGACGCCGTCTCCTCCTCGGGGCCCGACCGGCCGGTCCCGTCCGCGGCGCACGAGGCCATGGCCGCTCTGGCCGGACGCGTCCACGAGGGCGTGGCCGCCGGCAGCTCGCTCCTGGCCACCGTCTCGGCGTCGCTGGCCGAGGAGGAGGTGGTCGCGAACGCGGCGGTCATGATGTTCGGCGGCATCGAGACGACCGAGGGGATGATCCTCAACGCGCTCTCGCACGTCCTCTCGAGCGGCTTCTCGGGCGGCCTCGGCCTCGCCGCTCTCGCCGAGGACGACGGGCTCGTCGCTGCCGTCGTCGAGGAGTCGCTGCGGATGGAGCCCGCGGCGGCCGTGGTGGACCGCTACGCCACCCGCGACGTCGAGGTCGCGGGCGCGCCGATCGCGCGCGGGGACCTGGTCCGGGTCTCGCTGGCCGGGGCGAACCGTGACCCGGCCGTCTTCCCCGACCCGGACGTCTTCGACCCTCGCCGTGCGAACGTCCGGTCCCACCTGGCGTTCGCCAAGGGTCCGCACGTCTGCGTGGCGATGGACCTGGCCCGGTTGGAGGCGCGGGTGGCGCTGCGGACCCTGGCTTCGCGGCTTCCGGGGCTGCGGATCTCCCGGCCCGTGCTGCCGCGCGGGCTGGTGTTCCGCAAGCCTGCGTCGCTGTGGGTGCGCCCTTGTGAGCAAGGGGATTCTGCGGCCTCGTGAGCCGCGATCATGTCGGTGGTCGCTGCGAGAATCGGTCCATGACCGACACCGCGGAGGCGCCCATCGTGCCGTCGCCGACGCCCGATCCGGTGCCGCTCGACGTGCGGCTCCTGGACGCCGGGGCGGTGCTGGCGGAGGTGGTCGAGCAGCGGGCGGCCGCCGACCGGTCCGAGGCGCGGGTGCTGATGCTCGCGGTGCACTACGTCGACCTGCACCCGGTCACCGCACGGCACCCCGCCGCCGGTCCGGTCGCGGACCAGCCGTTGGACGCCGGGTGCGCGGAGCGGCCGCTGGCCGGCGACGGCACCCCGGGGATCGCGGCCTACGCGGTGGAGGAGCTCGGGGCGGTGCTCGGCGTGCCCTACTCCACGGCGTTGCAGCTCGTCGCCGACAGCGTGGGGCTCTGCTACCGGCTGCCGCGACTGTGGAGCCGGGTCCGGGCCGGTGAGCTCCAGGCGTGGCGAGCCCGGACGGTCGCGCGCCACACCAGCGGGCTCCCGCGTGAGGCAGCCGACTTCGTGGACCGGCAGGTGGCGATCCTCGCCGACCGCGGGCGGTTCCCCGGCCCGGCCGCGCTGCGCGACCTGGTCCACGAGGCCCGGCTGCGGCTCGACCCGGACCGCGAGCGGGCCGTGGAGGAGGCGGCCCTCGCGCATCGCGGGGTGTGGTTCGACCACCAGACCTCGACGGCCTCCGCCGCGACCACGTCGATGACGGCCGTGCTCGACGCCTGGGACGCCCTCGACCTCGACGCCGCCCTGAGCGAGCTCGCCGGCACCCTGGCCCGTCTCGGGGACACCGACCCGGTCGACGTACGACGTGCCGAGGCGCTCGCCCTGCTGGCCCACCCGCAGCGGGTGCTCGACCTCGGTCGGTCTGACGGTGAGCCGACCCCCGCGACCCGGCCGCGCTCGAGCGAGGTCACGCTCTACGTCCACCTGGGGCTCGCCGACCTGGTCGCAGGCTTTGGGGGCGCTCGGGTGGTGCGGCTCGGCCCGCTGCTGCTGAACACGTTGCAGGGCTGGCTCGGCCGCACCGACCGGGTCGTCGTACGGCCGGTGCTCGACCCCACCGACCCGGACAGTGCGGCGACCCTGCCGGTGGACCGGCACGACCCGCCGTCCGCGATGCGTGAGCTCGTGGTGCTCCGAGACGGGCAGTGCGTGTTCCCCGGCTGCCGGGTCGACGCGCGCTTGTGCGACCTCGACCACGTGGCCGCCTACGTCGACCCCGGTGACGGTGGGCCGCCGGGGCAGACCCGCCCGGAGAACCTGGCCTGCCTGTGTCGCCGGCATCACCGGCTCAAGACGTTCACCGCCTGGCGCTATCGGCCGGTCGCTGCCGGGTCGTACCTGTGGACGAGTCCCCGCGGCCGGACGTTCACCTCGTTCCCGGCTGCCCCGGCGAGCGGTGTCGTGATCCCGCTATGCCCGTGGGTGGCCCGGTCTGACAGGGGCCTGACGGCCGCGGCTGTGAGGTGCCGGCGCTCGCTCTTCTGACTCAACCCACAGGGAGTACTTGCCGTGGGGCGACCCACAGTGACCGGGTCCGAGCACGAGCAGGGTCAGGCTCTGCTTCCGTCTGCTCGATCTGATGCCCCAGCGGAGCGGATACGCCCGCGGTCGAGCAGGTTTGCGGGGCTGGCTCGGCCGCGCCGACCGGATCGTCGTACAGCCGGAGCCCGACCTCGCCGACCATGACGGCTCGATCCTGCTGATGGTCGCGCACGACCCGCCCACCGCGATGCGCGAGCTCGTGGTGTTCCGTGCCGGGCAGTGCGTGTTCCCGAATACCGGCCAGACGCGCGCGCTGCGACCTCCCCCACGTGGCCGCTTGGCCGACCCCGGCGACGGTGGGGCGCCGGGGCAGACCCGGCCGGACAACCTGTCCAGTCGTTAGTACGCCCTCCTGGGCATCCCACCATCCTGGCCGGTTCTACGTAGGGTGGAGCAAGTCAATCGACAAGCGGGCCGCTTGAAGGTCGTAACGAGCATCCAACAAGCAGCGATCCCAGACCCTGTCCGCTCCAAATTCGCCATGGGCGTGCCGATTATCGAGGCGCTCTTCGGCGTAGGGGGAAGGGGTCGGCTACTGCCATCGCGAGCGACAGAAGGTCGTCCCCGTGGGGTCGCGGAGTGCCGGCCAGCCCCGCCCCGGACCGAGGTCGGTGTGGCCCATCGATCAGTCTCGCTCCCAGGGCGCCTCGTCGCCTAGTTTGTCGTAGTACTTCGCGAGGTGGCTCTTGACTCGGTCGATGTCGCGGTGCGGCAGGTCCACCCCGCCGCGTGAGCCCTGCATGACGTTCCCTGCGGCCATGACTCCACGCGGGACCGCGGTGAGCCGGCCGTCGATGACGTCGGCGATGAGCATCTTGTAGGCGGTGAAGTTGTCCTTGTTGTCGGCGTCGTACCACACGTGTGCGTCGCGGTACTTCTCGTTCGGTTCGTCCTCGGCGCCGGCCCATCGCCGTACCCGTTTCTCCGCGGCGGCCCCGTCCCATGCGCGGTCTCGGTCGCTCAGTGGAAGATCCTGAAAGCTCGTGACAGCCATGTTGCGCCCCTTCTCTCTCGATGGTTCGGTGTCCCTGGCGCCGTCCATCCGGAGACGCCCTGATCCGAGCGGCACCCTGGCACGTACCCATCGAGGGACAATGGATTCGCCTGTGGTGGGACCTGGCTTCGCGGTGGCCGGTCAGCCTCAGGCTCTCGGTGTCGGGCCCGGTCAGCATCCGGCCGCCGGTGGGGCGTTCTGGGTCCAGACCTCATCGATGGTCTCCTCGACGGTGAGCCGGCTTGGTACTGGCGTCCGTACTGCAGGTCCTGCGCGAGGCCAGCTGTTCGGGGCTCTTCACAGTTGAGGGTGTGGCGGTGGTGGGCGCACGGTCCCGGGATAGGAGTCGAGGTCTCCCGAGGATGAAGGCTCCTACACGCTCATCCCGAAAGACCTCGACGTGCCCGACGCTAACCCGTTCTGCGGGCTTCGCCTGCCCTGACCGCCTTCTGCCGCCTCGACGAGCTCGGCCTCGTCGTCACCGGGCAGCGCATCGAACCCAACCGGGCTGTGCTCGCGTGCCGGGTCGTCGAACCGGACCAGTGGTGCCGCCGCTGCGGCTGCGAAGGGACCCCGCGTGACACGGTGGTCCGCCGGTTGGCGCACGAGCCGCTGGGCTGGCGACCGCTAGCCGAGCTCGCAACGCAGGGCCGGAGGCTGAGGAAGCGCGCCGCCGACGTGCTCGCGTACTTCAACCGCCCCGGCACGTCCAACGGACCCACTGAAGCGCTCAACGGCCGACTCGAGCACCTGCGCGGCTCCGCCCTCGGGTTCCGCAACCTGACCGACTACATCGCAAGATCGCTGCTGGAGACCGGAGGGTTCAGGCCGCAACTACACCCTCGATCGTGAAGAGCCCGTTCACGCTTCCCGTCGAGCCGTGTCGTGATTCCGCCACGGCTCCGGGCGGTCGGCTCCGTCAGGGGGCTGACGACCGTGCGGGTGGCGGGTTAGCGTCTTCGGGTGAGCCGAGCCCCGCACGAGAACGTGGCGACCGTCCTGGTCGACCCGCGGGCGCTGGCTGACGTCGAGCTGGCCTCGATGGCGCTGGACCTGCGGGTCTGGCCGGTGCGGACCGCGCCGACGTGCGCCGACGGGGCGCGGGCGGCGTTCCAGCTGCGTCGCACCTTGCTGATGAGGCACCGCGGCGCCTGGGACCTGGCCGCCGACTGGGTACCGGTGTGGATCGGGTTCGGGGACTCCTGGCGCGACGGGGACGAGCCGCTGCCCTGGGCGGCGCATCAGGCGCTGTGGCGGATGCTGGACTCGCACGCGGCGCACGTCCGGTTCCACCGCAGGCTCGGGGGCGTCCCCCGGCTGCGGTTGCCCGAGGACACGCACCAGTACGAGTGAGCTACTTGGACGGCAGGGACCGCGCGTAGGCGAGGCCGACGTCCACCCAGTGCCGCAGCTCGTCGTCGCCGTCGAGGGCCACCGACTCCACCCGCAGCCAGCCGTCCATCGTGCGGCCGCGCATCTCGACCCGGCTCACGTGCGGCCGGCCGGTCAGGGTCTCCGCGTCGGCCGGGTCGCTGCGCACCATCAGGCCGCCCTGGCCGCTCGCGCTGACGGCCATGTTGCCGTGGAGCAGGAAGGCCAGCCCGCCGAACATCCGCCTCTCGGTCAGCCCCGGCTCGCCCTGGACCAGGTCCCGGATGCGCTGCGCGAGCACGTCGTCGTACGCCATCAGGCCAGTATGTCGATCCGCGTGGCGTCGTGGCAGGCCCGCAGGAGCCCGGGATGCTCCGGCCCGTGATTGCCGTCGCCGTGGCCCCCGAAGGCTAGATCGGCGGTGCCGGAGGGCCCGGCTGGTCCGGCACGCCGGGCCCGGCGGGCTCGGGCTCGGGGACCGGGTCCGGCTCGGTGAACGGGTCCGGTGGCATGTCCGGGTCGGCCGGGGTCGGGCTCACCGGGACGGGGCTCGCGGGGTCGGGGCTCAGCGGGTCCGGGACGAGCGGGTCCGGTTCCACCGGTGGGGCGGTCGAAGTCGCAGGACGCATGCTGGAGCCTCTCCGTCGGGGTCGGGAGAGCAGGTACCCATCGACGGTCCCGGCTAACCGGCCGGACCCGCGCGCTCGACCGCCCGCGAGACGTGCGTTCGCGCCGACTGGGCACCGTTGAGACGTGCGTTCGCGCCGACTCGGCGGGGTTGAGACGTGCGTTCGCGCCGACTCGGCGGGGGTCGGGAGTGGGTCAGGGGCGTCGCATCGGGAGGTGCGGGATGCCGTCCTCTTCGAACTCCGGGCCGTCGGGCCGGTAGCCGAAGCCGGTGTACCAGTCGGCGAGCGGCGACTGGGCGTCGAGCCGTGAGGGCCGGTCCCCGACCACGTCGAGGGCGGCCCGCATCAGCAGCGCCGAGAGCCCCGTGCCGCGGTGCGGCCGGGCGACGAGCACCCGGCCGATCCGCGCCAGGTCGCCGTCGTCGAGGACGCGCAGGTAGCCGACCGGTCCCTCGTCGGCGGTGCTCGCCCACACGTGCCGGGTCCCGGGCTCGAGGTCGCGGCCGTCGAGCTCGAGGTAGGCGCAGGCCTGCTCCACCACGAACACCGACTCACGCAGCTGCCACAGCAGGTACGCCGTGCGGGCGTCCAGGTCGTCGAAGCCGGCGACCTGGACGTCGTACCTCGTCACGCCAGCGGCACCACGTCGGGGGCGCCGAGGCGTGCGGCGTCGGCGGTCTGGTCGTCGGGCATCTGCTGGCTCTCCCGCTCGGCGGCGACGCGCTGGAGGTAGTGCTCGACCTCCCGCTGGCGCTGCTCGTCGCTCCAGCCGAGCTCGCCGCCCATCAGCGTGGACGTCTCCTCGGCCGAGCCGGTGCCGCGGTGGAAGGTCTCGATGGAGATCCGGGTGCGGCGGGTGAGCACGTCGTCGAGGTGCCGGGCGCCCTCGTGGGTGACCGCGTAGACCACCTCGGCGCGCAGGTAGTCCTCGGTGCCGGCCAGCGTCTCGCCGAGCTCGGGACGCTCGCGGATCAGCGCGAGGAGCTCCTCGGTCAGGGTGCCGTAGCGCTGCAGCAGGTGCTCGATCCGCACCAGGTGCAGGCCGCTGCGCTGGGCGATCAGGTGCCGCTGGTTCCACAGCGCCGCATAGCCCTCGGCGCCGAGCAACGGCACGTTCGCGGTGACCGACGCGGGGACCCGGCGGGCCAGGGAGGACTCCAGGCCGTGCACCGCCTCGTCGACGGCGTCCTTGGCCATCACCCGGTAGGTCGTGTACTTGCCGCCGGCGACCACGACCAGCCCCGGGGCGGCGTGCGCGACGGCATGCTCGCGGGACAGCTTCGAGGTCGCCTCGGTCTCGCCCTCGAGCAGCGGCCGGAGGCCGGCGTACACGCCCTCGACGTCCTCACGGGTGAGCGGGATCTCCAGCACCTGGTTGACGTGGTCGAGCAGGTAGTCGATGTCGCTGGAGCTGGCGGCCGGGTGCGCCTTGTCCAGTGACCAGTCGGTGTCGGTGGTGCCGATGATCCAGTGCCGGCCCCACGGGATCACGAACAGCACCGACTTCTCGGTGCGCAGGATCAGTCCGGACTCGGAGCGGATCCGGTCGCGGGGGACGACGAGGTGGATGCCCTTGCTGGCGCGCACGTGGAACTGGCCGCGCTCGCCGACCAGCGCCTGGACGTCGTCGGTCCAGACACCGGTCGAGTTGACCACCTGCCGGGCGAGCACGCGCAGGGTGCGGCCGCTCTCGAGGTCCTGGACGACCGCGCCGCAGACCCGCTCGCCCTCCTTGATGAACTCCACCACCCGGGCGCGGCTGGCGACGTGCGCGCCGTACGCCGCGGCGGTGCGGGCCAGGAACATCGTGTGCCGGGCGTCGTCGACCTGCGCGTCGTAGTACTGGAGCGCGCCGATCAGGGAGTCCCTCTTCATCGCCGGCACGATCTGCAGCGCCTTGCGGCGGGACAGGTGCCGGTGGTGCGGGACGCCGCGGGCGTTGCCGGAGAGCAGGCCCAGGGTGTCGTAGAGCGCGACGCCGGCGCCGGCGTAGGCCCGCTCCCAGACCCGCCCGTGCAGCGGGTAGATGAACGGCACCGGGCGGACCAGGTGCGGGGCCAGCTTGGAGATCAGCAGGCCCCGCTCCTGCAGCGCCTCGGCGACCAGCGCGAAGTCGAGCATCTCCAGGTAGCGCAACCCGCCGTGCACGAGCTTGCTGGAGCGGCTCGACGTCCCGGAGGCGAAGTCGCGCGCCTCCACCAGGCCCACGGAGAGGCCGCGGGTGGCGGCGTCGAGAGCGGCGCCACCCCCGACCACCCCGCCTCCGACGACCAGGACGTCGAGCTCGGTCGACTCCAGGGCGTCCAGGGCTGCTTCGCGCTGGTCGGGGGACAGGGCGACGGGGTTCATCCGGCTCCTTCTGCTGCGGGTGACAACGGGCGGGCAGGGGTTGCGGCCGTCCGGACCGGCCGGGGTGCGACGCGCTCAGTCCACGTCTACCCAGTCCAGCGTCTTGGAGACGGCCTTCTGCCACTGGGCATAACCGTTCTTGCGCTGCTCGTCATCCCACTGGGGCTCCCAGCGCTTGTCCTCGTTCCAGTTCTCGCGCAGCTCGTCGGTGTTCTTCCAGAAGCCGACCGCCAGCCCGGCGGCGTACGCCGCGCCCAGCGCCGTGGTCTCCGCCACCACCGGACGGCTCACCGAGACCCCGAGCACGTCGGCCTGGATCTGCATGCAGAGCTCGTTCGCGGTCACCCCGCCGTCCACCTTGAGGGTCTCCAGCTTGACCCCGGAGTCCTTCTCCATCGCCTCGGCGACGTCGCGGCTCTGGTAGCAGATCGCCTCCAGGGTCGCCCGGGCCACGTGTGCGTTGGTGTTGTAGCGGGACAGCCCGACGATCGCGCCGCGGGCGTCCGAGCGCCAGTACGGCGCGAACAGCCCGGAGAACGCGGGCACGAAGTAGACCCCGCCGTTGTCCTCGACCTGCCGGGCCAGCGACTCCGACTGGGACGCGCCGCTGATGATGCCGAGCTGGTCGCGCAGCCACTGGACGGCGGAGCCGGTGACGGCGATCGAGCCCTCCAGGCAGTAGACGGTGTCCTCGTCGCCGAACTTGTAGCCCACCGTGGTCAGCAGCCCGGACTTGGACCGGATCATCTCGGTGCCGGTGTTGAGCAGCATGAAGTTGCCGGTGCCGTAGGTGTTCTTGGCCTCGCCGGGGGCGAAGCAGACCTGCCCCACGGTCGCCGCCTGCTGGTCGCCGAGGTCTCCGGTGAGCGGCACCTCGCCGCTGAGCGGGCCGCCGGGCAGCGTCAGGCCGTAGGGCTCGGGGCTGGAGGACGGCTTGATCTCGGGGAGCATCGAGCGCGGGATGTCGAAGATCGACAGCAGCTCGTCGTCCCACTGCAGGGTCTCGAGGTCCATCAGCATGGTCCGGCTGGCGTTGGTCGGGTCGGTGACGTGCACGCCGCCGTCCTTGCCGCCGGTGAGGTGCCACAGCAGCCACGAGTCGGTGTTGCCGAAGATCGCCTCGCCGTTCTCGGCGGCCTCACGGACCCCGTCGACGTTGTCGAGGATCCACTTGATCTTGCCGCCGGAGAAGTACGTCGCCGGCGGGATGCCGGCCTTGTGCCGGATGGTCTCGCCGTGGCCGTCCCGCTCGAGCTTGGAGGCGATCCTGTCCGTGCGGGTGTCCTGCCAGACGATCGCGTTGTAGTAGGGCCGACCGGTCTTGCGGTTCCACACCACGGTGGTCTCGCGCTGGTTGGTGATCCCGAGCGCCGCGAGGTCGGAGGCCTGCAGGTTGGCCTTGCCGAGCGCGGACGCGATCACGGACGCCGTCCGGTCCCAGATCTCCACCGGGTTGTGCTCCACCCAGCCCGCCTGGGGCAGGATCTGCTCGTGCTCGAGCTGGTGCCGGGCGACCTCGTTGCCGCCGTGGTCGAAGATCATGAAGCGGGTGCTGGTGGTGCCTTGGTCGACGGAGCCGACGAAGTCCGGCATGAGGTTCTCCTGTCCGTTCACATGGGTCGCACGGGTGGTGGGAAGTCGGGGTGGGTCAGGACATGCGGTCGGTGCTGGCGCCCTCCTGGGGCTCGGACACCGGCGGGGTCTCCTGGTCGGCATCCTCCTCGGGCAGGTAGCCCTCGATCAACAGCTTGAAGGCGCCTCCGCCGATCAGCCCGCCGAGCAGCGGGCCGACGATCGGCACCCAGAAGTAGAGGCTGCCGTTCTGGTCCTCCATCGCGGTGCCGTAGCCGGTGATCAGGGACGCCAGCCGCGGCCCGAAGTCGCGGGCCGGGTTGATGGCGTAGCCGGCGTTGACGCCCCAGGCCATCCCGATGCCGACCACCAGCAGCCCCACGATGAACGGGCCCATGTTGGCCAGCGGCGGGTTGTTGCTGGCGGTGGTGAGCGCGAAGATCACGAAGACCAGGATCGCGGTGCCGACCACCTGGTCGAAGAACGCGTTGGTGACGCTGACCTGGTAGGCGCCGTTGCCCGGCAGCGTGGAGAAGATGCCCTGGGTGGCGATGGTGTGCTTCGGGTCCACGGCGGCGATCAGGTCCGAGTAGGTGAACCGGACGACGAGGCCGCCGACGAACGCGCCGGCCGTCTGCGCCAGGCAGTACGGCGCCACCTTCCTCCACTCGAAGCCCTTGAAGGTGGCCAGCGCCACGGTGACCGCCGGGTTGAGGTGCGCCCCGCTGAGCCGGGCGGCGACGTAGATCCCGAGCGTCACGCCGATGCCCCAGGCCCAGGCGATGGCGTCGTGCCCGCCGGCCGGCGCCTTGGTCCCCGAGGTGGTGACGACCTGGGCGACCACCCCCGCACCGAAGAGGATGAGGATCATGGTGCCGGCGAACTCCGCACTGAGCTCACCGACGAGGGTCTTGCGCCACATGCTCGCTCCCGCCGTCGTCCCGAGTCGGCCGCCGGAGGCTCCCGGAAGCCGTCCTAGGCCACCTACCCGCGGATGTGACGGTTGACACATCCGCCGAGCAGATCAGGTGCGATCGGTGTCGACCAGGCGGCTCTCGGTGACGGAGCTCGTGGTGAAGCGGACCCGCATGTCGCCCTGGCGCGAGGCCGGCCGGACCAGCTCGAAGCCGCCGGTGACCACCAGCGCCCACCGGGTCAGCGGCTCGCCCTGGCCGAGCACCGGGACCCCGAGCGCGGGGTAGGCCGTGAGGGCCGCCTCCGCGCAGCCGAGGTGCAGCGGCGGGAAGTGGAAGGAGCCGGCCTCCGCCTCGGCGGGGGAGCCGACGAACGCGGTGCCCCAGGTCAGCGTCTCGCCGCACAGGCCGCAGACCCGGCTGAGCGCGCACTGCAGCACCCGCCTCTTCAGCGGGTCGCCGAGTCGCTCGTCGCCGCACGCGAACGGCACCGGGACGTCGTACGACGGGTCCCGGGGCCGCTCGGCCAGTGCCGGCGGCAGCTGCGGTGTCGCCGGCGGCATCGGCGTCACGCGCTTCGGCGGCCGGACCAGGTGCCGGTCTCCGGACGCCGGGTCGGCCGCTCCTCGTCGGTGAGCCGACGGCTCTGGAGCGGGCTCGGCGGCGGGGTCGGCGAGTCGTCGCTGGTCAGCTTGTTGGGCAGCGCCAGCTTGTGGATCGTGCGCAGCACCTGGGCGTACTGGTGGTGCAGCGGCCCGGTCGTGTACGGGATGCCGTAGCGGCGGCACAGGTCCCGGACCTTGACCGAGATCTCGCCGTAGCGGTTGCTGGGCAGGTCCGGGAACAGGTGGTGCTCGATCTGGTAGCCGAGGTTGCCCGAGAGGACGTGCAGCAGCCGGCCGCCCTCGAAGTTCGCCGAGCCGAGCATCTGGCGCAGGTACCACTCGGCGCGGGTCTCGTCCTCGATCTCCTCCTCGGTGAAGTGCATCGCCCCGTCGGGGAAGTGCCCGCAGAAGATGATCAGGTAGGACCACACGTTGCGCATCAGGTTCGCGGTCGCGTTGGCCTTGAGCGTGGAGACCGCGTTGGGGCCGGACAGCAGCGGGTAGACGACGTAGTCCTTGGCGAACTGGCGGCGTACCTTGCGGCCGATCTGCCTGAGCTGCCGCTTCATCAGCGCGGGGTCCTTGCGACCCTTCCGGATCGCCTCCAGGTCGAGGTCGTGCAGTGCCACGCCCCACTGGAACAGCAGCGCCAGCATCGCGTTGTAGACCGGCTGTCCGAGGTTGACCGGGTGCCAGCGCTGCTCGCGCGCCATCCGCAGCACGCCGTACCCGATGTCGTTGTCGTGGCCGAGCACGTTGGTGAACTGGTGGTGCACGTAGTTGTGCGAGTGCTTCCACTGCTCGGCGGGCTGGGCGGTGTCCCACTCCCAGGTGCTGGAGTGGATCTCCGGGTCGTTCATCCAGTCCCACTGGCCGTGCATGACGTTGTGGCCGATCTCCATGTTCTCCAAGATCTTGGCGATCCCGAGCATGGCGGTCCCGGCGACGAACGCGGGCTTGTAGCGGCTGGCGAACAGGGTGACCCGGCCCGCGGCGGCGAGCCGGCGCTGCACGGTGATCATCCGGTTGATGTACGCCGCGTCG
This sequence comes from uncultured Actinomycetota bacterium, assembly GCA_963800225.1. Classification (GTDB taxonomy): domain Bacteria; phylum Actinomycetota; class Actinomycetes; order Propionibacteriales; family Nocardioidaceae; genus Nocardioides_B. The sequence goes on along the minus strand of CAWDAF010000001.1, from coordinate 901,649 downwards.
GCGGCGCCTCGCGAGGCCTCGATCTCCTCGCGGATGGCGTCGAGCTCTGCCCCGAGCTCGGCCACCTCCTGCTCGCTGAGGTGGGTGTACTCCTTGACGTCCGAGATGGCCATCAGGTGGTCTCCTGTCGCTGTCAGATGTTCAGGGTGACGTCGCCGCAGGCGGCGGTGACACAGGTCTGGACGGACTCGTTGGGCTCGAAGTGCTCCTCGCCGTTGCGGAGGTCCTTGATCCGGCCGGAGGCGAGGGTGAGCGTGCAGGTGTGGCAGATCCCGATCCGGCAGCCGTAGGGCATCCCGACCCCGGCCTGCTCGCCGGCCTCGAGCAGGGTGGTCGCGCCGTCGACGTGCACCTGCTTGCCGGAGTTGGCGAAGGTGACGGTGCCGCCCTCGGCGTCGCCGCCGAGCTCGAGGGAGAACCGCTCGAGGTGCAGCTGCCGCTCGATCCCGGCCCGCTCCCAGTGCTCCTCGGCCGCGTCGAGCATCGGGGCGGGACCGCAGGCCCAGGTGCCGCGCTCGCGCCAGTCCGGGCACAGCGTGTCGAGCTCGGCGGGCGCGAACATCCCCTCCGCGTCGGTGAAGCGCTCGACGACGGTGAGCGAGGGGTGCCGCTCGTGCAGCTCCCGCAGCTCGGCGCGGAAGATCATCCGGTCCTCGGTGGGGGAGGAGTAGACGACCAGGGCGTCCGGCATCGTGTCCCGGCGGTCCAGGGTCCGCAGCATCGACATCACCGGGGTGATGCCGCTGCCCGCGACCAGGAAGAGGGTCTTCGCCGGCGGGGGGTCCGGCAGCGTGAACTCGCCGGCCGGGGCGGCCAGCCGCACGATGGTGCCCGGCTCGAGGCCGCGGACCAGGTGGTCGGACAGGAAGCCCTCGGGCATCGCCCGGACGGTGATCGTGATGGTGCCCCGGGTCCGCCGCGGCACGGAGCTCAGCGAGTAGGAGCGCCAGTGGTAGCGCCCGTCCAGCTCCACGCCGATGCCGATGTACTGCCCGGCCTGGTGGTCGAAGGACCAGCCCCAGCCCGGCCGGATCACCAGGGTCGCGGCGTCGTCGGTCTCGGGGGTCACCCGCTCGATGCGGCCGCGCAGCTCCCGGGTCGACCAGAGCGGGTTGAGCATCGACAGGTAGTCGTCGGGGTGCAGCGGCGTGGTCAGCCGGGTGGCGACGTCGCGCACCCGCTGCCAGTCCAGGGTGCGGGGTCCCCGGGTCGAGGTGTCGCTGGCCATGCACGCTCCTTCGTCGCCGGTGGCGGCTGCTTGCCGGAAATGTAACTCACAGTTACACCTTCGGTGAACCCCTCGTCCCGTCGACGTGACGCGAACGCGGGTGCCCGTGTACCCCGACGTGACGAGGCTCACGCCGACACGCAGGCAAAAGGTGCGAGCGTCTCAGGAGCGGACGAAGCGCTGCACCCAACCGGGAGCCACCAGGAAGGCCTCGGCGCGCAGCGCGGCGACGCTGACCCGCGGCAGGTCGGCCGACGATCTGAAGCAGACGAAGCGCGGGACCCACTCGGGCTGGTACTTCGCGTTCGCCCGGTACAGCGACTCGATCTGCCAGAACCGGGAGGCCGACAGCAGCACCGCCCGCCACACCCGCAGCACCGGTCCGGCGCCGAGCCGCTCGCCCCGGGCGAAGACGCTGCGGAACACCGCGAAGTTCAGCGACACCCGCCGTACGCCGAGACCGGGCACCGCCGCCATCAGCCCGGCGACCATCTGCTCCACGATGCCGTTCTCCGACTCGCGGTCGCGCCGCATCAGGTCGAGGGAGAGGCCGTCGGTGCCCCACGGGACGAAGTGCAGCATCCCCCGCAGCTCGCCGGCGCCGTCGCGGCACAGGACCACCACCGCCTGGTCGTCCGCGCGCTCCCCGAAGCGGCCGAGCGCCATCGAGAAGCCCCGCTCGACCTCGCCGTCGCGCCACTCGTCGGCCCGGGCCCGCACCGTGGCCAGCGTCTCGTCGTCGAGATCCGCGACCCGGTGGCAGGTCACCGTGAGCCCGGCCCGCTCGCACCGGGACACCGCCTGCCGGACTCCCCGCATGCTCCGCCCGGTGAGGGAGAACTCGTCGGTGTGCAGGATCGCCTCGTCCCCGAGCTCGAGGGCGTCCATCCCGGCCCGGTGGAACGCCTCGGCGCCCCGCTCGCTGGCGGCCAGCACGGCCGGCACCCAGCCGAACGAGCGGGCCTCGTCGAGCCAGGCGCCGATCGCGCCGGGCCAGGCCTCCGGGTCGCCGAGCGGGTCGCCCGCGGCGAGCGAGACGGTGCCCACCACCCGGTAGGTGATCGCGGACTTGCCGGTCGGCGAGAAGATCACCGACCGGTCGTCGCGCAGCGCGAAGTAGGACAGCGAGTCGATCGAGCCCCACCGGTCGAGGACCTTGTGCAGGTGCGCGCGGTCGGCGTCGTCGAGGCCGTGTGGGCCGTTGGCCGGCTGGAGCGCCACCAGCACCGCCACGAGGAGCACCGACGCACCCAGCACGACCAGGGCCACGGACGCCCGGGCGCCGTCGGAGGGGTCCAGGAACTCCACCGGGCCGGGGATCCCGAACAGGCCGAGGAACGCGTGGGTCACCCGGTCGAGCACGGTGGTGCCAGGTGCCTGGCCGTCGGCGTCGATGGTCAGCCACAGCCAGCCCAGGACCGTCGCCAGCACCGGGCCGATCACCAGCACCGCCACCAGCCGGCTCAGCGACCGCGGATCCGGCTTGGCGGTGAACCGGGACCGTGAGGTGAGCAGCAGCACGACCACGGCCAGCGACAGCACCGCCTCCTCGACGTCGAGGCCCTTCAGCACGTGCAGCACGACCGCGAGCGACGCCAGCGTGGTGGCCAGCAGCCAGGCGCGGTGCTTGCCGCGGCGCAGCGCCCGCGACAGCACGATCAGCACCAGGCCCACCGCGGCCGACCCGGTGGTCGCCGCGGCCGGGAAGACGGCCGGCACCAGCTGGTTGACCAGCTGGGTGCGGTCCCGGAAGGCCGGGAGCACGGCGCTGAGCAGGGTGACCAGCCCGACGATCCCGACGATCCGGGCCACCCAGAAGGGTGTCCGGAGCCGGTCCCACACGCGGTGGGCCATCAGAGGAACGCCCGCACCTGGCGCCACGCCCGGCGCGCCTCGGGGATCGGCAGCAGCGGGTACACGTGCAGCAGGCCCGGCTCCTCGACGTAGGTGAGGGGGGTGCCGGCCCGCTCCGCCCGGTCGGCCAGCAGTCGCGACTGCGGCACCAGCAGGTCCCGGGTGCCGCACAGCAGCAGCGTCGGCGGCAGCCCGGCCAGGTCGCCGTGCAGCGGGCTCGCCTCCGCCGACCCCGGGTCGCCGGCGCCCCACCACTCGCCGTACAGGCGGAGCTTGGGCAGGGTCAGCCACGGGTCGTCCAGGGCGGCCTGCTCGGTCCCCGGCGTCTCCCCGGTGAGGTCCACCCACGGCGCGAACGCGACCAGGTGGGAGGGCTGGGCGCCGCCGCGGCCGACCAGCCGCTGGGCCAGCCCCACCGCGAGCCCGCCCCCGGCGGAGTCGCCCATCAGCACGACGCCGTCGGGCGAGCCGGCCGCGACCTCGTCGAAGAGCTCCAGCAGCGGCGGGAGGGCATCCTGCCAGGTGTGGGTCGGCGTCAGCGGGTATGCCGGGAGCACCACCCGGACCCCGAGACGGCGGGCCAGCCGCGCGGCGTACCGCCAGTGCAGCCGGTCCAGCCCGCTGACGAAGCCGCCACCGTGCAGGTAGAGCACGCTGCGGGTCGGGCGGCTGCCGCGCGCGGACACCCCGAACACCGGCAGCCCGAACGCCTCGTCCCGCCGTACGTCGACGGCGCGGGCGACCGCGCGCGGCGGCGAGGGATCGGCCGCGGCCTGGGCGGCGAGCACCGAGCGGCGGACCAGGTCGGGAGCGTGCACCTCGCGGCGGCGGCGCAGGACCGGGATCACGCGGGTCAGCAGTTGGTGCTGGGGACTGGGCACCGGGCGAGGCTACCCAGTCCACCCACCGTCGCTCGTGGTGGCCGCCGCGTGGGGGCTGTAGTGTCGGCCGCGAACGACAGGGGAGCGCCACCGGGCGCTGAGAGTGCGGGATCGCCGCAGACCCTCGAACCTGATGCGGTTAGCACCGTCGAAGGAAGTCGAGTCTCGACCGCCATGCGCGGTCCCCTCCCAGGTCGATCGGGAGAGAGAACATCATGTCCACTGCGAGGCTGCTCGCCGCCGCCACCGCCCTGGCCGTCTCGACGGCCCCCCTCGCCGCCTGCTCGGTCGGAGGCGGCTCCGCGGACCAGGCAGGCGGGTCCCAGAAGACCGTCGTCGTCGCCAGCCACGACTCCTGGGCGATGTCGAAGAAGGTGCTGGCCGAGTTCACCCGGAAGACCGGCTACACGGTCAGGGTCGAGCCCAACGGCGACGCCGGCCAGCTCACCAACAAGCTGGTGCTGACCAAGGGGTCGCCGATCGCCGACCTGACCTACGGCATCGACAACACCTTCGCCTCGCGGGCCGTCGACGAGGGGGTGCTGGTCGACTACACCCCGGCGCACCTGGCCCCCTCCGCTGCGTCGTACGCGCTGAGCGACCCGGCCGACGCCGCCCAGCTCACCCCGGTCGACTACGGCGACGTCTGCGTCAACGTCGACGACGTCTGGTTCCGCAAGCACGGCGTGACCCCGCCGAGCACGCTCGACGACCTCACGAAGCCGCGGTACAAGGGGCTCTTCGTGACCCCGGGCGCGGCCACCTCGTCACCGGGCCTGGCGTTCCTGCTCGCCACCATCGCGAAGTACGGCGACGGCTGGCCGGCGTACTGGAAGCGGCTGATGGCCAACGACACCAAGCTGACCGCGGGCTGGTCGGACGCCTACGAGGTCGACTTCACCGCGGGCGGGGGCGGCGGCGACCGGCCGATCGTGCTGTCCTACGCGTCCTCGCCGCCGTTCACGATCCCCACGGGGGCGTCCAGGCCGACCACCAGCAGCCTGCTGGACACCTGCTTCCGGCAGGTGGAGTACGCCGGCGTGCTGAAGGGCGCGAAGAACCCCGCCGGCGCGAAGGCCTTCCTCGACTTCATGGAGCAGCGGTCCTTCCAGGAGGCGCTGCCCGACCACATGTACGTGTTCCCGGTGGACGCCGACGCGAAGCTGCCCGCCACCTGGGCCAGGTTCGCGAAGATCGCCCCGCACCCGTTCACCGTGCCGCCGGCCGTCATCGCCAAGAACCGGGACGCCTGGCTGCGCGAGTGGGGCGACCTCACCAGCCGATGATCAGCCGATGAGCAGCAGCCGGGTGCGCGCAGGGGCCGGGGTCGCCGTGCTGGCGGCCCTGCCCCTGGCCGTGCTCGCGGTGTTCTTCGTGCTGCCGGTGCTGGGGATGGTCGGCCGTGGCTTCTTCACCTCGGGCTCCTTCGACCCCGGTGGGGTGGCCGCCGTGCTCGGCCGCGGCCGGGTGCACCGGGTGCTGTGGTTCACGCTGTGGTCCTCGACCGTGGCCACCGTGATCACCGTGGTCGCGGGCCTGCCCGTCGCGTTCGTGCTGCACCGGCTGCACTTCCCGGGGCGGCGGGTGCTGCGGGCGTTCGTGCTGATGCCGTTCGTGATGCCGACGGTGGTGGTCGGGGTCGCCTTCCGGACGCTGCTCACCTCCTCGGGCCCGTTGGGCGGCCTGCGCCTCGACGGCACCCCGGCGGCCATCGTCGCCGCGATGGTGTTCTTCAACCTCGCGGTCGTGGTCCGCACCGTGGGGTCGCTGTGGGAGGGCCTCGACCGGCGCCGCGAGGAGGCCGCCGCCGCGCTGGGTGCCTCGCCGCTCCAGGTGCTGCGCACGGTCACCCTGCCGGCGCTGATGCCGGGCATCGTCTCGGCCGCCACCGTGGTGTTCCTGTTCTGCGCCACCGCGTTCGGGGTGGTGCTGACCCTGGGCGGGCTGCGCTACGCGACGGTGGAGACCGAGATCTACCAGCTCACCACCCAGTTCCTCGACCTGCGCGCCGCCTCCGCGCTGTCGGTCCTCCAGATGCTGGTCATCATCGCGCTGCTCTCCCTCGCCCAGCGGGCCCGAAGCGGTCGGGGCCAGGTGCTCGACCGCGCCGCCGTCCGGGACACCACCCGCCGGCCGGGACGGCGGGACGCGATCGCCGTGGCCGTGACCGTCGCCGTGCTGGGCTTCGTGGCCGCGCCGCTGCTCACCCTGACCGTCCGCTCGCTGCGGGTCGGCGACGCCTGGAGCCTGCAGAGCTACCGCGACCTGGCCACCACCGGCGCCGGCGGGGCGCTGCTGGTGCCGGCGTCCGAGGCGCTCGCGAACTCGTGGCGGGTCGCGGTGGACGCCACCCTGCTCGCCGTGGTGCTCGGCCTGCTCGTCGCGGTCGTGGTCTCGCGTCGGGCCCGGGCGCGCGGGGCGCGCCGCGGGCTGGCCGTGCTGGACGCGCTGTTCATGCTGCCGCTCGGGGTCTCCGCGGTCACCCTGGGCTTCGGCTTCCTGGTCACCCTGGACCGGCCGCCGCTGGACCTGCGCAGCTCCGCGGTGCTGGTGCCGATCGCCCAGGCGATGGTCGCGCTGCCGCTGGTGGTCCGGGTGCTGGCGCCGGTGCTGCGCTCGGTCGACCCGCGCCAGCGGCAGGCCGCCGCCTCCCTGGGCGCCTCGCCGTTCCGGGTGATGCTCAGCGTCGACCTCCCTGCGCTGTGGCGGCCGCTGCTGGCCGCGACCGGCTTCGCGTTCGCGGTCTCGCTCGGGGAGTTCGGTGCCACCAGCTTCCTGGCCCGGCCGGACCGGCCGACGCTGCCGGTGGTGATCTACCAGCTGGTCTCGCGGCCCGGGGAGCAGAACCTCGGGATGGCGCTGGCCGCCTCGGTGGTGCTCGGGCTGGTCACCGTGGGCGTGATGGCGCTGGTGGAGCGGCTCCGGCTGGGATCCGTGGGAGCGTTCTGAGGTGCTCGAGATCCGTGACCTCCGCGTCTGCTTCGCCGGGGTGCCCGCCGTCGACGGGGTCAGCCTCGACCTGCCGGCCGGCGAGGTGCTGGCGGTGCTCGGCCCGTCGGGCTCGGGCAAGTCCACCCTGCTGCGGGCGGTGGCGGGCCTGGAGCGGCTCGAGTCCGGCACGGTCGCGTACGACGGCCAGGACCTGGCCCCGGTCCCCACGCACCGACGCGGCTTCGCGCTGATGTTCCAGGACGGGCAGCTGTTCCCCCAGCAGAGCGTCGCCGGCAACGTCGGCTACCCGTTGCGGCTGCGCCGGACGCCGCGTGCCCGGGCGGCCCGGCGGGTCGAGGAGCTGCTGGCGCTCGTCGGCCTGCCCGGCTTCGGCGACCGGCGCACCACCGGCCTGTCCGGCGGCGAGCGGCAGCGGGTCGCGCTGGCCCGTGCACTGGCCGTCGAGCCGCGGCTGCTGCTGCTCGACGAGCCGCTCTCCGCGCTCGACCGGGGGCTGCGGGAGCGGCTCGCCCTCGACCTGCGCGACATCCTCGTCGCGGCGGGCACCACCGCGCTGCTGGTCACCCACGACCAGGAGGAGGCCTTTGCGGTCGCCGACCGGATGGCGCTGATGCGCGGCGGCCACGTGGTCCAGAGCGGCACCGTCGCGCAGGTGTGGCGGCACCCGGCCGACCCGGCGGCGGCCCGGTTCCTCGGCTACGCCACCGTCCTCGACGGTCCGGCCGCCCGCCGGGTGCTCGACGCGGCCGGGGCTCCCGGGTCGGGGGCGCTGGCGCTGCGCCGCTCGGCGCTGCGGGTGGCCCCCCACGGGCCGCTGCCGGGGCGGGTGGTGGCGGTCCGCGCGACACCCGAGGTGGTCCGGCTCGCCGTCGACGTCCCCGGGGTCGGCGAGGTGCATGCGGTGGCCGAGGTGGGAGAGGTGCCGCGCATCGGGTCCGACGTCCACCTGGTGGTCGATCTCACCCGGACGGCGCGACTCGGCGGGCCGCACGATGCCGGCGGGAAGTCATAGACTCCTCCGTTGTGAAACGGCGCGCTTACACCCTCCTCGTCGGAGTGGCCATCGTGATGGGGATCGTCGCCGTCCTCACGAGCCTCGCCATCGGGGAGGGGCTCAAGGACCCGGACGGCTCGCTCGGCCCGTCCTGGTTCCGGCTGCCGATGATGGTGCTCGGGGCGTTCGTGGTCGACGTGGTGCCGCGATCGCTGTGGCGCTCCCGGCACCGGCTGCGGACGTTCACGACCGAGGCTCGCAGCATCATCTCCGAGCACTGGACCCGCGAGCGGATCCAGCTGGTGGTGGTCGGGCTGGTCTCGTTCTACGTCACCTACGTCAGCTACCGGAACCTCAAGAACTTCCTGCCCCGGGTCAACCACACCCTGCACGACCCGCTGCTGCACAGCATCGACAAGGCGCTGATGTTCGGCCACGAGCCGGCGGTGCTGCTGCACCAGCTGCTCGGGGAGACCACCGCCGCCCACGTGCTGGCCACGGTCTACCTGCTGTTCCTGCCGATCTCGCCGTTCTCCCTGATCGTCTTCCTGGTCTGGTCCCGCAACATCAGCTACGGCTACTGGTACGCCACCTCGCAGTGCCTGGCCTGGGCGTTCGGCACGATCAGCTACTACGTGCTGCCGACCCTGGGACCCAACTTCGCCTTCGTCTGGCTCTACGCCGGCCTCGACCAGACGAGCGTCGCGGAGATGCAGAAGTCCCTGAACTACTCGCGCATCGACGTCCTCTACTCGCCGTTCAACACGGACTCGATCCAGAGCGTGGCCGGCTTCGCCTCGCTGCACGTCGGCATCGTGCTGACCCTGGCGCTGATCACCCAGTACACCGTGCGGCACACCTGGATCCGCCGCGCGATGTGGACGTACTTCGCGCTGACGGTGGTCTCCACGCTGTACTTCGGCTGGCACTACATCGCCGACGACGTGGCCGGTGCCCTCATCGCGGTGGTCTCGGTGTGGCTCGGGGGGCTCGCCACCGGGCAGCGCTTCGACCGCGGCGGCCGCTCCTCGCACCCCACGACCTCGACCGCCCGGGTGCCGATGGACGAGGCCGACTCGTCCGGGACGACGGCCGCGGAGGCCGCGAGCCGCTGACGGGTTCCCGCCATCGATGCCGGCGTGAGCGGATAGTCCGTCTGTGTCATCACTTTTAGTCATCTCCCCGGGTGTCTCGTGAACCTCCCGTGACGTACCCTGAGCGTGCAAGAGAAGAGGTCCGGGGGGATCTCGACAGAGGCCGACCAGGCCGCGGACAAGGCGCAGCCCCGCTGCTCCCGCCCCGCGCCGGACGAAGCCGATGCTCTTGGCGCGACCGGTCCCAACCTCCCAATGGGACGAGGTCGCTGGTCCCGCCCCAACCTCCCAATGGGGCGGGACCACTTTCTTCTCTGCCGGCCTTTCCCGGCCTTCTCGCGCCGTCCGTCCGGCCTGCTCCGGTCTCCTCGCGGCCCCGTCGACCCGCTCGTGCGGCCGTCTGCACGCCGTCTCCGGGCTCGTGACGCCTCATCAGGACGCCCGTTCGGCGAATTACAACCTTGTAGTTTGTCAAGGCGGCGCGCCGTGTGACGCAAGTTTCTTTTGGGGAATCTGTTCCATTTGGGGCCCGTGAGCACTAGCGTTCACTCTCGGTCCGCACTCGGGTGGGCCGCGACCGGTCGGACCGGCGCTGTCTCCTCCGGGAGCAGGGTCGTCGCGCCCGGACCGGTACACACGCTGCGCGGGCCGAGAGGAAGCGGCTCGCGGAGCAGACGAAAGGGTCCTTGTGCGACGTCTCCGCCGTGCGGCAGCACCACTGGCAGCGCTCACGCTCTGCGTGTCCCTGGGGCTGTCGACCGTGCCGGCCGCGTCGGGGGAGCCCGGGAGCGGGTCTGGTTCGGGCCGCCCCGGCGCCGGTCCCACGATGCCCAGCCAGGGCGACGTGCGACGGGCGCAGGAGCGGGCGACCCGGACCGCCCGCGACGTGAGTGTCATCAAGGCCCGGATGCTGCTGGCCAACCAGCGGCTCGAGCAGGCCGGTGTGCAGGCCGAGCAGGCCTCCGAGGCCTACAACGGCGCCCTGTGGCGCCTCGACCAGGCCAAGCAGCGGGCCCGTGCCGCCCGCGCCGAGGCGGCCCGTGCCCGCCGTGCCGTCGCCGGACAGCGCGACCGGGTCGGCGCCCTGGTCGCGCAGTCCTACCAGCAGGGCGGCGACCTGTCGGCCGTCAACGCGTTGATGAGCGCCGACGGGCCCGAGGGTGTGCTCGACCAGTACGCCGCCTTCCAGGGCGCCTCGACGTCGCTGCAGGCCGACTACCAGCGCTTCGCCGCCTCGGACTCGCTGGCCACCGTCTTCGCGCACAAGGCACAGCAGGCCAAGGCCGACCAGGTCCGCCGCGCCGCCCTCGCCCGGCAGGCGCAGCAGCGAGCGGCCGCCGCAGCCGAGGCCGCCCAGAGCGAGGCCACCGCCATCGCCGCCGAGAAGGACCGGCTGGTCCGCGAGCTCGCGAGGGCCCAGCACATCTCGGTCACCCTGGCCCGCACTCGGCAGGCCGCACTGGAGGAGATCGCCCGCAAGCGGGCCGAGGAGCGGGCCCGCCGGGCCGCCCTCGCCGCTGCCCAGGCACAGGCCCAGGAGCAGGCCCAGAAGCAGGCCCAGAAGCAGGCCCGGGCCCAGGCGGTCGCCCGTGCGAGGCAGGCGGCCGCGGAGAAGGCGGCCCGGCGCTCGGGCCGCCGGTCGAGCCCGGCTCCGGCGCCCGCACCGGCTCCGGCGCCTGCCCCGGCGCCGGCCCCGGCTCCGGCTCCCGCACCGGCGCCCTCCGGGGCGGGGGGTGCCCAGCGGGCGATCGCCTTCGCGAAGGCGCAGCTCGGGGACCCCTACGTCTGGGCCGCGACCGGACCGGACGCCTGGGACTGCTCCGGGCTGACCATGGGGGCGTGGGCAGCCGCCGGGCGCTCGCTGCCGCACTACTCCGTCGCGCAGTACGAGACCAGCTCGCCGATCTCGGTGACCGAGCTGCGTCCGGGCGACCTGGTCTTCTGGACCACCAACGGTCGGGCCAGCGGCATCCACCACGTCGCGATGTACCTCGGCGGCGGGATGATCATCCACGCCCCGCGGACGGGGCGCCCCGTCGAGATCGACTCGATGTACTACTGGATCCCGCCCACGCTGTTCGCCCGGGTCTGACCGGGTGCCCTCCCTCGCCCGGGGAGGGGTCAGTCGGTGTGCGAGTGCGGGTGGCCCTGCGCCTGCGGGTGCAGCATGGCCTCGCCGTTGGCGGAGGCACGCTCGAACGACGCGCGCACCTCGGCCTCGGCCTCGTCGTGGCCCACCCAGTTGGCGCCCTCGACGGACTTGCCGGGCTCGAGGTCCTTGTAGACCTCGAAGAAGTGCTGGATCTCGAGCCGGTCGAACTTCGAGACGTGGTTGATGTCGCGCAGGTGCTCCTGGCGCGGGTCCGTCGCGGGGACGCAGAGGACCTTGTCGTCGCCGCCGGCCTCGTCGGTCATCCGGAACATCCCGATCGCGCGGCACTTGATCAGGCAGCCGGGGAACGTCGGCTCCTGGAGCAGCACCAGGGCGTCCAGCGGGTCGCCGTCGAGACCGAGCGTGTTCTCGATGTAGCCGTAGTCCGCGGGGTACTGCGTGGAGGTGAACAGCGTGCGGTCCAGGCGGATCCGGCCGGACTCGTGGTCGACCTCGTACTTGTTCCGCTGCCCCTTGGGGATCTCTACCAGTACGTCGAACTCCACTGCTCTTCCTCCGATTCGGGGCTGCGGGTCACGCGACCGATCGACCGGGTCACCGGGCGATGCTTGGGCTAGTCTCCCGCACGACCGTCGAAAACGCGGAGCCGGGAGGGTGAGAGGTGTCCGAAGGTGACCCAGGCCACATCGGCACGCCCGCCGACCCGCCGCCGCGTCGATCCGGCCGGTGGCTGCGGCGCACCACCGCCGGGCTCGTGGTCGCGGTGCTCGCCTCGGCGCTGCTGACCTACCGCTTCGACCTCGGTGGCCGGTGGTTCGGCTTCGACGGCCCCTCCCCGGTCACCGAGCCTGCCCAGGTGCTCCCGCCGGCCGGCCTGACGCTGCCGGCGGCGGCCCGGCCCGCCCCGGTGGCGCGTGCCGCCACGGCGGGGACGGTCGACGGTGCCGCGGTGCGGCGGGCGGTCGCGGGGCTCGTGGCCCGCAAGAAGCTCGGCCCGCACGTCGACGTCGCGGTCGCCCAGATGTCCGACGGGAAGGTCGTCTACCGGCACGGCAGCGGGCGGGTGACGCCGGCCTCGACGATGAAGATGCTGACCACCGTGGCGGCGCTGCAGGAGCTCGGGCCGGAGCACCGGTTCACCACCTCGGTGGTGGCGACGCCGCAGTCGCCACGGATCGTGCTCGTCGGCGGCGGCGACCCGTTGCTGGCGCGGGCGCCCTCGGCCGACGGCGGCTACCCGGCCCGGGCCGACCTCGACACGCTGGCCCGCGCCACCGCCCGCTCGCTCAAGGCGATCGGCCGCGGCCGGGTCCGGCTCGGCTACGACACCTCACTGTTCTCCGGTCCGTCGGTGAACCCGCACTGGGAGCCGTCCTACATCCCCGACGGCGTGATCAGCCCGGTCACCCCGCTGTGGGTCGACGAGGGCCGGGTCGCCCCGGGAAAGCCCGACCGCAGCGACGACCCGGCCGCGGCGGCGGCGCGGGTGTTCGCCGCGGCGCTGGGCCGGCGTGGCATCACCGTGCAGGGGAGGCCGGCCCGGACGGTCGCCCCCACCGAGGCCGAGGGCGGCCAGCAGATCGCTGCGGTGCGGAGCGCCCCGCTGGCCGAGATCGTGCAGCACATCGTCGAGGTCAGCGACAACGAGGGCGCGGAGATCCTCGCCCACCAGGTGGCGGTCGCGCGTGGCCTGCAGGCTTCCTTCGCCGGGGGCGCCCAGGCCGTCCGGGCCACGCTGCGCGGACTCGGTGTCGACACCCGCGGCGACGTGATCCACGACGGCAGCGGGCTGTCCCGCCAGGACCGGCTGGCCCCGGCGACCCTGCTGTCGGTGATCCGCACGGCGTCGGACGACCGGCACCCGCGCCTGCGCAGCGCCGTGGCGAACCTCCCGGTGGCGGGGTTCACCGGCTCGCTCGCCTCGCGCTTCGGGAGCGGCGCGCCGGCGGGTCGCGGCCGGGTGCGCGCCAAGACCGGCACGCTGACCGGCGTGCACGGCCTGACCGGCACCGTCACCTCGACCGACGGTGCGGTGATGGCCTTCGTCGCCATCGCCGACCGGGTGCGCCCCCTGAACACCCTGGACGCCCGCCAGGACCTCGACGAGCTGGCAGCCGCGCTGGCCGGCTGCACGTGCGCGACCACCCCGTAGGGTCGACGCATGTCAGCACGCACCATGGTCGACTGGGACCTCGCCGTCTCCACCGCCTCCCGACTCGCCGGCCCCGGGCCGGTGATCACCCGCCCGGACGCGGAGGCCGTGGTCGCCGAGCTGCGGGCGGACGCCGACCGGTCGACCGGGCTGGTGCGCGACTTCACCGGCCTGGTCGCGCACGAGCGCACCGCCCCGGTGCTGGTCGTGGACCGGCCGGGCTGGATCCAGGCCAACGCCGACGGCTTCGCCGACATGATCGGCCCGCTGATCGACAAGCTCCAGGCCAAGCGGGGCGCACCCGGCGCGGTCACCGAGGCGGTCGGCTCCAAGGTCACCGGGCTCGAGGTCGGCGGCCTGCTCGGCTTCATGTCCTCGAAGGTGCTCGGCCAGTTCGACCCGTTCTACGAGGGTCCCGGTCTGCCCGGCGACCCCGGTCCGTCCTCGGGACGGCTGCTGCTCGTCGCCCCGAACATCGTGCACGTCGAGAACGAGCTGGCCGTCGACCGCACCGACTTCCGGCTCTGGGTCTGCCTGCACGAGGAGACCCACCGGGTGCAGTTCACCGCGGTGCCGTGGATGCGCGACCACATCCGAGGCGAGGTCGAGAACCTCGTCGGCGGCGTCGACCTCGACCCGTCCCGGGTGGCCGCGATGATCGGCGACGGCGTCCGGCGGCTGGCCGACGTGGTCCGCGGCGACGACGACGGCAGCCTGCTCGAGGTGTTCTCCACCCCCGAGCAGCGCGAGGTGATGGACCGGCTCACCGGAGTGATGTCGCTGCTCGAGGGGCATGCCGACGTGGTGATGGACGGGGTCGGCCCCACCGTCATCCCCTCGGTGGACGAGATCCGCGCGAAGTTCAACCAGCGCCGCAAGGGCGCGGGATACCTCGACCGGGTGCTTCGCAAGCTGCTCGGCATGGACGCCAAGATGGCCCAGTACCGCGACGGCGCCGCCTTCGTCCGCGCGGTCGTCGAGCGCACCGGGATGGACGACTTCAACGCGGTCTGGGCCGGCCCGGAGAACCTCCCCTCCAAGGCCGAGATCGGCGACCCGGAGGCCTGGGTACGCCGCGTGCACGGCTGAGCCCGCCCCCGCCATGACCCTCGACCCCGCCGTCGCGGCGGTCCGGCTCGCCGTACGCCGGGAGCTGGCGGCCCACCCGCCTGCCGCGGGCGGCGTGCTGGTGGCCTGCTCGGGCGGCGCGGACTCGCTGGCCCTGCTCGCCGCGACCGTCTTCGAGGCGCGGCGCCTGCCGTCGCGGGTGGTGGGCGTCACCGTCGACCACGGGCTGCAGGACGGCTCCGGGGAGCACGCCGCTCGGGTGGTCGCCCAGATGGCCGCTCTCGGGGCCGACGAGACCGTCTCGGTGCGGGTGCAGGTGCGGGCGAGCGGCCAGGGACCCGAGGCGGCGGCCCGGGAGGCGAGGTACGCCGTGCTGGGCGAGGTCGCGCAGCGCTACGGCTCGGAGGTGGTGCTGCTCGGGCACACCCTCGACGACCAGGCTGAGACGGTGCTGCTCGGGCTGGCCCGGGGCAGCGGCGGGCGGTCGCTCGCGGGCATGCGCCCGGCCTTCGAGGTGTTCCGGCGACCGCTGCTCGGGCTGACCCGGGCCGGCACCGAGGCGGCCTGCGCCGCGGAGGGCATCGTGACCTGGGAGGACCCGCACAACGCCGACGACCGGTTCACCCGGTCCCGGCTGCGGCACCGGGTGATGCCGGTGCTGGAGGCCGAGCTGGGCCCCGGCGTCGCCGCCGCGCTGGCCCGGACGGCGGACGCGCTGCGCGAGGACGCCGCGGCGCTCGACGAGCTGGCCGACGCGTCCTGGCCGGACGTGCGGGGCGCCGACGACCTGGCCCTGGACGCCGGCCGGCTGGCCGGGCTGCCCGCCGCGCTGCGGCACCGCCTGTTGCGCCGGGCGGCGGTGCGGGCGGGCTCCCCGCCCGGCGAGCTGTTCCGGGTGCACGTGCTGGAGATGGACCGGCTGGTCTCGGACTGGCGCGGGCAGCGGCAGGTGGACCTCCCCGGGCACCTGCACCTGGTGCGCGAGCGCGGCGAGCTGCGCTTCCGTCGTCCCGGCCGGGTGGGCTCCTGACCGCTGTGGGAGGCTGACGCCATGGATGAATCGCACATCGAGGGCGACCTGGTCAACGTGCTCTTCACCGAGGAGCAGATCCAGTCCCGGCTCGGTGAGCTGGCGGCAGAGGTCGAGAAGGACTACGAGGGCAAGGACATCCTGCTCGTCGGCGTGCTCCGCGGCGCCGTGATGGTGATGGCCGACCTGGCCCGGCACTTCGGCCGGCACGTCGAGATGGACTGGATGGCGGTCTCGTCGTACGGGTCCGGCACCAAGTCCTCCGGCGTCGTGCGGATCCTCAAGGACCTCGACACCGACATCAGCGGGCGGCACGTGCTGATCGTCGAGGACATCATCGACACCGGCCTGACGCTGTCCTGGCTGGTCTCCAACCTGACCTCCCGGGGCCCGGCCTCGGTGGAGATCTGCACGCTGCTGCGCAAGCCCGAGGCGCTGCAGATGTCAGTCGACGTCAAGTACGTCGGCCACGACATCCCCAACGAGTTCGTCGTGGGCTACGGCCTCGACTACGCCGAGCGCTACCGCAACCTGCGGTGCATCGGCACCCTCGCGCCGCACGTCTACTCCTGAGGCGTCTGCCCGGCCGAGGGGTCGGCGGCCACCAGCGCGGCCAGCGCCGGCACGGTCTCGGGGGCGGCGTTGCCGGCGAGCACCTCGATGAGGTCGTCGAGGTGCGGGGAGAAGGCGGTGTCGCGCAGCGCGAGGCGGATGGCCTCATCTCGGTCGGCGTCGGAGGCCTGGCTGAACATCGGGGCCCGGCTCCCGGCGCCCTGGTGGTAGATGAGGTCGCCGTAGACGGCCCCCATCAGGAAGTGCGGCTCCCAGACGTTGCTTCGGCGGAGCTTGCTGACGCGCCCCCCGCGCTCCTCGACGGCGGTGGTGATGGTGGCGGCGACGTCGTTGCCCGCGCCGATCGCGAACTTCAGGTCGAGGTCGGCGAGGGTCCGACGGCGCACGGCGAGGCAGCTGGGGTGGATGAACGCCGGCTTGCGGGGGACCATCTCGTCGCGCCAGACACCGGCTACCAGGGTCTCGTCGGTCAGCCGGCCGGTCAGGTTGGCGATCCAGCCGTCCCGGATCGGGAACGAGTCGGTATCGAGCGTGATCAGGAACTCGGTCTGGGGACGCATCCGGGACACCAGCCGGTCGAGGGACGGGCCGTGCCGAACGTCCTGCCCGACCTCGCGCGGATGGAACCGTCGGACCCGCGGGTAGCGGTTGATCAGCTCCTCGTGCTCAGGCATCCAGGTGTTGTCCCAGACCAGCACCTCGTAGTTCGCTCCCCGGGAGTGCCGCTCGATCTGCTGGAGGCAGAGATCCACCCACGGGTACTCGCGGGCCTCCTCCTCGTTGAAGGCCCCCCAGCGGCCGCGGCGGTCGAAGCCGTTCACGACGAGGATGGCGGTGCGTGGCGCCCGCTTCCGGGCGGGCGCCCCAGCCGCTTGCGGGGCGGTCGGTCCGGGGGCGGGGCGCGGCTGTCGCTGCAGGCGCCGGGCCGCTCGGCCGGCGCGCCGGGTCAGGCGCTGTGCGCGCTCGGAGATCTCCACCGCACGACCGTATACGAACCGCGCGGGCAACCCAGCCATGCGACGCGGGCGCCGGCGGGCGACAATGGGGGATCGAACACGTGGTCCGGTTCGTTGGGATCCGCGTGTACCGTCGACGTGTCGTTGGTTTGAACTGGCAGGAGGGCGGGGCCCTGGCCCCGGAACATGGACGTTAAGCGGATGTTGCGCGGCCCAGTGGTGTGGATCGTCGTGGCGGTGGTCGGCGTTCTCCTGGCGCTGCAGTTCCTCGCGCCCAACGGTGGCTACACCGAGATCGACACCTCCAAGATGAGCACCTACATCTCGACCGGCGAGGTCAAGACGGTCACCTTCGTGGACCGGGACCAGACCATCCAGGCGACCCTGGACAACGGCAAGAAGGTCACCGCCTCCTGGGTCCTCGGCCAGCAGCGGGACCTGGTCGCGAGCGCCCAGGCGGGCGTGAAGCGCGGCACCATCGAGGACTACAACGTCAAGGTGGCCAAGCCCAGCTTCCTGGGTCAGCTGCTGGTGACGCTGCTCCCGATCATCTTCATCGTGGTGATCTTCCTGTTCCTGATGAACCAGGTGCAGGGCGGCGGCGGCCGGGTGATGCAGTTCGCCAAGTCCAAGGCCAAGCTGATCAGCAAGGACATGCCGAAGACCACCTTCTCGGACGTGGCGGGCTGCCAGGAGGCCATCGAGGAGCTCGGCGAGATCAAGGAGTTCCTCCAGGAGCCCGCCAAGTTCCAGGCCGTCGGGGCGAAGATCCCCAAGGGCGTGCTCCTCTACGGCCCGCCCGGCACCGGCAAGACCCTGCTGGCCCGCGCGGTCGCCGGTGAGGCCGGCGTGCCGTTCTACTCGATCTCCGGCTCGGACTTCGTGGAGATGTTCGTCGGGGTCGGCGCCTCCCGGGTGCGTGACCTGTTCGAGCAGGCCAAGGAGAACGCCCCGGCGATCGTCTTCATCGACGAGATCGACGCCGTCGGCCGGCACCGTGGCGCCGGCATGGGCGGCGGGCACGACGAGCGCGAGCAGACCCTCAACCAGCTGCTCGTGGAGATGGACGGCTTCGACGTGCGCGGCGGGGTCATCCTGATCGCGGCCACCAACCGTCCCGACATCCTCGACCCGGCGCTGCTGCGCCCGGGCCGCTTCGACCGGCAGATCGGCGTGGACGCGCCCGACCTCGCCGGCCGGCACCAGATCCTCCAGGTGCACTCGCGGGGCAAGCCGATGGCCTCGGGCGTGGACCTGATGAGCGTCGCCCGCCGTACGCCGGGGTTCACCGGCGCCGACCTGGCCAACGTGCTGAACGAGGCCGCGCTGCTGACCGCGCGCAAGAACCTCAAGGTGATCGACAACGAGGTCCTCGACGAGGCCATCGACCGGGTGATCGCGGGCCCGCAGCGCAGCAGCCGGCTGATGAGCGAGAAGGAGAAGCTGATCACCGCCTACCACGAGGGCGGACACGCCCTGGTGGCCGCGGCGCTGCCGGGCACCGACCCCGTGCACAAGGTGACGATCCTGCCCCGCGGCCGTGCCCTCGGCTACACGATGGTGCTGCCCGACGAGGACAAGTACTCCCAGACCCGTTCGGAGCTGCTCGACAAGCTCGCCTACATGCTGGGCGGCCGGGCGGCCGAGGAGATGGTCTTCCACGACCCCACCACCGGGGCCGGCAACGACATCGACAAGGCCACCTCCGTGGCCCGCGCGATGGTCACCGAGTACGGCATGACCGAGCGGCTCGGTGCCATCAAGCTCGGCGACAACAGCTCGGAGCCGTTCCTGGGCCGCGACATGGGCCACCAGCGCAACTACTCCGAGGACGTCGCCGCGATGGTCGACGCCGAGACCAAGCTGCTGCTGGCCAACGCCCACCAGGAGGCCTTCGACATCCTCGTGGAGAACCGCGACGTGCTGGACTCGCTGGTGACCGAGCTGCTGGCGAAGGAGACGCTGGACAAGGCGCAGATCGCGGAGGTCTTCGAGCCGCTGCGCCGCCGTCCGGCCCGCCCCGCCTGGACCGGCTCCCCCACCCGCGAGCCCTCCAGCATCCCGCCGGTGCACGTGCCGAAGTCCGCCGCCAACGGCTCGGCCCCGGAGCCGGGTGCCGCGGTCGTGCTCACGCCCCCGGGCAGCGGCGGCGACGTGCACGGTGACCCCGGCGTCACGCCGAGGGACGCCGACTGACGTGGCGGTGGACCGGATCAGCCAGGATCCGCGTCCGGCCATCCCCGACTTCGACCGGCCGCGTGCGGAGGCGGCGGTCCGCGAGCTGCTGATCGCGGTCGGCGAGGACCCGGATCGTGAGGGGCTGCTCGACACCCCGGCCCGGGTCGCTCGCGCGTATGCCGAGCTGCTCTCCGGGATGCGGATGTCCGCCGAGGACGTGCTGACCACGACCTTCGACGCCGGCCACGAGGAGATGATCCTGGTCCGCGACATCGAGCTGTGGTCGATGTGCGAGCACCACCTGGTGCCGTTCACGGGGGTCGCCCACGTCGGCTACATCCCGAACCAGAGCGGCCGGATCACCGGGCTGTCCAAGCTCGCCCGACTCGTCGACATGTACGCCAAGCGGCCCCAGGTGCAGGAGCGGCTGACCACCCAGGTGGCCGACTCGATGATGGAGATCCTCCAGGCTCGCGGCGCGATCGTGGTGATCGAGGCCGAGCACCTCTGCATGACCATGCGGGGGGTGCGCAAGCCCGGCTCGAAGACGGTGACCTCCGCCGTCCGGGGCGCGATGCACAACGCCGCCACCCGCGCCGAGGCGATGAGCCTGATCATGGCCGGGAATCGCTAGGTCGAACGCGCCCTGACGAGGAGCGCGGTTGGTACTCTCCACGGGTCGCCGCCCCCAACGTAGGGAGATCCGTGCCGTGCTCCGTCACCAGCTGCTGAGGAACCTGCACGAGCTGGTCCAACCCCGCACCTACCTCGAGATCGGGGTCCGCAAGGGCACCAGCCTCGCGCTCTCGCGGACCAGGACCATCGCGATCGACCCGTTCTACGAGATCGACCGGGAGATCCTCTGCGACCTCCACCTCGTCCGCACGACGAGCGACGAGTTCTTCGCACGGCCGCACCCGCTCGCCCACTTCGACGAGCCGGTCATCGACCTGGCCTTCATCGACGGCATGCACCTGTCCGAGTACGCGATGCGCGACGTCATCAACGTGGAGCGCTACTGCCATGCGGGCAGCGTCATCGTGATCGACGACATGCTGCCCCGCAGCGTCGAGGAGGCCGGCCGTACCCGGCAGGGGGCCGCCGCCCACGGCGCCTGGGCCGGCGACGTCTACAAGATGATCGCGGCGTTCCGGTCACTGCGGCCCGACCTGATCTGTCTCGAGGTCGGCACCCTGCCGACCGGCACGGTGGTGCTGATGACCCCGGACTCCGCGGCCACCGCCCTCGTCGACGGCTACGACCGGCTGGTGGCCGAATGGGTCGTCCCCGACCCGCAGGAGGTGCCCGCCGAGATCCTGGAGCGGACCCGGGCGGTCACCCCGGAGGCGGTCGTCAACGCCCCCATCTGGGAGTCGCTGCGAGGTGTGCGCTCCCGTCCGGACCAGGAGGCGCGTACCGAGATCCGGCGGCTGGCCCAGCGCGCCGGCCTCATCGGGCGCCAGGCCGCCCCGGTCAGCTGAGGATCCGGCGAGCCGCCCGCGCCAGCTTCTCGCGGTAGCGAGCCGCGACGTCGTCGGGCAGGACGGACAGGGCGCCGTCGACGGTGCGCACCGCCACGGCACGAACCCGCGGCTGGAGCCGGCCGGCCGCCTCGGGCTCTGGGCGCGGGTGCGGCGCGGGCAGCCTCGTGCTGGGCGTCGGGCCGGGCAGGAGGGCCACGGGCTGGTTCTTCTTCGTGAGCAGGCGGGCCAGCAGCGCAGTCTCCCGCCGGGTGGGCCCCTCGCCGCCGAGCACCGCGAGCTCCCACACCGCCGAACGCAGCCTCGCGTCGGGGACCGACGCCTCGAACACGGTCCCTTCCGGTGTCGTGCGCCGCTGGACGGGCACGCGGACCGTGCGCTTGCCCGTGCGCAGCCGCAGCTGCTCCGGCTCGACAGCGGCCGGGGCGTCGGCCACCGTCAGGACGATCCGCACGTCCGGGTCCGCCCTGCGGGCGAAGCTTGCGGCGACTTCTACGGTCAACGGCGTTGTGTCCATCGTCGTCCTCTGGATGTCCGGGAACGTGCTGTCCGGGCCGATGCTAGCCGTCGCCGGCGCCCGTGGCGGGCCGACGGACCGGGTCGGGCGAGACGGGTGTGCCCCGCAGGGCGCGCGCTCCCTACGACGACCGCCGCCCGCTCCGGCCCTCCGGGATAGTCTCGCGGCATGTTCGCCCGCCCGCCCCGGTACGTCGAAGGACTGCCGCGCCCCGACCGGTGCCTGGTGATGGGCGTGCTCAACGTGACCCCGGACTCCTTCTCCGACGGTGGGCGCTACCTCGACCCGGCGCGGGCCCTGGCACACGGCCGCCGGCTGGTCGCGGAGGGGGCCGACCTGGTCGATGTCGGGGGCGAGTCGACCCGTCCCGGGGCCGCCCGGCCGAGCCTCGCCGAGGAGCTCGACCGGGTGCTGCCCGTGGTCGGTGCACTAGCCGCCGAGGGCGTCGTCGTGTCCGTGGACACGATGCGGGCCGCAGTCGCCGAGGCCGCGGTCGGCGCCGGCGCCGCCCTGGTCAACGACGTCTCCGGCGGTCGCGCCGACCCCGAGATGCTCGCCGTGGTGGCTCGGCTCGGGACGCCGTACGTGCTGATGCACTGGCGGGCGCACTCGCGTGAGATGGAGCAGCACACGGCCTACGGCGACGTGGTCGGCGACGTTCTGGCCGAGCTCGCCGAGCAGCTCGAGGCCGCGGTCGCGGCCGGCGTGGACCCGGCACGGATCGCCGTGGACCCCGGCATCGGCTTCTCCAAGACCGCGGACCAGAACTGGCAGGTGCTCGCCGGCACCGAGCGGCTGCACGAGCTCGGCCACCCGGTGCTGGTCGCTGCCAGCCGCAAGCGATTCCTGGGCGCGCTGCTCGCAGGCCCGGACGGCGCGCTGCGTCCGGCCGAGGGGCGCGACGACGGCACGACGGCCACGTCGGCGCTCGCCGCGGCTGCCGGGGCCTGGTGCATCCGCACCCACGTCGTGAGCCCGACCCTCGACGCCGTGCGGGTGGCCGGTTGCTGGGCCGGACGCTCGGCCCCGTCCACGCAGCCCGCGGGGGTGGCTCGTGACTGACCCGTCGCCCGCGTCCGGCGACGAGGCCGCGCGTGCGGAGGTGGCGGCGGCCAACACCGTCTTCTACGAGGCCTTCGAGAGCGCCGACCTGGACACCATGCAGGACCTCTGGCTGGACGCCCCGGACAGCGTCTGCGTGCATCCGGGCTCGGCGCCGGTGCGGGGGACCGGGCCGATCAACCGCTCGTGGGCGCTGGTGATGGCGAACACGCCGTACATCCAGTTCTTCCTGACCGACGTCGAGGTCAGCCTGCGCGGCGACGCGGGAGGCATCGCCTCGGTGACCTGCACCGAGAACGTCCTGACCGGTGACGAGAGCACCGGACCGGACGCGTTCGGCGGCGCGAAGGCGGTGGCCACCAACGTGTTCGTGCGCACCGATGACGGATGGCGGTTGTGGATCCATCACGCCTCCCCGGTACTGTCGGCGAGAAATGACGATGAGTGACGAGTCGCCCGCCCCGGGCACCACGCAGGCCCCGGACCGCCTGGCGGTGACGGGTATCGAGGCGTTCGGGCACCACGGGGTCTTCGACGTCGAGCGTCGCGACGGCCAGGTGTTCGTGACCGACCTGGTGCTGAGCCTGGACACCCGGAAGGCGGCTCGCAGTGACGACTTGCAGGACACCGTCGACTACGGAAGCCTCGTGGCGAGGGTCAAGAAGGCGATCGAGTCCGACCCCGTCGACCTGATCGAGACCCTGGCAGCGCGGATCGCGGACATCGCTCTGCTGGACCGCCGGGTCGAGGCGGTGGAGGTGACGGTGCACAAGCCGGACGCCCCCATCGCGTCGGCCTTCGCCGACGTCACGCTCACGATCATCCGCACGCGCACCCCGAACGAGGACCGGAGCCAACCGTGACCGAGACCCCGAATCCCAACATCGTGGACGCCGACACGCTCACTGGCGAGATGCACCCGATCCGCCGCTGCGTGCTGGCCATCGGATCCAACCTGGGCGAACGGCTCAGCAACCTCCAGGGCGCGGTGAACACCCTCGCCGACACCCCGGAGGTCTGGCTGACCGCGGTCTCGCCCGTCTACGAGACATCGCCGGTCGACACCCCCGAGGGCTCCCAGGACTTCCTGAACGCCATCGTGCTCGCCGACACCACCCTGTCGGCGCGCACGCTGCTGGAGCGGGCGCTGGCCGTCGAGGACGCCTACGGTCGCGAGCGGACCACCGAGCAGAACACGCCGCGCACCCTCGACGTGGACCTGATCGTGGTGGGTGACCGCCGCGCCAACGACGAGGACCTGGTGCTGCCGCACCCGAAGGCGCACGAGCGAGCGTTCGTGCTGGTGCCCTGGCACGACCTCGAGCCGGACGCCGAGCTGCTCGAGCACGGCCCCGTCTCGGAGCTGGTGGAGAAGACCGCCGACCAGACGGTCACGCGCCGCGACGACCTGAGCCTCACCTTCCAGTGACCCGGCCGTGAGCGCCGACGGTCCGTCCGGGCGGGAGCCCGAGCCGGGCCGGATCCGCACCACCCGCCCCTCCGCCGTGATCGGCTTCGCGCTGGCGGGACTGGTGCTCGGCTGGCTGGTCCGGCCGCTCGCGGTGCGGGCCAGCGGTACGGCGCCCACGGTCAGCTGGCTGCCGGTGATCGCGCTGCTCTTCGTCGCGGTCGTCGTCGGCGCGGTCGCCTGGTCGACGTACCGGACGCTGCACCGGCGCCACCAGCGGCTGCAGCCGCACCACGCGGTCAACCGGCTGGTGCTGGCGAAGGCGTGCGCGCTGGTCGGGTCGTTCTTCGCCGGCGGCTACCTCGGCTACGCGCTGAGCTGGCTCGGTCTCACCGACGCGGAGCTGGCCCAGGAACGGGTCTGGCACTCGCTGTTCGCCGCGGCGGCCGCGGTGCTGCTGGTGGTCGGCTCGCTGCTGCTGGAGCGAGCGTGTCGGGTCGGCAAGGACGAGGGCTAGCCGCCTACCCTGCGCCCATGTCCAGCGCGTCCCCGGCACCCGCGACCGCCTCGGCCGTCGCCCCCAGCGGTCGCCGGCGGTAGCGCAGCGTCCGCGTGACCGTCGCCGCCTCGCTGCTGGAAGCGGCCACCGCGCTGGTGGTCCTGAGCACGCGGAGTTCACCACCGCCATGACCGACCGGCTGACCCGGCGCGACCGGGCCCTCGCCGAGCTGGAGTCCACCTCGGGCCGCACCCAGCGCCGCGCGATCGAGGCGGAGGCCCGGGTGCGGCGTGAGGCCCGGCGCACCGTCGAGGCGCAGGTCCGGGTGCAGGAGCTCTCCGAGCGGGTCGAGCAGCTCGAGATCGCCCAGGCCGAGCGGGACGACGAGCTGGCCACCTGGGACGGTGTGGTGCCCGCCGACGTGCGCACCCTGGCCGTCCCCGAGCTCGACGCCGTCGCGAGCCCGCTCGCCTGGGAGGAGCGGATCACCTCCGCCGCCGGCGGCTCCCAGCAGTCCCGGCGCAGCCACGCCTGAGCCGGCCTCCGGCCGTACCCGCCGCCCAGGTGGCCCGCGGCCGGCGCCGTACGGGACAATGGTGGCGTGACCTCCACCGGCAATGACCCCGTGACGAGCCTGCCCCCGGACGCCTCGGCGGCCCTTCCCGACGGCTGGTCGGCCGGCGCGCCCGTCGAGGAGGACGCCACCGAGCTCACCACCCTGCTGCGCCGCCACGAGAAGCGTGGCCGCGGATGGGCGGCCGCCTCCGAGGACGACCTGCTGGTCGAGGTCTCCGCGCGCGGCTACCTGACCCGCGAGAACGTCGTGCTCCGCGACGCCGGCGGCACCATCCGCGGCTGGGCGAGCGCGCACGACCGGGCCGCCGGCCGGATGCTGCTGGCCGTGGTCGTGGACTGGGAGCTGGACGAGGCCCTGGCCGACCGGGTCGCCGGCGTGCTGATGTCCTGGGCCGACGACGCGGCCCGCCGGGTCGGGGCCGAGCGCGGCCTCGAGGTCCAGCAGATCGACAGCGGCGCGTTCGCCGACGACGCCCGGCAGCACGCCTGGCTGGAGCGGGCCGGCTTCGAGCAGGTCCGCACCTGGTGGCAGATGTCCCGCCCGGTGACCGCCGGGGAGGCCGACCTGGACGCCGAGCCGGGCGCGGGCGTGCGGATCCGGCCCGTGCGGCGCCAGGGCACCGGGATGCCCGACGAGGACGACCTGCGCACCGTGCACGACATCTTGGAGAGCGCGTTCGCTGACCACTTCAACTCCCACGAGGAGACCTTCGACGAGTTCGTCTTCCGGCTGCGGGAGGACCCCGGCCACCGGTGGGACCACTGGTGGATCGCGGAGCTCACCGACGGGGCGACCCCGGAGCCGGCGGGCGCGCTGGTCGCGGCCGTGTCGGAGGGGTCGGGGGACCGGCCCGACGGCAGCTACGTGGAGTACATCGGCGTGCTGCAGAGCGCCCGCGGCCGCGGCGTGGCCAAGTCCCTGCTCCGGACGGTGATCGCCGACGCTGCCGACCGGGGCCGCGACCGGGTCGGTCTCGAGGTCGACGCCGACTCCCCGACCGGGGCCGACGGCCTCTACGTGTCGATGGGCTGGGAGACCGTCTACGTGACGCAGTCGTGGCACAAGGACGTGCCGGTGCTCCGCCCGCTCCCGTGAGGCGGCTGGCCAGGGCTCTCGGGCACCGCGTGCGGCCGAGAGGCACGCGCGCGGTGCCGGTGGTGTCGGTCGTCGTGCGGGGAGAGGCGGGTCCGGGGTCGCTCGGGGAAGGGCTCTCGTCCGTCCTGGCCTCGAGCCATCCGGCGGTCGAGGTGCTCGTCGCGGGTGGGCGACCGCCGGCGGCCCGAGCAGGGGTGCGGCACCTGCCGTCGGCCTCCCTGGACGCAGCGGTCCGTGAGGCGACCGGCGCGTACGTGGTCTTCGTCTCGGCCGGCGAGGTGGTGCCGGCCGACGCGTGGCCGGCGATGGTCGCGGCCCTGGAGGAGACCGGTAGCGACCTCGCCATCGGCGGCCGTCGCGGTCCGGAGGTCCGGCCCTGGACGCACGAGCTGACGGCCCGTCGGCTGCTCCGACAGACCGTCGACAGCCTGCCGCTGGCGACCGTGGACCTCACCCTCGACGCCAAGATGTTCCGGACCTCCTCCTGGCGGGCGTCGGGAGCGAGCCTGGACAACGGCCCCGGGGACGAGCCGGCTCTGCTCGCCGCCCTGCTCGCGGCGACGACGTTCGACGTGCTGCCGCGGGTGGCCAGCGAGCGACCTGCGAGCGGCGCGTCCGTACCGATCCACGAGCGGCCCCGCTTCCGGCCCGAGCGCGTCGCCGCCCGGGTCGACGCCCTCCTCGAGGCCGCCGCGACGGGGCCGGAGGGGTGGCGCGAGCTGGTCGCCGCCCACCTGCTTCCCCCCCTGTACGTCGACGCGGTCGGGGGTGGCGAGCCGTACCTGGAGGCCCTGCGACACCGGTTGCCCGCCCTGCTCGAAGGGCTGGACCTCGCTGCCGTCCCGGTGGAGCCCCGCCTGGGGGCCTGGGCGGCGCTGCACGGCACGTGGCAGGACGTGGCGCTGGTCCAGGACCTCGTGGCGGACAACCCCCACGGGCTGCCCACCCGAGCGGGCCTGGTGCTGCTCCCGGACGGCTTGTCGACGCGGGTGCCCGACTCGTGGCGGGCGCTCACGGACGCGGACCGACGCCCCCGGTCCTTCGTCGACGGGCGGGTGGAGGTGGTGGACGGCCGGGTCCGCGTGCGCGGGGCGTCCTTCGTGGAGTACGTCGAGCAGCCGCCGGTGCCGCGCGTCTCCCTGCACGGACCGGACGGGCAGGCGCACGATCTCGAGGTCGTCCGCCGGCGGGACCGACGCACGAACGAGTGGGCCGCACGCGCCTGGGAGGACCGAGCGGATGCCGGCTGGGAGGCCTCCGGGGACGCGGACCGAGTCCTCGCGGGCTCCTCGTCGCAGTGGACGGTGCAGGTGCTGGTCGGGGACGAGTGCTTCAGTGAGGAGGTGCGGATCGCCCGGCCCCGGGGGACGGTCACCGAGCTGGACACCGTGTCGTTCGCCGGCGGGGTGCTGACGGTAGCGGGCTCCACGCGCGAGCGCGACGACCTGCACGGGCACCTGTCCGGTCCGCGGGGCAGCGGAGGCGACGTCACGCTGCGCACGTCCGGCGGGCGGTCCCAGGGGCAGGTTCCCCTGACGACCACGTCCTTCGGTGCGTCGGCCCGGCTGCCGGTCGGCCGCTACGGCCTGGGCCTGGCATCGACGTCCTGGTCGGCCGCACTGCTCCGTGAGCCTCTCGAGCTCGTCGACGACCGCCAGCGAGTGGATCTGGCCCAGGACGCTGACGGGCCTGCGGTCGTCGTCGCGCCACCCCTTCGCGGCGACGAGCGCGGCGCCTACGCCCAGCAGCAGCTGCGGAGCGGGGTCTACGCCGCGCCGGGCGGGCTTCACCGGGACACGGTGCTCCTGGAGACCTTCCGGGGGAAGAGCATCGGCGACAACCCGGGTGCGGTCGCTCGCGAGCTGCTGTCCCGGGACGTGGGCCTGGACCTGGTGTGGGTCGTCGACGACCCGGCCGTCACGGTGCCCGCCGGCACCCGCGCCGTGGCACGACGCACGGCCGAGTGGCACGACCTGCTCGGACATGCTCGCGGGTACGTGGGCAACGCCGGGGCCCCGTACTGGTTCGGCAAGGCAGCGGGCCAGTTCCACCTGCAGACCTGGCACGGGACCCCGCTGAAGCGGATCGGGGAGGACCGCGGGCCGGGCGACTTCTCGACCTGGCGGCACCGTCGGCGGATGGCGGCGCAGGCGGCCGGTTGGGACGCGATGGTCTCGCCGAGCCCGTACTGCTCGGACATCTTCCGCCGAGCGTTCCGTTTCGAGGGACCGATGCTCGAGGTCGGCTACCCACGCAACGACGTGCTGCTCACCGACCGTGGCGCTCTGCGACGCACGGTGCGGGATCGGCTCGGCCTGACCGACGAGGACCGGGTGGTGCTCTACGCGCCGACGTGGCGGGAGTATCTCGGGGTCCGCACCGGCAAGCCCGTGTACGTCGACCCGGAGCGGCTGACCGCGGGCATGCCCGACACCGTCCTGCTCGTCCGGGGCCACTACAACAGCACTGGGCAGCGTGACCTGTTCGAGGGACACCCGCGGGTCCATGACGTCACGCGGTACCCCGACGTGGCCGAGCTGTTCCTCGCGGCCGACGCCCTCGTCACCGACTACTCCTCGGTCATGTTCGACTTCGTGCTCACCGACCGTCCGATGGTGCTGCTGGTCCCGGATCTCGAGCAGTACCGCGACGTGGAGCGCGGCTTCTACTTCGACATCGAGTCCCGGTCCCCGGGCCCGCTGGTGAGCGACACCGACGAGGTCGTCGACGTGCTGCTCGGCCCCGACGAGCACGCGTCCGCGCGGTCGTCGTTCCGGGCGGAGTTCTGCCCGTGGGACGACGGACGCGCATCAGCCCGCGTCGTGGACGACCTGCTCTCGCGTTGGTGACGAGGCGATCGCGCGGTTGAACTGCTCGATCGCGTTGCGGTTGTACTCGTCGGTGTCGAGCTCGTGGGCGGGGACCTCGCCGGCCAGGAACCGCAGCATCCCGTCGGCGACGCCCTTGACGGTCTGCGGCACCACCAGTCCTGCGTCCTGGGGCACCGAGTCGCCGACCGACGAGAACGCAGTCGTCACGACCGGCAGGCCGAGCGTGCGGGCCTCCAGGATGACCATGGGCTGTCCTTCGTAGTCGCTGGACAGCACGAAGCAGTCACACTCGGCCATGATCGCGAACGGGTTGTCGACCTGACCGGCGACGGTGACGTGGGACCCGAGGCCCAGCGACAGAACCAGCTCCTGGAGCTCGAACTCGAGCTTGCCACCCCCGAGGATGATGAGCCGGGACTCGGGGTGCTGGTCGTGGACCTTCGCGAACGCCCTGACCAGCCGAGCGTGGTTCTTCTCGGGTGAGAGCCGGCCCACCGCCACGAACGTCGTGCCCCGGGAGACCTCGCGCCCGAGCCGGGCTCTGCTGCGGGCCTCCTGGATGATCTCGCGGGCGGTGAAGTGCTCGAGGAGCGTCGACATCGTCGAGGCGATGTTCTCGGTGTCGATGGTGGCCGTGCGGTGCCGGGCCGACGTGGTCTGCGGGGCCACGTCCCGCCCGTGCGCCTTGGCGCGGGCCTCGGCCTTGCTGAGCCCGGCCATGTGCAGGACGCGGGCACCGTCGATGGTGTTGGCGGCGTGCGTGAACTGCTCCGGTCGTGCGTAGGCGGCCAGCTTCTCGCGGTTGACCCGCTCGAGGTCGCGGGAGACCGACACGAGCCGGTCGAAGTGCCGGTAGGTCGTGAACACGGCTTTCAGCCGCTCCTCCAGGTGCTTCTCGCCGATGGTCTCGCGCTGCATGTCCGCGTACATGTCGTTGTGCAGCCAGATGCTCTTGCTGCGGGCGTCGGCGACCGAGTAGAGGAAGGGCGTGAAGCACCCGTACCCGCTGAAGTCGATGAGGTGGTCGAACTGCGCGTGTCCGAACATCCGCGTCCACTCGGCGCCCCAGAACTGGCGGTGACGCTCGTCGAGGGTCTCCGGCAGCCCGTCGACGAGAAGTCGCTTCGACTCCTGGCGGATCCGGCGGGAGGGCGCGTTGTAGATCGGCGCGCGGGGGATGACCCGCACCCGAGGGTCGACGAGCGCGATGTTCTTGGCCCGGTCCCGACCGCGGCTGTGGACGAAGAACGCGGTGACGTCGTAGCGGTCGTAGTCGAGGTTGCGCAGCAGGTTCAGCGCCGACGTGGTGATCCCCATCGACTTCATGGCGCCCAGGTAGATGAGCAGCCGCTCCTTCTCGGTGCCGAAGTCGCGACGCACGGTGTACCCGGCCTCGTCGGCACCGCGGAACACCAGGTCGACGACGCGCGCGCACACCGAGCCGTCGTCGTGGGGGGCGAACGTCGCCGCGGCGGCTTCGGTGCGGGGGGAGCGGTCAGGCCCCGACAGGGCCTCCCCGAGGTCGCCGAGGAGCTCGGGAACCGTGGCCGACACCGGGCCGGGCAGCTCCTTCTCGGTCAGGTAGAGCCCGCGGCCCGCTCGGTAGTCGTCCAGGTCCGGGACGAAGTGCAGCACCGGGCGACCGGTCGACAGGTAGTCGAAGAAGATGCTGGAGTAGTCGGTCACCAGCACGTCGGTGATCCCCAGCGTCAGGTTGGTGGGGATGTCGTTGGGAACCAGGAACTCGCAGTCGCCGGCCCGCTCGCGCACGGCGCGGTAGACGACCTGGTGCACCTTGAGCAGCACGACGTACCGCGAGCTGTCCACGGAGCCCTGCATGGCACGCACGGTGGCCATCAGCTGCGCGGCGTTGACGTGCGGGTCCTGGAAGGAACTGCCCCGCCAGGTGGGGGCGTAGAGGATGATCGTGCGTTCCCCGACCGGGACGCCGCCGGCCTCGAGCCTCCGGCGGACCTGCTCCGGATCGGCCAGCGCCTCGGCCTGGCGGTCGGTGCGAGGGTGGCCCTCCTCGATCACGGCCCCCCGGAAGATGCCCTGCATGCGGTAGGCGCTGCGGTACATCGTGTCGGTCATGAAGGGGTTGGCCGAGAGCAGGTAGTCGGCGTTGAGGAAGTTGCGGGTGATGTTGCGGGAGACCACCCCACCCTCGGGCATGTCGAAGCCCATGTGCTTGAGCGGGACCCCGTGCCAGGTGTTGACGTACACCTGCTCGGGCCGCTTCGCCAGCTGTTGGGGGAACGTCGCGTTGTTGATGAGGTATTTCGAGGTGGCGAGCGCCCGGAGGTAGTCGGGGGACAGGATCTCGACGAACCGCACCCGCGGGTGGTCCGCGAACTCGGTGGTGACCTCCGGGTGGCCCGCCAGGTCGTCGAGCACCCAGACGTGCTCGAGGTGCGCCATGTCCGGCTGGTCGAGCAGGTGCCGGAAGATGGCCTCGGGGTTGTCCAGCATCCCGTTGCCGGAGAACGACTCGTAGAGCACCACGTTGTCCAGCACCGGCAGGGTGCGCCAGTGCGCGTAGCGCCCCTGGAGGACCGATTCCTCCAGAGCCCGGTAGCGGGTGCCGAGCGCCAGCCGGCGGCGGCCTTCGTTCACCAACCCACGTGCACTCATGGGGGTCCTCACGACCGGCGCACGCGCGCGGTTCGGGCCAGGCGGCCCGCGAACCGACGGGGCAGGGAGCGTGGCGCGGGCGAGCGATCGGCCTCCCGAGCCTGCTGCTCGGCGCGGGCCTTGGCGCGGAGCTGTTTGGTCACCCGCCGCCGAGCCTGGACCCGGGCCGCCTCGACCGCCGAGGCGGTGTGATCCTGGGAGAGCGCGACCGCATGGGCGTAGACCCTGTCGTAGTCCTCGCGCAGCCGGTCCATCCGCTCCATGGCGGCGGCGTCATCGGGATCGCGGGACAGCGCGTCGAGGCACTCCCACGCGATCTCAGCCACGCTCCTCAAGGAGGCGGGCAGGTCCAGGTCGTCGAGGGTGAGCTGGGATCGGCGCAGGCTCGGGTCGATGAAGTCGTCGACCGCGTGGTGCTCCCCGGCGGACAGATCGGCGTCGTAGCGCAGCCCGAGCCCTTCGGCGACCGTGGTCATCGTGGAGCGCCAGTCGGTGATGAGGTCGCCGTAGTGCACGAACACCCGGCGGTCGCCGCGGGAGGTCCGCTCGTTGGTCAGCGCGACGTTGACCCATCCGGCCAGGTTGGTGGTCTCGCGAGCCAACCGTTGATCTGCGTCAGCGCCCTTGAGGTAGTGCATGTCGCGGGAGCCGACCACCTCGGCTGGGTGCCGCAGCATCGTCAGCCAGACGGTCTCGACACCGAGGGAGGTGGCCGCCTGGGCCCACAGCTCGCGCAGCCAGAACGTACGGGGGTCCTTGACCACGATCTGGGGGCCCTGGAGCTGCGTGGCGAACCACGTGCGGAGCTCGTCCAGCAGGTCGGCGTCGGAGGTGACCGCGGCCATCGCGTCGATCGCCTCCGGGCGACCGTCGAGCGTGCGGACGCCGGCCCTGGACAGCACCTTCTTGTGGAAGGCCACGGCCCACTTGGGTTCGAAGTAGCCTCGCGGGTTGGCGTCGTTCGGGGCGATCTCGGGCTGCGGGATGTGCAGCCCCAGCATCTTCAGCGCGCCCGCCACCGTGCTGGTCCCGCTGCGACCGGAACCGGTCACAACGACCAGTGTCGCGGCGTCGCAGTCGGGGCGGTTCGGGTGCATGGGAGGACTCCGGCAGGTCGGGGATGGCTGGTACGGGAGCGTCCGCTCCGAGCGGAACTGTACAACGAAGGACCGCTGCCGCCGGTCAGCCGACGGCAGGACACCGGTCGCAGCTGTCAGGCGCCCGGTGGCGTCCACGGGCCGGGCTTCCTGGTCCGCGGTCACTTGTCGATGTCGCCGACCACGAAGAACATCGACCCGAGGATCGC
Organism: uncultured Actinomycetota bacterium; assembly: GCA_963800225.1. Classification (GTDB taxonomy): domain Bacteria; phylum Actinomycetota; class Actinomycetes; order Propionibacteriales; family Nocardioidaceae; genus Nocardioides_B. The sequence continues at coordinate 869,166 of CAWDAF010000001.1, read as the reverse complement.
CACCAGGTCGCTGACCCGGCAGCCCGCGACCACCTCGGGCAGGGCCGCGACGTTGTTGAAGGACGCGCTGCGCAGCTTCATCCGCCACGGCGTCTTCTCCCCGCGCGAGACCAGGTAGTAGCCGTTGATGCCGAGCGGGTTCTCGGTCCAGGCGTACGTCGACCCCTCCGGCGGCTTGAGGATCTTGGGCAGCCGCACGTTCACCGGGCCACGGTCCGCGCTGCGGAGCCGGTCGACGCAGGCGTCCACCAGGTCCAGGGAGACCGCGACCTGGTCGAGCAGCAGCCCGAACCGGGCGAAGCAGTCGCCCTCGGGCCGGGTCGGCACCCGCAGGACGCCGTCGCTCAGCAGCTCGTCGTAGGCCAGGTAGGGCTCGTCGCGGCGCAGGTCCAGGTCGACGCCGGCCGCCCGTGCGATCGGTCCGCTGACGCCGTACGCGTCGACCACGGCGGGGGAGAGCACGCCGACGCCGCGGGTGCGGTCCCGGAACGTCTCGTCGCCGAGGATCGCCTCGGTCAGGGCGGGGAGCCGGTCGCGGATCCCGGCGACCACGGCGTCGACCCGGCCCAGCCAGCCCTCGGGCAGGTCCTCCTTGAGTCCCCCGACCCGGTTGAACATGTAGTGCATCCGGCCGCCGGAGACCTCCTCCATCACGGCCTGCACCCGCTCCCGCTGCCCGAACGCCTCCGCGGTGGCGCTGACCGCCCCCAGCTCGACGGGGTAGGAGCCCAGGAACATCAGGTGGTTGAGCACCCGGTTGAGCTCGGCGAGCAGGGTCCGCGTCCAGGTCGCCCGCAGCGGCACCTCCATCCCCAGCATCCGCTCGACGGCCAGCACCACGCCGAGCTCGGAGGAGAACGCCGAGAGCCAGTCGTGCCGGTTGGCGAGCACCAGGACCTGCCGGTAGTCGCGGACCTCGAAGAGCTTCTCGACCCCGCGGTGCAGGTAGCCGACCACCGGCTCGCAGGTCGCGACCCGGTCGCCGTCGAGGGTCAGCCGCAGCCGCAGCGCCCCGTGGGTGGACGGGTGCTGGGGGTTCAAGGTGAGCACCAGGTCGTGCTCCGGGAGCCCCGAGGCGCCCGCTCCGACGCCGACGGTGATCCGCTCCTCTGTCACGGGCACATGGTCGCACGTAGCCTCGGGGTGTGAACGAGCCCTTCGCACCTCCCGGCACCTCGTGGCGACCGGTGTCCGACGCCCTCGCGCGGATGCGCAGGACGTTGTTGGGGCTCGTCTGTGCTCTCGCGCTGGTGGCCGTCGCGGTGCTCGCCCTGGTGTTCTCGCTGCCGCCGTGGGTCTGGGTGCTCGCCGCGGTGCTGGTCGTCGCCGGCGGCGCCGTGAGCTGGGTGCTGATCGGCCGCAACGCCCGCTGGTGGGGCTACGCGGAGCGCGACGAGGACCTGTACGTCAAGCACGGTGTGCTCTTCCGGCGGCTCGTCGTGGTGCCCTACGGGCGCATGCAGTACGTCGACGTGCAGTCCGGTCCGCTGGAACGGGCCTTCCAGGTGGCCACCGTGCACCTGCACACCGCCAGCCCTCACACCAGCGCGCGGATCCCGGGGCTGCCTGCTGCCGAGGCGGCCCGGCTGCGGGACCGGCTGACCTCACTGGGCGAGTCGCAGGCCGCGGGGCTGTGAGCACGCCCGATCCGGTCGAGCGCCCGGCCAAGCGGCTGTCCCCCCTGACGCCGCTCGTGCGTGGCTCCATCCTGGTGGTGGCGGTGGTCGCGTCGAACTGGGATGACGCGCTGCGCGGCAACCTCGGCCCGATCGCGCTGCTGCTGCTCGGCCTGCTCGCCGCAGGGGCGGTCTACGGTGTCGTCTCCTGGCTGCGCACCCGCTACTGGATCGAGGCCGACGAGCTGCGCGTGGACACCGGGGTGGTCGTGCGGCAGTCCCGGCGGATCCGGGTCGACCGGCTCCAGGGCATCGACATCGCCCAGCCGTTCGTGGCCAGGCTGTTCGGGCTGGCCGAGCTGCGGATGGACGTCGCCGGCGGTGGCAACGAGGGGTCGCTGGCGTTCCTGCCGCTCGCGGAGGCGCAGGACCTGCGCCGGGTGCTGCTGGCCCGGCGCGACGCGGTCCGCGCGCACCGGTCGGCGCCGGGCGACGGCGGTCCTGAGCCCGACGCCGGCTCCGACGCGGGGCCGAGCGAGGCGCCCGCGGCCGAGCCGGTGCCCGAGCGCGTGGTGGCGCGGCTGGACCTCGGGACCCTGCTGCTGAGCCTGCTGCTCTCGGCCGAGACCGTGCTCTTCACGGTGGTCGCCGCCCTGTTCGCTGGGGGCTTCCTGGCCTTCGGCGAGGTCCTCGGAGGGATCGCGGTGATGGTCCCGGTCGTCGTCGGCTTCGCGCTCACCCAGGTCCGCAAGCTCTCCGCCTACTACCGCTTCACCGTGAGCACCTCGGACTCCACCCAGGCCTCGGCGCTGCACGTCCGCAGGGGCCTGTTCGAGCTCGACACCCAGACCGTCGCCCTCGCCCGGGTGCAGGGCCTGGTGGTCACCGAGCCGTTCCTGTGGCGCTGGAAGGGCTGGGCCAGGCTCGACGTGTCGCTCGCCGGCTCCGGCCGCGGCGACTCCGAGCGCGGTCCCGGGACGTCGACGGTGATGCCGGTGGCGCCGCGGCGCGAGGTGCTCGCGCTGGCGCGGCTACTGCTGGCCCAGTGCGGGTCGCCCGACCCGGACGAGGTCCGGCTGACCGCTCCGCCGACGAGGGCCCGCTGGGCGGCGCCGGTACGGCGGCGGTTCCTGCTCGGGGGCGTCGGCGAGCACCTCGTGGTCAGCCGCGAGGGGATGCTCACCCGCCGTACCCATGTGGTCCCGCACGCCCGGGTGCAGTCCCTGCGGCTCCACCAGGGGCCGTGGCAGCGCCGGCTCGGTCTCGCGGACCTGCTGGTGGACAGCCCGCCGGGGCCGGTCTCCGTGCGCGCCCGGCACCGTGACGCCGGGGAGGCGCGCCGGCTGCTCGACCGGGAGCAGGCCCTCGCCCAGCCGGCCCGGGGGCGGTTGGGCGGTCTGACAGGGTAAACGGCATGTCGCCAGCGTCGCCAGCGTCGCCAGCGTCGCCAGCATCGCCGTCCCGGCTGGCCCGCGCCTGGCCCCTGGCCGTCCCGGTGCTCGCGGTGGCCCTGCTCGCGGCGACCTGGGGACGGCACCCCGGCCCGGTCCTGGTCGGGGTGGTCGCCCTGGTCCTGGCCGGCGCGGTGCTGGCCGCCGTCCAGCACGCCGAGGTGATCGCGCACCGGCTGGGGGAGCCGTTCGGGTCGCTGGTGCTCGCGGTCGCGGTGACCGTGATCGAGGTGGCACTGATCGTCACGCTGATGGCCTCCGGTGGCGCCAAGGCCGAGTCGCTGGCCAGGGACACCGTCTTCGCGGCGGTGATGATCACCACCAACGGCATCGTCGGCCTCGCCCTGCTCGCCGGAGCCCGCCGGTTCACGGTGGCGCACTTCAACCCGGAGGGCACCGGCGCGGCGCTCGCCACCGTGGTGTCGCTGGCCACCCTGAGCCTGGTGCTGCCCACCTTCACCTCCAGCGCCCCGGGGCCGCGGTTCTCATCGGCGCAGCTGGCCTTCGCGGCGGTCGCGTCCCTGGTGCTCTACGCCCTGTTCGTGCTCAACCAGACCGTCCGGCACCGGGACTTCTTCCTGCCGGTCACCCCCACGGGCGAGGTGGCGGCGGCCGAGGTGCACGCCGACCCGCCCACCGCCCGTGCCGCGTGGACCAGCCTGGCGATGCTGCTGCTCGCCCTGGTCGCGGTCGTCGGGCTCGCGAAGGTCGAGTCGCCCTCCATCGAGTCCGGGGTGAGGCTCGTCGGCTTCCCGCCGTCCTTCGTCGGGGTGGTGATCGCCCTGCTGGTGCTGCTGCCCGAGACGCTGGCGGCGTTCCGGGCAGCCGCCCGGGACCGGGTGCAGATCAGCCTGAACCTGTCCTACGGCTCGGCGATGGCCAGCATCGGGCTGACCATCCCGGCGATCGCGGTCGCCTCGATCTGGCTCGACGGCCCGCTCCTGCTCGGTCTCGGGCCGGTGCAGATCGCGCTGCTCACCCTCACCGCCGTGGTCAGCATCCTGACCGTGGTCCCCGGCCGGGCGACCCGGCTGCAGGGCGCCGTACACCTGATCTTGTTCGCGGCGTTCCTGTTCTTGTCGGTCAGTCCCTGACCGTCACCACCCAGGCGAAGTCGCCGAGCCCGCCCTCGGCGGTCAGCTCGGCTGCGCCGGTCGCCTGTGCCAGGGCCCGCACGTAGCCGGCCGGGTCCGTCGGTGCCAGGGCAGGGTCGGGGCGGGTGCCGTCCACCCCGAGGTCGCGCAGGGCGTCCCGCTGGCGTCGTACGACGGCGCCGACCCGGTCGGCGACCGCGTCGACCGCGACGTGCGCGGTCACGTCGCGGGAGCCGTCCGGCCGCACGTCGACCTCGTGGCCCCCGCGGTAGGAGCGCAGCGAGCCCAGCGGCGGCCGGTCCTCGCGGGTGTGCCCGTAGTCGACCGCGAGCGCGATCCCCCGGGTGACCCGGCCGACCACGTCGGCCCACGCCGCGTCCCGGGTGGAGCCGACCTCCGCCCGGGTGCCCGGGACCCGTCCGGCCAGCGGCCACCACCGGTCCACCCACGCCTGGAGGGAGGGGGAGACCGTCGCGTGGTCGAGCGGCCGCCCGAGCGACTCGGTCCCGGTCGCCGGGTCGACGTGCAGCATCCGGAGCACGCCCGCGTCGTCGACCTGCACGACGTGGCACGGGATGTTGTCCAGCCACTCGTTGGCGACCACCAGTCCCTCGACCGACTCGGGCAGCGCCGTGGTCCAGGCGATCGCGTCGTCCAGCCCGGCGGGCCGGGCGGCGATCTCGACACCGAGCAGGTCCAGCCCGGGGTCCAGCGCGTGGATCGCGGTGAGCAGCTCGCCGCGGCCGGCGCCGATGTCCACGACGGTGTCCAGCCCCGCGCGCCGGGTCATCGTGACCAGGGCGGCGGCGAACAGCGGCGAGGCGTGCACGGAGGTCCGGAAGTGCGCCGCCGGCGACTCGCGGCGGAAGAAGCCGTCGGCGCCGTACAGGGCCGCGTCCCACGCCTGCTTCCACGTCGGGTGGGAGGTCGGCGGCGGCACCGCTGGCATCCCCAGCGAGGTGAGACTGGTCATCGGTCCAGGCTAGGTCCCTCGCCGAGTCGGCGCGAACGCACGTTTCGAAGTGGCCGAGTCGGCGCGAACGCACGTTTCGAAGTCGCCGAGTCGGCGCGAACGCAGATCTCAACAGTGCGTTCGCGCCGACTCGACGGTGTTGAGGCGTGCGTTCGCGCCGACTCGACGGGGGCGGGTGTGACTGAGGCCACCCGAGGGGTCTCTGTCGGGCGGTCCGGGCCGCGCGTACGCTCGAGGCGCACACATCAGCACACCGTCCGGTACCCGCTCGCTGGGACTGGAACGAAAGGCGATGAGGGATGACCCGTATCGGGGTTGTGGGTGCCGGCCGTGTCGGCGCCGTCCTGGCTGCGGCGTTGAGCGCTGCGGGCCACGAGATCTCCGCGGTCGCGGGCGAGTCCGCCGCGTCCCGGACCCGGATCGAGACGCTGCTGCCCGGCGTACACGTCGACAAGCCGACCGCCGTCGCGCGGTCCTGCGACCTGCTGCTGCTCACGGTGCCCGACGACATGCTCGCCAACGTGGTCACCATGCTGTCCGCCTCGGGGGCGATCCGGCCGGGCCAGTACGTCGTGCACACCTCGGGCAAGCACGGCACCACGGTGCTCGAGCCCGCCGCCCGCCTCGGCGCCCGGGTGCTCGCGATGCACCCGGCGATGACCTTCACGGGCACCGACGTCGACCTGGCCCGGCTGCCCGGCTGCGTGTTCGGGGTGACCGCCGGCGAGGGCACCCGCGGGCTCGCCGAGACCCTGGTCGCCGACCTCGGCGGCCGCACGGTGTGGGTCGAGGAGGACCGCCGGACGCTCTACCACGCGGGTCTCGCGCACGGTGCGAACCACCTGGTCACGCTGGTCGCGCAGGCGATGGACCTGCTGCGGGCATCCGGCGCCGACGACCCGGCCGGCACGCTTCGGCCGCTGCTCACCGCGGCCCTGGACAACGCCCTGTCCTACGGCGACGCCGCCCTCACCGGCCCGATCGTGCGGGGGGACGTCGAGACGGTGCGGGCCCACGTCGCCGACATCGCCGCCACCTCGCCGGAGACGCTCGAGTCGTACGTCGTGATGGCCCGTGCCACCGCGAACCGGGCGGTGCTCGACGGGCGGCTGCTGCCGATCCGCGCGGCCAAGCTCGTCGGCGTGCTCAACGACGCCCTGGCGGCCCTGCCGGTCGTACCGGTGGCGCGCCCGGTGCGCCGGGGGGCCGGGCGGTCCCGGTGACCCTCACCGGCACCCGGCCGGACCTCGTCGTCGCCCGCACCCGCGACGAGCTGGCCTCGGCCCTGGCCGCCACCCGCGCGCACGGCGGACGGGTCGTGCTGGTGCCGACGATGGGCGCCCTGCACGCCGGCCACGCCGCCCTGGTCACCGCGGCCCGGGCCTCGGTCACCGCCGACGACGCGGTGGTCGTGTCGATCTTCGTGAACCCGATGCAGTTCGGCCCCGACGAGGACCTGGACCGCTACCCCCGCACCTTCGAGGCCGACCTCGCGGTCTGCGCCGAGCACGGCGCGGACGTGGTCTTCGCGCCCTCGGTGGACGAGGTCTACCCGGGTGGCGACCCGCAGGTCACCGTGGAGGCCGGCCCGCTCGGGGCCGTGCTGGAGGGGGCCACCCGCCCCGGCCACTACCGCGGCGTGCTCACGGTGGTCGCCAAGCTCTTCGGGCTGGTCCGCCCCGACGCCGCGATGTTCGGGCAGAAGGACTACCAGCAGCTGGTCCTGGTCCGGCGGATGGCCGACGACCTCTGCATGGGCGTCGAGGTCACCGGCGCCGAGACGGTCCGGGACAGCACCGGGCTGGCGATGTCCTCCCGCAACGCCTACCTGGAGCCGGCCCAGCGCGAGGCGGCCCTGGCGCTGTCCCGGGCCCTGCTGGCCGGGTCGGCGGCCGGCCCCCACGGTGCCGCCGCGGTGGTCGCGCAGGCGCGCGCGGTGCTCGACGCGGCCCCCGACGTGGAGACCGACTACCTGGCGCTGCGCGCCCCGGACCTCGGTGACCCGCCGCCGTACGGCGAGGCGCGGCTGCTCGTGGCCGCCAAGGTCGGCAGCACCCGGCTGATCGACAACGTAGCCGTGCACCTCGGGGAGGAGGACGGCTGATGCTGCGCACGATGATGAAGAGCAAGATCCACCGGGCGACCGTCACCCAGGCCGACCTGCACTACGTCGGGTCGGTGACCGTCGACGAGGACCTGCTCGACGCCGCGGACCTGCTGCCCGGAGAGCTGGTGCACGTCGTGGACATCAGCAACGGTGCGCGGCTGGAGACCTACACGATCGCGGGTCCCCGCGGCTCGGGGGTGCTGGGGATCAACGGGGCGGCTGCCCGGCTGGTGCATCCCGGCGACCTGGTCATCCTGATCGCCTACGCGCAGCTCGACGACGCCGAGGCGCGGGCCTTCCGCCCGCACGTGGTCTTCGTGGACGCCGACAACGCGGTGACCGGCACCGGGGACGACCCCGCGGAGGCGCTTCCCGGCAGCGGCCTGGTCCGTGGCGACGCGCTCGCTCGGTAGCCTTCCCGGTGTGAGCCTCCCGCAGCGCCTCGCTGCCCCCGTCCCCGGCTGGTCGACGTACGCCGACGTCGTCGTCATCGGGTCGGGCATCGCCGGGCTGACCGCCGCGCTGCAGCTGCGCGCCTCGGCGGCCGTGGGCTCGGTCATGGTGGTCACCAAGGACATTCTCAGCGCCGGGTCCACGCAGTGGGCGCAGGGCGGCATCGCCGCGGCGCTCGGCCCCGGTGACACCCCCGACCAGCACCTGCACGACACGCTCGTGGCCGGCGCGGGCATCTGCGACGAGCCGGCCGTCCGGGCCCTCGTCACCGAGGGGCCGGCCGCGGTCCACGAGCTGATCGCGCTCGGCACCGTCTTCGACCACACCGACGGCGGCGAGCTGTCGCTGACCCGGGAGGGCGGCCACCACCGCGACCGGATCGCGCACGCCGGCGGTGACGCGACCGGAGCGGAGATCCAGCGGGCCCTGGTCGCGGCGGTGCGCGCCGCCCCCGAGATCGAGGTCACCGAGCACGCCCTGGTGCTGGACCTGATCCCCGGCGTCGAGGGCGGCGTCGCCGGCGTCACCCTGCACGTGATGGGTGAGGGGCAGCGCGACGGTGTCGGCGCCGTGCTGTGCCGGGCGGTGGTGCTGGCCAGCGGCGGGCTCGGCCAGGTCTTCTCCGCGACCACGAACCCCTCGGTGTCCACCGGCGACGGCATGGCGCTCGCGCTCCGGGCGGGAGCGGTGCTCCGGGACCTGGAGTTCGTGCAGTTCCACCCGACCGTGATGTGGCTGGGTGCGGCGTCCGAGGGCCAGCAGCCGCTGATCTCCGAGGCGGTCCGGGGCGAGGGCGGGGTCCTCGTCGACGACGACGGGGTGCGGTTCATGCAGGGCCAGCACGAGCTCGCCGACCTCGCCCCCCGCGACGTGGTGGCCAAGGCGATCATGCGGCGGATGCGGGAGAGCGGCGCCGAGCACGTCTGGCTCGACGCCCGCGGCTTCGGTGCCGCGAAGTGGGAGCGCCGGTTCCCCACCATCCTGGCGGTCTGCCGCTCCTACGGCATCGACCCGGTCACCGACCTGATCCCGGTCGCCCCGGCCTGCCACTACGCCAGCGGTGGGGTGGCGACCGACCTGCAGGGGCAGTCCTCGGTGCCGGGACTCTTCGCCTGCGGGGAGGTGGCCTGCTCCGGTGTCCACGGCGCCAACCGGCTCGCCTCCAACTCGCTGCTGGAGGGGCTGGTGTTCTCCCGCCGGATCGCCGCGAACCTGGCCACCTCCCTGCCCGCGCGCCAGCAGCCGGTCGCCGACGCGCGCCCGGTGGGGCTGCTGCCGGGATCCCTGCGTGGCCGCCTCCAGCACGTGATGACCGAGCGCGCCGGCGTACTGCGGTCCCGGGCCGGGCTGGCCGAGGGAGCCGCCGAGCTCGCGGCCCTGGCCCGGTCGACCGCCGAGGTCGCCGACGTCGCCGCCTGGGAGACCACCAACCTGCACACCATCAGCACCGCGCTGCTCGCCGCCGCCACCGAGCGCGAGGAGACCCGGGGCTCGCACTGGCGTGAGGACTTCCCCGAGCGAGACGACCGGCACTGGGCCCGGCACATCGACGTCACCCTGTCCGCCGGGCACCCCCGGCTCGACCTCCAGCCCGTCCTGACCGGAGCCCTCGCATGACCGTGTACGCCGACCTGCCCACCGCCCTCGTCGAGGAGCTCACCTCCGCCGGCCTCGACCCCCACCGGGTGTACGACGCGGTGCGGGACGCCGTGGCCGAGGACCTCCCGGGCGAGGACGTCACCAGCGCCGCGACGCTGGACCCGTCGGTGCTGGTCTGGGCCGACCTGGTCGCCCGCGGGGACGGGGTGGTCGCCGGCCTGGCCCTGGCCGAGCTGGTGTTCCGGATCGTCGTCCCCGGCGTCGAGGTGATCTGGAAGGCCGCGGACGGCGACCACGTCGTGCGCGGCAACGTGCTGATGTCGGTGCACGGGCCGGTGCCGGCGCTGCTGACCGCCGAGCGCACCGCGCTGAACTTCCTCTGCCATCTCTCCGGCGTCGCGACCGCCACCGCCCGCTGGGTCAGCGCGCTCGTGGGCACCGGCACCCGGGTCCGGGACACCCGCAAGACCACGCCGGGCTTCCGGGCTCTGGAGAAGTACGCCGTGCGCTGCGGCGGTGGCGTCAACCACCGGGCCACCCTGTCCGACCAGGCCCTGGTCAAGGACAACCACGTGCTCGCCGCGGGAGGCGTGGTGCCGGCGTACGCCGCGGTGCGGGCGCGCTACCCGGACCTGCCGGTGCAGGTCGAGGTGACCACGCTCGACCAGCTCCGGGAGCTGCTCGACGCCGGCGCACCCGACATCCTGCTCGACAACATGAGCACCGCGCAGATGGCCGAGGCCGTGCAGGTCGCCGCGGGCCGGGCCCGTCTGGAGGCCTCCGGCGGGCTGAGCCTGGAGCGGGCCCGCGAGGTGGCGGCCACCGGGGTGGACTTCGTGGCCGTCGGCGCGCTGACGCACTCCGCCCCGGTGCTCGACGTGGCCATGGACCTCCGGTCGTGACCTCGCCATGACGCCGCTGCTGTGCGCGGACATCGGCAACAGCCATACCACCATCGGGCTGCTCGACCGGGGCGAGGTCGTCGACCACTGGCGGTTGGCGACCGACGAGCGCCGTACCGCCGACGAGTGGGGGGTGCTGCTCAGGGGCCTGCTCAACGACTCCACGGTCGACGGGGCGCTGCGCGGCGTCTCGGTGTGCGCGACGGTGCCGGCCGTGCTCCACGAGTGGCGCGACATGCTGCGCACCTACCACGGCGACGTGCCACAGGTGATCGTCGAGCCGGGCGTGCGCACCGGCGTACCGGTGCTGATGGACAACCCGCGCGAGGTCGGCACCGACCGGATCGTCAACGCGCTCGCCGCCTCGCACCTGATCGGCGGCCCCGCGATCGTCGTGGACTTCGGCACCGCGACCACCTTCGACGTGGTCAGCGCCCGTGGGGAGTACGTCGGCGGCGCGATCGCCCCCGGCATCGACATCTCCCTGGAAGCCCTGGGCAGGCGAGGCGCGCAGCTGCGCAAGGTCGAGCTGCTCCGGCCGCGGTCGGTGATCGCGAAGAACACCGTCGAGGCGCTGCAGAGCGGGATCCTCTACGGCTTCGCCAGCCAGGTCGACGGCATCGTCGGCCGGATGATGGCCGAGCTCGGGCTGGAGTCGGGCGAGCTGGCGGTGATCGCCACCGGCGGCCTGGCCCCGGTGGTCGTGGAGGAGTGCACGGTGTTCACCGACCACCAGCCGTGGCTGACCCTGCTCGGCCTGGAGATCGTCTTCGACCGCAACACGTGAGCCGGCTGGCGGCCGATAGGCTTGCCGGCATGAGTGACCAGCCGCGCAGCACGCCGACCGAGCCGGAGGGCGACGACCTTCCCGAGCAGATGCGGGTCCGGCGCGACAAGCGGGAGCGGCTGGTGGCCGAGGGCGTCACGCCGTACCCGGTGAGCGTCGAGCGCAGCCACACGCTCGCGCAGGTCCGGGCGTCGTACGACGGTCGGGGGCTCGAGCCGGACACCCACACCGGTGACCACGTCGCGATCACCGGGCGGGTGATGTTCCTGCGCAACACCGGCAAGCTCTGCTTCGTCCGGCTGCGAGAGGGAGCCGGCGCCGAGCTCCAGGTGATGCTCTCGCTGGCCGACGTCGGCGAGGAGTCGCTGGCCGGCTTCAAGTCGCTGGTCGACCTCGGCGACCTGCTGGCGGTGCAGGGCGAGGTGGTCACCAGCCGTCGCGGCGAGCTGTCGGTGCGGGCGACCTCGTGGTCGATCGCGGCCAAGACGCTGCGCCCGCTCCCCAACGAGCACAAGCCGCTCTCCGACGAGGCCCGGATCCGGCTGCGCTACGTCGACATGATGGTGCGTCCCGAGGCCCGCGACATGGTGCGCACCAAGGCCGCCGTACTCAAGAGCCTGCGCGCGACGCTGGACGCCCGCAGCTTCGTCGAGGTCGAGACCCCGATCCTGCAGCTGACCAACGGCGGCGCCGCGGCCAGGCCGTTCCGCACGCACCTCAACGCGCTCGACCAGGACATGCTCCTGCGGATCGCGCTCGAGCTCGACCTGAAGAAGGCGATGATCGGCGGCGTCGACAAGGTCTACGAGATCGGCCGCACCTTCCGCAACGAAGGGCTGGACTCCACGCACGCCGCCGAGTTCTCGATGCTGGAGGCCTACGAGGCGTACGGCGACCAGTTCACGATGATGGAGCTGACCCGCTCGCTGGTGCTCGATGCCGCGCGGGCCGTCGGCCGCACCGTCGTCCCGGGCCGTGACGGCACCGAGATCGACCTCGAGGCGGAGTGGCGGCAGGCCGCGATCCTCGACCTGGTCTCCGAGGCGCTCGGCGAGGAGGTCACCGCCGAGACCGACGAGCCGACCCTGCGCAAGCACGCCGACCGTCACCAGGTCGAGCTGCAGCCCGCCTGGGGGCCGGCCGAGATCGTCGTCGAGCTTTACGAACAGCTCGTCGAGGACTCACTGGTCCAGCCGACCTTCGTGATGGACTACCCGTCCGCCGTGAAGCCGCTGGCCAAGCCGCATCGCACCAAGCCGGGCCTGAACGAGGCCTGGGACCTGATCATCAACGGGGTCGAGCTCGCCCCGGCCTACTCCGAGCTCAACGACCCGGTCATCCAGCGGGAGCGGCTGGAGGCCCAGTCCCGGCTGGCGGCCCAGGGCGACCCGGAGGCGATGGACCTCGACGAGGCGTTCCTCAAGGCGATGGAGTTCGGGATGCCGCCCGCCGGCGGAATGGGCCTGGGGGTCGACCGGCTGGTCATGCTGCTGACCGGCGCGGGTATCCGGGAGACGATCCTGTTCCCGCTCCTCCGCCCGGAGTAGCCAAAGCAACCCCGGTCGAGTCGGCGCGAGCGCAGGTTATAAGGCGGTCGAGTCGGCGCGAAAGCACGTTTGGGCAGGGGTGCGGCCCGGAATGCGCGTGCCCATTACCTGCGTTCGCGCCGACTCGGCGGTCGGGAAACCTGCGTTCGCGCCGACTCGGCGGTCGGGAAACCTGCGTTCGCGCCGACTCGGCGGTCGGGGAGACGTGCGTTCGCGCCGACTCGGCGGCCGGGGGTCGGGGGTCGGGGGTCGGGAATTTGCTTGTAATAGGCAGGTGGACTGGTCGACCCTGAATTCTTGGTTTGCTTTTGATAATCGGCGTCCCTACATTTGCTTTTCACCCTGTCGTCCACGGGGTCCCAGGCACACGAAAGGTCATTTCCATGGCACAGCGCGTAAATGTGGTTCTCGTCGACGACCTCGATGGCAGTGACGCGGTCGAGACGGTGAGCTTCGCCCTCGACGGGGTGGACTACGAGATCGACCTGTCGGAGAAGCACGCCGCCGAGCTGCGCAACGCGGTCTCCCTCTACGTCGGTCACGGCCGCCGTACCGGTGGCCGCCGCAAGAGCGGTCGCCGCGGCTCCGCCCCCGCGGCCGGCTCCGCCGACGGCGGCGCCACGGCCGCCGACATCCGGACCTGGGCCCGGGAGAACGGCTGGGACGTCCCGGAGCGCGGCCGGGTCAGCGCCGACGTCCGCGAGGCGTACGCCGCCGCCCACTGATCCAGACAGCCGCCAGGCGCCGGCAGCGCGGGGGAGGGTTCCCTGTTCGCTGTCGGCGAATGCTTTAACGGGCCCGCAGGGGAACACGTAGGCTGCCTGCGGGGGTTGAGACTCGCGTGACCGGTTCGATCTCATGGATCCGGGGCACAGATCCCGCAGCACCACCCGGGACTAGGGTGTCAGTCAGTCAATCCCTGCCGCACCTGGTTCGATCCAGGTCGGTCGGAGGCACGGCAAGGAGCGATACATGTTCGAGCGGTTCACAGACCGAGCCCGCAGGGTGGTCGTCCTGGCGCAGGAAGAAGCCCGGATGCTCAGCCACAACTACATCGGCACCGAGCACATCCTCCTGGGTCTGATCCACGAGGGTGAGGGCGTCGCGGCCAAGGCGCTGGAGAGCCTGGGCATCTCGCTCGAGGCGGTCCGGGCGCAGGTCGAGGAGATCATCGGCCAGGGCCAGCAGGCGCCGAGTGGGCACATCCCGTTCACCCCGCGCGCCAAGAAGGTCCTCGAGCTCTCCCTGCGCGAGGCCCTCCAGCTCGGTCACAACTACATCGGCACGGAGCACATCCTGCTCGGGCTGATCCGCGAGGGCGAGGGCGTCGCCGCCCAGGTGCTGGTCAAGCTCGGCGCCGACCTCAACCGGGTCCGCCAGCAGGTCATCCAGCTGCTCTCCGGCTTCCAGGGCAAGGAGACCGCCGCCGCCGGCGCTCCGCAGGAGGGTGCGCCCTCCTCGTCCCTGGTCCTCGACCAGTTCGGCCGCAACTACACGCAGGCCGCTCGCGAGGGCAAGCTCGACCCGGTCATCGGGCGCGAGAAGGAGATCGAGCGCGTGATGCAGGTGCTCTCGCGCCGCACCAAGAACAACCCGGTGCTGATCGGCGAGCCCGGCGTCGGCAAGACCGCGTGCGTCGAGGGCCTGGCCCAGGCGATCGTGCGCGGTGACGTGCCCGAGACGCTCAAGGACAAGCAGATCTACAGCCTCGACCTCGGCTCGCTGGTCGCCGGCTCCCGCTACCGCGGTGACTTCGAGGAGCGCCTGAAGAAGGTGCTCAAGGAGATCAAGACCCGCGGCGACATCGTGCTGTTCATCGACGAGCTGCACACGCTCGTCGGCGCCGGTGCCGCCGAGGGCGCGATCGACGCCGCCTCGATCCTCAAGCCGATGCTGGCCCGCGGCGAGCTCCAGACGATCGGTGCCACCACCCTGGACGAGTACCGCAAGCACCTGGAGAAGGACGCGGCGCTCGAGCGGCGCTTCCAGCCGATCCAGGTCGCCGAGCCGACGATCGCGCACACCATCGAGATCCTCAAGGGCCTGCGCGACCGCTACGAGGCGCACCACCGGGTGACCATCACCGACGAGGCGCTGGTCGCCGCGGCGACGCTGGCCGACCGGTACGTGTCCGACCGGTTCCTGCCCGACAAGGCGATCGACCTGATCGACGAGGCCGGCTCCCGGCTCCGGATCCGCCGGATGACGGCGCCGCCGGACCTGCGCGAGTTCGACGACAAGATCGCCGACGTGCGCCGCCGCAAGGAGGGCGCGATCGACAGTCAGGACTTCGAGCTGGCGGCGTCGCTCCGGGACGAGGAGAAGAAGCTGATCCTCGCCAAGGGCGAGCGCGAGAAGCAGTGGAAGGCCGGCGACATGGACGTCGTCGCGGAGGTCGACGAGGAGCTGATCGCTGAGGTCCTCGCCGTCGCCACCGGCATCCCGATCGTCAAGCTCTCCGAGGCGGAGTCGACCCGGCTGCTCAAGATGGAGGACGAGCTGCACAAGCGGGTCATCGGTCAGGACCAGGCCGTCAAGGCGCTGTCCCGGGCGATCCGGCGCACCCGTGCGGGCCTGAAGGACCCGAAGCGTCCCGGTGGGTCGTTCATCTTCGCCGGCCCGTCCGGCGTCGGGAAGACCTGGCTGTCCAAGACGCTCGCGGAGTTCCTGTTCGGCGACGAGGACGCGCTGATCCAGCTCGACATGAGCGAGTTCAGCGAGAAGCACACCGTCTCGCGGCTGTTCGGCTCGCCTCCCGGCTACGTGGGCTACGAGGAGGGTGGCCAGCTCACCGAGAAGGTGCGGCGCAAGCCGTTCTCGGTGGTGCTGTTCGACGAGGTCGAGAAGGCCCACCCGGACATCTTCAACTCGCTGCTGCAGATCCTCGAGGAAGGTCGCCTGACCGACTCGCAGGGCCGCGTGGTCGACTTCAAGAACACCGTGATCATCATGACCACGAACCTCGGCACCCGGGACATCTCCAAGGGCGTCAACCTCGGCTTCAGCCAGACCGGTGACGCCGCGGGTTCCTACGACCGGATGAAGGCGAAGGTGTCGGAGGAGCTCAAGCAGCACTTCCGCCCGGAGTTCCTCAACCGTGTCGACGAGATCGTGGTCTTCCCGCCGCTGTCCAAGGAGCAGATCGTCTCCATGGTCGACAACATGATCGCCGGCGTGGAGCTGCGGCTGCGCGACCGCGACATGTCGATCGAGCTGACCCAGACGGCCAAGGACCTGCTCGCCACCCGTGGCTTCGACCCCGTGCTCGGTGCGCGCCCGCTGCGTCGTACCGTCCAGCGCGAGATCGAGGACGCGCTGGCCGAGAAGATGCTGTACGGCGAGGTGCGACCCGGCCAGATCATCCTGGTCGACGTCGAGGGCGAGGGCACCGAGGCGGCGTTCACCTTCAAGGGTGAGCAGCGCAGCGAGCTGCCGGACCTGCCTCCGTTGGAGGAGCCGGCCACCACGGCCGAGTCCGACTGACCCGTCGGAGCACAGCACGAGGGCGTCACCCCATCGGGGTGACGCCCTCGTCGCGTCCGGTCGGCGAGCAGGTCAGTGTGCTCCGGTGAGGTTCAAGATCAGCACGCCGCCGATGATCATCAGCAGGGCCAGGCCCTTGAGCACTCCCCACGACTCACCGAGCAGCAGGACCCCGATCAGGGCGATGCCCGCGGTGCCCAGCCCGGACCAGGCCGCGTAGGTGATCGAGACCGGGATGTGCCGGATCACCACGGCCAGCAGCCAGATCGAGGCCGCGTAGCCGCCGAGCACCAGGATCGTCCACAGCGGGTCGCGGAAGCCGTGCGTGCGTGGCAGGGCCGCGGTCGCCCCCACCTCCACCGCGATCGCCGAGACCAGCAGCGCCCATGCGCCTATCATCGTCCTCACCTCTGTTTCTGTAGCGACTGCTACATAGGTAACTGTAGCAGTCGCTACACTGTTCCCGCGCCGCGCAGGACGGTCCTGTGCCGTGCGCCACCACACCGACGCCCACGCGAGAGGGGACCCATGGCTCGGGAGACCGGACGCCGCGACGAGTTCGCGCAGGCCGCCACCGACTACGTGCTGGAGCACGGGCTGGTCGGCCTCAGCCTGCGGCCCCTCGCCGCCGAGCTGGGCACCAGCGACCGGATGCTGCTCTACCACTTCGCGGACAAGGACGACCTGGTGGCGACGGTGCTGCGGGTCGCCAACGACCGCTCGGTGGCCGTGCTGCGGCAGCTGTCGCCGTCCCCGGACGTGCGGCAGGCGGTGCTCGACCTGTGGACCGCGGTCACCGCCCCGCCGCTCGACGCCTGCCAGCGGATGTACGTCGAGGCCGCGGCCCTGGGCCTGTTCGGCCGCGAGCCGTACGCCCGGGTGGTCCGGGAGGCCAACGCCGTGTGGGTGGCGGCGGTCGCCGACCACCTGGTCGCCGCCGGGACCCCCCGGGAGCGGGCGCCGCGGGCGGTGGCGCTGCTGGACGCGGCGCTGATGGGCTTCCAGCTCGACCTGCCGCTCGACGCGGGCGACCCGGTGCAGGAGCAGGCCGTCCGCGACCTCGCCGACGCCGTGGCGGCCATCGCGGCCGCACGGCCGGAGGGCGTCGCGCAGGTGGGTCAGGGCAGCGCGTAGGTGTCCTCGGAGACCCGGGCCACCAGCCCGTCGTCGACAAGCCAGCGCAGGCACCGCTCACGCTGGTCACTCACCGCCCAGACCGCGTCGAGCGTGCTGCGGTGCACCGGCTCGTCGCTGTCCCGGAGCACCCCGAGCAGCCGTCCACGGCACTGCCGGTCGGTGCCGTCGTAGGTCTGGCCCCTGCGGACCGGGCCGTCGTACGCCGGGTAGCCGGCCGCCCGCCACGCGCAGAGGTCGGCGACCGGGCAGGCGGCGCAGCGGGGGCTGTTGGCCACGCAGACCAGGGCCCCGAGCTCCATCGTGGACACCGCCCAGGCCGCCGCGGTCGGGCCGTCGTCGGGCATCAGCGAGGTGGCCAGGTCGCGCTCGGCGCGGGTCACCGCCGTCGCGGGGAACTCCACACCGGTGACCGTGCGGGCCAGCACCCGGCGCACGTTGGTGTCGAGCACGGCGTGCCGGCGCCGGTAGGCGAAGGACGCCACCGCGGCGGCCGTGTAGTCGCCGACACCGGGCAAGGTGCGCAGGTCGTCGTAGGAGTCCGGCACCACGCCGCCGAAGCCCTCGGTGATCGCGCAGGCGGCCGCGTGCAGCCGCAGCGCCCGGCGGGGGTAGCCGAGCCGGCCCCAGGCGCGGACCGCCTCCCCGGTCGGGACGGCGGCGAGGTCGGCCGGGGTCGGCCAGCGGGCCAGCCACTGCTCGTAGACGGGCAGCACCCGGGCGACGGGGGTCTGCTGGAGCATGAACTCGCTGACCAGCACCGCCCACGGCGGCGCCGACGGCTCCCGCCACGGCAGGTCGCGGGCATGCTCGTCGTACCAGTCGAGGACCCGGGAGCGCAGGTCGGCGGAGGCGGTGGGCACGGTCCGGACACTCTAGCCGGGGTGCGATGTCGGCCACCTCGGAGTGGCTCCCGGATCGTGGCGGGCGCCGAGGCTAGCGTGACCGCATGACCACCGTGACGCGTCCCCGCGGCCCGCTCCCGGCCCGGGTGTACTGGACCCGGCGGCTGATCCTGGTCGTGGTGCTGCTCGCCCTGGTCTTCGGTGTCGCCCGGCTGCTGGGCGGCGGGGGCGGCGCCGGCAACGGACCCTCGGCGCAGCCCGTGGGCGCCGAGGTCAGCGCCACCGGCACGCCGGCCACGACGACCGTGAGCCCGTCCGGTACGGCGACCCCGACGACCGTCCCGGCGAACCCGGGCGGCACGGCGTCCGCGCACCCGACCGTGCTCGCCTCACCGACGGGCACCTGCTCGAACGCCGACATCGTCGCCACCCCGACGCTGGCGGGCGACCAGGCGTACGCCGGCCGGCCGGTGGTGTTCTCGATGGTGCTGACCACCAGGACGTCGGCCGCGTGCAGCTGGACGGTCTCCCCGGACACGCTGGCCGTCAAGGTGACCTCGGGGTCGGACCGGGTCTGGTCGACCCAGGAGTGCACCGGCGCAGTGCCCAAGCAGGTGGTGGTGGTCCGCAAGGACGTGCCGACCACGGTGAAGGTGGCCTGGAACGGCCAGCGCTCGGACGCCGACTGCACGCGCAGCACCGCCTGGGCCGAGCCCGGCACCTACCACGCGGTCGCGGCGGCGTTCGGGTCCGACCCGGTGGACGCCCGGTTCGCGCTGCTGACCCCGACCCCCCGGACGATCACCGCGACGCCGACCCCGGACGCCCGGGCGTCCCGGGCCGCCGCGGCGCAGCAGCGGGCGGCCGCCAGGCAGAGGGCCTCCGCCACGCAGACGGCCTCCCCCACGAAGAAGCCGGCCGCGAAGCAGACGTCCGGCCCCTCGCCGCGCTGAGCGGGTGGGGCGGTCAGCGACCCGATGTGGTGCGCACCGTCCGCGGTCCCGGGCGTGCGTCGGCCGGCGAGACGACGCCCGGCCCGCGTACCGCCCGGCCCGCGTACCGGCCCGGCGGACCAGCGGCCGGCGGTCGCTCAGACGTAGCGCTCGAGGATGCTGGACTCGGCCAGCCGGGACAGCCCCTCGCGGACGCTGCGGGCCCGCAGCTCGCCCACCCCGTCGACGGCCTGGAGGTCGTCGATGCTCGCCGAGAGCAGCTTCTGGAGGGTCCCGAAGTGCTCCACGAGCCGGTCCACCACGGTCCCCGGCAGGCGCGGGACCTTGGCCAGCAGCCGGTAGCCCCGGGGCGTGACCGCGGCGTCCAGGTGCTCGCTGGCTCCGAGCCCGAGTGCCCGCGCGACCGCGGCGATGTCGACCAGGTCGGTGGGGCTGAGCGTCTCGAGGTCGCCGAGCACGGCCTCGGGGGTGCGCTTCTTGCGGCTGGTGGGCAGGTAGTCGCGGATCACCAGCTCACGCTCGAGGTCCACCCCGGTGACCAGCTCGTCGAGCTGGAGGGACAGCAGCCGGCCGTCGCTGCCGAGCTCGAGCACGTAGTCCTCGATCTCGCGGGCGATCCGGGTGACCATCTCCAGTCGCTGCGCGACCACGGCCACGTCGCGGCTGGTGACCAGGTCCTCGATCTCCAGCGCGGACAGGGTGCTGGCGACCTCGTCGAGGCGCAGCTTGTAGCGCTCCAGGGTGGCGAGGGCCTGGTTGGCGCGGGACAGGATCGCCCCGGAGTCCTCGAGGACGTAGCGGATGCCGCCGACGTACACGGCGATGATCTGCATCGACTGCGACACCGAGATGACCGGGAACCCGGACTGCCGGGCGACCCGGTCGGCGGTGCGGTGCCGGGTCCCGGTCTCCTCGGAGAAGATCGACGGGTCGGGCATCAGGTGCACCGCGGCGTGCAGGATCCGACTGGCGTCCTTGTCGAGCACGATCGCGCCGTCCATCTTGGCCAGCTCGCGCAGGCCGGTGGCGGTGAACGGGATGTCGAGGAAGAAGCCGCCGGTGGAGATCGAGTCCACGGTCTTGTCGCTGCCGAGGACCAGCAGGCCACCGGTGCGCCCGCGCAGGATCCGCTCGAGCCCGTCGCGCAGGTTGGTGCCGGGGGCGATGCTCGCCAGGGTGGCACGCAGCCGCAGCACGTCCTCCGTGCGGTCGTTCGTTGCCACGTCACTCCCGGGGGTGCTGAGTCCGACCTTGCGGCGGTCAGTCTAGGGGGAACCGGGCGGCCAGGCGGGCAGGCGCCGTCGGCGTGGGCTACACGACGCCGAGCGCGGGTCGTCCCGGCTGGGTGCGGTGCGCCTGGAAGACCGGGGTGCTGTCCTGGACGCCGAGGTCGAGGACCCGCAGCGCGGCGTCGATGTCGGGGACCGAGACCACCTTCAGGCCGTTGACGGTGCGGACCGCCCCGGCGTCCCGGTGCGACTCGGCCGGCACGACCGCCCCCCGGAACCCGAGCCGGGCAGCCTCGGCCAGCCGCTGCGGGAGGTCGCGCACCCGGCGCAGCTCGCCGGCCAGGCCGATCTCGCCGACCGCGACCAGGTCGGTGGGGATGTCGCGCTGCTTCCAGGCCGAGGCGATCGCGACCGCGCTGGCCAGGTCGGCGGCCGGCTCGGCGATCCGCACGCCGCCGACGGTGGAGGCGAACACGTCGTGGGTGTGCAGCCGGATCCGGGCCCGCTGCTGGAGCACGGCGACCACCATGGCGACCCGGGAGCCGTCCAGCCCCGACGTCGTACGGCGGGGGCGCTCGGCGGTCGCAGGGGTGACCAGGGCCTGCACCTCGGCCAGGATCGGCCGGCGCCCCTCGAGGACCACCCCGACGCAGGTGCCGGCCACCGGCTCGTGGTGCCGGGCGACGAAGAGGCCGGTCGGGTCGGTGACCGCCACGATGCCCTCCCCGGAGAGGTCGAAGCAGCCCACCTCGTCGACCGGTCCGAAGCGGTTCTTCACCGCGCGCACCATCCGGAGCCGGGAGCTGCGCTCGCCCTCGAAGTGCAGCACCACGTCGACGAGGTGCTCGAGCACCCGCGGCCCGGCGATGCTGCCGTCCTTGGTCACGTGGCCGACCATCACGGTGGCGATGTTCTGGGTCTTGGCCACCCTGACCAGGGCCGCGGCGACCTCCTTGACCTGGGTGACGCCGCCGGGCACGCCGTCCACGTCGGCGGCGCCGATGGTCTGCACCGAGTCGATGACCAGCAGGTGCGGGCGCACCTCCTGGACGTGGCTGAGGACCGCGCCGAGGTCGGTCTCCGCGGCCAGGTAGAGCTCGTCGTGCACCGCGTGGGTCCGGTCGGCGCGCATCCGCACCTGGGACGCGGACTCCTCGCCGGTCACGTAGAGCACCCGCAGCCCGGTGCGGGCCGTCTGGGACGCCACCTCGAGCAGCAGCGTGGACTTGCCGACCCCGGGCTCCCCGGCCAGCAGGACGGCCGCCCCGGGGACCACGCCGCCGCCGAGCACCCGGTCGAGCTCGGGGATGCCGCTGGTGCGCGACCGGGAGTCCTCGACCGGCACCTGCCCGATCGGGACGGCGGGGCTGCTCACCGGGCCGGCGGCGGTGCGGCCCTGCGGCTGGGCGGCGGCCTCCGCGACGCTGCCCCAGGCCTGGCACTCGCCGCAGCGGCCCACCCACTTCGCGGTCTCCCAGCCGCACTCGGCGCACCGGTACGTCGCACGGGCCGGTCGCTGCCTTGCTTTGGTCATGGCACGGACGCTAGGCCAGGCCACCGACAGAACCCGGGAGGCACGTCCTGCGGGGAGCGGCTGCATGCAATCATTGGATCGATCAACTCGCAGAGCCACGGGGGGAGTCCGAGGATGTCGACCAGGTCGCGCCCCGTGGAGGGCCCGCCGCCCACGCTGGCGACGGTGGCGGAGGAGGCCGGGGTCTCCCGGCAGACCGTCTCGAACGCCCTGAACAGCCCCGAGCTGCTGCGTCCCGACACCCTGGTCCGGGTGCAGCAGGCCATCGAGCTGCTGGGCTACGCCCCCAACCGGGCCGCGCGGAGCCTGCGGACCCGGTCCTCCCACCTGATCGGCCTCCGGGTCGACCCGGCCGTCGAGGACAGTGCCAACGCGCTGATGGACCGCTTCGTGCACTCCCTGGTGGAGAGCACCGAGGTGGCCGGGTACCACGTGCTGCTGTTCACCGCGGACGGCGACCACGAGGCCACCGACCCCTACGCCGAGCTGCTGCGCTCCGCCTCGGTCGACGCGTTCGTCATCACCGACACCTTCCGCGGCAACCCGCACGCGGCCTGGCTCACCGAGCACGGCGTGCCGTTCGTGGCCTTCGGCCGCCCGTGGGAGGAGCCCGCCGCACGGCACCCCTGGGTGGACGTCGACGGCCGCGCGGGTGTCGAGCTCGCGGTCGACCACCTCGTCGAGCGCGGTCACTCCCGGATCGCCTGGGTCGGCTGGCAGAAGGGCTCGTTCATCGGCGAGGACCGCCGGGCCGGCTGGTTCACCCGGATGCACGACCACGGCCTGTCCACCAGCCGGCTGTCCGCACGCGGCGACGACACCCTGGAGTTCGGGATGCGGGCCGCGCACGCGCTGCTCGACCTGGCCGAGGCCGACCGGCCGACCGCGCTGCTGTGCGCCAGCGACACCGTCGCGATGGGCGCCCTGCGGGCCCTCGACGCCCGGGGCCTGCGGGCCGGGGCCGGCCTCGCCGTGGTCGGCTTCGACGACTCGATCGCCGCGCAGGTCAGCACGCCTCCGCTGACCTCGGTGCGCCAGCCGCTGGAGCAGGTCGCCGTCGAGGTGGTGCGCTATCTCGGCGACCTGCTCTCGCACCGGCCGATCCCCGAGCCCGGCCGCGTGCTGGCGCCGACCCTGAGCGTGCGGGCGACCAGCTGAGCATCCCTCAGTAGGTGCGCCACCACAGGTTCACCGCGTAGTCGACGACCGTGCCGTCGTGGCCGGCGAGCACCTCCGCGGCGACCCGCTCGTCGAACTCGATGCCCACCACCGAGACCAGCTCCTCGCGGGTCGAGAAGCGCCACTCCACGTCCAGCGACCGGCGCTGCCAGCCGCGCGAGGACCAGAACCGCTCGACCTGGTCGGCGTGGATCATCGGGTAGCCGCGCCGGAACCACGACCCGAAGGTGCTGCGCGAGGTGTCGTTGTCGACCACGAAGGCGGTGCCGCCGCGGCGCATCACCCGGTCCAGCTCCCGCAGACCCGGCTCGCAGCCCGGCCCGAAGAAGTACGCCCACCGGGCCTGCATCACGTCCACGCTGGCCGGCGGGAGCGGGACCCGCTGCGCCGTACCCGTCAGCACGGTGACGTTCGTCAGCCCGGCGGTACGGCGGGCCGCCAGCCGGGCCAGGTCGGGGTGCGGCTCGACGCCGTGCACGGAGCGGGCCTCCTCGGCCCAGCGCGGCAGGTGGAAGCCGGTGCCGCAGCCGAGGTCGAGCACGTCGCGACCGGCCCAGCCGGACCCGCCGAGGACCTCGCGCATGGCGTGCTCGACCACCCCGTCCGGGTCGACGGAGCGGTTCTCGAGCTCGTAGGTCTCGGTGTGGTGCCAGATGTTCGGGCTCGGCACGGAGCCGGGCAGCGGGGTCGCCATCGGCCGGGCGCTCGCCGGGTGCCCGCTCAGATGCGGACGACGCCGTCCGGGGTGGCGAACCGGACCGCGACCACGCCGGGGGTGCCGTGGGGGGCGACCCACTCGACGCCTGCCTCCTCGAGCGGACCCTCGACACAGTTGTCCAGCCAGTCGCTGACCCGGGTCGGGTCGCCGGCGATCTCCAGGGTGGCGATCTGCACCCGACCGGTGCTGCCCTCGCTGGGGTGCTGGTCGGTGGGGGACTGCCACTGGATGAAGAACGGCAGCTGAGGGTCGGACTGGAGGCCCTTGACGCCGATCTGCCGCCAGCGCAGCTCGACGCCGTCGGGGCGGTGCCGGTTGCCCTGGACGGACTCGCGCCCGAGCCGGCTCTCGACCTTGCCGATGTCGTCGACCGAGACGACCCAGCCGAGCCAGCCGCCGCCGAGCGCGGACCGGGCCCGGACCGCCTGGCCGAAGGGAGCCTTGTCGGAGGCGGGGTGGTCGAGCACCTCGACGATCTCGACGTACGTGCCGGTGCTCAACGGCAGCACCATGTTGCGGGTGCCGAAGCGTGGGTGGATGCCCCCGTCGCGGAAGTCTTCGCCGAGCAGCGCGCCGATCCGCTCGGCGGTGCCCTTGAGGCCGTCGGGTCCGGCTGCGTACGAGACGTGGTCCAGGCGCATACGAAGCATTCTCACCATGACGGCCGCCTGACTGCACACCGGGGGTCGCGAAGGCCGCCCTTGTGCTGAACGCCACACGGGTGAAGGGTGAGCACACGTCTCTCGTCGAGGAGGTCACCGGTGGCAGGCAAGCAGGGATCCGGACCGAAGGGGGCCGCCCCCGTCGCCGACCGGCCGGAGGCGATCCGCAACGTGGTCCTGGTGGGGCCGGCGGGGTCGGGCAAGACCACCCTCGTGGAGACGCTCCTGGTCACGGCCGGGGTGCTGAACCGGGCCGGCTCGACCCTCGAGGGCAGCACGGTCTGCGACTTCGACGAGGCCGAGCAGCGCCAGCAGCGGTCCGTCGGGCTGGCGCTCGCCCCGCTCCGGCACCGCGACGTCAAGGTCAACCTGCTCGACGCGCCGGGCTACGCCGACTTCGTCGGGGAGCTGCGGGCCGGGCTGCGGGCGGCCGACTGCGCGATGTTCGTGCTGGCCGCCAACGAGGGCGTGGACCAGCAGACCCGGGCGCTGTGGCGCGAGTGCGCCGAGGTCGAGATGCCGCGGGTGGTGGTGGTGACCAAGCTCGACCACGCCCGCGCCGACTACGACGGCACCGTCGCGCACGCCCGCGAGGCCTTCGGGGACAAGGTGCTGCCGGTCTACCTGCGCGAGGGCGAGCGGCTGGTGGGGCTGCTGACGGGGGAGCCGGACGCGGCCGACGGCGGCCACGCGGAGCAGCGGGCCGCGCTGATCGAGGGCGTCATCGAGGAGTCCGAGGACGAGACCCTGATGGAGCGGTACGTCGGCGGCGAGGAGGTCGACGCGGGGTTGCTGGTGCAGGACCTCGAGCGGGCCGTCGCGCGCGGGTCCTTCCACCCGGTGGTGCCGGTCGACGCCGCCTCGGGCCTGGGCGCCTGCGAGCTGCTGGACCTGGTCGTGGCGGGCTTCCCGGCACCGGTCGAGCACCGGCTGCCCGAGGTGTTCACCCCGGAGGGCCGCACCGGGCCGGTGCTGCGCTGCGACCCCGACGGCCCCCTGGTCGCCGAGGTGGTCAAGACGACCACCGACGCGTACGTCGGACGGGTCAGCCTGGTCCGGGTCTTCTCCGGGACCGTCCTGCCCGACGCCACCGTGCACGTCTCGGGCCACCTGTCCGCGTTCGTCGGGCCCCAGGAGGGCCACGAGGACCACGACGAGGACGAGCGGATCGGCGCGCTGTCGGTGCCCCTGGGGCGGTGGCAGCGGCCGGTCGGGCGGGTCGTCGCCGGGGACATCTGCGCCGTCGGCCGGCTCTCCCGCGCCGAGACCGGGGACACCCTGTCCGACCCGGACACCCCGCTGGTGCTGAGGCCCTGGACGATGCCCGAGCCGCTGCTCCCGATCGCCGTGGAGGCGCGGGCCCGGACCGACGAGGACCGGCTGGGCCCGGGACTGGCGCGGCTGAGCGCCGAGGACCCCACCGTGCGCGTCGAGCACGACGCCGAGACCCACCAGATCGTGCTGTGGGCGATGGGCGAGGCGCACGCCGACGTGCTCCTCGACCGGCTCGAGCACCGGCACGGCGTCGCGGTCGACCAGGTGGAGCTGAAGGTGCCGCTGCGGGAGACCTTCGCCGGCACCGCCCGCGGGCACGGCCGGCACGTCAAGCAGTCCGGTGGGCACGGACAGTTCGCGGTCTGCGACATCGAGGTGGAGCCGCTGCCGACCGGGGCCGGCTTCGAGTTCGTGGACAGGGTCGTCGGCGGGGCCGTGCCACGGCAGTTCGTGCCGTCGGTCGAGAAGGGGCTCCGCGCGCAGCTCGCCCGGGGGCTGGTCGCCGGTGCCCCGGTGGTGGACGTCCGGGTCACCCTGCTCGACGGCAAGGCGCACAGCGTGGACTCCTCCGACATGGCCTTCCAGACCGCCGCCGGCCTGGCCCTGCGGGACGCCGCCGCGGCCACCCGGACGGTGCTCCTCGAGCCGGTCGACGAGGTCGTCGTGCACGTTCCCGACGACCTGGTCGGCACCGTGATGAGCGACCTGTCCGGGCGCCGGGGCCGGGTCACCGGCAGTGAGCCCTGCGGCGGCGACCTGACCGAGGTGCGCGCCGAGGTGCCGGCCGCGGAGATCGGCCGCTACGCGGTGGACCTGCGCGCCTTCTCGCACGGCACCGCGTCGTTCACCCGCGGCTTCGTGCGCTACGAGCCGATGCCGGAGCCGGTCGCCGAGCGGGTGCTGGAGACCGTGAGGAAGTGACCGGGCCGGTCAGCGGTGCGGGTCGGCGGGGTGCAGGGCCAGCGTGGAGCGGGAGGCCAGGTGCCGCTCGCAGTGCTCGACCAGCTCGTCGTACGCCGCGGCGCCCATCAGCTCGGTGAGCTCGGGGGCGTTGGTGACGTAGAGCGGCTCGGGCGCCACGTGCGCCTCGGGGTTGCCGGTGCAGTACCAGTCCAGGTCGTGCCCGCCCGGCCCCCAGCCGCGGCGGTCGTACTCGCCGATGGTGACCTCGCTGTACGCCGTCCCGTCGGGCAGCTCGACGTCGCGGAAGGTCCGCCGGATCGGCAGCTGCCAGCAGACGTCGGGCTTGGTCTCCAACGGGTGCCGGCCCTGCCGCAGCGCCAGGCCGTGCAGCGCGCAGCCCTCACCGCCGGCGAAGCCGGGACGGTTCAAGAAGATGCAGGCGCCGTCATGGACGGCGGTCTTGCGGTCGCCCTCGTCGTCGGTCTCGACCCAGGCGTTCTTGCTCGCCGTACCGGCCGCGTGGTGCTGCCAGTGCTCGGGGTCGAGCTGCTTGACGAAGCCGCGGACCCGCTTCTCGTCGTCCTTGTCGGAGAAGTGCGCCCCCAGCGTGCAGCAGCCGTCGTCGGGCCGGCCCTCGTAGATGCCGGCGCAGCCCTGGCCGAAGATGCACATGTACTGCGAGGTCAGCCAGGTGAGGTCGCACTTGAAGACCTGCGCCTCGTCGTCGGGATCGGCGAACTCGATGTAGGCACGCGGGATCACCAGGTCTGTCTCAGGCACGCCGGTCACCCTACGTCGCGCACTAGGCTCTGCTGCATGAGGTTGGGCGTTCTCGACATCGGCTCGAACACCGGGCACCTGCTCGTCGTGGACGCGAGCGGCGGCGCCGCTCCCATGCCGGCCTACTCCCACAAGGAGCCGCTGCGGCTGGCCGAGCACCTCGACGCGACCGGCGCGGTCAACGAGTCGGGGGTCGAGGCGCTGACCCGGTTCGTCGCCTCCTCGGTCGTGGTCGCCGAGGACAAGGGGTGCGAGGAGATGATCGGCTTCGCCACCTCCGCGGTCCGCGACGCCGGCAACAGCGACGAGGTCCTCAAGCGGGTGCACGACCGGACCGGCGTGGAGATCGAGGTGCTGCCGGGTGAGGACGAGGCCCGGCTGACCTTCCTCGCCGTCCGCCGCTGGTTCGGCTGGTCCTCGGGACGGCTGGCCGTCTTCGACATCGGCGGCGGCTCGCTGGAGCTGGCGGTGGGGTCCGACGAGGCGCCGGACGTCGCGCAGTCCCTGCCCCTCGGCGCCGCCCGGCTGACCCGCGACCATCTCTCCGAGGGGCTCGAGAAGGGGGCCGTCCGCGAGCTGCGGCGGACGATCCGCGCCGGCATCGCCCGGCACGCCGGACCGGTGACCCGGTCCAAGCCGGACCACTCGGTGGCCACCTCCAAGACGTTCCGCTCGCTGGCCCGCATCTGCGGCTCGGCCCCGTCCGGGGACGGCCCGTTGGTCCGGCGGGTGCTCGACGCCCAGGTGCTGCGCGACATGGTGCCCAAGCTGCTGGAGATGTCGCCGGGCGAGATCGGCGAGCTGCCGGGGGTCTCCTCGAGCCGGGCCCACCAGATCGTCGCGGGCGCGCTGGTCGCCGACGCGGTGATGGACCTGTTCGACCTCGCCGAGCTGGAGATCTGCCCCTGGGCGCTGCGCGAGGGGATCATCCTGGAGCGGCTGGACCAGATCGGTGTGCGCGGTTGATCGGCCTGTCCACCGCCTCGGTCTACCCCGAGAGCACCGCCAACGGCTTCGAGCTCGCCTCGCGGCTGGGGTACGACGCCGTCGAGGTGATGGTGGGCATCGACCCGATCAGCCAGGAGGTCGACGCGGTCCGGCACCTCGCGGACTACCACCAGATGCCGGTCTGCGCGGTGCACGCACCCTGCCTGCTGATCACCCAGCGGGTCTGGGGCATCGAGCCCTGGGGCAAGCTCGAGAAGAGCGCCGCGATGGCGGTCGCCGTGGGCGCCGACGTGGTCGTCGTCCACCCGCCGTTCCGGTGGCAGCGGGACTACGCCCGCAGCTTCGTGGAGGGGATCGCCGAGCTCGAGGAGCGCACCGGCGTCGCCTTCGCGGTCGAGAACATGTACCCCTGGCGGGCCTCCCGGCGCGAGATGGAGGTCTACGTGCCGGGCTGGGACCCGTCGCGGGAGGACTACGCCAACACCACCATCGACCTGTCGCACTCGTCGGTGTCCCGCTCCGACCCGGTGGCGATGGCCCAGCGGCTCGGGGACCGGCTGCGGCACATCCACATGACCGACGGCACCGGCTCGGCCAAGGACGAGCACCTGGTCCCGGGGCGCGGCACGCAGCCCGTCGTCGAGCTCCTCGAGCACCTCGCAGGCGTCGACTTCGGCGGCCACATCGTGCTGGAGATCAACACCCGCAAGGCCGCCGACCGGGAGGCCCGCGAGCTCGACCTGATGGAGGCGCTCGCCTTCACCCGGCTGAACTTCGCCGTCGCGCCCGAGCCGCGATGACCGCGGAGCCGCGTGGCCGGGGACGCCGCCCGGGAGGGCCGGACACCCGCGGTCAGATCCTCACCGCGGCCCGGCGCTCGTTCGCGGACAAGGGCTTCGCCGGCACCACGATCCGGGGCGTCGCCGGGGACGCCGGCGTGGACCCGGCCCTGGTGCACCACTACTTCGGCGCCAAGGACGACCTGTTCCTCGCGGCCCTGGAGATCCCGGTGGACCCGCGCACGCTGGTGCCGTCGGTCTTCGACGAGGGGGTCGCGGCGGCGGGGGAGCGGCTGGTCCGGCTCTTCCTGTCGGTGTGGGACGACCCGCACACCCGGCTCCCGCTGGTGGCCCTGGTGCGCAGCAGCCTGGTCCAGGAGGGTCCGGAGTCGCTGCTCCAGCAGGGCATGCTCCGGATGGTGCTGACCCCGCTGCGCGCCGTGCTTCCCCCCGACGAGGCCGACCGCCGGGTGCAGCTGGTGGTCAGCCAGCTGGCCGGGCTGGTGGTCACCCGCTACCTGCTCGAGCTGGAGCCGCTGGCGTCGATGCCCGCCGAGGACCTGGTCACCGTGGTGGCGCCGACCCTCCAGCGCTACCTCGACGGCCCGCTGCCCTGACCCGGCGGCACCCTTGACGCCGGTCCCGGCCCGCGCGCACAATTCAACGCATGATGAAAAAGCAGGTGGTGGAGGTGCGCGACCTGGTCGTGCAGCGTGGTCGCGTCCGCGCGATCGACGGCCTGAGCTTCTCGACGGCACCCGGTCAGGTGACCGGGCTGCTGGGGCCCTCCGGCTGTGGCAAGTCCACGCTGATGCGCTCCCTGGTCGGCGTGCAGGTGGTCACCAGCGGGACCGTCGAGGTGCTCGGCCTGCCCGCGGGCGACCGTCGGCTGCGGGACCGGGTGGGCTACGTGACCCAGGCGCCCAGCGTGTACGACGACCTGACCGTGGCCGAGAACCTGCGCTTCTTCGCCCGGGTCCTCGGCGTCGACGCCGCCGAGGCGGACCGGTGCGTCGAGGCGGTCGATCTCGGCGGCGCCCGCGGCCAGGTGGTCGGCCGGCTCTCCGGTGGCCAGCGGTCGCGGGTCTCGCTGGCGGTCGCGCTGCTCGGCGACCCCGAGGTGCTCGTCCTCGACGAGCCGACGGTCGGTCTCGACCCGGTGCTGCGCCGAGACCTGTGGGCGATGTTCCACGCGCTCGCCGACCGGGGTACGACGGTGCTGGTGTCGAGCCACGTGATGGACGAGGCCGAGCGCTGCGACCGGCTGCTGCTGATGCGCGACGGCGTCCTGCTCGCGGACGAGACCCCGGCGGCCCTGCTGGCGCGGACCGGGACGGCCGACGTGGAGAAGGCGTTCCTGCACCTGGTGGAGCGGGGGGTGGCGGCATGACCGCCCGGATCACCCTGGCGATCGCGTCCCGGGTGCTGACCCAGCTGCGCCGCGACCGCCGCACCCTCGCGATGCTGGTGGTGCTGCCCTGCCTGGTGCTGACGCTGCTGTGGTGGATGTTCGAGGGAGGTGTGAACCTGGGGGCCGGCTTCAACGCCCTCGGCCCGCCGCTGCTGGCGCTGATCCCGTTCATCGTGATGTTCCTGGTGACCTCGGTGACCACCCTGCGCGAGCGGTCCTCGGGCACCCTGGAGCGGCTGCTGGCGATGCCGACCGGCAAGGGCGACTTCCTCGGCGGCTACGCGCTGGCCTTCGGGCTGGTCGCCGCCGTGCAGTCGACGCTGGCGGTGCTGCTCAGCATCAGCCTGCTCGGCCTGGAGGTCAGCGGCCCGGTGTGGATGCTCGTCGTGGTGGCGGTCGCCGACGCCGTCCTCGGCAGCGCGCTCGGGCTGTTCGTCTCCGCGTTCGCGCGCACGGAGTTCCAGGCCGTCCAGTTCATGCCGCTGCTGGTGATCCCGCAGATCCTGCTGTGCGGGCTGTTCCTGCCCCGGGCCGCGATGCCGCCGGTGCTGGAGGCGATCTCGAACCTGCTGCCGCTGTCCTACGCGGTGGACGCGATGGCCTCGGTGTCCGGGACGGCGAGCAGCGCCTTCGGGGGCGTCGACGCCTCGGTGTGGCGTGACCTGGCCATCGTGGCCGGGTTCACGGTGGCCGCCCTCGCCCTGGGGGCCGCGACGCTGCGCCGCCGTACCCCCTGAGCGGGGCGGCCGGGGCGTGGGTGGTGAACCCTCGCGCACGGCGTAGCCTGGGCCCGGCTGCAACCGTGTGGCCCGTGTTCCCGCTGGAGGAGATTCGTGTTACGGCAGCCCCTGCTGATGCTCTCGCGCAGCGACAAGGTCAAGAGCCTCGTCACGGCGATGCCGGTGTCGAGCGGCATCGTGTCGCGCTACGTCCCGGGGGAGGCCACCGAGGACGCCGTCAAGGCGACCGGTGAGCTGATCGAGTCGGGGCTGCACGTCACCTTGGACTTCCTCGGCGAGGACACCCTCGACCGCGAGCAGGCCGACGCCACCGTGGCGGCGTACGTCGACGTGCTCGGTGCCCTGTCCGACCAGGGCCTGTCGCGCAACGCGGAGGTGTCGGTCAAGCTCTCCGCGGTCGGCCAGGCGCTGCCCGGCGACGGCGAGAAGGTCGCGGTCGAGAACGCCCGCACCATCTGCCACGCCGCCCGCAACGCCGGCACCACGGTCACCCTCGACATGGAGGACCACACCACCACCGACTCCACGCTGGGCATCCTGCGCGAGCTGCGCAAGGACTTCCCGGAGACCGGCGCCGTGCTGCAGGCCTACCTGCGCCGGACCGAGGCGGACTGCCGCGACCTCGCCTACGAGGGCTCCCGGGTGCGGCTGTGCAAGGGCGCCTACAACGAGCCCGAGTCGGTGGCCTTCGCCGCCAAGCACGACGTGGACCGCGCCTACGTGCGCGCCCTCAAGGTGCTGATGGCCGGGCAGGGCTACCCGATGATCGCCTCCCACGACCCGCGGATGGTCGACATCGCCGGGGCGCTGGCGACCCGGTACGGCCGCGCGCAGGGCAGCTACGAGTACCAGATGCTCTACGGCATCCGCCCCGACGAGCAGCGCCGGCTGGCCGAGGCCGGAGAGAAGGTCCGGGTCTACGTGCCCTACGGCCAGGAGTGGTACGGCTACCTGATGCGCCGGCTCGCCGAGCGCCCCAGCAACCTGACCTTCTTCGCCCGCTCGCTGATCTCCAAGAAGTAGGGCCGCGATGACCGTCGCGATCATCGGGGCCGGCGTGATGGGCGAGAGCCTGCTCTCCGGGCTGATCCGCTCCGGACGCCGCGCCGAGGACCTGCTGGTCGGGGAGAAGCGCCGCGCGCGCGCCACCGAGCTCGAGGACCGGTACGGCGTCGCGGTGGTCACCAACGTCGAGGCCGCCCGCCGAGCCGACACCCTGATGCTGGTGGTGAAGCCGCAGGACATGGGGGACCTGCTGGACGAGCTCTCCCCGGTCGTGGCGCCGGGTCAGCTCGTGGTGTCCCTGGCCGCGGGGATCACCACCGCCTTCATCGAGTCCCGGCTGCCCGCGGGGGTGGCCGTGGTCCGGGTGATGCCGAACACCCCGGCGCTGGTCGACGAGGGGATGGCCGCGATCTCCCGCGGCTCGCACTGCGACGAGTCGCACCTGGCCGAGGCGGAGTCGCTGATGTCGGCGACCGGCCGGGTGCTCCGGGTGCCCGAACGGCAGCAGGACGCGGTCACCGCGATCAGCGGCTCGGGCCCGGGCTACATCTTCTTCGTCGTCGAGTCGATGATCGAGGCCGGCGTACACCTCGGGCTGCCGCGGTCCACCGCAGCCGAGCTGGTCGTGCAGACCGTGGTCGGATCGGCCAAGCTGCTGCGCGACACCGGCGAGCACCCGGTGGTGCTGCGCGAGCGGGTCACCTCGCCCGGCGGGACGACCGCCGCGGCGCTGCGCCAGCTCGAGGAGCACAAGGTCCGCGCGGCGTTCCTGGTCGCCATCGAGGCGGCCCGCGACCGGTCCCGGGCGCTCGCCGAGGGCATGGACTAGGCAGCCAGCACCAGGTCGACGAGGTACCTCGCCAGGGCCGCCCGCCGCACCAGGAACGCCCGCTGCCCGGGGCCGGGCTCGCCCTGCGCCTGCTCCAGGGGGAACGAGCCGGGCAGGCTGCGGGTCACCAGCGAGCCGACGCAGCCGCGCAGCAGCGTGCGCAGCGGCACCCGGACGCCGCCGGCCGCGAGGCCCGCCCGGTGGGCCGGCAGGGCCGTCTCCAGCACGGACGGCAGCAGCGCCGGGTCGGCCCCGCCGGACTCGGCCCCGCCGACCAGGAGGTGCCCGAGGTCGTGGCCCAGGGGCAGCTGGCAGCCGAACGCCCAGCGCCACGGGAAGACCGCGACCAGGTCGGCGGCCTGGTCCGGTGGGAGCACCGGCAGCATCGACCGGTGCCGGGCGTGCTGGAGACCTTGACGAAGGCCGACCAGCGGCGGGCCACGCCCGTGGAGGTGCGGGCGAGCCCGGTGACCCGGTGCAGGCATGCCGTCGCGATCGAGGCGATCTCGTGGTCGACGGCTTTGCGGTGGACGGCGACGCCGGTCTGGTCCAGCTCCTCGACCTCGCCCAGCGCGAGGTGACGCGCAGCGTCTCGGACGCCTGGGACGGCCCGCCGCCGGCCATGCGCGGCTCGCGCTACCGGGTGCTGTCGATGGTCCCCGACGAGGGTGGACGTCGGCTGACCGAGCTGGCGACGGTGGCCGACATGACCGAGCAGGCGATGGGTGAGTTCGTCACCGACCTGGCCCGGGACGGCTGCGTGACGGTGCAGCCGGACCCCTCGGACCGGCGCGCCAAGCTGGTCCGGCTGGACCCCGTCGGGGCGGGTGGCCGCCGCCCAGGCGCGGGAGGTGCTCGCCCGGGTGGAGCGGTGGTGGGCCGAGCGGGTCGGGGCGGCGGACGTCGTCCGGCTCAAGGCACTGCTGGCGCGGCTGGCCGGGCTCGCGACGTACACGGAGGAGTGACCCGCGCCACGGTAGTGTCGGGCGCATGTCCGGCTCTGCCTGCGTCGTGTTCGACCCGACGCTCACCGACTACGACTTCGGGCCCGCGCACCCGATGTCCCCGATCCGGGTCGACCTCACCGTGCGGCTGGCCCGCGATCTCGGGGTGCTCTCGGCCGAGGGCGGAGGGCCCGGTCTGCGCACGGTGCCCGCCCCGATGGCCGGAGACGAGCTGCTCGCCACGGTGCACGACCCCGGCTTCATGGACGCGGTCCGGCTCACCGGCAAGGATCCCCACCGGGTGATCGAGGAACGCGGTCTCGGGACCCCGGACAACCCGAACTTCGAGGGCATGCACGAGGCCTCCGCGCACGTCGTCGGGGCCACCGTCGAGGCGGCTCGCCGGGTCTGGACCGGCGAGGTGCTGCACGCCGCGAACATCTCCGGCGGCCTGCACCACGCGATGCCCGACCGGGCCAGCGGCTTCTGCGTCTACAACGACGTCGCGGTCGGCATCCGCTGGCTGCTCGACCACGGTGCCGAGAAGGTGGCGTACGTCGATGTCGACGTGCACCACGGCGACGGGGTCGAGAAGGTGTTCTACGACGACCCGCGGGTGCTCACCATCAGCCTGCACGAGACCGGCCAGATGCTGTTCCCGGGCACCGGCTTCCCGAACGACACCGGGGGCCCTGGGGCCGAGGGCAGCGCGGCCAACGTGGCGCTGCCGCCCGGCACCTCCGACGCCGGCTGGCTGCGGGCCTTCCATGCCGTGGTGCCGCCGCTGGTGCGGGAGTTCGCCCCCGACGTGCTGGTCACCCAGCACGGCTGCGACTCCCACATCGAGGATCCGCTGGCGCACCTGATGCTGACCGTCGACGGGCAGCGGGCGGCGTACCTCGCGCTGCACGACCTGGCCCACGAGGTGTGCGACGGCAAGTGGGTGGTCACCGGGGGCGGCGGCTACGCCGTCGTCGACGTGGTCCCGCGGTCCTGGACGCACCTGCTCGCGATCGTCGGCGGCGCGCCGCTGGACCCGCAGACCGACACCCCCGAGGCCTGGCGCGAGCACGTCCAGCACCTGCTGGGGCGCACCGGCCCGTACCGGATGACCGACGGCCGGACGCCGGCGTACCGGGACTGGTCGAGCGGCTACGACCCGTCGGTCTGGCTGGACCGGGCGATCAACGCGACCCGGGAGGCGGTCTTCCCGGCGAATGGTCTGGACTTCCACTACTGACCACGTGTCCGCTTGGTGAGGCTTGTCCACCCGACACGCGGAACCGTGTGCAAAATCTTGGGCTGTCGTCCCCTCTATCCCAGTGGCCACACTAGGCTCTAGTCTCACGGAAGCACAGGCGAAGGGTCTCCGGCGGGGAAGCCGGGGGGCGAATGTGCGCGAAAGTGCGGTGCATCATGGCTTCGAGCTCAGGTCCGACGGGTCACACCGGCCCGTCCGGTGGTGTCTCTGAGGTGAAGTTTCTGACGGTTGCGGAGGTCGCAAGCGTCATGCGTGTGTCCAAGATGACGGTCTACCGTCTGGTCCACTCCGGCGAGCTCCCGGCGGTCCGCGTCGGCCGGTCGTTCCGGGTGCCGGAGAACGCCGTCGACGACTACCTGCGCAAGAGCTTCTTCCAGACCGGCTGAGGGGGGCGCCCCGGTCGACGTACGAACCACGACAGCCATCCACCCTCGGGGGTGGATGGCTGTCGTGGTTCCCGGTGCGCCGACCCTGCCGCGGGGGGCTGCCGTTTACCAGGTGATGCAGGAGAACTGTCGCTCCCCATGGGGAACTTCCCATGGGGAGCGACAGTTTCTCGGCATCACCTGGTAAACCGCCCCCAGCAGCGCCGTCGCATGTGCGGGCGGTCAGAACCGCATGAAGTTCGCGGTCACGACCCACTCGCCCCGGCGGTTCGGGGTGGCGCCGACGCCGATCCGGCGCGGGGTGCTGCTCAGCAGGATGTGGCGGTGCGGCGCGGAGCTCATCCACATCGCCACCAGCGTCTTCGGGGAGACGGTGGCGCGGCCCAGGGTCTCGCCGGCGTAGCTGGCGTGGCACCGACGGAGCAGCCCGCTCATCGACTGGTGCGTGAAGGTGCCGGTCGCGGCGAGGTGCGCGCTCCAGCGGTTCGCCACCGTCGTGGCGCACGCGGCGACGGTCAGCCCGCGCAGGCCGTGCTGGCTGCGGACCGCGTTGATCCGGGCCAGCACGCGCTTCTCGTACGCCGAGGTGCCCATCGCCGGGTAGGCGGTGACGGCGACCAGGTTCAGCGGGGTCGACCACTCCTTGGTGCGCGGCTGGACCTTCCACTCCTTGGTGGCCAGCGTCCGGTCCGCGCCGGAGACGGTCGCGGCGGAGCCGTCCGACTTGGCCTTCCACTCCTTGGTGGCCTGGGTGCTGTCGGTGCTGTCGATGCTCGACGTGGTGGCCCCGCCGGACTTGGCCTTCCACTCCTTGGTGGCCTGGGTGCTGCCGGTTCCCGAGGTGGCGCCCGACTTCCCCTTCCACTCCTTGGTGGCCCACTCCTTGGTGTGGTCGGGCTTCGTCGCGTGGGTGCCCTGCTGCGGTGCGGCGGTGTCGGCGGACTGGGTCGCGACCAGGCAGGTCACGGTGACCGCGCCCACGAGGCCGGCGGTCATGATCTTCTGCGCAGGACGCAGGACATGGCTGATGTTCATCGAAGAGGGCCCCTCCCAAGGCCTCACGAGCGCGTCGTGGACCCACCCCGAGGAGCCCCGCGACGGCGGTGCCGTCGTGAGCCCGTCCGGAGGATGGTCCCACCGGACGTCGGAAACCAGAGCTCGTGCAGAGTCAGTATCGGCAGGGTGCCGGGATACTTGAGGGGTCCCGATCCCGAGTGCCTCGTATTCCACGTGGCTGGCCGGCCCCGGGTGAGGTGGAGCGGCCGCGTTTCGTCCCGCTGCGCCGGGCGGTTAGGCTGAGGGCTTCGCCGACGCGAGTCGGCGCCAGTCAGCTCACCACAGTCCAGTCAGACGTCGGCCCCGGGCCGTCGTGTCGTTGCCCGGAAGGTCGTATCAGTGGGTTCGGTAGTCAAGAAGCGTCGCAAGCGGATGGCCAAGAAGAAGCACCGCAAGCTCCTGAAGAAGACGCGCATCCAGCGTCGCCGCCAGGGCAAGTAAGCCCGGCGCACTCGGCGTTGGGGGCGGCAGTGGGGCGTGTCGTGCTGGTCACCGGGGTCTCTCGAGACGTCGGTGGCCGGTTTGCGCGCCGCATCGCCGCCGACCCGGGTGTCCAGCGGGTGATCGGCGTCGACGTCGTCCCGCCGCGTGCCGATCTCGGCGACGTCAGCTTCGTCCGGGCCGACATCCGCAACCCGGTGATCGCCAAGGTGATCGCCGGGCAGGACGTCGACACCGTGGTGCACATGAGTGTGCAGTCCTCGCCCCGCGAGGGCGGCGGTCGTACGTCGATGAAGGAGCACAACGTCATCGGCACGATGCAGCTCCTCGCCGCCTGCCAGCGTGCGCCCGGGCTCGAGCGGCTCGTGGTGAAGTCCTCCTCCGCGGTCTACGGCTCCTCCAGCCGTGACCCGGCGATGTTCACCGAGGACATGGGCGCCAAGCAGCTCCCGCGGTCCGGCTACGCCAAGGACGTCCTCGAGGTCGAGGGCTACGTCCGCGGCTTCGCGCGGCGGCGTCCCGACGTGGCGGTCACGATGCTCCGGGCGGCCAACACGGTCGGCCCGACGGTGGTCTCCCCGCTCACCCAGTTCTTCCGGCTGCCGGTGGTCCCCACCGTGCTCGGGTACGACGCCCGCCTGCAGTTCCTCCACGAGGACGACCTGCTCGGCACCCTGCACCACGCCACGCTCGGCGGCGTGCACGGGACCTTCAACGTGGCCGGCGACGGGGTGCTGATGCTCTCCCAGGCGCTGCGCCGGCTGGGCAAGCCGACGATCGCGGTCCCCGGGTTCGCGCTGACCGCGGCCGGCACCGTCACCCGCCAGGCCGGGATCAAGCGGCTGCAGGCCGAGCTCACCGGCTTCCTCACCTTCGGACGCGGGCTGGACACCTCCCGCATGCATGCCGTGCTCGGGTTCCGGCCCGCCTACACCACCGCCGAGGCGTTCGCCGACTTCGGTGGCTCGCTCTCGCGTGGCCCGCTGTCGCAGCAACACCAGCAGCCGGCGCCCGCCATGACCGTCGGAGGTGGCCGTGCCTGACGCCGAGGTGATCCCGCTGGGGACTCGCGGCAAGCCCGGCCGCGGCACCGGCAGCGCCAAGCCGTCGTCCGCGGCCCGGACGCTGGCCGGTCCCGCCGCCGCCTCCCGCAAGAAGGCCGTGCCGCCTCCGCGCGACGCCGAGCCGGCCGAGGTACCTCCCGAGGACGCGGCGCTCGAGCCCGAGGTCACCGAGGACCCGGCGAGCACGGACACCGGCGCGGATCCGGCCCCGGGGCCGGCCGCACCGGCGGAGGTCCGCGAGCGCACCCCGACCGGCGGGATCCCGGTGGGCGACTGGGTGCAGGCGCTGACCTCGGCGGCCAGGGAGGTCTTCGGGGACCGGTGGGAGCAGCGCACCGCGGAGTTCCTGGCCTTCCTGCGGCGTCGGGTGACCGGCGACTTCGAGGTCGACGAGTACGGCTTCGACGCCGAGGTGACCGAGCGGTTCATGCTGGCGCTGGTCCGCCCGCTCAAGGAGAAGTGGTTCCGCGTCGAGGTCCGCGGCGCCGAGAACATCCCGACCGACGGGGGCGCCCTGGTGGTCTCCAACCACTCCGGGACGGTGCCGGTCGACGGGCTGATGACGATGGTGTCCATCCACGACACCACCGGGCGCAACCTGCGCCCGCTCGGGGCGGACCTGGTGTTCCGGCTGCCGGTCGTCGGCGAGCTGGCCCGCAAGGCCGGTGCCACGCTGGCCTGCAACGAGGACGCCCAGCGGATGCTCAGCGGCGGCGAGCTGGTCGGGGTCTGGCCCGAGGGGTTCAAGGGGATCGGCAAGCCCTACTCCGAGCGCTACAAGCTCCAGCGGTTCGGCCGCGGCGGCTTCGTCTCCGCGGCGATCCGCACCGGCGTCCCGATCGTCCCGTGCTCGGTGGTCGGGGCCGAGGAGATCTACCCGCTGGTCGGCAACGTGCCCGCGCTGGCCCGGCTGCTGGGGATCCCCTACCTGCCGATCACCCCGTTCTTCCCCTGGCTGGGTCCGCTCGGGATGGTGCCGCTGCCGTCGAAGTGGCTGATCGAGTTCGGTGAGCCGATCCGCACCGACGCGTACGACGAGGGCGCCGCGGACGACCCGATGCTGGTCTTCAACGTGACCGACCAGGTGCGCGAGACCGTGCAGCAGACCCTGTACTCGCTGCTGATGCAGCGTCGCTCGGTCTTCTACTAGGACGGGCGGCCCGCCCGCGGGTCAGGGCAGCTGGTTCTCGATGTCCGGCACCAGGGTGTCGACCGTGTCCCCGAGCCCGGTGCCGAGGTTGCCGTCGCCCTGCGGTGTCGGCAGCGACGGCACGGACAGCGACGGTGCGGGCAGCGACGGCGCGGGCAGCGAGAGCGGGCAGGTCGCTGACCGCGGGGAGCCGCGGGGCCGAGGTGGAGACGCCCCCGAGCGGGAGCCCCGCGGAGGGCGAGGTCGGCCCCGGCAGCGGCAGGTCCGCGGGTGCCCCACCGGTGGGGAGCGCGCTCGGGGCGGGTGCGGCCGGCTTCGCGGTGGTGCGCCCGGACGGCTGCCGGGTCGCGCGCAGCAGGTCGCGGGGCACCAGCACCCGGTGGCTGTTGTCCAGCCGCTCGGCGACGGCCGCGTCGAGGGCCCGCTGCGCCTCGGAGCCGGCCAGCAGGGTCACGGGCACGTCGAGGGGGGCGAGGCCGCTGCAGGTCGGGCAGAGCGAGCCGGCCCGGCTGTCGATGCTGCGCAGCGCCAGCACCGCGTCCCGCAGCGCCCCCTGCGCGCCGGGCGGGACGTCCGGGGCGAGCCGCTCCAGGGTGCCCAGCTCCGTGGCCGCGAAGGACCGGACCGTGCGGACGTCGGCGGGGTCGTCGGTCGCCTCGTAGGAGGCCAGCAGCAGGTCGGCACCCTCGCGGGCCTGGCTGGTGAACGCCGCCAGGGTGCCCGGGACCCGCGCGTCGGCGGCGTCCTCGTCCAGCAGGCCCCGCACCTCGACCAGCCGACCGGAGGCCTGCGCGAGCAGGTCGCGGCCCCGGCCGGCGTCCGAGCCGGCCAGCCGGGTCTCGACGCGCTCGATGCCGCGCTTGACCGGGTAGAGCGCCTCGCCGGGGAGGGCCTGCTGGGCGGCGGCGGCCATCCCGGCGGTGCCGCCCAGCAGGATGGTGGCGGTCGCCACCGCCACCAGCCGGCGGTCGCGCCGGGTGCCGGTGCGGGGACGCGCGGGCAGCCGCAGCGCCGCGGCCTGCGGGGTGAGGACCTGGGCGGCCTCGGTCATCAGCCGCTCCCGGAGCTCGGCGGCGAACGCCTCGCGCGGGGTCGCCGGGTCCTCGGCCGCCGTACGGCGCAGGGCGCCGACCACGCCGACCAGCCGGTCCATCTCGTCGTCCGGCCGGCCCGGCCCGGCGACGCGCCGTCCGTCGGCCGGACCCGAGACGCGCCGCCCCTCGGCCGGACCCTCGACGCGCGCGTCGAGCTCCCGTGCGCGCTGCCGCGAGCGGATCAGGGAGATCATCGCAGGGGTCCTTCGGTCGGCACTGCCGGTCGGGTGATCAGCACCTGTAACGAGCAACCGCCGGGCGGGGTTACGCGGCTCATCGGACCCCCTCGGGGAGCAGCTTGGCGAGGTTGCGCACCCCGCGCAGCTGGAGCTGCTTGACGGCGCCGTCGCTGCGGCCCAGCACCCGGGCCGTCTCGGCGATGGAGAGGCCCTGGAGGAACCGCATGATCAGGCACTCCTGCTGCTCGTGGGGCAGCTCGGTGAGCGCCGCCAGCAAGGCCTCGTTGGTGAGGGCTGCCAGCACGGAGGTCTCGGGTCCCTCGGCGGTCCCGTCGTGCGGGGACATGTCCTCGGTGGCGTACTCCAGCCGGGTCCGGCCGGCCTTGAAGTGGTCGGTGGTGAGGTTGCGGGCGATGGTCATCAGCCAGGCGCCGAAGTCCCTGCCCTGCCACCGGAACGACCCGATGCTGCGCAGCGCCCGGAAGAACGTCTCCGCGGCCAGGTCCTCCGCGACCGTCACCGAGCCCACCCGGTAGTACACAAACCTGTACACCGAGACGTGGTAGTGGTCGTAGAGCAGGCCGAAGGCCTCGCTGTCGCCGCCCCGGGCCAGCTCGACGAGTGCGGTCAGCCGGGTCGCCTCGGCCTCGTCGTCCTCCGAGGAGCAGGCCTCGTCCTCCGAGGAGCGGGCCCCGTCGGCGTCCTGACGCCCGCCGCCGGCCCCGCCGGTGGTACGCCGGGAGCCGTCCACGTCGACCGCGTCCGCGAGCAGCCAGCCCGGGCCGCCGGCCGGGACGAGCAGGAGGTCGGGGGCGAGGGCATCCCGGACCGCGGACCTGAGCGCCGCCAGGCCGCACCGCACGTCATGGTCGCGCGTCACCATCGGTCTCCCTCCCGGTCCGCCGGCGACGAGGTCGACGGCTGGGCCGGGCACCCCCTCATGGCCGGTCCAGACTAGGCGCGTCCGGGTGTTTTGTGAACCGGTCGGTAACCGGCCTGCGGCGGGTGGGTCAGCGGACCCTGCGGCGCACCGCGACCACGGCGGCGACCCCACCGGTCACGGCGCCCGCGAGACCGGCGCCGAGCAGGCCGGCCCGGGCGGCCTTGCGCCCGGTGCGGTAGTCCCGGACCCGCCAGCCCCGGGCCCGGGCGTGCTCCAGCAGCCGGCTGTCGGGGTTGACCACGCACGGGTCGCCGACCAGGCTCAGCATCGGCAGGTCGTTGTAGGAGTCGGAGTACGCCGAGCAGCGGGCCAGGTCCAGGCCCTCACGGGCGGCCAGCGCGGCGACCGCCTCGGCCTTCGCGGGGCCGTGCATCATCTCGCCGACCAGCCGGCCGGTGTAGATGCCGTCGACGTGCTCCGAGACGGTGCCCAGCGCGCCGGTCAGCCCGAGTCGGCGGGCGATGATCGTGGCGATCTCGATGGGCGCGGCGGTCACCAGCCAGACCCGCTGGCCCTGGTCGAGGTGCAGCTGGGCGAGCGCCCGGGTGCCCGGCCAGATCCGGTGCGCCATCGCCTCGTCGAAGATCTCCTCGCTCAGCTCCTCGAGCTCGCTGACCGGGTGCCCCTTGATGAACGCGAGCGCCGAGGAGCGAGCCTCGGCGACGTGCTCGGGGTCCTCGACGCCGACGAACCGGAAGTAGGCCTGCTTCCAGGCCGCCCCGAGGATGTCGCGGGTGGTGAAGAAGTCGCGGCGGTACAGGCCCCGGGCCAGGTGGAAGATCGAGGCGCCCTGCATGATCGTGTTGTCGACGTCGAAGAACGCCGCGCTGGTCGGGTCGAGCGGCACCTCCAGCGAGGTCTCCACCTCGGCGGCCGCCGCGGACGCCTCGCCGGCCAGCGCCGAGCGGCTGCGCAGGTCGCGCGGGGCCTCGCCGCGGGTCTCTCGCTGGGTGCGTCGCTGAGCCGTCACGGGTCAACCCTAGTGCCACGGGCGGGGCCGCCGCCGTGTGCGAGACTCACGCGTGTGACCGCCCCTCTCGCGCAGCTCCTGACCAGCGCGGCAGCCGAGGTCCCCGACCGGGTGGCGCTCGTCGAGGCCCGCACCGGACGCCGGGTGACCTGGGCCGACCTGGACGCCGAGGTCGACCGGGTCGCCGCCGGGTTCGACGCCCTGGGGCTCGTCGCGGGCTACCGCGTCGTGGTCGCGCTTCCCAACCGCGTCGAGTTCGTCACGACGTACCTCGGCGCCCTGCGCGCGGGCCTGGTCGCGGTCCCGGTGAACCCGCGCTCGGCCACCGGGGAGCTGGTCCGGCTGGTCGCGGACTGCGGCGCCCGGGTCCTGGTCGCCGACGCCGCCACCGTCACCACCGCCCGGCAGGCGGTCGCCGGGCTGGAGGACGCCCTGACCGGGGCCGACGAGGAGCTGCGCCGCTCGACCGCCGTCCCGCGGCTCGTCGTGGTGGACGCCCCCACGGTGCCCGGCGAGCTGTCCTACGACCGGCTGCTGTCCGACACCGCCCCGGCCCCGTCCCCGGCCCCGTCCCCGGCGGGCGGCGACCCCGAGCGGCTCGCGGTGCTGCTCTACACCAGCGGTACGTCGGGTCGTCCCCGCGCCGCGATGCTCAGCCACCGGGCCCTGCTCGCCAACATCGAGCAGGCCGCCGCCGTGCAGCCGCCGATGGTCACCGCCGACGACGTGGTGCTCGGCGTGCTGCCGCTCTTCCACGTCTACGGGCTGAACGCGGTGCTCGGCCAGGTGCTGCACCAGCGGGCGCGACTCGTGGTGGTCGACGGCTTCGACATGGAGGAATCGCTCGCGCTCATCGAGGACGAGGCGGTCACGGTGCTGCCGGTGGCGCCGCCGGTGTTCGCCTACTGGCAGGCCGTGCACGACCTCGGCGAGCGGCTGCGGGGGGTGCGGCTCGCCCTGTCCGGGTCGGCGCCGCTGTCCACCGCGCTGGTGGACGCCTTCACCGCGCGCACCGGGATCGCGGTCCACCAGGGCTACGGGCTGACCGAGGCCGCGCCGGTGGTCACCTCGACGTCGCAGTCCGCACGCGTGAAGCCGGGTTCGGTCGGCGCTGCGCTGCCCGGCATCGAGATCCGGCTGGTCGACGACGCCGGCCGTGCCCCCGAGGGCGGGGACCCGGGGGAGATCCATCTGCGGGGCGCGAACCTGTTCAGCGGCTGGTGGCCCGACGGCGCGGACGGCCCCGACGCGGACGGCTGGTACGCCACCGGTGACGTCGGCTTCCTCGACGGTGACGGCGACCTGTTCCTGGTCGACCGGCTCAAGGAGCTGGTGATCGTGTCCGGGTTCAACGTCTACCCGGTCGAGGTCGAGGAGGTCCTCACCGAGGTCGACGGGGTCGCCGAGGCCGCGGTGATCGGCACGCCGGACCCGCGCACGGGTGAGGCGGTGGTCGCCTACGTCAAGGCGGTGCCCGGCTCGTCGTACGACGCGGGCGAGCTCGAGGAGCGGGTCCGCGAGCACTGCGGGGTCCGGCTGGCCCGGTTCAAGCAGCCGACCGAGGTGCGCGTCGTCGACGACCTGCCGCACACGGTGACCGGCAAGGTGGCCAAGGGTCGGCTGCGGGCGACCCGTCGCCGCTCGGACGTCGGGCTGCTCGAGTGAGCGCCCGGGTGACGCTCTACGCCAAGCCCGGCTGCCACCTGTGCGACGACGCCCGGGTGGTCATCGAGCAGGTCTGCGCCGAGCTGGGGGAGACCTTCGAGGAGGTCGACATCACCGCCGGGCCGGACGCCGAGCAGATGATGGCGACGTACGGCGAGGAGATCCCGGTGACCTTCGTCGACGGGCGCCAGCACGACTTCTGGCGGGTCGACGCGCAGCGGCTGAGGACTGCCCTCGGCTGACGGCCTCGCGCTCGTACCCGGTCCTGCGCGGTCTGGAACCCCCGCCGACGGTGACACGGGTCACCTGTGCTAGTGCGGGCTACCGCTCGGTTTGTTCTCACGTTCACAAACTCCTAGAGTGAGGACGCTGTCGGCCCCGATCAGGGCCGCGGACGACGGTCCGGCCTTTGCCCCACCATCCCGTCCGGGCCCCTGCCGACACATCGACCACAGCGTCAGAGACGTCAGGAGAAGCGTGAGCTCGCCGCGTAGTGCTCGGACCGGCGCCCTGGACGAGGGCCCCGCCGGTCCCCCGTCCGCGAAGGCTGCCGAACGCGGTATCCCCGAGGCCAGCGTGGCTCGTCTCCCGGTCTACCTGCGGGCCCTGATCGGGCTCGCGGAGAGCGGCACCGCCACCTGCTCGAGCGAGGAGCTGGCCACCGCCGCGGGCGTGAACAGCGCGAAGCTCCGCAAGGACCTCTCCTACCTCGGCTCCTACGGCACCCGCGGCGTCGGGTACGACGTGGAGTACCTCCGCTACCAGATCGCCCGCGAGATCGGGGTGACCCAGGACTGGCC
The DNA here is from genome assembly GCA_963800225.1 of uncultured Actinomycetota bacterium. Classification (GTDB taxonomy): domain Bacteria; phylum Actinomycetota; class Actinomycetes; order Propionibacteriales; family Nocardioidaceae; genus Nocardioides_B. Next base: position 824,277 of record CAWDAF010000001.1, on the reverse strand, counting down.
GGTCGTCATCGTCGGCATCGGGAACCTCGGGCATGCCCTGGCCACCTACTCGGGCTTCTCCTCCCGCGGCTTCCGGATCGTCGCGCTGCTCGACGCCGACCCGGACCGGCAGGGCCAGGACGTCGGCGGCCTCGCGGTCCGCGCGTTCGACGAGGTCGAGGCGATCGTCGAGAAGGACGCGGTGGCCATCGGGGTCATCGCCACCCCGGCGGTCGCCGCGCAGTCGGTCTGCGACCGGCTGGTCGGGGCCGGCGTGACCAGCATCTTGAACTTCGCACCGGCCGTGCTGTCGGTGCCCGAGGGCGTGGACGTGCGCAAGGTGGACCTGTCCATCGAGCTGCAGATCCTCGCCTACCACGAGCAGCGCAAGTCGCTGGTCGACCGGGCCTCGTTCCCCGAGGCCGCCCTGCCGTTGGACGGAGTGGTCGGCGCATGAGCGTCCTGGTCGTGGGGGTCTCCCACAACACCGCACCGGTGGCCGTGCTGGAACGGCTCACCCTGGACACCGCGGGGATCGACAAGCTGCTGCACGAGGTCTCCGGCTGCGAGCACGTCCTCGAGGCGACGGTGCTGGCGACCTGCAACCGGGTCGAGATCTACGCCGACGTGGACCGCTTCCACGGCAGTGTCGAGGCGGTCTCCCGGATGCTGTGCGAGCTCGCCGACGAGGCCCCCGAGGACGTCGTCCCGCACCTCTACGTGCACTACGACGACGGGGCGGTCTCGCACCTGTTCCACGTCGCCACCGGCCTGGACTCCATGGTCGTCGGCGAGGGCCAGATCCTCGGCCAGGCCCGCGAGGCGCTTCGGATCGGCCAGGAGGCCGGCACCATCGGCCCCGCCCTCAACGTGCTCTTCCAGCAGGCCCTGCGGGTCGGCAAGCGCGTGCACGCCGAGACCGACGTCGACCACGTCGCCCCGTCGCTGGTCGGCGTCGCGCTGGACCACGCCGCCGAGGCGGTGGGTCCGCTGTCGGGTCAGCGGGTGCTGGTCGTCGGCGCCGGCTCGATGGCCGGCCTCTCGGTGGCCACGGTGTCCCGGCTCGGGGCGCGCGACATCGTGGTCGCCAGCCGCACCGAGGCGCACGCCCGCCGGCTCGCCGAGCAGTACGACGGCCGCGCGGTCCCGCTCACGCAGGTCCAGGAGGCCCTCGCCGGGGCCGACGTGCTGATCTCCTGCACCGGCGCCACCGGCGTGGTGCTGCCGCTCTCGGTGGTCGCCGCCGCGCGGCAGGACGCCGACCGCCCGCTCGCCGTCATCGACCTGGCGCTGCCGCACGACGTCGACCCCGCGGTCGTCGATCTGCCCGGCGTCACCCTGCTCGACCTGGCCCGGCTCGCCGCGGTGGTCAACGAGGGCGACGGCGGCGCCGACGTCGCCGCGGTCCGCGAGATCGTCACCCAGGAGATCACCGCCTTCCTCGCGGCCCGCGCCTCGGCGACGGTGACCCCCACGGTCGTCGCGCTCCGCACGATGGCCACCGGGATCGTCGACGCCGAGATGCAGCGGCTGGTCTCGCGGCTGCCCGGGCTCGACCCGGCGGTGCGCGCCGAGGTGGAGCACGCCGTCCGGCGGGTCGCCGACAAGCTGCTGCACCAGCCGACGGTCCGGGTCAAGGAGCTCGCCAACGAGACGGGGGCAGTGTCCTACGCCACCGCGCTCGCCGAGCTCTTCTCCCTCGACCCCGACGCCGTCGAGGCGATGACCCGGGCGGAGGGCGTGCGATGACGCCTCCCGTCCCCTCCGCCGCCGGTACCGGCATCGACAGCGACAGCGGCACGATCCGGCTGGGCACCCGCCGGTCGCTGCTGGCCCGCACCCAGTCCGAGCACGTCGCTGCGGCGCTGCGGGCGGCCCTCGGCCGCGACGTCGAGCTGGTCGAGGTGACCACCGAGGGCGACGTGTCGGCCGCTCCGCTGGCCAGCCTCGGCGGCACCGGCGTCTTCGTCAGCGCGCTGCGCGACGCCCTGCTGCGCGGCGACGTCGACCTCGCGGTGCACTCCCTCAAGGACCTCCCGACCGCGCCCCACGAGCAGGTCGCCCTGGCGGCCGTGCCGGTGCGCGAGGACCCCCGCGACGTGGTCGTCGCCCGCGACGGCCTCACCCTGGGTGAGCTGCCGGCCGGCGCGCGCATCGGCACCGGGTCCCCGAGACGGGCCGCGCAGCTGCACGCGCTCGGTCTCGGTTTCGACGTGGTGGCGATTCGTGGCAACGTGGACACTCGCATCCGCAAGGTGTCGACCGGGGACGTGGACGCAGTCGTCCTCGCCCGGGCCGGCATCTCGCGGCTGGGACGGATGGACGACGTGACCGAGGTCCTCGACCCGCTCCAGATGCTCCCCGCCCCCGGGCAGGGTGCACTGGCGGTCGAGTGCCGGGCCGCGGACACCGAGCTGGTGGCCGCGGTGCGGGACGCGATCGACGACCCGCGGACCCGTGCCGCGGTGACCGCCGAGCGCGCGGTGCTCGCCACCCTCGAGGCCGGCTGTTCGGCCCCCGTGGGGGCGATGGCCGAGATCGCCGAGGGGGACGACGGCGACGAGCTGTGGCTGCGGGCCGTGGCCCTGTCCGGGGACGGGGCGGTCGCCGTACGGCGGTCCGCCACCGGGTCCCCGGGCGATGCGGAGAAGGTCGGCCGGGGTCTGGCCGAGGAGATGTTGGACGACGGGGCGTCGGCCCTGATCGAGGAGCAGACGTCATGACGAGCACGAGCACCACCGAGACACAGCCCACCACCAGTAGCAAGAAGGCGACTGTGAGCAACACGTCAACCACCAGCCCCGAGACCCAGGGCGACACCACCGCCACGGCGGCCACCAAGAAGACGTCCGCCGCGCGCAGCGGAGCCGCCACGGCGTCCGAGGGCGCCGTGAAGTCGGCGCTCCCGATCGGGTTCGTCTCCTTCGTCGGCAGCGGCCCGGGCGACCCCGAGCTGCTCACCGTGCGGGCCGTGGACCTGCTGCGCGGTGCCGAGGTCGTGGTCACCGAGGCCCCCGAGCACGCCGCGCTCGTCGAGCGCATCTGCCCGCACGCCGAGGTCGTCGACGGCGGCTTCGGCCAGGACGGCCAGCCGCTGACCCACGCCGGGCGCGCGAAGGTGATCGTCAAGCAGGCCCGCACCGGCAAGCGCGTGGTCCGGCTGATGGCCGGAGACCCGTTCGTGTACGCCTCGGGCCCCGAGGAGGCGCAGGCCTGCGTGAAGGCCGGTGTCGGCTTCGAGATCGTCCCGGGGGTCTCCTCGGTGACCGCGGTCCCGGCCTACGCCGGCGTGCCGCTGACCGACAAGAAGCACCGCGAGGTCGCGGTGGTGAACTGCACCGACGCCAAGGTCGACTGGTCGCAGTACGCCGACGACCGCACCCTGGTGCTGCTGTCCGCGGTCAGCTCGATCACCGAGGTCGCCGCCGCCCTGGTCGCGGCCGGCCGCAGCGCCGAGACCCCGGTCGCGATGACCCGCGTGGGCACCACCACCGAGCAGGAGACGGTCGTCTCGACGCTGGCCCGGATCGGCTCGGACGCCCGCGCCGCCCGGATGGTGCCGCCGGCGGTGACGGTGATCGGCGACGTCGTCGACCTGCGCACCACGCTGTCGTGGTTCGAGACCAAGCCGCTGTTCGGCTGGCGGGTGCTGGTGCCGCGCACCAAGGAGCAGGCCGGCTCGCTGTCCGCGCGGCTGCGCAGCTACGGCTCGGTGCCCGAGGAGGTGCCGACGATCTCCGTCGAGCCGCCCCGCAACCCCCAGCAGATGGACAAGGCGATCCGCGGCCTGGTCGAGGGCCGCTACGAGTGGGTGGCGTTCACCTCGGTCAACGCGGTCCGCGCCGTGCGCGAGAAGTTCGACGAGTACGGCCTCGACGCACGTGCCTTCTCCGGGCTCAAGATCGCCGCCGTCGGTGACAAGACCGCCGCCGCGATCGAGGCCTGGGGCCTGCGCGCCGACCTGGTGCCGTCCGGGGAGCAGTCCGCCCGCGGTCTGCTCGAGGACTGGCCGCCGTACGACGACCTGCTCGACCCGATCAACCGGGTGTTCCTGCCGCGGGCCGACATCGCCACGGAGACCCTGGTCGCCGGGCTGCTGGACCTGGGCTGGGAGGTCGACGACGTCACCGCCTACCGCACGGTGCGGGCCACCCCGCCGCCGGCGCCGACCCGCGAGGCGATCAAGTCGGGCAAGTTCGACGCGGTCGTGTTCACCTCCTCCTCGACGGTGCGCAACCTGGTCGGCATCGCCGGCAAGCCGCACGCCTCGACGGTGATCGCGGTGATCGGTCCCGCCACGGCGAAGACCGCCGAGGAGCACGGCCTGCGGGTCGACGTCCTGGCGCCGTCGCCGTCGGTGGAGGTGCTCGTCGACGCGCTCGCCGACTTCGGCGCCGCCCGTCGCGCGGCGCTGGTCGAGGCCGGCCAGCCGGTGACGCGTCCGTCCGAGCGGCGGCCCTCGGCCCGTCGCCGGGCGACCTGAGCCGATGGCCTTCCCGGTCACCCGGCCCCGCCGGCTGCGTCGTACCCCGGCGATCCGGCGGCTGGTCGCGGAGACCTCGTTCGAGGCCCGCCAGCTGGTGCTGCCCGTCTTCGTCCGGGAGGGTGCCGACGAGCCGACTCCGATCGGCAGCATGCCGGGCGTCGTGCAGCACTCCCGGGACTCGCTGCGGGCGGCCGCCGCGGAGGCGGCCGAGCTCGGGCTGGGCGGGATCATGCTGTTCGGCGTGCCCACCCACAAGGACGCCACCGGCTCCGGCGCGGTCGACCCCGGCGGCATCCTCAACGTCGCGATCGCGGACTGCGTCGCCGAGGTCGGCGACGCGCTGCCGGTGATGGCGGACCTGTGCCTCGACGAGTTCACCGACCACGGCCACTGCGGCGTGCTCACCCCGGCGGGCGTCGTGGACAACGACGCCACCCTCGAGGTGTACGCCGAGATGGCGCTGGCCCAGGCCGCCGCCGGCGCCGCCCTGCTCGGGCCCAGCGGGATGATGGACGGACAGGTCGGGGTGATCCGGGCGGCCCTCGACGGCGCCGGACACCAGGACGTCGCGATCCTGGCCTACTCCGCGAAGTACGCCTCCGCGTTCTACGGCCCGTTCCGGGAGGCCGTCGACTCCTCGCTCCAGGGCGACCGGCGGACCTACCAGCAGGACGGCGGCAACGTCGTCGAGGGCGTCCGGGAGGCGCTGCTCGACATCGAGGAGGGCGCCGACCTGGTGATGGTGAAGCCCGCGCTGGCCTACCTCGACGTGATCCGGGCGGTCCGGGAGGCGGTGGACGTCCCCGTCGCGGCGTACAACATCTCCGGCGAGTACGCCATGGTCGAGGCCGCTGCCGCGCACGGCTGGATCGACCGGGAGGCGGCGATCCACGAGACGCTGACCTCGATCCGCCGGGCCGGGGCCGACGTGATCTTGACGTACTGGGCCGCCGAGGTGGCCCGCGGGATGGGCCGCTGAGCCGACGCGAAACGCGCGTTCGCGCCGACTCGGCCGTCTTCAAGCGTGCGTTCGCGCCGACTCGGCTAGTGGGTCAGGTCGGCGATGCACGCGTCCAGCTTGGCGGCGTCCAGCACGCTGATCCCCTTCGCCAGGCACTTGCTCTTGGCGTCGGCGTAGCTGAGCACCGGGTCGACGGCCTTGGTCACCGGAGCGGACGGCGTCGGCTTCGGGACCGAGGTGACGACCTTCTTGACGACCTTCTTGACGACCTTCTTGACCGGGTCGGTGGCCTTCGTGGCCGTCGAGGTGGAGCCGGAGCCGCCGCCGGAGGTGGCGCTCGGCGCGGAGCCGGTCGACGGCGCGCTCGGGGTGCCCGCGGCCGAGGCGTGGCCCGCTGACGATCCCGCCGACGAGCCGGCCGAGGAGGAGCCGCCACCGCTGCGGGCGCGGCCCTGGCCGGCACGGGCGTGCGTGCGCGGGGTGCGACCGCGGGTGCCGGAGGCGGACACCGGGTCGCCGAGGCTGGGCGTGAAGGTGGTGGTCCCGGCGGTGCTGGTCGGCACGGAGGAGAAGTCGCCCCGGGCGTAGGCCGCGGCGATCGAGAGCACCAGGGCCACGTAGTCGTTGCTGTGGTTGTAGCGGTAGACCGCGGAGCGCTGCCCGGCCGTGCCGGACAGGTCCTCGTTGCCGGAGCACAGGTAGACGGCGGTGGCGAGCGCCGCGTCGTCGATGTCCTGCGGGTTCCGCTTGCCGTCGTTGTCGCCGTCCACGCCGATCACCGACCAGGTGGAGGGGATGAACTGCATCGGGCCGACCGCCCGGTCGTACTGCGGGTCGTGGTCGTACTGGCCGGCGTCGGTGTCGCTGATCCGCGAGGTGTGGTGCGAGCCGTCCAGCGGGATGCCGTAGATGCCGGGCCGGCTGACCCCGTTGTCGTCGAGGGTGTTGCCGCCGTACCGGCCGTGGTTGGACTCGACGCGGCCGATCGCCGCGATCAGGGTCCAGTCGATGTGGCAGCCCTTGTCGGCGGTGTCGATGACCTGGGCGGCCCGCTGGTAGGCCGAGAGCGCGGCCGCCGGGATGCCGTTGGCGCTGGCGGCCGTCACCACCCGCTGCGCGGAGCCGGTGGGGACGCCGGGGGCGATCTCGCCGGGGCTCGAGACGCTGGCGGGCGCCGTGATCGCCTGGTCGGGGATGCTGGTGCCGTCCGGCAGCCGGCCGGCCTGCAGCCGGGTGGACTCGGCGCTCGCGCTCGAGGTGACGGTCAGGCTGGTGGTCCAGGCTCCGGACAGCAGAGCCAGCGGCACCAGGGCCGTGGCCTTCTGCCACCGCGTCAGGCGTGTGTGTGACGGCATCGTCGCGCTCTCTCCCATTTCCCTGGGCCCGCCCCAGGCGGACCCGGTCCCTCGTGTGACCCCGGTTACCCGGTTGCTCCCCCGTCCAACCCTGTCAACGACCGCCGTGACACCGGGTTACGGAGCGCGGGTCCTCCCGGTGGGTATGACGTGGCTCACACGGCCGTGCGCCGGCTTCCGAGGACCGGCTCCGGCTCGACGTGCCGGTCCACGCGGGGGGCGTTGCACGTCTCACACGGGTGCGGCGCGGACCGGGTTCGTGGTCTGAGCCCGGTGCGAGGGAGAATGCCCGGGTGACCGCGACGCCCCCGACCTCGACCTCGGCCGCCCTGTTCGCCCGGGCGCACGCCGTGACCCCCGGTGGGGTGAACTCCCCGGTGCGTGCCTTCAACGCCGTGGGCGGCACCCCGCGCTTCATGGAGAGCGCCCACGGCCCCTACCTGGTGGACGTGGACGGCACCGAGTACGTCGACCTGGTGTGCAGCTGGGGCCCGATGCTGCTCGGCCACGCGCACCCCGAGGTGCTCGACGCCGTCCGCGAGGCGGTCTCCCGCGGGACGTCGTTCGGCACCCCGACCCGTCCCGAGGTCGAGCTCGCCGAGGAGATCGTGGCGCGCACCCCGGTCGAGAAGGTCCGCTTCGTGTCCTCCGGGACCGAGGCGACGATGTCGGCGATCCGGCTGGCCCGTGGCTTCACCGGCCGCGAGCTGGTGGTGAAGTTCGCCGGCTGCTACCACGGGCACGTCGACTCGCTGCTGGCCGAGGCCGGCTCCGGGCTGGCCACGTTCGCGGTCCCGGGCACGCCCGGCGTGCCGGCCGCCTCGACCGCCGGCACCCTGGTGCTGCCCTACAACGACCCCGCCGCCGTCGAGCGGGTCTTCGCCGAGCGGGGCGACGAGATCGCCTGCGTGATCACCGAGGCCGCCCCCGGCAACATGGGTGTCGTCCCACCGGCCCCCGGCTTCAACAAGCTGCTGGCCGAGACCTGTGCCCGGCACGGTGCGCTGTTCGTCAGCGACGAGGTGATGACCGGCTTCCGGGTCACCCGCTCGGGCCACCACGGGCTGGACGGCGCCGTCGAGGGCTGGGTCCCCGACCTGGTCACCTACGGCAAGGTGATGGGCGGCGGCTTCCCGGCCGCGGCCTTCGGCGGCCGCGCCGACGTGATGTCGATGCTCTCCCCGGAGGGGCCCGTCTACCAGGCCGGCACGCTGTCGGGGAACCCGGTCGCGACCACCGCGGGCCTGGCCACCCTCCGGCTCGCCACCGACGCGGTCTACGCGCACCTGGACAAGACCGCCCTGCTGCTGCGCGAGGCCGCCGGGTCCGCGCTGGCCGAGGCCGGGGTGCCGCACGTCGTGCAGAACGTCGGCAACATGTTCAGCGTGTTCTTCACCGACGAGGGGGTCACCGAGGTGCCCGACTTCGCCGCCGCCGCCGCGCAGCACCCGGAGCGCTACAAGGCCTTCTTCCACGCGATGCTCGACCAGGGCGTCTACCTGCCGCCGAGCGCGTTCGAGGTGTGGTTCCTCTCCGCGGCCCACGACGACCGGGCGGTGGACCGCATCGTGTCCGCGCTGCCGACCGCGGCCCGGGCGGCGGCCGCCGTGCCCGTGCCCGTGGCCACCGACGGGGCCGGCCGGTGACCGGCCCGGTGGACGGATCCGGCGACCGCACCATCGTGCACCTGCTGCGGCACGGTGAGGTGCACAACCCGACCGGCGTGCTCTACGGCCGGCTCCCGGGCTACCACCTCTCCGCGCTGGGCCGGCAGATGGCGCAGCGGGTCGCCGACACGGTGGGGGACCGCGACATCACCCACGTGGTCGCCTCCCCGCTCGAGCGGGCCCAGGAGACCGCCGGCCCGCTGGCGTCGGCGCGGGGCGTCGACATCGTCACCGATGCCCGGGTGATCGAGTCGACCAACGTGTTCGAGGGCCGGCAGTTCAGCGTCAGCGAGGGGATCCTCAAGCGCCCCTCGACGTGGGTGCACATGTGGAACCCGTTCCGGCCGTCCTGGGGCGAGCCGTACAAGGCCGTGGTGGCCCGGATGATGGCCGCGGTGTACGACGCCCGGGACGCGGCCCGCGGCCACGAGGCGGTCCTGGTCTCCCACCAGCTGCCGATCTGGACCACCCGGCTGCACGTCGAGAGCAGGTCCTTCCTGCACGACCCGCGTCGCCGGCAGTGCACCCTGTGCAGCCTGACCTCGCTGGTCTTCGACGGGGACACCCTCAGCACGCTGCGCTACTCCGAGCCCGCCGCCGACCTGATCCCGCTCAAGGACCGGCACCAGAACTTCTCCTCCGGGGGTGGCACCCCGTCGTGACCCGCACCCGCCGCCTGGCCGTCGCCCTGGCCGCCGCCGCCCTGGGCGCCGGCGCGCTGGCGGGGTGCTCGAGCGACAAGGTCGGCGCCTCCGGCGACCAGGGCTACGTCGCCGGCAAGGGCATCATCACCTCGGTGGCCGTCGCCGACCGTCGGCAGCCCGGCGCGGTCTCCGGCACCACGCTGGCCGGCCGCACGGTCTCGCTGGCGGACTACCGCGGCAAGGTCGTGGTGGTCAACGTGTGGGGCTCCTGGTGCCCGCCGTGCCGGGCCGAGGCGCCGATGCTGGCCGCCGCCGCGCGGGACCTCGACGCCAAGGGCGTGGTCTTCCTCGGCATCAACTCCCGCAACCCGGAGCAGGCCGGCCCGCAGGCCTTCGAGCGCCGTTTCAAGATCCCCTACGACTCGATCTACGACCCCGACGGCCGCACCCTGCTGGCCTTCCACGGCACGCTCTCGCCCAACTCCATCCCGAGCACCGTCGTGATCGACCGTCAGGGGCGGGTCGCTGCCAGCGTGATCGGCACCGTCTCGCGGACCACGCTCTACGACCTCGTCGACGACGCCGGGGGCCGGACCGGCCAGGGCGGTGGCGCGTGACCCCGCTCGACATCGGCTCGTGGTTCTCCGGGACCGTGCTCTCCGGCTCGCTGCTGCTGGCGCTGCCGGTGGCCGTGGTCGCGGGGGCGGTGTCGTTCTTCTCGCCCTGCGTGCTGCCGCTGCTGCCCGGCTACCTGTCGTATGCGACCGGTCTGTCGGGGGTGGACCTCGAGCAGGGCAAGCGCGGCCGGATGGTGCTCGGCAGCTTCCTGTTCGTGCTGGGCTTCTCCTTCGTGTTCGTCTCCTTCGGGGCCCTGTTCGGCTCGCTCGGCGACTGGCTGATCGTCTACCGCCGCCAGCTCAGCCTCGGCCTCGGGCTGCTCACGATCCTGGTCGGCGTCGCCTTCCTGGGGCTGGTGCCGCTGCTCCAGCGCGACGTCCGGATCCACAAGGTGCCGGCGGTCGGGCTGGCCGCGGCACCGCTGCTCGGGGTCATGTTCGGCCTCGGCTGGACGCCCTGCATCGGACCGACCCTCTCCGCCGTGGAGGCACTGGCCGTCAACGAGGGCACCGCCGTGCGGGGCGCGGTGCTCAGCCTGGCCTACTCGCTGGGGCTGGGCATCCCGTTCCTGATCGCCGGCTTCACGTTCCGCCGCACGCTGGGCGCGGTGAAGTTCGTCCGCCGTCACCAGGTCTGGGTCACCCGCCTCGGCGGGATGATGCTGATCTCGGTGGGGCTGCTGCTGGTGACCGGCCTGTGGGACCACTGGGTCGTCGACATCCAGTCGTGGGTCTCCGGATTCGTGGCGCCGGTATGACGCACCCGACCGTGAGGACGCGATGAGCACCGACGTCACCGACCCACCGACCGAGGCCGGCGGCTCCGCGAGCCAGCCGCCGACACCGCCCTCGTCGCCGCCGGCGCTCAGCCCGGTGGAGCTGTCCCGCTGGGCGTGGCGGCAGCTCACCTCGATGCGCACCGCGCTGGTGCTGCTGTTCCTGCTCGCGCTCGCGGCGGTCCCCGGGTCGGTCGTACCGCAGCAGAACATCGACGCGGTCAAGGTCGCCAACTGGAAGGCCGCGCACACCACGCTCACCCCGGTCTACGACCGGCTCGGGCTGTTCAACGTCTACGGCTCCGCCTGGTTCTCCGCGATCTACATCCTGCTGATGGTCTCGCTGGTCGGCTGCGTGGTGCCCCGGCTGCGGATCTACTGGCGGGCGCTGCGGGCCCGGCCGCCGCGGGTGCCGAGCCGGCTGTCCCGGCTGCCCGAGTCCCGCACCTTCGAGCTCGAGGAGGAGCCCGACGCGGTCCTCGAGCGGGCGCGGACCGCGCTGCGCCGGCGCCGCTACCGGGTGGACCTGCGCGACGGGGCCGTCGCGGCGGAGAAGGGCTACCTGCGGGAGGCCGGCAACCTGCTGTTCCACCTCTCGGTCCTGGTGGTCCTGGTCGGCTTCGCGTTCGGGCAGCTGTTCGGCTACAAGGGCGGCGTGATCACCATCGTCGGCCAGGGCTTCAGCAACACCCTGAGCCAGTACGACGACTTCGCGCCCGGCTCGCTCTTCGACCCCTCGGGCCTGTCCCCGCTGAGCTTCTCCGTCGACGACTTCCACGTGAAGTGGCTGACCAGCGGCCCGGAGATGGGCCAGCCGGAGTCCTTCGACGCGAACATCACCTACCGCACCAGCCCGGACGCGGCGCCGAAGAAGCACGACCTGGCGGTCAACCACCCGCTGAGCACCCCGGGCACCGACGTGTTCCTGGTCGGCCACGGCTACGCGCCCGTGGTGACGGTGCGCGACGGCCAGGGCAAGGTCGCCTACAAGGGCCCCGCGGTGTTCCTGCCGCAGGACAACACGTTCCGCTCCTTCGGCGTGATCAAGGTCCCCGACGCCGAGCCGCAACAGCTCGGCTTCGAGGGGCTGTTCCTGCCGACCTACGGCTACACCCGCGCCGCGGGCCCGTTCTCGCAGTTCCCCGACGACCTCGACCCGGTGCTGTCCCTGGTGCCGTACCACGGCGACCTCGGCCTCGACAGCGGCAAGCCGCAGTCGGTCTACACGCTGCAGAAGTCAGCCCGGCTCAAGACCTTCCCCAACTCCGACCCGACGCTCGGCCCGGTCAAGCGGATCAAGCTCGAGGTGGGGCAGACCGTGAAGATCCCCGACGGGCTCGGCTCGATCCGCTTCGACGGGGTGCAGCGGTTCGTCAAGCTCCAGATCAGCCACAGCCCCGGCAAGGGCGTCGCGCTCGGCGGGGTGATGATCGGCATCCTGGGCCTGATGGGCTCCCTGTTCATCCGGCCGCGCCGAGCCTGGGTCAGGGTCTCCCGCCGCGCGGACGGGCGTACCGTGGTCGAGCTGGCCGGACTCGACCGCAGCTCCGGGGGCGACCTCGCCTCCGAGGTCGACGAGATCGAGCGGCTCGTGAGGAACGCGCCCGACCACCAGCCCGAGCCTGCCGACCGACCCCGTACCGAGAGGGAGCACCCGTGAGCACCGCGGACTTCGCCGCCTTCAGCGACAACGCCATCATGTTCGCCTCGATCGTCTACGTCCTGGCGTTCCTGGCGCACCTCACCGAGTGGGTGTTCCTGCGCTCGCTGCCGGTGCCCGCCGCGACCGCCGCCGACCGGGAGCCGGTCGCCGTCGGCGGCGGCGCCCCGCCCACGGTCACCCACGGCGGTCCCACCGCCGACGACGCGGTGGAGGCGCAGGAGCTGCGGGTGGAGAAGTGGGGCCGCATCGGGCTCGCGCTGACCGTGGTCGGCTGCGTGCTGCACGGCCTCGGCCTGGTCTCCCGCGGTCTCGGCTCGGACCCGATCCGGGTGCCCTGGGGCAACATGTACGAGTTCACGCTCGCCGGCACCTTCGGGGTCAGCGTGATGTACCTGGTGCTGATGAAGCGCTACCACCTGCGCTGGATGGGCGTGCTGGTCACCGCCTTCCTGGTCGTGGTGCTGATGCTCGACGTGCTGGTGCTCTACCAGGACGCCGGCCCGCTGGTGCCCGCGCTGCACTCCTACTGGCTGGCCATCCACGTGCTCGCCGCCGTGATCGCCTCCGGGGCATTCGCCGTGGGGGCGCTCGCGCTGGTGCTGTTCCTGGCCAAGGACCGGGCGGACCGCCGCGGGACGATCCGGCCCGGCGGCTACCTGAGCCGGCTGCCGGAGACCTCCGCGCTGGAGCGGGTGGCCTACCGGCTGCACGCGTTCGGCTTCCCGATCTGGACGTTCGCGGCCCTGGTCGCCGGGCCGATCTGGGCGGAGTACGCCTGGGGCAGCTACTGGAACTGGGACCCCAAGGAGGTGTGGGCGTTCATCACCTGGGTGATCTACGCCGCCTACCTGCACGCCCGGGCCACCGCCGGCTGGAAGGGCAAGGCCGCCTCGATCATCGCGCTGATCGGGTTCGCGTCGCTGCTGTTCAACTTCGTCGGGATCAACTACTTCTTCGGCGGTGGGAGCATGCACTCCTACGCCGGCAACTGACCCGACCCGACCCCCGGGAGCCCCTGGGCCGGCACTCCTGGGCCGGGGGCCCCTGGGCTAGCCGCCGGGTGGCTGCTCGTTGGGCTTGTCCGGGTCTCGCCGCGGGTTGCGGCGGTTCAGGTCCCGCAGGAAGTCCTCGTCGTCGTCGGGGGCGACGCTGCGGGGGGTCGGGCGGCGCGGGGGCGCCGTGGGACGGCGGCCGGAGGCGCCTCCACCGCGGCGGCGCTCGAGCAGCCAGAACGCGGTGTAGACGATGGCCGCGAACACGATCACGACGAGCAGGAACTTACCCACGCCCCCAGGGTAGGCACCTACCCAAGCCCTGCGCCCTCATGTCCGCGGATTAGGCTGGTGGGGTGAAGGAGTTCGTGGTGTACACGCTGGCGCGGATCGGTCTGTTCGTCGCGTCCTACCTGGTGATCATCGGGATCTGGGTCGCGATCACCGGCGCCGTCAACCTCCTGGTGCCGCTGCTGCTCGCGGCCGTCGTCTCCGCCGTCGCGTCCTACTACCTGCTCTCGGGGCCGCGGACCCGGTTCGCCGCTCGCGTGGACGCTCGCGCCTCGACCATCGCCCGGCGCTTCGAGGAGTCCCGCGCCAAGGAAGACCAGGACTAGGGCGTGCCCCCCGACGGTCCCGCCGAGGGGTGCTGCCGGGAGGCGCACCATGCCCGTGACCGGACCTGGGTCAACGAGGCGGTCCGCCGGGTGGAGGCGGACAGCAACCGCTCCGCGGACACCCACCTGCACGTCTTCCCGCTCCCGGAGTCGTGGGACGTGGACCTCTACCTCAAGGACGAGTCGGTCCACCCGACCGGCTCCCTGAAGCACCGGCTGGCCCGCTCGCTGTTCCTCTACGCGCTCTGCAACGGCTGGATCGAGGAGGGCACCACCGTCGTCGAGGCGTCCTCGGGCTCGACCGCGGTCTCGGAGGCCTACTTCGCCCGGCTGCTCGGGCTGCCCTTCGTGGCGGTGATGCCGGCCTCCACCTCGCGCGGCAAGATCGACCTGATCGAGTTCCACGGCGGCCGCTGCCACCTCGTCGAGGACGCCGGCACGATGTACGACGAGGCCCGTCGTCTCGCCGCGGAGACCGGCGGGCACTACATGGACCAGTTCACGTTCGCGGAGCGGGCCACCGACTGGCGCGGCAACAACAACATCGCGGAGTCGATCTTCTCCCAGCTCGCGCTGGAGCGGCACCCGGTCCCGGCCTGGGTGGTCGTCGGCGCCGGCACCGGCGGCACCTCGGCGACGATCGGGCGGTTCATCCGGTACCGCCGTCACGACACCCAGGTCTGCGTCGTGGACCCGGAGAACAGCGCGTTCTTCGAGGGCTGGTCGTCCGCCGACCCGGACTTCCGGACCGGCCGCGCCTCCCGCATCGAGGGGATCGGCCGTCCGCGGGTGGAGCCGTCGTTCGTGCCCTCGATCGTCGACGCGATGGTCTCGGTGCCCGACGCCGCCTCGATCGCGGCGATGCGGTGGTGCAGCACGGTGACCGGCCGGCCGGTGGGCGGCTCGACGGGGACCGCGATGTGGGGCGCGCTGCGGCTGGTCGCGACGATGCGTGCGGCGGGACAGGCCGGCAGCGTGGTCACGCTGCTCTGCGACGGTGGCGAGCGGTACGCCACGACGTACTACGACGACGGCTGGCTGGCCGCCCAGGGCATCGACATCGCGCCGTACTCCCGGACGCTGGAGCGCTTCTACGACACCGGCTCCTGGGTCGAACCACACCTCGGCGGGTCCTGACCCCCGAGACCGTCCGGGCATTCGTCACACCCGGCACCCGCTTGGCCTGCGCGATGGCGGGTACCTCAGACCTCCTGTCCGTTCGACCCCAGGGGGAGACATGCCCGACCCGACACCTCGAGGGCCTGTCAGCGCCGCGATCCTCGCCGCCGTCCACGGACGGTCCGCCCTCGACGCCGCCGACCTGGTCGCCCGGGTCGAGCGGGCGACCGGCGACGTGCTCGCCGACGAGGACCTGCAGCTCGCGCTCTGGGTCGCCTACGAGCTGCACTACGGCGGGCTCGACGGTGTCGACGACGCCTGGGAGTGGGACCCCGACCTGCTGCGGGTGCGTCGAGCCCTGGAGAGCCGGGTCGAGGACCGGCTCCGGGAGCTGACCGCACCCGGCGTGGCCGCGGCCCTGGCGTCCTCCGCGGACGTCGCGGACCGGGTCTTCGCCCAGACCGACGCGAGCGACGGCCCCTCGCTGAGCCGGTTCCTGCAGCGGGAGGCCACCGCCGAGCAGTTCCGCGAGGTGCTGGTGCACCGCAGCCTCTACCAGCTCAAGGAGGCCGACCCGCACACGTTCGTCGTGCCCCGGGTGCGGGGTGCCGCCAAGGTCGCGCTCGTCGAGCTCCAGTTCGACGAGTACGGTGCCGGCCGGCCCGAGCGCCAGCACGCCACCCTGTTCGCCGAGGGGATGGCCGAGTGCGGCCTGGACCGCAGCTACGGCGCCTACATCGACGCCGCGCCCGCGTGCACGCTCGCGCTGAACAACGCGATGAGCCTGCTGTGCCTGCACCGCCGGCTGCGCGCGGCGGCCGTCGGCCACCTCGCGGCGATCGAGGTCACCAGCTCGCTGCCCTGCCGCAAGTACGTCCAGGGGCTGCGCCGCCTCGACCTCTCGCCGGCGATGGCCGGCTACTTCGACGAGCACGTGGAGGCCGACGCCGTCCACGAGCAGGTCGCGACCCGGGACATCTGCGCCGGCCTGGTCGAGGCTGAGCCGCGGCTGGCCGAGGACGTCTGCTTCGGGGTGGCGGTGTCGCTGCTGATGGAGGAGCGGGTCGCCGAGCACGTGCTGGGCTGCTTCCGCGAGGGCCGGTCCTCGCTGCGCACCCCCGTCGTCGAGGCGGCGGTGGCGTGAGCCGCGCCGTCCGGCTCGACGACGGTGACCTGGTCCCCGAGGGGGACGGACCCGTCGTGCGAGCCTGCCCGGGCGGGCCGTGGCTGGTGCGCGGCGCGGACGCGGTCCGCGACGAGGACGGCGCCCTGCACGCCACCACCCGCCCGGTGGTCGCGGTCTGCGCGTGTGCGCGCAGCCAGCGGGCGCCCTGGTGCGACGGCACCCACAAGGTGGTGACCGCCGCCGCCCGCCGCTGACCCAGACCCCGCCGAGTCGGCGCGAACGCACGGAAAGACCCCGCCGAGTCGGCGCGAACGCACGGAAAGACCCCGCCGAGTCGGCGCGAACGCAGGCCTCGGGCCGCTCAGAGCGACGCGACCAGCAGCCCCACGAAGACGCCGGCCGCCCACAGCAGCTCCGCCGTGCCGGTGCGCTGGAGCACCGGGACCAGGTCGCGGCCGGTCGAGCCGGTCAGCACGATCCGGGTCGCGGGCACCGCCGGCAGCGCGAACACCAGCCCCACGAGGGCGAGCCGGCTGGTGCTGAGCGCGACCGCGAGCAGCGCGACCACGGCGGCGCCGACGAGCAGCGCGTAGAGCCCGCGGGTGCGGTCGGGACCGAGCAGCACCGCCAGCGTGTGCTTGCCGGACTCCCGGTCGGTGGGGATGTCGCGCAGGTTGTTGGCGACCAGGATCGCGCAGGCCAGCGCGCCGACCCCGACCGCGGCGTACCAGGCGGGCAGCGGGAGCGACTCGGTCTGCACGTACGTCGTCCCGACGACCGCGACCAGGCCGAAGAACACGAACACCATCACCTCACCGAGCGCGCGGTACCCGTACGGCGTCGAGCCACCGGTGTAGAACCACGCGGCCACCACCGCCAGCGCCCCGACCAGCAGCAGCCACCACGACGTGGTCGCCGCGAGCACCAGCCCGGCCAGCATGGCGACGCCGAACGCCGCGAAGGCGGCCGCCCGGACCGACCGGGGGCTGGCCGTGCGGGACCCGACGAGGCGGAGCGGGCCGACCCGGTCCTCGTCGGTGCCGCGGATCCCGTCGGAGTAGTCGTTGGCGTAGTTCACCCCGACCTGCAGGGCCAGTGCCACCACCAGGGCGAGCGCGGCCTTCCACCACACCGCGTGGTCGACGTACGCGGCCACGCCGGTGCCGGCCAGGACGGGGGAGACGGCGGCGGGGAGGGTGCGTGGGCGAGCACCTTCGAGCCACTGCGCAGGGGTTGTCACAGTCGTGGATTGTGGCAGGCATAGCGTGATCCCCCGTGAGCAGCCCTCCGCCCGGCCTGAGACCCGTGCACGGCACCGCCGGTGAGATCCTCGACCTGCTCCGCGCCTGGGACGCCGCCGACGACCCGGCGCCGCTGGCCGTGGAGACCTCCGGGTCGACGGGGGCCCCCAAGCGGGTGCTGCTCTCCCGGGCCGCGATGCGGGCCTCCGCGGACGCGACACACGCCCGGCTCGGCGGCCCCGGGCAGTGGCTGCTGAACCTCCCCCCGGCGTACGTCGCCGGGCTCCAGGTGCTCTTCCGCTCGGTGCGGGCCGGCACCACGGCGGTGACCTCGGCCGACGCGCTGACCGGCGAGCGGCGCTACCTGTCCCTGGTGCCGACCCAGCTGACCCGGATGCTCCACGAGGCCGCCGACGTCGAGCGGCTGCGCGGCTTCGACACGGTGCTGGTCGGCGGCGCCCGCCTCGACCCGGCCCTGCGCGGGCGCGCCGAGGAGGCCGGCGTGCGGGTCGTCGCGACGTACGGCATGAGCGAGACCTGCGGCGGCTGCGTCTACGACGGGGTGCCGCTGGAGGGCGTCGAGGTCGACCTCGCCCCGGACGGCCGGGTGCGGCTCGGCGGCCCGGTGCTCTTCGACGGGTACGACGGACACCCCGGCCTCACCGCCCGGGTGCTCCGCGACGGGCGCTTCGTCACCGCCGACCTCGGCCGGCTCGTCGACGGCCGGCTGCAGGTGCTCGGCCGCGTCGACGACGTGGTGGTCTCCGGCGGCGTCAACGTCGCGACCGGCGCGGTCGCCGGCCGGCTGCGCGAGCACCCCACGGTCCTCGGGGCCGAGGTCGTCGGCGTGCCCGACGAGGAGTGGGGCCGCGCCGTGGTGGCCGTGGTGGTGGCCGGCGACCTGACGCTGACCGCTGCGCGGGACTGGGTCGCGGGCACGCTGCCCCGCACCTGGGCCCCGCGCCGACTGGTCCCGGTCGACGCGCTGCCGCTGCTGGCCAACGGGAAGACCGACCGGCTGGCCGTCGAGAGGCTTGCGCGTGGCTGACCGGCACGTGTTCGCGATCGCGATGCGCACCCGGTTCCGCGGCATCACCGTGCGCGAGGGGATGCTGCTGCGCGGGGACGCCGGCTGGGGGGAGTTCAGCCCGTTCCTGGAGTACGACGACCAGGTCTCCGCCCCCTGGCTGCGGGCCGCGCGCGAGGCGGCCGACGAGGGCTGGCCGGAGCCGCTGCGCGCCAGCGTCCCGGTCAACGTGACCGTGCCGGCCGTCCCCGCCCGGCAGGCGGCGGCGATCGTGCGGGCGAGCAACGGCTGCCGCACCGCCAAGGTCAAGGTCGGCGAGCCCGGCCAGAGCCTCGCCGACGAGCAGGCCCGGCTCGAGGCGGTCCGCGACGCCCTCGGCCCCGACGGCCGCATCCGCATCGACGTCAACGGGCTGTGGTCGGTCGACGACGCGGTCGTCGCGATCCCGCTGCTCGACCGTGCCGCCGGCGGGCTGGAGTACGTCGAGCAGCCGGTGGCCACGGTCGAGGACCTCGCCCGGGTACGCCGCCGGGTCGACGTCCCGGTCGCGGCCGACGAGTCGATCCGCCGCGCCGAGGACCCCTACCGGGTGCGCGACCTGGCCGCCGCCGACGTCGCCGTGCTCAAGGTCCAGCCGCTCGGCGGGGTCCGGGCCTGCCTGCGGATCGCCGAGGACATCGGCCTGCCCGTGGTGGTGTCGAGCGCCCTGGAGACCAGCGTCGGGATCGCCGCCGGGCTGGCGCTGGCGGCCGCCCTGCCCGAGCTGCCCTACGCCTGCGGCCTCGCGACCGTGCAGCTGCTCACCGACGACGTCGCGGTCCGGCCGCTGCTGCCGGTCGACGGTGCCCTGCCCGTGGTACGCCCGGAGGTGGACGCGGCCGCGCTGGCGCGGACCCGGGCACCCGACGACCGTGCGGAGCACTGGCGGGAACGGCTCGCTTCGGTAGGTTCGCGGGCATGACACCCGCGAACGCCTCGACGGCCCTCGCCGCGACGCTGGTCGACGAGCTGGTCCGCTGCGGCGTCCGGGACGTCGTCCTGGCGCCCGGGTCCCGCAGCGCCGCGCTGGCCTTCGCCGCGCACGCCGCGCAGGAGCGGCTCCGGCTGCACACCCGGATCGACGAGCGCTCGGCCGGCTTCCTCGCGCTCGGCCTGGCCCGTACCAGCCGGCGACCGGTGCTGGTGGTCACCACCAGCGGCACCGCGGTGGCGAACCTGCACCCGGCCGTCCTCGAGGCCTCGCACGCCGGCCTGCCGCTGCTGGTCGTCACCGCCGACCGGCCGGCCCGGCTGCGCGGCACCAACGCCAACCAGACCACCGACCAGGCGCGGATCTTCGGCGGCGCCGTCCGCGACCACGTCGACCTGCCTCCCGCGCACCCCGGCAGCGGCGAGGTCGAGAAGCGGCAGGTCGCCTCCTGGCGGGCGATCGCCGCGCGTGCCGCCGCCACCGCACGCGGTCGGCTGGGCGGACGGCCCGGGCCGGTGCACCTGAACCTCCAGTTCGAGGAGCCGCTCGTCCCCGGCGTCTCCGACGGGTGGGGCTGCCCGCTGGACGGCGGCCTCGAGGGGCACCCGTGGATGCTGCCCGGCGACCAGCCGCTCGCCCAGCCGACGCCGCTCGGCGCCGACCTGCGCACCGTGGTGGTGGCCGGCGACGACGCGGGGCCGCCCGCGCGGGTGCTCGCGGAGCGGGCCGGGTGGCCGCTGCTCGCCGAGCCCACCAGCGGCTCGCGGACCGGCGACAACGTGATCCGCTCCTACCGGCTGCTGCTCGGCGACGAGGAGCTCGCCGGCCGGGTGCAGCAGGTCGTGGTCTTCGGGCACCCGACGCTGTCGCGGCCGGTGAGCCGGCTGCTGGCCCGTGACGACCTCGAGATCTACGCCGTCCGCGGCCCCTCGGGGTGGTCCGACCCGGGGCACCACGTGCACCTGGTCGCGGACCGGGTCGAGATCGAGGGTGTGCAGCCGGGCTGGTTCGCCAGCGAGCAGGCCGACGGGGAGACCCGCGCGGAGCGGGACGACGGTCCCTGGCTCGCCGAGTGGAAGCGCCGCGACGCCGACGTCTCCCGGCGGCTCGACGCGCTGCTCGCCGCCCGGGGCGGCCTCACCCCGCAGCAGGTCGCGGGGGCGGTGAGCGCCGCGCTGCCCCCGGGCGGGCTGCTGTTCGTGGGGGCCTCCAACCCGGTCCGGGACCTCGACCTGATGGTGGCGCCGTACGGCGTGGGCGACCGCCGCATGGTGGTGGGCAACCGCGGGCTGGCCGGCATCGACGGGTCGGTGTCGACCGCTGTGGGGGTGGCCCTCGGCCGGCCGCACAGCACCCGGGCGCTGGCCCTGCTGGGCGACGTCACCTTCCTGCACGACGGCAACGGGCTGCTGATCGGGCCGGGGGAGGCGCGGCCGGACCTGACCATCGTGGTGGTCAACGACGACGGCGGCTCGATCTTCGCCTCGCTCGAGCAGGGGTCGGCCGAGCACGCGGACTCCTACGACAAGCTGTTCGGCACCCCGCACGGCGTGGACCTGGCGAGCCTGTGCGCCGCCACCCGCACCCCGCACTGGAAGGTCGAGTCGCTCGCGGAGCTGCGGCACGCCCTGGACTCCCCGGCCGGCGGGATCGAGGTCGTCGAGGCCGTCGTACGCCGCGACGACCGCCGTGAGCTCGACGCCGCGGTGAGAGCGCTCGGGACGGGTTAGGCGGCGGCGGCCGGCAGGGCGGCCGGCTGCTGCACGGCGACCGGTGCCGACGCCCGGACCAGCCGCCAGGCGGCCAGCCCGAGGAGCACGGTGGGGGCGCAGGCCAGCGCGAAGGCCGTCTCGACGCCGACGAGCTGGGTGAGTGCCCCGGCGGCGAGCGCGCCGACCAGCTGCATCGCCATGAAGCAGCCCTGGAAGAACGCGAACGCGGTGGCCCGGTGGGTCGCGGGGATCCGCGCCTCGGCGACCACGAACAGCGGCGTGACCATCATGTCGAGCACGCCCTGAGCGGCGATCCCGATGATCCCGAGCGGCGTCGACCCGAGCACCAGGAAGGCCACCACGGACAGGGCGGAGAGGCCGACGTTGAGCGTGACGACCATCCGCACCAGCCGGACCGGGTCGCCGGCGGTGGGCAGGCAGAAGCCGGTGAGGATCGCGGCCAGCGGCATCACCGTGTACAGCAGGCCGGCCCCGACCCCGGTGCCCCAGCCGAGGTGGGCGGCGTACACCACGGTCAGCGACTCGATGCCCATCTGCCCGAGCGAGGAGACCGCGACCACGGCCAGCGCCACCGCGACCAGGCGGTCCGCGGTGACGATGCGCACCGCTTCGAGCAGGTGGGCGCGGGCGCGGGTCACCTCGCCGCCGGAGCGGGTCTGCGGCACCCGCAGGACCAGCAGGGCGGCGAGCAGGAAGGTCACCGCGTTGAACAGCAGCACGCCGCGGGCGCCGGCCAGCGTGACCAGGACGCCTCCGCCGGCGTACCCGAGCAGGATGGTGACCTGACTGGTCGTCGCGAACATCACCAGCGCCTCGGAGTAGCGCTCCTTGGCGACCATCGGGATGGCCGCCTGGTACGCCGCGCCCGACGGCACGTCGCCGAAGGCCGCGACGAACGCGAGGGCCACCATCACGGCCGGGTGCATCGGCACGAGCGCCAGCAGCAGGAAGACCGGCAGCCGCACGAGGTCGGCGACCACCAGCACGGTGCGGTGGGGCAGCCGGTCGGCCAGGGTCGCGAGCAGCTGGCCGGGACCGAGGTAGGGCGCGTAGCAGGCCGCCGTCGTGGCACCGGCCCACAGCGCGGACCCGGTGGTCGTGAAGACCAGTGTCACCAGCGCGACGCGGGCGGCCCAGTCGCCCAGCTTGGAGACCACCCGGGCGGTCCACAGCGCCTGCAGGGCCGGGTTGCCGGCGAGCACGGCGTAGCGGCTGAATCGCCGGCTCCAGGCCGGCGGGGTGCTGATGCTCATCGGATCCCTCACCACGAGCGTGCGCGGACTTCTCGGACTGGGTCGTTCGGGGTCATGCGGGTCGTGCGGCTCGACGGAGGGTCGAGCGGGCCGGGCCTCGGGGACCGGGTGCTCCCGGTCCCCGAGCCGACATCAGGGCGGTCCAGGCCTTGGCGGGACCGCCGGGTTCACCACTCCTTGCCGAACGTCACCGTCACGCACCTCCCAGCGCCTCGTGCCTTGCTCCCAATGAGTCGGAGATTAGGGACGAAAGCGGACGACACGCCCGGGACAGCTCCAGAGTTAGTCTAAATTGACTAGATTTATAGGATAAATAGACTATTTGTACTCGTCAACGGTGCGCGGGGGAAGGGGGTGTGTGACAATGCCGCGCCTCGTGGCGGGCCGCTGGCAGTCTCGCCGCGGACCCTGGCCTGCACAAGGGGTCGGTCCGAGAATCTCCCGCGACACGCCGTCGAACGCGCAACCACCCCGGCGTGTCGCCGACTTCGCCCCGGTCCGTTCCCACCCGGAGCGGCACCGGGCGGTCCGGACCGGAATGTCTGGGTCGCCCCTTGGTTAGATGAGGCGTGAACATCGCGCTCTCCCTCGCCGCCCTCGCCGCCGTCGTGATCGCGGTGACGGGATTCTCGCGACGGTTCGACCTCCCCGCGCCGCTGATCCTGGTGGCCCTCGGCATCGGCGCGTCGTTCCTGCCGGTCATCCCCGAGGTGCACCTGACCTCCGAGGTGGTGCTGGTCGGGCTGCTGCCGCCGTTGCTCTACTCGGCGGCGCTGCAGACCTCGCTCGTGGACTTCAACCACAACCGCCGGCCGATCCTGCTGCTCTCGATCGGGCTGGTGGCGTTCACCACCGTCGGGGTCGCCCTCGTGGCCTACTACCTGATCCCGGCGGTCAGCTGGCCCGCGGCGTTCGCCCTCGGTGCCGTGGTCGCCCCGCCCGACGCCGTCTCCGCGACCGCGATCGCGCGGCGGATCGGCATCCCGCGCCGGATCGTCACCATCCTCGAGGGCGAGTCGCTGCTCAACGACGCGACCGCTCTGGTCGCCCTGCGGACCGCCATCGGCCTCGCCGGCACCGTCACCGTGCTCGGGGTCGGCACGGACTTCCTGGTCGCGGCCCTCGGTGGGGTGGCCGTCGGGCTGCTGCTGTACCTGGTGATCGGGGCGGTACGGCGCCGGGTCACGGACCCGGTCATGGACACCAGCCTGTCCCTGGTGACGCCGTTCGTCGCCTACGTCGCGGCGGAGGAGATCCACGGCTCCGGGGTGCTCGCCGTGGTGGTCGCCGGTCTGCTGCTGGGACACAAGGCGCCGATCCTGCAGACCGCGACCTCCCGGATCGCCGAGCGGCTGAACTGGCGGACCATCTCCTTCCTGCTCGAGAACACCGTCTTCCTGCTGATCGGCCTGCAGGCGCGCTGGATCCTGGGTGCCGTCCGGGCGAGCGGCGTCCCCACCGCGGACGTCGTCACCCTGTGCGTCGCGACGTTCCTCGCCGTGGTCGTGCTGCGGCTGGTGTGGGTGTTCGCGGCCCGGCTGCTGCTGGTGCGCCCGGGACCGGACAGGGAGACCGGGGAGCGGCCCTCCTGGCGGCACACCACCGTGCTCGGCTGGGCCGGGATGCGCGGCGTGGTCACGCTGGCCGCGGCGTTCGCGATCCCCGAGTCCTTCGAGTACCGCGCGACGCTGATCCTGACCGCGCTGGTGGTGGCCGCGGGCACCCTGTTCGTCCAGGGGTCGACGCTGCCCTGGCTGGTCCGCCGGCTCCGGCTGCCGGCGCCCGACCCGCGGGAGGACGCCCTCGCCCGGGCCGCGCTGTTCGAGAAGGCCACCTCGGCCGGTGTCGAGCGGCTCGACGCGCACGTCGGCGACGAGGACCCGTTCGGCACCGTGGAGGCGCTGCGCCAGCGTTCGGCCCAGCGGAACACCGCGGCCTGGGAGCGGCTCGGCGGCACCCACCCCGACGAGGAGACGCCCAGCGAGGCCTACGCACGGCTGCGCCTGGAGATGCTCGGCGCCGAGCGCGAGAAGGTCCTGAAGATCCGCAGCACCGGCACCATCCCGCACGAGGTCGTCGAGGACGTGCTGTTCGCCCTCGACGTGGAGGAGTCGATGCTCGACGTCGGCAACGAGCGGCTGGCCGAGCTCGAGGGCATCGAGCCGGTGAGCGGCGGCACCGGCACGATCGGCGCCGCCTGCGAGCACCTCGACCTGTCCCCGCGCGACCTCGACTCCGACTTCGAGGGCGTCTGCGAGGACTGCGTCGAGGAGGGGCTCACCACCTGGGTGCACCTGCGCAAGTGCCTGTCGTGCGGCCACATGGCCTGTTGCGACTCCTCGCCGCGCCGGCACGCGAGCGTGCACTTCGAGCAGACCGACCACCCGGTGATGCGGTCCGCCGAACCGGGCGAGGACTGGCGCTGGTGCTTCGTGGACAGCCGGTTGGGCTAGGTTCGGTGACCATGAGGATCACCAAGTTCGGGCACTCCTGCATCCGGGTCGAGCACGACGGCGCGGTCGTCGTCATCGACCCCGGCTCCTTCACCGAGCGCGAGGCCGTCGACGGCGCCACCGCGGTTCTCGTCACCCACGAGCACGCCGACCACCTCGACGTGGGCCACCTCGCCGCGACCGACGCGCCGGTGTGGACGATCGAGGCCGTCCGGGCGCAGATCGCCGAGGCCGACCCGGCAGTCGCCGAGCGGGTCCGGGTGGTGGCGCCCGGCCAGCAGTTCGACGCCGGCCTGCCGGTCACCGCGATCGGCGAGCTGCACGCGGTGATCCACGAGGACCTGCCGCGCGTCCACAACAGCGGCTTCGTCCTCGACGTGGCCGGCACCCGGATCTACCACCCCGGCGACTCCCTCACCCCGGCCGGCGGCCCGGTCGACGTACTCCTGCTGCCGGTGCACGCGCCGTGGAGCAAGGTGGCCGAGGTCGTCGACTTCAGCCGCGCGGTCGGCGCCGCGCGGTCGGTGGCGATCCACGACGGGCTGCTCAACCAGACCGGGCTGACGGTCGTCGGGCGGGTGCTCGGCGGGCTGCTGGACACCGACGGGCACCGGTACGAGCGGGTCGAGCCCGGCACCGACCTGCCCCTGTAGCCCGGTCGAGCCGGAGCCCGGCTCAGCTCATCCCGGCGAGCGAGTCGCGGACCGGCACGAACTTCGCCTGAGCCTCGGCCAGCTCGGACTCCGGCTCGGACCCGGCGACGATCCCGCAGCCGGCGAACAGCCGCACGGTCCGCCCGGCGATCTCCGCGGAGCGCAGCGCCAGGCCCCACTCGCCGTCGCCGGTCGCGTCCATCCAGCCGACCGGCCCGGCGTAGCGTCCACGGTCCATGCCCTCGATCTCGGTGATCAAGGTGGTGGCCACGTCGGTCGGGGTGCCGCCGACCGCGGCAGAGGGGTGCAGCGCCTCGGCCAGGTCGAGCGAGGTCCCGGCGGGGTCCGCGGTGTCGTGGACGACGCCGGCGACGTCGGTGGCCAGGTGCATGACGTTGGGCAGGTGCAGCACGAACGGCGACTCCGGGACGTTCATCGACGAGCAGTGCGGCGCGAGCGCGTCGGCGACCGAGCGGACCGCGTACTCGTGCTCCTCGAGGTCCTTCGACGAGCGGGCGAGGGTGGCGGCCAGGGCCAGGTCGCGGGCGTCGTCCCCGGTACGTCGGATGGTGCCGGCCAGCACCCGCGACGTGACCAGCCCGCGCTCCCGGCGGACCAGCATCTCCGGCGTCGCGCCGAACAGGCCGTCGACGTGGAAGGTCCAGCACATCGGGTAGCTCGAGGCCAGCCGGCGCAGCGGCCAGCGCACGTCGATGTCGGCGTCACCGGTGGCGAGGAGGTCGCGGGCCAGCACCACCTTCTCCAGGTGCCCGGCGTCGATGCGGCGGACCGCCTCGGCCACCACCGCGACCCACTCGGTGCCGGACAGCGCGCCGTCGGCGAAGGTGATGCCGCGGGGGGCGGCGGGCGCCTCGGCCGGGTGCAGCTGCGGGGTCGCCGGGATCGCGCCGACGCCGATCGTGGTCAGCCAGGTGGTCTCGCCCCGGCGGCCGACGACCACCTCCGGCACCACCAGGACGCTGTCGCCGGGGGAGTCGGCGAACCCGAACGAGCCGAAGCAGACCATCCCCGTGCCCGGCTGGTCGACCTCGTCGCGGACCACGGCGCTCCGGGTGTGCTCGGCCCACCAGGCCTTGGCTTCCGCGAACCGGTCCGCGCCCGCCGTACGGCAGATCGCGGCGACGCCCCAGCCCACCAGGCCCTCGCCGCGGCGTACCCAGGCGGTGGCGTCGGGGGTGTCCGGAAGCAGCGCCAGCAGGGGGCCGGGGTCGTCGACCCGGACCGTGCGCACCACGAGGGGGGCCGACTCGGGGCTCCCCGACGTGGCCTGGCCTGCGGTGCCGGAGGGCTCTGTCACGCGGGGAAGCCTACGGCGCGGGCCGGCGATGCCCGACAGGCAGGCCGTGCGCACCGCCTGCATAGGGTGACCCCGTGACCCGTGCGCAGCTCGACAAGAAGCCGGCCGACGTCGCCGCGATGTTCGACGCGGTGGCGCGTCGCTACGACCTGACCAACGACGTGCTCTCGCTGGGCCAGGACCGCCGCTGGCGCACCGTCGTCGTGGACGCCGTCGACCCCCGGCCCGGGGAGCTGGTGCTCGACCTGGCGGCCGGCACCGGCACGTCCAGCCAGCCGTTCGCGGACCGGGGCGCGCAGGTGGTGCCGTGCGACTTCTCCCTCGGGATGCTCCAGGTCGGCAAGCGGGCCCGCCCGCAGCTCGGGTTCACCGCGGGTGACGGCACCCGGCTGCCGTTCGCCGACGGCACCTTCGACGCGGTCACGATCTCGTTCGGGCTGCGCAACATCGTCGACCCGGACGCGGGCCTGCGCGAGATGCTCCGGGTGACCAAGCCGGGCGGCCGGCTCGTGGTCTGCGAGTTCAGCCACCCGACCTGGAAGCCGTTCCGGACGGTGTACGTCGAGTACCTGATGCGGGCGCTGCCCCCGGTCGCGCGTGCGGTCTCCTCCAGCCCGGACGCCTACGTCTACCTGGCCGAGTCGATCCGCGCCTGGCCCGACCAGGAGCGGCTCGCCGCCCGGATCGCCGCCGCCGGGTGGACCGGCCCGCGCTGGCTGAACCTGTCGGCCGGGATCGTCGCGCTGCACCACGCCACCGCCTGACGCCGAGTCGGCGCGAACGCACGTTTGCCGACCGTCGAGTCGGCGCGAACGCACGTTTCCCGACCGTCGAGTCGGCGCGAACGCAGGTCAGATCAGCGCGCGCAGCCGGCCGGCGACCTCGTCGAGCTCGGCCCGGCTGGGGCTGCCGGGGGTGACGTCCAGCCGGAACCCGTCCCCCGCGTAGCGCGGCAGCACGTGCAGGTGGACGTGGAACACCTCCTGGCCCGCGGCCTCACCGTCGGCCAGGAAGAGGTTCACCCCCTCGCTGCGCAGCCCCGAGGAACGTACGGCGGCCGCCAGCCGCTGCGCCACGCGGAAGGCCTGCGCCCCGTCCTCGGCGTCGAGCTCGCCCAGCGAGGCGGCATGACCCTTGGGGATCACGAGCAGGTGCCCGGGGGTGATCGGGTTCAGGTCCATGAACGCGACCACCCGCTGGTCGTCGTACAGGAGGCTGGCCTCGACGCGACCTTCGACGATCCCGCAGAACACGCACGCACCGGTCATGGCGGCAGGCTAGCCGTGCGTTCGCGCCGACTCGGCCACCGGCAAGCGTGCGTTCGCGCCGACTCGGCCACCGGCAAGCGTGCGTTCGCGCCGACTCGACGGGAGATGGGGCGAAACACGGCCCCGACCCGGGGTGCGGGATGTGACGTGGGCCTCTAGACTCCACAGTGCTGCAGGTTCGTGAAGGAATTCACAAAGGCACATTGTCGTCCTTGTCTCGCCACTGAGAGGTGTCTCGCATGACCCGGACCACCGCCGACGCGCGGCAGGCCGACGTCATCGTGGTCGGGGCCGGCCCCGCCGGCGCCAGCGCGGCCTACCACCTCGCGGAGGCCGGCGTCGACGTCCTCGTGCTGGAGAAGCAGACGTTCCCGCGCGACAAGATCTGCGGCGACGGGCTCACCCCGCGGGCCGTCCGCCAGCTGATCGCGATGGGGATCGACCTCGACGCCCCCGGCTGGCAGCGCAACCAGGGCCTGCGGATCGTCGGCGCCGGGCACCGCCTCGAGCTGCCGTGGCCCGAGCTGGCGACCTTCCCGCACTACGGCATGGTCCGCACCCGGATGGACCTCGACGAGATCCTGGCCCGGCACGCCGAGAAGGCCGGCGCCCGGCTGATGGAGGGCACCTCCGTGACCGGGCCGGTCGTCGACGAGCGCACCGGCCGCGTCACCGGCGTCACCGCCCGGCCGGTCGACGGCCGCGGCCGCCGGATCGGCGAGGAGGAGACCTACTCCGCCCCGGTCGTGATCGCCTGCGACGGCGTCTCCGCCCGGATCGCCATCGCCCTCGGCCTCGAGCGTCGCGAGAACCGCCCGATGGGGGTCGCGGTCCGCGCCTACTACGAGACCCCGCGCCACGAGGACCCTTGGATGGAGTCCTGGCTCGAGCTCTGGGACGGCGAGCCCGGCCGCTCGAGCCTGATGCCCGGCTACGGCTGGATCTTCGGGGTCGGGGACGGCACCGCGAACGTCGGGCTCGGCATCCTGAACACCTCCAAGGCCTTCCAAAACGTCGACTACAAGGACGTGCTGCACCGCTGGCTCGCCCAGACCCCGGACGAGTGGGGCTTCCGCGAGGAGAACCTCGTCGGCCGGATCGGCTCGGCCGCCCTGCCGATGGGCTTCAACCGCAAGCCGCACTACACCCGGGGCGTGCTGCTCAGCGGAGACTCCGGTGGGATGGTCAACCCGTTCAACGGCGAGGGCATCGACTACGCCCTCGAGTCCGGCCACATGGCCGCCGAGACCATCGTCCAGGCGCTCGCCCGTCCGGCCGGACCCGCCCGCGAGCAGGTCCTGCACGGGTACGCCGCGGCGCTCGACGCCGAGTACGGCGGCTACTTCACGCTCGGCCGGGTGTTCGCCAAGATGATCGGCAACCCGACCTTCATGAAGCAGGCCACGAGGTACGGCCTGCCGCGCACCACGCTGATGAAGTTCACGCTCAAGCTGATGGCCAACCTCACCGACCCGCACGGCGGCGACGTGTCCGACAAGGTCATCAACGCGCTCGCCCGGGTCGCCCCGGCCGCCTAGGCACACTCGCTCGACACGCAGCACGAGACAGGGACAGGAGGGGAACCACGGTGGAGGTGTACGTACCCGTACTGGCGCTCGGGGTCCTCGCAGCAGGGTTCGCGGTGTTCTCGGTGGCGGTCAGCTCGCTGACCGGGCCCAAGCGCTACAACCGGGCCAAGCTGGACTCCTACGAGTGCGGCATCGAGCCGACGCCCCAGGCGCTCGGTGGTGGCAAGTTCCCGGTGAAGTACTACATCACCGCGATGATGTTCATCGTCTTCGACATCGAGATCGTGTTCCTCTACCCCTGGGCCGTGTACTTCGACTCGATGAAGTTCTTCGGACTCGCCGAGATGGTGCTGTTCATCCTGACCGTGTTCGTGGCCTACGCGTACGTGTGGCGCCGCGGTGGATTGGAGTGGGACTGATGGGTCTCGAGGAGAAGCTGCCCAGCGGCGTCCTGCTGACCACGGTCGAGGGGGTCGCCGGCTACATGCGCAAGGCGTCCTTCTGGCCGGCGACGTTCGGGCTGGCCTGCTGCGCGATCGAGATGATGACCTCGGGCGGGCCGCGCTACGACCTGGCGCGCTTCGGCATGGAGGTCTTCCGGGCCTCGCCGCGGCAGGCCGACCTGATGATCGTGGCCGGCCGGGTGAGCCAGAAGATGGCGCCCGTGCTCCGCCAGATCTACGACCAGATGGCCGAGCCGAAGTACGTCCTGGCGATGGGCGTCTGCGCGAGCTCCGGCGGCATGTTCAACAACTACGCGATCCTCCAGGGCGTGGACCACGTCGTGCCGGTGGACATGTACCTGCCCGGCTGCCCGCCGCGGCCGGAGATGCTGATCGACGCGATCCTCAAGCTGCACGACCAGGTCCAGGCGACCAAGCTGGGGCCGAACCGGCGTGACCAGATCGAGGAGCAGGAGACCGCCGCGCTGCAGGCGCTGCCGACCTCGGCGATGAAGGGGATGCTCCGGTGAGCGACGAGACCCCCGACAAGCGCCCCGAGGACTTCCCCGAGGTCACCCCCGGCACCGAGGCAGACCAGACCGACCGGGCGGAGGAGAACCAGGTCCCGGCCGACTCCGGGCGGCTCCAGCCCGAGGTCGTCGGCGTCCGGCACGGCATGTTCGGCGTCAAGGGCTCCGGGGACACCTCGGGGTACGGCGGCCTGGTCCGCCCGGTCGTGATGCCCGGCGGCACCCCGCGCCCGTACGGCGGCTGGTTCGACGACGTCGCGGACGCCCTGGCCGCGGGGCTCGAGCAGACCGGCGTCCCGGCCGGGACCGCGATCGAGAAGGTCGTCGTCCACCGCGGCGAGGTGACCTTCTTCATCCGCCGCGCCGAGCTGGCGAAGGTCGCCCAGCTGCTGCGCGACGAGTCCCGGCTGCGCTTCGAGATGTGCCTCGGGGTGTCCGGCGTGCACTACCCCGACGACGCGGGCCGCGAGCTGCACGCGGTCTACCACCTGCTGTCGATGACCCACAACCGGCGGATCCGCCTCGAGGTGACCTGCCCCGACTCGGACCCGCACATCCCGTCGGTGGTCGCGGTGTACCCGACCAACGACTGGCACGAGCGGGAGACCTACGACTTCTTCGGCATCGTCTTCGACGGTCACCCCGCCCTGACGCGCATCGAGATGCCCGACGACTGGCCGGGCCACCCGCAGCGCAAGGACTATCCCCTGGGCGGCATCCCTGTCGAGTACAAGGGCGCCACCATCCCACCGCCCGACACGCGGAGGTCGTACACCTGATGACTACCACCGGCACGCACGACCCGTACGCCCCGGATGCCGACACCTCGGCGGGCCGGGTGTTCACCGTCACCGGCCAGGACTGGGACTCGGTGGTGCAGGGCATCGCCGACTCCAACGACAGCGGCGACGACATCCACGAGGACCACGTCGTGGTCAACATGGGCCCGCAGCACCCCTCGACGCACGGCGTCCTCCGGCTGATCCTCGAGCTCGAGGGCGAGACCGTCACCGAGGCCCGCTGCGGCATCGGCTACCTGCACACCGGCATCGAGAAGAACATGGAGTTCCGCTCCTGGACGCAGGGCGTGACGTTCTGCACCCGGATGGACTACCTCTCGCCGTTCTACAACGAGGCGACGTACTGCCTGGGCGTCGAGCGGCTCCTCGACATCGAGGACGACATCCCGGAGAAGGCGCAGGTGATGCGGGTCCTGCTGATGGAGCTGAACCGGATCTCCAGCCACCTGGTCTGCATCGCCACCGGCGGCATGGAGATCGGCGCCCTGACGGTGATGACGATGGGCTTCCGCGAGCGGGAGACGGTGCTCGACCTGTTCGAGCTGATCACCGGCCTGCGGATGAACCACGCGTTCATCCGGCCCGGCGGGGTCGCGCAGGACATGCCCCCCGGCGCCCTCGACCAGATCCGCGACTTCGTGGCGCTGATGAAGAAGCGGCTGCCGGAGTACGCCGCGCTGTGCAACGCGAACCCGATCTTCAAGGGCCGGCTGGAGAACGTCGGCCACCTCGACCTGGCCGGCTGCCTGGCGCTCGGCATCACCGGCCCGGTGCTCCGCTCGACCGGCTACGCCTGGGACCTGCGCAAGACCCAGCCCTACAGCGGCTACCAGGACTACGACTTCGAGGTGCAGACCTGGGACACCTGTGACTCCTACGGGCGCTTCCGGATCCGGCTCAACGAGATGTCGGAGTCGCTGAAGATCGTCGAGCAGGCCGCGGAGCGGCTGGCCGGCCTCGAGGGCGCCCCCGTGATGGTCGGGGACAAGAAGATCGCCTGGCCGAGCCAGCTGGCGGTCGGCTCCGACGGCATGGGCAACAGCATGGACCACATCAAGCACATCATGGGCGAGTCCATGGAGGCACTGATCCACCACTTCAAGCTCGTCACCGAGGGTTTCCGGGTCCCTGCCGGGCAGGCCTACGTGCCGATCGAGTCGCCGCGCGGCGAGCTCGGCGCGCACGTGGTCTCCGACGGCGGCACCCGGCCCTTCCGGGCGCACTTCCGTGACCCGTCGTTCACGAACCTGCAGGCGACGTCGGTGATGAGCGAGGGCGGCATGGTCGCCGACGTCATCGTCGCCATCGCCTCGATCGACCCGGTGATGGGTGGGGTGGACCGATGACCGAGCTGGTTCCGGACCGGACGGGTGAGGGCCCGCTTCCCGACACCACCCTGGCGGAGCTGCGCGCCATCACCGGGCGCTACCCCCAGCCCCGGTCGGCGCTGCTGCCGATGCTGCACCTGGTGCAGAGCGTCGAGGGCCGGGTGACCTCGCGCGGCATCGAGGCGTGCGCGGACATCCTGGGGATCTCCGCCGCCGAGGTGTCGGGAGTGGCCACGTTCTACACGATGTACAAGCGCCGCCCGGTGGGCGACTACCACGTCGGGGTCTGCACCAACACGCTGTGTGCGGTGATGGGTGGCGATGAGATCTTCGGCCGCCTCAAGGACCACCTCGAGATCGGCAACGACGAGACCACCGCCGACGGCAAGGTCACCCTCGAGCACCTCGAGTGCAACGCGGCCTGCGACTACGCCCCGGTGATGATGGTCAACTGGGAGTTCATGGACAACCAGACACCGGAGTCGGCGACCCGGCTGGTCGACGACCTGCGCGCCGGCGTCGAGGTCACCTCCACCCGCGGCCCGCGGATCTGCACCTGGCGCGAGGCCGAGCGGGTGCTCGCCGGCTTCCCCGACGACCGCGCCGACGAGGGGCCGGCCGCCGGGCCCGCGTCGCTGGTCGGGCTGCAGATCGCCCGCGAGAACGGCTGGACCGCCCCGGACTCGGGTCGAAGCGGTGCGGCGGGCTCGCCCGCCGACACCAGGCAGGGTGCGCAGCAGGCCTCCGACACCGACCGGGCCGAGTCCGAGACCCGGATCGAGCAGTCGGACGCCGAGACCGTCGGCGAGGACGCCGGCGGCAAGAAGGAAGGCTCCTGATGGTCGACATGCTCACGCCGGTGCTCTCCGACGCCTGGGACACCGAGCGCCCGTGGACGCTGGAGTCCTACGAGGGCGTCCGGGGCTACGAGGCCCTGGACACCGCCTTCGGCATGGACCAGGACGACCTGATCGCCCTGGTCAAGGACTCCGGCCTGCGCGGCCGTGGCGGGGCGGGCTTCCCGACCGGCATGAAGTGGGGCTTCATCCCGCAGGGCGACGGCAAGCCGCACTACCTGGTGGTGAACGCCGACGAGTCCGAGCCGGGCACCTGCAAGGACATCCCGCTGATGATGGCCACGCCGCACACGCTGGTGGAGGGGGTGATCCTCACCTGCTACGCGATCCGGGCCAACCACGCCTTCATCTACGTCCGGGGCGAGGTGCTCCAGGTCGTCCGCCGACTGCAGCGCGCGGTCCAGGAGGCCTACCTCGCCGGCCACCTCGGCAAGGACATCCACGGCTCCGGCTTCGACCTCGACGTCACCGTGCACGCGGGCGCCGGGGCGTACATCTGTGGCGAGGAGACCGCGCTGCTCGACTCCCTGGAGGGCCGCCGCGGCCAACCCCGGCTGCGGCCGCCGTTCCCCGCCGTCGCCGGCCTGTACGCCGCGCCGACGGTGATCAACAACGTCGAGTCGATCTCGTCGGTGCCGAGCATCGTGCGCAACGGGGCCGAGTGGTTCGGCTCGATGGGCACCGAGAAGAGCAAGGGCATGACGCTCTACTCGCTGTCGGGCCACGTGAAGCGTCCCGGCCAGTTCGAGGCCCCGCTCGGGATCACCCTGCGCGAGCTGCTCGACCTCGCCGGCGGCGTCCGCGACGGACACCAGCTGAAGTTCTGGACCCCGGGGGGCTCCTCCACGCCGATCCTCACCGCCGAGCACCTCGACGTACCCCTGGACTACGAGGGGGTCGGCGCTGCCGGCTCGATGCTCGGCACCAAGGCGCTGCAGATCTTCGACGACACGACCTGCATCGTGCGGGCGGTGCTGCGCTGGACGGAGTTCTACAAGCACGAGTCCTGCGGCAAGTGCACCCCGTGCCGGGAGGGCACCTGGTGGCTGGTGCAGACCCTGGCCCGGCTCGAGCAGGGCCGCGGCGAGCAGCGCGACCTGGAGATGCTGCTCGACCAGTGCGACAACATCCTGGGCCGCTCGTTCTGCGCGCTCGCGGACGGTGCGGTCAGCCCGATCACCTCCTCGATCCAGTACTTCCGCGAGGAGTACGTCGCCCACCTCGAGCACGGCGGCTGCCCCTTCGACCCCGCCCGGTCCACCCTCTTCGCGCCCGTGGGAGCTTCGGCATGACGACCGAGATGCAGAAGACCGACCTGGTCACGCTGACCATCGACGGGGTGGAGACCAGCGTGCCCAAGGGCACCCTGGTGATCCGCGCCGCCGAGCAGGTCGGGGTGCAGATCCCGCGCTTCTGCGACCACCCGCTGCTGGCGCCCGTCGGGGCCTGCCGGCAGTGCCTGGTCGAGGTCGCGATGCCCGACCGCGACGGCAACGTCAAGACGATGATGGGGCCACCCGGACGGGTCAAGCCGCAGGCGTCCTGCACGCTCGCGGTCGCCGAGGGGATGGTGGTCAGCACCCAGGCCAGCTCGGCCGTCGCGGACAAGGCGCAGCAGGGGATCATGGAGTTCCTGCTGGTCAACCACCCGCTGGACTGCCCGGTCTGCGACAAGGGCGGCGAGTGCCCGCTGCAGAACCAGGCGATGTCCAACGGCCGCGGCGAGAGCCGCTTCACCGAGACCAAGCGGACCTTCCCCAAGCCGATCAACATCTCCGCCCAGGTGCTGCTGGACCGGGAGCGCTGCGTGCTCTGCGCACGCTGCACCCGCTTCTCCGAGCAGATCGCCGGCGACCCCTTCATCGCGCTGATCGAGCGGGGTGCCCTCCAGCAGGTGGGCATCTACGAGAAGGAGCCCTTCGAGTCCTACTTCTCCGGCAACACCATCCAGATCTGCCCGGTGGGGGCGTTGACCTCCTCGTCGTACCGCTTCCGGTCCCGCCCGTTCGACCTGATCTCCACCCCGTCGGTGTGCGAGCACTGCGCCGCCGGCTGCGCGCTGCGCACCGACCACCGCCGCGGCAAGGTCACCCGCCGGCTCGCCGGCAACGACCCCGAGGTCAACGAGGAGTGGAACTGCGACAAGGGCCGCTTCGCCTTCCGCTACGCCCGCGGCGAGGACCGGCTGACCACCCCGCTGGTCCGCGACGCCGCGACCGGCGAGCACCGGCCGGCCTCCTGGACCGAGGCGTTCTCGGTCGCCGCCCGGGGCCTGGCCGCCGCGGCCGGGTCGGTCGGGGTGCTCACCGGCGGCCGGCTGACCGGCGAGGACGCCTACGCCTACAGCAAGTTCGCCCGCGTCGCGCTGGGCACCAACGACATCGACTTCCGGGCCCGCGCGCACTCCGCGGAGGAGGCCGAGTTCCTGGCCGCGCACGTGGTCGGCCGGGTCCTGGACGTCACCTACGCCGACCTGGAGAGGGCCGGCGTCGTGGTGCTGGCCGGCTTCGAGCCCGAGGACGAGTCCCCGATCGTCTTCCTGCGGCTGCGCAAGGCCGCGAAGAGCGGCACCAAGGTCGTCTCGCTGGCCCCGTTCACCTCCCGCGGCCTGCAGAAGATGGGCGGCACGGTGGTCCGCACCGCTCCCGGTGACGAGGCCGCCGCGCTCGAGGCGCTGGCCGACGACGGCGAGGTCGCCCTCGACGGCGGGGGAGTGATCCTGGTCGGGGAGCGTCTCGCCACCGTCCCCGGTGCGCTGTCCGCGGCGCTCGCGCTGGCCGGTACGACGGGCGCCAGGCTGGCCTGGGTGCCGCGGCGCGCCGGCGAGCGGGGTGCCCTGGAGGCCGGCTGCCTGCCCAACCTGCTGCCCGGTGGCCGCCCGGTCACCGACGCCGCCGCCCGCGTCGACCTCGGCACCGTCTGGGGGCGCACCGTCCCGCACGCGACCGGCCGTGACACCGACGCGATCCTCGCCGCCGCAGCTGCCGGAGACCTGGCCGCACTGGTCGTCGGTGGGGTCGACCCGGTCGACCTGCCCGACCCGGCCGCCGCGGCCGCGGCGCTCGAGACGGCCGGCTTCGTGGTCAGCCTCGAGGTCCGCGCCAGTGCGGTCACCGCGCTCGCCGACGTGGTCCTGCCGGTGGCCCCGGTCGCCGAGAAGGCCGGCATGTTCGTGGACTGGGAGGGCCGGGTCCGGCCGTTCGCCAAGGTGCTCCGCGACTCCAACGCCCTGCCCGACCTGCGGGTCCTCGCGGGCATCGCCGACGAGCTCGGCGTCGACCTGGGCTTCAAGACCGTCGACCAGGCCCGTGGCGAGATGGAGGAGATCGGTGCCTGGGACGGCCCGCGGGCCGCCGGGCCGAGCGTCCCGGCGACGGTGCGGGTCACCGCCGACGACAGCGTGCGGCTGGCCACCTGGAAGCTGCTGATCGACGACGGCCGGATGCTCGACGGCGAGGACGACCTCAAGGCCACCCGTCGTACGGCGGTCGCGCTGGTGTCCGCCGGGACGCTGACGGCGCTCGGCCTGGTCGCCGGCCAGCAGGTGCGGGTCTCCGCGGCGCACGGGTCGGTCGACCTGCCCGTCGGAGTCGCCGACCTCCCCGAGGGTGTCGTGTGGACACCGACGACCTCCACGTGGTCGGCTGCGTCGGGGTCGGACGTCCGGCTGACCGCGATCGAAGGAGCAGGCGCATGAGCACGCTGGACATGGTCAGCGCCGCCGAGGACCTCTCCGCCTTCGGCAAGGACGCCCTGTGGGTGGTCCTGGTCAAGGCGCTGCTGATCTTCGTGGTCCTGGTCGTGCTGACGCTGTTCAACATCTGGTTCGAGCGCCGGGTCGTGGCCCGCATGCAGCACCGCATCGGCCCGAACGTCAACGGTCCCTTCGGCCTCCTCCAGTCCCTCGCGGACGGCGTCAAGCTCGCGCTCAAGGAGGACGTCATCCCGACGGCCGCCGACAAGGTGGTGTTCATCCTGGCGCCGGTGCTGTCCACGGTGCCCGCGTTCCTGGCGTTCGCGGTGATCCCGTTCGGTCCCGAGGTGAAGATCCCGTTCACCGACACCACGACCCCGCTCCAGCTCACCGACATGCCCGTGGGCGTGCTCTTCATCCTGGCGATCAGCTCGATCGGCATCTACGGCATCGTGCTCGGCGGCTGGTCGAGCGGGTCGACGTACTCCCTGCTCGGCGGGCTGCGCAGCTCGGCGCAGATGATCTCCTACGAGGTCGCGATGGGCCTCGCGCTGGTCGCGGTGTTCCTCTACAGCGGGTCGCTGTCCACCTCGGGCATCGTCGACGCCCAGGAGCGGCTGTGGTTCGGGATCAACCTGCTGCCGTCGTTCATCATCTACATGATCGCGATGGTGGGGGAGACCAACCGTGCGCCCTTCGACCTGCCCGAGGCCGAGGGCGAGCTGGTCGGCGGCTTCCACACCGAGTACTCCTCGCTGAAGTTCGCGCTGTTCTTCCTCGCCGAGTACGTCAACATGGTGACCGTCTCCGCGCTGGCCACGACCCTGTTCCTCGGCGGCTGGCGGGCGCCCTGGCCGATCTCGGCGATCAACGACGGCATGTTCAACGAGGGCTACTGGCCGTTCCTGTGGTTCATCGCCAAGGTGATGGTCTTCATCTTCTTCTTCATCTGGCTGCGCGGCACCCTGCCGCGGCTGCGCTACGACCAGTTCATGAGGTTCGGCTGGAAGTTCCTGATCCCGGCCTCGCTGGTCTGGATCGTCCTGGTCGCGGCGATCCGGCTGATCAGCCTCGACGGTGGGGTCAGCCGCCCCTACCTGCTGGGCGCCTTCGGGGTGCTCGCGGTGCTGTGCGTCCTGCTCTACTTCGTCGGTGAGAAGTCCGAGCCGGACGCCGGGACGGAGACCGGCGAGGACGAGGTGTTCGACGCCTTCGCCGGGGGCTACCCCGTCCCGCCGATGAGCTCGGCGACCCAGACGACAGCTGCTCCGACAACCGGGAAGCGTGACTGATGCCCACTCTCAAGGAACAGTTCTGGGATCCGGTAGCGGGTTTCGGGGTGACCTTCCGGACGATGTTCCGCAAGGTCGTGACCGAGCAGTACCCGTTCGAGAAGAAGCCGACGGCACCCCGCTTCCACGGCCGGCACCAGCTCAACCGCTGGCCCGACGGGCTGGAGAAGTGCATCGGCTGCGAGCTGTGCGCCTGGGCCTGCCCCGCCGACGCGATCTACGTCGAGGGCGCCTCGAACACCGACGAGGCCGACGGGTCCGGGCGGTTCTCCCCGGGCGAGCGGTACGGCCGCGTCTACCAGATCAACTACCTGCGCTGCATCCTGTGCGGGCTCTGCATCGAGGCCTGCCCGACCCGGGCGCTGACGATGACCAACGAGTACGAGCTGGCCGACGACAACCGCGCCGACCTGATCTACGAGAAGTCCGACCTGCTCGCCCCGCTGCTGCCCGGCATGGAGCAGCCGCCGCACGCGATGCAGCTCGGCGAGGACGAGGGCGACTACTACCGCGGGGCGTTCTCCCCGCGCCGTACCGACGAGCCGACCGAAGGCGAGGGCTGAGACGTGTTCGCCTTCTGGGTCCTGGCGCCGATCATGGTGGCCGCCGCGCTCGGCATCCTGTTCGCCCGCAAGGCCGTGCACGCGGCACTGCTGCTGGCGGTCGTGATGATCGGCCTGGCTGTGCTGTACGTCGTGCAGGACGCGCCCTTCCTGTTCGCGGTGCAGATCATCGTCTACACGGGCGCGATCTTGATGCTCTTCCTCTTCGTGCTGATGCTCGTGGGCGTGGACGCCTCCGACTCGGTGGTGGAGACGATCAAGGGCCAGCGGCTGATGGCCACGGCCACCGGCCTGGCCTTCGGCGCGCTGCTCGTGCTCGGTGTCGGCCAGGTCACCCTCGGCGCGGTGACCGGCCTCGACGTGGCCAACCGGGACGGCAACGTCCAGGGCCTCGCGCGACTGCTGTTCTCCAAGTACATCTTCGCCTTCGAGGCCACCAGCGCCCTGCTGATCACCGCCGCCATCGGCGCGATGGTGCTCGCCCACCGCGAGCGGCTGGGCCCCAAGCCCACCCAGGCGGACCTGGCCGCCCAGCGGATGCGCGACTACGCCGAGCACGGCAAGACCCTCGGGCCGCTGCCCGCCCCCGGTGTCTACGCCCGGCACAACGCCGTGGACACTCCCGCGCTGTTGCCCGACGGCAGCCCGTCGGAGCTCTCGGTGTCCCGCACGCTCACCGCCCGGGGCAACGCCCGGGACCTGTCCCCGCGAGACGTCGACGTGCTCAGCGGCTCCCTGGAGGCCGGCGCCTCCGATGCCGGTGCCCGCTCCGCCCCCGCGACCCCCGACGACGAGGAGGCCCGGCCATGAGTGCGACCCCGTTCCTGGTGCTCTCGATGATCCTGTTCACGATCGGCTGCGTCGGGGTGCTGACCCGGCGCAACGCCATCGTGGTGTTCATGTGCGTCGAGCTGATGCTGAACGCCTCGAACCTCGCCCTGGTGACCTTCTCCCGGGTGAACGGCAACCTCGACGGTCAGGTCGCCGCCTTCTTCGTGATGGTGGTGGCCGCGGCCGAGGTCGTCGTCGGGCTGGCGATCATCATGACCATCTTCCGCACCCGTCGCTCGGCCTCGGTCGACGA
This sequence comes from uncultured Actinomycetota bacterium, assembly GCA_963800225.1. GTDB lineage: Bacteria > Actinomycetota > Actinomycetes > Propionibacteriales > Nocardioidaceae > Nocardioides_B. The sequence continues at coordinate 784,239 of CAWDAF010000001.1, read as the reverse complement.
CGCGAGCCTGCTGAAGTACTAAGGAGCTAAACGCAATGTTCGTTCCCCTGCAGGAGTCCGCGCCCGTGGTGGACCCGTCCGCCACGAGCGGCGTGCTCTCCCTGCTCTGGGTGATCATCGCGCTGCCCGCTCTCGGCGCGACGGTGATCCTGCTCCTGGGCAACAGCCGCACCTCCCGCTGGGCGCACTGGCTCGGCTGCGGCACCCTGATCGGGTCGTTCGTGCTGAGCCTGGTCAGCTTCCTGACCATCCTCGGCCGGCCGTCGGACGACCGGCAGGTCTCCCAGCAGCTGTGGACCTGGGTCCAGGTCGGCGCGTTCAAGGTGGACTTCGGGCTGCTCTTCGACCCGCTGTCGGCGCTGTTCCTGCTGCTGATCACCGGGGTCGGCTCGCTGATCCACATCTACTCCATCGGCTACATGGAGCACGACGTACGGCGGGCCCGGTTCTTCGCCTACCTCAACCTGTTCGTCGCCGCGATGCTGACCCTGGTGCTCGCCGACAACTACCTCGTCGTGTTCCTGGGCTGGGAGGGCGTCGGCCTCGCGTCGTACCTGCTGATCGGCTTCTGGCAGCACAAGACGTCGGCCGCGGTCGCCGCGAAGAAGGCGTTCGTGGTGAACCGCGTCGGTGACCTCGGCATGGCGCTCGGCACGATGCTGGTCTTCACCACCTTCGGGACGGTCGCGTTCACGGGGGTCTCCGCGGCCGCCGGCCGGGCACCGGAGTCCACGATGAACGTCCTCGGCCTGCTGTTCCTGCTCGCCGCCTGCGGCAAGTCCGCGCAGGTGCCGCTCCAGTCCTGGCTGCTCGACGCGATGGAGGGCCCCACCCCGGTCTCGGCGCTGATCCACGCCGCGACGATGGTGACCGCCGGCGTCTACCTGGTGGTCCGCTCCAACTTCATCTACGACTACGCCCCGGTCGCCCAGACCGCGGTGGTCGTCGTCGGCGCGGTCACGCTGCTGTGGGGCGCGGTCATCGGCTGCGCGAAGGACGACATCAAGAAGGCCCTGGCCGGCTCCACGATGAGCCAGATCGGCTACATGATGCTCGCCGCGGGCCTCGGTCCCGCCGGCTACGCGTTCGCGATCTTCCACCTGCTGATGCACGGCTTCTTCAAGGCCAACATGTTCCTCGGCGCCGGCTCGGTGATGCACGCGATGGACGACGACGTGGACATGCGCCACTACGGCGCGCTCGCTCGGGCGATCCCGGTCACCTTCGCGACGTTCGCGGTCGGCTACCTCGCGATCATCGGCATCCCGCCGTTCGCGGGCTTCTGGTCCAAGGACAAGATCATCGAGGCAGCCATCGGGCAGAACCCGGTGGCCGGCCTCGCCGCGCTCGTCGGGGCCGGCGTCACCGCGTTCTACATGACCCGGGTGATGCTGATGACCTTCGCCGGCAAGAAGCGCTGGGCCGAGGGCGTCCACCCCCACGAGTCGCCGCGCACGATGACCGGCCCGCTGGTCGTGCTGGCCGCGCTGTCCCTGGTCGGCGGCCTGCTGCTGGTCGGCGGCTGGATCGTGGACTGGCTCGCCCCGGTCGTGGGGCCCGAGCCGCACGAGGCGCTGCCCGTCCCGGCGATCGTGGTGTCCCTGACGGCGCTGGCGATCGTGGTCCTCGGCATCGCCGTCGCCTGGCTGACCGTCGGCAGGCGCGACGTCCCCCGCACCGCCCCCGCGAAGGTCTCCTTCGTGACCCGGGCCGCCCGCGCCGACCTGTACGGCGACGCGATCAACGAGGGCCTGCTGATGCGTCCCGGCGACCGCCTGGTGACCGGGCTGTCGACCTTCGACGACGACGGCGTGGACCGTGCCGTCACCGGCACGGGTGCCGCGTTCGTCGGGATGTCGGGCACCTTCCGCCGGCTCCAGACCGGCTTCGTCCGCTCCTACGCGCTGACGGTGTTCGGCGGGGCGGTCCTCGTGGTGCTGGCGCTGCTCGCGGTGAACCTCGCATGAGGGGCCGGCACGGCTGCTTCCCCGACAGGCTCGAACGACCGGTAACGACGATGAAGGTGTCGCTGTGAGCTTTCCCTGGTTGACCACGGCGCTGCTGCTGCCGACCGTGGGCGCGGTGGTGGTGAGCGTGCTGCCCAAGGGCGGCCGTGCCGCACTGCCCAAGATCGTCGCCCTCGGCTTCTCGCTGGCCACCCTCGTGGTGGTCGCCGGGGTCGCCATCGGCTTCGACCCCGGTGGCGCGCGCTACCAGTTCACCGAGACCCACCAGTGGATCCGGGTCTTCGGCGCGCACTACGCGCTCGGCGTCGACGGCATCGGCCTGACCCTGGTGCTGATGACCGCGGTCCTCACCCCCGTGGTGATCCTCGCCTCCTGGCACGACGGAGACGAGGGCCGCTGGGGCACCGGTGCGTTCTTCGGCTGGATGCTGGCGCTCGAGGCGCTGTCGATCTGCGTCTTCTCCGCGACCGACGTGTTCCTCTTCTACGTGATCTTCGAGGCCACGCTGATCCCGGTGTACTTCCTGATCGGCGGCTTCGGTGGGCGACAGCGGTCCGCCGCCGCGGTGAAGTTCCTGATCTTCAACCTGTTCGGCGGCCTGCTGATGCTGGTCGCGGTCGTCGGCCTGTACGTCGTCTCCGCGCGCTCGGCGACCGGTCCGACGTACCTGCTCTCCGAGCTGTCGCAGGTCCCGATCCCCCGGGACGTGGCCCGCTGGATGTTCGTCGGGTTCTTCGTCGCCTTCGCGATCAAGGCCCCGATGGTGCCGGTGCACACCTGGCTGCCCGACGCCGCCGAGGAGGGCAGCGCCGGCACCTCGGTGATGCTGGTCAGCGTGCTGGACAAGATCGGCACCTTCGGGATGATCCGGTTCTGCCTCGAGCTGTTCCCCGAGGCCTCCCGCTGGGCCACCCCGGTGGTGCTGGCGCTCGCGGTGGTCAGCGTCCTGTGGGGCGCGCTCGCCGCCATCGGCCAGCGGAGCATCCCGAGGCTGATCGCCTACACCTCGGTCTCGCACTTCGGCTTCATCGTGCTCGGCATCTTCGTGCTGAACAGCTACGGCCAGTCCGGCTCGACGCTCTACATGTTCAACCACGGGATCTCCACGGCCGCCCTGTTCCTGGTCGCCGGCTTCCTGGTGCGGCGCCGCGGGTCGACCCTGATCAGCGACTACGGGGGCGTCGAGAAGGTCGCGCCCGTGCTGGCCGGGCTGTTCCTGGTCGCCGGGCTGTCCTCGCTGTCCCTGCCCGGGCTGTCGCCGTTCATCTCCGAGTTCCTGGTGCTGCTGGGCGCGTTCGCCTACGGCTGGTGGTGGGCCGCCGCCGCCACCCTCGGGATCGTGCTGGCCGCCCTCTACATCTTGTTGATGTACCAACGCACGATGACCGGCCCCACGCGTCCCGAGGTCGCCGGCATGCGCGACCTGAACCTGCGCGAGGTCGTCTCGCTCGCTCCGCTGGTGATCTTGCTGGTGGTGCTCGGGTTCTTCCCGCGGCCGCTGACCGCGATCATCAACCCCGCCGTCGCCGACACCCTGCAGCAGGTCGGCGCGAAGGACCCCGCGCCCGCCGTACCCGCCGAGTCCGCGACCGGCGGCGGACAGGAGACTGCCAAGTGACGCTCGCAGCCACGTTCTCCAAGCCCACCATCGAGTACGGCCTGCTGTCGCCGCTGCTCGTGGTGCTCGGTGTCGCGGTCCTCGGCGTGCTCGTCGAGGCGTTCGTCGCCCGCCGCTCGCGCTACCTCGTGCAGCTGGTGCTGGCGCTGGTCGGCGTCGTCGGCGCCCTGGTCGCCACCGTGCTGGTCGCCCTGCACCTCACCCCGCACGCCGGCGGCCGCGGCCAGCTGGCCGTCGAGGGCGCGATCGCCGTCGACGGGCCGACCGTCTTCATGTGGGGCACGATCCTCGCGCTGTCCACGATCAGCGTGCTGCTGTTCGCCGAGCGCACCCTGGAGGGCGGGATCACCGCCTTCGCCGGCCAGGCCGCGGCGCTGCCGGGGACCTCGGCCGAGCGGGAGGCCTCCACCCACGGCCTCGAGCACACCGAGATCTTCCCGCTGATGATGTTCTCGATCTCGGGCATGCTGCTCTTCCCGGCCGCGAACGACCTGATCACCCTCTTCGTCGCGCTGGAGATCCTCTCGCTGCCCCTCTACCTGCTCTGCGGGCTGGCGCGTCGTCGCCGGCTGCTGTCGCAGGAGGCGGCGCTGAAGTACTTCATGCTCGGCGCGTTCAGCTCCGGGTTCTTCCTCTACGGCCTCGCGCTGACCTACGGCTTCGCCGGGTCGATGAACTTCGGCGACATCGCCGAGGCGGTCTCCGGCCGGATCGGCGGACAGGCGCTGCTGCTCGCGGGCATCGCCCTGCTCGCGGTCGGGCTGCTGTTCAAGGTCGGCGCCGCGCCGTTCCACTCCTGGACCCCGGACGTCTACCAGGGCGCCCCGACCGCGGTCACCGCGTTCATGGCGGCCTGCACCAAGGTCGCCGCGTTCGGCGCGCTGCTGCGGCTGTTCTACGTCGCCTTCGGGGCGGCCCGCTGGGACTGGGAGCTGATGATCGGCGTCGTCGCGGTGCTGACCATGCTGGTCGGCTCCGTGCTGGCGATCACCCAGTCCGACATCAAGCGGATGCTCGCCTACTCCTCGATCTCGCACGCGGGCTTCCTGCTCGTCGGCTTCGTCGGGGTGCACCGGGTGGTCGGGTTCGGCGGCACCGAGATCTCCTCGCTCCAGGCGGTGCTGTTCTACCTGGTCACCTACGGGTTCATGACCGTTGGCGCCTTCGCGGTGGTCACGGTGGTCCGGGACGCGGGCGGCGAGGCGACCCACCTGTCGCGCTGGTCGGGTCTGGGCAAGGAGTCGCCGGTCGTCGCCGGGGTGTTCGCGTTCTTCCTGCTCAGCATGGCCGGCATCCCGCTGACGTCCGGCTTCGCCGGCAAGTGGGCGGTGTTCACGTCCGCGGTCTCGGGCGGGGCGTGGCCACTGGTGGTGGTCGGGGTGGTGCTGTCCGCGGTCGCGGCGTTCTTCTACGCCCGCGTGATCGTGCTGATGTTCTTCTCCGACCCGGTCGGGGAGGGACCCGTGGTGATGAACCCCAGCCTGCTGACCACTATCGTGATCGCTGTCGGATTCGCGGTCACCGTGATCCTGGGCATCTTCCCGGGACCGGTCCTCGACCTGGCAGCCACCGCGGGTCAGTTCATCCGCTGACCTGCACGTCCAAGGGACCCCTCATGACCTCCACCGCCTCCGACGGGAACTCGTCGCTGGCCCTGCCGGTCCTCGACGACCGGCTGGACGCGCGGCTGCGCGCCCAGCTGGCCCTCGTGGAGGAGCGGCTCGAACGCGAGATCCGCAGCGAGGCGCCGTTCGTCACCGAGGCGGCTCGGCACCTGATGCACGCCGGTGGCAAGCGCTTCCGGCCTGCGCTGGTGCTGCTCGCCGCCGAGGCGGGCGACCCCGGTCGGGACGGCGTGATCACCGCTGCCTGCGTGGTCGAGCTGACCCACCTGGCCTCGCTCTACCACGACGACGTCATGGACGAGGCCGAGCTTCGCCGCGGTGCGGCCTCCGCGAACTCGCGCTGGGACAACCACGTCGCGATCCTCACCGGGGACTTCCTGTTCTCCAAGTCCTCGGAGCTGACCGCCTCCCTGGGGGCGGACGCGGTCCGGATCCAGGCCGAGACGTTCACCAAGCTCGTCGAGGGGCAGATCCTCGAGACGCTCACCCCCGACTCCGACCCGCTCGAGCACTACCTGCGGGTCGTCGCCGGCAAGACCGGCTCGCTGATCGCGACCTCGGCCCGGTACGGCGCCCGGTTCTCCGGTGCCCCCCTCGAGGTCGAGGAGGCACTCACGGCGTACGGCGAGCGGGTCGGGATGGCCTTCCAGCTCTCCGACGACATCTTGGACATCGCCTCGGAGTCCGAGGAGTCAGGCAAGACGCCCGGCACCGACCTGCGCGAGGGCGTTCCGACGCTGCCGGTGCTGATGGCGCAGCGGTCCACCGACCCCGCGGACGCCCGGCTGCTCGACCTGCTGGCCGGCGACCTCACCGACGACGGGTTGCACGCCGAGGCCTTGGACCTGCTGCGCAACCACAGCGCCCTCGACGAGGCCCGGGCCTACGTGCTCGGCATCGCCGCCGAGGCGCAGGAGCTGCTGCGGGTGCTCCCGGAGGGACCGGTCCGCGACGCGCTGGACGCCTTCGCGGTGCTGATCGCCACCCGCACCGCCTGACCCCCCACCCCCGCCGAGTCGGCGCGAACGCAGCCTTCACCCCCGCCGAGTCGGCGCGAACGCAGCCTTCACCCCCGCCGAGTCGGCGCGAACGCAGATCTCAACAGTGCGTTCGCGCCGACTCGACCCGATCGAGAGGTGCGTTCGCGCCGACTCGACGGCAAAGGTTCCGGGTGAATCCGCGGCGTGCACGCATTGTCCTCGCATACCGGGGTACTCAAGGACGTTTCTCCACCCAACAGAAGGAGCCCCTCATGGTCGTCCTCGGACTGATCCTGCTCATCATCGGCCTCGTGGTCCCGATGCCCGTCCTCACCACGATCGGCATCATCCTCATCATCGTCGGCCTGATCCTGAACTTCGTCCCCCTCGGCGGCAGCCGTCGACGGGTGTTCTGACCAGTCCCGCACGACGAAGCCCCGGCACTCCGAAGGTGCCGGGGCTTCGCCCTTCCCGCTTCCGGGGGGCCGGAAGAGGAGGTCAGACCTCGACGAGCTGCTCGCCGCCGAGGACCCGGCGCACGGGGTCCCGGACCTCGTCGCCGAGCAGGGTCGCGGCCGCGAAGTCGGCGGCCACCCGGTCGAAGGTGCGGCCGTGCCGGAGCATCGCGTGCTTGCCGCCGGAGACCCGGACGTAGCCGACGTCCGCGGTACGGCGCAGCCCGGCCGCCACGCTGGCCGAGCGGGCCGGGCTCGCGACCCGGTCCGCGTCTCCGTGCACGACGAGCACCTGCCGGCCGCTCAGGTCCAGGTCGCCCTCGGAGCCGTAGAGCCAGGGGTTCAGGGCCACCACGCTGCGTACGTCGGTCCGGCCGGCCGCCAGCAGGGCCGCCCGGCCGCCGAGCGAGTGCCCCACCAGGCAGGCGGGCAGCTGCGCACCGAGGCGGTCCCGAAGCTCGCCGAGGGCCCACGTCACGTCGTCGACGGGCGAGCGTCCCTCGTCCCAGCCGCGGCTCGAGTTCAGCAGCCGCAGGACGGCGAGCCGGCCCCGGCCCGCCCGGGCCACCCGACTCGCGACGGGGACCATCCGCAGCACCGAGAGCTGGGTCGGGCGCACCGGGACCTGCTCCCCGCGGGAGGCGCCCCCGTGCAGGACCAGCACGACGCCGGTGGGGTCCGAGGGGACGCGGGTGTCGACGAGCCGGGCGCGGGGGGTCACCGGACCAGTCTCCCCACCCCGGACAAGTCGGCGTGCCGGATCCCGAAAAACCTAAACAATGACCTGAACACGATGTGTAAATTTGGTCCGTTCGTGGGTAGCATGAGGCATGGCCGAAATCGAGCGTGTCATCACCGTCGACAGGCCGGCGACGGTGGTCTGGGACTACCTGTCCGACTTCCGCAGCACCAACGACTGGGATCCGGGGACCGTGCGGACCGTCCGGACCTCCGGTGACGGGGGACCGGGCACGACCTACCGCAACACCTCCCGGTTCCTGGGGCGCGAGACCCGGCTGACCTACACGGTCACCGAGGTGCACCCCGGCCGCCGGATCGTCCTGCGCGGCGAGAACGGCACGGTCACCAGCACCGACACCATCACCGTCGACGCCGCCGCGGGCGGGGGCACCCAGGTGACCTACCGGGCCGCCCTGGCGCTGCACGGCCTGGCCAGGGTGGCGGGGCCGCTGATCGGGCTCGGCCTGAAGCGGCTGGGCGACGACGCCGAGCAGAGCCTGGCCGAGGCTCTCCACCGGCTGTGAGCGGCGACCGGGCGAGCGGGTCCCCGGGGGCACCCGGTGCCTGAGGGCGACAGCGTCTACCTGGTGGCCCGCAGGCTCGACCGCGCACTCAAGGGTCGGCGGCTGGCCCGCTCCGACCTGCGCAGCCCCAAGGTCGCCACCGTCGACCTGGCCGGTCGCACGGTCCTCGAGCACGACACGCACGGCAAGCACCTGCTCACCCGGCTCTCCGGCAAGCTCACCCTGCACACGCACCTGCGCATGCAGGGCTCCTGGCGGGTGGTCTCCCCGGGCAAGCGGCTCCCGCGCGCGATGTACGACGACGTGCGGGTCGTCCTCGAGACGATGAGCGGCGCCACCGCCTACGGACTGCTGCTGCCGGTCGTCGAGGTCGTGCACACCTCACGCGAGCACGACCTGGTCGGCCATCTCGGCCCCGACCCGCTGCGGGCGGACTGGAACGCCAACGAGGCCGTCCGGCTCCTCGAGAAGGATCCCGCCCGTCCGGTCGCGGCGGCCCTGCTCGACCAGCGGCTGGTGGCCGGCCTCGGCAACCTGTGGGTCAACGAGCTGTGCTTCCTGCGCGGCCTCAGCCCGTGGACCCTCGTCGGCGACGTGGATGTCCCTCCCCTGGTGCAGCTCGCCGCCCGGGCCCTGCGCCGCTCCGCGCTGACCCCGGGGGCCTACCAGGTGACCACCGGCAACACCCGCCGTGGCGAGCAGCACTGGGTCGCCGGCCGGGCCGGCCGGCCGTGCCTGCGCTGCGGCACCCCGGTCCGGGCGGTCGCCGAGGTCCCCCACGACCCCGAGCGGCGGCGGACCTGGTGGTGCCCGCGCTGCCAGCCGGGTCCCGAGCCGGGTCCCGACCGGGCCCGGCTGGCCACCTCGGGCTAGGCGGGCAGCCCCGCCTCCACCAGCCGGCAGGCGGCCGCCAGGTCGTCACCGAAGGGACGGTCGGCCCGATCCTCCTCCAGGACGCCGGCCGCCGAGTCGTACACCGCGCGCAGCGGGCCGTCGGGGAGCCGGTCCGGGTCCATCCGGAGCGCCCGGACTGCCGCGACCAGCTCGCAGCCGAGCACGACCGGGGCCAGCCCGACCATCTCCTCGCAGGCCCAGACCGCCTGCGTCGAGAAGCTGGCGTGCTCCTCCAGGCCCAGGGAGACCACCGCGTGCCCGGTGGAGACCGGTGTGGCCATGACCCGGGCGCGGGCCAGCGCGTCCTGGGCGAGGTACTCCAGGATCATCACCCCGGAGCTGCCGGCCGGCCCCGAGGCGAGGAACGCCGGCAACCCCGACAGTGACGGGTTGATCAGCGCCGACAGTCGGGCCGTGGACAGCGCGATCACCGGGTAGGTCGCCTGCCGCAGCGCGTCGAGGGTGGCGGAGAGCCGGGCGGTGACGAACCCGCCGTGGTGCAGCGGGGTGCCGTCGGGCACCACCAGCGGGTTCTCGGTGGAGTCGTGCACCTCGACCAGCACCGCCTGCTCGGTGGTCGCGAGCGCGTCCAGGAAGGGCGCGTGCACCTGCGGCACCGTGCGTAGCGCGAACGGGTCCTGCACGCGGGCCGGCACCCAGTCGCCGGGGGCGAGCAGCGCGGTCAGCCGCTGGGCGACCCCCTGCTGGGCGGCGTCGGGGCGGCCGGCGTGCACCCGGGGGTCGAAGGCCTGCAGGGAGGCCCGCAGCGCGGCCGCCGACAGGGCGGTGACCCGCTCGGCCGCGTCTGAGAGGTGCGCGAGCCGCCGGTGCACGAGCGCCGCGGTGGCCAGCGTGAGCGCGTTGCTGGACATGAACGGCAGCGCGTCCCCGTCGTCCACGGCGGCGATCGGGACCCGCCCGGACCGCCACGGCCGCTGCCCGACCAGGCTCAGGCCCAGCTCGGCCAGCGGCACCAGGTCACCGGTGCCGATCGAGCCGAAGCGGTGCAGGTCCGGCACCGCGCCGGTGGCCACCGCCGCCCCGAGCGAGGAGGCGAGCTCCGCGCTGACCCCCGAGCGGCCCGAGGTGATCTGGTGCAGCCGGATCGCCATCCCCGCCCGGGCGGTCGCGTCGTCGTAGGTCTCGCCGTAGCCGGCCGCGTGGCTGCGCCACAGCCGCAGCGCGTGCGACGTGCCGTCCCCGGGCGTGATGTCGGTGGGCACGCTGCGCAGGGCGCCCACCCCGGTGGTGAGCCCGTAGACCGCGCCCGAGCGGCCCGCGGTGCGCAGGTGCTGGTGCGAGGCGGCGATCCGCTCCACCGATGCCTCGGTCAGCTCGACCGGCGCCGGCCCGCCCTGCACGGCCCAGGAGATCAGGTGGTCCAGCGACATCGCGACCGTCGGCACGGGCGGCTCTCCTCCGGGGGTGGGTGGACGTCAGGCTCCAGCATGGACCCGCGGGGCAGACTGGCCGCAGGGCGGGTCGACCGCACCGCATCGAACGAAGGACCGACATGGCACTGATCACCACGCGCTTCGGGGCCGGCAGCACGGCTGCTGAGGTCGTCGAGGGCGTCGACCTGCACGGCCGGAGCGCGGTCGTCACCGGCGGCGCCTCCGGCATCGGCATCGAGACCGCCCGCGCGCTGGCCATGGCCGGCGCGTCGGTCACCCTGGCCGTCCGTGACACGGCGGTCGGCGATCGGGTGGCGGCGGACCTCTCCGCGACGACCGGCAACGCCGACGTCCAGGTGGCGTACGTCGACCTCGTCGACCTCGCCTCGGTGCGCGCCTTCACCGACGCGTGGACCGGGCCGCTGCACCTGCTGGTCAACAACGCCGGCGTGATGGCGATCCCGGCGCTGGAGCTCACCGGCAACGGGTGGGAGCGCCAGTTCGCCACCAACCACCTCGGCCACTTCGCGCTCATGCTCGGGCTGCACGGCGCGCTCGCGGAGGCGGGCGGTGCTCGGGTGGTGTCGGTCAGCTCCACCGGCCACCTCGCCTCGCCGGTGCACTTCGAGGACCTGCACTTCGAGCGGCGTGCCTACGACCCGTGGCAGGCCTACGGCCAGTCCAAGACCGCGAACGTCCTGCTCGCGGTCGAGGCCACCCGGCGCTGGGCCGACGACGGCATCGTCGCCAACGCGCTGATGCCCGGCGGGATCATGACGAACCTCCAGCGCTACGTCACCCAGGAGGTCAAGGACGGCTGGCAGCGTCTGCAGGACGAGGGCAAGGTGGTCTTCAAGACCCCCGAGCAGGGGGCGGCCACGTCGCTGGTCGCCGCGGTGGCCCCGGAGCTCGAGGGCACCGGCGGGCACTACCTCGAGGACTGCAACGAGTCGGAGACGGTCGCCGACGACGCCCGCGTCGGCCGGGGAGTGCGGGCCTGGGCGGTCGACCCCGACAACGCCCGGCGGCTGTGGGACGCCTCCCTGGACCTGGTGGGCTGAGCGCCGCTCACCAGCGACGGCGGGGGCGGGTCGCGTCGCCGGGCAGCCCGAACTCGGTGTGCACCCCCTCGCTGAACGCGACGTGGTCCGGTGGCCGGGACGCCAGCCCGGCCAGCCCCACCGACGCCATCAGCCCGTCCTCGACGGTCACCGCCTCGGCCTCCCGCAGCGGCCAGGCCGGGTGGGTGTTGGGCACGTAGAGGGTGCGGCCCCACCAGTGCACGTGCAGCCCCCACCGGGCGCTGAGGAAGTCGTCGAGCGCGGTGCTCGGTCGTGGGTCCCCGACCCGGACCGCGACGTGGCTCGTCGGCCGGTTCCCGCGACGACGCAGCCGGGCGTCGTACGTGCGGAGGTCGGCGGTGGCGTCGTACCGCATCCGGGCCCAGCGGTAGGGCAGCCCGAACACCGCCCGCGCCCCGGCCACGACCAGCGAGCGGTCGGTGTCCAGGGACAGGAAGACGATGCCGCGGCGGCCGGTCGCGTCGACGGAGTAGAGCCGGACGTTGGTCTCCAGGAACGTGCCGGCCCACGGCACGCCGCGCCCTCGGGCGAGGCCGGCGTCGACCATCCGGAACGGGATGAGCCCGACGTACGTGCGGCCCTCGAAGGTGTCCGGGCGTACGCCGGGAGGCATCAGGTGCGCCACCCGGCCCGGCTCGACGGCCCAGTGCAGGAAGGTCAGGTCGCGCCAGTCCTGGTTCATCATCACCGGCCCGGTGAGCGCCGGCGCCTCGGTGAGGACCGGCTCGACCTCGCTCACCCCGGGACGTCCTCGCGGACCGGCCCCGCGACGGCCGTGCGGTGCTGGACCTGGCGGTGCCGCAGCGTGGACGCGGTGAACACCGCCAGCGCGAACCAGATCATCGAGAAGCCCACCCAGCGCATCGCGGGCATCGGCTCGTGGAAGAACAAGATGCCGAGCAGGAACTGCACCGTCGGGGTGAGGTACTGCATCAGGCCGAGCGTGCTCAGCGGGATCCGGGTCGCGGCTCCGCCGAAGCACAGCAGCGGGACCACCGTGATCAGGCCGGTGCCGGCCATCAGCAGGACGTGCGAGGGGCCGTTGCCCGCGAACGACGAGGCCCCGGTCGCGATGAGGAAGACGATGTAGGCCAGCGCCACCGGCGAGACCACGATCGTCTCGACGACGAGGCTCTCCACGGCGCCGGCGTTGGCCTTCTTCTTGGCCAGTCCGTAGCTGCCGAACGAGAACGCCAGCACCAGCGAGATCCAGGGCGGCCGGCCGTACTCGACGGTGAGGGCGAGCACCGCTGCACCGGCGATGCCGAGCGCCACCCACTGCATCCGCCGCAGCCGCTCCCCGAGGACCACCACGCCGATCAGCACGCTGACGAGTGGGTTGATGAAGTAGCCGAGGGAGGTCTCCACGACGTGGTGGCTGTTGACGCCGTAGATGTAGGTGCCCCAGTTGACGGTGATCAGCACCGCGGCGACGGTCAGCAGCAGCCGGGTACGGCGGTCGGCCAGCGTCGCGCGCAGGCTGTTCCGCTTGCGCATCACCAGCACGACACCGAGCATCACCAGCATCGACCAGAGGATCCGGTGCGCCAGGATCTCCACGGCGCCGGCCGGCTCCAGCAGCGGCCAGTAGAGCGGGAAGAAGCCCCACATCGTCCAGGCCGCCAGGCCGAGGATCACGCCGCGACGGTTCTCTCCCATGACGTCAGGCTACGGCCCCGGTCAGGGGTGAAGCACCTCGATGCCACTGACCGGACAGCGGCGCCGCCCGCCCTGTACGTCGAGTCGGCGCGAACGCAGCCCATAACCCCGTCGAGTCGGCGCGAACGCAGACCTCAACAGTGCGTTCGCGCCGACTCGACGGGGGTGAGACGTGCGTTCGCGCCGACTCGCGGAGCGGGGGACTGGGTCAGACGACGGTCCAGGTGTCGCCGGAGCCGAGCAGCCCGGCGAGCGCGTCGGCCCTGTCGGTCGTGCCCTGGCTGGCGGTGACGATCTGCTCGCGGGCCTGGTCGTCGTACGTCGCGGCCTCGACCTGCCGGAAGATGCCGACGGGGGCGTGGTTCAGCACGCCGGAGTCGGTCAGCCGGGAGATCGCGAACGCCGTGGTCGGGTCGGCCGCGTGCGCGTCGTGCACCAGCACGTCGGCGTCGGAGGGGTCCTCCTCGATCCGCACGCCGCCGGTGAACGGGTCGCGGACCACGCCGAGCTGGTTGTCGCGCCCGAAGCGGATCGGCTCGCCGTGCCGCAGCGGGATGATCGCGTCGGACTTGGTCTCGTTGTCCTTGATCGCGTCGAAGGCGTTGTCGTTGAAGATCGGGCAGTTCTGGTAGATCTCCACCAGCGACGTGCCGCGGTGGGCGGCCGCCGCGGACAGCACCTCGGTGAGGTGCTTGCGGTCGGAGTCGACGGTGCGCGCCACGAACGTGCCCTCGGCACCCAGGGCCAGAGACACCGGGTTGAACGGGTTGTCCAGGGAGCCCATCGGCGTGGACTTGGTGACCTTGCCCGGCTCGGAGGTGGGGGAGTACTGGCCCTTGGTGAGCCCGTAGATCCGGTTGTTGAACAGCAGGATCGTCATGTTCACGTTGCGGCGCAGCGCGTGGATCAGGTGGTTGCCGCCGATCGAGAGCGCGTCGCCGTCCCCGGTGACCACCCACACCGACAGGTCCTCCCGGCTGGTGGCCAGCCCGGTGGCGATCGCCGGCGCGCGGCCGTGGATCGAGTGCATGCCGTAGGTGTCGAGGTAGTAGGGGAACCGCGAGGAACAGCCGATGCCGGAGACGAACACGATGTTCTCGCGCTTGAGCCCGAGGCCGGGCAGGAAGCCCTGCACGGCGGCCAGCACCGCGTAGTCACCGCAGCCGGGGCACCAGCGGACCTCCTGGTCGGAGGTGTAGTCCTTGCGGTTCTGCGCGTCCTCGGTCGTGGGGACGTCGCGCAGTCCGGGGAAGGGCAGGACGTCGGTCATCGGGTGATCTCCTTCGTGATCGCCTCGGCGAGCTCGGCGGCTCGCAGTGGCAGCCCGCGGACGTGGTTGTAGCCGACCACGTCCACGAGATAGGTCGCACGGACCAGCATGCTGAGCTGGCCGAGGTTCATCTCGGGGATGATGACCCGGTCGTAGCGGGCCAGCACGTCACCGAGGTCCGAGGGGAACGGGTTGAGGTGCCGCAGGTGCGCCTGTGCCACGGGGTGGCCGGAGTCGCGGACCTGGCGGACCGCAGCGCCGATCGGACCGTACGTCGACCCCCAGCCGAGCACCAGCACGGACGCCTCGCCGGAGGGGTCGTCGACCTCCATCGGCGGGATGTCGCGGGCGATCCGGGCGACCTTGGCGGCGCGCGTGCGGACCATGAAGTCGTGGTTCGCGGGGTCGTAGGAGATGTTCCCGTGGCCCTCGCCCTTCTCCAGCCCGCCGACGCGGTGCTCGAGGCCCTTGGTGCCGGGGACTGCCCACGGCCGGGCCAGGGTGTCCCGGTCGCGCAGGTAGGGCCAGAACTCGGCCTTGCCCTTGGCGTCCTCGTGGTTGGTCTCGGTCGCGAAGTCCGGGTCGATCACCGGCAGGTCGGCGACGTCGGGGATCTGCCACGGCTCGGAGCCGTTGGCCAGCATGCCGTCGGAGAGCAGCACCACCGGCGTGCGGTAGGTGATCGCGATCCGGGCGGCCTCGACGGCGGCGTCGAAGCAGTCGGCGGGCGACTGCGGCGCGACGACCGGCACCGGCGACTCGCCGTTGCGGCCGAAGAGCGCCTGGAGAAGGTCGGCCTGCTCGGTCTTGGTCGGCAGCCCGGTGGAGGGGCCGCCGCGCTGGACGTCGACGACGAGCAGCGGCAGCTCCATCATCACGCCGAGGCCGATCGTCTCGGCCTTGAGCGCCAGGCCCGGACCGGACGTGGTGGTGACCCCGAGCGCGCCGCCGAAGGAGGCGCCGAGAGCAGCGCCGACCCCGGCGATCTCGTCCTCGGCCTGGAACGTGGTCACCCCGAACCGCTTGTGCTTGCTGAGCTCGTGCAGGATGTCCGAGGCCGGGGTGATCGGGTAGGACCCGAGGAACAGCGGCAGCCCGGACTGGGTGGACCCGGCGATCAGGCCGTAGGACAGCGCCAGGTTGCCGGTGATGTTGCGGTAGGTGCCGGCCTTCATCGGAGCGGGCTTGATCTCGTACTGGACGACGAACGCCTCGGTGGTCTCGCCGAAGTACCAGCCGGCGTTGAACGCGGTGACGTTCGCGTCGCGGATGTCGGGGGCCTTGGCGAAGCGGCGCTCGAGGAACGAGACCGTCGACTCGGTGGGCCGGCCGTACATCCACGACAGCAGGCCGAGCGCGAACATGTTCTTGGCGCGGCTGGCGTCCTTGCGCGACAGCCCGAACTCCTTGACCGCCTCGACGGTCATGTCGGTGAGGTCGAAGGCGTGCACGTCGTACTCGTCGAGGGAGTCGTCGTCGAGGGGGCTCTGGGCGTAGCCGGCCTTGTTCAGGTTGCGGGTGGTGAAGTCGTGGGAGTCCACGATCACCGTCGCACCCTTCTTGATGTCCGCCAGGTTGGCCTTGAGGGCGGCCGGGTTCATCGCGACGAGCACGTCGGGGGAGTCCCCGGGGGTCAGGATGTCGTGGTCGGCGAAGTGCACCTGGAACGAGGAGACCCCGGGGAGCGTGCCCTGGGGGGCCCGGATCTCGGCCGGGAAGTTGGGCAGCGTCGAGAGGTCGTTGCCGAAGCTGGCGGTCTCCTGGGTGAACCGGTCCCCGGTCAGCTGCATGCCGTCCCCGGAGTCGCCGGCGAACCGGATGATCACACGGTCGAGCTGCTGCACCTGCTTGGTCACGCTGAGTCGCCTTCCTTCCGCTGGGGCACCGCCTCGTTCCGGTCCCTCGCGAAAAGGGTGCCCTTCTCTCGTCATGCTACGGCGGCGGCGGTCACGGATCGCCCTCCGTCCGGATGACGGTGGCCCCGGCGGTGTGAGTCGGGACACGCCGAGGGGTGCGTCGACCGTAGTTGGACGACTAATCCAGTAAAGACGACTAGGCTACGTGACTTAGTACGTCGCTCACTCCGAGAGAGCGACCGGAACAGGAGCGGGATCAGACATGAGCATCACGTGGAAGGCCGCAGTGGCCGGTTCTGTCGTCGGCGCGCTGGCCCTCGCCGGGTGCGGCGGCAGCAGTGGCGCCGCGGACTCCGGGGGCTCGGTGAGCCTGGTGGGGTTCTCCATCCTCGAGCAGGCGAACAAGCAGGTCATCGCCGACTGGGGCAAGACAGCCGACGGCAAGGGCGTCACCTTCAGGCAGTCGTACGGCGCGTCCGGTGACCAGAGCCGCGCGATCGAGGGCGGCCAGCAGGCCCACGTCGTGCACCTGTCCCTGGAGCCCGACGTGCAGCGTCTCGTCGACGCCGGCCTGGTCTCGCCGGACTGGAACAAGACCGCCACCAAGGGCATCCTCACCCGGTCCGTGGTCGTCATCGTGGTCCGCAAGGGCAACCCCAAGGGCATCAGGACCTGGGACGACCTGGTCAAGCCGGGTGTCAAGATCATCACCCCGAACCCGGCCTCGTCGGGCTCCGCCAAGTGGAACGTCCTCGCGGCGTACGGCCACGTGCTGGCCAACGGCGGCAGCGACGCCGAGGCGCAGGCGTACCTGAAGAGGTTCTTCGGCAACGTCGCCGCGCTCCCCGGCAGCAGCCGGGACGCCACCACCGCCTTCACCGGTGGCAACGGCGACGTGCTGCTGTCCTACGAGAACGAGGCGATCCTCGCCCGGCAGAGCGGCGCGGACTTCGACTACGTGGTCCCCGACCAGGACCTGCTGATCGAGAACCCGGGCGCCGTCACCACCGACGCCGGGCCCGCTGCCAAGAGGTTCCTGACCTACCTCACCGGCAAGCAGGCGCAGACCGACTACGCCGAGGAGGGCTTCCGTCCGCTGGGCAGCGGCATCGACGTCGAGGTCAAGGGCGCGAACGACCCGAGCGACCCGTTCCCGACCCCGGTCAAGCTGCTGACCATCGACAAGGACTTCGGTGGCTGGTCCGCGGCGAACACGAGGTTCTTCGACGAGAAGAGCGGCATCGTCACCAAGATCCAGACCGAGACCGGCAAGCAGTGACCCAGGCAGCTCTCACCCGGGGTCGGTCGACGCGCAAGCGCCGTTCGGCCCGGTCGGGCTCTCTCTCGATGGCCTCGGGCCTCGGGCTCGGCGCGGCCATGGTGTGGTTCAGCCTGCTGGTGCTGGTCCCGCTCGCCATGGTCGTGGCGACCTCCGGCTCCGAGGGCGTCGCCGGCTTCGTCGACACGATCACCAACTCCCAGACCCTGGCCGCGGTCCGGCTGACCGTCGTCCAGTCGCTGCTGGTCACCGCCCTCAACGTGGTGATGGGCACGGTCATCGCCTGGGTCCTGGTGCGCGACAGGTTCCCCGGCAAGGCGGTCCTCGACATCGTCATCGACATCCCGTTCGCACTGCCGACCATCGTCGCCGGCCTGGTCCTGCTGTCCCTCTACGGCCCGAACAGCCCGCTGGGCGTGGACGTGGCCAACACCCGGGCGGCGGTGTTCCTGGCGCTGGCCTTCGTCACCCTGCCGTTCGTCGTGCGGACCGTGCAGCCGGTGCTCGAGGAGCTCGAGGCCGACGTCGAGGAGGCATCCGCCTCGCTCGGCGCCGGCCGGCTGACCACCTTCCGGCGGATCATCCTGCCCAGCCTGGTGCCCGCGATCGCGGCCGGTGCCACCTTGTCCTTCGCCCGGGGGATCAGCGAGTACGGCTCGCTGGTGCTGCTCTCGGGCAACCTCCCCAACCGCACCGAGGTGGCGTCCGTGCGCGTGCTCACCTACATCGAGAACGGCGACCCCGCCTCGGCCGCCGCGGTGGCGACGCTGATGCTGGTCGTCGCGCTGTCCGTGATCGTCGCCCTCGACGTGATCCAGAGGCGGGTGGCTCGCCGTGGCTAGCACCCGGATGCGCGAGCCTGCCGGGGTCCGCTGGGTCCTGCGGCTGGTCGCGGTCGTCTACGTCCTCCTGCTCGTGGTCTGGCCGGTCTCGCTCGTCGTCAAGTACACCTTCGCCGACGGGATGACCGCGCTGACCACCGCGCTCCACGACCCCGACGTCACCCATGCCCTGAAGCTGACCGCCGTGGTGGCGCTGGTCTCCGTCGTGCTCAACCTGGTCTTCGGGGTCGGCATCTCGCTGCTGCTGGTGCGCTACGAGTTCCCCGGCAACCGGGCGCTGTCGGCGCTGATCGACCTGCCGCTGGCGGTGTCGCCGGTCGTCGTCGGCCTGGCGCTGCTGCTGGTCTTCAACCCGCGTACCGGCCTGTTCGGTCCTGGGCTGTCCTCCGCGGGCATCCAGGTGATCTTCGCCAGCCCGGGGATGATCCTCGCGACGGTGTTCGTGGCCCTGCCGCTGGTGATCCGCGAGGTGGTCCCGGTGCTCGAGGAGATCGGCGACGAGCAGGAGCAGGCCGCCCGCAGCCTCGGTGCGAACGCCGTCCAGACGTTCCGCCGGATCACCCTGCCGAGCGTCAAGTGGGCCGTCGTGTACGGCGTCGTGCTCAGCCTGGCGCGCTCGCTCGGCGAGTACGGCGCGGTCAAGGTCGTCTCCGGCAACGTCGTCCAGCAGACCCAGACCGCGACCCTCGTCGTGGAGTCGAAGTACCAGGGCTTCGACCAGGCCACCGCCTACTCGACCGCCTTCATGCTGGCGCTCGCCTCGGTGGTCTGCATCGTCATCGTCAGCATCCTGCGCCCGTCCCGGCGCACCGAGTCATGAGAGAGCAGAAGTCATGAGCATCGAGATCAAGGACGTCCACAAGAGGTTCGGCGACTTCGTCGCCCTCGAGGACGTCTCGCTGAACATCCCGACCGGCCAGCTCACCGCGCTGCTCGGGCCGTCCGGCGGCGGCAAGTCCACCCTGCTACGGATCATCGCCGGCCTGGAGTCCGCGGACCAGGGCACCGTCAGCATCGAGGGCGTGGAGGCCACCCACCTCCCGCCGCAGAAGCGCAACGTCGGCTTCGTGTTCCAGCACTACGCCGCCTTCAAGCACATGAGCGTGGCCAAGAACGTCGCGTTCGGCCTGGAGATCCGCAAGCGCTCCAAGGCCGAGACCAGGCGCCGCGTCGAGGAGCTGCTCGACCTGGTGCACCTGTCCCAGTTCTCGCACCGGCTGCCGGCCCAGCTCTCCGGCGGCCAGCGGCAGCGGATGGCGCTGGCGCGAGCGCTGGCGGTCGAGCCGACCGTGCTGCTGCTCGACGAGCCCTTCGGCGCGCTGGACGCCAAGGTCCGCAAGGAGCTGCGCGAGTGGCTGCGCCGCCTGCACGACGAGGTGAACGTGACCACGGTCTTCGTCACCCACGACCAGGAGGAGGCGCTCGAGGTCGCCGACGAGATCGTGGTGATCAACGAGGGTCGGATCGAGCAGATCGGCTCGCCCGACGACCTGTACGACGCCCCGGCGAACGACTTCGTGATGAGCTTCCTCGGCCCGGTCACCCGGCTCGACGGCCGGCTGATCCGGCCGCACGACGTGGACGTCGCGACCGACGAGGTGCCCGGCGTCACGGCGGGGGAGGTGACCCGGATGCTGCGCGTCGGCTTCGAGGTGCGGCTGACCGTGCGGCCGGTGACGGGTCCGGCCCCGGTCCCGGACGTGCCGGGAGACGCAGCGGAGGTGGTGGCACCGGGCGAGGACGACGTGACCGTCGTGCTGACCCGGTCGCACGCCCGTGGCCTCGGCGTCGACGTCGGCAGCCGGGTGTGGCTCTCACCGCACCGGGGCGCGACCGTCGCGCCGCCCGCACCGCGCGCGTTGCAGGTCGGTTGACACCGGCCCCCGTCGCGCCGGTCGGCCCGGCCGGCACGGCCACCCGGCGGCGGTGGAGCACCGCGCTCTACAGTTGCAGGCGTGGACGTGGACCTGGGGATGCCGGTGCTCGGCGGGCTCGAGGTCGCGCCCCGGCCGGCGCAGTACCGGCTCGACTGGGGGCGCACCTACTCCCTGTCGGTGTTCAACTTCGCGCTCGCCTGCTGCGCGGTCGAGTTCGTCGCCGCCACGATGGGGCGCCAGGACTTCGTCCGGCTCGGGCTCGCCCCGGCGTCCCCGGACGTGCCGACCGTGGAGCTGATGGTGGTCTCGGGCACGGTCACCGACAAGATGGCGGAGGCGGTGCTGCGGGTCTACGAGGAGCTGCCCGAGCCCCGCTACGTGATCTCCTTCGGCTCCTGCGCGAACTCCGGCGGCCCCTACTGGGACTCCTACTGCGTGACCAAGGGCGTCGACCAGCTGCTGCCCGTCGATGTCTACGTGCCGGGCTGCCCGCCGCGACCGGAGGCGCTGCTCCAGGGCATCCGGCTGCTCCAGGAGCGGATCGACGGCGGCCCGGTGCCGTCCCGCCCGGCCGGTGCCGCGTCGGTGACCCGTGGGCTGGTCGCGCCCGC
Source organism: uncultured Actinomycetota bacterium (assembly GCA_963800225.1). Lineage (GTDB taxonomy): Bacteria > Actinomycetota > Actinomycetes > Propionibacteriales > Nocardioidaceae > Nocardioides_B. The sequence goes on along the minus strand of CAWDAF010000001.1, from coordinate 763,565 downwards.
TGCCGGGGAGCTCCCGTGAGCCCCTGGGCCGAGCAGGTCGCGCAGGCGTACGTCGACGGGCTCGGCGGGACCGCCGCGGTCGAGGACGGGTTCGCGCCGGTGGCCGTCGACGTCCCCGCCGACCGCTGGGTCGAGGCCGTGCGGCTGGCCCGGGACGTGCTGGGCTGCTCGTTCTTCGACTGGCTGTCGGCGGTCGACGAGCTCGACGACGGCTTCCGGCTGGTGTGCCACCTCGCCGCCCGCCGTACCGGGGGAGTGGAGCACGTCCTGGTCCGCACCCTGCTGCCGCGGGAGGAGCCGGCCGTCGGCTCCGTCGCCGGGGTGTTCGCCGGTGCCCGCTGGCACGAGCGCGAGACCCACGAGATGTTCGGCGTGACGTTCACCGAGGGCGGCGAGCCGCTCGCCCTCGAGACGCTGCTGCTGCCCGAGGAGTTCGAGGGCCACCCGCTGCGCAAGGACTTCGTGCTGGTCGCCCGGGTCGCCAAGGCGTGGCCCGGAGCCAAGGAGCCCGGCGAGTCCGACGCGTCGCCCGCGCCCTCCCGGTCCCGCCGCCGGGCCCGGCCCGCCGGCGTCCCCGACCCGCGCGAGTGGGGGCCGCGTTGAGCGACGAGCCCGTGCTGCCGCCCCGCTCCCGTGGGGTGATCGCGCTGATCGAGGAGAACTGCACCTCCTGCATGCTCTGCGCCCGGGAGTGCCCTTCCTGGTGCATCAGCATCGACTCGCACTCCGAGCCGGTGCCCGCCGGGCCCGCCGGCGGCCGCCCGAGGACCCGGCACGTGCTGGACCGGTTCGCGATCGACTTCTCGCTGTGCATGTACTGCTCGATCTGCATCGAGGTCTGCCCGTTCGACGCGCTGCACTGGAGCCCCGAGGCCGAGTACGCCGAGGTGGACATCCGCGACCTGACCCACGAGAAGGACCGGCTCCGCGAGTGGATGTGGACCGTCCCCGCGCCGGCTGCGCTCGACACGAGGTCCGAGCCCGCGAAGGAGCTCGCCGCCGCGGAGCGGGCCGCGGTCGTGGCCGCTCGGACACATCCCTCCGCCCAGGCTTGAGATGACGGCTGGGTGGTACAAGACCGCTGATGAGAACGAGGAGAGGGTCGTTGATGGCGCACGGCACACCTGACAGGGACATCGACGAGAACGACGTCGAGGTCCACCACCAGAAGCACGCGGCCGCCGGTGTCACCGCCGTCGCGGTGTCGATGAAGCGCGCGCTGCAGCAGATGGGTCCCGTCCGTACGACCAAGACCCTGCTCAAGCTGAACCAGACCGACGGCTTCGACTGCATGTCGTGCGCCTGGCCGGACCCCGACCCGGACCACCGGCACACCGCCGAGTTCTGCGAGAACGGCGCCAAGGCCGTCGCCGAGGAGGCCACCAAGGCCCGCGTCGACCCGGCCTTCTTCGCCCGGCATCCCGTCGCCGAGCTGGCCGAGAAGACCGAGTACTGGCTCGGCAAGCAGGGCCGGATCACCGAGCCGATGGTGCTGCGCGAGGGCGCCACCCACTACACCCCGATCAGCTGGGACGACGCGTTCGCGCTGGTCGGCGACACCCTCAACGGGCTCGGGAGCCCCGACGAGGCGGTGTTCTACACCTCCGGTCGCGCCTCCAACGAGTCCGCGTTCGCCTACCAGCTGTTCGCGCGCGCCTTCGGCACCAACAACATGCCGGACTGCTCGAACATGTGCCACGAGTCGACCTCGATCGCGCTCCAGGAGGTGATCGGGATCGGCAAGGCCAGCGTGGTCATCCAGGACGTGTACGACGCCAAGCTGATCGTGCTGATGGGGCAGAACCCGGGCACCAACCACCCCCGGATGCTCACCGCCCTGGAGCAGGCCAAGAAGAACGGCGCCAAGATCCTCGCGATCAACCCGCTGCGGGAGGCCGGGCTCACCAAGTTCAACAACCCGCAGACGCCGCGCGGCGTCGCCGGCGTGGGCACCGAGCTCGCCGACCTGCACCTGCCGGTGCGGATCAACGGGGACCTCGCGCTGATGCAGGCGATCGGCTCGTTGCTGCTCGAGTGGAACTGCGTCGACCGGGACTTCGTCGACCACCACACGGTCGGCTTCGAGGACTGGGCCACGCACGTGAAGGCCCTGGACTGGGCCGCCGTCGAGCGGGCCACCGATCTCAGCCGGGCCCAGATCGAGGAGGCCGCGGGAATGTTCCGCGACTCCCCGGCGACCGTCATCTGCTGGGCGATGGGCGTCACCCAGCACCGCAACGCGGTCGCGACGATCAAGGAGATCAGCAACGTCGCGTTCCTCCAGGGCAACATCGGCCGCCCCGGCGCCGGGCTGTTCCCGGTGCGCGGCCACTCCAACGTGCAGGGTGACCGCACGATGGGGATCTGGGAGCGGCCGCCGGCCCACTTCCTGGACGCCCTCGAGAAGGAGTTCGGCTTCGACCCGCCGCGCGAGCACGGCCTGGACACGGTCAACGCGATCCGCGCCCTGCGGGACGGCGACGCGCACGTCTTCGTCGGCCTCGGCGGCAACTTCACCGCCGCGGCGCCGGACACCGCGGTCACCGAGACGGCGATGCGCAACGCCCGGCTGACCGTCCAGATCTCCACCAAGCTCAACCGCTCGCACGTCGTACCGGGGCGGACGGCGCTGATCCTGCCGACGCTGGGCCGCACCGAGAAGGACCGCACCGGCGGCCGCCCGCAGCGGATCACCGTCGAGGACTCGCTGTGCTCGGTGCATGCCTCCCAGGGCCCGCTCGAGCCGGCGTCGCCGCACCTGCGCTCCGAGGTGGACATCGTCTGCTCGATCGCCGAGGCCACCCTCGGCGACCGGCACGGGCTGACCTGGGACGCCTTCCGCAACGACTACACCGAGATCCGCCGTCGGATCGCGCGGGTGGTCCCGGGCTGCGAGGCGTACGACGAGAAGGTCGACCGGCCGGGCGGGTTCACCCTGCCGCACCCGCCGCGGGACACCCGCACGTTCGAGACCAAGCCCGGCAAGGCGGTCTTCACCGCCAGCCCGATCGACGTGCTGCACGTGCCGGAGGGGCGGCTGCTGATGCAGACGCTGCGCTCCCACGACCAGTTCAACACCACCATCTACGGCCTCGACGACCGCTACCGCGGGGTCTCGGGCGGGCGCCGCGTGGTGTTCGTGCACCCCGACGACATCGCCGCGCTCGGGCTGCACGTGGACCAGTGGGTCGACCTGGTCAGCGAGTGGACCGACGGCTCGGAGCGCACCGCCCCGGCCTTCCGGGTGATCGCCTACGACCAGCCGCGTGGCTGCGCGGCGGCGTACTACCCGGAGACGAACCCGCTGATCCCGCTCGAGTCGACCGCGCTGTTCAGCAACTGCCCGACGTCCAAGAGCGTCATCGTCCGGCTGGAGCCGACCGACCGCTCGCCCGCGTCGGTGCGGGTGTCCGCGGAGACGTCGGGACACACCGGCCACGGCGGCGCGCAGGGCCAGGACGAGGGGCACAAGTCGCATCCGCAGCCCCGACACCTGTCCTGACCCGCCCCTCCACCCCGATAGTCCGTGACGTTCTCGTCGTACCGGCGGCCTGAGAACAGCAAGAACGTCACGGACTATCCGGGGTTGGGGGTTGGGGGTTGGGGGGCTGGATGGGTCAGCGGTAGTTGGTGAACTGCACCGGGAAGTCGTAGTCCTGGCCCTTGACCAGCGCGATGACCTCCTGGAGGTCGTCGCGCTTCTTGCTGGTCACCCGCAGCTCGTCGCCCTGCACCTGCACCTTGACGCCCTTGGGGCCCTCGTCGCGGATCAGCTTGCCGACCTTCTTGGCCTGCTCCTGGGAGATCCCCTCCTTGAGCTCCACGGAGATCTTGGAGTCGCGGCCGGACTGCCGGGGCTCGCCGGCCTCGAGCACCTTCAGCGACTGCTGGCGCTTGATCAGCTTGTCCTTGAACACGTCGAGGACGGCGGTGGCGCGGTCGTCGGCGTTGGCGGAGATCTCCACGCCGTGCTCCCCGGAGCGCTCGATGGTCGCGCCGGTGTTCTTGAAGTCGAAGCGCTGGCTGATCTCGCGCTGCGCCTGGTTGATCGCGTTGTCGATCTCCTGCTGGTCGAGCTTGCTGACGATGTCGAACGACGAGTCGGCCATGGGGTGGGGTCCTCCTGAGGGCAGCTGGACTGCCGATTTAAGTCTCGGATGGTGCTGCGCTATTGTTTCGTCCCGGTGAGCCAGTGACAATCTGGGGACCCACGGCAGGTTGCCCGAGTGGCCAATGGGAGCGGACTGTAAATCCGTCGGCTTAGCCTTCGAAGGTTCGAATCCTTCACCTGCCACCAGTGTAAGAAGGTCTCTGACCTGCACGTCTGCGGTGGTGGGGCACCTGGCAAGGTGCCTCACCACCGCGCGTCTTCCGCCACCACAGGCCCCGCTGGTGCGGCGCCCCGCGTCTTTGCGCGGTTGGTCACGCTTCTCGACATGAGCTGGCCCAGGCGCGAGGCTGAGTGCGTCAGAGACACCGAACGTCGTCACAGAGGTCGGCATCGTGGAGCTCGTAGGTTTGTGGCGCTATCCCGTCAAGTCGTTGCAGGGTGAGCGTCTGGAGTCGGCCATCGTGGCGCGGGACGGCCTGGAGGGCGATCGGCAGTGGGGGGTCCGCGACCAGGCCACGGGCCGAATCCTGACGGCGCGACGGCGGCCCGAGCTGCTCGCCGCCGCAGCGACCTACGACAGTGGCCTGCCGGTCATCACCCTCCCCGACGGCCGGGTCGTGCGGGGTCCGGGCCCCGGAACGGACGGTCTGCTGTCGCAGTGGCTGGGAACCCCGGTGTCACTGGTGTCCTCCGCGCAGGCTCAGGGCGGAAGGGCTGAGTTCTTCGCCGACGCCACCGACGACAGCAGCGAGGCGATCGAGTGGACGATGCCCGTCGGGAGGTACGTCGACTCCGCGCCGACTCTCGTGCTGACCACGGCGTCGCTGCGTACCGCCGCGGCCCTTCACCCCGAGGGCGTCTGGGACCCACGGCGCTTCAGGCCCAACGTCCTGATCGAGGCAGACGGAGCGACCTGGCTCGAGGACCATTGGGTCGGCCAGGCGGTGCGGATGGGGGACGTCACGCTCCTGCCCACCCAGCCGTGCATGCGCTGCACCATGGTCACTCGTGCCCAGCCAGGACTGGACGCCGACGTCGAGGTCTTCCGCACCCTGGCCCGCCGTCATCGCGGCCATCTCGGGATCTGGTCGGACGTGCTCGGGGGAGGACGGGTGACGATCGGCGCACGCGTGGTTGTCGGGGCCAGGCACCCGGCGGGGAGTGAGACTCACTCCCGACCTCGCCCCTCGTCGGACTGACCCCGGACCAGCGCCCTTCATTCTGAGGGCACGCCGCTCCCGCGGCCCCGATCGACGGGCTTGACCTGCGTGTTCCCGGGATCGAGTCTGAGGACATGACCAGTCGTCCGGTCGGCTCCCCGCGCCCGATGCTCACGCTCGGCCGGGTGAACCGGGTTCAGGTGCAGGTCGGCTTTCGTGCCAGCCCCGAGAACCGGCCGTACGAGCAGTTCCTGCTCGACCTGTCGGTCCCGGAGGCGGCCGGCGCCGGCGAGGATGCCTTCGACGAGCGGCAGGTCCTCGCGGCCTTGGAGCCGGTCCTCCATGCCGGCGCCGGGGCGCCGCGGCACTACTCGTTGCACCTGCACCGGTGGCACACCAGTTGGGGAGTGAGCCCGGGGGCGCTGGACATCGGACTCCTCGTGACCACCGGGACCAGGACGACGGCGGCGACCGAGCAGGCATCGCGCGACAGCGTGTCCGGCGCCTTCCGTGACCTGATGGGGGTGGTCGGTCGCCCGCAGCCGACGCCGACCTCGCGGGACGCCGCGATCGTGCGGGCACGACGCGGAGCGGCCACGGCTTACGGCGTGGACCCGGACGTGATGTCGCTGAGCGCGGAGGAGCACTACCCGGCCGAGAACGCCTGGACCGTCAGGCTGCGGACCACCGCAGGGAACGTGTACGAGGTCGGCGTCGGCGTCGTCGACGGGTACGCGGGGTCGGTCCGGGTGCGGCACGAACAGCGGACCGAGGTGTCCGACTCGATCGGCTCCGAGTGATCCGGATCTGCGCGAGCTGCGGATTCGTGGGTGCCGTTGTGCTGACTAAAGACCCCTTGTGGTCGGGAGTGCGCTCCGGTTGCATGGCTGGGACGGTGATCGTCCAAGAGCCTGAAACGGGGGGACCCATGTTCGGTGAGGACTACCCACGGTTTGCAGAGGTCAGCGAGCTCATACCGAAACCACGCCCGCGAGGTCGACGGCGACGCCGTCGAGGCCGTAGCGCCGCCGAGCAGTGGAACCGGATGAACGAGCGCTACGAGGCGCTGTTCGCCAGCAACCGAGACATCTTCGACGGGGCCAGGGTGCTCGACCTGGCCAGCCACGACGGGCGATACACGTTCGCGGCGTTGAAGACGGGGGCGGCGCACGTGACCGGGGTGGAGGTCAGGGAGAGCCTCATCGACAAGGCACAGGAGACCTTTGCCTACTACGGCCAGGACCCGCAGACCTACCGTTTCGTCTGCGGCGATGTCTTCGAGGTGCTGGCCCGGGAGAGGTTCGACGTCGACGTGGTGCTGTGCCTCGGGTTCCTCTACCACACCTACCGGCACACGGAACTGATGTACCGCCTTCACAACCTGGCCCCACGGCACCTGATCGTCGACACGATGGTCGTGCCTGGGACGCAGCCGAGCCTCAAGCTGCACCGCGAACGAGACTCTGCGGACATCCGCAGTGCTGCCCAGGACGCCTACTCCGTGGGCGGGGTGCTGGTGGCGTGGCCCACGGTGCCCGCGCTGCAGATGCTGCTGGACGCGTACGGCTTCGAGATCGAGTCCATGTACGACTGGAAGAGCAGGCTGGCCGGCCAGCCGCCCATGCCTGGGCTCGAAGGCTACGCGCGGGGCAGGCGGGTCACTCTGCGATGCCGCTCCCGCAAGGCGGCCCTCGCCGCCGGGTGGGAGCCGGTAGCTTCTCTGCCGGTCGCCGCGCGCCCACCGGCCCACGGGCAGTCGGCCGGTGGGTGGCGCGAGCGGGTCAACACCACGATGGCCAAGACCACGGGCTACGAGCTGCGGCGAGCGTCCACCAGGCGTTGACGGGTCCGCCCGGCGCCGGCGAGTTGCCATCTGAGGCCCTAGACAGGCAAGGAAGTACTTGCCTATTGTTGCCCTGTGGCCGACGTGTTCAAGGCCCTGGCCGACCCGACCCGGCGCAGGATCCTCGACGAGCTGACCGAACGTGATGGTCAGACGTTGTTCGAGATCTGCGGTCGCCTGGCCTCCCGGCACGGGCTGAGCTCGTCACGGCAGGCGATCTCCCAGCATCTCGACGTCCTCGAGGCCGCGGGGCTGGTCACCACCAGGCGCGACGGCCGCTACAAGTTCCATCACATCGACACCGGGCCGCTGGAGCCGATCGCGAGACGATGGCTGAGGCCGTCCGGGAAGACGGGAGACTGACGTGCGAATCACCTTGACGAATGTGTTCGTCGACGATCAGGACGAGGCGGAGCGCTTCTACACCGAGGTGCTCGGGTTCGTCGTCAAGCACAACGTGCCGTTGGGTGAGCACAGGTGGCTGACGGTGGTCTCGCCGGAGAACCCCGATGGTGCCGAGCTCCTCCTGGAGCCGACCGGCCACCCGGCCGTCGGACCGTACCGGGACGCGCTGATCGCGGACGGCATCCCGTCTGCCCAGTTCACGGTCGACGACGTCCAGGCCGAGCACGACCGGCTGGCCGGCCTCGGGGTGCGCTTCACCCAGGAGCCCGTGCACATGGGGCCGGTGACCACCGCGGTGTTCGACGACACCTGCGGGAACCTCATCCAGATCGTCTCTCCGACGGGCTGAGACAACCACGCCCGAACGCGTCGGAACGCGGCACGATCTGCGCTACCCCGTCCGTCGTGTCGGAGGGCCGCACTGGGGCCATGACTCGCGACGAGGTCGTGGCGATCTGCCTCGAGCTGCCGGCGGCCGAGGAGACCTGCCCGTCTGGAGAGGAGGCGGGGGAGCGGGCGGCTCAGTGCTTGTGAGGCGCCACTACCCGGCCCTCGCTGGCCTGGACGACCACGAAGCCCTGGCCGTGGAAGACGAGCTGGAACGCCTCACCCGAACCGCGGCCGATCAGCGCGCCGGCACCAGCGGTACGCCGCACGCTCGTGGTCAGCGACGTCGACCAGGCCACCGCCGCCTGGATGTCGGCGTACGTGGGGGTGTCGACGTCGAGGACCACGGGCGTGCCGTGCGAGGTGATCGCAACCGTCCCGGTGCCGGTGAAGGTGGTGTTGAAGACGCCGCCGGCCAACATCGACGCACCCTCGACTCGCTTGATGTCCCACGTGAGTGCGGAGTCGAAGGCGAGGACATTGCCTCCGTTGACCGTCAGGGAGTCGTCCTCGAGGTTGACGAGGTGGATCTCCATCGCGTCGTCGGCGAAGAAGACGTCGCCCTTGCCGGAGACCTTCATCAGCGACATGCCCTCGCTCGTGAACGCCTTCTTGAGGAACTTCCCGACGCCGCCCGATCCCTGGTAGGCGAAGTCGACCTGTCCCTGGTAGGCGACCATCGCTCCCTGCCGTGCCATCACGTCCCCGTCGAGCGCGACCCGAAGCATGCGATGGTTCTGCAACGTGAAGCGGTCGGTCGTGGACGACTCGATGTTCGTGCCGAACAGATCACTGCGCATGGGTCTCTCCTTCGGGCTCACCGTCCTTGCACGCTACGCGACGCCGGCTCGCACGTCCGGATGCTTCCGACGGTGCACTCGGGCACGCTCACTCGAGAGGGTTCGCACGCAGGAACCGCACCTCCTCGATGTCGAGGCGAGCCTGCACCCGACGCAGCACGATGTCGTCGATGCGCTGCTCGTCGCGCAGCTCGAGGAGCGCCTCGCGCCGTCGGCCTATGAGAGCGAGGGAGAGACTCGTGTACTGGTCGTCGTGCTGGACGACGGGGTCGCCCTCGGCACCGCCGGCCGCGACCAGCATGCGCTGCTTGTCCAGCTCGTGGCGTACCCGCTCGACCACCCTCTCGCCGCTGCCGAGCTGGTCGGCCGTGGTGTCGAGCGCCTCGATCGCTGCGTCGAGGGTGTACTCGTCGGCGAACTGGAGCTCCTCGGCGACCGAGGTGTCGACCGGCAGCCGCGCGAACCGAACCACGGACGGCAGCAACAGCGCCTGGAGGAGGGTCAACAGGATCACGCCGCAGGTGATCAGCACGATCAGGTCCCGGTCGGGGAACGGGGCGCCGGAGTCCAGCGTGTGGGGGACGGCGAGGACCGCGGCGAGGGAGACGGCGCCGCGGAACCCGGCCACTGCGCTCACCGTGCGCTCCCGCGCCGGGACCCGGCGCAACCGCTGGGCAGGACGCCGATCGAGGAGCCGGATGAGGTAAGGCGTGGTGTAGAGCCACACCCACCGCACCCCGATCACGACGGCAGTGACGCAGAGGACGTCGACGAGCGCACGCGAGGTGGAGGTGCTGTCCAGCCCGCGGAAGGCGGATTGCGCCGAGAGCCCGATCAGCACGAACAGCGCGCTGCTGAGGACCGTGGTGGACAGCGCCCAGAACGGGATGACGATCTCGCGTCGATGGGCGCCAGTGCGGCGCCGAGGACCCACGCCGGCCCCCACCCGAGGCCGAGCCCGTGCGCCGCGGCGGCGGTGGCGACCACCAGTGCGGTGCTGGTCAGCGCCACCACCCGCAGGTTGTTGCGGATCTCCCGCAGCGACGTCGTCAGGCTCTCCCAGTACAGCAATGCGGGCAGGAACACGAGGAGCACCACCTGCGGCGGCAGCTGGGCCTGCCGCAGGTGCGGCACGAACCGGATCAGCACCCCGCCAGCACGAGCAGGATGGCCGGCGCGATCGGGTAGCGGCGCGCGAGCGCCCCGCACGTGACCAGGGCGACCCCGAGGACGACGACCATCTCGAGTCCGAGCACGGACTCATCTTGACCAGCCTGGTGCCCGGCGACCACCTCGGACCGGCAGCTGGAACACGCGAGGTACCGCTCGACCGGTACGGCGTGGTGTCCGGGTTCTCGCCCCCGAGAACCCGGAGCCTGACCTCAGGGGAGGAGCGGCGTGGCGTCGCCGAGCCCGTGCGAGTGGTAGCCGCGCACGCTGACCGGAGCGGGTAGGACGTTGCTGCGACGGACCAGAGGTGGGGCCGCCGCACTGCCTCCGCCGACGAGCGTCCTGCCGGGAGTGAGCGACTACTCCTCGGTCTCGAAGATTGCCTTGCGCTGGCGTGCCGTCGCCATGGCGGTCATGAAGAGCTCGTCGTACCCCGGGTCGTTCACCGGGATCTCGGCGATGACGTGCTCGTCCAGGACCTGGGCCCCCCCGGGCCCGACCTTGTGCACCACGACTCGGGTGTGACCGTTGGCGTCGTAGTGGGCGACGCGCCACTGACCGGCGGCCACCGCCGGGTGTTCCGGTCTGCCTTGCAAGCCCCGGATCACCGCGTACAGCAGTAGGCCCATCACTCCCACGATCAGCAGGCCGTCCAGCATCGCCATGGCGCCATTGTCCCAGCCCTCCGAAACGGAGCCTCCCGGTCGACCACATCGAGGGCGCTCGTCGGCCACCGGGGCGCTCCTCTTCGAGTGGGACCTCAGCGCCCGTCGATCATCTCGGCGGCCAACCGGGTGCCGGCCTCGTGCAGGAGCGGTACGGCGCGGGCGACCACGTCGTCGGTCATCCGGGTGACCGGCCCGGACACCGACACGGCCATCGTGGACATCGGCTCGGGCAGCAGCGACACCGCCACGCACCGGACCCCGTCCTCCTGCTCCTGCTCGTCGATCGCGTAGCCGCGCTCGCGGATGTCGTGGAGATCGGCGAGCAGGGCGGTCTCGGTGGTGTGCGTGTGCTCGGTGTAGCGCGGCAGGCCGACCCGGCGCACCACCTCACGGACCCGGTCCTCGGGGAGCCGGGCGAGCAGCACCTTGCCGACTCCGGTGCAGTGCAGCTCGACCTGCCGGCCCACCTCGGTGAACATCCGCATCGTGTGCCGGGACGGGGCCTGGGCGACGTACTGCGCGTGGGTGCCGGACAGGATCGCCAGGTTGGCGGTCTCGCCCAGCGCGTCGACGAGCCCGGCCAGCACCCGCTCGGTGCCGGCGCCGAGCATCGAGCTCGCGGTGCCGCCCAGCGGTACCAGCCGGAAACCCAGCGCGTAGCGGCGGTCCGGCAGCTGCCGCATGTAGCCGCGGGAGGTCAGCGTCCGCAGCAGCCGGTGGATCGTGGGGAGCGGGAGTCGGGTGGCGGCGGCGATCTCGCCGATCGCGAGCTGCCCGCCCCGGGCCGCGACGACCTCCAGCAGGTCGAGGGCCCGGTGCACCGACTGCACGCCGTCACCGGCCGGGGCGGTGCCGCCGCGAGGAGGGCGAGTCGTGGTCACAGATGTCCTCCCACGATCGGCGTGGACCGGTTGACAACTGGTTCAGTGGAACCTAGTTTCCACTATAACGATGGACAATTCCACATCGTGGAAATCGACACAAGGGATTCGTATGGACGACCGCGTACAGGCCGGCGGCCTCAGTGTTGCCGGCAGCCTGCACCGCTTCATCACCGAGGAGGCGCTGCCCGGCTCGGGCGTGCAGCCCGAGGCCTTCTGGGCCGGGGCGGACGCGATCATCCACGACCTCGCCCCCCGCAACCGTGAGCTGCTGCGCCGCCGCGACGAGCTGCAGACGCAGATCGACGAGTACCACCGTGCCAACCCCGGGGTGCCCGACCCGGAGCCCTACACCGCGTTCCTGACCGAGATCGGCTACCTGCTCGACGAGCCGGAGGACTTCGAGGTCAGCACCGACCACGTCGACGACGAGGTCGCCCGGATCGCCGGACCCCAGCTGGTCGTCCCGCTGCTGAACGCCCGCTTCGCCACCAACGCCTCGAACGCCCGCTGGGGCTCGCTGTACGACGCGCTCTACGGCTCCGACGTGATCTCCCGCGAGGGCGACCTCGCCCCGGGCGACTCCTACAACCGGGTCCGCGGCGACGAGGTGATCTCGCGGGGGCGGGCCTTCCTCGACGAGCACTTCCCGCTCGCGAGCGGCTCGCACGCCGACGCCACGTCGTACGCGCTGGACGGCGAGGGACTCGCCGTCACGCTCAAGGAGGACGTGGTGCGGCTGGCCGACCCGGCCCAGCTCGTCGGGTCCCGCGGGGACGCGGCCGCCCCCGAGGCGGTCGTGCTGGTGCACCACGGCCTGCACGTCGAGATCCTCCTCGACCGGGAGGACCCGATCGGCTCGACCGACGCCGCCGGCGTGAAGGACCTGGTGCTCGAGTCCGCGGTCTCCACGATCATGGACCTCGAGGACTCGGTGGCCGCCGTCGACGCCGACGACAAGGTCCTCGGCTACCGCAACTGGCTGCGCCTCATGGACGGCACCCTCGCCGAGGAGGTCACCAAGGGCGGCAAGACGTTCACCCGCGCGATGAACCCGGACCGCACCTGCACCGCCCCGTCCGGCGAGACCGTGACGCTGCCGGGCCGCGCGCTGCTGTTCATCCGCCAGGTGGGGCACCTGATGACCACCGACGCGGTGCTGGACCGCGACGGCAACGAGGTGCCCGAGGGCATCCTCGACGCCATCGTCACCGCGCTCGGCAGCCTGAAGGACCTGCGCGGCGACTCGCAGCTCGCCAACTCGCGCACCGGCTCCATGTACGTCGTGAAGCCGAAGATGCACGGGCCGGACGAGGTGGCGTTCACCGTCGACCTGTTCGGCCGCGTCGAGGAGCTGCTCGGCCTGCCCCCGCTGACGATCAAGGTCGGGATCATGGACGAGGAGCGGCGGACCACGCTGAACCTCAAGGCGTGCATCCGGGCCGCCCGGGAGCGGGTCGCCTTCATCAACACCGGCTTCCTGGACCGCACCGGCGACGAGATCCACACCTCGATGCTGGCCGGCCCGATGGTGCGCAAGAACGCCATGAAGGGCGAGACCTGGATCAAGGCCTACGAGGACTCGAACGTCGACATCGGGCTCGCCTGCGGGCTGCTCGGCCGTGCGCAGATCGGCAAGGGCATGTGGGCGGCGCCCGACAGCCTCGCCGACATGCTGGAGGCCAAGATCGGCCACCCGCAGGCCGGGGCCAGCTGCGCCTGGGTGCCGTCGCCCACCGCGGCCACCATCCACGCGATCCACTACCACCAGGTCGACGTGCGTGCCCGGCAGGAGGAGCTGCGCGGCGGCCGTCGGGCCACCCGTGCCGACCTGCTCACCGTCCCGCTCGGCGACCCGTCCTCGTGGTCGGACCAGGACCGCCAGGACGAGATCGACAACAACATCCAGAGCCTGCTCGGGTACGTCGTCCGCTGGATCGACGCCGGGATCGGCTGCTCCAAGGTGCCCGACATCACCGGCGAGCCGCTGATGGAGGACCGGGCCACCTGCCGGATCTCCGCGCAGCACGTGGCCAACTGGCTGCACCACGGCGTGGTCAGCGCGGAGCAGGTCGACGAGACCCTGCGGCGGATGGCGGCGGTGGTCGACGAGCAGAACGCCGGCGACCCGACGTACACCCCGATGGCGCCCGGCTTCGACGGCGACGCCTTCCTGGCCGCGCGGGCGCTGATCTTCGAGGGCCTCGAGCAGCCGAGCGGCTACACCGAGCCGATCCTGCACCGTCGCCGGGCCAGCCGGAAGAACACCGAGCGGAGGAGCGCCTGATGAGCATCGACCTGGACACCGCCCGCTCGATCATCGCCGGCACGCGGGCCCATGCGGCGACCGCGGGCTTCAAGCCGATGACCGTCGTGGTGCTGGACGCCGGCGGCCACGTGGTGGCCGCCGAGCGCGAGGACGGCTCGTCGATCAAGCGCTTCGAGATCGCCTTCGGCAAGGCGCACGGCGCCCTGTCGCTGGGCATGGGGTCGCGCTCGATCATGGGCCGCGCCGAGCAGCAGCCCTACTTCATCGCAGCCGTCACCTCCGCCGTCGGCGGGGCGCTGGTCCCGGTGCCGGGCGGCGTGCTGGTCCGGGACGCGCAGGGGGCGCTGGTCGGGGCGGTCGGCGTCACCGGCGACACCTCCGACAACGACGAGGCGGCCGCGGTGGCCGGCATCGAGGGCAGCGGGCTCACCGCCCAGCCCGAGTGAGCCCGGCGTCCTTGAAGTGACGCGGGGCACACCCTAGGTTCATCCCCGTCTAGACAACCCCGATCCGAAGCGAGGCACCGCATGGGTACCGACCGCCAGGACGCCACCACCACCGTGGCGCTCGAGGCGGTGGCGCGCGTCGCCCGGGGCCTGCTCCCGGCCGAGGGCGTCATCACCGACCACGCACGGCTGCGCACCTACGAGTGCGACGGGCTCACCCACTACCGGGTGACCCCCGGCCTCGTGGTCATCCCCGAGGACGCGGCACAGCTCGCGGCGGTGGTCCGGGCCTGCGCCGAGCACGACCTGCCGTTCGTGGCGCGCGGGTCGGGCACCGGGCTGTCCGGCGGGGCGCTGCCCCGGCAGGACGGCGTGCTCATCGTGACCTCGCGGATGCGGACCATCCGCGAGGTCCGCCGGGAGGACCAGCGGGCCGTCGTCGAGCCGGGCGTGATCAACCTCGACGTGACCCGGGCGGCCACGCCGTACGGCTACTACTACGCGCCGGACCCCTCGAGCCAGCAGATCTGCTCGATCGGCGGCAACGTCGCGGAGAACTCCGGCGGCGCGCACTGCCTGAAGTACGGCTTCACGACCAACCACGTGCTCGGCGCCGAGTTCGTCACCCCGCAGGGCGACGTCGTCGAGCTCGGGGCAGCGGCGCCGGACAGCCCCGGCTACGACCTGCTCGGGGCCGTCGTCGGCTCCGAGGGCACCCTGGGCATCGTCACCTCCGTGACCGTGCGGCTGGTCCGGCTGCCCGAGGAGGTCCGCACGGTGCTGGTGGGCTTCGAGACCACCGACCAGGCCGGCGCGGCGACCTCGGCGATCATCGCCGCCGGCATCGTGCCCGCCGCCATCGAGATGATGGACGCGCTCGCGATCGAGGCGGCCGAGGCCGCGGTGCAGTGCAACTACCCGGATGGCGCCGGAGCGGTGCTGGTGATCGAGCTGGACGGTGCCGCGGTCGAGGTCGGCCAGGAGTACGACGAGGTCGAGCGGCTGTGCCGGGAGAACGGCTCCTTCGAGCAGCGGCTCGCCACCGACCCCACCGAGCGGGCACTGATCTGGCGGGGCCGCAAGTCGGCGTTCGCCGCGGTCGGCCGGATCAGCCCGGACTACATCGTCCAGGACGGGGTGATCCCGCGGACCGCGCTGCCCGAGGTGCTCAAGGCGATCGCCGAGCTGTCGTCGTCCTCCGGGGTGCGGGTCGCCAACGTCTTCCACGCCGGTGACGGGAACCTGCACCCGCTGGTGCTCTTCGACGACGCCCTCGAGGGGGCCGGCGAGGCCGCGGAGAAGGTCAGCGGCGCGATCCTCGACCTCTGCATCGGGCACGGCGGATCGATCACCGGCGAGCACGGCGTCGGCGTCGACAAGGCGGCGTACATGCCGCGGATGTACAACGACGACGACCTCGACACCATGCAGCTGGTCCGCTGCGCCTTCGACCCGGACAACATCTCCAACCCCGGCAAGGTGTTCCCCACCCCGCGGCTGTGCGGTGAGGTCCCCGGACGGCACAAGGGCGCCCATCCGCTGGCCGAGGCCGGACTGGCGGAGGTGTTCTGATGAGTGCCCCCACTCTCGGCGCGACCGCCCGCGAGTCCGTCGCCTCCGCCTGCGACGACGTGTACGACGCCGGCGAGACCGACCTCGTCGACGGGGTGGCCCCGGCCCTGGTCGCCCGGCCCTCGTCGACGGACCAGGTGGCCGACGTGCTCCGCGCTGCCGCCGCGCACGGGCTGACCGTGGTCCCGCGCGGCCGCGGCACCAAGATGACCTGGACGCTGCCGCCCACCTCGGTCGACCTGGTCGTCGACGTCAGCCGGATGGACCAGGTCCTCGACCACGCCGCCGGCGACCTGATCGTGGACACCCAGGCCGGCGCCCGGCTCGGTGACCTGCAGGAGGTCGTCGGCCGGCAGGACCAGCGGCTGGCCCTCGACGAGACCGTCCCCGGGGCCAGCATCGGCGGCGTCCTGGCCACGAACAGCAGCGGCCCGAGCCGGCACGTCACCGGCACCGCCCGGGACCTGCTGATCGGGATCACCGTGGTGCGCGCCGACGGCGTCGTCGCCAAGGCCGGCGGCCGGGTGGTGAAGAACGTCGCGGGCTACGACCTCGGCAAGCTGATGATCGGCTCGTTCGGCACCCTGGGCGTGATCACCGAGGCGGTCTTCCGCCTGCACCCGCTGCCCGCCGTGCGGCGCTGGGTCAGCGTCCCGGTCGCCGACCCCGCCGCCGCGCACGACGTGGTGCAGTCGGTCGTGCACTCGCAGGCCGTCCCCACCGCCGTGGAGCTCGACTGGTCACCCGACGGCTCGGGCACTGTCGGGGTGCTGCTCGAGGGCCGGGCCGAGGGGGTCGCCGGACGCGTGCAGACGGTCACCGACCTGCTCGGGGCCACCGCGACGACCTCGGAGTCCGCGCCGGCCGGCTGGTCGACGTACCCCTGGTCCGCGGGGCGCACCGGGGTCAAGCTCACCTTCGTGATCTCCGGTCTCGGTCCCGTGCTCGCCGCCGCCCACGAGGTCGGCGCCGAGCTCCGCGGCTCGGCCGGGACCGGCGTGCTGTACGCCGCGCTGCCGGCCGGCCTGGCCCCCGCCGAGGTGGGCACCGCCGTCGAGCGGCTCCGCACGGCGTGTGCGCGCGCCCAGGGCGGTGCCGTCGTCGTCGACGGCCCCGCCGACGTGAAGCAGCAGGTCGACGTCTGGGGGCCGGTGCCCGCGCTCGACCTGATGCACCGGGTCAAGGACCGTTTCGACCCCGACCACCGGCTCTCGCCGGGCCGATTCGTGGGAGGCATCTGACGTGACCGAACAGACCCAGCAGACCGGGGGGCCCGGCCAGCCGGGCGTCGGCGAGACCGGGAGCATCATCGACCTCGGCATGCCGGTCGCCGGCGGCGCCTTCGACGAGCACCACCCGCCGGACGCGGCCCTGATCGGGGACTGCGTGCACTGCGGCTTCTGCCTGCCGACCTGCCCGACCTACGTGCTGTGGGGCGAGGAGATGGACTCCCCGCGCGGTCGGATCGACCTGATGAAGCAGGGCCTCGAGGGCGAGCCGATGAGCGACTCGATGGTCTCGCACTGGGACGCCTGCCTGGGCTGCATGGCCTGCGTGACCGCCTGCCCGTCGGGCGTCCAGTACGACCGGCTCATCGAGCAGACCCGGGCCCAGGTCGAGCGTCGCCACGAGCGCAGCAGGTCCGACAAGGCGCTGCGCGGGCTGATCTTCTCGCTGTTCCCGCACCCGCGACGGCTGCGGCTGGTTCGCGGCCCGCTCCGCCTCCTGCAGCGCACCGGGCTCGACCGCGCGATGCGGCGTACCGGCCTGCTCGAGCGGATGGCGCCGCAGCTCGCGGCGATGGAGAGCCTGGCCCCGCGGCTCGGCCGCCCCGAGCCGCTGCCGGAGCGCAACCCCGCCACCGGCGAGCGCCGCGCGGTGGTCGGCCTGCTGACCGGCTGCGTCCAGGGCGCGTTCTTCCCGGGGGTCAACTCCGCGACCGTCCGGGTGCTCCAGGCCGAGGGCTGCGACGTGGTGGTGCCCGCCCAGCAGGGCTGCTGCGGCGCGCTCTCCGCGCACAACGGCCGCGAGGAGGAGGCGCAGGGCTACGCACGACGGCTCGTCGACACCTTCGAGGCGGCCGGCGTGGACTCGGTGGTCGTGAACGCCGCCGGCTGCGGCTCCACGATGAAGGAGTACGCCGAGCTGCTGGCCGACGACCCGGCGTACGCCGAGCGGGCCCGGGTCTTCGCCGACCGGGTGCGCGACGTCGCGGAGATCCTCGCCGAGCTCGGCCCGGTGGCCCAGCGGCACCCGCTGGAGCTGACCGTGGCCTACCACGACGCCTGCCACCTCGCGCACGCCCAGGGCATCCGGGCCCAGCCGCGGTCGCTGCTCACCGCCATCCCCGGCCTCGAGCTGCGGGAGATCTCCGAGCCCGAGCTGTGCTGCGGCTCGGCCGGGATCTACAACATCCTCAACCCGGAGCCGGCGCGCGAGCTCGGCGACCGGAAGGCGGCGAACATCGTGGCCACCGGCGCGCAGGTGCTGGTCACCGCCAACCCCGGCTGCCTGATGCAGGTGACCTCCGCGATCGAGCGTTCCGGCCACCCGATGGGGATGGCGCACACCGTCGAGATCCTCGACGCGTCCATCCGCGGGGTCGCCGCGGACACCCTGACCCCGGGCTGAGCCCGGTCCGCACCACCCGCCCAGCAGTGCCCGTCCCCCTCACACCTCTCCCGGGAGCCGCCATGTTCGACCAGTTCCAGCAGAGTCTCGATCCGGTAGGCGGGTCGCTGACACTCAGCGCCCTGTGCGCCGCGGTGCCACTGATCACCCTGTTCGTGCTGCTGGGCGGCCTGCGCCTGAAGGCGTGGGTAGCGGGGCTGATCTCGCTGGCCGTCGCGATCGCGGTCGCGGTGGTGCTGTTCTCGATGCCGCTGGGCACCGCGCTGCTGTCCGGCACCGAGGGGGCCGCCTTCGGGTTCTTCCCGATCCTGT
Source organism: uncultured Actinomycetota bacterium (assembly GCA_963800225.1). Lineage (GTDB taxonomy): Bacteria > Actinomycetota > Actinomycetes > Propionibacteriales > Nocardioidaceae > Nocardioides_B. Next base: position 744,910 of record CAWDAF010000001.1, on the reverse strand, counting down.
GGATCGTGATCAACGCGATCTGGGTCTACAACCTGACCGTCGTGTCGGGGCACTTCGACGTGCTCCGCCGGTCCTTCGAGAAGGTCAGCCCCGACCAGCGGATCCAGGCGATCATCATCGCGTTCTGCTTCGGTGCGCTGCTCGAGGCCCTCGCCGGCTTCGGCACCCCGGTGGCGATCACCGTGGTGATGCTGCTGGCGCTGGGCTTCCAGCCGGTCAAGGCCGCCGCGGTCGCGCTGATCGCGAACACCGCGCCGGTCGCCTTCGGCGCGCTCGCCACCCCGATCGTCACCCTGGCCACCGTCTCCTCCGGCGCCAGCTCCGACCCCGGCCTCACCGTGGGCAACCTCGGTGCCATGGTCGGCCGGCAGACCCCGCTGCTCGCCGTGATCGTCCCGCTGATCCTGGTCTTCGTCGTCGACGGCCGGCGCGGCCTCAAGCAGACCTGGCTGCCCGCGGTGGTCTGCGGCGTCGCGTTCGCCCTCGCCCAGTTCGTCGCCGCCAACTACATCTCCGTGCCGCTGGCCGACATCGTCGCCTCCCTGGTCGCCGCGGCCGCGGTGGTCGGGCTGCTCCGGGTGTGGACCCCGAGCCACGTGCTCGCCGCCGAGCCGGTCGCCGACACCGTCGACGCCGAGGTGGCCCCTGGAGGTGGCTCCGCCACGCGCACCGCGGTGGCCTCCGGCGCGTCCGGAACGACGAGGTCGGCCGGGTCGGCCGGGTCGGCAGGGTCCGCGTCCCAGGTCCGCGACAGCGGTGCCGACGTGGCCCGCGCCTACGCGCCGTACCTGGTGATCATCGTGATCTTCTCGATCATCAGCCTGCCGTCGGTCAAGGCGTTCCTCGCCGAGAAGCCGTGGGCGTTCTCGTTCTCGTGGCCGGGGCTGAAGATCCTGAGCGCCGCTGGCGACCCGGTCTCCTCCACCACCTTCGGGTTCAACTGGCTGCCCGCCGCCGGCACGATGATGATCCTGGCCGGGCTGATCACCGCGGTGATCCTCAAGATCTCCCCGGCGACGATGCTGCGCACCTACGTCCGCACCTACGTCGAGCTGAAGTCCGCGATCATCACCGTGATGGCGGTGCTGGCGCTGGCCTACGTGATGAACCAGTCCGGTCAGACCGTCTCGCTCGGCGCCTGGCTCGCCCAGACCGGCGCCGCCTTCGCGGTGCTGTCGCCGATCCTGGGCTGGATCGGGGTCGCGGTCACCGGGTCGGACACCTCGGCCAACGCGCTGTTCGGGGCGCTCCAGGTGCAGACTGCCACCAAGGCCGGGCTCGACCCGGTGCTGATGGCGGCCGCGAACAGCTCCGGTGGCGTGCTCGGCAAGATGGTCAGCCCGCAGAACCTCGCCATCGCGGCGGCCGCGGTCGGGATGGCCGGTCGCGAGGGGGACATCTTCCGCAAGGTGATCGGCTGGAGCCTGGGCCTGCTGCTGCTGATGTGCGTGATCATCGGCCTGCAGTCCACGCCGGTGCTGAGCTGGATGGTGCCCTGACCGCCCGACCGCTCCGACGTGCAGCTGTCCCCGCGACCGGCCCGACCAGGCCGGACGCGGGGGCAGTCGCACGTCCGGGGGGCCTCGACCCCGGCCACCCTCAGAAAAGCGTCTCCTGCACCGACGTCGGCTCCGGCTCCACCGTGGTGCGCAACGGCGGGAACCGCATCGGGGACGGCCGTGCCGGCGGCCGCCACGCCGCGTCCACGTCGGCCGGCCGCGGCTCGGCGGCCTCCCGGCCGGTCAGCGCCCGCACCGCGGTCGGCACGTGCAGCTCGAGCCGGGAGAAGGTCGACCGGACCGCAGCCTCCTCCAGCGGCAGGCAGCCCAGGCCGCTGTCGAGGCCGAGCCCGAGCGGTGCGTCGGCGACCATCGTCATCACGGCGCAGTTGAGCTCCCAGGTCGCCCGGGCGGCCGGGTCGGCGAGCCTGCGGGTGGTGGCGGGGCCGAGGGCGGCGCGGCAGCGCTCGCCGTCCCCCGCCGCGTCCTCGAAGGCCGCCGCGGCGGAGCCGAACTCCGCGAGCAGCCGGGCGGCGGTCTTGGGGCCGATGCCCGACACGCCCGGCAGGTTGTCCGAGGCGTCCCCGCGCAGCGCCGCGAAGTCGAGGTACTGGTCGGGCCGGACGCCTGTCACCATCTCCAGCCGTGCCGGGTCCAGCATCGGCGAGGCGTCCACGCCGCCGTTGAGGATCCGCAGCATCCGGGTGTTGTCGTCGATCAGCGCGAACGAGTCCCGGTCGGAGGTCGCCACCACGGTGCGTGCCCCGACGGTGCGGGCGTAGGCCGCAGCCGAGGCGAGCACGTCGTCGGCCTCCAGACCTTCGGGGACGGCCACCACCACGCCGAGCTCGCGGAGCACGCTCACCGCGGTGTCCAGCTGCTCCTCGAGGGTCGCCGGCTTGGGGTCGCGGTGCGCCTTGTACGTCGGCCAGCGCTCGCGCCGCACGCTGGCGGCCCGGTCGTCGAAGCCCACCACCACCGCGTCCGCGCAGGACCGGTCGACGGCGGCGACGAGCTGGGACAGCAGGCCCCGGACGGCCCACATCGGCCGGCCGTCGGCGGTGCGGAACCCGGTGCGCGCGGAGGCGTGGAAGCTCCGGTGCAGCAGCGAGTTGCCGTCGACGGCGAGCAGCGTCCGGCCGGAGGTCGGGGAGGTCATCGCCGACCAGCCTGCCACGCGGCGGGGACAACCCGGCGACCGGTGCGCGGCGGAGGTGACCGAGACCGCGGGGGACCGGCCGCCCGAGCCGCACAGATCGGTCATATGCCCGAAACACCGGCACCCTAGTGTCGCCGCATGACGTCCCCCGTCCTCGCCGACCCGGCCGGTCCGCACGTCGTCCCGGCCCCCGAGGGTGACCCGCTGACCGGGCTGACCGCGGTCCGGCTCGCCGCGATGGTCCGCGACGGGGAGGTCTCCGCGGTCGAGGTCGCCCGGGCCCATCTCGACCGGGTCGCCGCGGTGGAGGGCCGCACCCGGGCACTGGTCCACGTCGACGCCGACGACCTCCTCGCGCAGGCCGCGGCGCTCGACGCCCGGCGGTCGGCCGGTGCTGCGGCCGGGCCGCTGGCGGGCCTGCCGGTCGTGGTCAAGGACAACGTCGACGTCGCGGGCCAGGTGAGCGGCTGCGCCTCCAAGGCGCACGGCGGCCCCGCCCGGGTCGACGCGGACCTCACCCGGCGGCTGCGCCGGGCCGGGGCGCTGCTGCTCGGCCGGGCGAACATGGACGAGCTCGCGATGGGGGCCTCCACCCAGACCTCGGTGCACGGCCGCAGCCACAACCCCCACGACCTGCGGCGCAGCGCCGGCGGCAGCAGCGGCGGCTGCGCGGCGGCGGTCGCGGCCCACGAGGCGGTGCTGTCGGTCGGCACCGACACCGGCGGCTCGGTGCGGGAGCCGGCCTCGCAGTGCGGGGTGGTGGGGATGGCGCCCACGCCCGGGGTGGTGCCGCTGCGCGGGGTGGTCCCGTTCGCGCCCGGGCTGGACCGGGTCGGCCCGCTGGCCCGGACCGTGCCGGACGCGGCGCTGCTGCTCTCGGTGCTCGGGGCGCGCCCCGGGCTGGCGCGGGCGACCGAGGACCTCGACCTCCGCGGCCTCCGGGTCGGGGTGCTCGAGGAGCTGTGCGGCGCGCGCAACGAGACCGGCGTGCTCGGCCGGCTCGACACGGTCGTGACGACGCTGCGTGGGCTGGGGGCGCGGGTCGTGCCGGTGTCCGCGCCGGCCTCGGGCCGGGCGCTGGCGACGTACATGACCGTCACCTCGGCGGCCGCGGTGCCGGTGCTCGGGCCCTGGGTGCGCACCGGCCTCGCCGGCGCGGAGGTCCAGCGCCGCTACGCGTGGGGCCTGGAGCTGCTGCGCGAGCTGCCCAGCCCTCTCGAGGTCGCCCAGGTCGCGCGAGGGATCCTGCGCGGGCAGGTCACCGACGCGTTGGCGGGCTGCGACGTGCTGCTCTCCCCGACGATGCCGACGACCGCACCGCTGCTCGACCGGTCCGGCGGCTGGCCCGCCGACTGCCTCGGTGACCGGCCCGCCACGTCGGAGCAGCTGGCCGACCCGCTGCGGGCGCCGTACACCGACTGCTGGACGGTGGTCGCCAACCTGGTCGGGCTGCCGGCGCTCTCGCTGCCCAGCGGTCGGTCCGCCGACGACGGGATGCCGGTCGGCACCATGCTGATGGGGCCGCCGCGCACCGACCACCGGCTGCTGCGGGTCGCCGCGGCCCTGGAGGCAGCCGGGGTCGACGCGGCCTGAGCCGGCTCAGGTCCGGTCGACGTAGGCCACCACCCGGTTGAGCAGGGACGCCGCGTGCCGGAGCTCGGGCGGTGGTGGCGGCGGGGTGTCGGCCAGCTCGTAGAGCAGCGGCGCGCCCTCGGGGTGGCCGAGCTGCTGGGCCACCTGGGCGCAGGCCCGAGCGGCGTCGCGGACCGCGGGCGGCTCGACGGTCCAGATCGACTCGAAGAGCCGCTTCGGCTCCGGGACCGTGGACTGGCCGGGCAGCTCCCAGGCGGTGAGCATCGCGGGGAAGTCCGGGGCGTCGCAGATCACCGCCCACTCGCGGCGCATCGGGGCGTCGGCGGGCAGGTTGACGAAGGTGGTCCGCTCGACCTCGGCCGGCTCCTCGGCGAAGTCCGCGAACACCATCGTGGAGCGGGCCACCCGGGCCAGCTCGGTCCAGCGCTCCTCGGCCTTGCGGTAGTAGCGCTCCTTCTGGAACGCGCCGAAGATCATCGGCTTCTCGGCGCGCGCGCAGCACTCGTCCTCGATCGCCCAGGACATCGCCAGCAGGGTCGCCTTCGACAGCCGCTGCGGCTGGAGGGTCGGGTGTGCGCGACGCATCGCGGCGAAGACCGACGGCACCCCCGGCGGACCGGCCTCGGAGGCCTGGGTCAGCAGGACGCCGGCGATGGCCACCTCGAGGCGGGAGCCGGCCTCCTGGCGGCGGACGACCTGGCGGACCAGGTCCACCTCGCGCTCGTCGTACCGGCGGTGGCCGCTCTCGCGGCGCTGGGGGCGGGGGAAGCCGTGCCGGGACTCCCACATCCGCAGGGTCGCCGGCGCCAGGCCGGTGCGCTCGGCGAGGTCGCCGATGGACAGCCCGCCGGGCTCCGGGGCGGGGTCGGCACCGGGTGCGGAGGCGGGGGTGGGACGGGCTTGCGGAGGACGGGGGGCTGGGGTCACTATGGCAGGGTAGACCTAAACAGAGCGTTCAGGAAAGTGTTCAACTTTTCGGAGCGACCGGCCGAAGGAGAACAGCATGACAACCGAGCAGCACACCCCCGACGAGGTCGTCGACTGGACCGACCTGGGCCGCGAGATGTGGTCGTTCCTCACCGGCCGCCGGGCCGCGATCAACTACCGGTTCATCGACATGGCCGTCGAGGTGCCGCGCGACACCGGGGCCGACGCTCCGCGGGCCACCTGGAAGCTCGACGGCACGCTCCAGGTGACCACCCAGGACGACACCACCGCGGGCTGACGATGGCACCCCGGCCGGTCGACCGGCTCTCGGTCACCGCGGACCTGCGGATGAGCGTCGACGTCCCCGGCGCCCGCCCCGTGACCGCCCACCTCACCGGCTCCGGGACGGCGCTGCGGCTGAGCGTCAGCGACCCGTACGTCTTCGCCGGCCGCGGCGACTCGGCGGCGGTCCGGCAGCTTGCCGGCACCCTCGCCGAGCGGGGCCTGAGCGTCACCGTCGTCGCCCCGACCGGCCCGCTGGTCACCCTGGGTGCGCCCCGCACGCGGTGGTGGCAACGCCGGGTGACCAGGTCGCGCCACATCCGCATCGAGCGCGGTGCCGGGCTGTGGTCGTTGGCCCGGGGGAGAGCGCAGGCCTCCGGCGCGGGTGCCCTCCCGTCCGCCGCTCTGGCGCCGCCGGCCACCGTGTGGCCGCTCGCGCCGACCTTCCTGCGCCGTCGCCGCACGGTCACCACCACGCATGATCCGGGCGGCGGCGGGAACCCCCGGCTGATCATGGCCCCGCGTCCCGACCCGTGGCCCGGCGACCGTCAGGAGGTCTTCAGGTTGATCGGTGCGGTCACGACCCTCGGCAGCGACGAGTCCTGCGACGTGGTGCTGCCTGGCCTGGAGCCGTTGCACGCCGAGGTCCGGCACGACGAGGACGACGAGTTCGTGCTGGTCCGGCGCGGTCGGCCCGGTGACGTCCGGGTCAACGGCGAGCCGGTCGACCGGTCGCTGCTGCGGACCGCATCGCGGGTGCAGCTCGGCCCCTGGACGATGTCGTTCTACCGTGAGGAGTACGCCGACCACGGCCGCCCCTACGGCGGCCGCGTCGGCGGCGAGATCGGACACCAGCGCCCGCAGCCCACGCGGCGCCAGACGCACGTCGAGGAGAACGAGTGACATCCAGCGGACCCGTCCTGGTCGCCGGCGCCTCCGGCTTCGTGGGGCGCCGGCTGTGCCGCGCGCTCGTCGAGGCCGGGCACGACGTCCGGGCGATGACCCGGCACCCCGACGGCTACGAGGGGGCGGGCGAGCCGGTCCACGGCGACGTGCACGACCCGGGCACGCTCGACGCCGCCCTCGCGGGCTGCCGCGCGGCGTACTACCTCGTGCACTCGCTGGGCTCCAAGGACTTCGAGCGCCTCGACGCCGAGGCCGCGCGTGCGTTCGGTGCGGCGGCCGCCGCGGCCGGGGTGCAGCAGATCGTCTACCTCGGTGGTCTCGGCAGCGACGACGAGGTGCTCTCCTCGCACCTGCGCAGCCGACGCGAGGTCGAGGGCCTGCTGGGCTCGTCCGGAGTCCCGGTCACCGTGCTGCGCGCCGGCATCATCGTCGGGGCCGGCGGCATCTCCTGGGAGATGACCCGGCAGCTGGTCGACCACCTGCCCGCGATGATCACGCCGCGCTGGGTGCGCACCCGGACCCAGCCGATCGCGGTCGACGACGTGGTCCGCTACCTCGTCGGGGTCCTGGACCAGGAGGTGGCCCGCGGCGCGATATACGAGATCGGCGGGCCGGAGGTGCTCCAGTACGTCACGATGCTGCGCCGGGTGGCCCGGATCAAGCACCGCCGGCTGGTGATCGTGCCGGTGCCGCTGCTCACCCCCGGGCTGTCCTCGCGGTGGCTCGCGGTGGTCACCGACGTGGACACCCAGACCGGACGGTCGCTCGTGGACTCGATGGCCAACGAGGTCGTGGTCCACGACGACAGCATCCGCTCGGTGGTGCCGTTCGAGCCGCTCGGCTACGACGAGGCGGTCCGGCAGGCGCTGCGGGAGCACGAGACCGCGTCCGTGGGCCGATGAGCACCCCGCAGACCGGCGCCCAGCGCGGACGCTGGTGGGCGCGGGCCCGGTCCGCCGTCGAGGCCCGGCTGCCGATGCCGATCACCCACGTCGTCCCGGTGCGCCACCAGGAGACCAGCGCGGTGGCCGCCCGCCGCCGCAAGGTGGTGGCGGCGACCTCGCTGCTGGGGGCCGGGATGCTCGGCGTCTCGCTGTCGGCCGAGCCGGACTCGCCGCGCTTCTACGCCCTCACCCTCGGCGCGGCCGGCACCTGGACGGTCGGCGGCCTGCTGTCGGGGCCGCTGCACCTGGGCTGGATCGAGGGCCGCGACCGGCACCTGCGGCGGCCGCTGGTCACCCCGGTCGCGACCGGGGTCGGCGCCTTCGGGTTCTTCTACGGCTGCGCCCTGGTGGCCCGCAGGATCCCGTTCCTGGAGGCCGCGATCAGCCGGGTGCTGGTCTTCGCCGACGAGGGCACGATGCCGCTGGTGCTGCTGACGACGTACGCCAACGGCCTGGGCGAGGAGGTGTTCTTCCGCGGGGCGCTCTACGCCACCCTGCCGCACGACCGCGCCGTGGCCGCCTCGACCGGTGTCTACGCGCTGGCCACCACCACCACCCGGAACCCGTCGCTGGTGCTCGCCGCGACCTTCATGGGCACGCTGTTCGCCCTCCAGCGCCGGGCCTCCGGCGGCCTCCAGGCCCCGCTGATCACCCACCTGACGTGGTCCACGCTGATGGTGCGCTACCTCCCCCCGCTGTTCCGCACCTCTCGCCAGGAGACGACATGAACCAGTCCGAGGCAGCGACGTCGGCCGACGTCGTGGTCGTCGGTGCCGGCCTCGCGGGCCTCGCCTGCGCTCGCGCGCTGACCGCCCGCGGGCTCGACGTCGTGGTGCTCGAGGGCTCCGACGCCGTCGGCGGCCGGGTCCGCACCGACACGGTCGACGGCTTCACCCTCGACCGCGGCTTCCAGGTGCTCAACACCGCCTACCCCGAGCTGCGCGCCGTCGTGGACCTCGACGACCTCGACCTGCGCGAGTTCGACTCCTCCGTGGCCGTCCAGCTCGACGGCCGCCGGGTCGTCGTCGGCAACCCGCTCCAGAGCCCGCGCACCACCCGCACGACGATCGGCGTCCCGGTCGGCGGCCTCGGCGGGAAGGCGGCCGTCGGCCTGTACGCCGGCCTGTGCGTGACCCTGCCGGTCCGCTCGCTGCGCCGCCGCGACGACGTCAGCGCCGCCGAGGCCTGGCGCCGGGCGAACATCCCGCCCGACGTGGTCAACGGGCTGCTCCGGCCGTTCTTCGCCGGGGTGCTCCTCGAGCAGGACCTGTCCACGTCGCGGCGGTTCACCGACCTGATGATGCGGATGTTCGCCCGCGGCCGGTCGACCGTGCCCGCCGGCGGCATGCGGCGGCTGCCGGAGCTGCTCGCCGCCGGGCTCCCCGCGGGCACCGTCCGGCTGGACTCCCGGGTGCACCAGGTCGGCGCCCGCCGGGTGGTGTCCTCCGAGGGCGTCGTGAAGGGTCGCGCCGTGGTGGTGGCCACCGACGCCTGGACCGCCGACCGGCTGCTGCCGACGGCCCTCGAGGTCCCGCGGCCCCGCGGCGTGACCACGCTCTACCACGTGGCGCCGGACTTCCCGGAGGCCTCCGCCACTCTCCTGCTCGACGCCGACGCGTCCCCGATCGCGAACACGATCGCGCTCTCGAAGGCGGCTCCGGAGTACGCCCCGGCCGGATCGGTCCTGGTCTCCACCTCGATGGTGCACGGCTCGGTGCCCGACGACGTCGACGGCCCCGCGACCCGTGCGGCGCTCGGCCGCCTGCACTGCACGGACGCCACCGCCTGGCAGCTGCTCGCGACGTACGACCTCCCGCGTGCGCTGCCCGGGATGCCCGCGCCCCACCCGCTGCGACGGTCGGTGCGGCTCACCGGGGGCGGCGAGACCGTGTACGTCGCCGGCGACCACCGCGACACCAGCTCGATCCAGGGCGCCCTCGTCTCCGGACGCCGCGCCGCTCATGCCGTCCTCGCCGACCTCGGAGCCCACCCATGACCACTCGTCTGCTGACCGACGCCGTCGACACCGTGCTGGACCGTGCGGTGCTGCCCGGCTACTCCAAGATCGGCTACTGGGTCCGGCGGCGCGGCTGGGACCACGACGACCCGCGGCCCGGGTCCCTGCGTGGCCGGATCGTGGTGGTCACCGGGGCGAGCTCCGGGCTCGGCATCGCCGCCGCCATCGGGATGGCCCGGCTCGGCGCCGCCGTGCACCTGGTGGTCCGCGACCTGGCCAAGGGCCGCGACGCGATGGCGGAGATCCGCGACGAGGTCCCCGGCGCGGACCTGGTGCTGCACCGGTGCGACGTGTCCGACCTGGCCTCGGTGCGCGCGTTCTCGGCGGCCCTGCGCGGGTCGGTCGACCACGTCGACGTACTCGTGCACAACGCGGGCACCCTCCCGCCCGAGCGGAAGGAGACCGGCGACGGGCACGAGCTCACCCTCGCCACCCACGTGCTCGGCCCGGTGCTGATGACCGAGCTGCTCCGGCCGCTGCTCGCCGCGGCCGGCGGTGCCCGGGTGGTGCTGGTGACCTCCGGCGGGATGTACGCGCAGCGGCTGCGGGCCGACGACCCGGAGTACCGCGAGGGCGGCTACAGCGGGACCACGGCGTACGCGCGCACCAAGCGGATGCAGGTCGCGCTCGCCCCGCTGATGCAGGAGCGCTGGGCCGGCGACGGGATCGCCGTCCACACCATGCACCCGGGCTGGGCCGACACCCCGGGGGTGGTGACCTCGCTGCCCGGCTTCCACAAGGTGATGGGGCCGCTGCTGCGCGACCCCGCGAGCGGCGCGGACACCGTCGTCTGGCTGGCCGCCACCCAGCCCGCCCCGGGCGGTGGGCAGCTCTGGCACGACCGGGCCCCCCGGCCCGACCACTACCTGGGGCTGAACCGCGAGCACGCCGGCGACGCGGACCGGGCGTGGGCCTACGTGCTCGGTGCCACCGGCCTCGCCTGACCGTCGAGTCGGCGCGAACGCACGTCTGGTGGTGGCCGAGTCGGCGCGAACGCACGTTTCGGCGGCGCCATTACCTGCGTTCGCGCCGACTCGAGGGGGTTGAGGCCTGCGTTCGCGCCGACTCGGCGAGGGGGGTCAGCGGGCGAGCAGCAGCTCGCAGAGCGCGCCGAGCAGCTCCGGTGACAGGTCGAGCGCCTGCAGCGACAGCACGGTCGCGGCGGGCCCGGCGTCCGCACGCACCACGTCGTACGCCGCGGCCTTGAGCTCGAAGCCCATCTGGGCCCGGTCCAGCAGGGCGAACACCCGGTCGAGCACGCCGTCGGAGGGCCGCACCACCGTGACCCGGTAGCTGCGGTCGGCCGGCAGCGTCTCCGGGTCTCCCTCGACCTCGTGCACGGTGAGCTCGCCGCTCGCATCGTCGTAGGTCATCCGGGTGCGCGCCCAGCGCTCGTCGTCGTGGTCCTCGACCAGCGTGAACTCGCCGTCGGCGCCGGCGTACACCCGCACCTCGACGACCGACGGCAGGTCGGTGCCCTCGCCGAGCTCGTCGGCCGGCACCAGCGGGACGATCGCCCCGGCCCGCGCCAGCACCGGGATCGAGGACAGGTCGCGGTGCAGGTGCACCGTGCGCCCCCCGGTGTAGGCGACCCCGGTGAAGACGTCGGTCCAGGTGCCCTCGGGCAGCCACGCCTTCACCCGGCCGAGACCGGTCGAGCGGTCGGCGGGGGAGGTGATCGGCGCGACCAGCAGCTCGCTGCCGAACATGAACTGGTTCGGGACGTCGTACGCCGCGGCCTCGTCGGGGTGGTCGTAGTACATCGGCTGCACGATCGGCTCCCCCTCGTGCGCCCGGAGGTTCATCGTGGCGAGGTAGGGCAGCAGCTGGTGCCGCAGCCGCAGGAACTCGCACATCACCGTCTCCGCGGCGCTGTTGAACCGCCACGGCTCCTTGGTGTTGAACGGGTTCAGCCCCGAGTGCAGCCGGTTCACCGGCGAGAACACCCCGAGCTGCACCCACCGGGTGGCCAGCTCGTCGTCGCGGTAGCCCTTGAAGTGGCCGCCGATGTCGTGGCTCCACCAGCCGTAGCCGGCGTTCGAGGCGGTCGCGGTGAAGAACGGCTGGAAGTCCAGCGACTCCCAGCTGATGTGGGTGTCGCCGGAGAAGCCGATCGGGTAGCGGTGGCTGCCGATGCCGGCGTAGCGGGAGAACGTCAGCGGCCGCCTGCCGTCGCGCCCGGAGTCCAGGAAGTGCACGTGGTTGAGCAGCCACAGCGGGTCCAGACCGGGCACCTTGGTCACGCCGCCCTGCTGCCAGTCCAGCCACCAGAAGTCCACGCCCTCCTCCTCCAGGGGGTGGTGCAGCTCCTCGAGGTAGGCCTCGACGAAGTCGGGGTCGGTCGGGTCGAAGCTCACCGGCAGCCGCGCCCCGGGGTCGAGCCCCATCCGCTCCGCGATCGCCTCGTACGGCGCCTCGTGGGCGTGCACCCCCTCGGCCGGGTGCACGTTGAGGGAGGTGGCGAGCCCGCGCTCCCGCAGCGCGGCGAGGAAGCCGGCCGGGTCCGGGAAGAGGTCGGTGTTCCAGGTGTAGCCGGTCCAGCCGCTGCCGTGCGCGGGGTCGATGTCGACCCAGTGCCAGTCCATGTCGATGACCGCGACCGAGAGCGGCACCCGCTCCTCGCGGAACCGGTCGACCAGCGCGACGTACTCGTCGGCGGTGTAGGGGTGGTAGCGGCTCCACCAGTTGCCGAGGGCGTAGCGCGGCAGCAGGGGAGGGGCGCCGGTCAGGTCGTAGAGGGCGCGGAGGGCTTGCTTGTAGTCGTGTCCGTAGGCGAACACGTACAGGTCGAGGTTGCCCTCGGTGCGCGGGGCGATCCAGCCGTCGTCGCGCAGCAGCACCGAGCCGGAGTCGTCGACCGCCGCGACCCCGTCGAAGGCCAGCACGCCGTCCTCGAGCGGCAGCGCCCCGTCGACGTCGTCGAGGGTGCGGGCGGTGCCGCCGAGGTTCGGCGTGGGCAGGCCGTAGCGCCACACCGAGCCGTGGGAGTGGTAGCCGCCCTTGGCCTGCACCGAGAGGCCGTGGGTGCTGAACGGGCCCTTGTCGTAGACCAGGTGGAGCCGGTCGGTGTGGATCTCCAGGAGCGAGTCGGTCTCGGTGACCGTGAAGTCGCTGGGCCCGAAGGCCCGGTGCAGCACCATCTGCGAGGCGCGGTCCTCGAACATCCCCGAGGGGCTGTGCTCGAGGCGCACGAGGCCGGCGTCGAGCACGGTGATCCGGTACCGGTCGCCCTGCACGACGTTCGCGGGGTCCGCGACCGGATGCGTGTCGAGTCGGAAGTGCTGCTTCACAGAGGTCCTCTCAGACGTTGCCGATGACGTGGGTGATCGCGATGCGCAGCGCGACCCGGTCGGGGTTCTCGCGCGGTTGACGGTAGCGCCCGGCGTAGCGGCGGACCGCCTCCTCGACCGCGGCCTCGTCGTCGCGGACCTCCGCGAGGCCCTCGATCGTGGACCAGCGGCGGCCGTCGACCTGGCAGACCGCGACGCGCGGGTCGGCGCCGGAGCGGAGGTTCGCGACCTTCTGCGACGTACGGGAGGTGATCCCCCAGGCGGTGTTCGTCTCGACGTCGAGCACGATCCCCATCGGGACGACGTGCGGCGACCCGTCGCGGCGCAGCGTGGTGACCGTGCAGAGGTGCCGCTCGCGCCAGAAGGCGAGGTGGTCACCGGTGAGCTCGCGGACGCGGGGCACCTCAGGCGTCCGCGGCGCAGCGGAACCCGATGTTCCCCGCCGTCGACTCGGGGGTGTTCGAGGAGCGGGCGGCGACCCGGTAGCGGTTGCAGTAGGAGTCGTGGCACAGGTACGAGCCGCCGCGCATCACCCGCTGCTCGCCGTCGCCGGGCCCGCGCGGGTCGTGCTCCGCGGCGTGCGCGTAGGCGTCGGCGGCGAACCAGTCCGCGCACCACTCCCAGACGTTCCCGGCGGTGCCGTGCAGGCCGTAGCCGTTCGGCGCGTACGACGTCACCGGCGCCGTCGTGAGCCAGCCGTCCTCGCCGGTGTTCTCGGTGGGGAAGGTGCCCTGGAAGATGTTGCACCGCCAGCGTCCCCGCGGGGTGAGCTCGTCGCCCCAGGCGAACCGGGCCCCGTCCAGGCCGCCGCGCGCGGCGTACTCCCACTCCGACTCGGTGGGCAGCCGCTTGCCCGCCCAGGCGGCGTACGCCTGCGCGTCGTCCCAGGACACGTGCACGACCGGGTGGTTCTGGCGGCGGGAGACGTCGGAGCCCGGCCCCTCGGGGTGCCGCCAGTCCGCGCCGCGCACCGCGAGCCACCAGGGGACCTGGGCCGCGCGGTTGAGCACGTCGGCCGGGTCGCCGTCGAAGGCGAGGTGGAAGACCGCGGAGATGCCGAACTCCTCGGCACCGGTCACGTAGCCGGTGTCCTTGACGAAGGTCGCGAACTGGGCGTTGGTGACCGTGGTGGCGTCCATCCGGAAGGCGTCGAGCCGGACCGTGTGCACGGGCGTCTCCCCGTCGCCGGGATAGCCCTCGTCGAACGGGTCGCCCATCGCGAAGGACCCGGCGGGGACCGGGAGCATGCCGCGCGGGCGCCGGGTGCCGGCGGCGGGGGCGGGGCGCCCGGTCGCGCGGTCTCCCGGTGCGGCCGCCGAAGCCGGGGCGCAGCAGGCGTGTCCGTCCATGCCGCCACCGTATCTGGCAGGGTGACGGGCATGACGGTGCTGGGCGAGGACGGGCTGGCCCGGCCGGCGTGGGCGGCGACGGACCCCCTGCTGCGGGAGTACTACGACACCGAGTGGGGGATGCCGGTCCGCGACGAGCGGGGGATGTTCGAGCGGATCAGCCTGGAGGCGTTCCAGTCGGGGCTGTCGTGGGCGACGATCCTGCGCAAGCGGCCGGCCTTCCGGGCCGCCTTCGACGGCTTCGACCCGGACCTGGTCGCGGCGTACGGCGAGCGCGACGTGGAGCGGCTGTTGTCCGACGCCGGGATCGTCCGCAACCGCCGCAAGGTCGAGGCGACGCTGACCAACGCCCGGGCCACCGTCGCGCTCCGTGCGGAGGGCGGCCTGGTCGACCTGGTCTGGTCCTTCCGGCCGGCCGCCACCCCCGCACCCGCGTCGTACGACGAGGTGCCGACCCGGTCCGCGGAGTCGCTGGCGCTGTCGAAGGCGCTGCGGGCCAAGGGGTTCACCTTCGTCGGCCCCACCACGATGTACGCGCTGATGGAGGCCGTCGGCATCGTGGACACCCACCTGCTGGACAGCCACCGGCGCGGGTCGTCCGGGGTCTGGTCCTAGGCCGTTCGAGCCGAAATCCGGCGGAACGCCCCGGTGTGCCCGGCACGTCGCACATACTTCGATCATGCCGAGCGACCCCGCCGGCGCGGCCCGGCTGCGCGCCTACGCCCTCATGGAGGCGGCCCAGGGTGATGCTCCGGGGCGCGCGGTGGAGCAGCTGGCGGCACTCGAGGCCGAGGCCCGCCGGCTCGGGTGGGCCGAGGCGGAGTTCCTGGCCGCGGCCGGCCAGGTGCTGCACGGGGTCGCCACCCGCACCGATCCCGCGCTGCTCGCGCCGGCGCTGGACGGCCTGGTCTCGCGTGCCGAGTCGCTGCGCGCGCCGGCGCTGCTCGGTCTCGCCCACGCCCTGCGCGCAGTCGGGGCCGCCGGCCGCGACGACAGCGGTGCGCTGCTCGACGACGCGGGCCGGGCGCTGGTGCTCGTCGACGACCCCTCGCTGCCGGCGCTGGACCGCTGCACGGTGGTGGTGGTGTGCGCCGCGGCGTACAACGCGCTGTCGCTGTGGGAGCTCACCGACGAGCTCTTCGAGCGGGCCTCCGCCCTGGCGCCGGCCTGCGAGGAGCCCCTCCAGGAGCCGGCCGTCGCGGTCAACCGGGTGCTGCTGCGGATGGAGTGGGCCACCGCGCTGTTCGAGCTCGGGCAGGAACGGGCCGCCCTGGACCAGCTGCACCGGGCCGCCGCGGCCGCCCGCACCGCGCTCCGGGTCGAGCTGCCGCCGCTGTTGTGGCGGCTGGACGTCGAGGTCGCCGGCGAGCTGGTGGGCTTCGTCCTCCAGGCATTCGGGGAGGACGTCGGGCCGCCCACGTCCCAGGAGAGGCTGGCGGCGCTGGACCGGCACCGGGACGCGCTGGACGCCGCCCAGGACGTCGAGATGCTGCCGCTGCTGGACGCGCTGGTCCCGCTCGGCCTGCTCCGCAGCGGCCGGCCGTCGGAGGCGGCGGCCCGGCTGCGCCGCTCGGCCCGCTCGTCGTCCTCCTCGGGCGCCCGGTCGTTCCCGTTGTGGGTACGCGCCCAGGTGCTGACCCCCGAGCATCCCGACCCGGCGATGCTCGCCCACCGGGAGTACGGCGAGCAGGTGGCCCGGTCCCGGTGGGCCGCCCGGCAGGGGATGCTGGTCGCGGCCCGGTCGCGGATCGCCGGCGAGCGGCTCACCGCCGAGCGGGACCGGCTGGCCCGCGACGTGCTGCTCGACCCGCTCACCGGGCTGTCGAACCGTCGCTGCTTCGACGACTGGCTCGCCACGGTCCCGGAAAGGGACACCGCGGCGGCGCTGCTGCTGGTCGACGTGGACGATTTCAAGGTGGTCAACGACGTCTACGGCCACGCGGTCGGCGACGAGGCGCTGCGCCGGGTCGGCCGCCTGGTCGCGGCCCACGTCCGGCCCGGCGACCTGGCGCTGCGGCTGGGCGGCGACGAGTTCGCGGTGGTGCTGGCCGACCGGGACGGCGGCGACCACGGCTACTCCGGGGGGCTCGCCGAGCTCCGCGAGATCGCCGTCGAGCGTGCGCGGGCGCTGCGGGAGTCGGCTGCCTCAGCCGACTGGAGCCGGGTCGCCCCCGGGCTGAGGGTCGGGCTGAGCGTCGGGGTGGCGGTGGCGGTCCTGGGACCGCACGCGCCGGGCGCCGCCGACCGGCTCTACCGGCTCGCGGACGCCGACCTGTACGACGCCAAGGCCTGGCCGCTCGACGCCCGTTGAGGGACGGCCGAGCACCCGGCCGGGAGCGGCTGGCTGCCCCGGTACCGTGGGCCGGGCCCGTGTCCCCCCTCCGGACAGGACCCCCTCACCCATGCGCGTGCTCGTGACCGGATCGACCGGGTACAAAGGTTCCCGGCTGATCCCCCGCACTGCTCGCCGGCCGTGTGGTCTGAGCACGTGAGGGCGGGGGGAGGACGATGAGAGCTGCGCTCGAGAGCTTCCTGCGGGGGCTGCTGTGGGACAAGGTGCCCCGCAACCACCGTCAGGACCCCCGGCCCTTCCTGGTACGACGCGTGGTGACCGCGGTCTTCGTGCTGGTCGGCGCCGGCATCCTGGGCTGGTCGCTGCAGATCGACCCGGGCGACTCCACGTTCTACGTCGCCACCCTGATCCTGGCCGCGACCTGGACGGTCGGCGCGTTCGCGTCCGGGCCGCTGTACCTGGGCCGGATCACCGACCCGCGGCGGCAGGACGACCTGCGCCGCCCGGTGGCGGGGGCGATCCTGCTCGGCCTGCTGCTGGCCGGGATCTTCGTGGTGGGGGCGCTGGTCGTCCGCCAGGTACCGCTGATCGCCGACCAGGTCAGCCGGGTGCTCGACCACGCGAACCAGGGGGTGACCCCGCTGCTGCTGCTGGTCACCGTGGTGAACGGGATCGCCGAGGAGCTGTTCTTCCGGGGGGCGCTGTACGCGGCCGTCCCGCGGCACCCGGTGGCGGTCAGCACGGTCGCCTACCTGGTGGCGACGCTGGCCACCGGCAACGTCATGCTCGCCTTCGCCGCGGTGGTGCTCGGGGTGGTGGTCGGGCTCGAGCGGCGCGCCTCGGGCGGGGTGCTCGCGCCGATCCTGACCCACGTCACCTGGTCGACGGTGATGCTGTTCGCGCTGCCGCTGATGTTCTAGGTCTAGGAGCACAGAAGGTCGACCGCTGGGTTAGGTTCGACGGAGCTGTCTGTCGGGCCGAGCCCCACCTGGAGGTCGTCGTGGAGCGCTTCGCCCGTCTGGTGCTGCGGCACCGCCGGATCGTGGTCGCTGTGTGGCTCGTGCTCTTCCTGGCGGGCGGGGTCGCCGCGGGCCGGCTCTCGGACCGGTTGTCGTTCGACTTCTCGCTGCCGGGCCAGCCGGGTGACACCGCCGAGAACTCCCTGGTCAGGGACTTCGGGGTCAGCAGCAGCGACACCCTGGTGCCGACGCTGACCATGCCCGCGGGGGAGCAGGTCGCCGACCACCGCGACGACGTGCGCCGGATCTTCTCGGCGGTGCGCACGCAGGTCGGCGCGCAGGTGCCGGTCCGGGTGGTCGACTACGTCTCGACCGGCGACGACCGGTTCGTCTTCTCCGGCGGCACGGCCACCTTCGCGCTCGTGCAGGGGCCGGCGCCCTCGGGCTTCGGACCCGGTCTGGAGACCCAGCTGCTCCCGGTGCTCGAGAAGGCGGCCGGCCCCTCCGGCATCCGGGTTGGGCTGACGTCGTACCAGCTGCTCTCGGCGGGCGGTGACTCCTCGGGTCCGAGCGTGCTGGCCGAGACGCTGATCGGCGCGGTGGGGGCGCTGGCGGTGCTGCTCTTCGTGTTCGCCTCCTTCCTGGCGTTCCTGCCGCTGCTGATCGCGGCGGTCTCGATCCTCACCACGTTCCTGATCGTGCTCGGGCTGACCACGTTTTACGACGTGAGCTTCGTCGTGCAGTTCCTGATCTCGCTGATCGGCCTGGGGGTGGCGATCGACTACTCGCTGCTGCTGGTCTCGCGATGGCGTGAGGAGCGCGCGCACGGCCACGACAACGAGGAGGCGGTGCTGATCGCCGTCCGGACGGCCGGGCACGCGGTGCTCGCCTCCGGGGTCACGGTCGCGATCAGCCTGCTCGCGCTGGTGGTGCTGCCGGTGCCGTTCCTGCGCAGCATGGGCTTCGGCGGCATGCTCATCCCGCTGGTGAGCGTGGCCGTGGTGCTCACCCTGCTGCCCGTCCTGCTGGCCTCGATCGGTCCGCGCATCGACTGGCCCCGGATCCGCCACGAGGGCGTGGCGTCGCGGGGCTGGTCGTCCTGGGCGCGGGGCATCGTCCGGCACCGGTTCCTCGCCACCGCCGTCGCCCTGCTGGCGCTCGGGCTGCTGGTGCTCCCGGTGTCCGGTCTCAAGATCGGCCAGGCCGGCATCGACTCGCTGGCGACCAGCGGGCCGGCGTACGACACGGTCCAGCAGCTGCGCGACGGCGGGGTCGGCACCGGCGTGCTCACCCCGATCGAGGTGCTGGTCCCCGACTCGCAGGCGGGCGCGGCGGTGGCTGCGGCCCGGGGAGTCGACGGCATCTACACCGCGGCCCATGGCGGCAGCGCCCACGGCACCACCGTGGTCGACGTCCTGCCGACCCGCGAGACGGTGGACTCCAGCGGCACCGCAGTGGTCGCGGCGGTGCGGTCCGCGGTCACGGGCGCGACCGACGGCACCGTCGAGGTCGCGGGGGCCGGGGCCACGGTCGAGGACTACTTCCACGCCGTCTACGACAAGTTCCCCTACGTCTTGATGATCATCGCGGCGGTGACGTTCCTGCTGCTGGTGCGGACGTTCCGCTCGCTGCTGCTGCCGCTGAAGGCGGTGGTCCTCAACCTGGTGTCGCTGGCGGCGGTGTTCGGCGCCGTGGTGTTCTTCTGGCAGGAGGGCCACGGCTCCCAGCAGCTGTTCGGCGTCGCGGCCACCGGCGCCATCACCTTCTGGCTGCCCGTGGTGATCTTCGCGTTCCTGTTCGGGCTCTCCATGGACTACGAGGTCTTCATCCTGGCCCGGATGCGCGAGGAGTACGACGACACGGGATCGACCCCGGAGGCGGTCGTCACCGGTCTCGGGCGCACCGGCCGGCTGGTGACCTCGGCGGCGCTGATCCTGTTCTTCGCCTTCGCCGCGCTGGCCTCGGCGCCGAACACCGACATCAAGGTGCTCGGCACGGCCCTCGGGGTCGGCATCCTGATCGACGCGACACTCGTGCGGGCACTGCTGGTCCCGGCCCTGGTCAGCGTGCTGGGCCGCTGGAACTGGTGGCTGCCCGCGGGTCTCGCCCGGGTGCTGCGGGTCGAGCCGTCACCGCTGGAGCCCCCGTCGCCGGCCCCGCGGCACCGCCGCTGACCGCCCCGCCCGGCGGTGTGCCGTTTACCAGGTGATGCAGGAGAACTGTCGCTTCCCATGGGGAACTTCCCATGGGAAGCGACAGTTTCTCGGCATCACCTGGTAAACCGTCCAGCAGCTCAGCCCAGCAGCTCGCGGAGCAGCCCCGGGGCGCTGTCGGCGCCGGCCAGCTCGGCCCAGCGGGCACCGACCGCCGCGGCGAACGCGGCCGCCTGGTCGGCGTCGTCGCGGGGGGCCAGCACGACCAGCTCCGGGACGGTGCGGGCCACCGGTGCCGGGTCCTCGTCGGTGTGCCGGCAGTCCGAGAGCAGCACCACCACCCGACGCTGCGCCCGCGCGGTGGCCAGCTCGGCGGAGGCGGCCCGCAGCGCGTCCGCGAGCTGGGTGACCCCGTGCCCGCGCAGCCCGAGCACCTGGTCGACGACCGCCGCGGCCGGCTGGCCGCCGTGCAGCGGGCGCAGCGTGCGGACGTCGCCGGCGAAGGCGATCACCGCGTGCTGGGCCGGGGCCCGCAGCGCGCAGGCCGCGGTGACGGTCGCGGCCACCGCCAGCCGTTCACCGCTCATCGACCCCGAGGCGTCCACCAGCAGGCACACCGCGACGTCCTGACGGCCCCAGTCGCGGGCGGTCAGCTCGTCGAGGTCCGCGGGCCGGCGCTCCCCGCGGGCGGTCAGGATCGCGTCCAGGGACGCGTCGACGTCGAGGTCCCCACCCCGGCCGGCAGGGACGTTGCGTGGCCGTGCCGTACCGGCCCGGACCGCGCGGCCCTCCCGGGAGCGGTCGATCACCAGCCGCGCCGCGAGCCGGCGGGCCTGCGCCCGCAGGGACTCGTCGGTGGCGTGCACCAGGTCCGCGACCAGGGCCAGCGTCCCGTCGGGGTCCGAGGCCAGGGCCCGGTCCAGGGCCTGCTCGTCGAGCACGCCCACCTCCGGGGACACCTCGGCGAAGCGCGCGTGCCGAGACAGCGTGGACCGGCCGACGGTACGCGTGCGGGCCGCGTCGGACTTCGGGTTGCTGCGCTGCTGGGGCCGGCCCGCCGGCTGGGTGGGCGGCGGGCTCAGGCTTCCCCCGGGTCGGCTCCGTCCGGGGGCGGGTCCGGCGACGGCTCCGCGCCGAACACCTGCACGTAGAGCTCGCGCACCACCTCCTCGGGGCGCCGCCCCGCGGACTCGTGCAGCCGGATCCGTCCCGACAGCGAGACCAGGGCGGCGTCGAGCCCGGCGTGCCAGTCGCCGGCCGGGACGCCCCGCATCGCGACCAGCCGGGAGGCGATCGCGACCAGGTCGATCGCGCCGCGCACCGACGAGCCGATCCGCACGTCCGGGTGGCTGCGGGTACGGCGGACCAGGTCCACGACCTGCGCCCGCCAGCCGTCCTCGGCCGGGGCGGAGCGCAGCGCCACGATCGCCGCCTCGGTGTCGGCGGACTGGTAGTCCATCGAGATCCGGCAGGTGCGGTCGTAGATCGCCGAGGAGATCCGCTCGGTGCCCACCGCGTCGAACGGGTTCATCGCCGCGACCAGCCGGAAGCCCGGCTCGGCGTGCACCAGCCCGAGCCGGGGCACGGTCAGCTCCGACTCCGACATCACCGTGATCAGGACGTTGAGCGTCTCCTCGGGGACCCGGTTGATCTCCTCGACGTACAGCAGGCCGCCGTCGCGCAGCGCGGAGACCAGCGGCCCGTCGACGAAGACGTCGGGGGTGTAGCCCTGGGCGAGCACCTGGGCCGGGTCGAAGTGGCCCACCAGCCGCGCCGGGGTGAGCTCGGCGTTGCCCTCGACGAGGTGGAACGGTGCCGCCCGCTCGGAGGACACCGAGCGGAGCAGCGTCGACTTGCCGGTCCCGGGCGGGCCCTCGAGGAGCACGTGCGCGCCACCGTCGAGGGCCGCCACGAGGAGCTCGACCTCCCGGGTCCGGTCGAGGACCGGGCCCGGGTCACGAGGCGTGGCCACTCAGTCGTGGGAGTGCACGACGACGCCGCGCACGTTCTTGCCCGCGAGCAGGTCGTCGTACCCCTCCTGGACCTGGTCCAGGGTGTAGGTGCGGGTGATGATCTCGTCGAGCTTGAGGTCGCCGGACTGGTAGAGCCCGAGGATCTTCGGGATGTCGGTGGTCGGGTTGCAGTCGCCGAACAGGCTGCCCTTGAGGGACTTGCGGTACAGCGTCATCACGGTGCCGGGCAGCTGGATGTTGGGCTCCATCACCTTGTTCAGGCCGGTGAGCACGACGACGCCGCCCTTGCCGACGGCGTTGAAGCCGCCGGCGACGATCTCGGCGGTCATCAGGCCGGGGGTGAGGATCGCGGAGTCCGCCATCTGCCCGCGGGTCAGGTCGGTGATGACCTCCTGAGCCTCCTCGACGGTGGCGAAGGCGTGGGTGGCGCCCAGCTCCATCGCCTTCTCGCGCTTGTTCTCCAGCGGGTCGACGGCCACGACGTACTTCGCGCCGGCGTACCGCGCGCCCTGGACGGCGTTGATGCCGATGCCGCCGACGCCGGAGACCATCACCGTCTGGCCGGGCCGGACATCGGCGGTGTTGACTGCCGAGCCCCAGCCGGTGGGGACGCCGCAGCCGACCAGCACGGCCTTGTCGAGCGGCAGGTCGTCGTCGACCTTGACCGCGGAGTTCTGGTGGATGACCGCGTACTGGCTGAAGGTGCCCAGCATGCACATCGCGCCGTAGTCGCCGCGCGGGCCGGTGAACGGGAACCGCTCGCCGGGCAGGTACCCCTCCAAGATGGTGGCGCCCATGTCGCAGATCGACTGCTGGCCGCTGGCGCAGTAGCGACAGGTGCCGCAGTTGGGGATGAACGAGCAGACCACGTGGTCGCCGACCTTGACCCGGGTGACCCCCGGGCCGACCTCCTCGATGACCCCCGCGCCCTCGTGGCCGAGCACCATCGGCAGCCGGGCCTCCAGGTCGCCGTGGGCGACGTGCACGTCGGAGTGGCACAGCCCGGCGTGGGTGTAGCGGATCAGCACCTCTCCCTCCCTGGGTCCGTCGAGGTCGAGCTCCTCGATCTCGATGGGCTTCCCGGCTTCGTAGACGACGGCTGCCTTTGTCTTCACGGTGTCCTCCTGGGGGCTGGCCTGACCTACGCTCAGTCAAGTCCCGGGCCGGTCGCCGTGTACCTACCCGTCCGGTCAGGTGGGTGCCCGTCTGTCGGTCGGTCCGGTCGCCGGAGGGGCCACCTAGGGTCGGCCGCATGGGTCGTTATGTCATCGAACGTACGTTGCCCGGCGCCGGCCGGCTCTCCGCGCAGGAGCTCCACGACATCAGTGCCAAGTCCAACGAGGTGCTGGCGGGGATGGAGGACGTGTCATGGGTCGAGTCCTACGTCACCGATGACAAGCTCTACTGCGTCTACGACGCGGGCGACCCCGCCTCGATCGCCGAGCACGCCCGGCGCGGTGGCTTCCCCGCGGACCAGATCAACGAGGTGCGCACCACCATCTCACCCGAAACCGGGCGCTGATCCGGATCTTCTTCGCGGGCACAGGCGCCCCGTGTAGTTTGGGGACGTCCTGATGGGAGGCGCCGTGCAGTCGATCGCTCAGCCCGACCTGCCGACGCAGCGCACCGACGCCCCGGCCGAGCAGCGGCAGCAGGTCCGTCCGCCCCTGGTGAAGTTCCACGCCCCCGAGGTCGTCTTCGGCCTCGGGTCGCTGGGCGAGGCCGGCTTCTCCGCGGCCCGGCTCGGCGCCCGGCGGCCGATGGTCGTCACCGACCCCGGGATCATCGAGGCCGGCTGGTGCGAGGAGCTCGTCGGCCACCTGCGCGAGGCCCGGCTGCACCCGGTGGTCTGGTCCCAGGTCACGCCGAACCCCAAGGACCACGAGATCCATGCCGCCTACGAGCGGTACGTCGAGCAGGGCTGCGACGTGCTGATCGCGCTCGGCGGCGGCTCCTGCATCGACGCGGCCAAGGGGGTCGCGATCCTCTCCGGCAACGGCGGCTCGATCCTCGACTACGGCGGCGTCGACCAGGTCGCCAAGCCGATCCCGCCGCTGCTGATGATCCCGAGCACCTCGGGGACCGGCGCCGACGTCTCGCAGTTCTGCATCGTCACCGACACCGAGCGGTCGGTGAAGATCACCATCATGGGGCGGGCCCTGGTCCCGGACATCTCGATCACCGACCCGCGGCTGCTGGTGACGATGCCGGAGTGGCTGAACGCCGCCACCGGGCTGGACGCGCTGACCCACGGCATCGAGGCCTTCGTGTCGCTGGCCCACAACCCGCTCGCCGACATCCACGCGCTGAACGCCGTCGGCCTGGTCTGCACCAACCTGCGGACCACGATCACCGCACCTCGCGAGGAGACGGCCCGCTCGAAGATGGCGCAGGCCAGCCTGAACGCCGGCCTGGCCTTCACCAACGCGATCCTCGGCGCCACCCACGCCATGAGCCACCAGGTCGGCGGACTGCTCGACGCCCCGCACGGCGTCGTCAACGGGGTGCTGCTGCCGCACGTGATCCGCTACAACGCCCAGGAGAGCCCCGACCGGTTCGTCGACCTGGCCCGCTCCGCCGGCCTCCGGGTCGACGGGGTGCCGGCCCTGGAGGCGGCCGAGATGCTCGCCGTGCACGTCCGTGAGCTGGCCGACGACGTCGGCGTCCCCCGGGGGCTGCGCGCCCTCGGGGTCGACGAGAGCGACGTACCGCGGCTGGCGCTGAACACCCTCGACGACGCGTGCCTGACGACGAACCCGCGCTCGGCGTCGTCCGCCGACGTGGAGAAGCTGTTCCTGGCGGCCCTGTGAGCCCTCGTCGGCCGCGGCCCGACCTGGCCACCCTCACCGGGGTCCGGTCCGGGAAGACGTCCTACTACCGCGCCTACGTCCGCTCCGACGAGCGGATGGAGCACGCGGTCCGGGCGATGGACTCCATCTCCCGCGCCCTGGTGCGCACGGTCGAGGGCCCCCGCAGCCTGCTCGAGGAGGTGGTGCGCGCGGCCGCCGCCCACCTGAACGCCGAGTGGACCGTGCTCGCCCTGGCCGACGGCCACCTGCGCGGGGCCAGGCCCCGGTTCCTGGCCAGCAACGACGCGGCCGAGATCACCGTCGACGACACCGACCTGCCGACCTCGGTCCGCCGCGAGCTGGAGTCGATCCGCGCAGGCCACACCCGGCCGGTGATCGAGCCGTCCGGCTGGATCCGGGTGCCGATGACGTTGGAGGGCCGCACCGTCGGCAGCCTGGTCGCCCAGCACCGGCTCGAGGTGGACCCCGAGCCCGGCGACCTGTCGGTGCTGCGGATCCTGGCCAACCAGGCGGCCGTCTCGCTGCACACCTCGGAGCAGTACCAGGCCGGGGTGACCCTGCACCGCCGCGCCCAGCGGCTCTACGACGAGGCGACGGCGCAGGCCCGCGACCTCGCCGAGCGGACGGCCGAGCTGCGGCAGGTCGAGGAACGGCTGCTGCTCGCCCACCAGCGCGAGCTGATCGACGGGGAGCGGCACCGGATCGCCCGCGAGCTGCACGACAGCGTGACGCAGTACGTCCTCTCTGCCGGGATGGCGGTGGAGGTCGCCCGGGGGGACGCCGAGGGCCTCGGTGCCCCCGGCTCGCGGATCCTCGAGGGCCTGACCACCGCCAAGCTGCTCTCGCAGGAGGCCGTGGAGCAGCTCCGCCGGGCGATCTACGCGCTGCACCAGCCGCACCGCGACACCGTCTCGACGCTGCCCGAGCTGCTCCACGAGGTCGCCCACCAGCACCGGCCGCACCTCCAGGTGCAGCTGCGCGTCGAGGGCGACGTGGTCCGGCTCGCCCACGACGCCGACCACGAGATGGCGCGCACGGTGGGGGAGGCGCTGTTCAACGTCGCCACCCACGCGCAGGCCACCCGGGCGATCGTCCGGCTGCGCTACCGCCCCGACCGGATCACCCTCTCGGTGGCCGACGACGGCTGCGGCGACCCGACCGAGCTCAGCCGCAAGCTGCGCCTCGAGCGGGCCACCATGGTCGACGGGCGGCACCGCGGGCTGGTGAACATGGAGAGCCGGGTCAACGACCTCGGCGGCACCCTCGCGTTCCGCCGCGCCCGGCTCGGCGGTGTCCGTGTGGAGATCCGCGTCCCGCTGCCGCTGCTGCCCTCCAAGCGTCCCGACCTGGTCGGCGATCTCGTCACCGACGTCCCCGTGAACACCGACCAGATGGAGGCCTGATGGCCACCCTCGCCCCGTCCCAGCAGAGCAGCCGCAGCGACGTCGTGGGCATCATGCTCGTCGACGACCACGCGATCGTCCGGCAGGGTCTGCGCTCCATCCTCGAGCGCGAGGACGACCTCCGAGTGGTCGCCGAGGCCTCCAGCGCCTCGGAGGCGCTCGCCGTCGTCGGCCGCGCGAACCCCCAGATCGTGCTGCTCGACCTCAAGCTCTCCACCTCCTCCGACAGCGAGGGACTCGAGCTCTGCCAGGAGCTGACCGGCCGGTACCCCGAGGTCGGGGTGCTGGTGCTGACCACCTTCCTCGACGAGCACCTGGTGCTCCAGGCGATCCGGGCCGGGGCCCGCGGCTACGTGGTCAAGGACGTCGACACCTCGGCGCTGATCCGTGCGATCCGCGACGTCTCGCGCGGCGAGAGCGCCTTCGACGCCCGCAGCGCCGCCGCGATGGTCCGCGGGCTGAACGCCCCGCCGGTCGAGGAGACCAAGCAGCTCACCGCCCGCGAGCGGGAGGTGCTCAGCCTGCTCGCCCGCGGACTGTCCAACCGCGACATCGGCACGCAGCTCTACATCTCGGAGACCACCGCGAAGTTCCACGTCGGGAACATCCTGCGCAAGCTGGGGGTGTCCCGGCGGGCGGAGGCGGTCTACGAGGCCAGCAAGCTCGGCGTGATCTGAGCAGGGCCCCCGCGGGGCGGGGCGCTCACCGGTCCCGTGCCAGGGTGGGCCCATGACGGAGGACACGCTGCAGGTCAGGCTCGCGTACGGCGAGCAGGGGCTCGAGGTCGACCTGCCCGCGGGTCGGACGACGGTGGTGGAGCCGACCTACGTCGCCGGGGCCGAGGACCAGGCCGGGGTGCTGCGCGCCGCGCTGCGGGAGCCGGTCGCCGGGCCGCCGCTGCGCGAGCTGGTGCGCCCGGGCCAGACGGTCGCGATCTCGATGTGCGACGGCACCCGGCCGCAGCCGCGGCACCTGATGATCCCCGCGGTGCTCGAGGAGCTCGAGGGGACCGTCCGGCTCGAGGACGTGGTGCTGCTGGTGGCCACCGGCACGCACCGCGGCAACAGCGACGGGGAGCTCCGGCAGATGCTCGGCGACGAGGTCGTCGACCGCGTGCGGGTGGTCAACCACGACGCCCGCGACGACTCCTCGTTGGTCTACCTCGGCAGGCACGGCGCCGACGTGCCGGTGTTCCTGAACCGGGCCTGGGTGGAGGCCGACCTCCGGATCACCACCGGCTTCGTCGAGCCGCACTTCTTCGCCGGCTTCAGCGGTGGGCCCAAGCTGGTCGCACCGGGCCTCGCCGGGCTGGAGACGGTGCTGACCCTGCACGACGCGAAGCGGATCGGCTCCCCCCGGGCGACCTGGGCGGTCTGCGAGGGCAACCCGGTGCACGACGACATCCGGGCGGTGGTCGCGGCCGTGGGCCGGGTGGACTTCGCGCTCGACGTGGTGCTGAACCGCGAGCAGCGGATCGTGGAGGCGTTCGGCGGCTCGCTGTCCGCGATGCACGCTGCGGCGCGCGAGTCCTCGCGACGGCTGGCGATGCAGCCGGTGCCGGGCCTCTTCGACGTGGTCGTGACCACGAACTCCGGCTACCCGCTCGACCAGAACCTCTACCAGGCGGTGAAGGGGATGTCGGCTGGGGCGACGGTGGTCCGGCCCGGCGGCACGATCATCTGCGCTGCCGAGTGCCGCGACGGCTTCCCCGACCACGGCTCCTACCGCGAGGTGCTGTCCTCCGAGGCGTCGCCGGAGGCGCTGCTCGCGACGATCGCGGCGCGCGAGCGCACGGTCCCGGACCAGTGGCAGGTCCAGGTGCAGGCCAAGGTGCAGGCCACCGCGGACGTCGTGGTGCGCACGTCGTACCTCTCGGCGGCGGAGCTGGCCTCGGCCCACCTCGGCCACACCGACGACGTGGCGGCGACGGTGCACGAGGCGCTCGGCCGGTCCGGCCCGGACGCCCGGGTCTGCGTGCTCCCGGAGGGCCCGCAGACCATCCCCTACGTGCGCTGAGGCGCCTTGTCGACGACCAGCCAGCCGCCGTGGAACTCGTGCACGTCGTAGGCCAGCCCGGTCGAGCGGCCCCAGCGGCACAGATCGTCGAGGGAGACCGTCCGGACGTGGCCGTAGGTCTCGTTGGCCTCGTCCTCGAGGGGGACGGCGACGACCACCCGGCGTACGGCGAGACGCAGCGCCTCCGCGACCACCCGGGCTCCGTGTGCGGGCTCGAGGTGCTCGAGCAGGTGCACCGCGAGCACCGTGTCGGCCAGCCCGTCCGGGCCGGGGAACCGGGCCGCGTCGGCGCTCGTCGTGCCCAGCCGGACCCCGAGCCGGGGTGCGATGGCCTCCAGCAGGGCGACCGTGCCCCGAGACACGTCCGAGGCGATGGTCGCCCGGCCGGTGCGGGCCACCCGCAGCGACAGGAACCCGAAGCAGCAGCCGAGCTCCAGCACCGACCCGGGGGTCAGCAGGCCGAGCGCGTGCTCGTGCACCGGCGCGTACCCGGCGATCGAGGAGTGGTCGCCGCCGGACCCGACCGGGGCCCCGTCACCGGCGGGCGCGAGCTCGTCGAGCCGGGCCAGGGTGTTGCGGTAGAACAGCTCCCAGCTGTCCAGGGCGTCGTCGGCGCTGGTGCGGACCACCCCGGTGAAGACCCGCTCGAACAGGTCCGGCCCGCGCAGCCAGCCGGGCCCGAACAGCTCGTCCTGGAGCAGCCCGGCCAGGTCGTCGTCGACCGAGGAGGCCGGCACCACGTGGGAGACCAGCACCCGGCGGCCGCGCGGGGTCACGTCGAAGTGCGGCGTGCGCACGGTGCGCTCGTGGCGCTCCAGCCGGTCGCCGTGCACGGCCTCGACGACGACCAGGGCGTCCTCGTAGCGTCCGTTGACCGTCGGCGCCAGCGCGTCGATGGGGGCGGTGCCGGGGTCGACCGCCGGGCTGCTCACCGGCCCGCCCCCGACATCGAGGTCGTCACCTTCTCCAGGCCGTGCAGGTTGCGCACCACCTGCACCCGGTCGCAGTACTCCTCGTACGCCGGCAGGTCGCACCGGCCCAGCCCCCAGGAGTAGCGCGGCTCCGGGGTCAGCCACACGGTCGCGCGGGCCCGCCGGGCGAGCTCCTCGAAGACCGGCAGCCGCGGGTCCTTGCCGTTGCCCCGGCCGTCGCCGAGGACCAGCAGCGTGGTCCGGCGGGTGACCGCGGAGCCGTACTGCTCGAGGAACTGCTCGAAGGCGGTGCCGTAGTCGGAGTCGGCGTCGACGTCGAGGATCCCGCCGGCCGGCAGCCCGGCCAGCACCAGGGACAGCGCGTCCTCGATGCGGTGCTCGGCGAACAGGTCGGTGATCTCGACCATGTCCTTGACGAAGGCGAAGCTGCGCACCTGGGCGGCCACCGACTGCAGGCTGTGCACCAGGTGCAGGGTGAACCGGGCGGTGCTGCGCACCGACAGCGAGACGTCGGCGAGCACCAGCAACCGGGGTCGGTCCTCGACCTTGCGGACGGTGACCGGACGGAACGGCACCCCGTCGTACTTCATGTTCGCCCGCATCGTCCGTCGGCCGTCGACCACTCCCCGGGCGGCGATCGCCCGCTTGGGACGCGGGGCGCCGTGCAGGCTGCGCAGCAGCCGGCGCAGCGACTCCTCGAGGTCGGCGCGCTCGTGCTCGTCGAGGGTCTCGGCCTGGGCGGCCGCGATCTCCCGGCTCTCGATCTCCTTCTCCACCGAGAGCAGCTTCTGGAGGTGCTCCCTGAGCCGCTCCGGCAGCCCTTCGAGCAGCGGCGCGAGCGCGGCGCGCAGGGCGGCGAGGTCCTCGGTCTCCTCGAAGTCCTCCTCGTCGGGCAGCTCGTCGGTCAGCCAGCTCCACAGCGCCATCTCCTCGGCGACGCTCAGCTCGGTGTCGAGCTCGAGGCCGGGGTGGCTCGCCAGCTCGCCGGGGTTGCCGGGGTTGCGCATCCGGTTCGTCGACAGCTGCACGCGGGCCGCCTGCTCGTTGGCTCCCTGGGCGTCGTTGGACAGCACGATCTCGTCGGTCATCGCGGACATGTCGAGACGGTTCGCCTCCTGGTGCAGGTTGTACTGCTGCGCCATGTCCTCGGGGTCGAAGTAGCTCTTCAGGTCGTCGGGCTTGCCGTGGGAGTGGCCCTGCTGGGGGTTGTCACCGGGGTTGTCCGACAGCGTGAACTGCTCGGTCGCACCCTCGTCGGAGAGGTCGTCGTGGGCATGCGAGTGGCCCTCCGGCTCGGGCGGCACCACGGCACGGAGCCCGAAGAACCGGTCGAAGACCAGGTCGAAGGTGTCGACGTCGCGCCGGTCCTTGACCAGGGTGACCATCAGCGCGGAGCGGAGCAGCTCGCGCTCGGCGAGCACCCCCGGCTGGGCGGCCGCGTGCATCGCGTCCAGTGCCTCGGAGACGCTGACCCGCACGCCGTGCAGACGCAGCAGCCGGACGAAGCGGTGCAGGGCTCCCTCCATGGCTCAGACCGGTCGCTTGCGGGCCCCGGCGGCGAAGGACCGCTCGCCCTTCTCGGCGCTGACCGTCCGGCTCCCGCCGGAGCGGCCGCCGGGGGAGCCGTAGTAGTCCTTGTCGTGGCGGCCGGGCTCGTCCTTGGCGGCCCGCTTGGCGACCCCGTCCAGGTCGCCGTCGTCGTGCCGGGGCTCCGCGCCGGCGCCGTGGCCGTGCCCGTGCCCGTGCCCGTGTCCGGCGAGGTGCTCGGGGACGGTCGCGTTGGGGTCGACCAGGCGCGGGAGGGCGGCCTGGGCCCGGCGCAGGTCGCGCTCGTACTTCACCACCACGTTGAGGGTCTGGCCGAGCACCTCGCCGGTGAGCTCGGCGACCCCGAGGACGGCCAGGGTGCGGGCCCAGTCGATGGTCTCGGAGATGCTCGGCGCCTTGCGCAGCTCGAGGTCGCGCAGGCCCCGGACGATCTCGACCAGCCGGACCGCGAGGGCCTCGGGGAGCCCGGTGTCCTTGGACCGGACGATGTCGAGCTCGCGCTCGGCGGTGGGGTAGTCCAGGAACATGTGCAGGCAGCGCCGCTTGAGGGCCGCCGAGAGGTCGCGGGTGTTGTTCGAGGTGAGGACGACGTACGGCAGCACCTTCGCCTTGACGGTGCCGATCTCGGGGATGGAGATCTGCCACTCCGAGAGCAGCTCGAGCAGCACCGCCTCGAGGGCCTCGTCGGCCCGGTCCACCTCGTCGATGAGGAGCACCACCGGCTGCTCGGAGCTGATCGCCTCCAGCAGCGGGCGCGGGGCCAGGAACCGCTCGGAGAAGAACACGCTGTCCTGCTTGGCGATCCGCTCCACCGCCTCGTTGAGGTCGGCGGCGTCCTCGACGACCTGGCCGATCTTCTCGCGCAGGATCTGGGTGTAGAGCAGCTGCTTGCCGTAGTCCCACTCGTAGAGCGCCTTGGACTCGTCCTGGCCCTCGTAGCACTGCAGCCGCAGCAGCCGGCGTCCGGTGGCCTCGGCCAGCGTGGTCGCCAGCTGGGTCTTGCCGACGCCGGCCGGTCCCTCGAGGAGCAGCGGCTTGCCGAGCCGGGACTGCAGGAAGACGGTGGTCGCGAGCCGGTCGTCGGACAGGTAGCCGCACTCGGCGAGCCGGTCCTTGGCGGCCGCCACGTCGGCGAAGTCGTCGGTCAACGCTGCTCCTCGGGTGAGTCGGGTGAGTCGGGTGCTGCGGGGAAGTGGCTTCGACAGGCTCGACCGCGCAGGGCGCGGTCGAGCCTGTCGAATCAGGGGGGTCAGCCGAGCAGGTCGTCCAGGTCACCGTTCATGCAGTGGTCCACGACGGGCCGCACGGTCTCGAACGTGCACTCCTTGGCGTTGCCCGGCGTGCAGGCGTCACCGAGGACGTGCTTGGTGATCCGGTCGACGTCGGCGCCGTCACCGGTGATCGTCGGGGAGTTCTCGTAGAACTTGGTCGGGCCCGTGCCCAGCCGGTTCTTCGAGTAGCTGTCGGCGGTGACGTCGGTGAACTTCTCGGTGATCCCGACGTCGCGCAGCAGCCGGATCGACGCGGCCAGGGCGGCCTCGGCGGCCTGGACGTCGGTCATGCCGTGGGTGTCGATGTCCATCGCGCGGGCGATGTCGGCGAACCGCTTGTAGGCCACCGGCATGTTGAACGCCCAGACCCGGGGGAGGGCGACCGCGTTGTTCAGTCCGTGGTGGGTGTCGTAGAAGGCACTCACCGCGTGCGAGATGGAGTGGATGATGCCGAGCCCGCCGGAGTTGAACGCCTGGGCGGCGATGTACTGCGCGTACATCATCCCCTCGCGCCCCGGGAGGTCCTCGCCGTTCCAGACCGCGGCCCGGAGGTTCTCGCTGGTCAGCTTGATCGCGTGCAGCGCGTTGCCGAGCGAGGGCTGGAAGTTCAGCCGGGACACGTAGGGCTCGCTGGCGTGCGCGAGGACGTCGAAGCCGCACTGGGCGGTGTAGTCGATCGGGCACGAGTAGTACAGGACCGGGTCGTCGATCGCGAGCGTGGTCACCGAGGCGTCGTCGAAGGCGACGTACTTGTGCGGGTTGTCGGGATCCGTCGTGGTGTCGGTGATGACGTAGGCCCACGAGGTCTCCGAGCCGGTGCCGGCCGTCGTGGACACCGCGATGTGCGGGGGGTTCTTGGGGTTCTCGGACATGTTGAAGCCCTCGAACTCGTTCACGTTCCGCCCGTCGTGGGCGACCGAGACGCGCGCTCCCTTGCAGGCGTCGTGCGACGAGCCACCGCCGATCGACACGAACGAGTCGCAGCTGTTCTCCTGGTACATCCCCACGGCGTCCATGACGTTGTAGTCCTTGGGGTTGGACTCGACCTTGTCGTACACCACGACGTCGAGCCCGTGGTACTTCATCGACTCCACGATCTTGTGCACGATGTCCGAGCCGCGCAGCCCGGACGTCATCACGAGCGTCTTCTTGAACCCGAGCTTGAGCGCCTCGGGGCCGATCATCTCGTGCGCGCCGGGGCCCATGAGGGCACGGGGGAAGGGGTGGAACTCCTTGATCGGGAACGGTTTGAGCAGCTCGTCAACCTGCATGTGGAGCCTCCTGTGCTGGTCGCTGGACAACGGGGCGGTGACGTCCCCTCGAACGTAGGAGCGCCGGGGCCCCGGGCACAGACGAGGATCCGGAAACGGGTCGTCCAGACCCCCAGGGTGCTGTCCGGTCATAGGGCCGGACCTGTCCTCCCGGACAGGTAGTGCGCGTCCTGCCGAGGGGGGTGCGGAGGCTCGCGCGCCCCTAGCGTGGAGACATCGGATCCACCCGTCACGCTTCGAGAAAGTGGTGCCACCATGACCGACCCCCAGGCCCCGACCAGCGACCTCGAGACCCCCGCCGAGCAGGGCGACCTCGCCGAGACCGCCCTGGTCGAAGAGGTGTCCATCGACGGGATGTGCGGCGTCTACTGATGCCCGGCACCCTCGCGCCGATGCTGGCGGAGGCCTGGGCGCTGGACGGGTCGGTGTCCCTGCGACCCGAGCCGTTCGGCGCGCTGGCCTACCACTTCGGCACCCGCAAGCTCAGCTTCCTCAAGACACCCGAGCTCGTCGACGTCGTACGCCGCCTCCAGGACAGCCCCTCGGTCGAGGACGCGCTGCGCGGGGCCGGCGTGCCCGAGCCGCACTGGGCGGCGTACGTCGGAGCCCTGCAGGGCCTCGCGGCCGGCGGCATGATCCAACGGAGGGAAGAGTCATGACGATCCTCGAGGAGCGGCCGGCCTCCCCGCCGGCCCCCGGCCGGCTGATCGACCAGTTCGAGAAGGGCCTGGACGCCCCGATCTGCCTGACCTGGGAGCTCACCTACGCCTGCAACCTGGCCTGCGTGCACTGCCTGAGCTCCTCGGGCCGCCGCGACCCCGACGAGCTGTCCACCGAGGAGTGCAAGGCGCTCATCGACGAGTTCGAGCGGATGCAGATCTTCTACGTCAACATCGGCGGCGGCGAGCCCACCGTGCGGCCGGACTTCTGGGAGCTGCTCGACTACGCCGTCGACCACCACGTGGGGGTGAAGTTCTCCACCAACGGCTTCCGGATCACCCCCGAGCGGGCCGCCAAGCTGGCGGCCACCGACTACGTCGACGTGCAGATCTCCCTGGACGGCGCGACCGCCGAGGTCAACGACCACGTGCGGGGCGCCGGCACCTACGACGCCGCGCTGCGTGCGATGGCCAACCTCCAGGCCGCCGGCATGAAGGACTTCAAGATGTCGGTGGTGTGCACCCGGCACAACATCGGCCAGCTCGACGAGTTCAAGGCGATCGCCGACCGCTACGGCGCCCAGCTGCGGCTCACCCGGCTGCGTCCCTCCGGGCGTGGGGCCGACGTCTGGGAGGAGCTCCACCCGCTCCCGGCTCAGCAGCGCGAGCTCTACGACTGGCTGATCGCCAACGGCGACCGGGTGCTCACCGGGGACTCGTTCTTCCACCTCTCCGCGTACGGCGAGGCGCTGCCCGGCCTGAACCTCTGCGGCGCGGGACGCGTGGTCTGCCTGGTCGACCCGGTCGGCGACGTGTATGCCTGCCCGTTCGCGATCCACGACCGCTTCAGGGCCGGCAACATCCGGTCGGGGACGGAGAGCCTGACCGACTTCGACACGGTCTGGAAGCACTCCGAGCTGTTCGCCGAGCTGCGCAGCCCGCAGACCGGTGGGGCGTGCACGAAGTGCTCGGCGTACGACTCCTGCCGAGGTGGCTGCATGGCGGCGAAGTTCTTCACCGGGCTGCCGCTGGACGGGCCCGACCCCGAGTGCGTCAAGGGCAACAGCGAGGGCTCGCTGGCGCTCGTGGACTCGCGGCCCGGCACGTCGCAGGACCACTCCCACACCGGGACGGTCCGCAACGCTCCGGTGCCGTTGACCCTGCTGACCACCAGGCCGGACCGGGCCTGCGACGAGAGTCCGCTGACCGGCCTGCGTGCGGGCAGCTGAGGGCCGCGACGTGCGCGGGACGGCGGCGCCCCGGTCCGGCTCCCTGGGGCTGGGCCAGCAGCGGTGGCCCAGCGTCACCTCGCACGAGGCGCTGCTGCTGGTGCCGGTCGGGTCGGTGGAGCAGCACGGCCCGCACCTCCCGCTCGCGACCGACGCGATGCTCGCCACCGCGGTCACCCGGGCGGCCGCCGAGCGTCTCGACGCCGCCGGGGTGGAGGTGCTCGTCGCGCCGTCGCTGAACTACGGCGCCAGCGGGGAGCACGAGGGGTTCCCCGGCACCATCTCGATCGGCCACGAGGCGCTGTTCCTGCTGCTCGCCGAGCTCGGCCGGTCGGCGGCGCGCTGGGCACGCGGGGTGATCTTCGTGAACGGCCACGGCGGCAACACCGCGACGATCACCAAGGCGGTCGAGCTGCTGCGCTACGAGGGTCGGGCGGTCGCCTGGACCTCCACCGCGCTGCCCGACGCGGACGCGCACGCGGGGGAGACCGAGACCTCGCTGCTGCGGCACCTCGCGCCCTGGGCGGTCCGGGTCGACCTGATGTCGCCCGGCGCGACCGAGCCGGTCACCGAGCTGATGCCACGGCTGCGCGCCGAGGGGGTGCGCGCGGTCTCCCCGAACGGCGTGCTCGGCGACCCCACCACGAGCAGCGCCGAGCGGGGCCGCGAGCTCTTCGAGCGGCTGGTCTCGACCCTGGTCGCCGAGCTGGTCTCCCTCGACGTCGCGCAGAACGGCCGGCTGTCCAGCCTGACCAGGCCGCGCGCACGGCAGGGCACCCCGTGAGCGGTGCGCCTCCGGTAGCCCTGGTCACCGGGGCCGCGCGCGGCATCGGCGCGGCCGTCGTACGCCGGCTGCTGGGCCGCGGGTACGTCGTGCACGCGCTCGACTCGTGCGCCGGGGACGCCGGCGCGACGACGTACCCGCTGGCCTCGACCGCCGACCTGGAGGCCGTCGTCGCGCTCGACCCGGCGCGGGTGCTGCCGGTGGTGGCCGACGTCCGGGACGTCGACGCGCTGCACCGGGTGGCCGACCAGGTGGTGGTCCGGAGCGGGTCGCTGGACGTGGTCGTGGCCGGGGCGGCCGTGATGGCCGGGGGCGCGCCGCTGTGGGAGACCGACCCCGCCGACCTGCGGCTGCTGTGGGAGACCGACGCGCTCGGCGTCTGGAACACCGCCCACGCGACGGTCCCGCACCTGCTCGCCTCCTCGCGGTCGCCCACCTTCGTCGGCGTCGCGTCCGCGGCCGGCGAGCGCGGCCTGTGGCACCTGGCGGCCTACTGCATGGCCAAGCACGCCGTGATCGGGGTGGTGCGGGGGCTCGCCGCCGACCTGCGCGGCACCGCGGTCACCGCCTGCGCCGTCTCCCCGGGCTCCACCGACACCGCCATGCTGGCCGCGACCGCCGAGGTGTACGGCGTCGACGTCGCCACCCTCGCCCGGTCGCAGACCGCCGGCCGCCCCCTCGACCCGGACGAGGTGGCGGCCGTGGTGGAGTTCGGCTGCACCGCCGGCACCGTGGTGCACGGCTCGGTGCTGCACGCGGACGGCGGGTTCGAGACATGAGCACGCCGCCGCTCCCGACCGGCTTCGCGGTCCGGCTCGCGCCCGGCACCCACGTCTGTGACGGCGGGTCGATGCTCGTCGGCGGCTCCGGGGCGGTGCTCCGGCTGCGCCCCCGAGCCCGGACCCTGCTCTCGCCGGAGGGCACCGTCGTGGCGCGCGACCGGGACTCCTCGACGGTCGCCCGGCTGCTGCTGGACCGGGGTCTCGCGGACCCGTGGTGGCCCTCCGCGCCGACCGACGGCAGCGTCGACGACGTCACCGTCGTGGTGCCGGTGCGGGACCGGCCCCAGCAGCTCGCCCGGCTGCTGGCCGCGCTGCCCGGGCTGCCGGTGGTCGTCGTCGACGACGGCTCGCTCGACCCGGGGCCGACCCGGGCGGTCACCCGGGAGTTCGGGGCCCGGCTGGTCCGGCACCGCGCCAGCGCCGGCCCCGCCGCGGCCCGCAACACCGGCCTGGCCGCCGTCCGGACGCCGTTCGTCGCGTTCCTCGACTCCGACGTGGTGCCGCAGCCGGGCTGGCTGGGCGCCCTGCGCCGGCACCTCGACGACCCGGCCGTCGGGGTGGTCGGCCCCCGGGTGCTCGGCGGCCTGCCCCGCCCCGAGGACTCCTGGCTGTGCCGCTACGAGGCCGCGCGCTCGTCCCTCGACCTCGGTCCGGACCCGGCGCCGGTGCGGCCGCTCGGCCGGGTGGCCTACCTCCCGAGCGCGGCCCTGCTGGTCCGGCGGGAGGCGGTGCTGACCGACGGTGCCGGCTTCGACGAGCGGATGCACGTCGCCGAGGACGTCGACCTGGTGTGGCGGGTGCACGCCGCGGGCTGGCGGGTGCGCTACGAGCCCGCGGCCGCCGTACGCCACGACCACCGCACCGACCTGCTGCCGTGGCTGCGCCGCAAGGCCTACTACGGCACCGGCGCCGCCCCGCTGGCCGCCCGGCACGGCTCCGACGTGGCGCCGCTGGTGCTGACCCCGTGGACCACCGCGCTGACCGTGGCCGTGCTCGCCCAGCGGCGCTGGTCGCTGCCGGTCGCGGCGCTGGTCGCGCTGGGGGTCACCGCCTCGATCGGCCGCAAGGTCCGCGACGAGGAGCGGCCGGTGCGCACCGCCGCCTCGCTGACCGCCCTGGGTGCGGTGTCCGCGCTGCGGCAGGCCGGGTCCGCGCTGACCCGGCACTACTGGCCGGTGGCCGTGCTCGCCGCCACCCGGTCAGCCCGCGCCCGGCGCGCGCTGGTGGTCGCCGCGGTCGCCGACGGGCTGCTCGACCACCGCCGCGTGCACCCCGATCTCGACCTGTTCCGGTTCACCCTCGCCCGCCGCCTCGACGACCTGGCCTACGGCGCCGGGCTGTGGGCGGGTGCGGTCCGGGCCCGCGACCCCCGATCACTCGTTCCCGCGTTCCGAGGATTCCGACCGAGAAGAGGCACCTGATGAGCAAGAGCACCTGGTTCGAGTCCGTCGCCGAGGCGCAGCGTCGCGCCAAGAAGCGGCTGCCCTCGAGCGTGTACGGCGCGCTGATCGCCGGGTCCGAGCGCGGCTCGTCGTACGCCGACAACACCGCGTCCTTCGCCGAGCTGGGGTTCGCGCCGCACGTCGCGGGCGCCTCGGCCAAGCGTGAGCAGGCCACCAGCGTGATGGGGCAGGACATCTCGATGCCGGTGATCATCTCGCCGACCGGCGTCCAGGCCGTGCACCCCGACGGCGAGGTGGCGGTCGCCCGGGCGGCGGCCGCGCGCGGGACCGCGATGGGGCTGTCGTCGTTCGCCAGCAAGCCCGTCGAGGCGGTGGTGGCGGCGAACCCGCAGACCTTCTTCCAGATGTACTGGATGGGCACCCGCGATGACATGCGGGCCCGGATGCAGCGGGCCCGGTCGGCGGGCTGCGTCGGCCTGATCGCCACCTTGGACTGGTCCTTCTCGCACGGCCGCGACTGGGGCAGCCCCACGATCCCGGAGAAGATGGACCTCAAGACGATGGTCAAGCTGGCGCCGGAGGGGATGCGGCGTCCGCGGTGGCTGATGGACTTCGTGCGCAGCGGCGGGATCCCCGACCTCACCGCGCCGAACCTCGCCGAGGGGGCCACCCCGCCGCCGACGTTCTTCGGCGCCTACGGAGCCTGGATGATGACCGAGCCGCCGTCGTGGGAGGACGTGGCCTGGCTGCGCGAGGAGTGGGGCGGCCCGTTCATGCTCAAGGGCGTCTGCCGCGTCGACGACGCCCGCAAGGCCGTCGACGCCGGGGTCAGCGCGATCTCGGTCTCCAACCACGGCGGCAACAACCTCGACGGCACCCCGGCCCCGATCCGGGCGCTGCCGGCGGTCGTCGACGCGGTCGGCGACCAGGTCGAGGTGGTCCTCGACGGCGGGATCCGGCGCGGCAGCGACGTGGTCAAGGCGGTCGCCCTCGGCGCCCGCGCGGTGATGATCGGTCGCGCCTACCTCTGGGGCCTCGCCGCCGGCGGGCAGGCCGGCGTGGAGAACGTCCTCGACGTGCTCCGCGGCGGCATCGACTCGGCGCTGCTCGGGCTGAACCACTCCTCGATCCACGAGCTGAGCCCCGCCGACGTGATCGCGCCGGAGGGGTTCTTCCGCCCGCTCGGGCTCTGAGCGGGGCCGGCGGTCAGCCCCAGACCTCCTCGGCGGTCTCCACGATCAGCCGCAGCTTGGCGAGCTCCTCGTCGAGGGTGAGCGTGTTGCCCTCGACGGTGGAGGAGAAGCCGCACTGCGGGGAGAGGCAGAGCTGGTCGAGCGGGACGTACTGCGCGGCCTCGTCGATCCGGCGCTTGAGGGTGTCCTTGTCCTCGAGCGCACCGCTCTTGGTGGTGACGAGGCCGAGCACGACCTGCTTGCCCTCCGGCACGAACCTCAACGGCTCGAAGCCACCGGAGCGCTCGTCGTCGTACTCCAGGAAGAAGCCGTCGACGGCGAGCTCGGAGAACAGCGCCTCGGCGACGAAGTCGTAGCCGCCCTCGGCCGCCCACGAGGACCGGTAGTTGCCCCGGCACATGTGGGTGGTCACGTGCAGCCCCGCGGGCCGGTCGGCGATCGCGGCGTTGATGGTGCGGATGTACTGCTCGTGCTGGTGCTCGGCGTCCGCACCCTGCTCGGCGACCATCGCGCGCTGCCGGGGGTCGTTGAGGTAGGCCAGGCTGGTGTCGTCGAGCTGGAGGTAGGTGCAGCCGAGGTCGGCCACCCGGCGCAGCTGCTCGGCGTACGCCGCGGCGAGGTCGGTCCAGAACGGCTCGAGGTCGGGGTAGACGTCCTCGTCGATCGCGGCCCGGCCGCCGCGGTAGTGCACCATGCTCGGCGACGGGATGGTCAGCTTGGGGGTCAGCCCCTCGGCGGTCTGCCGGACCGTCTCGGCGAGGAACGCGAACGCGTCGCCGAAGATCGTCTCGCCCAGCGACACCCTGTCGTGCACGCGCAGCGCCGCGGACTCGAAGTCCAGGTCGCCCTCGGCGTTGCGGAAGTGCACCGCGAGCTTCTCCTCGGTGCGGTCGACGCCGGCGAGCTGGTAGATGAAGTCCATGTGCCACGACGTCCGGCGGAACTCGCCGTCGGTGGCGGTGCGCAGCCCGGCGTCGCGCTGCAGGGCGACCACCTCGGCCACCGAGCGGTCCTCCACCTCGCGCAGGCCGTCGGCGTCGAGCTCTCCGGCAGCATGCCTGGCCCGCGCCTCGAGCAGGGCCGGCGGACGGAGCAGGCTGCCGACGTGGTCGGCGCGGAAGGGCGGGTCGGTGCGCAGCGTCATCCTCGTCTCCTACCCCGTGCGCGCCGATCTAACTGTCTCCGGCCGGTGCGGGTCTGCCG
This sequence comes from uncultured Actinomycetota bacterium, assembly GCA_963800225.1. Lineage (GTDB taxonomy): Bacteria > Actinomycetota > Actinomycetes > Propionibacteriales > Nocardioidaceae > Nocardioides_B. Next base: position 705,062 of record CAWDAF010000001.1, on the reverse strand, counting down.
CTGCGGGCGGCCAGCTCGGTCAGCAGCCGTACGGCGGTGTGCCGCTCGTCGTACCCGACGAAGAGGTGGTCGTGGAAGTAGCCCGCGACCACGTTGCAGCTCAGCCCGTGCCGGGCCAGCTCGGTGGCGACGGCGGCGGTCAGGCCGACCGCGTCGAGGGCCGAGTGCACCTGCAGGGTCAGCATCGCGGCGACGTACTCATAGCCCAGCCCGGCGGCGTCGGCCTCCTCGCGGCGGACCACGACGGTGACGCCCTCGGGCTCCCGGACCAGCACCACGGGATGGAGGCCGGCCGGGACCTCGCCGGTGCTGCAGTAGGCGAACTCGCCGTCGGCCAGCACCGGGCGCATCGAGGCCAGCAGCACCGCCAGGTCGCGCTCCCCGGTCACGGTCCCGTCCGGCCCGGCACGGGGGCGGCCACCGCGCCGCCGCGGCGGCCGAGGTCCAGACCGGTGGTGGGGGGCACGCAGGCGACAGTAGGCGCCGAGTTGGGCAAAGGCCAGGAGGAACCGTCAAGTCCGGGCTACCGTGATGACCATGCGCCGATCTGTCTCAGTTGTCCTGGCTCTCGTGCTCTGCGCCCTGGTCGGGACCGCCGCGCTGGCGTCCGGGCAGACGCCCACGACCGCGGCGGGGACCACCGCGGCAGCGACGAGCAGGTCCACGACCGGGGCCACCAAGCTGCTCGTGGTCGTCATGGAGAACCACTCGCTGTCGCAGATGCGCGCCGGGATGCCGTACACCTTCGGACTCGCCCAGCGGTACGGCTACGCCACCGACTACCACGCGCTGCGGCACCCGTCGCTGCCGAACTACATCGCCATCGCCGGTGGTGACATGTACGGCATCCACGACGACAAGGCACCCTCGGCGCACCCGATCACCCGGCAGTCGGTGTTCGGTCAGGCCCGCCGGCACCGCAAGACGGCGGCGGTCTACGCCGAGGGCATGTCCTCACCCTGCCAGCTGACGAACCGCGGCCGCTACGCGGTCAAGCACAACCCGTGGGCGTACTTCGTGAACAACCGGGTCGGCTGCAAGGCCGCCGACCGCCCGATGGCCGCGTTCGGCCCGGACGTCAGGGCCGGCCGGCTGCCCCGCGTCGGGATGGTGGTGCCGGACCTCTGCCACGACGCGCACAACTGCAGCCTCGCGACCGCCGACGCGTGGTTCAAGCGGCTGATGAGCACCGTGTACGCGGGCTCCGACTGGAGGTCCGGCCGGCTCGCCGTCGTGCTGACCGCCGACGAGGACGACCACAACCAGGGCAACGTCGTGCTGACCACGCTCATCCACCGGAGCCAGGTCCACCACGTGGTGAGCACCCGGCTGACCCACTACTCGCTGACCCGCCTCTACGACGAGGTCGCCGGGCTCCCGTACCTGCACAACGCCGCCACCGCTCCGTCCATGGCGAAGGCGTTCGGCCTGCCCCTCGGCTGATCCGCCCACCCCGCCGAGTCGGCGCGAGTGCAGGTGATGGGTGGGCCGAGTCGGCGCGAGTGCAGGTGATGGGTGGGCCGAGTCGGCGCGAGTGCACGTGATGCCGCGCCCCGTCGGCCCGGTTGTGGCGGATCGTGGCCGGCTCCGGCCCGGGTGGCCGATCACGACAGCCGTGGCCCCCGTCGACCAGTCGGCACGGGCCACTGGCGGACGGCCCGGGTAGCCAACAGGTGTCCAGCCAGGCGTGCGTTCGCGCCGACTCGGCGGGGTCCGGGCGTGCGTTCGCGCCGACTCGTCAGTCGGTACGGCGTTCGCGCACCGTCTCCTCGACCACGTGGGAGCTCGCACCCGGGCCACCGGACTCCTCGCGAACCGTGACCACCCGCTCCTTGGCGGCGGTGGCGCGTGCGTGCGCGATCACGGCCGCCCCGGCGAGCATCAGGATCAGGCCGGCCACCGGCAGGTTGATGTGGTCCAGGTCGTCCTTGACGGCGAAGGTCAGCATCGCGCCGACGATCACGAGAAACAGGCCCGCTCCCACGACAACCACCTTCTGCTCGGAAACCCCGCACAGAAGGTACCCCGTGCGCAGCCCGGCCATGCCTGCGGTGGTGGCGGCCGCGATCCGGACCGAGCGGGCTGACGCGGCTCCCGACCGTGGCTACGATGCCCAGATGAGCGACCCTCGCGCCGGCAGCGTTGCCGCACCCTCCGACCTCGTCGACGTGGCCCACCTGGTCACGGCGTACTACACCGGCGAGCCGGACCCGTCGAACCCCGACCAGCGGGTCGCCTTCGGCACCTCCGGCCACCGCGGCAGCAGCCTGAACACCGCCTTCAACGAGACCCACATCGTCGCCACCACGCAGGCGATCTGCGACTACCGCAAGCAGCAGGGGTACGACGGGCCGCTGTTCGTCGGACGCGACACGCACGCGCTCTCCGAGCCGGCGTGGGCCTCGGCGCTGGAGGTGCTCGCGGCGAACGACGTGACCGTGATGGTCGACGACCGGGACGGCTACACCCCCACCCCGGCGGTCTCCCACGCGATCCTGCGCGCCAACCGGGGCCGTACCAGCGGACTCGCCGACGGCATCGTGGTGACCCCGTCGCACAACCCGCCCTCCGACGGCGGCTTCAAGTACAACCCGCCGCACGGCGGCCCCGCGGACTCCGACGCCACGTCCTGGATCGCGGACGCCGCCAACGCCTACATCGAGGCGTCCCTGTCCGGGGTGCGGCGGATCCCCTTCACCCGGGCCCGGGCCGGCGCCACGTCGTACGACTTCCTGGGCAGCTACGTCGACGACCTGCCGAACGTCGTGGACCTGGCGGCCGTCAAGAGCGCCGGGGTGCGGATCGGCGCCGACCCGCTCGGGGGCGCGGCGGTGGCGTACTGGGGGGAGATCGCCGACCGGCACCGCCTCGACCTGACCGTGGTCAACCCGCTGGTCGACCCGACCTGGCGGTTCATGACCCTGGACTGGGACGGCAAGATCCGGATGGACTGCTCCTCGCCGTCGGCGATGGCGTCGCTGATCGCCCGCAAGGACGAGTACGACATCGCGACCGGCAACGACGCCGACGCCGACCGGCACGGGATCGTCACCCCCGACGGCGGCCTGATGAACCCGAACCACTACCTCGCCGTCGCGATCCGCTACCTGTACGGCGGCGCCCGCCCGTCGTGGCCCGCGGAGGCCGCGATCGGCAAGACGCTGGTGTCCTCCTCGATGATCGACCGGGTCGCGGGTCTGGTCGGACGCACGCTGACCGAGGTGCCGGTGGGCTTCAAGTGGTTCGTGCCCGGCCTGATCGACGGCTCCATCGCCTTCGGCGGCGAGGAGTCGGCCGGCGCGTCGTTCCTGCGCTTCGACGGCTCGGTGTGGACCACCGACAAGGACGGGCTGATCCTCGCCCTGCTCGCCTCGGAGATCCTGGCCACGACCGGGAAGACGCCGAGCCAGCACTACCGCGACCTGACCGCGGAGTTCGGCGACCCGGCGTACGCCCGGGTCGACGCCCCGGCCGACCGCGAGCAGAAGGCCAAGCTGGCCGCGCTCTCCCCGGACGACGTGACCGCCTCCAGCCTCGCCGGCGAGGAGATCACCGCCAAGCTCACCGAGGCACCCGGCAACGGCGCGAAGATCGGCGGCCTCAAGGTGACCACCGAGAGCGCCTGGTTCGCGGCCCGGCCCTCGGGCACGGAGGACGTCTACAAGATCTACGCCGAGTCGTTCCAGGGCCCGGACCACCTCAAGCAGGTGCAGGAGGAGGCCCGCGAGGTGGTGAGCGCCGCGCTGAAGGGCTGACGCGCTCGCCCCCGCGCCCCTTGTAACGCGGGGTTATGGACGCTCCACACGCGTCCCACGCCGTGCGAACCGTCCACGCGCCTTGCGAAGACGGGCGAAGAGGCGCGGGGCGCGTCAGCCGTCCGCCGCCGCCCGGATCGCGTCGATGTCGACCTTCCGCATCGTCAGCATCGCCTCCATGGCGCGCCGGGACCGCTCCGGGTCCGGGTCGCCGAGCAGCCCGCCGAGATCCGCCGGGACGATCTGCCAGGAGAGCCCGTAGCGGTCCTTGAGCCAGCCGCACATGCTCTCCTCGCCGCCCTCGACGAGGGTGCCCCAGTAGTGGTCGACCTCCGCCTGGTCGGCACAGCTCACCTGGAACGAGACGGCCTCGGTGAACCGGAACTCCGGGCCGCCGTTCAGGGCGACGTACGGGCGGCCGTCGAGCTCGAAGGAGACGGTCATCGTGCTGCCGGCGGGCCGCGGGCCGCCCTCGCCGTACCGGGTGACGTCGAGCACCCGCGAGCCCGGGATCACCGAGCAGTAGAACTCGGCCGCCTCCTCGCCCTCGGTGTCGAACCACAGGCAGGTGGTGATCACGGCGCTCTCCCTCACTGCTCGAGCACGGACAGGGTGTTGCCGGCCGGGTCGGTGAACCACGCGATCAGCGGACCGCCCCCGCGGAAGATGCCGCGCTCGTCGGTGGCCATCGGGGTGCCGGGGTAGGTCTCGAAGACGACGCCGCGCGCGGTCAGCGCGTCCACGGCCGTCTCGATGTCGGCGACCGGGAAGTTCAGCACCGTGTACGACGCCGGGCGGTGCGTCGGGCTCGGGTACACGAGCACGTCCTTCCCGCCGCCGAGCCGGAGGGTGAAGAAGCCCTGCTCGCCGTCCTCCACACGGAGGCCGAGCACGTCCGCGTAGAAGGTGCGGGCGGCGGCCGGGTCGGTCACGGAGAACCCGCCGAAGGCGGGGCTGTCCTGGAGCATCAGAGGTCCTTTCGTCGACTCGCAGGGGTAGACCGCCGGACGCCCCGGATGTCAGCGGTGCAGCACGGCGGCCAGCGCGCGGATGTCGTCGGGCCCCACCTGGCAGCAGCCGCCGACGTACGCCGTCCCGGCGTCGACCCACGCCGGGGCGAGCGCCACGTCGAAGGAGGTGTCACCTCGCCAGGTGTGGCTGCCGCTGTCCCAGCCCTGCCCGGAGTTGGGGTAGGCCACCCCGGGCAGCCCGGTCACCGTCCGGGCGAGCTCGACGGCGGGCAGGACGTCCTCGGGGGCGCAGCAGTTCACCCCGACGCCCACCAGGGAGCTGCTGGCCGCGGCCACCGCGAACGCCTCGGCCAGCGGCTGGCCGGCGCGGGTGACGAGGCCGTCGACGGAGTAGGACAGCCAGGCGGGCAGGTCGAGCTCGTCGAGCAGGTCGACGATGACCGCCGCCTCGTCGAGGTCGGGGATCGTCTCGACCGCGAACAGGTCCGGGCCGGCCGAGGCGAGCAGCTCGAGGCGGGGCAGGTGGAAGTCCCGCAGCCGGGCGGCGGACAGCCCGTAGCGACCCCGGTACTCGGACCCGTCGGCGAGCACCGCGCCGTAGGGGCCTACCGACGCCGCGACCAGCAGCGCATGCCCGGGCAGCCCGTCGCGGACCTCGCAGGCCACCGAGACGCTGCGCCGCAGCAGCGCCTCGGCCTCCCGGCGGGCCAGCCCGGCGCGCTCGAAGCCGGGGACGCTGGCCTGGTAGCTCGCGGTGGTGGCGACCTGGGCGCCGGCCGCGTAGTAGGCCCGGTGCACCGCCGCGACCTCCTCGGGGGCGTCGCGCAGCAGCCGGGCCGTCCACAGCTCGTCGGACAGGTCGTGCCCGCGGGCCACCAGGGCGTTGGACAGGCCGCCGTCGAGGATCACCCCCCGAGTCTGCCAGCCGCGGGTAGCGTCGGCCCATGAGCACCGAGCGCGAGCAGCCCTGGTCCGACGCGAGCCCCGAGCACGGCCGGGTGGTGGTGGTCAGCGACAACCCGATCGGCCGGGCCGTGGTCGCGATCGCCGAGATCGCCGGACGCCGGACCACGCTGCTGGTCGACGAGGGCGTCGAGCCGACGCCGCTGGAGTGGCTGGCCGACCACCCGCTCACCGAGGCCGACGCCCTGGTGCTCTGCGACCACGACGCCCCGCAGGCGGGTGACCTGCTGCGGACCGCGCTCGACGGCCGGGCCGGCTACGTGGCGATGATGGGCAGCCGGCGCCGGGCCGAGAGCGTGTTCGCCGAGCTGGAGGCGTCGACCGACGCGGCGACGCTCGCCCGGCTCCGGGTGCCGGCCGGCCTGAACACCGGGGGCAAGGCGCCGGGCGAGATCGCGCTGTCGGTGGTCGCCGAGATCGTCGCGTTCTCCTACGGCCGACCCGGCGGACCCATGAAGGCGGTCCGATGACGGTCCGCCGACCTCACCCCCGCAGGTAGGTCGCCTCGCTGGCCAGCTGGGTGATCCGTGCCCAGTCGCCGTCGAGCACGGCGTCCGCCGGGGTCAGCCAGGAGCCGCCGACGCAGCCCACGTTGGGCAGCGCGAGGTACGACGACGCGGTCGCCGCCGTGATCCCGCCGGTGGGGCAGAACCGCGCCTGCGGCAGCGGGGCGCCGATGGACTTCAGGAAGTCCGCGCCGCCGGAGGCCTCGGCCGGGAAGAACTTCAGCTCCTGGTAGCCGAGCTCGAGCAGCCGCATCACCTCCGAGACGGTGGCCGCCCCGGGCAGGTGCGGCAGGCCGGTGTCCCGCATCGCGACGGCCAGCTGCTCCGTCGTACCGGGGGAGACCAGGAACTGCGCGCCCGCGGACTGGGCGTCCTTCGCCTGTCCCGGGGCGACGACGGTGCCGGCGCCGAGGAGGATCTCGGGGACCTCGGTGGCGATCGCCTCGATGGCGTCGAGCGCGACCGGGGTGCGCAGGGTCAGCTCGATCACCGGCAGGCCGCCGGCGACCAGGGCACGGGCGACCGGGACGGCGTGCGCGACGTCGTGCAGCACCACGACCGGCACCACGGGGACACGGTCGAGCAGGGACTCAGTCATCGGCGTTCTCCGTCAGCGGGGTGGGGGTGGGGAACACGCTCGCGCCCTGGTCGGCGGGGCCGACGGCGGTGCGGAACGAGTGGAACAGCTCGCGGCCGGTGCCGAAGACCCGCGAGTCGTCGGGCTGCGAGGCGGTGCGGGCCTCCAGGTCGTACGGCGCGACGTGCAGCTCGACCAGCCCGGCGTCGGCGTCGAGGGTGATCAGGTCCCCGTCCCGCACCCGGGCCAGCGGACCGCCGACGGCGGCCTCCGGCGTCAGGTGGATCGCGGAGGGCACCTTGCCCGAGGCGCCGGACATCCGGCCGTCGGTGACCAGGGCGACCCGCTGGCCGCGGTCCTGGAGCACGCCGAGGGCCGGGGTGAGCTTGTGCAGCTCGGGCATCCCGTTGGCGGCCGGGCCCTGGAAGCGCAGCACCGCGACGAAGTCCCCGGCCAGGGTGCCGTCGGAGAACGCCTGGAGGAAGTCGTCCTGGTCCTCGAAGACCCGGGCCGGCGCCTTGACCTGCCGGTGCTCGGGCTTGACCGCGGAGGTCTTGATGACCGCGCGGCCGAGGTTGCCGTCGAGCATCCGCAGCCCGCCGTCGCCCGAGAACGGGTCGTCGGCGCCGCGCAGCACCTCGGTGTCGTGGCTGGCCTTGGGGCCCTCCTCCCAGGTGACGCCGGCCCCGTCGAGACGGGCCTCGGTGGTGTAGCGCCACAGGCCGTGACCGGCGACGGTGTGCACGTCGTCGTGGAGCAGCCCGGCCTTGAGCAGCGAGTGCACGACGAAGGCCAGCCCACCGGCGGCGTGGAAGTGGTTCACGTCGGCCTTGCCGTTGGGGTAGACCCGGGTGACCAGCGGCACCACGGCCGACAGGTCCGACAGGTCGTCCCAGGTCAGCGTGATGCCCGCGGCCCGGGCGATCGCGACCAGGTGCAGGGTGTGGTTCGTCGAGCCGCCGGTGGCCAGCAGTGCCACGCAGCCGTTCACGACCGCCTTCTCGTCGACGATCCGGCCGACCGGGGTGAACTCCTCGCCCCAGGCGGTCAGGTCGGTGACCCGGGCGCCGGCGGCGTCGGTGAGGGCCTCGCGCAGCGGCGTACCGGGGTTCACGAAGCTCGCGCCGGGCAGGTGCAGGCCCATCACCTCCATCAGCATCTGGTTGGAGTTCGCGGTCCCGTAGAACGTGCAGGTGCCCGCGGAGTGGTACGACGCCGCCTCGGCCTCGAGCAGCTCCTCGCGGCCGACCTCGCCGGCGGCGTACCGCTGCCGCACCGCGGCCTTCTCGTCGTTCGGCAGCCCGGAGGTCATCGGCCCGGCGGGCACGAAGATCGTCGGCAGGTGCCCGAAGGACAGCGCGCCGATCAGCATGCCGGGGACGATCTTGTCGCAGACGCCGAGCATCAGCGTGGCGTCGAACATGTCGTGGGAGAGCGCGATCGCGGTGGACATCGCGATCACGTCCCGGCTGAACAGCGACAGCTGCATGCCGTCGCGGCCCTGGGTGATCCCGTCGCACATGGCGGGCACCCCGCCGGCGAACTGGGCGATGCCGCCCGAGCGGAGGACGGCCTGCTTGAGCTGGGCCGGGAACGACTCGAACGGCGCGTGCGCCGAGAGCATGTCGTTGTAGGCGGAGACGATCGCGATGTTCGGCTTCACCTTGCCGCGCAGGGCGGCCTTGTCGGTGGGGCCGGAGGCCGCGAAGCCGTGCGCGAGGTTCGCGCAGGCCAGCCGGCCGCGGGCCGGGCCGGTGGAGGCGGCCGCGTCGAGGCGCCGCAGGTAGGCCGTGCGCTCGGTACGGCTGCGCTCGACGATGCGGGCCGTGACCTCCGCGACGACGGGGTTCATGTGGGTCATCAGCTGCTGCTCTCGTGCCAGGCGCGACGGGCGCGCTCGAAGGTGGGCAGTGACGCTGCGCGGCCGGTCAGTCGTGCCACTGGCGGCCGTCGCGCTCGATGAGGGTGGTCGCGGCGCTGGGACCACTCGTGCCTGCTGGGTAGAACCGGGGGGAGTGCTCGGGGCGGGACCAGCGCTCGTGGATCGGCTCGACCCACGCCCACGCGGCCTCGACCTCGTCGCGACGCATGAACAGCGTCGGGTTGCCGCGCACCACGTCCATGAGCAGCCGCTCGTAGGCGTCGGGCGAGCGGCGCTGGAAGGTCTCGGCGTAGCTGAGGTCAAGCGACACCGGGCGCAGCCGGATGCCGCCGGGGCCGGGCTCCTTGGCGGTCATGTGCAGCCGCATGCCCTCGTCGGGCTGGAGCTGGATGACCAGCCGGTTCGGCTCGTTGGTGCCCTCGCTGCCCGGGAACATCGGGTGCGGGACTGCCTTGAACGAGATCACGATCTCGGAGACCCGCCGGTCCATCCGCTTGCCGGTGCGCAGGTAGAACGGCACGCCGGCCCAGCGCCAGTTCTGCACCTCGGCCCGGATCGCCACGAAGGTCTCGGTGGCCGAGCTCGGGCCGCTCGGCGTCGCTGCGGTACGACGGGGCGGCGAGCCCGTCCACCAGGCCGGGGGAGTACTGCCCGGCGACCACGGCCCGGTCGACGTCGGCGTCGGTGATCGGGCGCAGCGCCTGGAGGACCTTGAGCTTCTCGTCGCGGACGGTCTCGCGGTCGACGTACGTCGGGGGCTCCATGGCGACCAGGCAGAGCAGCTGGAGCAGGTGGTTCTGGACCATGTCGCGCAGGGCGCCGGAGCCGTCGTAGTACCCGCCGCGGCTGCCGACGCCGAGGGACTCGGCCGCGGTGATCTGCACGTGGTCGATGCAGTTCGCGTTCCACAGCGGCTCGAGGAAGGTGTTCGCGAACCGGGTGACCAGCAGGTTCTGGACGCTCTCCTTGCCCAGGTAGTGGTCGATCCGGAAGATCTGGTGCTCGGCGAACACCGCGCCGACCGCGTCGTTGATCTCCCGCGCGGAGGCGAGGTCGTGGCCGATCGGCTTCTCGAGCACCAGCCGGGAGGCGTCGGTGACCAGGCCGTGCTCGGCGAGCCGGCTGCTGACCGGGCCGAACAGCGCCGGCGCGATGGCCAGGTAGAAGACCCGGACCCGGTCGGGGTCGGTGTAGGCGTCGGAGAGCCGGTGGACCAGCTCGGGCCAGCTGGTCACGTCGTCGATGTCGAGGCTGACGTGGCTGAGCCGGGCGACGAACCGCTCGACGGTGGCGTCGTCGAGCTCGGCGGAGCGGACGAAGCGCGGCAGCTCGCCGCGGATCTTGTCGCGGTAGCCGGCCTCGTCGAGACCGGCCCGGGAGACTGCCACGATCCGCGTCTCCGCGGGCAGCTGGCCGTCGCGGTCGCGCAGGTAGAGGGCGGGGAGGAGCTTGCGGACGGCCAGGTCGCCGGTGCCGCCGAAGACCACGAAGTCGCAGGGGGCGACGGGCACCGGGCCGGTGGGGAGCGGTGCCGAGGAGTGGTGGGGCATGGAGTTCTCCGAGGGGAGGAAGACGTGCGTGAGGTTCCACGGTAGGGAGGGTTCTGTCCTTGTGCAAGCACTGTTAGGTACTTTGGAACGCAGAAGTAGCTCGTGCAGCCTGTCTGAACCGTCGGAAGTGGTCTAATGCCAGTCGTGACCGTCAGTCCCGCGAGCCCCGGAGAGGTGTTCTCCCTGATCCGGGACGGCCGCGCGCTCACCCGCAGCGAGGTCGGCCGGCTCACCGGGCTCTCACGGACCGCGGTCGCCGCCCGGCTCGCCGCCCTGCTCGACTCCGGGCTGGTCGTCGAGGGCGACGACCAGGACCGGGCCCCCTCGACGGGCGGCCGCCCGCCGGGGCACCTGCGGCTCAACCGGGACGCCGGCGTCGTGCTCGCCGGGGCGATCGGTCGCAGCCGCACCCAGCTGGGGGTCTGCGACCTCGACGGCGACGTGCTCGCCGCGGGCGACCTCGACCAGGAGGTCGGCTCCAGTCCCGGCGACCTGATGCCGCTGGTCGCCCGGGGCCTCGAGGGCCTGCTCGCCGGGATCGGCCGCGGGCCGCTCGACGTACGCGCGATCGGACTGAGCATTCCCGGCAGCGTCGACTTCGCTCGCGGCGCCAGCCTGGACTCCGCGATCATGTCCGGCTGGGACGGCGTCGAGCTGGCGGGTCACCTGCGGGCCCTGACCGACCCGGCCGGCGCCCCGGTCTTCGTCGACAACGACGCCAACGTGATGGCGCTGTCGGAGCGTCGGGGTCACCTCGAGCGGCACTCGGACCTGCTGTTCGTGAAGGCGTCGACCGGGATCGGCGTCGGCATCGTCTCCGGCGGTCAGGTGCTGCGCGGCGCCTGGGGGGCCGCCGGCGAGATCGGCCACACCAAGACCGAGGCGGCCGACGGGGTGCCGTGCCGGTGCGGTGACACCGGCTGTGTCGAGGCGGTCGCGGGCGGCTGGGCGCTGACCCAGGTGGCCCGCGAGCGGGGACTGGACGTCCACCACGTGCGCGACCTGGTCCGGCTGGCCGTCGAGGGCGACCCGGAGGCCCGGCACCTGGTCCGGGAGGCCGGGCGCCGCATCGGTGACGCGCTGGCCGGGGCGGTCAACCTGCTCAACCCGGAGGCGGTGGTCGTCGGCGGCGACCTGGCCGAGGCCTACGACACCTTCGTGGCCGGCCTGCGCGAGTCGGTCTACGCCCGCGCCTCGGCGCTGGCCACCCGGGAGCTGCAGATCGTCCCGGTCACCCACGGCGAGCGCTCCGGCGTGGTCGGCTGCGCCGCGATGGCGATCCGCGAGGTGCTCGACTCCACCGCGGTCGACCGCGCGCTGGCGGCCCGCTCCTGAGGCCCGCCGGCCGGGCCGCCGGTGCCGCGGGCGGCCGGGGGGTCAGCGCAGGTTCTGCAGCCGCACCTGGCCCCGGGACGCGACCTTGCCGGCCTCGTCGAGGGTCTCCACCAGCCAGACCTGCTGGGACCGGCCGCGGTGCAGCGGAGTCGCGGTGGAGGTCAGCGTCCCCTCGCTGACCGCGCGGTAGAAGTCGGTGTTGTTGTTGACCCCGACGACCTTCGCGTCCGGGTCCTGCTCGCCGACCCAGATCGCCGCGCCGACGCTCGCCAGTGTCTCGACCACGCTGCAGTGCACGCCGCCGTGCACGATGCCGTACGGCTGGTGCAGCGCCGGGCGGGCGACCCAGGTGGCCACCACCTTGTCGCCGCTCACCTCGACGAAGTCCACGCCGAGGTGTCGCACGAAGTCGCCGGTGATGTCGGTGTCGAGGGAGATGTCAGTCATGAGGGTCAGTATCCCGACAGCCCGGGCGGGGGCCGCGTCCGGGCAGAAACAGTCGACAAACTCTTGGCTTATTCGCAAGGTGAGTGTAGAACTTATGGGGAAGCCTCACCGACAGGAGCCGTCATGACCCAGACCGACGACCGCACCGGCGCCGCACCCGCCCCGAGCGGACCGCTGAGCAAGATCGACTACTCCGAGCGGATCCCCAACAACGTCAACCTCGCGGACGACCGGCGGCTCCAGCGGGCCCTCGAGGGCTGGCAGCCGAAGTTCATCGACTGGTGGAAGACGCTGGGCCCCTCGCTGCCGACCAAGGACGTCTACCTGCGCACCGCGATCGCGGTCGGCCGGGACGGCTGGGCGCACTTCGACCACGTGCCGATGGAGGAGTACCGGTGGGGGATCTTCCTCGCCGAGCAGAACCCCGACCGCACCGTGAGCTTCGGCAAGCACAAGGGGGAGCCGGCCTGGCAGGAGGTGCCGGGCGAGCACCGGGCCGACCTGATGCGGCTGATCGTCGTGCAGGGCGACACCGAGCCCGCCTCCGTGGAGCAGCAGCGCGTCCTGGGCAACACCGCGCCGAGCATCTATGACCTGCGCAACCTGTTCCAGGTCAACGTCGAGGAGGGCCGGCACCTGTGGGCGATGGTCTACCTGCTGCACGCCTACTTCGGCCGCGAGGGCCGCGAGGAGGCCGAGCAGCTGCTCAAGCGCAACAGCGGTGACCTCGACGCCCCACGGATCCTCGGCGCCTTCAACGAGGCGACCACCGACTGGCTGCAGTTCTTCATGTTCACCTACTTCACCGACCGGGACGGGAAGTACCAGCTCGGCACCCTCAAGGAGTCGGCCTTCGACCCGCTGGCCCGCACCTGCGAGTTCATGCTCAAGGAGGAGGCGCACCACATGTTCGTCGGCACCACCGGCGTGCAGCGCACCGTGGAGCGGACCGCCGAGCTGATCCGGGAGCACGGCACCGACGACATCTGGGAGTACGGCGGCATCCCGCTCTCGGTGATCCAGAAGTACCTCAACTTCCAGTTCTCGGTCTCGATGGACCTGTTCGGCTCCGAGCAGTCCACCAACGCCGGCAACTACTACTCCTCCGGGCTCAAGGGTCGCTGGCAGGAGACTCGGCGCAAGGACGACCACGTGCTGCTCGAGGACACCCGCACGATGCACTACGTCGAGGACGGCGAGATCCGGGAGAAGACCGTCCCCACCCTCTCGGCGCTCAACCTCGACCTCCGCGACGAGTACGTCGCCGACTGCGCCAACGGCGTACGGCGGTGGAACCAGGCCCTGGAGGACGCCGGTCTCGAGGAGCGGCTGATCCTGCCCCACGAGGGGTTCAACCGCCGGGTCGGGACCTACGCCCAGCACCACGTCAGCCCCGAGGGGGAGGTGCTCTCCGACGAGCAGTGGGCCGAGGTCGTGGACTCCTACCTGCCCTCGGACGAGGACCGCGCCGCGGTCGCCGCGCTGATGGTGCCGGAGTACGAGCTCGGCAAGTTCGCCGGCTGGATCGCGCCGCCGTCGACGGGGATCAACGACCAGCCGGTGGAGTTCGACTACGTGCACCTCGCCGAGGAGGGGGTCGCGTAGTGCCCGGCCCGGAGGCGCCGGCACTGACCTGGACCCACGAGGACAACCCGACCTGGGACGCCGACAAGCAGCGGGTCGTCGGGTCGGCGCCGGCGGGCGTCTTCGACCTGCCCTACACGGACGGCGCCGCCCTGCCCGGTGACTGGTGGTCGGCCCGGACCGCGGACGGGACGGCGGTCGGCTACGGCTGGCTGGACGCTACCTGGGGCGGCGACGCCGAGATCCTGCTGGCCGTGGACGCGGCGGTGCAGGGGGAGGGCGTCGGGTCCTTCGTGATCGGCCGGCTCGAGGACGAGGCCGCGTCCCGGGGGCTGAACTACGTCTACAACACGGTGCGCTCCTCGCACCCCGCCCGCGACGACCTGCACGACTGGCTCGCGGTGCGCGGCTACCGCGGTGCCGACAGTCCGGCCTCCGACACCGCGCTGCGCAAGCGGGTGGGCGCGGGCGGCGGGCGCGACGAGCCGTCGGCAGGCCCCGCGCACTCACGTCCCGCCCCGTCACGGTCGGCGTCCGGCGGTGCGTCGTACGACCCGGCGAGCGAGGGCGACCGGGCCCCCGGTCACGAGGAGTCCGGCGGCTACGTCGACGTCGACGACCACCGGTACTGACCCGCTGCCCCCCGGGGTGGGGTGGGGTGGGGGTGCTCAGCCGGGCAGCGGGGGCATGCTGCGCTCGCCCAGCTTGACGACCACGACTCCGGCCAGGATCAGCAGCCCGCCGGCCAGCTGTGCCCGGTGCGGCAGCTCGCCGAGCAGCAGCCAGGAGAAGCCGATCGCGGCGACCACCTCGAGCAGCGCCACGAACGACGCCAGCCGCGAGCCGAGCCGCCGGCCGGCCGCGATGCCGGTGGAGTACGCCACCGCCGCGGTCACCAGCCCCAGCGCGACCAGCGGCACCCACCACGGCACCGCGTGTCCGTCGTACGACGCGGGCTCGGTGGCCGCCGTCAGCGGCATCACCCCGACCAGGCCAAGCACGCCCAGCACGGCGCCGCCCGCGAGCAGGCCGCCGGCGGCGAGCGTCATCGGGGGCAGGCCGTTGCGCTCGTCGGCGGAGATCACGAAGTAGCCGGTGACGCCGACCATCGCGCCGAGCGCCCACAGCACGCCGACCGGGTCGAGACCGGGCCCCGAGACCAGGTCCAGCACGAGCACCAGGCCGAGCGCAGCCACCGCGGCGCCGAGCAGCGTCACCCGGCCGGGACGCTGCCCGTGCCGAAGCCAGAGCCACAGCACCACGGCGGCCGGTGAGGTGTACTCGATCATCAGCGCCGGGCCGACCTGCATCCGGGTCACCGCCGCGAAGAAGCAGAGCTGGGCAGCGGCCACGCCGAGCACGCCGTAGGCCGTCACCAGTCCGGCACCGCGACGGACCAGCCGCCACCGGCCGCGCAGCGCCGCGACGCCGAGCGGCGTCATCGCGACCGCGCCGACCGTGATCCGGACCAGCACCACGGCACCGGGGCTCCACCCGGTGTCCAGCAGGCCGCGGGCCAGCACGCCGGAGAGCCCGAAGGAGACCGCCGAGAGCACGGCGAACGCCAGTCCGGCGCTGAGCCGCGAGCCCGGAGCGAAGCCGGGCCCGGTCACCTTCATGTCATGGGTCACGGACGTCATGGTCCATGACACTAGGAAGGGAACCGGTAACATGTCAACGTGATCTTCGCCCATGACACCGAGCTGGCCCTGCAGTCCGCGGTCGCCCTGGTGAACAGTGCCGTGGAGCCGGACACGCTGACCACGGTCGACGAGCTCGACGCGTGGTACGCCGAGCACTCCTACACCGGTCGTCGCCGGCGTGGCCGCGCCGAGCTGGACGCCGTACGCGAGCTGCGGGGGGTGCTCCGGGCGCTGCTCACCGCCGACCGCGACGACGCCGCGCAGCAGGTCAACGCGATGCTCGCCGAGGCCGGGGCGCTGCCGCAGCTGGTGCGCCACGAGGGGTTCGACTGGCACCTGCACGCGGTGTCCTCGGAGGCGTCGCTGGCCACCCGGATGACCGTCGAGACCGCGATGGCGATGGTCGACGTGATCCGCGCGGACGAGCTGTCGCGGCTCGGGGTCTGTGCCGACGACGGCTGTGACGGGCTGGTGCTCGACCTGTCGCGCAACCGGTCGCGGCGCTACTGCAGCGTGGCGTGCGGCAACCGCAACTCGGTGGCGGCGTTCCGGGCCCGCCGCGCCGGCCGGTAGTCGCGGTTCAGAGGTCGACCGTCAGCCGCACGGTGGCGGTGTCCCCCTCGTCGATGCTCTCCGCTCGGCGCACCCGGTCCTTGAGCGGCAACAGGTAGGTGCCGTCCTTCGGCCACAGTGACGTGGACCGCGCGGTGTCACCGACGCGTGCGCCGGCCGGCGCCATGCCCCAGCCGTAGGCCTACGCCCGGGGTCCCGCCGCCGCGTCCAGCCGGTCCCAGTGCGCCTGCGCCGCGGCGTGCCAGTGGGCGTGCCGGTCGTGGAAGGCGGCGGCGGCACGGGGGCCCGGCCAGTCGTGGTCGAGCAGCTCGGCCGGCAGGTCCGGGTCCAGGAACGGGAAGCGACGCCACTGCTGGACCATCTCGACCTGCGCGACGAAGGACTCCGCGGGGGAGTCCGGCGCGCGCAGCTCGAAGGTCTCCAGGAACTCCAGGTAGCGGTCCTCGACGTCGGCGAGGTCCCAGGCGTCGGCGAGCAGCCGGCTCTCGTCGCCGATCCCGCTGGCCGGTCCCACCCACGCGAACGCCTGCGCCTCCAGGCCGAGGTCGCGCACCACGGCGTGCACGGCGGCGGCCAAGGTGGCGTCGGGGGTGACCCACAGGCCCGAGGTCGGCGAGCCGAGACCCAGCCAGGTCAGCCGGGTGCGCAGCCGGTGCCGCAGCTGCCGCTGGGTCTCGGGGATCGGCACGCTGAGCACCAGCCACCGGCCGTCCCAGGGGTGCCGCTCGCGCATGAAGCCGTAGATCCGCCGGGTGCCCTCCTCGAGCAGCGCGGCGCCGTCCGGGGTCAGCTCCCACAGCACCCGGCGGCCGTGCCGGGAGGAGGTCAGCAGTCCCTCGGACGCGGTGCGGGTCAGTGCTTGGCGGGCGGACTTCTCCTCGACGCCGACCGCGGCCAGCGCGTCGAGCAGGGTCGCGGTCCACACCGACGTGTGCCGCGGGTGCACGAACTCGCCGAGCACGGTGAGCAGCAGCGAGCGGGCGCTGCTGGTGCCGGTCTCCCGGCGTCGCGAGGGGGAGGGCAGCGGCTCGGTCACGGTGGCTCCTCCCTGGGTCTCGTCGGCTACGGCTGCCCGATCATCCCGGGTGCCGTCGGCCCGTGCGTCGGTGGGGATGCCGTCGAGCGGCGGCAGACACACGATAGTCGACAAACCCTTGACGATCATAGAGTCAAGCGTAGAGTGTTGAGCGCCACACCACCCGACCCACCGCCGTGCAGATGAGGTGCCCGCATGACAGTCCTCGACAACGAGCAGGACGCGTACACGACGCAGGGGGCGGAGGCGCCCGCCGTACCGGTCGTCGACTTCGACACCCACCCGGACCGCTACCGGCACTGGACGCTGGCCGTCGACGGCGACGTGGCCACCGTGACCCTGGCGGTCGACGAGAACGCCGGGCTGGTCGAGGGCTACGCGCTGAAGATGAACTCCTACGACCTCGGCGTGGACATCGAGCTGTACGACGCCGTGCAGCGGCTGCGCTTCGAGCACCCCGAGGTGAAGGCCGTGGTGATGACCGGCGGTCTGGAGAGGATGTTCTGCGCCGGCGCCAACATCCGGATGCTGGCCCAGTCCTCGCACGCCTGGAAGGTGAACTTCTGCAAGTTCACCAACGAGACCCGCAACGCCATCGAGGACGCCCACGAGAGCAGCGGCCAGACCTGGATCGCCGCGCTGAACGGCACCGCGGCCGGCGGCGGCTACGAGCTCGCGCTGGCCTGCGACGACATCGTGCTCATCGACGACGGCTCCTCCACCGTCAGCCTGCCCGAGGTGCCGCTGCTCGGGGTGCTCCCCGGCACCGGCGGCCTGACCCGGGTCGTCGACAAGCGGCACGTCCGCAAGGACCGCGCCGACCTGTTCGCCACCAAGTCCGAGGGCTACCGCGGTGCCACCGCCGTCGACTGGGGCCTGGTCGACGCGACCGTCCCCCGCAAGAGCTGGGCGGAGGAGATCGAGCGCCGGGCCCGGGCCGCCGCGGACGCCTCCACCCGCCCCGGCGGCACCGGCATCACCCTCGCGCCGCTGGAGCGCTCCGAGTCCGGCACCGAGATCTCCTACCCCTACGTGACCGCGACCCTGGACCGGGACGCGCGCCGGGTCGACATCACCGTCGCCGGACCGTCCGACGCGCCGCCCGCGGACGCCGACGCGGTGCTCGCCCAGGGCGCGGACTGGTGGCCGTTCGCGGTCACCCGGGCGCTGGACGACCTCGTGCTGCGGCTGCGCACCAACGAGCAGGACCTCGGCACCTGGGTGCTGCGCACCGCCGGCGACGTCGACCGCGTGCTGGCCTACGACGCCCAGCTCGGCGACCTCGCGGCCACCAGCTGGTTCGCGCACGAGACCACCCAGTACCTCAAGCGCACCCTCAAGCGGCTCGACGTCACCAGCCGCAGCCTGGTCGCCGTGGTGGAGCCGGGCTCCTGCTTCGCGGGGCTGCTGCTCGAGCTCGCCCTCGCCTGCGACCGCCAGTACATGCTCGACGGCGTCTACGAGGACGTCGACCCGGACGCCGAGCCCGCGGTGCTGGTGGTCACCGAGAGCAACCTCGGCCGGTTCCGGATGGGCAACGACCTGTCCCGGGTGGAGTCCCGGTTCTGGGGTCACGACGACCTGATCGACGCGGCCGCCGGGCTGCTCGGCCGGCGCCTGGACGCCCGGGCCGCCGACGAGGCCGGGCTGGTGACGATGGCGCTGGACGACCTCGACCTGCCCGACGAGATCCGGATCGTGCTGGAGGAGCGCGCCTCCCTCTCGCCCGACGCCCTCACCGGGATGGAGGCCAACCACCGCTTCGTGGGACCGGAGACCCTGGAGACCAAGATCTTCGGCCGGCTGACCGCCTGGCAGAACTGGATCTTCATCCGGCCGAACGCCTCCGGGCCGGACGGCGCGCTGCGGCGCTACGGCAGCGGCCAGCGCGGCAGCTACGACTACACCCGGGTCTGAGGTCCGCTGATGGCCGCCACGGCTGGCACCTTCAACGCCGCGACGTACCTCCTGACCCGGCACTGCGAGCAGGGCGACGGTGACCGCACCGCGGTGGTCGCCTCGGAGACGCTCAGCTATGCCGAGCTCGACGCCCGGGTCGGCGTGGTCGCCTCCGGGCTGCGCAGCCTCGGCCTGCGCCGCGACGACCGGGTGATGCTGGTGATGAGCGACGAGGTCCCGATGCTCACCGGGCTGCTCGGGGCGTTCCGGGCCGGGCTGGTCGCGGTCCCGGTGTCCACGATGTTCACCGGTGCCGAGCTCGGCAAGATCATGGCCGACTCGGGGGCCCGGGTGGTGCTCGCGACCCCGGAGTACGCCGACGCGGTGAGCCAGGCGGTCGCTGCCGCCCCGGACGTCGAGCACGCCGTGCTGGCCGGCGAGGGCCGCCTCGACCTGCCCGCCACTGTCGGTCAGCACACCTGGGCGGACCTCACCGCCGCCGGTGAGCGGGCCGGCCTCACCGAGACGGCGCCGACCGGCGACGACTCCTGGGCGCTGTGGCTCTACACCTCCGGCACCACCGGCCTGCCCAAGGCCGCCATGCACCGGCACGCCAACATCCGCCACGTCTGCGAGACGTACGGCGCCCAGGTGCTCGGCATCACCCGCGACGACGTGACGTTCTCGGTGGCGAAGATGTTCTTCGCCTACGGCATCGGCAACACGGTGTTCTTCCCGTTCTCCGTCGGCGCCACGACCGTGCTGGAGCCGAGGCGGCCGACCCCGGACGTCGTACGCGAACGGCTCGAGGGCGCCCGGCCGACGCTGTTCTTCGGGGTCCCGACGTTCTACGCCGCGCTGACCGCGAGCGACGTACCGGCCGAGGCGTTCGCGTCGGTGCGGATGTGCGCGTCCGCCGGCGAGCCGCTGCCGGCGCCGCTCCAGCGCCGGTTCACCGACCGCTTCGGGGTGCAGATCCTCGACGGCATCGGCTCCACCGAGGCCCTGCACATCTTCTTGTCCAACCGCCCCGACGACATCCGGCCCGGCACCACCGGAGTCGCGGTGCCCGGCTACGACCTCGAGCTGCGGGACGCGTTCGGCGCGGTGGTCGGCCCCGGCGAGCCCGGGGCGCTGCACGTGCGCGGCGAGTCGATCGCGCTCGGCTACTGGCACCGCACCGACGCCACCCGGCAGGTGTTCCAGGGGGAGTGGCTGAGCACCGGCGACACCTACGTGCGCACCGACGACGGCTACTACACCTGTCTGGGCCGCAACAGCGACATGCTCAAGGCCGGCGGCATCTGGGTCTCCCCGGCCGAGGTGGAGAGCCGGCTGCTGGAGCACCCCGCGGTCCGCGAGGCGGCGGTGGTGGGGGTCGCCGACCAGGACGGCCTCGACAAGCCGGTCGCCGTCGTGGTGGTCTCCCAGGACGCCGTCGACGGCGGGATCTCCGAGGAGGAGCTGATGACCTGGTGCCGGGACGGGCTGGCGCACTTCAAGGCGCCGCGCAAGGTGGTGTTCGCGACCGAGCTGCCGAAGACGGCCACGGGCAAGCTGCAACGGTTCAAGGTGCGTGACCTGGTGGCCGCACGGCCCGCACCCGACCAGGAGACCGAGCTGGAGGTGGCACCGTGAGCGAGGACCGCCGCGTGCACGAGGTGGACATCCTGATCGTCGGCGCCGGCCCGGTCGGGCTGTACGGCGCCTACTACGTCGGCGAGCGGGGGCTGTCCGCGGCCGTCGTGGACTCGCTGAGCGAGGTCGGCGGCCAGGTCACCGCGATGTACCCCGAGAAGCAGATCTACGACGTCGCCGGCTTCCCCTCGGTCTCCGGGCGGGAGCTGGTGCGAGGGCTCGCCGCCCAGGCCTCGCAGCGCAACCCGACGTACCTGCTCGGCCAGGAGGCCCAGCGGCTCGAGCACCTCGAGGACGGCCGGTTCCGGGTCAGCACCACCCGGGCCGAGGTGGTCGCCGGCGCGGTGATCGTCACCGGCGGGATCGGCACGTTCACCCCCCGACCGCTGCCGGCCGGTGAGGAGTTCCTGGGCCGGGGGCTGGACTACTTCGTGCCCAGCAGCCAGGAGTACGTCGGCCGCGACGTGGTCATCGTCGGCGGTGGCGACAGTGCCATCGACTGGGCGCTGATGCTCGAGCCGCTGGCGTCCTCGGTGACCCTGGTGCACCGCCGGGAGGCGTTCCGCGCGCACGCGGGCACCGTCGACAAGGTCCGCGAGATCGACGTCGAGATGATCACCAACGCCCAGGTCACCGCCCTGGAGGGCGACGGCGTCCTGCAGCGTGCGGTGGTCACCGTCAAGGGCGAGGACGAGCCGCGGGTGCTGGCCTGCGACAAGGTGGTCGCCGCGCTCGGCTTCACCGCGAACCTCGGACCGCTGCGCGAGTGGGGCCTCGAGCTCCGCGACAACCGGCACCTCGTGGTCGACACCGCGATGCGCACCAACGTCCCCGGCGTCTTCGCGGCCGGCGACATCACCGACTACGAGGGCAAGGTACGGCTGATCTCGGTCGGCTTCGGCGAGGTCGCGACCGCGGTCAACAACGCCGCGGTGCACCTCGACCCGACCGCGCACGTGTTCCCCGGCCACACCAGCAACGAGCCGCACGACGTACCCGTGCCGGCCTGACCACCCCTGACAGGAGAGCAGATGCCCTACGTCATCGCGAGCCCGTGCATCGACACGATGGACCGGTCCTGCGTCGAGGAGTGCCCCGTCGACTGCATCTACGAGGGGGAGCGCAAGCTCTACATCAACCCCAAGGAGTGCATCGACTGCGGCGCCTGCGAGCCGGTCTGCCCGGTCGAGGCGATCAGCCAGGACCGGCGGGTCGCCGACGGCGACGAGGAGCACGTCGAGGACAACCGGCGGTTCTTCACCGACGTGCTGCCCGGCCGCGACGAGCCGCTGGGCGCGCCGGGCGGCTCGCACAAGACCGGTGAGATCGGGGTCGACACCCCCTTCGTGAGCGGGCTGTAGCGCGGTGCTCGACGGTCGCCTCCTCGTCGACGCCCACGTGCACGTCCCGGTGCTCGGGTCGCTCGCGCAGGCCTGGGTCGACTGGGCCCGGGAGTTCGGCCCGGACGGCATCCTGGAGGACCTCTGGGACGCCGACGGCGTCCCGCGCCCCGGCCGGCTCGACGAGCTGTTCGAGGAGCAGGGCGTCGACCACGCGCTGCTGTTCTGCGAGTACAGCCCCAAGGCCACCGGCTACCAGCGCTTCGACGACCTGCTGCCGCTCGTCGAGCGCAACCCGGTCCGGTTCCGCCCGGTCGCGAACGTCAACCCGCACCTGCACTTCCCGATCGCCGCGGAGGTACGGCGCCAGCTCGACCTCGGCGCCGCGGCCCTCAAGCTGCACCCGGTGCACGGTGGCTTCCGCTGTGACGACCGGGCGCTCTACCCGGCCTACCAGGTGCTGGCCGAGCGGGGCGTGCCGCTGGTCGTGCACTGCGGGACCAGCACCTTCCCCGGCTCCATGAACGAGCTCGCCGACCCGGCGTACCTGCTGCCGGTCGTGCGGGACTTCCCGACCCTCGACGTCGTGCTCGCCCACGGCGGCCGCGGCTGGTGGTACGACGCGGCCGCGTTCATGGCGCTGTCGAACCCGACCGTGTGGATCGAGCTGTCGGGGCTGCCCCCCAAGCGGCTGCCCGAGTACTACCGCCGCTACGACCTCGGTCGGCTCGCCCGCCGCTGGATCTTCGCCACCGACTGGCCCGGGGTCCCGGGCACCGCCCAGAACGCCCGCGCCGTCGCCGGTCTCGGCATGCCCGACGACGTCGCGGACGCCGTGCTCGGCGGCAACGCGCTGCGCGTCTACGCCGGCCTCACCCCCGAAGGAGAACCGTCATGACCGACGACCCCACCGTGCCCGCCGGCCGACCGGCCGCGGAGCTCTCCGACGAGGAGCTCGAGAGCCAGGGCAAGCAGCTGCACGACACCCGCAACTGGATGTTCCTGCACGGCACCGCCGCGCAGTTCGAGACCCACACCCGACGGATGCTCGACCTGGAGCAGGAGTACCTGCGCCGGTTCCCCAAGCGCACCTGGCAGGGCCGGGCCGGCGCGGAGGACACCCCCGACCCGGTCACCGCACCCGTCGACGACCCGGTCACCGCCCTGCTCCAGCGGGTCGCGGACGCGGGCGGCCGGATGAACAAGCTCGAGCTGCACCAGCTGGCCCGCGAGCTCGGTGTCGAGCGGGCGACGCTGGCCCGGCTCTACACCGGCGAGGAGAAGGTGCTCGCCACCGAGAAGCAGGACCGGGTGCTCACCGACGTCGGCCGCGCCCACCTGACCTGACCCCACCCCCACCCCCGATAGTCCGTGACGTTCTTGCTGTCCGGAAGCCCCGGAGACAGCAAGAACGTCACGGACTATCGGGGGTGGGCATCGCCGGTAGCGTGAGCGCTCCGACATTCGAGGAGGAACACATGTCCGAGCAGCAGCAGGTCGCCATCGTGACCGGGGCGGGTCGCGGGATCGGGGCCGCGATCGCGGAGCGGCTGGGCGCCGACGGTATGGCGGTGGCCTGCCTCGACATCGACGAGGGGGCCGCGCAGGGGACCGCCGACCGGCTGCTCGCCCAGGGCGTGACCGCGGCCGCGTTCGCCGCCGACGTCAGCGACGAGGACGCCGTCGAGCGGGTGGTGGCCGAGGTCGCCGACCGGCTGGGGCCGCCGACGGTGCTGGTCAACAACGCCGGGGTGCTCCGCGACAACCTGCTGTTCAAGATGTCCGGCAGCGACTGGGACACCGTGATGCAGGTGCACCTGCGCGGCACCTTCCTGATGACCCGGGCCACCCAGCGGCACATGACCGCGGCGTCGTACGGCCGGATCGTGAACCTGTCCTCGACGTCCGCGCTCGGCAACCGCGGCCAGGCGAACTACTCCGCCGCGAAGGCCGGGCTGCAGGGCTTCACCAAGACCGTCGCCCACGAGCTCGGCCGCTTCGGGGTCACCTGCAACGCGGTCGCGCCCGGCTTCATCGTCACCGACATGACCCGTGCCACCGCCGAGCGGGTCGGCCAGTCCTTCGAGGAGTTCAGCGCCGCCCGGGTCGCCGCCATCCCGGTCAACCGCGCCGGCCAGCCCGAGGACGTCGCCGACGCGGTGTCGTTCTTCTGCTCGCCGCGCTCGGGGTTCGTCTCCGGCCAGGTCCTGTACGTCGCCGGGGGGCCCCGCACCTGACCCGGCGCCCGGCGGGCACCTGACGCCCGCCAAAAGCAAAACCCCAGGGCGATATGTCCGTTGCGAGCCTCCTGACGGCGGGTCGCCCCTACGATCGGACCTGCAGGGGCGGCATCCGTCGCCACGACACGGGGGATATGCGAGCGGGTGCTGCACAACACAGAGGCGATCCAGCAGGCCGAGCGGCTGCTGCGCGCAGACGCGCGGGCGGCGCTGGACCACGCGCGCGCCGTGCTCGAGCACGCGGCCAGCGAGGTCGACAGCCACACCTACCAGCGGTGGCTGCTGCTCAAGGGCGCGGCCCAGGCCCGGGTCGGGTACACCGAGGACGGCGCCCGGCTGATGCGCGAGGTCCGGGAGTGGGCCGAGGAGCACCACGACACGATGCTGCTGGCGCTCAGCCACCGGCGGCTGTCGGCGCTCTTCCGCCGGGTCGGCGACCCGGCCCTGATGCTCGAGCACGCGGTGAGCGCCGTCGAGCTGCTCGACGAGATCGAGCAGCCGGTCGCGGACGCGGTCCGCGCGGACCACCTGATCGGGCTCGCCGACGCCCTGGGTGCCGGGGGGTCCTTCGACGATGCCTTCCTGCGCTACCGGGAGGCCTCGAGGCTCGCGGACGACTGCGGCGACGACTACCTGCGGATCGCGGTGCTGAACAACCTCTCCTACTCGCAGTACGAGGCGGGTCTCTCCGAGGAGGCGGTGGCGACGGCGGAGCAGCTGCTCGCCGAGGCCGCGCGACAGGGCGTGCCGCTGCAGACCCACGACGCGGACACCGTCGCCCGCGCGTACATCGCGGTACGGCGCTACGCGGACGCCGCGGACATCATCGAGCCGTTCTGCGGGGCCGAGGTCACCACCGGCGAGGACTGCGACGGCCTGGTGATGGCGCTGCTGACCCTCACCGAGGTACGACGACTCACCGGCGACGTGGACGCCGGACAGGAAGCGCTGGACCGCGCCGACCGGCTGGTGCGCAAGTACGCCCTGACCGGGCGGACCATCGACGTGCTGCGCGAGCAGGCCGAGCTGTACGGCGCCAGCGGTGCCTACCGCGAGGCGTTCGAGACCTACCGCGACTACCACCTCGCCGACGTCGAGATGCGGGCCATGGAGCGGGACAGTCGGGCGCAGACCCTCAACGCGATCTTCGAGGCCACCGAGGCCCGCCGTAGCAGCGACTACTTCCGTGAGCTGTCCGGGCGCGACCCGCTGACCGGGCTGCACAACCGGCGGCACCTCGACGCCCGCCTCGACGACCTGCTGCGCGAGGCCGGCCGCAGCGGCGCCGTCCTCACCATCGGCCTGGTCGACCTCGACCACTTCAAGCGGATCAACGACACGCTGTCGCACGCGGTGGGCGACGAGGTGCTGCGCCAGGTGGCCGAGCTGCTCCAGGCGGCCGTCGACGACGTCGAGGACGGCCTGGCGGCCCGGATGGGCGGCGAGGAGTTCCTGCTGCTGCTGCCGGGGGTCGACCGGCTGCAGGGGATCGCCCGGCTCGAGGAGCTCCGGCACACGATCGTCGAGCACGACTGGGCCACGATCAACGACCGGGTGGTGGTGACCGCCAGCATCGGGGTGGCCTCCGCGCCCGAGGACGACCTGGACCGCAGCGCGCTGGTGGCCCGTGCCGACGAGAACCTCTACCGCGCCAAGCGCGAGGGCCGCGACCGGGTCGTGAGCTGACCCGCCCACCCGATAGTCCGTGACGTTCTTGCTGTTCCCGGGTACCGGGAACAGCAAGAACGTCACGGACTATCGGGGGTGGGGGGTGTGCTCAGCCGGTCCAGCCGGGTCCGGAGCAGCCCGACCCGGTGGTCGTTGCCGTGCAGCGCCACGTACCGCTCCCCGAAGACCGCCAGCAGCGCGTCGTCGAGCCGGCGGACCGCGCCGGGCGGGTAGCGGTAGCCCATCCGCGCGTTGATCACGGAGCTGTCCACCGAGGTCAGCAGCCCGGCGAGCTCGTCGAGGGAGGTGATCCCCAGCTCGAGCAGCAGCCCGGAGACCCAGGCGTAGTGGTCGGTGCGCGACCAGCCCGCGTCGGCGTACTGCGAGGCCAGGAAGGTCGCCAGGTCCTGGGCGCTGATCCGCGGGTCGGTGTGGTCGGCCTCGGGGTGCTGCTCGGGGACGGTGGCCTGGAGCCGGTCGCGGATCAGCGTGAACTCGCGGTCGGCCAGCTCCAGCAGCCCGGCGGCGAGGGTGAACCGGCGGTCCAGGTCGGGCACGTGCTCCTCGGGGATCGTGCCCTTGTAGCGGATCGCGTGCTCGAACTCGGCCCAGGCGTGCTGCAGCACCGTGCGGACCTGCACCTGGGCGGCCCGCTCGTGCAGGGCGTCGTACGCCGCCGGGGTGCTCCGGCCGGCCTCGGGGACCACCAGCAGGTGCCGGCTGGCGTAGCCGAAGCGTCCCTCGCTGGCGGTCTCCTGCCCCATGTCGCGGTCGTCGAGGACGGCCAGCTGGTCGCTGAGCAGGTCCGCGACCGCCATCACGTCGCTCTGCAGGTAGGTGATCACCCGGACCCCGATCTGGTCGGTGATCTGGGTCAGCGGATCGGGGAACAGCGGCCGCCCGTTCACGCTGCGGTCGGCCTTGGCGGCGAACGACGCGACGCTCTTGGCCCGGCCGCTGACGCTGAGGTAGTTGATGCCGGCGTCGTCGAGCAGCGTGGTGACCAGGGCGACGAAGCGGTCGGTGGCGTCGCGCAGTCCGGGCTGCCGTGCGGCGTACTCCTGGACGGCGTGCCGGACCGGGTCCCGGTCCACCGGGTCGGTCGCGGGCACGGCCGGCGGCGGGTCGGCGGTCGGCGGCTCCGCCGGGGTGGGCGGCTCGGTGCGCCGCCGGGGTGTGGGCCGGTGCCCCTCGGGCAGCGTCGGGGTGACGATGTAGCCGGTCGCGAGGTCGCCGTACGTCGTGGTCAGCTCGGGTCTCCGCTCGGCGAACAGCGCGACGTACGCGCAGACCACCGCGTCCACCTGGTCCTCGGCCCGCCGCAGGTCGCTCTTGCGCCGGGCCGCACCGACGGCGGCGACCAGGGCGCTCCACTCCTCGTTGCCGGCGAGCCGCAGCGGCACGTCCGCGGTCTCCAGCCCCTCCAGCAGGTGGATCAGGCGCAGCAGCTCCGCGGTCAGCTCGGGCAGGGTCCGGCCCTGCTTGTTCTTGTACTTCAGCGTCCGGCCGAGCCGGAACAGCGCGACCGTCGCCGGGTGCGGGTAGACCTCGATCGCCCGTCGCGGCGACGTCGAGGCCGGGTCGATGTCCAGGCCGAGCCGGGCCGCCAGGCGCGCGCCGCGGGTGCCGTCGGCGAACTCCCGCTTGCCGGTGTTCGACGGGTGCGCGCCGGCGTCGAAGCGGGCGAAGTCCTTGTTCAGCGCCGCCTCGCAGGGACGGTTGCCGGTGGCGTTCACCACCACCAGCGAGGCGTCGATGCCGACCAGGCAGTCGCCGTCGAGGTACGGCGCCAGCGCGGCGACGATCGTGTCGTCGTCGCCCTGCGCCGACACGTGCAGCAGCCGGCCGTCGGCGTCGAGGACGGCCACCCCGGTGGGTCGGCGGCCGCCCCACGCGAGGTCGACGCCGGCGAAGTGCATGGGCACACCCTGCCCTGTCCACGCGCCTGGTGCACGTCGCGGCACGGGCTCGCCGTCGGCGGCGGGGTCGCGGGTCACCGGGGGCGGGCTAGCGTCGGCGGTATGACGACCGCGAACCAGCTCCTCATCGACGGCTTCGACCGGGTCCGGGACACCGTGCAGCAGGCGGTGGAGGGACTCGACGAGGACCGGCTGGCCTTCCGTCCGGACGCCGACGCGAACTCCGTGGCCTGGCTCGTCTGGCACCTCACCCGGGTCCAGGACGACCATGTGGCCGGGGTCGCGGGCGGCGAGCAGCTGTGGACGGTCGGTGGCTGGGTCGAGCGGTTCGGGCTGCCCTTCGACGTCGGCGCGATCGGCTACGGGCAGACCTCGCAGGAGGTCGGTCGCGTGCGGGCCGGCGCCGAGCTGCTGGTCGCCTACCAGGACGCCGTGCACCGCTCCACCGTCGACTACCTGGCCACCCTCGACGACGACGACTACGCACGCGTCGTCGACGACCGCTGGGACCCGCCGGTGACGCTGGCCGTGCGGCTGATGAGCGTCCTCAACGACACCACGCAGCACGCCGGTCAGGCCTCGTACGTCAGGGGGCTGGTCGACCGCCGGGGCTGAGCCCGAGGGCGGTACGCAGGCGGTGCTCGTGCTCGACGACGAGGCGGGCCCGGTCGGGGGAGAGCACCTCGCACACCCAGTCCCAGTGCAGCGACACGGTGGCGCCGACCTCGGGCACGTCGATCAGGGAGCTGCCGTCCACCGACCAGCGGACCCGCTCGGTGACCGGCTGGTCCTCGGCCAGCAGCAGGCCGTCCCAGCCCAGCGGCCGGCTGCGGACCACGGCCTGCTCGCCGTCGACCGCGACCACCTCGCCGACCCGGATCCGGCAGCGGTCCAGCACGTGCACCGCGGGCCCGGGGGCCCGGCCGTCGCGGAGCAGGCCGGCCCAGGGGTAGACCTCGAACACCTGGAAGCTGTGGTGTGCCGAGGCCCGGGCCGAGGCCTCCCGCCAGGTGCCGCCGAGCTGGCCCCGGAAGCGCTCCTCGAGCCGGGCCACCAGCGCGGCCGGGTCCACCCGGTCGAGCAGGTCGCCGCCGACCCAGTAGGCGTCCACCACCGCGACGTCGAGCGGGTCCGGCACGCCGGCCGCCTCGGCGAGCACCTCCAGGTAGGTCCAGGCGCCCTCGAACCGCCGGGCCCGCCGAGCGATCTCGTCGGCCGCGCCGGGCGCCAGCATCGCCGCCGCACCGGCCGGCCCGCAGTAGCCGAGCGCGTTGGGCGGGTAGGCGTACTGCGCGAAGCGGACCGCCCCCTCCCGGCTCATCGGGCTCAGCAGATCCGGGGCAGCTGCTCGCCGATCGGGAGGTCCACCACGCGGGTGCCGCCCAGGCCGGTGCGGGCGACCACCATCCGCGGGTGCTCCGCGACGCAGGTGCCGATCAGCCGGGCGCCGCGGCCCAGCGGGTGCGCCTGGATCACGGCCAGCATCTCCTCGGCGCGGTCGGCGGGCAGGATCGCGAGCAGCTTGCCCTCGTTGGCGACCTGGAGCGGGTCGAGCCCGAGCAGCCCGCAGGCGTCACGGACCTGCGCCGGCACCGGCAGGTCGCGCTCGACCAGCTCGATCCCGACCTCGGACGCCCGGGCGATCTCGTTGAGCGTCGCGGACACCCCGCCGCGGGTCGGGTCGCGCAGCACGTGCACGTCGATCCCGGTGGCCAGCATCTCGGCCACCAGCCCGTGCAGCGGGGCGGTGTCGCTCTCGATGGTGGTGCCGAACTCCAGGCCCTCCCGGCAGCTCATCACCGCGATGCCGTGCACGCCGATGTCCCCGCTGACGATCACGGCGTCACCGGGCCGCGCCCGCCGTGGTCCGATCTCGACCCCGGCGGCGACCAGCCCGATGCCGGTGGTGTTCACGTAGACCCCGTCCCCGCTGCCGCTGTCCACGACCTTGGTGTCGCCGGTGACCAGCTGGACCCCGGCGACCTCCGCCGCCTTGCCGACCGCGGTCGCGACCCGGCCGATGTCGTTCAGCGGGGTGCCCTCGGCCAGGATGAACGCGGTCGAGAGGTACAGCGGCGTGGCACCGGACATGGCCAGGTCGTTGACCGTGCCGTTGACGGCCAGGTCGCCGATCGACCCGCCGGGGAAGAACATCGGCTTGACGACGAACGAGTCGGTCGAGAACGCCAGCCGGGCCCCGCCGGCGAGGCCCGGCACCGGCAGCACCGCGGAGTCGCCCAGGTCGGCGTGGGCGGCGCCGCCGAACGCCGGCAGGAACAGCTGCTCGACGAGCTCGCCGGACATCGCCCCGCCCCCGCCGTGCCCCAGCACGATGGTCGGGGTGTCGCGCAGCGGCAACGGGCACACCCAGCCCTCGAAGTCCAGGTCGCTCATCGCGCCGCCTCCGGGGTCCCCGCGGCGTTGTTGCTCGCAGGAGCGGAGCGGGGGAGAGGAAGAACGTCGGGGGGTGTGCTCACCAGCTCGAGCCGTCGGTAGGTGTAGTACGCCGCGCACGCGCCCTCCGAGGAGACCATCGTGGCGCCGAGCGGGTTGCGCGGCGTGCACTCCCTGCCGAACGCCGAGCACTCGTGCGGCTTGATCAGGCCCTGGAGCACCTCGCCCGACCGGCACAGCGGCGACTCGTCGGTGTGGATGTCGGTGACCGAGAACCGCTGCTCGGCGTCGAAGCCGGCGTACCGCTCGGAGAGCCGCCAGCCGCTCGCCGGGATCCGCCCGATGCCCCGCCAGGTCCGGTCGGTCACCTCGAAGACGTCGCGCAGCATCGCCATCGCGGGCAGGTTGCCCTCGTCGGTCACCGCCCGGGAGTAGGCGTTCTCGACCTCGTGCCGGCCCTCCTCGAGCTGCACGACGGTCCGCCGGATGCCCTCCAGGATGTCGAGCGGCTCGAAGCCGGTGACCACGATGGGGACGCCGTACCTCTCGGCGATCGGCGGGTACTGCGAGGTGCCCATCACGCTGCACACGTGGCCGGCGGCGAGGAACGCCTGCACGCGGCAGGAGGGCGAGTCCATGATCGCGGCCATCGCCGGAGGCACCAGCACGTGCGAGACGAGCAGCGAGAAGTTCGTGATCCCGAGCCGCTGGGCCTGGTAGACCGTCATCGCGTTGGCCGGGGCGGTGGTCTCGAAGCCGATGCCGAAGAACACCACCTCGCGGTCCGGGTTCTCCCGGGCCAGCCGCAGCGCGTCGAGCGGCGAGTAGACGACGCGTACGTCGCCGCCTGCGCTCTTGACCGAGAACAGGTCCTGGCTGCTGCCCGGGACCCGGAGCATGTCCCCGAACGAGCAGAAAACCACCTCCGGGCGCCGGGCGATCGCGAGCGCCTTGTCGATGGTCTCCAGCGGCGTCACGCAGACCGGGCAGCCGGGGCCGTGGATCATCTCCACGCCCTCGGGCAGCAGCTGGTCGATGCCGTGCCGGATGATCGAGTGGGTCTGCCCGCCGCAGACCTCCATCATCGCCCAGGGCCGGGTGGTGACCGCGTGGATCTGGTCCAGCAGCCGCCTGGCCAGGTCGGGGTCGCTGAACTCGTCGAGATACTTCACGGGGTCTCTCCTGCCTGTCGTGCGGCGCGCGCGAAGCCGTCGCCGAACTCCTCCTCGAGGATGCCGAGACGCTCGAAGGCGGCCAGCGTCTCCTGCGCGGACTGCTCGTCGAGCCGCTGGATCGCGAACCCCACGTGCACGATGACGTACTCGTCGACCCGGACGTCCGGGATGTAGGCCAGGCACACCTCCTTGCGGAGCCCGCCGAAGTCGACCGTGGCCATCGTCTGTCCGTCCTGCTCGTGCAGCGACACGACGCGGCCTGGAACTGCCAGACACATGGGCACCTCTCCTCTCTGTCCTGACGCCTGCGATGGTCAGCCCGACGAGCCGACCAGGATCTGCCCGAGCGCGAGGCCGCCGTCGTTGGGGGGCAGCAGCCGGGGTCGCAGCACCTCGAACCCGCACCCGTCGAGCTGCCGCTGCGCGCTCTCCAGCAGCAGCGCGTTGGCGAACACCCCGCCGGAGAGCACCACCACCTCGAGCCCGGTCCGCTCCCGCTCGCGCTCCGCGAGGGCGACGACGAGGGCCGCCACCCCGGCGTGGAAGCGGGCGGCCACCAGCGCGGCCGGCGTCCCGCGGCGTACGTCGGCGACGACGGACCGGACCACCGGCCCGGGATCCGCGACCGTCAGCTCCGGGCCGGGCGCGAGGGCGAAGGGGTAGGGGGCCGCGTCGCCCACCGGCCGGGCCAGCGCCTCCAGCTCGATCGCCGCCTCGGCCTCGAAGTCGACGACCTGGCGGGCACCGACCAGCGAGGACACCGCGTCGAAGAGCCGGCCCATGCTGGAGGTCGGCACGCAGCCGAACCCGGTGCCGAGCTGGTGGGCGAGCACGGCCCGCTCGGTGTCGGGGCAGGCGGCGACCGCGGGCAGGTCCGGGTGCCAGTCGAC
The DNA here is from genome assembly GCA_963800225.1 of uncultured Actinomycetota bacterium. Classification (GTDB taxonomy): domain Bacteria; phylum Actinomycetota; class Actinomycetes; order Propionibacteriales; family Nocardioidaceae; genus Nocardioides_B. Next base: position 673,077 of record CAWDAF010000001.1, on the reverse strand, counting down.
CCCGGCGGACCGCAGGTGCGCGAGCGCCATCCGGTAGGGCCGGCGCACGCTGGCGTCGCCGCCGGCCAGCGGCACGTAGCCGAGGTGCGCCGCCCGGCGGCAGGACTTGTAGCCGCCGACCAGGACCTCGCCGCCCCACACGGCGCCGTCGGACCCGTAGCCGGTGCCGTCGAAGGCGAACCCGATCACGGCCGCGTCGAGGCCCAGCCCGTGCTCGCCCATCACCGAGGCCACGTGCGCGTGGTGGTGCTGCACCGTGCGCACCGGGCCGCCGGACCGCTCGCGGGCCCACCGGGTCGACCGGTAGCCGGGGTGCGCGTCGGCCACCACCCGGCCGGGCCGGACCCCGGTGAGCCGCTCCAGGTGCCGGCTGGTGCTGCCGAGCGCCTCGACGGTGGCCAGGTCGTCGAGGTCCCCGATGTGCTGGCTGACCCAGGCGTAGCGGCCCTCGGCGACCGCGCAGGTGTTCTTCAGGTCGGCGCCCACGGCCAGCACCGGCTCCACCTCGAACGGCAGCGCGATCGGCAGCGGCGCGTAGCCGCGGGACCTCCGGACCGGCAGCTCGGCGCCGGCCACGAACCGGGCGACCGAGTCGTCGCAGGGCACCTGGATGCGGCGGTCGTGCACCAGCCAGGCGTCGGCGAGCGGCGCCAGCCGGCGTCGGGCGTCCTCGTCGTCGACGACGATCGGCTCCCCGGACAGGTTGCCCGACGTCATCACCAGCATCGTCGGTCCGGGCTCGTCGCCGAGCCCGAGCAGCAGCACGTGCAGCGGCGTGTAGGGCAGCAGCACGCCGAGATCGGGGTTGCCCGGTGCGACGGACGGCGCGACGGACGGTGCGACGGACGGGGCGACGGACGGTGCGACGGACGGGGCGACGGACGGGGGGGTACGCCGGAGCAGCAGGACGGGCGCCCGGATGCCGGTGAGCAGCCGCTCCTCGTCGGGGGAGACGTCGACCAGCCGCCGGGCCACGCCGACGTCACGGACCATCACCGCGAAGGGCTTGTCGCCGCGCTGCTTGCGACGCCGCAGCCGGGCGACGGCCTCCTCGTCGGTCGCGTCGCAGGCGAGGTGGTAGCCGCCGACCCCCTTGACGGCCACCACCGCGCCGGACGCGAGCAGGTCGCGGGCGGCCCGGACGGTGCCCGGTCCGCGGACCTCGTCGCCGCCGGGGACCACCAGCGTGAGCCGGGGGCCGCACGCGTGGCAGGCGATCGGCTGGGCGTGGAAGCGACGGTCGGCCGGGTCGTCGTACTCCGCCCGGCAGCGGTCGCACATCGCGAAGTCCGCCATCGTGGTGCCGGACCGGTCGTAGGGCAGCGCGGTGATGATGGTGAACCGGGGGCCGCAGTGCGTGCAGGTGATGAAGGGGTGCCGGTAGCGCCGGTTCGACGGGTCGGTGAGCTCGGCCCGGCAGTCGGCGCAGATCGCCACGTCGGGGGACGCCAGGGTCCGGGCGGGGCCGTCGCCCTCGGTGCGCCCGATCCGGAAGCCGGTCCCGCCGACCGGGGTGCGGTCGGTCGCGCGCACGCTCTCCACCACCGCCAGCGGGGGCGGCGCCTCGACCAGCAGCCGGCCGAACCTGGCCACGTCCTCGGGCGGGCCCTCCACCTCGGCGCTCACCCCGGTGCCGGTGTTGACGACGGAGCCGGTCAGGCCGAGGCCCGACGCGGTCACGTAGACGAAGGGCCGGAACCCGACGCCCTGCACCACCCCCGCCACCTCGAACCGGCGGCGCACCCGGGCGCCCGGCCCCCCCACCTGGTCACCCATCGGGCACCGCCCGGTCGCCCGGGGCGCGCGAGCGGCCCATCAGCTCCAGCCCGGACATCGCCTGCCCGGCCCGGGCCTCGTCGATGCGCTCGACCGCGAACCCCATGTGGATCAGCACCCACTGGCCGGGCTCGACGGCGAGGTCCTCGAGCATGCCGAGGTTCACCGGCCGCTCCGCCCCCAGCACGTCGACCAGGGCCAGCATGCCGGCGTTGCCGTCGAGGACCCGGACCACGCGGCCGGGGATGCCCAGGCACATGTCAGCCGCTCCTCTCGTCCCAGCCGGCCGAGGCCGGGGTCCGCTCACGGAGCAGGGTCTCCACCAGGTCCATCGCCTCCGGCACGGCGGCCTCGACGCGGGGCGAGAGCCCGATGCCCTCCTCGAGGTCGGCCGGCGTGCAGCCGACGACGTACGTCGGGGGCAGCCGGCCGCCCAGCGAGTCCAGGGAGGCGAGCACGGCGACCGGGGCCATCCCGTGCGGGTCGAGCCCGCCGGTCCCCAGGTCGTCCGGCCCGACCTCGAGGACGGTGAGCCGGCCGGGTGGCCCGCCGCCGGGGACCGCGTCCACGACCACCAGGGCGTCGTACCCCTCCAGCAGGTCGTAGGCCAGGTGCAGGCCACGGATCCCGTAGTCGACCGCCCGGACGCCGTCCGGGACCCGCTGCTCCGCGACCAGCCGCCGGACGACCTCGGGACCGAACCCGTCGTCGCCCAGGAACAGGTTGCCGATCCCGGCCACCAGGACGCGTCCGGCCACGGCCCCCACCCTCCTCTCCGGTGCGTGCTCCCTCACATCTGCCGCATCCGCAGGTACCTCTTGACGTCCGGGACCGAGCGGATCCCGACCGCGACGGCGACGACGGCGAGCGCCGCGCCGACGATGGTGGTGACTCTGCCGATGGTTCTCATGACCGGCTCTCCTCTCGTGCGGGGTCCAGGGGCTCGATCTCGTCGGGGGCGAAGTACAGGTAGCGCCCGTACCAGTCGTGCAGGTCGGCGGCCGGGTCGTCGAGGAGCACCAGGGCCACGTGCGTGCCGCCGTCGACGTCGGACAGCACCGCGGTGACCCGGGCGACCCGGCCGGCGAAGAACAGGTCCTGCGCGTCCGCGCGCCGGGACGGGTGCACGCGGACCAGGCTGCCGCGGGAGACCTCGACCCCGTCGACGAGCACGTGGTCGAGCCCGGGCCGGACGCTCCCGTCGGCGACCGGGTCCCACCAGGGGACGTCGGTCGCCTGCCCGGCTCCCGGGCCGGGCGCCACCGGGTCCCGCAGCGCGCCGTGCAGCCGCTGGAGGTCCTCGGTCGACATCGCGTCGCAGCGGTCGATGATCTCGGCGGCGCGCGGGTCGGTGGCCCGGGCCTCGGCCTTCTCGGCCTCGGTCAGCGTCATCACCCGCAGGGTGAGGATCTCGTCGATCTCGGTCGAGTCGAACAGCGCGCCCGCGCTCTCGGCGGCGATCTCGGGGTGGTCGTAGAGGATGATCGGCGACCCGAGCACGGTGTCGCGGCTGCCGGCCGGCCCGGCCAGCACCGGGAAGCAGCGACGCTGGTGGCACCGCGCGGCCGCGGCGGCGGCGTCGTCGTCGGGCTCGAGCAGCGACACGAAGGCGGCGTGCTCCGCGGTCAGGACCAGGTGCGCGCCGACCAGGGACAGCCGGACCGCGTCGTCCTTCGTGGTCGCCTGGTCCGGGTGCGCGTTGCGGACGGTGACGCTCAGCCGGGCGTAGCCGTCGTCCGGCTCCGCGCCGATCTCCACGACCGCGGTCAGCGCCCGCCGGCGGCGCACGATCCGGCCGACGGTGGTGCCGCGGCGGTCGCGGACCGGCTCCTTCTCCTCGCCGCCCGGCACGTCGAAGGTGCCGACCACGGGCGGTCCGGCGGTGCCGTCGAACGCCGCGGCGAGGTCGTACGCCGTCACCGCGAGCTCGCCCTCGACGGCCTCCTGCCAGCTCAGCAGGGAGCGGCCGTCGACGACCAGCTCGTCGGTGGGCACCAGCGTGCCGTCCTCCAGCCGCTCGACCGTCCGCTCCTGCACCTGCAGGAACCGCAGCAGGACCCGGACCCGTGGCCGGTCCGGCGCCGGCTCGCCCCGGTCCGGCTCCAGGAGGCACTGCACCGACATCTCCGGCTCCTCGGCGAAGCTGGCGGCCGAGGCCCGCGGCGGACCGAGCACACCGAACTGCCACCGCGACCGGTTCTTCGAGGAGCTCGCGCGGTAGGGGTAGAGCAGGTAGCCCTCGTAGAGCACCGCGTCCGCGACCGCGCGGACGCCGTCGAGCGGGTCCGCGCTCACGACGCCGCCCCGTCCCGGTCCGTGAGCAGGGACTGCACGGTCTCCTCCCAGCTGGTCAGGCCGTGCGCGGAGCGGTAGTCGGCGAGCGCGCCGAGCACGTCCCGGTCGAGCCGCAGCCAGCTGCTGCTCGGGTAGTGGGCCGCGATCATGTCCTGCCACACCGAGACCGGCATCCGGTACGACGCCTCGCAGTCCCACGGCACCGGCTGGACGGCGAACCCCTGCCCGCCCTTGGTGAAGACGGTCCCGGAGAACAGCAGCGTCAGCGGCACGATCCCGGCCCCGACCGAGTGCAGGTAGCGGGACCCGGTGACCTCGAAGTCGTAGGTGCACGGCAGCGCGAGGTCCACCTCGGTGACGCCGGTGAAGCCCTGCACCATGGTGCTGCACTGCATCCACAGGAACGGCCGCAGCGTCTCCGCCCACCGGTCGCGGTCGCCGAACAGCGTGCGCAGGCCGCTCTCGTCGGCCCGCTCGTAGGGCCGGCGCTGCGGCTCGATGCGGACCTGGCAGCGCAGCGCGATCGCGTGCACGGTCTGGCCGGTGGACGCGGCGATGCGCAGCCGCGCGGTCAGCTGCGGGGCGGCCGCGTAGGGCTCGGCGAACACGTCGACGACCGAGAACTCGTAGCCGCTCACGGAGCGGCTCCGATCGTGCCGGCCGGGGGCGCCGGCCGGCTGCGGCGGATGACGTCGTCGAAGAACGCGTGGATGGCGGCGCGGGCCTGCTGCCCGCCGTCGAAGCCGCGCCACAGCGACCGTAGCCGGCCGACCAGCTCGTAGCAGGCGTCGATCGGCACCAGGTGGCAGTCGAGGCCGGCGCGGTCCCGGTCGGCGCCGCGCAGCAGCAGCGCCTCGACGTCCGGCCGCAGGTGGCCCAGCTGCGGGTGGTCGGCGAGGACCCGTCGCCAGGCGTCGAGCGGCAGCTCCGACTCGGTGGCGCCCGCGGGACCCGGGTAGAACGCGACCACGCGGTCCTGCACCGAGCTGCGGAACAGGAAGGCCAGCCCGACGGGGATCTGCAGGTCGTCCCAGACGGCTGGGCCCAGGCTGACGTCGGGGAAGGACAGGTAGCGGTCGGGCACCGCCCGGTAGCGCAGGGTGGCCCGGTCGGCGGTGAACAGCAGGTAGCAGCCCCGGCAGGCGCACATCAGGGCGCGGCTCTCCAGGTCGACCACGTGCTGGTGCGCGTCGCCGATCGGCTCCGCGCACATGTCGCACCGCTCCCCGGTCACCGGCTCCGGCCGGGTCGTGGTGATCCGCCGCAGCGACGCCAGCGGCGCCCGGCCGGGACCGGTCATCGCGGCCTCATGCCGAGACCGGGGACGCCGCGACCGCGACCGAGGTGACGCCGTGGTCGGTGAGCAGCGGGACGGGGTCGAGGTGCCTGGCGTCGTCGTCGAGGCACCGGCCGGCGCGACGCACGTCGTAGTGGGCGCGGCACCGGGGGCAGCGGAGCACCGCCTCGCCGACGGCGGCTCCCAACCGGCGGGACAGCGCCGCCCCGCTCAGCGACGACTCGCAGCAGGGGCACCGGTCGACGTAGGCGAACAGCTCCTCGCCCAGCCGGGCGACCAGGAGGGTGACGTCGCCGACGACGACCGTGCTCACCGCGCCCGGGGCCAGCCCGTCCAGGCCGGGCACCGGCTCCCAGGCGGGACGGTCGTCGCCTGCGTCGAGCCGGGAGCGGAGCGCCGAGACCGGGATGACGCCCGGCCGGCCGGGCTGCGGTGCCGGCTCCTGCACCTCGATGCCGACGACCTCGGGGGCGGCCGCCTCGATCGCGCCCTCGACGGCGAGGGTGAGGGTGACCGAGGAGGACGCGCAGCCCTCACAGCTGCCCAGCAGCCGCAGCCGCACGACGCCCGCGTCGGTGACCTCCAGCAGCTCCACGTCCCCGCCGTGGGAGCCCAGGTAGGGCCGGACGCCCGCCAGTGCCCGCTCGACCCGCTCGACCACGCCGTAGGGGTGCAGCCCGTGCACGAGCAGCAGGCTCGCCACCAGGTCGTCATCGGCGAGTGCGGCGAGCTCCGCCTCGCCGAGCCGGCCCGCGTCGAAGAGGATGTCCAGGATCCGCTCCAGCCCGGCGCCGTACAGGTCCGCGGTCAGCCGGACCAGCTCCTCGGCCCGCTCCCGGGCGACGGCGCCGCCGGACCCGCACGCGCTGAGCAGTGCGTCGATGCGCTCGCCGGTGGCCCTCAGGGTCGCGTCGTCGGTCTCCCCCATGGTCGCCTAGCCGGTCACGGACTGGGTGGGGGAGTGCATCAGCTCGAGCTCGTGGCCCTCACCGAGGTACATGTGCACGCCGCACGGCAGGCAGGGGTCGAAGCTGCGCACGGTGCGCATGATGTCGATCCCCTTGAAGTGGTCCCGGTCGTTCTCCTCGAAGATCGGCTGGCCCTGCACGGCGTCCTCGTAGGGGCCCGGGGTGCCGTAGGAGTCCCGCGGGTTCGCGTTCCACGGGGTGGGCGGGTAGGGGTGGTAGTTCGCGATCTTGCCGTCGCGGATCACCAGGTGGTGGGACAGCACGCCGCGCACCGCCTCGGTGAAGCCGCAGCCGATGCCCTCCTGCGGCACCTCGAACCGCTCCCAGGTCTTGGTGCGCCCGGCCCGGATCTCCGCCAGCGCCTGCTCGGCGAAGTGCAGCGCGCAGGCCGCGGCGTACGCCTGGAAGTAGGTGCGGGCGCGGTTCCGCTCGAGGGTGTTGCTCCACCGCGGGATCTTCCACTCCAGCTCGACCGGAGGCTTGAGCGCGGTCTTGGGCAGGTTGATCCTCACCGACCCGCCGGTCGACTGCACGTAGCCGATGTCGACCAGGCCGGCCAGCGCCGTGGTCCACAGCCGGGCCAGCGGGCCGCCGCCGGTGTCCAGGGCGAGGTAGTCCTTGCCGTCGAACCAGCGGGGCGACATCACCCAGCTGTACTTGTCGTCCAGGTCGCGCTTCTGCGGCCGGGGGTTGGTGTGCTGGTTCCAGGGGTGCCGCCGGTCGACCGGGTTGCCGAGCGGGTCGTGGGTGACGAAGACCTCCTGGTCCTGCCAGTCCTCGTAGTAGGACGAGCCGAGCAGGATCCGGATGCCGAGGTTGATCTCGACCAGGTCGGTGGTGACGAGCTCGCCGTCCACCACGATCCCCGGCGTCACGTACATCCTCCGGCCCCAGCTCGTCATGTCCTGGTAGTCGAAGTTGCAGTGCTCCGGGTCCTGGAAGGAGCCCCAGCAGGCCAGCAGGATCCGCCGGTTGCCGACCTCCTCGTAGCCCGGCAGCGCCTCGTAGAAGAAGTCGAAGAGGTCGTCGTGCATCGGGACGACCTTCTTCATGAACTCCACATAGCGCATCAGCCGGGTGATGTAGTCGGTCATCAGCTGGACCGTGGCGACCGTGCCGACCCCGCCCGGGTAGAGCGTGGAGGGGTGCACGTGCCGGCCCTCCATCAGGCAGAACATCTCCCGGGTCCAGCGGCTGACCTGCAGCGCCTCCCGGTAGAACTCGCCGGTGAACGGGTTCAGCGACCGCATGATGTCCCCGATGGTCCGGTACCCGTGGTCGGCGGCGTGCGGGGCTTCGGTGGCGTCGGCCCGCTCGAGCACGGCGGGGTTGGTCTCGGCGACCATCTTCTCGCAGTAGTCCACCCCGACCAGGTTCTCCTGGAAGATGTTGTGGTCGAACATGTACTCCGCGGCCTCGCCCAGGTTGACGATCCACTCGCCGAGGTGCGGCGGCTTCACGCCGTACGCCATGTTCTGGGCGTAGCAGGAGCAGGTGGCGTGGTTGTCCCCGCAGATGCCGCAGATCCGGCTGGTGATGAAGTGCGCGTCGCGCGGGTCCTTGCCCTTCATGAACAGCGAGTAGCCGCGGAAGATCGAGCTGGTGCTGTGGCACTCCGCGACGACCCGCTGGTTGAAGTCGATCTTGGTGTAGATCCCGAGGCTGCCGACGATCCGGGTGATCGGGTCCCAGGCCATCTCGACGAGGCCGTCGGGCCCGTCCTGGGTGCTGCTGGGTGAGGGGATCGTCGACGTCATGCGTCGCCTCTTCCTGGAGGTGGGAACGGGGGGAGGGGGTGCGTCACCAGGTCCGGGTGGCGCCCGTGGTCAGCTGCCTGCCGGGCCGGCGCCACTTGGGCTCCTTGTCCAGGGTGCGCGTGGTGACCTGGCGCAGCCGGCGCATGGTGTTGCCGTAGAGCCCGACGGTGGTCGTCGAGAGCTTGCCGCCGGGCGGCTCGTCCATGAAGGGCATGAACTTGTCGGGGAAGCCGGGCATCGTGCAGCCGATGCAGATGCCGCCCACGTTGGGGCACCCGCCCATGCCGTTCAGCCAGCCCCGCTTGGGCACGTTGCACTTCACGGTGGGGCCCCAGCAGCCGAGCTTCACGATGCACTTGGGGGAGCCGTACTCGTCGGCGAAGTCGCCCTGCTCGTAGTAGCCCGCACGGTCGCAGCCCTCGTGCACGGTCTGGCCGAACAGCCAGGTCGGCCGGAGCGCGTCGTCGAGGGGGATCATCGGCGCCTGGCCGGTGGCCATGTAGAGCAGGTAGGTCAGCGTCTCGGACATGTTGTCGGGCTGCACCGGGCAGCCGGGCACGCAGACGATCGGGATGCCGGCCTTGGACCGCCACTCCCAGCCCAGGTAGTCCGGGACGCCCATCGCGCCGGTCGGGTTGCCGGCCATCGCGTGGATCCCCCCGTACGTCGCGCAGGTGCCGACCGCGACCACCGCGGTGGCCTTGGGGGTGAGCCGGTCCAGCCACTCGCTGGTGGTCATCGGCTGGCCGGTCGCGGGGTCGTTGCCGAACCCGCACCAGTAGCCCTCGTCGTGCAGCTGCTCGTTGGGGATCGAGCCCTCGACGACCAGCACGAACGGGTCGAGCTCGCCACGGTCGGCCTTGAAGAACCACTCCAGGAAGTCGTCGGCCCCGCCGGTCGGCCCGCACTCGAAGTCGATCAGCGGCCAGTGCACCGCGACCTTCGGCAGCCCCGGCAGCGCCCCCAGGGCGATCTCCTCGATGCTGGGCTGGGTCGCCGCGGTCAGGGAGACCGAGTCTCCGTCGCAGCTCAGCCCGGCGTTGATCCAGAGCACGTGGATGAGAGTGTCTTCGGCGGCGACCGCTTCGGCTGTGGGCATGCGCCAGCACCTTGTTCCCGGGCGGGGACCGGGACCTCGTCAGTCGCCGGAGCCGTGCTGTGCGGCCCACTTGCGCGACGCTTGGATTCCATCTAGCACCCGGGGTTTGAAGTGTGTCAAGGGTCACATCGGGCGGTCCCGAGGGCGTCGAGCCAGCCCCGCCAGGCGGCCGTACCGGTCCCTGTACGGGCCGAGACGGCGAGCACCTCCAGGTCCGGGTTCAGGCTCCGCGCGTCCCGGGTCAGCCGGTCGAGGTCGAAGTCGACGTACGGCAGCAGGTCGGTCTTGTTGACCACGACCAGGTCGGCGGCCGCGAACATGTGCGGGTACTTCAGCGGCTTGTCGTCGCCCTCGGTCACCGAGATGACCACCACCTTGCGGTGCTCGCCGAGGTCGAAGAGGGCCGGGCAGACCAGGTTGCCGACGTTCTCGACGAACAGCAGGCTGCCGTCCGCGGGGTGCAGCTGCTCGAGAGCCCGGGCCACCATGGCGGCGTCGAGGTGGCAGCCGGCGCCGGTGTTCACCTGGACGGCGCGGGCGCCGGCCCGGCGGATCCGCTCGGCGTCGAAGACGGTCTCCTGGTCGCCCTCGACGACCGTCACCGGCCGGGCGGTGACGGCGATGGTGTGCTCGAGCAGGGTGGTCTTGCCGGCCCCGGGGGAGCTCATCAGGTTGACCGCCGTGACGCCGTGCTCGGCCAGCCAGGCCCGGTTGCGGGCGGCCAGGTCGTCGTTCTTGGCGAGCACGGCGACCTCGAGGGCGAGGGTGTGGGTGCGCACCTCCGGGTCGGGCTCGACCCTGAGCGGCCCGTGCCCGTGCCCGTGGCCGTGGTCGTGCCTGTGGTCGTGCCCGTGCGGCTCGCCGACGGTGGTCACCCGGGCCTCGTCACGACCGCAGCCGCAGGTGCTGCACATCTCAGCCGACCTCCACCGACGTGACGGACAGCTCGCGGCCCGACAGCAGCGAGACGTCGGCGCTGCCGCAGTCGCAGAGCAGGAACAGGTCGGACAGCTCGAAGTCGGTGTCACAGGTCCGGCAGTGCGCGCGACCCCGCTCCTCGGCGATCTCCAGCGTGGCCCCGTCCAGCGGGGTGCCCGCAGCGGCGAGCCCGAAGCAGAACGTGAGGGCGTCCGGGACGACGCCGGCGAGCCGTCCGACCCGCAGGCGCACGACGCTGACGCGCCGGCCGCCGGTGCGCTCCAGCACCGACGACACCACGCTCTCCGCGATCGCCAGCTCGTGCATGTGTCCCGCCCTCGTCAGCACCCTAGGCGCGACGGGAGGCGCCGACCACCCCCCGCGCGCCGCTGTAACGCGGGGTTATGGACGCTTCACACCGAGTGTCCGCCGTGTGAAGCGTCCACAGCCCTCGCCGAGTGGGTACTGCGCCCCCCGGCGCCGTACGGGGGTGGGGGGCCGACTTCCCCAGGCCGGTGGACGCCTCGCAAGGCGGGTGCGCCTGCTCAAGCGTCCATAACCCCGCGTTACAGCGGGCGCGAACCCCCTCAGACCGCTACTTGCCGACCCAGACCGTCTTCAGGTTGGTGAACTCGCGCATGCCGTGCGCGGCGAGCTCGCGGCCGTGTCCGGACGCCTTGATGCCACCGAAGGGCAGCGCCGGGAACGACGCGACCATGCCGTTGATGAACGTCTGGCCGGCGGCGAGGTCACGGATGAAGACCTCCTGCTCCTCGGCGTCGTTGGTCCAGGCGTTCGAGCCGAGGCCGAACCGGGTGACGTTGGCGATCCGGACCGCGTCCTCGAGGGACTCGGCGCGGTGCACCTGGGCGACCGGGCCGAACACCTCCTCGAGGTACATGTCCATCTCCTCGGTGACCCCGGCGAGCAGCGTCGGCGGGAACCACCAGCCGTCGCGGTCCGGCCGCTCGCCGCCGACGAGCACCTCGGCGCCCTTGTCGACGGCGTCCTTGACCAGCGCCTCGACGTCCTCGCGGCCCTGCTCGTTGGCCAGCGGGCCGACGTCGGTGCCGTCCTCCATCGGGTCGCCCACGACCAGCGCGGACATCTCCTTGGCGAACAGCTCGACGAACTCGTCGTACACGTCCGTGTGCACGATGAAGCGCTTGGCGGAGATGCAGGACTGGCCGTTGTTCTGGCAGCGGGAGGTGGTGGCGACCTTGGCGGCCTTGGCCAGGTCGGCCGACGGCATCACCACGAACGCGTCGGAGCCGCCGAGCTCCAGGACCACCTTCTTGAGCACCTCGCCGGCGGTGGTCGCGACCGCGACACCGGCCCCCTCGCTGCCGGTGAGGGTCGCCGCGGCGACCCGGCTGTCGCGCAGCACGCCGTCCACCTTCTTGCTGCCGATCAGCAGCGTCTGGAACACGTCGTCGGGGAATCCCGCATCGCGGAACAGCTCCTCCATGAAAAGCGCGGTTTGGGGAACGTTGCTGGCGTGCTTGAGCAGACCGACGTTCCCCGCCGTCAGAGCCGGGGCCGCGAACCGCATCGCCTGCCACAGCGGGAAGTTCCACGGCATGATCGCCAGCACCACGCCGATCGGCAGGTACCGGGCGTACGCCTGGGACGCGTTGACGCTGTCGGCGTCCACCGGCTCGTCGGCCAGGAAGCCCTCGCCGTGCTCGGCGTAGTAGCGCAGCACCGCCGAGCACTTGCCGATCTCCGCGGCCGACGCCTTCTTGGTCTTGCCCATCTCGAGCGTCATCAGCTCGGCGACCTCGTCGGTCCGCTCGTCGAGGATGTCTGCGGCGGCGCGCAGCCACCCTCGGCGCTGCTCGTGGGTGGTGAGCCGGTAGGAGTCGGCCGCGGCGGCGGCGCGAGCGAGCTTGTCCTCCAGCTGGGAGTCGGTGAGCTCGTCGTACGTCTTGAGAACCTCGCCCGTGCGCGGGTCGGTGGTGGAGATAGCCATACGCTTACCCTTCCACGCGACGACCTGTCGACCAAGGAAAGTCTGACCACAGAGAACGAGGAGCAGCACTGATGCAGATCTGGCCGGGACGCCCGTACCCCCTGGGTGCGACGTACGACGGGGCCGGGGTCAACTTCGCGCTCTTCTCCGAGGTCGCCGACAAGGTGGAGCTGTGTCTCATCGACGACGACGGGGCCGAGTCCCGCGTCGAGATGCTCGAGACCGACGCCTTCGTGCACCACGCCTACCTCCCCGGGGTGCAGCCGGGGCAGCGCTACGGCTACCGGGTGCACGGCCCGTACGAGCCGGAGAACGGGCACCGCTGCAACCCGGCGAAGCTGCTGCTCGACCCCTACGCCAAGGCGGTCGACGGGCAGATGGACGGTGACGAGTCGCTGTTCTCCTACAAGTTCAACAAGCGCAAGACCTTCAACGACCGGGACTCCCTGGGTCACAACATGCTGTCCGTGGTGGTCAACCCGTTCTTCGACTGGGGCAGCGACCGCTCCCCGGACCACGAGTACCACGACACGGTCGTCTACGAGGCGCACGTCAAGGGCCTCACGATGACCCACCCGGACGTGCCCGAGGAGATCCGCGGCACGTACGCCGGGATCGCGCACCCGGCCGTGGTCGCGCACCTCAAGGAGCTCGGCGTCACCGCCGTCGAGCTGATGCCGGTCCACCAGTTCGTGCAGGACACGACCCTGGTCGACCAGGGGCTCGCGAACTACTGGGGCTACAACACCATCGGGTTCTTCGCCCCGCACAACGCCTACTCCTCGACCGGCCAGCGCGGCCAGCAGGTCCAGGAGTTCAAGTCGATGGTCAAGGCGCTGCACGAGGCCGACATCGAGGTGATCCTCGACGTGGTCTACAACCACACCGCCGAGGGCAACCAGCTCGGCCCGACGCTGTGCTTCCGCGGCATCGACAACGCGGCGTACTACCGGCTCGTCGACGACGACAAGCAGCACTACTACGACACCACCGGCACCGGGAACACCCTGCTCATGCGGCACCCGCACGTGCTCCAGCTGATCATGGACTCGCTGCGCTACTGGGTGCTCGACATGCACGTCGACGGGTTCCGCTTCGACCTGGCGTCCTCGCTGGCCCGCCAGTTCCACGAGGTCGACCGGCTCTCGGCGTTCTTCGACCTCGTCCAGCAGGACCCGGTGGTCAGCCAGGTCAAGCTGATCGCCGAGCCGTGGGACGTGGGCGACGGCGGCTACCAGGTCGGCAACTTCCCGCCGCTGTGGACCGAGTGGAACGGCAAGTACCGCGACACGGTGCGCGACTACTGGCGCGGCGAGCCCGGCTCGATGGGCGACTTCGCCTCGCGGCTGTCCGGGTCCTCGGACCTGTACGAGCACTCGGGCCGCAAGCCGATCGCCTCGGTCAACTTCGTCACCGCGCACGACGGCTTCACGATCCGGGACCTGGTGTCGTACAACGAGAAGCACAACGACGCCAACGGCGAGGGCAACAACGACGGGGAGAGCCACAACCGGTCCTGGAACTGCGGCGTCGAGGGCCCCTCCGACGACGACCAGGTCGAGGCGCTCCGGGCCCGTCAGCAGCGCAACTTCCTGGTCACGCTGCTGCTCTCCCAGGGTGTGCCGATGATGCTGCACGGCGACGAGCTCGGACGCAGCCAGCAGGGCAACAACAACGTCTACTGCCAGGACAACGAGCTGTCGTGGATGGACTGGGACCTGGCCGGCTGGCAGAAGGAGCTGCTCGCCTTCACCAAGCGGGTGGTCAAGCTGCGCAACGAGCACCCGGTGTTCCGGCGCCGCCGGTTCTTCGCAGGGGAGGTCACCCGCGCCGGGGGCGACGCCGCCGACATCGCGTGGTTCACCCCCGACGGCGAGCCCAAGGACGACTGGGGCAACGCCGAGGACAAGGCGCTGATGGTCTTCCTCAACGGCGACGGCATCCCGGAGCCGGGACGCCGCGGTGAGCCGGTCGTGGACGACTCGTTCCTGATCGCGTTCAACGCCTCGGACCAGTCGATCCCGTTCACCATCCCCGACGAGGTGTACGGCGAGGGCTGGCTGGTGGCGCTCGACACGCACGACGACGAGGCCGGCAGCGTGTCGTTCTTCGACGACGCGACGCCGCTGCTGCCGGGCCTGGAGTTCCGGGTGGCCGACCGGTCCACGGTGGTGCTCCGCCGCCCGCGCGGCTGACCCGCCGCCGACGTCGAGGCGGTGCCGTCTCCGCGGGGGCGGTGCCGCCTCAGGGGCGGCTCGTAGGATCGGAGCATGTCTGGACACAGGTGGACCCCTGACGAGATGCGCTCGCTGACCGGTACGACGGCGGTGGTGACCGGCGCCAACTCGGGGATCGGGTGGCACACCGCCCTCGAGCTGGCCCGGCACGCGGCCTCCGTCACGCTGGCCGTGCGCACACCCGCCAAGGGCGAGGCGGCCGCCGCGCGGATCCGCCATCAGGTCCCCGGTGCCGACGTGCACGTCCGCGAGCTGGACCTCGGGTCGCTGGACTCGGTCCGCGCGTTCGCCGAGGCCTGGCAGGGCCCGCTCGGCCTGCTGGTCAACAACGCCGGCCTGATGTCGCCGCCGCGCTACCAGCAGACCCGGGACGGCTTCGAGCTGCAGTTCGGCACGAACCACCTCGGTCACTTCGCGCTCACCGGCCGGCTGCTCCCGGCGCTGCTCGCGGCGCCCGCCCCCCGCGTGGTGACGGTGTCCTCGATCGCGCACCACCAGGGCAAGGCGGACGTGCTCGACGGCAATCCCGCCGAGCGCTACAGCCCCTCCGCGACGTACGGCAACTCCAAGCTCGCGAACCTGCTGTTCGCGCTCGAGCTCCAGCGGCGGGCCTCGCTCGCCGGCGCTCCGTTGACCTCCACCGCCGCGCACCCCGGTGTGTCGTACACCGGGCTGGTCACCAGCGAGCAGGGGATGGGGTCGATCCCGGGCGTCAAGCAGCTCGCGCCGCTGGTGCTGCGGGTGGTGCTCCAGTCGGCCCGCGCCGGGGCGGAGCCCACGCTCTACGCCGCGACCGAGGCGGACCCGGGCTCCTACACCGGCCCGCAGGGGCTGCGGGAGACCCGCGGCCGGGTCGGGCCCGCCCGGCTCAGCCGGCTCGCGCAGGACGAGCTGCTGGCCGGCAAGCTGTGGGCGGCCAGCGAGGACCTGACCGGCGTCCGCTACGACTGGGAGACCCCGGCTTCCTAGGGAGTTTCGCTGCGGTGCCTACGCTGAGTCGCATGAGCCAGCCCACCACGCTGGGTGCCCTCCGCGACACCGGCTACCGTTCGCGCTCGGTCAAGACCGAGATCCGCGAGAACCTCCTCGACCGCCTCCGCTCAGGCGAGACCGCCTTCCCGGGCATCGTCGGCTTCGACGACACCGTGCTGCCACAGCTCGAGAGTGCGCTGCTCGCCGGGCACGACCTCGTCCTGCTCGGCGAGCGCGGCCAGGGCAAGACCCGGCTGATGCGCACGGTCAGCGCGCTGCTCGACGAGTGGACGCCCGTCGTCGAGGGCTGCGAGATCAACGACGACCCGATGGCCCCCGTCTGCGTCCGCTGCCGCAAGCTCGCGGCCGAGCTCGGCGACGAGCTGCCCGTGGGCTGGTCGCACCGCAGCGAGCGGTACGTCGAGAAGCTCGCCACCCCGGACACCAGCGTCGGCGACCTGGTCGGCGACGTGGACCCGGTGAAGGTGGCCGAGGGGCGCACGTTGGGTGACCCGGAGACCGTGCACTACGGGCTGCTGCCGCGCACGAACCGCGGCGTGTTCGGCATCAACGAGCTGCCCGACCTCGCCGAGCGGATCCAGGTGGCGATGTTCAACGTGCTCGAGGAGCGCGACATCCAGGTCCGCGGCTACTCGCTGCGGCTGCCGATCGACGTCCTGCTGGTGGCCAGCGCGAACCCGGAGGACTACACCAACCGCGGCCGGATCATCACCCCGCTCAAGGACCGGTTCGGTGCGGAGATCCGCACCCACTACCCGCGCGAGGTGCACGAGGAGGTCGTGCTCGTCGCGCAGGAGGCGGCGCTGGTCGCGGACGTGCCGGAGCACCTCCTGGAGGTGGTGGCCCGGCTGACCCGCGGGCTGCGCGAGTCGCCGGCCGTGGACCACCGCTCCGGGGTCAGCGCCCGGTTCGCGATCGCCGCCGCCGAGGGGGTCTCCGCGTCCGCGCTGCGCCGGGGAGCCCGGGTCGGCGAGGGGCTGGCGGTGGCGCGGATCTGCGACGTGCCGACCGTGGTGCCGATGCTGCTGGGCAAGATCGAGTTCGAGATGGGCGAGGAGGGCCGCGAGGCCGAGGTCGTGCAGCACCTGCTGCGGGTGGCCGTCGCCGAGACGTTCCGGGACCGGCTCGGCGGCCTGGACCTGTCCGGGTTCACCGAGCTGTTCGCCGAGGGGGCGACCGTGGAGACCGGTGAGCTGGTCCCGGCCACCGACCTGCTCGACCAGGTCGGCACCGTGCCGGGCCTGTCCAAGGTGCTCGACCGGCTCGGCCACGGCGACGACGCGTCCCCGGGGCAGGTGGCGGCCGCCCTCGAGTTCGTGCTGGAGGGGCTCCACCTGACCCGGCGCATCGACAAGGAGTCGGTGGCCGGCCGCTCGGTCTACGGGGCCTGATGACCGCCCCAGGAAGCCGCTCGCCTCGCCGGCTCGGCTCACGCCTCCGCGGGGGCCCCGGATGACCCGGTTCCGCTACGGACCGTGGCACGACGGTCCCGACCCGCTCGCGCCGCCGTACGACGTCCGCGCGGCGCTGGACGCCGTCGGCCGCGACGTGCTCTCCGGGGGCTCGCTGCGCGAGGCGCTGGCGGACCTGCTGAAGCGCGGGTTCGACGGCAACCGCGGGCTGGACGAGCTCGCCGAGCGGGTGCGGCGGATGCGCAACGCGGCGCGGCGGCGTGGGGACCTCGGTGGCACGCTCGACCAGGTCCGCTCGGCCCTGGACCAGGCGCTGGCCGCCGAGCGCGACCAGCTCGCGGGCGAGGAGGGCGAGGACGCCCGGTGGGCCGAGATGGAGCTCGCCACCCTCCCCGACGACACGGCCGGCGCCGTCCGGTCGCTGGCGGACTACGACTGGCACTCCGACGAGGCCCGGACGACGTACGAGTCGATCCAGGAGATGCTCCGCCACGAGGTGCTCGACGCGCAGTTCGCCGGCCTCAGGCAGGCCCTGGAGTCGCCGGACCCCGCCGCGATGCAGGCCGTCAAGGACATGCTCGCGGACCTCAACGAGCTGCTCGCCGCGCACGCCCGCGGCGAGGACACCGAGGACCGGTTCCGCGAGTTCATGGACCGGCACGGGGACCTGTTCCCGGAGAGCCCGGAGAACGTCGACGAGCTGATCGACGCGCTGGCCCGCCGGCAGGCCGCCGCCGACCGGATGATGGCCTCGCTCTCGCCCGAGCAGCGCGAGCAGCTCGGCCAGCTGATGAGCGACGCGATGTCCGACCCCGACCTGGCCTCGCAGATGGCGCAGCTCTCGGACAACCTGCGCGCGCTCCGGCCCGGGATGAGCCGGGGACCGGTGAGCATGCGCGAGGGCGGTGAGTCCCTGGGCTACAGCGACGCGGTCGAGGCGGTCGCCGAGATCGCCGACCTGGAGGCGCTGGAGCAGTCGATGGCCCAGGGGCACGCCGGGGCCACCCTCGACGACGTCGACGTGGACACCCTGGAGAAGCACCTCGGCGCGGGGGCGGCCGCCGACTTCCGGGCGCTGCGCGAGCTGGAGCGCGAGCTCGAGCGGCAGGGGTTCGTGTCCCGCGGCGACGACGGTCTCCGGCTGACCCCGCGGGCCGTGCGGCGGCTGGGCGAGACGGCGCTGAAGAAGGTGTTCTCGCAGCTGGAGGCGGCCGGCACCGGGGACCACCAGGACCGCCGTACCGGCTCCGCCGACGAGCTGGTCGGCACGACGAGGCCGTGGGTGTTCGGCGACGAGCTGCCGATCGACGCCGTCCGCACGGTGTCCAACGCGCTGCGCCGCGGCGCCGGCATCCCGGGCCGGCTGCTGGTCGAGGACTTCGAGGTGGTCGAGACCGAGCGCCGGACGACGGCCGCGGTGGCGGTCTGCGTCGACCTCTCGTTCTCGATGGTGACCGAGGGCCGCTGGGGCCCGATGAAGCAGACGGCGCTGGCGCTCTCGCATCTCGTGGAGACCCGGTTCCGCCAGGACGCGCTGCAGATCATCGGCTTCGACCGGTCCGCCCGCCGGCTCACGCCGGTGCAGCTCGCCGACGTCGAGCCCGAGTGGGTGCAGGGCACGAACCTCCAGCACGCCCTGATGATCGCGGCCCGGCACCTGCGGCGGCACCCGGACGCGGAGCCGGTCGTGCTGGTGGTCACCGACGGCGAGCCGACCGCGCACATCGCGTCCGACGGGTCGCCGGTGTTCCACTGGCCGACGACCCAGCAGACGCTGCGGGCGACGGTCGGCCAGGTGGACGAGCTGGCCCGGTTCGGCGCGCAGATCAACTTCTTCATGCTGGGCGACGACCCGGGGCTGTCCCGGTTCGTCGACGCGATGGCGCGGCGGGCCGGCGGCCGGGTGTTCACCCCGGACCTCGGCCGGCTCGGGGAGTACGTCGTGGCCGACTACCTGCGCGCGCGACGCGGCCGCCGCTGACCCCTCGGACGTGCACCCTGCCCGGGTCAGGCGGTGCCGCGGCCCGGAAGCCGGGAGGTCGCACGTCCGGGCGGCCGGATCACAGGTGTCGTCCCAGGTGCTCGGCGACGGCGGCGTTGAACGCGTCCGGCTGTGCCACCGACGCGATGTGCGAGGCGTCGTCGACCACCACCAGGTCCGCGCCGGGGATCGCGGACGCCATCTCGGCGCACGCGGCCGGGGGAGCGACCGGGTCGTCGGCCCCGGCCAGCACCCGCACCGGCACGGTGATGCCCGGCAGGGCGGCGCGGAGGTCGAAGCCGGAGAGCGCCTCGCAGCACGACGCGTACCCCTCCGGGTCGGTGCCGGTGATCATCGCGATGAAGCGGTCCACCTGCTCGGGGTGCTCCGCACGGAACGCGTCGGTGAACCAGCGGCCGCGGGTCGGGTCGGCCAGCCCGTCCATGCCCGAGGCCCGCACCAGCGCTGCCCGCTCGTGCCAGGTGGCCGGGTCGCCGAAGACCGGGACCGTGCAGCAGAGCACCGAGGCGAGGACCCGGGACGGCACCGTCACGGTCAGCGTCTGCGCGATCGCCCCACCCAGCGAGAGGCCCACCACGCCGAACCGCTCGATCCCCAGCGAGTCCGCCAGCGCCAGCACGTCGCCGGCCAGGTCCGGGACGGTGTACGGGCCGGGCGGCACCGGCGAGCGACCGTGACCGCGGGTGTCGAGGCGGACCACCCGGTAGACCGGGGACAGGGCCGCGGTGAGCTCGTCCCACATCTCCCACGTGGTGCCCAGCGACGGGGCCAGGAACACCGCCGGGGCGTTCGCGGGACCGTCCTCGCGGTGCGCCAGCCGCACCCTCATCCGACGACCTCCCGGTGCCGGGCGAGCACCCGGTCGATCCACACACCCACGTGCGCGGTCTGCCCGGCGGCCCAGGTCTCGTCCCGGTCCAGCGCGGTGAGCAGCAGCCCGAGGTTGCGGTCCGTGCCGCCGGTGTCGAAGGACAGGTCCGCGGCGATCCCGGCGGTGCGCTCCGCGGCGGCTCCGGCCAGCCGCAGCATCGCCCGGAGCGGCTGCCACTCCGCGTGCCAGTCGCCGGCCGGTCGCTCCGAGGCGCCCGCCCCCGAGGAGGCGACGACGGCCAGGTGGCCGGGCAGCTGACGGGCCGCCGACGCGACGAGCACGGACCGGGTGGGGTTGGCCTTGTGCGCCATCGCCGAGGACGCGCCGCCGGACCCGTCCGTGGCCTCGCCGACCTCGGTCTGGCTCATCAGCAGCAGGTCCGCGCAGACCCGGCCGCACGCCTCACCGACCGCGACCAGGGCGGTGCCCAACGACAGCACCGGGGTACGGCGGGCGTGCCAGGTCATCACCGGGGCGGCCAGCCCCAGCGCGCCGGCCACCGAGGCGACGACCGCCGGACCGGACGCCCCGTAGGCCGCCGCCGTCCCGACCGGCCCGCCCAGCGAGACCGGCAGCGGCACGCACGACCGGACCAGCAGGAGTGCGTCGTGCACGCCGCTGAGCCAGCCGGCCACCCGGAAGCCGAGGGTCGTCGGCATCGCCTGCTGGGTGAGCGTGCGCGCCACGCACGGCGTGCTCCGGTGCTCCTCGACGTGCCCGGCCAGCAGGCCGGCGAGCAGCACCAGGTCGGCCTCGACCAGCCGGAGCGTCGTGGAGGCGGTGAGCATCAGCGCGGTGTCGACGACGTCCTGGCTGGTGGCGCCGCGGTGCACCGCCTCGCCGCCGGTGGCCCGCAGCCGTGCCACCAGCGGCAGCGTCGGGTTGCCCGGGGCGACCGCCTCCCTGGCCAGGGTGCGCACGTCGACTCCGGGTGGGACGACCTCGACGGCGGGGGCGAGGCCGTGCTCGTCGAGCGCCCGGGTCAGCGCGGCCTCGAAGGCGACCATCGCGTCCAGCACCGCCCGGTCCGAGGTCGCCGCCTCCACGCGGGTCCCCACCCACACGGGCGAGAGCAGGCCGAGGTCCGCGGTGTCGTCGGCCTCGGTCATCAGCGCTCCATCGTCAGGGCGAGCCCCTGACCGACGCCGATGCACAGGGCGGCGACCCCGACGCCCGAGCCGGCCGCGGCCAGCTGGTGGGCGACCGCACCGGCCAGCCGGGCGCCGGAGCAGCCCAGCGGATGGCCGATGGCGATCGCGCCGCCGTGCGGGTTGACCAGCTCGTGGTCGAGCTCGTGCCACTCGGAGAGACAGGCCAGCGACTGGGCGGCGAACGCCTCGTTGAGCTCCATCGTGGTGACGTCGGCGAGGCCGCGGCCGGCCTTGGCGAGCGCCCGGTTGACCGCCTGCACGGGCCCGATCCCGAAGTACTGCGGGTCGACCGCGTCCACGCCGGTGGCGGTGATCCGGGCCAGCGGCTCGACGCCGAGCTCGGCGACGCCGGCCTCGTCGGCCAGCAGCAGCGCGGCCGCGCCGTCGGAGAGCTGTGAGGCGTTGCCGGCGGTCACGGTGCCGTCGTGGCGGAACGACGGCTTGAGCCGGCCCAGCGACTCGAGGGTGACGCCGTCGCGGATGCCCTCGTCCCGGGTCATCTCCGCTCCGGGCACCTGCACCACGGCGGCGTCGTACGCGCCGGCCTCCCACGCGGCGGCGGCCCGGCTCTGGGAGCGGACGGCGAACGCGTCCGCGGCCTCGCGCCCGACGCCGTACCGCTCGCCGAGCAGCTCGGTGCTCTCCCCGAGGCTGACCGTCCACTCCTGCGGCATCGCCGGGTTGGTCATCCGCCAGCCCAGGGTCGTGGAGTACATGGTGGCGTTGCCGGCCGGGAAGGGCCGGTCGGACTTGGGCAGCACGTACGGCGCCCGGGTCATCGACTCCACCCCACCGGCGACCATGATCGAGGCGTCCCCGACGGCGATCGTGCGCGCGGCGCCGACCACGGCGTCGAGCCCGGAGGCGCACAGCCGGTTGACCGTCGAGCCGGGCACCGACGTCGGCAGCCCGGCCAGCAGGGACGACATCCGGGCGACGTTGCGGTTGTCCTCGCCGGACTGGTTCGCGGCGCCGAAGGTGACCTCGCCGATCCGGGCGGGGTCGAGGCCCGGGGTCCGGTCGAGCAGAGCCCTGATCACCACCGCACCGAGGTCGTCGGGGCGGACCTTCGCCAGCGCACCCCCGAGCCGGCCGACCGGTGTGCGCACCGCATCCACGACGAAGACCTCACGTCCCTGCACCCTCTGCCTCCAACGATGTCGTCGACCCTGATCGTGCTGCCGCGGTCCACCGTACTCACGCCCCGGGTCCCGGCGTCCGCTGCTCGCCCCGGCCCCGGCCCACTGGCTGGTCAGCGCGTTGTGGCAGCCGCGCCGGCGCAGCATGCTCGCCGGGGAGCCACCAGCCCAGCCGTCGCCCCGGAGGAGGCCAGCGACCCGCATGCGCACCCGTGTCGTGATCATCGGAGCAGGCCCGGCCGGTCTGCTGCTGTCCCACCTGCTCGACCTCGCGGGCATCGAGTCGGTGCTGGTCGAGAACCGGTCGCCCGCCTATGTCCAGGGCCGGATCCGCGCCGGCGTGCTGGAGTCGTCCTCGGTCGACCTGCTCACCGAGGCCGGGTTGGGGGAGCGGATCGCCCGCGAGGGCGACGAGCACCGTGGGATCCACCTGCAGTGGACCGACGGCGGGGAGACCGAGCGGCACCACCTCGACTTCGTCGACCTGGTCGGCCGCTCGGTGTGGGTGTACGGCCAGACCGAGGTCACCAAGGACCTGATGGCCGCCCGGGACCGCGCGGGGCAGCAGGCGTTCTACGAGGTCTCCGACGTGGTGCTGCACGACGTGGCCACCGACCGGCCCGCGGTGACCTTCACCGACCGGGACGGGGTCGGGCAGCGGGTCGAGGCCGACGCGGTCGCGGGCTGCGACGGCTTCCACGGACCGTCGCGGGCGGCGCTCCCGGACGCCGTACGGCGGACCTGGGAGCGGGTCTACCCCTACGCGTGGCTCGGGGTGCTCGCCGACGTGCCCCCGTCGACCGACGAGCTGATCTACGCCTGGCACCCCGACGGCTTCGCACTGCACTCGATGCGGTCGCCGACGGTGTCGCGGCTCTACCTCCAGGTGCCGCCCGACGAGGACGTCGCGCTGTGGTCCGACGACCGGGTCTGGGACGCCCTGGCCCGGCGGCTCGGCCACGGCCGGGACGGCTGGTCGCTGCAGCAGGGCCCGGTCACCGAGAAGAGCGTGCTCCCGATGCGCAGCTTCGTCGCGACGCCGATGCGCCACGGGCGGCTGTTCCTGGCCGGGGACGCCGCCCACATCGTGCCGCCGACCGGCGCCAAGGGGCTGAACCTCGCGATCGCCGACGTCGCCCTGCTCGCCCGCGCGCTGACCGCGCTGCTCGCCGACGGGTCGTCCGGCCTGGCCGACTCCTACTCCGACGACGCCCTGCGCCGGGTCTGGCGGTGCACCCACTTCTCCTGGTGGATGACCTCGATGCTGCACACCTCCGGCGACGACTTCGACCGGCAGCTCCAGCTGTCCCAGCTGCGGTGGGTGACGTCGTCGCAGGCGGGGGCGGCCGGGCTCGCGGAGAACTACGCCGGGCTGCCCATCGGCTTCTAGTCCCCGCTCCGGTCCGGGCGGTGGTCGGTCAGCGGGTGGCGCCGACGCTCTCCCGGGCCTGGTTCTCGAGCCGGGAGTGGGTGCGGCCGTAGGACAGGTAGACGACCAGCCCGGTCACCAGCCAGACCAGGAACCGCAGCCACGTCTCCAGCGCCAGGTTGGTCATCAGCCCCACGCACAGCACCGCGGACACGACCGGCAGCAGCGGGACCTGGGGGGTGCGGAACGGCCGCTTCATGCGGGGCCGGGTGCGCCGCAGCACGACCACCGCGACCGAGACGACGAAGAAGGCGAACAGGGTGCCGATGCTGACCATCTCGGCCAGCGCGTCGAGCGGGACGAACCCGGCCAGCAGCATCACCACGGCCGTCGTGCCGATGGTGACCCGGTACGGCGTCTGCCACCTCGGGTGGACCCGGCCGATCCACCGGGGCAGCAGGCCGTCGCGGCACAGCGCGAAGCCGATCCGGCCCATCGCCACGATGTCCACCAGGATCACCGAGGAGAGCCCGGCGATCGCCGCGACCGCGATCAGGATGCCGGCCCAGCCCATGCCGACCTGGTCGAAGGCGTCCGAGATCGGGGCCCCCTCGGACAGGCCGGTGTACTTCACCATCCCGGTGATCACCAGGCAGACCAGCACGTAGAGGACCGTGCAGATCGCCAGCGTCCCGAGCAGCCCGCGGGGCATGTCCTTGGCGGGGTCCTTGGTCTCCTCGCCGAGGTTGGCGACGGCCTCGAAGCCGCTGTAGGCGAAGAACACCACGGCGGCCGCGACGAACACCCCGGTCACGCCGTACGCGGTGGGGTCCGCGCCGCTGACCCACTGCCACAGCGGCTGCCTCAGGCCGCTGAGCGCGTCACCCGGCGGCACCGCCTTGGCCGGCGGGACGAACGGGGAGAGGTTGACCAGCTTGACGAAGAACACGCCCAGCACGATCACGAAGACGCAGACCGAGACCTTGACGACGACCAGCGCGTTGGTGACCCACTTGGCCTCGCGGATGCCGATCATCGCGACCACGCCGAGCACCAGGGCGATCGCGATCGCGCCGACGTTGACCGTCGACCCCTCCCCGAAGACCGAGGTCGGCAGGTTCAGCGCGTCCTGGAGGTAGCCCGACCAGCCCCGCGAGACCACCGCGGCGCCGAGCGCGAACTCCAGGATCAGGTCCCAGGCGATGATCCACGCGAAGATCTCACCGATGGTCGTGTACGCGTAGGTGTAGGAGCTGCCGGCGGTCGGCACGGCGGCCGCGAGCTCGGCGTAGCAGAGCGCCGCGAGCAGGCTGACGACCCCGGCGATCGCGAAGGAGACCACGATCGCCGGGCCGGCGTTGTTCTTGGCCTGGATGCCGGTCAGCGTGAAGATGCCGGTGCCGATCACGATGCCGATCCCGAAGCCCATCAGGTCCCAGGCGCTGAGCCGCTTGCTCAGCCGGGTGTGGTGCGCCTCACCACCGACGGGATCGTCGTTCTGAGCGATGACGTCGTCGATGTCCTTGGTGCGCAACAGCCTGCTCGAAACCATGGCCGCACGGTACCCAGCAGGCGGGCTGCTCACCCCCGCAGGCGCCTGGCGAGCAACGGCAGCAGCGCCTGCCAGTGACGCTCCGTCGCGGCCTCGTCGTATGCCGCGGTGTCGGACATCGTGAAGCCGTGCTGCGCTCCGTCGAACTGCTCGCACACGTGCTCCACGCCGGCCTCGGTCAGCGCCCGCTCGAGCCGGTCCTGCTGCTCGTGCGGCATCCCCGGGTCCTGGTCGGCGCTGGCCACGTAGACCTCGGCCCGGATGCTCGGCGCCAGCAGGTGCGGGCTGTCCGGGGCGTCGGTGGCGAGCCGGGCCGGGTGGAAGGCGGCGGCCGCGGCGACCCGGTCGGGACGGTGCGCGGCGGTCCGCAGGGCGAGCGCGCCACCCATGCAGTAGCCGGTGACCCCGATGGGGCCGTCGGCCACCCGGTCGTGGCCGTCCAGGAAGTCCAGGTAGGCCTCGGCGTCGCTCATGGCGCGCTCGGGGGTGAGCTCCTGCATCCACGGGCCCAGGATCTCGAAGATCCTCCCGCGGGCCGCAGGGTCGGTGAGGTCGGGCATCTCGGCGATGAGGGGTGCCCGGCCCTGGCGGTAGAACACGTGGGGGACCAGCACGACGTAGCCCTGCTCGGCGATGCGGACGGCCATCTCCTCCAGCCGGGGCCGCGGGCCGAAGGCGTCCATGTAGAGGAGCACCGCCGGATGGGTGCCCTCGCCCGCGGGGACGGCGAGCAGGCAGTCCGCGCTGCCGTCACGGGTGGGGAGGTCGATGGTTGACGTCTGCACATTCATGCGGCGAGTCTGCCACGGGCCCAGAGCCGGACTTCATGCTGCGTTCACGGGCCCGGGCTACCGTTCAAGAGGTGACCACGTTGCTCCAGCAGCTGCTCCACGTGCCCGCCCCGGTGGTGCTCGTGGCGGTCGGGGCGCTGGTCTTCGGGGAGGCGGCGGTCTTCCTCGGGTTCGTCGTCCCGGGCGAGACCGCGGTGCTGCTCGCCGGCTTCATCGCCTCGACCGGCCGGCTCTCGGTCGTGCTGCTCGTCGTCGTCGTGGTGGTCGCCGCGATCGTCGGTGACTCGGTCGGCTACGAGGTGGGCAAGCGCTACGGTCCGCGGCTGATGCGCACCCGGCTGTTCCGTCGCCACGAGCGACGCGTGGAGAGCGCGCGCGGCTTCCTGGACGGTCGCGGGGGGTCGGCGATCTTCGTCGGCCGGTTCACCGCCTTCCTGCGCGCCGTCACGCCGGGGCTGGCGGGGCTCAGTGGGATGCGCTACCGGCGGTTCCTGGCCTACAACGCCGCCGGCGGTGTGGTGTGGGGCGTCGGCTGCGTGGTCGCCGGGTACCTGGCCGGCAGCTCCTACCAGCGGGTGGCCCACTACCTCGGGCAGGGCGGCGCCGTCGCCGCCGGAGTGCTCGTGGTGGCCGCGCTGGTCGTCTGGCGGGTCGCCAAGCACCGGCGGCACCACGACGACGACGAGACCTCCGGCACCCCACCGACGGCCGTGTCCGGCACCGTCTGAGCGGACCCCGGTCAGGCCGCCTCGTGGTCGCCGGGGACGGCCTCGTCCTCGCGCGGCGGGGGCGGCGGGGTCCCGTCGCCGAACGGCGTCCCGCCGAGGTCCTCGCGGCCGTGCGGGGTCAGCCAGCCCGCGAGGTCCGGTCCCGCGGGCACGATCCGCGTCGGGTTGATGTCGGCGTGCACGACGTAGTAGTGCCGCTTGACGTGGTCGAAGTCGACGGTGTCCCCGAACCCGGGGGTCGCGAACAGGTCGCGTGCGTAGCCCCACAGCGCCGGCATCTCGACCAGCTTGTTGCGGTTGGCCTTGAAGTGCCCGTGGTACACCGCGTCGAAGCGGACCAGCGTGGTGAACAGCCGTACGTCGGCCTCGGTGATGTGGTCGCCGACCAGGTAGCGGCGGCCGGTCAGCCGCTCCTCGAGCCGGTCCAGCGCGGCGAACAGCCGGTCGTAGGCCCGCTCGTACGACGCCTGTCGGCCGGCGAAGCCACAGCGGTACACGCCGTTGTTGACCTCGGTGTAGACCCAGGCGTTCACCTCGTCGATCTCGTCGCGCCAGGCCTCGGGGTAGAGGGCGGGGGCGCCGTCCCGGTGGTGCGCGGTCCACTCCAGGGAGAGGTCGATCGTCATCTGCGCGAAGTCGTTGGTGACCACGTGGCCGGTCGGCTCGTCGACGATCGCCGGGACAGTGATGCCCTTGGGGTAGTCGGGGAACCGGGCCAGGAAGGACTCCTGGAGCCGCTCCACGCCGAGCACCGGGTCGCGGCCGTCGGGGTCGAGGTCGAAGGTCCAGCTGCGCTCGTCGTGGGTGGGCCCGCAGACCCCCATGCTGAGCGCGTCCTCGAGGCCGAGCAGCCGCCGGACGATGATGGCGCGGTTCGCCCAGGGGCAGGCCCGGGCGACCACGAGCCGGTAGCGGCCCGCCTCCACCGGCCAGCCGTCCCGGCCGTCCTCGGTGACCCGGTCCTCGATGTAGTCGGTGTCCCGGTCGAAGTCGTCCTCGACGTAGCTCATCGCGCCCCTCGCGTCGGTCGTGCGGGTGTCCACCGCCCGGTACCTCGCGGGAGTGGCCGCAAACCCCGCGGGCCACTCCGGATGGTTGTCGAGAGGCCCGCCCCGAGGTCAGGCGGCCGAGGGCTGACGGGCGTCCGCGGGGACGCCGGCCGTCGAGCGCACCCGCCTGCCGGCCACCAGGGCCAGCCCCAACAGCACCAGCGCGTTGACGCCGTGCAGCGCGCCCAGGCTGGGCACGACGTGGGAGAAGATGCCCAGGGCGACCTGCACGACCACGGCGAGCAGCACGAGGCCGGCCCAGGCGGAACCGCCGGGGACCTTGGCGAAGAACGACACGACCACCAGCAGCAGCGCCACCAGCGGGATCAGCATCGTCCCGTTGAGGCCGTGCACCACGAAGCCGGCGTCCCCGGTGAACGTGGTGTCCGCGCTCTCCATCGTGGCCTTGTCCAGGGTGCCCCCGTCGTCGACCCACTTGGTCAGGCCGAAGACCCCGAAGGCGATGGCGGCCGCCTGGACGACGACCAGGGCGGCCACTGCGTAGGCCAGGACGCGATAGGTGGATCTCATGGCTCTCTCCTCCGACGAGGCTGGCGGCGCCGGGGCCCGGGCGCCGATGGGGCGAAGGGACCCCGGGATGCCCCCGCGCCCCAGCATGTCGGCGCCGCGGTCGGCTGTCCTGACGTGTTCGGACTAGTCCGGCCCGAGGTTCTTGCGGCACGCAGCGGACGCCCCCCGGCGGCCGTCGCCCGGCCGGCCGCCGACGGCTCGGGCTGTAGCGTCGGGCTCGTGCTGACGCTCGGACACCGGACCTTCGAGGACCCCGACCTCCTGGTGATGGCGATCGTGAACCGGACCCGGGACTCCTTCTACGACGGCGGCGCCACCTTCGCCGAGGACAAGGCGATGGAGCGGGTGCGCTCGGTGGTCGCGGCCGGCGCGGACCTGGTCGACGTCGGCGGGGTGAAGGCGGGTCCCGGCGAGGTCGTCGACGAGCGGGAGGAGCTGCGCCGCACGGTGCCGTTCGTGGCCGCCGTCCGGGCCGAGTTCCCCGACCTGGTGATCAGCGTGGACACCTGGCGGGCCGAGGTCGGTCGCCAGGTCTGCCGGGAGGGCGCCGACCTGCTCAACGACGCCTGGGGCGGCTTCGACCCCGCGCTGGCCGAGGTCGCCGCGGAGTACGGCGCGGCGCTGGTCTGCACGCACACCAACGGCGCCACCCCGCGGACGCCGCCGCACCGCCCGTCCTACGACGACGTGGTGGCCGCCGCGATCGAGGCCACCGTCGCGCTCGCCGAGCGAGCGGTCTCGCTGGGGGTCGACCCGAGCAGCGTGCTCATCGACCCGGCCCACGACTTCGACAAGAACACCTGGCACTCGTTGGAGGTGACCCGCCGCCTCGACGAGATGGTGACCACCGGATGGCCGGTGCTGGTGTCGCTGTCCAACAAGGACTTCGTCGGCGAGACCCTGGACCGGCCGACGGGGGAGCGCCTGGTCGGGACGCTCGCCGCGACCGCCGTCAGCGCCTGGCACGGTGCCCGGGTGTTCCGGGTGCACGAGGTCGACGAGACCCGGCAGGTGCTCGACATGGTCGCGAGCATCCGCGGCTCGAGGCCGCCCGCGCGGGTGGTCCGGGGGCTCGCGTGATCCTCGCCGCGACCCTGCTGCCGCACCCGCCGCTGCTGTTCCGCCGGCTCGGCGGCGTCCAGGACCCGGTGGCCGACCTGCGCGCCGAGTCGCTGGCAGCGGTCCGCTGGGCGACCACCGACGCCGACCGGGTGGTGGTCGTGGGGCCCGGCGACGAGGCTCGCCGCTGGCCGGCGGACGCCCCGGCCGGCATGCACCGCTTCGGCGGGGACCGCGAGCCGGGCCCGTCGGGGGAGCGGCTGCCCCTCTCGCTCGGGGTCGGCGCGTCCGTGCTGCGGGACGCCGGCTGGTCCGGGCCGGCGGAGCTGGTCAGCATCGGCTGGGACGCCGGCAGTGCCGAGGTCGACGCGTTGGCCGACGCGCTGGCGGAGGGCCCGGGACGCACCGCGCTGCTGCTGCTCGGCGACGGGAGCGCCCGGCGCGGGCAGAAGGCGCCGGGCTACCTCGACGACCGGGCGTTCGGCTTCGACGATGCGGTCGCCGCCGCCCTCGCCGCGGGCGACGCGGCGGCGCTGGCCGGGCTCGACGCCGAGTTGGCCGCCGAGCTGATGGTGCTCGGTCGCAGCACGCTGCGGCTGCTCGGGGCGGTGGCGCTGCGGGTGCCGGAGGCTGTCACCGGACCGGTGCTGACCTACCGAGGCGACCCGTTCGGGGTGAGCTACTTCGTCGCCACCTGGCCGTTCCGGGCCCGACCTCGGTCCTGACTCCGGCCCGTCAGCGCCGCGGCGCCACCAGCAGCGCCTGCGCCGACCGCGCGACCAGCCCGCGCTCGTCGTAGACCCGGGAGACCGCGACGCCCACGCTCCCGCCGCCCAGCGTGGTCTCCGCGTCCAGGCAGACCCACTCGCCCACGGGGGCCCGCAGCACGTGCACGGTCAGCTCGGTGTTCAAGAACCCCCACTGCGCGGGGTCGAGGGCGGCCGAGACCCCGGAGGCGGAGTCCACGCAGGACATCAGCCGCTGCAGCGGGGTCATCGTCTCGCCCTCGACCAGGTCGACCCGCGGTCGCATCCAGACCACGCCGGGGCCTGGCTCGGTGACCGCCCCGCGCACCCACCGCCAGTCCACGGCGTCGAGGTAGCCGCCCGACCAGCTTGCGGGCGGGGGCTTGCGCACCCCGTCCGCGGGGCCGTGGGCCGGCGGCTCGGTGGCCTGCACCGGCCCCTCGTCCGAGGCCGGGAACAGCCATGCGGTGGCCCGCGCGCAGACCCGGCCGCCCACCTCGTCGTGCACGGTGGCCTCGCACATCTGCACCGTCCGTCCCGGTCGTACGACGGCCGCCTCGACCCGTAGTGGGCCGACCGGGACCGGTCCCAGCAGCTCCATCGTCAGCCGGCCGACGACCCGGTCGGCGTCGAGGGCCTCCACCGCCCGGGCGAGCAGCGCCGCGGGCGGGCCGCCGTGCTGGCTGCCGGGTCCCCAGGGGCCGGCGGTGGACGGGGAGGAGACGTAGCGGCCGGGTCCGGAGGGCCGGTAGAAAGCGTGCACGGCGCCATCATGCCCGGGCCCGCGTCCGGCCCGGGGCACGCTCCCCGGGCCTCCCGTCGACGTGGCCCGGGGCACACCCCTGAGCTCGATTTCCTCAACGCTCCAAGGCGTGTGTATCCTTCCTTGCGGCTTGCCCCTTTAGCTCAGTCGGCAGAGCGTCTCCATGGTAAGGAGAAGGTCTACGGTTCGATTCCGTAAAGGGGCTCTGGGTAGGAGGCCTCGTCCGGTGGACGAGGGCGACGGCCCGAGCGGCGGGGTAGCTCAGGTGGTTAGAGCACACGGCTCATAATCGTGGTGTCGCGGGTTCGAGTCCCGCCCCCGCTACTCACCAGACCAGCAGGACGGCCCCCCTCTTGAGGGGGCTGGCACACTTGTAAGGGTTGCCCGTCCGGGCAGCGCGACCGGCGGTACCGAAAGTAGAGGCAGTTCCGTGGCCAGCAAGAGCTCAGATGTTCGCCCCAAGATCACCTTGGCCTGCGTGGAGTGCAAGGAGCGCAACTACATCACCAAGAAGAACCGTCGCAACGACCCGGACCGCATGGAGATGAAGAAGTTCTGCCCGCGCTGCCGCACCCACACCGCGCACCGCGAGACGCGCTGACCGCGTCCCTCTGACAGTCCCGAACGGCCCCGGTGCTCCCGGGGCCGTTCGTCGTTCCCGGCCCGGGCAGTAGCCTGCATGCCATGGCTGTCGACGAATCCCTGCGCGGTCGGACGTTCCCGCCGACCGCCCCGTACACCGTGTCCCGGGAGAAGATCGTGGAGTTCGCTCGCGCGACCGGCTCCACCTACGACGGGGACGCCGCCCCGGCGACCTTCCCGATCGTGGTCGCCTTCGGGGCGATGACCGGGCTGATGGAGGACCCCTCGGTGGGCATCTCGCTGCACCGCGTCGTGCACGGCGAGCAGCGGTTCACCTACACCCGGCCGGTGGTCGCCGGCGACGAGCTGAGCGCGACCCTGACCGTCGACTCGCTGCGCCAGATCGGCGGCGCGGACATCATCGGCACCCGGAGCGAGATCACCGACGCGGACGGCCAGCCGGTGTGTACGGCGTTCGCGACCCTGGTGCACCGCGGGGAGGACGCATGAGCACGCTGACCACGGGCCAGGAGCTGCCGGAGCAGACCTACACCGTCACCCGGGCCGACCTGGTCCGCTACGCCGGCGCCAGCGGCGACTTCAACTCGATCCACTGGTCGGACCGGGTGGCCGGCTCGGTCGGGCTGCCCGGCGTCATCGCGCACGGCATGTTCACCATGGCGCTGGCCGCCCGTGCCCTGGACACCTGGGCCGGCGGCACCGGCCGGGTCCGCGAGCTCGGCTGCAAGTTCACCAAGCCGGTGGTCGTGCCCGACGACGACACCGGCGTCGAGGTGCTGGTCCGCGGCACGGTCAAGAACGTCACCGACGAGGGCGTGCAGATCTCCCTCGAGGTGACCTGCGGCGGCGAGAAGGTGCTCGGCCTGCCGAAGGCGGTGCTGAGTGCCTGAGCGGCCCTCCACGCTGCTCGCCGACCTCACCACGCTGCGCCTGGGCGGCCCCGCCCGGCAGGTCGTGCACGCCACCACCGAGACCGAGCTGCGGGACGCCGTACGCCGGGCCGACGCGGCGGGCACCCCGCTGCTGCTGGTCGCCGGCGGCAGCAACCTCGTGGTCGGCGACGACGGCTTCGACGGCACCGTCGTCAAGGTGGCGACGACCGGCGTCGAGCTCGCCCAGGACACCTGCGGGGGAGCCGTGGTGACCGTCGCGGCGGGCGAGCCGTGGGACCCGTTCGTGGCGACGGCGGTGGCGAACGGCTGGGTCGGCGTCGAGGCGCTGTCCGGGATCCCCGGCAGCGTCGGGGCGACCCCGGTGCAGAACGTCGGCGCCTACGGCCAGGAGATGGCCGACACCGTCGCCACGGTCCGCTGCTGGGACCGCGTCGAGGACCGGCAGCGCACGTTCGCCGCCGCCGACTGCGGCTTCGGGTACCGGACCAGCCGCTTCAAGCAGGACCCCGAGCGGTATCTCGTGCTGGCGGTCACCTTCCAGCTGCGGCTCGGCGACCTCTCGGCCCCGGTGCGCTACGCCGAGCTGGCCCGGACACTGGGCGTGGACGTGGGCGCCCGCGCGCCGATGACCGAGGTGCGCGCCGCGGTGCTCGCCCTGCGGGGCGCGAAGGGCATGGTGCTGGACGCCGCCGACCACGACACCTGGAGCGCCGGCTCGTTCTTCACCAACCCGCTGCTGGACGCCGAGCAGGCGGCCCGGCTGCCCGAGGGCGCCCCGCGCTGGGAGCAGCCCGACGGCACCACCAAGACCAGCGCCGCGTGGCTGATCGAGCACGCCGGCTTCGGCAAGGGGTACGGCAACGACCGGGTCGCCCTGTCGGGCAAGCACACGCTGGCGCTGACCAACAGGGGCGCCGCCCGCACCCGGGACCTGCTGGACCTCGCGGGGGAGGTGCAGGCCGGGGTGCGAGCGGCGTACGGCGTCTGGCTGGTCAACGAGCCGGTCCTGGTGGGCTGCTCGCTGCCGGCCCCGACTCCCTGAGCGTCGCGCGGGTCAGGGCGAGGTGGAGGAGCCGGCCACCAGGCCGAGGATGACCACGAGCGCGACGAGCGCCAGCACCAGCAGCACCGTCCCGATGATGCCGAGGACCATCCCGGCCTGCGCCATCCCGCGACCGCCGAGCTGGCCCTGGGACGCGTCGATGCGGTTCATCGAGGACTTGCCGAGGTACCACGCGACGGGCGAGGCGAGCAGGCCGACGCCGTAGCCGCAGGCCAGCACCAGGGACACGATCCCGGTGATCATCGCGGCGAGCGCCCTGCCGTCGGTCGGCGCGGAGGCGGGGTAGCCGCCGTAGGCCGGCTGGCCGTACTGCTGCTGGCCGTAGGGCTGCTGGCCGTAGGGCTGCTGGCCGTAGGGCTGCTGGCCGTACTGGCCCTGGGCCGGGTCCTGCCCGTAGCCGGGTGGCGGCGGCTGACCCTGGGCCGGGTCCTGCCCGTAGCCGGGCGACTGCCCCGGCGGCTGCTGGTAGGGATCCTGCGGCGGCTGGCCGTCCCCCGGGTCGTTGGTCATGGGCCAAGCCTAGGGGTCACCCCGCCAGCCAGGCGTCCACCTCGGCGAGCATGTCGGACTTCGCGGTCTCAGGTGCCCGGGAGGCGCGCACCGACATCCGGGCCAGCTCGGCGAGGTCCGTGTCGGACAGGTCGTGGGCCGCGCGCATGGTGGCGTACTGCCCGGCCAGCCGCGAGCCGAACAGCAGCGGGTCGTCGGCGCCGAGCGCCACCGTCGCTCCGGCGGCGAGCAGCTGGGGCAGCGGCACCGAGGTCAGGTCGCTGTAGACCCCGAGCGCCACGTTGGAGACCGGGCACACCTCGAGCGGCACCCCGCGCGCCACCACCCGGTCGAGCAGCTCGGGGTCCTCCGCGACGCGGACGCCGTGACCGAGCCGGTCCGCGTGCAGCACGTCGAGACAGGTGCGGACGCTGTCCGGTCCGAGCAGCTCACCGCCGTGCGGCGCCAGCAGCAGCCCGGCCCGCTCGGCGATCGCGAAGGCCGGCGCGAAGTCGGCGGTCGAGCCACGGCGCTCGTCGTTGGAGAGCCCGAAGCCGACCACGCCCCGGCCGGCGTACTGCGCCGCGAGCCGGGCCAGGGTCCGGGCGTCGAGAGGGTGCCGGGTCCGGTTCGCCGCGACCACCACCGCGATGCCGAGGCCGGTGGCGGCGCTCGCCTCCCGGACGGCGTCGAGCACCAGGTCGGTGAAGGCGGTGATCCCGCCGAACCGCGCGGCGTACCCGCTCGGGTCGACCTGGATCTCCAGCCAGCGTCCGCCGTCGGCGACGTCGTCCTCGGCGGCCTCCCGCACCAGCCGCCGCACGTCGTCCTCGGTCCGGAGCACCGAACGGGCCACGTCGTAGAGCCGCTGGAACCGGAACCAGCCCTTCTCGTCGGCGGCCGAGAGCTGCGGTGGCCACTCGTCCACGAGCGCGTCGGGGAGCACCACGCCGTCCCGGGCGGCGAGCTCGACCAGGGTCGTGTGCCGCATCGAGCCGGTGAAGTGCAGGTGCAGGTGCGCCTTGGGCAGGGACTGCAGCGACCGCGGGCGGTCCGGCGCCGGCCGCGGCGTCAGGAGAGCAGCTTCTGGATCCGGGCGACGCCCTCGACCAGGTCGTCGTCACCCAGCGCGTAGGACAGCCGCAGGTAGCCCGGGGCACCGAACGCCTCACCCGGGACCACCGCCACCTCCGCCTCGTCGAGGATCACCTCGGCGAGCTCCGCCGACGTGGCCGGGGTGCGGCCGGCGACCTCCTTGCCGAGCACGCCCTTGACCGACGGGTAGGCGTAGAACGCGCCGGTGGGCTCCGGGCAGGAGACGCCGGGGATCTCGTTGAGCATCCGGACCATCGTCGTGCGCCGGCGGTCGAACGCCTCGCGCATCGTGGCGACGGCGGTCAGGTCGCCCTCCAGGGCCGCGATCGCCGCGCGCTGCGCGACGTTGCCGACGTTCGAGGTCAGGTGCGACTGGAGGTTCGTGGCGGCCTTGACGACGTCGGTCGGGCCGAGCAGCCAGCCGACCCGCCAGCCGGTCATCGCGTAGGTCTTGGCGACCCCGTTGACCACGATGCAGCGGTCGGCCAGCTCGGGGACGGCCACCGGCAGCGAGGTGGTGGTGACCCCGGCGTAGGTGAGGTGCTCGTAGATCTCGTCGGTGACGACCCACAGGTCGTGGTCGACCACGAAGCGGCCGATCGCCTCGACCTCCTCGGTGGTGTCCACCGCGCCGGTCGGGTTCGACGGCGAGCAGAACAGCAGCGCCTTGGTGCGGTCGGTGACCGCCTCCTCCAGCTGGGCGGGGGTGACCTTGTAGTCCTGGGTCTCGTCGGCGAGCACCTCCACCGGGACGCCGCCGGCCAGCCGGATCGCCTCCGGGTAGGTGGTCCAGTACGGCGCGGGGAGCAGCACCTCGTCGCCCGGGTCGAGGATCGCCGCGAACGCCTCGTAGATCGCCTGCTTGCCGCCGTTGGTGACCAGCACCTGGGCCGGCGTCACGTCGTACCCGGAGTCGCGGTGCGTCTTCGCGACGATCGCGGCCTTGAGCTCGGGCAGCCCGCCGGCCGGGGTGTACCGGTGGTTCTTCGGGTCCCGGCAGGCCGCGACGGCCGCCTCGACGATGTAGTCGGGGGTCGGGAAGTCGGGCTCGCCCGCCCCGAAGCCGATGACCGGCCGACCGGCCGCCTTCAGCGCCTTGGCCTTGGCGTCGACGGCCAGCGTGGCCGACTCGGCGATCCCGCCGATGCGGGCGGAGACGCGACGGCGGGCGGGGGACTCGTGCTCGGAGGCGGCTTCAGTCATGGCTCCTATGCTTGCACTCCGGGCGGGCCCGGCCCACCCGGGTCCGGTGCTCGGTTCGACTTCGTCCGGACCCGCCCCGTACACTTCACCTTTGGTGGATCGCACCCTTGTCCGTCATGCCCGCAACCCAGCCGGTCGGCTCCCTCTGGAGCAGCCCGGGGACGGCCGGCCGGGACGGCGGGAGCGGACCATCGGAGGGCACTAGCTCAACTGGCAGAGCATCGGTCTCCAAAACCGAAGGTTGGGGGTTCAAGTCCCTCGTGCCCTGCTCGACCCGAAGCCAAGACCACAGCGGCCGGACCACCGGCCCGGACGCAAGGAAGGTGGGACCACCGTGACGCAGAGCCGCCCCGTGCACTCGACCCCGTCTGGTGCCAAGCGGACCAGTCCGTCCACCTTCTACCGCCAGATCGTGGCCGAGCTCCGCAAGGTCGTCTGGCCCACCCAGCAGCAGCTGGTCACCTACTTCATCGTGGTGATGGTGTTCGTGCTGGTGGTCATGACGATCGTCTCGTTGCTCGACCTGGCGTTCGGGAAGCTGGTCTTCAGCGTCTTCGGCTAGCCGAGCACCGGACGACCCAGACGAGCCCGGCCAGCCGGGACCGACAGCGTGACCGAAACAGATGAAGGTGACTGAGTAACCGTGTCGCAGCAGCACAACGAGTCGCAGGGCTACAACGCCGACCTCCAGGGCGCGACGTCGACCGACGCCGAGCAGCAGTCGCTCGTCGAGCAGCCGGTGGTCATCGACGAGGACCTGCCGACCGACGCCGAGGTCGCCGAGGAGGCCGCCGCGGACTCCGGGACGGTCCCCGCCGCCGACGAGGGCACCCCGGTCGCCGAGGACACCGACGAGACCGAGACGGACGCTGCCGAGGACGCCGACGCCGGTGCGGACGACGTGGTCGAGGCGCCGGCCGACCCGGTGCAGGAGTTCCGCGACCTGCTGCGCTCGCAGGTCGGCGACTGGTTCGTGGTGCACACCTACTCC
Source organism: uncultured Actinomycetota bacterium (assembly GCA_963800225.1). Lineage (GTDB taxonomy): Bacteria > Actinomycetota > Actinomycetes > Propionibacteriales > Nocardioidaceae > Nocardioides_B. The sequence continues at coordinate 636,265 of CAWDAF010000001.1, read as the reverse complement.
GGCATGGAGAACCGGGTGAAGGCGAACCTCGAGAACCGGATCGGGTCCCTGAACATGGAGGACTACATCCACGAGGTGATCGTCCCCACCGAGGAGGTCGCCGAGATCAAGAACGGCCAGCGCAAGCTGGTCAAGCGCACCGTCCTCCCCGGCTACGTGCTGGTCCGGATGGACCTCACCGACGAGTCCTGGGCCGCCGTACGGCACACGCCCTCGGTCACCGGCTTCGTCGGTCACAGCCACCAGCCGGTCCCGCTGAGCCTCGACGAGGTCGAGAGCATGCTGGCCCCGGCGATCGTGGCGCAGGCCGAGGCGGCCGCTCCCGAGCAGACCGGCGGCGGTGCCACCACCACCCAGCGCAAGAAGATCGAGGTCGCCGACTTCGACGTGTCCGACTCGGTCATGGTCGTGGATGGTCCGTTCGCCACCCTGCACGCGACGATCACCGAGATCAACGCCGAGTCGCAGAGGGTCAAGGCCCTCGTCGAGATCTTCGGCCGGGAGACCCCGGTCGAGCTGAGCTTCAGCCAGATCCAGAAGGTCTGAGCCCAGCAGCCCGTTCCACCCCCGTACAACACGTAAGGACCCGAGAGAAGACATGCCTCCCAAGAAGAAGATCGCTGCTCTGGTCAAGGTGCAGCTGAATGCCGGGGCGGCGACTCCTGCTCCGCCGGTGGGTACCGCTCTCGGTCCCCACGGCGTGAACATCATGGAGTTCTGCAAGGCCTACAACGCGCAGACCGAAGCCATGCGCGGGAACGTCATCCCGGTCGAGATCACGATCTACGAGGACCGGTCGTTCACGTTCATCACCAAGACGCCGCCCGCGGCGGAGATGATCAAGAAGGCTGCCGGCCTGCAGAAGGGCTCGGGCGTCCCGCACAAGGAGAAGGTCGGCAAGCTGACCAAGGACCAGGTGCGCGAGATCGCCACGACCAAGATGCCGGACCTGAACGCCAACGACATCGACGCGGCCATGAAGATCGTCGAGGGGACCGCCCGCTCCATGGGCATCACCACCGACTGACCAGCCCCACCCCGAGCTCCACGTGGCAGGGCAGCTGAGCGCCCGTTCACCACACTCTGGACACGACACACGAAGGAACCAGACATGCAGCGCAGCAAGACCTACCGGGCGACCAGCGAGTCGTTCGACCTCGACACCCTCTACGCCCCGCTCGAGGCCATCAAGATCGCCCAGGCGGGCAGCAAGAAGAAGTTCGACGAGACCCTCGACGTGGCCATGCGTCTCGGCGTCGACCCCCGCAAGGCGGACCAGATGGTCCGCGGCACCGTGAACCTGCCGCACGGCACCGGCAAGACCGCCCGGGTCCTGGTCTTCGCCAACGGTGACAAGGCGGACGCGGCTCGCGAGGCGGGCGCCGACGTCGTCGGTGGCGACGAGCTCATCGACAAGGTCAACGGTGGCTGGCTCGACTTCGACGCCGTGGTCGCCACCCCGGACATGATGGGCAAGGTCGGTCGGCTCGGCCGGGTGCTCGGCCCCCGCGGCCTGATGCCGAACCCGAAGACCGGCACCGTCACCCCCGACGTGGCGAAGGCCGTCTCGGACATCAAGGGCGGCAAGATCGAGTTCCGCGTGGACCGTCACGCCAACCTGCACTTCATCATCGGCAAGGCCTCCTTCTCGCAGGCCCAGCTCGCCGAGAACTACGCCGCCGCCCTCGAGGAGGTGCTGCGGCTCAAGCCGGCCAGCTCCAAGGGCCGGTACCTCAAGAAGGTCACCGTCTCCACGACGATGGGCCCGGGCGTCCAGGTGGACCCCAACAAGACCCGCAACGTCGCGGTCGAGGACGAGGCCTGAGCCACGGCCTGACTCCGCTCTGACCACTCGGGTGCCGGGCAGCGCGAGCTGCCCGGCACTCGTGCGTCCGGAGCCGGTCACTCCACGTAGATCCGCTCGTCGACCAGCTGCTCGGCGACGGCCCGGCCCCGGGTCTCGAAGCGGCACTGGTCGAACCGCTTGCGGAACTCCATCTCCACGCCGGTCCGGCCGCTGCGGTTCTTCTCGACCGTGAGCACCGCCCAGTGCCGGAACTCCTCGACGTTGGCCGTGCCGTAGACCAGGTGGTGCCGGGCGACCACGTCGTACTTGTCGTTCAGCAGCAGGACCGTGTCCGCTGCGTAGGCGAGCGCCGAGGAGCCGCGCAGGTTGCTGATCCGCATCCGCCTCGCGGTGGTCACGCCCTCCAGGTCGGAGGCGGCCACGGCGAGCACCGGCACCTGGTGGTCGAGAGCCAGGTCCTTGAGACCCTCCGTCACCGCGGTGACCCGGTCGTGCTCGTCCGGGGAGCCCGGAACGTGCATCTTCTGCAGGTAGTCCACGACCACCAGCGGTACCTCGCCGGTACGGTCGCGGACCTGCTCGATCGCGGCGGCGACCGTGTCCAGGCCGCTGCCGGTGCCCGTGCAGCGGTGCAGCAGCAGCCGGTCGCCGTACTCCTGCACGCGCTGGAGGGCCTCGATGCCCGACTCGGTGTCGAGCAGCCGCGAGGACAGCGACCCGCTCCGCCCGTCGGCCCCCTCGAAGCTGGCGCGGATCCGGTTGACGTCGGGCGCGACGGGGCCGCCGAGCTCGCCGGCCTCCAGGGCGACCAGCCGCACCAGCAGGTTCGCGGGGTCGTGCTCGAAGGACAGCACCACCGCCGGGTGCCCCGAGCGCGCCACGTTGCGGGCCACCTGGAGTGCCCACGTGGTCTTGCCCAGGCCCTGCGGACCGCCGATCAGGATCAGCTCGCCGGCGCGGAAGCCCCCGGTGAGCGCCTTGTCGAGGAGGTCGAAGCCGGTCGCCCACAGCCGGGCGGCCGGGCCGGTGCCGGTGAGCAGCAGGTCATCGGCCGCCTCGAGCGCGCCGCTCAGCGAGGTCAGGGACAGGTCCATCCCGTCATGGAAGCAGCGCAGCCGACGGTCGGGGAAGGAACCGGGCGGAACCACCCGAAGAGGGCAGGTGGAGCCTGGTCATCGGCGGCCCGGCCCGGGGGCCGACGGCGGCAGGGCGGCCATGGCCGACGATTTGGCGGCCCGCCCGGACGTCCCGTAGAGTGCTCTTCGAAACCAGAGACCGCCGGTCGTCGGCCTGCCGAGAGCCTCACCGCTCGAGGGAAGCCGGCTGAAGGTCCCGCCACAGGTGGGCGTCCTGCGCAGGTGTCACCGAGCTTTGCACCGCACGTCCCGATCCTGGACCGTGCCCGTGTCGCGCCCCGTGCCCTGTGCCCGGGGCGTTCGTCGTTGTGGAGGGTCCTGCGACCGTCCGGCAGTCTCCGGCCTCATCTGTGATCAGGCGACTGATCAGTGACCGATCCGGAAGGAGACCCATGGCGCGGCCAGACAAGACAGCCGACGTCGCAGAGCTCGTGGAGTCGTTCCAGGAGTCTGCGGGTGCTGTGCTGACCGAGTACCGCGGTCTCACCGTGAAGCAGCTGCAGAACCTGCGGCGTGCGCTCGGCGAGAACGCGAACTACGCCGTGGTCAAGAACACGCTGACCCAGATCGCCGCGACCGAGGCGGGCATCGAGGGCTTCGACGCCCTGCTCACCGGTCCGACCGCCATCGCCTTCATCAACGGCGACGTGGTCGAGGCGGCCAAGGGTCTGCGTGACTTTGCCAAGGCAAACCCTGCCCTCGTGATCAAGGGCGGTGTCCTCGACGGGAAGCCGCTCGACGCGGCGGAGATCGCCAAGCTGGCCGACCTCGAGTCGCGTGAGGTCCTCCTCGCGAAGCTCGCGGGGGGCATGCTGGCCTCGCTCAGCCAGGCGGTGTACCTGCTCAACGCGCCGTTGGCGCAGGCGGCCCGCGTGGCCGGTGCCCTGCAGGCCAAGGCCGAGCAGGACCCGTCGATCCTCCAGGGTGGCGCCGGTACGCCGGCCGCCGCGGAGGAGACCACCGAGGACACCACGGGGGAGACCCCGGCCGAGACCACCGACGAGACCACCGGGGCCTGAACCGCCCGGCTCCTCGGTAGCACCCGGCACCACCCGACACCATTCGACACCGGCCCTCACGACCGTGCGGGTCTGCAAACTGGAAGGAAACCGCCACCATGGCGAAGCTCACCACCGACGAGCTGCTCGACGCTTTCAAGGAGATGACCCTCCTCGAGCTGAGCGAGTTCGTGAAGCAGTTCGAAGAGACCTTCGGCGTGACCGCGGCTGCCCCGGTGGCCGTTGCCGCCGCCCCGGCCGCCGGTGGCGCCGGTGACGCCGAGGAGGCTGCTGAGCAGGACGAGTTCGACGTCGTCCTCGAGGCTGCCGGCGAGAAGAAGATCAACGTCATCAAGGAGGTTCGTAGCCTCACGAGCCTCGGCCTCAAGGAGGCCAAGGAGCTGGTCGAGGCCGCTCCGAAGGCCGTCCTGGAGAAGGTCACCAAGGAGGCCGCCGAGAAGGCCAAGGACGCCCTCGAGGGCGCCGGCGCCACCGTCTCGGTCAAGTGACCTCGCCGGCCTGAGGCCGGCACCGGCAGCACCCCGCAGCACCCAGCAGCGGCCGTTCCCACTCGGGAGCGGCCGCTGCTGTCATGTCCGGACAAGTCCGGGCGACGAAACGGGACGAGACCGGATGAAGTAGAAGTGACACAGAGTGTCGCCCGTCACACGAAGTGCCGTAACCTCTGCTGGGTTTACTCGTTGGTAATGCCGGGCAGACCCAGACCTACTGGCGTCCTCGGGCCGGCCCGGCACGGTTTCGGCACACACAAGGGAGGGCGCTCGTGGGCGTCGAGATCAAGGTCGATGGCCTGACCAAGTCCTTCGGCAGGCAGCTGATCTGGGGGGACGTCTCCCTGACGATCCCCGCCGGGGAGATCTCGGTGATGCTGGGCCCCTCCGGGACGGGGAAGTCGGTCTTCCTCAAGGCCCTGATCGGCCTGCTGAAGCCCGACCGCGGCAGCATCGTCATCGAGGGCACCGACATCGCGAGCTGCTCGGAGAAGGAGCTCTACGAGATCCGCAAGCTGTTCGGCGTGCTGTTCCAGGACGGCGCGATGTTCGGCTCGATGAACCTGTACGACAACGTCGCCTTCCCGCTGCGCGAGCACACCAGGAAGTCCGAGTCCGAGATCCGCGCCGTGGTCATGGAGAAGATGGAGCTGGCCGGACTGGTCGGTGCCGAGGACAAGCTCCCCGGTGAGATCTCCGGCGGCATGCGCAAGCGCGCCGGCCTCGCCCGCGCGCTGGTCCTCGACCCCGAGATCGTGCTCTTCGACGAGCCCGACTCCGGCCTGGACCCGGTCCGCACGTCGTTCCTGAACCAGCTGATCATCGACCTCAACGCGCAGATCGACGCGACGTTCCTGATCGTCACCCACGACATCAACACCGCCCGGACCGTGCCGGACAACATCGGGCTGCTCTTCCACAAGCACCTGGCGATGTTCGGTCCCCGGGAGATGCTGCTGTCCTCGGAGGAGCCGGTCGTCAAGCAGTTCCTGAACGCCCAGATGGTCGGTCCGATCGGCATGTCGGAGGAGAAGGACGCCGACGAGCTCGCGGCCGAGAAGGACCAGGAGGCGATGCCGCTCCCGCCGATCCCGATGCAGCTCGAGCCGTCCAACGGCGTCGCCCGTCGCGGTCAGCGCGAGCCCGGTGCCTGGTGCCGCGAGAACGACGTGACGCCGCCCCCCGGGTCGTTCGAGGACGCCATGTCGATGGCCGCCGGGGGCTGAGATGTCGTCGCTGACCTCGTCCCGGGTGCTGGCGCCGATCGGCACCGCGGGCAAGCTCTTCGCGTTCGGCCTCGACGTGTTCCGGGGGCTGTTCCGGCGGCCCTTCCAGACCCGCGAGTTCCTCCAGCAGGCCTGGTTCATCGCCTCGGTGACGATCGTGCCGACCGCGCTGGTCGCGATCCCCTTCGGTGCGGTGATCGCGCTCCAGGTGGGCGGGCTGATCAAGCAGTTCGGCGCCCAGTCGTTCACCGGCTCCGCGGCGGTCCTGGCCGTCGTACGCGAGGCCGGGCCGATCGCCACCTCGCTGCTGATCGCGGGCGCGGGAGGCTCCGCGATCGCGGCCGACCTCGGCGCCCGCAAGATCCGCGAGGAGCTCGACGCCATGATGGTGCTGGGCATCGACCCGATCCAGCGGCTGGTGGTGCCCCGGGTGCTGGCCTGCATGCTGGTCGCGGTCTTCCTCAACGGGCTGGTGAGCGTGGTCGGTGTCGCCGGCGGCTACGTCTTCAACGTGGTCCTCCAGGACGGCACCCCCGGCGCCTACCTCGCCAGCTTCACCGCGCTGGCCCAGCTGCCCGACGTGTGGCAGGGGATGATCAAGGCCCTCGTGTTCGGCCTGATCGCGGCCATCGTCGCCGCCTACAAGGGCATGAACGCCGGTGGTGGCCCCAAGGGCGTGGGTGACGCGGTCAACGAGTCCGTGGTCATCACCTTCATGCTCCTGTTCGTCAGCAACTTCGTGATGAGCGCGATCTACTTCCAGCTCGTCCCGCCGAAGACGGGCTGAGGGGACACGCCATGACCAACCTCAAGGGCGTCTACCAGCGCCCCCTCGGCTACCTCGACGGTCTCGGCGAGGAGCTGCTCTTCTACCTGCGCGCGCTCGCCTGGACCCCGCGGACGCTGACCCGCTACAAGAAGGAGATCCTCCGGCTGCTGGCCGAGGTGACCCTGGGATCCGGTGCGCTCGCCGTCATCGGTGGCACCGTCGGCGTGATCACCGGGCTGGCGTTCTTCACCGGCACCGAGGTCGGCCTGCAGGGGTACGCCGCGCTGAACCAGATCGGCACCGCGGCGTTCTCCGGGTTCGTGTCGGCGTACTTCAACACCCGGGAGATCTCGCCCCTGGTCGCCGGCATCGCCCTCGCGGCGACCGTGGGCTGCGGGTTCACGGCACAGCTGGGGGCGATGCGGATCTCCGAGGAGGTCGACGCCCTCGAGGTGATGGCGATCCCGTCGCTGCCGTTCCTGGTCACCACCCGGATCATCGCCGGGCTGGTCGCGGTCACCCCGCTGTACGTCGTCGGGCTGCTGGCGTCGTACTTCGCGACCCGGTTGACCGTCACCCAGTTCTTCGGGCAGAGCACCGGCACCTACGACCACTACTTCCACGAGTTCCTGCCACCGGGGGACGTGCTCTGGTCCTTCGGCAAGGTGCTGATCTTCTCGGTGGTGGTGATCTTGATCCACTGCTACCACGGCTACAACGCCTCGGGCGGCCCCGCCGGTGTGGGCGTCGCGGTCGGTCGTGCCGTCCGCACGTCCATCGTCGCGATCAACGTCATCGACCTCTTCCTGTCGATGGCGATCTGGGGCACCACGGCGACCGTCAGGCTGGCGGGCTAGCCGATGAGCGGACGCACCAGGGGCGGCATCTCCGCCGCGCTCCAGCACCGTGTGCTGGGCGCGGCGTTCCTTGCCCTGCTGCTGGCGTTCGTCTGGCTCACCCTCTCCATCTTCAACCAGAGCTTCACCCGCTACGACGACGTGCGGCTGAGCTCCTCCCGGATCGGCCTCCAGCTGCCCTCGCGCGCGGACGTGAAGATCCGCGGCGTGCTCGTGGGGCAGGTGCTGGCGACCAGCACCGACGGGTCGAAGGCCGACATCAGGCTCGGCATCTTCCCGGACCAGGCGCACGTGATCCCGGCGAACGTGACGGCGCGGATCGTGCCGAAGACGTTGTTCGGTGAGAAGTACGTGGCGTTGCAGGTGCCGCGGAACCCGTCCTCGCGCAGTATCCGGGCGGGGGACACGATCACCGAGTCGCGGGTGGCGATCGAGGTGGAGCGGGTGCTCTCGGACCTGTACCCGTTGTTGCGCACGGTGCAGCCCGAGCAGCTGAACTACACGTTGACGGCGCTGGCGGATGCGTTGGAGGGGCGTGGGGAGAAGCTCGGGAACTCGTTGGTGGTGCTCGATGACTACCTGCGGCGGATGAACCCGAGGATCCCGTTGTTGATCGACGACCTGGACAAGCTGGGGTCGGTCTCGGACACGTATGCGGGGGTGGCGCCGGAGCTGGCGAACCTGTTGCGCAACAGCGTGAGGACGGGGAACACGTTCGTGGAGAAGGAGGCGAAGGTCCGCGCGTTGTTCGTCGACGTGGCCGGGTTCTCGCGCACGAGCAAGGACTTCCTGGAGCAGAACGGGCAGAACGTGATCCGGCTGAGCCGGCAGGGTCAGGCGCAGCTGCCGTTGTTCGCGAAGTACGCCCCGGAGTACCCCTGCCTGCTCACGGGCATCGTGCGCTCCATCCCCCGCGAGGCGCAGGCGTTCCGCAACCACACCCTGCACATCAACCTCGAGCCGCTCAAGCGCCAGCCGCGCGGCTTCGACACCGGCGACCTGCCGGCGAACGCCGAGCACGGGGAGCACCGCATCCCGCTCGGTTCCTGCCGGAAGGCCGTCGCCGGAGGCTACGGCCAGGGGAACCTCCCGCCGAGGTCCCTCGTACCCCCCATCAAGGACGGCGTGAACTATCCCCTGGGCAAGGGCCGCACGGCCCCGGGCCCCGACGTGACCTCCGGCTACGCCGGCTCCAGCTCCGAGCAGGGCGTCGTCGACTCCCTCGCCGGCCCCGTGATGGGAGTGCCCGTCCAGCGGGTGCCGGACGTGGCCACCCTGCTCTTCGCCCCGCTGGCCCGCGGCGCGGAGGTGAGTGCCCGATGAGCACCCGGTCCTCCCTGGGGCTGGCCGCACGCCACCGGGTCCTCGGTGTCGCCTTCCTCGCCCTGCTGCTGCTGTTCGTCTGGTTCACGACCGCGGTCTTCACCAAGAAGTTCGTCGACTACGTGCCGGTCAAGCTGACCAGCTCCTCGATCGGGCTGCAGCTGCCGGCGCTCGCGGACGTGAAGATCCGCGGGCTCCTGGTCGGGGACGTCCGCAGCGTCTCCTCCAACGGCCGGGGTGCCACGCTGTCCCTCGCGATCTTCCCGGACCAGGCGCACGTGATCCCGGCGAACGTGACGGCGCGGATCGTGCCGAAGACGTTGTTCGGTGAGAAGTACGTGGCGTTGCAGGTGCCGCGGAACCCGTCCTCGCGCAGTATCCGGGCGGGGGACACGATCACCGAGTCGCGGGTGGCGATCGAGGTGGAGCGGGTGCTCTCGGACCTGTACCCGTTGTTGCGCACGGTGCAGCCCGAGCAGCTGAACTACACGTTGACGGCGCTGGCGGATGCGTTGGAGGGGCGTGGGGAGAAGCTCGGGAACTCGTTGGTGGTGCTCGATGACTACCTGCGGCGGATGAACCCGAGGATCCCGTTGTTGATCGACGACCTGGACAAGCTGGGGTCGGTCTCGGACACGTATGCGGGGGTGGCGCCGGAGCTGGCGAACCTGTTGCGCAACAGCGTGAGGACGGGGAACACGTTCGTGGAGAAGGAGGCGAAGGTCCGCGCGTTGTTCGTCGACGTGGCCGGGTTCTCGCGCACGAGCAAGGACTTCCTGGAGCAGAACGGGCAGAACGTGATCCGGCTGAGCCGGCAGGGTCAGGCGCAGCTGCCGTTGTTCGCGAAGTACGCCCCGGAGTACCCCTGCCTGATCGAGGGCCTGGTCAACCAGACCCCGCGGCTCACGCAGATGTACCGGGACTACACGCTGCACATCAACCTCGAGCCGCTCAAGAACAGCCCCACCGGCTACACGACCGCCGACACCCCGAGGTACGGCGCCCACAACGGCCCGCACTGCGAGCGGCTGCCCAACCCCGGGTACACGCAGGCCAACCGCACCCCGCAGCCCCCGGTCCACGCCGTGGACGACGGCGTCTCGGGTGGCCACGGCAAGTTCCGCCCGCGCTCCGCGACCGGCTTCGACGTCACCTCCGGGTACGCCGGCACCACCACCGAGCGTGCGCTGGTGAACACCTTCGCCGCCCCCGCGATGGGAGTCCCGAACGATGCAGTCCCCGACCTCGCCTCCCTCCTCGTCGGGCCGCTGGCCCGCGGCGCGGAGGTGAGTCTGCGATGAAGCTCCTGGACAAGCGGACCTCCCTGGACGCGGTCAAGCTGCTCGTCTTCATCGTCGTCACCACGCTGGCCACCGGCCTGCTCGTGGTCACGATCGGCAACCTCTCCTTCGCGGCCAGCAAGAGCTACAAGGCGGTCTTCAGCGACGCCACCGGGGTGGTCAAGGGAGACGACGTCCGGGTCGCCGGCGTCAAGGTCGGCAACGTCGAGGGCATCAAGGTCGTCGAGCGCACCCGTGCCCTGGTCACCTTCAAGGTCGACGCCGACCAGGCGGTGACCGCCAGCACGCTGGCCACGATCCGCTACCGCAACCTGGTGGGCCAGCGCTACATCTCCCTCAGCCAGGGCGTCGGCCGGCCCGGGGTGCTGAAGGAGGACGCCACCATCCCGCTCTCGCGGACCCGGCCGGCCCTCGACCTGACGGTGCTGTTCAACGGCTTCAAGCCGCTGTTCGCCGCACTGTCCCCGGCCGACATCAACAAGCTGTCCTACGAGATCGTCACCGTCTTCCAGGGTGAGGGCGGCACCCTGGAGAGCCTGCTGTCGCACACCGCCTCGGTGACCTCGACGCTGGCCAGCCGCGACCAGGTGATCGGCTCGCTGATCACCAACCTCAACCAGGTGATGGTCACCCTGGGCAACCGCGACAAGCAGCTCTCGGACCTGCTGGTCAAGCTGCGGGTCTTCGTCTCCGGCCTGTCCCAGGACCGTCAGGCGATCCTGGGCTCGCTCGACTCGATCTCGTCGCTGGCGGTGCAGACCTCCGACCTGGTCACCGGGATCCGGCCGCCGCTGACCAAGGACGTCAAGCGGCTGCGCGGCGTGGCCGGCACCCTCGACGCCAACAGGGCCGAGATCGACCGGGCCCTCCAGGTGCTGCCGATCAAGCTGAACAAGATCGGCCGGACGGCGACGTACGGCTCGTTCTTCAACTTCTACCTCTGCAACTTCAAGGGCGACGTGAAGTTCCCGAAGGTCGGCGGCAAGCCGATCCTCCCGGACCAGCAGGTCTCCTACGCCGCGAACAGCGACAGGTGTGATCTCGGATGAGCGTCCCGTTCCGCGAGAGGAACCCCGTGATCATCGGGGCGGTCAGCCTGGCGGTGATCGCCACCTTCATCCTGGCGGCCTTCCGGGCCGACAGCCTGCCGCTGATCGGCGGCGGGGACACCTACTACGCCGCCTTCTCCGAGGCCGGCGGCCTGAAGGCCAACGACGAGGTCCGGGTGGCCGGTGTCCGCGTCGGCAAGGTCGAGAAGGTCGACCTGGAGGACGGCCACGTCCGGGTCACCTTCCGGGTCGACACGGGCGCGGACTTCGGCACCCGCACCGGCGCCGCGATCAAGGTGAAGACGCTGCTCGGCGCGATGTACCTCGGTCTCGAGCCGCAGGGCAGCGGCCAGCTCAAGAAGGGCTCGGAGATCCCGGTGTCCCGGACCGCGTCGCCGTACGACGTCGTGCAGGCGTTCAGCGGCCTGGGTGACACCGCGGAGCGGATCGACACCAAGGAGCTGTCGAAGTCGCTGAACACCCTCGGCGCCCTGACCCAGAACACCCCCGAGGAGTTCCGGGGCGCGCTGAGCGGGCTGTCCGACCTGTCGCAGAACATCGCGGCCCGCGACGCCCAGCTCAACACCCTGCTGAAGAACACCGAGAAGGTGTCGAGGGTGCTCGGCGACCGGCGCGGCGACCTGGTCACGCTGATGCGCGACGGGGACAAGCTGTTCCGGGCGCTGTCCGCACGGCGTCAGTCCGTGCACGACCTGCTGGTGGCGACCAGCCAGCTGTCGGTGCAGCTCACCGGGCTGGTGCGCGACACCCGCGCCGACCTCAAGCCGGCTCTGGACCACCTCGCGAACGTCGTGGACGTGCTGAACAAGAACCAGGACAACCTCGACAACAGCCTCCGGCTGCTCGGCCCGTTCTACCGGGTCTTCGCCAACACGCTCGGCAACGGGCCGTGGTTCGACACCTACATCCAGAACCTTCCTCCGACCCCGAAGCTGGGGGGCTGACCAGATGGCAGGCAAGACGGGCAACACCGGCGGCCTGACCCGGGTGCTGTCGATCGTGGCGGTGCTCGCGGTGGTCGTCGCCCTGGTGATCGTGGCGCTGCCGCGCCAGCAGAAGCGGTACCTGACCGCCTCCTTCCCGCGGACGGTCTCGCTCTACGAGGGCTCGGACGTCCGGATCCTCGGCGTCCCGGTCGGCAAGGTGGAGTCGGTCCGCCCCGCGGGCACCGACGTCCGCGTGCGGCTCTGGTACGACGCGAAGTACGACGTGCCCCAGGACGCCGAGGCCGTGATCATCTCCCCGGCGATCGTGGGGGACCGGTTCGTCCAGCTCACCCCGGTGTTCAAGCAGGGGGACGCCAAGATGGCCGACAACGCGGTGCTCTCCACGAAGTCGACGTCCACCCCGCTGGAGCTCGACCAGATCTACCAGAGCATCGACGACCTCACCGTCGCGCTGGGCCCGGACGGGGCCAACGACCAGGGGGCGCTCAGCTCGCTGCTGGACTCGACGGCGAAGAACTTCGAGGGGCAGGGGACCCAGTTCCACCGGACCGTGGAGAACGTCGGCAAGCTCACCGGCACCCTCGACGACAACAAGGAGGAGCTGTTCGGCACGGCTCGCCAGGTCGAGCGCTTCGTCAACGCCCTCGCCACCAACGACGGCACGGTCCGCCGGTTCAACGACTCGCTGGCCTCCGCCGCGGACCTGCTCAAGGACGAGCGCTCCGACCTGGCCGCGGCCCTGCGCAACCTGGGGATCGCGATGAAGGCGGTCGAGGGCTTCGTCAGGGAGAACCGGCAGGCGCTCTCGCACAACATCAAGGGGCTCAACGACGTGTCGAAGATCCTGGTCAAGCAGCGGGCCGCGCTCGACGAGGTGCTGCGGGTGGCTCCGACGACGCTGGCGAACCTGTTCCACACCTACAACCCGGCGAACGGGACCCTGGACACCCGCACCAACGTGGGCGAGAACCTCGGCGCCATCACCGGCGACCCGGTCAAGTTCGTCTGCGGCATCCTCAGTGCCGCCGACCCGAAGACCGGCAAGTCCTCGTGCGACCTCCTCCAGAAGGCGCTCCCCAGCCCAGGCGCCAACCGCTCGGCAGCCTTCCGGGGGACCGCGAGCAGCGCCCCGGCGAGGCAGGTGGAGAGCGTCGACCGTTCCCTCGGCGGCATCCTGGAGGTGCACAAGTGAGGCGCCCCACGAGCCGCTCCCGCGCCACGCGGCGCCGGGTCGCCCGCGCGGCGCTGGCGGTGGTGATCGGCGCCCTGGCCCTGTCCGGCTGCGACTTCTCGGTCTACAGCCTGCCGCTGCCCGGCGGCGCCGACCTGGGCGACCACCCCTACACGGTGAAGGTGGAGTTCCGCGACGTGCTGGACCTGGTGCCCCAGTCCTCGGTGAAGGTCGACGACGTGACCGTGGGCCGGGTCGAGGACATCGAGGTCGAGGGCTATCACGCCCAGGTCACCCTCAAGCTGCGCGACAGCGTCAAGCTCCCGGACAACGCCGTCGCCCGGATCCGGCAGACCAGCCTGCTCGGTGAGAAGTTCGTGTCGCTCTCCCCGCCGACCAGCGACCCCGCCCCGGGCCGGCTCGGCAACGGTGACGTCATCCCGCTCGCCCGGTCCGGGCGCAACCCGGAGGTCGAGGAGGTGCTCGGCGCCCTCTCCCTGCTGCTCAACGGCGGCGGGGTGGCCCAGCTCAAGACCATCGCGACCGAGCTCAACAAGGCGCTCGACGGCCGCGAGGGCGACGCCCGGTCGGTGCTGACCCGAGTGGACGTGCTGATGAAGCAGCTCGACGCCAACAAGGACACCATCGTGGCGGCGATCGAGAGCCTGAACCGGCTGGCGATCGCGCTGAACAAGCAGAAGCCCGCGATCACCGCGGCGCTCGACCAGCTGCCGCGCGCGGTCGCGTCGATCAACAGCCAGCGCGACGACCTGGTCAAGATGCTCAAGGCGCTCTCGGACCTGAGCGCGGTCGGCACCCGGGTGATCGCCCAGTCCAAGGCCGGCACCGTCGACAGCCTGAAGGCGCTGGTGCCGACCCTGACCAAGCTCAACGAGGCCGGCGACGCGCTGCCCAAGGCGCTCCAGGTGTTCCTGACCTACCCGTTCGTGGACGCCGTGGTCGGCAAGAACGCCGCCCAGGCTCGCAACCTGCACATGGGCGACTACACCAACCTGTCGGTCCAGCTCGACCTCGACCTGTCGAACGGGCTGCCGGGCCTGCCCAGCCTGGGCGGCCTGTGCCAGGCCGTGCCCGCCGACCCGGTGCCCGGGCTGAACCTTCCCGACGCGCCCTGCGACCAGCTGGACTCGCTCCAGCGGTGCGCCCAGGGGCTGCTGGACGCCGGGACCGACCCGTCCAGCCTCGCGGACGCGGTGAAGGCCTGCGGCAGCAGGCTGCCGACGGTCTGCAGGAGCGTCACCGCGGGTACGCAGCTGGCGCAGATCTGCTCGCTGACCGACCACCTGCCGACTGGGCTCCGCCTGCCGAACCTGCCGAAGGTGCCGAAGCCGCCCTCCCTCAGCCAGCTTCAGAAGTGCCTCGCCTCGGGCAAGCCGCTGGGGGCCGCGTGCGACAAGATCGACCCGCGGGTGATCGCGAAGCGGTGTGCGCCGAAGGGCAGCCCGGCCAAGCCGAAGGGCTACGGCTCCGCGACCTGCAAGCAGTACCGCAAGCTGAAGCTCGGCGTCCTCCAGAGTGGCGAGCTCGGCCCGCTGCCGGTCGTCGGTGGCGGCGGCAGCGGGGGTGACGGCGGCGTGCTCGGCGGCGTCGGGGGAGGCTTGCTGGGCGGCGCGAACCGCGCCGGCGTCGGGCCGGCCGCACGCCCCTCGACCAAGACGGTCGCGACGACCGGCGTCCGCTCGGACCTGGGCGCCCTGCTGGTGTGGGGGATGGTGCAGCGATGATCACCAGGCGGACCAAGATCCAGCTCGTGATCTTCGCGCTGATCACGATGGTCGGCGTCTCGTTCGTGGGTGCCCGCTACGCCCGCCTGGACCGGCTCGTGTTCGACGAGTCCTACGCGGTGGTCGCGCACTTCACCGACTCCGGCGGCATCTTCACCGGCGCGGAGGTCGCCTACCGAGGCGTCACCGTCGGCAGGGTCAGCAAGATGACGCTGACCAGCAAGGGCGTCGACGTCACGCTGAACATCGACAAGTCCCACCAGGACATCCCGGCGAGGACCAAGGCGGTGGTGGGGAACCGCTCCGCGGTCGGGGAGCAGTTCGTCGACCTCCAGCCGCAGACCCGGACGCGGCCCTACCTCGCCGACGGCTCCGACATCCCGACCGCGATGACGCAGACCCCGATCGAGACGACGAAGCTGCTCACCGACCTCAACACCACTGTGAACTCGGTGGACAAGCAGAGCCTCCGCACGGTCGTCGACGAGCTCGGCAAGGCCTTCAACGGCACCGGTCCCGACCTCGGCCGGCTCGTGGACACCTCGAACTCGTTCATCAACGCGGCCAACGACAACTTCGACGTCACCACCGCGCTGCTCGAGGACAGCAACACCGTCCTGGCGACCCAGATCGACAAGACCTCGGACATCAAGAGCTTCGCCCGGGACCTGTCGCTGTTCTCCGACACCCTCGCCAAGAGCGACCCGGACCTGCGCCGCGTCATCGACAACGGCAGCGCGACCGCCAACCAGCTGCGTTCCTTCCTGGCCGAGAACAAGGTCGACCTCGGCCAGCTGATCAACAACCTGGTCACGACCGGGGAGGTCACCGGCCGGCACCTGCCGGGCACCGAGCTGATCCTGGTCGTCTACCCGTACGTGGTGGCCGGTGGCTACACGGTCATCGCCAAGGACCCCGGCAGCGGGTTGTACGACGCCCACTTCGGCCTGATCCTCCAGCAGCAGCCCCCGGTCTGCGAGCAGGGCTACCACACCCGTCGGCGGGACCCGAACACCGACCGCGGCAACCTGCCGATGAACACCGGGGCGCGATGCACCGAGCCCGCCGGGTCGACCAACGCCCGGGGCGCGCAGAACACCCCGCGGCGCGCCGGCACGGCGTACCGGGCCCCGGTCGTCGGAACGTACGATCGGGCGACGCACCAGGTCCGATTCACCGACAAGGACCCCAGCGGCAACGTCACCTACACCGGGGGCGCCGCCGCGCTGATGGGGCAGGAGTCCTGGAAGTGGCTGCTCATGCAGCCGCTGGCCGGGCGGAAGTGACCACATCTTGACTGACGATCCGCAAGGTCCGGCTGCCGCGGTGCGCCCGGACGAGGCACCGGACACCACCGGGAAAGGCCCGCGCCCCGGCGCCCGGCTGCGCTGGGGGGTGGCGGCCGCGCTGGCCCTGCTCATCGTGCTCGCGCTGGTCGCGGTCACGGCCGAGGTGGTCAGCCTGCGGCCCCGGTCGGGCGAGACCCGGGCCGAGCAGGCGGCGCAGTCGGAGGTGGTGCGCGCCGCTGAGCGGTTCACGGTGCAGGTCAACACCTACGACGCGGGATCGATGGACAGCTACCAGACGGCGATGAACTCGATGATGTCGCCGAAGTTCAAGGCCGACTACCAGAAGGTGATCGACCAGCTCGCCAGCACCATCAAGCAGGCCAAGGTGTCCTCCAAGGGGGACGTCCTGGCCTCCGCGGTGGCGAGCGTCGACGCGGACTCCGCCCAGGTGCTGGTGGTCTCGGACGCCAGCGTGAAGACGATCTACGACCCGAACCTCGCCCGGCACTTCCGGTGGGAGGTCTCGCTGGTGAAGATCGACGGGACCTGGCTGGTCAACGACTTCACCCCCGTCGCCTGATGCCGACCTCGAAGGAATCATGAGCAGCCAGACCCCGCGGAACCCCCGTCGCCGGATCGCCGGTGAGCGCCGGCCCGCGCGCCCCGAGGAGCAGGTGACCGGCACGGTGGCCACGGAGCCCACGGAGCCCACGGAGCCCACGGCACCCACGGCCGAGCCCGCCCGCGTCGCCGGTCCGAGGCAGCGGACCCGCCCGGCGCGTCCGCCCCGCCCCTCCGGTCGGTCTCGCACTGCCCGGACGGCGGGCCCGTCTCGCGCCGGCGACGGCCCGTCGTGGGCGCTGGTGGCCGGCCTGGGCCTGGTCGCCCTGGTGCTCGTCGTGGTCGCGGCCGTCCTCGGGCTCGGCGTCTGGGACCTCGGTGCGGTCCGCGAGCACGACCGGGTCGCCGAGGCGTCCCGAACCGCTCCGGCAGCGGCCGAGCGAGCGGCGGCGACGATCCTGTCCTTCGACTACACCTCGCTCGACGCCGACAAGTCGGCGGCGGAGCACTACATGACGCCCGCCTACAGGAAGCAGTACGGCGCGACCTTCGACAAGCTGGTCCGGCCCAACGCGGGAAAGGTCCGCGCGAAGGTGCAGGCCGAGGTCAAGGCCTCCGGGGTCAGCCACGCCGACGCCGACCGGGTCAACGTGCTGCTCTACGTCGACCAGACCACGAAGAGCACCGCCAACGGCGGCGAGCCGCAGCTGGCGCTGAACCGCGTGATGCTGACGATGTCGCGCAGCGGCGGCGGCTGGCTGGTCGACGACATCACCTCCTACTGAGGAGCCGGCCGCGAGGGGAGCGGCGGACGCCGGCCGCAAACGCCGGCGCGGCGGCTTCCCCGGAGGTGCTTGACTCGGCGCGGCTTCCGGCTCATGCTTCTCTTGTTTCCGCGAGGCCCCTGCCTCCTGCACCTCTCTCACCTCACGAGAGCCGGTCCACCCGAGATCCTTCGGTCCGGCTGACGGGGGGTGCGGATCGAGGGATGAGGGGGGTGGTCTTGACCGGTTGTGTTTCGCGGTGCCCGTGGGTAATGTAGGTCCTCGCGTCTGCCCTCAAATACTTCCAGCCTGCCCGGTCGGCTGGTTCGTGGTCGGCCGACGAGTCCGCGAGCCCCTCGGAAGGACCCCTCTTGGCCGCCTCGCGCAGCACCAGCAAGAACAGCACCAACACCGCAGAGAACCCTCTGGCACCGCGCCGCATCTCCTTCGCGAAGATCTCGGAGCCCCTCGAGGTTCCCAAGCTCCTCGACCTCCAGACCAAGAGCTTCGACTGGCTGGTCGGCAACGAGGAGTGGAAGGCAGATGTCCAGAAGCGCGTGGACAACGGCGAGGACGTCTCGCACAAGTCCGGCCTTCAGGAGATCTTCGAGGAGATCTCGCCGATCGAGGACTTCTCCGGCACGATGTCCCTCTCGTTCGAGAACCCGGTCTTCTACGACCCGAAGAACACGGTGGACGAGTGCAAGGAGAAGGACTTCACCTACTCCGCCCCGCTCTACGTCTCCGCCGAGTTCACCAACAACGAGACCGGCGAGATCAAGGGCCAGACCGTCTTCATGGGTGACTTCCCCCTGATGACGGACAAGGGCACCTTCGTGATCAACGGCACCGAGCGTGTCGTGGTCTCCCAGCTCGTCCGCTCGCCCGGCGTGTACTTCGAGCGCAGCGCGGACAAGACGTCCGACAAGGACATCTACACCGCCAAGGTGATCCCCTCGCGCGGAGCCTGGCTCGAGTTCGAGATCGACAAGCGCGACATGGTCGGGGTCCGCCTCGACCGCAAGCGCAAGCAGAACGTCACGGTGCTGCTCAAGGCCCTCGGCTGGACCGAGCAGCAGATCCGCGACGAGTTCGGCGAGTACGAGTCGATGATGCTCACCCTGGAGAAGGACCACACGTCCGGCCAGGACGACGCGCTGCTCGACATCTACCGCAAGCTGCGCCCCGGCGAGCCGCCGACGCGCGAGGCTGCGCAGACGCTGTTGGACAACTACTACTTCAACGGCAAGCGCTACGACCTGGCCAAGGTCGGTCGCTACAAGATCAACAAGAAGCTCGGCACCACCGAGGCCTTCGACCAGCAGACGCTGACCAACGACGACATCGTCTCGGCGATCAAGTTCATCGTCGCGCTGCACGACGGCAAGGCCGAGCTCGAGATGCCGGCGGGCCCGATGGAGGTCCGTGCGGACGACATCGACCACTTCGGCAACCGGCGCATGCGCACGGTCGGCGAGCTCATCCAGAACCAGCTCCGCACCGGACTGGCCCGGATGGAGCGCGTCGTCCGCGAGCGGATGACCACGCAGGACGTCGAGGCGATCACCCCGCAGAGCCTGATCAACATCCGGCCCGTGGTGGCGGCGCTGAAGGAGTTCTTCGGCACCTCGCAGCTCTCGCAGTTCATGGACCAGACGAACCCGATCGCGGGCCTGACGCACAAGCGTCGCCTGTCCGCGCTGGGCCCCGGCGGTCTGTCCCGCGACCGAGCGGGCTTCGAGGTCCGCGACGTGCACCCGTCGCACTACGGCCGCATGTGCCCGATCGAGACGCCTGAGGGCCCGAACATCGGCCTGATCGGCTCGCTCGCGACGTTCGGGCGGATCAACCCGTTCGGCTTCGTCGAGACGCCGTACCGCAAGGTGGAGAAGGGCCAGGTCACCGACAAGGTCGACTACCTCACCGCCGACGAGGAGGACCACTTCGTCATCGCGCAGGCCAACGCGCCGCTGACGGAGGACTTCCGGTTCGCCGAGGAGCGGGTGCTGGTCCGCCAGCGCGAGAACGAGGTCGACGTCATCCCCCGTGACGAGGTCGACTACATGGACGTCTCGCCGCGCCAGATGGTGTCGGTGGCGACCGCCCTGATCCCGTTCCTCGAGCACGACGACGCCAACCGCGCGCTGATGGGCTCCAACATGCAGCGCCAGGCCGTGCCGCTCATCAAGAGCGACGCGCCCCTGGTCGGCACCGGCATGGAGTTCCGTGCCGCCGTCGACGCCGGTGACGTGGTCACCGCCGCGAAGTCCGGTGTCGTCCAGGAGGTCTCGGCAGACGCGGTCGAGGTCATGCAGGACGACGGCACCTACCGCACCTACCGGATGCAGAAGTTCAGCCGCTCCAACCAGGGCACCTGCATCAACCAGCGCCCGCTGGTCTCGGAGGGGCAGCGCCTCGAGGTCGGCTCGCCGATCGCCGACGGTCCCTGCACCGACGAGGGCGAGATGGCGCTCGGCACCAACCTGCTGGTCGCGTTCATGCCCTGGCAGGGTCACAACTACGAGGACGCGATCATCCTGTCGCAGCGCCTCGTGCAGCAGGACGTCCTCACCTCGATCCACATCGAGGAGCACGAGGTCGACGCCCGTGACACCAAGCTCGGGCCGGAGGAGATCACCCGCGACATCCCGAACGTCAGCGAGGAGATGCTCGCCGACCTCGACGAGCGCGGCATCATCCGGATCGGCGCCGAGGTCACCACGGGCGACATCCTGGTCGGCAAGGTCACGCCGAAGGGCGAGACCGAGCTGACCCCCGAGGAGCGGCTGCTCCGCGCGATCTTCGGTGAGAAGGCGCGCGAGGTCCGCGACACCTCGATGAAGGTCCCGCACGGCGAGTCCGGCACCGTCATCGGCGTCCGCGTCTTCGACCGCGAGGAGGGCGACGAGCTGCCCCCGGGCGTGAACCAGCTGGTCCGCGTCTACGTGGCGCAGAAGCGCAAGATCTCCGTGGGTGACAAGCTCGCCGGCCGACACGGCAACAAGGGCGTCATCTCCAAGATCCTGCCGGTCGAGGACATGCCGTTCATGGAGGACGGCAGCCCGGTCGACGTGGTGCTCAACCCGCTCGGCGTGCCGGGCCGGATGAACATCGGCCAGATCCTGGAGATCCACCTGGGCTGGCTGGCCAAGCAGGGCTGGCAGGTCGAGGGCGACGACGAGGACTGGAAGAAGCGCCTCATCTCGATCCACGCCGAGGCTGCGGAGGCGGACACCAACGTCGCCACCCCGGTGTTCGACGGGGCGCGCGAGGACGAGATCGTCGGCCTGCTCGGCTCCACCCTGCCGAACCGCGACGGCGTCCGCGTCGTCAAGGAGAACGGCAAGGCGCGGCTGTTCGACGGCCGCTCCGGTGAGCCGTTCCCCGACCCGGTCTCCGTCGGGTACATGTACATCCTGAAGCTGCACCACCTCGTGGACGACAAGATCCACGCGCGGTCGACGGGTCCGTACTCGATGATCACCCAGCAGCCGCTCGGTGGTAAGGCCCAGTTCGGTGGCCAGCGCTTCGGTGAGATGGAGGTCTGGGCGATGGAGGCGTACGGCGCCGCCTACGCCCTCCAGGAGCTCCTGACGATCAAGTCCGACGACGTCCCCGGACGCGTCAAGGTCTACGAGGCCATCGTGAAGGGCGAGAACATCCCCGACTCCGGGATCCCCGAGTCGTTCAAGGTTCTCGTCAAGGAGATGCAGTCGCTCTGCCTCAACGTCGAGGTGCTGTCCCAGGACGGCACCGCGATCGAGATGCGCGACGCGGAGGAGGACGTCTTCCGCGCCGCCGAGGAGCTCGGCATCGACCTGTCCCGCCGCGAGCCCAGCAGCGTCGAGGAAGTCTGAGTCATGAGGCGGTACGTCGGCGGCCAGCGGGTGGCCGGCGTACCGCCCCTCTCCCGTCCTTTGCTTTGATTCAAGAACAGACACGAGGAAAGAAGCCACCGTGCTCGACGTGAACTTCTTCGACCAGCTGAAGATCGGCCTGGCCACCGCGGACGACATCCGTACGTGGAGCCACGGCGAGGTCAAGAAGCCGGAGACCATCAACTACCGCACGCTCAAGCCCGAGCGTGACGGCCTCTTCTGCGAGAAGATCTTCGGTCCCACCCGGGACTGGGAGTGCTACTGCGGCAAGTACAAGCGCGTGCGCTTCAAGGGCATCATCTGCGAGCGCTGCGGCGTCGAGGTGACCCGGTCCAAGGTCCGCCGCGAGCGGATGGGCCACATCGAGCTCGCCGCCCCGGTGACGCACATCTGGTACTTCAAGGGTGTGCCCAGCCGGCTCGGCTACCTGCTCGACCTGGCCCCGAAGGACCTCGAGAAGGTCATCTACTTCGCCGCCTACATGATCACCACCGTCGACGAGGACGCCCGGCACCGCGACCTGTCCTCGCTCGAGGCCAAGATCGACCTGGAGCGCAAGCGTCTCGAGGGACGTCGCGACACCCAGATCGACGACCGCGCCAAGAAGCTCGAGGAGGACCTCGCGTCCCTCGAGGCCGAGGGTGCCAAGGCCGACGCACGTCGCAAGGTCAAGGACGGCGCCGAGCGCGAGATGAAGCAGGTCCGCGACCGCTCCCAGCGCGAGCTGGACCGCCTCGACGAGGTGTGGAGCCGGTTCAAGAACCTCAAGGTCCAGGACCTCGAGGGCGACGAGCTGCTCTACCGCGAGATGAAGAACTGGTTCGGCAAGTACTTCGAGGGCCACATGGGGGCCACGGCCATCCAGAAGCGCCTGCAGACCTTCGACCTCGAGGCCGAGGTCGAGAGCCTGCGCGACACCATCGCCAACGGCAAGGGCCAGCGCAAGGTCCGTGCGCTCAAGCGGCTCAAGGTCGTCGACGCGTTCCGCAAGACCGGCAACAGCCCGCAGGGCATGGTGCTCGACGCCGTGCCGGTCATCCCGCCGGACCTGCGTCCGATGGTGCAGCTCGACGGTGGCCGCTTCGCGACCTCCGACCTGAACGACCTGTACCGCCGCGTGATCAACCGGAACAACCGCCTCAAGCGGCTGCTCGACCTCGGTGCGCCCGAGATCATCGTCAACAACGAGAAGCGGATGCTCCAGGAGGCCGTCGACTCGCTGTTCGACAACGGCCGTCGTGGCCGTCCGGTCACCGGCCCGGGCAACCGGCCGCTGAAGTCGCTCTCGGACATGCTCAAGGGCAAGCAGGGCCGGTTCCGCCAGAACCTGCTCGGCAAGCGCGTCGACTACTCGGGCCGTTCGGTCATCGTGGTCGGCCCGCAGCTCAAGCTGCACCAGTGCGGTCTGCCCAAGCAGATGGCGCTCGAGCTCTTCAAGCCGTTCGTGATGAAGCGTCTGGTCGACCTGAACCACGCGCAGAACATCAAGAGCGCCAAGCGGATGGTCGAGCGTGCGCGTCCGGTCGTGTGGGACGTGCTCGAGGAGGTCATCACCGAGCACCCGGTGCTGCTGAACCGTGCACCCACCCTGCACCGCCTGGGCATCCAGGCCTTCGAGCCCCAGCTGATCGAGGGCAAGGCGATCCAGATCCACCCGCTCGTCTGCTCGGCCTTCAACGCCGACTTCGACGGCGACCAGATGGCGGTGCACCTGCCGCTGTCCGCCGAGGCCCAGGCCGAGGCGCGGATCCTGATGCTGTCGACGAACAACATCCTCAAGCCGTCCGACGGCCGTCCCGTGACCATGCCCACCCAGGACATGATCATCGGGCTGTTCTTCCTGACCCGCGAGATGGAGGGGGAGCTGCCCGGCGACGGGCGCGCGTTCTCCTCGACCTCCGAGGCGGTCATGGCGCTGGACCGGGGCGAGATCACCCTGCAGAGCACCGTGAAGATCCGGTTCCCCGAGGTCGTCCCGCCGTTCGGCACCGCGCTGCCCGAGGACTGGGAGCAGGGTCAGCCGCTGATCCTGGAGACCACCCTGGGCCGCGCGCTGTTCAACGAGACGCTGCCCGGCGACTACGCCTTCGTGAACTACGAGGTCGGCAAGAAGCAGCTCGGCGTGATCGTGAACGACCTGGCCGAGCGCTACACCAAGGTCGAGGTCGCCGCGGCGCTCGACGCCCTCAAGGACGCCGGCTTCCACTGGGGCACCCGCTCCGGTGTGACGGTGTCGATCGAGGACGTCGTCACCCCGCCCCGCAAGGGCGAGATCCTCGAGGTGTTCGAGGAGCAGGCCGCCAAGGTGCAGAAGCAGTTCGAGCGCGGTCTGATCACCGACGACGAGCGTCGCCAGGAGCTCATCGAGATCTGGACGCAGGCCTCCAACGAGGTCGCGGCCGAGCTCGAGACCACCTTCGACAAGATGAACCCGATCTACATGATGGTTCACTCGGGTGCCCGCGGGAACATGATGCAGGTGCGGCAGATCGCGGCCATGCGTGGCCTCGTGGCCAACCCGAAGGGCGACATCATCCCGCGGCCGATCAAGTCGAACTTCCGCGAGGGCCTGACGGTGCTGGAGTACTTCATCGCCACGCACGGTGCTCGCAAGGGTCTGGCCGACACCGCGCTGCGGACGGCGGACTCCGGGTACCTCACCCGTCGTCTCGTCGACGTGTCGCAGGACGTCATCATCCGTGAGGACGACTGCGGCACCGAGCGGGGTCTGCCCAAGCGGATCGGGCAGCGCCTCGAGGACGGTCGCGTCGTCAAGGACGAGAACGCCGAGACCGCGGCGTACGCCCGCTCGGCGGCCGTCGAGGTCACCCACCCGGAGACGGGCGAGGTGCTCGTCGTCGCGGGTGGCGACCTCGGGGACGTCAAGATCAACGAGCTCGTGGCCGCCGGCATCGAGGAGGTGAAGGTCCGCTCGGTGCTCACCTGTGACGCCCGGACGGGTACCTGCGCCAAGTGCTACGGCCGCTCGCTGGCCACCGGCAAGCTCGTCGACATCGGCGAGGCGGTCGGCATCATCGCGGCCCAGTCGATCGGTGAGCCGGGCACGCAGCTGACGATGCGTACCTTCCACACCGGTGGTGTGGCCTCCGCGGACGACATCACGCAGGGTCTGCCCCGCGTGGTCGAGCTCTTCGAGGCCCGCCAGCCCAAGGGGCGCTCGCCGATCACCGAGGCCGCGGGCCGGGTGAGCATCGACGAGTCCGACAAGGCGAAGAAGATCCTGATCACCCCGGACGACGGTTCCGAGGTCCAGGAGTACCCGGTCAGCAAGCGGTCGCGTCTGACCGTCGGCGAGGGCGACCACGTCGAGGTGGGCCAGCAGCTCACCCAGGGCACGCCCGACCCGCAGGAGGTGCTGCGCATCCTCGGTGTCCGCAAGGCCCAGGAGCACCTGGTGGACGAGGTCCAGGCTGTGTACCGCAGCCAGGGCGTGGCCATCCACGACAAGCACATCGAGATCATCGTGCGGCAGATGCTGCGCCGGGTTCTCGTGCTGGAGCAGGGCGACACCAAGCTGCTCCCGTCGGACCTCATCGACCGGGTCATCTTCGAGGAGGAGAACCGTCGGGTGGTCTCCGAGGGGGGCAAGCCCGCCGCCGGCCGTCCGCAGCTGATGGGCATCACCAAGGCGTCGCTGGCCACCGAGTCGTGGCTGTCGGCGGCGTCGTTCCAGGAGACCACGCGCGTCCTCACCGACGCGGCGATCCACGGCAAGTCGGACTCGCTGCGCGGCCTGAAGGAGAACGTGATCATCGGGAAGCTGATCCCGGCCGGTACCGGCCTGGAGCGCTACCGCAACATCCGGGTGGAGCCGACCGAGGAGGCGCGTGCCAACGCGTACTCCGTCACCGGGTACGGCGACTACGACTACGACTTCGGGAACACCGGAGGCCAGGCCGTGGCACTCGACGACTTCGACTTCGGTTCCTACCAGAACTGAGCTCGGCGTCTCGCACCACACGCGCGGCCGACCGTCGCCCCACTCGCTGGGGCGGCGCGTCGGCCGCGCTGCTTCTCTGCCGGGAGACTTCGCCCCGCGGCCGCCGCGGCCAAGCCCTTGACGCTCCTGGAACGCCGCCCGGCCGCGCGTCCCGTCCGTGACCCTCGTGGCGGCGAACGTCTCACGTGGAGCTGACCTACCCGGCCGTGACCGGGCTCGCGCGCATGGCCTTCCGCGGGCTCGGGCTGCGGCTGCGGGTCGAGGGCGACCGGCACGTGCCCCGGTCCGGCCCGGTGCTGCTGGCCAGTACCCACGTGAGCTTCCTGGACTTCCTGCTGGTCGGGCTCGCGGCCCGGGAGAGCCGCCGACGGGTGCGCTTCCTGGCCCGTCACGACGTGTGGTCCGCGCCGCTGGTCGGCGGGCTGATGTCGAGCATGCGGCACGTGCCCGTGGACCGGGCGGCCCCGGCCGCCGCCTACCTGCGAGCCCGCTCCCTGCTCAGGGAGGGGGAGGCCGTCGGCTTGTTCCCGGAGGCCGGGGTGAGCACGTCGTACACCGTGCGTGCCCTGATGCCCGGCGCGGCGGCGCTGGCGCAGCAGACCGGTGCGCCGCTGCTGCCGATGGCGATCTGGGGCCCGCAGCGGATCCTCACCGCCGGACGCCCGCTCGACCTGACCCGTGGCCGGCCGGTCTCACTGCTGGTCGGCGAGCCGATGACGGTGGCGCCCGGCGACGACGTCCGGGCGGCGACCGCTGCGCTGGGCCGGCGGATGCAGTCGCTGCTCGACGAGCTCCAGCAACGTGTCGAGCACCGCCCGCGGCCGGGGGAGCGGGCGCCGTGGCACCCGGCCCACCTCGGTGGTCAGGCGCCGACGCCGGAGTGCGCCCGGCTGGCGGAGAGCGTGCCCTTCAGCTCGGTCGACGCCGACTGGAGCCCGGGCCGGGGCTCGGCGACGGGTGCGGCCTGACGCCGGCGCCAGCTGCCGACCGGGTCGACGACGACCTGGAGCCGACCGGACACCGGTGCCCAGGAGAGCAGCAGGGCCAGGGCGACCGCGGCGAGCGTGCTGAGCGCCAGCGCGGTGAGGGCGTGCCCGTCCGCCCAGCCGGGGAACGCCGTGTAGGACACCGACTTCACCACGAAGCCGTGGACGAGGTAGACGACCAGGGTGGCCGAGCCCAGCCGGCTGAACCAGCCGCCGCGGGTCGGCACCAGGGCGAGGAACGCCACGGCCAGCGCCCCCGACCCGGCCAGCAGCGCCAGCCGGCCGGCGACCCCGATGGCGAGGGAGACGTGCAGCTCGGTGTAGCTGGAGCGCCAGTAGAGCCACTCGGTGCTGCCGAGGTGGTGCTCGACGGCGGTGGCGACCACCAGCGCCAGCGCGAAGGCCCCCATCGCCGCGGCCCTGGCCGCGGGCAGGCGCAGCCGCGCCAGCTGCTCGGGGGTGGCCAGCAGGCCGACCACGAAGAACGGCAGCAGGCCCAGGGCCCGGGCCAGGTCCAGGGTGTCCCCGGTGAACGCGCCGCCCGCCAGGCTGACCAGCACGGACAGCGGCAGGGCGTGCGGCACCCGGGTCAGCAGCGGGGTGGCCAGCCGCCAGACCAGCAGCACGCTGAGGTACCACATCGGCCAGTGCGGGTTGAGGAACAGCGGCCCGTGGTGCTCGCCGCCGACGACGTCGCGGAAGGTGGTCAGCGCCCACTCGAACACCAGGTAGGGCACCACGACCGTGGTGACCAGCCGGGACAGGTTGCGCCGCGACAGCGTGAACGACCGGGACAGGTAGCCGGTCACCATCACGAACGCCGGCACGTGCCACAGGTAGAGGAAGTTGTAGGCCCACGACGTGGTGAAGGTGCTCGGCAGCAGCGTCCAGGAGTGCCCGACGACGACCAGCGTCACCAGCAGCATCTTGGCGTTGTCGAGCCACGGGTCCCGGGCGGGACGGGTCGAGGCCGGAGCGGCCGGCTGCCGGGTCGGGGTGGCGGACATCGTTCTCTCCATCGGCGGCACGGGCCCGGTGATGCTGCCCGGGGCGCCGGCGGCCAAACGTGGCCCGCCGGCCGTGAACCGGCCTAGACTCGCGCCCATGTCCGCGCCGAGCCCCGACCAGGACGCCGTCCCGCGACGCCAGCGGATCGCGGCGTACGCCGTGCTGCTGCGCGGCACCGGACCGGAGCGGGAGGTGCTGCTCACCCGGATGTCCTCGCGGACCCGCATCGAGGGCCGCTGGACGCTGCCCGGCGGCGGGATCGACCACGGGGAGGACCCCCGTGACGCGCTCCGCCGCGAGGTGTACGAGGAGGCCGGCCTGCACGTGGAGCCGGGCCGGGTCCTCGACGTGCACGCCTCGCACTTCACCGGTGCCCGGGCCGACGGGCTGGTCGAGGACTACCACGGCATCCACCTGATCTTCGACGCGCGCGTGCTGCCCGACTCGGCCGGCATCGAGCCGCGGGTGGTGGAGGAGGACGGCTCCACCGACCAGGTGGCGTGGGTGCGGTTCGCCACGGCGTACGACCTGGAGCTGCTCACGGCGGCGCGGCACGCGCTCGGCCTGGTCGCCGACGGCTGAGCGCTCGACGGCCCGTCCCGGCGCCCGCGACCGGGGATCCGGGCCGGGTGCCGGCTGCCTAGACTTCGGCCATGACCCTCCCTGTCCTCCCGGAGACGGTGTCCATCCCCGAAGCCCGGCGGCAGGTGTCCCGGCCGTGGTGACCACCGGCCTCGACCTCGCGCACGCCCTGCGCGGCGCCGGCGTGGGCGACGTCGACGACTCGACGCTGGCCCGCGCCCTGTACTCCACCGACGCCTCGCTGTACCGGGTGGTGCCCCAGGTCGTTGTCCGTCCGCGCGACGCCGACGAGCTGGTCGCGACCGTGGCGGTGGCCCGCGAGTCGGGGACACCGCTGACCGTGCGCGGCGCGGGTACGTCGATCGCGGGCAACGCCGTCGGCACCGGGATCGTGGTGGACACCACCCGGCACCTCAACCGCGTGCTGTCGGTCGACGCCGACACCCGCACCGCGACCGTCCAGCCGGGGACCGTGCACGCCACCTTGCAGCGGGCCGCCGCCGCCCAGGGGCTGCGCTTCGGCCCGGACCCCTCGACGCACACCCGCTGCACGATCGGCGGGATGATCGGCAACAACGCCTGCGGGTCGCGGGCCCTCGGCTACGGCCGGACCGCCGACAACGTCCGCGGCCTGGACGTGCTGACCGCGTCCGGGGAGCTGCTCCGGCTCGACGGCCGGCCGGCCGACTCCCGCCTGCTCCGCGAGCTGGACGCCCTGGTGGGGTCGCACCTGGGCACCGTGCGCACCGAGCTGGGCCGGTTCACCCGCCAGGTGTCCGGCTACAGCCTCGAGCACCTGCTCCCGGAGAACGGCCGCGACGTCGCGAAGTTCCTGGTCGGCAGCGAGGGCACCCTCGGGGTGGTGCTGGGTGCGACCGTCCGACTGGTCGAGGACGCCCCGCACCGGGCGCTGGCCGTGCTGGGCTACCCGTCGATGTTCGAGGCCGCCGACGCGGTCCCCGGGCTGCTGACGCACCCGCTGGTGGCCTGCGAGGGCCTGGACTCCCGGATCGTGGAGGTGGTGCGCAGCCAGCCCGGCGGGGGCCGGGTCCCGGACCTGCCGCGAGGGGCCGGCTGGCTGTTCGCCGAGGTCACCGGGGACACGCCGGTCGAGGTCGCGGCGCTGGCCGCCACCGTCGCCCAGGGTGCCGGCGCGCTCGACGTGCGGGTGGTCACCGACGCCGCCGAGATGGCCGCGCTGTGGCGGATCCGCGAGGACGGCGCCGGGCTCGCCGCCCGGACGCTGGAGCGGCCCGCACAGTCCGGCTGGGAGGACGCCGCGGTGCCCCCGGAGCGGCTCGGGGACTACCTGCGCGGGTTCGACGCGCTGCTCAAGGGGTCCGGTCTCGACGGGGTGCCCTACGGCCACTTCGGCGACGGCTGCGTGCACGTGCGCATCGACTTCCCGCTCAAGGAGAGCGCCGGACGGCGCGGCTTCCGGCAGTTCGTCGAGGCGGCCGCGGACCTGACCGCCGCGCACGGCGGCAGCCTGTCCGGCGAGCACGGCGACGGCCGGGCCCGCTCGGAGCTGCTGACCCGGATGTACTCCCCGGAGGCGATCGGCCTGTTCGCGGGGGTCAAGCAGCTGTTCGACCCCGAGGACCTGCTCAACCCCGGGGTGCTGGTCGACCCGCGGCCGGTCGACGCCGACCTCCGGCTCGCGGCCCGGCTGCGCGAGCCCCGGCACACCCTGCGGCTGGTCCACGACGGCGGCTCGGTCGTCGACGCGGTGCACCGGTGCACCGGGGTCGGCAAGTGCCTCGCGGACAACACCGGCAGCGGCGGCGTGATGTGCCCGTCGTACGCCGCGACGCGCGACGAGAAGGACTCCACCCGTGGCCGCGCCCGGGTGCTCCAGGAGATGGTCAACGGCTCGCTGGTCAGCGACGGGTGGCGCTCCGACGAGGTCCACGAGGCCCTGGACCTGTGCCTGTCCTGCAAGGGCTGCGCCTCGGACTGCCCGACCGGCATCGACATGGCGACGTACAAGGCGGAGGCGCTGCACCAGCGGTACCGGCGCCGGCTGCGCCCGCGCAGCCACTACGCGCTCGGACAGCTGCCCCGCTGGGCCCGGCTGACCGCGCCGGTGGCGCCGCTGGCCAACCGGGTGCTGCGGGTCGGCGCGGTGCAGCGGGCCGCCAAGGCCGCGGCCGGCATCGACCAGCGTCGCCGGATCCCCGCCTTCGACACCCGCACTCTGCGCCGCTGGGCCCGGGGGCGCACCCGGCCCGCGGACCCGGACGTGGTGGTCTGGGCCGACTCCTTCACCGACGGCTTCGCCTCCGCCAGCGGACGGGCGGCGGTGACCCTGCTGGAGTCGGCCGGCCTCCGGGTCGGGGTGGTCACCGAGTCCGCCTGCTGCGCGCTCACCTGGATCAGCACCGGCCAGCTCGACGCCGCCAGGCGCATCCTGTCCCGCACCGTCGACGTGCTGCACCCGTACGTCGAGCGCGGGATCCCCGTGCTCGGGCTGGAGCCGTCCTGCCTGGCGACCCTGCGCTCGGACGCCGTCGAGCTCAGTGACGACCCCCGGGCCGCCGCGGTCGCCGCCGGCGTGCACTCCCTGGCCGAGGTGCTCGGCCGGGTCGAGGGCTGGTCGCCGCCGGACCTCACCGGGACGACCGTGGTCGTGCAGCCGCACTGCCACCACGCCAGCGTGGTCGGCTGGGAGGCGGACGCGGCCCTGCTCGCCCGCACCGGGGCGCAGGTCACCCGGGTCGGCGGCTGCTGCGGGCTGGCCGGCAACTTCGGGGTCGAGCAGGGCCACTACGAGGTGTCGGTGGCGGTCGCCGAGCACGACCTGCTGCCGGCCGTGCGGGCAGCAGGGGAGCGGGCCGTGGTGCTCGCGGACGGCTTCTCCTGCCGCACCCAGCTGGCCGACCTGGCCGACGTGCAGGCACTCCACCTGGCCGAGCTGCTGGCCGGTGCGCTTGGTCCGGCTCGGTAGTCTGGACCTCCCAGGCGCGGGGGCGGGTGCCCCTAGCACCGCGGCCCCGCCGGAGCTCGTTTTGACCGCGTTCCGGCGAGCCGGTAATCTTTTTCTTCGTGTCTGGGACACCCAGGCCATGCGCGCGCTCGTCACCCTGATCGACGGGATCGCGGCTGCACTTCGCAGCGTTCACCCGCCGGAAACTCCGCCAGCACCACCGCGGACGACGGCGGGGAGCGACACACCCGACCGCGGGGGTAGAACCTCGCGAAGGGCGTGAGCGGCGCAGCAGGCCGGACGACCGGACACACAAGACAGCATCACCGAAGAGGAAAGAGAACCGCGCGGTGCCCACCATCCAGCAGTTGGTCCGCAAGGGCCGCCAGGACAAGGTGTCGAAGAACAAGACGCCCGCTCTGAAGGGGTCCCCCCAGAGGCGTGGCGTGTGCACGCGTGTCTACACGACCACCCCGAAGAAGCCGAACTCCGCGCTGCGGAAGGTCGCCCGCGTGCGCCTGTCCAGCGGCATCGAGGTCACGGCGTACATCCCGGGTGTCGGCCACAACCTGCAGGAGCACTCGATCGTGCTCGTGCGTGGCGGTCGTGTGAAGGACCTTCCCGGTGTCCGGTACAAGATCATCCGCGGCTCGCTCGACACCCAGGGTGTCAAGAACCGCAAGCAGGCTCGCAGCCGTTACGGCGCGAAGAAGGAGAAGAGCTGATGCCGCGCAAGGGACCCGCTCCGAAGCGCCCGCTCGACGTCGACCCGGTCTACGGCAGCCCCGTGGTGACCCAGCTGGTCAGCAAGGTGCTCAAGGACGGCAAGAAGCAGACCGCGCAGCGGATCGTCTACGGCGCCCTGGAGGGCTGCCGTGACAAGACCGGCACCGACCCGGTCGTCACGCTCAAGCGTGCGCTGGACAACGTGAAGCCCGCCCTCGAGGTCCGCAGCCGCCGTGTCGGTGGCGCGACCTACCAGGTGCCCGTCGAGGTCCGCGGCACGCGGTCCATGACGCTGGCGCTGCGCTGGCTGGTCGGCTACTCGGCCGCCCGTCGCGAGAAGACGATGGCCGAGCGCCTGATGAACGAGATCCTCGACGCGTCCAACGGGCTCGGTGCCGCTGTCAAGCGCCGCGAGGACACCCACAAGATGGCCGAGTCCAACAAGGCCTTCGCTCACTACCGCTGGTGACACCCGCCGGTACGTCGACGAGCCGAGCGCCCCACGAGGGCCCGCGCCGCCGACGTACCGACACCTGTGCGGCTCATGCCGCAGACCAGCATCACTTGGCACCACCTAGCTAGAGGGGATCACTCACAAGTGGCCGTCGACATCACCACCGACCTCACCAAGGTCCGCAACATCGGCATCATGGCGCACATCGACGCCGGCAAGACCACCACGACCGAGCGGATCCTCTTCTACACCGGCATCTCCTACAAGATCGGCGAGGTCCACGAGGGCGCCGCCGTCATGGACTGGATGGAGCAGGAGCAGGAGCGCGGCATCACGATCACGTCGGCCGCGACGACCTGCTGGTGGAAGAAGCACCAGATCAACATCATCGACACCCCCGGCCACGTGGACTTCACCGCCGAGGTCGAGCGCTCGCTGCGCGTCCTCGACGGCGCCGTGGCCGTCTTCGACGGCGTCGCCGGTGTCGAGCCGCAGACGATGACCGTGTGGCGTCAGGCCAACAAGTACTCCGTGCCCCGGATGTGCTTCGTGAACAAGCTCGACCGCACCGGCGCGGACTTCTTCCGCTGCGTGGACATGATGGTCGAGCGTCTCAACTCCACCCCGCTGGTCCTGCAGATCCCGATCGGCGCCGAGAGCGACTTCCTCGGTGTCGTCGACCTGGTCGGCATGCGCGCCCTCACCTGGCGCGGCGAGACCAAGATGGGCGAGGACTACGACGTCGAGGAGATCCCGGCGGCGCTCACCGAGCAGGCCGCCGAGTGGCGCGAGAAGTTCCTCGAGACGCTGGCCGAGGCCGACGACGCCGTGATGGAGAAGTACCTCGAGGGCGAGGAGCTCACCGTCGAGGAGCTCGAGGACGCGATCCGCCGCGCCACCCTGGCCGACAAGGTCAACCCGGTCCTGTGCGGCACCGCGTTCAAGAACAAGGGCGTGCAGCCCCTGCTCGACGCGGTCGTCAAGTACCTGCCCTCGCCGCTCGACATCGACGGCATCCAGGGCCATGCCGCCAACGACGAGGACGAGGTGATCGTCCGCCAGCCGAGCGACGACGAGCCGTTCTCCGGGCTGGCCTACAAGGTCGCCACCGACCCGCACCTCGGCAAGCTGATCTACGTCCGGGTGTACTCCGGCAAGCTCGTCGCCGGCTCGACCGTGCTCAACTCGGTCAACGGCCGCAAGGAGCGGATCGGCAAGGTCTACCAGATGCACGCGAACAAGCGTGAGGAGATCGCGTCGGTCGGCGCCGGCCAGATCGTCGCCGTCATGGGTCTGAAGGACACCAAGACCGGCCACACCCTGTCCGACATGCAGCACCCGGTCGTGCTCGAGTCGATGACCTTCCCGGCCCCGGTGATCGAGGTCGCGATCGAGCCCAAGACCAAGGGTGACCAGGAGAAGCTGGGTGTCGCCATCCAGCGGCTCTCCGACGAGGACCCCACCTTCACGGTCAAGAGCGACATGGAGACCGGCCAGACGATCATCGCCGGCATGGGCGAGCTCCACCTGGAGATCCTGGTGGACCGCATGCGCCGCGAGTTCCGCGTCGAGGCCACCGTCGGCAAGCCGCAGGTCGCCTACCGCGAGACCATCCGCAAGGAGGTCAAGAGCCACTCCTACACGCACAAGAAGCAGACCGGTGGCTCGGGCCAGTTCGCGAAGGTGGTCATCAGCCTCGGCCCCAACGTCGACCCGGAGACCGGCCTCGGCGCCGGCTACGAGTTCGTCAACAACGTCAGCGGTGGCCGCATCCCGCGCGAGTACATCCCGTCGGTCGACCAGGGTGGCCAGGGCGCCATGGAGTTCGGTGTCCTCGCCGGCTACCCGATGGTCGACGTGAAGTTCACGCTCGAGGACGGCGCCTACCACGACGTCGACTCCTCCGAGCTGGCCTTCAAGCTGGCCGGCGGGCAGGCCTTCAAGGAGGCCGCGCGGATGGCCAAGCCGGTGCTGCTCGAGCCGATGTTCGCCGTCGAGGTGACCACCCCGGAGTCCTTCCTGGGTGACGTCATCGGCGACATCAACTCGCGCCGCGGCCAGGTCCAGACGATGTTCGAGCGCTCGGGCGACCGGGTGGTCGAGGCTCTGGTACCGCTGTCAGAGATGTTCGGGTACGTTGGCGACCTGAGGTCCAAGACCTCCGGCCAGGCGTCGTACTCGATGGAGTTCGACTCGTACGCCGAGGTTCCGCAGAACGTCGCCGACGAGATCATCAAGAAGGTCCGCGGCGAGTAGATCGTCGGACCCTTTGCAGTAATCCCCAGCAGACGAGTCAAGTTTCTAACGAGGAGGAGCCCCCGTGGCTAAGGCGAAGTTCGAGCGGACTAAGCCGCACGTCAACATCGGAACGATTGGTCACATCGACCATGGCAAGACGACGTTGACCGCAGCGATCACCAAGGTGCTGCACGACAAGTACCCGAACCTGAACGAGGCCTCGGCCTTCGACATGATCGACAAGGCTCCCGAGGAGCGTCAGCGCGGCATCACGATCTCGATCGCGCACGTCGAGTACCAGACCGAGCAGCGTCACTACGCTCACGTCGACTGCCCGGGTCACGCCGACTACATCAAGAACATGATCACCGGCGCGGCTCAGATGGACGGCGCGATCCTCGTGGTCGCCGCCACCGACGGCCCCATGCCCCAGACGCGTGAGCACGTGCTGCTCGCCCGCCAGGTCGGCGTGCCGGCGATCGTCGTCGCGCTCAACAAGTGCGACATGGTCGACGACGAGGAGCTCATCGAGCTCGTCGAGCTCGAGGTCCGCGAGCTGCTCACCGAGTACGAGTTCGACGGTGACGACCTGCCGGTCGTCCGCGTCGCCGCCTTCCCGGCGCTGAACGGCGACGAGAAGTGGGGCAACTCGATCCTCGAGCTCATGGACGCCGTGGACGCGCACATCCCGCAGCCCGAGCGCGAGATCGACAAGCCGTTCCTCATGCCCGTCGAGGACGTCTTCACGATCACCGGTCGCGGCACGGTCATCACCGGCCGTATCGAGCGCGGTGTGGTCAAGGTCAACGAGACCGTCGACCTGATCGGCATCCGCGAGAACAAGCAGACCACCACGGTCACCGGTGTCGAGATGTTCCGCAAGCTGCTCGACGAGGGCCAGGCCGGTGAGAACGTCGGTCTGCTGCTTCGTGGCACCAAGCGCGAGGACGTCGAGCGCGGCATGGTCGTCATCAAGCCGGGCACCACGACCCCGCACACCAACTTCGACGCGTCGGTCTACATCCTGTCGAAGGAGGAGGGCGGCCGTCACACGCCGTTCTTCAACAACTACCGCCCGCAGTTCTACTTCCGTACGACGGACGTGACCGGCGTGGTGACCCTCCCCGAGGGCACCGAGATGGTCATGCCGGGCGACAACACCGACATGTCGGTCGAGCTGATCCAGCCGATCGCCATGGAGGACGGTCTCCGCTTCGCGATCCGTGAGGGTGGCCGCACCGTCGGTGCCGGCCGCGTCACCAAGATCAACAAGTGACCTCCTAGCACCACCCGCCGAGAGGCCCCGGACCGCACGGTCCGGGGCCTCTCGCGTTGCCGTCCGCAGGGCCGCCACGGGGCCGCAGCGCGGCCTCCTGGAGCGGCCGGCGCCCCGGGGTGCGTGAGAGCCGCACCGGACCTGCTGCGCGCTCCACCAGGGCACCGCAGGCGCCGGTCCGTGCCCGAGGAGGACGAGGCCGAACCCCCGGGGGCTGGCTCGCCTCGTGGTCCGTCGCGGCCTCGGCAGGGGATACCCTTCCGGGGTCGTTGTGGTCGTACGAGGAGATGGTGTGGAGCAGGGAGTCAGGCCGGCACGGCCGCACACGGGGCGGACGGCCGAGGGCAAGCGGATCCGTGAGGTGCTGACCTACACCCGGCGGGGGAGCCGGCTCGGCACCCGCCAGGAGGCCGCCTGGGGCCGGCGCCGCGACGAGTGGTGGATCCCCGACGAGGCCGTGGACCAGCCGGGCTTCGACCTGCGGTCCTGGTTCGGGCGCGAGGCGCCGCTGGTCGTCGAGATCGGCTGCGGCGTGGGGGAGGCCACCGTCGCGCTGGCCGCCACCCGCCCGTCGTACGACGTGCTGGGCTTCGAGGTCTGGCACCCCGGGGTCGCCGACACGTTCTGGCGGATGGAGCAGGCCGGCATCTCGAACGTCCGGATGGTCAGCGTGGACGCCGTCTGGTCCACCGAGCACCTGCTGGACCCCGGCAGCGTGGACGAGCTGTGGACGTTCTTCCCCGACCCGTGGCCCAAGCAGCGCCACCACCGGCGCCGGCTGGTGAGCCCGGAGTTCGCCGCCCTGGCCGCGACCCGGCTCGCCCCGGGCGCGGTATGGAGGCTGGCCACCGACTGGGCGGCCTACGCGGAGCAGATGGCCGAGGTGCTGGACGCCGAGCCGCTGCTGGAGGGCGGGGTCACCGCTCGCTGGCAGGACCGCCCGCTGACCCGGTTCGAGCGCCGGGGACTGGAGGCGGGTCGGTCGATCACCGACCTCACCTACCGCCGCCGCTGAGCCGGTGGTCCGGAGCGGCATCCCACGGCAGCGGCCACCGATTTGATTAGGTCGGCCGGTCTCTGACAAGATAGTCCGGTTGCTCCGGCGGGGTCGCCGGGGCGTGACACACAGTCGACAAGTTTGACTACTGAACAGGTTCTCCTGATTGCGGTGGTCGGTCTGTGTCCGCGCCGAACCAGGAGACCCTTCCACAGTCCGACGGATGTTCACCGCACGTCATGAGCACCTCGGGCGCCACCCCAACACGATCCGTGTGGACGTGTGTCGTGCCGAAAGCGGGCGCGACACACCCGACCGCGGGGGTCGGCGAACAGGGGCCCGCTCCAGGAGCGGGGAGCAGCAGGGAGTGGCCCGCCGGGTCGCCCTCTTGACCTGGCGGAACTGGTTTTGACGAGAGTAAGGACGAACTGAGAGCTATGGCGGGACAGAAGATCCGCATCAGGCTCAAGGCCTACGACCACGAGGTGATCGACACCTCGGCGCGCAAGATCGTTGACACGGTCACCCGTACGGGCGCGAAGGTTGCCGGCCCTGTGCCTCTGCCGACGGAGAAGAACGTCTACTGCGTCATCCGGTCGCCCCACAAGTACAAGGACAGCCGCGAGCACTTCGAGATGCGCACCCACAAGCGCCTGATCGACATCATCGACCCGACCCCCAAGACGGTCGACTCGCTGATGCGTCTGGACTTGCCTGCCGGTGTCGACATCGAGATCAAGCTCTGAGTGTGAGGTTCTGATTCCATGAGCACTCTTGAACGCAACGTCCGTGGGCTGCTGGGCACCAAGCTCGGCATGACCCAGACCTGGGACGAGAACAACCGTGTGGTGCCCGTGACTGTCGTCGCGGCTGGTACCAACGTGGTCACGCAGGTCCGCCAGCCCGAGGTGGACGGCTACAACGCCGTCCAGATCGGCTTCGGCGAGATCGAGGGCCGCAAGGTGACCAAGCCCCGATCCGGGCACTTCGAGAAGGCCGGGGTCACCCCGCGCCGCCACCTGCTGGAGATCCGTACGGCCGACGCCGCGACGTACTCCGTCGGCCAGGAGCTCAGCCCCGAGCTGTTCGCCGCCGGCGAGGACGTCGACGTCACCGGCACGAGCAAGGGCAAGGGCTACGCCGGTGTGATGAAGCGTCACGGCTTCCACGGCTCGCGCGCCTCCCACGGTGCCCACCGCAACCACCGCTCGCCCGGCTCGATCGGTGGCTGCGCCACCCCGGGTCGTGTCTTCAAGGGCATGCGGATGGCCGGCCGGATGGGTGGCGACACCGTCACCACCCAGAACGTCGAGGTCTTCGCGGTCGACGTCGAGAAGGGCCTGATCCTGCTCAAGGGTGCCGTTCCCGGCCCCAAGGGCGGCGTCGTGGTCATCCGTTCCGCGGCCAAGGCCCGCACGAACCAGGAGGTCACCACCTCATGACCGAGTCTGCCAAGACCGTCGATGTCGACTTCCCTGCCGAGATCTTCGACGTCCAGGTCAACATCCCGTTGATCCACCAGGTCGTCGTGGCTCAGCAGGCTGCCGCTCGCCAGGGCACCCACGCGGTCAAGTCGCGTGGCGAGGTCCGCGGTGGTGGTCGCAAGCCGTACAAGCAGAAGGGCACCGGCCGCGCCCGTCAGGGCTCGATCCGCGCTCCCCAGTTCGCCGGTGGTGGCGTGGTGCACGGGCCGGTCCCGCGCAGCTACGACCAGCGCACCCCCAAGAAGATGAAGGCCGCCGCCCTGCGTGGCGCCCTGTCCGACCGGGCTCGCGCCGGCCGCGTGCACGTGGTCGAGTCCTTCGTGGACGGCGACAAGCCGAGCACCAAGGGCGCGCTCGCCGCGCTGGTCGCCCTGACCGTCCGTCCGCGCACGCTGGTCGTGCTCGAGCGGGGCGACGACATGACCTGGCTGTCGCTGCGCAACGTGGACACCGTCCACCTGCTCGCCGTCGACCAGCTCAACACCTACGACGTGCTGCTGTCCGACGACGTGATCTTCACCAAGGGCGCGTACGACGCGTTCGTCACCGGCCCGGCCACCGGCAAGTCCGTCAAGGCCGTCGCCACCTCGACCGAGGCCGCTTCGGTCGCCGAGTCCGAGGAGGACGCCAAGTGAGCACCTTCCACAAGGACCACCGCGACGTGCTGATCGCGCCGGTGGTCAGCGAGAAGAGCTACGGCCTCCTCGACGCGAACAAGTACACCTTCCTGGTGCGCCCGACGGCGAACAAGACCGAGATCAAGATCGCGGTCGAGAAGATCTTCAACGTCAAGGTCACCAGCGTGAACACGCTGAACCGCTCCGGCAAGACCCGTCGCACCCGCTTCGGGACCGGCAAGCGTGCCGACACCAAGCGCGCGATCGTCAGCCTCGCCGAGGGCCAGCGCATCGACATCTTCTCCGGCCCGGTCTCCTGACCGGCCTGGTGGATACAGATCGAGGACTGAGAATTCATGGGCATCCGTAAGTACAAGCCGACCACGCCGGGCCGTCGTGGCTCGTCGGTCGCCGACTTCGTCGAAGTGACGCGGTCGACGCCCGAGAAGTCGCTGGTGCGCCCGCTCCCCAAGAAGGGCGGCCGCAACAACCAGGGCCGGATCACCACCCGTCACCAGGGTGGTGGCCACAAGCGTGCCTACCGCGTCATCGACTTCCGTCGCTACGACAAGGACGGCGTGCCGGCCAAGGTCGCGCACATCGAGTACGACCCGAACCGCACGGCGCGCATCGCGCTGCTGCACTACGCGGACGGGGAGAAGCGCTACATCGTCGCCCC
The DNA here is from genome assembly GCA_963800225.1 of uncultured Actinomycetota bacterium. GTDB lineage: Bacteria > Actinomycetota > Actinomycetes > Propionibacteriales > Nocardioidaceae > Nocardioides_B. The sequence continues at coordinate 596,977 of CAWDAF010000001.1, read as the reverse complement.
GCAGGGTCTGCGTCAGGGTGTGTCGGTGGAGGCCGGTGCCAAGGCTGACATCAAGCCGGGCAACAACCTCCCGCTGCGCAACATCCCGGTGGGTACGACCATCCACTGCATCGAGCTGCGTCCGGGCGGTGGCGCCAAGATCGCCCGCTCGGCCGGCAACTCGGCCCAGCTCGTCGCCAAGGAGGGCAGCCGCGCGCAGCTGCGCATGCCGTCCGGCGAGATGCGCTACGTCGACGTCCGCTGCCGCGCGACGGTCGGCGGGGTCGGCAACGCCGAGCAGTCGAACATCAACTGGGGCAAGGCCGGCCGTATGCGCTGGAAGGGCAAGCGCCCGACCGTCCGCGGTGTCGTCATGAACCCGGTGGACCACCCGCACGGTGGTGGTGAGGGCAAGACCTCCGGTGGTCGCCACCCGGTCTCGCCCTGGGGCAAGCCCGAGGGCCGTACGCGCAAGCGCAAGGCCAGCGATGCCCTGATCGTCCGTCGTCGCCGCACTGGCAAGAAGCGCTGAGAAGGGAACTGGAGACATGCCTCGCAGCCTGAAGAAGGGTCCCTTCGTCGACGACCACCTGAGCAAGAAGGTGGACGGACAGAACGACAAGGGCACGCACAACGTCATCAAGACGTGGTCGCGTCGCTCCATGATCGTGCCGACGATGATCGGCCACACGATCGCGGTGCACGACGGCCGCAAGCACGTCCCGGTGTTCGTGACCGACTCGATGGTCGGGCACAAGCTGGGCGAGTTCGCGCCGACCCGCACCTACCGCGGTCACGTCAAGGACGACCGGAAGGCCCGTCGTCGCTGACGCGACGCGGACCCCACCGGATGATCACCGACAGAGTCGAGAGAGTCGAGAGATGAGCACTATGGAGCGCAGGCGCGTGAGCGCCCGACGTGAGAGCCTGCTGGGCGACGAGCCCGGCGCTTTCGCCAGCGCACGCTTCGTTCGGATCACGCCGATGAAGGCGCGCCGGGTCGTGGACATGGTCCGCGGCATGGGCGTCGACGAGGCGTTGGCCCTGCTGCAGTTCGCACCGCAGGCCGCGAGCGAGACCGTCTACAAGGTCCTCGAGAGCGCAGTCGCGAACGCAGCGGGCACCGAGAGCCTCGACCGGAACACCCTGGTCGTCAGCAAGGCCATGGTGGACGAGGGTCCGACCATGAAGCGCTGGCGCCCGCGTGCCCAGGGTCGTGCCTCGCGGATCAACAAGCGGACCAGCCACATCACTCTCGTGGTGCAGCCCCGCATCGAGGACGCCAGCACCGCTGCGTCCACCACCTCGAACAAGAAGGGACGGAACGCCTGATGGGCCAGAAGATCAACCCGAACGGTTTCCGCCTCGGCATCTCCGTCGACCACAAGAGCCGTTGGTACGCCGACAAGCTCTACAAGTCGTACGTCGGTGAGGACGTCGCGATCCGTCGCCTCCTGTCGAAGGGCATGGAGCGGGCCGGCATCTCCAAGGTCGAGATCGAGCGCACCCGTGACCGCGTCCGTGTGGACATCCACACCGCGCGCCCGGGCATCGTGATCGGTCGCCGTGGCGCCGAGGCCGACCGCATCCGTGGCGAGCTGGAGAAGCTCACCGGCAAGCAGGTCCAGCTGAACATCCTCGAGGTCAAGAACCCCGAGATCGACGCTCAGCTGGTCGCGCAGGGTGTGGCCGAGCAGCTCGCGGGTCGGGTGGCGTTCCGCCGCGCGATGCGCAAGGCGATGCAGACCTCGATGCGCAGCGGCGCCAAGGGCGTCCGGATCCAGTGCTCCGGTCGCCTCGGCGGCGCGGAGATGTCGCGCTCGGAGTTCTACCGCGAGGGTCGCGTGCCCCTGCACACCCTCCGCGCCGACATCGACTACGGCTTCTACGAGGCCAAGACGACCTTCGGCCGTATCGGCGTGAAGGTCTGGATCTACAAGGGCGAGGTCGCCGGCACCCGCGCCGAGCGTGAGGCGCAGGCTGCTGCCCGCGCCGGCGCGCCCGGCCGTGGCCGCCCGCCCCGTGGCGGCGGCGACCGGCCGACGCGTGGCTCCCGTGCGGACCGCCCGACGCGCTCGGCGCGTTCGGACGCTCCCGCCGAGACCACCGCGGCGACCGCTGCGCCCACCGAGGCGCCGGCTGCCGACACCGCCAGCACGACCGCGACGAGTGGGGAGGCCTGAGCAGCATGCTGATGCCCCGCAGGGTCAAGCACCGCAAGCAGCACCACCCCAAGCGGTCGGGTGCGGCCAAGGGCGGCACCGAGCTCGCCTTCGGTGACTTCGGGATCCAGGCCGTCGAGCCGGCCTACGTCACCAACCGACAGATCGAGTCCGCTCGTATCGCCATGACGCGTCACATCAAGCGCGGCGGCAAGGTGTGGATCAACATCTACCCGGACCGCCCGCTGACCAAGAAGCCTGCCGAGACCCGCATGGGCTCGGGTAAGGGTTCCCCCGAGTGGTGGGTCGCCAACGTGAAGCCCGGACGCATCATGTTCGAGCTCTCGGGTGTCACCGAGGACGTTGCCCGCGAGGCGATGCGCCGCGCGATCCACAAGCTCCCCATGAAGTGCAAGTTCGTGACCCGTGAGAGTGGTGAGTTCTGAGATGGCGACGACCACGCACGAGCTCGACGACATGACCAACGTGGACCTCGAGAGCAAGCTGCGCGAGCACAAGGAAGAGCTGTTCAACCTGCGCTTCCAGGCCGCGACCGGCCAGCTGGAGAGCCACGGCCGTCTCCGGACGGTCAAGCGCGACATCGCCCGCATCTACACCGTGGTGCGTGAGCGCGAGCTCGGGATCCGGCAGACGCCGGGCGGCTCGGGCGCCGACAGCACCGAGGACGGTGCCGCATGAGCGAGGGAAGCAACGTGAGCAACGAGAACACCTCCGGCCACGAGGGCCGGCCGTACCGCAAGATCCGCGAGGGACTCGTGGTCAGTGACAAGATGGAGAAGACCGTCGTTGTCTCCGTCGAGGACCGCGTGAAGCACGCGCTGTACGGCAAGGTGCTTCGTCGCACGAGCAAGCTCAAGGCGCACGACGAGACCAACCAGTGCGGCGTCGGCGACCGGGTCCGGATCCAGGAGACCCGTCCGCTGTCGGCCACGAAGCGCTGGCGCATCGTCGAGGTCCTCGAGAAGGCCAAGTAACACCACCACCCCACCAGTTCCGCCAGGCTCCGTCCAGCACTGAGAACCAGCGCGACAACCAGGAGAAATACCGATGATCCAGCAGGAGTCGCGACTCAAGGTCGCCGACAACACCGGTGCGAAGGAGATCCTCTGCATCCGTGTTCTCGGTGGCTCGGGTCGACGCTACGCCGGAATCGGCGACGTCATCGTCGCCACCGTGAAGGACGCGATCCCCGGTGGCAACGTCAAGAAGGGTGACGTCGTCAAGGCCGTCATAGTCCGCACCGTCAAGGAGCGCCGTCGTCCGGACGGTTCCTACATCCGTTTCGACGAGAACGCCGCCGTCATCCTCAAGACCGATGGTGAGCCTCGCGGGACCCGCATCTTCGGCCCGGTGGGTCGCGAGCTGCGCGAGAAGAAGTTCATGAAGATCATCTCGCTGGCTCCGGAGGTGCTCTGACCATGTCCCAGCAGAAGAAGAAGAACTTGAAGATCAAGAAGGGCGATGTCGTCCGCGTCATCGCCGGCAAGGACAAGGGCGCCGAGGGCAAGGTCATCTCGGTGCTGTCCGAGCAGGACCGGGTCATCGTCGAGGGCGTCAACCGCATCACGCGGCACACCAAGGTCGTGAACCAGGGCGGTCGCGCCGGCAACACCGGCGGGATCATCACCCAGGAGGCAGCCATCCACGTGTCCAACGTGATGCTGCTCGTCGACGCGCCCAAGGACAGCGAGTCCAAGGGCAAGGTCACCACGCGCGTCGGCTACCGCCGCGACGAGGTCACCAAGCGCCGTCCCGACGGTTCGACGTACCCCGCGCTGCGCAGCACCCGTGTCTCGCGCAAGTCCGGTGAGGAGATCTGATGGCCACCACCACGAACGAGCGTCCGCGGCTGCAGGTGCGGTACCGCGAGGAGATCGTCCCCGCGCTCCAGGAGCAGTTCTCGATCGGCAACATCATGCTGGTGCCCGGCCTGACCAAGGTCGTCGTCAACATGGGTGTCGGCGAGGCCGCGCGCGACTCCAAGCTGATCGAGGGTGCGGTCAAGGACCTCACCGCGATCACCGGGCAGAAGCCGCAGGTCACCAAGGCCCGCAAGTCCATCGCGCAGTTCAAGCTCCGCGAGGGGATGCCGATCGGCGCGCACGTCACGCTGCGAGGCGACCGGATGTGGGAGTTCATGGACCGGCTGCTCTCGCTGGCTCTCCCGCGCATCCGTGACTTCCGGGGCCTGTCCCCGCGTCAGTTCGACGGTCGCGGCAACTACACCTTCGGTCTGACCGAGCAGGTCATGTTCCACGAGATCGACCAGGACAAGGTCGACCGCTCGCGGGGCATGGACATCACGGTCGTGACCACCGCTACGAACGACGACGAGGGTCGCGCGCTGCTCAAGCAGCTCGGGTTCCCCTTCAAGGAGCTGTGACCGATGGCCAAGACATCCCTCAAGGTCAAGGCGGCCCGCAAGCCGAAGTTCAAGGTGCGCGGCTACACCCGCTGCCAGCGCTGCGGCCGGCCCAAGGCCGTCTACCGCAAGTTCGGCCTGTGCCGCGTGTGCCTGCGCGAGATGGCGCACCGTGGCGAGCTGCCCGGCGTCACCAAGAGCAGCTGGTGACCGGCCGCACAGCCGCACCCGCAGTTTCCCAGCAGATCAACGAGAACAACGAGAACGCTGAAGGTCGCACGTCCCTGACGGGAGCAGCGAAACCACGGTGGGAAAGGGCCTCACGGCCATGACGATGACTGACCCGATCGCAGACATGCTCACGCGTCTGCGAAACGCCAACCAGGCGTACCACGATGCGGTGTCGATGCCTTACAGCAAGCTGAAGGCCGGCGTCGCAGAGATCCTCCAGCAGGAGGGCTACATCACCTCCTGGAAGGTCGAGGAGCCCGCCGAGGACTCCGCTCAGACGGTGGGCAAGGTGCTCGAGCTCACGCTCAAGTACGGCCAGAACCGCGAGCGCTCGATCGCCGGCATCCGCCGCATCTCCAAGCCCGGTCTCCGGGTCTACGCCAAGCACACGGGTCTTCCCAAGGTGCTCGGCGGCCTGGGTGTCGCGATCATCTCGACCAGCCAGGGCCTGCTGACCGACCGCCAGGCGAACAAGAAGGGCGTGGGTGGGGAAGTCCTCGCCTACGTCTGGTAACGACGAGACCGAGAGGAAGAACAAGCATGTCGCGTATTGGCAAGCTCCCCATCACGGTCCCGTCGGGTGTCGACGTCGCCGTCGACGACCGCCTGGTCACCGTCAAGGGCCCCAAGGGCACCCTGAGCCACACCGTCGCGTCCCCCATCACGGTGGACCGCGGGGACGGCGTCATCGAGGTGGTCCGCCCCAACGACGAGCGCGAGAGCAAGTCGCTGCACGGGCTGACCCGCACGCTGATCGCCAACATGGTGCAGGGCGTCACCGAGGGCTACGAGAAGAAGCTCGAGATCGTGGGCGTCGGCTACCGGGTCCTGTCCAAGGGCCCGACGCAGCTGGAGTTCCAGCTCGGCTACTCGCACTCCATCACGTTCAACGCTCCGGACGGCATCTCGTTCACGGTCGACGGGCCCACGCGGCTCGGCGTCCAGGGCATCGACAAGCAGCTCGTCGGCGAGGTTGCCGCCAACATCCGCAAGCTGCGCAAGCCGGAGCCCTACAAGGGCAAGGGCGTGCGGTACGCGGGGGAGCAGATCCGTCGCAAGGTCGGAAAGGCTGGTAAGTGACGATGGCTATCTCACTCAAGTCCGGCAAGCACACGAGCGCTCGCGTCGCCTCGCGGCTGCGTCGTCAGGTCCGGGGCCGCAAGAAGGTCTCGGGCACGGCGGAGCGCCCGCGTCTGGTCGTCACCCGTTCGTCGAAGCACATCAGCGTCCAGGTGGTCGACGACCTCGTCGGCCGTACGCTGGCCTCGGCCAGCACCATGGAGGCGGACGTGCGCGCCAGCGAGGGCGACAAGTCCGCCAAGGCCCGCCAGGTCGGCGAGCTCGTCGCCCAGCGCGCCAAGGCGGCCGGGATCGACGGGGTGGTCTTCGACCGCGCCGGCAACAAGTACCACGGGCGCGTTGCCGCCCTCGCCGATGCCGCCCGTGAGGGCGGCCTCGCGTTCTGATCGCGAAGACATACAGCAGAAGGAAGGTAGTTCGAACATGAGCGGACAACAGCGCCGTTCCGGTGCCGGTGGTGGCGGTCGCGGTGGACGTGACGGCGGCCGCGGTGGCCAGGGTGCGGACAAGACCGCCTACATCGAGCGTGTCGTCGCGATCAACCGTGTCGCCAAGGTCGTCAAGGGTGGTCGTCGCTTCAGCTTCACCGCCCTGGTGATCGTCGGCGACGGCGATGGCATGGTCGGTGTCGGCTACGGCAAGGCCAAGGAAGTCCCCGCGGCGATCGCCAAGGGCGTCGAGGAGGCCAAGAAGAACTTCTTCCGGGTCCCTCGCTCGCAGGGCACGATCCCGCACCCCGTCCAGGGTGAGAAGGCCGCGGGCGTCGTCATGCTCCGTCCGGCTGCTCCCGGTACCGGTGTGATCGCCGGTGGCCCGGTGCGCGCCGTACTGGAGTGCGCCGGCATCCACGACGTGCTCAGCAAGTCGCTCGGCTCGTCGAACCAGATCAACATCGTGCACGCGACCGTCGTGGCTCTGCGCTCCCTCGAGGAGCCGGAGGCCGTGGCCGCTCGCCGGGGTCTCCCGGTCGAGGACGTGGCTCCGGCCGCGCTGCTGCGCGCTCGGGCGGAGGTGACCCAGTAATGGCTCGCCTCAAGGTCCAGCAGCAGCGCTCGATCATCGGCTGCAAGAAGAACCAGCGGGACACCCTCCGGACGCTTGGTCTCAAGCGCATCGGCGACGTCGTCGTCAAGGAGGACCGTCCCGAGATCCGTGGGATGCTCCAGACGGTCAGGCACATGATCGTCGTCGAAGAGGTGGACTGACATGACGCTCAAGCTGCATCACCTGCGTCCTGCCCCCGGCGCCAAGACCGCGAAGACCCGTGTGGGTCGCGGTGAGGCCTCGAAGGGCAAGACCGCCGGTCGAGGCACCAAGGGGTCGAAGGCCCGCTACCAGGTGCCGGCCGGCTTCGAGGGTGGCCAGATGCCCATCCACATGCGGCTGCCGAAGCTCAAGGGCTTCAAGAACCCGTTCAAGGTCGAGTTCCAGGTGGTCAACCTCGACCGCCTCGGGAGCCTCTTCCCGGACGGTGGCACCGTGGGTGTGGAGGACCTCGTCGCCAAGGGTGCCGTCCGTGGCGGTCACCCGGTCAAGGTCCTCGGCACCGGCGACATCTCCGTCGCGGTCCAGGTGAGCGCGCACGCGTTCTCCGGCGCCGCCAAGGAGAAGATCGCCGCCGCCGGTGGCAGCACCACCCAGATCTGACCGGGTCTGAGAAGATCCACCCCGCAGTGAACCGACCCCCGGGGTCGTTGCTCTTGTGAACAGGGGCTCGAACGTGACCAGGCTGTGCTCCACCGAGCGCACCCGGGCCGTCCGGGCCCCTGTTAGGCTTCCGAGGTCCGTCTCCCAGACGGGCGGACACTCGCACGTGACGGAGAAGAGGACCAGGTGCTAGGCGCTTTCGCCAACGCGTTCCGGACGCCGGACCTGCGCAAGAAGCTGTTGTTCGTGCTTCTGGTCGTGGTGATCTTCCGGCTCGGGTCGCAGATCCCGACTCCCGGGGTCAACGTGGCCAACGTGCAGGCCTGCTTCGACCAGACGAAGAACGACGGCCTCTACGGGCTGATCAACCTGTTCTCCGGGGGAGCGCTGCTCCGGCTCACCATCTTCGCGCTGGGCATCATGCCCTACATCACCGCGAGCATCATCCTGCAGCTTCTGGTGGTGGTGATCCCGCGGCTGGAGACCCTCAAGAAGGAGGGGCAGGCCGGGCAGACCAAGATCACCCAGTACACCCGATACCTCACGCTCGCCCTGGCGATCCTCCAGGCGACCGGCATCGTGGCACTGGCCCGCAGCCGGCAGCTGCTCCAGGGCTGCACCGAGCCTCTCCTGTACAAGGAGAACTCCCTGATGACCATGCTCGTCATGGTGATCACGATGACCGCGGGCACCGCGGTGATCATGTGGCTCGGTGAGCTGATCACCGACCGCGGCATCGGCAACGGCATGTCGATCCTGATCTTCACCCAGGTGGTCGCCACCTTCCCGGCGAACCTGTGGGCCGTCCGGGTCGCCAAGGGCTGGTGGGTGTTCGCGCTGATCCTGGCCATCGGGCTCGTGCTCGTGGCAGCCGTCATCTTCATGGAACAGGGGCAGCGGCGGATCCCGGTGCAGTACGCCCGCCGGATGGTCGGCCGCAAGATGTTCGGCGGCTCCTCGACCTACATCCCGCTCAAGGTGAACCAGGCCGGCGTCATCCCGGTCATCTTCGCCTCCAGCCTGCTGTACCTGCCGGCGATGGCCTCGCAGTTCAGCGGCAACTCGAAGTGGTCCGCCTGGATCTCCACCTACCTGGTCAAGGGCGACCACCCGCTGTACATGGCCATGTACTTCGGCCTGATCATCTTCTTCACCTACTTCTACGTCGCGATCACCTTCAACCCAGAAGAGGTCGCGGACAACATGAAGAAGTACGGCGGCTTCATCCCCGGGATCCGGGCGGGCAAGCCGACTGAGGAGTACCTCAACTACGTCCTGTCCCGCATCACGCTGCCCGGTGCGTTGTACCTCGGTCTGATCTCCCTGGTGCCGCTGATCGCCATCTCGGTGGTCGGCGCGAGCCAGAACTTCCCGTTCGGCGGCACCTCCATCCTGATCATGGTGGGCGTCGCGCTCGACACGGTGAAGCAGATCGAGAGCCAGCTCCAGCAGCGCAACTACGAAGGATTCCTGCGCTGATGAGAATCATCATCATGGGCCCGCCGGGTGCCGGTAAGGGCACCCAGGCCAAGGTGACCGCCAGTCGCCTCTCGATCCCGGCGGTCTCGACCGGCGACATCTTCCGCGCGAACGTCTCCCAGGAGACCGAGCTCGGGCGGGAGGCGAAGCGCTACATGGACGCGGGTGACTACGTGCCCGACGAGGTCACCAACGCGATGGTCCGCGACCGGCTGGCCGAGGACGACGCGGCCACCGGCTTCCTGCTCGACGGCTACCCGCGCACCGTCGCCCAGGTCCGCGAGCTCGACGGCATGCTCGAGGCCGGCGGGCACCGCCTCGACGCCGTGCTGGTGCTGACCGTCGACCAGGAGGAGGTCATCCAGCGGCTGCTCAAGCGGGCGCAGGACGAGGGCCGCTCCGACGACACCGAAGAGGTCGTGCGGCACCGCCAGGAGGTCTACACCGAGCAGACCGCCCCTCTCATCGAGGTGTACGAGGAGCGTGGGCTCCTCGTGCGCGTCGACGGGATGGGGACGGTCGACGAGGTCACGGCGCGGGTGCTCGAGGCCCTCGGCGAGACCTCCGGCGCCCAGACCCCCTGAGGCACCGGGGCCGAGGAGTGTTCCGCGACCGCGGCGTCGAGATCAAGACGCCGGCCCAGATCGAGCTGATGCGCGCCGCCGGCCTCGTGGTCGGCCGCACCCTGGACCTGCTCAGCCGGTCCGTCGTGCCCGGGATGACCACCCTGGAGCTCGACCGGATCGCCGAGGACAGCATCCGGTCCGCCGGAGCCACCCCGTCCTTCCTCGGCTACGGCACCCCACCGTTCCCCGGGAGCATCTGCGTCTCGGTCAACGACGAGGTCGTGCACGGCGTACCCGGCCCGCGGGTGGTGCGGGACGGGGACATCGTCTCCATCGACTGCGGCGCGATCGTCGACGGCTGGCACGGCGATGCCGCGGTGACCGTCGCGGTGGGGGAGGTGCCCGCCGAGGCGCTCGAGCTGATGCGGGTCACCGAGGAGTCGATGTGGCGGGGCTTCGCGGCCGCCGCCCTCGGCGGGCACGTCGGCGACATCTCGCACGCGGTCGAGCAGCACGTCCGCAGCCAGGGCGACTACGGCATCGTCCCGGACTACACGGGGCACGGGATCGGCTCGGCGATGCACCAGCCCCCCAACGTCCCCAACCACGGCAAGGCCGGCCGCGGCGTCCGGCTGGTCGAGGGCCTCGCGCTGGCCGTCGAACCGATGGTCGTCGCCGGCGAGCCCTGGACGCACGTCGCCGATGACGACTGGACCGTCCGCACCGACGACGCCTCGCTGGCCGCGCACTTCGAGCACACCTTCACCCTCACCCCGACCGGCACCTGGGTGCTCACCGCCCTCGACGGCGGGGAGGCCCGGCTCGCCGCGCTCGGGGTCCCCTTCGGCGGCCGCTGACGCTGTTCTGCCGGTTTCCCAGGTGATGCCGAGGAACTGGCGCCGCCCACGGGTTACTCCCCAGGGGGAGTGCCGGTTCTCCGTGGGGAGCGGGGCCGTCCCGGTGGTGTTCGGCCCGCCGAGCCGGGTCCGCGACGACCGGGCTGCCGAGCACGGAACAGCCCTCTCCACCGGCAGGATGGCCGCATGACTCGGCTCGTGCTGCTGACCAGCCCGCTGCTCGGGCCGTCGGTCTGGGCGCCGGTCGCCGGCCTGCTCCGCGACCAGGGCCTGACGGTCACGGTGGCGGCCGTCACGAGGCCCGTCCGCACCGCGACCGACGTGCTGGCCGCCTTCCTCGACGCCGTCCCCGACGAGTCGGGTCTGGTGCTGGTGCCGCACAGCAACGCCGGGCTGTACGTCGATGCGCTGGCCGCCGTACGCCGGGTGGACCGGGTGGTCTTCGTGGACGCGGGCCTCCCGTCGCCGAGCGGGCCGACGGCGGTCGCCCCGGCGGGACTGCGCCGGCTGCTCGAGGGACTGGCCGACGCGGACGGGCTGCTGCCTCCGTGGACCGCGTGGTGGCCCGAGCCGGACGTGGAGCGGCTGCTCCCGGACGCCCGGACCCGTGCCCTCGTGGAGGGCGAGCAGCGACGACTGCCGCTGGGCTACTTCGCCGACGCCGTTCCGGCGCCGGCGACGCGCCGCGCGGTGACCGGCGCGTACCTGGCCTTCGGGGACACCTATGCCGAGGAGCGCGAGACCGCCGTGCAGCGGGGATGGCCGGCCGAGACGCTGGCGGGGGAGCACCTGCACCAGCTGGTCGACCCGGTGGCGGTGGCCGCGGCCGTACGGCGGTGGGCGCACGGCGACCACTCGGACGGGCAGCTGCCCCGCGAAGCGGGGCCCAGACCAGGGTGAAGCGGACATCTCGCGGGGAGGGCGCCGGTCGGAACGGCCGGGAGCCGCCTCGATTAGGGGCTCGGCGGGTTCTGGCATAGACTGGGACGTCGGCCCAACGTGGGCCCGTTTCGTGGCGCCCAGCGGCTGCCCGGCCCAGTCCTGTGAACCTGTGTTCACCTTGCTGCCCGGGGATGGGGCACCTCGGCGGATCCACGAGGTCCACCCGCTCGTCGTGCGCCTCGCGCATGCCCCGCCGGGGCGGTTCCCGGGCCAACGGTAGACGAGTCCAACAACGATGAGACGAGATTGCGGAGGACATGCCGAAGAAAGAAGGCGTGATCGAGATCGAGGGCACTGTTGTCGAAGCACTCCCGAACGCGATGTTCCGGGTCGAGCTGAGCAACGGGCACAAGGTCCTCGCCCACATCAGCGGCAAGATGCGTCAGCACTACATCCGGATCCTCCCCGAGGACCGGGTCGTCGTCGAGCTCTCACCGTACGACCTGACCCGTGGTCGGATCGTCTACCGGTACAAGTAACCAGCCGACTCCGAAAGGCCTCCCATGAAGGTCAACCCCAGCGTCAAGAAGATCTGTGACAAGTGCAAGGTGATCCGTCGCCACGGCCGCGTCATGGTGATCTGCGAGAACCCGCGTCACAAGCAGCGCCAGGGCTGAGTCCTCCACCGAGGGCTCGACCGGCGTACGGCGCCGCACCACCACAACTGAACACAACGAACGTGATCGCTCCTCCCGCGGCCTGACGGCGGCGTGAGGTCACCCCCGGACCGGAGGCTGGGGCCGACGCCCAGAAGAGGCGGCGTCGGGCGCGACACGACCTGAGACCTCCGAGTACCGAAGGGAAACGCCACCACATGGCACGCCTCGTTGGTGTAGACCTCCCGCGCGACAAGCGCATCGAGATCGCACTCACCTACATCTACGGCATCGGCCGTACCCGCGCCCAGCAGCTCCTGGCCGAGACCGGGGTCGACCCGAACGCCCGGGTCCACGCGCTGGGCGACGACGAGCTGGTGAAGCTCCGCGACGTCATCGAAGCCAACTTCAAGATCGAGGGTGACCTCCGTCGCGAGGTCCAGGCCGACATCCGTCGCAAGATCGAGATCGGCAGCTACCAGGGCCGCCGGCACCGTCAGGGCCTGCCCGTCCGCGGCCAGCGCACCAAGACCAACGCCCGCACCCGCAAGGGTCCGAAGCGCACCGTCGCCGGGAAGAAGAAGGCCAAGTGACGTTGGCTCCGGCCAACGCACCTCGCTGACTTCCGTCTCTCACAGCTCTTCACCAGCAACCTCAGGAGTAAAACCAGATGCCTCCCAAGAGCCGTCAGGCTTCCGGCGCCAAGAAGGTGCGCCGCAAGGAGAAGAAGAACATCGCTCAGGGCGAAGCCCACATCAAGAGCACGTTCAACAACACCATCGTCACCATCACCGACCCCACCGGTGCGGTGGTGGCGTGGGCCTCGGCCGGCACCGTCGGCTTCAAGGGCTCGCGCAAGTCCACTCCGTTCGCCGCGCAGATGGCAGCCGAGGCTGCTGGTCGTCGGGCGCAGGAGCACGGCATGAAGAAGATCGACGTCTTCGTCAAGGGCCCCGGCTCCGGGCGCGAGACGGCGATCCGTTCCCTGGGTGCGATCGGCCTCGAGGTCGGCACCATCCAGGACGTCACGCCCACGCCCCACAACGGATGCCGGCCGCCCAAGCGCCGCCGCGTCTGACCCCGACCAGCGAGATCCAGGAGGCTTAGAGAATGGCCCGTTACACCGGTCCCATGACGAAGAAGTCGCGCCGTCTCGGTGTCGACCTCGTCGGCGGCGACGCAGCGTTCGAGCGTCGTCCCTACCCGCCCGGCCAGCACGGCCGCGCGCGCATCAAGGAGAGCGAGTACCGCTCGCAGCTCCAGGAGAAGCAGAAGGCCCGCCTCACCTACGGCGTCCTCGAGAAGCAGTTCCACAACTACTACACCGAGGCCAGCCGTCGCTCCGGCAAGACCGGCGACAACCTGCTGCAGCTGCTCGAGTGCCGTCTCGACAACGTGGTCTACCGCGCCGGGTTCGCCCGCACGCGTCGCCACGCCCGTCAGCTCGTCACGCACGGCCACTTCCGGGTGAACGGCCACAAGGTCGACATCCCGTCGTTCCAGGTGAGCCAGCACGACATCATCGACGTGAAGGAGAAGTCCCTCGAGACGACGCCCTTCATCGTGGCTCGCGAGACCCACGGCGAGCGGATCGTCCCCGCGTGGATGGAGGCACTGCCGAACCGCATGCGCATCCTGATCCACCAGCTCCCGGTCCGTCAGCAGATCGACCTCCCGGTCCAGGAGCAGCTCATCGTCGAGTTCTACTCGAAGAAGTAACACCCCGCACCACCCCGGCATCCTCCCTTCCTCACAGCGTTCGAGTCCGTCAAATAGCGGGTGGGCTCGGAAAGGAAACAACCAGTGCTTATCGCTCAGCGTCCGACTCTGTCGGAAGAGTCCGTCGGCGAGTTCCGTTCGCGGTTCGTGATCGAGCCCCTCGAGCCCGGTTTCGGCTACACGCTCGGCAACTCGCTCCGCCGTACCCTGCTGTCGTCCATCCCCGGTGCCTCGGTCACGAGCATCAAGGTGGACGGTGTCCTCCACGAGTTCTCGACGATCGAGGGTGTCAAGGAGGACGTCACCGAGGTCATCTTGAACCTCAAGGACCTCGTGGTCTCCTCCGAGCACGACGAGCCGGTCACCATGTACCTGCGCAAGCAGGGCCCCGGTGTGGTCACCGCCGCCGACATCGCGCCCCCGGCCGGTGTCGAGGTGCACAACCCGGACGTCAAGATCGCCACCCTGAACGACAAGGGCAAGCTCGAGATGGAGCTGGTCGTCGAGCGCGGCCGCGGCTACGTCTCGTCGGTCCAGAACAAGGGCGGCGACAACGAGATCGGCCGGATGCCGGTCGACTCGATCTACTCCCCGGTCCTCAAGGTGACCTACAAGGTCGAGGCCACCCGAGTCGAGCAGCGCACCGACTTCGACAAGCTCGTCATCGACGTCGAGACCAAGCCGTCGATCCGTCCCCGCGACGCGATCGCCTCGGCCGGCAAGACGCTCGTCGAGCTGTTCGGCCTGGCCCGTGAGCTCAACGTCGAGGCCGAGGGCATCGACATCGGCCCGTCGCCCGTCGACGAGCAGCTCGCCGCGGACCTCGCCCTGCCGGTCGAGGACCTGCAGCTGACCGTCCGCTCGTACAACTGCCTCAAGCGCGAGGGCATCCACACCGTGGGTGAGCTCATCTCCCGCTCGGAGCAGGACCTGCTCGACATCCGCAACTTCGGCGCCAAGTCCATCGACGAGGTCAAGGCGAAGCTGCACGAGATGGGTCTCTCGCTCAAGGACAGCGCGCCGGGCTTCGACCCGCAGGCTGCCCTCGCGGCGTACGACGACGACGACGACTCGTTCGTCGAGGACGAGCAGTACTGACCCACCCCCGTTAGTCACCTCTATCCGGGTACCTGACACGGCCCGGGAGAAACGAGCAGACACATGCCTACCCCCAAGAAGGGTGCCCGCCTCGGCGGCAGCGCCTCCCACCAGAAGCTCATCCTCGCGAACCTGGCGACGAGCCTCTTCGAGCACGGTCGGATCACCACGACCGAGGCGAAGGCGCGCGTGCTGCGCCCGGTGGCCGAGAAGCTGATCACCAAGGCCAAGAAGGGCGACCTGCACAACCGTCGTCAGGTGGCGGCCACCATCCGTGACAAGGGCGTCGTGCACGCGCTGTTCACCGAGATCGGCCCCCGCTACGCCGAGCGTCCCGGCGGCTACACCCGGATCACCAAGATCGGTCCGCGCAAGGGCGACAACGCCCCCATGGCGGTCATCGAGCTGGTGACCGAGGAGTACACCCCGCAGGCCCGCTCGACGCAGTCCACCCGGGCCGCGGCTCCGGCCGCGCCCGTTGTGGAGACCCCGGCCGAGGAGACCGACACCGCCGCCGCGGCCGAGGCCCCCGAGGCGGAGTCCACGGAGGCGGAGTCGACGGAGACCGTCGCCCCCGAGGGCGAGGCCAAGGCCGGCGAGTAGCCGACCCGGCACGCAAGGCCCGTCGTCCCTCCGGGGGCGGCGGGCCTTCTGCGTGGGCGGGTCCGCTCAGCCGGCCCAGGCCCGCTCGACCAGCCGGGTCGCCTCGGCGAGCGTCAGCCCCGCGCGGCGGGCGCCGACGACGTACTCGGCGGCCAGGGCGGCAGCGGGGTGCCCCTCGGACAGGGTCGTCGAGCTGACGAAGGTGCCGCGCCGCCCCTGGGTCGCGATCACGCCGTCGGCCTCGAGCTCCCGGTAGGCCCGCGCCACCGTGTTGGCAGCCAGCCCCAGGTCCGCGGCCAGCTGCCGCACCGTGGGCAGCTTGGTGCCCGCCGGCAGCGCGCCGCCGGCCACCTGGCCGGCGATCCCGGCTCGGAGCTGCTCGAACGGCGGGACGGGGGAGGAGGCGTCGACGGCGAAGGCCATCGGGTGGTCACCGGCGGCGGTCATGCAGTGACGATAAGGGTTTGACAGGATGATCGGGTGCGGCTGCGACTCGACCTTGCCTACGACGGCACCGACTTCCACGGCTGGGCGGTCCAGCCCTCGCTGCGCACCGTGCAGGGGCTTCTGGAGCCGGCGCTCGCGCAGGTGCTGCGGCTGGACTCGGCCGCGGTGACCTGTGCCGGCCGCACCGACACCGGGGTGCACGCCCGCGGGCAGGTGGTGCACCTCGACGTCGAGCGGGCCGCGGTCGACGCCTGCGCCGGTCGCAGCACCGCCCCGCCGCTGCAGACGCTGCTGCGGCGCCTCAACGGAGTGCTGCCCCCCGACGTACGGGTGCGGGCGGCAGCGGAGGCTCCCGAGGGCTTCGACGCCCGGTTCTCGGCGGTCTGGCGGCGCTACGCCTACCGGATCGCGGACGAGCCCGGTCTGGTCGACCCGCTGGTACGGCGGACCGTGCTGGCCTGGTCGCGCCCGCTGGACCTGGACGCCATGAACGCGGCGGCGGCCGGCCTGGTCGGCGAGCAGGACTTCGCGGCGTTCTGCAAGCGCCGGGAAGGCGCCACCACGATCCGGACGCTGCTCGACCTGGTCTGGGAGCGGGACGGCACCGGGCTGGCGGTGGCCACCGTGCGTGCCGACGCGTTCTGCCACCACATGGTGCGGGCGCTGGTGGGGGCGATGGTCGCGGTCGGAGAGGGCCGCCGGCCGCCCGGCTGGGCCGGGGAGGTGCTGCGGGCCGGGCAGAGGGACGCCGCGGTCAGGGTGCTGCCCGCGCGCGGGCTGACGCTGGAGGAGGTCCGCTACCCCGCGGACGCCGAGCTCGCGACCCAGGCCCGGGCCGCGCGGGTCCTGCGGACGCTGCCGGAGGCCGCTCGTGGATGACCACTACTTCTCCGCCGACCCGTCGGTGGCGTTCCGCCGGGCGCCTCTGGTCGCCGAGGTCTGGGGCCACCAGCTGGCGCTGACCTCGGGGTCCGGGGTGTTCGCGCAGGGCCGGGTCGACGTCGGCACGGCGGTGCTGTTCCGGGAGACCGAGCCGCCGGCCGCCCGTCGCCTGCTCGACCTCGGCTGCGGCTACGGGCTGATCGGGCTGGCCCTCGCGGTCGCGGTCCCCGAGTCGGTGGTGCGGGCCGTCGACGTCAACGAGCGCGCGGTGCTGCTGGCCAACGAGAACGCCGCGTCCCTGGGCGTGGGCGGGCGCTTCTCGGCGGTCACCCCCGACGAGGTGCCGGCGGAGGAGCGCTACGACGAGATCTGGTCGAACCCGCCGATCCGGGTCGGCAAGGACGCGCTGCACGCGCTGCTGCTGCGCTGGCTGCCACGGCTGGCGCCCGGGGGCCGGGCGGTGCTGGTGGTCGGCAAGAACCTCGGCGCGGACTCGCTCCAGCGCTGGCTGGACGAGCAGGGCTGGCCGGCGACGCGGCTCTCCAGCGCCAAGGGGTTCCGGGTCCTCGAGGTGCGCAGGGGCGGCTGAGAGCCGTCCTCGCCGGATGGTTCGATGGACCCATGAGCGACTACCAGCCGGCCGACGACCGGTACGACACGATGGACTACCGCTACACCGGCCGCAGCGGGCTCAAGCTGCCGGCGCTGTCGCTGGGGCTCTGGCAGAACTTCGGCACCGACCGCCCCGAGGAGACCCAGCGGGCGATCCTGCGCCGGGCCTTCGACCGGGGCGTGACGCACTTCGACCTGGCCAACAACTACGGGCCTCCCTACGGCCGGGCCGAGGAGAACTTCGGCCGCTTCCTCGCCGAGGACTTCGCCGGGCTCCGCGACGAGCTGGTGATCTCCACCAAGGCCGGCTACGACATGTGGCCGGGTCCCTACGGGCAGGGCGGCGGCTCGCGCAAGTACGTGCTGTCCTCGCTCGACCAGTCGCTGACCCGGCTCGGCCTGGACTACGTGGACATCTTCTACAGCCACCGCTTCGACCCCGAGACGCCGGTCGAGGAGACCGTGGTCGCGCTCGACCACGCGGTGCGCACCGGCAGGGCGCTGTACGTCGGCATCTCCTCCTACTCCGCGGAGCGGACCCGCGACGCCGCGAGGATCGCCCGGGAGCTCGGCACGCCGCTGCTGATCCACCAGCCGTCGTACTCGCTGCTCAACCGCTGGATCGAGAAGGACCTGCTCGACGAGCTCGAGGAGCAGGGGATGGGCTGCATCGTCTTCACGGCGCTGGCCCAGGGGCTCCTGACCGAGAAGTACCTCGACGGCGTCCCGGGGGACTCACGGGCCGCCCGCGCAGGCAGCACGCTGCCCTCGGAGCACCTGGACGAGGCCACCCTGCGGCACGTCCGCCGGCTCAACGAGATCGCCGAGGGGCGCGGGCAGAAGCTCGCCCAGATGGCCCTCCAGTGGGTGCTGCGCGACCGGCGGGTCACCTCCGCGGTGATCGGCGCGTCCTCGGTGCAGCAGCTCGACACCAACCTCGACGCGCTCGACGGGCCGCCGCTGACCGACGCGGACCTGGCCGCGATCGACGAGGACGCGGTGGACTCCGGCATCAACCTGTGGGCGGGTTCCTCGGAGGGCTGACCGGCCGGTGCCCCGTCCCCGGCCCGCGCGCGGACGGGGCCGGGGACCGAAGGCCCCTGTTGCTCGCGCGCCGGTCGGGTCATGATCGGCTCATGACGAAGTACGTGTACGACTTCCACGAGGGCGGCCGGGACCAGAAGGACCTGCTCGGCGGCAAGGGCGCCAACCTGGCCGAGATGACCAACCTCGGTCTGCCGGTGCCGCCGGGCTTCACGATCAGCACCGACGCCTGTCGTGCCTACCTCGAGCAGGGCCGGGAGCCCGACGCGCTCGCGGCGGAGGTCGGAGAGCACCTCGCGGCGCTGGAGAAGGAGATGGGCCGCACGCTCGGTCAACCGGACGGACCGCTGCTGGTGTCGGTGCGCTCCGGGGCGAAGTTCTCGATGCCCGGGATGATGGAGACGGTGCTCAACGTCGGGCTGAACGACGAGTCGGTGCACGGGCTCGCCGCGATCACCGGCGGTGGCGAGCGCTTCGCCTTCGACTCCTACCGTCGGCTGCTGCAGATGTTCGGCTCCACCGTGCTCGGGATCGAGGCCGCCGCCTTCCACCACGAGCTGGACCGGCTCAAGGAGGACCGGGGGACCGCCAACGACCTCGACCTCGGGGTGGACGACCTGCGGGCCCTGGTCGCGACGTACCAGGCGCTGATCCGGGAGCGCACCGGGCGGGACTTCCCGCAGGACCCGCGCGAGCAGCTGGACCTGGCCGTGCGCGCCGTCTTCGACTCCTGGAACACCGAGCGGGCGGTGCTCTACCGGCGCCAGGAGCGGATCCCCGGCGACCTCGGCACCGCGGTGAACATCTGCTCGATGGTCTTCGGCAACGGCGGCCCGGACTCCGGCACCGGCGTCGCGTTCACCCGCGACCCGGCCTCGGGCGCGCAGGGGGTCTACGGCGACTACCTGCAGAACGCGCAGGGCGAGGACGTGGTCGCCGGGATCCGCAACACGGTCCCGCTCGCCGACCTGGAACGGCTCGACCGGACGTCGTACGACGAGCTGCTCGGCATCATGGCCACGCTGGAGGGCCACTACCGGGACCTGTGCGACATCGAGTTCACCATCGAGCGGGGCAAGCTCTGGATGCTGCAGACCCGGGTCGGGAAGCGCACCGCGGAGGCCGCGTTCCGGATCGCCACCCAGCTGGTCGACCAGGGCCTGATCGACATGGACGAGGCCGTCGGCCGGGTGACCGGGGCCCAGCTCGCCCAGCTGATGTTCCCGCGCTTCGACGAGAGCGCCGAGCGTGAGCTGGTCGCGACGGGCATGAACGCCTCACCCGGCGCCGCGGTCGGTCGGGTGGTCTTCGACTCCGACACCGCCGTGGAGTGGGCCGAGCGCGGGGAGCCGGTGATCCTGGTCCGCCGGGAGACCAACCCCGACGACCTCCGCGGGATGGTCGCCGCCAAGGGCATCCTGACCAGCCGGGGTGGCAAGACCTCGCACGCCGCGGTGGTGGCCCGCGGCATGGGCCGTACCTGCGTGTGCGGCGCCGACTCGCTGACCATCGACGTCAAGGCCAGGCGGATGCGCACCCGGGACGGGGTCGAGATCGTCGAGGGCGACGCGATCTCGATCGACGGCACCACCGGCGAGGTGTTCGCCGGCGAGGTGCCGGTGGTGGACTCGCTGGTGGTCCGGCACTTCGAGGGCGACGAGGCGGCCGAGGGCGACGAGCTGGTCGCCGCGGTCGCCCGGGTGATGGAGCACGCCGACCGCACCCGCCGGCTGGGGGTGCGGGCGAACGCCGACACCCCCGGTGACGCGGCGCGGGCCCGGCGCTTCGGGGCCCAGGGCATCGGGCTGTGCCGCACCGAGCACATGTTCCTCGGCGACCGCAAGGAGCTGGTGGAGAGCCTGATCCTGGCCGAGTCGCCCGAGGAGCAGGAGAAGGCGCTGGCCGACCTGCTGCCGATGCAGCGGACCGACTTCGAGGGCATCCTGGAGGCGATGGACGGGCTGCCGGTCACCATCAGGCTGATCGACCCGCCGCTGCACGAGTTCCTGCCCGACTACACCGACCTGTCGGTCGAGGTCGCGCTGCACGACGAGCGGGGCCACCGGGACACCAAGGAGCACCTGCTGCTCGACGCGGTGAAGCGGCTGCACGAGCAGAACCCCATGCTCGGACTGCGGGGTGTCCGGCTGGGCATCGTGATCCCCGGCCTGTTCGCGATGCAGGCACGGGCCATCTTGGAGGCGGCCGCCCTGCGGGTGAAGGCCGGCGGCGACCCGCACCCGGAGATCATGATCCCGCTGGTGGCGACCGTGCAGGAGCTCGAGCTGGTCAAGACCGACATCATGGAGGTGGTCGACTCCATCGAGGCCGACACCGGGATCCGGCCGGATGTGAAGGTCGGCACGATGATCGAGCTGCCGCGGGCCGTGATGGCCGCCGGGGAGATCGCCCGGGCCGCGGAGTTCTTCTCCTTCGGCACCAACGACCTGACCCAGATGACCTGGGGGTTCTCCCGCGACGACGTCGAGGCGTCCTTCTTCGGCACCTACCTGGACAAGGGCGTCTTCGGGGTCTCGCCCTTCGAGTCCCTGGACACCGAGGGGGTCGGCCGGCTGGTCCGGTATGCCGTCGAGAAGGGCCGGGCGGCACGCCCCGACCTGCACCTCGGGGTCTGCGGCGAGCACGGCGGCGACCCGGCCTCGATCCACTTCTTCGACGAGGTCGGGCTGGACTACGTGTCCTGCTCGCCGTTCCGGGTGCCGGTCGCCCGTCTGGAGGCCGGCCGGTCGGCGACCGACAGCGACACCGCCTGAGGACTACAGGAAGTCGAGCGGGTCGAACTCGTCGATCGGGATGATCCGGACGCGCGGCAGCCGTGCCGTGAACGCCTGCACGTCGTACTCGAGGTCGATGACCTCGAGGCCGCGTCCGACCAGCGGCGTGAACTCGTGGTTGCGGAACTCGGTGAACCCGATGACGCCGACCCGACGGTCGCCGTCGAGCAGGTCCTCGACGCCCTCCACGAAGTCGCCGTCGTTGCTGACCAGCAGGACGTCGTCGTCGCGCTCGGCGATCGCGGCCATGGTGCGCTGGATCGCGATGTCGACGACCTTCTCCGAGGCCGCACCGGTCAACGGGACCGGCCGGTAGCCCATCGAGATCAGCGCCTGCACGAACGCCATCGGCAGCTCGGTGTTCGCGGCCAGGAAGAACAGCCCGACCGGCTCCTGGGACCAACGGTCGCGGGCGAACTGGAGCAGCCGGTCCCAGCGGGGACGTTCCTCGGGCCGCGGCCGTCGGCCGAGGATGGACGAGCCGAGGGTGGCGTCGATGTTCTCGCCGTCGACGAGGAGGTACGTCGTCCGCTCGTGTACCTCGCTGCTGTCCATGGGGGGACTCTACGTCGCGAGGTCGATATCGGTTCGCCAGCGGCGGCCCCGGCAGGGAGACTGGCCCGGTGGGACACGTCGACGTCGCCGGAGTGCGCTACGAGCTGCCGGATGGGCGGGTGCTGCTCGACGAGGTCTCGTTCCGGGTGGGCGACGGCGCCAAGGTCGCCCTGGTCGGCGCCAACGGCGCCGGCAAGACCACCCTGCTGCGGATCATCACCGGAGACCTGATGCCGCACGAGGGCGCCGTCACCCGAAGCGGCGGCCTCGGCGTGATGCGGCAGATGGTCACCCACGGCATCGAGGGGCAGACCGTCCGCGACCTGCTGCTCGCGGTCTCCCCGGAGCGGGTCCGGGCCGCGGCGGCGCACGTCGACGCCTGCGAGCTGCAGATGATGGACCACGACGACGAGAAGACCCAGATGCGCTACGCGGAGGCGCTCGCCGAGTGGGCCGACGCCGGCGGCTACGACATCGAGGTGGTCTGGGACGTCTGCACCACCTCCGGCCTCGGGGTGCCGTTCGAGCGGGCGAAGTACCGCGAGCTGAGCACGCTGTCCGGGGGCGAGCAGAAGCGCCTGGTGCTGGAGTTCCTGCTGCGCGGCCCCGACGAGGTGCTGCTGCTCGACGAGCCGGACAACTTCCTCGACGTCCCCGGCAAGACCTGGCTCGAGCAGCGGATCAACGAGTCCGCCAAGACGATCCTCTACATCAGCCACGACCGCGAGCTGCTGAACAACACCGCGACCCGGGTGGTCACCGTCGAGCTCGGCGCGGCCGGGAACACCGTGTGGACGCATCCGGGTGGCTTCGCGTCGTACCACGAGGCCCGCCGCGAGCGGTTCCGCCGGTTCGAGGAGCTGCGCCGCCGCTGGGACGAGGAGCACGCCAAGCTGAAGGCACTGGTGCTGCGCTACAAGGTCAAGGCGGAGTACAACGACGGGCTCGCCTCGCAGTACAAGGCCGCCCAGACCCGGCTCCGCAAGTTCGAGGAGGCCGGTCCTCCGCAGGCGATCCCGCGCGAGCAGTCGGTGACGATGCGGCTGCGCGGGGGCCGCACCGGCAAACGCGCGGTGGTCTGCGAGCAGCTGGAGCTGACCGGGCTGATGCGGCCCTTCGACCTGGAGGTCTGGTACGGCGAGCGGGTGGCGGTGCTCGGGTCGAACGGGTCCGGCAAGTCGCACTTCCTGCGGCTGCTCGCCGCCGGCGGCAGCGACCCCGACGTCGAGCACCGGCCGGTGGGCGAGGTGCCGGTGAAGCCCGTCGACCACAGCGGGCGGGCCCGGCTCGGCGCGCGGGTGCGGCCGGGCTGGTTCGTGCAGACCCACGAGCACCCCGAGCTGGTCGGCCGCACCCTGCTGGAGATCCTGCACCGCGGCGACGCGCACCGCGACGGGATGCCGCGCGAGCCCGCGGCGCGGGCGCTGGACCGCTACGAGCTGGCGCACGCCGCCGAGCAGCGCTTCGAGTCGCTCTCGGGCGGGCAGCAGGCGCGCTTCCAGATCCTGCTGCTCGAGCTGTCCGGGGCCACCCTGCTGCTGCTCGACGAGCCCACCGACAACCTCGACGTGGAGTCGGCCGAGGCGCTGGAGGACGGCCTCGAGGCCTTCGACGGCACGGTGGTGGCGGTGACCCACGACCGCTGGTTCGCCCGCGGCTTCGACCGCTTCCTGGTCTACGGCGCCGACGGGTCGGTGTTCGAGTCCGACGGCCCGGTCTGGGACGAGGGACGCGTGCAGCGGGCCCGCTGACCGGTCACGGATGCACCGGCCGGGACGATCCCGGCCGCCGCTGGGCCGGGATCCGGGGAGCCGGCCGGATGCCCGTCGGGTCGGACGGGCGGCCGACGGGCGTCGCGGGGGCGGGCCCGGTCTGCTGACCGGTCGACGGTGCGAGCAGCAGCCGGGCCGCACGACGGCGGCGCCGCTGACGGCGGGAGCGGCGCTGCGGGGAGACGGACATCTGGACCCAGGTGGCGAGCGGATGCGGTGTCATGGGGGAGAGGAGCCCCTGCCCGCGGCGGTGATACCGGGTTCGGCCCTCCGGCGTCGATCGACGTCGTACCCTCGCACGTGTGCATCGACCGCTGAGGTACTTCGACTGGGAGCTGCGCTCCTGCGGGTGGCACGGGCACGCGACGTACCGGCCCACCGAGCCCGTGCTCGCGGAGCGGCTGACGGTCGCGACCGCGGCCGGTCCGGCCTGGCGCTGCCTGCGCTGCGGCAGCTTCGTGGTGGGGCAGCCGCGCGGGTCCGGGCCTGCCGAGGAGGCGCCGCGGGTGCTGCGGGGCACGGCGCTGCGCGACGCCGCGATCCTGCGGCTGCTGGCCGTCGAGCGCTTCGTCCGGGGTGTGCTGCTGGTGCTGCTGGCCTACGGCGTCTACCGGTTCAACGGGTCCCGCAACTCGCTGCGGCAGGTCTTCGACAGCTACCTGCCGCTGCTGCGCCCGATCGCGGACCGGCTCGGCGTGGACCTGGAGACTGCAGGCCCGGTCCGGCTGATCGAGAAGGCCCTCGACGCCCAGCACTCGACGCTGGTCATGGTCTCGGTCGGCGTGCTCGCCTACGGCGTCCTCGAGCTCGTCGAGGCGGTCGGGCTCTGGACGATGAAGCGCTGGGGCGAGTACGTCGCGGTGGTCGGCACCAGCATCTTCATCCCGCTGGAGGTCTACGAGATCGTCGAGACGGTCACCTGGGTGCGGGTCGCGGCGCTCGCGCTCAACGTCTTCGCGGTGGTCTACATCCTCTGGACCAAGAGGCTCTTCGGGATCCGCGGGGGCAAGGCGGCGTTCGAGGCGGAGCGGCAGGGCGTCTCGCTGCTGGAGGTCGAGCGGGCCGCGCTGGCCGTCCCCGACGAATCGCCGCGGCGACCTCAGACCGGCAGGCCCCGCGCCCGCAGCTGAGGCCGCAGCGGGGCGCCCGTGAACCGGATCGCGTCCAGGCCGGCCCGCTCGGCGGCGGCCACGTTCGCTGCGGAGTCGTCGACGAAGACGCAGCCGGCCAGCGGCCGGCCGATCCGTCGTCGCAGCACCTCGAACACGGCCGGGTCAGGCTTGGCGAACCCCTCCGCCCCGGACACCACGATGTCGGCGAAGAGGGCCAGGAAGTCGAAGCGCTCCAGCGCGTGCGGGAACAGCTCGTCGGACCAGTTGGTGAGCGCGAACACCGGGACGCCGGCGGCGTGCAGGTCCCGCAGCACCGCGACGTTCTCCTCGATGGCGCCGAGGAGGCTGCGCTCGAAGTGGGCGCGGTAGGCCATCGCGTGGGGGTGCCAGTGCGGATGGGTGCGGGCCACCTCGGCCTCCGCGGTCTCCCAGCGCCGGCCGCTGTCCTGGAGATGGTTCCAGGCCATGAAGTCGAAGTCGTCGGCGGCCAGGAACCGGGTCGCCTCGTGCTCGCCGACCGCGACCGCGACCGCCGGGTGCGGGTCCCAGCGGATCAGCACGTTGCCGAGGTCGAACACCACCGCCTCGGCGTGCGGGGCGCTCACCGGGTCCTCGGCGTGCGGGGCGCTCACCGCAGGACGCCCCCGCCGGCCCGGTCCGACGTACGAGGTGCGACCCGGTCCGACGTACCCGTTGCGGGTGTCCTGCCCATGGAAAACCGTCGCTCCCCATGGTGAGAACACCATGGGGAGCGACGGTTTCTCGGCATCACCTGGGAAACAGCGCCCGGGTCAGGCCCAGCGCTCGGAGGCCGGCACGAAGTCGAGCGTGCGCTGGCCGGTGTAGATCTGCTTGGGCCGGGCGATCTTCTGCTCCTTGTCCTGCACCAGCTCGTGCCACTGCGCGAGCCAGCCCGGGGTGCGGCCGATCGCGAACAGCACGGTGAACATCTCCGGCGGGAACTGCAGCGCCTCGTAGATCAGGCCGCTGTAGAAGTCCACGTTCGGGTAGAGCTTGCGCTGCACGAAGTAGTCGTCCTCGAGGGCGATCCGCTCCAGCTCCTGGGCGATCTCGAGCAGCGGGTTGACCCCGGTGACCTCGAAGACGTCGTCGCAGGCCTTCTTGATGATCTTGGCGCGCGGGTCGAAGTTCTTGTAGACCCGGTGCCCGAAGCCCATCAGGCGCTCCTTGCCGCTCTTCACGCCCTCGATGAACTCGGGGATCTTGTCCACCGAGCCGATCCGGCGCAGCATCCGGAGCACCGACTCGTTGGCGCCGCCGTGCAGCGGGCCGTAGAGGGCGGCGATGCCGGCCGCGGTGGCCGAGTAGGGGTCGACCTGGCTGGAGCCGACGGAGCGGACCGCGTTGGTCGAGCAGTTCTGCTCGTGGTCGGCGTGCAGGATGAACAGCACGTCGAGGGCCTTGACCAGCCGCTCGTCGGCCTCGAACTTGCGCTCGCTCATCTTGAACAGCATCGCCAGGAAGTTGGCGGTGTAGCTGAGGTCGTTGTCCGGGTAGACGTACGGCTTGCCCTGGGCGTGCCGGAAGGACCAGGCGCCCAGCGTCGGCATCTTGGCGATCAGCCGGACGATCTGCATGTGCCGGTTGTCCTCGTCGGCGATGTTGCGCGACTCGGGGTAGAACGTCGAGAGCGCGCCGACCGAGGCCAGCAGCATGCCCATCGGGTGGGCGTCGTAGCGGAAGCCCTCCATGAAGTCGCGGACGTTCTCGTGCACGAACGTGTGGTAGGTGATCTCGTGCACCCAGGCCTCGTACTGCTCCTTGGTGGGCAGGTCGCCGTGGATGAGGAGGTAGGAGACCTCGAGGAAGTTCGACTTCTCCGCGAGCTGCTCGATGGGGTAGCCGCGGTACTCGAGGATCCCCTTGTCACCGTCGATGAAGGTGACCGAGCTGCGGCAGGACGCGGTGTTGACGAAGCCCGGGTCGTAGACGGCCAGGCCGGGCTCGTCGTCCTCGGCCTTGATCTTGCCGATGTCGGCGGCCTTGATGGTGCCGTCCTGGATCGGGACGTCGTAGGACTGTCCGGTCCGGTTGTCCCGGATGGTGAGGGTCTGGCCCTCGACGTCGTCGGTGTTGGTGCTGGAAGCAGTGGCCGTGCTCTCGGTCACGTCGGCTCCTCGCTCGTGAGACCCGGCTGTCCGACGCCGTACGTCGTGGGCCGGGAGGTCGTGTGGCAGACGGTGTCTGGTCAGACGTCTGGGTCCCTGGCAGTTACCCGTCTAACCTATGCCCGTATCATCGTCGGGACGAATCCGGCCTCGTTTTGACCTGCACGTCGGGCCACGCGTAAACTCGAGCGTCGCGGCTGCCTCCGTGCGGTCTCGAGTGTGTCCCGGTTCCTCCGGGGCGCCGAGCTCGGACCCGCCTCGCGGTGCCCCGGCCCGTGCGAACGGGTCATCTCTGAGCCAACCGGTCTTGCCTTCGATCATCGAGAGAGTATGTGAACGTGCGTACGTACAGCCCCAAGCCCGCTGACATCCAGCGCGAGTGGCACGTCATCGACGCCACGGACGTGGTGCTCGGCCGTCTCGCCGTCCAGATCGCGACCCTGCTGCGCGGCAAGCACAAGCCCACGTTCGCGCCGCACGTCGACGGTGGTGACTTCGTCGTCGTCATCAACGCCGGCAAGGTCTCGCTGTCCGGTGACAAGCCGACCAAGAAGATGGCCTACCGCCACTCCGGCTACCCGGGCGGTCTCTCGTCGACCCCCTACGGCGAGCTGCTCGCCAAGGACCCGCGCCAGGCCATCGAGCGCTCGGTGTGGGGCATGCTCCCCAAGAACCGCCTCGGCCGCCAGATGCTGAAGAAGCTGAAGGTGTACGCCGGCCCGGAGCACCCGCACCAGGCCCAGAAGGTCCAGCCGTTCGAGATCAAGCAGATCTCGCAGTAAGCATCGGCTCCCCAGCCACACCGGCACATCGACGTACAAAGAACCAGCGAGGAAACCCGTGACTGACACCACCGAGGGCACCGAGGTCGAGGAGACCTTCGAGGCCAACGAGCAGGGCGTCGCCTACAGCTCGGAGAGCGCCCCGTCCGCGGACGCCCCGGCCCGCCCGGCCACCATCGCCCCGGCGAACGCCACCGGCCGCCGCAAGGAGGCCGTGGCCCGCGTGCGCCTGGTCCCCGGCACCGGTCAGTGGCGCGTCAACGGCCGCACCCTGGACAGCTACTTCCCGAACAAGCTGCACCAGCAGGTCGTCAACGAGCCCTTCGTGAACACCGACCTCGTCGGCCGCTTCGACGTCGTCGCCCGCATCCACGGTGGCGGCATCACCGGCCAGGCCGGCGCGCTGCGTCTCGGTGTGGCCCGCGCGCTCAACGCGATCGACGTCGACGCGAACCGTCCCTCGCTCAAGAAGGCCGGGCTGCTCACCCGGGACGCCCGCGTCATCGAGCGCAAGAAGGCCGGTCTGAAGAAGGCCCGCAAGGCTCCGCAGTACAGCAAGCGCTGATCGCGACCCCCTGATGGGTCGTCTGTTCGGCACGGACGGGGTCCGCGGTCTCGCGAACTCCGACGTCACGGCGGAGCTCGCGCTCGACCTGTCCGTTGCCGCGGCACACGTGCTCGGCGAGGCCGGTGCCTTCCGTTCCACGGAAGGTCGCCGGCCTCTCGCCGTCGTCGGCCGGGACACCCGGGTCTCCGGGCAGTTCCTGGAGGCCGCGGTGGTCGCCGGGCTGCTGTCGGCCGGCGTCGACGTGCTGCTGCTCGGGGTGCTGCCGACCCCCGGCGTCGCCTATCTGACCGACGCGCTCAAGGCCGACCTCGGGGTGATGCTCTCGGCCAGCCACAACCCGATGCCCGACAACGGCATCAAGTTCCTCTCCCGCGGCGGGGTCAAGCTCGACGACGCCATCGAGATCGCCATCGAGAAGCGGCTCCGCGAGCCGTGGGAGCGCCCGACCGGCTCCGACGTCGGCCGGGTCGCGACGTACGACGCCGCGGTCGCCGACTACGCCGCCCACCTGGTCTCCACGGTGGGCCGCCCGCTGGCCGGGCTCAAGGTCGTCCTGGACTGCGCCCACGGGGCCGCGTCCGCCGCCGGTCCGCTCGCGCTGCGCGAGGCCGGCGCCGAGGTGGTGGCGATCTGCGCCGAGCCCGACGGCCTCAACATCAACCACGGCTGCGGGTCGACCCACCTCGACGTGCTCCAGCGCGCGGTCCTCGAGCACGGCGCCGACGCCGGCTTCGCGCTCGACGGTGACGCGGACCGCTGCCTGGCCGTGGACCACGAGGGCAACGTCGTCGACGGCGACCAGCTGCTGGCGGTGCTCGCGCTGGCGATGCGCGACGCGGGCACGCTGAAGGCCGACACCGTCGTCGCTACGGTGATGAGCAACCTCGGGTTCGTGCAGGCGATGCGGGCCGAGGGGGTCGGGGTGCGGCAGACCAAGGTCGGCGACCGCTACGTGCTCGAGGCGATGAAGGCGCACAGCTACACCCTCGGCGGTGAGCAGTCCGGCCACGTCATCATGAGCCGGCACGCGACCACCGGCGACGGCATCCTCACCGCGCTGCACGTGATCGCCCGGATGGCCGAGCAGGGCCGCTCGCTGGCCGAGCTCGCCGGCGTGATGAACCGGCTGCCCCAGGTGCTGGTCAACGTGCCGGGCGTGGACAAGGGCCGGGCCGACGAGGACGCGGTGCTCGCCGCGGCGGTGGCCGAGGCGGAGTTCGAGCTCGGCGACGGCGGCCGGGTGCTGCTGCGGCCCTCGGGCACCGAGCCGCTGGTGCGGGTGATGGTCGAGGCCGGCAGCGCCGAGCAGGCCGCCACCGTCGCGGAGCGGCTCGCGGACGTGGTGCGCCGCCAGCTCAGCCTGACCTGAGGAATTCCGGGTGCGGGGCAGGGCGGCGCTCCCTACGCTTCGTGCTTGTGGACATCCGCCAGATCGACCCCCACGACCGGGCCCTGGTCCGTCGGCACTGGGAGGTCTCCCGTGCCGCTGACCTCGTCGGTCGCCCCTACGACTTCTTCCCGCCCTGGGAGTCCGCCTGGCTGACCGCCTCCCAGGGCCGGTCGGACGTCGAGATGGTGCTGCTCGGCGCCTTCGACGGGGACACCCTGTGGGGCGCCGCGCGCGTCGACCACCCGCTGCACGACAACCTGCACACGGCGACCGCGGAGATCTACGCCCATCCCGACCGGAGCCGGCGGGGGATCGGCCGGGCGCTGGCGGAGGCGTCGTACGAGGTGGCGCGGGCCCGCGGCCGCCGGGTGCTGACGGCCGAGGCCTTCGCACCGGTCGGCGAGACGTCCGCCGGGGTGCTGTTCGGTGCCGCGATGGGCTTCGAGGAGGCGCTGGTCGACGGCATGAAGGTGGTCGACCTCGTCGAGACCGCGCCGCTGTGGGACGGCCTGGCGGCGCAGGTGGCGCCGCGGCACGCGGGGTACACGGTGGTGACCTGGCAGGACCACGTCCCCGACGAGCTGGTCGCGGACTACTGCCGGCTCAACGAGATGTTCTTCGAGCAGGCGCCGATGGGCGAGCTCGAGGTGGAGCCCGAGCGCTGGGACGAGAGCCGGGTCCGGGAGCGCGAGGAGCGCAACCTGCGGCAGGGCCGACGCGACTGCGCCGCGGGCGCGGTCGCCGCCGACGGCACCCTGGTCGGGGTCACCGAGGCGGTGCTGAACGACGCGGCCCCCGAGCGCGGCTTCCAGAGCGGCACGCTGGTCGACCCGGCACACCGCGGGCACGGCCTGGGCCTGGCGATCAAGCTCGCCAACCACCGGCGGCTGCGCGAGCACTTCCCGCGTTGCCGGCTGCTGATGACCGGCAACGCCGACGTGAACGCCCCGATGAACGCCGTGAACGTCGCGCTCGGCTACCGCGAGGTCGAGCGCTGCGTGGAGATGCAGCGGGCGGTCTGACCCGGCGCCGAAAACCGGCTGCGCGGACCGGTCCGCCTCCCTAGGCTCGGCGGATGGAGATCCGACCCCTCGACGCACGCGACCCCGCCGAGATGGCCGCCTGGCACGCGACGTACCACGCGGCCCACGTGTTCGGGCTGGCCCACCCCTCGCCGTGGATGCTGGAGGAGATGCGTGCGGAGTTCCTCGGCGAGCGGACCGGTGAGCGGGCCGAGCCCTTCGCCGGGTACGTCGACGGGCGGCTGGTCACCGCCGGTCTCGTCGAGCTGCCGCAGCTGGACAACCTCACCGTGGCCCGGGTCGACGTGGCCACCCACCCGCAGGCCCGACGCCGGGGCCACGGAAGCGCGATGCTGGACCACCTCACCACCGTCGCCGTCGGGCAGGGCCGCGTCCTGCTGAACGCCGAGGCGGCGTGGGACCACGACGCGGCCGTCGACGGCGCCGGTACCCCGGGAGCGGAGTTCCTGACCCGGCACGGCTTCGCGCTCTCCCTCGGCGACGTGAAGCGGATCCTGGACCTGCCGGTCGACGACACCGTGCTGGCCGAGCTGGCGGAGCGGACCGCGCCGGCGCACGCGGGCTACACGCTGCGGCACTTCGTGGGGCCGGTGCCCGAGGACATCCTCGACGGGTTCGGGGCGCTGGTCGGGTCGCTGGTGACCGAGGCGCCGACCGGCGACCTCGACGTCGAGCCGGAGGTCTTCGACGCCGCCCGGATCCGCGCCGACGAGCTGGTCTTCGAGGCGTCCGGCCGCCGCAAGCACACGACGGTGGCCGTCGCCGCGGACGGCGAGGTGGTGGCCTACTCCGAGCTCGCGGTGCCGTCGTACGACCCGGAGCGGGTCTACCAGTGGGGCACCCTGGTCCGCCGGGAGCACCGCGGCCACCGGCTCGGGCTGGCCACCAAGGTGCACAACCTGCGGCGCTTCCAGGAGCAGGGGTCCGGCCGTCGTGTGGTCCACACCTGGAACGCCGAGGTCAACCGGCACATGATCGCGGTCAACGAGACGCTCGGCTTCCGCCCGGCCGGTCGGCTCGGGGAGTTCCAGAAGCGGCTCTGAGGGACTCCGGGTCAGCCGTGCACGGCCTTGCTCGGCGGCCGGCCCGGGTCCTCCTCGACCGGCTCGCGGAGCCCGGCCCGCAGGAACTCCAGCTGGGCGCTGACCGCGGCCCCCGCGAACAGCGCGACCGAGCTCAGCAGCGACCACAGCAGCAGCGCGAACATCCCGCCCAGCGGGCCGTAGATCGCGCCGAACGACCCGGACAGGTGCACGTAGGCGGCCAGCAGGCCGCTGGCCGCCATCGCCAGGGCGACCGAGACCCCGGCACCCAGGGCGAGCCAGGACAGCGCGGGCTGGCGGCGCCGCGGGGCGTGGTCGAGCAGCACCGCGATGGTGAGCACCAGCAGCACCAGGCCGACCGGCCAGCGGGCCACCCGCCACACCAGCAGCGTGGTGTCCGACCAGCCGTAGGCGGCCCTCATCGCCTCGCCGAACGACGCACCCGCCACCAGCAGCAGGAACGCGGCGGCCACCGGCACCGCCAGCACCGCGGTCAGCGTCAGTGCCCGGCCGTACTTCGGGAGCGCCGGCCGGTCCCGGCCGATGCCGTAGACCCGGTTGGTGCCGCGCTCGATCTGTGCCATCGCGGTGGTCATCGACAGGAACGAGAAGAACAGCCCGAGGGCCAGCGCGAGGTCCCCGGCGCCGTTCCCGGTGGGACCGCGGGTGACCGCGGCCGCCAGTGCGTCCCGCGAGCCGCCGCCCGCGGAGAGCCGCTCGATCGTCAGCGCCACCACCCGGGCCGGCCGCTCGTGGTCGAGGCCGGCGGCGAGCCCGGACAGCGCCAGCAGGAACGGCACGACGGCCAGGGCGATCTGGAAGCCCAGCGCGCGGCTGTGGCTGAAGCCGTCGGCGTAGCGGAACCGCGCGAACGAGTCGAGGAGCAGCCGGCGCAGGCCGATCCGCCGGGACAGCTGCCAGGCGTCCTCGGCGTCGAGCTCGTCGCCGTCCATCTCGGTGGTCACCGGGACCACCCGCGCGGTCGTCACCGGTGCGCCCCCAGCCGGGGCAGCCCGGGCAGCCGGGGGCTGCCGTTCACCCGGGCCCAGACGGCCCGCTGCACCAGCAGCGCGAGGGTGCCCGCGAGCACCATCCCGGCCAGGTTGACGCCCAGCTGGACGAGCGCGGCGGGGATCTCCGACCAGACCCCGACCCCCAGGCAGAGCGCGATGGTGCCGACCGCCGGGACGGTGGTGACCGAGATGAACACCCCGACCAGCGGCCCGGACTTGGAGGTGGTCAGGGCCAGCACGCCCGCGACCCCGGCCAGCAGCGCGATCAGGAACGACCAGATGTCGGGCTGGACGATGAAGTCGGTCTGCGGGCCGGTGGCGGCGTCGGCGGCCGAGGCCAGGCCGAGCGCGTGCGCGAGCGTCCACATCGGGGTCGCCACCAGGATCGCGATCAGGAAGCCGCCGAGCAGCGTGGTCAGTGCCTGCGGCAGGATCGCCGGGCGCGGCCGGGCCAGCGCCACGCAGATCGCCGCGACCGGGGAGAACTCCGGGCCCACCACCATCGCGCCGATGATCAGGATCGGCTGGTCGAGCAGCCGGCCGGCCCCGGCGATCAGCGTGGCCAGGGTCAGGAACGACGCGAACGCCCAGGACAGGACGCTCTCGGTGCGCACCCTGTTCTCCACGACGTCCCACACGATGCCGTCGTCGGGGATCCCGGGCGCGGCCCGCTCCGCGGCGTCGGTGGCGTCGGAGAGGATCGTGCCCGGCTCCGAGAGCATGATCGAGCCGGCGTGGTGCAGGCCGAGCGAGCGCAGCGAGGCCACCACCGGGTTGGCGCCCTCGCGGGCCACGTCGGCGATCACCAGGGTCCCCGCGGGCTTGGTGTAGCCACCCGGGACGACCGCGACGTTGGTGACCGTGTCGTCGTCGGTCAGCAGGCGCACGACCTCGTCGGTCAGGTCGCCGGGGACGCGCAGCTGGAGGTGGAGCACGCGCAAAGTGTCGCAGACCGGACAGGGCTCAGAGCTTGCGGAGACGCACCCAGCGCACCGAGTGGTCCGCGGACTTGCGCAGCACCAGGGTGGCCCGGCCGCGGGTCGGCTGGACGTTCTCCTTCAGGTTCGGCCCGTTGACCGCGTCCCAGATGCGGTGCGCCTCGGCGACCGCCTCCTCCTCGGTCAGGCTGCCGTAGCGGGCGAAGTACGACGCCGGGTTGCGGAACGCGGTCTCCCGCAGCCGCAGGAACCGGTCGACGTACCAGCGCCGGATGTCCGCGGTCGCCGCGTCGACGTACACCGAGAAGTCGAAGAAGTCGCTGATCGCCAGCCCGGTGCGGCCGTCGTCGCGGGCCCGGGCCGGCTGGAGCACGTTGAGGCCCTCGATGATCACGATGTCGGGGTGCCGCACCACCACCTTCTCCTCCGGCACCACGTCGTAGACCAGGTGGGAGTACGTCGGCGCCTCGACCTCGTCCTTGCCGGACTTGATGTCCATCACGAAGCGCAGCAGCGCCTTGCGGTCGTAGGACTCGGGGAAGCCCTTGCGGCCCAGCAGCCCCCGGCGCTCCAGCTCGGCGTTGGGGAGCAGGAAGCCGTCGGTGGTGACCAGCGCCACCGAGGGGTGCTCGGGCCAGTGCGCGAGCATCTGCTGGAGCACCCGCGCCGTCGTCGACTTGCCGACCGCGACCGACCCGGCCAGCCCGATCACGAACGGGGTGCGCGGCGGCTGCGGCTGGTCGAGGAAGGACTCCTGGGCGCGGTGCAGGGCGCCGGCGCTCTCGGCGTACATGCTCAGCAGCCGCGACAGCGGGAGGTAGACCTGCTGCACCTCGTCGAGGTCGAGCTCGTCGCCGAGCCCGCGGACCTTGTCGATCTCGGCCGCGGTCAGCGGCTGCTCCGTGGCGGCGCCGAGCGCCGCCCACGCGTCACGGTCCAGCTCGACGTAGGGGCCCGACTCCCGGTCGCCGCCCGCACCACCGCCCGACCGAGTGCCTGCCATGCGCCGCATTCTGGCAGGCGTGTGCCGCCGACCCGGTGGCCGCACCGCCGGTAGAGTCCGGGCCATGTGTGGAATCGTCGGGTACGTCGGACCGAAGCAGGCCGAAGGCGTCGTCATCGAGGGTCTGCGCAGGCTGGAGTACCGCGGCTACGACTCCGCGGGCATCGCCCTGGTGCACGACGGCTCGATCGCGTCGCGGAAACGGGCCGGCAAGCTCGCGAACCTGGACAAGGCGCTGGTGGAGCACCCGCTGCCCGAGTCCAGCACCGGGATCGGGCACACCCGCTGGGCGACCCACGGGGCTCCCAACGACCGCAACGCGCACCCGCACCTCGGCGCCACCGGCCGGGTCGCCCTGGTGCACAACGGGATCCTCGAGAACTTCGCCGCCCTGCGCGCCGAGCTCGAGCACGCCGGCCACGAGATGACCTCCGAGACCGACACCGAGATCGCGGCCCACCTGGTGGAGGCGCGGCTGGCCGAGGGGGGCACCCTCACCGAGGCCATGCAGCACGTCTGCGGGCGGCTGCACGGCGCGTTCACGCTGGTGGCGATCGACGCCCAGGACCCCGACCGGGTGGTCGCGGCCCGCCGCAACAGCCCGCTGGTCGTCGGCGTCGGCGAGGGGGAGAACTTCCTGGCCTCCGACGTCGCGGCGTTCATCGAGCACACCCGCGAGGCCCTCGAGCTCGGCCAGGACCAGGTGGTCACGATCACCCGCGAAGGCGTCGAGGTCACCGACTTCGCCGGCCGGCCCGCGCAGGCCACGCCGTACCACGTCGACTGGGACCTCTCGGCCGCGGAGAAGGGCGGCTACGACTGGTTCATGCGCAAGGAGATCCACGAGCAGCCCGCGGCGATCACCGACTCGATGCTCGGCCGCCACGACGAGGCCGGCGCCCTCCAGCTCGACGAGCTGCGGATCAGCGAGGACGAGCTGCGCGGCGTCGACAAGATCATCCTGATCGGCTGCGGCACCGCGTTCTACGCGGGGATGGTCGCGAAGTACGCCATCGAGCACTGGACCCGGATCCCGTGCGAGGTGGAGCTGGCCCACGAGTTCCGCTACCGCGACCCGATCCTGACCCGGGACACCCTGGTCGTCGCGATCAGCCAGTCCGGGGAGACCGCCGACACCCTGATGGCGATCCGGCACGCCCGCGAGCAGCGCTCCAAGGTGCTGGCGATCTGCAACACCAACGGCTCGACGATCCCGCGGGAGTCCGACGCGGTGATCTACACCCACGCCGGTCCCGAGATCGGGGTCGCCTCCACCAAGGGGTTCATGACCCAGCTGGTGGCCTGCTACCTGCTCGGGCTCTACCTGGCCCAGGTCCGGGGCACCAAGTTCGGCGACGAGATCGCCGCGGTGGTCCACGAGCTGGAGCAGATGCCCCGGCACGTGCAGACCCTGCTGGACCAGTCCGAGCGGATCCACGCCCTCGCCTCCGAGCTCGCCTCGGCGAAGTCGGTGCTGTTCCTGGGCCGGCACACCGGCTACCCGATCGCGCTGGAGGGGGCCCTCAAGCTCAAGGAGCTCGCCTACATCCACGCGGAGGGGTTCGCCGCCGGCGAGCTCAAGCACGGCCCGATCGCGCTCGTCGAGGACCGGCTGCCGGTGTTCTGCGTCGTCCCGCCCCAGGGCCGGGACTTCCTGCACGACAAGATGGTCAGCGGCATCCAGGAGGTCCGGGCCCGCGGCGCCCGCACGATCGTGCTCGCCGAGGAGGGCGACGAGGAGGTCGCGCCGTACGCCGACGAGCTGATCCGGCTGCCCCGGGTGCCGACGCTGCTCCAGCCGATGGTGGCCGTCGTCCCGCTGCAGCTGTTCGCCTGCGAGCTGGCCACCCAGATGGGCCACGACGTCGACCAGCCGCGCAACCTGGCCAAGTCCGTCACCGTGGAGTGACCCGATGATCCTGGGCGTCGGCATCGACGTGGTCGACATCGCGCGGTTCGGTGAGACCCTGGAGCGCACCCCCGCGATGCGCGAGCGGCTGTTCACACCGACCGAGCGGGCCAAGTCGCCGGCCTCGCTGGCCGCCCGCTTCGCGGCCAAGGAGGCGCTGGCGAAGGCGCTCGGCGCCCCCACCGGGATGCGCTGGCTGGACGCCGAGATCGTCAACGAGGCCACCGGCGACCCGCGCTTCGACATCCGCGGGTCGGTGCAGGACCGCGCCGACGAGCTGGGGGTGGTGAACGTGCACGTCTCGCTGTCCCACGACGCGGGCATCGCGTCCGCGGTGGTCGTGCTGGAGTCCTGACATGGGGCTCGCCGCCGGACGCTTCGAGTCGTTCGGCGCCGTGCACCTGGCGCTGGTCGGGCTGTTCCTGGTCGGGGCCGTCGGGGTCGTGCTGCTCGGCCGGTCGCTGCGTGGCACCCCGCGGGCGCTGACCCTCGGCCGCTGGTGGGCGGTCGCGATCGCCTGCGTGACGGTGCCCAGCCAGGTCTACCAGCTCACCCCGGCCGACTTCGCGCTCGGCTCGTCGCTGCCCCTGCAGCTGTGCGACCTGGCCTGGATGACCGCGGTCTGGGCGCTGTGGACGCAGGCCCCGGTGCCGGTGGCGCTCACCTACTTCTGGGGGCTCACCCTCAGCGTGCAGGGCATCCTCACCCCGTCGCTGGCCGAGGCCTTCCCGGACCCGCGGTTCTTCGCGTTCTGGGCGCTGCACCTGCTGATCGTGTGGGCCGCCCTGCACCTCACGTTGGGGCTCGGCCTCGGG
Source organism: uncultured Actinomycetota bacterium (assembly GCA_963800225.1). Lineage (GTDB taxonomy): Bacteria > Actinomycetota > Actinomycetes > Propionibacteriales > Nocardioidaceae > Nocardioides_B. The sequence continues at coordinate 559,783 of CAWDAF010000001.1, read as the reverse complement.
CCGCGCTGGCGGGAGTACCGCGTCACGGTCGCCGTCACCGCTGCCTGGGCCGTCGTGGGGTTCGCCGTGAACAGCGCGCTGGGCGTCAACTACGGCTACCTCAACCGCAAGCCCGGCTCGGCCTCCCTGCTCGACCTGCTCGGCCCGTGGCCGGTCTACGTGCTGGCCTCCCTCGGCGTCCTGCTCGCCCTCTGGGCGCTGATGACCTGGCCGTGGGTGCTCGCGGACCGTCGGCGCGACCGCCGTACGGCCGGGGCTGGGTAGGTTGACCGCATGCGCAGCGCACACACCGTCGAGCAGGTACGGCAGGCCGAGGCGGCCCTGATGGCACGGCTCCCCGACGGGATGCTGATGCAGCGGGCGGCGGCCGGGCTGGCGCACGCCGTGCTCGACCTGCTCGGCCACGGGTACGGCGCCCGGGTGCTGCTGCTGGTCGGCGCGGGCAACAACGGCGGCGACGCGCTGTTCGCCGGCGCGCTGCTGGCCGGCCGCGGGGTGCAGGTGCACGCCCTGCTGCTGGACCCCGGCCGGGCGCACACCGAGGGGCTGGCGGCCCTGCGACGTGCCGGCGGCCGGGTGGTCGACGCCGTCGAGCAGGCGCCGCGTCCCGACGTGGTGGTGGACGGGATCGTCGGCATCGGTGGTAGCGGCGGCCTGCGTCCGGACGCGGCCCGGGCGGTCGTGGCGGTGACCGGGGTCCCGGTGCTGGCCGTGGACACCCCCTCCGGCGTCGAGGTGGACACCGGCCAGGTCGACGGCCCGCACGTGCGGGCCGACGTCACGGTCACCTTCGGCACCCACAAGGTCGCGCATCTCGTCGACCCGGCGGCGATGGCCTGCGGGGCGGTGCACCTCGTCGACCTCGGGCTCGACCTGCCCGCGCCGGCCGTCACGGCGCTCCAGGAGTCCGACGTGCGGCGGCTGCTGCCGCGCCCGGCCCCGGACGCCCACAAGTACACCCGCGGCGTGGTCGGGGTGCGCGCCGGGTCCGAGCAGTATCCGGGTGCCGGGGTGCTCTGCGTCTCCGGCGCAGGGACCGGGCTGGTCGGGATGGTCCGCTACCTCGGCGGGGCCGCCGACCTGGTCCGCGACAGGCACCCTGAGGTGGTCGTCGGCGAGGGCCGCGTCCAGGCCTGGGTGATCGGCTCCGGCGGCGGTGCGGACGCCGGGCAGGCGCTGGCCGAGGCCCTCGGCGACGGCGTGCCCGTCGTCGTGGACGCGGACGGCCTCACCCATGTCACCGGGCCGCTCGGCGTCCCCGCGCTGCTCACCCCGCACGCCGGCGAGCTGGCCCGGATGCTCGGCGTCGAGCGTGCGCAGGTCGAGGCCGACCAGCTCCGCTTCGCGCGGGAGGCCGCCGAGCGGTACGACGCGGTGGTGCTGCTGAAGGGCCGGCACACGCTGGTCGCCGCCCCCGGCGGCGAGGTCCGGGCCACCACCGTCGGGCCGGCCTGGCTGGCGACCGCCGGCGCCGGTGACGTGCTCGCCGGGCTCTGCGGTGCGCTGCTGGCCGCCGGGCTCGACCCGCTCGACGCCGGCTCGGTGGGCTCCTGGCTGCACGGCGCCGCCGCGGTCGCGGCCGGCGGGGGAGGACCGATCACCGCGACCGACGTCGCGGCGGCCCTGCCGCGGGTCTGCCGCGACCTGCTCGCTTCGGCATGATGAGCGGTGCGATGACCGCTCCCGCAGACCAGACCTCCTCCGCACGCGCGGAGATCGTCGTCGACCTCGACGCGGTCACCCACAACGTCGCCACCCTCCGGAAGCGGGTCGAGGGCGCCCAGCTGATGACCGTGGTGAAGGCCGACGGGTACGGCCACGGGATGGTCGAGTCGGCGCGCGCGGCCCGCGCCGGCGGCGCGGACTGGCTCGGCGTCGCGGTGCTGGAGGAGGCCCTGGCCCTGCGGCGCGCCGGCGACACCGGGCCGCTGCTCACCTGGCTGACGGTGCCGGGCGAGGACTACGCCCCCGCCGTCGAGGCCGGCGTCGACCTGACCGCCTCCACCACCGCCGCGGTCGACGAGATCGCCGCCGCGGCCCGCTCCGTGGGCCGCCGGGCCCGGGTGCAGCTCAAGATCGACACCGGGCTGAACCGGGGTGGCGCCACCGAGCAGCAGTGGCCCGGCCTGGTCGAGGCCGCGGCCGACGCGGAGCAGGCCGGCGCCCTGCAGGTCGTCGGTGTCTGGTCGCACTTCTCCTGCAGCGACGAGCCCGGACACCCGGCCAACGACGCCGCCGAGCGGGCCTTCGTCCACGCCCTCAAGGTCGTCGACGCGGTCGGGATCGAGCCCGAGGTGCGGCACCTGTCCAACTCCGCCGGCGCGCTGCTGCGGCCGTGGTCCCGCTACGACCTGGTGCGCTGCGGGCTGGCGTCCTACGGGCTCTCGCCGGCCCCCGACGTGCTGAGTGCCGCCGAGGCCGGGCTGCGGCCCGCGATGACCGCCCGCGCCCGGCTGGCCCTGGTCAAGCGGCTGCCCGCCGGGGCGAGCGTCTCCTACGGGCATACCTGGACCACCGAGCGCGACACCGTGGTCGGCCTGGTGCCCGCCGGGTACGGCGACGGGGTCCCGCGGCACGCGTCCTCGACCGCGTCGGTGCTCGTCGGCGGCCGCCGCGCCCGGATCGCCGGGCGGGTCTGCATGGACCAGCTCGTCGTGGACCTCGGGCCCGGCTTCGAGGGCGCGGCCGGCGACCCGGTCGTGCTGTTCGGGGACGGCGCCGACGGCGCGCCCACCGCCCAGGACTGGGCCGAGGCCTGCGACACCATCGCGTATGAGATCGTCACCAGGATCGGTGGGCGTTTTGTCCGCCGGCACGTCTCGTCGCAGGAACGCGTGTGAAGTCGCTGTGACGCGGGAACCTGCAGGGCTCGGGGCGTCGCAGAGTCGGGTGAGGGAGTGACGGCAGGGTGAGCAAGGGACGCTGGTTGAGGGTCGCCGCCGCAGGGGCCGGGGCCACGGCCGCCGCCCTGACCGCCGGGGTGGTCGTCGAGCGCCGGGTGGTCCGGACCCGCAAGTCCGGCTCCTCCGGTGCCGACCGGCTCGGCGACCTGCGCGGCGACGCGCGCCCCGTGCACACCGACGACGGCGTCACCCTGCACGCCGAGGTCGACGAGGTGGCGCCGTACTCGGAGGGCGACAAGAGCCGGGCGGCCTCGGGAGGGCGCCGGCGGCCCCCGGCCCCGGACCCCACGATCGTGTTCGTGCACGGCTACGCGCTGAGCCTGGACTGCTGGCACTTCCAGCGCGCCTACTTCCGCGGCAAGCACCGGCTGGTCTTCTTCGACCAGCGCTCGCACGGCCGGTCGGGACGCTCGGACAACCAGCACGCCACCATCGACCAGCTCGGCCACGACCTGGCCCGGGTGCTGGAGGAGCTGGTCCCGGAGGGGCCGGTGGTGCTCGTCGGCCACTCGATGGGCGGCATGACGATCATGGCGTTCGCGGAGCACCACCCCGAGGTCTTCGAGGCGCGGGTGGTCGGCACCGGCCTGATCTCCACCACCGCGGGCGGCCTGAAGGCCCATCACCTCGTCAGCCGGCTGATCCCCGACAGCCTGGGCACCCAGATCGGTCAGCGGCTGGTCGCGGGGCTGGCGCTGGCCCCCGAGCTGGTCGACCGGGTCCGCCGGCGGGGCTCCAACATCGGCTTCCTGGTCGCCGACCAGTTCGCGTTCGGCGAGGACGTGCCCGCGGCGTACGTCGAGTTCGTCGACAACATGCTCGCCGCCACCTCCTTCGACGTGCTCGCGCAGTTCTTCCCCAACTTCGACGCGCTCGACAAGTTCCGGGTGCTCGCGGCGTTCGCCCGGGTGCCGACCTACGTCGTCAGCGGCACCAAGGACGCGCTGACCGCGATCGGGCACAGCCGCGAGATGGCCTCCCGGATCGCGGGGTCGACGCTGGTGGAGTGCCCCGGCGCCGGCCACATGGTGATCCTCGAGCAGAAGGACCGCGTCAACGCCGCGCTCGAGGACCTCTTCGCCGACGCCGGCGCCGGCCGCGCGAGCCGGGTCTCGTGACCCTCGAGGTCGTGGCCGCCACCGCGGAGGACACCCGGGCGCTGGCCGGCCGGCTGGCGGGGCTGCTGCGGGCCGGCGACCTGCTGGTGCTCAGCGGCGACCTGGGCGCGGGCAAGACCACCTTCACCCAGGGGCTCGGCGCCGGCCTCGAGGTGCGCGGCGCGGTCACCTCCCCGACGTTCGTGATCTCCCGGGTGCACCCGTCCCTGGTGGGCGGGCCGCCGCTGGTGCACGTCGACGCCTACCGGCTCGGCGGTCTCGAGGAGCTCGACGACCTGGACCTGGACACCTCGCTCGAGGACGCGGTCACCGTCGTGGAGTGGGGCACCGGGCTGGCCGAGGGGCTCTCCGAGGACCGGCTCGAGGTCCGGCTGCTGCGCTCGCACGGCGACACCGTCGAGACCGACGGGGAGGCTCGCACGCTGCGGCTGACCCCGGTCGGGCCGCGCTGGGCGGACGTCGACCTCGCGGACCGGCTGGCCGCGCCGGGCGCGTAGCCTCGTCGCGTGCTGCTCGCCTTCGACACCGCGACCCCCACCGTCACCGTGGCCCTGCACGACGGTGAGCGGGTGATCGCCTCGCACGCCGGCGCCGACGCCATGCGGCACGGCGAGCTGCTGGCCCCCGGCATCACCGCCGTGCTCGACGAGGCCTGGGTGCCCCGGCAGGACGTCACCGCCATCGCCGTCGGGGTCGGCCCGGGACCGTTCACCGGCCTGCGCGTCGGCCTCGTCACCGCCCGCACCCTGGGGCTGGCCCTCGACGTGCCGGTGTACGGCGTGTGCACGCTCGACGTGCTCGCCGCCCAGGCCGTCGACGAGGGGACGGTGAGCGAGCCGTTCCTGGTCGCGACGGACGCCCGCCGCAAGGAGGTCTACTGGGCGTCGTACGACGAGCACGGGGTGCGGCTCGACGGGCCGCACGTGGCCCGGCCCGCGGACCTGGCCACCGACCGGCCGGTGGTCGGCGCCGGTGCGCTGCTCTACCCCGACGCGTTCCCGCACGCCGTCGGCCCGGCCGCGCCCGACGCCCGGGTGCTGGCGCAGGTGGTCACCGACGAGCGCGCCGAGCTGCTCGACCCGGAGCCGCTGTACCTGCGGCGCCCGGACGCGGCGATGCCGGGCAAGCCCAAGCCGGTCTCGTGAGGCTGCGGCCCGCCACCGCCGACGACGTCGACGCGGTCACCCGGCTGGACCGGGAGCTGTTCGGCGTGGACGCGTGGTCGGCCGCCTCGGTGCGCGCGGAGCTCACCGGCGAGCGCCGGACCGCGGTGGTCGCCGAGGACGACGGCACGGTGGTCGGCTACGTGGTGACGATGGCCGCCGGGGACCTGGTGGACCTGCAGCGGATCGCCGTACACCCGGCGCTGCGGCGGCGGGGCCTCGCACGCCGGCTGCTGGCCGAGGTCGGCGACGGGCCGCTGCTGCTCGAGGTGTCCGCCGGCAACGAGGCGGCGCTCGCGTTCTACGCCGGCGAGGGGTTCACCGAGATCCACCGGCGGCGGCGCTACTACCGCGACGGGTCCGACGCCGTGGTGATGGAGCGGACCCACCCTCGTGGACAATGACCGCATGACGGACCAACCGCTGGTGCTCGGCATCGAGACCTCCTGCGACGAGACCGGGGTCGGCATCGTCCGCGGCCACACCCTGCTCGCGGACGCGGTCGCCTCCAGCGTCGAGGAGCACGCCCGCTTCGGCGGCGTCGTCCCGGAGGTCGCCTCGCGCGCCCACCTGGAGGCGATGGTGCCGACCATCCAGCGGGCCTGCGAGGTGGCCGGGGTCGCGCTGCGCGACGTCGACGCGGTCGCCGTCACCAACGGTCCCGGCCTGGCCGGCGCGCTGCTCGTCGGGGTGGCCGCGGCCAAGGCGCTCGCGGTCGGGCTGGGCAAGCCGCTGTACGGCGTCAACCACCTCGCCTCGCACGTCGCCGTCGACCAGCTCGAGCACGGGCCGCTGCCCGAGCCCTGCGTGGCGATGCTGGTCAGCGGCGGGCACTCGTCGCTGCTGCGGGTCAGCGACGTCACCGGCCACGACGGCGGGGTCACCCCGCTGGGCGCGACCATCGACGACGCCGCCGGGGAGGCGTTCGACAAGGTCGCCCGGCTGCTCGGGCTGCCGTTCCCCGGCGGCCCGCACGTCGACCGGGAGGCCCGGTCCGGGTCCGCGGTGTCGATCGACTTCCCCCGCGGTCTCACCTCGCGCCGCGACCTCGAGCGGCACCGCTTCGACTTCTCCTTCTCCGGCCTCAAGACCGCGGTCGCCCGCTGGGTGGAGGCCCGCGAGCGCGCCGGCGAGCCGGTCCCGGTCGCCGACGTGGCCGCGTCCTTCCAGGAGGCGGTCTGCGACGTGCTCACCCGCAAGGCGGTCGACGCCGCCGCCAGTGAGGGCATCGAGGACATCCTGATCGGCGGCGGGGTGGCCGCGAACTCCCGGCTGCGGGCGTTGGCCGAGGAGCGCGCCGCCGTACGCGGCATCCGGGTCCGGGTGCCGCGTCCCGGGCTGTGCACCGACAACGGCGCGATGGTCGCCGCCCTCGGTGCGGAGATGGTGGCCCGCGGTCGGCGGCCCTCGCCGCTCGACCTGCCGGCCGACTCGTCGCTGCCGGTGACGTCCGTCCTGGCGTGAGGGCGCCGGGGTGCCGCCGGTTTCCCAGGTGATGCCGAGAAACCGGCGCCTCCCACGGGGAGTTCCCCATGGGGAGTGACAGTTTCTCGACATCACCTGGGAAACTGCACCCGTGCTGAGCCTCGTGGTCCCGGTCCTCCTGCTCGTCGCCGGAGCCGCCCTGCTGACGGCGGGCGCGGAGGGGTTCGCCGAGAACGTCACCGGCGCGTCGTCGCGGCTCGGGGTCAGCGTGCTCGCCCTCGGGGTGCTGCTGGCGGGCGCGGAGCCGGAGGAGGCGGTCACCGCGATGCTCGCCTCCGGGCAGGGCCACCCGGCGCTGGCCGCGGGGGACGCGGTCGGCGCGAACCTGGTCATCCTGACCCTCACGCTCGGCCTCGCTGCGCTCGTCACCCGGCTACGGGTCGGACGCCGGGCCCTGCAGTACGGCGTGGCGTCGGCCGTCCTGGGCGCGGTGTCCCGGCTGCTCCTGCTCAACGGCGTCCTGGGCCGGCTCGAGGGCCTGCTGCTCGTGCTGCTGTACGTCGGCGGGGTGGTCTGGGTCTGGAGGCGTGAGCAGGCGCCACCGCTGATCGGGGAGATGGCCGAGCTGGAGGAGAAGGGCCACGAGCCCGGCGGCGAGCAGGGCACCGGTCGCGCGCTGCTCCTGGTGCTGCTCGGCCTGGTCGGCATGGTCGTCGGCGGCGCGCTGGCGGTGCGCGGCGCCGAGGGGCTCGTGGACGTGCTGCACGCCGGCGAGTCCGTGATCGGGCTGACCGTGCTCGCCCTGGCCACCAGCGCGGAGATGGTCGCCCTGGTCTGGGCCGCCCGGCGCCGCGGACTCAGTGAGCTCGTCGTCGCGGGGACGGTGGGGGCGGTGGCCTACAACTCCACCGTCACGCTCGGGCTGGCGGCGCTGGTCAGCCCGCTCGGGCTGGGCACGCACAACGTCATCATCACCGTCGCGGGGCTCACCGCGGTGCTGCCGCTGGTGCTCCTGACCGCGCTGCGCTCCGGGGTGCTGCCCCGGCCGGTGGGGGCGCTGCTGGTCGTGGGCTACGTCGCCTCGGTGGGCTTCCTGCTGGGCGGTTAGCCTGCGTCGTACGCACTCAGTCGCTTCACCACAGCAGGAGGTCATCCATGCAGCAGGTCCGTGGGGTCATTGCCAAGGCCAAGGGCGAGCCCGTCTCGATCGAGACGATCAACATTCCCGACCCCGGACCCGGGGAGGCCGTGGTGGCGATCCAGGCCTGCGGGGTCTGCCACACCGACCTGCACTACCGCGAGGGCGGCATCAACGATGAGTTCCCGTTCCTGCTCGGCCACGAGGCCGCGGGGATCGTGGAGTCCGTCGGCGAGGACGTGGACTCGGTCGCCCCCGGCGACTTCGTGGTGCTCAACTGGCGCGCGGTGTGCGGCACCTGCCGGGCCTGTGAGCGCGGCGAGCCGTGGTACTGCTTCAGCACCTTCAACGCCACCCAGAAGATGACCCTCGAGGACGGCACCGAGCTGTCCCCGGCGCTGGGAATCGGCGCGTTCTCCGACAAGACGCTGGTGCACGCCCGGCAGTGCACCAAGGTCGACCCTGCGGCCCGCCCGGCCGCCGTCGGCCTGCTCGGCTGCGGCGTGATGGCCGGCATCGGCGCGGCCATCAACACCGGGAACGTCGGCCGCGGCAAGAGCGTCGCCGTGATCGGCTGCGGGGGCGTGGGCGCCGCCGCGATCGCCGGCTCCGCGCTGGCCGGCGCCTCGACGATCATCGCGGTCGACCTGGACCCGCAGAAGCTCGAGTGGGCCACCAACCTGGGCGCCACCCACACCGTGAACAGCAAGGACAGGGACGCCGTCGAGGCGATCCAGGAGCTGACCGGCGGCAACGGCGCCGACGTGGTGATCGACGCGGTGGGCCGCCCGGAGACCTGGAAGCAGGCCTTCTACGCCCGTGACCTCGCCGGCACCGTCGTCCTGGTGGGTGTCCCGACGCCGGACATGACGCTGCCCGACATCCCGCTGATCGACGTGTTCGGCCGCGGCGGGGCGCTCAAGTCGAGCTGGTACGGCGACTGCCTGCCGTCGCGGGACTTCCCGATGCTCGTCGACCTCTACCAGCAGGGCCGGCTCGACCTGGACGCCTTCGTCACCGAGGAGGTGGCGCTCGAGGACGTCGAGGCCGCGTTCGCGAAGATGCACGACGGCGGCGTGCTCCGCTCGGTGGTGGTGTTCTCGTGACCGCCCGGGTGGACCACGCGGTGCTGGCGGGCACCTTCTCCCTCGACGGCGAGACCTTCGACGTCGACAACAACCTCTGGGTCGTCGGTGACGACACCGAGTGCGTGGTCATCGACGCCCCGCACGACGTCGACGCGATCATGGCCGTGGTCGGCGACCGCCGGGTCAAGGCGATCCTGTGCACGCACGCCCACGACGACCACGTCCGGGTCGCACCCGCCCTGCGGGAGCGGGTGACGGCACCGATCCTGCTGCACCCCGACGACCGGCCGCTGTGGGAGCTGACCCACCGCGACGAGCTCTGGGACGTGGACCTCGCCGACGGCCAGCAGATCGAGGTCGCCGGCACCACGCTGCGGGTGCTGCACACGCCGGGCCACGCGCCGGGCGGCGTCTGCTTCTACGCCGAGGACCTCGGCGCGGTCTTCACCGGGGACGCGTTGTTCCGGGGCGGGCCGGGGGCGACCGGCCGCTCGTTCAGCGACAAGGGTGTCCTGGTCCGGTCCATCCGCGACCAGCTCTTCGCGCTGCCCGACGACACCGTCGTGCACACCGGGCACGGCGAGGACACCACGGTCGGCGCGGAGCGGGAGAACGTCCCCGAGGAGGGGTGAGAGATGCGCCACCGACGCGTGTGCGGGCCGGGCGGGCAGGGTAGGTGCGAGCGGTGACCTCGACCTACCGTCTCCAGATGCACGCCGGCTTCACCTTCGCCGATGCGGCCTCGGTGGTGCCCTACCTCAGTGACCTCGGCGTCACCCACCTCTACCTGTCCCCGGTGCTGCAGGCCGTGCCCGGCTCGGCCCACGGGTACGACGTGCTCGACCACACCCGGGTGAGCAGCGAGCTCGGCGGGCACGACGGGCTGGTCGCGCTCGCCGGCACCGCCCGCGAGCACGGCCTCGGCCTGGTCGTCGACGTGGTGCCCAACCACATGGCGCTGGTCGCCCCGGAGAGCAGCAACGCCCCGCTCTGGGACGTGCTGGCCCACGGCCGCGAGTCCGGCTTCGCGCACTGGTTCGACGTGGACTGGGAGGCCCTCGACGGCCGGATCGGACTGCCGGTGCTGTGGGAGCCGCTCGCCGACGTGCTCGCCCAGGGCGACCTGCGTCTCGGTGAGGAGAACGGCGGCCGGGTGCTGAGGTACCACGACCACGTCTTCCCGGTCGCGGCCGGCACCTGGGACGGCGACCCGAGCGTCGACGTGACCGCCGTACTCGAGGCCCAGCACTACCGGCTGGCCGGGTGGCGCGAGCGCGACGAGTTCCTCAACTACCGACGGTTCTTCGACGTGGACTCGCTGATCGCGGTCCGGGTCGAGGAGCCCGACGTCTTCGAGGCCACCCACCGGGTGCTCATCGACCTCAACCACGCCGGGATCATCGAGGGGCTGCGGATCGACCACCCGGACGGGCTGGCCGACCCCGAGGGGTACCTCGAGCAGCTGCGCGCGGCGCTCCGGCCCGGCACCGCGATCTGGGTGGAGAAGATCCTCGAGGGCGACGAGCGGCTGCCCGCCTGGGCCTGCGACGGCACCACCGGGTACGACGCGGCCAAGGCCGTCTCCCGCGCGCTCGTCGACAGCGCGGCCGGGCCGGCGGCGACCGACGCCTGGCTGGCCACCGGCGGCGACCCGTCGCTGGAGCACACCATCGCCGAGTCCAAGCGGCTCGTCGTGGAGGAGGTGCTGGTCCCCGAGCGCCGCCGGCTGGTCCGCCGGGCGGCCGAGGCGCTGCCCGACGCCGACCCGACGCGGCTGGCCGAGGCGGTCGCCGAGCTGCTGGTCGCCTGCGAGGTCTACCGCGCCTACGTGCGCACCGACCGGCCCACCGACGACCTGGCCCGGCAGCGCCTCGAGGACGCCTACGAGGTGGCCTCGGGGACCCGCGCCGACCTCGCCGACGAGCTGCGGCTGCTGGTGGACCTGGCCACCGACCCAGCCGACGCGGCGGGGCGTGACTTCGCGGTCCGGCTCCAGCAGACCTGGGGACCGGTGATGGCCAAGGGCATCGAGGACACCGCGTTCTACCGCTGGCACCGGCTGGTCGCGCTCAACGAGGTCGGCGGCGACCCGGACCTCCTCGACGACGCCACCCCCGAACAGCTGCACGCGTGGGCGATCCACCAGCAGCAGCACTGGCCGCTCGGCATGACCACCCTGTCCACCCACGACACCAAGCGCAGCGAGGACGTGCGGGCCCGGCTGCTCGCCGTCGCCGGCGACGCGGAGTCCTGGCAGCGCTGCTCCGACGCGTTCGCCGAGTCGGCCGTCGCCCGGTCGGTCGACGTACCGACCGCGCACCTGCTCTGGCAGACCCTCGCCGGCGTCGGCGAGATCGACGACGAGCGGCTCAAGGGCTACCTGGTCAAGGCGATGCGCGAGTCCAAGCAGCGCACCTCCTGGTTGGACTCGGACCCGGAGTACGAGGCGCACGTGCTCGACCTGGCCCGGGAGGCGAACGCGCCCGGCCGGCTCAACGCGCTGGTCAGCACCGCCGTCGACCACAACGAGACGGCGGTCCGGGCGCTGGTGCTGGGGCAGAAGCTGCTCCAGCTCACCCTGCCGGGCGTCCCGGACACCTACCAGGGCTGCGAGCTGGTGGACCTGTCGCTGGTGGACCCCGACAACCGCCGCCCGGTCGACTACGACGAGCGGGTGAAGCGGCTCGCGCACGTGCGCGAGCACGAGCCCCGCGACCTGCACGACGAGAAGCTGCTGGTGACCCACCAGGCGCTGACGCTGCGCCGGGAGCTGCGGTCCAGCTTCGGGGACCTCGGCGACTACCAGCCGCTGGTGGGCACGTCGCGGCACCTGGTCGGCTTCGTCCGCGGGGGCGAGGTCGCCACCCTGGCCACCCGCGCCCCCAAGCGGCTCGAGGTCGGCGGCGGCTGGGGGAGGAGCACGGTGCTGCTCCCCGAGGGGCTCTGGCGCGACGAGCTGACCGGTGCCCTGCACGGCGGCGCGGAGAACCTGCTCGCCGACGTCTTCGCGCGCTACCCGGTGGCGCTGCTGCGACGGGTGCACCGCTCATGAGCACGGCCCGGGTCTGGGCGCCGTACGCGGCGGCCGTGGAGCTGGTCACCGACACCGGCCGCACCGCGATGACCGGCACCGCGGACGGCTGGTGGGCCGGCGGGACGCTCGCGGACGGGGAGCGCTACGCGTTCTCCGTCGACGGCGGCGACCCGCGGCCCGACCCCCGCGGCCTCGCGCTCCCGGACGGTCCGCAGGGCCGGTCCGCCTGGTTCGACGCCGGCGCCCACGCCTGGTCCGACGGGGACTGGCGCGGCCTGCCCCTCCAGGGGGCGGTCGTCTACGAGCTGCACGTCGGCACGTTCACCCCCGAGGGCACCCTCGACGCGGCCGCGGACCGGCTCGGCCACCTGGTCGACCTCGGCGTCGGCGTCGTCGAGCTGCTGCCGCTCGCGTCGTTCCCCGGTGAGCACAACTGGGGCTACGACGGGATCGCGCCGTACTCCGTGCACGAGACGTACGGCGGCCCGGCCGCCCTGCAGCGCTTCGTGGAGGCGGCGCACGCCCGCGGCCTGGCGGTCTGCCTCGACGTGGTCTACAACCACCTCGGCCCGGACGGGAACTTCCTCGGCGAGATCGCGCCCTACTTCACCGACAAGCACGCCACCCCCTGGGGCCAGGCGCTGAACCTCGACGGCGCCGACAGCGACGAGGTACGCCGCTGGGTGCTCGACAACGTGCAGCTGTGGCTGCGCGACTTCCACGTCGACGGGCTGCGCCTCGACGCGGTCCACGAGCTGCACGACGACAGCGCCCTGCACGTGCTCGAGGAGATGTCGCGCGAGGTCGACCAGCTCGCCGCGACCACCGGCCGTCACCTGTGGCTGATCGCGGAGTCCGACCGCAACGACCCGGGCACGGTCACCCCCCGCGGCGCGGGCGACGCGGTCGGCGGGCTCGGGGTGCACGCGCAGTGGGCCGACGACGTCCACCACGCGCTGCACGTCGCGCTCACCGGGGAGACCCAGGGCTACTACGCCGACTTCGCCGACCCGCACGCGCTCGCCAAGACGATGCGCACGCCGTTCTTCCACGACGGCGGCCACTCCACGTTCCGCGGACGCCGGCACGGGCGGGCCGTGGACGCGGCGACCGTGCCCGGGTGGCGGTTCGTCGCCTCGCTGCAGACCCACGACCAGGTCGGCAACCGGGCGCAGGGCGACCGACTCTCCGGCGCGCAGCTCGACCTCGACCCCGGCGTGCTCGCCTGCGGGGCGGCGATCCTGCTGACCTCGCCGTGGACGCCGATGCTGTTCATGGGGGAGGAGTGGGGCGCCCGCACGCCGTGGCAGTTCTTCACCGACCACACGAACCCCGACATCGCGCAGGCCACCCGCGACGGGCGCCGCGCCGAGTTCGGCTCGCACGGCTGGGACGAGAGCGAGGTGCCCGACCCGCAGGACCCGGAGACGTTCCGGCGCTCGCGGCTGGACTGGTCCGAGCCGGAGCGAGAGCCGCACGCGCGGCTGCTGACCTGGTACCGCGACCTGATCAGGCTGCGCCGCGCGCACCCCGACCTGCACGCGGCGGACCTCACCGACGTGGACGTGACCTGGGCCGACCGGCGGCTGCGGATGCGCCGCGGCGAGTACGTCGTCCTGGTGAACCTGGCCGACGACACCTGGTCCTGCGACGCCGACGGCGACGTGCTGCTCGCCTGGGCGGCCGGTGTCACCGTCGACGGCGGCCGGCTCGACGTACCCCCGCGGTCTGCGGTCGTGCTCGCCCCGTCCCGCTGACCCCGACCCGGTCGAGCCGGCGCGAACGCAGGTCCCGACCCGGTCGAGTCGGCGCGAACGCAGGTCTCGACCCGGTCGAGTCGGCGCGAACGCAGGTCTCGACCCGGTCGAGTCGGCGCGAACGCAGGTCTCGACCCGGTCGAGCCGGCGTGGCAGGGTCGCTGAGATGACGCCCCAGGAAGCGCGTGCTCTCGCCCTGTCGTTCGAGGGCGCGAGCGAGCGGGACCACCACGGCTTCCCGTCGTTCCGGACCCCGCGGAGGATCTTCGCGACGCTGCCCGACCACGCGCACCTGCGGGTCTTCCTGCCCGAGGAGGACATCCGCGCCGCGGTCGCGGAGTGGCCGTGGTGCGAGGAGCAGCGGTGGGGTGCCCGGCTCGCCGCGGTCCGGGTGGTGCTGGCCGACTGCGACCCGTCCGTCGTCGCGGAGCTCGTCGAGGACGCCTGGCGTCACGGCTCCTGAGGCGAGCCGGCGCGGCCGCACGTCTCGCGGGTGCCGAGTCGGCGCGAGGGCAGGTCTCAGGCCAGGTCGTACCGGAGCACGATCTCGTAGCCGTCGTCGCTGTGGCCGGCGATCGTGAGCTCGGCCTCGCCGCGCAGCCCCTCGAGGCCCCCGGTGCCCATGCCCGGCACGACCTCGAGCCGCGCGCTGACCGAGCCGGCGTCCTGCGTCCCCGTGTGCCGGAGCACGCAGGTCCCCTCCTGCCCGCCGACCGAGCCGGTGAACTGCTCCAGCCCGAGGACCGGGGCGGCATCGGCCTTGTACGCGATCAGGTAGGTCAGCGTCGAGGACCCCTCCAGGTCGCCACGGTAGGTGTAGCCGACCTCGGCCCTGGTCAGTCCCCGCCGCGGGTAGTACGTCTCCCCGGCCGTCGTCCCCTCGCCGGGGTCGATGTCGACGTACACCTGCTCCGACCAGGACGTGACGTCGAACCTGCTGATGGCCTCGTGTGCGTAGCTCATGCCCCGACGCTAGAGACGAGCGCCGACCCCGGTCTTGTACAAACGCGACAGGCCTAGGGTCGAGGCATGGACGTCCCGCACGGCACCCCGGCGGCGATCCTGCGTCCGCGCGCGGCGGAGCAGGCGATCACGGTCGAGCGGGTCTCGGCCACATCCGCGCTCACGCCGTACCTCGACTACCACTGGTACGTCGGATGGCGGACCGCCGCGACGCACCGGCAGCAGGTCGTCCCGCAGCCACGGGTGCACGTCGCGGCGGAGGAGGGGCGGCTGCTCGTGCACGGGATCAGTCGCCGGCCGTTCGTCCGCACGCTGACGGGCGACGGGCACACGCTCGGTGCGGCCTTCCATCCCGGGGGCTTCCGGCCGTTGCTGGGTCGCAGCGTCGGCACGCTGTCGGAGGCGGTCGTCCCGGCGGGCGAGCTGTTCGAGGTCGACGACCGTCCGGTGGCGGCGCGCATCCTGGCCGCGTCCGAGGTCTCCGTCATGGTCGCGGCGATGGAGTCCTACCTGCTGGCGCTTCGCCCGGTTCCCGACCCGGTGGTCGAGCAGGTGCGGCAGCTGGTCGCGCTCGCGGAGTCGGACCGGGCGATCACGCGGGCGGACCAGCTCGCCGACAAGGCCGGGACCAGCCTGCGCTCGTTGCAGCGGCTGTTCACCGGCTACGTCGGCATCGGCCCGAAGTGGGTGGTGGCCCGCTTCCGGATCCTGGACGCCGCTGCGGCTGCGCACGGCGGCCACCCCGTCGACTGGGCGAGCCTCGCCGTCGAGCTCGGGTTCACCGACCAGGCCCACCTGACGCGGGCGTTCAGCCGGGTCGTCGGCGCGCCGCCGGCCAGCTACCGGCGCGAGGCGTGAAGCGTGCGTTCGCGCCGACTCGGCGAGGTCCAAGCGTGCGTTCGCGCCGACTCGGCGGGGTTCAGGCCCGCGTTCGCGCCGACTCGGCGTCAGAAGGGCCGGACCAGCAGCGCGGTGCCCTTGCCGGCGACCCGGGTCATCACCAGCGTGCCCTCGGCGTCACCGCGCAGGGACAGCCGCTTGCGCAGCTCCTCGGGGACCACGTCGACGCCCCGCTTCTTGATCGCCAGCCGGCCGATGCCCCGGGCCCGCAGCGCCGCCCGCAACGCCTTCTCCTTGTAGGGCAGCTCCTCGAGCACCTCATACGACCGCGCGAACGGCGTCGAGAACGCCTCGTCCCCGGTGACGTAGGCGATGTGCTCGTCGACCAGTCCGCCGCCGACCCCGGCCGCGACCGCGGTCACCAGGCCGGCCCGCACGACGGCGCCGTCGGGCTCGTAGAGGTACCGGCCGACCGGGCGTACGTCGGCGGACGTCTCGTCCTCGTCGGTGAGGGTGGCCAGCCCGGGGCCGCGGATGACGGTCGCCCGGCGCCGTACCGTGCCCAGCTGCGGGGACCACAGCGCGGCCTCCTTGACCTCGCCGGCGTCGGAGACCCACTCGGCCTCGACGCCGTCGGGCACCAGGGCGTGCGGGATCCCCGGCGCGACCTTCACGCAGGAGGGCCGGCGCAGCAGGTCGAGCACGAACGGCCACGGCGGCGTCCAGCCGTCGACGTCGAAGACCCGCCCGCGGGCGTTGCGCCGGGCCGGGTCGGCGAAGACCACACCGAAGCCGGAGGCGTCGACTGCCTCGGCCGTGGCCTCCTGCACGGCGCCGCCGAGCCCGAGAGCGGCGAGGTTGGCGCGGGCCACCTCGACGCGCAGCTCGTCGCGGTCGATGCCGGCGACGGTCAGCCCCGCGCGCGCCAGGGAGAGCAGGTCGCCCCCGATGCCGCAGCCGAGGTCCAGCACCGACCCCGGGCCGGCCAGCGCGACCCTCGCGGCCCGGTGCGCGGCGACCCGGACGCGGGTGGCCTGCTCGAGGCCGTCGGGGGTGAAGTACATCCGGGCCGCGTCCTCGCCGAACTTCGCGACCGCGCGCCCGCGCAGCTCCACCTGGGTCAGCGCGGCCGCCGTGTGCGCGGCGTCCGGGTCGGTGCGGCGCAGGGCGGTCGCGGTGCGCACCGGGTCGTCGGTGTGGGCGGCGTACAGCTCGGCGGCCCGCGCCAGCAGGCCCTGGCCGGGGTCGGTCAGCAGCCAGCGGAAGGCGTCGAGGTCCACGGGCGCCATCCTGGCAGACCCATCTGGCACTCCTCAGGAGCGAGTGCTAGATTCGGCTTAGCACTCTCACACCGAGGGTGCCAGCTGCTGTTCGACGTGCGACCCCCGCGACGGCGTACGGCGTGGCAGGCAGCGACCGCACCACACCAGTCTCGAACCATCCGAAAGACACACACGGGAAAGTGGAGGTCGACATCGTGTCGGTCAACATCAAGCCTCTCGAGGACCGGATCGTCGTCAAGGCCCTCGAGGCCGAGCAGACCACGGCTTCCGGCCTGGTCATCCCGGACACTGCCAAGGAGAAGCCCCAGGAGGGCGAGGTCCTGAGCATCGGTCCGGGCCGCATCGACGACAACGGCAACCGGGTCCCGCTCGACGTCAACGTCGGCGACAAGGTCATCTACAGCAAGTACGGCGGCACCGAGGTCAAGTACGCCGGCACCGAGTACCTCATCCTCTCGGCGCGCGACGTGCTCGCCGTCATCGGCTGAGCCCAGCTCCACCTGACTCCGCCCCGGGCGGCCTGAGTTCGTTCGGGCCCCTGGGGCGCACGTCTTTCGCAGGAACCCAAGACCCATCAGGAAGGTGCATCTACAGATGCCGAAGATTCTGGAGTTCGACGAGAACGCCCGTCGTTCCCTCGAGCGTGGCGTGGACGCCCTCGCCAACGCCGTCAAGGTGACCCTCGGCCCCAAGGGCCGTTACGTCGTCCTCGACAAGAAGTGGGGCGCGCCGACCATCACCAACGACGGTGTCACCGTCGCGCGTGAGATCGAGGTCGACGACCCGTTCGAGAACCTCGGTGCGCAGCTCACCAAGGAGGTCGCCACCAAGACCAACGACGTGGCCGGAGACGGTACGACGACCGCGACCGTGCTCGCCCAGGCCATGGTCCACGAGGGCCTGCGCGCCGTGGCCGCGGGTGCGAACCCGATGAGCCTCAAGCGCGGCATGGACCTCGCCGTCGAGGCCGTCGGCAACGCCCTGCGTGACGCCGCCCGCGACGTCGACGACAAGGCCGACATGGCCGCCGTCGCGACCGTCTCCTCGCGCGACAAGGTGATCGGCGAGCTCCTCGCGGAGGCCTTCGACAAGGTCGGCAAGGACGGCGTGATCACGGTCGAGGAGTCCAACACCATGGGCACCGAGCTCGAGTTCACCGAGGGCATGCAGTTCGACAAGGGCTACATCTCGCCGTACTTCGTCTCCGACGCGGAGCGCATGGAGGCCGTCCTCGACGACCCCTACATCCTGCTGCACCAGGGCAAGATCAGCGCGATCTCCGACCTGCTCCCGCTGCTGGAGAAGGTCATCGCCGCCGGCAAGCCGCTGTTCATCCTGGCCGAGGACGTCGAGGGCGAGGCCCTGTCCACGCTGGTCGTGAACAAGATCCGCGGCACCTTCACCGCGGCCGCCGTGAAGGCCCCGGCCTTCGGTGACCGTCGCAAGGCGATGATGCAGGACATCGCCACCCTCACCGGTGGCCAGGTCATCTCGCCCGAGGTCGGTCTCAAGCTCGACCAGGTCGGGCTCGAGGTGCTGGGCCAGGCCCGGCGCGTCACGATCACCAAGGACAACACCACGATCGTCGAGGGCGCGGGCGACGCGGCCGAGGTCGCCGGTCGCGTCAACCAGATCAAGGCGGAGATCGAGAACACCGACTCCGACTGGGACCGCGAGAAGCTCCAGGAGCGCCTCGCCAAGCTGGCCGGCGGCGTCTGCGTCGTCAAGGTCGGTGCCGCGACCGAGGTCGAGCTCAAGGAGAAGAAGCACCGCATCGAGGACGCCGTCTCCGCGACGCGCGCCGCGATCGAGGAGGGCATCATCGCCGGCGGCGGTTCCGCTCTCGTCCACGCGGTGAGCGTGCTCGAGGGGGGCCTCGGCCTCTCCGGTGACGAGGCGACCGGTGCCCGCATCGTCGCCAAGGCCGCCGACCAGCCGCTGCGCTGGATCGCCGAGAAC
Organism: uncultured Actinomycetota bacterium; assembly: GCA_963800225.1. Classification (GTDB taxonomy): domain Bacteria; phylum Actinomycetota; class Actinomycetes; order Propionibacteriales; family Nocardioidaceae; genus Nocardioides_B. The sequence continues at coordinate 541,112 of CAWDAF010000001.1, read as the reverse complement.
GGTGGCGTCAACGGCTTCGTCGTCGTCGCCAAGGTCCGCGAGGGCAAGGTCGGCGAGGGCTACAACGCCGCCACCGGCGAGTACGGCGACCTGGTCGCCCAGGGCGTGCTCGACCCGGTCAAGGTGACCCGCTCCGCGCTGGTCAACGCCAGCTCGATCGCCGGCATGCTGCTGACGACCGAGACGCTGGTCGTCGACAAGCCCGAGGAAGAGGAAGCTGCCCCCGCGGGCGGCGGCCACGGCCACGGTCACGGTCACTGATCGACAGCTCCACCCCGCAGCACCCACGAACGCCGCCCGGTCCGCCGGGCGGCGTTCGTGCGTCCGGCGCCGGCCCGGTCCGCCGTACGCCGCCGGCCGGGCCGCCGTACCTGGTGCGGATCGCGCCACTGCCCATGGGAAACCGGCACTCCCCCTGGGAAGTTCACCGTGGGCAGCGCCGGTTCCTCGGCATCACCTGGGAAACGGCAGCACGATGAGTCCGGCTGCGGGACGGGGTCTACCCGCTGACACCCGACCTCGGAGGCACCGATGACCCGCATGCTGTTCGTGAACCTGCCGGTGCAGGACCTGTCCCGCTCGGTGGCCTTCTTCACCGGACTCGGCTTCCGCTTCGACGAGCAGTTCACCGACGAGCAGGCCACCTGCATGGTGGTCAGCGACGCGGCCTGCGTGATGCTGCTGGCCCGGCCGTTCTTCGCGACCTTCACCAGCAAGGAGGTCGCCGACGCCGCTGCGGGCACCGAGGCGATCCTGGCGGTCTCGGCCGCCAGCCGTTCCGAGGTGGACGCCCTCGTCGACGCGGCGCTGGCCGCGGGCGCGACGGCGGGCCAGCCGCCGGCGGACCAGGGGTACATGTACGGCCGCAGCTTCCACGACCTCGACGGGCACGCCTGGGAGGTGATGTGGATGGACCCGGCCGCGGCCGCCTGACCGCAGAGTTTTCCTGGCCGCAACACCGGGGCAGCACGCCCGGAATGTCGCAGCGGCACTCTGGTCACCCGACCCCCAGGAGGATGCCGTGCTGTGGAGAGTTCGTACGACGTTGTCCGACCGTCCAGGTTCGCTGGCGGCGCTGGCCCGGCACTGCGGGGAGCAGGGGGTGAACATCCTCGGCCTGCAGATCTTCCCGGGCGTCGGGGGTGTCACCGACGAGCTGGTGCTCCGGGGGCCCGACGGCTGGGGGACCGGTGAGGTCGCAGAGCTGATCGAGACCGCCGGCGGCAGCGGGGTCACGGTGGCCCGCTGCACCGAGCACGCGCTCGTGGACGGGCCGATCCAGTACCTGCACGCCCTGCGCCGGGTGGCCCACGACCCGGGCACGCTCGTGGAGATGATGGCCCGGCTGCTCGCCGCCGAGCCGATGTCGTACGAGGTCGACCTGAGCCCCGTGCAGGACACCCTGGTCGTCGAGGTCGGGGACCGGCAGGTGGTGCTGCACCGGACGGCCCCGTTCACCGCCACCGAGCACGCCCGCGCCGTCGCCTTCGCGGAGGTGGCCGCCGAGCTGGTCGGCCCGGGAGCCGTCTCCGACGACGGCGCCGACTGGTCCGAGGCGCCCACGCCGGACGGCAGCGGGACACCGGAGGTCCGGCTCGCGACCTTCGACGACACCTCGTCGCTGATGCGGATGCACCAGCGCTGCTCCGCGGACTCGGTGTACCGCCGGTACGCCGCGCCGCTGGCCCGCATCGACGACCGCTTCGCCCGCCGCCTGCTGCTCGCCGGGGGCGGTGCCCTGGTGGCGGCCGTCGGCGAGCAGGTCGTCGGGATCGCCTCGATCTCGACCTGCGAGGCGGGTGTCGCGGAGGTGGCCATCCTCGTCGAGGACGGCTGGCAGCGTCGCGGCCTCGGCACCCGGCTGCTCTCCAGCGCCGCCCGGATGGCCCGCGGGCACGGGGCCGCGGAGGTGGTGCTGCGCAGCCGCACGCACCACCCGGCGCTGATGTCGCTGGCCTTCGCCTCCGGGCTGCGCGCCCGGATCAGGCTCGACGGTGACACGGTCGTCGTCACCGTGGGGGTGGACGGCCTCAAGCCGCTCACGATGGTGCCGGCCTCGACGGCGCGGCCGGCAGTCACGGGCCAGCCCGCACCCGCCTGACCCGGCCGGGCGGGAGTCGGTCGGGGGGCCGAGGGAACGGGCTCTAGACTGGGCCCCTGCCGCCGCACCTTCTGAGAAGGGCCTCATGACTGACTCCTTCGACCCCGGCTCCCCGTCCGGCGTCCCCGACAAGTTCGCCGCCGTCGGCCTCACCTACGACGACGTCCTCCTGCTGCCGGGGGAGACCGACGTCGTCCCCAGCGAGGTCGACACCACCACCCGGCTGACCCGGGAGATCAACCTCAAGGTGCCGCTGGTCTCCAGCGCCATGGACACCGTCACCGAGTCCCGGATGGCGATCGCGATGGCCCGCGAGGGCGGCCTCGGGGTGCTGCACCGCAACCTGTCCATCGAGGACCAGGCCTACCAGGTGGACCTGGTCAAGCGGACCCAGACCGGGATGATCTCCAACCCGATCACGATCGGCCCGAAGGCGACCCTCGAGGAGCTCGACGAGATCTGCGGCCAGTACCGCGTCTCCGGGCTGCCGGTCATCGACGACGACAGCACCCTGCTCGGCATCATCACCAACCGCGACCTGCGGTTCGTGCCGGTGGCCGAGTGGGCCACCCGACTGGTCGGCGACGTGATGACGCCGATGCCGCTGATCACCGGTCACGAGGGCATCGAGCGCGAGGAGGCGACCGCGCTGCTGCGCCAGCACAAGCGTGAGCGGCTGCCGATCGTCGACGACGCCGGCCGCCTGGTCGGCCTGATCACGGTCAAGGACTTCGTGAAGTCCGAGCAGTTCCCGAACGCGTCCTACGACGCGGACGGCCGGCTGATGGTCGGCGCGGCGATCGGCTACTTCGGCGACTCCTGGGAGCGGGCCACCACGCTGGTCGAGGCCGGCGTCGACGTGCTCGTCGCCGACACGGCGCACGGTCACGTGCGGCTGCTGCTCGACATGGTCCGCCGGCTCAAGAGCGACCCGGCGACCAAGCACGTGCAGGTGATCGGCGGCAACGTCGCCACCCGCGCGGGCGCACAGGCCTTCGTCGACGCCGGCTCCGACGCGGTCAAGGTCGGGGTCGGGCCCGGCTCCATCTGCACCACCCGGGTGGTCACCGGGGTGGGCGCCCCGCAGATCACCGCCGTGTACGACGCCTGGCTGGCCTGCAAGGACGCCGGCATCCCGGTGATCGCCGACGGTGGCCTCCAGCACTCCGGTGACATCGCCAAGGCGATCGTCGCGGGTGCCGACTCGGTGATGGTCGGCTCGCTGCTCGCCGGCTGCGACGAGAGCCCCGGCGACCTGATCTTCGTCAACGGCAAGCAGTACAAGACCTACCGCGGCATGGGCTCGCTGGGGGCGATGTCGTCCCGCGGCAAGAAGTCCTACTCCAAGGACCGCTACTTCCAGGCCGAGGTCACCAGCGACGACAAGCTGGTCCCCGAGGGCATCGAGGGCCGGGTCGCCTACCGGGGCCCGCTGTCCGCGGTCTCCCACCAGCTCGTCGGCGGCCTGCGGCAGTCGATGTTCTACGTGGGTGCCCGCACCGTGCCCGAGCTCCAGGCGCGGGGCCAGTTCATCCGGATCACCCAGGCCAGCCTCAAGGAGAGCCACCCGCACGACATCCAGATGACCGCCGAGGCGCCGAACTACACCACCCGCTGACGCCGGGTCCGGGGGACGGTCGCAGGGCCGGCCGGGGTGCTTGCGGGCCGCTAAGCTCACCACCGCGCTGACCGTGCTCGGGCCCGTGGCCGTTGTGGTGTCCCGGAGCCGGCGCGCCGCCCGATAGGGTCGTCCCATGCAGGAATTCGAGATCGGCAAGGCCAAGAGCGGTCGCCACGCCTACTCCTTCGACGACGTCGCCATCGTGCCGTCGCGGCGGACCCGCGACCCCGAGGAGGTGTCCGTCGCCTGGCAGATCGACGCCTACCGGTTCGAGCTGCCGATCATGGCGGCGCCGATGGACTCGGTGATGTCGCCGGAGACCGCGGTCGCCTTCGGCAAGCACGGCGGACTCGGCGTGCTCGACCTCGAGGGCCTGTGGACCCGGTACGACGACCCGAGCGGCCTGCTCGACGAGGTCGCCCAGCTCAGCGGCCCGCAGGCGACCGCCCGGCTGCAGGAGATCTACGCCGAGCCGATCAAGGCCGAGCTGATCACCGCGCGGCTGAAGCAGATGCGCGAGTCCGGGGTCACGGTCGCGGGCTCGCTGTCCCCGCAACGCACCAAGGAGTTCGCCAAGACCGTGGTGGACGCCGGCTGCGACATGTTCGTGATCCGCGGCACCACCGTGTCCGCGGAGCACGTGTCCGGCCAGGCCGAGCCGCTGAACCTCAAGGAGTTCATCTACGAGCTCGACGTCCCGGTCATCGTCGGCGGCTGCGCGACGTACCAGGCGGCGCTGCACCTGATGCGCACCGGCGCGGCCGGGGTGCTGGTCGGCTTCGGCGGGGGAGCGGCGCACACCACCCGGCTGGTGCTCGGCATCTCGGTGCCGATGGCCTCGGCGGTCGCCGACGTCGCGGCCGCCCGCCGCGACTACCTCGACGAGTCCGGCGGCCGCTACGTGCACGTCATCGCCGACGGGTCGATCGGCCGGTCCGGCGACGTCGCCAAGGCGGTGGCCTGCGGCGCCGACGCGGTGATGATCGGCTCCCCGCTGGCCCGGGCCGCCGAGGCGCCCGGCCACGGGCACCACTGGGGCTCCGAGGCGTGGCATCCCCACCTGCCGCGCGGTGAGCGCATCGAGATCGGCACCGTCGGCACCCTCGAGGAGATCCTGTTCGGCCCCTCCCGCACCGCGGACGGGACGATGAACCTGGTCGGCGCGCTCCGCCGGGCGATGGCGACCACCGGCTACACCGAGCTCAAGGAGTTCCAGCGCGTGGAGGTCGTCGTCCAGTGACGCCCGGGGCGCCGAGCGCGCCCCGGCCCGAGGACGGACCGCCCGGGAGCGACCGCCCGCCAGGTGCGCCCGGCACCGGTGAACACCTGTCCGTTAGCGGGTGTTTTTTGCAGGTTTGTGCAGGTGCGCAACTTGACGGCTACCGGTGCCGCACGAGCCGGGTCATGCTCGTCGCGGACCGGCAGCCACCTCTGCCGGTCCGTTGATCGTCGAGCCGGACATCCCGGCCGTCGACCCCCTGGGAAAGGCATCTGCGTGAAGCGAGCACATCTCGGTCTCAGTGCGGCGGGCATCGCCGTGCTGGCGATCGCCCCCCTGGCCCTGGTCGCCCCGGCCCAGGCCTCCGGTCCGACCAGGGTCGCCGCGAGCCATGCGGCGACCGGCCGGCCCGACAAGTCCTTCGGCCCCGCGCAGCGCCGGGCGGCGATCGCGGCGGCCAAGGCCGACCGCGCCGAGACCGCCGGCAGGCTGCGCCTCGGCGCGAAGGAGGCCCTGGTCGTCAAGGACGTCCTGCGCGACACCGACGGCACCGAGCACGTCCGGTACAACCGCACCTACGACGGCCTCCCGGTGATCGGCGGCGACCTGGTCGTGCAGCAGAGCCCCGGCGGCAAGCTCGCGGTCGAGCGGGCCAACGACCGGCGGATCGCCGTGCCGTCGGTGAACCCCGGCGTCGCCGGTCCCGGCCCCGGCGCGGTCAGGGTCGTGTACGCCGCGCAGCACGCACCGGTCCTGGCCTGGCAGACCACGGTCACCGGCACCGAGCCGGACGGCACCCCGGTCCGCGACCTGGTCTACACCGACGCCCGCACCGGCAAGCGGCTGGCCCGGCTCCCGCAGGTCATGGACGCGACCGGCTCGGGCCAGTCGCTGTACTCCGGCACCGTGTCGCTGGCCACCACGCTGAGCGGGTCGACGTACCAGCTCACCGACGGCACCCGCGGCGGCCACTCGACGTACGACGCCAACAACTCCACCAGCACCGGCCGGGGGACCCTGTTCACCGATGCCGACAACGCCTGGGGCACCGGCACCACCGCCAGCCGGCAGAGCGCGGCCGTCGACGCGGCGTTCGGGGCGGCCCAGACCTGGGACTTCTACCAGGCCCACTTCGGCCGCACCGGGATCCGCAACGACGGGGTCGCGGCCTACTCCCGGGTGCACTACGGCAGCAGCTACGAGAACGCGTTCTGGGACGACTCCTGCTTCTGCATGACCTACGGCGACGGCGGCAGCACCTTCAGCCCGCTCACCTCGCTCGACGTCGCGGGCCACGAGATGTCGCACGGCGTCACCGCGGCCACCGACGGCCTCGTCTACACCGGGGACGCGGGCGGCCTCAACGAGGCCACCTCCGACGTGATGGGCACGATGGTGGAGTTCCAGGCGAACAACGCGAACGACCCCGGCGACTACTACATCGGCGAGAAGATCGCCAAGGACGGCACCTACCTGCGCCGGATGGACAACCCGTCGCTGGACGGCGGCTCGAGGAACTGCTGGTCCTCGACGGTCGCCTCGCTCGACCCGCACTACTCCTCGGGCGTCGGGAACCACCTCTTCTACCTGCTCGCCGAGGGCACCGGCTCGAAGACCATCGGCGGCCGCGCGCACAGCGCGACCGCGTGCAACGGGGCCACGCTGACCGGCATCGGCCGGGACCAGGCGGCGGCCGAGTGGTACCGCGCGATGACGACCTACTGGACCTCCACGACGACCTACCCGCAGGCCGCCAACGGCATGGTCAAGGCCGCCAAGGACCTGTACGGCGCGACCTCGACGCAGTGCACGGCCACCGTGAACGCCTGGAAGGGCGTCAGCGTCACCCCCACCGAGACCTGTGGTGGCACCACGCCTCCCCCGAGCGGCAACCTGCTCGCCAACCCGGGCTTCGAGGCGGGTGCCACCTCATGGACGCAGACCGCCGGCGTGATCACCAACGACCCCGGTGCCACCCCGCACAGTGGCGCGTACTACGCGTGGCTGGACGGCTACGGCACCTCGCACACCGACTCGGTGAGCCAGTCGGTGGCCATCCCGGCGGCGGCGTCCGCGACGCTGTCCTACGCCCTGAGGATCTCCAGTGACGAGACCACCACGTCGACCGCCTACGACACCCTCAAGGTGCAGGTCGTCAGCGGCGGCACCACGAGCACGGTCGCGTCGTACTCCAACCTCAACGAGGGGACGGGCTACGTGGTCCGCTCGGTGAACCTGACCGCCTACGCGGGCAGGACGGTGACCGTGAAGTTCCTCGGCGTGGAGGACTCCTCGGCCGCGACCAGCTTCCTGGTCGACGACACCTCGCTCACCACCGGCTGAGCGGGCTCGGGCAGGGCACCAGGCGCTGGCGATCTCGGGCCGCCGGCGCCTGGTGCAGGCTCGGCTATCAGCGGGAGCGCAGGGCCGCGCCGCGGCCGGTGCGGAGGCGGCGACCGGCGGCGCGCTGGTCGCGGTCGCGCTCGGAGCGACGGCGATCGGCGGCGGTGGAGGAGACGAGGTCGAGCATGATCGTGGGGTGGAGCCCGGCGGACATGATGCGTGCTTCTCTCTGGGGGTCGAGTGTGGTGTCGGCTCTGCTGCCGACACTCTCGATGCTAGCGCGGCTGTAAACGTCAGACCCGTCGAATGGTCCCTACAGCACGGTGATCTCGGTCTCCCTTCCGACACCCGTGGCCGCGCGGATGCTACCCAGGGGTAGCCACTGAGACCGCGGTCACATACTCTCGGTATATGAGCCTCGAGCCTGACCCCGCGACCCTCCGGGACCCGTCCACGGACCCCTCGGCCAGCTATGCGCTCGAGCCTTCCTTCGTCCGCGGGCTCACCGACCGGCTGCTGGCCACCAGCGGCACCAGCGTGGCGACGTACTGCCCCTTCAACGGGCAGCCGCTCGGCACCGTCCCGCAGTCGAGCGCCGCGGACGTCGAGGAGGCCTTCCGCCGGGCCCGCCTCGCCCAGGCGCGCTGGGCCCGCACCAGCATCGACCACCGGCAGGCCGTCCTGCTGCGGCTGCACGACCTGCTCTTCGAGCAGCAGCCCGAGATCAGCGACCTGATCTGCTGGGAGTCCGGCAAGGCGCGCAAGGACGCCTACGACGAGCCGATGCACGTCGCGCTGACCGCCCGGTACTACGGCAGGACCGGCCACCGGCACCTCGACACCAGGCGGGTCGCCGGCGTCGTGCCGGGGCTGACCCGGGTCGAGGTGAACCGGGTCCCGAAGGGGGTCGTCGGGATCATCTCGCCGTGGAACTACCCGTTCACGCTGGCGCTGTGCGACGGCCTGCCCGCGCTGCTGGCCGGCAACGCCGTGGTGCACAAGCCCGACGCGCAGGCCATGCTGACCGCGCTGAAGGGCGTGCAGCTGCTCGAGGAGGCCGGCTTCCCGAAGGACCTCTGGCAGGTCGTGGCCGGCCCCGGTCCCGAGATCGGGCCGGAGATCGTCGCCCGCGCCGACTACGTCTGCTTCACCGGCTCGACCGCGACCGGCCGGCAGATCGCGCGGCAGTGCGCCGACCGGCTCGTCGGCTGCTCGCTCGAGCTCGGCGGGAAGAACCCGATCCTGGTGCTGCGCGACGCCGACCTCGACCGGGCCGCCGAGGGCGCCGTGCGGGCGAGCTTCTCCAACGCCGGCCAGCTCTGCGTCTCGACCGAGCGGATGTTCGTCGCCGACCAGGTCTACGACCGCTTCGTCGACCGGTTCGTGGCGCGGGTCGGGGCGATGAACCTCCAGCCCGGGCTGGCCTGGGGCAGCGACATGGGGTCGCTGATCTCCCAGCAGCAGCTCGACGCGGTCACCGCGCACGTCGAGGACGCCCGCAGCAAGGGCGTCCGGGTGCTCGCCGGCGGTCGCGCCCGGCCCGACCTCGGGCCGTACTACTACGAGCCGACGGTCCTGGAGGGGGTCACCCCGGACATGGCCTGCTTCGGCCACGAGACCTTCGGGCCGGTCGTCTCGGTCTACCGCTTCGGGGACGAGGCCGACGCGATCGCCCGCGCCAACGACGGCCAGTACGGCCTCAACGCGTCGGTGTACACCCAGGACGGCACCCGCGGCCGGGCCGTCGCCCGGCAGATCAAGTGCGGGACGGTCAACGTCAACGAGGCGTTCGCCGCCACCTTCGCCAGCATCGACGCCCCGATGGGCGGCATGCGGGAGTCCGGGCTGGGCCGCCGCCAGGGCACCGAGGGGGTGCTGCGCTTCACCGAGACCCAGTCGGTGGCCACCCAGCGGCTGCTCCGGTTCGGTCCGATGTTCGGCCTCCGCGACGAGACCTACGCCCGGGTCATGACCGCCCAGCTCAAGCTGCTGAAGAAGCTGGGCCGCCCGTGAGCGCGACCTTCGACTTCGACGTCCTGGTGGTGGGGTCCGGGTTCGGCGGCTCGGTCACCGCGCTGCGGCTCACCGAGAAGGGCTACCGGGTCGGGGTCCTCGAGGCCGGTGCCCGCTTCGCGGACGACGACCTGCCGAGCACCTCGTGGGACCTGAGGCGCTACCTGTTCCGCCCCGAGGTCGGCTGCTACGGCATCCAGCGGATCGACGCGCTCAAGGACTGCATGATCGTGTCCGGGGCCGGTGTCGGGGGCGGGTCGCTGGTCTACGCCAACACCCTCTACGAGCCGCTCGCGCCGTTCTACGACGACCCGCAGTGGCGCGACATCACCGACTGGCGCAGCGAGCTCGCGCCGTACTACGACCAGGCCAAGCGGATGCTCGGTGTCGTGGCGAACCCGCTCCGCACCCCCGCCGACGACGTGATGGAGAAGGTCGCCACCGAGATGGGGGTCGCCGACACCTTCCACCCGACCCCCGTCGGGGTGTTCTTCGGCTCCCCGGGCCAGGCCCCCGGGGAGCGGGTCGCGGACCCGTACTTCGGCGGCGCCGGCCCGGAGCGCAGCACCTGCATCGGCTGCGGGGAGTGCATGTCGGGCTGCCGGCACAACGCCAAGAACACCCTGGTCAAGAACTACCTCCACCTCGCCGAGAAGGCCGGCGCGCGGGTGCTGCCGCTGACCACCGTGACCCGGGTGCGCCCGCGAGACGGCGGCGGCTACGACGTACGGGTGCGGTACACGAAGGCGAAGGTCGCGGCGGCGCTCGGCCACCCGGACGCTGACCGCCGAGCAGGTGGTGTTCTCCGCCAGCGCGCTGGGCACCCAGCGGCTGCTGCACCGGATGCGCGACGAGGGGCACCTGCCGCGGATCTCCGAGCGGCTGGGCTACCTGTCGCGGACCAACTCCGAGTCGATCCTCGGCGCGATCGCCCCGGACACCTCGGTCGACTACAGCCAGGGCGTCGCCATCACGTCCTCGTTCCACCCCGACGAGCACACCCACATCGAGCCCTGCCGCTACGGCAGGGGCAGCAACGCGATGTCGCTGATGCAGACGGTGCTCACCGACGGTGACGGCCCGCTGCCGCGGTGGCGCACCTGGGCCAAGGAGATGTGGAAGGAGCGCCGCGGCGTCCTGGACCTGTACGACGTCAAGCACTGGTCCGAGCGCACCGTGATCGCGCTGGTCATGCAGACCATCGACAACTCGATCACGGTGTTCTCCACGCGCAGCCGGCTCACCGGCCGGTGGCACCTGTCCTCCCGGCAGGGGCACGGCGTCCCCAACCCGACCTGGATCCCGGTCGCCAACCGGGCCGTGCGGATGATGGCCGAGATCGTCGGGGGCAAGCCCGGCGGGTCGATCGGGGAGCCGTTCAACCGGCCGCTGACCGCGCACTTCATCGGTGGCTGCACGATCGGGCAGGACCCCGAGACCGGGGTGGTGGACCCGTACCAGCGGCTGTTCGGCTACCCGGGCCTGCACGTCGTCGACGGCTCCGCGATCACCGCGAACCTCGGGGTGAACCCGTCCCTGACGATCACCGCCCAGGCCGAGCGGGCGATGGCCTTCTGGCCGAACAAGGGCGAGCCGGACGCACGACCCGACCTCGGGTCGCCGTACCAGCGGCTCCGCCCGGTGCCGCCGCTGCACCCGGCGGTCCCCGAGGCCGCCCCGGGTGCCCTCCGGCTGCCGATCGTGTCCGTCACCTGACGCCGAGTCGGCGCGAACGCAGGTCTCGCCCCCGCCGAGTCGGCGCGAACGCACGTCTCGCCCCCGCCGAGTCGGCGCGAACGCAGGTATTCCCGCCTGTTAACGGCCTCAGGGCCCGACCGGGAGGGAGGGTGGTCGGGCCCCGAGCGGTCCACGCAGCTGCACGGACATCACGGATCCGGCCTGGGAGGGTTCCGGATCCGTCCTGCCTAACGAGCGAGGCGGGGACGGGTTACGCGTGCCGGCGAGGATCTCTCACCCGGTGGGCGACCCGTCCTCGCACGGCCCCGGGATCTGGTGGTTGGCCAACAGCCGGCCGTCCGGGTCGAGCGCCGAGCGGGTGCCCTGGAGCCGCTGCCAGACCTCCGCCGGGAACGACCGCCGCACGTCCACCGGGGACTCCGCGAAGTTCAGGTAGTCCCGTCCCGAGGAGTACGACGCCAGCGCGTCGACCAACGCCACGGCGTCGGCGTGGCCCCGCTCCGCCTGCTCCGGCGTCATCGCGACGGCCACCCCGAACAGCACGAACCGCCCCTCGAGCATCGGCAGCGCGCCCGCGTCCTCGGCCGGCCGGGCCAGCGCCCCACCCAGCTGGCGCAGCTCGGCGGCCAGCAGCGTCGAGCCCGAGCCGGGGCCGGTGAGCGCCAGGAACGACTCGATCGCCGGGTCCGGCAGGTCGGCCAGGACCGTCGACGCCGAGACCGCGGGCGTCGGCCCCTCCGGGTCCATGTGCAGCCGCACCAGCGACGAGGCCGGCACCCGGGCGAAGGTGTCCAGCTCGGGCCGCAGGGCGCGCAGGGCGGCGAGGATCTCGCCGGCCCGCTCGTCGTCGGAGAGCACCGCCCCGTCGACCACCACCAGCCGGCGCCCGCGCAGGAGCGCGGGAAGCTCGGGCAGCGGCGGCAGGCTCAGCATCCGGAACGACGTGGTCACGCAGTCGGGGGCGGCCTCGGTCCAGGCGGCCCAGGTGCGCAGCACCCGCTCGGCGTGCTCCTGGTCCCACAGCAGCATCCCGGCGTAGGCCGTCTCGATGTCGAAGAGCCGCAGCTCCATGGCGGTGACCACGCCGAAGTTGCCGCCTCCGCCGCGGACCGCCCAGAACACGTCGGGGTTGGTGTCGGCGTCGGCGCGCAGCTGGCTGCCGTCGGCGAGCACCAGGTCCACCCCGACCACGCTGTTGGTGGCCATCCCGAGCTGGCGGGCGTACCAGCCGATGCCGCCGCCGAGGGAGTAGCCGACCACGCCGACGTCGGGGGAGGAGCCGTGCAGAGCGGCCAGGCCGTGCGCGGCGGCCGCCTCCACGACGTCCTGCCACAGCGCCCCGGCCTGGACGCGGGCGACCCGGCGCTCGGGGTCGACGAGCACCCCGGTCATCGCGGACGTGCGCAGCAGCACCACGTCGTCGAGAGGTCCCAGCGGGCCGGCGTTGTGGCCGGTGCCCTGCGGCGCGATCCTGAGGCCGGCGGCGGCCGCGACGCGGACGACGTCACTGACCTCGTCGGCGTCGACGGGGTAGGCCACAGCGGCGGGTCGCTGGTCGACGGCGACGTTCCAGGGCGTGCGGGCCTCGTCGTACCCGGGGTCCCCGGGGAGGTGGACCCGCACGGAGCAGCTGCGGGCGAAGGAGCGGACGCGGCTCGTGGTCACGGCGTACTCGGTGGTCATGGTTCGAAGGTCTCCTCGTCGGGATCCGGGAAGGTGGTTGCCGCTCCCGAGGAGGCCACGCCGGCCGGCGCTGATACCCGGCGGCCCCGGGTTCTCCGGAGGGAGGTGGGGAGATGCCCGAGTTGCCCGACGATGGGCTGCCGGTCGGTGGACCACTGGTCTACTCGCTAGACTGCGGGCTTCCCGCCGGTGCTCCCACGAGCGCCGTGACCCACCCTGAAAGGGCCCCGGTGACCCCCTGGTGACCACCGAACACGACCTGGTCCTCGTCGTCGACTTCGGGGCGCAGTACGCCCAGCTGATCGCCCGCCGGGTCCGCGAGGCCCGCGTCTACTCCGAGATCGTCCCGCACACCATGCCGGTCGCCGAGATGCTCGCCCGCGGACCGAAGGCGATCGTGCTCTCCGGTGGGCCGTCCTCGGTCTACGAGCCGGGTGCGCCCAACGTCGACGGCGCCATCTTCGAGGCCGGGGTGCCGGTGTTCGGCATGTGCTACGGCTTCCAGGCGATGGCGCTCAACCTCGGTGGCGAGGTACGGCGCACCGGCCGCTCGGAGTACGGCCGCACCCCCGTCGAGGTGCTGGACTCCGGCACGCTGCTCGCCGACCTGCCGCGCCGGCACAAGGTGTGGATGAGCCACGGCGACGCGGTCGTCGCGGCCCCCGACGGCTTCGACGTGCTCGCCGCGACCGCCGACACCCCGGTCGCCGCCTTCGAGAACCTCGAGCGCCGCCTCGCGGGCGTGCAGTGGCACCCCGAGGTGATGCACACCGAGCACGGCCAGCAGGTGCTCGACCACTTCCTGCTGGAGATCGCCGGCTGCCGTCCCACCTGGACGATGGTCAACATCGTCGAGGAGCAGATCGAGAAGATCCGCGCCCAGATCGGCGACCGCCGCGCGATCTGCGGGCTCTCCGGCGGGGTCGACTCGGCGGTCGCCGCCGCGCTCGTGCAGCGTGCCATCGGCGACCAGCTCACCTGTGTCTTCGTCGACCACGGTCTGCTGCGCAAGGGCGAGGCGGAGCAGGTCGAGCGCGACTACGTCGCCGCGACCGGGGTCTCCCTGCACGTCGTGGACGCCGAGAAGCGGTTCCTCGACGCGCTCGCCGGGGTGGTCGACCCCGAGGCGAAGCGCAAGGTGATCGGCCGCGAGTTCATCCGGGTCTTCGAGGCCGCGGAGGTCGAGGTCATCGGCGACGCCGCAGCCCAGGGGGAGCGGGTGGACTTCCTGGTCCAGGGCACTCTCTACCCCGACGTCGTGGAGTCCGGCGGCGGGGCCGGCACCTCCAACATCAAGTCCCACCACAACGTCGGCGGGTTGCCCGAGGACCTCGAGTTCGAGCTCGTCGAGCCGCTGCGGACGCTGTTCAAGGACGAGGTGAGGCTGGTCGGCGAGCAGCTCGGGCTGCCGGCCGAGATCGTCTGGCGGCACCCGTTCCCCGGGCCGGGGCTCGGCATCCGGATCATCGGCGAGGTCACCCACGACCGGCTGGAGATCCTCCGCGAGGCGGACGCCATCGCTCGCGAGGAGCTCACCCGCGCCGGCTTGGACCGCGACATCTGGCAGTTCCCGGTGGTGCTGCTCGCCGACGTCCGCTCGGTCGGTGTCCAGGGGGACGGCCGCACCTACGGCCACCCGATCGTGCTCCGCCCCGTCACCTCCGAGGACGCGATGACCGCCGACTGGGGCCGGCTCCCGTACGACGTCCTGGAGACGATCTCCACCCGCATCACCAACGAGGTGCGCGAGGTCAACCGGGTGGCGCTGGACATCACCAGCAAGCCCCCGGGCACCATCGAGTGGGAGTGACCCCGCTCAGACCCGCCAGAAGTCGAACGCGTCCCGGCCGGGCCCGAACCCGGCCGACGCGGCGACGTCGGTCGCGCTGACGAACCGGGCGCCGACCCGCAGCGGCTGGTGGGCGTCGCTGCCGAACGACAGCGCGCGGCCGCCCTCGTCGCGCCACCAGCCGAGCAGGGTGGCCGACCACAGCGGGCTGCGGGTGTTCAGCTCGAGGACGCGTCCGGAGCCGGCCAGCGCCCGGAACACCTGCCGGTAGCCGTCCTCGAAGGCCTTCTCCTCGAAACGCAGGTGGTGCGGCCAGTTGCGGCGCGGGAAGTCGGCGTGCGCCAGCACCTCGAAGACCGAGGACGTCTCCACCAGCGTGACCAGCTCGGCGAGGTAGCGGTGCATCACCTCGACCGGGTCGGCGTGCCACAGCGAGTCCGCGCCGACCAGCACTCCGTCGTCGACGACGGCGTGCAGCGAGCCGAGCACCCGCTCGAAGGGGCCGGCGGCGAGCACCGCAGCGAGGCTTCCTGCGAACAGGTGCGGCTCGCCGGCCTCGATGCCGGCCACGACGCGCAGGCCGGGGAAGCGGTCGCGGCACTCCTCGACCGAGGCCAGGTAGCCCTCGACGTCGAACGTGGAGACGCCGGTGCGGTAGCCGCGGTCGACCTCGACGCCGTCCCGGCCGTCGTCGGGACCCCAGCGGCGGAAGTCGACGTGCTCGGTGAACGCGACGGCGGGCAGGCCGATCTCCACGGCCCGGGCGCAGGTGTCGCGCATCGACGCGGAGTGGGTGTCCCACGACCACTCGGAGTGCACGTGGTTGTCGGGTGGCAGCACCGCGCCATGCTCACACGCCCCACCCGGTTCGTCCGAACCGGTCCCCGGTCGGCCCTGCCCGGTCAGCCCGGCTCGTCGGCCTTCCGGCGGCGCCGCGTCTTGTCGGCGTACATGGCCCGGTCGGCGCGTTCCATCACCTCGCCGGGCTCCAGCCGCCCGTCGACGACGGCGACGCCGACGCTGAGCGCCAGGCCGGCCAGGTCGTGCCCCGACTTGCGCGGCTCCCGGATCCGGTCCGCGAGCCGAGCCGCCTCCGTGGGGCTGAGGTCGTCTGCCACCACCACGAACTCGTCGCCGCCGATCCGGCAGACCAGGTCGCCGTCGCGGACCCGCTCCTCGAGCTCGCGGGCCCAGGCCTGGAGCGCCGCGTCGCCCGCGGCATGGCCGTGCCGGTCGTTGAGCTGCTTGAGTCCGTCCACGTCGCAGAACAGCACCGCGCCGGTGCGGCCGCTGTCGCGGCAGGCGAGCACCGTGCTGCTGAGCGCCTCGGTGAGCGCTCGCCGGTTCGGCAGCCCGGTCAGCGCGTCCCGGGAGGCGAGGTCGAGCAGCAGCTCCTCGCGGGCGGCCCGCTCCTGGTGGTAGCGCTCGCGCATCTCGACCGCCGCGATCGCGATGCCGGCCTGGATGGTGAACATCTCCAGGAGCTCCCGGAGCAGCTGGGACGGTCGTCGGCCCTCGGGGGGCAGATCGACCGACACGATGCCGACCAGCTCGCCGGCCTCACCGTGCAGCGGGGCCAGCAGGAGGTCCAGCGGGTGCCAGGCCAGCGGGTCGTCGGTGACCTCGAGGTCGGGGATCCACTCGACGTCGAGGTCGTACTCCTCGGCGCGCTCGTGAGGCGTGAAGCGGAGGCTGCCCCACTGGTCGGAGGTGCGCAGCGTCTCCTCCATCGTGGCCCGGGTCGCCACCGTGCCGAGCAGTGCCGCACGGGCACCTGCGTCCCCGGCCACCGTGACGCAGACGAAGTCCCCGTCGGCCCGGCGGTGGTTGACCGCGCAGACACCGAAGCCGAGCACGTCCACGATGCCGTCGGCCACGGCCTGGAGGGTGTCGGTGAGCACGCTCCCCGCGCTGATCCGGGTGCTGACGACCGCGAGCCGGCGGACCACGTCCAGGCTCACGACCGGGTCGCTCATCGAGTGTTTCCAGGCATGCCACATCTCCCCCGTTCGGCTTCGCTGCCGCAGGTGACGGCGCTGCGGACCTTGCGACCCCAGCGCCGGCCGCGGCGGCCGTGTCCCGATTGTCGTTGATGGCCGGTAATCTTGGGGGGTGATTCCCGAGGGTTACCGGATCCGCGAGGTCAGCCTCGACGACGCACCGGCGCTGGCGGCGGCCTACGAGCGCAACCGCGAGCACCTCGGACCCTGGGAGCCGGACCGGGCCGCGAGCTGGTTCACCGCCGACGGCCAGAGCGCCGCGATCGCCGGCCAGCTGACGGCGGCCACCCAGGGCCTGGTCGTGCCCTGGGTGCTGGTGCACGACGAGCAGGTCGTCGGCCGGGTCAACCTGAACAACATCGTGCTGGGCGTGCTGCGCAGCGCCAGCGTCGGCTACTGGGTGGACGGCGCGCACCTGGGCCGCGGGCTGGCCTCGGGCGCGGTCGAGCACGCCTGCGCACAGGCGCGGGAGCGCGGGCTGCACCGCGTGGAGGCCGGCACGCTGGTGCACAACACCGCCTCGCAGCGGGTGCTCGAGGTGTGCGGCTTCGAGTACTACGGCACCGCCCGGAAGTTCCTGTTCATCGCCGGCGCCTGGCAGGACCACCGGCTCTACCAGCGAATCCTGCACGACGATCCCGCGTAGCCATTGCGTCACGATCACGTCGAAACCGCCCGTTGCGGCGCTGCAGGTCACCGGGAGAGGTCACGGCTCCGGCATACTTCTGACCAGACCGTGTTCCTCGACCCCCGCAGCAGGAGACCCGCCGTGCCCCGCCTCTCGACGTACCTCAAGACCCAGGCAAGACGTCTGGTGCTGGCACGCGTCGGCAGCAACGGCATCGACCTCTCCCAGCTCGACCGGGTGCCCGAGAGCCTGTCGTGGCCGCTGCAGCGCAACGGCGTCGACCCCGTCGAGCGGATCGGCGACCTTCGGCGCCGCGAGCCGATCGCCAAGCTCACCTCGTTCCTCGGGATGACCGTGTGGGTGGTGACCGGTGACGCCGAGGCCCGCGCCGTACTCGCGGACACCACCAGCTACAGCAACGACATCCGGCCGTTCATGGGCAAGCGCGGCTCGACCACCGACGGCGACATCGGCGGGCTCGGGTTCACCGACCCACCGCAGCACACCGCCCTGCGGCGGCTGCTCACGCCCGAGTTCACGATGCGCCGCCTGGAGCGGCTGCGCCCGCGGATCGCCGCGATCGTCGAGGCCCAGCTCGACGAGCTCGAGCAGCAGGCGGCCACCACCGGCACCGCCGACCTGGTGTCCACGTTCGCGTTCTCGGTGCCGTTCCTGGTGATCTGTGAGCTGCTCGGACTGCCCGACGAGGACCGGGACACCTTCCGGCAGCTCGGCTCGGCCCGATTCGACGTGTCGTACGGCGGCCAGGGCACGTTCGGCGCGGTGTCCGGGTCGCGAAAGTTCCTGATGGAGGCGACCCGCAAGCAGCGCACCGCCCCCGGCGACGGCCTGATCGGGCAGATCATCCGCGAGCACGGCGACGACATCAACGACTTCGACCTCGCCGGTCTGGCCGACGGCGTCTTCACCGGCGGCCTCGAGACCAGCGCCAGCATGCTGGCACTCGGCACCGCGGTGCTGCTCGACCACCCCGGCGACTACCGGGCGGTCGGCACCGACCCCGCGGTCGTGGACCGGACCGTCGAGGAGCTCCTGCGCTACCTCTCCGTCGTCCAGGTCGCGTTCCCGCGCTTCCCCAAGCACGACGTCGAGGTGGCCGGCCGGACCGTGTCCAAGGGGGACGTGGTGATCTGCCAGATCGCCGGCGCCAACCGCGACGAGCGCACCGGGGAGGACCTGGAGTCGTTCGACCCGCAGCGTGCCGCGGCCTCGCACCTCGCCTTCGGGCACGGCTTCCACCGGTGCGTCGGCGCCGAGCTGGCCCGCATGGAGCTACGGGCGGCGTTCCCCGCCCTGGCCCGCCGGTTCCCCCACCTGGCCGTGGACACCGACGCCCTCGACTACCGGCAGATGTCGATCGTCTACGGCCTCGAGTCGCTCCCGGTGCGCCTGCACCGCGAACCGTCCCTGGGCTGAGCCGGCGGCCCCGCGTCGTACGGCTTCACTTCGGCGGCGGCCGGGGAAATACTGGCGTGATGGAGACCCTCACGATCACGCAGGTGCTCGACGCCGGCCTCGACGACTGGCGCAAGCTCGCCCAGGCCCTGCACGCACGGTTCCGCACCGGGGACTTCGCCACCGGGCTCGGGTTCGTCAACGCGATCGGCGAGGCGGCCGAGCAGGCCGACCACCACCCGGACGTGACGCTGACCTACCCGGTCGTGGACGTCCGGCTGCTCAGCCACGACGTCTCCGGGCTGACCCGCCGCGACCTCGACCTCGCACGCACGATCAGCGAGATCGCCCGCGAGCGGGGGATCGGCGCCGAGCCGGGCACCGTCGCCCTGGTCGAGCTGGCGCTGGACACCGCCGCCATCGCCGCCGTCGGTCCCTTCTGGGCGGCCCTGCTCACCGGCAGTGCCGACGCGGTCCACGGCGACGACGTGGTCGACCCGACCGGTCAGGTGCCGCTGCTCTGGTTCCAGCACACCGACGCCCACGACCCGCCCCGGCAGCGGTTCCACCTCGACGTGTGGGTGCCGCACGACGTCGCCGAGGAGCGCATCGCGGCGGCGGTCGCCGCCGGCGGGACGGTGGTCGACGCCGGCAACGCGCCCTCGTTCGTCGTGCTGGCCGACGGCGAGGGCAACCGCGCCTGCGTGTGCACCTCCCTCGGTCGCTGAGGCAGCCCGGCCCGGACGCGGTCAGGGCTGGTCGCGACGCCCACGGTGCTGCCGCGGCAGCAGCTGGGTCTCCGCGTCCGGGCTGGGCTCCGGCGCCGGTCTCCGCGCTGGAGGCTGGCGTGGCCGGGCCGGTCGGAGCAGCCGCACCTGCCGGCGGATCCGCTCGTCGAGGTCGATCTCGCGCTGCAGGCGCTTGACGGTCGACAGCACCGCCGCGTTCAGCTCGACCAGCGCCGGGGCGGTGTCGACGAGGAGCAGGTCGTCGAGCCGGGCGCGGGCCTCGTGGAGCCCCTCGAGCGCGTCCCGCAGGCCCTCGACGTCCGCGGAGCTGAGCCGCTTCGCCGGGTCGGCCTCGTCGCGGACCAGCTGGCCGAACGCGTCGACGCCGGCGGCCAGCTCCCGGAAGGTCTGCGCGAGCCCGAGGAGCACGTCACCGGCGGCCTCGTCGTCGGCCCACGAGGCGTCGGACGTCGCGTCCACCAACGCCCGGAACATGCCGCGGATCGCGACCGCGGAGTGCTCCAGCGCCTCGAGGCCCTGCCGCAGTCCCGGCCCCACGTCCGGCGTGCCGACGGCCCGCACGTTGAGACGGCGGCCCTGCTCCGCGTGCAGGAGCGCGCCGCCGATCCGCGGGATGTCGTGGGTGATCCGCCGTGCCTCGCCCAGCCAGGCGCGGGCGACCGGTGGCACGTCCCGGCCCTCGGCCACCAGCCCGGTCAGCCCGTCGGCGGCCGAGGTGAGCAGCTCGCTGAGCGAGTCGGCCAACCCGTCGATGGCCCGCCCGGCGTCGGCGCTGGCGACCTTCGGGGGCAGCAGCAGGTTCACCGCGATGCCCACGGCGGCACCCACCAGTGTCTCGGCGATGCGTTGGCCGGCGGCGGACTCCGCCCCGAGCGACCCGACGCCCAGCACCAGCATGCCGCTGATCGCGACCTCGATGAGGTTCGAGCGCAGCCGCAGCGCCTGCCCGATCGTGATGGAGACGAGGATGAGCAGGCCGAGGCTCCACCACTCGAGCGGTACGACGGCCGCGAACACCACCGCCAGGGAGACGCCGGAGACCACCGCCACCACCCGGTCCAGCCCGCTGGCGAGCAGCGAGACCGGGGTGACCTGCACGACGAGCATCGCGGTCAGCGGCGCGAGCAGCGGCTGCGTGCCCGGGAAGAACAGCGTCCCGACGATGTAGCTCGCGGTCGCGGCGACGGTGATCCTCAGCGACCAGAGCAGCGCCGCGGGTCCGTCGTTGCGGATCCGCGTCAGCTCCCGGGAGAGGCGATGTCGCCACCAGTCGCGCACGCAAGCATCATCCTCCCAGCGCCGAGTCGGCGCGAACGCAGCCCAAGACCCCGCCGAGTCGGCGCGAACGCAGGTCTCAACAGTGCGTTCGCGCCGACTCGACGGGGGCATAGCGTGCGTTCGCGCCGACTCGACGGGGGCGTCCTGCGGGGCTTTGTCTGGTTGTGGCCGATCCGGGCAGGTGGGGCTGATGGTGGCCGGTGCCGGCAGGGTTTGCCGGCTCCTGGGGGTGGGATCGGCCACTTCCGGGCGTACGACGACGGCGTACGGCGCGGCGGCGCGGCGGGCTCCGTCCGGTCAGGCCCTCCCGCTCTCCGGCCCGGCCACGGGCACGTCCGCGTAGGGGTCCACGCCCCGGGCGCCGCGGACCCGCTCGGTCGGCGGCCAGTGCTCCTCGGCGACGATCGCGAGCGGGGAGGCGGTGAAGATCGTCGAGTAGATCCCGACTCCCAGCCCCAGCAGCAGCGCCACCGCGAAGTCGGTCAGCGAGTCACCGCCCAGCACGGCCAGCGCGGCCAGGATGAACATCGCGCCGAGCCCGGTGTTCACGGTCCGCGGGATGGTCTGCAGGATCGCGGTGTTCACCTCCTCGCGCAGGCCGCGCCGGTCCCCGGACCGGGTACGTTCCCGGATCCGGTCGAAGATCACGATGGTGTCGTTGACGGCCAGCCCGATGATGGACAGCACCGCGGCGAGGAACACCCCGTCGACCGGCTTGCCGAGCCAGGCGAAGACGCCGACGACGGTCAGCACCACGTGCGACATCGACAGCACCGCCGCCGCGGCGTACGTCCACCGGAACCGGTACGCGAGGTAGAGCATCTGGGCGCCGATCGCGATCGCGAACGCGACCAGCGCCTTGGTGCGGAGCTCCTGGCCGAGAGTGGGGCCGACGAGCTCGTCGCGCTCCTTGGTGACGTCCCCGGCGACGCCGGCCAGCGACTCCTCCACCGCGAACGCCTCGTCGTTGCTGATCTGGCCGGTGCGCACGGTGACGTTGTCGGCACCGTCGCCGCCCGAGGACTGCACGACCGCTCGCGGGAAGCCCGCCTCGGCGACCGCCGTCCGGGCCTGGTCGACCGAGACCGGCCGGCTGGTGGAGAACTCCAGGAGCCGCCCGCCGGTGAACTCCACCCCGAGGTTGAGCCCGCGTACGACGATCCCGGCGACGGCGAGCACCCCGACGACGGCGGCGACCGCGATCCAGACACCGGCGTGCCGCATCAGGAACGGGCCGCTGCGCACCAGCCGGCTGCGCCACCGACCGCTGCCGGCGAGCCCGGACAGCCGGAGGCCGCGCGGGCCCAGCGGCCGGCGGACGACCAGGTCGGTGAGGACCCGGGCGACGACCAGCGCCGAGACCATCGAGGCGACCACCCCGATGGACAGGGTGACGCCGAAGCCCTTCACCGGGCCGGAGGCGAAGAAGAACAGCAGCGCGGCGGCGAGCAGGGTGGTGACGTTGGAGTCCAGGATCGCCGACCAGGCCTGCCGGTAGCCGGTGTCCAGCGCGGGGCGGAGCCCGTCCCCGCGACGGCGGGTGTACTCCTCGCGGGCCCGTTCGAAGACCAGCACGTTGGCGTCGATGGCCAGCCCGATCGCCAGCACGAAGCCGGCCAGGCCGGGCAGCGTCAGCGTGGCCCCCAGCCAGACCAGCAGGCCGTAGGAGATCAGCGCGTACGCGCCGAGTGCCACCGTCGCCATCAGGCCCATCAACCGGTAGACCACGACGATGAACAGCCCGGTCAGGGCGATGCCGATCAGGGCCGCCTCGACCGAGGCGGTGACGGCCGCGTCGCCGAGGGTCGCCCCGACGGTGCGCTGCTCGATCACCTCGACGGGCACCGGCAGGGCGCCACCCTTGATCAGGACGGCCAGGTCGCCGGCGGTGGCCTGGGTGAACGACCCGGTGATC
This sequence comes from uncultured Actinomycetota bacterium, assembly GCA_963800225.1. GTDB lineage: Bacteria > Actinomycetota > Actinomycetes > Propionibacteriales > Nocardioidaceae > Nocardioides_B. Next base: position 518,659 of record CAWDAF010000001.1, on the reverse strand, counting down.
TGGGTGGCCGAGCCGGCACCCGAGCAGAGGCTGGGCTGGACGGCGGGAGAGGAGATCACCTCCTGGTCGAGCAGGATCGCGATCCGCCGGGCGCCGGTCGGGTCCTGGCAGGCCTGCTGCACCAGCGAGCGCCACTGGGGTGCGCCGGCACCGTTGAAGGCGACGCTCACGACCCACTGGCCGAGGCTGTCGGCGGGCTGCTCGGCGCTGGCGTCCTTGACCCCGTTGCCGTCGAGGAGCTGCGGCCCGATCCAGACCGGCTGGCCGCTCTCGTCGGTGGTGGCGGTGGCGCCGCGGGGCGGCGGCTGCTCCGCGCCCTGCGGGCTGCCGACGACCTGGTGGAAGCCGAGCTGGGCGGTCCGGCCGATCACCTCCGCGGCCTCACGGGGGTCCTGGACCCCCGGCAGCTCGACGATGATCCGGCGCTCCCCGGACCGGGCCAGGGTGGGCTCGGCGACCCCGAGGGCGTCCACCCGGCCGCGCAGCACCTCGAGCGCACGGTCGGTGGACTCGGCATCCGCCTGGACGCGGGCGGTGTCCCGGCTCTCCAGCACGATCTGGGTGCCGCCCTCGAGGTCGAGACCGAGCCGGGGGGTGAGGGAGAGCGCCGCCCACAGGGCGAGGCCGAGGAGGAGCAGGGAGGTGACGGCCCGCCACAGCGGGGCGCGGCCCGGGCGGCGGGGGCGGGAAGGCGGCGATGACGAGGCAGCGGGCATGGACGGACTCCACGGGAGAGCACCCAGGACACGGGTGTGGGACGGGTCGGCTGACGGCGTGCGTCAGGCCGGAGGTGCCCGGCTGCCCGCGGAGGAGGGGCACGGCGCGGGCGGGCCCGCGCCCGCGCGGGCGCCCGCTGTGTCGATCGACCGGAGCAGGCGGGCGCGTACGGCGGTGACCGGCTCGGCCGCGCCCGCGTCGTGCAGGCGCGGTGCCTGGTGCGTCCGGGACTGGTGCGCGAACGCGGGTCGCGGTGCCGGGACGTGGTCCTGGTGCAGGGTCGCCGCCGCGTGCGCCACCGACCCGGCCGCGGGCCCGGCCGCGGGAGTGCCGGCCCGGGGGCCGAGCGGGGTCGCGGAGGCGTCGGTGCAGCCCAGCAGCAGTGCCGCGAGGAGCGCGACCAGCGCACCTAGGGCGAGTCGGTGCACGAGCCGCTGCATCCCGCGAGTCTAGACGCCGCCCCGTCCCGCCCCGACCCGCCGCGATCAGGCGGTCGGGTCGGGTGAGCTCCCGTACCTCTTGCGCACAGCGGGACGCGACGGCGATCTCGGCGGCCCACCCCTGCGCCTCCGCCCGTGAGGACACATCGGTGGCCACGACGCTCGCCGCAGGATCTCCGGCCCCGCAGCCTCAGACCCAGGCGCCGGGCGACCTCCGCCGGCCGACTCCCACCGGTGCCACGAACGCCTCGCTCCGGATCCGACAGCCCGCTGGCAGATGGTCTCAGCGGACCTCTGCCGCCGAGAGCGGACGCACCGGCACCACCTCGAGCCGGTCCGCGAAGTCCGTCGTCTCGCGGGCGTACGTCACCAGGTTCGCCGGCTCGTACCACTCGCGTGGCTGCCACCCCCGACCCGCGCGGAGCCGCTCGGCGTCCTGGCGGTCGGCGCGGTCGGTGAGGTAGTGGCCCGACGCCGAGGAGGCGATCCGGATGCCGACGCCGCGCGGGTAGCCGACCACCCGGTCGTGGCCGGCGAAGTGCCGCCGGTCCGGTGGCGGGTGCAGCAGCGCCAGCCGGGCCCGTGACAGCCCGTTGAGCAGCTTGTACGTCGGGCTGAGCGAGTCGTGCCGGATCGCCGCCGACCCGCTGTCGAGGTAGGTCCGGAGCAGGTCCTCGTCGAAGGCCAGGCCCGCCTCCCGGGCCTCCCGGACCATCCAGCCGAGCGCGGTGTCCGAGAGTCCGGTGTCGCCGTACCCGCCGCCGACGTCGGAGTGCGCGCCCTCGAACCACACCTGGCGCACGTCGGGATCGGACGCCGGGGCGGAGCCGTCCGGGGGAGGGCTCTCCCACAGGGCAGGCTCGAACTTCATCCGGTGCTCGTCGACGGCGAGGGCCTGGCGGGCGCACCGCACGCTGGTGCTGAGGTTCACGTCGTGGAACTGGTGGCCGCGGCGGAAGGCCCCCGGGACCCCCAGCGCGCCGACCGTGTCGAAGACCCCCAGGAAGGTGACCTGGACGTCCGGGTGGGAGTGCACCTGCTTGAACCGCTGGTCGCTGGTGCCGTGGAAGGAGTGCCGATCCGGGCGCTTGCGCCGGTAGCGGGCGACCGCCTCGGGCAGGTGGTCCGCGATCAGCGACTCCCGGGTCAGCAGGCCGACCCGGCCGATCATCCCGACCAGGCTCCGGGCGGTGTAGGCGCCGCGACTGAAGCCGAACACGAAGACCTCGTCGCCGGGGTCGTAGTTGAGCGCGAGGAACCGGTAGCCCGTGCGGACGTTGTCGAACAGCCCGAAGCCGAACGCGCCCCCGAGCAGCCGGTCGACCGTGTAGCCACTGGTCCCCACGCCACTGAGGTAGAGCACCATCTGCTGCGCCGGCGGGTCACCGTCGACGGGGTCGGTCTCGATCGTGCGGGCGATCTTCTCGATGTTCGTGACGTGCGCGTTGTCCGGACGGTTCCAGGTGCCGTCGCAGCAGATCACCAGGCGCTTCATGCCTGTCGATGCAACCACTCCGGGCGGCGTCTGTCAGCACGCCCGGGGACTTGCCCCGGTTTGGCCCGGCGGGTCCGCTCAGAGGCCGAGCGACCGCCCGATGATCTCCTTCTGGATCTCGGTGGTGCCGCCGTAGATGGTCTGCACGCGACTGTCCATGAACGCCTTGGCGATCGGGTACTCGCGCATGTAGCCGTAGCCTCCGAAGATCTGCACGCCCTGGTCGACGATCTTGGTCTGCAGCTCGGTGGTCCACCACTTCGCCATCGACGCGAGCTTGGCGTCCAGCCGGCCCTCGTTGTGACGCTTGACGCAGTCGTCGACGAAGACCCGGCAGATGTGCGCCTCGGTGGCCATCTCCGCGATCACGAAGCGGGTGTGCTGGAACTTCCCGATCGGCCGGCCGAACGCCTCGCGCTCCTTGGCGTAGTCCAGGCACAGCTCGAGCACGCCCTCGCACGCGGCGGCGGCCATCATCGCGATCGACAGCCGCTCCTGCGGGAGGTTCGTCATCAGCGAGACGAACCCGCTGCCCTCCTCGCCGAGGAGGTTCTCCTTGGGCACCAGGACGTTGTCGAAGAACAGCTCGGAGGTGTCCTGCGCGTGCATCCCGACCTTGTCGAGGTTGCGGCCGCGCTCGAAGCCGGCCATGCCGCGCTCCACCACCAGCAGGCTGATGCCCTTGTGGCCGAGGCCGCCCTCGACCGCGGTGTCGGTGCGGGCCACCACGATCACCAGGTCGGCCATCGTGCCGTTGCTGATGAACGTCTTGGAGCCGTTGAGCACGTAGTGGTCGCCCTTGTCGACGGCGTTCGTGCGGATCCCCTGCAGGTCGCTGCCGGCGCCCGGCTCGGTCATCGCGATCGCGGTGATGGTCTCGCCGCTGACGCAGCCGGGCAGCCAGCGCCGCTTCTGCTCGTCGGTGCCGAGGCTGCTGAGGTACGGGACGATGATGTCGGTGTGCACCGGGAAGCCGGGGCCGTGCGCACCGGCCCGGGTCAGCTCCTCGGCCAGCACCAGGTTGTAGCGGAAGTCCGCGACGCCCGGGCCGCCGTACTCCTCGGCGACGTCGAAGCAGAGCAGGCCCCGCTCCCCGGCGCGGGTCCACACCTCGCGGCTGACCTGCCCGTCGGCCTCCCACCGCTCGTGGTGGGGGGTGACCTCCCGCTCGATGAAGGCACGCACGGTACGGCGGAAGGCCTCGTGCTCGTCGGTGAGGATCTCGCGCCCGGTCATCAGGACACCCACTCCTTGAGCTGCGAGACCAGCGCGGCCGGGGTGCCACCGTCGGCCGGCACCGGCGTGACCTGCAGGTTGGTGACGCCGGCCTCCCGGAACGCGGCGATCCGCTCCTGCACGTACGACGCGGGCCCGACCAGGTTGCACATCTCCAGCAGCTCGGTCGGCACGATCGCCTCGGCGTCGCGCTTGTTGCCGCCGAGGTACATCTCCTGGATCTGGGCGGCCTCCTTCTCGAAGCCGTACTGGCAGGCCAGCGTGTTGTAGAAGTTCTTGCCCTTGGCGCCCATGCCGCCCACGTAGAGCGCGACCGTGGGACGGGCCAGGTCCAGCATCCCCTTGACGTCCTCGCCGACCGAGACCATGCCGCCGGCGACGACCTCCAGCGGGCCGAGGCCCTCCTGCCGCTTCGCGGTGCCCGCGGCCACCGCGTCGCCCCACACCGCGTGCGCCTTCTCCGGCGCGAACAGGAACGGCAGCCAGCCGTCGGCGTACTCGGCGGTCCCCTCGACGTTCTTCTGGCCGAGCGCCGCGACGTAGATCGGGACGACCGGGCGCTCGGGGCGGGTGAGCATCTTCAGCGGCTTGCCGAGCCCGGTGCCCTGGTCGGCGGGCAGCGGGAGGTGGAAGACCTTGCCGTCGTACTCGAGCCGCTCGCGGCGCAGCGCCATCCGGACGATGTCCACGACCTCGCGGGTGCGGCCCAGCGGCTTGTCGTAGGCGAGCCCGTGCCAGCCCTCGATCACCTGCGGACCGGACGCGCCGAGGCCGAGGATCGCGCGCCCGCCGCTGACGTTGTCGAGCCCCGCCGCGGTCTGCGCGAGCGCGCCGGGGGTGCGGGAGTACACGTTGAGGATGGCGGCGCCGATCTCGACGGTCTCGGTCTTCGCGGCCAGGTAGCCCATCAGCGTGGGGGAGTCGAACCCGTAGGCCTCCGCGACCCAGACGGTGTCGAGTCCGGCCTTCTCCAGCGAGGCGACCTGGTCGGCGGCCTCGCGCGGGTTGCCGGAGTACATCAGCTGGGTCGAGAGCTTCATGGGGTCCTTCGCGGTGCTCGGGGCGGTGCCCGTGGTCGGGGTCCGCACGTGGGTACTACCGTGACAGTAGCGCTGTCAGGATTTCAAGGCTTCACCCCAGAGGAGTGCACGTGACGAGCTACGACATCGCCGTGATCGGCGGCACCGGCCCGCAGGGCAAGGGGCTCGGCTACCGGTGGGCCCGGCACGGCCACCGGGTGGTGCTCGGCTCGCGGTCCGCGGAGCGTGCCCGGGAGGCGGCGGCGCAGATCGCCGAGCGGGTCCCGGGCGCGGCGGTGTCCGGCGCCTCGAACGAGGACGCGCTCGCCGGTGCCGACGTGGTGGTGCTGGCGGTGCCGTACGACGGCCACGACGAGCTCGTCGCGGCCCTGGCCGACCGGCTCGCGGGCAAGGTGGTCATCTCGTGCGTCAACCCGCTGGGCTTCGACAAGCAGGGGCCCTACGGGCTGGACGTCCCGGGTGGCAGCGCCGCCGAGACCGCGGCCGCGCTGGTGCCCGAGGCTCGGGTGGTGGGGGCCTTCCACCACGTGTCGGCGCCGTCGCTGTGGGGCGAGCAGGAGTTCCTCGACCACGAGGACGTGCTGGTGTGCGGGGACGACGCGGACGCCAAGGCGGTGGCCGTCGAGCTGGCCAGGGCGGTGACCTCCCGCGCCGGCGTGGACGCCGGCCGGCTGCGGATCGCCCGGCAGCTGGAGCCGTGGACCGCGGTGCTGATCAGCATCAACAAGCGCTACAAGACCCGGTCGGGCACCTCGATCTCGGGCCTCCCCGGGGAGTGACGCGGCAACCGAGCCAGGGACTGACGGGCCCGGAGGCACGACGGGCGCGGCGCGCCCCATGGGTGCGCCGCGCCCTGCCCGGGGCCGGGGAGGCTCAGCTCAGGCCGGTCGAGGCCGAGGTCGGGTAGGCCGACCCGGTGCTCTCGCCCTCGTCGGAGCCGGTGACCTTGTCCTTGGCGGAGCCGGCGGCGTCCTTGGTCGCGGCAGCGGCGCTCGCGGCGGCCTCGGTGGCCTTCTCCTTGACGACGGGAGCCTTGTCCTTGGCGTAGTCCTGGGCCTGCGCCTTCTTCGCCTGGACCTTGGGGCTCGTCCAGAGCGACTGCGCCTGCGACTTGATCTGCTCGTAGCGCTGACGTCCGGCGCGGCTGCCGAGCACGTAGCCCACGGCGCCCCCGACCAGCAGGGTGATCTTGCCCTTCATGGTGCATCTCCTCTAGTCGTCGGTTTCGCAGGCCAGTGCCCGCCCACCCGGGGCGTAAACGTCGCAGCCGCGCCCTGTCCGGCCGGCCACCCTTCACGGGCAGTTCACCTCGACGAGCGGGCGCCGACACGTCGGCTGGCCACCGTGAGCGACATGAACGGTCTCGCACCAGTCGTCATCGCTCACCGCGGAGCCTCCGGCTACCGCCCCGAGCACACGCTCGCCGCCTACCGTCTCGCGATCGAGATGGGGGCCGACTACATCGAGCCCGACCTCGTCCCCACCCGTGACGGGGTCCTCGTCGCGCGGCACGAGAACGAGATCGGCGGCACCACCGACGTCGCGGAGCACCGGGAGTTCGCCGGCCGCCGCACCACCAAGACCGTCGACGGCCGCCAGGTCACCGGCTGGTTCACCGAGGACTTCACCCTCGCGGAGCTCAAGACGCTGCGCGCCAAGGAGCGGCTGCCGCGGGTGCGGCCGGCGAACACCTGGTACGACGGCCACTTCGAGGTCCCGACGCTCGAGGAGATCCTCGACCTCGTCGAGCGGGCCGGCCGGCGCCGGGGCGTGACGGTCGGCGTCTACCCGGAGACCAAGCACCCGACGTACTTCGACTCCATCGGGCTGTCCCTCGAGGAGCCGCTCGTCGAGGCGCTGCGGCGCCACCACCTCGACCGCCCGAACGCCCCGGTGCTGCTCCAGTCCTTCGAGACCGGCAACCTGCGCGAGCTCGCCGCGATGACCTCGGTCCCGCTCGTGCAGCTCGTCGAGGCCGGCGGCGCGCCGTACGACCTCGAGGCGGCCGGCGACCCGCGTTGCTACGCCGACCTGCTCACGCCCTCGGGGCTGCGGGAGGTCGCGACGTACGCCGCCGGGCTGGGACTGCACAAGAACCTCGTGCTGCCGGACGGCGGCCGCACCGTCGACGCGGCGCACGGCGCCGGGCTCGCGGTGCACGTGTGGACGGTGCGCGACGAGAACCGCTTCCTCGCGGAGCGGTACCGCGTCGGCAGCGACCCGGACGCCCGCGGCGACTCGCAGGCCCAGACCCACGCGCTTCTCGACGCGGGCGTGGACGGCATCTTCACCGACCACGCCGACACCGCCGTGGAGGCCCGCCGCCGGTGGCTGCAACGCCGGCAGAGCCGGGTCCGCGCGGGCGCAGGGACCACCTGAGCACACCAGGTCCCCTGCGGAGCGACCCCCGGCGAACACGCTTCCCCGGGGGTCGCTCACGTCCCCGTCACCCGGTGGCAACCTGCCGGCGGCGTGCCCGGCCTAGCATGTGGGCTATGGAACAGCCCCACGTCGTCGTGCTCTTCGGTGCCACCGGGGACCTCTCCCGCCGCAAGCTCCTCCCCGGTCTGCTGCACCTCTACGAGGCCGGGCTGCTGGAGGACTGCCGGATCGTCGGCACCTCGCTCGACCAGCTCGAGACCGAGCAGTTCGTCAAGCTCGCCCGGGAGGCCGTCGACGAGTTCAGCCGGCCCTTCGACGAGAGCTGCTGGGACGAGTTCGCCGACCGGCTGTCGTTCGTGTGCCAGAAGGACGGTCCCGCCGCGCTGGCCGAGGCGGTCGCGGTCGCGGAGGCGGCGCTCGCCCAGGAGTCCGACGACGAGATCGGCCGGCTGCACTACCTCAGCGTCCCGCCGAAGGCGGCGCTCCAGGTCGTCCACCAGCTCGCCGAGGCCGGGCTGGTGGAGCGCTCCCGGATCATCATGGAGAAGCCGTTCGGCACCGACCTGAAGTCCGCGAAGAAGCTGAACGCCCGTCTGCACGAGGTGTTCGCGGAGGAGCAGATCTTCCGGATCGACCACTTCCTCGGCAAGGAGGCCGCCCAGAACATCCTGGCCTTCCGGTTCGCCAACGGCCTGTTCGAGCCGATCTGGAACCGCAACTTCATCGACCACGTGCAGATCGACGTGCCGGAGACCCTCGGCCTGGAGATGCGGGCCTCCTTCTACGAGTCCACCGGCGCGTTCCGCGACATGGTGGTCACCCACCTGATGCAGGTGCTCGCGTTCATGGCGATGGAGCCGCCGACCGCGCTGGCCCCGGGGCCGATCAGCGACGAGAAGCTCAAGGTGTTCCGCTCGATGCGTGCGCTGGAGCCGCACAACGTGGTCCGCGGGCAGTACCACGGCTACCGGGACCTCGAGGAGGTCGCCGACGACTCGGACACCGAGACGTTCGTGGCGCTGAAGGTGGAGATCGACAACTGGCGGTGGGCCGGGGTGCCGTTCTTCCTGCGTACCGGCAAGAAGATGGCCGAGGGCGCCCGGATCATCTCCATCGCCTTCAAGGAGCCGCCGCGGACGATGTTCCCGGCGGGCTCCGGCGTCGGCGCGGCGGGCCCGGACCACCTGACCTTCGACCTGGCCGACCAGTCCCGGATGTCGCTGTCGTTCTACGGCAAGCGACCCGGTCCGGGGATGAAGCTGGAGAAGCTGTCGATGCAGTTCGCCACCCACGAGACCGGGAGCTCCCGGTCGGTGCTCGAGGCGTACGAGCGGCTGATCCACGACGCGATGCGCGGCGACCACACGCTGTTCACGACCGCCGACGGGATCGAGCAGCTGTGGGACGTGGCGCACCAGCTGATCTCCGACCCGCCCCCGGTGCGGGGCTACGCGCCCGGTGGCTGGGGCCCCAACGCGATCCACCAGCTCATCGCGCCGCACGCCTGGCGACTGCCCTTCGAGCGCTCCTGGCGCCGGCCCAACACGTTCGCCGACTAGTCCTCGGCCTGGGGGATGAGCACCCAGGCCACCGGGTAGGCCAGGAGCAGCGAGCCGAGGCCGAGGACCGTGCCGAGCACGACCAGCAGCCGGACCAGGTCGGCGTCGACGCCGGTGTACTCCGCGATGCCGCCGCAGACGCCGGAGAGCCAGCGGTCGTCGCGGCTGCGGACCAGCCGTCGGGGGAACGTGGGGGCGGGGGAAGGGGGCTGCCGGGTCATCGCTGGTCTCCTTCGGTGAGGTCGAGCCGGCTGGTCGGCTCGGCGGACCGGTCGGTGCCGGGGTCGGGGACCTGGGTGGCCGGCTCGGGCCCGGGGTCCGCGGCGTGCGGCGGGATGCCACCGTCGTAGGGCTGGTCGTAGCGCTCGTCGGCACGGTCTCCGAGCCGGTCGTCGGCGCGGCCGCCGCGCACGCCCTTGGCGGCGAAGGCGACCAGGCCGACCAGGCCCGCGCCCACGAGCACCAGCGGCACCAGCCAGCCGACGTCGGCGTTGTCCACGATCCCGCCGGCGTGCAGCGCCCAGGCCCCCGAGATGCCGAGGAAGACCAGGCCGATCACCAGGTAGCCGACGTTGAGCGGGTGCAGGGGGGAGGGCTTCATGGCTGGTTCCTCACGTCGATGTGGCCGGCGGACAGGTGGGTGTCGATGGTGACGGTGCCGGCGCCCGAGCCGTAGTCACCGGTGATCGTGGTGCCGATGCCGCCGGCGCTGTGGTCGGGCAGGTCGATCTGCCCGGGTCCGTCGACGTCGGCGAGGACCCGGCTCCGGACCCCGTCGGGCAGCACCACGACCACCTCGCCGGCACGGGCCTCGACATCGATGGTGCGACCGGCGAGGTCCTGCGGGTCACCGAGGCTGCTCAGGTCGACGTACACCCGGCCGGTGCTGATCCGGTAGCTGTCACGCACCGCGGAGGCCGAGGTGGGCGCCACGGTCAGCCGCTCGCCGTCGCGGACGTCGAAGCCGCTGAACGACCCGACCACGCTGGTGGCGACCAGCGTCACCATCGCGACCAGGCCCAGCAGGATCAGGCCGCCGGCGCGGCCGACCAGGCTGCCGACCACGAGCATCAGGCCGACCACGGCGAGCGCGACCGCGGGGTAGGCGGCGTCGGTGACCGAGCCGCCGCCCGCCTCGTAGAGACCGAGGGTGCCCAGGGCCAGCGCGACCAGCGCCAGGGTGATCCCGAACAGGCGTGGCCCGCGCTTGCGACGCGGCGGCTGGTAGGCCGGCTGGGGCGCCGGCAGCCACGGCGGCGTGCCGTCCGGGGGCGGGCCCGCGTACGTCGGGCCCGTGTAGGTCGGGCCCGTGTAGGTCGGGTCGGCGTAGGCCGGGGCGGTGTACTGCGCGCCGGTGTACTGCGGGCCGGCACCGGCCGGGCCGCCGAACGTCGCGCCGGCCGGGGGGACCGCGGCGCGCGGCGGCCGGTCCCGGAGCACCAGGTAGAGCACCACCCCGGTGCCGACCAGGAACAGCGGCCACGGGAACCCGACGCCGCCCCAGCCGTCGCCGACCAGCAGCAGCGCCGCGACGACACCGGCGGCGATCAGCAGGACGTTGCGGGTGGCCGGGCTGGTGTGCACGGTGCCCTCGGACCGCCCCTCCTCGGGGACCAGCAGCCACGCGGCGCCGTACAGGACGAACCCGGCGCCGCCGAAGAAGCACAGCACCACGAGCAGGACCCGCACGACGGTCGGGTCGAGGTTGAGGTGCCGGCCGAGGCCACCGGCGACGCCGGCGATCTTGCGGTCGGTGACGCTGCGCCGCAGGTCCTCGTAGCTGCGCAGGTGCTGGCGGTCCACCCCGGGTGGCTGCTGGCTCTGGTGCTGCTCGTCCGTGGACGGGCCCGGTGTCTCGGTCATGCCGTCGATCCTGGGCCACCCCGCCGCCCGGCACCATCGGGGAGACCCCTGATCCGCACCCGGGGTGGGGCCGCCGACACCAGGGTCGGACCAGGGTCGCCACTCATGGTCGGCCCCCTCGCGTTGTGTGAGCATTGGGCACGATGAGCATCCCGGTCACAGCCCCAGCCCCGGCCCCCGGCCCGCCCCGCGCGTGCCGGCGGACCGACGAGCGGCTGCTCGGCGGCGTCGCGGCGGGCCTGGCCCGGCACCTCGGCGTCGGGGTGCTCCCGGTGCGGGTCGCCTTCCTGCTGCTGGCCACCCTCGGCGGGTTCGGGGTCGCGGTGTACGCCGGCCTGTGGCTGGTGCTGCCCACCGACGTGCACCTCGAGCAGACCACCCCCGGCCTGGAGGCCGCCGGCCGCCAGGGCAAGCGGCCGCGCCGCCGCACCCGCCGGCTGCAGGACGCCGGCCCGGTGGTCGCCCTCGGCGCGGTCGCCCTCGGCCTCGTGGTGCTCGCGCAGGCGGTGCTCGGCGGGTCCCTGCTGTTCTGGCCGGTGCTGCTCGGCGTGGTCGGGCTGGCGGTGCTGTGGCGGCAGGCCGACGAGGCGCAGCGGGAGCGCTGGGTGGACAGCTCGGGCCGGGTCGACCTGGTCCGGGCCGTCGTCGGCGGCGGCGGGGTCGCCGCCTGGACCAGGCTCGCCGCGGGCGTCGGGCTGCTGCTCGCGGCGCTCGTGCTGTTCGCGGTGCAGACCGGCGGGTCCGGCCAGCTCGGGGTGGCCCGCGACGTGGTGATCGCCGGGGTGCTCGGTGTCGGCGGCCTGGCGCTGGTGGTCGGGCCCTGGGTGTTCCGGCTGGTCGGCGACCTGTCGGAGGAGCGCGCCGCCCGGGTGCGGTCGCAGGAGCGCGCCGACATGGCCGCTCACCTGCACGACTCGGTGCTCCAGACGCTGGCGCTGATCCAGAAGCACGCCACCGAGGGCCGCGCCGTCGCCACCCTGGCCCGCGCCCAGGAGCGGGACCTCCGCTCCTGGCTGTACGGCGCCCAGCCACCGCCGGACACCTCGGTGGCGAGCGCGCTGAGGGCCGCTGCGGCCGAGGTGGAGGACGGCCACGGGGTGCCGGTCGAGGTGGTGACGGTCGGGGACGCGCCCGTCTCCGAGCGGCTGCACCCGCTGGTGCTGGCGGCCCGCGAGGCGATGGTCAACGCCGCCCGGCACTCCGGCGCGGACCGGGTCGACGTCTACGCCGAGTGCCGGGAGCAGGGCACCGAGGTCTTCGTCCGGGACCGCGGCCGCGGCTACGACGAGGGCGCCGTGCCGGAGGACCGGCTCGGGGTCCGCAACAGCATCGTCGACCGGATGCGCCGGCACGGCGGCACCGCCACCATCCGCACCGGCCCCGGCCAGGGCACCGAGGTGCGCCTCGACATGAGGACCCCGAGCGGCCCCCAGACCGGCCAGCAGAGCACCCCCCAGACCGGCCAGCAGAGCAAGCAGGAGGACACCTGATGACCAGGCGCAGTGTCGTCGTCGTGGACGACCACGCGATGTTCCGCACCGGGGTGAAGGCCGAGCTGGCCGCGCACCCCGACCGCATCGAGGTGCTCGGCGAGGCCGCGGACGTCGACGAGGCCGTCGCGGCGGTGGTGCGGCTGCACCCGGAGGTGGTGCTGCTCGACGTCCACCTGCCCGGCGGCGGCGGCGCGGAGGTGATGCGGCGGGTCGGCAGCCGCTCGCCCGGCACCCGGTTCCTGGCGCTGTCGGTCTCGGACGCGGCCGAGGACGTGATCGGCACGATCCGGTCCGGGGCGCGCGGCTACGTCACCAAGACGATCACCGGTCCCGAGCTGGTCAGCGCCGTCGACCGGGTCGCGGGCGGGGACGCGGTGTTCTCGCCCCGCCTGGCGGGCTTCGTGCTCGACGCGTTCGCGGGCTCCATCGAGGTCGCCCAGGTCGACGAGGACCTCGACCGGCTCACCGAGCGGGAGCGCGAGGTGATGCGGCTGATCGCGCGCGGCTACGCCTACAAGGAGGTGGCCGGCGAGCTGTTCATCTCGGTGAAGACCGTGGAGACCCACGTGTCCAGCGTGCTGCGCAAGCTCCAGCTGTCCTCGCGCCACGAGCTCACCCGCTGGGCGAACGACCGGCGGCTGCTCTGAGCCGGCTGCGGCTGCTCGCGCTCACCGGGCTGCTGGCCCTGACCGGGTGCACGGCGGGGGGCACCGACGTCCCGGCCGGGGGCGCCGCGGGCCCGTCGTCGAGAACCGCGTCGACCGCCGCGACGGGTACGCCCAGGGGCGGCCCGTCGGGCGGCCCCACCCGGCGGGCGAGCACCGCGCCCACCCGCCGGGTCACGCCGGCGACCCCGCGCACGCCCCGGCTGGACACCTGGCGGGTCGGGGCCCGGCCGCTGCCGCTGCGCCCGGACGGCTTCGGGCAGGTGCTGCCCACCCCGGCGCAGCTGCGGGTCCGGCGGCTGCCGACCCGCGACGTCCTGCCGCCACCGCGCAGGAGCCGGTTCCGGGCGACCGTCGGACCGGTCACGGCCGCGATCCGGGCCCGGATGGGCCGGACCTGGTCGCCGTCGTGCCCGGTGCGGCTCGCGGACCTGCGCTACCTGACGCTGGCCTTCCACGGCTTCGACGGCCGGCTGCACACCGGTGAGCTGGTCGTGAACGCCTCCGTCGCCGACGACGTGGTGACCGTCTTCCGGCGGCTGTACGCCGCGTCGTACCCGATCGAGGAGATGCGGCTGCCCACCTCCGCCGACCTGGACGCCCCACCCACCGGCGACGGCAACGACACCGCGGCCTACGTGTGCCGCAGCACCCGCGGCAGCACCTCGCTGTCGGCGCACGCCTACGGTCTGGCGATCGACCTGAACCCGTTCGTCAACCCCTACTCCAAGGGCGACCTGGTGCTCCCGGAGCTGGCCGGCGCCTACCTCGACCGGTCCTGGCACCGGCCCGGCATGGTGCTCCGCGGCGGGGTCGTCACTCGCGCCTTCGCCGCCGTCGGCTGGACCTGGGGCGGCGACTTCTCCAGCGTCTCGGACCTGATGCACTTCTCCGCGAACGGCCGCTGAGCCGGGCCGGACCGCCACCGGGACCGTCCGTGCCGGGACGTAGGGTGGGCCGGACATGATCGTGCCAGCCCCCGTCCCGTCCCCCCCGCCCGCGAGCCCCTCGGCGACCGAGGGGGAGCTCGACCTCGGGCTCCCCGCCGCCGCCCGTACGCCGGGCCGCGCGGTGTCCGCGGAGCGGCTGCTGGACGGGCTCAACGACCCCCAGCGAGCCGCGGTCATGCACGCCGGGGCGCCCCTGCTCGTGGTCGCCGGCGCCGGCTCGGGCAAGACCCGGGTGCTGACCCGCCGGATCGCCTGGCTGATCGCCGAGCGCAACGCCCACCCCGGCTCGATCCTGGCGATCACCTTCACCAACAAGGCGGCCGCCGAGATGCGCGAGCGGGTCGAGGACCTGGTCGGCCGCCGGGCCCGGATCATGTGGGTCTCCACGTTCCACTCCGCCTGCGTGCGGATCCTGCGCCGGGAGATCGAGCGGTTCGGCTACAAGTCGTCGTTCTCCATCTACGACGCGGCCGACTCCAAGCGGCTGATGACGATGGTCTGCCGCGACCTCGACCTGGACGCCAAGCGCTACCCGCCGCGGGCCATCTTGAACTGGGTCTCCAACCAGAAGAACGAGCTCGTCGACCACGAGGACGCCGCCAAGCAGACCAAGAACCACCTCGAGGAGACCTACGCCTCGGCCTACGCGCTCTACCAGCAGCGCCTCCAGGCGGCCAACGCGCTCGACTTCGACGACCTGATCATGACCACCGTGCACCTGTTCCAGGCGTTCCCCGAGGTGCGGGAGGCCTACCGGCGCCGGTTCCGGCACGTGCTCGTCGACGAGTACCAGGACACCAACCACGCGCAGTACGCCCTGGTCCGCGAGCTGTGCGCGCCCGACGTGGTGGGCCGGCCCGGCGGCGACCCCGACGTCCCGGACGCCCCGGCGGTCGAGCCGTCCGAGCTGATGGTCGTCGGCGACGCCGACCAGTCGATCTACGCGTTCCGCGGCGCGAACATCCGCAACATCCTGGCGTTCGAGGAGGACTTCCCGAACGCCACCTCGATCCTGCTGGAGCAGAACTACCGCTCCACGCAGACCATCCTCACCGCCGCCAACGCGGTGATCTCCCGCAACAAGGGCCGCACCGCGAAGAACCTCTGGTCCGACGCCGGGGACGGCGAGCAGATCGTCGGCTACGTCGCCGACGACGAGCACGACGAGGCCCGGTTCGTCGCGGAGGAGGTCCGCACCCTCGGCGCCGTCGACGGGGCGGCCGCCTACCGGCCCGGCGACGTGGCGGTCTTCTACCGCACGAACGCCCAGTCCCGGGTGTTCGAGGAGGTGTTCATCCGCTCCGGCATGCCCTACAAGGTGGTCGGCGGGGTGCGCTTCTACGAGCGTCGCGAGGTCAAGGACGCGCTCGCCTACCTCCGGATCCTGGTGAACCCGGCCGACGAGGTCTCGCTGCGGCGCATCCTCAACGTCCCCAAGCGGGGGATCGGCGACCGGGCCGAGGCGTGCGTCGAGGCGTTCGCCCGCCGCGAGGGGGTCAGCTTCTTCGAGGGTCTGCGCCGCGCCGCCGAGGCACCCGGGATCGCCACCCGGTCGCTGGGCAGCATCCGCGGCTTCGTCGACCTGGTCGAGGAGACCCAGTCGATGGTCGACGCGGGGGAGCGGGCCGACGTCGTCCTCGAGCGGGTGCTCTCCAGCAGCGGCTACCTCCGCGAGCTGGAGGAGAGCGAGGACCCCCAGGACGAGACCCGGGTGGAGAACCTCGCCGAGCTGGTCGCGGTGGCCCGCGAGTTCGCCGACGAGCCGGTCGCCGGCCCGTCCGCGGACCCCGCCGACCCGGCGCCCGCGGCCCCGGGGCTGCGGGACTTCCTGGAGCGGGTGGCGCTGGTCGCCGACTCCGACCAGATCCCGGACCAGGCCGAGGACGGCACCGTCGACGCCGGCGTGGTCACCCTGATGACGCTGCACACCGCGAAGGGCCTGGAGTTCCCGGTGGTGTTCCTGACCGGTCTCGAGGACGGCGTCTTCCCGCACCAGCGCTCGCTCGGCGACCAGCCCGAGCTCGAGGAGGAGCGCCGGCTCGCCTACGTCGGGCTGACCCGGGCCCAGCAGCGGCTCTACGTGTCCCGGGCCGTGGTCCGCTCGGCCTGGGGCGCGCCCTCGCACAACCCGGCGTCCCGGTTCCTCGACGAGCTGCCGATGGACCTCGTCGACTGGCGACGTACGGAGTCCGCGCAGACGTCCTGGAACCGGCCGGTGCTGCCGTCGCTGCCCTCGCGCACCGCGACCACCCGGAGGTTCGGGGCGGCCGCCGCCCGCGCGGACGCCGACGCCCGCGGCAAGAAGCGCGAGGTCCCCGATCTCAGCCCCGGCGACCGGGTGCTGCACGACACCTTCGGGATGGGCAGCGTGGTCGCGCTGGACGGGGCCGGCGACAAGGCCGTCGCCTCGATCGACTTCGGCTCGCAGGGTGTCAAGCGGCTGCTGCTGCGCTACGCCCCCGTGGAGAAGCTCTGAGGGCTGTTACGGCTTGAGGCCGTGCGCCCGCATGGCGGCGTCCGGGTCGACCGGGTCGCCGGCGCCGGGCCGCACCTCGACGTGCACGTGCGGGCCGGTGGTGTTGCCGGTGGCGCCGACGCTGCCGATCAGCTGCCCGGCTCGGACCTTCTGGCCGGTGCTCACCGAGAAGGAGGTCTGGTGGCAGTACCAGAGCTCGGTGCCGTCAGCGAGGGTCTCGATGGTGCGGTTGCCGTAGGCCCCGGCGGAGGCGGTCTCGGTGATGGTGCCGCCGGCGATGGCGTGGATCGGGGTGCCCGAGGGGGCGGCGAAGTCCAGGCCCGTGTGGCAGTGCGACCAGAGGCTGGAGCACTGGCCGAACCGGGAGGTCAGGTGGTAGGCGCCGCGGGTGACCGGCAGCTGCCAGGAGTTGCGGGCGATCAGCCCTGCCTGCCTCTCCGCGCTCGCGGCGAGCTTGGCGAGGGCGGCGTTGCGCTCCTTGGCCTGCCTCTCCGCCACCGCCTGCAGCTTCTCGGCGGCGGCGTCCCGGAGCGCGTCGCGCTGCGAGTCGCGGCTGACGGCCTGCTGGCGGCGGTCCGCGAGGATCGAGGCGCTGGCGACGTCGCTGGTGCCGCTGAACGCCGAGGCATGACCCGTGGTCGAGCCGCCGACGTGCCCGGCGGTCAGCTGTGCGGAGCCGGTGGTCGGGCTGCTCGCGCCGAGGGCTCCGACGGCGGCCAGGGCGAGGGTGGTGACGCCCACCGCCGTGGGCGCGGAAGGAAGGCCGCGAACGAGGGTTTTGCGGTGACCGCTGTGGGTACGACGAGGACCGCTGGCGCGACGGTGCCCCCCTGCCGGGGCCGCGGATGCCTCCGTGGCGTCGACGGGACGGCGCCGGGTGACGGCGCGGGTGTCAGCGCGATGGTCAGCCACGAGCAGAAGGATCCTCACGTCCGGGGATACGAAGCCGCCTACGCTAGCGGGCCAGAGGCGAAAGACCCATCTCGGTACAGGGTCCTGTGTGGACGGCGTCACACGCCCGTGGCCCGGTGCCGCTCAGCCGGGCCCGCCTCGGGGAGGCCGGATGTGGGTGACGTCACCCGTCCGGGACCAGTGGCCCGGGTGCCGGGCGAGCCGCGTCGGCTAAGGTGCCCACGGACCGTCGGAGCCCTTCCGGCGCCGTCCCCCGACCCAACAGTGCCGCGCCCCGCGCGGTCTCGACGAAGGTGTGAGTGTCATGTCGGCTCCGATCCGCATCGTGGTGGCCAAGCCGGGACTCGACGGGCACGACCGCGGTGCCAAGGTGATCGCCCGGGCCCTCCGCGACGCCGGCCACGAGGTGATCTACACGGGGCTGCACCAGACCCCCGAGCAGATCGTCGAGACCGCCATCCAGGAGGACGCCGACGTGATCGGCCTGTCCGTCCTGTCCGGCGCGCACATGACGCTGTTCAAGAAGCTCCTCGGACTGCTCGCCGAGCGCGACGCGACCGACATCGTGGTGATCGGCGGCGGGATCATCCCCGACGGCGACATCCCGCTGCTCAAGGAGATGGGGGTCGCCGAGGTGTTCACCCCCGGCGCCCCCACCACCCGGATCGTCGAGTGGGTCCGCGCGAACGTCGCCGACGACTCGACCGCGAAGGCCTGACCCCCGCTCAGCGCAGCCGCACCGGCCCGGTGGTCAGCGGCATCCGCAGCACGCTCGGCGCCGACGGGCTGGTCCTGACCGTCACCGGGTGCGCCACCGCGTTGCCCCGGTAGGCGGCGTCGCCGGCCGCGACCACCAGCCGGATCCGGTGCCCGGCCGGGAACCGCTGGGCCACGCCCGGCAGCCTCACGGTCACCGGCTTGGTCACGTCGGCGACCCGGGCCGGGGAGACCAGCCGGTCGTGCAGCGTCTGGGTGCCGTCGGGTGCGACGTCGTACAGCTTGGCGAACAGCACCAGCCTGGTCGCCGGGTCGAGGCCCTGGGTCGCCGCGACCGTGGGCGCGTCGAGGTGCAGCGTCAGCGAGGACGACCCGACCAGGTCGGCGGCACGGGCGAGCGGGCGGGTGGTGAACGCCGCGAAGGTGCCGGGGGTGTCGCTGGGCTCCCGGTTCACGGTGCTGCCCTCGAGGCCGGAGGTCTCCGAGTACGACGTCGCGTCGCCGGCCCCGGTGTAGGTCGCCGACCCGGCCCGCACATCGGCCCTCGCGGCCTCGAGGTCACCGGTGCCGCTGAGCCACAGGGACGCCGTCGGGTCCTGGTCGAAGGAGTCGCGCTCGGCGTAGGCCTTGCGGATCGCCGTGCCGGCGTACGCCGGGCGCTTGTCGTAGGGGACCCAGTCGCGGAAGAACGAGAACCGGGAGCCGACGGGGGCGGAGGCGTCTCCGCGCACGTAGTGGTTCATCCAGTTCAGGAACCGGTTGCCGAGGTAGGAGGACCGCAGCGAGCCGGCGGTGAAGTCCAGCTCGCCGGGGGCGGGGGTGCTGTCGGAGTGGCCCCAGGACTGCCAGATCATCCGGGTCGGGGTGCCCTGGGCGCGCAGCGCCCGGAAGGTCGCGACCGCCTCCTGGATGTTGAACAGGGTGTCCTTCTGTCCCTGCACGAGCAGCGTCGGCGCGGTCACCTGGTGCGTGTACGTCGAGACCGATGCGTGCCGGGACAGTCGCAGGGTGGCGTCGTCGGGGTAGCCCAGGGTGTTCAGCCGGGCCACGGCGGGGCACGCCTCCAGTGCGAAGTTGGGGCAGCCCACCGCGCGGCTGGGGTCGACCGGCAGGCCGGCGGCGCCGCTGGAGAGGCCGACCCCGAAGAACAGGTCGACCCACTCGCGCTTGCCCACGCCCGGGGTGCGGTAGGTGACGCCGTGGGCCAGGTCGGTGTTGTTCGGGGCCAGCGAGTAGGAGAGGTCGTTCCAGGTGATGATCGGGATCAGCGCGTCCACGCGCTTGTCCTGCTTCGCCACGGCGTACTGGATCTGGCCGCCGTACGACCCGCCGATCATCCCCACCCGCGGGTCTCCCGGGGACTCCTGGGCGACGACGCGCAGTCGCCTGCTGGTGCCGTTCTCGGTGTAGGAGCGGGTGCCGGCCAGCACGTCGACCATCTGCCTGCCGGCCTTCCCGTCGTAGTCCGGGTCGTCGAGGGTGATCTGGCAGCCCGAGTCGGGGAAGCCCAGTCCCGTGTAGGCCAGCACCACGTAGCCGTGCCGGACGAAGCCCCGCCCGATGGCGGACTCGTTGCTGTCGTCCTTGGCGCCCCCGAAGCCGTTGGTGGTCAGGATCGCGGCCTGCCGGTGTGTCGACGTCGCGGTGTCGGGCTGGTACAGGTCGGCGTCCACGACGCAGGTCTTGTCGTTCGCCGGGCCGACCCTCACCTGCACCGTGACGTGGTGCAGCGAGTAGCCCGGGGTGGCGTCGGCGGCGGTGGCCGCGCCGGGCGCGAGGCCCGTGACGGCCAGGCCGGTGGCGGCCAGGGTGGTGGTGGCGAGGACGGCGGTACGGCGTGCGCTCATCGGGATCCGTTTCGGTCGGGCGGCGTTGTCGGGGACAACGAGGGACCGGTCCGATCGCTACGACGCTGTGACCCCCGTCACAGTCACCGCCCCTCGCCGGGTCGGCGAGACGGACGTCGTTCGCCTCCCCGTCGTACCGTGACGGCATGACTGCTGCGCGCCGCTGGTGGAGCGTGGGGGTGGGGGTGCTGCTGCTGCTCGCCGCACCGCTGGTGGTGCGCCTGCTGCCGGCCGCGGACGAGGACGTCTCCGCGGTGAGGCTGCTGCAGCGGGTGCAGCAGTCCCGCGACGAGTCCTGGTCGGGTTACACCGAGTCGGTCGGCGCCGTCGCGCTGCCGGCCAACGACGCCCTCTCGGGCCTGAGCAAGCTGCTCGGCGGCACCAACCGGGTCCGGGTCTGGTGGCAGGACCCCCGGCGCTGGCGGGTCGCGACCCTGCGGCCGACCGGGGAGACCGACCTCGTGCACCAGGGCGATGCGACGGTTCGCTGGGTCTACGAGTCCAAGCGCGCGACCGTGGTCCCCGACGTGCCGGTGCGGCTGCCCGACACCGTCGACCTGCTGCCGCCGGAGCTGGCCCGCCGGGTGCTGTCCGGCGCCCGGCCGGGCGAGCTGGGTCGGCTGCCGGCCCGGAGGGTCGCCGGCCGCGACGCGCTCGGCCTGCGGCTGCGGCCGGCCGACGAGCAGGCCTCGGTCACCCGCGTGGACGTGTACGTCGACCGGGCGTCCGGCATCCCGCTGCGGGTCGACCTCTACGGGCGAGGCGCCCGGACGCCCGCGCTGACCAGCCGGTTCCTGGACTTCACCCGCGGCCGGCCGGCGACCCGGGACATCACGTTCGTCCCGCCGCACGACGCCGAGCTGCGCCACGACAGCATCGTGGACATCGCGTCGGCGGCCGACCGCTTCGCGAGCCGGATCCCGCCGGCGTCGCTGGCCGGGCTGCCCGCGCGGGGGGCCGCCCCGGGGGTGGCTCAGGGGTCGGTCGGCGTCTACGGTCGCGGGCCGACGGTGCTGCTGGCGATCCCGCTGTGGGGCCGGACGGCGGAGCGGGTGCGCTCGGAGCTGGCCGGTCGGCCCGGGGTGACCGGCCTGCGCACCGGCATGCTGGTCGAGGCGGCGCCGCTGCGGCTGCTGCTGGGCAACCCCGAGCCGGACGACGCCAGCTGGCTGGTCGCCGGCACGGTCACCCGCGGCACCCTCGTCGACGCGTCCCGGCAGCTCGCGGCGCACCGGCCAGGACTGAGAGGCCAGCCATGACCAGCGTGGTCCGCACCGCCGCGCTCACCAAGCGGTTCGGCCCGGTGCTGGCCGTCGACGGCGTCGACCTCGACGTCCGGGAGGGCGACGTCTACGGCTTCCTCGGCGCCAACGGGTCGGGCAAGACCACGACGGTGCGGATGCTGCTGGGCCTGGTGCTCGCCACCTCCGGCGACGTCGAGGTGCTCGGGCAGCCGATGCCGCGTGGCTCCTCGACGGTGCTGCCGCAGGTGGGCACGCTGGTCGAGGGCCCGGCGTCGTACGGGCACCTCACCGGCCGTGCGAACCTCGAGCTGTACGACGCGATGGGGGCCCGCCGTCGCGGCCGCCGCAAGCGGGTGGACGACGTGCTGGAGCGGGTCGGGCTCGGGGTCGCGGGCGACCGCAAGGTCAGGGGCTACTCCCTCGGCATGCGCCAGCGGCTCGGGCTGGCCGCGGCGCTGCTGGGGTCACCGCGGCTGCTGGTCCTCGACGAGCCCACCAACGGCCTCGACCCGCAGGGCATCCGCGAGATGCGCGAGCTGCTGCTCGGGCTGAACGCCCAGGGCACCACGATCTTCCTCTCCTCGCACCTGCTGGCCGAGGTGGAGCAGATGTGCACCCGGGTCGGGGTGCTCGACCGCGGCCGGCTGGTGGTCCAGGAGGAGCTCCGGGTGCTCCGGGCCCCGACCGGCCGCACGGTCGTGGTGACCCCCGACGGCGACGCCGCGCTCGCGCTGCTCGACGGCCGGGTCGAGTCGCGCGAGGGCCACCGGCTGGTGGTCCGCGCGGAGAACACCGCGCACCTCAACCGGCTGCTGGTCAACGGCGGCGTCCGCGTGCAGGAGCTCGCCCCCGAACGTCGCGGCCTCGAGCAGGTGGTGCTCGAGGCCACCTCCGACGCGTCCCAGGTGGGGGTCTCCCGGTGATCCGCGTCGAGCTGGTCAAGATGCTGCGGCGACCCCGCACCTGGATCACCATCGTGATGCTGAACGCGCTGCCGACCCTGGTCGCGGTGCTGCTCGCGGTCACCGACATCGGCCCGCAGCCGGGGGACGGCCCGGCGTTCCTCTCGGCGGTGCTCACCGACGGCACGCTGTTCCCGCTGGCCGCCCTGGCGATCGTGCTGCCGCTGTTCATGCCGGTCGCGGTGGCGGTCGTCGCCGGCGACTCGGTGGCCGGCGAGGCCCAGGGCGGCACGCTGCGCTACCTGCTGAGCCGACCCGTCGGGCGCACCCGGCTGCTGGTGGCCAAGCTGGTCAGCGTGCTGGCGTTCGTGCTGCTGGCCGTGGTGGTGGTCGCCGCGGTCGGGTACGTCGTCGGGCGGCTGCTGCTCGGCGGCGGGGACGCCAGCACCCTGGTCACCGGGATCTCGGGGAGCAGCCTGACCTCCACCCAGCTCGTCGAGCGCACCCTGATGGCGGTCGTCTACGTCTCGCTGTCGATGCTCAGCGTCGCCGCGATCGCGCTGCTGCTGTCCACGCTCACCGACTCGCCGCTCGGCGCGGCCCTGGGGGCGCTGGCGTTCCTGATCGCCTCGACGCTGCTGCTCACCCTGGACGCGGCCTCCTCGCTCCAGCCCTACCTGCCGACCCGGTACTGGCTGTCGTTCGTCGACCTCTTCCGCGACCCGATCCTGTGGCGGGACATCGTGCGCGGGGTGCTGCTCCAGGGCGTGTACGTCGCGGTCTTCCTGGGCGCGGCGTGGGCGAACTTCACCACCAAGGACATCACCTCCTAGCAGGCCACGTCCCGTGGCACCGTGGGAGCCGCCGCCCCGAGGGCGGTGCCGAGCAGGGCCTGGACGACCGGGTCCGCGGGCAGGTCGCCGTGTGCGGTGCGGGCCCCCGGGCACACCGACTGCACGGTCAGGTCGAGCGCGCCGCTCAGCCGGGCCGAGTCGGCCGGCACGACGACGCGGTCGGCGCTGGACCACACCGAGACGAAGACCGGTCCCGCGGGAGTCTCGTCGTGGGCGTTGAGCCGACGCAGCAGCGGACTGTCCGGCTCGAGCTGCCGGCACGCCGCCGGGCACCCGCCGCCGAGCCCGACCGCCAGCTCGGCCAGGTCCGTGCCGTGCTGCGGGGAGCCGATGCTCAGCACCCGGCGGGCCACCGACGCGCCTCCGCTGCGGACCCACTCGCGGGCGACCACGCCGCCGGCGGAGTAGCCGACCACGTCCACCGAGTCCGCGTGGAAGCGGCGCACGGCGGCTTCGGCCTGCCGGCCCAGGGCGTCCGCCTGGGAGGCGATGTCGCCGGTGCCCCCGCCCACGGCCGGCACCACGACGACGTCCCGCCCGGCCCGTTCCAGGCCGGCGCGCAGCGGGTCGAGGGAGCGGACGGAGCCGCCGTACCCGCTGACCAGCAGCACCGGCCCGGGCCGGTCCTGCGCGACCGGCCGGACGCCGGAAGGCGTGCGCGCCACCAGCACGACCGCGCCGACGAGGATCACCAACAGCCCGAGGAGCACCAGCAGCACGAGGCGGCGTCGCGCCGGAGAGAGGGAGGCGAGCACTCGACCAGTGTGGCGGGTCAGTGGCGCTCGACGTGCTCGCGCACCAGCGCCGCGACCTCGTCGGGCCGGGTCACGATCACCCAGTGCGAGCCGTCGACGTGCACGACGCGGACGTCGCGGCACGAGGCGTCGAGGTCCTCGGTGAGCACGGCGGTCAGGAACGGGTCACGGGTCGGGTGCACGACGAGCACCGGCACGTCGGTGCGCAGCGTCCGCGGCCGGTGCAGCCGCCGCGGCACGTTGGCCCGGTAGAGCGCCAGGCCGTGCACCGCGTCGCGGGCCAGGCCGGGACCGAAGTGGTCCGGTGGCAGCCCCTCCCGGCGGGTCAGCAGCGCGGCCAGCGGACCGTGCGCCAGCCGCCAGATCAGCTCCGGCACCAGCGGCAGGCAGAACAGCGCGATGTAGGCGGAGCGCAGCCGCTGGCCGAGCACCGCACGTCGGCGCCCGCGCGGACGCCGTACGACCTGGGCGGCGTGGTCCAGCGACGGGCCGCTCACCGAGGTGAACGACGCGATCCGGCCGTGCAGCCGCGGGTCGGTGGCCTCCGCCGCGACGGCGTCCCACAGCTGCACCGAGCCCCAGTCGTGGCCGACCAGGTGGGCGCCGGTCCCCTCGGGCAGCACCGCGTCGAGCACCGCCACCAGGTCGTCGACCAGGCGCTCGGTGCGGTAGTCGGCGCGGCGGGCCGGTACGTCGGAGCCGCCCGCGCCCCGGACGTCGTACGTCACGACGTGCCAGGCGTCGAGGGGGAGCCGTGCGACCACGGCGTCCCAGGTGTCCTGCCGGTCGGGGTAGCCGTGCACCAGCAGCACGGTGGGCCGTCCGGGGCCGGCGGGGCTGTGCTCGCGGACGGCGAGGCCCACCGCCCCCGAGCGGACGCGCAGCAGCGTGGGAGCGGACGGCATGTGACGAAGGGTACGGAACCCGCCGTGGTCGCGGACCGTCACGCAGGGCTAATGTCGGGCGTGACCCGACCGGGGCAGCAGTGCGCCCCGTTGTCAGTAGAGCCGTGAACCCGGAAGAGGACGGTCAACACCGTGGACCTGATGGAGTACCAAGCGAAGGAGCTCTTCGCCAAGCACGACGTGCCAGTGACCGTCGGCACCGTCGTGACGAAGGCCGAGGACGCCGCAGCAGCAGCCGAGGAGCAGGGTGGACGCGTCGTCGTCAAGGCCCAGGTCCAGGCCGGCGGCCGTGGGAAGGCCGGCGGCGTCAAGCTCGCCGAGACCCCCCAGGACGCTGTCGCCCGCGCCGAGGACATCCTCGGCATGGACATCAAGGGCCTCACGGTCCACCGCGTGCTGATCGCGCCCGCCGCGGACATCAAGGACGAGTACTACTTCTCGTTCCTGGTCGACCGGGCGAACCGCGACTACCTGTGCATCGCGAGCGTCGAGGGCGGTGTGGAGATCGAGGTGGTCGCCCACGAGAACCCCGACGCGCTCGCCAAGGTCTCCATCGACCCGCAGACCGGTGTCGACGACGCGAAGGCCGCCGAGATCGTCGCCGCGACCGGCTTCCCGGCCGAGGTGGCCGACGAGGCCAAGGACGTCGTCAAGAAGCTGTGGGACGTCTTCATCAAGGAGGACGCCACGCTGGTCGAGGTGAACCCGCTCTGCCTGCTCGGCGACGGCCACCTCGAGGCGCTCGACGGCAAGGTCACCCTCGACGAGAACGCCGGCTTCCGCCACCAGGAGCACGCGGAGTTCGAGGACAAGGCCGCGGCCGACCCGCTCGAGGCGAAGGCCAAGGCCAAGGGCCTCAACTACGTGAAGCTCGACGGCTCCGTCGGCATCATCGGCAACGGCGCCGGGCTGGTCATGTCCACGCTCGACGTGGTCGCCTACGCCGGTGAGAAGCACGACGGGGTGAAGCCCGCGAACTTCCTCGACATCGGCGGCGGCGCGTCGGCCGAGGTGATGGCCAACGGCCTCGACGTGATCCTCAACGACTCGCAGGTCAAGAGCGTGTTCGTGAACGTGTTCGGCGGCATCACGTCGTGCGACGCGGTCGCCAACGGCATCGTGCACGCGCTGGAGATGCTCGGCGACGAGGCCGACAAGCCGCTCGTCGTACGCCTCGACGGCAACAACGTCGAGGAGGGGCGTCGGATCCTCAACGATGCGAACCACCCGCTGGTGACGCTGGTGGACACCATGGACGGTGCGGCCGACCGCGCCGCCGAGCTGGCGAAGGGCTGAACATGTCGATCTTCCTGACCGAGAACTCCAAGGTCGTCGTCCAGGGCATGACCGGCTCCGAGGGGCAGAAGCACACCCGGCGGATGATCGCCTCCGGGACGAACATCGTCGGCGGGGTGAACCCGAAGAAGGCCGGCCAGAGCGTCGACTTCGACGGCACCGCCGTCCCGGTGTTCGGCTCCGTCAAGGAGGCGATGGACGCCACCGGCGCCGACGTGTCGGTCGTCTTCGTCCCGCCGGCCGGCACCAAGGGTGCGGTCATCGAGGCCGTCGACGCCGCGATGCCGCTCGTCGTGGTGATCACCGAGGGCGTGCCGGTCCACGACACCGCGGACCTGTTCTCCTACGCCCAGGCGAAGGGCACCACGCGGGTCATCGGCCCGAACTGCCCCGGGCTGATCAGCCCCGGCAAGTCCAACGCCGGCATCATCCCCGCGGACATCACCAAGGCCGGCCGGGTCGGTCTGGTGTCCAAGTCGGGCACGCTGACCTACCAGATGATGTACGAGCTGCGGGACTACGGCTTCTCCTCCGCGATCGGCATCGGCGGCGACCCGATCATCGGGACGACGCACATCGACTGCCTCCAGGCGTTCGAGGAGGACCCGGAGACCGACGCCATCGTGATGATCGGTGAGATCGGTGGCGACGCCGAGGAGCGCGCCGCGGCGTACATCAAGGACAACGTGAAGAAGCCGGTCGTCGGCTACGTCGCCGGCTTCACCGCCCCCGAGGGCAAGACGATGGGCCACGCCGGTGCGATCGTGTCCGGCTCGTCCGGCACCGCGCAGGCGAAGAAGGAGGCCCTCGAGGCCGTCGGGGTCAAGGTCGGCAAGACGCCGTCCGAGACCGCGCAGCTGATGCGGGACATCCTCGCCAGCCTCTGACCCGACGGGTTCACCCCGCACGAAGGCCGCCGTCCCCTCCGGGGGACGGCGGCCTTCGTGCAGCCCCGGTCGAGTCGGCGCGAACGCTCGGAAAGACCGGTCGAGTCGGCGCGAACGCCCGGAAAGACCCGGTCGAGTCGGCGCGAACGCCCGGAAAGACCGGGGCGAGTCGGCGCGAACGCCCGGAAAGACCCGGTCGAGTCGGCGCGAACGCCCGGAAAGACCCGGTCGAGTCGGCGCGAACGCCCGGAAAGACCGGGGCGAGTCGGCGCGAACGCCCGGAAAGACCGGGGCGCCCGGCGACGGCGTCGCGGTTGGCGTGGTTCTCCTCGTCCCTGGCCGTCCACACGACGGTTGCCCAGCGGAAGCTCCCCCTTGTGGGCGCCTGAGTCGACGGCGCCGCCCTCGGAGACCGCAGCTGGCGCGGGATGTGCTCAAGGACCAGTGACCGGTTCGCGCCGCTCCCAGGTGGGTCACCCCTGTCGTCAGCGGCGGCGGCCATTACCTGCGTTCGCGCCGACTCGGCACTGGTGAGTGGTGCGTTCGCGCCGACTCGGCAGCGTGGTTGAGGCACGTGCGTTCGCGCCGACTCGGCGCTGGTGGTCAGGTGACGGCGTTGCGGGTGGCGTAGGCCGGGCGCAGGTGCTCCTCGCGCGCCATCACCTCGACCAGGTGGTCGACCGCGTCGTGCACGTCGGCGTGGGTGACGTACAGCGGGGCGAAGCCGAACCGCGCCACGTCCGGTGTCCGGAAGTCGCCGACGACGCCCCGTTCGACGAGCGCCTGCACCACGCCGTAGGCCGCGGGGTGCCGCAGCGAGACCTGGCTGCCGCGCCGGTCGTGCTCGCGGGGGGTGATCACCTCGAAGACCGAGCCGAGCCGCTCGTCGACCAGCTCCAGGAAGTAGTCCGTCAGTGACAGCGACGCCTCCCGGAGTACGTCGACGGCGACCCCGTCGAAGACGGTCAGCGCCTCGTCGAGCGCGGACAGCGCGAGCACCGGCGGGGTGCCCGAGGCCATCCGGGTGATCCCCTCGGCGGGGGTGAAGCCGAGGTCCATGTCGAAGGGCCGGGCGTGCCCGAACCAGCCGGTGATCGGCTGGTCCCACGCGTCCTGGTGGCGCGGGTGCACCCAGGAGAACGCCGGCGAGCCAGGGCCGCCGTTGAGGTACTTGTAGGTGCAGCCGACCGCGATGTCGGCGTCGCAGCCGGTCAGGTCGACGGGCACCGCGCCGGTGGAGTGGCACAGGTCCCACTGCGCCAGGGCGCCGGTCTCGTGGGCGGCGGCGGTCAGCGCGGCCATGTCGAACATCCGCCCGGACCGGAAGTCCACGTGGGTCAGCGCGAGCAGGGCGACGTCGTCGTCGAGCGACGCGGCGGGGTCGGCCGGGTCGCACCAGCGCAGCTCGAGGTCGAAGGCCTTCGCGACTCCCGCGGCGACGTACGCGTCGGTGGGGAACGTCGTCGGCTCCAGCACCAGCACCCGCCGGCCCGGGCGGAGCCGGCTGGCGGCGGCCAGGGTCTTGAACAGGGTCACCGTCGTGGAGTCCCCGACGTGTACGTCGGCGGGGTCGGCCCCGACCAGCGGGGCGATCCGAGCACCGACGCGGCGACTCAGGTCGACCCAGCCGGCGGTGTTCCACGACGAGATCAGGCCGTGCCCCCACTCCTGGCTCACCACGTGCTGCAGCCGGGCGGCGACGGACCGGGGCAGCGCGCCCAGGGAGTTGCCGTCGAGGTAGACCACGCCCCCGGGCAGGTCGAAGAGCTCGCGCCGGTCGCGCAGCGGGCTCTCCTGGTCGCGGGCGACCGCGGCGTCGCGGTCCAGGGGTGCGGTGCTCACGTCACGACCCTACGGGGCCGCGGTCAGCCCAGCTCGCGGAGCCGGTCGCCGGCCCTGGTGAGCAGCGCACCGAAGGAGCGCTCGGGCATGTCGTTGCCCGGGGTGGGCGAGAAGGTGAGCTGGGCGACCTTGTCGCCGACCCGGACGAAGCCCAGGTGGAAGCGGACCCTCTGCCGGTCCGACACCTTGGTGGTGAGGTCCCAGTGCGACTGGTCCAGCTGCGGCGAGCGTCGCGTGCTGCGCTGCTCGGCGCCGACCTCGGTGGCCAGGTCACGCTTCGCGCAGCCGGCGACCGTGCCGCGGACCTTCGCCAGGAAGGCGGCCGCGGCCCGGGGCGTGTGGAAGTCGCCGTAGGTCTCCGAGAGCCCGAACCGCGCGGGCAGCGCCGCCCGGGGGATGAGGTAGGTCCGGGCCCGGACCCGGGTCGCTCCGGCGACGGCGAAGGCGGCCCGGTCGCAGGTGGTCGCGGACGGGTTCGTGCGCGGGCGGACGAGCCGGGTGCCGACCCAGGGGCGGTCGACGGCGCCGGCGGGAGGCAGGTCGGCGACCGAGAGGATGCCCGGCTGGTCGCCCGACGGCGGCGGGGGTACGGCGCGCGGCGCGGGCGTCCGCACGCAGGCCCCGGCCACGCCGCGGGTGCACAGCGACGCGACCGACTGCGCCAACGTGGCGCTGACCGTGCGGACGGCGGGAGCGCGGCCCTCGACGGTGCTGACCGTGGAGGTGGTCAGCCGGCCGGTGCGGGCGACCGCGACGGTGACGGTGCGCACCGGCCTCGTCCAGACCCGGAGGGTGAGCACGTCGGCCCGGTCCCCCACCCCGGCCACGCGGTAGGAGCCGAGCACCTGCACGCGGGCCGCGCGGCAGCCGGCGTACCAGCCGAGGGCGGTGCGGTAGCCGCGTGCCGCCGCCCGTTCCGACCGGGAGACCTCGACGGTCTGCACCGCGGCTCGGTGCGGGGAGCCGGTGGCCTCGAAGGCCCGGACCAGCGTCGCGTAGCCCCGTGGGTCGGCGAAACGCTCCTGCTGGCACGGGGAGTTGAGCCCGCTCCCGGCGGTGTTGTTGTCGGTGCGGGTGACGCGCCACGGCCGCGAGCCGCCGAGCCGGCCGATCTGGGCACCGTCGAGCAGGTCGCCGGACGTGGGGGTCTCCGTGGCGGGGGTGGCCGACGGGGACGTGCTCGGCCCGGTCGCGTTCGGGGCGTCGGCGCTGCTGAGACCCGGCTCGGGCGCGACGGCGACGGCGCCGGCGGTGAGCGCCACCGCGGCGGCGGCCGCGCCGACCAGCACCCGGCCGCGGCGCCTGCCGCGTCCGGCCCGGCGCACCAGCGGCCCCCGCGGCAGCCCGGTCTCCGCCGGCGCCGGGGAGAGCGACCGCAGCGGCTCGCCGACCCGCTCCGGGGGCACGTCGAGCGCGTCGGCGACCGCGGCCCGGGCTGCGGTCAGCGAGCGCTCGGCGGTGTCGCGGGGGACCCCGAGCTCACGGGCGGAGTCGCCGAGGTCCAGGCCGGCGAGGTCGACCAGGAGCAGGACCCGGCGCTGTGCGGAGCCGAGACCGGACAGGGCGTCGAGGACGCCCCGCTGACCCGGGGACCGCTTCGAAGCGCGGTGCCACCGGTGCGCACGGTGCCGACGCTGCGCGAGCCGCCAGGCACGCGGGCGCACCCAGTCGAGAGGGTCCTCGAGCCGGGAGACCTTGCGCCAGTGCTGCCAGGCGCCGACGTAGGCGTCGCGCACCGCGGACCGGGCCGCGCGGAGGTCGCCGGTGAGGGCGAAGGCCTGGTGCAGGAGCGCGTCGCGGGTCGAGGCGTAGAACGCGTCGAAGCTGTCCTCGGGCTGCATCGGGTCTCCTCACGGGTGGTCGTCGGGCGTGCCGGGGCAGCCGGCAGCCCGGGAGGGGAGGGGGTGAGGTCCTCCACGGTACGGACCCCCGCCGGCCCCGGTCCAACCGGCGTGGGAGCCCGAGATGGAACTCACGCTGGCCGAGGATGGTGGTGATGACCGATCTTCTCGACCCTCCCGACACCCGTGCCCGCCGCGGAGCGGCGACCGCGGCAGCCCCGTTGCGCCCCCTCGCGGTCGGCGCCGCGGTCGCCGGCGCCGCCTCCGCCCTGGTCGTCCTGCTGGGGTGCATGACCCTGGCCGTGCTCGGCTGGTTCGCCTCCGACGCCGGCAGCCACGGCACCACCCGCGACGCGATCCGGGTCGGCACCGACGGCTGGCTGCTGGCCCAGGGCGGCCACCTGCACCTGGCCACGAGCGCGGCCACCGCGACCGTCACCGTGGTGCCGCTCGGGCTCACCCTGCTGTGCGTGTACGTCGCCCACCGGCTGGGCCGCTGGGCCGCGGTGACGTCGGCGGTCGAGGACGTCCGCACGCTCGCCCTGGGGACGCTGGTGCTGGCCGGCGTCTACGCGGTGGTGGCCCTGGTGTCCGCGGTGCTGGCCGCCGACGCGGCCGCCCAGCCGGGCCTGGTCGGCTCCTTCGTGGGCGGGTTCGCGGTCGCCCTGGTCGGCGGCGGGACCGGGCTCGTGCGCGGCAGCCGCGACGTCCTGGACTGGCGGGAGCGGGTTCCCGACCGGCTCCGCTCGGTCGCCCTCGGGGCGGTCTCGGCGACCCTGGTCCTGCTCGTCGCCGCCTCGGTGCTGCTGGCGGTGGCGCTGCTGGTGGACCTCGGGTCGGCGGCCAACGTGCTCTCCCGCCTGCACGCCGACGTCGCCGGGGGGCTGCTCTACACCCTGCTGGTCGCGGCGGTCGCCCCGAACGCGGTGCTGCTCTCCGGCTCCTACCTGCTGGGTCCCGGCTTCGCGGTCGGCACCGGGACCCTGGTCTCGCCCGCGGCGGTCACGCTGGCGCCGGTGCCGGCCTTCCCGCTGCTCGCCGCGCTGCCCTCCGCGGGCACCCCGGCAGCCTGGCTGTCGGCCCTGGTCGCCCTCCCGGTCCTGGCGGCCGCGCTCGGGGCGGCGCTGATGCTGCGCCGGCACACCGCGCTGAGCTACGAGTCCGGTGCCGGGCTCGGTCTCGCTGCCGGTGTCGCCGGCGGCCTGCTGACCACCCTGCTGGTCGCGCTCGCCGGCGGCGCGGTCGGCCCCGGCCGGATGGCCCACGTCGGGGCGGACCTGCTGCCCACCCTGGTCTCGGCCACCGTCGCGATGGGCGTCGGCGGCCTGGTCGGCGGCATCGCCACCACCTGGTGGTCGCGGCGGCGCTGACCGGCTCCGGTCGGTAGCCTGTCCGGCGTGTCCCTCACCCCCGCCGGCCCACCGGCGCGCCTGCTCGTGCTCGTCTCCGGGGCCGGGACGAACCTGCAGGCCCTCCTCGACGCCTGCCGCGACCCGGCGTACGGCGCCGAGGTGGTCGCCGTCGGCGCCGACCGTGACCGGATCGAGGGCCTGGCCCGGGCCGAGCGGGCCGGCGTGCCGACGTTCGTGCACCGGCTCCGCGACCACGCCACCCGCGAGGAGTGGGACGCGGCGCTGACCGCCGGCTGCCTCGAGCACCGGCCGGACATCGTGGTGCTGGCCGGTTTCATGAAGCTCACCGGCCCGCACTTCCTGGCCGCCTTCGGGGGACGCTGCGTCAACACCCATCCCGCCCTGTCGCCGGCCTTCCCGGGGATGCACGGGCCCGCTGACGCGCTGGCCTACGGGGTCAAGGTCACCGGAGCGACCCTGTTCGTCGTGGACGCCGGCGTGGACACCGGCCCGATCGTGGCGCAGACCGCCGTCCCGGTCGAGGACGACGACGACGCCGACTCGCTGCACGATCGGATCAAGGTCGCGGAGCGGGCGATGCTGGTCGCGAGCGTGGGCCGGATGGCCCGCGAGGGCTTCACCGTCACCGACCGCACGGTCCGGTTCGGTCGTGAGGCGCCCGGGCACTAGGCTGGCCGGACACGACTGGCGCAGGTGGGGAACCACCGGGGAGTGATGAGTCGAGAGCATCGAACGCCTGGGTGCACTCATCGAACCGATGAGGAGATCTGCATGTCCGCACAGCCCGACTCCCGGCGCCCGGTCACCCGCGCGCTGGTCTCCGTCTACGACAAGACCGGCCTCGACGACCTCGCGCAGGCGTTGCACGCCGCCGGCGTCTCGATCGTGTCGACCGGCTCCACCGCCGCGCGGATCGCCGCCGCCGGGGTCCCGGTGACCAAGGTCGAGGAGCTGACCGGCTTCCCGGAGTGCCTCGACGGCCGGGTCAAGACCCTGCACCCGCGGGTGCACGCCGGGATCCTCGCCGACCTGCGCCTGGAGTCCCACCGCGAGCAGCTGGCGGAGCTCGGCGTCGAGCCGTTCGACCTGGTGGTGTCCAACCTCTACCCGTTCCGGGAGACCGTGGCGTCCGGCGCCACCCCCGACGAGTGCGTCGAGCAGATCGACATCGGCGGCCCCTCGATGGTGCGCGCCGCCGCCAAGAACCACCCCTCGGTCGCGATCGTCACCTCGCCCGACCAGTACGACGACCTGCTGACCGCCGTGAGCGCGGGCGGCACCACCCTCGGGCAGCGCCGACGGCTCGCCGCGGAGGCGTTCGTGCACACCGCGTCGTACGACGTGGCGGTGGCGTCCTGGATGGGCAGCGTGCTGAGCGACACCTCCGACGGCAGCGGCTTCCCCGCGTGGACCGGGGCGACCTGGGACAAGGCGGCGGTGCTGCGCTACGGCGAGAACCCGCACCAGCCGGCGGCGCTCTACCGGCACTGGCGTGGCGGCCTGGCCAGCGCGGAGCAGCTGCACGGCAAGGAGATGTCCTACAACAACTACGTCGACGCCGACGCGGCCCGCCGGGCGGCGCTGGACTTCACCGAGCCCGCGGTCGCGGTCATCAAGCACGCCAACCCGTGCGGCATCGCGGTCGGCGCGGACGTCGCGCAGGCGCACCGCAAGGCGCACGCCTGCGACCCCGTCTCCGCCTTCGGCGGCGTGATCGCCACCAACGTGCCGGTCTCGGTGGCGATGGCCGAGCAGGTGGCGGAGATCTTCACCGAGGTCGTGGTGGCCCCGGGCTACGAGGATGGCGCCGTCGAGGTGCTGGCCCGCAAGAAGAACATCCGGGTGCTGGTCTGCGCCGCGGACGAGAGCCCCGACCCGGTGGAGTTCCGCGGGATCAGCGGCGGCCTGCTGATGCAGCGCGTCGACCACGTCGACGCCGACGGTGACGACCCGTCGACCTGGACGCTCGCCGCCGGTGAGGCCGCCTCGGAGCAGCAGCTCGCCGACCTCGCGTTCGCCTGGAGGGCCTGCCGTGCGGTGAAGTCCAACGCGATCCTGCTGGCCGCCGACGGCGCCTCGGTCGGGGTCGGGATGGGTCAGGTCAACCGGGTGGACTCCTGCAAGCTGGCCGTCGAGCGCGCCGGGGAACGGGCGGCCGGGTCGGTCGCCGCGTCGGACGCGTTCTTCCCGTTCGCGGACGGCCCGCAGATCCTGGCCGACGCCGGGGTCACCGCGATCGTGCAGCCCGGCGGGTCCGTGCGCGACGAGGAGGTCGTCGCGGCGCTGCAGGCCGCCGGCGTGACGATGTACCTCACCGGCACCCGGCACTTCTTCCACTGAACCTCCCTGCGCGACACCGCACCCCTGATTGGATGACCTCGTGACGGCACAGATCCTCGACGGCACCGCGACCGCCAAGGCGATCAAGGGGGAGCTCAGCACCCGGGTCGCCGCGCTGCGTGAGCAGGGCGTGGTGCCCGGCCTGGGCACCGTCCTGGTCGGCGACGACCCCGGCTCCCGGTGGTACGTCAACGGCAAGCACAAGGACTGCGCCGAGGTCGGGATCACCTCGATCCGGGTGGACCTGCCGGCCGACGCCACCCAGGCGGAGGTCGAGCAGCACGTGGCGGCCCTGAACGCCGACCCGGCGTGCACCGGCTACATCGTCCAGCTGCCGCTGCCCCGGCAGATGAGCGAGAACGACGTCCTGGGCCAGATGGACCCGGCCAAGGACGCCGACGGGCTGCACCCGACGAACCTCGGCTGGCTGGTGCTCGGCAAGCCGGCGCCGCTGCCGTGCACGCCGCACGGGATCGTCGAGCTGCTGCGCCGCCACGACGTGCCGATCGCCGGCGCCGAGGTGGTCGTGGTGGGTCGTGGGGTGACCGTGGGCCGGCCGCTGGGCCTGCTGCTCACCCGGCGCAGCGAGAACGCCACCGTGACCCTGTGCCACACCGGCACCCGCGACCTGGCAGCGCACGTGCGCACCGCCGACATCGTGGTGGCCGCCGCCGGGGTCCCCGGGATCATCTCGGGGGACATGGTCAAGCCGGGAGCCGCGGTCCTCGACGTGGGGGTCTCCCGGGTCGACGGCAAGCTCGCGGGCGACGTGGCCGCGGACGTGTACGACGTGGCCGGCTGGGTCTCGCCCAACCCCGGCGGCGTCGGCCCGATGACCCGGGCGATGCTGCTCTCGAACATCGTCAGCGCCGCCGAGCAGTCGCTCGAGCAGGCCTGACGCCCTCGTGGCGCGGAAGGACGGACCGCTCAAGCGGCCGCAGACGCTCGGCGGAGTCGTCTACCTCGGGGTGCTGGCCTCCGCGCTGGTCGGCCTGGCCCTGGTCGCGGCCGGAGCCTGGCGCACCGGCCTGAGCTGGCTGGGGATCGGGCTGCTCGTCGCCGCCGCGACCCGGCTGGTGCTCTCCGACCGGCGCGCGGGGATGCTGCGGGTGCGTCGGCGCTGGTCGGACGTGCTGATGCTCACCGTCGCCGGGGTCGGCCTGATCGTGCTGACCGTGATCGTGCCGAACCAGCCGCCGACCTGATCCAGCCCGCACACGACGACGGCCCGCGCAGGCTCACTGCGCGGGCCGTCGTACGTCGGGGTCGCTCAGATCAGTCCGAGCTCCTTGACCGCGTCGCGCTCCTCGCTGAGCTCCGCGGCGGTGGCGTCCATGCGGCCGCGGGAGAACTCGTCGATCTCCAGGCCCTGGACGATCTCCCAGTCACCGTTCCTCGTGGTGACGGGGTAGGAGTAGATCAGGCCCTCCGGCACGCCGTACGAGCCGTCGGAGCGGACCGCCATCGAGACCCAGTCGCCCTCGGCGGAGCCGTGCAGCCAGTCGCGGGCAGCGTCGATGGTGGCCGACGCGGCGGACGCGGCGGAGGAGGAGCCGCGCGCCTCGATGATCGCGGCGCCGCGCTTGGCGACGGTGGGGATGAAGTCGTCCTCGATCCAGGCCTGGTCGGCCACGACCTCGGCAGCGTTACGGCCGGCCACCTCGGCGTGGAAGATGTCGGGGTACTGGGTCGCGGAGTGGTTCCCCCAGATCGTCAGCCTCTTGATGTCGGCGACGGCCGAGCCGGTCTTCGCCGCGAGCTGCGAGAGCGCCCGGTTGTGGTCGAGCCGGGTCAGCGCGGAGAAGCGCTCCTGCGGGATGTCGGGGGCGTTGGTCATCGCGATCAGCGCGTTGGTGTTCGCCGGGTTGCCGGTGACGCCGACCCGCACGTCGTCCGCGGCCACCGCGTTGAGGGCCTTGCCCTGCGCGGTGAAGATCGCGCCGTTGGCCTCCAGCAGGTCGCCGCGCTCCATGCCCTTGCTGCGCGGGCGGGCGCCGACCAGCAGCGCGAGGTTCGCGCCGTCGAAGATCGTGTTGGCGTCGTCGCCGATCTCGACCCCGGCGAGCGTCGGGAACGCGCAGTCGTCGAGCTCCATCACGACCCCCTCGAGCGCCTTCAGCGCCGGGGTGATCTCGAGCAGCTGGAGCTGCACCGGGGTGTCCTTGCCGAGCAGGTCGCCGCTCGCGATGCGGAACAGCAGGCTGTAGCCGATCTGACCGGCGGCACCGGTGACGGCGACCTTGACGGGGGTAGTGCTCACGACACGCTCCTGTGCTCGACGTGGGGGACGATGCCGACGCTAGCAAGGCGGGTCCTAGTGTCGTCAGGGTGACCCAGCATTTCGTGCCCTTCCTCAACGACCTGGCCATCGGTGTGGCCGCGCCCGGCATCGTGATCGCCGAGGCCGACGGCGAGATCCCGCTGCACGACGGCCCCGGCGGGCTGCCCGGCTGGTACGTCGACGACTACCGGATGCTCAGCGAGCTCTCGGTGTCCGTGCGGGGCAGCGGACTGCACCTGGTCAGGTCCGCGACGACGGGCGCCCACCACCACGAGTTCACCTACGTCGCCCGCGAGCTCGGCGGCTGGCTGCACGACCCGACGGTGACCCTGGACCGGCGCCGCACCCTGACCGCGTCGACGCTGGTCGAGGAGATCGAGGTGACCGCTCGAGGCCAGGAGCCGGTGCCGCTGCGGCTGGCGGTCACGGTGACCGGTGACCTCGCGCCGATGATGGTCGTGCGCGCGGGAGCGGCGGTGGAGCCGGTCGCCCCCGAGCGCAGCGACGACGGGCTGCGCTGGTCGGACGGGGAGCGCGGTTTCACCGCGTCGTTCGATCCTGCCCCGGCCGAGGTGGCCGACGGCCGCCTGGTGGTGTGGGAGACGACGGTCGAGCCGGGCACGTCGTACGCCGTGCGGCTGTCGTTCACCGCCGAGGGCGAGCCGGCCTTCGGGCCCGGCGGCACCGCGCCCTGGAGCGCGGAGGCCGCGGTGGTGGCCCCGGACCTGCGGCTGTCCCGGCTGGCGGCCCAGAGCCTCGCCGACCTCGGCGGGCTGCTGATGCGCGACGGGGACGACGCCTTCGTGGCCGCGGGCAGCCCGTGGTTCCTGACCCTGTTCGGGCGCGACTCGCTGTGGGCCGCGCGGTTGATGATGCCCTACGGCACCGGGCTGGCGATGTCGACGCTGCGGACCCTCGCGCGGCGGCAGGGCGAGCGCACCGACGCCGACAGCGAGGAGCAGCCCGGCAAGATCCTGCACGAGGTCCGCAACACCGCCCTCGAGCTCGGCGCGATGTCCCTGCCGCCGGTCTACTACGGCACCGTGGACGCGACGCCGCTGTTCGTGTGCACGCTGGCGGACGCCTGGCGGTGGGGTGCCGACCCCGACGAGGTGGCCGCGCTGCTGCCCGCCGTACGCCGGTGCCTGGCGTGGGTGCTCGAGCAGTCCCGGGAGTCCGGGTGGCTGAGGTACGTCGACCTGTCCGGCCGGGGCCTGTCCAACCAGGGCTGGAAGGACAGCGTGGACTCGGTGCAGTTCGCCGACGGCCGGCTCGCGGACCCGCCGATCGCGCTCTGCGAGGTGCAGGGCTACGCCTACGAGGCCGCCGTGCGCGGGGCCGAGCTGCTGGAGGCGTTCGGCGAGGAGCCGGTGGACGGGCTGGCCGACTGGGCCGCCGACCTGCGCGAGCGCTTCGGGCGGGAGTTCTGGGTGGACACCGAGGCCGGCGGGCACGTGGCGATCGCGCTGGACGGGTCGGGTGCGAGGGTCGACTCGGTGACCTCCAACATGGGCCACCTGCTGGGCACCGGTCTCCTCACCGAGGACCGGGTCGCGCGGGTGGTGGAGGTGCTCACCGGCCCCGACATGGACAGCGGCTTCGGGCTGCGCACCCTCACCGACGCCTCCCCGCGCTACTCCCGGCTCAGCTACCACGGCGGCTCGGTGTGGCCGCACGACACCGCGGTCGCGGTCCGCGGCCTGGCGCTGGAGGGCCGGCTGGAGGAGGCCGCGCAGCTCACCGCGGGGCTGGTGACCGCCGCCGAGGGGGTGGCCTACCGGCTCCCCGAGCTGTACGGCGGCGACCCGGCGTCCGGCGATCGCGGGGTGCCCTTCCCGGCCGACTACCCGGCCTCCTGCCGCCCGCAGGCCTGGGCCGCCGCCGCCCCGCTGGCGTGCCTGGCCGCCGTGACCGGCCTCGAGGTCGACGTCCCCGGCGGGGCCCGGATCACCCACCCGGTCTCCACCAGCGCCCGTCTCGGCACGTTCGAGGTGCGGGGCATCCGGGTAGGGGAGGAGACGTTGTCGGTGAGCGTCGATGCGTCCGGTCTGGTCGCGGTGGACCCGCTCTGACCACGTGAGATATCTTGACATCAAGAAATATTCGGCCATCTGAACGGAGCCCCGGTGACGGACTCGAAGATCATCTACACGCACACCGACGAGGCGCCCGCCCTCGCGACGTACTCCTTCCTGCCGATCATCCAGGCCTATGCCAGCACCGCCGGGGTGTCCGTCGAGACCCGTGACATCTCCCTGTCGGGCCGGATCATCGCGCTGTTCGGCGACCACCTCGAGGAGGGCCAGCGCCTCGACGACGCGCTCGCCGAGCTCGGTGAGCTGGCCACGAAGCCCGGGGCGAACATCATCAAGCTGCCCAACATCAGCGCCTCGATCCCGCAGCTGAAGGCCGCGATCGCCGAGCTCCAGGAGCAGGGCTACGCGCTGCCGGACTACCCGGACAGCCCCGCCACGGAGGAGGAGGTGGACGCCCGGGCCCGCTACGACAAGGTCAAGGGCAGCGCGGTCAACCCGGTGCTCCGCGAGGGCAACTCCGACCGCCGCGCGCCCGCGTCGGTGAAGAGCTTCGTGCGCTCGCACCCGCACTCGATGGGCGCCTGGACGCCGGAGTCGCGGACGAACGTCGCGCACATGACCGCCGACGACTTCCGCTCCACCGAGAAGTCCGCGGTGGTGGGGGCAGACACCTCGCTGCGCATCGAGCTGGTCGGCGACGACGGCTCCACCACGGTGCTGCGCGAGTCGGTGCCGGTGCTCGCCGACGAGGTCGTCGACGCCACCGTGATGCGCGTCGGCCCGCTGCGGGAGTTCCTCACCGCGCAGATCGCCCGCGCCAAGGCCGACGACGTGCTGTTCTCGGTGCACCTGAAGGCCACCATGATGAAGGTCTCCGACCCGATCATCTTCGGCCACGTGCTCCGGGCCTTCTTCCCGGCGCTGTTCACCGACCACGCCGAGGCGCTCGCCGCCGCCGGCGTCAGCCCCAACGACGGTCTCGGCGCGCTGCTCCAGTCGGTCAAGCAGCTCCCCGACGACCAGCGCGCCGCCATCGAGGCCGCCGTCAAGCAGGGACTGGAGGACGGCCCCCGGCTCGCCATGGTCGACTCCGACAAGGGCGTCACCAACCTGCACGTGCCCAGCGACGTGATCGTGGACGCCTCGATGCCCGCGATGATCCGGTCCTCGGGCCACATGTGGGGCCCGGACGGCAACGAGGCCGACACCCTCGCCGTCCTGCCCGACAGCAGCTACGCCGGGATCTACCAGGTCGTCATCGACGACTGCCGCGCGCACGGCGCCTACGACCCGGCCACGATGGGCTCGGTGTCCAACGTCGGGCTGATGGCGCAGGCCGCCGAGGAGTACGGCAGCCACGACAAGACGTTCGAGATCCCGGCCACCGGGACCGTCCGCGTGGTCGACACCCACGGCGACACCGTCCTGGAGCACGCCGTCAGCGCCGGCGACATCTGGCGGATGTGCCAGACCAAGGACGTGCCGATCCGGGACTGGGTCAAGCTCGCCGTCACCCGCGCCCGGGCCACCGGCGACCCGGCCGTCTTCTGGCTCGACGAGGGCCGCGCGCACGACGCGAACCTGATCGCGAAGGTGAAGCAGTACCTCCCCGAGCACGACACGGACGGGCTGCAGATCGAGATCATGGCCCCGGAGCAGGCGATCGCGTTCTCCCTCGAGCGGATCCGCAGGGGCCAGGACACCATCTCGGTGACCGGCAACGTGCTGCGCGACTACCTCACCGACCTGTTCCCGATCCTCGAGCTCGGGACCAGCGCCAAGATGCTCTCCGTGGTCCCGCTGATCAACGGCGGCGGCCTGTTCGAGACCGGGGCCGGCGGCTCCGCGCCCAAGCACGTGCAGCAGCTGGTGAAGGAGAACCACCTGCGCTGGGACAGCCTCGGTGAGTTCCTGGCGCTGGCGGTCAGCTTCGAGCACATGGCGCAGACGACCGACAACCCCAAGGCGCAGATCCTCGCCGACACCCTCGACAAGGCGACCGGCCGGTTCCTCAACGAGAACAAGTCGCCGAGCCGCCGGGTCGGAGAGATCGACAACCGGGGCAGCCACTTCTACCTGGCGCTCTACTGGGCCGAGGAGCTGAGCCGGCAGACCGAGGACACCGAGCTGGCCGGCAAGTACGCCGCGCTGGCGGAGGCCCTGAAGTCCGGCGAGGACGCGATCAACGCCGAGCTGCTCGGCGTCCAGGGCTCGCCGGCCGACATCGGCGGCTACTACCGGCCCGACGACGCGAAGGCGTTCGCGGTGATGCGTCCCTCGGCCACGCTCAACGAGGCGCTCTCGATCCTGGGCTGACTGTGCGAAGACCCGGTCTGGCGGGCGCACCCCCGTGACCGCCCGCCAGACCGGGTCTCTGTGCGCAGGATAGGACGCCCCCCCGGGACCGGCCGGGATTGTTTCGCTGGGGTGCCGGCTCGTGAAGAACCGGTCCGGTCAGCGGGTCATCCGGGGGCCGCGGGCCAGCCACCAGGCCGCCGCGGTGCGGGTCCCGGCCGGTAGTGCCGGGTCCGTGGCCAGCGATCCGAGCAGCGGGTGGGCGACCATCCCCGCGGCGTACAGGGCGAGACGGGTGGTCGCCGGGTCGTCGAGCAGGCGGCGCAGGGTCGCCTCGGGGAGGGGCAGCCCCGCATGGGCGGACATCACCAGCCCGCACCTCACCAGCTGGGGCACGCCGCCGTCCAGCCAGCCCTGCACGTCGGGCCGGTCGGAGACCCCCTGCACCGACGTGGCGGCGTTCGCGGCCCCGTCGCGCGTCGTGGGGTCCCGGTCGTCCCCGGCCAGCCGCACCAGCAGCGGCAGCAGGGCGCCGGCCAGCGGTGAGGCCATCAGCAGGTACGCCGAGGTGGTTGCCCGGGTGCTCCGGAAGTCGTAGAGCAGCTCGAAGAGCAGCCGGCCCGCCATCGGCTGCGACGGCACGCCGACCGCCGCGCACGCCTCCGCCGCCACGTCCGCGGCGAGCGCGAAGTGCCGGTTGCGGCGCGACGCCGTCCAGGCCGCCGGGGCCCGCACCGGCTCGAGCCGGTCCGAGAGTCCGCGCCGCACGGTCTGCCGCAGCTGCGGCGGCAGGGTCTTGAACAGCTGCGTGAGCCGCGTGCGGCGGGTGGCGTCGGCCGCGGCGTACGCCGCCAGGAACGGCTCGGCCAGGCTGTCCCACTCCGCCGCGGACAGGCCCCCGACCGTGCACATGTTCTGCAGGGCGAGGGCGGCGCCCTGCGCCACCGCGTCGGACTCGTGCCCGAGCAGCCCGCCGGCCCACCTCAGCAGCCGCCCGGTCGGCCGCTCGGCCACTGCGCTCATCGCGTCGATGAGCACCTGGGTGTCCGGGTCGGCCACCAGGGTGCGGACCGACTGCTCCACCACGTCGGCGTAGGGCCCGCAGCGCAGCCGGGACAGCGCCTCGTAGCGGAGCATGAACGCCCGGCCCACCGAGCGTCCCATCTCGTCGACGAGGGTGTCGACCAGCGGCCGCATCAGGGCGCTGGGCAGCCCGTAGCCGGAGCCGCTGGCGTGCTCGCGGACGAAGGTGAACCACTCGCTGGCACTGGCGCCGCCGGCGAGCACCGGCTCGACGGCCGCGTCGAAGGTGGCCAGGTCCGAGGGCCGGGCGAGCTCGGGCGCCTGGTCGGCCGGCGCGTAGGGGAACGTCCGGCAGAGCACGTCGACGGCGGCGCGCAGCCGGCCGGTCTCGACCCCGAGCACCTGCTCGTAGGCGTCGACCAGCTGGCCGTTGCGGACACCGCCGGTCTCCACCAGGCTCAGCCGGGACGACGACGAGCGGGGGCCGGCCGCGGACACCAGGCGGGCCGTCTCGCCGAGCGACGTCCCGTGCGCCAGCCGCGTGACGCGCAGCAGCCAGCCGATCCGCCGGCCCACGTCGATGCGGGCGCCGTCGAGCGGGGTGGTGTCCTCGACGACCTCGGACGGTCTGGCCACACGGACCCCCTGTCGTCGTCCCGGTGCGGAACCGTGATCCTAGGCCCGGCCGCCGACCCTCGGGCTCACCCTGTCGGCCCGAACCGCTCCACGCGTACGTCGGAGGGGTGCACGCCGAGGTCGACGAGCAGGCCGCCGGCGCTCTCGGCGAAGCCGGCCGACCCGCACAGGTACACCCGTCGTGGCGGCCGGTCCGTCACCAGCGGCGCCAGGTCGTCGGCGGTGAGGTGCCCGGCCGGCCGGTCGCCGTACGCCTCGCGGGTGAGCAGGACGCCCTGGCCGGCGAGCTCGTCCGCGTACGGCAGCTCGGGCAGGGTCCGGGCCGACACCAGCACCCGGAGCAGGTCCTCGCGGCCCCGGTCGCGGGCGTGCCGGAGCATCGAGACCAGCGGGACCACGCCGGTGCCGCCCGCCACCCCGAGGGCCGGGACGTCGGCGTCCCAGACGAACCAGCCGCCGACCGGCCCGCGGAGCTCGAGCTCGTCGCCCGGCTCGACCACGTCGGCGAGGTGCACCGACACCTCGCCGTCGTCGAGCCGC
Source organism: uncultured Actinomycetota bacterium (assembly GCA_963800225.1). Taxonomy (GTDB): domain Bacteria; phylum Actinomycetota; class Actinomycetes; order Propionibacteriales; family Nocardioidaceae; genus Nocardioides_B. The sequence goes on along the minus strand of CAWDAF010000001.1, from coordinate 475,817 downwards.
TCGACGTACAGCTCGAGCAGCGGGTCGCTCGGGGCGGACGCCAGCGAGTAGGAGCGGGAGGCGGTGTAGCCGTCCTCGGCGGTCAGCCGGACCACGTAGTGCTGGCCGGGCAGGTGGTCGGTGCGGCCCGGCACCTCGATCCGCAGCTGCACCGCCGCGGGGTGCGGGTGCCGCACCTCGCGGACCACCCCGGTGCACCAGCCGCCGCTGGGGGCGGGCATCAGTCGCCCTGGTAGCGCTGCTCGAGCCACGGGTCGCCACGGTCGTGGTAGCCGTTGCGCTCCCAGAAGCCCTGCTCGTCGTGGTCGAGCAGGGTCAGCCGGGTCACCCACTTGGCGCTCTTCCAGAAGTACAGGTGCGGCACCAGCAGCCGCACCGGGCCGCCGTGCTCGCGCGGCAGCGGCCGGCCCTCGTGGGTCCACGCCACCCAGGCCCGGTCCCCGGTGACGTCGGCCAGCGGCAGGTTGGTGGTGTAGCCGGTGCTGCAGGTCGCCAGCACGTACGCCGCGGTGGGCGTGGGCCGGGCGGCCGCCAGCAGCACGTCGACGCTGACCCCGCCGAAGCGGGTGCCGAGCATCGACCAGGTGGTCACGCAGTGGATGTCACCGGCGTACTCCGACTGCGGCAGCGCCTGCGCCTCGTCCCAGGTCCAGGTGCAGGGCCGCTCGACGAGCCCGTCCACCGTCATCGTCCACGCCCGCGGGTCGAGGTGCGGGGTGACCTCGGCGGTGAGCACCGGCCAGTCGCGCCCGGTGTCGTACTGGCCCGGGGGCAGCCGGTCGGGCCGCGCGGAGCGGCGGCGTCCGACGAAGCCGCGCGTGGGCCGCGCCATCAGGCCGTCGTCCCGGTCCGGCCGTGCGGGACCGGGCAGCCGCGGGGGAAGGTGCCGAGCTCCTCGATCCGGTAGCCGTCGGGGTAGGACCTGATCCGCGGGGAGTCGGGTACGTGCCGGGGCCGGCTCCGGGCCGGCAGCAGCGCCTCGACCCGGCCCCGCAGCCGCAGCCCCGCCCGGACCGCCCGGACGACGGTCGCCGGTGGCCGCTCGTAGCGGAACGCCTCGAGCAGGGGAGGGTCCATCAGCGCCCGGCTGGCCAGCTCCATCGGCCGGCCGAGCAGGGACGGGTAGAAGGTGAGCATCAGCCTCATCGTGGCGTCCGCGACCCGGCGCCCGCCCTCGTCGAAGCCGAAGTGCGCGGCCTCGTAGCCGTCGAGCAGCTCCTCGAAGCCGGCGTAGCTCTCCGGCACGTCCCGGATCCCCATCAGCCGGCCGAGCTCGCGGTAGTAGAGCACGGCGGCCCGGACCTCGGCGGGGCAGAGCGGACGCCAGCCGTAGTCCGCCAGCCAGCGGGTCGGGGTCACCACGAAGGTCGCGAGCACGTAGCGCAGGTCGTCCTGGCTGATGTCGTAGGAGCCGTGCATCTGGTTGATCCTGCGGATCGCCCGGCGGCCGGTGTCGCTGTGCAGCCCGTGCCGGGCCGGCTCGTCGAGCAGCAGTGCGGTGTCGTCGTAGCGCCGCTGGGTGTCGCGGGCGAACTCGCCGGTCTCGTCGAGGAGCCGGCCGATCGAGGGCACCGCGTAGGTGCGGAACAGGGCGAAGGAGAGGGCCTGGTTCATGTCCCAGGGGAACTCGTGGGCGACGACGATCCGGTAGATCTCCTCGAAGTCCCGTTCCGGGTCGAGCCGGGCGATGTGACGCAGCCAGTGGTCGCGGGCCAGCATGACGCCTCCGTGGGGGTCCGTCCTGCCGCGAGTCTCGACCGCGGACCCAGCGGTGTCAAGGAAGGCCGTCGGCCCGGTCCGTGGTGTGACACCGCCGACAACGGGGTGTTTCTTTAGCGCTCAAGGGAATACTCGTCGCAACGCGGTCATTTGCCCCTGACGTGGGTGCACGACGCCGGCCCGCCCCGATCCCGCTGTGTCGAAGGAACCTCTCGTGACCACCACCACCCAGCCGTCGGGTGTCCGCCCGGCAGCGCCGTCGACGCCGCCCGCGCGGTCGCAGCCCGGCACCCTGTCCCCTCGACGGGTGGCCGTCGCCACCCTCGCGCTGGCCGTGGGTGGCTTCACCATCGGCACCACCGAGTTCGTGACGATGGGCCTGCTGCCGGAGATGGCCGACGGCGTCGGGGTGTCCATCCCGCAGGCGGGGCACGTGATCTCCGCCTACGCACTCGGGGTCGTCGTCGGGGCGCCGCTGATCGCGATCCTGGGTGCCCGGCTGCCCCGCAAGGGCCTGCTGGTCGCGCTCATGGCCGCCTACGCAGCCGCCAACCTGGCCACCGCGGCGGCGCCCTCGTTCCTCACCCTGGAGTCGGCCCGCTTCGCGGCGGGCCTGCCGCACGGTGCCTACTTCGGGATCGCCGCCCTGGTCGCGGCCAGCCTGGTCGACCCCGCCCGCCGGGGCCGGGCGGTCAGCCGGGTGATGCTCGGCCTGGCGGTCGCGAACCTGGTCGGTGTGCCCGCGGCCGCGTGGCTCGGCCAGACCTTCGGCTGGCGCAGCGCCTACGGTGCCGTCACGTTGCTCGCGCTGGTCACCGTGGGGCTGGTGCTCGCCTTCGTCCCGGTGATCGGCGCGGACCGCTCCGCCACCGGGCGCCGCGAGCTGCGGGCCTTCTCCAGCCTCCAGGTCTGGCTGACCCTGGTCGTCGGGGCGGTCGGGTTCGGCGGGATGTTCGCGATGTACAGCTACATCGCGCCGACGGTCACCGACGTCACGCACCTGAGCGGCTCGGCGGTCCCGGTGTTCCTGCTCGCCTTCGGCATCGGCGGGATCCTCGGCACGATGCTCGGCGGGATCGCGGCCGACTGGTCGGTGCTGCGCGCGATCGTGATCTCCAACGTGGCGATGGGCCTGGGCCTGGTCGCGTTCACCCGGACCGCGTCCAGCCCGGTGGCCGCCTGGCTCACCGTGCTGCTGATCGCCGCGGTCGGCTCGATGCTGGCGATGAGCCTCCAGGTGCGGCTGATGCACGTCGCCGGCGACGCCCAGACGCTCGGCGCGGCGATGAGCCATGCGTCGCTCAACATGGCCAACGCGCTCGGGGCCTGGCTCGGCGGCCTGGTGATCGCGGCCGGCTACGGCTACACCGCGCCCAGCTGGGTCGGTGCCGCGCTGTCGGTCGTCGGGCTGCTGGTGCTCGCGGTCTCGGTGCTGGTGCACCGCCGCGACGTCCGGACACCTCAGGTCCCGGTGGCCGTCTCCTCGGCGAGCAGGTCGTAGCGCAGCGAGTCGACCAGGCTGCCGTCGCCGATCCGCAGCGCGCGGCGCTCCCGGCCGACCAGGGTGAACCCGTTGCCCTCGACGACGTGACGCGACGCGGTGTTGCCCTTCGCGACGATCGCCTCCAGGCGGACCAGGCCCAGGCCGCCCTCGTCGTACGGCGTGAAGCAGTGCCGCACCACCAGCCCGCACGCCTCGGTCATCAGGCCACGCGCGCGGGCCTCGGGATGCGTCCAGTAGCCGATCTCCGCCTCGTGCCCGGCCTTGATCCCGAAGGCGTTGACGGCACCGACGAGCAGGTCGGTGTCTGGGTCGGCCAGCGCCCAGGTGACGGCGCGACCGGTCGCGAGGCCCTCGCTGCACGAGGACATCCACTCGCGTGCGAGGTGGGCCGTGTACGGCTGGGTGATGGCGCTGATCCAGCCGGAGGTCCGCTCGTCGGTGCAGGCCTCGACGATTCTGTCGACGTCGTCGTCGCGCAGGCTCCGCAGCACCGCCCGCGGGCCGGCGATCCGTGGCACCTGCAGCCAGTCGGTGCGCGGGGTGCGTTCGTCGTCGACGTGCAGCACCCCGACCCAGCCGTCGAGCAGCAGCCCGCGCTGGGTCAGCCAGCGCGGCACCGTGCCGTCACAGGTGAAGCCCAGCCGCCACGCGGCGCGCCGCGAGGCCCAGTTGCCGGTGTTCGCCCACCAGATCACCGCCCGCAGCCGCTGCTGGTCGAAACCCCAGTCCAGCAGCAGGGACAGCGCGCGGTGCATGATCCCGCGGCCGCGCGCCCACGGGTGCGAGCCGAAGGCGATCTCGGCCCGCCGGTTGCCCTCGTCGCGCAGCTCCACGGTGCCGCAGAACCGGGGGGTGCCGTCGTCGTCGGCCGCCTCCACCGCGAAGGCCCAGGTGCCCGCCGCCCAGCCGCCGGGGACCACCGAGGTGACGAAGAAGTGGGCGTCGTCGCGCGTGTACGGCACCGGCACGGTGGTCCACTGCTGGCTCACCGGGTCGGCGCACTGCTCATGGACGGCGTCCACGTCGTCGAGGCGGTGGGGGCGCAGCGTCACCACGCCGTCGGTGAGCACGGGAACGCCGGCGAGGTTGGTCACGTCGCACACCCTTACCGGTCGGCGGGGCATCGGCAAACCACTATCGTTGTGGGCATGGACGGAAGTCACAGACAGTGAACGGCACCCTGGCCAACATCGGGCTGGTCGTCGTCTTCGTCCTGATCGGCAGCATGTTCGCCGCCGCCGAGATCGCGCTGGTCTCGCTGCGCGAGGGGCAGGTGCGCGCGATGGCGCACCGCGGGCGCCGGGGCGAGGCCGTCGCCCGGCTGGCCAAGGATCCGAACCGGTTCCTCGCCGCGGTCCAGGTCGGCGTCACGCTGGCCGGGTTCCTGTCGGCGTCCTTCGGTGGCGCCACGCTCGCCGGGTCGCTGTCGCCCAGGCTGGTCGCCCTCGGTGTGCCGACCGGCGCCGCGGACATCCTCGCGCTGGTGCTGGTCACGGTGGCCATCTCCTACCTCTCGCTGGTGCTCGGTGAGCTCGCCCCCAAGCGGCTCGCGCTCCAGCGCGCGGAGGGGTTCGCGCTCGCGCTGGGCCCCACGGTCGACCGGATCGCCCGGATCTCCCGGCCGGTGATCTGGCTGCTCTCGGTCTCCACCAACGTCGTCGTACGCCTGGTCGGGGGTGACCCGAACGCCAAGAGCGAGCAGATGTCCGACGAGGAGCTCCGGGAGCTGGTCAACACCCACGAGACGCTCGGCGAGGAGGAGCGCCGGATCGTCGAGGACGTCTTCGAGGCCGGCGACCGGCAGATCCGCGAGGTGATGATCCCGCGCACGGCCGTGGACTTCCTCGACGCCGGCACCCCGGTGTTCCGGGCCGCCAAGGAGGCGCTGCACCAGCCGCACTCGCGCTACCCGGTGATCCGCGGCTCCGCCGACGACGTGATCGGCTTCGTGCACGTGCGCGACCTGCTCGACCCCGAGATGGCCAAGAGCTCGATGCGCGTCGGGGAGCTGGCCCGGCAGACCCTGGTGCTGCCCTGGACCCGCCCGCTGCTCGCCGCGCTGGCCGACATGCGCCGTGAGGGGATGCACCTCGCGATCGTCGCCGACGAGTACGGCGGCACCGCGGGCATCGTCACCATGGAGGACCTCGTCGAGGAGCTCATCGGCGACATCAAGGACGAGTACGACGTCGACGAGGCCGAGACCACCGTGCACCGCGGGGGAGACGTCGAGGTCGACGGGCTGCTCAACCTCGACGACTTCGAGGACGAGACGGGTCTGGAGCTCCCCGAGGGGCCATACGAGACCGTCTCGGGCTTCCTGATGGCCCGGCTCGGGCGGCTGCCGCAGGTCGACGACTGCGTCGACTACGCCGAGCGCCGGCTGCGGGTGCGCGAGATCGAGGGCCGGCGCGTCGGCCGGGTGCTGGTCACCGCCGTCCCGGCACTGGTCGTGGTCGACCCGGACCAGCCGGTGACGATCGAGGTGGACCGGCCCGACGAGCACCCGCACGACGGGCCGCGCGACCAGCCGCACGACGGGCCGCACGACGGTCCGGACGGCCGGCCGGACGACGGGCCGCACGACGGGCCCGACCAGGCGGCCGACGCCCGGGAGGCCCGGGACGTGCGCGCGGGCGACCCCGCCGAACGTCGCTAGCGGCCGACCCGTTCGCCTCCACCCGGTCCTGACTGGAAGAATGCCCGACATGTCCGACGCAGCACCGACCGCCAGCCCGTCCGCCCCGGCCGCCCGGCCCCGGGTGCTCTCCGGGATCCAGCCGACCGCCGACTCGTTCCACTTCGGCAACTACCTCGGCGCCCTGCGGCAGTGGGTGGACCTCCAGGACGAGCACGAGCCGTTCTTCTTCATCGCCGACCAGCACGCGATCACCGTCGAGCAGGACCCCCAGCAGCTGCGCGACCGGGTCCGCCGCGCGGCCGCCCAGCTGCTCGCGATGGGCATCGACCCGGGGCGGTCGGCGATCTTCATCCAGTCCCAGGTCCCGGCGCACGCCCAGCTGTCGTGGGTGCTGCAGTGCCTCACCGGCTTCGGCGAGGCCCGGCGGATGACCCAGTTCAAGGACAAGTCCGCCAAGGGCGGCGAGGGCCAGGCCTCGGTCGGGCTGTTCACCTACCCGGTGCTCCAGGCCGCCGACATCCTGCTCTACCGGCCGCAGTTCGTGCCGGTCGGCGAGGACCAGCGCCAGCACCTCGAGCTGACCCGGGACCTGGCCCAGCGGTTCAACCACCGCTACAAGAAGACCTTCCGGCTGCCCGAGCCGTACATCCTCAAGGCGACCGCCAAGATCACCGACCTCCAGGAGCCGACCGCGAAGATGTCGAAGTCGGCGTCCTCGGCGGCCGGCATCATCGACATGCTCGACGAGCCGCGGGTCTCGGCGAAGAAGATCCGCTCCGCGGTCACCGACTCCGGTGCGGAGGTGCGCTTCGACCCCGAGGAGAAGCCCGGCGTGTCCAACCTGCTGACGATCTACTCGGCGCTGACCGGCCGGCCGGTCGACGAGCTCGAGCAGGCGTACGCCGGCCGGGGCTACGGCGACCTGAAGGGTGACCTCGCCGACGTCGTGGTCGACTTCGTGACACCGTTCCGGGACCGGACCCTGGAGCTGCTCGAGGACCGCGACGAGCTCGACAAGATCCTCGCCACCGGCGCCGAGCGGGCCTCCGCGGTGGCAGAGCGGACACTCGCGGACGTCTACGACCGCGTCGGCTTCATCCGGCCGGGACGCTAGGGGCGCCGGGTGACCACCACCGGCAGCGCCGCCGCGACGCCCACCACCATCGGCGTGGCCATCGCCGTCCCGGACCCCTGGGGTGCCCAGCTGCAGGACTACCGGGCCGCGCTCGGGGACGACACGGCCGGCGGGATCCCGACGCACGTGACGCTGATGCCGCCGTTCGCGACGACCTACGCGGACCTCCCGGCCATCGAGCGACACCTGGCCGTCGCCTCGGCCGGCGTCGACACCTTCCGCATCCACCTGCGCGGCACCGGCACCTTCCGGCCGGTCTCCCCGGTGGTCTTCGTGACGGTCGCCGAGGGCATCTCGGCCTGCGAGCAGCTGGCCTTCTCGGTGCGTCGTGGACCGCTCGAGGTGGAGCTCCAGTTCCCCTACCACCCGCACGTCACGGTCGCCCACCACCTCGAGGACGTCACCCTGGACAAGGCGTTCGACGAGCTGGCGGCGTTCGAGTGCGACTTCGTCGTCGACCGGTTCTCGCTCTACGTGCACGACAGCGAGGACGGCTGGGTGCCGACCCGCGACTTCGCGTTGGCTCCGGGACCGGTGGGGTAGAAGGAGTCCATGGCTTCCCTGAAGGAGCGGGTCTCCGCTGCCGTGGAGCGGCTGCGCGCCCGCTTCCAGTGGCTGGACCACACCGTGAGGATGGTCCAGCACTACGGGACCGTCAACGGCAACGGGCAGGCCGGCGCGGTCACGTACTTCGGGTTCCTGTCCTTCTTCCCGATCCTCGCGCTCGGGTTCTTCGTGGTCGGCCAGCTGGCCAGGATCTACCCCGCCATCCAGGCGCAGATGGCCGCCGAGATCGACAGCCTGCTGCCCGGTGTCGTCGGCACCGGCAAGAACCAGATCCAGCTCGACACCGTCACCTCGTTCTCGGGGCTGGCCGGGCTCCTCGGACTGCTGGGCCTGCTGTACGCCGGCCTCGGCTGGCTGTCCGGGCTGCGGCGGGCGCTCGAGGTGCTGTTCGCGACCCCGCGGGGCGAGCAGCCGGGCTTCCTGTTCGGCAAGCTGCGCGACCTCGGGGCGCTGGCCCTGATCGGCCTGACGCTGATGGTCTCGGTGGTGCTGTCCGGGGCGGTGACCGGCTTCTCCGGGCTGATCCTCGGCTGGACCGGGATCGACAGCGCCTCGCCGCTGACGACGGCCCTGCTCGGCGTCGTCGGGCACGCGCTGGCGATCGGCGCGTCCACCGTGCTGCTGCTGACGATGTTCACGCTGCTGGTCGTGGACACGCACGTGCCGCGCTGGGCCCTGGTCCGGGGCGCGCTGCTCGGCGCAGTCGGCTTCGAGGTGCTCCAGTCGCTGGCGAACCTGCTGCTCGCGCAGACCCGGGGCCAGCCCGCCTTCCAGGCCTTCGGGGTCGCGCTGATCCTGCTGGTCTGGATCAACTACTTCTCCCGCCTGGTGATGTACGCCGCCGCGTGGGCCTACACGTCACCGGGCGCGCTCGCGCAGCGCACGGCCGAGGCGATGCGGGCCCCGGGGGCGGCGCTGACCGTCGACGACCCGGAGTCGGTGTCCGCGGTCTCGGTCGGGGCGGCGCACCGACCCGGACCGCGGCCGACCGGCCCGGTCCCGCCGACGACACCGTCGCCCTGGCTGGTGGTCGCCGGAGCAGCAGCCGCGGCGGGAGCCGTCGCGGTCATCGTGAGAGGAGCCCGCCGATGAGCGGTCCGACGTACGACACCTTCGACGTGCCCGTGGACGGGGGAGACCTGCGGGTCGGCCGCTGGACGGCCGCCGACCCCGACGCGCCGGTGGTGCTCGCCGCGCACGGCGTCACCGCCAACCACCTGGCCTGGCAGCCGCTCGGCGCCCTCGGCCGGTTCACCGTGGTCGCCCCGGACCTGCGCGGCCGCGGCCGCAGCAACGGCCTGGCCGGCCGGGCCGGCATGGACCGGCACGCCGACGACCTGCTGGCGGTGGTCGACCACCTCGGGCTGGACCGGCCGCTGGTGGTGGGCCACTCCATGGGCGGCTTCGTGGCTGCCGCCTTCGTCGAACGGCACGGCGGTCGCGCCGGCGGCACCGTGCTCGTGGACGGCGGCCTGCCGCTGCCGGCCCCGCCGCCCGGCGTCACCGCCGAGCAGATGCTCAGCGCCACCATCGGCCCGGCCGCCCAGCGGCTCACGATGACCTTCCCGACGCCGGCGGACTACCTGGACTTCTGGCGTCCGCACCCGGCGTTCGCGGGGGAGTGGTCCACCGAGCTCGAGGACTACCTGACCTACGACCTGGACGGCGACCGCTCCAGCGTCCGGATCGAGGCGGTGCGCGACGACTCCGAGGGGCTGCTCGACGCGGAGCGGTCCGCACGTGCCGCCGCGGCGCTGCCGGACGGAACGGTCTTCCTGCGCGCGCCGTTCGGCCTGCTCGCGGAGCCCGGCGGCCTGTACCCCGCCGAGCTGGTCGAGCAGCACCGGGCGACCTACCCGGGACTGGACCTGCGCGAGGCCCCCGGCACCAACCACTACACGATCGTGATGACCCGGGCCGGGGCCTCGGTGGTCGCCGACGCCCTGGACGCCGTACGCCGCGCTTGACCCCGTCGGGGAGGATGGGGGCGTGAAGATGCAGCGCAAGCACGCCGTCCTGTTCCTCGCCATCGCCGCCTGGAACGTGTTCACCTACGCCACGTTCACCAAGAACCTCGCGGCCGCCCACGCCCGGGGGGAGGACCGGCCCACCGGCTACTGGATCGCGCACACCGTGCTGATCGTGGTCAACCTGGTGATCGCCGGGGTGCTGGGCCGGCTGGGGGTCCGGGCCTGGCGCGCCAGCGGCGACCGCGAGCGGCTCGACGCATGAGGCGGCACCTGCCCGCCACGGTCGCCGCGGTCCTCGGCACGGCCGTGGCAGGCGGCGTCGGGACCGACGTGGGGTCCCGGTGGTACGAGCGGCTCGACAAGCCGCGCTGGCAGCCGCCCGGCTGGGCCTTCGGGCCGGCCTGGACCACGCTCTACGCCCTGGTGGCGGTCTCCTCGGCCCGGGTGCTCGACCGCGCCGAGCCGGAGGACCGGCGGGCGTTCGCGACCGCGCTGGGCGTCAACCTCGTGCTGAACACCGGCTGGACGTGGGTGTTCTTCACCGCGCGGAAGCCACGCTGGGCGCTGCTGGAGATCCTGGCCCTCGAGGCGTCCACGCTGGACCTCGCGCGGCGGGCCCGCCGGGTCGATCCCACCGCCGCGGCCCTGCTCGCGCCGTACGCCGGGTGGGTCGGCTTCGCCACCGCCCTGACCGCCAGCATCGCCCGCCGCAACCCCTCGGCCTGAGAGTGGCCGATCCCGTCCCAGCGACGTGAAAGTGGCCGGTCCCGTCGCCGACACACCAGGTGTCGACGTCGGGACCGGCCACTTTCGAGCCCGGTGGAGGAGCCGGGTCAGCGGCGGAAGATCAGCGCCCGCTTCACTTCCTGGATGGCTTTGGTGACCTCGATGCCCCGGGGGCACGCCTCGGTGCAGTTGAAGGTGGTGCGGCAGCGCCACACCCCCTCCTTGTCGTTGAGGATCTCCAGGCGCTGGTCGGTGCCCTCGTCGCGGCTGTCGAAGATGAACCGGTGCGCGCCGACGATCGCCTGCGGGCCGAAGTACTGCCCGTCGCTCCAGTAGACCGGGCACGACGTGGTGCACGCGGCGCACAGGATGCACTTGGTGGTGTCGTCGAAGCGGTCCCGGTCGGCCTGCGACTGGATGCGCTCGCGGGTCGGCTCGTTGCCGGAGGTGACCAGGAACGGCATCACCGAGCGGTAGGCGTCGAAGAACGGCTCCATGTCGACGACGAGGTCCTTGAGCACCGGCAGGCCCTTGATCGGCTCCACGGTGATGGCCGAGCCCGGGTTGACGTCCTTGAGCAGCGTCTTGCAGGCCAGCCGGTTCTTGCCGTTGATCCGCATCGCGTCCGAGCCGCAGACGCCGTGGGCGCACGAGCGGCGGAACGTCAGCGAGCCGTCGAGGTCCCACTTGATCTTGTGCAGCGCGTCGAGCACCCGGTCGGTCGGCTCGGCCGTGACCTGGTAGCTCTCCCAGCTGGACTCCTCGGAGACCTCGGGGTTGTAGCGGAGGATCTTGATCGTGACGTCCATCAGTACTTGCGCTCCATCGGCTTGTAACGCGTCTCGATGACCGGCTTGTAGTCCAGGCGGATGCTGGTGCTGCCGTCCTCGGCCTGCTCGCGGTAGGCCATCGTGTGACGCATGAAGTTGACGTCGTCCCGGGTCGGGTAGTCCTCGCGGAAGTGACCGCCGCGGGACTCGTTGCGGGCCAGTGCGGAGACCACCAGCACCTCGGCCAGGTCGAGCAGGAAGCCCAGCTCGATCGCCTCGAGCAGGTCGGTGTTGAACCGCCTGCCCTTGTCCTGGACCGACACGTTCGCGTAGCGGGCCTTGAGCCCCTCGAGGTCGGAGAGGGCCTGCTTGAGCGAGCCCTCGGTGCGGTAGACCTGCGCGTTGATGTCCATCGTCGCCTGCAGCTCGGTGCGGATGGCGGCCACCCGCTCGGAGCCGCCGGCGTCGCGCATCGACTCGATCATCGCGACCACCATCGACTCCGGGTTCTCCGGGATCTCGTCGAAGTCGGTGGACATCGCGTACTCGGCGGCGTAGATGCCGGCCCGCTTGCCGAACACGTTGATGTCCAGCAGCGAGTTGGTGCCCAGCCGGTTCGAGCCGTGCACGGACACGCAGGCCACCTCGCCGGCGGCGTACAGGCCCGGGATCACGGTGTGGTTGTCGGCGAGCGCCTCGCCCTTGATGTTGGTCGGCACCCCGCCCATCGCGTAGTGCGCGGTCGGGAACACCGGGATCATCTCGGTGTAGGGCTCGACGCCGAGGTAGGTGCGCGCGAACTCGGTGATGTCGGGGAGCTTGGCGTCGATCTGCTCCTTGGGCAGGTGCGTCACGTCGAGGTAGACGTAGGCCTTGTCCGGGCCCGCGCCGCGTCCCTCGCGCACCTCGTTGGCCATCGCCCGGGCGACCATGTCGCGCGGGGCGAGGTCCTTGATCGTGGGGGCGTAGCGCTCCATGAAGCGCTCGTTCTCGCTGTTGCGCAGGATCCCGCCCTCGCCGCGGGCCGCCTCGGAGAGCAGCACGCCGAGCCCGGCGAGGCCGGTCGGGTGGAACTGGAAGAACTCCATGTCCTCCAGCGGGAGGCCCTTGCGCCACACGATGCCCATGCCGTCACCGGTGAGCGTGTGCGCGTTGGAGGTGGTGCGGAAGACCTTGCCGAAGCCGCCGGTCGCGAAGATGACCGACTTGGCGCTGAAGACGTGGATCTCGCCGGTGGCCAGCTCGTAGGCGACCACGCCGGACACCCGGCCGTCGGTCATCAGCATGTCGAGCACGTAGAACTCGTTGTAGAACTCCACGTTGTGCTTGATGCACTGCTGGTAGAGCGTCTGCAGGATCATGTGGCCGGTGCGGTCCGCGGCGAAGCAGGACCGGCGCACCGCGGCCTCGCCGTGGTTGCGGGTGTGGCCGCCGAACCGGCGCTGGTCGATCTTGCCCTCGTCCGTGCGGTTGAAGGGCAGCCCCATCTTCTCCAGGTCGAGGACCGCGTCGATGGCCTCCTTGGCCATCACCTCCGCGGCGTCCTGGTCGACGAGGTAGTCGCCGCCCTTGACCGTGTCGAAGGTGTGCCACTCCCAGTTGTCCTCCTCGACGTTGGCGAGGGCGGCGCACATGCCGCCCTGGGCCGCGCCGGTGTGGGACCGCGTCGGGTAGAGCTTGGTCAGGACCGCCGTACGGGTGCGCTGGCCGGACTCGAGGGCCGCGCGCATGCCGGCGCCGCCGGCCCCGACGATGACGACGTCGTACTTGTGATGCTGAACCATGGTGTCTCGTCCCTTACTTGATCCGGCAGACGTCGAGCGTGGACTTCGGGTCGATGCACGGGTCGAAGGTGAAGATCACCAGGGTCCCGAGCACGATCACCGTCGCGGTGCCGAAGTAGAGCAGCGTCTTGAGGGCGAAGCGGGCGTTCGGCCGCGTCGAGTAGTCGTTGATGATCGTGCGCAGGCCGTTGCAGCCGTGCATCATCGCCAGCCACAGCATCGCGAGGTCCCAGACCTGCCAGAACGGGCTTGCCCACTTGCCGGCGACGAAGGCGAAGTCGATCTGGGTGATGCCCTCGCCGGTCATCAGGTTCACGAACAGGTGACCGAAGACGAGCACCACGAGCAGCAGGCCGGAGCCGCGCATGAACAGCCAGCTGTTCAGCTCGAAGTTGCCGCCGCGCGAGGCCGGCCTGGAGCGCGGCTGGGAGATCTGGGGGGCGTTGAGCGTGGTCATCGGTCAGCCTCCGAACACGTGCGAGAGGTGCCGGATCACGAACGGCACGAAGAGGACGACGAACACGCCGGCGACGCCGTAGGTGAGCTGGCGCTGGTAGCGCGGGCCCTTCTCCCAGAAGTCGACCAGGATGATCCGCACCCCGTTGAGGGCGTGGTAGAGCACCGCCGCGACGAGCCCGACCTCCATGAGCCCCACGACGGGGTTCTTGTAGGTGGAGACCGCCGTGTTGTACAGCTCGGGGGAGACCCGCACCATGGCGGTGTCGACCACGTGAGCGAAGAGGAAGAAGAAGATCGAGACGCCGGTGATGCGGTGCAGCACCCACGACCACATGCCTTCTCGGCCCCGATAAAGCGTTCCTGTCGGAGAGCTGGCCACTTCCCGATTCCTCCCGGACTCGATGAGTAGGTGAGGGCGTCGGACGACGCACAACCTGGTCAGACTATCGGCGGCCCGTCGGCCGGGGACCGGTAGGGCTTGTGAGATCGATTACCGTACGACGTCCCGGGCAGCTCCAGCAGCCTCCAGCGACCGGAAGGCACCGTGTCCCGACACCTGCGCACCACCGCCGTGGCCGCCGCCTGCCTGCTGCTGGCCGGCTGCACGGGAGGGTCCGGCAGCGGCTCGGGCGGCGCGTCGCGGACTCCGTCCCCGACCGGCGACGGCGGCTCGAGCGTGTCGGCGTCGCCGCTGGTCTCCGGGCTGGACGTGTGTGCCCTGGCGAGCCCCGCCGAGGTGCGGCGGGCCGGCGGTCAGGAGGGCGACCCGACCTCGCGGAGGCTCACCTCGCTGCCCGGCTACCGCGGCCTGGTCGACGAGTGCGGGTTCGGGGTGTCCTTCGACTCCGCCTCGCTGCGGGTCGCCGTCGGCCTGGCCCCGGCGGCCCGCGCGGACGTACGGCGCGCGGGCGGCAGGTCCGTGACGGGCCCCTGGGTCGCGGCGCGGGCGCGGACCACCGAGGACGCCGAGCAGGTCACCTTCCTGCGCGGGACGACGCTGGTCCGGCTGCGCGTGCCCCGGGTGGCCGGCGCGCCCTCCCGGCTGGCCCCGCTCACCAGGGCCGCCGCGACGCTGGCTGCCCGGGTGCCGACCGACCCGCCGGAGAGCGACGCGCAGACCGCCGGGCGCTGCACCGAGATCGACGGGGACCGGGTGGGCGCGGTGCTCGGGGCGCCGGCCGCCGTGTCGCGGAGCCTGACCTACCCGAACGGGTCGGTGACCTGCTCCTGGGCCACCGGCACCACCCGGGCCCGGACCGTGACGGTCTCGCTCTACACCCTCGCGCAGACCGGGCCGTTCCTGGCCACCCTGCGCACCAGCGGGCCGTCTGCTGACGTGCCCGGGGTGCGGGGCGACGCCTTCACCACCCCGACGGCGGCCTACGTGATCTCCGGGGACGGGCAGGTGATCGGCGTGTCCGGCCGCTTCGGGCGGACCCCCCGGCCGGGCCGGCCGGTGCCGGTCACGCCCGCGCTGACCGCCCTGATGAACGACGCCGCGCGGCTGCTGCGCTGAGCCCGCTCGGAGCGCTCCGCTCAGATGAACGGCGTGAACGTCGGCGCGGGCAGCGGGCCGGTGTCCCGGTCGCGGGCGGCCTCGTAGCCGTGCGCGATCTCGACCAGGGTCGACTCGCTGCCGGCCGTGCCCCAGAACGACACCGCCACCGGGAGCCCGGCCGCGAGCCCGGTCGGCACGGTGAGCAGGGGGTAGCCCGCCATCGCGGCGGGCCCGGTGCACGACCCGCCGTGCGCCTCGGGGTTCACCAGGTCGATCGGCATCGCCGGGGCGTACGACGGGGTGACCAGCGCGTCGAGGTCGTGGGCCCGGAGCACGGCGTCGATGCCGTCGTCGCGGGCGTGGGTCAGGCAGCGGGCCCGCGCCGCGGCGTACTCCTCGCTGTCCACCCCGGGGCCCTCGAGCGCCCTCTCGAACAGCGACTGGCCGAAGTGTGCGAGCTCGACGCCGGCGTGCTCGCGGTTGTACCCGACCACGTCGGCCAGCGTGCGCGGGCCGTCACCGGCGCGGGTGGCGAGGTAGCGCGGCAGGCCTGCGCGCAGGTCGGCGAGCAGCACCAGCAGCTCGTCCTCCTCGGCCAGACCGGCCAGCGAGTCCAGGTCGGTGTGGTCCACGATCGTCGCGCCCTCGGCCGCGAGCAGCGCCACCGCCCGCTCGGCCTGCTCGTCGGCGTGGCGGCTGTAGCCCCAGAAGTGCCGGCGGGGGACCCCGACCCGCTTGCCCGCGAGCCGGCCCTCGACGGCGTGCGACGCGTAGTCGGTGCCGTTGCCGGCCAGCACGCCGAGCAGCGCGGCCGCGTCCCGCACGGTCGTCGCCATCGGGCCGGGGGAGTCCTGCGAGGCCGACACCGGCACCACCCCGTCGGTGGGCACCAGGCCGAC
This sequence comes from uncultured Actinomycetota bacterium, assembly GCA_963800225.1. Classification (GTDB taxonomy): domain Bacteria; phylum Actinomycetota; class Actinomycetes; order Propionibacteriales; family Nocardioidaceae; genus Nocardioides_B. The sequence goes on along the minus strand of CAWDAF010000001.1, from coordinate 460,145 downwards.
GGTCGGCTTGAGCCCGACGCAGCCGTTGAACGCCGCGGGGCAGGTGATGGAGCCGTCGGTCTCCGTGCCCACCGCGAACGGGGTGATCCCGGCACCGACGGCAGCCCCGCTCCCGGAGCTCGACCCGCCCGCCGAGCGGTTCAGGGCGTAGGGGTTGCGGGTCAGCCCGCCGTAGGCGCTCCACCCCGAGGTCGACTCGTGGTCGCGGATGTTGGCCCACTCGCTGAGGTTGGCCTTGCCGACCACGACCATCCCCGCGTCCCGCAACCGCCGCACCAGGGCGGCGTCACGGGACGGGTGCGGGAGACCGGCCAGGGCCATCGACCCGGCCGTGGTGGGCAGGTCGGCGGTGTCGACGTTGTCCTTCACCAGCACCGGGCGGCCGTGCAGCGGCCCGCGGGACCGGCCGGCGCGGGCCTCGTCGTCACGCTGCCGGGCCTGCTCGGGGGCGGCGTCGTTGCGGGTGCAGACCGAGGCCACCAGCCCGTCCACCTCGTCCATGCGGGCGAACACGTGCGCGACCTGGTCAGCGGAGCTCGTCGGTGTCACCGGGTGATCCTGACAGCCGCTCCAAGGCCGTCGGGAGTGGGCATCCTCACGTGCACGGCAGGAGCCCGCCGCCGTACTGTGTCGCCATGACCGAAGGCGACAAGCCCACGGCCGGTGCCCCCGGCGCGGGCGACGAGAACCGCACCGAGTCCGGCCTCCCGTTCGAGTCGCTGTACGGGCCCGGGTCCCGTCCGGACTTCGACCCGGACAGCCGGCTCGGCCGGCCCGGCGAGTACCCGTTCACCCGCGGCGTCTACCCGTCGATGTACACCGGGCGGCCGTGGACGATGCGGCAGTACGCCGGCTTCGGCACCGCCAAGGAGTCCAACGAGCGCTACAAGCAGCTGGTCGCGAACGGCACCGGCGGGCTGAGCGTCGCCTTCGACCTGCCCACCCAGATGGGTCATGACTCCGACGCGGACATCTCGCACGGCGAGGTCGGCAAGGTCGGGGTGGCGATCGACTCGATCGACGACATGCGGCTGCTCTTCGACGGCCTGCCGCTCGACGAGGTCTCCACCTCGATGACGATCAACGCCCCCGCGGCGCTGCTGCTGCTGATGTACCAGCTCGTGGCCGAGGAGAACGGCGTCCCGGGCGACAAGATCACCGGCACCATCCAGAACGACGTGCTCAAGGAGTACATCGCCCGCGGCACCTACATCTACCCGCCCGGCCACTCGCTGCGGCTGATCACCGACATCTTCGCCTACTGCAAGGCGGAGGTGCCGCGGTGGAACACCATCTCCATCTCCGGCTACCACATGGCCGAGGCCGGGGCGACGCCCGCGCAGGAGATCGCCTTCACCCTGGCCGACGGCATCGAGTACGTCCGGGCGGCGGTCAAGGCGGGCCTCGACGTCGACGACTTCGCCGCACGGCTGTCCTTCTTCTTCGTGTCCCGCACCACGATCCTCGAGGAGGTCGCGAAGTTCAGGGCCGCCCGCCGGATCTGGGCGCAGGTGATGCGCGACGAGTTCGGCGCGAAGAAGCCGAAGTCGCAGATGCTGCGCTTCCACACCCAGACAGCCGGCGTGCAGCTCACCGCACAGCAGCCCGAGGTCAACCTGGTCCGGGTGGCGATCCAGGGACTGGCCGCCGTGCTCGGCGGTACCCAGTCGCTGCACACCAACTCCTACGACGAGGCGCTCGCGCTGCCGAGTGAGAAGTCCGCCCGGCTCGCACTGCGCACCCAGCAGGTGATCGCCTACGAGACCGACGTGACCAAGACCGTCGACCCCTTCGCCGGCTCGTACGCCGTGGAGGCGCTGACCGACGACGTCGAGGCCGAGGCGCGGGCGCTGATGGCCCAGGTCGAGGAGCTCGGGGGAGCGGTCGCGGCGATCGAGGAGGGCTTCCAGAAGAACGAGATCGAGAAGGCGGCCTACCAGATCGCCCGGGACATCGACGAGTCCGAGCGGATCGTGGTCGGGGTCAACCGCTTCCAGTCCGAGACCGAGGAGCCGTTCGAGGGCCTCCGCGTGGACCCGGCCATCGAGGCGCAGCAGGCCGCCCGGCTCGCCACGCTCCGTGCCGAGCGCGACCAGGCAGAGGTCGACAAGCAGCTCGCGGCCCTGACCGAGGCCGCCCGGGGCAGCGACAACGTGCTGTACCCGATGAAGGAGGCACTGCGGGCCCGCGCCACCGTCGGCGAGGTCTGCAACGCGCTGCGCGAGGTCTGGGGCGTGTACGTCCCGCCGGACGCCTTCTGACCCTCCGGACGTGACGGCGGTCGGCTCTCCGGGGCTGCCCGCGGTCTGGGACCGCTGCCGTCGGCACCGCACGCTGACGGTAACCTCGACCCGTGTCCTCCTCGTCGCTGCGTCTCGCCGTCGAGGCGGTCGTCGCCCAGACCGACGAGCTGATCGCCCTCCGCCGCGACCTGCACGCGCACCCCGAGCTCGCGTGGCAGGAGCAGCGGACCACCGCCGCGGTCGCCGAGCACCTCGACCGGGTCGGTCTCGACGTGCAGCTGCTCCCCAAGAGCGGCCTGATCGCGGAGATCGGCCCCGCCACCGGCCCGCTCGTCGCGCTCCGCGCGGACCTCGACGCGCTCGCCGTCGAGGACCGTCGCGACGACCCGTGGGCGAGCACCGTGGCGGGCGTCGCGCACGCCTGCGGCCACGACGTGCACACCGCCGCGCTGGTCGGTGCGGGCATCGCGCTGGCCCGCACCCACGAGGTCACCCCGCTCAGCGGCCGGGTCCGGCTGCTGTTCCAGCCTGCCGAGGAGGTGATGCCCGGTGGTGCGCTCGAGGTGATCGCCGCCGGCGCCCTCGACGACGTGGGGCACGTCTTCGGCCTGCACTGCGACCCCTCCATCGACGTCGGCTCGGTCGGCCTGCGGGTCGGGCCGCTCACCGGCGCCGCCGACGCGCTGACGGTCCGGCTCACCGGTCGCGGCGGGCACACCTCGCGCCCGCACCTGACCCAGGACCTCACCTACGCCCTCGGCAAGCTGGTCACCGAGCTGCCGGGGGCGCTGTCGCGCCGGCTCGACCCGCGCGCCGGGGCCAGCCTGGTGTGGGGAATGGTGCGCGCCGGCGCCGCCAAGAACGTCATCCCCGCCTCGGGCGAGGCCTCGGGCACCCTGCGGATGCTCGACGCGGTCGCCTGGGCGGACGCCGAGGACCTGGTCCGCGAGCTGATCGCGCAGATCCTCGCGCCGTACGGCGTGGGCGCGGAGGTCACCTACGTGCGCGGCGTCCCGCCGGTGGTCAACGAGCCGGCCGCCACGGCCCTGCTCACCGACGCGGTCACCTCCGTGCTGGGCGAGCAGGGCGCGGTCGCCACCGCGCAGAGCCTCGGCGGCGAGGACTTCGCGTGGTACCTCGAGTCGCTCCCCGGGGCGATGGGCCGGCTCGGCACCCGCACGCCGGGCGGCCCGACGTACGACCTGCACCGCGGCGACCTCCGGATCGACGAGCGTGCCATCGGCGTCGGCGCCGAGGTGCTGGCCGCGACGGCGCTCACCACCCTGGACGCGCAGGCCGCCTCGGCGTGACCGTCCCGGGCCACTTGCTACCGAACAGGTAACAACTTGGCGGGCGCGTCCGCGACCGGCCACCGCAGCCCGACCCGGGCATTAGGGTGGCCCGTGGTTTGCGCCTGGACAGGTGGCGCACGAAACGAGGAGGAATCTTGCGTCGGCTGACCAAGATTGCAGCAGTCACCGCCGTCCTGGCGCTCTCGGTGACCGGTTGCGCCAAGAAGGACACCCAGACGACCACCGCGTCGGGGGGTAGCAAGTCCGGGCTCTGCGCGAGCGACGGCAAGGGTCCCAAGATCGGTCTGGCCTACGACATCGGCGGGCGTGGCGACAAGTCGTTCAACGACCTGGCGGCAGCCGGCACCAAGAAGGCCGCTGCGTCCCTCGACGCCACCTGCAAGGAGTCCGAGGCGGCTCCTGACGAGCCGGACTCCGCCAAGGAGGAGCGCCTGCGCACCCTCGCCGACGCGGGCTACGACCCGATCGTCGCGGTCGGCTTCGTCTACACCCCGATGGTGACCAAGGTCGCCAAGGAGTACCCCAAGCTGAAGTTCGCGGTCGTCGACGGTGCGGCCGAGGGCAAGAACGTCACCAACCTGGCGTTCGCCCCCGAGCAGGGCTCCTTCCTGGTCGGCGTCGCCGCCGGGCTGAAGACCAAGACCGACAAGGTCGGCTTCGTGGGCGGCGTCAAGGGCCCGATCATCGACCCGTTCGCCGCCGGCTACCAGGCGGGTGTCAAGGCGGTCAACCCCAAGGCCACCGTCGAGATGAAGTGGCTCTCCGACCAGGCCGACCAGAAGGCCTTCGCCAACCCGCCCGGTGGCAAGACCGCGGCGACGGCGCTCTACGACGACGGCGCCGACATCGTCTTCCACGCCTCCGGGCTGTCCGGCAACGGTGTCTTCGAGGCGGCCGCGGCCAACAAGAAGCTCGCCATCGGCGTCGACTCCGACCAGTACCTCTCCGCCCCCGCGGCGCAGAAGAAGTACATCTTGACCTCGGCGCTCAAGCGGGTCGACGTCGCGGTGGACGACTTCATCAACGCCTACAACGACGGCAAGACCAAGGCGGGCTTCGACGTCTACGACCTCAAGCGTGACGGCGTCGGCTACTCCACCAGCGGTGGCCAGCTCGACGACATCAAGTCCAAGATCGACGCCTACAAGGCCAAGATCATCTCGGGTGACATCAAGGTCCCGAACGAGCTCTGACCCGAGCCACAGCACCTGACCACGGGCTCGGCCGGACGCGGTAGCGTTCGGTCCGAGCCCGTGGCATGTCCCTCCCTCTGCCCGCCACTCCCCGTCCTCACGGAGCGTGTGTCATCACCAGCACTGTGCACGACCAGATCGCCGTCCGGCTGCGCGGCATCGGCAAGCGGTTCCCCGGCGTGATCGCCAACCACGACATCGACATCGACGTCCGTGCCGGCACGGTGCACGCGATCGTGGGGGAGAACGGCGCCGGCAAGTCGACGCTGATGAAGATCCTGTACGGCGTCCAGAAGCCCGACTCCGGCACCATCGAGGTCGACGGCTCGCCGGTGTCGATGGGCTCGCCGGCCGACGCGATCAAGCTCGGCATCGGGATGGTGTTCCAGCACTTCATGCTCGCCGACAACCTCACCGTCCTGGAGAACGTCGTGCTCGGCGCCGAGCGCATGCACGGCATCGGTGACAAGGCCCGCGCCGAGTTCGAGCGGATCTCCGGCACCTACGGCTTCGGCCTCGACCCGGACGTGCTCGTCGAGGGTCTCGGGGTCGGCGAGCGCCAGCGCGTGGAGATCCTCAAGGTGCTCTACCGCGGCGCGAAGGTGATCATCCTCGACGAGCCGACCGCGGTCCTGGTCCCGCAGGAGGTGGACGCGCTCTTCGCGAACCTCCGCGAGCTCAAGAGCGAGGGGCACACCCTGATCTTCATCTCGCACAAGCTCGACGAGGTGCTCGCGGTAGCCGACGACATCACCGTCGTCCGGCGCGGCACCACCGTTGCCGCGGTCCGCCCGCGGGAGGTCACCGCCCGCGAGCTCGCCGAGCTGATGGTCGGCTCCGAGCTGCCCTCGCCGAACACCGAGGAGTCCACGGTCACCGCGGAGGAGATGCTCGAGCTCGACCATGTCATCCTCGCCGACGCCGCCGGGCGCCGGCTGCTCGACGACGTCTCGCTGCGGATCTGCCGGGGTGAGGTGCTCGGCATCGCCGGGGTCGAGGGCAACGGGCAGACCGAGCTCACCGAGGTGGTGATGGGCATGCGGCAGCCGACCAGCGGCCGTGTCGAGCTGCACGACGCCGACATCACCGAGTGGTCCACGCGGCGGCGCCGCGAGTCCGGGATCGGCTACATCCCCGAGGACCGGCAGCGGCACGGCCTGCTGCTCGACGCGCCGCTGTGGGAGAACCGGATCCTGGGCCACCAGAGCCGCGAGCCCTCCGCCAAGGGCATCTGGCTCGACCGCGCCGGCGCCCGCGAGGACAGCCGGCGCATCGTCGAGGGGTACGACGTCCGGACCCCGTCGATCGACACCTCGGCCCGGGCCCTGTCCGGCGGCAACCAGCAGAAGTTCATCGTCGGCCGCGAGATGAGCGGCGACCCGGTGCTGCTGGTCGCCTCGCACCCGACCCGGGGCGTCGACGTCGGCGCCCAGGCGGCGATCTGGGACCACATCCGTGACGCGCGTCGCCGCGGGCTCGCGGTGCTGCTGATCTCGGCCGACCTCGACGAGCTGATCGGTCTCTCGGACTCCATCAAGGTGATCCTGCGCGGCCGCTTCGTCGGCGACTTCGACCCGCACGACGTCACCCCGCAGGACCTCGGGTCGGCCATGACCGGAGCCGCGGACAGCAGGGAGGACAGCTGATGCTGCGACGTGTCCTGATCGGGGTGGCCGCACCTGTGCTGGCCATCGCGATGGCGATGCTGATCACGATCGGCATCCTGCTGGTGTCGGGGAACTCCGTCTCCGGCTTCCTGACCACGATCTTCTCGATGCCCGCGCCGCGCAACCTGGTGAACATCCTGAACAACTCCTCGGTGCTCTACCTGTCCGCGCTCGCGGCGGCGATCGGGTTCCGGATGAACCTGTTCAACATCGGGGTCGAGGGGCAGTACCGGGTCGCGGTCTTCGCGGCGGCCGCCTTCGCCGGCGAGGGCTGGCTGCCCGGACCGCTCAACGTCGTGGTGGCGATCCTGATCGCGATCGCCGCCGGGGCCGGCTGGGCCGCGATCGCCGGTGTCCTCAAGGTCACCCGCGGTGTCTCCGAGGTGATCTCGACGATCATGCTCAACGCCATCGCGGTGTCGCTGACCGCCTACCTGCTGCGTCAGTGGGGCGGCACGGTCGGCAACAGCATCCAGACCAAGGCGCTGCCCAAGGACAGCTGGGTGCCCGGGATCCCGCTGATCCCCGGCGCCCCCAACGAGGTGCTCGGGCTGGCTTTGGTCGCGGTGCTCGCCGGAGTCGCCTACTGGGTGCTGCTGAACCGCTCGGTCTTCGGGTTCGAGCTGCGGGCCACCGGCGCCTCCGCCACGGCCGCGGTGGCCAGCGGGATCGACGTACGCCGGATGATGGTGATCTCGATGGTGATCTCCGGGGGCGTCGCGGCCCTGGTCGGGCTGCCGCTGCTCTTCGGCGACACCCACTCCTACGGCACCACGTTCCAGGCCGGTCTCGGCTTCGCGGGCATCGCCGTCGCGCTGCTGGGCCGCAACAACCCCGTGGGCATCGCGTTCGGCTCGCTGCTGTTCGCCTTCCTGGTGGAGCAGAGCAGCCTGCTGGAGATCAACGCGGGCGTCTCCAACGACATCGTCTCGATCACCCAGGGCGTGCTGGTGCTCAGCGTGGTCATCGCCTACGAGATCGTCCGGCGCTACACCCAGGCGGCCGAGCAGCGGTCGGTGGCCGAGCAGCTCTCCCCCAGCGACACGGAAGCGAAGGCCACGGCATGACGATCGCCAACGACGCGCTGACCCCCGAGGTGGTCGCCCGGCCGCGTACCCGCACCCGACGGGTCCCGGTCTGGGCCTGGCTGCTGGTCGCCTTCGCGCTGATCTCCTTCGCGCGGGTGCTCACCGGCGCCAACGAGCTGGACTCCTCGGGCACGCTGCGCGAGGCCATCACCGCGACCATCCCGATCGCCCTGGCCGGGCTGGCCGGCCTGTGGTCCGAGCGCGCGGGCGTGGTGAACATCGGCCTCGAGGGGATGATGATCCTCGGCACCATCGGCGCCGGATACTTCGGCTTCTACTACGGCCCCTGGCAGGGCGTCATCGCCGCGATGATGTTCGGGGCGATCGGCGGCGCGCTGCACGCGCTGGCCACCGTCGGGTTCGGCGTCGACCACATCGTGTCCGGTGTCGCCATCAACATCATGGCGGTCGGGGTGGCCGCGTTCCTGGCGGACCTGTGGTTCTCCGGGCTCCCGGGCGGCGGCCCGACCCAGTCGCCACCGGTCGACGGCCCGGTCTCGGTGAACCTGCCGGGCGTCACCGACTGGGCCAAGGGCGTCGAGGACCGGCACTGGTTCCTGGTCTCCGACCTGGCCTCCGTGGTCGGGGCGCTGAGCCGCGACCTGTCCTCGCTGACGATCCTGTCGCTGCTGCTGGTGGTGGCGACGTACTTCGTGCTGTGGCGGACCTCGTTCGGACTGCGGCTGCGCTCGTGCGGCGAGAGCCCGAGCGCGGCCGAGACGCTCGGCGTCAACGTCTACCGCTACAAGATCGTCGCGGTGCTGATCTCCGGCGCCCTCGCGGGGCTGGCCGGCGGCTTCATCGTGATGGTGGGCGCCGGGCTGTACCAGAACGGCATCACCAACGGCCGGGGCTACATCGGCCTGGCCGCGATGATCTTCGGCAACTGGCGTCCCGCCGGCATGCTGCTCGGCGCCACCCTGTTCGGCTACACCGACGCCCTGCAGCTGCGGGCCGGCGGCGGGGCGGTGCACGCCCTGCTGATCGTGATCGCGATCGTGCTGCTCGCCTACGGCGCGCTGCTGCTGCGCCGTGGCACCCGCCGGGCCGGGATCGTCACGGTGGTCGCCGGGGTGCTGTTCGGGGTGTGGTTCTTCACCACCGACGCGGTGCCCGCGGACTTCACCCGGATGACGCCGTACGTCGCGACGCTGTTCGTGCTCGCCTTCGCGGCCCAGCGGCTGCGGATGCCCGCGGCGGACGGCCAGCGCTACCGGCGCGGCGAGGCGGGCTGACGTGGTCGACGTCCCCACCGAGGACCCGTGGCCCCACCTCGTCGAGGAGGCCACCACGGTGATGCGGCGCGCCTACGCGCCGTACTCCCACTACCGGGTCGGCGCCGCCGGGCTGGCCGACGACGGACGGCTGCTGGTGGGCTGCAACGTCGAGAACGCGGGGTACGGCGTCGCGCTGTGCGCCGAGTGCGGCCTGGTGTCCTCGCTGCACGCAACCGGGGGCGGGCGGCTCACCCACGTGGTCTGCGTCAACCGGGACGGCGACGTGATCATGCCGTGCGGCCGCTGCCGCCAGGTGCTGTTCGAGAACGGCGGGCCGCGGATGCTGCTGCTGACCGTGCGAGGCGTGCGCCCGATGAGCGAGGTGCTCCCGGACGCGTTCGGACCCGATGCGCTCGACGCGGTGTGACCTGAGCGCCGCCGCGGTGGTGGCCGACCCCTACCCGCTGTTCGCCGCGGAGCGCCGGCTCGGCGGGGTCGCGTGGCACGAGCCCTCCGGGCGCTACCTCACCTTCGACCACGCCTGCGCCAACGCGGTGCTCCGGGACCGCCGGCTCGGCCGGATCTGGCGCGACCGGGAGCCGCGGGAGCGGTTCGAGCCCTTCAACCTGCTGCACCGCCACCAGATGATGGAGAACGAGCCGCCGGACCACACCCGGCTGCGCCGGCTCGTCGTCGGGGCCTTCAACCGCGGCCACGTGGAGCGGCTGCGGCCCCGGGTCCGGAAGCTCGCCGGACAGCTGCTCGGCGAGGTCGACCCGGCCGGCTTCGACGTGGTCGCCGCGTACGCGGAGCCGCTCCCGGTGCTGGTGATCGCCGAGCTGCTCGGCGTCCCGGCGTCGCTGGCCCCGCAGCTGCGCGCCTGGTCCCAGGCCATCGTCCGGATGTACGAGCCGGCCCCCGGTGACCAGGTGCAGGACGCCGCGGTGAGCGCGGCCGCCGAGTTCGCCGAGGTGGTCCGCGAGCTGGCGCGGGACCGGGCCGCGGACCCCCGGGCCGACCTGGTCTCGGACCTGGTCGCCGCGCAGGACGGCGCCGCCCGGCTCACCGAGGACGAGGTCGTCGCCTCCGCGGTGCTGCTGCTCAACGCCGGCCACGAGGCGTCGGTCAACGTGTTCGGCAACGGCCTGGTCGCGATGCTGCGCGCCGGGGTCCGCCCGACGCCCGCCCAGGTGCCGGCCTGCGTGGAGGAGATGCTCCGCTTCGACTCCGCCCTCCAGCTCTTCGAGCGGACCGCCACCGAGACGGTCACCGTGGGGGAGGTGACCCTCGAGCCCGGGCAGCGGATCGCGGCCCTCCTCGGCGCCGCGAACCGTGACCCGGCAGTGTTCGCCGACCCCGACACCTTCCGCCCCGACCGCGACCCCAACCCGCACCTCGCGTTCGGGGCAGGCGTGCACTTCTGCGTCGGCGCCCCGCTGGCCCGGATGGAGCTCGTGGAGTCCCTCGGGCTGCTCCTGGGCAGGTTCCCCGACCTGCGGCTGGTGTCCGAGCCGGAGTCCCGAGGCACCTTCGTGCTGCGCGGCTTCCGGTCGGTCGTCGTAGGGTCCGCAGGCAGCACCGCACGTCCGCCGTACCGAGAGGGAGAGACATGACCAGCGCTCACGAGGCGCACGACGCCGTCGAGGTGATCGTCGCCAAGCGCGGCCACGGGGAGCTCAGCGACTCCCAGATCGACTGGGTCGTGGACGCCTACACCCGCGGTGCCGTCGCCGACGAGCAGATGTCCGCGCTGGCGATGGCGATCCTGCTGAACGGGATGAACCGTCGCGAGATCGCCCGGTGGACCGCGGCGATGATCGCCTCGGGGGAGCGGATGGACTTCTCCTCGCTGTCCCGGCCGACCGCCGACAAGCACTCCACCGGCGGCGTCGGGGACAAGATCACCCTGCCGCTGGCCCCGCTCGTCGCGGCCTGCGGCGTGGCCGTCCCGCAGCTGTCCGGGCGCGGGCTCGGGCACACCGGCGGCACCCTGGACAAGCTCGAGGCCATCCCGGGCTGGCGCGCGGACCTGTCCAACCCGGCGATGCTCGCCCAGCTCGAGGACGTCGGCGCGGTGATCTGCGCCGCGGGCACCGGGCTGGCGCCGGCGGACAAGAAGCTCTACGCGCTGCGCGACGTGACCGGCACCGTGGAGGCGATCCCGCTGATCGCCTCCTCGATCATGAGCAAGAAGATCGCCGAGGGCACCGGTGCGCTGGTGCTCGACGTCAAGGTCGGCAGCGGCGCCTTCATGAAGGACGTCGCCAGCGCCCGCGAGCTGGCCGAGACGATGGTCGCGCTCGGCACCGACGCGGGCGTGACCACGGTCGCGCTGCTCACCGACATGTCCACGCCGCTGGGCCGGACGGCGGGCAACGGCCTCGAGGTCGCCGAGTCCGTCGACGTGCTGGCCGGCGGTGGTCCGGCCGACGTCGTCGAGCTGACCCTCGCACTGGCCCGGGAGATGCTCCAGGCCGCCGGGGTGCACGACGTCGACCCGGCCGACCGGCTGCGCGACGGCTCGGCGATGGACGCCTGGCGGCGGATGATCGCCGCCCAGGGCGGCGATCCCGACGCCCCGATGCCGCGGGCCCGCGAGACGCACGTGCTCACCGCCCCCCGCAGCGGCGTGCTCACCGACCTCGACGCGATGGCCGTCGGGCTGGCCGCCTGGCGGCTCGGTGCCGGCCGGGCCCGCAAGGAGGACCCGGTGCAGGCCGCGGCCGGGGTCGTGATGCACGCCAAGCCCGGGGACCCCGTCACCGAGGGCCAGGACCTGCTGACCCTGCACACCGACGAGCCCGAGCGGTTCGAGCGGGCGCTGGCTGCCCTCGACGGGGGCGTGGTCGTCGCCGACGCGGGGACGCCGTACGACGCGGTGCCGCTGGTGATCGACCGGATCGCGGCCGGCTAGCCGAGTCCGACCGGGTTCGACCGATTTCGGGGGGTCCGGCCGTCATACTGGCCGGGACCGGAGAGGGGGAGGCGTGCGTCTCAGCCTGACACTGGTCGACGGCCGCAGCGAGCGAGCCGTCGACACCGTCGTCGACTTCGACCCCGACCGGCCGGTGGCGGACCTCGTCCGGCCGCTGGTGGGGGTGCTCGGGGAGGAGATGCACGACAGCTTCGCCCGGCGGATCCCGGTGTGGGTCGACGGCGCCGAGGTCGACCCGCTGGCACCGGCCGGCAAGTCCGGCATCCGCAGCGGCGCGGTGGTCTCCCTGTTCGAGCCCGCCGACCGGGTGGTCCGGGCGGCGCCCTCCGGTGTCGCCGAGCTCCGGGTGGTGGCGGGTCCCGGCGCGGGCCGGATCCACCGGCTGCCGCTCGGCGAGACCGTCGTGGGCTGCGGAGCCCCCGGCTGGTCGCTGCCCGACCTCCGGCTGCCCGCGGACGGGCTGCGGGTCACGGTGACCCCGGACGGGTCGGTGCGGGTCGTCCCGGCGCCCGGCCTGGAGGCCCGGCTGGACTCCCGGCCGCTGGGCGAGCGGCCGGCTCCCGAGCAGGAGCCGACCCGCGCCGAGCGCAGGGTCCGCAAGGAGCGCGACCGGGCCGCCGAGCGGCTGCGGGCCGAGCAGGGTGTCGACCCGGTCGCCGACCCGGCCCCGGAGCGGGCCCGGGCGGGGGCCGCGGAGGGGCCGGACGACGGCGCCGCCTGGCCCGTCGGCGGCTACCTGGCCGCCGGGGACACCGTGCTGGCCCGGGCGCAGGTGGGGGAGCCCACCGCGGACGTCAGCGTCAACCACGACGAGGCGCTCGTCGAGCTCAACCGGCCGCCGCGGCTGCTGCCGCCCGACCGAGAGCGCAGCTTCCACCTCCCCGACCGTCCGGCGCCGCGCAAGGGCCGTCCGCTGCCCTGGGTGATGGTGGTCGCGCCGCTGGTGATCTCGGTGCCGATGGCGTTCATCAGCCCGCGCTTCCTGCTGTTCGCGCTGTTCTCCCCGATCATGGCGATCGCGAACTTCCTCAGCGACCGGCGCGGCAGCCGCAAGGAGAACATCGCCGCCAACGTCGCCTACGAGCAGACCCTGGCCGCCGTCGGCGCCCGGATCGAACGGGCCCTGGTCGCCGAGCAGCAGGAGCGCCGGCTGTCCTCGCCGGACCCGGCGACGCTGCTGATGGCCGCGATCGGCCCCGGTCCGCGGCTGTGGGAGCGCCGGCCCAGCGACCCCGACTACCTGCGGCTGCGGGTGGGGCTGGCCACGCTGCCGGCCACCGTGCGGGTGGAGCAGCGCCGCGACAAGACCGACGAGGCGGCGCCCCCGCGCACCCTCGAGCACGTGCCGGCCTGGATGGACCTCTCCCGGCTCGGGGTGATCGGCGTCGCCGGCGACGAGGACACCGCCCGGCCGCTGGCCCGCTGGCTGGTCGCGCAGGCCGCGCTGCTGCACTCGCCGCGCGACGTCCGGGTCGTGGTGCTCAGCGACGCCGCCGGCGAGCCGGACTGGGACTGGGTCCGGTGGCTGCCGCACGCCCGGACCGAGGGCGACGTGAACCCGCTGCTCGGCACCCAGCAGGAGTCCGTGGGCCGGCGGCTGGCCGAGCTCAGCGCGGTGGTCGAGGCACGGGAGCAGGCCGCCACCGACCGGGTCCGGCCGACTCCCGACGTGGTGGTCGTGCTCGACGGCGCGCGCCGGCTCCGGGCGCTGCCCGCCGTGGTCGACCTGCTCCGCCGCGGCCCGGCCGTGGGCGTGCACGTGGTCTGCGTGGACCGGGAGGTCCGGCAGCTCCCGGAGGAGTGCCGGGCCGTGGTCGCCTGCGAGGGGGGCGCGGTCCGGCTCTCCGAGACCGCCTCGGACGGCACCGACGGGATCGTCCCCGACCTGGTCGAGGGGCCCTGGTGCGAGACCGTCGCCCGGGGCGTCTCCGCGTTGCGCGACACCACCCCGCAGGACGAGGCCGCGGGCATCCCCGGCTCGGCCCGGCTGCTGGAGCAGATCGACCTCGACCCGCCGACCCCCGAGGCAGTGGCCGTGCGCTGGCAGCACGGCCGGACCACCGACGTGGTGGTCGGTGTCGGGTACGACGGGCCCTTCCACCTCGACCTTCGCAGGGACGGCCCGCACGCCCTGGTCGCGGGCACCACCGGCTCCGGCAAGTCGGAGTTCCTGCAGACCCTGGTGGCCTCGCTGGCGGTCGCCAACCGCCCGGACCAGCTGACCTTCGTGCTCGTGGACTACAAGGGCGGCTCGGCGTTCAAGGACTGCGCGCGGCTGCCGCACACCGTCGGCATGGTCACCGACCTCGACAACCACCTGGTCAGCCGGGCGCTGGTGTCGCTGGGCGCCGAGCTGCGCCGCCGTGAGCACCTGCTCGCCGGGCCCGGTGCCAAGGACCTCGAGGACTACTGGGCCGTGCAGCGCAGCCGCCCCGAGCTGCCGGCGATCCCGCGGCTGGTGCTGGTGATCGACGAGTTCGCCAGCCTGGTCGCGGAGCTTCCGGACTTCGTGCAGGGCCTGGTCGGCATCGCCCAGCGCGGCCGGTCGCTCGGCATCCACCTGGTGCTCGCCACCCAGCGGCCCAGCGGCGTGGTCTCCGCCGACATCCGCGCCAACACCAACCTGCGCGTCTCGCTGCGGGTCACCGACGACAACGACAGCCGCGACGTGCTGGACGCTCCGGACGCGGCCCGGATCCTGCCGAGCCAGCCCGGCCGCGCCTACGTCCGCAGCGGCGCCTCCACGCTGATGCCCTTCCAGAGCGGGCGGGTCGGCGGTCGCAGGCCGGAGGCCGAGACGGGGGACCGGCCCGCGGCCGAGGCCCTGGCCTGGCCGGTGCCGTGGAGCCGGGCCGGGCTGCCGGCGCCGGTGCGGCCGCGGAGCCTGGTCGAGCAGACCGACGAGGCGGACACCGACCTGGCCGCGGTGGTGGACGCCGTCACCAGCCTCAACGACACCCTCGGCGTCCCGCCGCAGCACCGGCCCTGGCTGGACGCGCTCCCGGACGTGGTCGCCCGCGACCGGCTGCCCGAGGTCGCCGACCCGGACCAGGACGCGGCTGCGGCCCGGCCGCTCGAGGCCGCCTGGGCCCTGGAGGACCTGCCGGCGCTCCAGGAGCAGCGCGCGAAGACCTTCCGGCTCGGCCGCGACGGCCACCTCTACGTCCTGGGCGGACCCCGCTCGGGCCGCTCGACCACCCTGCGCACCCTCGCCGGCGCGCTGGCCGACGAGGTCGCGGTCCGCGACCTGCACATCCACGGGCTCGACTGCGGCAACGGGGCGCTGCTCGGGCTCGGCCGGCTGCCGCACGCCGGGGCGGTGGTCTCCCGCACCCAGGTCGACCGCGCCGGCCGGCTGCTGAGCCGGCTGGTGTCCCTGGTCGAGGAGCGGCAGGCGCTGCTGGGCCGGGGTGGGTTCGCCGACCTGGCCGAGCTCCGGGACTCGCTGCCCGACGACGAGCGGCCGCCGTACGTGCTGATGCTGATCGACCGCTGGGACGGCTTCCTCTCCACGCTGGGGGAGGTCGACGGTGGGGTGATGACCGACCAGGTGATGGCGCTGCTGCGGGACGGCACCGCGGCCGGTGTGCACGTCGTGGTCAGCGGCGACCGCCAGCTGGTGCTCGGCCGGATGTCCACCCTCGTGGAGAGCCGGCTGGTCCTGCGGCTGGCCGACCGCACCGACTTCAGCACCGTCGGCATCCCCACCCGGGAGGTGCCCGACCACCTGCCCGAGGGGCGGGCGCTGACCCCCGACCCGACCCGCGAGGTCCAGGTCGCGGTGCTGTCCTGCGACACCTCCGGCGCCGGGCAGAACGCCGCACTGCGCGAGATCGCGGAGCGGCGCCGCGAGCGCGACGAGGCCACCCCCGCGCACCTGCGGCCGTTCCGGCTCGAGGAGATGCCCGTCGTCGCGCCGTACGACGACCGGGTGGGGGCCCTGGTCGCGGAGGCGGGGCCGTCGATCGCGGACGGCTTCGTCCCGCTCGGGCTCGGCGGCGACGACCTCGGCCTGGTCGGCCTGGACCTGTCCGGCAGCCCGGTGGCGATCGTCGCGGGGCCGCCGAAGTCCGGCAAGACCGGGGCGCTGCGCTTCGTGGTGCGGGCGGCAGCCGCGGCCGGAGTCCCGGTGCTGGGGCTGTGCGTGTCCGAGACCGCGCTGAGCGCCGACCTGGCCGACCTCGACGCGCTGGTCCGCGCCGGTGACACCGACGAGGAGGCCCTCGTGGAGCGGCTGCGCGGGCTCGGTGAGGGAGCGGTGGTCGTGGTCGACGACGCCGACGCGCTGAAGGAGTCGCCGCTGTCCCCGGCGCTGCTGGCGATGGTGCAGCAGGCCCGCGGCAAGCGGTGGCGGGTGGTGCTCGCGGGCACCGTCGCGGAGCTCGGCACCGGCTACAGCGGTTGGACCTACGAGGCCCGCAAGTCGCGCCAGGGGCTGCTGCTGTCCCCGCAGGCGATGGGCGACGGCGACCTCTACAGCGTCCGGCTGATGCGCAGCGCGCTGATGCCGCGGGTGCACCCGGGGCGCGGCCTGGTCGTGGACGCCGGCGGTGGCCAGCGGCTCCTGCAGGTGCCGTCCTGCGACCTGCCCTGACGGGTTGTTGCCGACTCGTCCAGGATCGGAAACAAGCCCGGGCCGGCGGCCGACGGCCTCCCGACACGACCAGAGCGGCGCCCCGGGGTGACCCGGGGCGCCGCTCGTCGAGGTGCGGGAGGGCTACTTGCTGTAGGCGTCGTCCAGGCCCTGTGCGTCGCGCGCGTAGTTGCGCAGCCACTGCGAGAACTCGGGACCGACCTGGAGCATCTTGCCCATGCCGGTGTTCCACTCGGACCACTTGTTGTGGAACGTGGTGGAGGCGCCCGGCGTCTGCCACGCGCCGGTGACCAGGTCCTGGGACTTGGTGTTGGCGGTGTTCTGGGCGTCGTGCAGCTGCTGCACCGTCCGGTCGATCATGTCCGCGGTCGCAAGGATCTCCTCGACACCGATCTTCTGGTCCCCTGTGGGCATGTCTGCCTCCTGCTGATCTGGTTCGCCTGCCGGCCTTGCGGAGCAGCGTAGGGCGGCGTCGGGCCGGTGCGGAACACCGTCGGAATCGGGGGGACTCGGCGGGTTTGCGGCGGGACGATCCCGGATAAACTGCCTCCGCTATCTGTTCTGGGGGACACGGCGGCACCGCTCCGACCTCCGCACGCGTTGTCGACGAGGAGCAACCATGAGCGGGACCACCGGTACCAGTGCCGGCACGGGCAGCACCACGGCCGACCGCCAGCGGGCCCGCTCGGCCCGCGGCGCCGGCAAGGGGCCCGCCAACCGGATGCCGGCCCCGCCGCGGCAGCGACGTCCCGCCCTCGCCGCGGTCGCGGTCCTGCTCATCGTCGGGGGTGCCCTGGTCGCCGGGCTGCTCGCGATCCGGATGGACAGCCGGGTCAGCGTGATCGCGGCCCGCTCGACGATCTCGCCGGGCTCGAGGATCACCGCCGCCGACGTCAAGCAGGTCCAGGTCGCCGGCGACTCGCTGAGCCTGGTCGGCTGGCAGTACCGCGACAAGATCGTCGGCACCTACGCCAAGGGCACGATCTACCCGGGGATGCTGGTGACCCCCCAGCTGCTGGACTCCACGCCGCCGGTCGGCGACGGCCGGGTGATCGTCTCGGTGCTGCTGAACCCGGCGCTGACGCCCAAGGAGCTGGCCCGCGGGGACCTCGTGCAGGTGGTGCGGGCCAGCGGCAGCAGCTCCACCAACGCCTCCACGTCGGGTGCCAAGGACGTCACCCGCGGCCTGGTCATCTCGGTGACCCGCCCGAAGAAGGACAGCCTCGGCGGTGCCAGCTCCGGCAGCGTCAGCCTGCTGGTCCCCGCGACCGCCGGCAAGGAGGTCATCGACGCCTCGAACGGCTCCCTCGCCGGGCTGGCGCTGATCTCCCGCGGCAACTCGACCGACGCCATCCAGGGGGACTGATGGCGCTGTACGCCCTGGCGTCCGCCAAGGGGTCCCCGGGCACGACGGTCGCGGCGCTGGCGCTGGCCACCGTCTGGCCCAGCGACCCGGTGCTCGCCGACGTCGACCCCGCCGGCGGTGACCTGACCTGGCGCTGCCGCACCCCCGAGGGCGACCCGCTGGACACCAACCGCGGCGTGCTCTCCCTCGGCGCGGCCGTGCGGCGCGGCGCCCAGGAGGCCACCCTCGCCGACCACCTCCAGGAGGTCTCCGGCGGCGTGCAGGTGCTGGCCGGCGTCGAGTCCGCCGGGCAGGTCGCCGGCCTCGGTCCCGCCTGGGGCCAGCTGCCGACGGTGTTCGCCGGCCACCACGCCGACGTGCTCGCCGACTGCGGACGGGTGGTCCCCGGCTCCGCGTCCCTCCCGGTCCTCCAGCGGGCCGACGCGGTGCTCTTCGTGGTCCGGCCCGGCATCGAGGGCGTCGCCCACCTTCGGGACCGGCTCACGTCGCTGCGCGACGGCATCGACCTCGGCGGCGTCGACGGCCCGCCGGTCGGGGTCGCCGCCGTGACGTCGTACCGGGACACCCGCAGCGGCCCCGACCTCCAGCAGCTGCTGGACTCGGAGGGTCTCACGGCCCGGGTCCTCGGCGTGCTCGCCGACGACCCGCGCACCGCGGACGCGCTGCGCGGGGTCGGCTACGTGCGGTCCTCGCGCTCGTTGCTCATCCGCTCCGCGACCGTGCTCGCCGCCGGTCTCGCGGACCTCGCCCACCACCGTCACGCCGCCGCGGGATAGGGGCTCGCCCGATGGACCAGCAGCTCGTACGCACCCTGCGCGAACAGGTCGCGGAGATCCTCGCCCGCCAGCGCCGTGAGGACGCCTCCAACGGCCTGCCGCCGATGAGCTCGGAGGACGAGCGCCAGTTCGCCCGCGCCGTGGTGAGCCGGGTGCTCGACGGCTACGCCCGCGAGGAGGTCACCGCCGGCCGGCGCCCGCCCACCCACGAGGAGGAGACCGGGCTCGCCGAGGGCATCCACGCCGCGTTGTTCGGGGTCGGCCGGCTGCAGCCGCTGCTCGACGACCCGATGGTCGAGAACATCGACATCAACGGCTACGACAACGTCTTCATCGGGTACGCCGACGGGCGCGAGGCACGCGGTGTGCCGGTCGCGGACAGCGACGACGAGCTGGTCGAGCTGGTGCAGGTGCTCGGCGCCTACAGCGGCCTGACCAGCCGGCCGTTCGACACCGCCAACCCACAGCTCGACATCCGGCTGCCCGACGGCTCCCGGCTCTCGGCCGTGATGGGCGTCTGCCAGCGCCCCGCCCTGTCGATCCGGCGGGCGCGGATCGCGCGGGCCTCGCTCGACATGATGGTCGAGTACGGCTCGATGTCCCCGGAGCTGGCGGCGTTCCTGTCCGCCGCCGTCCGGGCCCGCAAGAACATCATGATCGCCGGCGCCACCAACGCCGGGAAGACCACGCTGCTGCGGGCGCTGTCCAACGAGATCGACCCGGTCGAGCGCCTGGTCACCGTCGAGCGGGCGCTCGAGCTCGGCCTCGGCGAGTTCGAGGACCTGCACCCCAACGTGGTCGCCTTCGAGGAGCGGCTGCCCAACTCCGAGGGCAGCGGCGCGATCGCGATGTCCGAGCTGGTCCGCCGCTCGCTGCGGATGAACCCGTCGCGAGTCATCGTCGGCGAGGTCCTCGGCGACGAGATCGTCACCATGCTCAACGCGATGTCCCAGGGCAACGACGGCTCGCTGTCCACGATCCACGCGAACTCCTCCCTGGAGGTGTTCAACCGGATCTGCACCTACGCCATCCAGAGCGTCGAGCGGCTGCCCGCCGACGCGACGATGATGCTGATCGCCGGCGCCATCGACTTCGTGGTGTTCGTGGAGCGCCGCAACGACTTCGCCGACGGCGGCACCCTGCGCCGGATGGTGACCTCGGTGCGCGAGGTCAACGGCGTGGACGGCCGGGTGCTGTCCAGCGAGGTCTTCAAGCTCGGCCCCGACGGGTACGCCGTGGCCTCGGCGGCGGTCAGCTGCCTGCCCGAGCTCGAGGCCGTGGGCTACGTCCCGGGTGCCCAGGCCGGCTGGGTGGAGTCCGCATGACCCCCTCCCTGTCGTTGCTGGCCATCGTGCTGCTCGGCGCCGTCGTCGGCGGCGGCTTCGTGCTGCTCTACCAGGGCCTGGTCCCGCACGAGCCGAGCCCGGTCGCGGGCCCCGGGTCGGACCTGCTGCCCCGGCTGCGCTCGCTCGGCGTCCGGCTGCCGGTCGCGGTCGGGGTGGGGCTGCTCGTGCTGCTGCTCACCGGCTGGCTGGTCGCCGCGATCGCCACCGGCGCTCTGGTGATGTTCTGGCAGGCGCTGTTCGGGGGTGCCGGCGCGGAGCGGCAGAGCATCGCCAAGATCGAGGCGCTCGCCGCCTGGACGGAGTCCCTGCGGGACACGGTCGCCGGCGCGGTCGGCCTGGAGCAGGCGATCCCGGCGACGGCGTACGCCGCGGCCCCGGCGATCAACCAAGAGCTGATGACGATGGCCAATCGGCTGCGCGTGCGGGTGCCGCTGCCGGCCGCCCTGCAGCGCTTCGCCGAGGAGATGGACGACACCAGCGCCGACCTGATCATCGCCGCGCTGATCCTGAACTCCCGGCTGCGCGGCCCCGGCCTGCGTGAAGTGCTCGGCTCGCTGTCGGAGTCCGCGCGGGCCGAGCTCGACATGCGCCAGCGGGTGAACGCCGGGCGGCGCAGCACCCGCCGCAGCGTGCAGATCGTGATCGGGGTGACCGTCAGCTTCGTGGTCGGCCTGGCGATCTTCAACCCGGCGTACGTCGAGCCCTACGGCACCGCCGTCGGGCAGGCGGTGCTCGCCGTGGTCATCGGCTTCTTCGCCGTCGGCATCATGTGGCTGCGCCGGCTGTCCCGGTTCGAGACCCCGGCCCGGTTCCTGCACTTCCGCGGAAGCACGGAGGTGGCCGGATGAGCACCGCCCTGCTGATGGTCATGCTCGTCGGCGCCATCGCCGGAGCCGGAGTGTTCCTGCTCGTCACCGTGCTCCAGCCCGGCTCCACGACCGGCGCCGCCGCGGTCGCGCAGATCGACGCCCAGCGCACCCGCGGCCGCCGGCAGGCCGGCCTGACCGCGGACCGCCGGCACCAGGACGAGTCGGTGCGGATGCGGGAGGTCGGCTCCGAGCTGCGCCGCGCCCTGGTCAGCCGTGGCGTGGACGTGCCGTCGTCGGTGACCGCCAACCTCGGCATCGTCGGCCAGTCGGTGGAGACGTTCCTGGCGCGGACGCTGCTGTTCGCCGTGCTCGGCGTCCTCCTGCCGTTCGTGATGCTCGGCCCAGCCGCCGCGATCGGCGCCTTCAGCCTGACCATCCCGCTGTGGCTGACCGGCATCGGTGCGGTGATCGGGGCCACCCTGCCCTACAGCCAGCTGGCCCGGCTGGCCGACGCCCGGCGCCGCGACTTCCGGCACGTGGTCAGCTCGTTCCTGGACCTGGTCGCGATGAACCTGGCCGGGGGGCGCGGCGTCCCCGAGGCCCTCCAGTCGGCCACCTCGATCAGCGACGGCTGGGCGATGGTGCGCATCCGGGACACCCTCGAGGCCGCCCGGCTCCAGGGCACCACGCCCTGGGCGGCACTCGGCCAGCTCGGCGACGAGGTCGACGTCGACGAGCTCCGCGACCTCGCCGCCGCCCTGGCGCTGGTCGCCGAGGACGGCGCCAAGGTGCGCGACTCACTGTCTGCTCGGGCCGGCTCGATGCGGCGCAAGGAGCTGGCCGACGCGGAGGGAAGGGCGGCGGCACGGTCGCAGTCCATGCTGGTCGCCCAGCTCCTCCTGTGCGTCGGATTCCTCCTGTTCCTCACGTATCCTGCCGTCGCGAGAGTCCTCGGGACGTGACCGGGGATGAGTACGGGGATCATCAACGTGTACGACGAGAAAGGCTCTGCGCATGCTTCAGGTCAATGTGATGAGAATTCTGCTGGACGGCCGGGTCGCCGGCGCGCGGGCCAGGTCCGAGCGCGGCGAGCGCGGCGCCTCCGCGGTCGAGTGGGTGGTCATCACCGCGCTGCTGATCGCGGTCGCCGTGGCGGTCGGCGCGATCATCCTGCAGAAGCTCAAGGACAAGGCCAACAGCCTGAACCCGTGAGCCCCCGCGTGCCCGGTCGGGGGCGCCGGACCCGGGACCAGCGCGGCGCCAGCACGGTGGAGATGGCGATGTACATGCCGATCCTGCTGCTGTTCATCTTCGCGACCGTCCAGTTCGCGCTGGTGTACCTCGGCAACCAGGCCGCGTCCGCCGTCGCGCGGGAGGCGTCCCGGGTGGCGCGGACCAGTGACGGCGACACCGCGGCGGGGGAGCGGGCGGGCTACCAGTACGCCGCCAACATCGGCCGCGGGATCCTCGTCGACGTCGACGTCAACGTGGTGCGGGTCGGTGGGGACCGGGTCCGGGCGGTCGTGTCCGGTCGTGCGCAGGAGCTGTCCCCGGTGCTCGTGCCGCGGGTCGACCAGACCGTGGAGGGCCCGATCGAGCAGTTCCGCGAGGACACCCCGTGAGCGGGCTGCGGCGGCTGCTCGGCGCCGTACGCCGGTCCGAGCGCGGGTCGATGGCCGTGGAGCTGGTGATCCTGGCGCCGGTGATGCTGGCGTTCATGATGCTCGTGGTGGCGGCCGGCCGGCTGGTCGCGGTCAAGGGCGACCTGGAGGCGGCGTCCCGGGACGCGGCCCGGGCGGCCTCGCTGGAGCGGGACGCCGGCACCGCCGAGGCCCGGGCCCGGCAGGTGGTGGCCGCCTCGCTCGACCAGCAGACCACGTCCTGCGGAGGCACCCGCGTCGGCGGCAGCTTCGTGTCCGGCGGGATCGTCCGGGTCTCCCTGGACTGCCGGGTCAGCTACGCCGGGCTGGGGCTGATCGGGCTGCCCGGCAGCGTCGCGGTCCAGGCCGACAGCACCGCCCCCATCGACACCTACCGGAGGACCGGATGACCCGGTACCGCGACGAGCGCGGTACCGCGACCGCCTTCATCCTCGGCTTCGCGATCGTGCTGCTGGCCTGCGCCGGGCTGGTCGTCGACGGCGGCACCGCGATCAACGAGCGGATGAGGCTGGCCGACAACACCGAGCAGGCCGCCCGGGCCGGCGCCCAGGCGATCGACCTCACCGCCCTGCGGGAGGACAACGTGGTGCGGCTCGACCCGGTCGCGGCGCGAGCGGCGGCGAGCGGCTACCTGGCCGGCATCGGCTACCGCAACTACAGCGCCGACGTGGTGCGCGACGCCGACGGCCAGTACACCTCGGTGCGGGTGGTCGCCAAGGACACCGTGCCGACCACGATGCTGCGACTGATCCACATCGGCTCCTTCGACATCGACGCGACGGCGACGGCGACGGCGGTCGCCCGGTGAACGACCAGACGAGTGCCCCGACAGTGAAGGTGACGACGTGACGACCCCTCAGACCAGCCAGCCGGTGTCCGGGGAGCGGGGACCGGCCAGGTTCCGGCTGCCCGAGGAGCGGCAGGAGCCCCGGTCGGTGCCCCGGACGCTGGGGGCCGGGCTGGCGCTGCTCGTGCTCGTCGTCGGGGTGCCGCTCGGGCTGCTCTACCTGCAGGCGCCGCCGCCGGTGCCGCACGGCCTGCCCGGCCGCTCCGACCTCACCCAGCCGCTGACCACCGACGCCGTCCTCGCGGTGCTGCGGGGCGTGGTGTGGCTGGCCTGGCTCCAGTTCGTGGCCTGCATCCTGGTGGAGACGGTCAGCCTGGTCCGAGGCGCCGGGCTGCCCCGGCCGGTGCCGCTGTCGGGACCCTCGCAGCAGCTCGCCCGGACCCTGGTCGGCACCCTGCTCGTCGGAGGGGCCTTCCTCGGCAGCACCGGGGTGGCCACCGCCGCGACCACCACCCCGCCGGCCTCCGGCGACGTCACCACCAGCGCCGTGCAGCAGGACGCCGGCGCCGGCACCGCCCGGGCCGACCAGGACGTGCAGCGCTCCGACGGCGGCATCGAGCTGAGCGCGGCGCACCAGGCCGAGCAGGACACCCGGGTCGCCCAGCACGCCGGCGTACCGCGGGACATGCAGGACCTCGTCGGCAAGAAGGTCTACGTCGTCAAGCCGCCCACCGGTCACTACCACGACAACCTCTGGGACATCGCCGAGCAGCACCTCGGCAACGGCCGCCGCTGGCACGAGATCTTCACCCTCAACCAGGACCGCCCGCAGCCCGACGGCGGCGAGCTGGTGCTCGGCCGGCTGATCCAGCCCGGCTGGGTGCTGGTGATGCCCGAGGACGCCACCGGCGTCGAGCGGGTCGCGGCCGAGCCCACCTCGGTCGCCCCCACCCCGACCGCGCCCACCCGCTCCGACCACCAGGACGCCGCGCAGGCGGGCCACCTCGGCGGCTCCGTGCTCGCCGCCGACAGCGTCGACGACGGCTCGCAGCTGGCCCGCGACCTCACCGGGGGCGGGCTGTTCGCGGCCGCCCTGCTCGGCGCGCTCGCCGTGGAGCGTCGTCGCCGCCGCGGCCGGGACTCCAGCGCCGACGCGCTCGAGGCCGAGGTGGCGCTGCGAGTCGGCGCCGACGCCGACCGGGCCGCGCGCGTCGACCGCGCGCTGCGCGGCCTCAGCGCCGTCTGCCGCACCGAGCAGAAGGAGCTGCCCTCGGTCTTCGCGGTGACCGTCGGCGACGACACCGTCGACCTGTCGCTGGCGCCGCCGCGCACCGACGCCCCCGCGCCCTGGACCCCGGTCGACGACGGCCGCACCTGGCGGCTCGGCGCCGACGCTCCCGAGCCCACGGAGCTCGGCCACGCGCCGTACCCGGGGCTGGTCTGCCTGGGCCGCGGGCTCGACGGCCGTGACCTGCTGGTGGACCTCGAGTCGGCCGGCGGCGTGGTCGCGGTGGCCGGGCCCGAGCCGCTGTCCACCGAGGTGGTCTCGGCGCTCGCGGTGCAGCTCGCGACCAGCCCGTGGTCCGACGACCAGCGGGTGCGCGGCTACCGGCTCAGCGAGGTGCTCGCGGACCTCGCCGGCGACCGGCTGTCCCTCGTCGACGACCTGGGCCCGATGCTCGACGAGCTCGAGCGGAGCCGGCCCGAGCGCGGAGCGCAGGAGGTGCTGACCGGCCGGCTGGCCCGCCGCCCCGGGGTCCGCCCGGAGTACGCCGTCCTGGGCTCGGCACCCGAGGCCGAGCTTGCCGAGCGGCTCGGCGCGCTCGCCGCCTCGGGCCTGCGCGGCTTCGGCGTGGTCTCCACCGGGCACGTCCCGGGCACCCGCTGGGCCCTGGAGGTCGACGAGTCGGGCACGCTGCGGGTGCCGCTGCTCGACGTCGAGGTGGAGGCGGTCCGGCTGACCGCGTCCTCGGCCGAGCTGGTCGCCGAGCTGCTGGAGGACGCCCGCGCGGCGGCTCCCCGCCCCCGCGACGTCCGGGCGCCGGTGGCCGCCCCGCCGCGGGCCGGCGACGACGGCCTCTGGAGCGCGGCGCCGGTGCGGGTCGGCGTGCTCGGGCCCGTCGAGGCCCGCACCCCCGGGACCCTGGACCCCACCCGGGTGGCGTTGGCCACCGAGATCGCGACCTTCCTCGCGCTCCAGGCCTCGCCGGTGCACCCGAGCGTGCTCGCCGCGTCGGTGTGGCCGCGCGGGGTCACCCCCGAGGTCCGGGACGCCGCCCTCGAGCGGGTCCGGGAGTGGCTCGGCACCGACGCCGAGGGCAACCACCACCTGCGGTCCGACGACGACGGCCGGCTCTCGCTGGTCGCCGACGTGGCCGTCGACTGGCACGCGTTCGGCGAGCTCGCGCTGCGGGCCCGCAAGGTGGGGCCCCGCGACGAGCGCGAGCTGCTGCGCCGGGCGCTGCACCTGGTCCGCGGCCCGTTCCTCGACGGTCGCCCCGACGGTCGCTACGCCTGGCTGGCCCGGACCCGGCTCGAGGCGCAGGTGGAGGCCGTCGTCGTGGACGCCGCCCACCGGCTGGGAGAGCTGTGCCACCTCGACCGCGACCCGGCCGGTGCGGCCGGGGCGGCCCGCGCAGGTCTGCGACTGGCCCCCGGCTCGCAGCTGCTGTGGCGGGACCTGCTCCGCGCCGAGTACGACGGTCCCGGTGGCGCCGACGCGGCCGCGACGGCCGCCGCCACGATGGCCGAGGTCCTGGCCGACCGTGGCGCCGCCATCGAGGCCGAGACCGACGCCCTCGTCGAGGAGCTGCTGCCCGCCCGCGGCGTACCGGGCCGGGCCACCACCGCGTGAGGCGGGTGCAGTTTCCCAGGTGATGTCGAGAAACCGGCACTCCCCATGGTGAATTCACCATGGGGAGTGCCGGTTTCTCTGCATCACCTGGGAAACCGGCACCAGGGCAGGGCGCCGGGGCCGACGGGGGCCCAGGCGGCTCAGCCGAGCAGCAGGACGACCGTCTCCGCGACGCAGGCGGGCTTGGACTCGCCCTCGATCTCGATCGTGTAGCGGGTCACCATCTGCTTGCCGGCGGGGACGTCGGAGACCTCCGCGATCTGGGCGGTGGCCCGGATCCGGGAGCCGACCTTGACCGGGTTGGGGAAGCGGACCTTGTTGACGCCGTAGTTGAGCTTGGCGCCGGGTGTGCCCAGCTCGAACAGCTCGGGGGTGAACCGTGGGATCAGCGACAGGGTCAGGTAGCCGTGGGCGATGGTGCCGCCGAAGGGGCCGTCCTTGGCCCGCTCGACGTCCACGTGGATCCACTGGTGGTCACCGGTGGCGTCCGCGAAGGCGTCGACCCGGTCCTGGGTGATCTGGAACCAGTCGGTCGTCCCGAGGTCCGCGCCGATGGCGTCGGTCAGCTCGTCGAAGGTCGTGAAGGTGCGCATGCCAGGAACCTACCCGGCTGCGCCGCGATCACGCCTGCAGGCTCCCGGCGTGCGGCACGGACGCGGTGATGACGGTGCCGTCCGAGCGGCGCACCCCGTCCCGGACCCACGCGGGCGGGTCGCCCGGGAGCCGCGGGCCCTGCCCGTCCAGCGGTACGACGACCGGCTCGCCGGGGGTCACCTGCACGAGCTTGCCGCGCACCGTGATCTCGACCTGGTCGCCGTCCTCGACGGTGAGGCTCACCTGGTGCGGCTCGACCCGGACCCGCAGCCGGGTGCCCTGGAGGGTGAGCCGGTACGTCAGCGCCGTCCACTCCTCGGGCAGCCGCGGGTCGATCGTCCAGGCGCCGCCCTCGTCCCGGAAGCCGCCGAGGCCGTAGACCAGGGCGCTCCACACGCCGCCGGCCGACGCCACGTGCACGCCGTCGCTGGCGTTGGCGTGCAGGTCGGCCAGGTCGACGAACAGCGCCTGGTAGAAGTACCGCAGCGCCAGCTCGTGGTAGCCCACCTCGGCGGCGATGATCGACTGCACGACCGCGGACAGGGTCGAGTCGCCGGTGGTGATCGGGTCGTAGTACTCGAAGCTGGCCCGCTTGGCCTCGTCGGTGAACGCCTTGCCGCGCAGGAACAGCGCGAGCACCACGTCGGCCTGCTTGATCACCTGGAAGCGGTAGATCACCAGCGGGTGGTAGTGCAGCAGCAGCGGCCGGTTCGCCGCCGGGGTGGCGGCCAGGTCCCACACCTCCCGGTCCAGGAAGTGGCTGTCCTGCGGGTGGATGCCGAGGTGCTCCTCGTAGGGCACGAACATCCGGTCGGCGGCGCGCTGCCACTCCTCGACCTCGCCGTCCTCCAGGCCGAGCCGGTCGACCATCCGGGAGTAGCCGTCGGGGCTGTGCTCGCTCAGCCAGCGCACCGTCGAGGCGGCGTCGCGCAGGTTGCCCTGCGCCATCACGTTGGTGAAGAGGTTGTCGCTGACCACGGTGGTGTACTCGTCGGGACCGGTGACCCCGTGGATGTGGAAGACCCCGTCGCCGTTGACCCGCCAGAACCCCAGGTCCGCCCACATCCGGGCGGTCTCCACGAGGATGTCGACGGCCTCCCGCTCCAGGAAGTCCAGGTCTCCGGTGGCCGCGACGTACTGGCTCAGCGCATAGGAGATGTCCGCGTCGATGTGGTACTGCGCGGTGCCGGCGGCGTAGTACGCCGAGGCCTCCTCGCCGTTGATCGTGCGCCACGGGAACAGCGCACCCCGCTGCGCCATCTGCTCGGCCCGCACCCGGGCCGCGGGCAGCAGCCCGTAGCGGAAGCGCAGCGCGGAGCGGGTGCACTGCGGGGTCGTGTAGGTGAAGAACGGCAGCGTGTAGATCTCGGTGTCCCAGAAGTAGTGGCCGCTGTAGCCACTGCCGGTCAGGCCCTTCGCCGGCACCCCGGCGCCCTCGGCGCGACCGACGGCCTGCGCGAGCTGGAAGAGGTTCCAGCGCACCGCCTGCTGCACCTCGGGCGGGCCCTCGACCTCGACGTCGGAGCGCTCCCAGAAGCCGTCGAACCACGCCCGCTGCCGGGTGACCTGGTGGTCGACGCCGTCGACCAGCGCGCGGTCCAGGGTACGGCGGCAGCGGCTGACCAGCTCGCGCACCGGCACCCCGCGCGAGGTGTGGTAGGCGGCGTACTTGACCAGCCGGATCGGCACCCCCTGGCGGGCGTCGACGCGGTAGGTCATCCGGGACACGTCGGGGTCGAAGTGCGCGTTGGACTGCGACTCGTTGCCGGTCTCGAAGACGTGGTCGACGCCGACCGCGATGGTCATCCCGGACTCGGCGCAGCGGAAGCCCTGGATCATCCGGTCGCTGTCGGCCTCCGCGCCGATGGACTGCGGGGTCAGCACGCGGCGCTCGAAGGTCGCGCTCTTGCGGGGATCGGCGCCCTGGCCCATCGCCGCCGCGCGGACGTAGTACTCGTCCTCGCCGTCCTGGCGGTTCAGCAGCTGGGAGTTGATCGCCACCGGGGCGTCGCTGTCGAGCAGCGTCACCTCGAAGGTCATCACCGCGAGGTGCCGGTCGGTCATCGAGACCATCCGGGTGGACTCGACCCGGACCCGCTTGCCGGCCGGGGTGCGCCAGACCAGTGACCGGCTGAGCCGCCCGGCCCGGAAGTCCAGGGTCCGGTCGTAGGAGTCGAGGTCGGCGATGGACAGCAGCAGCGGCTCGTCGTCGACGTACAGCCGGATCAGCTTCGCGTCCGGGACGTTGACCATGGTCTGGCCGACGCGGGCGAAGCCGAAGGCCTCCTCGGCGTGCTGGATCGTGAAGGTCTCGTGGAAGCCGTTGACGAAGGTGCCGTGGGCGAAGCTCTCCCGGCCCTCCTCGACGTTGCCGCGCATCCCGAGGTAGCCGTTGGCCACCGCGAAGAGCGTCTCGTTGCGGCCGAGGTGCGCGTTGTCGTAGGTCCGCTCGGTCAGCCGCCACGGGTCGATCGGGAAGGCGTGCCGGTCCAGCGGGTCGCCCGCAGAGGGAGGCGTGTGCGAGGCGCCGGTGGAGCCGCTCATCGGACCCCTGCCTCGACGCCGGCGACGAGCTCGGCGAGATCCGCGACGACGACGCCGGCGCCCTGCGCGAGCAGCGTGTCGGCGCCCGCGCCCCGGTCCACGCCGACCACCAGCCCGAAGGAGCCGGCGGCCCCGGCCTGCACCCCGGACACCGCGTCCTCCACGACGACCGCGCGCTCGTGCGGCACCCCGAGGGTGTCCGCGGCGTACTCGTAGGTGTCCGGTCGCGGCTTGCCGGGGAGCCCGCGCTGCTTGGCGACGGCACCGTCGACCACGGTCTCGAACCGGTCGGCCAGGCCGGCCGCGCGGAGCACGTCGGGGGCGTTCGCGGAGCTGGAGACGATGGCCATCTTGATGCCCCGGGCGTCCAGTGCGTCGAGCAGCTCGACCGAGCCGGGGTAGGCCTCGACGCCGTCGCGGGCCAGCACCTCGCCGAACAGAACGTTCTTGCGGTTGCCCAGCCCGCACACGGTCTCCGCGTCGGCCGGGTCCGCGGGGTCGCCCCACGGCAGCTCGATGCCGCGGGAGGCGAGCAGGGCGGCGACCCCGTCGTAGCGGGGCTTGCCGTCGACGTGGTCGAAGTAGTCGCGCTCGGTGTACGGCGCTGCGCCGTGCTGCGCGAGGAAGGCCTCGAACATCTCCGCCCAGGCGTGCATGTGCACCTCAGCCGTCGGCGTGATCACGCCGTCGAGGTCGAACAGCACAGCATCGAAGGCACGCCAGTCCAGCGCAAGGGGATCGGTGACCACGTTACGAGGGTAGAGGTCGGAGATCTCAGACGCATGACGGGCGCCCTTAACGGACATACCGGTCTGGACCCCCGGACCTGGGCTGGTTGGATGAGGGCATGCCCGTCTCCCGAGAGCTGATCGCCCGCGCCCCCAAGGTCCTCCTGCACGACCACCTCGACGGCGGCCTCCGACCGCAGACGATCCTCGAGCTCGCCGCCGAGGTCGGTCACGAGCTGCCCGCCGGCGACGCCGAGGCGCTGCGCCGGTGGTTCGAGGAGTCCGCGGACTCGGGCTCGCTGGAGCGCTACCTGGAGACCTTCGAGCACACCGTCGCGGTGATGCAGACCGCCGCGCAGCTGCGCAGGGTCGCCCGGGAGGCGGTGCTCGACCTCGCCGCCGACGGCGTGGTGTACGCCGAGATCCGCTACGCCCCCGAGCAGCACGTCCAGGGCGGGCTGTCGCTGCCGCAGGTCGTCGAGGCCGTGCGTGACGGGTTCGCCGAGGGGGAGGACGAGGCTCGCCGCGACGGCACCCCGATCGTCGTCCGCCAGCTGCTGACCGCGATGCGGCACCAGGCCCGCAGCCGCGAGATCGCCGAGCTGATGGTGGCCTACCGCGACGACGGCGTGGTCGGGTTCGACATCGCGGGTGCCGAGGCCGGCTACCCGCCCACCCGGCACCTGGACGCGTTCGAGTACCTCCAGCGCGAGAACGCGCACTTCACCATCCACGCGGGCGAGGCCTTCGGGCTGCCGTCGATCTGGCAGGCGATCCAGTGGTGCGGGGCGGACCGGCTCGGGCACGGCGTCCGGATCATCGACGACGTCGCGGTCGCGGACGACGGCGCGGTGACCCTGGGGCGCCTGGCGGCGTACGTGCGCGACAAGCGGATCCCGCTGGAGATGTGCCCCTCGTCGAACCTCCAGACCGGGGCCGCCACCTCCATCGGCGAGCACCCGATCGGCACCCTGACCGACCTGCGGTTCCGGGTCACGGTGAACACCGACAACCGGCTGATGAGCGGCACCTCGATGACCCGCGAGATGGTGCTGCTGGCCGAGGCGTTCGACTACGACACGGACGACCTGCGGTGGTTCACCATCAACGCGATGAAGTCGGCGTTCCTGCCCTTCGACGAGCGGCTCGCGATCATCGACGAGCAGATCAAGCCGGCGTACGCCGTGCTGGGCGCGATGAGCTGAGCCGCCGAGGGACCGCCGCACAGGAGGCTCCAGGGCCCCGCGCCCGAACGGACCGTCCTGCGGGGGAGTCACCTGTCCGCCGGTGCCTGTGGACGGGCCGCCACACCCGTCGCCGGGAACGGGCAGGCTGGTCGCCGTGGATGTCGTCGAGGTGCTCGCCCGGTGCGGTGGGGTCAGCGACGCGCGCACCCTGGTCGGGCACACCTCCCGGCGGCGGGTGGCCACCGCCGTGCGACGGGGGCTGGTGTTCCGGGACGCCCGGGGTCGCTACGCCCTGCCCTCGGCGGACGAGGCAGTGCGGGCGGCGGCCCGGTTGAGCGGCGTGACCACCGGTCTGAGCGCGGCGGCCGCGCACGGGTGGGAGCTGAAGTGGCAGCCGCCAAGGCCCACCGTGACCGTCCCGGCGAAGCGCCGGGTCAGCCCTGGGCGCCGGGACGGGGTGGACCTGCGGTGGCGTGACCTGGACCCCGACGACGTCCGGGGACGGGTGCTCCGGCCGGGCCCCGCCGTCATCGACTGCGCGAGGACGCTGCCCTTCGACGAGGCGCTGGCAGTGGCCGACTCGGCGCTGCGGCACGGGCACGTCATCTCGGAGCGGCTGCGGTCGCTCGCGGAGCAGGTGCGCACCACCGGACGGGCCGCCTGTCTGCGGGTGGCCGCCGAGGCCGACGGGCTGGCGGCGAACCCGTTCGAGTCGGTGCTGCGCGCCATCTCGCTCGACGTGGCCGGGCTCCGGCTCCGGCCCCAGGTGGTCATCGACGAGGACGGCTGGACCGGTCGCCCGGACCTCGTCGACACCGGTCGTCGGCTCGTGGTCGAGGCGGACTCGTTCGAGTTCCACGGCCGCCGACGGGGGCTCGTGCGTGACTGCGAGCGCTACAACGCGCTCGTGCTGCGTGGCTGGACGGTGCTGCGGTTCTCGTGGGAGCACGTGATGCTCGAGCCGGACTACGTGCGGGAGGCCCTGGCGCGTGCGGTGCGACAGGAGACTCCCGCCCGCCGGCGGCGTCCGGTGGCCTGAGTGGGGGAGTCTCCTGTCCGGCGGGACGGTCAGCGGCCGGACATCAGCAGGCTGAGCCGGTCGAACGCCTGGTGCGGCGTCATCGGCGCGGCACCGCAGGCCACCGCGTGCGCGACGACGGCCGGCTCGGCCCGCATCAGCAGCCAGCCGCGGCGCAGCAGCACCAGCGGCGGCTTGCGGTGCTCGCGGAGGTCGCGGGTGAGGCGCCGCCAGAACGTCCGCAGCCGGTGGTTGCGCACGCACACCGCGTCGGCGAGCAGCCCGCGGGCACGGCAGCCGCGGACCACCTCCTGGGCGAACAGCCCCTCCGCGACGACGTACGGCGCCCCGCGGGTGCTCATGCGCACGGAGCCGGTCCGGCCGTCCCGGGAGATGTCGTAGACCGGGATGTCGGCGGCACCGTCGCGGCAGAGCCGTTCCAGGGCGTCCAGCGCGTCCTCGCACGACCAGGAGTCCGGGTCGTCCCAGTCGACCATGTCCTGGCCCGGGGCGATCTCGAGCCGCGGCAGGGTCGGGTCGTCGCCGTTCTTGTAGAAGTCGTCGAGGTTCACGACCGGCACCCCGCACGCCGCCTCCAGGCGGTGGCAGAGCCGGGACTTGCCCGACCCGGAGGGGCCGGCGATGACGATCACCCGGGCGCGCACCGCGTCGCGGCAGGGCGCGACCGCGGCAGCTGGTTCGCTCATGTGGGTCCCGGTGCTGGTGCGGGCAGGTCTCAGATGCCGATCGGGTGCCAGACCGTCTTGGTCTCCAGGAACGCCGTCATCCGCTCCAGGCCCGGCTCGAGCGTCCAGTCGGGCTCGGCGTCGGGGGCGCGCAGCACCCGCTTGAGGTTCTCGGCCGCCTCCCGCTCGAGCGCGGTGGCGGTCTCGGGGTCGCCCGCGAGACCGGTGAGGTCGAGCGCGTTGACGTCCATGTGCGAGGCGAGGGTCGGCGTGGTGTCGCCCAGCGCGCCGGTGAGCACGTTGACGACGCCGCCGGGTACGTCGGAGGTGGCGAGCACCTCGGACAGGGTGACCGCCGGCACCGGGCGGGCGGCGGAGGAGGCGACCACGACCGTGTTGCCGGTGACGACCACCGGGGCGATCACGCTGACCAGGCCGAGCAGCGAGGACGCCTGCGGGGCGACCACGGCCACCACGCCGGTGGGCTCGGGGAGGGAGAAGTTGAAGAACGGTGCCGCCACCGGGTTGGTGCCGCCGACGACCTGGGCGATCTTGTCGGCCCAGCCGGCGTACCAGACGAGCCGGTCCACCGAGGTGTCCACGACGGTCTCGGCCTGCCGGCGGGTGATCCCCTCGGAGCGCTGGACCTCCTCGGCGAGCTGCGCGCGGCGACCCTCGAGGACCTCCGCGACCCGGTAGACGACCTGCCCGCGGTTGTACGGCGTCCGCGCCGACCAGCCGGAGAACGCCTTGCGGGCAGCCTGCACCGCGTCGCGGGCATCCTTGCGCGAGGCGTGGGCGGCGTTCGCGAGGAACCGTCCGCGGGCGTCCTCCACGACGTAGGAACGGCCGGACTCGGAGCGGGGGAACGCCCCGCCGACGTAGAGCTTGTAGGTCTTGCGCACGTCGATGCGGCTCTCAGACGGCAAGGTAGGCCTCCAGACCGTGGCGGCCGCCCTCGCGGCCGTAGCCCGACTCCTTGTAGCCGCCGAAGGGGCTGGTCGGGTCGAACTTGTTGAACGTGTTGGCCCAGACGACCCCGGCGCGCAGCTGGTTCGCAGCCCACAGGATCCGGGAGCCCTTGTCGGTCCAGATGCCCGCGGACAGGCCGAAGGGGGTGTTGTTGGCCTTCTCGACGGCCTCGGTGGGGGTGCGGAAGGTCAGCACCGACAGCACCGGGCCGAAGATCTCCTCGCGCGCGATCCGGTGCGCCTGGGTGACCCCGGTGAACACCGTCGGCGGGAACCAGAAGCCCTTGGCCG
The DNA here is from genome assembly GCA_963800225.1 of uncultured Actinomycetota bacterium. Lineage (GTDB taxonomy): Bacteria > Actinomycetota > Actinomycetes > Propionibacteriales > Nocardioidaceae > Nocardioides_B. The sequence continues at coordinate 426,277 of CAWDAF010000001.1, read as the reverse complement.
GCAGGTCGCAGGCGGGGGACCAGCGGCCGGCCCCCTCGGTCTCGCCGACCTCGGCGAGCTCGCGGATCCGGGCCAGCTGCGCCGCGGAGTTGATCGCGCCGATGTCGGTGTTCTTGTCCAGCGGGTCGCCGACCCGGAGCGTGGACATCCGCCGCTTGAGCCGCTCGAGCACCTCCTCGGCCACCGACTCCTGCACGAGCAGCCGGGAGCCGGCGCAGCAGACGTGGCCCTGGTTGAAGAAGATGCCGTTGACGATGCCCTCGACCGCCTGGTCGAGCGGCGCGTCGTCGAAGACGATGTTGGCGGCCTTGCCGCCGAGCTCGAGGGTGACCTTCTTGCGGGTGCCCGCGACGGTCCGGGCGATCTGCCGGCCGACCTCGGTCGAGCCGGTGAACGCCACCTTGTCGACGTCGTCGTGCGCGACCAGCGCGCGGCCGGTCTCGCCGGCGCCGGTGACGATGTTGACCACGCCCGGCGGGAGGTCGGCCTGCTGGCAGATCTCCGCGAACAGCAGCGCGGTCAGCGGGGTGGTCTCGGCGGGCTTGAGCACCACGGTGTTGCCGCACGCGAGCGCGGGCGCGATCTTCCACGCCAGCATCAGCAGCGGGAAGTTCCACGGGATCACCTGGCCGGCGACGCCGACCGGGCGCGGGGAGGGCCCGAAGCCGGCGTGCTCGAGCTTGTCGGCCCAGCCCGCGTAGTAGAAGAAGTACGCCGCGGCGGTCGGCACGTCGACGTCGCGGGACTCCTTGATCGGCTTGCCGTTGTCGATCGACTCCAGCACCGCCAGCTCGCGGCTGCGCTCCTGGAGGATCCGGGCGATCCGGAACAGGTACTTCGACCGCTCCCGGCCCGACATCCGCGACCAGACCCGGGTGTAGGCGCGGCGGGCGGCCCGGACCGCGAGGTCGACGTCCTCGGCGGACCCGTCGGCGACCTCGGCGAGCACCTCCTCGGTGGCCGGGTCGACGGTCTTGAACGACCCGCCGGCGACGGGGTCGACGAACTCGCCGTTCACGAAGAGGCCGTAGGACGACCGGATGTCGACGACCGAGCGGGACTCGGGCGCCGGTGCGTACTCGAAGGTGGGCATCGGATCAGTCCAGCGTGAAGTAGTCGGGACCGCTGTAGCGGCCGGTGGTCAGCTTGGTGCGCTGCATGAGCAGGTCGTTGAGCAGCGTGGAGGCGCCGAAGCGGAACAGCTCCGGGTCCAGCCACGTGGGGCCGGCGACCTCGTTGACGGTGACCAGGTACTTCACCGCGTCCTTGGCCGTCCGGATGCCACCGGCCGGCTTCACGCCCACCCTGCGGCCGGTGGCCAGCTCGAAGTCGCGGACCGCCTCGAGCATCACCATCGTCACCGGCAGCGTGGCCGCGGGCTGGACCTTGCCGGTCGAGGTCTTGATGAAGTGCGCGCCGGCCATCATCGCCAGCCAGGACACCCGCCGGACGTTGTCGTAGGTCGCCAGCTCGCCGGTCTCGAAGATCACCTTGAGGTGCGCCTCGGAGCCGTCGGCGCGGGTGCAGGCCTCGCGGACCGCGACGATCTCCTCGAAGACCTGGAGGTAGCGCCCGGACAGGAACGCGCCGCGGTCGATCACCATGTCGATCTCGTCGGCGCCGGCCTCGACCGCGTCGCGGGTGTCGGCGAGCTTGATGTCCAGCGCCGCGCGGCCCGAGGGAAACGCGGTCGCGACCGAGGCGACGCGCACGTCGCTGCCGGCCAGGGCCGCCTTGGCGGTCGCCACCATGTCGGGGTAGACGCAGACGGCCGCGGCCGGCGGGCAGGAGGCGTCAGCGGGGTCGGGGCGCATCGCCTTGGCGCACAGGGCCCGCACCTTGCCGTGGGTGTCGGCACCCTCGAGCGTGGTCAGGTCGACCATCGTGATCGCCAGGTCCAGCGCGAACGCCTTGGCCGTCGTCTTCACCGAGCGGGTGCCGAAGGAGGCGGCCCGGGCCTCGGCGCCGACCTGGTCGACGCCGGGCAGGCCGTGCAGGAAACGCCGCAGGGAGACGTCCGAGCCGGTCGCGTCCGCCAGGTGGCCGGGGAGGTCGGCGGGCGTCCCGGGAGGCCGGGTCGAGCTCGCCGTCGAGCTCTCGGGTGGGGTCACGGGCACCAGCATAGGTGGGCCCGGTGGGTTGTGAGGAACCGCCCGGGGCGAGGCACAATCGCCCTTATGCAACTCACCCGGAACGCCTCCGACCACGAGGAGCCACTCGTCCGGTTCAAGCCCACGACCGGCACGTACGTCGGGTGGGCGGGTCTCGCGCTGGCCCTCGCGGTCGCTGTGTGGATGGCCGTCTCGGTGCACTCGCTGGGTGGGCTGCAGGTCGGGGTCGGCGCGGTGTTCGCGGCGGTCGTCGTCTGGGTGACGCAGGTGCGCCCGCGCGTGACGGCGTACCCCTCGGCGCTGCTGATGCGCGGCAGCATCCGGGACACCTGGGTGCCCTACGTGCTCATCGACGAGGTGACGATGGGGCAGACCCTCAACGTCTGGGTCGGCCGCCACCGCTACGTCTGCATCGGGATCGGCAAGTCGATCGGCGCGGACGTCCGGCAGCGGATGCGATCGAGCGGCCAGGGCCTGTTCGGCACCCACAAGATGGCGGCGTTCGGCGGAGCGCCGGCCCCGGAGCGGGCGATGAGCTACCACAGCTTCGTGCTCACCCGGATCACCGACCTGGTCGCCGCGGCGCGCCGGCGTCGCGACCCCGACCACCTGCCCGTGGTGCGCTACTCCTACGCGGTGCCCGAGCTGGTGGCCCTGGTGGTCAGCGGTCTCGCCTTCGTCGTGACGCTGCTCGCCTAGCCCTGTCGGCCCTGGAGTCCGGCCGCCGCGGCGAGGTCCTTGCGGATCGCGTCGAGCCGCTGCACGGCGACGATGCGTGCGGCGTCGACGCCGTCGGGCTCCGAGACGTCCACGGGGACCACCACCTCGAGGTAGCACTTGAGCTTGGGCTCGGTGCCCGAGGGGCGTACGACGACGCGGGCGTGCTCGGCGAGCCGGTAGCGCAGCCCCTCGGTCGGGGGCAGCCCGCCGTCGCCCTCGGCGAGGTCGTCGACCTGCTCCACCGCCAGCCCGCCGAGCGCGGCGGGCGGCCCGGAGCGCAGCCGGTCCATCGCGTCGGCGATCAGCCCGAGGTCGGTGACCCGCACCGAGAGCTGGTCGGTGGCGTACAGCCCGTGCTCGCGGGCGATGTCGTCGAGCCGGTCGACCAGCGTGCGGCCCTCGCGTCGCAGCAGGGCCGCGAGCTCGACGACCCGTAGCAGCGCGGAGACCCCGTCCTTGTCGCGGACCAGCGCCGGCGCCACGCAGTAGCCGAGCGCCTCCTCGTAGCCGAACGCCAGGTCCTCGACCCGGCCGATCCACTTGAAGCCGGTCAGCGTCTCGCGGTGCGGGCGGCCACGGGCCTCGGCCATCACCCCGAGCAGCGAGGAGGACACGATCGAGCTGGCGTAGACGCCCTCGGTGCCGGTGCGGAGCAGGAAGTCGCCCAGCAGCGCACCCACCTCGTCGCCGCGCAGCATCCGCCAGCCGTGCGGCCCGGGCACCGCGACGGCGCACCGGTCGGCGTCGGGGTCGTTGGCCACCACCAGGTCGGCGCCGACCTCGGCCGCGAGCGCCATCGCCAGGTCCATCGCCCCGGGCTCCTCGGGGTTCGGGAAGGCGACGGTCGGGAAGTCCGGGTCCGGCTCGGCCTGCGCGACGGTCAGGTGCGGTGCCGCGAAGCCGGCCCGCTCCAGGGCGGTCACCACGGTGCTGCCGCCCACGCCGTGCAGCGGGGTGTAGACCGTGGTCAGCTCACGCGGGCCGTCCGGGTCGACCAGGGCGACCACGTCGTCGAGGTAGGCCTCGAGCACCTCCTCGCCGAGCCGCTCCCAGCCGTCACCGCGGGGGACCCCGGCCAGCGGGCCGACCGCGTCGATGGCCGCGGAGATCGCGGTGTCCGCGGGCGACACGATCTGGCTGCCGTCGCCGAGGTAGACCTTGTAGCCGTTGTCCTGCGGGGGGTTGTGCGAGGCGGTCACCATCACCCCGGCGACGCAGCCGAGGTGCCGGATCGCGTAGGCGAGCACCGGGGTCGGCAGCGGGCGGGGGAGCACGACGGCGCGCAGGCCGGCCCCGACCATCACCGCGGCGGTGTCCTCGGCGAAGACCTCGGAGTTGTGCCGGGCGTCGTACCCGACCACCACGGTGTCCTCGGCGGTGGCGCCGTTGGCGCGCAGGTACGCCGCCAGGCCGGCCGCGGCCCGGATGACCACGACCCGGTTCATCCGGTTCGGGCCGGCGCCGAGCGCCCCGCGCAGGCCGGCGGTGCCGAACTCCAGCCGCCCGTCGAAGGCGTCGGCCAGCGCGGCGGCCGCCCCGGAGCCGGTGGTGGTGTCGGCCCACGTCTCCGCGCCGGCCTGCGCGACGAGGTCCTCCAGCTCGCGACGGGTCCGCGGGTCGGGGTCCTCGGCGGCCCAGGCGCGGGCCCGGTCCAGCAGCTCGCTCATGCGCCCGCTCCCGCCGCGAGGTCGAGCGCCGGGCGGTGGAACGCGTCGGTCGCGAACGGGCCGCCGACGTGCGCGGCCTCGGCCTCGTCGCCGTCCGCGGCCTGGACCAGTCCGGCGTACTGCTCGGCGTCGTCCTGCGGCTGGTAGCCGAGCGCGCGGCCCGGGGCCAGGTCCCACCAGGCGCGGGTGTTCGCGGAGATGCCGTAGACCACCGAGAAGCCGGGGTCGGGGGTGGTCAGGCACGCGTCGACCATCCGGACCGCGTCGTCGTGGGAGAGCCACGTCGACAGGTGCCGGACGGTCTCCGGCTGGGCGAGGAAGCTGCCGATCCGGGTGGAGACGGCGTCGATGCCGTAGCGGTCGGAGTACAGGCTGAGCAGGCCCTCGGCGGCGACCTTGGCCACCCCGTAGAACGTGTCGGGGCGCGGCCGGACGTCGGTGCCGAGCACGCCCCCGGCGCGAGCGGTCCGGCCGACGGCGTGGTTGCTGCCGGCGTACACGATCCGGCTCACGCCGTACCGGACCATCGCGTCGAGCAGAGCAGCCGTGGTGACCACGTGCGACTCCAGCTCGACGGGCAGCGAGGCCTCGCCCGGGACGCCGGCCAGGTGCACGACCGCGTCCAGCTGGCCGGCCCCGGCGACGGCGGCGAAGACCGCCTCGACCGCGTCCGGGTCCGCGCAGTCGGCGGTGAACCAGGCCCCGGTGAAGCCCTCCGGCTCGGGGACCAGGTCGAGGCCGGTGACGGTGTGGCCACGGTCGGCGAGACCGCTGCAGAGCACGGTGCCGATGCTGCCGGCGGCGCCGGTGACGAGGACGTGCACGGGTTCTCCTCGGGTCTCGGGTGCGGGGGAGGGTCAGATGCGGGGGACGAGGCGGCCCAGCAGGGTGCCCATCCGGGTGGCGGCGGACCGGCCGGCCTCGAGGACCTCGGCGTGGTTCAGCGGCTCGCCGCTGAGGCCGGCCGCCAGGTTGGTGACCAGCGAGATGCCGAGCACCTCCATCCCGGCCTCCCGGGCGGCGATCGCCTCGAGGGCGGTGGACATGCCGACCAGGTGGCCCCCGATGGCGCGGACCATCCCGATCTCCGCGGGCGTCTCGTAGTGCGGGCCGGTGAACTGCACGTAGACCCCCTCGTCGAGGTCCGGCTCGACCTCGTGGCACAGGGCCCGCAGCCGGCTGCTGTAGAGGTCGGTGAGGTCGATGAAGCTCGCGCCCTCGATCGGCGAGGTCGCGGTCAGGTTGATGTGGTCGCTGATCAGCACCGGGGTGCCGGGCTGCCAGGTCTCCCTCAGCCCGCCGCAGCCGTTGGTGAGGACCACGGTCCGGCAGCCGGCGGCGGCGGCGGTGCGCACGCCGTGGACCACCGAGCGGACCCCGAGCCCCTCGTAGAGGTGGGTCCGGCCCAGGAACACCAGCAGGGTGCGGTCGCCGGAGCGGACCGAGCGGATCCTGCCCGCGTGACCGGCCACCGCGGGGGCCGCGAACCCGGGCAGGTCGGTGGTGCTCAGCTCGGCGGTGGTCTCCCCGAGGGCGTCCACCGCGGGCAGCCAGCCCGAGCCCATCACCAGGGCGACGTCGTGGGTCGCGACCCCGGTGCGGTCGGCGAGGACGGCGGCCGCCTCGGCGGCCAGCCCGCTGGGGCCGGCGGGGTCGGTGGCGTCGGGGGGTGTGCTCATGCGGGCACCTTATCGGCGCCCGCTGCTCACAGTCCGACCGAGCGGCAGGGACGGGCGCGCAGGGCCGCGACGTAGTCCTGCGGGGCGTCGGCCGCCTCGGCCGCGTCGGCCAGGATGCCGAGGTAGCTCGCCGACGGCAACCCGCCCTCGTAGGCGTCCAGGACGTAGGCCCAGGCCACCTGCTCGCCGGTCATCGTCGAGATCCGCACCTTGGTCTTGCGGTAGAGGCCGGTGTCGGCGCTCTCCAGGACGTCGAGGTGGCCGACGTCCTCGGACGTGACGTCGTAGATCGCGACGAAGACCTGCTCGAGGGGGTCCTCGACGATGGTCGCGAGGGCGCCGTCCCAGCCGTGCTCCTCGCCGCCGAAGGTCAGCCGCCAGCCGGTCAGCCAGCCGGTGCCCCGGAGCGGGGAGTGCGGGCACCGCTCGCCCATCCGACGGGGGTCCATGTTCGACCCGAAGGCGGCGTACAGAGGCACGGCGGCAGCCTAGAGCATGTGGGGCAGCATGACGTCGGCGTCCCCTCTTTGCGAGGATGGTCCCGTGAATCATGTGGTGGTGGTCGGTGGCGGACCCGGTGGGTACGAGGCAGCGCTCGTGGCGGCGCAGCTCGACGCCGAGGTCACGGTGGTCGACACGGACGGCGTGGGCGGCTCGGCCGTGCTCACCGACTGCGTGCCCAGCAAGACCCTGATCGCCACCGCCGAGCTGATGGCCGACATGGAGGAGGCCCATGAGCTCGGCCTCCGCTTCGAGGGCTCCCTGGTCGCCGAGCTCGGCCGGGTCAACGAGCGCGTGAAGCGGCTGGCCCAGGCGCAGTCCTCCGACATCGAGCGCCGGCTGACCCGGGAGGGTGTGCGGGTGCTGCGGGCCCGCGGCCGCCTCGACGGTGCCGAGCGGGTCGTGGCGACCTCGGCCGACGGGACCGAGGAGGTCCTCGAGGCCGACGCGGTGCTGATCGCGACCGGGGCCTCGCCGCGCACCCTGGAGACCGCGCAGCCCGACGGCGAGCGGATCCTCACCTGGGAGCAGGTCTACGAGCTCGACGAGGTGCCCACCCACCTGGTGGTCGTCGGCTCCGGGGTCACCGGGGCCGAGTTCGCCAGCGCCTACAACGCGCTCGGCGTCGACGTGACGCTGGTGTCCAGCCGGGACCGGGTGCTGCCGGGCGAGGACGCCGACGCCTCGGAGGTGCTCGAGGAGGTGTTCAAGCGCCGCGGGATGACCGTGCTGTCGAAGTCCCGGATGCAGTCGGTGACCCGCGACGGGGACACCGTGACGGTGACCCTCACCGACGGTCGGACCGTCGAGGGGTCGCACTGCCTGCTCGCGCTCGGCTCGGTCCCGAACACCGGGGGCATGGGCCTCGAGGAGGCCGGGGTCGCCCTCGACGACCGCGGGTTCATCACCCTCGACGGCGTCTCCCGCACCTCGGCCCGCGGGGTGTACGCCGCCGGCGACTGCACCGGCGTGCTGATGCTCGCCTCGGTGGCGGCCATGCAGGGCCGGATCGCGATGTGGCACTTCCTCGGCGACGCGGTGGCCCCGCTGGACCTGAGCACGGTGTCGTCCAACGTCTTCACCGCCCCGGAGATCGCCACCGTCGGCTGGACGCAGAACCAGGTGGATGCCGGCGAGGTGGATGCCGAGTGCATCATGCTGCCGCTGTCGGGCAACCCGCGCGCGAAGATGCAGGGCGTCCGAGACGGCTTCGTCAAGCTGTTCGCCCGGGCCGGCACCGGCAAGGTGGAGGGCGGGGTGGTCGTCGGCCCGCGCGCCTCGGAGCTGATCCACCCGGTGGCGATCGCGGTGTCGATGAGCCTGACCGCCGACCAGCTGGCCCACGCGTTCACCGTCTACCCGTCGATGAGCGGCTCCGTCGCGGAGGCTGCCCGCCGGCTGCACGTCCGGCGCTGACCCCGGCCGGCGCTCAGAAGCCGCCGAAGTCACCGCCGAAGTCGCCGCCGCCGAAGTCGAACCCGCCGCCGTCGCCGCCGCCGAAGTCGAACCCGCCGGAGTCCCCGGAGTCGCCGCCCGCGTCCCCGTAGCCGTCACCACCGCCGGCGTCGCCACCGTCACCATCGCCCGCGTCGCCGGGGTCGGAGTCGAAGCCGTCCCCGCCCAGGCCGTCCCAGCCGGGGGAGAGCATCGTCATCAGCAGGAACGTCGGCAGCAGCCCGGACGTCGCGTAGCCGCCGAAGTACCCCGACGCCCACGGCGAGTACGCCGGGCCGGCCTGCCAGTAGGGCACCCGCCCGGCACCCTGGGGGACCGTCCGGACATCGGGCTCGGCGCCCTGGGACACCCGGTCGGCGTCCGCGGCGCACACCGGGACCTGCCGCTGCTGGCCGCCCGGCGGCGCCCACTCGATGTCGGTGGTCGAGGGGCCGTGCGCCGGGTTGAAGAAGCACGGCGGCCGACGGACCGGCAACGGCCGGCCGGCGACCCGCGCGCGCACGCACGCGACCGCGTAGCGGCCGTCCTCGAGCGCCTCGGTCACGTGCCGGATCTCCTCGGACCGGGTCACCCGGGTCATCGAGTCCTTCGCCGACTCGTAGGAGTCCAGAGCACGCTGGTAGTCCTGGCGGGCGGCCTCGTCGAGCGGGTCCACGAGCAGGTCGGAGTCGAGGCGCTGGAGCTCCTCGCCGAAGCGGGTGACGTCCTCGTCGGCGACCTTGCGGACCGCGTCGAGGTCGGCGACCCTACGCTGCTCGAGGACCTGCCTCTCCTTGCTCTGTGCGAGGGACCGTGCCACCACGAAGGCGATCACGACCACGACCAGGACGACCAGGAGCCACATGTCGTGACCCTACCGGGTCGCCCGGAAGCCCCGCCGCGGCCGAGCCCGCCGAACTACAGCGCGGTAGTTCGGCAGGACCGGTCCGGGCGCCGGCGCGCGCCGCCATACTCGTGAGTCACACGCGCACCAGACGGGGTGTTCCGTCACGCGTCCATCCGGCGGAGGAGCCCCATGCAGCGTCGTCACCGTCCCGTCCTGCGGATTCTCGGCGGGGGGCTGCTCGCCGGTCTGCTGACGCTGCCGGCCACCGGCGCACCGGCCGGCGCGTCGGTCGGCACCGACCAGTCCTACCCGGTGCCGGCGGGCGGCGTGCTGACGCTGCACGGCCACGGGTTCGGGCACGGCCACGGGATGTCCCAGTACGGGGCGTACGGCGCGGCCAGGCGCGGTCTCGACTACCGGAGGATCATCGACTTCTACTACCCCGGCACGTCGTGGGGCACGGTGACCTCGAGTGTGCGGGTGCTGATCACCGCCGACACCACCCCGGACACCATGGTCAGCGCGGCGGCCGGCCTGACCGCCCGCGACCTGGCCACCGGGAAGGCGTACCGGCTGCCGAAGCGGTCCGGCGTCACCCGCTGGCGCCTCAACGTCGACCACGGCCGGACCGTGATCGGCTACTACACCTCGGGCTGGCACCGCTACCACCCCGGCGGGCTGCCCGGTCTCACCGGCGACGGCGAGCTCACCGCCGACGTGCCGCTGACGCTGTGGACGCCGTCGGGCAGCCGGACCTACCGCGGCGCGCTGCGCGGGGCGTCCCCGAGCCGGGGCTCCGCCGACCGCGACACCGTCAACGTGGTCTCCCTCGACCAGTACGTCCAGGGGGTCATCCCCGCGGAGATGCCGGCGTCCTGGAGCACCGAGGCGGTCAAGGCGCAGGCCGTCGCGGCCCGCACCTATGCGACCTGGTCGCGCGACCTCCACCCGAGCCGCTCCTGGCAGATCTGCGACACCTCGTCGTGCCAGGTCTACCGCGGCGTCGACGTCGAGGACCCCCGGTCGAACGCAGCGGTGGCCGCGACCTCGAAGCAGATCCTGACCTACGGCGGCTCCGCGGCGTTCACCCAGTTCGGCTCCAGCAGTGGCGGGTGGCTCTCGGCGGGGAACCGTCCCTACCTGGTGGCCAAGAGCGACCCGTACGACGACCACGCCGCCAACCCGGTGCACGACTGGACCGTCAAGCTGGACGCCGCCCGGGTACAGCGCGCCTACCCCACGATCGGCAGGCTCCGCCGGCTGCACGTCACCCGGCGCGACGGGCACGGGGAGTGGGGCGGCCGGGTGGTGACCGTCGTGCTCGACGGCACCAAGAAGGACGTGACCCTCTCCGGCGACAGGTTCCGTGCGGTGTTCGGCCTGCGCACCACCTGGTTCGCCGGCTAGACCCCCCCCGATAGTCCGTGACGTTCTTGCTGTCTCCGGTACCCGGAGACAGCAAGAACGTCACGGACTATCGGGGGTTGGAGGCTAGGGGGAGAGGACCAGGACCAGGTCGCCGCCCTCGACCTGGCGGGTGTCGTCCAGCGCGAGCCGCTCGACCCTGCCCGCGACCGGCGCGGTGATCGAGGCCTCCATCTTCATCGCCTCGATCGTCGCCACCGTCGCGCCGGCCTCGACCCGGTCACCCTCGGCGACCACGATGGTGACGACTCCGTCGAAGGGCGCCGCGACGTGACCGGGCTTGCCGGTGTCCGCCCGCTCGGTGGTCGCCGCGTCGGCCGACACCGACCGGTCCCGCACGCTGATCGGCCGCAGCTGGCCGTTGATCGTGCACATCACCGTGCGGAAGCCGCGCTCGTCCGGGTCGCTGACCGCCTGCAGCCCGAACAGCAGCCGCTTGCCCTCCTCGAGGTCGACCTCGTGCTCCTCGCCGGTGCGCAGGCCGTAGAGGTAGTCGTCGGTGGGCAGCACCGAGACGTCGCCGTACTTCTCGCGTGACTCCGCGAACTCCTTGGTCGGGCCGGGGAACAGCAGCGCGTTCAGGGTCAGCCGCCGGTCCGTCGAGAGCCCGCGACGCTGGTCGTCGTCGAGGTCGGCCACCACCGGCTTGACGGTGCGGCCGGCCAGCGCCTTGGTGCGGAAGGGCTCGGGCCAGCCGCCGGGCGGCTCGCCGAGGTCGCCGGAGAGGAAGCCGATGACCGAGTCGGGTACGTCGAAGCTGCCCGGGTCCTCGGCGAACTCCTGCGGGTCGGCGCCGACCGCGACCAGGTGCAGCGCGAGGTCGCCGACCACCTTCGACGACGGCGTCACCTTGACGATGTTGCCGAGGATGTCGTTCGCGGCGGCGTACATGTCCTCGATCTGCTCGAACTTCTCACCGAGCCCGAGGGAGACCGCCTGCTGGCGCAGGTTGGAGAGCTGACCGCCGGGGATCTCGTGGGTGTAGACCCGTCCGGTCGGCGAGGCGAGCCCGGACTCGAACGGCGCGTAGACGCGGCGGGTGGCCTCCCAGTACGGCTCGAGGTCGCACACCGCGTCCAGGTCCAGCCCGGTCGCGCGGGCGGTGTGGTCGGTGGTCGCGACCAGCGCCGACAGCGCCGGCTGGGAGGTGGTGCCGGCCATCGCGGCGCAGGCGGCGTCGACGGCGTCCACCCCGGCGTCGATCGCCGCGAGCAGGGTCGCGAGCTGGCCGCCCGGGGTGTCGTGGGTGTGCAGGTGCACCGGCAGGTCGAAGCGCTCCCGCAGCGCCCGGACCAGGGTCCGCGCCGCCGGAGCGCGCAGCAGACCGGCCATGTCCTTGATCGCCAGCACGTGCGCGCCGGCGTCGACGATCCGCTCGGCCAGGCCGAGGTAGTAGTCGAGCGTGTAGAGCGTCTCGTCGGGTGAGGACAGGTCGCCGGTGTAGCACAGCGCGACCTCCGCGACCGTCGTCCCGGTGGCCCGCACGGCCTGGATCGCGGGCCGCATCTGCTCGACGTCGTTGAGGGCGTCGAAGATCCGGAACACGTCGATGCCCGTCTCGGCGGCCTCGTGCACGAACGCCTCGGTGACCTCCGTCGGGTACGGCGTGTAGCCGACCGTGTTGCGACCGCGCAGCAGCATCTGGAGGCAGATGTTCGGCACCGCCTGGCGCAGCTTGGCCAGCCGCTCCCACGGGTCCTCGGACAGGAACCGCAGCGCCACGTCGTACGTCGCCCCGCCCCACGCCTCGAGGCTCCACAGCTCCGGGGTGGTCCGGGCGACGTGGCCAGCGACGTTGAGCAGGTCCCGGGTGCGGACCCGGGTGGCGAGCAGCGACTGGTGCGCGTCGCGGAAGGTGGTGTCGGTGACCGCGACGGCCCGCTGCTCGCGCAGCGCGCGGGCGAACCCCTCGGGCCCCTGCGCGAGCAGCGCCTGCCGGGAGCCGTCGGCGGCGGGCACCTTGAGGTCGACGTGCGGCAGCTTGCTGACCGGGTCGACCGACACCGGTGCCGCGCCGTGCGGCTGGTTGACGGTGACGTCGGCGAGGAAGGTCAGCAGCTTGGTGCCGCGGTCGGCCGAGGACCGCGCGGTGAGCAGCTGCGGGTGGTCCTCGATGAAGGCCGTGGTGATGTTCCCGGACTTGAAGTCCGGGTCGTCGAGGACCGCCTGGAGGAACGGGATGTTGGTGGACACGCCCCGGATCCGGAACTCCGCGACCGCGCGCCGGGCCCGCTCGACGGCGATGCCGAAGTCGCGGCCGCGGCAGGTGAGCTTGGCGAGCATCGAGTCGAAGTGCGCGCTGACCTCGGCGCCGGAGTACGTCGTCCCGCCGTCGAGCCGCACGCCCGCGCCGCCGGGGGAGCGGTAGGTGGTGATCTTGCCGGTGTCGGGGCGGAACCCGTTGGCGGGGTCCTCGGTGGTGATCCGGCACTGCAGCGCCGCGCCGCGCAGCACCACGGAGTCCTGGGAGAGGCCGAGGTCGGCCAGCGTCTCGCCGGACGCGATCCGCATCTGGGACTGCACGAGGTCGACGTCGGTGACCTCCTCGGTGACCGTGTGCTCGACCTGGATGCGGGGGTTCATCTCGATGAAGACGTAGTTGCCCTCGCGGTCGAGCAGGAACTCGACGGTGCCGGCGTTGCGGTAGCCGATCTCGGTCGCGAACCGGACGGCGTCCGCGCACATCCGCTCCCGGATCGCCGGGTCGAGGTTCGGGGCCGGGGCGATCTCGACGACCTTCTGGTGCCGCCGCTGCACGGAGCAGTCGCGCTCGAAGAGGTGGATCACCTGGCCGGTGCCGTCGGCGAGGATCTGCACCTCGATGTGACGGGGCTCGACGACGGCCTGCTCGATGAAGACGGTCGGGTCGCCGAAGGCGCCCTCGGCCTCGCGCATGCAGGTCTCCACGGCCTCCCGGAGGCCGTCCGGGGAGTCGACCCGCCGCATGCCGCGGCCGCCACCCCCGGCGACGGCCTTGACGAACAGCGGGTAGGGCATGTCCCGCGCCGAGTCGATGAGGGCGTCGACGTCGGTGGACGGCTCGACCGAGGCGAGCACCGGGACGCCGGCGGCCCGGGCGGCGGCGATCGCCCGCGCCTTGTTGCCGGTCAGGGTCAGCACCTCGGCGGTGGGGCCGATGAAGGTGATGCCCGCGTTGGCGCACGCCTCCGCGAGCTGGGGGTTCTCCGAGAGGAAGCCGTAGCCCGGGTAGACGGCGTCGGCGCCGGAGCGGACCGCCGCCTCGACGATCACCGCCGGGTCGAGGTAGGCCCGCACCGGGTGCCCACGCTCGCCGATCTCGTAGGCCTCGTCGGCCTTGAGCCGGTGCTCGGAGCCCCGGTCCTCGTGCGGGAACACGGCGACCGTCTGGGCGCCCAGCTCGTAGGCGGCCCGGAAAGCGCGGATGGCGATCTCGCCCCGGTTGGCGACCAGCACCTTGGAGAACATGAGAGGCAGGCTAGTGGTCCCGTGTCACGAGGTCATGACGGTCTCAGTCGGTGGTGGCCGCCCGCAGCCGCCGTTTCAGCTTCTTGCGCTTGCGGCGCAGGTCGGCGTTCTCGGCCTCCAACCGGGCCGCCTGCTCGCGGGCCCGCCGCACCTCGACGAGCAGCTCGGCGGTCGCGGCGGCCGCCACCTGGACCTGGGCGCGGGGGTCGACGTCGTCGGGGTGCCGGGTCGGGCCGGGCGGCCGCGCCGGCAGCAGGTCGGCGAGGTCGCCGTGCACGGTGTACCCGGCCCTGTCGATCTCCTTGACCCAGCGCTCCGCGACGACGGTCAGGTCGTCGTACATCTCGGCGGGGACGACGGGGCGGGCGGAGCCGCCCGCGGCCAACAGCTGGTTTGCGTACAGCCGCTTGACCACCTCGCTGTACGCCGGCTGCTCGATGCGCTTGTCCAGGGCGAGGTTCACCCGGCGCAGCAGGTCGACCTCGTCGGCGCCGAGCGAGGCGTTGAGGGCCTCGCCGCCGGCGGCCTCGTAGCGGCTCGCGTCGAAGCCGGCCACGGCCCCGAACCGCTGCCACAAGACGTCCGTCGGCGTCCCCGCGGGCGGCCCGCACAGGACGTGGACGTTGCCGGCGGGGACGTGGGCGCCCCAGCGGGCGAGCACCTGCGGGAGGTCCTGGGCGGCCCGGAACCGGCGCGCGTAGTCGGTCTCGGACTGCCCGTCCAGCACTCGACGCCGGAACTCCTCGAAGGTGAGCCGGCGGCCGTGCCGGACGCCCTCCTGCCACTCCGCGGCGGCCTGCCGCGCCGGGTCGCGGGCGGTCACCACGACGTGCACGTCGAGGCCCTTGAGCATCGTCATCGCCGCGGTCACCCGGCGCGCGGACGCCCCGGCGAGCAGCTCCTGGCTGAGCACCGTGACGCCCTCGTGGTCCCGGGCCCGCCGGGCCAGCGCGTCCCAGCTGCCCGCGACCTCGGAGCGCTTGCGGCCCCACGCCTTGTGGGTGCCGCGGACGTCGACGGCCGCGAGGAACATCCGCTCGCCACCGCCGGGGTAGAGGACGCCGTCCTCGCGCAGGGCGTCGCGGTTCTGCAGCAGGGAGGTCTGGAGGAAGGTGGTGCCGGTCTTGGGCAGCCCGACGTGGACGTAGACGCGCCGGTCACCCGCTGAGGTCGCCATGGCTCCGACGCTGGCAGCGCGAGGTGAACGTCGCGTGGCCGTCCGGTGGCGCCGCCGGGTGGATCAGGCGTCGAGGCGGTCGAGCAGGGCCAGCCAGTCCACGACCACCGCGTCGGCCGTGTACGAGCGGGAGTCCGCCCAGGCCTGCCGGCCGCAGCGCCGCCGCAGCGCATCGTCACCGGCCAGCCGCCCCAGCGCGGCGCCGAGGCCGGCCACGTCGCCGTCGTCGACGAGCAGCCCGTTCACGCCGTGGTCGACGATCTCGGCGGGCCCGCGGGGGCAGTCGAAGCTCACCACCGGGACGCCGGCGCTCATCGCCTCGATCAGCACCATCGGGAACCCCTCGGAGCGCGAGCTGAGCGCGTAGACCGAGGCCCCGGCCAGCACACCCGCGAGGTCGTCCACGTAGCCCGGCAGCAGCACCCGGCCCTCCAGGCCGTGCCGGCGGACCCGGGCCTCCAGCCGCTCGCGGGCCGCCCCCTCGCCGTACACGTGCAGCTGCCAGCCGGGGTGCGCGCGGGCGACCGGGGCGAAGGCGTCGACGAGCCGGCCGAAGCCCTTCTCGGCGACCAGCCGGCCGGCGGCGACGACGACCCGGGAGTCCAGGGGGGCGGGGGTCTCCGCCACCGGCCAGGGCAGCGCGTTGCGGATCACCTCGACCCGGGTGCCGCCGCCGGCCAGCCCCGGCAGCTCGCGACGGTAGTCGGCGGCGTCGGCGTGGGTGAGCACCACCCAGGCGTCGAGCAGCGGCACCGCCTCGCGCAGCACCGCGGCCATCCGGGGCCCCGCGAACCGGGTCGGGAAGTTGCCGTGGTCCTGGCCCACCAGCCGGACCCCCGGGGCACACCAGCGCGCGGCGGCCAGGTGCAGCGAGGGGCGGGTGGTCACCAGCACTCCGGGATCGAGCCGGGACAGCCGCCGGCGCAGCACCCGGTCGGTGAGCAGGGACATCCGCCGCTCGACCGGCTCGGGCCGCAACCGGGTCGGCCGCCGGTCGAGCAGCCGCTGGGCAGCGGTGAGCCGGCCGGGGCGATGGTCGAGGAGCACCTCGAGGCGGACCCGCAGGTCGAGCGGGTACGGCGCCCGGTCGGCGCCGCGGCGCAGGCTGAGCACCCGGACGTCGCGGTGCCCGGCGAGGTGGTTGGCCAGGTTGACCACGGTCCGCGCGACACCGCCGTGGCCGAAGGCGTCGTGCATCAGGAACGTCACGGGCCGGCTCACCCGGACATGGTCACCCGCCCGGCGGGCTGGTCGGGACCCCGCACGCGGGACGCCCGGTGAGGGTTCACCGGGCGTTCACCGCGCGGTCAGTCCTTGAGCTCGCAGATCACCGCGCCGCTGGTGACGGAGTCGCCGACGGACGCGGACAGCCCGGTGACGGTGCCGGCCTTGTGGGCCTTGAGCGGCTGCTCCATCTTCATCGCCTCGAGCACCACGACGACCTCGCCCTCGGAGACCTGCTGGCCCTCCTCGACCGCGACCTTGACGATGGTGCCCTGCATCGGCGAGGCGACCGCGTCGCCGCTGGCGGCGGCGCCGGCCTTCTTCCGCTCCCGCTTGGGCTTGCGGCCGGGTCCGGCTGCGGCGGCGCCGGCGGCGAACCCGGCGGGCAGCACGACCTCGATGCGGCGGCCGCCGACCTCGACCGTGACCGCCTGGCGCTCCCCCTGTGACTGACCCTCCCCGGCGTCACCCTCGCCGGCGTACGCCGGGATCCGGTTGTCGAACTCGGTCTCGATCCAGCTCGTGTAGACCCCGAAGGTCTCGCCGTCGCCGACGTAGGCCGGGTCGCGCACCACCGCCTGGTGGAACGGGATCACCGTCGGCATCCCCTCGACGACGAACTCGTCGAGCGCGCGGCGCGACCGCTCCAGGGCGTGGGTGCGGTCCCGTCCGGTGACGACCAGCTTGGCGATCAGCGAGTCGAACGCACCGGGGACGGTCTCACCCTGGTCGTAGCCGCCGTCGAGCCGGACGCCCGGACCGGCCGGCGCGTGCCAGCGGGTGAGGGTGCCCGGCGCCGGCATGAAGTTCGAGCCCGGGTCCTCGGCGTTGATGCGGTACTCGATCGAGTGGCCGACGACCTCCGGGTCGTCGTACCCGAGCTCCTCGCCCGCGGCGACCCGGAACATCTCCCGGACCAGGTCGAGGCCGGTGACCTCCTCGGAGACGCAGTGCTCCACCTGGAGTCGGGTGTTCACCTCGAGGAAGGAGATGGTGCCGTCCTGGCCGACCAGGAACTCGCAGGTGCCCGCGCCGACGTACGACGCCTCGCGCAGGATCGCCTTGGAGGACTCGTAGAGCGTGGTCATCTGCTCCGCGGTGAGGAACGGCGCCGGGGCCTCCTCGACCAGCTTCTGGTGGCGGCGCTGCAGCGAGCAGTCCCGGGTCGAGACCACCACCACGTTGCCGTGCTGGTCGGCCAGGCACTGGGTCTCGACGTGCCGGGGCCTGTCGAGGTACTTCTCCACGAAGCACTCGCCACGGCCGAAGGCGCTGACCGCCTCGCGGACCGCGGACTCGAACATCTCGGCGACCTCGCCCTCCTCGCGGGCCACCTTCAGGCCGCGGCCGCCGCCGCCGAAGGCCGCCTTGATCGCGATCGGCAGGCCGTTCTCCTTGGCGAACGCGACGACCTCGTCGGCGCTCTCGACCGGGTCCTTGGTGCCGGCGACGAGCGGAGCGCCGACCTTCTCCGCGATGTGGCGGGCCTTGACCTTGTCCCCGAGGCTCTCGATGGCGGCCGGCGGCGGGCCGACCCAGACCAGGCCGGCGTCGATCACGGCCTGGGCGAAGTCACGGTTCTCGGCGAGGAAGCCGTAGCCGGGGTGCACCGAGTCGGCGCCGGAGGTCTTGGCGGCCTCGACGATCTTGGCGATGTCGAGGTAGGAGTCGGCCGGCGTGGCGCCGCCCAGGCTGTAGGCCTCGTCGGCCAACCGGACGAACAGCGCGTCCCGGTCGGGCTCGGCGTACACCGCGACGCTGCCGATGCCGGCGTCCTTGCAGGCCCGGATCACGCGGACGGCGATCTCACCCCGGTTCGCGACCAGGACCTTCTGGAGCGGCTTGACGTCGGGCCTACCTGCCACGGTGAATCTCCTCGGTGATGAGAACTTCGGGTCGGGCCGTACCGCCGGCGGCTGACGGCCTCCGCGGAGTCTAGGACCTGCGGAGCGGCGTCGCCTCGCCCCGGTCAGCCGCGGAGGGCGCCCACGGTCTGCTGCAGGCCGGTGTCGAGGTCGCGGGGCTGCCAGCCGAGCTCGCGCTCGGCCTTCTCCGGCGACCCGTAGTACGTCGCCAGGGAGGCCAGCAGTGTCTCCTCCGCGAACAGGGGTGGCACCGGGAGCACCCGGCCGACGGCGCCGGTCAGCCCGGCCGCCGCGCGGACCAGCCGGTCGGGCAGCACGACCGGCCCCTTGGTGCCGGCGATGGTGGCGATCCGCCGGAGGCCCTCGGCCAGCGTGGCGCGCTGGCCGGCGAGCATGTAGGACTCGCCCGGCCGGCCCTTCTCCATCGCGAGCACGTGCCCTGCCGCGATGTCCTCGACATGCGCCCAGCAGACGCCGCCGCCCCGGGGGACCTGGGGGCGCTTGCCGCGGACCACCTGGGCGACCAGGGCACCGGTCTGGGCGGTGTCGCCGGGGCCGTAGACCAGGCCGGGCTGCACGATCACGACCGGCAGCCCCTCGGTGGCGAAGTCCTCCGCGACCCGGTGCGCCTCGGCCTTGGTGCGGTCGTAGTGGCTGACGAAGTCGCCGGTGTGGCGGTGGGTCTCGTCGTACACCTCGCCGTGGGTGTCGGAGTTCACCGCCAGCGTGCTCGTGTAGACGACCCGGGGGACGTGGTTGCGCTGGGCGGCCGCGAGCACGTGCCGGGTGCCCTCGACGTTGACCCGGGTGCCCGGGGAGGGGTCGTGCTGGCCGACCTTGTACCAGCCGGCGACGTGGAACAGGCCGTCCACGTCGGTGCAGAGCCGGTCCAGGGCGGCGGTGTCGTCCAGGTCGCCCTCCACCATCTCGACGCCCAGCGCGGACAGCGCGGTGGCCGAGCGAGGGCTGCGGACCAGCGCCCGGACCTCGTGGCCCGCGTGCCGCAGCTGGCGGGCGAGGGCGCCCCCGACGAACCCGGTCGCACCGGTGATGGCGTAGCGCATGCCCCGATCACACCACAGCGGGTCGGTCCGCGGTCAGCCTCGTGGGGTCAGGTCCGAGTGGAGCGGCCGGTCCGCGGCCAGCGCCGCCAGATCCTCCCGGCAGCGCGCCTCGACCCGGTCCAGCTCGACGGTGGTCTGCTCGATGTCCCGGCGGAGCTGGTCCAGCTCGGTCCGGCGTACGTCGATCTGGTCGAGCAGGTACTGCAGCTGGCCGGCCTCACCGGGCTGCTCGTCGTACATGTTCACGATGGTGCGGATCTCGGGCAGCGAGAAGCCGAGCCGCTTGCCGCGCAGGATCAGCTGCAGCCGGATCCGGTCGCGGGCGTGGAACACCCGGGTGCTGCCGCGGCGCTCGGGGGAGATCAGCCCGACGTCCTCGTAGTGCCGCAGCGTGCGCAGCGTGACGCCGAACTCCTCGGCCAGGGCGGTGATCGTCCAGACGGTGTCCATGGCTGCCTTGCCCTTCCGCTACGGAAGCGACCTACGCTCCTTACGTTCACGTAAGCGTAACTGCAGAGGAGCCCCCCATGTCCCCGTTCGAGCTGTCCTCGGAGCACGAGACCTTCCGCAAGAGCGTCCGCGAGTTCGCGCTCGGCGAGATCGCGCCGCACGCGGCGCAGTGGGACAAGGACCACCACTTCCCGACCGACGTGGTGCGGCGGATGGGCGACCTCGGGCTGATGGGGCTGACCGCTCCGGAGGAGTTCGGCGGGATGGGCGAGGACGGCGACTTCACCTCGCTGTGCGTGGCCATCGAGGAGGTCGGCCGCGTCGACCAGTCGATGGGCATCACCCTCGAGGCCGCGGTCGGCCTCGGCATCAACCCGATCCTGACCTTCGGCACCGAGGAGCAGAAGCAGCAGTGGCTGCCCGACCTCGTCGCCGGCCGGGCGATCGCCGGCTTCGGCCTGACCGAGCCGGGGGCCGGGTCCGACGCGGGCGCGACCCGCACCAAGGCCGAGCTCGTCGACGGCGAGTGGGTGGTCAACGGCGCGAAGCAGTTCATCACCAACTCGGGCTCGGAGATGACCTCGGTGGTCACCGTGACCGCCCGCACCGGGACGCGCGAGAACGGCAAGGCCGAGGTCAGCACCATCATCGTGCCCTCCGGCACACCCGGGTTCACCGCCGAGCCGGCCTACGACAAGCTCGGCTGGCACGCCTCGGACACGCACCCGCTGACCTTCGTCGACGCCCGGGTGCCCGAGGGCAACCTGCTCGGTGAGCAGGGCCGCGGCTTCGCGCAGTTCCTCGCCACCCTCGACGACGGCCGGGTCGCCATCGCGGCGCTCGCGGTCGGCTGCATCCAGGCCTGCCTGGACATGTCGGTCGCGTACGCCGGCGAGCGGACCACCTTCGGCAAGCCGATCGGCGCCAAGCAGGGTGTGGCGTTCCAGGTCGCCGACCTCGAGGTGATGCTCGAGGCGTCCCGGATGCTGACCTACCGGGCCGCGGCGATGAAGGACGCCGGCCGGCCGATGCAGGAGTTCAAGCAGGCGGCGGCGATCGCCAAGCTCTACGCGACCGAGTCCGCGGTCACCGCGACCCGGATCGCCACCCAGGTCTTCGGTGGCTACGGCTTCATGGAGGAGTACCCGGTCACCCGGTTCTACCGCGACGCCAAGGTCCTGGAGATCGGCGAGGGCACCTCGGAGGTCCAGCGGATGCTGATCGCCCGTGGGCGTGGCCTTCCCGTGGAATAATTCCCGACGTTCGTCCGCAGCGGGGGCGGCCGCTCGCTCTCACGCGGGGCGGACCCGCAGAGCGCCGCGCACCAGCCACCGGTAGCCCGGGGACCAGCAGCAGCGGGGTCCAGCGTTCGTAGAGGGTGAGCACCAGGAGCAGCCGGTTGCGTTCGAGCAGGAAGGTCTTGGCCGGGTTGCGGGAGAACTCGTAGGGGGTGCAGCACCACGGCCTCCGTGACGAAGCGGCAGCGTGGCCCCCGCCGCCAGCAGTGCAGGCTGAGGTCGGCGTCCTCGCAGTAGGCGAACATCAGCTCGCAGAGGCCGCCGAGGTCCTCGAACACCGACCGGCGCGGGCGCAGCTCCGCGCTGGCCAGGCCGACGGACGGGTCGCGCACCGCGCGGGCCAGGTGGGACAGGGCGGCGGCACCGTCAGCTGTCCGACCCGGCGGCCGGGCGGCTCTCCAGGTCCAGCCGGAGGAGGGCGACCTCCTCGGCGAGGGTGCGGCTGCGCTCCTCGAGCCGGCCGAGCTCGTTGCTGTGCTGCACGCTCACCAGCAGCAGCATGCTGGCGCCGAAGAACAGCAGGCTCGCGGGGACGGCGACCGCGATCAGGTCGGCGGGGGTGTGGAGCACCACCGGGAACAGGGCGACGACCAGGCTCAGCGACACTGCAGGGCGAGCGAGGTACGCCGCGGCACGCAGCGTCGACTGGCTGGCGTGGCCGCCGGCCCGGACCCGCACCGAGACCGGCTCCTGGGTGACGACCAGCCCCACCCGCAGCGCGATGACCAGCGACTCGACGGTGTCGCCGAGGTACTCCACCGGGTAGTGCCCGGCGAAGACTCGATGGCCCGCCGGTTCGACGCCCGGAAGCCGCTGGTCACGTCGGTCAGCCGGGTGTGCGCCGGCCGGGAGATCGCAAACGCCAGCACGTCGACGCGTGGGCAGGTCGCCCGCACCCCGCGGATCGTGGCCGCTACCGACTGCGCCTCGTTCCCGCCGGTGGGGCCGCGAGGATCCGGGGGTCCGGGGGGCCTCCGAGGGGGCGCCGTGCGTCGAATCCTGGGTGCGGGTCGCGGCGCGCGGGAGATCGGGCCACCGCGTCCCGGAATAACGCCCGCCCGACTACCTTAGGTAGCCGTGGGCTATCGATGGCAGCGCTTCCTCTCCGAGGGCGCGAAGTTCCTCACCGTCGGTGGCGTCGCGACCGTCGTCTCGTTCGTGATCTTCAACGGCCTGGTGCACGGCTACCTCGGCGGCCCCGGCCCGATGCACGAGAGCCCGCTGGTCGCCTTCGTGATCGCCAACACCATCGGGATGGTGGTCAGCTACCGGGGCAGCCGGTCCTGGGCGTTCCGCAACCGGGAGGCGGTCGGCGTGGCCGGCGGTCGGGTCGCGTTCATCGTGATCAACGTGGCCTCGATGGTGATCCCGCTGGGCTGCCTGTCGTTGAGCCGCTACCTGCTGGGCCTCACCGACCCGGTCGCGGACAACATCTCCGCGAACGTCGTCGGGCTCGGGCTGGGCACCATGGCGCGGTTCTGGGCGATCCGCCGCTTCATCTTCCTCAGCCCCGCTCGACTCGAGCGCAGGCGGACCCTCGCCCAGCTGACCGCGTCCGGTCACCGGCCGGAGGGCCCGGGTCGGTTAGTGTGCTGGGCATGACGACGGGTCACCACGGGGGGTCGGCCTCCATCGCGCGACCGGAGTACTGGTGGTACCGCGCCCGTGCCGACCTCCTGCAGGCGGTGCTGGAGGAGCACGTCGGAGAGCCCGCCCGCGTCCTCGACGTCGGCAGCGCCGACGGGCCCAGCGTCGGCTGGCTGCGCGGCCACGGCAAGCAGACCGCCCTGGACCTCGACCCGCGTGGCCTCGGCCCCGGCGGGGTGTGCGGCTCGGCGATGCGCCTGCCCTTCCGCGACGAGAGCTTCGACGTGGTCGCCGCGTTCGACGTGGTGGAGCACTGCTCCGACGAGCACGTCGCACTCGCCGAGGCGGCCCGGGTGCTCGCGCCCGGCGGACGCCTGCTGATGTCGGTGCCGGCCTACCAGTGGGCCTGGACCGAGTTCGACGACCAGAACGGCCACCACCGTCGCTACACCCGCCCGCGCGCGGTCGCGGCGTCGAGGCCGCCGGGCTGCGGGTCGAGCGCGCGACGTACGCGTTCTCAGCGGTCTTCCCGCTCTTCGCCGCCGAGCGGCTGGCCCGCCGGGCCCGGCAGGCGGTCGGCTCGCGCGACGAGTCGGCCCCGGCCGAGTGTGGCGCTCCCCGAGGTGTCACCGGTCGTGGAACGGATCCTGATGCGGCTCTCCGCGGTGGACCGGCGCGTGCTGGCGAGCAGGGACCTGCCGTTCGGGTCCTCGGTCGTCGTGGCGGCCTTCAAGCCGCGGTCGTGACCGTGGTCCGCTGGGCACAAGGCCGCCCGGGGGTGCTCTCGGTGGGGGCGCTCGTCGCGACCCTGGTGCTGGCGGCCGGCATCCCGGTCCTGCTGAACCACCGCTACTTCTACGCCGGCGACATCCAGGTCGCCTACCTCGGCTGGTGGTACGAGCTCGGCCACCAGCTCCAGCACGGCAACTGGCCCCTGCTCGACCTGCAGTCCTGGGCGGCGGGGAACGCGATCGCCGAGGGCCAGTGGGGGCTGTTCAGCCCGCTACCATCCTGATCGGCCTCGCAATGGCGTCGGTCTCGAACGTCCTGCTGTGCCTGACCGCGGTGATGATGGGCCTGATCGTGGCCTCCGGCGTCGGGGTCTACCTCCTGGTCCGGTCCTTCCGGGTCCCGCCGGCCGGTGCGTACGTCGCGGGCGGGGGCCCCCTGGCGGGCAGGCGCAGACGCCGACTGGACCTCGGGCCAACGGCTGAGGCCACCGCGCGCGCCCTGGCGGGGGGCACCGCCGGGAGCTCCGGCGGCCAACCCTTCCCCGCGCGCGGCCGCTACCTGGGGGGCGATCAGCTACGTCTACGGAACGCTCTACCTCGGGGGGATCGGGGGCCGGCCGAGGCCGCTCACCGGCAACGGCGGGGCTCGCCGGGTGCTGATCGGGTCCTGAGCGCCCTCGCCGCGGACGGGACCTCCCCGGCGGCTCACCGCACCGGACGATCCGCGGGCGTTCACCGTCGTCGGCCCCGGCAAGGGACGGTCAGCCTGACGACCTGTTCACGCCGGCTCCCGGACGGCCTGGGAACGGTCGCTGGCGCCGACCGCTACATCGCCTGCGCTCCCGGGCTGGCCGGTCGACGGACCCGCGCGCCGCCGGCTGGGAGCTGTCGTCGCTGTCTGGGACCGGGAGCTCCGGGTCCTCGGCCGACACCTCGGACCGATCCGGGGCCGCGCGGTGTCCCGGCGCTGGCCCTGCCGCTGGTGTCACCGTGTCGTCCTCCTCTCCGCAGCGGCGCGCGCGCCCACGCCCGCGCTGGCGCTCAGCCGGCCGGTCGGGATCGCCTGGGGAAGTCACCGCCGCAGCGGCCAGCTCTCCGCCCCGTCGCGGCCGGCCGGCTGGTCGCCGCCGGCCTGGGCCGGCGTGCTGGCGCGCGCCGCGGGGCCGGCCCCGGCCGTGCGGCCGCCCTCGCCGGTCTGCAGCGTCGCGGGGCTGAGCCGGCGCCTGTCGTCTCCGACCGCCGCCGCAGGACGGCACTCCGGCGTACGCCGCGGGGTACCGCACCCAGCTGGCCGCGGCCAAGGGGGACGCCGTCGGGGTGGGACTGATGGACAGCGCCTACCAGCGTGACCCCGCCACGTCCACGGAGATCCTGATCGGGTCCACGTGGTACCTCAACCCGCATCCGATAGCCAACGCCGGCACCGCGATCGGCTTCCGGGCCTACCGCCACCTGCTCTGCATGCGATGGAGCGGCGGCACCTGCCCGGGCGCGCTGGCCAACCTGTTCTCGCGCGACCCGGTCACCGGCCACACCTACGCCGACCTGATGTCGGTGAGCACCGTGCTCGTGCACCGGCAGAAGTACACCGGGATCCGGATCCGGCGCCCACCGGCCGGATGGCGGGTCGCCGACAAGGGCCGGCAGTCGATCACCTGGCCGCGACTCCGGCCCGCTGCCGACGGCCGGCGGGTCCGTGTGGTCCTCGCCGGGGACCGCGGTCACCGACCTGGCATCGGCGGACCAGAGGCTGACGTTCCGGGTGGACCGGGTCCCGCCCGGCGGCGGGCAGGTCGTGCTGAGCCGGCTGGCCTGGCCGGGGTACCACGTCGCCGGCGGGTCGCTGGGCAAGCCGCTGGACGGGTTGCTGGTGAGCGTGCACGTGCCGGCCGGTGCGGCCGGGAGGGTCGTGACGGTGGCGTTCACGCCGCCGGGCTGGCGGCTGGAGCTGGTCTGCTGGTGGCTGAGCGTGCTGGGATCGCTGGCCTGGTCGGGGCTGTTCGCGGTCGCGGCTCGGCGGCGCACCCGCAGGGCCCGGCGCGAGGAGCCGAGCCCGTCGAGCCCGGGTGCGGAGGAGCAGAGCGGGGGCGGTCCGGCCCTGACCTGCTGAGGCCCGGGGCGAGCGGGGCAGCGTCAGCTGCCGGCGTCGTGGTGGTGCGTGCGCCGGAACGAGAACAGCAGGTGCCCGAAGTAGCTGAAGACGACCACCACCGCCGCGGACGCCAGTGCGCGGGCAGCACGGGCAGCCCGGCCACCTCGATCATGAACGGCAGCGTCACGGCGTTGATGCTCAGTGCGACGAGCTGCACCAGGGTGAACCGGAACAGGTCGACCCAGACCTGGCCGCGCACCTGGAAGACGAACCTGCGGTGCAGCGCGAAGGCGCACAAGATGGCGGCGGCGTAGGCCAGCACCAGGTACCCATTAGCCCACCTGGTCCCCGAGGAGCACGTGCAAGAGGGCGAACCAGGCCAGGCCGATCAGCAGGTTCGTCGCGCCGACGATCAGGAACAGGACCTTCTGCCGGTTGGGCAGCCGGCGGGTCGTGCTCGTGGTCACCACGAGGCGTTCTGGGTCCGGATCTCGCCCGGTTGCCGCGGGGAGGACATCCACATCAGGCAGAACGCGGCCGGCACCCGCAGCACGTCGTCGACCATCGTGTCCGACGTCCTCGAAGCTGGTCTCAGCGAGCGAGCGAACTCAGCGGCGGGCGGACGTACTCACCGCGTCGTTCTCGGAGATCCACCGCGACACCCTCCCCTGGAGGGTCGAAGCAGGGTCCACGCTGACCACGCGCCCGCCCGGCCAGCAGGCCGGCACTCGGCGCAGCAGGCCGCAGACTCCTCGTCGGAGAGGTGGAGGAGCAGTGAAGAACGGCCCACGTTGACGGCGGCAGCTCCCAGCCGCGCGTCGTGAAGATCCCGCAGGGAACGTCGCCAGCCCCCGAAGCGCCGGCGGCCCACTCGATGTAGTCGCATCGGGTCGAAGCCGACGTAGGTGATCAGCTGGCAGCCGTCGAAGTAGTAGGCCGGCCGCAGCCGACGTCGACGACGGGTCACCGGCAGAGCCGCTCTCGTCGAGGCAGCGTAGCGGAGCCGTCGGCACCGAGCCACGCTGGAGAGCGAGTAGGCCGGCACGGCGCGAGCAGCTCTGACGACGACAAACGGACCCTCTCGGAGCGGAGCTCCGCGAGCGGCTATCGCAGAGAGCGGCCGCTCAGCTCCCGCGCATCGACGATCCGCAGATATAGTCGGCCGGGGACCCAGAGCCAGCAACGTCCGCTCGAGCACGTCGTCTCCGTCGTCATCCCCGTCTATCACAGCGAGCTCCACCTCCCCGCAGGTGCTCGCCGACGTCTGAGCCGTTCACCTCCACGATCACCACGACCCCCGCGGGGCGCACCTACCGCGTCAGCCGAGGTGCTACTGTCCACGACTGCGGCCCCGACGCCTCGCCGGGTGATCCGCGACTCGAGGCCAAGCACTCCTTCGCGCGCCGTCTGGCTCGCCGCAACTTCGGTCGCGCGCCGCCACGCTGGCCGGGCATGGCGTCTCCAGCGGCGATGGATCGTCACCATCGACGAGGACGGTCAGCACGACCCGATCTTCATCGCCGGCATGCTCGACGTCGCGCTCGCGCGCGCAGGCTCGCTCGTCTACGCCCGCGCCACCAATCGAGCCGCCGCACTCGCGTTCCGCAACGTGGCGCTCGCGGGGCCAAGCGGGTCGTCAACCAGCTGGTCGGGGGCATCGACGCCTCCGTGTTCAACAGCTACCGGCTGATGGTCGGCGAGGTCGGCCGCAGCGTCGCGGCGTACGCCGGGTCCGGGGTCTACCTCGACGTCGCGCTCGGCTGGGTCGCCGGCACGCCGGTCACGGCGCCGGTCAGCTGCGCGACGAGGGAGAGCGGAGGTCGGGGTACTCCACCGAGGTCGCTGATGTCGCACTTCTGGCGGATGGTGCTCACCCGCGGCACCCGGGCCCTGCGGATCGTCAGCGGCTCGGCCTGCTTCCGCGCTGCTCGGCCTGGTCGTGGCGGTGGCCCTGGTGCTCAGCCGGGCGATGGGACCGACCTGCCGCAGGGCTGGACCTCGCTGATCGTGGTCACCCTCCTCTGCACCGGGGCGATCCTGTTCTCCCTCGGCGTGATCGCGGAGTACCTGGGGGTGAGCGTGAACATGGCGATGGGCCGCCCGCTCTACCTGATCACCGGTGACCCGGCGCTGGGTCCGCTGGGACGTGACGACGAGGATGGCTGACCCGCTGACCTGGGTGGTCGGGTCCCGGGGCCTGCTCGGGGCCGCGGTGGTGCGGCAGCTGCGCGGGCGCGGACGCCGGTGCAGACCGTCTCGGTGCCGTGGTCGGAGCCGGCGGCCGCCGTGCCCGCTCTCGACGCGGGGGCGGTGCGGATGCTCGCGAGTGGTGCCCCCTGGACGGATCGCCTTGCACCGGCGCCGGCGTCAGTCGGCACCAGCCGGCCGAGCTGGACGGCGCTCGCGGCGCACGCCGGGTTCCTCGACCGGCTGTCGGCCCGGCTCGCAGTCCCGTCCGCCCCCCGCGGCGCGCTCTTCCTCGCCTCCTCGGCCGGGGGGGTGTACGCCGGTGCGGCGGGCTCGCCGTTCACCGAGCTCACCGAGACCCGCGCCACGTCGCCGTACGGCGAGGCGAAGCTGGCCGCCGAGGGCCTGGTCGAGGACTTCGCCCGGCGGACCGGCACCGCCACGGTCGTGGGCCGGATCGCCAACCTCTACGGCCCGGGACAGGACATGTCCAAGCCCCAGGGCCTGATCTCCCAGCTGTGCCTCAACCAGCTGCGCCGGCGGCCGATCTCCATCTACGTGTCGCTGGACACCGCGCGCGACTACCTCTATGTGGACGACTGTGCCGCGATGGTGCTGGCCACGCTCACCACGCGGCCGCGGTGGGTGGCCGGCACACCAAGATCCTGGCCAGCGGGCAGGCGACGACGCTGGCCTCCCTCCTCGGGGTGCTCAAGCAGGTGACGAAGCGCAGGCCCCAGCTGGTCCTCGGCGCGTCCCCGCTGGCCAGGTTCCAGACCAGGGACCTGCGCTTCCGCTCCGTGGCTGCACCGGACCTGCGGGCCCAGCCCGGACCACCCTGCCGCCCGGCGTCGCGGCGCCTACGGGTCCGCCGCTCAGGCCGGGCCGGCGCCCCC
The DNA here is from genome assembly GCA_963800225.1 of uncultured Actinomycetota bacterium. Lineage (GTDB taxonomy): Bacteria > Actinomycetota > Actinomycetes > Propionibacteriales > Nocardioidaceae > Nocardioides_B. The sequence goes on along the minus strand of CAWDAF010000001.1, from coordinate 397,875 downwards.
CACAGGTCGGTCCAGGCCACGCCGACCTCCGCGAACATCTCCCGCAGCACCGGCAGGCTGATCCCGACCACGTTGTGGTGGTCGCCCTCGATGCCGCGCACGAACGCGCCGCCGAGCCCGTCGACGGTGAACGCCCCGGCCACCGCCAGCGGCTCCCCGGTCCCGACGTACGCGTCGATCTCGGCGTCGGTGACGGTGGCGAAGTGCACCGTGGTGGCCGCCCGGCGGACCACCTCGGCGTCCGGGGCCACCAGGCAGTGCCCGGTGTGCAGCACCCCGGAGCGGCCGCGCATCGCCCGCCAGCGACGGACCGCCTCCTCGGTGTCCGGCTTGCCGAGGATCTCCCGCCGAGGCCAGCACCGAGTCGCAGCCGATCACAGGCACCGCGTCGGGGGGGAGCCGCCGCCGTCGGCCACGGCGCGGGCCTTGAGGATGGCCAGCTCGGCGGCCAGGTCGGCCGGGTCGCCCGCCGTGGCCTGGACTCGTCGACCCCGGACACCACCACCCGAGGCTCAGGCCGGCCGGGCGGAGCGTGGCGAGCCGGGCGGGGGAGGCCCAGGCGAGGACGAGGTCGGCCGGCTCACGATGCGCCCAGCGCCGCCCGCTGCGGGGCGAGGCCGAGCGAGTCGAGGTCGAGCGCCGCGCGGTGGAACGACTTCAGGTCGAAGTCGCTGCCCAGCCGGGCCTTGGCGTCCTCGCGGGCCTGCAGCCAGATCCGCTCGCCCACCTTGTACGACGCCATCGGGTCGAAGACCGAGCGCACCTCGTGCAGCCCGCTGGTCAGCACCGACACCTGGGACTGCGGCACGTGCGCGTCGGCGCGCGCGGCGTACCCGTCGGGGAGAGGTCGGCGAGCGCCGCCTCGTGGCCGGGCAGGCCGAGGTAGGTGGCGGTCAGCGGGTCGAGGAAGGCGTAGTCGTCGACGTGCCGCTCGGCGACGGCGTCGACCGGGCGGGCGGTGCCGGGGGTGCCGGGGGTGCCGGGGGTGGGGGAGGTGGGGGAGGTGTCGGAGATCACCCGCAACCCTAGGGCCACACCGGCTCCGGTGGGCAACACACACCGACGTGTCACCTTCGGTTGCGGTCCACGTGCTACACCCTGAGGGTGCAGACCAGTTCTCGGCCGCGGTCGCTCCCGAGCGCCCATCTGTGGGCGCTCGCGGGCGTCCTGGTGGTGCTCGCCTCGGCGCTGCTCCTGTTGGCGGCCGACGGGCACCGGTTCTTCCTAGGCGACACGCAGGCGGCGTACCTCGGGTGGGAGTACCGGCTCGGCGAGCAGCTGCGCGCCGGGCACTGGCCGCTCCTGGACCCGTCGTCGTGGGGCGGCTCGAACCCCGCGGCCGAGGGGCAGTGGGGGCTGTTCAGCCCGCTGGTGACGGGTCTCGGCCTGGTCGCCACCGTGGTGCCGAACGTCGTGGTCTTCGCCTCCGTCGTCAAGATCACGCTGCTCTGCCTGGGCTGCCTGGGGGGGTTCCTGCTCGCCCGCTCCTACGGCGCGGCGGCGCCGCTGGCGTTCGTGGCGTCGGTGGTGGTCTCGCAGGGCGCCATGACGCAGTTCCTGGACCTGCCCTCCTGGCTGTCCGGGCTGATGATCTGGTCGCTCCTGCCGTGGGTGTGGTGGTCGCTGCGGCGCACCGCCCTGCACGGGGCGAGCCCGCTGGGCCCGCTCGCGGTCGGCTACCTCCTGGTCACCGTCGGCTACGTCTACGGCACCCTCATGCTGATCGTGGTGCTGGTGGTGTGCCTGCTCGACGCGCGGTCGTCGGGTCGCCGGGAGCCGGTGCTGCGGGTGCTCGGGGTCGGCGTGCTCTGCGGCCTGGTCGCGCTCGCGGTCTACCTGCCGGGGGTCCTCACCGCTCACGTCACGATCCGGGAGGGCGGGCTGCAGCTGCGCGGGAAGTTCGACTCCGACCCGCTCGCGCTGTTCACCTCCGTGCTGCCCACGGTCACCGTGCCGGGGACCACCCGGCACCTGCTGCCGTACGCCTACACGATGTGGCTGCTCCCGGCCCTGGTGTGGGTGGACTACGGCAGGCTGCGGAAGGCCTGGCGACCCGTCGGCGGCCTGCTGCTGTTCACGCTGGTGATCGGCCTGGTGGTGTCCGTGGGGCCCGCCGAGGTCGGCCCACTGCACTGGCCGCTGCGCCTGCAGCCGTTCCTGGTCCAGGCGCTGGCCGTGCTGTCCGCGGTGCTGCTGAGCTGCTACGGCGTCCGACGCCCGTCGCGGCGCCGGCTGGCGGTCAGCGTCGGCTGGGTGGTGCTCGCCGCGGTGGCCGGGTCGCTGCGCACGGGCGGGGGTTGGGTGCCCAACCTGGTCAGCATGGTCCTGGTCGCCGCAGGGGTGGGCGGCTTGTGGTGGGCGCTGACCCACCGGTCGCGGCCCCGGTGCCCCGGCCGGCGCCCGGGCCGACCTGCTGCCCTCGGGCTCCGTGGTGCGCCCGGCTGTTTCCCAGGTGATGCCCTCGCCGGAGCGGAGCATGCCCGCCGAGGCCGCCGACTACCGGCGACCTCTGGCCACCGCGCGCGGGGACGTGATGGCGGTGGGGGACGTCGCGGCCGCACTCGAGTCGGACCCGGCCATCGCCTCGGAGCTGCTCATCGGGTCGGCGTGGTACCTGAACCGGCACCCGTCGCGAACATCTACACCACGATCAACTACCGAGACTTCCACGACCGCTACTGCATGGACTTCGACGGCTCGACCTGCCCGCGGCTGCTGGGCACGCTGTTCAGCGTCGAGCCGCACACCGGGCTGCGTCGCGTCGACCTGCTCGGGATCAGCACGCTGGTGATCGTGCGCGCCGACTTCCCGGCGCGACCTGACGACGCCGCCTCCGGCTGGCGGTGTCCGCGGCCACCTCGCGCACCGTCACCTGGTGCGCCGGCAGCCCGTGCCGGCGCCGGGCGGCCGTCTGGACCTCGCCCGGCACGTCGGTCTCGCCGTGTCCGCGTCCGCCCGTCCGCGCTTCGTGGTCGACCGTGCCGGTCCCGTGGGAGGCCAGGTGGCGCTCAGCACCCGGCCTGCCGGGTACCCACCACACCGCACCCTAGGCGACCCTCGACGGCTACCTGCTGCGTCGACTGCCCGCGACCGCGCCACGGTGACCCGTGCGGTTCTCCCCGCCGGCCTGCCGGTGGAGGTGACCGCCTGGTGGCTGGCGGTCGCCGCGCGGCTGGCTGGGGCCCGCTCGAGCCCGCGCTCCGTCGGCGGGGCCGGGCCGCCTTCGCCGCCGCCAAGCCGTCCTCGCCGAACGCGCACCCGGTCAGGTCCGCCAGCGCCGCGGAGTCCTCGGGGTGCTCCGGCGCTCGCATCGAGAGCATCACGTTGAGCAGCATCCCGTGGGCCACGAAGGCGGTCACCCGCTCCGGGGTGCCGCCGGTGCTGCGGAGCACGTCGTAGATCCGGCCCATGCAGACCCGGGCACGCCTCCCGATCGCCTCGTCGTCGCCGGCCGCGAAGCCGTGCATCATCACCAGCAGGAAGTCCCGGTCGGCGAGCAGGTCGGCGTACGCCGTGCCCATCCGGCCCCAGTCCTCCTCGTCGTCGGGGTCGAACGGCGCGGCGGGGGAGCAGTCGTCGATCACCGCCTGGAAGGCCGCCCGGATCCGCTCGGTGGCCCGCTCGAACACGGCCAGGAACAGGTCGCGCTTGGTGCCGAACATCCGCACCACGTAGGGCTGGGAGACACCCGCCTCGCGCGCCACCGCGTCGGTGCTGGTGCCCGCGTAGCCGGTGCGCGCGAACGCCCGCATGGCGGCTGCCAGCACCTGTTCGCGCCGGTCCTCGGCGCTCATCCGTGGGATCGGGTCGGTCTTCATGGTTGACATGTTATCAGTCGATTACTTAGGCTGCCGAGCTAAGTAATCATTCGATGCCTTCTTTGGAGTAACGATGGCCTCACCGCTCACCACGGCACCCGCCGCACCCGCTCCGCGCGCCCCCGTCGCCCCCGCCGCCCCCCGGACCAGGGGCCGCCGCCGTACCGTGCCGGTCTGGCTCGCCGTCGTGGCCACCTCGCTGCCGATGTTCATGGCCACCCTGGACAACCTGGTGATGACCAGCGCGCTCCCGGTGATCCGGGTCGACCTGGCCGCCTCGGTCACCGACCTCGCCTGGTTCGTGAACGCCTACACGCTGACGTTCGCGACCTTCATGCTCCCGGCGGCCACCCTGGGGGACCGGTGGGGCCGCCGCCGGGTGATGCTCGGCGGTCTCACCCTGTTCACCCTCGCCTCGATCGGCGCCGCGCTGAGCACCGGCACCGGCGCGCTGATCACCGCCCGCGCCTTCCAGGGCCTCGGTGCCGCCGCGGTGATGCCGCTGTCGCTGACCCTGCTGGCCGCGGCGGTTCCGGTCGCCATGCGGCCGGTCGCCATCGGCATCTGGGGCGGGGTCTCCGGCCTCGGCGTCGCGCTCGGCCCGGTCATCGGCGGCGCGGTCGTCGAGGGAGTCAGCTGGCAGGCGATCTTCTGGCTGAACGTCCCGGTCGCCCTGGTCGCCGGCCCGCTGCTGTTCGGCGCGGTCAACGAGTCCTTCGGGCGCGCCCAGCGCCTCGACGTCCGCGGCACGCTCATGCTCGGCGGCGCGGTCTTCCTCGGCATCTGGGGGATCGTGCACGGCAACGACGACGGCTGGTCCTCCCCGCGGGTGCTGCTGCCGCTGGTGGCTGCGGCGCTGCTGGTCCCGGTGTACGTCGCCCACGCCAGCTCCGCGGGCCGGCGTTCCTACGCGGTGCTGCCGCTGCGGCTGTTCGGGTCGCGGGGGTTCTCGGTGGCCAACGTGATCGGGCTGAGCTTCACCGTCGGGATGTTCGGCGCGGTGTTCCTGCTCGCCCAGAACCTCCAGATCGTGATGGGCTACTCGCCGTTCGAGGCCGGCCTGCGGACGCTGCCGTGGACCGCCGCGCCGATGGTGGTCGCGCCGATCGCCGGGGCGCTCGCCTCGCGGACCGGCCTGCGCGCCCTGCTGGTCACCGGCCTGGTGCTCCAGACCGGCGCCCTGGTCTGGCTCGCGGTGGTGACCGAGGCCGGCTCGTCGTACGGCGCGTTCGTGCCCGGCCTGGTGATGGCCGGGGTGGGGATGGGGCTGACCTTCGCCCCGAGCGCCACCGCCGTGCTCGACGGCCTCGGCGACGACGACTTCGGGACCGCCAGCTCGGCGAACTCCACGATCCGCGAGTTCGGGGTGGCGCTCGGGGTCGCCGGGCTGACCGCGGTGTTCCTCGGCCATGGCGGCCAGCTCACCCCGACCGGCTACACCGGCGCCATCGGCCCTGCGCTGCTGGTCGGGGCGGCCGCCGTCGCGGTGGCGGTCCTCGCCGCGTTCTTCGCGCCGGGGCGGGTCCGCCGCTGACGGCCGAGCAGCCGTCCACGGCCTGCTCCCGAGCCTGCTTCCCACGGGGAACCGGCACTTCCCACGGAGAGTTCACCGTGGGAGGCGCCGGTTTCTCGGCATCACCTGGGAAACCGGCAGCCCGGGCCGACTACCGGGGGAGGCTGCTGGAGCGCCAGCCGCCGCGTCGGGAGCCCGGCAGCTCGTGCGAGCGGCGCACCCGGCGGTGGTGCGCGGACCACTCGGCGGGTGCCGGGGCCGGGGCGGTGCCGGTGCCGGCGGCGGCCACGGCCTGGAGCACGGCGACCAGAGCGGCGATTTCCTCCGCGGAGGCGTCGCCCCGGATCAGGAGCAGCGGCGGCTGGGTGTCCTCGGCCATCAGAGCGGGATGTTCCCGTGCTTCTTGGGCGGCAGCGTCTCGCGCTTGGACCGGAGCAGCCGCAGCGCCCGGACGATCTCTCCGCGGGTCTCGTGCGGGTAGATGACCGCGTCGATGTAGCCGCGCTCCGCCGCGAGGTAGGGGTTGGCCAGGTGGTCCTCGTACTCCTGGACCAGCTCGGCCCGCGTGCCCTCGGGGTCCTCGGCGCCGGCGAGCTCGGAGCGGTAGAGGATGTTGACCGCCCCCTGGGCGCCCATGACGGCGATCTGCGCGGTGGGCCAGGCCAGGTTCATGTCGGCGCCGAGGTGCTTGGAGCCCATCACGTCGTACGCGCCGCCGTAGGCCTTGCGGGTGATCACCGTGATCAGCGGGACGGTGGCCTCGGCGTAGGCGTAGATCAGCTTGGCGCCGCGCCGGATGATGCCGTTCCACTCCTGGTCGGTGCCGGGCAGGAAGCCGGGTACGTCGACGAAGGTGAGCACCGGGATGTTGAACGCGTCGCAGGTGCGCACGAAGCGCGCCGCCTTCTCCGAGGCGTCGATGTCCAGGGTGCCGGCGAACTGCATCGGCTGGTTGGCCACGACCCCGACCGGACGGCCCTCGACCCGGCCGAAGCCGACCACCAGGTTCGGCGCGAACAGCGCCTGCACCTCGAGGAACTCCGCGTCGTCGACGACCGACTCGATGACGGTGTGCATGTCGTAGGGCTGGTTCGGCGAGTCCGGGATCAGCGTGTCCAGCGCGCGGTCCTCGTCGCTGACCTCGAGGTCGGCGCGCTCGTCGTACGACGGCAGCTCGTCGAGGTTGTTCTGAGGCAGGAAGGAGATCAGCGCCTTGACGTAGTCGATGGCGTCGGACTCGTCGGCCCCCATGTAGTGCGCGTTGCCGGACTTGGTGTTGTGCGAGCGCGCGCCCCCGAGGTCCTCCATCGAGACGTCCTCGCCGGTGACGGTCTTGATCACGTCGGGACCGGTGATGAACATGTGCGAGGTCTGGTCGACCATCACGGTGAAGTCGGTGACGGCGGGGGAGTAGACGGCGCCGCCGGCGCAGGGCCCCATGATCAGCGAGATCTGCGGGATCACCCCGGACGCGTGCACGTTGCGGCGGAAGATCTCGCCGTACAGGCCGAGCGAGACCACGCCCTCCTGGATCCGCGCGCCGCCGGAGTCGTTGATGCCGATGATCGGGCAGCCGGTCTTCATGGCGAGGTCCATGACCTTGACGATCTTCTCGCCGAAGACCTGGCCGAGGGAGCCGCCGAAGACGGTGAAGTCCTGCGCGAACACGCACACCTGCCGGCCGTCGATGGTGCCGTAGCCGGTCACCACGCCGTCGCCGTAGGGCCGGTTCCGGTCCATGCCGAAGGCGGTCGAGCGGTGCCGGGCCAGCTCGTCGAGCTCCACGAAGGAGTCCTCGTCGAGGAGCTCGAGGACCCGCTCGCGGGCCGTCTTCTTGCCCTTGCCGTGCTGCTTCTCGATGGCTCGCTCCGAGCCCGCGTTGACGGCCTCCTCGAGGCGCCGCTCGAGGTCGGCCACCTTGCCCGACGTCGTGTGGATGTCGATGTCCTCGGGCACGTCCGTGCCCTGTCCGGGCGGGGTCGCGGCTGCTTCGCTCACGGGTTGGTTCGCCTCCAGTTCGCGCGAGGGGTGACGGCTGCGCCAATCTAGTGCCTGTGCCCGCCGAGGATCCCAGCCGCCCAGCCCTCGACGTCGCCCGGGTGCGTTCGCCCGGGTGGCGGGTCGAGGTGCTCGAGGCGTCCCCGTCCACCAACGCCTACCTCGCCGGGCGGGCCCGCGACGGCGAGCCCGCGGGGCTGGTGGTGGTCGCCGAGCACCAGACCGCCGGCCGGGGACGGCTGGACCGCACCTGGGTGACGCCGCCCCGCGCCGCCCTGACCTTCTCGCTGCTGGTCGCCCCCGACCGGGTCCCGGTCGCGCGGTGGCCCTGGCTGCCGCTGCTGACCGGGCTGGCCGTGGCCGACGGGGTACGGCGGGCCGCGGGTGTCGAGCCGGCGCTGAAGTGGCCCAACGACGTGCTGCTCGACGAGCTCAAGCTCGCCGGCATCCTCGTCGAGCGGGTGGAGCGCCCGACCGGTGCGGCGGCCGTCGTCGGGGTCGGCCTCAACGTGTCCTCCACGCGTGAGGAGCTGCCGGTGCCGACCGCGACCTCGCTCGCGCTGGCCGGGGCCGCGTCGCTCGACCGGACCGCCCTGCTGGTCGCCGTGCTCGACGCCTTCACCGCCCGGTACGACGCCTGGCTGGCCGCCGCCGGGGGCGGGCTGCCGGCGCCGTACACGCAGGCGTGCTCGACGCTCGGACGGACGGTGCGGGTGGACCTGCCGTCGGGAGGGGGCCTGCTCGGGCAGGCCGTCGGGGTCGACGAGGAGGGCCGCCTCCGGGTCGACGACGGGCTGCGCGTCCACGTCCTCGGCGCCGGCGACGTGGTCCACGTGCGCCCGGGTGCAGCGGGACCCGCGTGACATGATCGGCGGGTGGTGATCTCCAGGAGGCTCCTCAGCGAGGGCGAGCACGTCGTCGTCTCGACCCGCACCCACGTCAAGGCGCTGCTGATGCCGGCCGTCTGGCTGATCCTGATCGCCGCCGCAGCGGGGTACGCGTCGTCCTTCGCGCCCATCGGCCGCGCGCAGATGCTGGTGGTCGTGGCGATCTGGGTGGTCGCCCTGGTGCTCGTGGTCTGGCTGGTGGTGAGGCCGTTCCTGGCCTGGCTGACCACGACGTACACCGTCACCGACCGGCGGCTGATCACCCGCACCGGCGTGCTGTCCCGCCGCGGCCACGACATCCCGGTGATGCGGATCAGCGACGTGGCCTACGAGCACGGTCTGGTCGACCGGCTGCTGGGCTGCGGCACCCTGGTGATCTCCGACGCCAGCGAGCGCGGCCAGGTCCGGCTGCACGACATCCCGCGGGTCGAGCAGGTGCACCTGCGGCTGAGCGACCTGCTCTACACCAGCCACCGGGGTCTCGACCGTCCCGACGACGACGACGAGAGCGCCGACGACGACGCCTGGGGAGAACGACAGCTCGATGACGGAACGTGACCCCGGCTTCACCCGCCAGGAGCTCGAGGACGCCATCTTGGGCCAGGCCCCCGCGCTGACCAGCGACGTGGTGGCCGACGCGGCGGGGGTGCCCCTCGACCAGGCCCGCCGGCTGTGGCGAGCCCTCGGCTTCCCCGACGCCGGGGACTCCGCCGCGTTCACCGACGCCGACATGGTCGCGCTCAGCACGATCGTGGGCGCCGTCGACAAGGGCGCGATCGACTTCGACACCGCGGTCCGGCTGACCCGGGCCGTCGGTCAGACGATGGCCCGGCTCGCCGACTGGCAGGTCGCCACCCTCGCGGCCCGCGTCGAGCAGCTGGAGTCGGGCGAGGAGGCCACCGGCAGCCGGATCGGCAGCGCGCTGCGGCTCGCCGAGCAGGTCGGCATCCCCTTCGAGACGCTGCTGGTCTACTCCTGGCGCCGGCACCTCGCGGCCGCGGTCGCCCGGATCGAGGCGCTCGGCGCGCAGGACTCCGACCTGCACACCACCCAGGTCACGGTCGGGTTCGCGGACCTGGTCAGCTTCACCGCGCTGTCCAACACGATGGACGAGGACCGGATCGGCGACATGGTGGAGATCTTCGAGTCCCGCTGCGCCGACGTGGTCGCAGCCCGGCGCGGGAGGGTGATCAAGACCCTGGGCGACTCGGTGCTCTTCGTGTCCGAGGACCCGGTGCGGGCGATGGACATCGCGCTGAGCATCGTCGACGTGATCGGCCACGACAACCGGCTCCCGGACGTCCGGATCGGGCTGTCCACCGGCTCGGTGATCATGCAGCTCGGCGACGTGTTCGGGCCGCCGGTCAACATGGCGGCCCGGCTGACCGGGGTGGCCCGCCGCAACCGGGTGATCACCGACCCCGCGACCGCCGACGCGCTGCCCCCGGGGCAGTTCGACTCGCGCCCGCTGCCGGCCCGCCCGCTGCGCGGGTTCGGGGTCGTCGAGCCGGTCGCCGTACGCCGGCACTGAGGGCGGGCCGGAGGGCCGTTCGGGTGGCGGCGTCCCCCGTCCGGAACCCGCCGGGGTGGTGTGACTAGACCGCCATCTAGTCATTCCGGACCAATCTCCGTAATCCCAAGGCAATGTCCGTTTTGTCTCTTTACGCTCGACCCATGATGAGTGTGCAGGGGGTGGACCTTGATCCCACCGCACGTCGTGTCTGGCGCGACGGTGTCGAGATTCGCATGTCCAACAAGGAGTTCGACCTGCTGCATGCCCTGATCAGCCGGCCGGGTGAGGTCGTCACCCGTGAGGAGCTGATGCGCGACGTGTGGCAGACGAACTTCTGGACCTCGGCGAAGACCATCGACGTGCACCTGGGCTGGGTGCGCAAGAAGCTCGGCGACGACACCCGCCGCCCGACGCTGATCACCACGATCCGCGGCCGGGGCCTCCGCTTCGAGGAGAACGCGCCCGTGTACGCCGACCTGCCGACCGCCGCCACGCTGCCCACCGCGACGGCCTCCTGACCCTCGCCCGGGGCGGGCTCGTTACGCTCCTCGTGTGACCGTACCTGCCACCACCCCTGCGCTCGCGGTGATCGGGGGTGGTCAGCTCGCGCGGATGATGGCGCAGGCCGCCGTCGGTCTCGGCGTCCCGATCCGCCTCCTCGCCGAGGGAGCCGACGTCTCCGCCGCCCAGGTGGTGCGCGACTCGACGGTCGGCGACTACCGCGACCTCGACGACCTGCGGGCCGTCTGCGGCGACTGCACCGTGGTCACCTTCGACCACGAGCACGTGCCCACCGAGCACCTGCGCACGCTGACCGCGGAGGGGCACGCCTGCCGTCCCGGTCCCGAGGCGCTCGTGCACGCCCAGGACAAGAGCGTGATGCGGGCCCGGCTGGACACCCTCGGCGTGCCCAGCCCGCGGCACCGGCTGGTGGCCGACGTGGCCGAGGCGGCCGACTTCGCGGCGTCGTCGGGCGGTTTCCCCGTCGTGCTCAAGACCACCCGCGGCGGCTACGACGGCAAGGGCGTCTGGGTCGTCTCCTCCACGGACGACTGCGAGGACGCCTTCGCGGTCGCCGCCTCCACCGGCGTGCAGATCCTGGCCGAGGAGAAGGTCGACTTCCGCCGCGAGCTGTCCGCGCTGGTGGCCCGGTCACCCTCGGGTCAGGTCGCGGCCTACCCCGTGGTCGAGTCGGTCCAGGAGGACGGCATCTGCTCCGAGGTGACCGCGCCGGCCCCCGACCTCGACGAGGGGCTTGCCGTCGAGGCGCAGCAGATCGCGATGAAGGTCGCCGCCGAGCTCGACGTGACCGGCATCCTCGCGGTCGAGCTGTTCGAGACCCGGGACGGCCGGGTGCTGGTCAACGAGCTCGCGATGCGCCCGCACAACACCGGGCACTGGTCCATGGACGGCGCCGTCACCGGCCAGTTCGAGAACCACCTGCGCGCCGTGCTCGACCTGCCCCTCGGCTCCCCGGCCGCGCGGGCCAGGTGGACGGTGATGGTCAACATCCTCGGCGGCGGCCACGGGGCGCTGTCGGAGAACCTGTACGGCGGCTACCCGCACGTGTTCGCGCGCGACCCGTTCCTCAAGGTGCACCTGTACGGCAAGGACGTGAAGCCCGGGCGCAAGGTCGGCCACGTCACGGCGTACGGCGACGACCTGGACGACGTACGGGAGCGGGCCCGGCACGCCGCCGCATGGTTCCGCGGCGACCTCGGAATGGAGAGCGAATGACCGACCGGGCCCGGGTGGGCATCGTGATGGGCTCCGACTCGGACTGGCCGACGATGAAGGCCGCCGGCGAGGCGCTCGAGGAGTTCGGGGTGGCCTTCGAGGCCGATGTGGTCTCCGCGCACCGGATGCCGGACGAGATGCTCGCCTACGGCCGGGAGGCCGCCGGCCGGGGGATCTCGGTGATCATCGCCGGAGCCGGCGGTGCCGCCCACCTGCCCGGGATGCTCGCCGCCGTCACGCCGCTGCCGGTGGTCGGGGTGCCGGTGGCGCTGCGCTACCTCGACGGCATGGACTCGCTGCTCTCGATCGTGCAGATGCCCGCCGGCGTGCCGGTCGCGACGGTGGCGATCGGCAACGCCCGCAACGCCGGGCTGCTCGCGGTCCGGATCCTGGCCGCCTCCGACGAGGCGCTGCGCACGAAGATGGTCGACTTCCAGTCCTCGCTGCGCGACAGCGCGCACGAGAAGGGCAAGACGGTCCGGGGCGAGGCCGGCCACCGCGTCGGCTTCTAGCCCGACCCGCGCCGACTCGGCGCGAACGCAGGTTTCCCGCCCGGCTTTCCGTGCGCTCGCGCCGACTCGGCGGGTTCTTTCCGTGCGCTCGCGCCGACTCGGCGGGGCTATCCGGGGACGAGCCCGGTGTGCTCGGCGGCGAAGGCCAGCAGGTCCGTGGTCTCCTCCACCACCGCGGTGCTGGAGCGACCGGCGCCGTGCCCGGCGGCGGTCTCGATGCGTGCCAGCACCGGCGCGCTGCCGCCCTGGCAGTGCTGGAGCTCGGCGGTGTACTTGAAGCTGTGCGCCGGCACCACCCGGTCGTCGTGGTCGCCGGTGAGCACGAGGGTCGCCGGGTACGACGTCCCGGGCCGGAGGTTGTGCAGCGGCGAGTAGGCGCGCAGCACCTCGAACATCGCCGGGTCCTCGGGCGACCCGTAGTCCGACGCCCACGCCGCCCCGATCGTGAACAGGTGGTAGCGCAGCATGTCCATCACGCCCACCCCGGGCAGGGCCACGGCGGCCAGGTCGGGGTGCTGGGCGACGGTGGCGCCGACCAGCAGGCCGCCGTTGCTGCGGCCGTTGAGGGCGAGCTGCCCGGGGGTGGTCACGCCCTCCTCGACCAGGTGGCGGGCGACCGCGGTGAAGTCGTCGAAGACGTTCTGCTTGCGCTCGAAGCGGCCTCCGTCGTGCCAGGCGGTGCCGAACTCCCCGCCGCCGCGGAGGTTCGCGATCGCCAGCACGCCGCCGGCCGCGAGCCAGCCCAGCCACTCGGGCCGGTAGGTCGCGAGGATCGGCTGGTCGAAGCCGCCGTACCCCCACAGCAGGGTGGGCCGCGGACCCTCGTCGGGCAGGTCGGCCCGCCGCAGCAGGAAGTAGGGCACCGGGGTGCCGTCCCGGCTGGTCGCCCGGCGCCGCTCGGTGGTCACCCGCGGCGGCTGCCAGGAGGTGTCGCCCGCGGGCACCTGGTCGAGACGGGCGAGCGTGCCGTCGCCGAGCCCGAGCCGGTACGCCGCCTCCCGCTCGGTCACCGTCGACAGGCCGAGGAAGACCTCGTCGTCGTCGACCTCGCCGTGCAGCGCGACCACCTCGCCGCCGTGCACGCCCAGGTCGGTGAGCGTCCCCTCGAGGGTGCACCGGCTGAGCCTCGGCTGCACGTCGACCAGGTGCACGACCAGCAGCTCCTGCCCGACGGCCTTGACGTGCTGGAGCAGGTGCTCGGACTCCGGGACGACGTCGACGAGGTCGAGCTCGCCGGTGGCCGTGAACGCGTCGAGGTCCACCCGCACCACCCGGCGCCTCGGCGCCTCGTGGTCGGTGAGCAGGTAGAGCCGGGAGCCGTCGCTGCGCACCAGCTCCCAGCCGGCGTACGCCTCGTCGACGAGCCGGACCGGCTCGCCGATGGAGCTCGCGCCGGCGTCGGTGCTGACCGGGTGCACCCACAGCCGGTTGGCGGTCGAGGTGCCCTCGTGCAGGTGGACGGCCAGCCAGCGGCCGTCGTGGGAGAGCCGCGGGGAGATGTTCAGGTGGGCGTCGTCGGGGAGCTCCAGCACCAGCTCGTCGGTGTCCTGGGACTCGCCCACGTGGTGCCGCATCAGCCGGCCCGTCGGCAGCGCGGCCGACTCGGTGCCGACCGCGTCGCCGTCGGTGGGGAAGTGCTGGTAGAGGTAGGAGCTGCTGTCCGGCAGCCAGGTGGCGTCGCTGAACTTCACCTTGGTGACGGAGTCGTCGACGTCCCGGCTCGAGGCCAGGTCGAGCAGCCGGATCGTGGTCCAGTCGCTGCCGCCGTCGCTGACCTGGTAGGCCAGCCAGCGGCCGTCGCGGCTCGCGTCGTACGTCGCGAGCGAGGAGCTGCCGTCGGCGGAGAAGGTGTTGGGGTCGACCAGCAGCCGGCTGCCGCGCCGGAGCTCCTCGAGGGTGTCGCCGACGAACCAGAGGTCCTGCTCCTGGGTGCCGTCGTTGCGGTTCACGACGTACCGGCCGCCGACCTTGTCCGGTGTCCCGGCGCGGGGTGCGGCCACCAGGGAGCGCATCGTGTCGTGGAACCACGGCCGCGAGGCCAGCGCGTCCAGGTGCGCGCGGGCGGCCCGGTTCTGCGCGGTCACCCAGGCGCGGGTCTCCGCGGAGTCCGGGTCCTCGAGCCAGCGGTAGGGATCGGCGACCTGGTGGCCGTGCAGCGTCTCGACGGTGCCCTCACGACGGGTGTGGGGAGTGCTCACCGCTCCCACTCGGTGCGTGGCCACTCGATCTTGGGGCAGGTGTCCATCACCATCGGCACGCCGGCGGCGGCGGTCCGCTCGTAGGCGGCCTCGTCGAGCACGCCGAGCTGGAACCAGACGCCCTTGGCGTCGATGCCGACGGCCTGGTCGGCGAAGTCGCCGGCCGCCTCCGAGCGGCGGAACACGTCCACCACGTCGACCGCGAACGGCACGTCCGCGAGGGTCGCGTAGCCCTGCTGGTCGAGCACGGTGGGGGCCGAGGGATGGATCGGCACGATGCGCTTGCCCTTGCCCTGCAGGAACTCCGCGATGCGGTACGCCGCACGGTGCGGGTTGCCGGACAGTCCGACGACGGCCCAGGTGTCGCACTCTTCGAGCATGAACCGGATGTGCTCCCGGTCGAGCCAGGGTGTGGATGCCATGAGCCGACCGTACCCATCCGGGGCCCCGACCGGAACGCATGTCCCGGTGTCGCGTCGTGCCGGGCGTGACCTGTCCGACAGGCACGGCAGCACTACTCGGCAGTAGGATTCGAGGCATGAGTGACTACCCGATGTACGCGCTGTCCGAGGAGCACCAGGCGATCCGCGAGGCCGTCCGTGCCGTGTGCGACGCGAAGGTGGCCCCGCACGCCGCGGAGGTCGACGAGTCCTCGCAGTTCCCGCAGGCGGCCTACGACGCGCTGGCCGCCTCGGACTTCGCCGCCCCGCACATCGGCGAGGAGTACGGCGGCGCCGGGGCCGACGCGCTGGCCACCTGCATCGTGATCGAGGAGGTGGCCCGGGCCTGCGCGTCGTCCTCGCTGATCCCGGGCGTGAACAAGCTCGGCACGATGCCGATCATCCTGGCCGGCTCCGAGGAGCTGAAGAAGAGGTACCTCTCGCCCGTCGCGGCCGGCACCGGGATGTTCTCCTACTGCCTCTCCGAGCCCGACGCGGGCTCCGACGCGGCCGCGATGAAGACCCGGGCGGTGCGCGACGGCGACCACTGGGTGCTCAACGGCGTCAAGCGCTGGATCACCAACGCCGGTGTGTCGGACTACTACACCGTCTTCGCGGTCACCGACCCCGCGCAGCGCTCGGCGGGCATCTCCGCCTTCGTGGTGGAGAAGGCCGACGAGGGGGTGTCCTTCGGGGCACCGGAGAAGAAGCTCGGCATCAAGGGGTCGCCCACCCGCGAGGTGTACTTCGACAACGTCCGGATCCCGCAGATGAGGATGATCGGCGAGGAGGGCACCGGCTTCCTGACCGCGATGCGCACCCTGGACCACACC
This sequence comes from uncultured Actinomycetota bacterium, assembly GCA_963800225.1. Taxonomy (GTDB): domain Bacteria; phylum Actinomycetota; class Actinomycetes; order Propionibacteriales; family Nocardioidaceae; genus Nocardioides_B. The sequence goes on along the minus strand of CAWDAF010000001.1, from coordinate 382,426 downwards.
CGCGTGACGATCGCCGCGCAGGCCGTCGGGATCGCCCAGGGGGCGCTCGACTACGCGCTGGACTACGCCAAGGAGCGCACCCAGTTCGGCAAGCCGATCGCCGACTTCCAGGGCCTCCAGTTCATGCTCGCCGACATGGGCATGAAGGTGGAGGCCGCGCGTCAGCTGACCTACGCCGCGGCGGGCCGTTCGGAGCGCAACGACGAGGACCTCACCTTCTTCGGTGCGGCCGCGAAGTGCTTCGCCTCCGACACGGCCATGCAGGTGACGGTGGACGCGGTCCAGGTGCTCGGCGGCTACGGCTTCACCAAGGACTACCCGGTGGAGCGGATGATGCGGGACGCGAAGATCACCCAGATCTACGAGGGCACCAACCAGGTGCAGCGGATCGTGATGGCCCGCCAGCTCCTCGCCGGGATCCAGTCCGAGCTCTGAGCGCGACCCTGGCATGAGCGAGCGTGCTGCCAGCTCCACCGCCGTCCTGGTCTGCCAGGGCCGGGCGTCGGCCGAGGGCCGGCACGCCGTGGGTCGGTTCTCCGACCCGGTCGCCCGGGAGCTGCTCGACCCGGCCGAACGGGTGGTCGTCGACCGGGTTCGCGACGGCCGGGTGCCCGCCGGGTCGGGCGAGCGGATCGCTGTGGAGCTGGTGCGCCGCACCGGGCTGACGATGGTGCCGCGGACGATCACGATCGACGAGGCGGTCCGTGACCACGCCGCCGGCCAGCTGGTCATCCTCGGCGCGGGGCTCGACGCGCGGGCCTGGCGGATGCCCCACCTGGGCGACACCACGGTGTTCGAGGTCGACCACCCGGCGTCACAGCGCGAGAAGCTGCGTCGGGTCGGCGGCCTCGTCCCGACGGCGCGGCGGGTCGTCCCGGTCGCCGTCGACCTGGCGGGGGAGCGCCTCGGTCCCGCCCTCGACAGGGCCGGCCTCGACCGGCGGGCCGTCACCACGTGGGTGTGGGAGGGAGTCGTGCCCTACCTGACCGGCGACGAGGTGCGGGCGACGGTCGCCCAGGCCGCGGAGCTCTCCGTGCCGGGGAGCCGGCTGGTGGTCAACTACCAGGCGAAGTCGCTGCCGACGGCCCTCATGCGCGGGGTCATGCGGCTGGTGCTGCGGGTGTCCCGCCAGCCCGACCCGCTGGCCGGCGAGCCGTGGCGCTCGCAGTGGGCGCCGGACGGCCTGCGAGCCCTGCTGCGCGACCACGGGCTCGACGTCGTCTCGGACGCGGACCTGCTGACGCTCTCGGAGGGCCTGGACCTCCCTGCGGACGCCGACGGCTCGCTGCGCAACGGTCGGGTCGCCGTCGCCGTACGTCAGTGAACGACGACGGGCGGCAGTCCCTCGTCGTCGAGCGGGTGTGTCTGCTCGTGCTTGCGAGGCAGGAGCATCGCCGGGCTGACCGTCAGCAGCACCATGCTCCAGGCCACCCAGTACGTGTCGGCGAACGCGGCCGCCGGGATCTTCTCGGCGAGCGCCGGCAGCTGCAGCGACGCCCACCGAGCCGGCGATCTGCGGGGTGATGTTGAGCAGTGGCTGATCGTCCGGCTGCCCCCCGCGGAGCTGGCCGGGCATCCCGCCGACGGGCCGGCCGGGCACGAGCTGTACCTCATGTGCGACGACGTCGCGGCCACGATGCGGGAGCTTCGCGCCCGGGCGTCGAGTTCACCCAGGACGTCTCCGAGGAGCGCTGGGGACGGGTCGCCCGCTTCCGCCTGCCCGGAGGCGGCGAGGTCGGGATGTACGAGCCACGCCCTCCGCGCGCCACCGACCTGTGACCGGGCCGGCGGATTGAAGCCCCGGCCGTGGGGAACGGTGAGCCGTGGCCGACGACGAGACGACCCAGCAGACGCCGCACGTGGTGGTCGGGGTGAGCACCTCGCTCGCACCGTCGTACGCCGACCGGGCGCAGCGGCTGCTCCCGGAGCTCGCGACGCGTCTCCGGGAGCGGTATCCCGAGGCGGAGTGGGACGTCCGGCTGGTGGCGGACACCCAGGCCCGGTCGTCGGCGGCGGCTCCCACCGTGTCGTCGCTGATGATGCGGGGGCGGCGGTTGCTGCTGGCCGGTGACCTCGACGTCGCGCTGGTGCTCAGCGACCGGGAGCCGACCCTGCGGGGACGGCCGGTGGCCGCTCACGTCAGCCCCGTGCAGCAGACGGCCGTGATGTTCGTTGCCGACGGGGACGTCCCGGTGGCCGAGGAGGCCCTGCGCCTGGTCGCCGACGCGGTCGGGCTGGACGGCCCGCCGGGAGACGACACGCAGAGGCTGCTCGCCCAGCTGGCCTCGTCGGTGCCCCGCGACGTGGGCGGCGCGCACTTCGTCCGCCGGGCCGTGGGCGAGAACCTGGGGCTGCTGGTGGCGCTGGTCCGGGCGAACCGCCCATGGCTGATGACCCTCCACCTGTCCCGGACGCTGACCGGGGCGTTCGCCGCGTCCTTCCTGGCGGTGGTGACCCCCGACTTCTGGCTGCTTGCCGACCGGATGGGGCCGGTCCGGCTCACGTCCATCACCCTGCTCGTGCTCGCCGCTCTCTGCGGTGTCCTCGTCATCGGCGGTGGCCTGCGCGAGCGGGCGCCCAACCGCACGGCACGACGAGCGGTGCTCCTGCACAACACCGCCGTCTGGGTCAGCGTGGCGATCGGGGTGACGACCCTGTACGTCGGTCTGGTGGCCGCCAACCTGGCGGTGACCGGGCTGGTGCTGCCGGTCCGCCTGCTCACGGAGTCGCTGGGGCACCACGCGGGCGCCGGCACCGTGACGCGGGTGGGGATGCTGACGGCGGCGGTGGCCCTGGTGGGGTCCGCGTTCGGCGCCGGCCTCGAGGACGACGACGACGTGCACACCGCGACGTACACCGGGTCGGACGACGCCCGCTACTCCGACGTCGAGGATGCCCGGACCGTCGAAGCCTGAGCCTCACAGCAGGTCCAGGGCCCGGGCCCTGGCGACGGCCTCCGAGCGGCTGGTGGCGTCCAGGCGCGTGTAGATCGACCTCGTGTGCGTGTGGATCGTGTTGAACGACAAGAACAGCTCGTGCGCGATCTCCCGCTTCGAGAGCCCCTTCGCGAGCAGCCGGAGCACGTCCAGCTCGCGGTCGGTGACGTTGGTCGCCCGTTCGCCGCGACGGTGGGCCGTGGCCAGCGACCGCTCCAGCCGCGGGACGAGACCGCCGACGAAGCCGGGGTCGGGGCACCGCGCCAGCAGGCCCTTCGCCTCCTCCAGGAGACCGCGTGCCCCGTCGTGGTCGCCGACCCGGCGCCGCACCGGCGCCCACATCATCCGGAGGTGGGCGGCCAGCAGCAGGTCCACCTCGCCGAACTGGCGCAGCCCCCGGGCCAGGTACTCATCGCCCTCCTCGACCCGGCCGTTCCGGGCGACCGCGGACCCGAGCGTGGCGAGGAGGTAGCCGACCGGGGGGAGGTCCGCCAGCCCGTGGGCACGGGCGTGCTCGAGAGCCCGGGTGGCCAGTCCCTCGGCGTCGTCCGCACGACCGCCGGCCAAGGCGACCTGAGCCTCGAAGGACCAGGCGGCCACCGCGACGAGCCAGGTCCCGGTCTCCAGGGCGGCCGCGACCGCACGGTCGAACCACCCGGACGCCTCCTCGGACCGGCCGGAGAGGAACGCGGCCAGGCCGGTGGAGAAGGCGGCCGCGGACCGGAACCCCGGCGTCAGGTCGTCGCGGAACTCCGGCACCAGGTCCACTGCCTGCTGGAGCGCGGTCACGTCGCCCCACGGCATGCTGCTGCGCAGCATGGCGACGGCGTGCTCGACCTTGGCGGTGCCGTCCGGCATCCGTCCCCCTGCGGAGCCGGCCCGCAGCGCGTCCGCCACGGCGTCGAGCGCCTCGGCCCGGCGTCCCTGCAGCGCACCCACCCACGCCGCCACCATGGAGAGCGAGCCGTTGTCGCGGACGTAGCCCGCCGGGAACGCCTCGAGCCAGGACGAGACCGTCGCGATCCGGCCGGCGGACAGCCGTTGCGTCCAGCCGGCCAGGATCAGGTCGGTGGCCCCGCCGAGGTCCGCACCCGCGATGGCGTGCTCGATCGCCTGGTCGGTCTCACCGGCTCCGGCGTACCAGCGGGACGCCGCCCGGTGCAGCTCGAGGAGCCGGCGCGGCCTGGTCGCCCGGAGCTCCTCGGTGAGCAGGTCGGCGAGGAGCCGGTGGTAGCGGTACCAGACCCGCCGGTCGTCGAGCGGGACCACGAAGAGGTTCTGGCGGTCCAGCTCCCGGAGCACGGCCGCCGAGTCGTCCCGGCCGGTGACCTCGTCGCACAGCACCGCCGTCATGCGACCCAGCACGGACGTCTCCAGGAGGAAGCCGCGGAGGTCCTCGTCGAGCGAGCCGAGCACGACCTCGCTCAGGTAGTCGGTGACGTGCCGGTTCGAGCCGCCGAACGACCCCAGGAACGTGTCCCGGTCGGCCGTCTCCCGCAGGCCCAGCGACACCAGCCGTACGCCGGCCGGCCACCCCTCGGTGCGCTGCTGCACCAGCCTCGCGGCCCCGGCCGGGAGGGCCGCCCCTCCCCGGGCGAGCACGGCGGCGGTCTCCTCGAGGGTGAACGCGAGGTCCCGGCCACGGGTCTCCGTCAGCCGTCCGGACGCGCGGGTCCTGGCCAGCCGGATCGGGCGGTCGAACCGGGTCGACAGCACGAGGTGCAGCCGGGGCAGGTCCTGCGCGACCAGCAGCTCGAGGGACTCGTGGCACGCGGTGCTGCGGATCACCTGGTAGTCGTCGAGGACGAGCACCACCGGCTCGGTCAGCCGGTCCAGCTCCACCGCGACCCGCCTGACCACGGCGTCCAGGACGACGCCGTCGACCGAGGGCGGCATCGGCGCGGAGTCGGCACCGAAGCCCGGCAGGACCTGCCGCAGGGACGAGATGATGCACGTCCACAGTGCCACCGGGTCGTTCTGCGAGCTCTCCAGTGACAGGTAGGCGAACCGTCGCGGATCCCGCTCGGCCCACTGGGCGAGCAGGGTCGACTTCCCGGAGCCCGCGGGGGCGCACACCAGGAACAGCTGTGCGTCGGACCCGACGAGCCGGGTCGTGAGCCGCGGGCGGTCGACGGTGCCGAGAGGCAGTCGGGGCAGCCGGAACCTCGACGGCGGCACCTGCGGGCGCGCTCCGGGGGGCGGCGCCCAGGCCGCGAGGCCGTGCTGGCGCGGGATCAGCCAGGCGGCCTGGTCGGCCGCGCCGACGCTGGCCTCACCCATCGCACGTGTCCTCTCCGGCATCGCTCACGGCCCTCCAGCACGGAAGGCGGTCAACTCCGACTTGAGGGACACGTGGACTCCGATGCGGTCGTCCCGTCCACTCTGGGTCGGCGCGGACCACGTCGCCTCACCCCGGGCAGATGAGCGCGCCGGGGACCGGCTCACCCGGGTGAACCACGCCGGCGGGCGACGCGCGGGGCCTCGGCGGGTGCTTGGCTGCACGCCAGGTGCACAGGGGTGCCGACCAGGACCGGCACGCCAGGATGACGAGGGCCGGCCTCTCACCTGACAGCGCGGCGTCCGAGGCGCCGGGAACGGAGCCAGCCATGGTCAACCACCCCCGCTACCAGAGCCTCGAGGAGCGGACGGCCCGAGGAGTCGAGGCCCGCGTGGGCCTCCTCCCGTCGGGCCACGAGGGCTGGGAGCCGGCCTCCGACCGCCCGGACCCGGTGGCCCTCATCGAGGAGCAGAACCGGCGCCGGGACGCGGACCTGGTCCCGGTGCGGCACGGCCGGATGATGGCCTCGCCGTTCACCTTCTACCGGGGCGCCGCCATGATCATGGCCACGGACCTCGCGCGGACGCCCACGGCGGGCCTCGAGGTGCAGCTCTGCGGCGATGCCCATCTGTCGAACTTCGGGGTCTTCGGCTCGCCCGAGCGCAACTTGGTCTTCGACATCAACGACTTCGACGAGACCCTCCCGGGACCGTTCGAGTGGGACGTCAAGCGGCTGGCGGCGAGCCTCACGGTGGCCGCGCAGAACAACGGGTTCTCCCCGGCCGACGCGCGCGAGATCACGGCGGCCTCGGTGCGCTCCTACCGCGAGGCGATGGCGACGTTCGCCGGGATGCCGACGCTGGAGGTGTGGTACGCCCACCTGTCCGAGGAGGAGATCCGGCGGTCGGCCCAGTCACTGCTGTTCCAGCCCAAGTCCGGTGGCAAGGACAAGGCCGGCAAGAAGGGCAAGAAGAAGAAGAAGGACGCGGGCGCCACGGACCCGATGGCGACCGCGGCCGAGGAGGCGGCCGTGGAGGCGGCCGGGTCCTCGCCGGCGATGTCGGCGGCGGACGCGAAGAAGCTCGAGCGGCGGTTGAAGAAGAACACCGCCAAGGCGCGGTCCCGCAACAGCCTGCAGGCGCTCTCGAAGCTGACCGAGCGGGTGGACGGGCGGTACCGCATCGCCAGCGTGCCGCCGTTGATCGTGCCGGCACGCGAGCTCAACGCGACGTACGGCCGCGATCCGGAGGAGCTGGAGAAGGTGGTCGTCGACCAGTTCCACCAGTACCCGGCCACGCTCGAGCACGACCGCCGCCAGCTGCTCGAGCGGTTCGAGGTCGTGGACTGGGCGCGCAAGGTCGTCGGGGTGGGCAGCGTCGGGACCCGCGCCTTCATCGTGCTGCTCCAGGGACGCGACGAGAACGACCCGCTGTTCCTCCAGGTCAAGGAGGCCACCCGGTCGGTGCTCGAGGGACCGCTGCGTAGGAGCCGCTACCAGCAGTCCGGGCAGCGGGTCGTGCAGGGACAGCGGCTGATGCAGGCCACCAGTGACATCTTCCTGGGCTGGACACGCGGTGCGGAGTCGGACCGCTACTTCTACTGGCGCCAGCTGCGGGACATGAAGGGCTCCGCGATCGTCGAAGGGATGCCGGTGGAGGCGATGACCTTCTACGCGGGACTGTGCGGGTGGACGATGGCCCGGGCCCACGCCCGCTCCGGCGACCCGGTCGCGATCGCCGCCTACCTCGGCGACGACGACTCCTTCGACCGGTCGATCACCGACTTCTCCGAGCGCTACGCGGCCCAGAACGAGCGAGACTTCGCGGCGTTCACCGACGCCATCGGGTCCGCGCGGATCGAGGCGGTCACCGGGCTGTGACCCGGGTGACCTTCGCTGCCGGGTGAGGTGCCCGGGTGCCGGCCGGTGGTCCGATCGTCAGGAGCAGGAACGACACGCAGGTGGTGCCCGACGGCGTCGCCCAGATGAGGAAGCAGAGGCAGGCGGCATGACAGAGACGATCGACGAGCTGGGTCCGGTGGACTGGATCGTGGTGGAGTTCCCAGGAGCGAACTTCGGCGAGGGGACCCTCGCCCCCATCCTGCAGCAGTACGTCGACCAGGCGCTGATCCGGGTGCTGGACCTGGTGTTCCTGCGCAAGGACGACGACGGGACGCTCGAGGTCGCGGAGGCCTCCGACATCGGCGACAGCGCGCTCGAGCAGATCCGGGGCGCGGAGACCGACCTGGCGATGGTGCTGTCCGAGCAGGACGTGCTCGACCTCGCCGAGACGATCGAGCCGGGCCGCTCCGCCGCGCTGCTGGTCTGGGAGAACCTGTGGGCCGCGCCGTTCGGCAGCGCGGTGCGCAAGGCCGGCGGCGACCTGGTGGCCAGCGGTCGGATCCCGACCCAGGCCCTGCTGGCCGCGATCGAGGCCGACGCCGAGAACAAGGAGAAGGAAGGAGTCTGACATGCCCATGGCCGCACGCCGCAGGCGCAGGACCGCAGCCGCGATCGGAGGAGCGGTGGTGGTGGCTCACGGCCACAACCGCCGCGCGGACCGACGCGAGGACCGTCGCGACGACCGCGGGGACCGCCGCGAGGACCGCCGCCGCTGACCCGGCACGACGCGCCGTCGCCCCACCTGTCCGGGTCAGCAGACTCCGGACGGGTGGGGCGAGGCGTCGCTCAGAGCACCTTGCCGGGGTTCAGGATGCCGTGCGGGTCCAGCGCCGCCTTGACCGCCCGCTGCATGGCCACCACCTCGGGGGAGAGCTCCTGGGCCAGGCCGTCGCGCTTGAGCAGCCCGACGCCGTGCTCGCCGGTCACGGTGCCGCCGAGCGCCAGGGCATCGGTGATGATGTCGCGGAACGCCGCCTGGGCGCGTGAGCGGGCCGCCTCGTCGCCGGGCGGGGTGCTGATCAGCGGGTGCAGGTTGCCGTCGCCGGCATGGGCGATGTTGGCGATCAGCACGTCGTGCCGTCCGGCCGCGGCCTCGACGCGCGCCAGCATCTCCGGGACGGCGGCCCGGGGGACGCAGACGTCCTCGGTGAGCAGCGGGCCGAGCCGCTCCAGGGCGGGATAGGCCAGCCGGCGGGCGTCGAAGAGTGCCTCGGCCTCCTGCTCGTCGGCCGAGGCCGCGGCGAAGGTGGCGCCGGCCGCCTCGAAGCAGCGGAGCATGGCGGACGTCTCCTCCTCGCCGGCGGCGCCCGGGGCGTCGCTGCGTCCGAGCAGGACCACGTCGGCGTCCGCGGACAGGCCCATGTTCTTCCAGTCGTCGACGGCCTTCAGGCAGTGCCGGTCGACGAGCTCGAGCGCCGAGGGGACGACCCCGCCGGCGCCGATCGCCTCGACGGCCCGGCCGGCGTCGACGACGGAGCCGAAGAAGCCGACGACGGTGCGCTCGGCCGGGCGGGCGTTGCGCAGCCGGACGGTGACCTCGGTGACGACGCCGAGGGTGCCCTCGGAGCCGACCATGAGGCCGACCATGTCGTAGCCGACCACCCCCTTCGCCGTGCGGCGGCCGAACCGGACCACCTGCCCGAGCCCGTTGACGACCTCGAGCTCGAGGACGTAGTCGCGGGTGACGCCGTACTTCACACAGCACAGCCCGCCGGCGTTCGTGGCCACGTTGCCGCCGATCGTCGACCACGGAGCGCTGGCCGGGTCCGGCGGGTACCAGAGGCCACGCTCGGCGCAGGCGGCCCGCAGGTCGTCGTTGACCACTCCGGGCTGGACGACCGCGAGACGCTCGACGGGGTTGATCTCGGTGATCGCGGTCATCTGCTCGGTCGACAGGACGACGCACCCCTCGACGGCGTTGGCGCCGCCGGACAGGCCGGTGCCGGCCCCGCGGGTGACCAGCGGAGCGCCGTGCGCGAGGCAGGCGCGCACCACCGCCTGGACCTCGGTGGTGCTGTGCGGGCGGACCAGCGCGACCGGCGCGCCGTACGTCGCCCACTCGGCCTCGTCGTGGGTGTAGGCCGCGAGCCGCTCGGGGTCGGTCACGACGCGCGCGGCGCCGAGGCCGGCCACCAGGTCGTCGAGGACCGGTGGCGGGCCGTCGGGCGTCAGGTGGCCTCTCGGCGTGGTCTCGGTGGTCATGCGACGACCCTATGCGGGGGCGCTGCGGCGACGTGAGGCCCGCCACGTCGAGGTTAGCGCCGCCCGGCCGGGGGACAGTGTGCCCATGTCCCTGCGCAAGCTCGGGGTCGAGGAAGAGCTGATGCTCGTCGACCCCGCCACCGGTCAGCTGACCGCCGTGTCCCGTGACGCCGTGCTCGCCAACGACCGGGACGCGGAGGTCGAGCAGGAGCTGTTCCTCCAGCAGATCGAGACCTCGACGCCGCCGTGCACGTCCGCGGACGACCTCCTCGACGGGATCCGGGCCGGCCGGCGGGCGGTGGGGGAGGCTGCCGCGGCGGCCGGCGCGCGGGCGGTCGCGATGGCCACCCCGGTGCTGGCCGAGGACGACGAGACCTTCACCCCGAAGTCCCGCTACCGCCGCATCCGGGAGGAGTACGGCGAGATGGCACGCCAGGCCCTGGTGTGCGCCATGCACATCCATGTCGACGTCGACGGCGACGAGGAGGGGGTCCGGGTGGTGGACGGCATCCGGCCGTGGCTGCCGGTGCTGGTCGCCCTGGGGGCCAACTCGCCGTACTGGCAGGGCCGCGACACCGGGCACGCCAGCTGGCGATCCCAGGTGTGGAGCCGCTGGCCGACGGCCGGTGCCGCGCAGCCCTTCGGCGACGTGGCGACCTACCGGGCGGTGTCCGAGCAGATGCTCGGCTGGGGAGCCGGGCTGGACGCCGGGATGCTGTACTTCGACGTCCGGCTCGCCGAGCACTACCCGACCGTCGAGATCCGGGTCGCCGACGTGACCACCGACGTCGACGACGTGGCGCTGGTGGCGCTGCTGGCCCGTGCCCTGGTCGCGACCGTCGCCGCCGACCGCGGCACCCCGGCCTGGCGGGGCGACCTGCTCCGGGTGGCCGGCTGGCGGGCCGCGAAGTCGGGGATCGCCGGCAGGCTCGTGCACCCGGTCACCGGGGCGCTGGCGCCGGCTCGGGAGGTGGTCGAGACGACCGTCGACTTCGTGCGGCCCGCGCTGGAGGAGGCCGGCGACCTCGAGCGGGTGACGGAGTCCTTCGAGCGGCTGGTGGCCCGGGGCACCGGCGCCACGCGGCAGCGCCGGGTCCGCGAGGGCGGCGGCGGTCTGCGTGCGGTGGTCGAGGACCTGGCCCGTCGTACCGAGGACTCCTGGCGCTGACTCGGGACCCAGGATCAGCCGGGGTCAGCCGGACGTCGTGCGCTGCCACTCGTCCGCGGCAGCCCGCTGTGCCGGGGTGGGGTGGGCGAGGGGGTGCAGGCTGGCCCGGAAGCGGGTGCCCGCGATCCGGGTGACGCTCTGGACGACGCAGACCCGGCCGGCGTGGCGGACGTGCTCGCCGGCGACGTAGTACCCGCCGGGCGAGGTGGGCGACAGGTCGAACACGACCGTCTGGTCGGCGCCCACTCCTCAGTCCTGCCAGGGGTAGAACGGCGGCATCTGCGAGGCCCGCGAGGTGAAGACGGGATCGCGCTTCTCGCGGAAGGCCGCGACGCCCTCCTTGCCGTCGCCGATGCTGGCGTAGAACATCGCCAGCGAGTCCACCCGGTGCGCCTCGAGCGGGTGCGGCTGGGCGCTGTTGCGCCACATCATCTGCCGGGCCAGCGCGGTCGCGACCGGGGAGCGGTTCGCGGTGAACCGCCGGGCCAGGTCGTACGCCGCGCCGAGGAGCTCGTCCTCGGGGTGCACCGAGCGCACCAGACCGCCGGCGTGCGCCTCCTGCGCGGTCAGGATGTCGGCGGCGTAGACCCATTCCAGCGCCTGGCTGATCCCGACGATCCGGGGCAGGAACCACGACGAGCACGCCTCGGGGACGATGCCGAGCCGGCCGAAGACGAAACCGATCCGGGCCCGGTCGGAGGCCAGCCGCACGTCCATCGGGAGGGTCATGGTGGCGCCGATGCCGACGGCCGCGCCGTTGATCGCGCCGATCACCGGCTTGGGGCAGCGGTAGATCGCCAGCGACACCCGGCCGCCGGTGTCCCGCACGCCGGCGAGCACCTGGGGGTCCTCGAGCCGGTCGGTGAGGTCATCGAGGCTCGGCCGCAGCGACTCGTCGAGGCCGAAGACGTTGCCCTCGGCCGACAGGTCCATGCCGGCGCAGAACGCCCGGCCCCGGCCGGTCACCACGACCGCCGCCACGTCGTCGTCGGCGCCGGCCCGGTCGAAGGCGTGCACGAGCTCCTCGGCCATGGAGACCGTGAACGAGTTCAGCTGCTCGGGCCGGTCGAGGGTGAGGGTGAGGATGCGGTCCTCGACGGAGTAGTCGAGCGTGGTGTAGTCGGTCACCGGGTCCCTGTCGTCGTGGTCACTGGGTGGTCACTGGTTGGCCAGGCCGCTCGCGCGGCAGAGCCTCTTGGAGATGTCGCCGGTGCGGTCCTCGGCGATCAGCGTGAACATCCGCTTGGAGCGCACCGGGTCCCAGTGCACCGCGAGGTCCGAGATCGGCACCCCGCAGGTGAGCCCGTTCGAGCCGTTCACCCGGGTCATCGCCCAGGCGAAGCGCATGGTCGCGATCATCCCGGTGTCCTTCCCGACGCGCAGCGACGAGGAGCCGGCGCTCGCCAGCCGGGCGTAGCGGATCGGGTTGATCACCGTCCACGGGGAGGCGGCCTTCTTGCCGACGGCACTGACCACCTCGCGCTGGTGCTGAGCGCGGGCGATGTCGCCGAGCCCGGAGACGTGCCGGGACCGGGCGTAGCCGAGGGCCACCTTGCCGTCGACGTCCTGGCAGCCCTTCTTGATGTTCAGGTTGGCCAGGGGGTCGCGCATCCGCTGCTGGGGGCAGATCTGCACGCCGCCGACCGCGTCCACGGCCCCGATGAACCCGGAGAACCCGATCTCCACGTAGTCGTCGATCCGGATGCCGGTGTCCTGCTCGATGGTGCGGGCGAGCAGCTTCGGGCCGCCGTAGGCGAAGGCGGCGTTGATCTTGCCCGAGCCGTGGCCCGGGATGTCGACGATCGAGTCGCGCGGGATCGACATCAGCAGGTTGGGGCCGGAGCCGGTGTGCAGCAGCATGATCGTGTCGGTGCGGCGGCCCTCGGCCTTGCCCACGCCGTACTGGAGCTCCTGCTTGCGGGTCAGCCCCTGCCGGCTGTCGCTGCCGACCAGCAGGTAGGTGGTGCCCTTCTGGGCGGCGGGACGGTCGCCGGTGGGGGTGGCGTCGACCTTGTCGATCTTGGACCACGCGATCAGGGGTACGGCGACCAGGAACACCAGCCAGGCCGCGAGCGCGACCTTCAGCCACACCAGGCGGCTGCGGCGTCGGCCGCGCATCGGGCCCGGCGGCGGGGGCGGCACGGGACGCCGGCCACCCCCCGAGCCACCCGAGCCGGAGCCCGAGCCGCCCGACCCGGAGCCGTTGCGGGGCCGGGACGGCGGGGGCTGGGTGCGGCCACCGGCGGGCGGGCGCTTCATCGTCGGCAGCATCTGGGTGGGCTCGGGGTCGCGCGGCGGCCGGCCGGCCGCCGCCCGCGGCTGGACCGGGTGGACCTGGGTCCGGTCGTCGGCGCCCGCGCTGCCGACGCCCTTGCTCCGGGTGCCGTACAGCCAGTCGAACCCCGGCTCGTCACGGCCGCTCGGGTCGTGTCTGGGACGCTCTGCCATGGCGCAGACGCTACCTTGCGGGACCTGTCGAACCCGCGCACGCCGGCGCGGTCGCGAGCGCGGCGGGTAGTGGTGCGCCCGGCCCGGCGCGTCCTGTCGGGTGGGACGGATGTGACTGGTGATACTGGACCGTCGCAGCCGGATCCTCGAAAGGCCTGACATGCCACCCGTCTCTTCCCCCGGGTTGGGCGCTCCCGACCGGAGCCGGCCATCACCTCACAGCTCCCGGACCACAGCCGCGTCCCGGGTGCGGTTCCGCCGTGCCCTGACGCTGCTGCTGATGACGCTGTTCGTGCCCGGGTCGGCCCAGCTGGCCGCCGGCAGCCGGCGCGTCGGCCGGATCGCCCTGCGGGTCTGGCTGAGCGTGGTCGGCGCCCTGGTCTTCGTGGTGCTGGTCGGGCTGATGTGGCACGGCTTCGTCTACTGGCTCGCCAGCGACACCGTGGTCCTCGGCTTCATCCGGCTGCTGCTGTGCGGGCTGGCGATCGGCTGGGCGGCGCTGTTCATCGACGCCTGGCGCCTCGGCCAGCCGCTCCAGCTGCTCCAGAAGCAGCGGCTGATGATGGTCGGGCTCAACGGCGTGCTGTGCTTCGCCGTCGCCGGCTCGCTGCTGTTCGCCTCGCACGTGGTCGCGGTCCAGAAGGGCTTCATCGCCACGATGTTCGGTGACGGGCAGGCCACCTCCGCCCACGACGGGCGCTACAACGTGCTGCTCCTCGGCGGCGACTCCGGATCGGACCGCTGGGGGCTGCGCCCGGACAGCCTCACCGTGGCCAGCATCGACGCCGACACCGGCAAGACGGTGCTGTTCGGCCTGCCGCGCAACATGCTGAACTTCCCGTTCGCCAAGGGCTCGGTGATGGCCGAGCAGTTCCCGCACCTCTACGACTGCAGCGGCTGCGAGCTGAACAGCCTGGCCACCTGGGCCGGCGACCACAAGGAACTGTTCAAGGGCTACGCCAACCCCGGGGTCGAGGCCACCACCGAGGGCGTCGAGGGCATCACCGGGCTGAAGATCAACTACTACGCGATGGTCAACCTCCAGGGCTTCCGGAACATGGTCCAGGCCGTCGGTGGGCTCACCCTCAACGTCCGCGACCGGATCCCGATCGGGGGCGTCGGTGGTCCCGTCACCGGCCACATCGAGCCCGGCGTGCAGCGGCTGAACGGCTTCCAGACGCTGTGGTTCGCCCGCTCGCGGGAGAGCGCCGACGACTACTCGCGGATGGCCCGCCAGAAGTGTGTGATGAACGCCATGCTCCAGCAGCTGTCCCCGAGCACGGTGGTCACCAAGTTCGAGGCGATCGCCAAGGCCAGCGAGCAGCTGGTCACCACCGACCTGCCCGCCTCCGAGCTCGGCACCTTCGCCGAGCTCGCGATGAAGGCGCGGACCAAGCCGGTGCGCACGGTCTCCTTCGTGCCGCCGGCGATCAGCACCGGTCACCCCGACGTGGCCAAGATCCAGTCGATGGTGACCCGGGCGATCGACAAGTCCGAGGGCAACGGCGGCGCCACGAAGGACCCCGGCCCGGCCACCAAGGCCAAGAAGGGCTACTCCAAGACGCGCGAGTCCACGGTCGGCGGGTCGATCGGCAACCTGCACGACGGCTACGCGGCGAACGAGTCGAGTGACCTGTCGAGCTCGTGCTGAGCGCCGCTCGTCCGGACGGTGTCCGGGTCGTCGCGGTGGTGGTGACCTGGAACCGTCGTGACCTGCTGGAGGAGTCCCTGGCCGCCCTGGCGGCGCAGACGCTGGCCCCCGCCGCGGTGGTGGTGGTCGACAACGCCAGCACCGACGGCACCACCGACCTGCTGCGCGAGCGCTACGCGCACCTCGAGGTCGTGCACCTGACCGCGAACACCGGCGGGGCGGGCGGCTTCGCGGCCGGCGTCGAGCGGGCGCTGACCTACGGCCCCGACCTGGTCTGGCTGCTCGACGACGACACCGTCCCCACGCCGACGGCCGCCGAGGGGCTGGCGACCGCCTGGTCGACGTACCCGGGCGAGCGTCCGGCGGTGCTCGCCAGCCGGGTGGTCTGGACCGACGGCCGCGACCACCCGATGAACACGCCCCGCACGAAGCCCGGCGCCTCCGCGGACGAGCGACGGGCCGCGGCCGCGGTGGGCTGCCTGCCGGTGCGCTCCGCCTCGTTCGTCTCGATCGCCTGCGACGCGGCCCGGGTGCGGGAGCGTGGGCTGCCGGTGGCCGACTACTTCCTCTGGAACGACGACTTCGAGTACACCACCCGGCTGATCCGCGGCGGAGTCGGCCTGTCGGTGCCCGGCTCCCTGGTCGTGCACAAGACCCGCACGTTCGGCTCCACCGACGTCGACCCGGGGGAGCGGTTCTTCCTCGAGGTGCGCAACAAGGTCTGGCTGTTCTCCCGCAGCCGGGGGCTGAGTCCCGCCGAGAAGGTCCTCTACGGCGGCTCGACGGTGCGCCGCTGGGCCCGCACGTTCGCCCGCTCGACCGACCGCCGCACGCTGGCCCGCGGCCTGCGTCGCGGGCTGGTCACCGGGCTGAGCACCCGCCCCCGCCCCAACGGGGTGGTGCTGGCCGAGGCCGGCTGGTCCCCGCACGAGGGCGTCGACGAGCCCGCTCCCGCGGGGCAGCCGTTCTCGCTGCTGCTCGCCGTGTGGGGCGGTGACGACCCGCGGTTCCTGCGCGAGGCGTTCACCTCCAGCGTCCAGGAGCAGACCCGGCCCCCCGACCAGGTCGTGCTGGTGCAGGACGGCCCGGTCCCCGACGAGCTGGCGACCGAGATCCGCGCGCTGGTCGAGGCGAGCCCGGTGCGCGTCGACCACGTGGTGCTGGCGGAGAACGTCGGCCTCGGGCCGGCCCTGGACCTCGGCCTGGCCGCCTGCGACCACGAGATCGTCGCCCGGATGGACGCCGACGACGTGAGCCTGCCCACCCGGTTCGCCAAGCAGATCCCGGTCGTCGAGGCCGGCGCGGACATCGTCGGCAGCGGCCTGCTCGAGTTCGGCGCGTCGCGCGAGGAGATCGTGGGCCGCCGTACGCCGCCGACCGACCCCGACGACATCCGCCGGGTGATGCGCTTCCGGGACCCGTTCAACCACCCGACGGTGGTCTACCGGCGCAGCGCGGTGCTGTCGGCCGGCGGCTACACCGACATGGCGCTGATGGAGGACTACCTGCTGTTCGCGCGGATGGTCGACGCCGGCGCCCGGCCGGCCAACCTCGCCGAGCCGCTGGTCTGCTACCGCGTCGGCGCCGGCGCCTACGCCCGCCGCGGCGGGCGTCAGCTGCTCCGCTCGGAGCTGGCCGTCCAGCGCCGGTTCCTCCAGCTCGGCATCACCACGCGCGGACAGTTCGTGCGCAACGTGGCCGTCCGTGGGGGGTACCGTCTCGTGCCGGAGACTCTCCGCAGGCTCGCCTACCGCGCCCTGATCGCCAACCGCGGTTCCACGCGCGGATAGACTGACCGCTGCTTCCCCAACCAGGAGTGTGTGTTGAACGCTGACCTCGTCATCGTCGGATCCGGTTTCTTCGGGCTGACGATCGCCGAACGCTGTGCGAACGAGCTGGGCCTGAAGGTCCTCGTGCTCGAGCGCCGCCACCACCTCGGCGGGAACGCCTACAGCGAGGACGACCCGGAGACCGGGATCGAGGTGCACCAGTACGGCGCGCACCTCTTCCACACCTCCAACCAGCGGGTGTGGGAGTACGCCAACCGGTTCACGGAGTTCACCGGGTACCAGCACCGGGTCTACACCAGCCACCAGGGCCAGGTGTACCCGATGCCGATCAACCTCGGCACGATCAACCAGTTCTTCGACGCGGCCTACAGCCCCGACCAGGCGCGCGCCCTGATCAAGGAGCAGTCCGCCGAGCTGGGCGACAAGGAGCCGGAGAACTTCGTCGAGAAGGGCGTCTCGCTGATCGGCCGCCCGCTCTACGAGGCGTTCATCGCGCACTACACCGCCAAGCAGTGGCAGACCGACCCGGCGGAGCTCTCGGCCGACATCATCAGCCGGCTCCCGGTCCGCTACACCTACGACAACCGCTACTTCAACGACACCTACGAGGGGCTGCCGGTCGACGGCTACACCGCGTGGCTGGCGAAGATGGCCGACCACCCGGACATCGAGGTGCGGCTGGAGACGGACTTCTTCGACGTCGCCGACGAGTACAAGGGCAAGGTGCCGATCGTCTACACGGGGCCGGTCGACGAGTACTTCGGCAACCGCGAGGGCGAGCTGTCCTGGCGCACCCTGGACTTCGAGCGCGAGGTCGTCGCGACCGGCGACTTCCAGGGCACACCGGTGATGAACTACCCCGACGCGGAGGTGCCCTACACCCGGATCCACGAGTTCCGGCACTTCCACCCCGAGCGCGACTACCCCACGGACAAGACCGTGATCATGCGCGAGTTCAGCCGCTTCGCGGAGCCGGGCGACGAGCCCTACTACCCGGTGAACACCGCCGAGGACCGCGCCAAGCTGCTGAAGTACCGCGCGCTCGCCGAGCAGGAGCCGATGGTGCTCTTCGGCGGCCGGCTCGGCACCTACAAGTACCTCGACATGCACATGGCGATCGGATCGGCGCTGTCCATGTTCGACAACAAGATCAGGCCGCACTTCGAGAGCGGCGCCGCCTGGTCGAGCGGAGGAGTCGACGAATGAGTGTGTCCCCCACCACCGGACCCACGGTCCGCCGCGTGCTCCAGCGCGTCGTGCTGCCCACCGACCGCGACACCGACGTCCTCCCGCTGTACGTCGACCCGGACCGGTCCCAGCTCGACGTGGACACCAGCAGCATGACGAGCGCCCAGCGCGGCCGGATCCCACCGACGGAGCCCAACGCAGACGTGGAGCCCGACCCGCACGCCGTGCTCGGCCGGCAGCGCTACCTGGTCCCCCTGACCCGCCGGATCTCCTTCGGCACCTACTTCAACGCCTTCGCGGCCAGCTACTGGCGGAGGTGGACGGTCGTCGACGACGTCACCCTCAGGGTCCGGGTGAGCGGCGAGCAGGCCACCGTGATCGTCTACCGCTCCATGCCCAACGGCCGCTCGCAGCGTGTCGACTCGGCCGTCGTCGAGGGACCCGGGACCGAGGACTTCACCTTCGACCTGCCGCTCGCCCCCTTCGGGGACGGCGGCTGGTACTGGTTCGACATCGTCGCCGGAGCCGAGGACGCCGTGCTCGAGGAGGCCTCCTGGGTGGCCGACGTGCCCGCCGACCGCGCCGAGAGCGGCACGGTCACCATCGGGATCACCACGATGAACCGGCCGGACTTCTGCGCCAAGCTGCTCGCCCAGATCGGCCAGGACGCCGGGGTGCACGCGGTCCTCGACGAGGTCGTGGTGGCCGAGCAGGGCACCAGGAAGGTGTCCGACGACGTGCACTTCCCGGCCGCTCGAGAGGCGCTGGGCGACAAGCTGCGGGTCATCGAGCAGGGGAACATGGGCGGGTCGGGCGGCTACGCCCGGTCCCAGCTCGAGACCCTCGAGGCCGGCCGGTCGACGTACATGATGTGCATGGACGACGACGTCGTCTGCGAGCCGGAGAGCATCGTCCGGGCCGTCACCTTCGGCGACCTGTGCCGCCGCCCGACGATCGTCGGCGGGCACATGTTCAGCCTCTACTCCAAGGCCCGGCTGCACAGCTTCGGCGAGATCATCAACAAGTACCGGTTCTGGTGGCAGTCACCCCCGACGGTCCGGGCCGACTGGGACTTCGCCGCCCGCAACCTGCGCAGCTCGCGCTGGCTGCACCGCCGCATCGACGTGGACTTCAACGGCTGGTTCATGTGCCTGATCCCGACCTCGGTGCTCCGCGAGATCGGGCTGAGCCTCCCGCTGTTCATCAAGTGGGACGACTCCGAGTACGGCGTCCGCGCCGCCGCCCACGGCTTCTCGACGGTGACCCTGCCCGGCACCGCCGTGTGGCACGTGCCGTGGACCGACAAGAACGACGCGCTGGACTGGCAGTCCTACTTCCACCAGCGCAACCGGACGATCGCCGCGCTGCTGCACTCGCCCTACGAGCACGGCGGCCGGGTGGTCCGGGAGAGCTTCAACCACCAGGTCAAGCACCTGTTCTCGCTGCAGTACTCCACCGCCGAGCTGCGGCACCTCGCGCTCGAGGACGTGCTCGCCGGACCGGAGCGGCTGCACGCCGAGCTGGCCACCAAGCTCCCCGAGCTCCAGGCCAAGCGCAAGCAGTACGCCGACGCGCAGACCCAGGCCGACCCGGACGCCTTCCCGCCGGTGCGCCGCGAGAAGCCGCCGAAGCGGGGCCAGGACCCGACCCTGCCCAAGGGCAAGGTCGGCCAGCTGCTCGCGGCGGCGACCAGCGCGGTGCGGCAGACGCTGCCGATCCGCTCCCTCGCCGAGCGGTACCCCGAGGCGCGGCTGGCCGCGATGGACGCCAAGTGGTGGATGATCGCGCAGTTCGACTCGGTGGTCGTCTCGATGCCCGACGGCGCCAGCGCCTCGTGGTACCGCCGCGACAAGGACGAGTTCGGCGACCTGCTGCGTCGTACGGTCGAGATCCACCGGCGGCTCTACCGCGAGTGGCCCTCGCTGGCCAAGCAGTACCAGCAGGCGCTGCCCGATCTCACCTCCCCCGAGCAGTGGGCCAAGACGTTCGCGGCCTCGCCCGCGAGCGACGGCGGGGGGCAGCGTCGTGACCGCCCAGTCCGAGGCACCCCGCTCCGGCGCGGCGACGGTGCCCGACGCGCCGCTCGCCTCGCCGTTCGCCAGCGGCGGCCTGATCGACGTGTTCCGGCGCCGCTACCTGCTCAAGCTGATCGTGCAGAAGGAGATCCGGGCGCGCTACCAGGGCTCGGTGCTGGGCCTGCTGTGGTCCTACATCCAGCCGCTGGTGCGCTTCTGCATGTACTTCTTCGTGATCGGCCTGGTCCTCGGGCTGCACAAGTCGGTGCCGAACTTCGCGATCCACATGTTCGCCGCGCTGGTCGGCGTGCACTTCTTCACCGAGACCTTCTCGACCGGCACCCGCTCGATCATGCGGAACAAGGCGATCGTGCGGAAGATGGCGATGCCGCGGGAGATGTTCCCGGTGGCCTCCACCCTGGTCTCGGCGGTGAACACCTTCCCGCAGGTGCTGATCCTCTTCATCGGGGCGGTCGCCGTGGGCTGGAAGCCGGACGCGGAAGGCATCTTCGCCGGCATCCTGGGGCTGGCGATCATCACCGTCCTGGGCACGGCGCTGGCGCTGCTGTTCTCGGCGATGAACGTGTTCTTCCGGGACTTCCAGAACATCGTGGCGACGTTCCAGCTCTTCACCCACTGGATCGTGCCTCTGATGTACCCCTTCTACAAGATCGCCACCAGCAGCCTGTCGGGCACCTGGCTGTACTACCTCTACCTGTCGAACCCGCTGACCGTCGCGGTGGTGCTGCTGCAGCGCGCCTTCTGGATCCCGACGCTGCCGACCTGCGGGCCCGGCGTTCCGCCGATCTGTGCGCCCGGGGGTGACCCGTCGGCGGTCACCTTCCCGGTCATCCCGCAGCACCTGTACCTGCTCGGGTGGGGGATGCTCGCCGCCTCCCTGGTGGTGCTGGTGCTCTGCCAGGTGGCCTTCACCAAGCTCGAGACGAAGTTCGCGGAGCGACTCTGATGACCCAGTCCATCGTGTGCGAGAACGCCACGAAGCAGTTCACCATGCGCTACCACCGCACGATCAAGCAGATCACCATCGCGGCGATGCGCCGCCAGCCGATCAGCGACACCTTCGACGCCGTCCAGGACGTCTCCTTCTCGATCGAGCAGGGCGAGTCTGTCGGGCTGATGGGGCTCAACGGGTCGGGCAAGAGCACCCTGCTCAAGCTGATCAACGGCGTGATGAGGCCGGACCGGGGCGAGGTGCTGACCCGCGGCCGGATCGCCGGGCTGATCGCCACCGGGGCCGGGTTCCACCCGCAGCTGACCGGCCGGGACAACGTCTTCCTCAACGCCGCGATCCTCGGGATGACCGAGGCCGAGACGAGGCGGAAGTTCGACCAGATCGTCGACTTCGCCGACATCGGCAAGTTCCTCGAGACGCCGGTCGGGCACTACTCCTCGGGGATGTTCTCCCGGCTCGGCTTCGCGGTCGCCGTGCACACCGAGTCCGACATCTTCCTGATCGACGAGGTGCTCGCGGTGGGCGACCGCCCGTTCAAGCGCAAGTGCATGGCCCGGATGCAGGAGATCCGCGACGAGGGCCGCACGATGGTCTACGTCAGTCATGCGGCCGGTTCCGTGCGCAAGATGTGTGACCGGGTGCTGGTGCTGGAGAAGGGGGTGCTCGGCTACGACGGCCCCGTCGACGAGGGCATCCGCTACCTGCACTACGACGACGACGAGGACGTCAACTCCGAGACCAACGAGGAGAGCGACACCGACGAGGAGCTCGGCGCCGACGTCTGAGGGGTCGAGATTCCCCTTGCCGGCAAGGGGAATTACAGATCTGTAGTTACCGGGAACCGCTTGCAGGGGCTTGTGACCGGTGTGACATTTGGGGTTCGTGTGAACCCAAGTCACCCCAGGAGCACTGCCGCATGGCCGAGAACAGAAGCCGATTCGTGCTCCTGTGCCAGCAGAGCCTGGCGTTCGGGCTGGTGGCGGCGATCGCCGCTCCCGCCGCCGGCGTCGTCACGCTGGACATCGTCGCCCCGCCCCACGGGCAGTCCCCGTCGGCCGCCTCCCCGGGCCGGGTGCTCGGGGCGGCGGACCGCCGTACGACGCCGTCGCTGGTCGCCGACGCCCCGGTGCGCCCCACCGTCAGCACCGTCCCCCTCGCCGGGGTGACCAGGGCGGGCCTGCGGGCACTGGCCGACCCGGTGGCCACCGCGACGAGCGCCGTCCCCGGCGGCTCCTCCGCACGGCTGGTCTCCGCGCAGACCGGCGAGCGCAGCGCGGCCGGCCTCACCGTGCTCTCCGCGCCGCAGCCGGTGGCCGGGCTGGCCACGGTCGGCGTCACCTGGCGGCAGGGTGCCGCGGTCGGCGACGGGGAGGTCAGCGTCTCGGTGCGCACCCGCACCGGTGCCGCCTGGTCTGCCTGGCAGCAGGTGCCCTACCACGAGGAGGAGGGCCCGGACCCGAGCAGCGCCGAGGGGCGCTCCGCCCGACCCGGCACCGACCCGGTGTACGTCGGCCACGTCGACGACGTGCAGGTCAAGGCCGTCACCAGCTCCGGGAGGGCCCCGAGCGGGATGGCCCTGACGCTGGTCGACCCGGGCCGGGAGAGCACCCCCGAGGTGGAGAGCCCGGCGATCGACACCGGGGACCTGGCGCTGTCCGCGGCCACCACCACCAACGACCGGGCCGAGCTCGCCGGGGCGGTGACCGCCAGGCCGCGGATCTACTCGCGCGCCCAGTGGGGCGCGGACGAGCGGATGCGTGACCGGCCCTCGCTGCACTACGGCGAGGTGCACGCCGGGTTCGTGCACCACACCGTGAACGCGAACTCCTACACCCGCGCCCAGGTGCCCGCCATCATCCGCGGCATCTACGCCTACCACACCCAGTCACGCGGCTGGTCCGACGTCGGCTACAACTTCCTCGTCGACCGCTTCGGGCGGATCTGGGAGGGCCGGTACGGCGGCGTGGACCGTCCCGTGGTCGGTGCCCACACCAGCGGCTACAACGACGACGCCTTCGCGATGTCCGCGATCGGGAACTTCGACGTCACCCGTCCGTCGGCGGCGATGGTCGACGCCTACGGCCGGCTGTTCGCGTGGAAGCTCAGCCTGCACGGCGTCCGTGCCGGCTCCACCCGGCAGTGGGTGACCAAGCGGTACCTGCCCGCGATCGAGGGCCACCGCGACGTGGGGCAGACCGCCTGCCCGGGGCGCTACCTCTACGCCAGGATCCCGTCGATCCGCACCCTCGCGGCGCGCTACCAGCGGTCCTTCGCGGGACGGGCCCGGCTGACGAACCTGGTCGGGATCGCCAAGCCCGACCTGGTCGTGCGGGACCGCCGTACCAAGCAGGCGTTCCTGGTGCGCAGCGACTCGACCGGCCACCTGGGCAAGGTGACCGCGACCGGCACCTACCTGCGCAGCGCCGACCGGGTGCTCAGCGTGGGCGACTGGAACGGTGACGGCCACGGCGACGTGGTCACCCGGTCCGGACGCACCGGCCGGCTGTTCCTGTTCCGCGGCACCGGCACCGGCCGGTTCCGGGCGCCGGTGCAGATGACCGGGCTCAGCTTCGGGTCGGTGCGGCTGCTCACCGCCGTGGGCGACTACACCGGCGACGGGCGTCCCGACCTGCTCGGACAGCCGCGTGGCGGCTCGATGCGGATCTTCCCCGGTGACGGCGGCACCGGCTTCCGGGGCAGCTACGTGGCACACCGGGCGCTCACGGCCGGCCAGCAGCTCGGGGTGGACCTGTGGAGCTCCGACGGGTCCCCGGACACGGTGGCTCGGCGCAGCGACGGCTCGCTGGTGCTCTACCCCGGGAACGGGCCGGGCGGGCTCACCGGCGGCAGTCGCATCGGCAGGGTCAGCGGGGGCGTCGACTGGGTGGTCGCCGTCGGCGACATGACCGGCGACCACCGGGCCGACCTCGTGGTCCGCGACGCCTCCACCGGTCGGCTGTGGCTGCGTCCCGGGGAGGCCGGCGGCTTCGGTCGCGGCCGGGTCTACGGCACCCGCGACATGCGCCGCTTCGACCTCGTCGGCTAGCGCAGCTGGCCGGTGACCCGCTCCTGGTCGGCCCGGGCCGCCCAGGAGGACTCGTCGGGGTGCCGCACCCAGACCGTGGCCGCGCGCAGCGTCAGCGGGGCGAGCAGGGTGACCAGGCCGCGGCGCGTGCACGGCGTGACGTCGGTGAGCAGCCGGCCCCCTGCGGCGACCAGCTCCGAGGAGGCCGCCTCGGCGAGCAGGTCGGCCTGGGACAGGGTGCCCGCGGCGTCGCGCCAGGCGGCGTCCGCGTCCGCGGGCGGGTCGTAGGCCACGAAGGCGTCCGGCTGGGCGAGCACCACGTCGCCGAAGTCGACGACCCCGGTCGGCAGCGCCTCGGTGAAGCGGCCGCCGAGCGGTCGCAGGGACAGCGCCACCACCGGGACCCGGGCGGCGTGAGCGGCGTACGTGTCGACGCCGTCCGGGCCGCAGACCACGAGGTCGGCCTCGCCGGCCAGCGCCGGGTCGTCGGTCACCGTCAGCCCCAGGCTCCAGGCCGCACCCAGCCAGACGGCGGCCAGCCAGTGCGTCGGCAGGTCGACGAGCACCAGGCCGCCGCGCTCGAGGTCGAGCTCGTCCTGCGCGAGGCCGGCGGTCTTCGCGACCCAGTTGGCGTACGTCGCCACCGACAGCTCGATGCGCTCCCCGGTGGCGTCGTCGTAGAAGGTCACCAACGGGCGGGCGGCGTCGGCGCGCAGCAGGGCCTCGAGGACTGCGGGAAACGTCATGGCCGCACTGTACGGAATGAGAGGATGCCCGCCATGTCACCAGACCCGTCCGCTGCGAGCCGTCACCCCGTCGAGGCCGTGATCGTGGCCGGGGGCTTCGGCACCCGGCTGCTGCCGCTCACCGCCCGGCGTCCCAAGCACCTGCTCGAGGTCGGCGGGGTGCCGTTCCTGGAGCACCAGATCGCTCGGCTGGCCGAGGCCGGCGTCGGGCACGTCGTGGTGGCGACCTCGTACCACGCCGACCTCTTCGAGCCGGTCCTCGGCGACGGCAGCCGGTGGGGGATCCGGCTGGACTACGTGCAGGAGCAGGAGCCGCTCGGCACCGCCGGCGCCATCCGCAACGTCGCGGGGGTGCTCAGCGACGACCCCGAGGCGGCCGTGGTGATCCTGAACGGCGACGTGCTCTCCGGCCACGACCTGGCCGCCCAGCTCGAGGACTTCGAGACCCCGCGGGAGGGCCGCCCGGTGGACGTGTCCCTGCACCTCGTGGAGGTCGAGGACGCCCGAGCCTTCGGCTGCGTGCCCACCGACGCGGTAGGACGGGTCACCGAGTTCACCGAGAAGTCCGAGCACCCGGTCTCCCGCCAGGTGAACGCCGGCTGCTACGTGTTCCGTCGGCGCGTGGTCGACGCGATCCCCGCGGGGCGGGTCGTGTCGGTCGAGCGGGAGACGTTCCCCGGCCTCGTCGCCGACGGTGCCCTGGTCGTCGGGTACGTCGAGAACGGCTACTGGCGCGACGTGGGCACCCCGGCCGCCCTGGTCGCGGCCTCGGCCGACCTGGTGCGCGGCCTGGCGCCGAGCCCCGCCGTCCCCGCCCTCACCCCCGGGGACGGGTCGGCGCTCGTGGACCCGTCGGCCCGGGTGGCGGCGGCCGCGGTGGTCGACGACGGCTCGGTGGTGCTCCGGGACGTGGTCGTCGGGGCCGGTGCACTGGTCCGGGGCAGCGTGCTGATGCCTGGTGCCGTCGTCGCCGACGGCGCCCGGGTGGTCGCCTCGGTGGTCGGGCCGGGGGCCCGGGTGGGTCGGGGGGTGGCGCTCGAGGCTGTCACGCTGGGCGACGGCGCCCGGGTCGAGCAGGGCGCCCGGGTCGAGCCGGGCGGCCGGGTGGACTGCGACGCGCTGCTGACGGCTACCTGACCAGGGTGCTGAGCCACGCCGCGCCACCGAGCACGGCGGCGAACCGCAGCCACCGACCGGCCAGCCCCAGCACGAAGAAGACCGACAGGCTCATCCGCAGCTGCCCCGCGAGCACCGCCAGGATCGCGAACGGCGGGAAGCCGCTGGCCGCGGACAGGAACACCAGCGCTCCGGCGAACGTCGGCCGCTCGTGGATCCGGGTCCGCCACGTCGCCAGCCGCTCCTGCGCCTTGGGGGTCTCGACGCGCTTGCGCACCCACCCCCAGTGCAGCGAGTTCGCCCCGAGGTAGTACCAGACCACCTTGCCGGCCATCTGCCCCAGCGCGGCGGCGAACCCCAGCACCCACACGCTGTCGACGCCCGAGACGGATCCGCGCACGCCGAGGTAGGCCTCGATGTTGACCAGGGGGACGAGCGCGGAGACGAAGCCGACGCCGAGGAGTGCCAGCAGGTCCTCGACGAGTCCGGTCACCCGCTACATCGCCTGCGGCTCGGGGGAGTCCGAGTACGGGTAGTCCTTGGTGAAGGCCTGCACGGCCTTGCCGCTCGGCTTCGAGCAGTACTGCCAGACGCCCTGCTGCTTGCTGGCGTCGGCGGGGTCGCCACCCGTGGACCAGTGCGTGAGGGCGAGGTGCGTGCCGCCGGGGAAGCCCTTGCCGTCCTTGGGGGTCCACGGCAGCGCGATGAACTTGTCGGTCAGCTTGGTGCCCTCGTACTTCGCGGCGATCGCCTTGACCGTGGCGAGCTGGTCCTTGTTGTTCGCGATGGTGTCGTCGTACCAGAGCAGCGTGTAGCCGTGCTCGAGGTTGTGCACGAGGTACTCGAGCTTGGGCCGGTCGTCGGCGGTGTAGAACTTCCGCGACATCGGGGCGGTGACCGGGTAGTGCGCGCCGAACGCCGGCGGGGCGTCGGGGTAGCTGATCGTGGTGCCCTCGGGCTTGTGCTCCTGGTTGCCGGTGGCCTTCTTCTTGACGATGGGCTGGCAGCCGGCGGCCGAGGTGCTCGCGCCGAGGTCGGCGAGGGCGCCGGAGGTGAGCTTCTTCTGCTTGAGCAGCGGCACCGCGGCGGCGCCGACGATCACGAGCGCCACCACCGCGCAGGCGGCGATGACGATGCTCGTACGGCGTCGCTCGGACTTCTTCTGGTCCTTGCGCATCTGTTCGATGACCGCGCGACGGTCCCGGTCCTTGTTCGGCTTCGCCATGGGTGCAGGTGTCTCCGGCTCGATGGGGGCACGGTGGGGTGCCGGGTCGGTCCCGCGAAGTCTACGGAGTGCGCAGGTGGAAGCGGAGGAGCGCCCGACCCGGCCCGGCGGGTCGGGACTCCTCGGCCCGCCAGCCGAGGGCGAACGCGGCCGCCGTCATGCGGGCCTCGGTGGCCCCCTGCTCCCGGTCGGTGCCGGCCAGCCCCGCGGTGACGGCCGGCCCCTCCACCCGCACGGTGGCCGCGGCGCCGGAAACGCCGGAGAGCGCCTCGGCCAGCTCCGGGGCCGAGCAGGCCGCCCCGAAGCCGCGGGGCTCCTCGGCGCGGAGCGCGGCGAGCACCGCCTCGCGGGCGCCGAGACCGAACCAGTCGTGCTCCTCGGCGCGGACCAGGGCCATCGCCCCGGCGCCGTGCCGGCCGGGCGGCAGCACCAGCGCGGCGAGCCCGCGGACCACCGCGGCCGGCCGGCGGTCCAGCTTGCCCTTGACCAGGTCGGCGGCCGCCGCGAGCTCGTCGGCCACCGCGGGGGCGGTGACCGCCAGCTCGTTGCCGTGCGCGTCGGTGCGGCCCGCGTAGTCGTGGAGCACGTCGACGCCGGCGGCGCCGACGGCGATGTCGGTCTGCCCGTCGCGCCAGGCCCGCCCGGCCGTGTCGGTGACCAGGACCGCGACGTTGACGCCCGGGTCCAGGGCCAGCGACTCGCGCAGCCGCCGCGCCGAGGCGTCGGGGTCCACCGGCAGCAGCACGATCGTGCCCCGGTCGGTGTTGGACGCGTCGATGCCGGCGGCCGCCATCACCAGCCCGTGGTGGGTGCGGACGATCGAGGTGCGCCCGCGGGTGGCGACCACCCGGTCGGTCTCGGCGGCCAGCGCCTCCTCCCGGTCACCGGGACGGACCCGGCCCTCGGCCTTGCTGACCACCTTGCTGGTGACCACCACCACGTCGCCGTCGGCCAGGGCGAAGGCGCCGCGCAGCAGGGCGGCGAGGTCGTCGCCCTCGGCCACCTCGCCGACGCCGTCGACGGGAAGGCAGGTCAGCGGACCGGTCGCCTGCTCCGGGACGGTCACCCGCGGACCTCGTCGGCGAGGGCGAGGGTCGCCTCCGCCATCGCGGCCGTCGCGTCGAGGTCGGTCATCATCAGCGGCACCGCGCGGCAGGCGATGCCCTCGCCCTGCACCCGCTCGACGTCCGCCGCGTCGACGGTGTCGACGAGCCAGCCGTCGATGACGCCGCCGCGGCTACGGGCGCCGTAGTGACCGGCCACCCCGGCGGCGGTGACCTCCACGTCGAGGGCGCGGAGCAGCTGGGCGGCCATCCCGCGGACGTGGTCGCCCGCGACCACCGGGGACAGCCCGACGACCGGGGCGGCGGTGGCCCGGACCGCGTCGCGGATCCCGGGCACGCCGAGGATGGTGCCCACCGACACCACCGGGTTGGACGGCGGCAGCACCAGCAGGTCGGTGGCGGCGATCGCCTCCACGACGCCGGGGGCCGGCGTGGACTGGTCGAGGCCGACCGGGACCACGGCCCGCGCCGGCACCTCGGCGTGCAGGCGCACCCAGTACTCCTGGAAGTGGATCGCGCGCTGCCCCGACGGCTCGTCGGCGTCGTCGACCACGACGTGGGTCTCCACCCGGTCGTCGCTCATCGGCAGCAGCCGGACCCCGGGCTGCCACCGCTCGCAGAGCGCGGTCGTCACCGCCGAGAGGGGGTAGCCCGCCTCCAGCATCTGGGTGCGGACCAGATGGGTGGCGAGATCCTTGTCACCCAGTCCGAACCAGGTCGGCTCCACGCCGTACGCCGCGAGCTCGTCCTTGGCGTGCCAGGTCTCCTCGAGCCGTCCCCAGCCGCGCTCCTCGTCGATCCCGCCGCCGAGGGTGTACATCACGGTGTCGAGGTCGGGGCACACCTTGAGGCCGTGCAGCCAGATGTCGTCGGCGGTGTTCGCCACGACGGTGACCTCGGTGGGGGAGCCGGACCGGGCGATCAGGTGCAGCAGGCCCTGCAGGTAACGTGCGCCGCCGACGCCGCCGGAGAGCACGGTGATCCGGCGGGGTGGACGGGATGCGGGGGAGGTCATGGGCGTTCCTTAGTCGCTGCCAGGGGGGCGGGTCAAGTGCGTGGCGTGTCGCTGCGTATAACAGATCCGGGCTTGACTTGGACGGTGCGACAGACGTGTAATTCCATCAGTGTTGTTCAAGTTGTCCGTTCTCAGGACGGACTGTGTTCTTCCCCACTAGCGTGTGGAGAACAGGCCCCTGGGAGTGGGCCACCGAAGGCGGGACCCCAAGGGTCTCACGGGTCGAAAGGGCGTCAGCCGTGCGAGAGCTATACCTGCTCGACGGAGAGACCGAAGAGCTCGGGTGGCAGGAGCGTGCCCTGTGTGCGCAGACCGACCCCGAAGCGTTCTTCCCGGAGAAGGGCGGCTCCACCCGGGAGGCGAAGCGCGTCTGCCTCACCTGCGACGTGCGCGACGAGTGCCTGGAGTACGCGCTCGGGCACGACGAGCGCTTCGGGATCTGGGGCGGCCTGTCCGAGCGGGAGCGTCGCAAGCTGAAGAAGCGCGCGGTCTGAACACCGGCGCCCGGAGGATTCTCCGGGTCCCCGGCCAGGTGGCTAGGGTGATCGGCCGTGACGACAACGGTGACCGCTCTGCTCGTGAGCCACGACGGTGACCGCTGGCTCCCGGCGGTCCTCGACGCGCTGACCGGCCAGACCCGGCGACCCGACCACGTGGTCGCCGTGGACACCGGCAGCACGGACACCGGCCCGGCCCTGCTGCGGGACCGGCTCGGCGACGCGGCGGTGCTCACCGCCCCGGCCACCAGCGGCTACGGCCAGGCGGTCGCGGCCGGCCTGGCCGGGCTCCCCGCTCCCGGACGGCCCGCCGACGAGTGGGTCTGGCTGCTCCACGACGACAGCGCCCCGGCACCCGACGCCCTCGAGCGGCTGCTCGCCGCCGCCGCCGACCAGCCCTCGGTCTCGCTGCTCGGCCCCAAGGTGCGGGAGTGGCCCCACCTGCGCCGGCTGCTGGAGGTCGGCGTCACGATCAGCGGCACCGGCCACCGCGAGACCGGCCTCGAGCGGGGCGAGTACGACCAGGGCCAGCACGACCGGGTCCGGGACGTCCTGGCGGTCAACACCGCCGGCCTGCTGGTCCGCCGTACCGTGCTCGACGAGCTCGGCCTCGACCACCGGCTGCCGGTGCTGGGAGCCGACCTCGACCTCGGCTGGCGGGCCGCCCGGGCCGGACACCGGACCGTGGTGGTCCCCGACGCGGTCGTCTTCCACGTCGAGGCGACCAGCAGCGGCCGACGTCGCACGCCGGTCACCGGCGAGCCCCGCCGCAGCGCACGGGCCGCCGCGCTCTACACGCTGCTGGTCGACGGGTCGGCCGCCGGCCTGCCGTTCCGGGCGGTCCGGCTGCTGCTCGGCAGCCTGCTGCGCGCCCTCGGCCTGCTGCTGGTGCGCGCTCCGCGGGAGGCCGCCGACGAGCTCGCCGCGGTCGCGTCGACCTACCTGCGCCCCGGCCGGGTCCTCGCCGGCCGGAGCGAGCGGCGAGACCTCGGGACGGCGTCGGTGCGGCACCTGCTCGCGCCCTGGTGGCTGCCCTACCGGCACGGCCTCGACGCGGCGGGCGACCTCGTCTCCGCGGTCGCCCTCGAGGCCGGCGACCTCTCCGCGGCCCGTCGCGACCGGGCCCGGGCGGACCGCGGCGAGCAGCCGGCGGAGCCCGACCGCGGTCCGGTGCGACGGCGGGTGGCCGGCCCGGTGACAGCGCTGTTCGTGCTGCTGGTCGTCGCGGCCCTGGTCGCGGCCCGCGGGCTGGTCGGCTCGGGGACGCTGGCCGGCGGGGCGCTGCTGCCGGCGCCCGGCAGCACGATGCACTGGTGGCGCACCTACCTCGAGGGCCACCACGACCTCGGCACCGGCTCGAGCGCCCCGGCCGGGCCGTACCTGCTGCCGCTGGCCCTGCTCGGCACGCTTCTCCTCGGCAAGGCCTGGCTGCTCATCGACGCACTGTTCCTGCTCGCGGTGCCGCTGGCGGCGGCGGGCGGCTACCGGTTCCTGCTGCGGCTGACGTCGTCGCGGCCGGCGAGCCTGTGGGGCGCCGCGGCGTACGGCGTCCTGCCGGTCGTCACGGGCGCGGTCCAGCAGGGCCGCCTCGGCACCGTCGCGGCCACCCTGGTGCTCCCGTGGCTGGCGCACGCGGCACTCTTCCTCGACCGGGCCCAGACGCCGGACCGTCGCGCCCGGGCCGCCTGGCGCACCACGCTCTGGCTCGCGGTGCTGACGAGCTTCGTGCCGTCGGCCTGGCCGCTGGCGGTGGTGCTCGCCGTGCTCGCGGTCGCGGCCGCCGGACCCGACCGGACCGCCCTCGCCCGGCTGCTGCTGGTGCCGGTGCTCGGCACCCTGGTGCTGCTGCTGCCCTGGACGGTGTCCACCTGGGCGCACCACGGTCTCGGCTCGCTGCTGGAGGCGGGGTTGCCGGTGCCGCGGCTCGACGCGCCGCTGTCACGCTGGGACGTGCTGCTCGGCCGGCCGGGTGAGGGTGCGCCGGGGTGGCTGTCGCTGGGCCTGCTGGTCGCCGCGCTGGCCGCCCTGGTGCGGACCGACACCCGGCCGGTGGTGCTGCGCTGCTGGACCGTCGTGGTGGTCGCCCTGGCGGGCACCGCCCTGGTCGCCGGCCTCGCGGGCCGGCCGCAGTGGCTCGGGTTCCTGCTCGTCGTGGCCCA
Organism: uncultured Actinomycetota bacterium; assembly: GCA_963800225.1. Lineage (GTDB taxonomy): Bacteria > Actinomycetota > Actinomycetes > Propionibacteriales > Nocardioidaceae > Nocardioides_B. The sequence continues at coordinate 351,030 of CAWDAF010000001.1, read as the reverse complement.
GGCCGCCGCCGTCACCGCGGCGGCCGTCGCAGCAGCCGGGATCAGGGGCCGGCTCTCGGGTGCGAGCTTCACCTGGCGGCAGCCCGCCGGCGGCCTCGTCGTGCTGCTCGCGGTGCTGACACCGCTGCTGGGGGCCCTGTGGTGGGTCGCGACCGGGAGCGGCGGCCCCCTCCACCGCGGCCCGGCCGTCCCCGTCCCGACGTACATGACCGACGCCGCGACCGCCGACCGGGCGAGCGGCGTGCTGCTGGTCCGCGGGTCCCGGGAGCGAGGCTTCAGCTACCTGCTGCTGCGCGGGCCGGGCCTGCGGCTCGGTGACGACACCGTCGTCCCGTCGGCCGCCGACCAGGCGCGGCTGACCCGGGTGGTGACCGGGCTCGCCACCGCCCCGGACCCCGCCGACGTCCGCGCGCTGGCCCGGCAGGGGGTCGGCTTCGTCTACGCGCCGCCCCCGGTCGACGCCGGCCTGGTGGCCAACCTGGACAGCCTCGGCGGGCTGTCACCCGGCAGCGCGCTCAGCCCCGGCGCCCGGGCCTGGCAGCTGGACGGACGACGGACCCCCGCGCCGGCCCCGGACGGCGACCCGCTGCGAAGCCGGCTGCTGCTGCTCCAGGGCGCCGCCGTCGTGGTCGTGCTGGTGCTCGCCGCCCCGACCCGGAGGTCCCGCCGATGACCGCCTCCTCGCGCACGGCGGTCCTGCTGGTCGTGCTCGCGGCGCTGGCCGTGGCCCTGACGATGCCCCGGTCGGCGGCCCCTGCCGCGCGGGAGCCGACCACCGGTGGGGCACCGGTGACCCGCACCGACCTCGGCTGCCCGGCGCCCGGCCGGGCCGGCGCCGTCCGCCTCGGCCTGGTCCGCGGACCGGCGGGCAGCGGCGCCGTCCGGGGCGGCACCGTCGAGTGGGGACCGGTCACCGGCCCCCTCGTGCCGCAGGTCCTCGCCCGCGGTCCGGTCACCGCGCTGACCGTGGACCAGGCGCGCGGGGGACCGCGGGTGCGCGCGGACGGTCCGGCCGCCGCCGGGCTCGTGGGCTTCCGCACCGACCGCGGCCCCGGTCCGTCGCTCGCCGTGACCTCGTGCGGCTCCCCGCGGTCCGAGTGGTGGTTCACCGGCGCCGGCGCCGGCCTCGACCACTCCTCGACGCTGCTGCTCGCCAACCTCGACCCCGGCCCGGCCGTCGTCGACCTCCGGGTGCTCGGTCCCGACGGCGAGCTGCGGGGCGCCGGCACCCGCGGGGTCGTGGTGGCCCCGCACTCGCAGAGGCGGGTCGACCTCTCGGGCGTCGCCCCGCAGGTCGACGACCTCGCCCTCGGCGTGCACGCCTCCCGCGGCCGCGTCGTGGCGGCGGTCGACGACTCCCTGCGCAGCTCGCCGACGGCCCCCGAGGGCCTGGAGTGGCTGGCCGCGACCGACCGGCCCGCCCGCCGGCTGCAGCTGGCGGGGATCCCGCGCGTGGCGCGGGGCCGGACCCTGCTCGTCGCCAACCCGTCCACCCTGGAGGCGGCGGTCGAGGTCGGCGTCTCCGGGGCGTCGGGGACCTTCACCCCGACCGGGCTCGACCCGGTCACCGTCGCGCCCGGGGCCATCGAGGCCGTCGACGTCTCCCGGGTGGTCCCGTCGGGGGAGCCGGCCGGGATCCGGCTGCGCTCGAGGGTGCCCGTCGTCGCGGCCCTGCGTTCGGGGACGGCGAACGACCACGCGTACGCCGTCCCGGCCCAGCCCGTGGTGGGGGCTGCGGCCGCCTCCCTGGTGGCCGGCGCCCGGTCCACCGTGCAGCTGGCGGCCGGCTCTCGGGCGGTCCGGGCCGCCGTCGCGGCGTACGACGCGCGGGGCCGGCGGGTCGACCAGGCCACGGTGCGGGTCGGCGCCGGCGCGACCCGGGGGTGGACGCCCCGTGGGGGCGCCTACGTGGTGGTCACGCCCCGGGGCGGCGGCCAGGTGCGCGGGGCGGTCGTCTACGTCGGCGGCGGGCTGGCGGCCGTGCCGCTGACCTCGCTGCCGCTGCGCGAGCCGCGACCCGTCGTCCGGCCCGGGCTGCGCTGAGACGGGTCAGTCGTCGTCCGCGTCGTAGCGCGGGTCGACCTCCTCGGGCGGCCGGCCGAGGAGCTCGGAGACCTGCTCGACGAGCACCGTGTGCACCATCGCGGACAGGTCGCCGCGGGTGTCCGAGCGCAGCTCGATCGGCCGGCGGAACAGCACCAGCCGGCTCGGCTCGCCACCGGATCCCCGGACCAGGGACGCCAGCGGCACCGTGTCGGCGTCCCAGTCGTCGGGCACCAGCGGTGTCTCCTCGACGGCGAACTCCACCAGGCCGAGCTCGGCGTGCCAGCGGCTGTCCAGCTCCTGGACCAGGGTGAGCACCAGCGCGTCGAACGCCGCCTTGCGGCTGCGGGCGGCCGGCACCCCGCGGGGGGAGTGGGGTCCGGGCAGCAGGCCGGGCCCGCGCATCCCGCGGCCGCGGCGGTCCCGCCGACGACCTTCCCGACGACCCGTCGGCACACCCCGTTGCTCCACTCCGCGAGCCTAGCCGTCACGGTCGGTGCCAGGCGGTAGCGTCTGCCTCGTGAGTCCTGTCCGCCGATGCTCGAGAACGGCCTGCACGCGGGCCGCGGTGGCCACGTTGACCTACGTCTACTCCGACCAGACCGCGGTCCTCGGGCCGCTGGCCACCTACGCGGAGCCGCACGCCTACGACCTCTGCGAGGCGCACAGCGAGCGGCTCAGCGCCCCGCGCGGGTGGGAGGTGCTGCGGCTGGCCCCGGACCCCGACGCCTTCGGTCCGTCCGGCGACGACCTGCTGGCCCTGGCCGACGCCGTGCGTGAGGCGGCCCGCCCGGCGCCGGCGGCCGACGCCCTGCGGTCCCGGACGGTCCCGCTCGACAGCACCAGGGAGGTCGGCCGGCGCGGCCATCTCCGGGTGCTTCCCACCCCCGAGGCCTAGCCGCTCCCGTTAGTCTGCGTGGCGTGACTTCCACCGAGGCCTCCTCGCTCTCCGCCGTGTTCAAGGCGTACGACGTGCGGGGCACCGTCCCGGACCAGATCGACGAGGACCTGGCGCGCGCCGTGGGCGCCGCCTTCGTGACCGTCACCGGGTCCGCCGGCGGCACGGTCGTCGTCGGTCACGACATGCGGCCCTCGTCGCCGGGGCTGGCCCGCGCCTTCGCCGACGGCGCCGCCACCGCCGGGGCCGACGTCACGCTGATCGGCCTGGCCTCCACCGACGAGCTGTACTTCGCCTCGGGGAGCCTCGGCGTGCCCGGCGCGATGTTCACCGCGAGCCACAACCCGGCGCAGTACAACGGCATCAAGATGTGCCGCGCCCACGCCGTCCCGCTCGGCGCGGACACCGGCCTGACCGCCGTCCGCGACCTGGTCGCGGCGGGGGAGCCGGCCGTCGCGGAGCGGCCTGGCACGGTCGTGGAGCGCGACGTGCTGGAGGACTACGCCGCCCACCTGCTGTCCCTGGCCCCGGTGGCCGGGCGCCGGCTGCGGGTGGTCGTCGACGCGGGCAGCGGGATGGCGGGGCACACCGCCCCGGCGGTGCTCGGCCGGCTCGACCTCGAGGTCGAGGAGCTGTACTACGACCTGGACGGCACCTTCCCGCACCACGAGGCGAACCCCATCGAGCCCGCCAACATGGCCGACCTCCAGGCGAGGGTGCGGGAGACCGGCGCCGACATCGGGCTGGCCTTCGACGGTGACGCCGACCGCTGCTTCCTGGTCGACGAGCGCGGCGAGATCGTCAGCCCCTCGGCGGTCACCGCGCTGATCGCCTCGCGGGAGCTGGCCCGCGAGCCCGGCTCGACGGTGATCCACAACCTGATCACCTCGCACGCCGTGCCCGAGCTGGTCACCCGGCTCGGCGGCACCCCGGTGCGCACCCGGGTCGGGCACTCCTTCATCAAGGCCACGATGGCCGAGACCGACGCGATCTTCGGCGGGGAGCACTCCGGGCACTTCTACTTCCGGGACTTCTGGCGGGCCGACTCCGGGATGCTCGCGGCACTGCACGTGCTCGCGGCGCTCGCCGAGACCGACCGTCCGCTCTCCGGCCTGCTCGCGGAGTACACCCGCTACGTCGCGACCGGCGAGATCAACTCCACGGTCGCGGACCAGGCGGCCGTGGTCGCCGAGATCGAGCAGGAGTACGGCGCCCGCGACGGCGTCGTCCTGGACCACCTCGACGGGCTCACCGTCACCCACCCCGACTGGTGGTTCAATGTCCGCGCGTCCAACACCGAGCCGCTGCTGCGCCTGAACGCGGAGGCCGTCGACCAGGAGACGCTCGACCGGCTGCGCGACGACGTGCTCGCCACGATCAGGAGAGACTCATGAAGCTCGACCCGGCCCTGCTCGAGATCCTCGTCTGCCCGGCGTGCCGTGGCGCGCTGGCGGTGGACGAGGCGGCCTCCGAGCTCGCCTGCACGTCCTGCGGCCGGGCCTACCCGGTGCGCGACGACATCCCGGTCCTCCTGGTCGACGAGGCCCGTCGCCCAGAGAAGGCCTAGCGCCGTCGTGGCCGAGCCGTTCGACGACTCCCGCCTCGACGACGAGTCGGCCCTGGCGGCGGCCGACCACGCGCTGCGCCCGCTCGCGGAGGCGGGCGCCCGGGTCCGCCGGGAGGCCGGGGAGGCCGCCGAGGCCATCGCCGAGGCCGTGGCCAAGGCCGCCGGCGACGCGCGTCCCCGGGCCGTGGTCGCCGCCGGCCCCGACTCGCGGCTGCTGCGGGCGGTCCTCGAGCCGTGGTGCCCGGTGCCGTTCGTGGCCTGGCCCGGACCGTCGCTGCCCGGCTGGGCCGGTGGCCTCGACCTGGTCGTGGTGCTCGCGCCCGAGGGCAGCGACAGCGGCTCGGCGTCCGCGGTGGCCGAGGCGGTCCGCCGGGGCTGCCGGGTCGTGGTGGCCTGCCCGCCCGGATCGCTGGTGGCCGAGCACGCCGCGGGCCGCGACAGCACGGTGCTGCCGTGCGCGTCGGGGGACCAGCTCGCCACGGCCGTGGTGATGCTGGAGTTCCTCGACCGGCTCGACCTCGGCCCCGACACCGAGCCCGACGCGGTGGCCCAGGCCCTCGACGACGTGGCGATCGCCTGCTCGCCGTACCGGGACCTGGCGGTGAACCCCGCCAAGATGCTCGCGATCGCGCTGGCCGACGCCACCCCGCTCGTGTGGGGAGGGTCGGTGCTCGCCGCCCGGGCGGCCCGCCGGGTGGCCGAGGCGGTCCGCCGGGCCAGCGGCCGTACGGCGCTGGCCGGCGACGCGGAGCACCTGCTGCCGGTGATCGAGGCCGCCAAGGCCACCGACGTGTTCGCCGACCCGTTCGACGACGACGGGGACGCCGGCCGCCCGCCGGCGCTGCTGGTCCTCGACGACGGGGCCGACGGCGCCACGATCCGGGAGCAGCGGGGCCGGCTGAAGGCCGCCGCGACGGATCGCCGGGTCCGGGTGGAGACCGTCTCCAGCGACGCCCCCACCGACGTCGCCCGCTACGCGGCGCTGCTGGCCACCGGCACCTACGCCGCCGCCTACCTGGGCGTCGGCCTGTCCCGCTGAGTCGATCCGGCGGTCGCCGGCGAGGCACTAGGCTGCCGGTCACTCGGCGGGTACGCCCGCGGAAGCCCCGGCACCCCCACTGAGCAGGAGCGGACCCATGTCCACCGAAGGCAGCACCAAGGCGGTCCTGGCCGCGCTGCTGGCCAACACCGGCATCGCGGTGATGAAGTTCCTCGCGTTCCTCCTCACCGGTGCGTCCTCGATGCTCGCGGAGGGCATCCACTCCGTCGCCGACTCCGGCAACCAGGGCCTGCTGCTGCTCGGTGGCAAGCGCTCCGAGCGTCGGGCCACCGCCGCGCACCCGTTCGGCTTCGGTCGCGAGCGCTACATCTACTCGTTCCTGGTCGCGATCGTGCTGTTCTCGGTCGGCGGCCTGTTCGCGCTCTACGAGGCGTACCACAAGGCGATCGAGGTGCACGAGGGCAAGCCCAACGAGCTGCTCGACGGCCGCTGGTGGTGGGTCGCGGTGGTGGTGCTGCTCGGCGCGCTCGTGATGGAGGGCCTGTCCCTCCGGACCGCGGTCCGGGAGAGCGAGCAGACCCGCGGGTCGGCGTCCTGGGTGCAGTTCATCCGTCGCGCGAAGTCGCCCGAGCTGCCGGTGATCCTGCTCGAGGACTTCGCCGCGCTGATCGGGCTGGCGCTGGCGCTGCTCGGCGTCGGGTTGTCCAAGCTCACCGGCAACGGCTACTTCGACGTCGCCGGTACGGCGGGCATCGGGCTGCTGCTGGTGAGCGTGGCGATCGTGCTCGGCATCGAGACCAAGAGCCTGCTGCTCGGCGAGGCGGCCAGCCCGGACGCCCAGCGGCGGCTGCGTGCGAGCCTGGAGCGGACCGACGGCGTGGAGCGGGTGATCCACATGCGCACCATGCACCTGGGCCCCGAGGAGCTGCTCGTCGGGGTGAAGATCGGCGTGCGCCGTACCGAGAGCGCCGGGGACGTCGCCGCCACCATCGACGCGGCGGAGCGGGCGATGCGCGAGGTCGAGCCGACCGCCCGGGTGATCTACGTGGAGCCCGACCTCTACGTGGAGGGGCACGAGAGCGATCCGCGCCCGGCCGCCTCCGACCACACCCGGCACCCGTGAGGTTCGGGGCGTCACCGCCTCACGGGTACCCTGGTGAGGCTGCCCTGACCGACGAGATGCACTGAGGACACGAGACACCATGGACTTCAAGGTTGCCGATCTGAGCCTGGCCGACTACGGCCGCACCGAGATCACGCTCGCCGAGCACGAGATGCCGGGCCTGATGGCGATGCGCGAGCGCTACAGCGCCTCGCAGCCGCTCAAGGGTGCGCGGATCGCCGGCTCCCTGCACATGACGATCCAGACCGCAGTCCTCATCGAGACGCTGACCGCGCTCGGCGCCGAGGTCCGCTGGGCCTCCTGCAACATCTTCTCCACCCAGGACCACGCCGCCGCGGCCGTCGTCGTCGGCAGGGACGGCACCCCCGAGGACCCGCAGGGCGTGCCGGTCTTCGCCTGGAAGGGCGAGTCGCTGGAGGAGTACTGGTGGTGCACCCAGCAGATCCTCGCGTGGCCCGGTGAGTCCGGCGCCAACATGATCCTCGACGACGGTGGCGACGCGACGCTGCTGGTCCACCTCGGCGTCCAGGCCGAGAAGGAGGGCAAGGCCCCCGCCGTCGACTCCGCGCAGAGCGCCGAGCAGCGGGTGGTCTTCCAGGTCCTCAACGACAGCCTCGCCCAGGACGGCAACCGCTGGACGACCGTCGGCAACGCGATCAAGGGCGTCACCGAGGAGACCACCACCGGTGTGCTCCGGCTCTACGACATGATGCGCGAGGGCTCGCTGCTCTTCCCGGCCATCAACGTCAACGACTCGGTCACCAAGAGCAAGTTCGACAACAAGTACGGCTGCCGCCACTCGCTCATCGACGGCATCAACCGCGCCACCGACGTCCTCATCGGCGGCAAGGTGGCCGTGGTCTGCGGCTACGGCGACGTCGGCAAGGGCTGCGCGGAGTCGCTGCGCGGCCAGGGCGCCCGCGTCATCGTCACCGAGATCGACCCGATCTGCGCGCTCCAGGCGGCGATGGACGGCTACCAGGTCCAGACCCTCGACGAGGTGCTGCCGACCGCGGACATCATCATCACCGCCACCGGCAACAAGGACGTCGTCACCGTCGAGCAGATGCAGCGCATGAAGTTCCAGGCGATCGTGGCCAACATCGGCCACTTCGACAACGAGATCGACATGGCCGGCCTCGAGAGCTTCCCCGGCGTGCAGCGCAAGAACGTCAAGCCGCAGGTCGACGTCTGGTCCTTCCCCAGCACCGACGCCGGGGACGGGACGACGATCATCGTGCTGTCCGAGGGCCGGCTGATGAACCTCGGCAACGCGACCGGCCACCCGTCGTTCGTGATGTCGAACTCGTTCACCAACCAGGTGCTCGCGCAGATCGAGATCTTCACCAAGACCGAGGAGTACCCGACCGGCGTCTACGTGCTGCCCAAGCACCTCGACGAGGAGGTCGCCCGGCTGCACCTCGGTGCGCTCGGCGTCTCGCTCACCGAGCTGACCGGCGCGCAGGCCGCCTACCTCGGCGTCGACGTCAAGGGCCCCTACAAGTCGGAGGCCTACCGCTACTGACCTCGGGTCGGTGACGGTCGGAAGGGACGAAGGGCAGCGGTGGCGAGCACGGACGCAGTGTCCCCGGCCGGTCGGGCCCGGGTGCTGGTCGTCGACGACGACGCGGCACTCGCGGAGATGCTCGGCATCGTGCTGCGCAACGAGGGCTTCGACTCCCGGGTCTGCGCCACGGGGGACCGGGCGGTCGCGGACTTCCGTGACTACCGGCCCGACGTGGTGCTGCTCGACCTGATGCTGCCCGGCAAGGACGGCATCGACGTCTGCCGGGAGATCCGGGCGGAGTCGGGTGTCCCGATCGTGATGCTCACCGCCAAGAGCGACACCGTCGACGTGGTCGTCGGCCTCGAGTCCGGGGCCGACGACTACGTGGTGAAGCCGTTCAAGCCCAAGGAGCTGGTCGCCCGGATCCGGGCCCGGGTCCGGCGCTTCGAGGAGCCCGGCCCCGAGGCGCTCACCATCGGCGACCTCCAGATCGACGTCGCCGGGCACATGGTGACCCGCGACGGGGAGCCCATCGCGCTCACCCCGCTGGAGTTCGACCTGCTGGTCTGCCTGGCCCGCAAGCCCTGGCAGGTGTTCACCCGCGAGGTCCTGCTCGAGCAGGTCTGGGGCTACCGGCACGCCGCGGACACCCGGCTGGTCAACGTGCACGTGCAGCGCCTGCGCTCCAAGGTCGAGCACGACCCGGAGACGCCCGAGATCGTGATGACCGTGCGCGGAGTCGGCTACAAGGCCGGGACGGCGCAGTAGGCCGGTGAGAACCGGGGCGCCGCTGCGAGGAGCCGTCTTCTACTGGCGCCGCTCCATCCAGGCGCGGGTCGTGATCAGCACGCTGCTGCTGTGCGCGGTCGTGGTGTCCCTGGTCGGCTGGGTGCTCCTGCGGCAGATCACCACCGGCCTGGTGGTGGCCAAGACCGACTCCTCGGTGGCCGAGGCCGCCCGGGCCACCGCCGAGGCGCAGAGCCGGCTGTCGGCGGCCAACGGCAACGACTTCGACGCCCGCACCCAGGTCAACCAGCTGGTCTCCACGCTGGTCTCCCGCGGGTCGGTGCAGGGCTACGAGATCGTGCTCCGCGGCCCGATCGACGGGACCGCGACCGGGCGTACGGCCGGCGCCGGCACCAGCAGTACCCCCGGTGTCCTCGGCAGCAGCATCCCCGCCACGCTGCGCCGGCAGGTGGAGACCAGCACCTCGGGCCGGACGTCGTACTCGTACGCCACGATCCGCTACACCGGAAGCGCCGGCCGGGCCGCGGTCCCCGGCGTGGTGACCGGCTCGCAGGTGACGCTGCCGGCCGACGGCGGCACCTACACGCTGTACTACCTGTTCCCGATGACCGAGCAGGAGAACACCCTGTCCCTGGTCCGCCGCGCGCTGGTCACCGGTGGGGTGCTGCTGCTGCTCCTGGTCGGCGGCGTGACCGCGATGGTGACCCGGCAGGTGGTCACCCCGGTGCGGCTGGCTCGCCGGGTGGCCGAGCGGCTGGCGTCGGGTCGGCTCGAGGAGCGCATGCACGTGCGCGGCGACGACGACATCGCCCGGCTCGGGACGTCGTTCAACCAGATGGCAGCCAGCCTCCAGAAGCAGATCCGCCAGCTCGAGGAGCTGTCCCGCGTGCAGCGGCGGTTCGTCTCCGACGTCTCCCACGAGCTGCGCACCCCGCTGACCACGGTCCGGATGGCCGGCGACGTGCTGCACGACGCCCGGACCCGGTTCGACCCGCCCACCGCCCGGGCTGCGGAGCTGCTCCAGAAGGAGCTCGACCGCTTCGAGCTGCTGCTCTCGGACCTGCTGGAGATCAGCCGCTTCGACGCCGGTGCGGCCGTGCTCGATCTCGAGGACGTGAACCTCGCCGACGTGGCGCACCGGGTGGTGGAGTCCACCCGCGCGCTCGCCGAGCGGCGGGGGATCCGGGTGGTGGTACGCGCGGGAGAGCGCCCGTGCGTCGCGGAGGCCGACGGCCGCCGGGTCGAGCGGATCGTCCGCAACCTGGTCACCAACGCCATCGACTACGCCGACAGCGCGGACGTGGTCGTGCTGGTGGAGGCCAACGACGAGGCGACCGCGCTGGCGGTCCGCGACCACGGGATCGGGCTCAAGCCGGGCGAGGCGGCGATGGTGTTCAACCGGTTCTGGCGGGCGGACCCGGCCCGGGCCCGGACCACCGGCGGCACCGGGCTCGGGCTGTCGATCTCGCTCGAGGACGCCCACCTGCACGGCGGCTGGCTGCAGGCCTGGGGGGAGCCCGGCAAGGGCGCCCAGTTCCGGCTCACCCTGCCGCGGATCGCCGGCGAGCGGATCGGCTCCAGCCCGCTGCCGCTGGTGCCGCTGGACGCGGGACCGGCACGGATCGGCAGCGTCCGGCCGCTCGCCGGACGGGCGGGCACGCCGTGAGGCGCCCGGCGCTGGTGCTGGTGGCACTGCTGCTGGCGATGGCGGCGACCGGCTGCGTCGGCCTGCCCTCCTCCGGACCGGTGCGCTCGGTCGCGGTGCAGGACAACGGCGGCAGCGACACCCTGGTCGACTACACGCCCCCCGGCCCGACCCCCGGCAGCGCCCCGATCCCGCTCGTCGACGACTTCCTGACCTCGATGACGGCGACCCCGCTCAACACCTACGTCGCCCGGCAGTACCTCACCGCGGGCAGCAGCCGCAGCTGGGTGCCCGAGCAGGGCACCGTCGTCTACGGCAGCCAGCAGATGGTCAGCGAGCCGGGCGGCCGGGTCACCCTCGAGCTGCGTGACGTCGTCGAGCTCGACGGTCGGGGCACCTGGCTGGGCGACCCCACCGGCGGCAAGGGCCGCAACTACCGGCTGCACCTGGTCAGGGAGGGCGGCGAGTGGCGGCTGAACCGGCCACCGGACCGGCTGCTGATCCCGCGGACCCACTTCGACACCCAGTACCAGCAACGGCTGCTGTACTTCTTCGACCAGTCCGCGCAGGTGCTCGTGCCCGAGCCGGTCTACGTCCCGCGCGGCCGGCAGGCCCCGACGCTGCTGCTCGCCAGCCTGCTCCAGGGCCCGGAGCCGGACCTGCGACGCACCGAGCGGACGTTCTTCCCCCGTGGCACCCGCCTGGACGGCATCTCGGTGCCGGTCTCGCGCAACGGCACCGCCGAGGTGCCGCTCAGCGACCACGTGCTGGACGCCCGGAACACCGCGGAGAAGCTGCTCTTCGCGCAGATCGCCTGGACCCTCGGCCAGCTCCCCGGTGTGCAACGGGTGCGGGTCACGGTGGGCGGCACCCCGGTCGACCCGCCCGGTTTGCGCGAGGACGTCGGCGTGGACGACCTGTCGGAGTTCGACCCGTCGGTGGCCTGGGCCTCCACGGCCCTCTTCGGCCTCCGGGACGGCCGGGTGGTCACCTCCAGCACCACCGGGGAGGAGCGCGTCACCGGGCCGGCCGGGACGCTGCGGCTCGGGCTCCGCTCGCTGGCGGTCGACCTGCTCGCCCAGCACATCGCCGGCGTCGGCAGCGACGGCCGCCGGGTGCTGGAGTCCGACCGCGACGGCGTGCCCGGACGGCCCGCGAGGCGCAGCGACGTCCGCACCGTCTACCGGGGCACGGACGTGCTTCGGCCCGCCTACGACCTCTACGGCCGGCTGTGGCTCGTCGACGACACCCGCACGGGGGCCCGGCTCTCGGTGGTCCGCGCCGGCACCGCCCGCCCGGTCGTGGCTCCCGGGGTCACCGGCGCCCAGGTGGACCGGGTGACGCTCTCCCGCGACGGCACCCGGTTGGTGACCCAGGTCCACCGAGACGGCCATGACCGGGTGCTGGTCTCCCGCGTCGAGCGGGACACCCGGGGCCGGGTCACCCGGGTGGGACCCGCGCACCCGCTGCCCCTCCGCGGCGCGGCGGGTCCGATCGTGGACGTCGCCTGGCAGGGACCGGCCACCCTCGCGGTGCTCCTGCGGCAGGGGCCGACCACCTCGCAGGTCCTGCTGGTGAAGGTCGACGGCTCGTCGACGCCGACCAGCCTGGAGGCCGACGCGGAGCTGTTCGACGGTCGTGCCACCGGGCTGGTGGCCTCCCCGGCGCCGGGCACCCCGCTGCTGCTCCGCACCGCCGACGGCCGGCTGCTCGGGCTCTCCCGGACCGGCCGGTGGGCCCGGACGGCCATCGAGCCCGGCCTGGGTGCGGCCACCTTCGTCGGCTGAGCGGCCGGTCCGCGTCCACCGGCGCAGCGGCGGCTCCGGCGTCCCCAGCCCGGCAGAACAGGTGACCGGCACGACGTGCCGGGTGCGACCGTGGCCCGTGCGTGAGTCCCTCGCCGACGCCGGCCGCGACCTGCTGCTCGGCAGCGCCTGCCTGGGGTGCGCCGCCCCGGGCCGGGTGCTGTGCCCGGCCTGCGACGCCGCCCTGCCCGGTCGCGGCCGGCCCAGCTGGCCGACCCCGGTCCCGGCCGGGCTCGCCCCGCCGTACGCCGCGGGCGACTACGACGGGGTGCTCGGGACGCTGGTCAACGAGCACAAGGAGCACGGCGTGCTCGCGCTGGCGACGCCGCTCGGACGGGTGCTGGGTGACGTGGTGGCCGACCTGGTCCGCGACCAGGTCCGCGCCGGGGCCGCGGACCGGGTGCTCGTGGTGCCGGTGCCCTCGCGACGTCCGGTGGTACGCCGACGGGGGCACGACCCGCTGCTCCGGGTGGCCCGGGAGAGCACCCGGCGGCTGCGCAGCCGCGGGGTGGGCGCGAGCGTGGTGCAGCCGCTGGTCGCGTCGGGCCGGGTCCGGGACCAGGCGCGGCTCGGGGCGGCCGAGCGGGCGGTCAACCTGGCCGGCTCGATGCGCTGCCGCGCGAGGCTCCGGCTGCCCCCGGGCGTCGTCGTCCTCGTCGACGACGTGCTCACCACCGGGTCGACCGCCCGGGAGGCACAGCGGGCGCTCGAGCGGGCCGGCGTGGCCGTCACGGGGGTCGCGGTGGTCGCCGCGACCCGGCGAAGGCTCCCGGGCACCGGACCGGGATGGACCGGGGAGCCCGATTCGTGAGGTTCCCTACCGCTCTGCGTCCCGGGGGGACTAACGTCTGTGTATGGAGTCCGTCCGGGTCCGTGGTTGCGTCGGCGGAGTGCTGCGCGAGAGAGGAGCCGGTCTCCGGACCGCCTCCTCCTCCCGTTGCCACACCGTCCGGCTAGCCGATGCCAGTCGCAGGCGAAGCGGTCCACGTAAGACGTCTCCGGAGTCCCTCCGGCACCTCACTCTCGTGGTGGGGACCGGCTCGGGTCCGGGTCAACGGCGTCGATCACGGTGCGGCTTAGAGGTAAGTCCTGCCTCCCGTCCGCCGTCAGATACGGCGGGCCCGGGGGAGAAGGCCGGTAGTGGCGGACAAGCTGCGGAAGCCTCAGCAGGCGGTTGTGGGGTCGAAGACCAGGTCGGCCGGACGGGCTCCTGCTAGTCGCACGCACCGTAATGTCACCGAACAATCGGGAGGTCGTCGATGGACATCGTGCTCAACAGCCGACACTGCGAGCTGACGGACAGGTTCCGGAACCACGTCGTGGAGAAGCTCGCCCGCTTGGAGAAGCACGATCATCGGGTGATCCGGGTCGAGGTCGAGGTGGAGAAGGAGCGCAACCCCCGTCAGGCGGACCGGGCCGTGCAGGTCCAGCTCACCGCCTTCTCCAAGGGGCCGGTGGTGCGGGCCGAGGCCTGCGCCGAGGACAAGATGGCCGCCCTCGACATCGCCCTGGACAAGATGGCGACCCAGATGCGGCGCGCCGCCGACCGGCGCCGGGTGCACCGCGGCCGGCACACCCCCGTCTCGGTCGCCCGCGCGCTGGCCGACGTGGAGCCGAGCCCGAACGGGGTGCTGCCCCCCGAGGAGGCGCCGGAGGAGCAGCAGGTGACCACCGGGTCGATCGCGGTCGACGGTGAGGGACCCCTGGTGGTCCGCGAGAAGAGCCACCCCGCGACGCCGATGACCCTCGACCAGGCGCTCTACGAGATGGAGCTCGTGGGGCACGACTTCTTCCTGTTCGTGGACAAGGAGAGCGAGCGTCCCTCGGTGGTCTACCGCCGCCGGGGCTACGACTACGGCGTCATCACCCTCGAGCTCAGCTGACCACGCGATGAGGTCTATGAGCGCAAAGAGGGTCACCAGGGCGCGTCGCGTGCCATGATCAGCACGTGACCGATCAGGAGCAGGGGCACAGCGGAGGCGGTGAGCCCATCCGCGTCGCCGTCGTCGACGACCAGGAGCTGTTCCGTCGCGGGCTGACCATGCTCCTCGGCGTCGAGGACGACATCGAGGTCGTGGGCGAGGCCGGTGACGGGGTCGCGGCCACCGAGCTGGCCGCGACCACCGTCCCGGACGTGATCTTGATGGACGTGCGGATGCCCAAGCGCTCCGGCATCGAGGCGTGCGTGGCGATCAAGGAGGTCGCCCCGACGGCCCGGATCATCATGCTCACGGTCAGCGACGAGGAGGCCGACCTCTACGACGCGGTCAAGAACGGTGCCTCGGGCTACCTGCTCAAGGACTCCTCGATCGACGAGGTCGCCCAGGCGGTGCGGGTGGTGGCCGACGGCCAGTCGCTGATCAGCCCCTCGATGGCGATCAAGCTGCTCGACGAGTTCAAGCAGATGTCCCGCTCCGACCGGCAGCAGGTGCCGACGCCGCGGCTCACCGAGCGCGAGCTCGAGGTGCTCAAGCTGGTGGCCCAGGGCCTGAACAACCGCGAGATCGCCAAGCGGCTGTTCATCAGCGAGAACACCGTGAAGAACCACGTCCGCAACATCTTGGAGAAGCTCCAGCTGCACTCCCGCATGGAGGCAGTGATGTACGCCGTGCGCGAGAAGCTGCTCGACATCCCCTGACCGTGCCCCCCGCCGTACCCCGGGACGTCCCGACGCTCACGCGCGCCCAGGCCCGCCGGGTGGCCCTCGCCGCGCAGGGGTTCCGCGACCCGCGGCACACGGTGCCGACGATGCGGACGTTCAGCCGCACCCTGGCCCGCACGGCGGTGCTGCAGATCGACTCCGTCAACGTGCTCCAGCGGGCCCACTACATGCCGCTGTTCTCCCGCATGGGGCCCTACGACACCGGGCTGCTCGAGCGCGCCTCGCAGCGGCCGCCGCGACGGATGGTGGAGTACTGGGCGCACGTCGCGGCGTTCATGCCGGTCGACCTGTGGCCGCACATGCAGCACCGGATGCGGCACTACCGCGACCAGGGGCACGAGTGGATCGGCCTGCCGGAGCGGCGGGAGCTGGCGACCTCGCTGGTCGCCGAGATCGCCGAGCGCGGCGCGTCCACGCCCCGCGACCTCGACGACGGGCTGCCCCGCGCCAAGGAGCACTGGGGCTGGAACTGGTCGGAGACCAAGAAGGCGCTGGAGTACCTCTTCCTGGCCGGCGACCTGGCCGTCGCGGGCCGCAACCAGCACTTCGAGCGCGTCTACGACCTGCCCGAGCGGGTGCTGCCGCCCGACGTGCTGGCCGCCGCGGTGCCGTCCGACGAGGACGCCTGGCGGGAGCTGGTCCGGCGGGCCGCGACCGCGCACGGGGTGGCCACGGCGCGCTGCCTGACCGACTACTTCCGGATGCGCCCGCACCAGGCCCGGCCGGCGATCGCCGACCTGGTCGAGACCGGGGAGCTGCTGCCGGTGCGGGTGCAGGGCTGGGACCGCCCGGCCTACCTGCACCGTGACGCAGCCCTGCCGCGAGCGGTCCGCGCCCGGGCGCTGCTCAGCCCGTTCGACCCGGTGGTCTGGGAGCGGGAGCGCACCGAGCGGCTGTTCGGCTTCCGCTACCGGATCGAGATCTACGTCCCGGAGGCGAAGCGCGTGCACGGCTACTACGTGCTGCCGTTCCTGCTCGGGGACGCGATCGTGGGCCGGGTGGACCTCAAGGCCGACCGTCGGGACCGGTGCCTGCGGGTGCTCGGCTCGTACGCCGAGCCCGGGGCCCCCGCGGACACGGCCGAGGAGCTGGCCGAGGAGCTGGCCGACCTCGCCCGGTGGCTGGACCTCGACGGGATCGACGTACGGCCGCGGGGGGACCTCGCGCCCGCGCTGGCAGCCGCGGTGGCGGCACGGCACGGCACCTGAGGACCTGGCTTCGGATCCCGGTTACGATGAGAGTCGGGGTGAGCCCCTGCCGGGATGCCGATCAGGCGCTGCCCGTCCCACGAGAGTCCCGACGCAAACCGGACCCGAACATCAGGAGTCGACGCACGTGCCTGCCATCCTCGACAAGATCCTTCGTATCGGTGAGGGCAAGATCCTCCGACAGCTGGAGGCGGTCGCCCGGGCCGTGAACGCCATCGAGGACGACTTCGTCGCGATGACCGACGAGGAGCTGCAGGCTCAGACCGACGAGTTCCGCCGGCGGCTCGCCGAGGGTGAGAGCCTCGACGACCTGATGCCCGAGGCGTTCGCCACCGTGCGCGAGGCGGCCAAGCGGGTGCTCGGCCAACGGCACTTCGACGTGCAGATCATGGGCGGCGCGGCGCTGCACCTCGGCAACATCGCGGAGATGAAGACCGGTGAGGGCAAGACCCTGGTCTCGACGCTGCCGGCGTACCTGAACGCGCTGTCCGGCGACGGCGTGCACGTGGTCACCGTGAACGACTACCTGGTGAAGTACCACGCCGAGTGGATGGGCCGGCTGCACCAGTTCCTCGGCCTGACCGTCGGGGTGATCCTCCCCGAGATGACCCCCGAGGAGCGCCGCGAGGCCTACCTCGCCGACGTCACCTACGGCACCAACAACGAGCTCGGCTTCGACTACCTGCGCGACAACATGGCCAACTCCATCGAGGAGTGCGTCCAGCGCGGCCACAACTTCGCCATCGTCGACGAGGTGGACTCGATCCTCATCGACGAGGCCCGCACCCCGCTGATCATCTCCGGCCCCACCCAGGACGAGGTGCGCTGGTACAGCGAGTTCGCGGCCATCGCCGGCTCGATGGTCAAGGACGTCGACTACGAGGTCGACGAGAAGAAGCGCACGATCTCGGTCCTGGAGCCGGGCATCACCAAGGTCGAGGACCATCTCGGGATCGACAACCTCTACGACTCGGTGAACACCCCGCTGATCTCGTTCATGAACAACGCGATCAAGGCCAAGGAGCTCTTCCGCAACGACAAGGAGTACGTCGTCCTGCACGACGAGGTGCTCATCGTCGACGAGCACACCGGGCGGATGCTCTCCGGTCGCCGCTACAACGAGGGCCTGCACCAGGCGATCGAGGCCAAGGAGGGCGTGCAGATCCGCGAGGAGTACCAGACCCTCGCCACCGTCACCCTGCAGAACTACTTCCGCCTCTACAAGAAGCTCTCCGGCATGACCGGCACCGCGATGACCGAGGCCTCGGAGTTCGACAAGATCTACCGGCTCGGTGTGGTGCCGATCCCCACCAACAAGCCGCTGGTCCGCATCGACGCGCCCGACCTGGTGTACCGCACCGAGGAGGCGAAGTACGACGCCGTCGTCGAGGACATCGCCGAGCGGCACAAGGCCGGCCAGCCGGTCCTGGTCGGCACGGTCTCGGTGGAGAAGTCCGAGCTGCTGTCCGGCCTGATGAAGCGCAAGGGCATCCCGCACACCGTGCTGAACGCCAAGCAGCACGACAGCGAGGCCAAGATCGTCGCGCTCGCCGGGCACAAGGGCGCGGTCACCGTCGCCACCAACATGGCCGGCCGGGGCACCGACATCGAGCTCGGCGGGTCGGTCGAGTTCCTCGCCGACCAGCAGCTGCGTGCGCAGGGCCTGAACCCGCTCGAGGACAGCGACGCCTACGAGGCCGCCTGGCCCGAGATGGTGGAGCGGATCAAGCGCCAGGTGGCCGCCGAGCACGACGAGGTCAAGGAGGCCGGCGGGCTCTACGTCCTCGGCACCGAGCGGCACGAGTCGCGCCGCATCGACAACCAGCTGCGCGGTCGCGCCGGCCGTCAGGGCGACCCGGGCGAGTCCCGGTTCTACCTCTCGCTCCAGGACGAGCTGATGCGGCTGTTCAAGTCCGACTGGGTCGACCGCGTGCTCACCACGCTGAAGGTCCCCGACGACGTGCCGATCGAGAACAAGTCGGTCACCAACTCCATCGCCTCCGCGCAGGGCCAGGTCGAGTCGCAGAACTTCGACTCCCGCAAGAACGTCCTGAAGTACGACGACGTGATGAACCGGCAGCGCGAGGTCATCTACGGCGAGCGCCGCGCGGTGCTCGAGGGGGCCGACCTGCACGAGCAGATCCGCTCGATGATCGACGACGTGATCGAGGGCTACGTCGTGGCCGCGACCGACGGCTTCCCCGAGGAGTGGGACCTCGACGCGCTGTGGGCGGCCCTCAAGCAGCTCTACCCGGTGTCGAAGTCGCTGGCCGCCCTCGAGGAGGAGGTGGGCGGACGCGACGGCCTCGACCGCGACTACCTGGTCGAGGAGCTCAAGGCCGACGCCCAGGCGGCCTACGACCGCCGGGAGGCGGACTTCGGCTCCGAGGTGATGCGTGAGCTGGAGCGGCGGGTGCTGCTCTCCGTGCTGGACCGCAAGTGGCGCGAGCACCTCTACGAGATGGACTACCTGCGCGAGGGCATCGGGCTGCGCGCGTACTCCCAGCGTGACCCGCTCGTGGAGTACCAGCGCGAGGGCTTCGACATGTTCGCCGCCATGATGGACGGCATCAAGGAGGAGTCCGTGGGCTACATGTTCAACCTCGAGGTGCAGGTCGAGGAGGAGCAGCCGGAGGCCGAGGAGGTCGAGGTCGGTCCCGCACTGGCCCAGGCCGCCGCGTCGCAGGCGGAGGCTCCCTCGATCCGGGCCAAGGGCCTCGAGGCGCCCCGGCAGCCGCAGAACCTCTCCTACTCGGCCCCGTCCGAGGACGGCGACGCCGAGGTGTCCGGTGCCGCCCAGCAGCCCGTGGGCAACGACCCGTTCACCGGTGCGAGCCGCAACGCCGAGTGCCCCTGCGGTTCGGGCAAGAAGTACAAGAAGTGCCACGGCGCTCCGGGTGGGCCGACCGGCCTGACCACGCGCGTCAACGGCTGACCGGTCCACCGCGCGGTCTTCGCAACACGGCCGTCACGGGCGACGGCTAGCCTGTCGCCCGTGATGGAGCTGTTCGAGAACTACCGGGACGGGGCCGGACCCGCCTACGACGAGATGTTCGACGGGGCGCGGCTGCGGGGGCCCTACGAGACGCTCGCCGCGTCGCTCGACCAGGTGACCGGATCCGAGGTGAGGGCCCGGGCCGAGGCGCTGACCACGCTCTACCTCGAGCAGGGCGTCACCTTCGACATCGGCGGCGAGGAGCGGGCCTTCCCGCTCGACATCATGCCGCGGGTGATCGAGCAGGACGCCTGGTCGGTGATCGACCGAGGCGTGCAGCAGCGGGTCAAGGTGCTCGAGATGTTCCTCGACGACGTGTACGACGCCGGGCGGGTGTTCGACGACGAGGTGATGCCGCGCTCGGTGGTCACCACCTCCTCGCACTTCCACCGGGTCGCGGCCGGGGTGCAGAGCCCCAACGGGGTGCGCATCCACGTGGCCGGCATCGACCTGATCCGGGACGCCAGCGGCGACTTCCGGGTGCTCGAGGACAACGTCCGGGTGCCCTCGGGGGTGTCCTACGTGATGACCAACCGGCGGGCCATCTCCGCCGCCCTCTCCGAGGCGTTCACCGGGCACCGGATCCGGCCGGTCGGCTCCTACCCGCGCCGGCTGCTCAACGCGCTGCGCGCCAGCGCCCCCGCGGGCGTCGACGACCCGACGGTCGTGGTGCTCACCCCGGGCGTCTACAACGGGGCCTACTTCGAGCACGCGCTGCTCGCCCGCACGATGGGCATCGAGCTGGTCGAGGGACGTGACCTGGTCTGCCAGCGCGGCCGGGTGATGATGCGGACCACGAGCGGCCTCGAGCAGGTGCACGTGATCTACCGCCGCGTCGACGACGAGTTCATCGACCCGGTGCACTTCCGGGCCGACTCGCTGCTCGGCTGCCCCGGCCTGATGAACGCGGCCCGGGCCGGCAACGTCACGATCGCCAACGCGGTCGGCAACGGCGTGGCCGACGACAAGCTGGTCTACACCTACCTCCCGGACCTGATCCGCTACTACCTCTCCGAGGAGCCGGTCCTCGCCAACGTCGACACCTGGCGGCTCGGCGACGCCGCCCACCGCGAGGAGGTGCTGGACCGTCTCGACGAGCTGGTGCTCAAGCCGGTCGACGGCTCCGGCGGCAAGGGCATCGTGATCGGCCCGAACGCCTCGCCGGCCGAGCTCGACGTCCTGCGCGCCAAGGTGCTCGAGGACCCGCGGGCCTGGATCGCCCAGCCGGTGGTGCAGCTGTCCACGGTGCCGACCCTCTTCGAGTCCGGCATGCGGCCCCGGCACGTCGACCTGCGCCCGTTCGCGGTCAACGACGGCCACAAGGTCTGGGTGCTCCCCGGCGGGCTGACCCGGGTGGCGCTTCCCGAGGGCGAGCTGATCGTGAACTCGTCGCGCGGCGGCGGGTCCAAGGACACCTGGGTGCTCGCCGGCGGGCGGGCGGTGGCGCCGGCCCCCGCGGCTCCCGCGCCCGAGGTGCACGCGCCTCCCCTGGACACCGGCCCGGCCGTGGAGCGCAAGTCGCTGCGCGAGGAGCAGGCCGAGCAGCAGCAGCAGCAGTCGCCGGCGGAGGAGGGCTCGTGCTGAGCCGGATCGCGGAGTCCCTGTTCTGGATCGGCCGCTACGTGGAGCGGGCCGAGGACACCGCCCGGATCCTCGAGGTGCAGACCCAGATGATGGTCGAGGACCCCAGCGTCGACATCGACTCGGCCTGCCGCACGCTGCTCTCGGTGATGGGCACCGAGGTCCCGGAGGGGCGGCTCACCCTGGAGTCCGCGCTGTTCCGGCTGGCCTTCGACACCGACGAGGGGACGTCGATCACGTCGGCCATCGCCGGGGCGCGGGAGAGTGCCCGCCGGGCCCGGGAGACGCTCTCCACGGACCTGTGGGAGGTGATCAACTCGACGTACCGGTACCTGCCCTCGGGGCGGTTCCGGGCGATGCGCACCCAGGACGCGTTCCGGTGGGTGCGCGAGCGGGCGGCCGTCGTCAACGGCACCGCCGACGCCACGATGAGCCGCGACGAGGGCTGGCAGTTCCTGATCCTCGGGCGGTCCCTGGAGCGGGCGGACATGACGGCCCGGCTCGTCGCCACCTCCGCGCTGAGCCCCGGCGCGAGCTCGGCGTGGCCCACGACGCTGCGGGCCTGCGGGGCCTACCAGTCGTTCCTGCGCGCCTACCGCGGGCTGGAGACCGACCGGGAGGCGGCCGAGTACCTGCTGCTCGACCGGCTGTTCCCGCGCTCGGTGGTGCACAACCTGACCCGTGCCGAGCAGTGCCTGGCGAACCTCGAGGCCAGCGGTCAGCGGGTCGGCTTCCAGGACGAGGCTCAGCGGCTGCTGGGCCGGGCCCGGGCCGAGCTGGAGTACCGCTCCATCGGCGACATCGTGGACGACCTGCCCGGGGAGATGGAGCGGCTGCAGCGCACCTGCGCGGCGGCCAGCGACGCGGTGACGCACCGCTACTTCGCCCACGCCGTGGCGATGAGCTGGCAGGGAGGAGCCCGATGACGATGCAGTTCCGGGTCGTGCACACGACCCGCATCTCCTACGACCGCGGGGTGGCCGCGTCGTACAACCTGGCCCGGATGACGCCGCTGACCAGCGGGCACCAGGTCGTGGTGCACACCCGGCTGGACGTCTCGCCGACGCCGTGGAGCACCTCCTACCGGGACTACTGGGGCACCGAGGTGACCGCCTTCGAGGTGCTCGACCAGCACAGCGAGCTCCAGGTCACCGCCACCTCGACCGTGCAGGTCAGCCGGCCGCCGCAGCAGCCGGCCGGGCTGACCTGGGAGCAGATCCGCGCGCCGGAGGTGACCGACCGCTACTGCGAGACGCTGGTGGTCGACGACCGGGTGCGTCCCGACGACGAGCTGAGCGGGCTCGTCGACGGGCTGGCCGCCGCGGCCGGTGGCCCCAGTGAGCTCGCCCGCGCCGTCTGCCGGCTGGTCTGGGACGAGATGAGGTACCAGTCCGGCTCCACCCAGGTGCACGGCCACGCGGGCGACGCCTGGGGTGCCCGCCAGGGGGTCTGCCAGGACATGGCGCACGTCGCGATCGGCGCGCTGCGGACGGCGGGGGTGCCGGCGCGCTACGTGTCGGGGTACCTGCACCCCAAGCGCGAGCCCGAGGTCGGCGACACCGTCGTGGGCGAGTCGCACGCGTGGATCGAGTGGTGGGACGGGGAGTGGGTCGGCTTCGACCCGACCAACGACATCGTCCCGGGGGACCGGCACATCGTGGTCGCCCGCGGCCGGGACTACTCCGACGTGTCGCCGCTGAAGGGGATCTTCTCCGGCGGCAGCACGTCGTCGATGTCGGTCGACGTGCAGGTCACCCGGCTGGCCTGATCCCGGGCCCGGTCAGGGGCGGACCAGGATCTTGACGTTCTCCTCCTTGTTGTCGATCAGCTCCTCGAAGCCCAGCTTGACGATGTCCCGAAGACCAGGTCGTTCATCGCCACCGAGGCCTCGTGGCCCCAGATCGCCACGTTGACGACCGTGCCGCCCGCGCGGGTGGACAGGATCGCGGACTTCAGCACCCGGTCGAGGCCGGCGCACTCGAAGGACACGTCGGCGCCCCGGCCCTCGGTCAGCTCGGCCACCGCGGCCACCACGTCGGTGCTGGTGGGGTCGATGACGTGGTCCGCCCCGGCGCCGGAGACCACCGCGGTGTGCCCCGGCCCCGCCGCCGACAGCTTGACCGCGTGGTAGCCCACCGCGAGCGGCTCGATGAGGGCGCCGACGTCGGTGCCGAGGTCGCCGAGCGGGTGGATCCAGCGCTCCTCGGCCACGACGTACCGCGAGAAGCCGCCGCCGTACCCGGAGAGGCCGACGAAGCCCAGCGTCTGGCAGACGTTGTAGCGGCCGGTCCGGCAGGCGTCGCAGCGCCCGCAGACGATGTACGGCTCGACGACCACCTCGTCGCCGACCTGCACCCGGGACACCCCGTCACCGACCTCGGCGACCACGCCGGCGAACTCGTGGCCCAAGATGATCGGCACCGACTCGCCGGTGATCGGGTGCGGCGCGTCGGCGGTGGGCGCGAAGATCGGCCCCTCGAGGTACTCGTGCAGGTCGGTGCCGCAGATGCCGCACCACTCCACCTCGACCTTGACCGTGCCGGGCCGGGCCCTGGCCGGCTCCGGTACGTCGTCGATGCGGATGTCGCCGCGGCCGTGGAAGCGGGCCGCCTTCACGCGTCCGGCCCGACCTCGGTCGCGAGCAGCTCGGACAGGTGCGCGTCCACCTCGGCGAGGTAGCTCTGCTCGAAGCCGAACAGGCCGAAGTGCCCTGCCACGGTGTGCAGCACCCGCAGCTCGGAGCCGGGGACCAGGGCCTGCTCGGCCGCACAGTCACGGACCGGGAAGAACATGTCCTCGTCGATCGGCATCACGAACATCTTCGCGGTGATCCGGCCGAGCGCGGCCGCGAGGTCCCCGCCGGTGTGCCGGGCGACGTCGCCGCGCTGCCACTTCCAGCCCATCGACAGCAGGGCGTTCGGGTCCATCGCGGTGAACACCGCCTCGACGAAGTTGGTCTGGAAGTCCGCCATCGAGGTGAACTGGTAGTCGGGCACCTCGATGCCGCGCCAGAACTCGGTCTTCCAGAACTCCGTGGACAGCCCCACCACCGACCAGATCCCGGCGTGCCGCCGCAGCCCGGCGTCGACGTCGGTGTGCGAGGAGTACTCCCCGCCCTGCCACCCCGGGTCGGAGGTGATCGCGTCCATCAGCGACTGGGTGAACAGGAAGTCGTGCGGGGTGTTCTGCGCGGTCCCCGCGATGGGGGCGGCCCGCAGCACCTTGTCGGGGAAGCGCACCGCCCACTCGTAGGTCTGCTGCGCGCCCATCGAGCCGCCCACGACCAGCGCCAGCCGCTCGATGCCGAACACCTCGCGCAGCAGCCGCTCCTGTGCCCGGACGTCGTCGCCGATGGTGACGTGCGGGAACTTCGACATCGCGATCGGGCCGTCGGAGTTGTGCGGGGAGGTCGACAGCCCGTTGCCGATCTGGTTGACCACGACGATGAACCACCGCTCGGGGTCCAGGGCGCGGCCGGGCCCGACGTACACCAGGTCCCAGGTCTGGTGGGTGCCGGAGAACCAGGTGGGGACCAGGATGGCGTTGTCGCGGGCCTCGTTGAGCGTGCCGTACGTCGCCACCGCGAGCTGGAGGTCGGGGATGGTGCCGCCCTCCTCCAGGTCGAAGTCGCCGATGCCGTGCAGCTCGTAGGCGCCCTGCACCTCAGGGGTGTAGAAGTCGTTGGCGATCATGACGTGTGGTGCACCTCCTGCAGCCCGTAGACGGGGGTCTCGATGCCCTCGGCGCGGGCCTTGAGCTGGAGGGCGAGGTAGAGCGAGTAGTGCCGCGACTGGTGCAGGTTGCCGCCGTGGAACCAGAGCGCCTGCTGCTGGGTCGGCTTCCACATGTTGCGCTGCTCGCCCTCCCAGGGGCCCGGGTCCTTGGTGGTGTCCGAGCCCAGGCCCCACACCTTGCCGACCCGGTCCGCGGTCTCCTGGTCGATCAGGTCCGCCGCCCAGCCGTTCATCGAGCCGTAGCCGGTGGCGTAGACGACGAGGTCGGCGGGCAGCGTGGTGCCGTCCTCGAGCACCACCGAGTCCTCGGTGAGCTCGGCGACCTGGCCCTGGACCAGGTGCACCTCGCCGTCGGCCACCAGGTCGGCGGCCCCCACGTCGATGTAGTAGCCGGAGCCGCGGCGCAGGTACTTCATGAACAGCCCGGAGCCGTCGTCGCCCCAGTCGTGCTGGAAGCCGGCCTTCTCCAGGCGGTCGTAGAACTCCTGGTCACGCTCGCGCATCTGGTCGTAGAGCGGGATCTGGAACTGGTGCATGATCCGGTAGGGCAGCGAGGCGAAGACCAGGTCGGCCTTCTCGGTGGTCATCCCGGAGGCGACCGCCTCCTCCGAGTACAGCGCCCCGAGGCCGATCTCCATCAGCGAGTCCGACTTCACGATGTGCGTGGAGGAGCGCTGCACCATGGTCACGTCGGCGCCCTTCTCCCACAGTGCGCCGCAGATGTCGAAGGCGGAGTTGTTCGAGCCGATCACGACGGCCTTCTTCCCGGCGTACGCGTCCGGGCCGGGGTGCGCGGAGGAGTGGTGCTGGTCGCCGCGGAACCGGTCCATGCCGGGGAAGTCGGGCAGGTTCGGCTTGCCGGACATGCCGGTGGCCAGCACCAGCTGCTGGGGCCGGAGCACGACGGGCTGGCCGTCCCGCTCGACCTCGACGGTCCACTCGCCGGTCGCCTCGTCGTAGCGCGCGCTCTTGGCCTCGGTGTTCGTCCAGTAGTTCAGCTCCATGACCTTGGTGTAGGACTCGAGCCAGTCGGCGATCTTGTCCTTGGGAGCGAACACCGGCCAGTTGTCGGGGAACTTGATGTAGGGCAGGTGGTCGTACCAGACCGGGTCGTGCAGGCACAGCGACTTGTAGCGGCTGCGCCACTGGTCGCCGGGCCGGGAGCGCTTGTCGATCACGATCGTCGGCACGCCCAGCTGGCGCAGCCGGGCGCTGAGCGCGATGCCGCCCTGGCCGCCGCCGACCACCAGCACGTAGGGCTGGGTCTCGTAGCCGAGCTCCCGGGCCTCCCGCTCGCGCTTCTCGGCCCAGGTCTCGCGCTCGCGGTTCGCGCCGTGCTCGGCGCCGCGGGGGCGGGCGGGGCCCTTGGGCTCCTCGTGCCCCTTGAGCTCGTAGAGCGTGGTGAGCAGCGTCCAGGCGACCACGTCCTCGCCGTCGCCGCGCAACCGGAGCTGACCACGGCCGCGCCCGACCGCGGTCTCGAACTCGATCCACGCCTCGGTGATCCCGTCCGCCTCGGTCGGCGTCTCGGAGGTGTGGAAGCCGCTCGGGTCGGTGCCCTCCAGGCACTCGCGAAGCATGTCGGCGACGCCCGCCGGGCCCTCGACCGTCTTGATGTTCCAGGTGAAGGAGACCAGGTCGCGCCAGAAGCTGTCGGTCGCGAACAGGCCGGCCGCGGCCTCGACGTCGCGCGCCTTCAGCGCCGACTCGAAGGCGGCCAGCCAGGCGTCGACCCGGACCTGCGCGGGGTCGGTGCCGGACTCGGGGCGGGTCTCGGCGGCGTCGAGGGTGTCGGTCATGGGCGTCCTTCCGTCCTGGACCGGCCTCGGGCCCGGTCACGTGTGACCCACAGCACACCCCGCGCGGTCGCCGGGCAAGGGTTGCAGCGCGTTGCATTCCCCGCCCTTCGGAGGGTGCCGCCGGCCCAGGGACCGGCCTAGGCTCGCCACTGTGGGCGACTTCGCAGCGATCCGGCCGGGAACCAACCTGCCGGTCTACGCCCGTGAGCTGGTGCGGATGCACGACGCGGTGATCGGCGGCGGCCGCTCCGCCCTCCAGCCGCGGCCCCTGGTCGCGCGCTCGTGGTCGCGGGTGCTGCGGGCCGGGCTCGACCCGGACGGCCGCAACCCACGCGACCCGCTGCCCACCGAGCAGGTGCTGGCGCGGCGGCGTGCATCGCCGATCGCGCTGGTGATCGACGAGCTGCGGGCGATCATCTCCTCGGTCGCCGACGCCTCCCAGTTCCTGATGGTGGTCACCGACGCCGACGGCATCATCTTGTGGCGGGAGGGAGCGGCGCGGGTCCGCGGCCGGGCCGACGGCCTCGGGTTCGAGGAGGGGGCCGAGTGGACCGAGGACCTGGTCGGCACCAACGCGATCGGGACCGCGCTGGCCGAGGCCAGCCCGGTGCAGCTGTTCTCCGCCGAGCACTTCGAGGCCGACCAGCACCCCTGGTACTGCACGGCCGCCCCGATCCACGACCCGCGCACCGGCGACCTGCTCGGCATCGTCGACGTCAGCGGGCCGGCGATGACCCTGCACCCGGCGATCATCGCGCTGGTGGAGACGGCCGTCCGGCTGGCCGAGTCCCAGCTGTGGCGGCACCACGAGCTGCGCCTGGAGAGGCTGCGGCAGGCGGCGGCGCCGATGCTGGCGGCGGTGCGTGGCCCGCTGCTGCTCGTCGACGACCACGGCTGGGTGGCGCACGCCGCCGGGATCGCGTCGCGCACCCGGATCGCCGTCCCCCAGGGCGAGCGGCCGCTGGCCGTGCCCGGCCTCGGGCTCTGCCTGCCCGAGCCGATCGCGGACGGCTGGCTGGTGCGCCCGCACGGCGGCGAGACCCGGATCGTGATGACCCTCGACCTCACCGGCTCCCCGGCGGTCGAGGTCCGCGGCGAGCGGCCGTGGCGCAGCCCGCTGACCGCACGGCACGCCGAGATCCTGCGGCACCTGCACCGGGCGGGCGCGGACGGGCTGACCGCCGCGGCGCTCAGCGAGCGGGTGTTCGGCGACCGCGAGCACGTGGTGGCGGTGCGGGCCGAGGTGTCCCGGCTCCGCAGGACGCTCGGTGGCGTCGTGGAGAGCCAGCCCTACCGGATCTCCGGGTCGGTCGAGCTCACCGTGGTCACCGGCGGACGGGCCTGAGCGCAGCACCTCAGCCCAGCTGGAGCGCGACGCAGCGCCAGCGGCGGTCCCGGAGCTCGAGCCGGGCCGCGATCGCCCGCGACCGGTGCCCGTGCCGGACGTGCACGCTGACCTCGGCGCAGGTCGGCTCGGGCTGGAAGACGTGCACGCTGCGGACCTGCGGGCGGACCGTGCGCAGGCGCAGCGGGGCGGGCGCCGTCCGGCCGAGGATCCGCACCCGGCGGTCGAGGTCGGCGTAGACCCGTGCGGTGGTCCACCGCAGCAGCTGGGACAGCGGCCGGTCGCCGCCGAGCACCTCGACGGTCGCCTGGGCGAACCGTGCCGCCCAGACCTGCACCTCCCGGTGCTCGGGCGAGGCCGGATCCCCGACCAGGCGCAGCTCGGGGGTGGTCGGCGCCCCCGCCAGCGACTCGGCCCGCGCCAGGCCCGGGTCGAGGCCCGGGTCGAGGGCCGGATCGAGGGCCGGATCGAGGGCCAGATCGAGGGCCAGGGTGCCCTGCACCGACGCGACGGGGACCGTCTCGCGCTGCCCGTCCGCCGCGGCCAGCCGGGTGACGGTCGCCACCCGGTCCCGCGGCGACGGCGGCCGGCGGGGTGGCCGGGTCGCCGGAGCGGTCGCGAGGCCGGTCGTCGGGCCGGTCGTGGGGCCGGTCGTGGGGCCGGTCGTGGGGGTGGAGCTGCGGGCGGGGCTGGTCGGTCCTGTCACGGGGTGTCCTTCCGGTGGGGTGAGTCGGGCGCCGGGACCACCAGGCGGGTCCCGGGGAGGATCAGGTCCGGGTCGGTGCCGATCCGGGCGAGGTTGGTCCGGTGCAGCCGGTGCCAGGCCGCGGAGACCTCCCGGTCCGGGGCACCCGCCGGGAGCAGCCCGGCCGCGATCGACCACAGCGAGTCGCCGGGACGCACGACCACCGTCGACGCCACCGGATGCCGGCACGGTGGCGCGGCTGTGGACGAGGGGGCCGCCCCGATGGCGCGGTCGGGCAGCGCGAGCCCGGTGACGTCGGGGGTGCGGGCCGGGTCCGCGAGCGCCGGCCATGCGACCCCGGTGGCCACCGCCACGCCGAGGCAGGCCGCGACCGCGCGGTGCAGCGACCGGGGGCAGGCCCGGGCGGCGGCCCGGTCGACGGCCCGCGCGATCGCGGCCGTCAGCGGGCGTCCGGGGTCGGCCAGCCGGGCGCCGTACGCGGCGAGGACGAGCATCGTGGTGACGAGCAGCCACAGGGCGCAGCCGAGGAGGGCGGCCCCGCACAGGCCGGCCACCACCACCTCGAGCGGCAGAGCCGCCACCGCGCCCGGACCGCCGTCGCTCACCGGGCCGACCAGGTCCGCCAGCGGGCCTCCGGCCAGCCGCCAGGCACCGGCGACCGTGGCCGCGCAGCCGACCAGGACGCCGGCCATCCGGAGCGTGGCTCGGAGCGGTCGGACCATGGGTAACCCTGTCGTTTGATAATGTTTGATACATCTAGACGCACGGCGATGACGATGTCAATCGTTCGTCCCCAGGTGATTGACATCCGGCGGCCCCAGCCGTCACGGTTCGGGGATGCGGTGGGACGACCGGCTCGGTGACCTGTTCGAGGGCCTCTTCGACGACCTCGAGCAGCAGGCCGAGGGGCTGGTCCTGGCCGCGCGGGACGCCGAGGTCGCGGAGCAGACCCGCGCGGAGTACGCCCGGGTGGACCTCGACTCCCGGCTGCACGGCTCGCTTGGTGCGCGGCTGCGGCTGGAGGTGGCCGGCGTCGGCCGGGTCGACGGCGTGCTCGCCCGCGCGGGGGCGGGCTGGTGCCTGCTCGACGACGGCAGCCACGACTGGCTGGTCGTGGTGTCCGCGATCGGCTCGCTGCGCGGGCTGGCGGAGCGGGGGAGCCCCCACGCAGCCCGTCCGGTCACGGCGCGCCTGGGGCTCGCCTCCGCCCTGCGGGGCGTGGCGGAGGCGCGTGGGGAGGTGCTGGTGCACCGCGCGGACGGCTCGACGGTGCGGGGCCGGGCGGGCCGGGTCGGCGCCGACTTCCTGGAGGTCCTGGTCGGCGAGCCACGGGCGGAGCGCGTCGAGACCGTGCCGCTGGCAGCCGTGACGGCCGTGCGCAGTCTCTGAGGGTCAGCGGCCGGTGCGGTCCTCGACATGGCCGCGGGCGTTCTTGGCGTCCGCCTCGGCGTACATCCGCTGGATGTAGGCCTCCAGCTCGACGGCCTCGATGCGGTACTGCTGGCGGCCGCCGATCTGGATGTAGCGCAGCTCCCCGGACTGCACGAGGGCCCGGACCTGGGCCACGGAGGTCGCGAGGACCTCGGCGACGTCGGCGAGGGTCAGGAAGCGCGGACCGTCATCGCCGGGCGCCGGCGTCGCGGAGGGCCTGGGCATGGGGTCCATCATGCCAGCGTTTGACGGCGTTTCGTGACGCGGGCCGGTGTTTGGCTGTGGACGGGCACGGTCGGGGGGTGGACAAACCGAGCAGAATATCGACATGCCACCACGGGGACCGCGCACGCGCACATCGACCGACCACCCAGCCCCGGGGAGCGCGTCGCCACCGGCGACCCGCGCGGGCGGGTCACGGTGGCGGGACCCGCGCCTGGTCGTCGGGGTCGCCGTGGTCGCCGCGTGCACGCTCCTGGGGGCCCGGCTGCTGGCCGGCGCGGACGACACCGTCGCGGTCTGGGCGGCGCGAGCAGCGCTCGGTGAGGGGCAGCAGGTCGGCACCGCAGACCTGGTGGCCCGCCGGGTCCGCTTCGTCGACCAGCGGGACGCGGACCGCTACCTGCCGGCCTCTGGTGATCTGCCCGAGGGGGTCACCCTGGCCCGGGCCGTCGGGTCGGGCGAGCTGCTGCCCCGGGCCGCGCTCGGCACCCGGGTCGCCGGGGCGCTGACCGATCTGCCGCTGTCGGTGGGCACCGAGGCGGTGCCGGCGACCGTGCGGGTGGGCTCCACCGTCGACGTCTGGGTCACCCCCGACCGGGCCGCCCAGAGCTCCGGCGGGCGCGGCCGCCGCGCCACCCTGGTCCTCGACGACGTCCGGGTCGTCTCCGCACCCCGCGCCGGCGGCTCCCTGGGCCCGGCCGCGACCCGGCAGGTGATCGTCGGGGTCGGCGAGGACCAGCAGGACCAGCTGCCGACCTCGATCGCGGCGCTGGCCGGCGGCACCGTCCTGCTCACGGTCCGGCGATGAGTGCCGCGGGCACGCCGGCCCCGACCGCGGTGCTGGTCGCCGCGGCGGGGGCCGCGTGGGAGGCGGCAGCCCTGGACCGGATCGAGCGGGGTGGGCCGACGGTGATGCTGGCGCGCCGCTGCGTCGACCTCACCGACCTGCTCTCCGCCTCCGGCGCGGGGCTGGCCGGCGCCGCAGTGGTCTCCCCGGCGCTGCCCGGTCTCGACGCCGACAGCGTCTCGGTGCTGCGCCGGTCCGGGGTCGGCGTGCTCGTGGTGGCCGCCCCCGAGGAGCTCCTCGACGGTGACGCCGAACGCCTGCGCCGGCTCGGCGTCGACCACCTGCTGGCAACCTCGGAGCTGGACAGCCTCGCCGCGACGGTCGCCGGGCTCGGTGGCGACACCGCCACCGAGGTCTCGCCCGACGGCCACCTCGACCCGGACGGCGGCGACCCGGACGCGGGAGGGCCGGTGCGGGGCCGGCTGCTCGCCGTGTGGGGACCGGCCGGCGCCCCGGGACGGACGACCGTGGCGGTCGGCCTGGCCGCCGAGCTCGCCGCCGCGGGGCACGACACGCTGCTCCTCGACGTCGACGGGTACGGCGGTGCGGTGGCGCAGCACCTCGGCGTGCTCGACGAGGCCTCGGGACTGCTGGCCGCCGCACGCGCCGCGAACGCCGGCCGGCTGGACGCCGAGCGGCTGGCCGCCCTGGCGCTGCGGTCCGGCGACCGGCTGCGGGTGCTGACCGGGCTGCCCCGCCCCGACCGGTGGCCGGAGGTCCGGGCCGCGGCGTTCGCCGACCTGCTCGACGAGGCGGTGCGGCTGACGTCGTACACGGTGGCGGACACCGGCTTCAGCCTCGAGGCGGACCCGACCGACGCGTTCGGCTCCACGTCGCCGCAGCGCAACGTGATGACCCTGACCGCGCTGGCGCACGCCGACGAGGTGCTCGTCGTCGGGGCCGCCGACCCGGTGGGCCTGGCCCGGCTGGCCCGCGGGCTGGTCGAGCTGCGCGACGTGCTGCCGGGGGTCCGGCCGCGGGTGGTGGTCAACCGGACCCGGCCCTCGCTCGGCTGGAGCGACCGGGAGATCCGCGGCATGGTCGAGGGGTTCGTGACCCCGGTCGACGTGCACTTCCTGCCCGACGACCGGCCCGCCGCCGACCGGGCCCTGATGGCCGGGCGCAGCCTGACCGAGTCGGGGGAGTCGCCGCTGCGCACCGCGGTCACCGGGCTGGCCCGCGGGGTGCTGGGGGCCCCGCCCCCGGCGGCACCGCGGCGGCGGCTCATCCGACGTAGACGCGGCTGACGGCCGACCCCCCAGCGCCGGCCGTCGTCGTCCGCGGGACCTCAGCCGGTGGTCCGCAACACCCGCGCACCCACCTGCTGGTTGTCGAAGGCGGCCTGGCTGCGGGTCGGCGGGACGACGCAGACGTCGTCACCGAGCGTAGGCCTCGCGCCACACGTAGCCCTGCACGCAGGTGTGCGGTCCGTAGGGGCCGGTGACCCAGCGGGAGGCCCGGACGGCGTTGTCCGCGGCGGTCTGCGACCGGGTCGCGCCGCTGACGCACACGTAGTCGGACTGGTCCGCCTCGCGCCAGACGTAGCCGTTCTTGCAGGTGTTCGGGCCGTAGACGAACCGGGCCGGGTTGCGGCGGGCACCGGCCTGCTGGTTGTCGAAGGCGGCCTGGCTGCGGGTCGGCGGGACGACGCAGACGTCGTCACCGGCGTAGGCCTCGCGCCACACGTAGCCCTGCACGCAGGTGTGCGGTCCGTAGGGGCCGGTGACCCAGCGGGAGGCCCGGACGGCGTTGTCCGCGGCGGTCTGCGACCGGGTCGCGCCGGTCACGCACACCCGGTCGCTCGGACGGGCCTCACGCCACACCCAGCCCTGCAGGCAGCGGGTGGCGATGTCGGAGGTGACGGCGACGGTCGCCGTACCCCCGCTGTGGCCTGTCACGTCGATGGTGGCGCCGTTCGCGGAGAGGTGCTGGCGGGGCGGCTTGCCCGGGGCGGACAGCTGTCGCAGCAGCGTGGGGCGGCCGTTGCGGACCTCGTGGATCAGCACGGTGTCGGCCGGGATGCCCCGGCTCCAGCCGAGCCTGCGCTGGAACTCCACGGTGTAGTAGTGGAAGGCGTCCCCGGGGTCGAAGGGCACCCGCAGCAGCAGCGAGCCGGTGGCCGAGGGCTGCTGCAGGGCGGCGAGCCTGACGGTGCCGGAGGTCGCCCCGCCGGACCCGAACGTCTTTATCCGGTTGCGCGGCAGGAAGCCGAGCTTGTCGCGGCCGAAGGCGTTGAGCCCCACCCCGCCGTTGCCGAAGGACGCGGTGCCGAAGCCGTAGACGTGCTGGGCGCTCATCTCGTCCCACATGTCGTCGTACTCGCCGGGCTGCGACCAGGACGCGTTCTGGTAGGTGAGGTCGTCGGAGAAGGAGTGGTCCAGGCCGTAGCCGTGCCCCATCTCGTGGGCGGCGAAGCGGATGTTCCACGCACCCGGGTCGAGCAGCACCCGGCCGCCGGCGGAGCCGGAGTCCTGCTGGGCGTTGGTGATCACCGCGGTGCGGTTCCCCGCCGGGACGGCGTAGCCGTTGGTCGCGGCGGTGTCGACGCAGTCCTGGATCCGCTGGCCCCGTGACTTCGGTGCCTCCTGGGCCACGCTGAACGGCATCCGGTACCAGCCCCGCACGGTGGCCGCGATCCGCAGCCTGCCGTAGCTCTGGTTGCGGAAGTAGTCGTAGAGGCCCTGCTGGCCCGCGCCGGCGGCCCCGAACATCCGGTCGAAGTACGCCGGCGTGCGCGGCTGCGCGGGCACGTCGCTGAACCTGCACAGCAGGACCGACCAGCCGCTGTTGCCCCGCGCCGGCACCGCGTCGGCACTCGGGGCGACGGCCGCCGTGCTCACGGCCAGCGCGGCGGCGGCCGCCAGTGCGCCGGCCCGCACCGGGCGACGTCGTCCCAGCCTCAGGCTCGTGCCGATCCCTGCCATGGCTCTGCCCTCCTGTCGTGGCGCCCGGGCGACGCCGCACGGGGGAGGAGGTGCGCCGTGGTGCGGTGATACGGCGGCCGCGCCGAGGGCTAGACGGCGTCAGGCGCCGAAGAGCAGGTACAGCCCGGTGATCGTGTAGAAGACCATCACGAACAGCAGCGGCAGCTGGCCGGTGAGCTGGTGCCGACGGGGCAGCACCTTGATCGCCCGGTCGTGCGCCGCGACCACGCCGAGCACGTGCCCGGTCACCACCGCCAGCACCTTGAGGACCGCCAGGAAGGTCGGGTGCTGGCTGATCCAGTAGCTGACCTGCCAGTCGGCGGTGCCGAGGAGGTTCGCGCCGGTCCCGAGCGGGTCGCTGAGCTGCATCAGGGTCTGCTGGCCGGTCTCCAGGAAGTAGCTCAGGTAGTGCGCCACGACGTACCCGACCACGATCGGCACCAGCGAGTGCGCGAACAGGTCCGGGAGGGTCCGCCGCTCGACGCCGGGACGCACCCCGGTGGCCATCGTCGCGACCGCGAAGGTGACCCCCACGACCACGCAGAACAGCAGCAGCGCTCCGAGGTCGAGCCAGGTCGAGCTCACGTCGACCGACTGGGTGAGCTTGAGCCACGCGGTGGAGTCCTTGAAGCTGTCGAACGCCGTGCTGCCGAAGAGCACCGCGACCACCCCGACCAGCCCGGGTCGGACCGGCACCCCGTCGAGGTTGCCCAGCGGGCTGCGCAGCACCAGCGTGCCGTCGGCGGTCCGGCCGAGCACCGCGAGATGGCCGACCAGGGTGGAGTACACCTCGAACGGGTCGGCCCGTGCCAGCCACCCGCTGCCGAACAGGGCACCGCCGACGACCATGACCGCGAGGTAGACCGCGAACCACAGCCGCACCGGGGACAGGTACGTCGAGCCCGGGTAGACGAGCTCGAGCCAGACGAACGCGAACAGGCCGACCGTGGCGGGCCAGTAGCCGACCCATCGGGGCAGCGTGAACAGCCCCTCGTCGGGGCTCCCGCCGGTCAGCCGGCTGAGCAGCAGCTGGATCGTCCGGACCGGGCTGACCGCACGGTAGAACGGTCCGAACAGCAGCGACAGCGGCACCAGGCCGACCCACAGCAGCACGTAGACGACGCCGAACGTGGGGTTGGTCAGCAGGTCGGGGCCGAGCAGGGCCGCCCACGCGACGTACCCGAAGGCGACCACGCCGAAGACCCGCAGCAGCACGGTGAGGGCCCTGCCGTCGACCACCGCCGCCAGCCGGGCCGGGACCGGACGGCCGTGCGTGGCGGCGTCGAACCGGGGCGTGCGCCAGGCCAGCGCCAGCACGATGAACGAGACCGCGAGCGCCGCTCCCGCGCCGGCCATCGCGTAGACCGCCGGGATGGGCAGGTCCTTGGCGCCACCGATCCCGTGGGCGAAGACCATCGACTCTCCAACTCCTCGGGGGCGTGACAGGGTGGCACCGGGTGGGCCACGCGGCTCTGCGACAATCCCATCACGTGCTGAGGACATCCTGAGAGGGGGCTGGTCGCGATGACGGAGCGACTCCGACCGGACGACATGGCCTTCCTGGTCGCGGAGTCCGCGAGCACGCCCATGCACAACGCCACCCTGGAGATCTTCGAGCCCGGCGGCGGCTTCGACTACGAGGGGCTGCTCGCGCTGATCGCGGACCGGATCGCGTTCGTGCCGCGGTACCGGCAGCGGATCCGGTCGGTCCCCGGCCGGCTCGCCAACCCGGTGTGGGCCGACGACGACGACTTCGACCTGACCTACCACGTACGGCGCTCCGCTTTGCCGCGGCCGGGGTCCATGGACCAGCTGCGCGACCTCACCGGCCGGATCATGTCCCGCCAGCTCGACCGGCACCGCCCGCTGTGGGAGATGTACTTCATCGAGGGGCTCGACGGCGGCCGCTTCGCGATCCTGTCCAAGTCCCACCAGATCCTCGTCGACGGGGTCGCCACCATCGACCTCGGCCAGGTGATCCTCGACGTCGACCCACGGCCCCGCGAGGCCGTGCACGTCGAATGGCAGCCGCAGCACGCCCCCAGCCAGTCGGCCCTCGTCGCGGAGGCGGTCCGCGACTCGGTGCGCGACCCGCGGCTCGCGGTGACCACGCTCTGCGACAACGCCGGGAGCCTGGCGCGCACCGTCGGCGCGGTCGGCAGCCAGATCGCCGAGGTCGCCGGCGCCCTGTCGAAGCGGCGGTCCGCCCCCGAGTCGCCGATCAGCGCCAACCTGTCCGAGCAGCGTCGTGTGGTCACCGTGAAGACCTCGCTCGACGACTACCGCAAGGTCCGCCGCTTCCACGGCGGCACCGTCAACGACGTCATCCTGGCGACCATCACCGGCGCGATGCGCAACTGGCTGATGACCCGCGCCGAGTCCGTGCACGGCAGCCGGTCGCTGCGCGCGATGGTGCCGATGAGCGTCATCGACAGCGAGCTGGAGCCGACCTCGCTGGGCAGCGCGGTCGCCGGCCACCTGCTCAACCTGCCGATCGGGGAGTCGAGCCCGGTGGTCCGGCTGCACCAGGTCTCCTACGCCCTCAAGGCGCACAAGGAGACCGGCCGTGCGGTCGCCGCGGACCGGCTCGCCGGCATCGCCGGCTTCGCACCGACCACCTTCCACGCGCTCGGCTCGCGGGTGGCGGCCGCCCAGTCCCGGCGCGGCTTCGACCTGGTGGTCACGAACGTGCCGGGTCCGCAGTTCCCGCTGTACGCCGCGGGCGCGCAGATGACCGAGTCCTACCCGGTGCAGCCGCTGATCGCCGGGCACGCGCTGGCGATCGGCGTCACGTCGTACGACGGCGGGGTGTACTTCGGGCTCACCGGTGACCGGGACGCTCTCCCGGACCTCGACGTGCTCGGTCAGTGCATCGGCGAGGCGCTGGAGGAGCTCGTGGACAGCGTCTCCCCGACCCGGCAGCGCGCCCCGCGCGGCCGCAAGAAGGCGCCGACGAAGCCGGTCTCCCCGTGACCCGGCGCGTCTACGTGCCCAGCACCCTGGACGGTCTGCGGGCGGTCGTGCTGGCCGACGGCATCGGGCCGGCCCCGTTCCTCGCGCACGCCGTCACCGAAGCGGTCCGGTCCGGGCTCGCCGACGGTGGCGAGGAGGAGTGGGAGTACGCCGCCTCGTCGGCGGCCGCTCTCGCCTCGGTCGGCCTGCTGGGACCCGGCGAGACCGCCCGCCGGGTCGTGCTCGCGGTCGACGTACCCGGCGCCCGGGCGGCCGACGAGGAGGACCCCACCGTGGTGGTGGTCGACGAGGCGGTGCCGCTGCGACGGCTCGCCGCGGTGCTGGCGGACTCCGCCGACGCGGAGGGGACCGTGGCCGCGGCCCGGGACGCCGTCCGGGACGGCTCCGAGGACGCCGACCGGCTGCTCGCGCGGTGCCTCGACCACGAGCTCGGCTGGTGGGCCACG
Organism: uncultured Actinomycetota bacterium; assembly: GCA_963800225.1. Classification (GTDB taxonomy): domain Bacteria; phylum Actinomycetota; class Actinomycetes; order Propionibacteriales; family Nocardioidaceae; genus Nocardioides_B. Next base: position 313,822 of record CAWDAF010000001.1, on the reverse strand, counting down.
CAGGAGATCTCGGCGCTGCTCCAGATCGACGTCCAGCACTGACTTGGGCTGCACCCACCGCGTCTGACACGATCGCGGGATGGACGCCATCACCTACCCGCCGGCTCCCGTCAACGAGCCGAACCTCACCTACGCCCCCGGCAGCCCCGAGCGGGCCGCCCTCGAGCAGGAGCTCGTGCGACAGGAGTCGCAGCAGCTCGAGCTGACCGCGACCATCGGCGGGGCGAAGAAGATGGGCGGCGGGGCCGAGATCCCGGTCGTGCAGCCGCACGACCACGGCCACGTCCTCGGCGTGATGAAGGGGGCCAGCCAGGCCGACACCCGCGCCGCGATCGCCGCCGCGCAGGACGCCGCCCCCGGTTGGCGCGCGCTCCCCGCCGACGAGCGCGCGGCGGTGCTGCTCAAGGCCGCCGACCTGCTCGCCGGGCCGTGGCGGCAGCGGATCAACGCCGCCACCATGCTCGGCCAGTCCAAGACCGCCTTCCAGGCCGAGATCGACTCCGCCTGCGAGCTGATCGACTTCTGGCGCTTCAACGTGCACTTCGCCAAGCAGATCCTGGCCGAGCAGCCGGTCGCGAACAGCCGCGGGATCTGGAACCGCACCGACCACCGCCCGCTCGAGGGCTTCGTCTACGCGATCACGCCGTTCAACTTCACCGCGATCGCCGGGAACCTGCCGACCGCCCCCGCGCTGATGGGCAACACCGTGCTGTGGAAGCCGTCGCCGACCCAGCAGGTCGCGGCGCACCTGCTGATGGAGCTGCTCGAGGAGGCCGGGATGCCCCCCGGCGTCATCAACCTGCTGCCCGGTGACGGCATCGACGTGTCCGCGGTCGCCCTCAAGCACCCGGACCTCGCGGGCATCCACTTCACCGGGTCCACGCCGACCTTCCAGCACCTGTGGTCCGAGATCGGCGCGAACATCTCGTCGTACCGGTCCTACCCGCGGATCGTCGGCGAGACCGGCGGCAAGGACTTCGTGGTGGCGCACGCCTCCGCCGACCCCGACGTGCTGCGCACCGCGCTGATCCGCGGCGCCTTCGAGTTCCAGGGCCAGAAGTGCTCGGCGGCCTCGCGGGCGTACGTGGCGCGGAGCGTGTGGAACAAGATGAAGGACTCGTTCCTCGCCGAGGTCGAGGCGATCTCGATGGGCGACGTCACCGACTTCTCGCACTTCATGGGTGCGGTCATCGACGACCGCGCGTTCGCCAAGCACAAGAAGGCGATCGCGCGGGCCAAGCGCTCCTCCAAGCTCGACGTCCTCGCCGGCGGGCAGGTCGACGACTCGGTCGGCTACTTCGTCCGGCCGACCGTCGTGGAGAGCAGCGACCCGACCGACCAGATGTTCAGCACCGAGTACTTCGGCCCGATCCTCGCCGTGCACGTCTTCGAGGACCGCGACTTCGAGGCCGTCGTCGCGCAGATGGAGTCCTTCGCGCCGTACGCCCTCACCGGCGCGATCATCGCCCAGGACCGGAACGTGATCGCCTGGGCCCGCGAGACGCTGCGCTTCGCGGCCGGCAACTTCTACGTCAACGACAAGCCGACCGGTGCGGTCGTCGGGCAGCAGCCGTTCGGCGGCGCGCGTGCGTCCGGCACCAACGACAAGGCCGGCGCCCCGCAGAACCTGATGCGCTGGACGTCGCCGCGCTCCATCAAGGAGACGTTCGACCCGCCGAAGGACTACCGCTACCCGTACATGGACCTGGGCTGACCTCCGCCGGGCCCCGGCCCGGCTGCCTGTTTCCCAGGTGATGCAGGAGAACTGGCACTCCCCATGGTGAATTCACCATGGGGAGTGCCAGTTTCTCGACATCACCTGGGAAACTGCGCCCCGGCGACGCTGCCCCTGAGCCGGGGCGGGAGCGTCAGGAGGCCAGGGACGGGTAGTCCGTGTAGCCCTTCGCGCCGCCGCCGTAGAAGGTGTCCGGGTCGGGCTCGTTCAGGTCGGCGCCGGACTGCCAGCGGGCCGGCAGGTCGGGGTTCGCGAGGAACAGCCGGCCGACCGCGACCGCGTCGGCGAGGTCGTCGTCGAGGACCGCCTGGGCCGTCTCGCGGCTGGTGATCGTGCCGAAGCCGTCGTTGGCGATCAGCACGCCGGCGAAGTCCTTGCGCAGCCGCTGGACCAGGTCCAGGGACGGGTCTGCCAGCACGCTGAGGTAGGCCAGGCCGAGCGGGGCGAGGCCGTCGACCAGCGTGGTGTACGTCGCCTCGACGTCGGCCGGGTCCTCCTCGGTGGCGCCCTGGATGTTGTGGGCCGGGGAGATCCGGATGCCCACCTTCTCCGGGCCGATGGCCTCGGCCACGGCCCGGGTCACCTCGAGGGCGAACCGGGCCCGGTTGGCCGGGCTGCCGCCGTACTCGTCGGTGCGCTCGTTGGAGCCCGGGGCGAGGAACTGGTGGATCAGGTAGCCGTTCGCGGCGTGCACCTCGACGCCGTCGAGGCCGGCCTCGACCGCGCTGCGGGCGGCGTGCACGTACTCCTCGACGACACCGGGGATCTCGTCGAGCCCGAGGGCGCGGGGGACCGGGTGCGGCTTCGGACCCTCGGCGGTGAACATCTGGTTCGGCGCGGCCAGCGCGCTGGGCGCGACGGTCTCGAGGCCGTCCTTGTTGTCGGGGTGCGAGACCCGGCCGGCGTGCATGAGCTGGACGACGATGCGCCCGCCCTTCGCGTGCACGGCGTCGGCGACCCGCCGCCAGCCGGCGATCTGCTCGGTCGAGTGGATGCCGGGGGTGCCGAGGTAGCCCTGACCCACGGCGCTCGGCTGGGTGCCCTCGGTGATGATCAGGCCGGCGGTGGCCCGCTGCGCGTAGTACTCGACGGCGAGGTCGCCCGGGACCATGCCCTCGGTCGCACGGTTGCGGGTGAGCGGCGCCATCACGAGGCGGTTGGGGAGGTCCCAGCTCTTGACGCTGAGCGGGTCGAAGAGGTCAGCCATGGGTGCGGATCCTTTGCGTAGGCAACGGTTGAACGTTCTAGCAACAACCGGCTACCCAGGCGCATTCCACGTCGAACCCCGGCTCGGCCATAATGGGACGCGATGCTTGTCACCCTGCTGCACCTCGGCGCGCTGCACCCGGTCGAGCGACTCCTGGTGCTGCTGGTCGCCTTCGGCCCGTTCGTGGTGCTCGCCGTCGTGGTGTACGTCGTCCGTCGACGGGACATCGCCGAGGAGGAGCGCGAGGCGGTGCGGGAGGACCTCCCCGCCGACGTACCGGGGCGCGACGGCTAGCGGTCGCCGGCCAGCCAGGCCCTGCCGACGCGCTCCTCGGTCTTCAGCGCCCGCTCCAGCATGTCCCCGATCAGCCCCTCGAGCTTGCCGCCGACGATCGGGATCCGCACCTTGACCTCGCCGCTCACCACCTCGCGGGTGCCCGCGCCCTGCGGGGTGAGCGCGATCGTCCCCGCGAAGCCGCCGGGCTTGCCGGGCACGGCCACGTCGAGCGAGGCGTCGGTGCTGCTCTGCCAGGTCTCACGCTGCACGATGTTGATCTCGTCGCCGACGATCTTCTTGGCGAAGCCCGGCATCCGGTCGGACGGCCAGGTCTGCTCGATGACGACCTCCATGCCCTTGCCGGCGCCGTCGACGGTGACGGCCCGCCGCACGGCGTGCACCGCGTCGCACACCTTCTGCCGGAAGGCGGGGTCGGCGAGCATCCGGGCGACGTCGTCCGGGGCGGCGTCATAGGTCATCGCGTGTGAGAACTTCATGGCGCACATCATGTCGTACGGGCCGGTGGCGGGAACCTCGCCGGGCGGGGGCCTACCCTCGCTGGTGTGAGCGACCAGGGCATGGCAGGCGAGTGGGGCGGCAACGAGATCCAGTTCGGCGAGCAGGGGGCGCGGCTGACCTACGGCAGCTACCTGCGGCTCGGGCAGCTGCTCGACGCCCAGCACCTCGAGTCGCGGCCGCCGGCGCACGACGAGCTGCTGTTCATCACCATCCACCAGGTCTACGAGCTGTGGTTCCAGCAGCTGCTCCACGAGGCCACCGCGGCGCGCGACGCGATGCTCGCGGGCGCCGACGAGCAGCGGCTGTGGTGGGCCCAGCACCTGCTGCAGCGGATGCACGTCATCGAGCGGGTGCTCGTCCAGCAGGTCGACGTGCTCGAGACGATGACACCCCAGGACTTCCTCCAGTTCCGCCAGGCGCTGGCGCCGGCGAGCGGGTTCCAGTCCGTGCAGTTCCGTGAGCTGGAGTTCCTCTCCGGCGCCAAGGACGCGTCGTTCGTCGCCCGGTTCAAGGGGCTGACCGCCGAGGAGACCGAGCGGCTCCGGCGGCGGCTCGGCGAGCCCACGCTGTGGGACGCGTTCCTGCACGTCCTCGGCGAGCGCGGGCTGCCGGTCGGCGACGACGAGCAGGTCACCGACTCGGTACGCCGCGCCGCGCACGACCGCTCGACGTACGCCGACGTGTGGGGCGTCGCGGAGGCGCTGCTGCAGCACGACGAGCTCGCGGCGGCCTGGCGCGGCCGGCACGTGGTGATGGTCGAGCGGATGATCGGCACCCGGACCGGGACCGGCGGGTCCTCCGGCGCGGAGTACCTCCGCAGCCGCCTCGACCTGCGCTACTACCCGTTGCTGTGGGAGCTTCGCTCTGTCCTTTGACGCGCCGAGCCGGGAGGTGGCCTGGGCACCTCCGACGCAATAAGGTCGAGCCGACGGCACAACGACGTGTCGTCGAGAGCGACAGAGGTTGATGCTGCGTGCCCACGACGCTGGACGAGACCGCGAACAGCCGCCGCGAGGAGCTGCTCGACCGGGCGGCCGCCTTCGCGGCCTCCCGCAAGGGCACCGGCGGTCCTCCGGGTGAGCGGGCGGCCGAGCTGCTGCGGTACTTCTACCGGCACGTGGCCGCCGAGGACCTCGCCGACCGCGGCGAGGTCGACCTGTACGGCGCCGCGATGAGCCAGTACAAGCTGGCCTCGCACCGGCCGCAGGGCACCGCGAACGTCCGGGTCTTCACCCCCACCGTCTCCGAGCACGGCTGGTCGGCCGGGGGGCACACCGTCGTCGAGGTGGTCACCGACGACATGCCGTTCCTGGTCGACTCGGTGACCATGGAGCTCAACGCCCGGCATCGCGAGGTGCACATGGTCGTGCACCCGCAGGTCCTGGTACGCCGCGACGTGGCCGGCGCGCTCCAGGAGGTGTTCACCGACCCGGACTCCGCGGACCGGGTGGACCGCAGCGAGATGCCGCACGACGTCGCCCGCGAGTCCTGGATGCACATCGAGATCGGCCGGGAGTCCAGCCCGGCCCAGCGCGAGGAGATCGAGCGGGCGCTGGACAAGGTGCTGCGCGACGTCCGCGAGGCCGTCGAGGACTGGCCCAGGATGCACGCCCGGGCGCTGGAGATCATCGAGGACCTCAGCGCCGACCCGCCGCCGCTCCCGGCGCAGGAGATCAGCGAGGGGCAGGCGCTGCTGCAGTGGCTGGCCGACACCCACTTCACCTTCCTCGGCTACCGGGAGTACCGCCTCGAGGACGTGCCCGAGGACCAGGGCGCCGGCGACGTCTACCTGCGCGCGGTGCCCGGCACCGGCTTCGGGATCCTGCGCTCGGACCAGGACATGTCGCCCACCTCCGGCAAGCTGCCGCCGCTGGTCCGCGACAAGGCCCGCGAGAAGACCCTGCTGGTGCTGGCCAAGGCGAACTCCAAGTCCACCGTGCACCGGCCGGCGTACCTCGACTACGTCGGGGTGAAGACGTTCGACGAGAACGGCGACGTGGTCGGCGAGCGCCGGTTCCTGGGGCTGTTCTCCTCGGCCGCGTACACCGAGTCGCTGACCCGGATCCCGGTGATCCGGGTGAAGGCCCAGCAGGTCATCGACCGCGCCGGCTTCGACCCGCAGAGCCACACCGGCAAGGCGCTCATGGACGTGCTGGAGACCTACCCGCGCGACGAGCTGTTCTCCACCCCGATCGACGAGCTGGTGCCGATCGCTGAGGCGGTGCTGCACACCCGAGAGCGCCGCCAGCTGCGGCTGTTCGTGCGCCGCGACGCCTACGGGCGCTACCTGTCCTGCCTGGTCTACCTGCCTCGGGACCGCTACACCACCGCGGTCCGCGAGCGGATCGCGGAGATCCTCAAGCGGCAGCTGCACGGCGACTCCCTGGAGTACACCGCCCGGGTGAGCGAGTCGATGCTGGCGCGCCTGCACTTCGTGATCCGGCCCAAGCCCGGCGAGCTCATCGCGGACTTCGACGAGGGCGACGTGGAGCGCCGGCTGGCGGAGGCGGCCAGGTCCTGGCGCGACGACTTCTCCGCGGCCGCGCACTCCGAGTACGGCGAGGAGGACGGCGCCCGGCTGGCCCGCATGTACGCCGACTCGTTCCCCGAGGCCTACAAGGAGGACTACGCGCCGCGGACCGGTGCGGTGGACCTCGGCCGGCTCGAGGGCATCCCCGCCGAGGGCGGCCTCGACCTGTCCCTGTACCAGCTGATCGACGGCGGCCCCCGCGAGGCACGGCTGAAGATCTTCCGGGTCGGGAGCCCGCTGTCGCTCTCGGAGGTGCTGCCGATCCTGTCCTCGATGGGTGTCGAGGTCGTCGACGAGCGGCCGTACAGCCTGGTCGGGCTGGAGCGGGAGTCCCACATCTACGACTTCGGGCTCCGCTACCCCCGCGACCTGCCCGACGACAGCCGGGAGCGCTTCCAGGACGCGGTCAACGCGGTGTGGGAGGGCCACAACGAGGTCGACGGCTTCAACGCGCTGGTGCTCGCCGCCGGGCTCGGGTGGCGGCAGGCCACCGTGCTGCGCGCCTACGCGAAGTACATGCGCCAGGGCGGCACCCCGTTCGCACAGGACTACATCGAGGACGCGCTGGCGCACAACGTCGACATCACCCGCGGTCTGGTCGCGCTGTTCGAGGCGCGCTTCGATCCCGGCCGCAACGGTGACATCGCGGCGGGCGGCGAGGCCCGGCGGGCGAAGACGACCGAGATCGAGGAGCGGATCAACCGCGCCCTCGACGACGTCGCCAGCCTCGACCACGACCGGATCCTGCGCTCGTACCTCACCGTCATCCGGGCGACCCTGCGCACCAACTACTTCCAGCCCGACGCCGAGGGGCTGCACAAGTCCTACATCTCCCTCAAGCTCAAGCCCGACGCGATCCCGGACCTGCCCGAGCCGCGCCCGCAGTTCGAGATCTTCGTCTACTCGCCGCGGGTCGAGGGCGTGCACCTGCGCTTCGGCGCGGTCGCCCGCGGTGGCCTGCGCTGGTCGGACCGTCGCGACGACTTCCGCACCGAGGTGCTGGGCCTGGTCAAGGCGCAGATGGTCAAGAACACCGTCATCGTGCCGGTCGGCGCGAAGGGCGGCTTCTTCTGCAAGCAGCTGCCCGACCCCGGCGACCGGGAGGCGTGGATGGCGGAGGGGATCGCCTGCTACCGCACGTTCATCTCCGGTCTGCTCGACATCACCGACAACCTGCGCGGCGACGAGAGCGTCCCGCCGCGGCGGGTGGTGCGCCACGACGGCGACGACTCCTACCTCGTGGTGGCCGCCGACAAGGGCACCGCGACCTTCTCCGACATCGCCAACGGGGTGGCCAAGGACTACGGCTTCTGGCTCGGTGACGCGTTCGCCTCCGGCGGCTCGGTCGGCTACGACCACAAGGCGATGGGGATCACCGCCCGTGGCGCCTGGGAGTCCGTGCGTCGGCACTTCCGCGAGCGCGGCATCGACTGCCAGACCGAGGAGTTCACCTGCGTCGGCGTCGGCGACATGTCCGGGGACGTGTTCGGCAACGGCATGCTGCTCTCGCCGGCCACCCGGCTGGTCGCGGCCTTCGACCACCGGCACATCTTCCTCGACCCGGCCCCGGTCGCCGGTCCGTCGTACGCCGAGCGGCAGCGGCTGTTCGCCCTGCCCCGGTCGAGCTGGCAGGACTACGACACCAGCCTGATCTCCGAGGGCGGCGGCGTCTGGGCCCGGTCGCTGAAGTCGATCCCGGTCAGCGCCCAGGTGCGCGCGGCGCTCGGCCTGGACGCGTCCGTGCAGGCGATGACCCCGGCCGAGCTGATGCGGGCGATCCTGCTCGCCCCGGTGGACCTGCTGTGGAACGGCGGGATCGGCACCTACGTCAAGGCCGAGACCGAGACGCACGCCGAGGTGGGCGACAAGGCCAACGACGCCATCCGGGTGGACGGCCACGAGCTGCGCTGCCACTGCGTGGGGGAGGGGGGCAACCTCGGCCTCACCCAGCGCGGTCGCATCGAGTACGCCCGGCGCGGGATCGGCGGCGCCGGGGGCCGGATCAACACCGACTTCATCGACAACTCCGCCGGCGTGGACACCTCCGACCACGAGGTGAACATCAAGATCCTGCTCGACCAGGTGGTCGCCAACGGCGACCTCACCGAGAAGCAGCGCAACGACTTCCTGGCCTCGATGACCGACGAGGTCGGCGAGCTGGTGCTGCGCGACAACTACGAGCAGAACCACGCGCTGGCCAACGCCGCGGTCCAGGCCCCGCAGCTGTTGCACGTGCACGAGGACTGGATCCGCCGGCTGGAGCGGCAGGGCCTGCTGGACCGGGCACTGGAGGCGCTGCCCAGCCGCAAGACGGTCTCGGACCGGCTCGAGCGCAAGGAGGGGCTCTCCGCGCCGGAGCTGTCGGTGCTGCTGGCCTACACCAAGATCGTGCTGGCCCGGGACCTGATCGACACCGACATCGCGGACGACCCGTTCCTGCGCACCGACCTGTACAGCTACTTCCCGAAGGCGATGCGGCAGACCTACCGCGCCCGGATGGAGTCCCACCCGCTGCGCCGGGAGATCATCGTGACCAGCGTCGTCAACGACCTGGTCAACGGCGCCGGCATGACGTTCTTCCACCGGCTCTCGGAGGAGACCGCGGCGTCGGCCTCGGAGCTGGTGCGGGCGAACTTCGTGGCCCGGGAGATCTTCGGCTACCGCGGACTGATCGACGAGATCGACTCCTTCGACAACGTCATCGACGCGGCCGTGCAGACCCGGATGCGGCTGGAGATGCGCACCCTGGTGGAGCGGGCCTCGCGGTGGCTGATCAACAACCGGCGCCCGCCGATGGACAGCGAGGCGACCGTCGAGTTCTTCGGCGTGGTCGCCCAGAAGGTCGTCTCCGCGCTGCCCGAGCTGCTCACCGGACGGGAGTCCGAGGCGTACACGGCGCGGCGGGAGGCGCTGGTGTCCCGCGGCGTGCCCGAGGAGCTCGCCGAGAAGGTCGCGGTGCTGCCGCCGGCGTACACCGTGCTGAACATCGTGGAGACCTGCCGTCGCGACGAGCTCGACCCGCTCGAGGTGGCCCGGGTGCACTTCGCGCTCGGCGAGCGGCTCGGTCTCTCGGCGCTGGTGGCGCGGATCCTGGCGCTTCCGCGCGAGGACCGGTGGCAGACGATGGCCCGGGCCGCGCTCCGCGACGACCTGCACACCGTGCATGCGCAGCTGACCGCCCAGGTGCTGGCCACCACCGAGGCCGATCAGCCGGCGCCGGTGCGGATCGCGGACTGGGAGGAGCACGACTCGGTCGTGGTGTCGCGTGCCGTCGGGACCCTCGACGAGATCTGCTCCGACGAGCACGCCGACCTGGCCAGGCTCTCCGTCGGGCTGCGGGTGGTGCGCACGCTGCTGTCGAGCCCGTGACCCCGGGTGCCACCGCCGCCATCGAGGTGGTCGGGCTCCGCAAGAGCTACGGCGACCTCGCGGCCGTCGACGAGGTGAGCTTCACGGTCGCGACCGGGGAGTTCTTCGGCATCCTCGGGCCGAACGGAGCCGGCAAGACCACCACGCTGGAGATGGTGGAGGGTCTGCGCCGGCCCGACGCGGGGGAGGTGCGGCTGCTCGGCGAGCCCTCCTGGCCGCGCAACCCGCGGCTGCTGCCCCGAGTCGGCGTCCAGCTCCAGGCGTCGGCGTTCTTCGAGCGGCTCACCGCTCGCGAGCAGATCCGCACCTTCGCCTCCCTGTACGGCGTCCCGGCGGCCCGGGCCGACGAGTGGCTGGAGCGGGTCGGCCTCGTGGACAAGGCCGGGACCCGCACCGAGCGGCTGTCCGGGGGGCAGCTGCAGCGGCTCGCGATCGCCTGCGCGCTGGTGCACGAGCCCGAGGTGGTCTTCCTCGACGAGCCGACCGCGGCGCTGGACCCGCAGGCGCGACGCAACCTGTGGGACCTGCTGCGCTCCCTCAACGACGCCGGCCGCACGGTGGTGCTGACCACGCACTACATGGACGAGGCCGAGACGCTCTGCGACCGGGTCGCGATCATGGACCGCGGCCGGGTGCTGCGGCTCGACTCGCCGGCGGCCCTGGTGCGCGGGCTGGACGCACCGGTGCGGGTCCTGGTCTCCGCGCAGCTGCTGTCCGCGGATCGTGCACGGGAGGTCCCCGGCGTCGAGACGGTCGAGCAGCAGGAGACCGAGGTGGTGCTGACCACCCGGGCCCCGTCCGCGGTGCTGGCCCGGCTGGCCGAGCTGGACGCCCTCGAGGGGCTCCAGGTGCGGGCCGCGACCCTCGAGGACGTGTTCCTCGACCTCACCGGACGCGAGTACCGGGCGTGAGGGCGTTCCGGGCGATCGCGGTCGCGATCGTCAAGGGCTTCGTCCGCGACCGGATGTCGGTGTTCTTCGCGGTGGTGTTCCCGCTGATGTTCCTGGTGCTGTTCGGGGGCGTCTTCAGCGACCGGTCCAGCCCCCGCCTCGACCTCGTGGAGGTCGGTCCGGTGGCGGTCCTCGACGACCTGCCCGCCTCCGCGCGCCAGGCGTTCCGGCAGGCCTTCCGGGTCACCCGCGACACCGACCTGGGCGCGGCGCTCGAGCAGGTCCGCAAGGGTGACGCCGACGTGGCGGTGGAGATGCGCGGCACCACACTGGTGGCGCACTACACGCAGACCGACCAGGTGCGGGCCGCGGTCACGCGCGGCACCCTGGACGCCTTCGTCAACGGTGCCAACCAGGCCGCCACCGGGCAGCCACCGCGCTACTCGTTGCGCGCGGAGCCGGTCGAGGACCGGTCCCTGAAGACCATCCAGTTCGTGACCCCCGGGCTGCTCGGGTGGGCGGTCGCGATGAGCGCGGCGTTCGGCGCGGCCGCCACCTTGCAGGGCTGGCGCAACAGCAAGCTGCTGCGGCGTCTCCAGCTCTCACCCGTGCCGGCCGGGTCGGTGGTCGCGGCCCGGGTGGTGGTGACCATCTCGATCGCCCTGGTGCAGACGGCGATCTTCGTCGGGCTGGGGATGGCGGCGTTCGGGCTGCGGCTGACCGGGTCGTGGTGGATGGCACTTCCGCTGGTGGTCGCCGGCACGCTGGCGTTCATGTCGCTGGGCCTGCTCGCCGGGGCGCTGGCGAAGACCCAGGAGGGGGCGGTGAACCTGGCCAACTTCCTGGTCCTGCCGATGGCGTTCCTGTCCGGGTCGTTCTTCCCCCTCGACGGCTCGCCCCGCTGGCTCCAGGTGGTCTCCCTGGCGCTCCCGCTGCGGCACCTCAACGACGGGATGCTCGACGTGATGGTCCGCGGGCAGGGACCCGGTGCGGCGTTCGCGCCGATCGCGATCCTGCTCGGGTTCGCGGCGGTGGTGACGCTGGTCGCCGTACGCCTGTTCCGCTGGGACGCGGACTAGGGAGGGGCGGCGTACGGCGACCAGCGGACAGGGGTCAGACCTCGACGCCGTCGAGCTGGTCGTCCAGCGGGTCGTCGAGGTCCGACTCGGACAGCCGCTCGACCCGCTCGGTCTGGTCGATCTTGGTCACCGCGAGGAACACCACGAGGGCCAGGATCACGGCCAGGAAGATCACGCTGGTGCCGGTCGTGCCGAGTCCCAGGCCGCCGTCGGCGCGGGCCTGCGACATGCCGTCGCCGATCGAGGCGCCGAGCGGCCGGGTCAGGATGTAGGCGACCCAGAACGCGAGCACCGCGTTCAGGCCCAGCAGCCGGTGGGCGGCGAAGACCAGGGCGATGATGGCCGCGACCAGCGCGACGGTGGGCCAGTAGCCGACCCCGAGCTTCTCGTCGAACAGGTCACCGGCGGAGGTGCCGAGGGCGAAGGTGAACAGGATGGCCAGCCAGTAGAACGACTCGCGGCGGCGGGTGACGATCGAGTGGATGGACAGGGTGCGCTCGGAGGCGAACCAGGCGGCGAAGGTGGCCGCGAGCAGCACCGCGAACAGGATCGTGGAGGTGACCAGCGGGACGCCGAGGTCGTCGGCGAGCTTGTCGCTGAGCAGCGTGCCGACCACGCTGATCAGCACCACCGAGAGCCAGTAGAGGCCGGGCACGTAGCGACGGGCCCGGAACTGGAAGACCAGCGCCACCACCAGCAGACCGGTCATCAGCAGCGAGGTGTTGTCCAGGCCGAAGCCGAGGGTCTCGTTGAGGTAGTCGGCGAAGGTCTCGCCCACGGTCGTGCACAGGATCTTGATCACCCAGAAGTAGAGGGTGACCTCGGGGACCTTGTTCAGCATCGTGCGCAGCGGCAAGGCGCTCGGGCGGGCGGCATCTGTCGTCATGGCACCACGGTGCGGTGCGCGACCTGGACACAACCTGACCGTTTCGTCCGCGGCGTCCGGTCTGCGCCGTGGGTGCTCAGGCCCGGGGCAGCGACAGCACGAAGTGGCCGTGGCCCTCGCCGCGCTCGCTCACCTCGCCGCCGACCGAGTGCGCGAGCCGCCGGGACAGCCCGAGCCCCAGCCCCGCACCGTCGGTGTCCGAGCTGTGGCCGGGCTCGAAGATGTCCGCGCGCCGGTGCGGCTCGACCCCGGTGCCGTCGTCCTCGACGTGCAGCTCGACGCTGCGGTCGTCGGCGGTGACGTGCACGGTGACCGTCCCCGTGGCGTGCCGCAGCGCGTTCTCCAGCAGCGGGTTCAGCGCCGCGACGACCACCCGCAGCGGCGCGGCGACGGCCGGCTCGTCGTCGGCGCCGGCGACCTCCAGGTCGACCCCGGGCCGGGCCGGCGCGTGCTCGCGGAGGTGGTCCAGGACCTCGCAGGGGAGGCAGAGCTGCTCGTCTGCGTGCGCCGACCGGGCCACCGCGAGCATCGTCCCGATCGAGGCCGTCATCCGGTCCGTGGCCGCCAGGATCGCGGTCAGGGACGCCGCGGGGACGGTGCCGGCGCCCCGCTCGAGCTGGGCGAGCTGGGCCTCGGTCCGGATCACGGCCAGCGGGGTGCGGAGCTCGTGGGCGACCTCGTCGGTGAGCCTGCGCTCGGTGAGGATCGCCTGCGCGATCCGGTCGAGCATCCGGTCGAGGGTGTCGGCGAGCTCGGTCAGCTCGTCGCGTGGCGTGCCCAGCGCGAAGCGCCCGGTCAGGTCGTGCTCGCGCCACTCGTCGGCCCGGTGCGCCATCCGCCGGACCTGGTGCAGCGCGTAGCCGGACGCGGCCCACGCGGCGGCGCCGGCCGCGACCACGGTGAGCAGCCCGAGCCCCAGGCTCAGCACCAGCCCGCGGCGTTCCGCGGACTCGTAGGGCGCCAGGTCGAGACCGGCCACCACCACCGCCGCCGGCCGGGTCGCGCCGGTCGGGATGACCGGGCGGGCCAGCAGCCGCGACCGTCCGTCGACCACGACCGAGACGGTGCGCGGGGAGGCGCCGAGCCGGTCGACGGCCGCCCGCAGCCGCCGCGGGGGCGGGGCGCCGTCGACACGGGCACCCGTCGCGTCGTACACCCAGACGTCCTGCTCCAGCGTGTCCGCCGGGCCCTCGAGCACCCGGATCCGGTCGCCGCGGAAGCGCAGCGTGCTCGCCGCCGCGTCCGCCCGGTCGCGCAGCGTGGTCGCGGACTCCTGGGAGGACTGGTGCGCCAGCAGCACCTGCAGCCCGACCGCGAGCACGGTCACCGCCACCAGGGCCGCGAGCACGGTGATGGCGACCAGCCGTCCGCGCAGGGTCAGCCGGTGCACGAGCCGCTCACCGCCACACGTACCCGACGCCGCGGACGGTCTGGATGGCCCGGGTGCCGTCGAGCCCCTCGAGCTTGCGCCGCAGCCGGGCCATGTAGGAGTCCAGGGTGTTGTCGTGCACGGCCGCCCCCATCGGCCAGCCCGCCGCCACCAGCGCGTGCCGCCGTACGACGTGCTCGGGAGTGGCCAGCAGCTTGGCCAGCAGCCGGAACTCGGTCGGGGTCAGCGGCACCGTGGCGGACGCGGAGGCGACGGCGTGCCGCGCGGGGTCGAGTCGCAGGCCGTCGGTCACCGGGGCGGGCGCGGCCGCACGGCGTGCCAGGGCGGTGATGCGCACCAGCAGCTCGGGGAGCTCGAACGGCTTGGTCAGGTAGTCGTCGGCGCCGGCCTCGAAGCCGGCCACCTTGTCGTGCACGCCGTCGCGGGCGGTCAGCAGCAGCACCGGTGCGGCCAGGCCGCCGGCGCGCAGGGCCAGGCAGACGTCGCGTCCGTCGCTGTCGGGAAGCCCGATGTCCAAGATCACCACATCGGGGGCGGCCGGTGGGAAGTTCCGCAGCGCCTCGGCCCCGGTGCGGGCCAGCACCACGTCGTGGCCGGCGGCCTTGACCGCCCGGGTCAACGCGGAGCGAAGGGCCGCGTCGTCCTCGCACACCGCCACGGTCACCACCGCACGAACGATAGCCAGCCCGCCATGAGACGGACGCAGCAGCCGTGGGCGAGATGCGAGAATTGCCCCGGAAGCGTTCCGAGAGGGGTCATCATGGCGCAGGCTGGGGCCTGGCGCCCGCGTGTCCCGGCCACCTGGGCGGACCGCCGCTCGGCGGGGCCGCTGGTCTTCCTCGCGGTCGGCCTCGTCTACCTCTCGCTGACCCGGTTCGTGCTCTGGCTGGACCAGTCGGATGACGCCGCGGCCGGGCTGTGGCCGGCGGCGGGGCTGACCGTCGGGGCGCTGCTGCTGCTGCCCACCCGGCTGTGGGGCTGGGTGCTCGGGGCGGTGCTGGCCGCCGAGACCGCCGGCGACCTGGCCACCGGCTCCTCGCTGGCCTCCGCGCTCGGGTGGTCCCTGGGCAACATGGTCGAGCCGCTGGTCGGGGCCGGCCTGATCCGCCGCGCCGGCAACCCCCACGGCTCGCTGACCCGGCTGCGCGAGCTGCTCCAGTTCCTCTGCCTGGCCGTGCTGGCGGGACCGTTGGTCGGGGGGACGATCGGTGCGGTGACCACCGCGCTCGGCACGGGCGTCCCGTTCCGTGAGGTGTGGCCGCAGTACGTCGCGGGCGACGCGCTGGGCGTGCTGGTGGTGGCCCCGGTGCTGCTGGCTTGGAGCGCCCCGTACCCGCACCGCTCCCGGTGGGAGTCGGCCGCGCTGTGGACCGGGGCGGTCGGAACCACGCTGGTGCTGTTCAGCGACCTCGGCGGTGTCTGGACCGTCACGATGGCCTACCTGCTGATCCCGTTCCTCACCTGGGCCGCGCTGCGGTACGGCGTGCTGATGGTCGCCGAGCTGTCCGTGGTGACCGTCGTGGTCGCCAACTCCTCCACGGCGTACGGCGGCGGGGCGTTCGCCGACGCCGTACCGGGACACCACGCCGTGGTGCTGCTCCAGTGCTTCTTCGGGGTGGCGGTGTCCTCGGCCCTGATCCTGGCGGTGCTCGTCGGCGACCTCAGCGACCGCCGCCAGGTCGAGCGGGTGCTGCGGCACCGGGCCACCCACGACCTGCTCACCGGGCTGCCCAACCGGGCGGTGCTCGCCGACGAGCTGAAGGCCGCGCTCGGAGGGGCCGGTCTGTCGGGGCGAGGCGAGGACGGCCCGGTGGTGGCGCTGCTGGTCTGCGACATCGACCACTTCAAGACCGTCAACGACACCCACGGCCACGCCGCCGGCGACGCCTTCCTGGTGGAGGTCGCCGACCGGCTCCAGACCAGCGTCCGGGACGGCGACCTGGTGGCCCGGATCAGCGGCGACGAGTTCGTGGTGCTCGTCCGGGTCGTCGACGAGGCGTCCGTCGGCACGGTCTGCGACCGGATCATGGCAGCCGTCGGCGGCCGTCCGGTGGCTGGTCCCGACGGGCACGTCGTGGCGGGAGGTGGTGCCGTCGCTGTCCGTGGGCGTGGCGCTCAGCGGCGCGGGCGCGACCGCCGAGTCCCTGTTCCAGGGGGCCGACGCGGCCCTCTACGAGGCCAAGAAGCTGGGCCGCGGACGGGTGGTCCACGCCGACGACGGGCTCCGGGCGCGGGTGCGGGACCGGGCCGACGTCGAGCGCGGCCTCGCCGCCGCCCTCACCGGGGACGAGATCCACGTGCTGCACCGCCCGGTGCTGGAGCTCGCGACCGGGAAGGTCGTCGGCTTCGAGTCGGCCGCCCGGTGGGAGCACCCGGTCCGTGGGCTGCTGGACCTCGACCAGCTCGTCCCCACCGTCGAGGCGGCCGGCCGCACCGGGGAGCTGTTCGCGGCGGTGCTGGCGCAGGCCCTGCACGCCCAACGCCGGTGGGACCGGCTGCTCGGGTTCGCGCCCGCGGTCTCGCTCCGGCTCCCCGACGCGCAGCTCGCGGATCCGTCGCTGCCGGAGACCCTGGCCCTGGCGCTGACCCGGGCCGACGCGCACGCGGGCGGGCTGTGGCTCGAGGTGTCGGAGTCCGCGACGCTCGACGGGCTGGTGCTGGCCACCCTCGCCACCCTGCGCGACCTCGGCGTGCACCTGAGCGTCGAGGGCTTCGGGACCGGCCGCTCCTCGGTCTCCCGGATGGCGGCGCACCCGTGGGACCTGCTCCGGATCGACCGGGTCTTCGTGGACCGGCTGACCGTCGACCCGAACGGCCCCCGCCTGGTGGACGCCCTGGTCACCATGGCGCACACGCTCGGCCTGCCCACGGTGGCCGACGGGGTCGAGACGCCCGCGCAGCTGGAGCGGCTGGCCGGGCTCGGCTGCGACCTCGTCGGGGGGGCCGTCCTCGGCGCCCCGGTGACCGCCTCGCGGGCCGCCGCCCTGGTCGGAGCGGACGGCCGGTGGGCCGGTGGGCCGCTTCCTGTGAGTCTCCCGGCCGACCACCGACGAGGTGCGGCAGACTCCTCCCCATGAGCAGTCCCGACGACCTGACCAGCGCCGAGCGCTCCGTCCTGGGCCATCTCGATGAGCACGCCCTCACCGAGTCGCTGATGGAGCTCGTGCGGATCCCGAGCATGGGCGGCACCGACGAGGAGGTCGAGGTGCAGGAGGTGGCCGCGGACATGCTCCGCGACCTCGACACCGAGGTGGACCGCTGGGACATCGACCTCGAGGACCTGGCCGCGGACCCGTGGTTCCCCGGGGTCGAGGTCGCACGCACGCACGCCGTCGGCGTCGTGGGGACGCTCGGTGACGCCTCCGAGCAGATGCCCGGCCTGGTGCTCCAGGGACACCTCGACGTCGTACCCTCCGGCGACCCGGAGAACTGGCTGGGGTCCAACCCGTTCTCCGCGGAGATCCGCGAGGGTGCCATGTACGGGCGCGGCACCTGCGACATGAAGGCCGGCGCGGCCGCCAACCTAGCCGTGCTCCGCACCCTGCGCGACGCCGGCGTCCGGCTCGAGCGCCCCCTCGCCGTGCACTGCGTGATCGGCGAGGAGGACGGCGGCCTGGGCGCGTTCGCGACGCTGCGCCGCGGTCACATCGGCGAGGCGGCGGTGATCACCGAGCCGACCAGCGCCCAGATCATCACCGCGACCGCGGGTGCCCTGACCTTCCGGATCGAGGTCTTCGGCCGGTCGGCCCACGGCTCGATGCGCAAGGAGGGGGTCAGCGCGTTCGAGGCCTTCCTGCCGATCCACGCGGCGCTGCTGGACTTCGAGGCCGAGCGCAACCGCGACCCCGACCCGCAGTTCGTCGGCGAGGTGCCCTACGCGCTCTCGGTCGGGATGGTGCGGGCCGGGGAGTGGTCCAGCAACGTGCCCGACACGCTGGTCGCCGAGGGGCGCTTCGGGGTCCAGCTCGACGAGGACCCGCGGCTGGCCCGGGCCCGCTTCGAGGACATCGTCGCCGAGGTCGCGGTCAAGGACCCGTGGCTGCGCGACCACCGGCCGGTGGTGACCTGGCCCGGCGGCCAGTTCGCGAGCGGAAGCACCGACGCCGACCACCCGCTGATCGGGGAGATGTCCACCGCTGTCGCCGCGACCGGCGGCCAGCACCCGCCGCTGGTCAAGGGCGTCTACGGCAGCGACCTGCGGCTCTACACCGGCATCGGCGGCATCCCGACCCTGCACTACGGGCCCGGCGACATCGCCGACGCGCACGCCCCGCTGGAGAAGGTGGACCTCGACCAGCTCGTCCAGGTCACCCGCGCCCTGGTGGTGCTGACGCTGCGTCGCTGCGGCGTCGCCGGCTGAGGGCGTCAGGGACCGTGACGGGTCTGCTGCTGACCACCCCGCGGGCCTGGCTGCGGCGGACGCTGCGGCCGGGCGCGCCGTCGCCGCTCGCCGGCCGGCGGGTGCTGGTCACCGGGGCGTCGTCCGGCATCGGGGAGGCGACCGCGTACGCCGTCGCGGCCCGGGGCGGCACGGTGCTGCTGGTGGCCCGTCGCGCCGAGGAGCTGGCCCGGGTCGCCGCCGCGGTCACCGCCGCCGGCGGCACCGCCCACGTGCACCCGTGCGACCTCACCGACGGGCCGGCCGTGGACCGGCTGGTGGCCACGGTCCGGGCCGAGCACGGTGGTGTCGACTACCTCGTCAACAACGCCGGCCGTTCGATCCGCCGCTCGGTGGCGCTGTCCTACGGCCGGGTGCACGACGTCGAGCGGACCATGGCGATCAACTACGTCGCCCCGGTGCGGCTGATGCTCGGGCTGCTGCCCGGCATGGTCGAGCAGGGCTCGGGCCACGTCGTCAACGTCCTCACCTGGGGCGTCCAGGTCAAGGCCCCGAAGTTCTCCGCCTACATCGCCTCCAAGTCGGCGCTGGACACCTGGAGCCGGATCGCCGGCCGTGAGCTGTACGGGGACGGGGTGACCTTCACCAACCTGCGGATGCCGCTGGTGCGCACCGCGATGATCGGGCCGACCGACCTCTACGCCCGGGCGCCGGCGCTGACCCCCGAGCAGGCCGCGGCCCGCGTCGTACGTGCGCTGGAGGACCGGCCGCTGACCGCCGGCACCGTCGCGGGAGGCGTCGCGGAGGTGCTCAACCTGGTGGCGCCGCGGGCCTCCGACGCGCTGCAGTGGGCGATCTCGCGGCGCTTCCCGGACACGCCCGCGGCCGTCGGCGTCGCGACGCCGGCAGCTCGGTCCGTCCCCGGGTCGCGGTGACGCTGCCCGACAACCCGTCCGCATGGTCAGGCTCGACCGGGCCGGTGCCGGGGTATCAAGGGGACATGGAGCTCACCGGTGCCCGCACCCTCGTCGTCGGCGGCACCGGTGTGCTGGGCGGCAGGATCGTCCGCTCGCTGCACGAGGCCGGCGCCCGGTCCGTGGTGACCGGCCGCCGCACCGAGCGGCTAGCGGCGCTGGCCGGGCTCGCCGAGGGGACCGTCGAGCTCGACCTCCTCGACGTGGCGGCCTGCCGTGAGGCCGTGGTGCGGGCGGCCGAGACGCTCGACGGGCTCGACCTGGTCGTGGTCGCCTCCGGGGTGGCGGGCTTCGGCAGCGCCGCCGAGACCGCCGACGCGGTCAACGAGGAGCTGTTCGCGGTCAACGCGCTCGGTCCCATCGCGGTGCTCTCCGCGGCGGTGCCGGCGATGTCCGGCGGCGGCACGATCGTGGCGCTCAGCGCGATCCTTGCCGAGGCCCCGATGGCTCAGATGGCCGCCTACTCCGCGAGCAAGGCGGCCCTCTCGGCGTACCTGACCGCGCTGCGCCGGGAGGTACGGCGGGCCGGGATCAGCGTGCTCGACGTCCGCCCGCCGCACCTGGAGACCGGGCTCGCCGGCCGGGCCGTCAGCGGGACGCCGCCGACGCTCCCCGCGGGGTACGACGTGGACGCGTTCACGTCGCTGCTCCTCGAGGGGATCCGCTCCGGGGCCCGGGAGCTGGTCTGGGACGCCGGCGCCAAGGACCTCGCACTTCGCTAGCCGCGGCGGGTCAGGAGGTCGGGACTGCACCGGGCGACCTCCGCCACCCGGCTGGGGGCCTCGCTCGCGCTCAGCGTGGGCGTGCTGGGGCTCATGTGCGTTCTGACCGTCGACGACACGGGCGGCCTCCCCGTCCTGCTGGTGCTCTTGGTGCTGGTTGCCCTGGTGCCGAGGCTGCGATTGCGGCTGGTCGGCGGGCTAGCGGTCCGGCAGGAGTTGGCCGCCGACGCGTACGCCGCTGCGAAGGTCGGTCCCCTGGCGATGCGCAGCGCCCTGGAGGGACTGTTCGCCGAGAACCGGCTCCCGACGGAGGTCAGCGCCCGGCAAGCCCGTAGACAGGGCCACCCAACGCTCCGGCAGCGGCTGGACCGGCTGGCCGCCATGCACGACGTGGAGCAGGCCACCACCCGAGGGTGACGGGCCGGGCCCGCGAGATCGGCGACCCGGGTCGGGTTCACTCGGTCGTCCTGGTTGTTCTTGGCAAGGGTGCGCCTCGTTGAACCGCGGCGTGGACAGGCACGTGATGGTCTCAGCGCTCATCGTCGTCGTACTCGTGAACGGCGCAGCCGCTTGGATTTCCGGGGATCGAGCGGCCCGAGAAATGGGACACGCCCAGTCAGCCGTCAATGTGGAACGGCTCGCCTGGGTTCGCAGCGCCAGCCGGTGACCTGCCTCGAGACCGCAGGTTGCCCGGCGACGACAGGTTGCCCTGTGTGACAACCGCGTCGGCATCCGCTTCCGGCACCCTGACGCTCCGTGAGGGGCGAGCCTCCCACTCGAAGAGCCGACGGATGTCCGCGCTGCCGAGGGTCCGCTTGCCGGGGTCGCCCCCGGATGACGGCGAAAACTGTCGGTGGTCGCTGGGAGAGTGTTCTCATGCAGGCCAGGGCGGTCCATCAGCACAGCGTGATCGAGACGCTGGATGCGGTGGACCGCTTGTATGTGGCGCGGGTGGAGGCGGAGGCGGCGTCGTTCGAGCTGGCGGCGCATTTCGCGGATCTGCATCCGGGTGAGGCTCTGGACCCGGGGTCGATGTCGTGGCCGGGTCGGGAGCGTGCGGTGCGGTTGGGGGGTCGGGGGACGCCGTTGGTCTCGGAGTTCGCGGCGGCCGAGCTGGGGGCGCGGATGCGGATGGGGACCTGGTCGGCGCGGCGCTACATCGGGGATGCGTTGGAGGTGCGGCACCGGTTGCCGTTGCTGTGGGCGCGGGTGGTGTCGCGGGAGGCGCGGGTCGGGAGTGTGCGGTTGGTGGCGACCCGGACCCGGGCGCTCTCGCCCGAGGCGGCGGCGTATGTGGATCGGGCGATGGTCGCGGTGGTGGACGGGTCGTTGCCGTGGGGGCGGTTCGAGTCGCTGCTGGAGGGGGTGGTGGTGGCCGCGGACCCGGCGGCGGCCGCGGCGCGGGAGGAGGAGCGGGCGTTGGTGCAGTTCGCGAAGCGGACCCGGTCCAGCGAGGCGGGGACGGCCGGCTTCTATGTGCGGTCCACGGTCGGGGTGATCGCCCGGGTGGAGGCGACGGTGCTGTTCGTGGCGGAGGCGCTGAAGGCGTTCGGGGATGCCGAGGACCTCGATGCCCGCAAGGTCAAGGCGGTGGTGGTGCTGTGCAACCCGACCCGGGCGGTGGAGCTGCTGGCGGGCTATGCGGCGTTGCGGGCCCGGACCGTCGACGTCGAGCTGCCACTGGACGACGACCCGGGCGATGACCGGCCTGGTGACCGACTCCAGGATCAGCCTCCGTCCGGTCCCCGTGATGGGTTGGACCGGATGGATGCCTTCGCCCGCCGGGTCGGGTTCACCCCCGGCCGGCTCCCGGACTTCCTGACGGGCCGACCGGCGCCGGCGCGGTCGGACGACGGCCCACCAGACCCAGACCCAGACCCAGACCCAGACCCAGACCCGGGTCCCGATCCCGGTTGGCCGGACGACGGCCCACCCGACCCCGATAGTCCACCAGCCCCCGTTCTTGATCCCGCTCCCGATCCCGGGGCTGCCCGGTTCGTCTTCGACTGGTCGGCGCTGCTGCCACCGCTGACGTTGCACCTGCACCTGTCCGCGGAGGCGCTGCGGGCCGGTGGGGACCAGCGGGGTGGCGTGGTGCGGTGGGAGGGCGAGGGGCCGGTCACTCACCGGTTCGTGCACGAGCACCTGCGGCCGCTGCACCGGTACGTGATCGCGCCGGTGGTGGACCTCGCGGGGCAGGCGCCGGTGGATGCCTACGAGGTCCCCGACCGGCACCGCAGTGCGCTGGTGCTGCGCTCGCCGGGGGACTGCTTCCCGTTCGGCTCGCGGTTGTTCACCCACGCCGACCGGGCCGACGTCGACCACACCGAGGAGTACCGCACCGAGGAGTACCGCACCGAGGAGTACCGGCCGGCCGGGGTGGGGGAGCGGCGGCTGTCCTCTCGGCTGGAGAACTACGGGCTCCTGGGCCGCTTCCACCACCGGGTCAAGACCCACGGGCACTGGACGGTGCGGCAGCCGTTCCCCGGCGTGTACCTGTGGCGCGACCCGCACGGCCAGGTCTACCTCGCCGACCACACCGGCACCCACAAGGTCACCGCCCCCGGCACGAGCGTCGGCGCCGCCCGCCCCCACGACCCCGAGCTCACCCTGCACCCCGCCCCTGACCTCGTCCTCGAGGTCGACGCCGCCTCCTGACAGGGGACCGGGCAGGCGCGGCCGGGCTCTGGCCGGTCCCCGGCTAGCTAGCTGGCCTTCCGGGCCGCGGCCTTCTTGGCGGGCGCCTTCTTCGCGGTCTTCTTGGCGGGTGCCTTCTTTGCCGCCGCCTTCTTGGCCGCGGCCTTCTTCGCCGGCTTCTTCTCCGGGGCCGGCTTCTCCTCCGCCTGGTCCTCGTCGGCGGTGACGGTCTCCCCGCGTGAGGTCTTGGCGGCGTCGACCGAGCGCTGCAGGGCCGCGAGCAGGTCGACCACCTCGCCGGTGGACCGCTTCGGCTCCTCGGGGGCCTTGACCTCGCCGCCCTCGAGCTTGGCGGAGACCAGTGCCTCGACGGCTTTGGCGTAGTCGTCCTCGTACTCGCTGGCGTCGTAGTCGCCGGCGAGGGTGTCCACCAGCAGCTTGGCCATCTTGAGCTCGTTGGGCTTGGCGGCGTGCTCGGTCGCGTCCAGGCCGGCGAAGTCCGGCTTGCGGACCTCGTCGGGCCACAGCATCGTCTGCATGACGATCACGTCCTCGCGCACCCGCAGCACCGCGGTCGTCATCCGGGTCCGGATCGACACCGTCACCACCGCCACCCGGTCGGCCTCCTTGAGCGCCTCCCGCAGCAGCGCGTAGGGCTTCGCAGCGGCCTTGTCCGGCTCGAGGTAGTAGGACTTCTCCAGCCACATCGGGTCGATCTGGTCGGACGGCACGAACTTCTCGACCGAGATCTCCCGGCTGCTGCTCGCGGGCAGCTCGGCGAGGTCCTCGTCGTCGAGCACGACCATCTGGCCGTCCTCGGTCTCGTAGCCCTTGGCGATGTCGGCGTAGGCGACCTCCTCGCCGTCGATGCTGCAGACCCGTTGGTACTTGATCCGGCCGCCGTCCTTGGCGTGCACCTGCCGGAAGGAGATGTCGTGGCTCTCGGTCGCGGAGTACAGCTTGACCGGAACACTCACCAGACCGAACGACACGGCGCCTTTCCAGATGGCACGCATGGGCTGCTCCGTTCGTCGGGTCGGGCGGGTCGCCTGCTCAGAGGTCCATCATGGCGCAGGTCCCCGACATCGGGCAGACCATGCGTCCGGTCGGTCCCCGAGGCGGTGTCCGGGAATCGCCGGAATGCGACAAGATGATGGCCATGCGCCCGATGCTCGCCACCAAGGGGACCCGCGTGCCCGCCGGGGCGGAGTGGCTGCACGAGGTGAAGTGGGACGGCATGCGCGTGCTGGTCGACGTCCGGCCCGCCGCCGACGGCACCGGCGAGCTGCACGTCCGGTCGCGCAACGAGCGCGACGTCACGGTCTCCTTCCCCGAGCTGCACGGGCTCGCGGACCTCGGGCGGGACGTGCTCCTCGACGGGGAGGTGGTCGCGTTCCTCGACGGGGTGCCGACGTTCGGGGCGCTCGCCGACCGGATGCACGTCGGCAGCGCCCGCCGGGCCGCCGAGCTAGCGGGCACCAACCCGGTCACCCTGCTGGTCTTCGACGTGCTTCGGCTCGACGGCGTCGACCTGACCGGGCGGCCGCTGCACGAGCGCCGGGCCGCCCTCGAGGGGATCGGGCTGCTCGGCGCGCACTGGCAGGTGCCCGCGGCGTACGACGACGGCGACATGCTGCTGCAGGCGACCGAGGAGCAGCGGCTCGAGGGCATCGTGTCGAAGCGGCGCTCCTCGACCTACGTGCCGGGCCGGCGCTCCCCGGACTGGCTGAAGTTCCCGCACCGCGCGGTCGGCTCGTACGTCGTGGGCGGCTGGCGGCTCGAGACCGGCAGTGCCTCCCGGATCGGGGCGGTGCTGGTGGGGGAGCCCACGGCGGCCGGGCTGGTCTACCGGGGCCGGGTCGGCAGCGGGATCGCCGGCAAGGTCGGCCAGCGGTTGCTGGAGCTGCTCGGCCCGCTGCACACGGACGGCTCGCCGTTCGTGGACGAGGTCCCCCGGGTCGACGCGCTGGGCACCACCTGGGTGCGGCCCGAGGTGGTCGTCGACGTCGCCGCGCTGGGGCGGACGCCGGCCGAGCGGCTGCGGCAGCCGAGCTTCCGGGGCGTCCGCGCGGACCTCGGCCCCGGCGACCTGGAGGCCGGGGATGGCTGACGGGCAGGGCGAGGAGGTGCTGGTCGACGTCGGCGGTCGCACGCTGCGGATCAGCAACCTGGACAAGGTGATGTACCCGACCTCGGGCACCACCAAGGGCGAGGTGCTGCACTACTACGCGCGGGTCGCACCGGTGCTGCTGCCGCACCTGGCCGGTCGCGCGGTGACCCGGATCCGCTGGCCGCACGGCACCGGCGACCTGCAGTTCTTCGAGAAGAACCTGCCCTCGGGGGCGCCGTCCTGGCTGCGGTCGGTGACCGTCCCCTCCAGCGGCTCGCGCGGCGGCGGCGACACCCTCGTCTTCCCGGTGATCGAGGGTCTCGCCGACCTGACCTACTTCGCCAACCTCGCCTCCCTCGAGCTGCACGTGCACCAGTGGACGGTCGGCCCCGACGGCCGGCCTCGGCACCCCGACCGGATGGTGATCGACCTCGACCCGGGCTCGCCGGCCGGGCTGCGGGAGTGCTGCCAGGTGGCGCTGCTGGTGCGCGACAAGCTCGCCGAGCGCGGGCTGTCGGCGGCGCCGGTCACCTCCGGCAGCAAGGGTCTGCACGTGTACGCCGCGCTGCCGGGCCGGCTCGACGCCGACGGGGTGCGCGACGAGGCGCAGGAGATCGCCCGCGAGCTCACCGCGGAGCATCCCGGCCTGGTGCTGTGGAAGATGACCAAGTCGCTGCGCGGCGGCAAGGTGTTCCTCGACTGGAGCCAGAACACCGGCGCCAAGACGACCATCTCGCCGTACTCGCTGCGCGGCCGGGACCGGCCCTACGTCGCCGCCCCGCGGACCTGGGAGGAGATCACGGACGGCGCGGAGGAGGGCCTCGGCCAGCTGGAGATGGACGACGTGCTCGCCCGGGTGGACGAGCACGGGGACATCTTCGGCGACCTGCTGCGAGCGAAAGGCTGAGCCGGCCGGCCCCTTGCATGCGAAACCCGCCGCTCCCGGGAGACGGCGGCGATCCACACTGATGGGTTGTCCCGCAACCGTTCCCCGGTCGCCGGGAGCGAAACCCCTCGGCAGGTCGACGAGCGGGTGCCGGACCATCCGGCCGGAGAGGATCAGCCTTCGCCCGGGCCGGGACCGGGGGCCGCGCTCGGCCCAGCGGCTCTCGGGCTCGACGGACGAGGGGCTCACCGGAGCCCGTTGACGCCCTCCTCGGAGGGTGCGCCGACTCGCACCGGCCACGGCGAGGCGACCGACCCGGGTCAGGTGACTCCGGCCAGACCGATGAAGTCGTTCTTCAACGTCGCCATGTGCCGCATCGACGCGGCCATCTCCTTCCGCAACGGAGCGAGCTCGTGGTAAGTGGCCACGATGTCGTCGCGTACGCCGTGCCAGTCGCCGGCGAGCGCCTTCGGGACCGACACGTCGGCGGACGCGGTGAGTTGGGCAGCGACCGTCTCGAGCTTCCTGAACACGTCCTCGTCGGCGTTGCCCAGCCCGAACGGCCCGAGGAATGCCTGGTACATGGCGTCGAGGTCATCCCCGTTGAAGACCTTCTCGAACCAGCGGTGCAGGTGCTCGTGGTAGATGTTGGAGATCCGGACGCAGTGGCCGCGCCCGTTCGCCACCTGCACCTCGAGGCTCCCCCCTGCGATCGCGAGCAGCTCCCGCGTCTTCGTTGGCAGGGTGTCGGGGTCGGCGGCGAGGCTGCAGTAGCCGATGATCGCCTCATCCACCACCTGGTAGGTCTTGATCACCTCGTCCAGCGCGGCAGACAGCTTCATGGCCGCCAGGTCGGGTTGGGCGCGGAGCTTGTCGACCAGCTTGGAGATGACCGCGAGCGAGTCATCGGTGGCCTTGACCGCCCCGGACGCGGCGCCGGCAGCCGCGACAAGAGTGGAGATGGGTTCCGGCACCGGTCTCACCTCACATCGTGATCGGAGGCTTCGGAACACGCAGCCGTGGGCAAATGCTGCGGCCGGTGGTGTGGCGGACGGCGCCCAGTACCTTCCCGAAGGTTGAGGACATGTCTCCTCCCACGTCCTCACTCTCCTCTCCGAGGTGAGGACCGACAATGCCCCCATCAGGTGGTTGCCGCTCGGATCCGACCCCTCCCGTCACAGTCGTGCCCTCATGTCGCAACTTGTCCACAGATCCATGACACGGGGTTCCGTGTCCGGCGTGCCGCTTGCATAGTGGCGGGACGCATAGATCGCGGGATGGCGGGGGAGCCATGAGCCTGACCTACGCCGACACGCACGGCGACCTGATGGAGACGCTGGACGCCGACCTGCGGGTGGCGGTCCGCGACGAAGGGGTCGACCCGCAGCGGGACGCGGCCCTGGTGCGCCGGCTCGCGGTCGGGGTGATCGCGGCGCACGACCAGCGCAGCCTGACGGGTGCGGTGCGGCCGGTGCAGGACCACGACGCGGTGGTGGAGGAGCTGGTCGCCCGGGTGTCCGGGTTCGGCGCGCTGCAGGGCTACCTCGACGACCCGACGGTCGAGGAGGTGTGGATCAACGACCCGAGCCGGGTCTTCGTGGCTCGCGCCGGCCGGCACGAGCTGACCTCCACGATCCTGAGCTCCGCGCAGGTGCAGGAGCTCGTCGAGCGGATGCTCAAGTCCAGCGGCCGCCGCATCGACCTCTCCCAGCCGTTCGTGGACGCGATGCTGCCCGAGGGGCACCGGCTGCACGTCGTGCTCGAGGGCATCGCACGTGGCTTCTCGGCGGTGAACATCCGCAAGTTCGTCGTCCGCGCGGCCCGGCTGCACGACCTGGTCGCGCTGGGCAGCCTGACCGAGCAGGCCGCGGCCTTCCTCGACGCGTCGGTGCGCGCCGGGCTCAACGTCGTGGTCGCCGGCTCCACGCAGGCGGGCAAGACCACGATGCTCAACTGCCTGGCGGCGAGCATCCCCGGACGTGACCGGGTGGTGTCGGTGGAGGAGGTGTTCGAGCTGCGCTTCTCCCATCCCGACTGGGTCGCGATGCAGACCCGGCAGCGGGGGCTGGAGGGCACCGGCGAGATCGCGCTGCGCGACCTGGTCAAGGAGAGCCTGCGGATGCGGCCGTCCCGGGTGATCGTGGGGGAGGTCCGCGCCGCGGAGTGCCTGGACCTGCTGCTCGCCCTGAACGCCGGGCTCCCGGGGATGGCCTCGCTGCATGCCAACTCCGCGCGGGAGGCGCTGGTCAAGATGTGCACGCTCCCCCTGCTGGCGGGGGAGAACATCTCCGCGCGGTTCGTGGTGCCGACGGTCGCCTCGTCCGTCGACCTGGTGGTGCACCTCGGGATCGGCCCCGACGGCGTACGCCGGACCGAGGAGATCGTCGGGGTCCCGGGCCGCGTGGAGAGCGACGTCATCGAGACCGAGCCGATCTTCGTCCGCGAGCAGGGGCGCCTGGTCCGCACGCACGGGATCCCGCCGCACGTCGAGCGCTACGAGCGGGTCGGGATCGACGTGCGCGGACTGCTGACGGGACGGGCCTGACGTGGGTGCGGTCCTGGGCCTCGGCACGGGCATCGGGCTGGTGCTGGTCTGGCTGGCGCTGACCTCCCCGCTCCGGGCCAGGCCGGACGCCCCCCGGGTCGGGCGCACCCGCCGACTGCTGGACCGGGCCGGCCTGGCCGGTACCACGGTCGGGGGTCTCTGGGCGGTCTGCGCGCTCACCGGGCTCGTCGCCTGCGTGACGATCCAGGTGGTGTCACGGACGGTGACCGTCGCCGCAGCGTTCGGCCTGCTGGCCGGGTACCTCCCCCTGGCGATGCTGGCCGGCCGTGCCCGGCGCAGGCAGCGCGAGCTCGCCGAGGTGTGGCCCGAGGCGGTCGACAACCTGGCCTCCGCCGTCCGGGCCGGGATGTCGCTGGCCGAGGCGCTCACCCAGCTCGGCCGCCGCGGCCCCGAGCCGCTGCGGGAGCCGTTCGTGGCCTTCGGCGTCGACTACGAGGTGACCGGCCGGTTCACCGACAGCCTCGACCGGCTCAAGGTTCGGCTCGCGGACCCGGTCGGCGACCGGGTGGTGGAGGGGCTCCGGATCGCGCGCGAGGTCGGCGGCGGCGAGCTGGGCAGCCTGCTCCGCAACCTGTCCGGCTTCCTCCGCGAGGACGCGCGCACCCGGTCCGAGCTGGAGTCGCGCCAGGCCTGGACCGTGAACGGCGCCCGGCTGGCGGTCGCGGCGCCCTGGCTGGTGCTGCTCCTGCTCTGCTTCCAGCGCGAGGTGATCGCCCGCTACGCCTCCCCGTCCGGGGTCGTGGTGCTCGCCGCCGGGGCGGCGCTGTGCCTGGTCGCCTACCGCGCGATGGTCCGGATCGGGCGGCTGCCCGAGGAACGCCGGGTGCTGTCGTGACGCTGGGTGGGTGGGGTGCGCTGGACGGCGCCGGGCTGGGCGTGGGGCTGGTGCTCGTGGTCACCAGGGTCCTGGCGCTGCGGCATCCCCGCCTGGAGGCCCGGGTGCTGCCGTTCGTGCGTGACCTGCCCCAGGCAGACCGGCCCGTGGTGAAGCCGCTGCGGACGGGTGCCCTCGGGGCGGTCTTCGGCCCCGCCCTCGGCTCTGCCGCCGACTCCCTGGAGCGGCTGCTCGGCGGCAACGCCTCCATCCGCCGCCGGATCGAGCGGGCCGACCTCGCGATGAGCGTGCACGACTTCCGGGTCGAGCAGGTGCTGTGGGGGCTGGTCGGCTTCGGTGCGACCGCGGCGCTGGCCCTCGTGGTCGCGGTGCGCTCCCCGGGACGCACGGTGCCGCTGCTGGTGCTGTGCGCGGTGGCGTTCGTGCTCGGCGTGCTGCTCCGGGAGAACCGGCTCAGCGCCCAGGTCGCCGAGCGGGAGCGCCGGATCCTCGCCGAGTTCCCGACGGTCGCGGAGCTGCTCGCGCTCGCGGTCGGAGCCGGGGAAGGGCCGGTGGCCGCCCTGGACCGAGTGGTGACGCGGTCCAGGGGCGAGCTGTCGGCCGACCTCGCCGCCGTCCTCGCCGACATCCGCACCGGCAGCCCGGTCTCGGCGGCGCTCGACGGGCTGGCCCGCCGCTCCGGGCTGCCGGTCGTCGCCAGGTTCGCGGAGGGGATGGCCGTCGCGATCGAGCGGGGCACGCCGCTCGCGGGCGTGCTGCACGCCCAGGCCGCGGACGTCCGTGAGGCCGGGCGACGGGCACTCATCGAGTCCGGGGCCCGCAAGGAGATCGCGATGATGATCCCCGTCGTGTTCCTGGTCCTCCCGGTGACGGTGGTGTTCGCGTTCTGGCCCGGCGTCGTCGGCCTGCACCTGGTCACCCCCTGACTCTCGGCAAGGAATGGATGGAACCATGAACAAGCTGATGCTCCTGCTCCTCACGCTCTGCCTGCGGGTCCGCGGCCGACGGCGGCGCGACGAGCGCGGCGACGTGCCCGGCTGGGTGCTGATCACGGTGATGACCGCGGGCCTGGTGGCTGCGCTCTGGGCGATCGCCGGCCCACAGCTGAGCCAGATGCTGCGGGACGCGCTGAGCTCGGTCCGCGGCTGAGCGATGCCGCTGCCCCGGGATGCTCGCGGCGCGGCCGTCGTCGACTTCGTCCTGGTGCTGGTCGTGCTGATCCCGTTGTTCCTGGGCATCCTCCAGCTGGCGCTGGTGCTGCACGTGCGCAACACCCTGGCCGCGGCGGCCTCCGAGGGCGCTCGGTACGCCGCGACCGTGGACCGGCCCGTCGAGGCGGGTGCGGCCCGCACCCGGGAGCAGATCAGCGGCGCGCTGTCCGGCCGGTTCGCCCGGGACGTGGTCGCCCGGCCGGCCACGGTGCGCGGCGCGCCCGGCGTGGAGGTCGACGTGACCGCCGAGGTGCCGCCGCTCGGCCTCTGGGGGCCCGGCGTCCGGCTGGCCGTGTCCGGCCACGCGGTGGAGGAGGTGGCCCCATGACCCGGCGTCGCGACGAGCGCGGGTCCGCCCTGGTGGAGGTCACCTGGCTGTCCATCCTGCTGCTCGTGCCGCTGGTGTACGTCGTGCTGGCGGTGTTCGAGGTGCAGCGGTCGGCGTACGCGGTGAACGCCGCGACCCGCGCCGCCGGCCGGGCCTACACGCTCGCGTCCTCGGAGGGTGAGGCAGCGGCGCGGGCCCGGACAGCGGCCGACGTGGCCCTCGGTGACCAGGGGCTCGGCCCGGACCGGGCAGCGATGTCGCTGACCTGCTCGCCGCGCCCTCGAGACTGTCTCTCGCCCGGGTCGGTCGTGCACGTGCGGATGCGCTACCGGGTCGACCTGCCGCTGATGCCCTCGGCGCTGGGCGGGAGCACCCCGAGCATCCGGGTCGAGGCCGAGCACACCGTGCCCTACGGGTCCTTCCGCGAGGACCGGTCGTGACCCGCGACCAGCGCGGCCAGACGTCTCTGCTGGTCATCGGCTTCGCGATCGTGGCGATCATGATGGTCGCGGTGGTCGTGGACGCCTCGGCGGCCTACCTGCGCCGGGCCGGCCTGGACTCGCTCGCGGACGGGGCCGCGCTCGCCGCCGCCGACGGGGTCCAGGGCCGACAGGTCTACGAGGGCGGGCTGGGGGAGCGGGCCGAGATCGACCCGGTGGTGGCCCGGCGGTACGTCGCGGACTACCTGCGGGAGACCGGCGCGGCCCGTCGGTACCCGGGGTTGAGCGTCACCGTCGAGGCCGGCGCCGACCGGGTGGTGGTGCACGTCGCGGCACCGCTCGACCTGCCGATCACCCCGCCCGGCTGGGCGCGACGTCCAGTGGTGTCGGGCACCGCCGCGTCCGTCGTCGTGGTGAGCGACTGACCGTCTCGGGACACGCTCGTCGGGTCGCCGCTTGTGACCGGGACCTGTGAGTGCTTGACTCGAGGAAGCAACTCGTAGTGGTCAAGCAGACGCCCCTACCCCCGTGAAGGCCTACGGAAAGTGGCTTTGCACATGTCAACTACCGTTTCAGCGCCGACGACGCCTCTCCGGCCTGCTCGTCGTGCCACCCAGCCCTATCCCGAGCCGGACCGCGGCATCACCACCGCGCGGCTCCTCGACCAGCTGCACCACACCGACGACGAGGCCGAGAAGCAGGCCCTGCGCGCCGAGGTGGTCGTCCTGAACATGGGCGTGGCCCGCGCCATCGCGCACCGCTACCGCCAGCGCGGGCTGGCCGAGGACGACCTCGTCCAGGCGGCGTACGTCGGCCTGGTCAAGGCCGTCAACGGCTTCGACCCGTCGCACGAGCGGGACTTCCTCTCCTACGCGGTGCCGACCGTGACCGGCGAGGTCAAGCGCTACTTCCGCGACTTCGGCTGGGCGGTCCGGCCGCCACGCCGGGTCCAGGAGCTCCAGGGCAGCATCGCCAAGCTGTCCAGCGAGCTCACCCAGCGGCTCGGCCGCTCCCCGAAGCCCAGCGAGGTCGCCGCCAAGCTCGGCATCGACGTCGAGTCCGTCATCGAGGCGCTGGCCGCCGACGGCGCGTTCACCCCGGCCTCGCTCGACGTGCCGGTGGGGGAGGACGGCGCCGCCACCCTCGGGGACCTGATGCCCGAGACCGACCTGGAGTTCGCCAGCGCCGAGGCCCGGGTCGTGCTCGGCCCGGCGGTGCGCAAGCTGGTCCCGCGGGACCGCCGGATCCTCGAGCTGCGGTTCTTCGAGGGCTGGACCCAGGAGCAGATCGCCCAGGACATCGGGGTCACCCAGATGCAGGTGTCCCGGCTGCTCTCCCGGATCCTCAAGGACCTCCGGGCCGAGATCGCCTGAGGCAGGGGTCGGGGACCCGCGGCTCCTGGAGCGGCTCGCGTCGGCCAACAAGGGCGACTAGCGCTCCAGGGCCCTCGCCAGCTCGGCCTTCGACATCGACGACCGGCCCTTGATGCCCCTGCTCCTCGCCTCGTTGTAGAGCTGTGCCTTGGTGCGGCCGCCGGCGCCGTCGTGCGAGCGGAGGCCGCCACGGCGGCCAGAGGAGATGTCGTCGGTCGAGGTCCGGGACGCCTGCTCCGACTCCCCGGCGCGGGCCCGCTCCTTGTTCACCGTGCGCGCCGCTATCTCCGCGGCGGTCTCGTCGTCGCGGCCTCGGTCCTCGAGGCTGTCCTTGATCGCGTCGTACTGACGCTCACGCTTCTTGCTCCAGGCCTGCTGCGGCATGACGGCTCCTCTCCTCGATGCGGCTCGACGCCCGGTACCCGGGCCCGGCCGGCCGCATGCGCTCCGGGGTGGCCCTCGGCCCGTGCGGGGTCGCGTAGAGTTGCGTGTTGTGGCAGGCCCAGATTTCGAGACCCAGATCAAGCAGCTCCAGGCGACGATGCACACCATCGAGCAGGTGCTGGACCTCGGCGCGATCCGCACCGAGATCGCCGACCTCGGTGAGCAGGTGGCCGCCCCCGACCTGTGGGACGACCAGGCGAACGCCACCCGGGTGACCGGCCGGCTCTCGGTGCTGCAGGCCGACCTGGACCGGTTCACCAGCCTCCAGGCCCGGCTCGACGACCTCGGCGTGCTGCTCGAGCTGGCCCGCGAGGAGGGCGATGCCGACACGATGACCGAGGCCGAGTCCGAGCTCCGCCGGATCCACAAGGCCGTCGAGGTCCTCGAGGTCCGCACCCTGCTGTCCGGCGAGTACGACGTCCGCGACGCCCTGGTGACGATCCGCTCCGGTGCCGGCGGCGTGGACGCGGCCGACTTCGCCGAGATGCTGATGCGGATGTACACGCGCTGGTCCGAGCGCAACAAGTACCCCGTCGAGGTCTTCGACACCTCCTACGCCGAGGAGGCCGGCCTCAAGTCGGCGACCTTCGCGATCCACGCGCCGTACGCCTACGGCACCCTGTCGGTCGAGGCCGGCACCCACCGGCTGGTCCGGATCAGCCCCTTCGACAACCAGGGCCGCCGGCAGACCTCGTTCGCCGCCGTCGAGGTGGTCCCGCTGCTGGAGCAGACCGACGAGATCGACGTCCCCGACGAGGAGATCCGCGTCGACGTCTACCGCTCCTCGGGCCCCGGCGGCCAGTCGGTGAACACCACCGACTCCGCCGTACGCCTCACGCACATCCCCACCGGCACCGTGGTCAGCTGTCAGAACGAGAAGTCCCAGCTGCAGAACAAGGCCTCGGCGATGATCATCCTCAAGGCCAAGCTGCTGGCGCTGAAGAAGGCCGAGGAGCGTGCGCACCTCGACTCGCTGCGCGGCGACGTGCAGGGCTCGTGGGGCGACCAGATGCGCAACTACGTGCTGCACCCCTACCAGCTGGTCAAGGACCTGCGGACCGAGTACGAGAGCGGCAACCCGCAGGCCGTCTTCGACGGGGACATCGACCCGTTCCTGGAGGCCGGCATCCGTTGGCGCCGCGGCGCGGACAGCCCCGCCAACGCCTGACCCACCGGCCAGGCCGGCTCACGACCGGACGTGCATCCGCTCGCCCTGGGAGCCGTAGACCGCCAGCGCCTCGGCCGGTGAGAGCCCTCGTGGGGCTGCGGTCGCCCAGTGCATGCACCTGCCCGACGGCGGCATGGTCGACCTGGCCCGTCGGCTCGGCGACGCGGTGGCCGACGACCTCCGCACCTGTCTGCGCCACGGCGAGGTCGTCGAGGTCGGCGACTCGGTGCCGCGGGCGCGACGCCGTCAGCTGCGGACGGCAGGCGCTAGCGGGCGCCGACGCTCGTCGCGACGTCGACGCACCACTGCTCGGTCCGGCGCACCGCCGTGGTGGCCGGGACGACGGCGGCCGGGGTGGTCAGCTGGCAGGAGACCCAGGCGTCCCCGAACAGGCCGCGCAGGGTGACCGTGCGCCGCGAGCCGGACGCCCGGCACGTGGTGGTGACGCCCGGGGTGCCGAAGGTCGGGCCGTCCGCGACCACGCGGCAGCTCCTCTCGGCGCGTGCAGCGGCGGCGAGCCCGCGGGCGGCGGTCGGGTCGACCGGCTGGGCGAACACCCACACGCGGGCCTCGGCGCCGGCACCCCGGTAGGTGCAGTCGTACTCGTGCGACACGTCGCGCAGCCCCGGGGCCAGCGTCACCCGCTGGCCGCTGTCGTAGTGCGCCGTCCCGGTCACCGCGCCGCCGAGCGCGTGGCGCACGTCGGCGGCGGCGATCCCGGCGCACAGCGGTCCGCGGGTGATCGGCAGCGCGCTCAGGTCCATGCTGCCCAGCGGCGTCGGGGTAGGCGTCGTCGGCGTCGAGCCGGACTCGTCGCCGGAGGGACGGTTGACCAGACCGGCGTACGCCACGAGGCCGGCCAGCACCAGCACGACGGCGACCACCAGGACCCGGCGCGTGCGGGAGCGGCGCGCGGGACCGCGGTCGGGGGCTGGGTCGGACATGGCTCCAGCAGCCTAGGCGACGGTTCCGGGGAGCGCGAAACACCGGGAGCGCGGGATGCGGGCCCTGCCCCGACCGTCACCTAGACTCGCTTGTTGGTCGGATGCCGCGACGCCCCCACCTGGGTGGGTGTCGCCTCGGCATGTGTGTCCCTGTCCCCGAGACCGACCGAGAACCCACCGTGATCAAGTTCGAGAATGTCTCCAAGCTGTACGACGGGACGAACCGGCCTGCCCTCGACGACGTCACCGTCGAGGTCGAGAAGGGCGAGTTCGTCTTCCTCGTCGGCGCCTCGGGCTCGGGCAAGTCGACCTTCCTGCGGCTGGTGCTGCGCGAGGCCCGACCCAGCCACGGGCGGGTCTACGTGGCCGGCAAGGAGATCAACCGGCTGGCCGGCTGGAAGGTGCCGGCGCTGCGCCGCACGATCGGCACCGTCTTCCAGGACTTCCGGCTGCTGCCCAACAAGACCGTCAGCGAGAACGTCGCGTTCGCGCTCCAGGTGATCGGCAAGCCCCGTTCGCACATCGCCAAGGTGGTGCCCGAGACCCTCGAGCTGGTCGGCCTGGAGGGCAAGGGGCACCGGATGCCCGACGAGCTCTCCGGTGGCGAGCAGCAGCGGGTCGCGATCGCCCGGGCCTTCGTCAACCGGCCGATGATCCTGATCGCCGACGAGCCCACCGGCAACCT
Source organism: uncultured Actinomycetota bacterium (assembly GCA_963800225.1). Classification (GTDB taxonomy): domain Bacteria; phylum Actinomycetota; class Actinomycetes; order Propionibacteriales; family Nocardioidaceae; genus Nocardioides_B. The sequence goes on along the minus strand of CAWDAF010000001.1, from coordinate 278,279 downwards.
CGACCCGAACACCTCGGTCGGCATCATGAAGCTCCTGGACCGGATCAACCGGACCGGGACCACGGTGGTGATGGCCACCCACGACGCCGGCATCGTCGACCAGATGCGCAAGCGCGTCATCGAGCTGTCCAACGGAGCCGTCGTCCGCGACCAGTCGCGCGGCGTCTACGGCTACCAGCACTGAGCACAGGGAGCCCCACCCACCCATGCAGCTGACCTACGTCTTCTCCGAGCTCGGCAACGGGCTGAAGCGCAACGTCTCCATGACCGTCGCCGTCGTCGTCACCATCTTCGTGTCCCTGACGCTGGTCGGCATGGGCCTGCTGCTCAACGCGCAGGCGCACAAGGCCGAGGACTACTGGGGCAGCAAGCTCCAGATCACCATCTTCCTGTGCAACCAGAACTCCGCGACCCCCAACTGCGTGAACGGCCAGGTCACCCCCACGCAGAAGGCCTCGATCCAGAAGGTGCTCGACACCAACGGCGAGGTCGCGTCCTGGCGGCTGCAGACCAAGCAGGAGGCCTACGACAAGTGGCGCGAGGCCTACGTGTCGGGCAACGACACCGAACGCCGCGTCTACCAGTCGATCCGGCCCTCGGACATGCAGGAGTCCTACTGGGTGCAGCTGAAGAACCCGGAGAAGTTCCAGGGCATCCAGAGCGCCGTCCAGGGCCTCCAGGGCGTGAACACGGTCCGGGACCTGCGCTCGGTGCTCAAGCCGATCTACTTCTGGATGAACGTCTTCAAGTGGGGGGCGATCGGGATCGCGGCGTTCCTGGTGATCGCGGCGGTCCTCCAGGTCGGCAACACCATCCGGCTGGCTGCGTTCGCCCGCCGGCGGGAGATCGGCATCATGCGGCTGGTGGGCGCCTCCAGCCTCTACATCCAGCTGCCGTTCCTGATGGAGGCGCTGGTGGCGGCGCTGGTCGGGGTCGCCCTCGCGGCCGGCTCGCTGGTGCTCTTCATGTACGTCGTCATCTACCGCACGCTGCGGCCCTCCTCGAACATCGTGGCCTGGATCGACTGGGGGAACGCGGTCTCGGCGATCGGCATCATCGCCGCGATCGGGCTCGCGCTCACGCTGCTGCCGACGCTCGTGATGACCCGGAAATACCTCAAAGTGTGACCACCGTGCGTTACCGTCGAGGCGCCTCTTCCCCGAGTACCAGCTAAGGCAAAGACCTTGCGTCGCATCTTCCCCGGTACGACCCGTGCCCGCAGCACGGCCGCGCTCCTGGCGAGCAGCCTGCTGCTCGCCGGTGCCGTCGCGCCGCTGGCGCACGCGGACGACCTGAGCCACAAGAAGCACACGGTGGAGAAGAAGATCGCCGGCGTCCACGCGGACCTCGACGAGTCCAGCTCGCAGCTGCGCACCGCCACCGCGGCGCTCCAGGCGGCCCAGACCCGGCTCGGCTCGGCCCAGTCCCGGCTCGCCGACACCCGGGGCCAGCTGGCCGCCGCGGAAGCCGTCGACCAGGAGATGCGCGCCAAGCTCGCGGTGGCGCGGGCCCGGCTCCGGCAGGCGCGCGCGAACCTCACCGCCGGCCGCACCAAGATCGCCGAGCAGCAGGACACCCTCGGCCAGATCGTCGTCTCGAACTACCAGAGCGGGGACCCGTCGCTGATGGGCCTCTCGATGGTGCTGACCACCCAGGACCCCGCGGAGCTCACCGGCCAGCTGAACTCCGTGCACAACGTGATGGACAAGGAGTCGGTCGTGATGGACCGGCTCGAGGCGTCCCGCGCCCTGCTCACCGTGCAGGCCCAGGAGGTTGCCGCCGCCAAGGTCGAGGTGGCCCGGCAGCGCAAGGCCGCCGCCGCCAACCTGCTGCGCAAGCAGGGGCTGGAAGCACAGGCCGAGGCCGTCGAGGCGTCCGTGCGGACCCTGGTCGGGGTGCGCTCCCAGGCGCGAGCCGCCGCCGACCGGGCCAGGCAGGCCGACCTCGCCCAGCTGCGCAACCTGCAGACCGAGCGGGCCCGGATCGCGAAGGTGCTCAAGAGGCGCGCCGACGAGGCCCGCCGCCGGGCGGCGGCCGCCGCCCGCGCGGCCGGCCGCAGCAGCAGCCCGGTCCTGGGCGACGGCGGCCCGGTGCAGTCCAACGGCTTCCTGAACTACCCCGTCGACGCACCGGTCACCTCTCCGTTCGGCTGGCGGGTCCACCCGATCTACGGCTACCGCTCGCTGCACGACGGGGTCGACTTCGGCGCCTCCTGCGGCACCCCGATCCGGGCGGCCGCGTCCGGCCGGGTGATCGAGGAGTACTTCCAGACTGCGTGGGGCAACCGGATCATCATCGACCACGGCATCCACCACGGGGTGTCGCTGGCGACGATCTCCAACCACCTCAGCTCCTACGCGGTGAGCGCCGGCCAGCAGGTCAGGCGCGGCCAGGTCGTCGGGTACGTCGGCACCACCGGCTGGTCCACGGGCTGCCACCTGCACTTCACCGTGCTGCAGAACGGCGCCGCGGTGAACCCGATGAGCTGGTTCTGACCCGAGCCGACACGTTCCCGGTTGCGCCCTCCTGAGAGAATCGAGCCATGGCCAAGCAGGAGGGACGCAAGCTCGTCGCGCAGAACAAGAAGGCACGTCACGACTACCTGATCGAGGACACCTTCGAGGCGGGGATGGTGCTCCAGGGCACCGAGGTGAAGTCGCTGCGGGCCGGTCGTGCCTCCCTGATCGACGGCTTCGCCGAGGTCGACGACCACGAGATGTGGCTGCACGGCGTGCACATCCCGGAGTACACCCAGGGCACCTGGACCAACCATCCCGCCCGCCGCAAGCGCAAGCTGCTGCTGAACCGCGCCGAGATCGACAAGATCGAGCGCCGGATCGCCGAGCGGGGCCTGACCATCGTGCCGCTGTCGCTGTACTTCAAGGACGGCCGCGCCAAGGTCGAGATCGCGCTGGCCAAGGGGAAGAAGACCTACGACAAGCGGCACGCCCTCGCCGAGCGGCAGGCGAACCGGGAGGCCGAGCAGGCGATCGGACGGCGGCTCAAGGGCCTGCCCGAGTGACCCTGCGCGACCAGGACGTCCCGGCCTTCTGGGAGCGGCTCGGGATCCCCGGCCTCTTCGACGTGCACGTGCACTTCCTGCCGCCGCCGGTGATGCGCAAGGTCCGCGAGCAGTTCGACGCCGCCGGCCCGCTGATCGGACGTGAGTGGCCGCTGGTCTACCGCGGCGACGACGACGAGCGGGTGCGGCAGCTCCGCGCGCTCGGCGTACGCCGGTTCTCCTCGCTGCCCTACGCGCACCGCCCGGGGATCGCGGCGTACCTCAACGAGTGGTCCGCCGCCTTCGCCGCAACCGTCCCCGAGTGCCTGTCGTCCGCGACCTTCTACCCCGAGGAGGGGGCCGCCGGGTACGTCGCCGAGCTGGTCGCCGCCGGCACCGAGGTGTTCAAGGTGCACGTGCAGGTCGGTGACTTCGACCTGCTCGACCCGCTGCTCGACGACGCCTGGGGTGTGATCGCCGAGGCCGGCACGCCGGTCGTCGTGCACGCGAGCGGCGGGCCGGTCGGGAACGCCCACACCGGGCCAGGCCCGATGCGGACCCTGATGGAGCGACACCCCACGCTGACCGCAGTGGTGGCGCACCTCGGCGCCCCCGAGTACGACGGCTTCGTGGCGATCGCCGAGGACTTCGAGCGGGTGCACCTCGACACCACCATGGCGTTCACCGACTTCTTCGAGGAGATGGCGGCGTTCCCGCGCGACCAGCTGTCCCGCCTCGTCGCGCTCGGCGACCGGGTGCTGCTGGGGTCGGACTTCCCGAACCTGCCCTACCCGTACGCCCACCAGCTGGAGTCCCTCGAACGCCTCGGGCTCGGGGACGACTGGCTGCGCGGGGTGTGCTGGAACAACGCCTCCGCCCTGTTCGGCTGAGAGATCGCCGCCTGGATGCTTGCGCTCGTGGGGGTGGCGGTCCACCTCTACTTCTGTGGCACGTCCACCCGACACATCATCGAGTGCTGACATGCCCGTGGGGGTGCTCTCCGGCCAGCCTGCCGGATCGCGGCGCACCTCGGCGGCTCGCTGACGGTGCTGAGCGTCGTACCGGACACGCGGGTGGTGCCCGGGCTGGGGGAGTCGCGACAGCTCTCGGCCACCCAGCGGCACGGCTACCAGTCCAGCCTCCACGCCGTGGTCCGGTCGGCTCCCGCCGGGCGGTCGGGAATAGCGACTGTCCCTGGTCGGTTGGAGCGGGTAAGGTAGCAACGAAGTACAACTCAAGAGGGGCTGATCGGTTTCGACTTGGGACGTTAGTCCCAGGGGAAGCGGGTCGAGGATCCAAGGTCATCTCGTGAACGCTCCTTGGAAACCAATAACTGCCAACTCCAAGCGCAGTTCGTTCGCACTCGCCGCCTGAGCGAGATGCCAACGGGTCAGACTAGAGGCGCCTCCGCTCTAGAACCTGGCCTCATCTAGGAGGCTTGCTGGTGAGTCCGGGCCACGAGGACTCATCGGGACTTTTCTGTGGCTGAGTCTGTCGGCGACGTGTCAGTGAGAGCGCCGGGACTGAGAAGACGACACCACTGACTGCACCCGGAGAAGCCCTGGAACGACGCCGAAGGACGCGGGTTCGATTCCCGCCAGCTCCACAGCGGGGTGTTCGCACATAAGCGGGCACCTACTTCGCGAAATAGCGGGCCACCCGACCTTGGTCGGGTGGCCCGCTTGCGTCCACCCGGGCACGTCCTCTGCCCGTCGAGGCGCCCGGCCCGTGTGCTTCATTCGGCTGTTCGTCTGGGGACGTTGAACGGAGTGTGTGTCGGGGCTCAGGCGGCGCCGGATGCCAGTCGATCGGCTGCGCTGGGTCAACAAGCTGCGCAACGACGCGGCGCACCGCGGCACAGCGCGCAACAACTGGGACGCCGGCGACGCGGTGCACGTGGTGATCGACTTCCTCGGCGCGCACGGGCGCCTGCGCCGGAGGGGCGAACGCGAACCGGACGGTGGAGAGTGGGTCCTAGCCAACGTCGAGGGCGATGACCCTGACGGCGCTCAGGTGATCGAGGAAGGACCGGACCAGAAAGGGTGGCTCGTCGTCGGGTCCGTCTCGATGACGGCGGACTAGGTGCCGAACAGCGATGCCTTGTTCCTGAGAGCCGACTGCTGTGCCTTCGCCACCGCGGCGCCGCGCGAGGGCACGCCGAGCTTGGTCAGGATGTGCGAGACGTGCACCGAGACCGTCTTCGGTGAGATGAACAGGGTCGCCGCGATGGTCGCGTTGGAGGCGCCGGCGGCGATCAGGCGCAGCACCTCGAGCTCGCGATCGGTGAGTCCGAGGTCGGCCGCCAGAGCCGGAGTCGCGGACGCCAAGCGCAGGTGGCAGCGGCGTGCGGCGGCCAGTGCCTGGTCGACCTGGGGCCCGGCGTGGAGCTGCTCGCTGATCCGGAGGGCCTCGGCCAGCGCCTGCCTGGCCTCGGCTCGCCGCCCCTGAGCGCCGAGGCTCTCGCCCCAGCGCACGAGCGCCCGGGCCAGGGGCTGGGGTCGCGCGACCTGCCGCCACCGGTCCACGACGCTCGCCCACATCGCCGCCGTGTCCCTGCCTCGCCAGCGCGCGACCTCGGCCCGGATGTGGGCGGCGTACGCGTCGTCCCGCGCGTTGCGCGGTCGCAGGATGTCCACCAGGTGCTCGACGCGGCCGATGATCCAGGCTCCTTCCTCCGCGTCGGGATCGAGGCTGCGGCCGTCCGCCTCGGTGCGGGCGGTCATCTCCAGCAGCGGCAGCAGGTAGCCGGGGTTGGTCGTCGCCCTGTCCTCGACCAGCACCGGACGTACATGCCAACGGACCTCGGCGATGTCACCCTGGTAGCTCGCGTCCTCGCCGTAGGTGTAGCTGCAGACCAGCACATCCTCGAGACCGCGCTCGGCCACACCGCCCGGGCGCGGTGGGGTAGGCATGTCCTCCGTCCAGGTCCGTCTGCCCCCGCGCCACACGGCAAGGTGATCGGCGAGTCGCCGCACCGACCAGAACACGTGGGTCGGCAGCTCGACGCGCAGGGCCCGATCGAGGACCTCAGCCGCCTCGTCCCATCGACCCACGTCGAGAAGGCCCTCGGCCAAGTTGGCGCTGGCCATGCCCCAGTAGCCCGGAAGCGGGCCCGGCCGATCACCGCCGAGCACCTCGACAGCCTGCTGGATCGTCGCCAGGTATTCGGGGTCCCCCGCGGTCCACTGCACCAGGGACAGGAAACTGAGGCTCTCCGCGAGCACGAACAGGTCATGGGTGCGGCGAGCCTGCCTGAGAGCGGTCTGCGCCGTCGCGACGGCGGAGTGATCGTCGCCTGAGAAGGACTGGGCTCGTGCCAGCACGCACCTGGCCTGGACGCCCAGCAGCGCCTCGCCCGCGCCGTCGGCCACCGCGACCGCCCGACGGGCCCACGCCTCCGCGGCGACCGGGTCCGCTGCCTGCACGAGAGCCTTCGCGGCGGCCATACACGCGACGATCCGGTGTGTCTCGCTGCCCCCGTCGGAGACCAACATCGCCGCGCTCAGCACCTCCTCGGTGCTGAGGTGGTCGTCACCACGCCACTGCACCCTGTCCCAGAGCAAGTCCAACATCGCCCTGCGGGCCGGCGCCGCACCGGCCGGCAGGGCCTCCAGCGCGGACTCGACGAGTCGCTGGCTCTCCTCGACCCGTCCACTGGTCAGGTGGGCGGCCTCCGCGGCATCACCCAGGATCTCGGCGAGATCCGTGCCGGTGCGCGCGGCGGCCTCGGGGACGCGGTGCCAGATCTCGGCGGCCCGCAACAGCAGCCGCAGCCGTTCCGGGTACGCCGACAGCCGCCCGGCCAGCTGCGCAGCGTCCAGACACGACTCCAGCGCGGGAGCCCACCGGCCGCCCTCGGTGAGGTGATGGGCCTGCTCGACGCTCCGGTCGAGACCCGGCGGCCGCTGGGCGACCACCTCGGCCCAGCGTCGGTGCATCTCACGGCGCGCGTGGGGCATCAGCCCAGCGAGTGCCGCTTCGCGCAACAGGGCGTGCCGGAAGGCCACGGTTCCGGCACGCCGCACCAGCACCCCGTGGACAACCGCCTCCACGAGCGCGCGGTCGGCCTCCTCGGCCCGCAGTCGGCAGGCCGAGGCGAGCTCTTCCGTGGTCGGGTCCCGCATGGAGAGGGCCGCGGTGTCAACGACGCACCGGGCACCAGCCGCCAGGCCGGACAGACGGTGCCCCAGCAGCCGGTCGGCCGCGTCGCCGGCGCCAGCGAGCTCCTCGGGCGCCAGGTCCACCAGCTCTTCCACCAACAGCGGGACGCCACCGGACGCCTCGACCACCCGCGCCAGGTGCGCGGCGTCCAGGCCGCCGCCGCTGATGTGCGCCACCTGCTCACCGACCTCGGCATCGGTCAGCGGCTGGAGGGCGACGGAGACTGCCCGGGGGAGCCCGCGGAGCCCGGCAACGAAACCGGACCGCTGCTCGAACGCCGGGTCGTCGCTGCGGAGGGTCACGATCACGGCGATTCGCTCGCCGCGCACGGAGCGCAGCACGTAGTCCATCAGCTTCTGGCTCGACTCATCCATCCAGTGCGCGTCCTCGATGACCAGGAGGACCGTCCGCCGGCCCGCCGCCCGCAGCACCACGTCCGTGACCGCTGCGTAGACCTGCGCCATGCTCGGCTCAGGGCGGCGCCGCTCAGGCGAGCGTGGGGCGACGAGCTCCACGTCGGGGACCAGGTGCACCAGCGCCGATGCATGGCCCCTGGTCAGACGGACGAGCTCCTCGGCACCGAGCGCGTGGCACAAGTCGCGGAGCGCAGCGGCGAAGGGAGCGAGGGGCACCGCCTGAGCCGCTCCCGCCGAGCACTGGCCGCGAAGCACCAGGCAGGTCCGCTCGCTTCCGGCGACGAGCGTCTCGACCAGACGCGTCTTGCCCATGCCGGCGTCACCGCTGAGCAGGACCAGGCCGGGCACTCCACGCGCCGCCGCGGTCACGAGCTGCCGCAGCTGACGGAGCTCGGCGTCGCGGCCCACCATCGCAGGACTGACCCGCCTCATGGTGGCCATCGTGGCACCTCGACGGGCATCACGGGAATGGGGAGCGAGAGGCACGGGCACGACCGAGTGCACCGCGTCGGCGGACCGCTGCTCGGGTCACAGCCACGGCGACGGCGGCTCAGACTCCCTCCGGGGGAGAGCGTCCTACCGGGAGTGACCGGCTACTCCTCGGCCTCGAAGATCGCCTTGCGCTGGCGTGCCGTCGCCATGGCGGTCATGAAGAGCTCGTCGTACGCCGGTTCCCTCACCGCGATCTCGGCGATGACGTGCTCGTCCAGCACCCGGGCGCCGCCTGGCCGGACCTTGTGCACCACCACTCGGGTGCGACCGTCGACGTCGTAGTGGGCGACGCGCCACTCACCGGGGGCCACGGCCGGGTGGTCCGGTCTGGGCTGGAATGCCCGGATCACCGCGTACAGCAGCAGGCCCATCGCCCCCACGATCAGCAAGCCCTCCAGCATCGCCATGACCCCATTGTCCCCGGCCGACGAAACGGCGTGGCTCGGACGCAGGAAGCGTCCACGGGGCGTCGTGAGGGTGCAGAGCCGGCCGCCGTCAGCCTGGGCTATCCGAGGTGAACGCGCGCGGGGCCATCAGGGTGAGCGGGTTGAACTCGACGGGCTCCGCTTGTCGAGCTGATCCTTCGACTCCCGTACCTCGGTGAGCTCGCACCCGTTGTCCGTCTCGCGGACGAGATGAAGGAGCGACAGCTGACGTTCCCCTTCCTGCTCGGGTCCGCGCTCGTGCGGCTCGGCGACGCGTGGCGGTCGCTCGGCCGGTCGGACGAGGCCGGTCGCGCGCTCCGGGAAGCGATCCGGATCGGCGAACGGCTCGGGGCCAGTCCGCTCGTGGAAGAGGCCCGGGCCGCGGGCAGCAGGGCACACCTGCGCCTGGACGCCGACCTCCCGCCGGCAGCGTCCGATGCCGGCCTGACCGGCCGCGAGCTGGAGGTGCTCCGGCTGGTCGCCGACGGCCTGTCGAACTCCGGGATCGTCCGCACGTTGGTGATCTCGCCCAAGACGGTGTCGGTGCACGTGTCGAGAATCCTGGCGAAGCTGGGCGTCTCCAGCCGCGGCGAGGCGGCGGCCGTGGCGCACAAGGCCGGCCTGGTCGCGGTCGCCCGCGAGACGTCCCGGTAGCGGATCCGGTCGCCCCGCCGCTGGACCCTCCGGCGCTCCGGCCCGTCTGTTCGGGTGGAGCCACGGCGCCGCCGCGGCCAGGAGACCGGAGAGTGGAGAGACCGATGAAGATGCGACTCGTGACGGCTGCGACGGTGCTGGTCTCGGCAGGGGTGCACCTCTACCTGTGGTTCAGCGTCTTCAGCGGTCTGACCGTGATCGGCCCCAGCTTCCTGGTCAACTTCGGGCTGAGGTGACCATGTGCGCTCCAGAGGTGAGGCCGCCGATGGTGGCCGGGAGAGAGTGTGCCGGAGTCGTGTCCCGCCGCACCGACGAACGTCGGTGCGGCTCTGCTGCGGCCTCTTCGTCCCCTCGAACACGAGGAACCATCCGCACATCCTCTTCAGCCGCAGTCGCCGGGCCGCGGTCGCCCTCTCACGCCCCGCAAGACTTGTCGCTCAGGACCGACCTGACACCCAGACGCTCGGAGTGCCCGCGTCTCGGATGAAGGGGTAGACGTACACCGATCCCGGTGCCTGGTCGCCCAGCCAGGAAGCAAGCTCGGTGGTTGCGCGCACCACCTGGATCTGCGCCTTGGTCTTCCCGTCGATCACCTTGTCGGCACCGAGGCTGACCATGTTCGAGTCCTCCACGGGGAGGGTGTCGAGGGCTCGGTCAACGGCGGCGGAGTCGGCACCGGGCAGATCGGACAACGGCGCGTTGGCCGGGTGAGGGTCCGCGTCGAGGCTCCACTCGGACACGGCGAGGCGCTGGTCGACCAACTCTCCGCGAGCCGAGGCGTTGCAGGCTGCGGGCGGGAGGTTCGCCCCGGTCAGGGTGATGGCGCAGTCGGCACGGCCCTGCGTGTCCAGACTCGCCGGCACCAGTGCCAGCCCATCGTCGGTGGAGACGACGCGACCCGAGACGATCACCTCAGGCACGGCCTCTCCCCTCGCTCCAGCCGAAGAACAGGAATACACACTATCCCGCCTGGACCCGAGTGTCCGAGGTGCACTTTGCGACAATCCTGACGGACTCCGCACCTCAGCGAGTGACCGACGGAGGAGGCGCAGGCCGCGGGCGTAGCCGGCCGCGGTCAAGGGTCTCGGGCAACGGCGCGACGCTGGGCGAGCCGCAGGCTGAGCTCTCTGGTGACCCTCCGGTGGTCACCGGCCCTCGAAGCGGTTCTCGTCTGCGTGTCGGGCATCAGCTGTGCGGAAGTCTGGGACGCTCGTCCTACGAGCGAGGAAGGCTGCGTGCAGGGTGAACGGATTCGGCTTCGATGTCGACTGCGGGGAGGTCTTCCCCGGGCACCGACTGGCCCTGACCGGGTTGCGCGTCGATGGGGTCTCCGACGACGCCATCCATGCCGACTACAGCCAGCACTTCCCCGGCAAGCCGGCCTATCCGATGGTCGCGATGACGTACGTGATCACTCCGGCGCTACCCGACGACACGTTCAACGGTCACGACGTCGACGCGACCGTTCGGCTCGAGCCGCAGCCTGACCCGACCTACTGGGACATGATCGTCACCCCCGGAGGCGAACGCGACATCACCCCCGGCGCCACCGAGACACTCGGTGCGTTCGGACCGTTCGCCCTCCCGGCCGGTACGCGGCGCATCAAGATCACGCTGTCCGAGTCGCAGGTGCTGGCCTCGGTGGCCGACCCGTGGCCGCCGCCGGAGAACGTCGCGCATCGGATCGGCGAAGTCGTCATCGAGCTGGGGGAGCAAGCCGTCACCTGGCTGCCGGGCTGACCGGAGCCGTCCGGTCAGCAGCAAGCAGCATCGAGGTCACGAACTGCGGCGCCCCGTGCGCGGCCGCATCCACCCTTCCGTTCACCCCCGCCTCACGACGAACCACCGACACGCCAACCCTCGCACAAAGCCGCAGGGCAGAGACGTGAGGCGGTCAACGGACGGGGGTCCTCGCAGAATCGCCGGTGCGTTGATGCACGGTGGCGGGGGTGCGATGCCTGCCGGGATGGCGGCGCGACTGCCACCGAGTCCGCGTGGCACGATGCGCTTCGTGGCAGAGGCGGACATGACGAGCAGCGCCCGTGAGAGTGCGCCCCGCTACCGCCCGAGCGTGGGCGAGGCGGATGCCGAGCTGGACCAGAGGCTTTCCGACGAGCTCGACCTGGTGAACGCCGCGGCGACGAGAGGCACCGCACCGGCCCGCGAGCTGACCGTCCAGATCCACGACGACGCGGACGAGCTCGCAGCCGGCATGAGCGGTTGGACCTGGGGCGTGGCCGCGGGGATCGGCATGACCTGGGTGCGCACGGACAGCCGCGGCGCGGGGCTGGGTGGCAGGCTGCTCATCGAGTTCGAGGCTGAGGCGCGGAACCGAGGTTGCACGCATGTCTTCGTCACCTCCTTCACGTTCCAGGCTCCTGGGTTCTACGAGCACCACGGATACCGCGAGATCCTCCGCTGGGAGGATGTGCCCGTGATGGGGGCCGCGGACGTGCACTTCCGCAAGGAGCTCTGAGCCCGGTGTGTCGGGCTGTGCTGGCCGAAGTCAGCCTCTGGCTGTGATGCCCGGAGGCGGAGTGCGTCACCCGGCCTGAGGCTGTGGGGCCTCTCCCGCCGTACCCACGCCTGACCAGTTGCCGTCCACGCGGACGACCGCGCTGACTGCCGGCCGTTCTCGGTGTCAGGACCACTCACCCTCGGAAAGGTTTACTCAAGAACGCGCTCCCGCCCGCCGATGCTGCTCTCTGAGGCACAGATGGGCTTGGGAGGGCTCAGACATGATGCGTAAAGCTGCTGCGTTCTTCGTCGTCGCTGCTGGTGTTGCCGTGGCGACCACGGTCAGCCCGGCGGCGGAGGCGCTGTCGTTCTCGGCCCCCACCTCGGTGGCCGCCAAGACGAGGACCACCACGACCCTGAAGCTGTCCTGGGCCGCGAGGGCGGGGGCCCACGGCTACCGCGTCCAGCTCTCGCGGAGCTCGACGATGAGCAGACCGAGGTACCTCGCCTACCCGACGAACACCGCTCTGGTGCGAGGGCTCGCGCCGCACACGCGCTACTACTTCCGGGTCGCGGTGATCAACCCCCGAACCGGCGTCCGGCTCAGCCGCTACACCGGCGCGAGGTACCCGTCGGCGGTGACCGCCCCCGTCGCCACCCCGACCGGGCTGGTCACCCGCCAGACCACGCCGACCTCGACGACCGTCTCCTGGAAGCCGTCCGAGGGGGCGCCGAAGTACCGCCTCCAGTGGTCCACCTCGGCGACGTTCTCGTCCGGCAACGTCTGGTACAACCCCACCTCGGCCTCCCGGGCGGTCACCGGCCTCGCGCCGAGCAGGACGTACTACGCCCGAGTCCGTGCGATCACCAACACGGGTACCGCCCTGACGTCGTACACCAAGGCGGTCCGGGTCAAGACGGCTGCCGCCCCGGCGCCCGCCCCGGCGCCCACCCCCGCGCCCACCCCGGCACCGGCCCCGGCGCCCACCCCGGGCCCGGTGGACATCCGCGCCGGCAGCTTCAACGTGATGACCGTCCACGGCGACCAGACCGCCGGCGAGCAGACCACCTGGGCGAACCGCCGCAGCACCGTCGTCTCCCAGATCATGGGGGAGCACCTCGACGTGCTCGGCGCGCAGGAGGTCGACCAGAGCTACTACCGCACCTCGCAGCTCGTGGACGGGGCGACCCAGTACCTCGACCTGCTCAACGGCTTGAACGAGGCCGGCGGCAGCTATGCCCTGACCAGTGAGTACACCTACAACTGCGTGCGGCCGCTGACGTCGTACAACTGCGTCTACCAGGACCGAGGCGCCTCCGCCGGCGACCGGATCTACTACAACACGAAGACCCTCGAGCTGGTCCGCCGAGGCGCCTACCTGTTTCCGTCCCAGGACGTGCTCAAGTCCTACGGGATGGCCTGGGCGGTGCTGCGGGTGAAGGCCAGTGGCACCGAGTTCCTCTTCACCACCACGCACCTGTGCCCGCCGAACCGCACCGTGCGGGTCGAGCAGTGGAACCAGCTGATCAAGGAGATCAACCGGATCAAGGGCTCGTTGCCGGTCATCGCCACCGGCGACTTCAACACCCAGAAGTTCGACACGATCGTGCAGACCATGCTGCCGGCGATGAAGAACGCCGGGTACGGCGACGTGCTCAACCAGACCTACGCCACCAACCCGATCGCGAACCCGCGGGCCCAGAAGAGCATCAACGGTTGGGTGAACTCGCTCGGCCGCTGGAACCGCGACGTCAAGTCGTACTCGTACTACAACAACCGGAGCAAGACCGGGAACAACATCGACTACGTCTTCGCCAGCAACTACCTGCCGGTCAAGGAGTGGAAGATGGTCCTGGACTTCGACCCGACGTCACTGCAGGTGCGCGGCACCCTCCCGTCCGACCATCACCTGGTCCGGGCGACCCTGACGCTGCCATGACACCCGGTCAGGGGAGTGGCACGCGCACGAACCGGGGCCGGTACAGCAGCGGGTCGCGCTGCACGGCGCCGGTGTCGGTGTTGTTGCGGCTGTAGGACACCACCACCGACCCGGGCATCGGCAGCAGGTCCGGGTGCGCCAGCGGCATGTACCGGAGCTCCCCCCGCGCCGTGTCCGAGGGCAGGGACGCCAGCGTGGTGCCGGCGGTGAACGGGCCGTGCGGGGTCGGGGCCGTCCACACGGTCAGGTCGTTGCCGAGGAAGTCGTCCCGCTTGCTGAGGGCGTACCAGCGGTCGCCGCGCCGGAAGACGCTCAGCGTCTGGGACACCCCGCCGGCCGCCCCGATCAGCTCGGCGGCGTCCCGGGGGTCCGCGACCCAGCCGCGGCCGTCCCAGTAGCGCCACCGGTCCGGCTCCAGCAGGTCGTCCGGCCGTACCCGTGCCACCCGCAGCGAGAACCCGAAGACGGCGTCCTGCCCCGGGTTGGCGGTGCCGTACAGGTAGACCCACCCGTCCTGCACGGCCGCGGCGGCACCCCAGGTCGGCCGGCCGCGGTCCGCGGAGTCCGGCCCGATGTCCCGCTGCGCGATCAGCTGGGGCGTGCCGCCCCGCGGTACGACGAAGACCGCCTGCGCCGGCCCGAGGTTCTCGAAGTCGAAGGGTCCCGAACCGGTCGACCGGACCCGCTGTGCGCCGACGCTGACCAGGTCGTACCCGGGCCGCTGCACCTTCCCGATCGACATGGGCCAGTAGCCGACCCCGTCGCTGCGGTCGGGGATGAGCGCGCCGTGGTCGTGCGGCAGGACGACCTGCAGGCAGCCCGGGGCGACCACGAGCATCGAGTTGCGGACGAACCGCTGTCCTTCGAAGGTGGCGCTCCGCAGCGTGTCCCCGAACACCCACAGACGCCTGCCGTCCTGCAGGCGCACGTCCGCACCCACGTCCCCACCTTGGAACTCCGGCCCCGACCGCAGCCTGCCGGCGACGCGGTTGAGGTCCGCGACCGTGTCGAGCCGCCCGGTCGCGACGCATGCCGTCCCCGACGCGGTGCCCGGCACCGCGACGGCCGGCACCGAGCCGGCGGGGACCAGCGCGACGGCCGCCAGGAGGAGCGCCGACGTCGGCACCACCACCAGCGCCACCGACAGCCGCCACGGCCGTGATCCGCGGGCGGACCCGTCCGGCCGGCTCACGACGCCGAGGCCGAGCCGGAACCGGGCGCGGCGGGCCAGCAGCAGGGTCAGCACCCCGACGACGGTCCAGACGACCAGCACCAGCACTGGACGCACCGCACCGGCCGGGCCCAGGAGGGTCACCTGGGAGAGCGCCTCCAGCGCCGCTCCCGAGGGGGTCCACGGGGTCACCGACGACCACGCCCGAGGTTGCAGGTAGGGGTCGGTGTGGAGCAGCAGCGGGGCGGACAGCACCGCGAACGACCCGGCCGCCAGCGCCAGACCCGCCAGCCCGGCCAGGGCCTCGAGCCCCATGACGAGGAGCGCGGACACCAGCACCAGGAGCCCCACGACGGCGGCCGCCGCACCCGCGTGGTCCGGCACGGCCGTCAGTGGAGCGCGGGTCAGGGCCGGTGCCGCGACGGCGGCGATCACGACCGCACCCGCCACCCGCCCGGCGCCCCTGCGGAGCGTGCGCGCCACCGGTCCGCGCCACACGGTCAGGGCCACCACGAACATGAAGCCGGTCAGGGCGGCCGCGAGATCGAGCCGGTAGAGGCGGGGAAGTGCGGTGCTGCGTGCCGCGGGCTCGGTGAGGCGCTCGACGTCGACGGTGCGACCGAAGCCGCGCTCGACGGCCACGATGTGCCGGGTGACGGCCGCGTTGAGCCGGTCGTCGCGGACCGGCTCGAGGAGCAGCCGGTCGCGGGTGCCCCGCAGGTCCACGACGACGGCCGCGACCGACGTACCCGCCTCCAGCCGACGGCGGGCGACCGCCTCGTCGGGCGCCGGGGACACGACGAGCCGGTCGCCGTCCGACGCGCTCACCCGGTCGGCCAGCGCCCGGGCCACGATGGGTGGCGCTACGACAGACACGGGAACCCGGCGCGGCGCCCCGGAGCCGCGCACGAGCACGGCGATCACGACGACCTCCACGAGCAGCACGCCGAGCACCAGGACGGTGGCGGGCCCCGACCACGCCGGCCAGCGACCTCTCATGACTGGTCAGACTACGGTCGCCGCCGGGTGAGTCGGGCCCAGGGGTGGGCGTGCCTCGCAGCCGCCGGTGTGAGGGGCGCTAGGCGTCCTCGGACTCGAGGACCGCGATCGCGAAGCCGAGGGCCTCGGAGATGTTGACGCCCGCCTTCGCCGTCCGTGCCGTGCCGATGATCGGGGCGATGGCGACGAGGACGTCCTGGACGTCCTCGATGGTCACGCCCACCTCGAGCGAGGGGCCGACGTGGGCCAGGTAGGACACCGGGCGGGCGTCCACCGCGGCGAGGGCGGCGATGCGCACCATCAGCAGCGCGTCGGGCGCGAGGTTGCTGCTCTCCACGGAGGCGGCGGTCATCGCGGCGATGATGTCGAGTACGGGTGTGGCGTCCTGGTCGGGCACGTCGGTCTCCCTCGTGGGTGGCTCGGGCGGAGTGGCCGAGCGCCGGCCCGGGGTGGGCCTGGTTGCACCCGAAAGTAGGCGAGGGCCACGGCGCCGGCATCACCCTCGGCGGGTGAGAGGTCCGGCGCGGTGGCGGCCCGCCACCCGGCTCACCAGGTCAGCGTCACCACCGCGCCGGCCGGCAGCGGGGCGCCGACGTGCCGGGAGCCCTGGTCCACGACCAGCACCTGGTTGCTGCCCCAGCTGTTGTAGGCCGTCAGGGTGTGGGTGCCGTCCGGGTTCAGGTAGGCGGTCGTCTTGACGCCGTACAGGCTGGCGGGGGACGCGATGCGGACCGCGCCGGGGCGCACGGCGCGGCCGGCCAGCGCGAGGGTGTCGTACTCGACGTTGCGGGTCACCGTGCCCGTCGTCGGGTCGATGCTGAGCACGCCGCGGCAGTTGCTGCAGCCACCCGTGTGCGGTGAGCCGGACGGGGTCAGGGCGAGGTTCCACAGCAGCACGCTGCGGGCCCAGTTCCGGGTCGCGCCGACGGTGAGGGTGCCGGTGCTCCAGCCCAGGTTGCTGCCGAAGTCGGGGGCCCACCCGCCGCCGGAGCACTCGGTGAACCAGATGCCCTTGTCGGGTGCTGCGTCGTGGACGACGCTCTGCGCGGAGGGGTCACCGGCGTAGCAGTGGAAGGCGGTGCCGGCCAGCGCCGCGTGCGCGCCGGGGTCGGCGAGCAGCTCGGTCGGGGCGTTCGTGTCGTCCCAGTTGTGGTCGTAGCCGATCAGCTGCACGTCGAGCCCGACATCGGTCAGCTGCCGCTTCAGGGAGGTGGCCAGGGCGGCCTCCTGGGCGGGGCTCAGGAGCATGCCCGGGTAGTCCGGCGGGCTGTACTTCGGCTCGTTGCCGAGCGTCATGAAGGTGACCGGGATGCCGCGGTCGCGCAGCGCCCGCACCGTGCGCACGAGGTACTGCGCGTAGAGGTCGGTGTAGCCGGTGGTCAGGGTGCCACCGATCAGCGACCCGCTGGTCTTCATCCACGCCGGGGCGCTCCACGGGGTGCCCATCACCCGCAGGGCGGGGTTGATCGCGAGCGCCTCCTTCAGCACCGGGACGATCTCGGCGTCGTCGTGGGCGAGGCTGAACCGGCTCAGGGTCGGGTCGGCCTGACCGGCCGGCAGGTCGTCGTAGGTGTAGCGGGACAGCGCGAAGTCGCTGGCGCCGAGGGGCACCCGCACGAGGCTCATGCCGGCGCCGGTGGCCGGGTCGAAGAGCGAGCGCAGCGCGGCGGTACGGGCGCCCGGGCTCAGCCCCATCAGCAGGTGCGCGGAGGACTCGGTGAGGGCGGCGCCGAAGCCGTCCATCTGCTGGTAGCGGGTGCTGTCGTCCACGGTGAGGTGGACCGCGGACCGGGAGCTGCTGGGGCTGAGCTCTGCGGAGGTCAGCGGGTCGACGCGGCGGGTGCCGTCCGCGGTGGTCGTCCACCCCGACGTCGTCGACGTCGCTGCGGCCAGGGCCGGGGTGACCGTCCTCGTCGCGGTGAGCGGTGCCGCGGCGGCCCTCGGGGCTGACTTCTTGGCGGACTTCTTGGCCTTCCGAGGCGGCGCGGCGTGACGGCCCCGGTGCAGCACCGGATGGGCGACCCGGTGATGGGCATGCCGGACGGACGTCGTCGCGGCGGCCGCGGACGCGGGGAGCGGGGCGATGCTCGCCAGGGCGGCGACGAGGCCGACGCCGAGGAGGAGGGTCGTCCCACGTCGGCTCGGAGCAGGGGTGGGACGGGGAGCCGGCGTGCGGCGGAGGGGAGGCACGACTGCACCATCGGGTCGGCCGGAGACCGACTGAACGGCTGGAAGGTAAACAATGGTGGACGGCGCCGGGAACGGCGCCCCGGCACGCTCAGCCCTGCGTGGGTGCGGCAGATCCCTTGCCACACAAGGGATCTGGTGACGGCGCGCCGCCGGCATGGGGGGGATCCGGACGACGCGCCGCCGGCATGGGGGTCAGGGCCGGAAGGTCACCACCCCTGCCGTCCAGGTCCCGGTCGCGGTGCCGGTGGCGGTGAAGGTGCCGGTCGCCGTGGCCGTCCGGTAGGCCCGGCCGATATACCCGCTCCCGGCCGACGACGTGCCGGCCGACGTCCAGCCGGTCGCCCAGGTCGGGGCGGTCGTCCCGCCGGCGAGCCCGACCACGCCGAACACCAGCTCGCGCGGGACGCCGGTGGCCTTGGTGGCTCCGGAGGAGAAGGCCGCAGTCTTCGCGGTGGCGATCGCGGTCCGGTCGACGGTCGTGACCCCGGTCAGCTGGTCGGCGGCGAGCCGGTAGGCCGTGGCCGTCTGGAACGACGTCGTGATCTTGGCGCCGGCAGCCAGCGGCTTGGTGGCCACCGCGTAGAGCGTCGTCAGCTTGGCGCCGGTGGCGTCGGCCTGGCTGTCGGCGACCGCGTAGGTGTTCCCGGCGTCGTCGGTCGCGGTGACCGGCTTGTTGGCGCCGATGCTCACCTGGGCGGTGACCACGACCAGGTCACCGGCCTTGACCGGGTTCGCCACGGTCAGCGTTCCGGTCTTCACCGCGCCGGTGCTGCTGGAGGTGCCGACCTGGCCGACGTACCCGGGCGCGGGGTTCACGGTCACGGTCTGGCTCGCGGTGTTGCTGAGCCCGGAGGTGTTCGTCGCGGTGACGGCCACGGGGTAGCTGCCGGCGCTGCTGTAGGTGTGGGCCGCCGTCGCGGCGGTCTGGCCGCCGGTGCCGGTGCCGTCACCCCAGTCGACGTTGTAGTGCAGGGTCTGGCCCTGCGGGTCGGTGGAGGTGGACGCGTCGGCGGTGACCTGGACGGGTGCGGTGCCGGTGCTCGGGGTGACGGCCAGCCGTGCGGTCGGCGCCTGGGGCGCCGCGGAGACGGTGACCGTCCTGGTGGTGGTGTCGGTCAGTCCCGCCGAGTTCGTGACGGTGACGGTGACCGGGAACGAGCCGTTGGCGGTGTAGGTGTGGGACGCGGTCGCGGCACCCTGGCTGGCCGTCGTGGTGCCGTCACCGAAGTCGAACGCGTAGGACAGCGTCTGCCCCTGCGGGTCGGTCGAGGACGAGGCGTCGGCGGTCACCTGCACGGGGGCGGTCCCCGAGCTCGGCGTCACCGTCAGGCCGGCGGTCGGGGCTCTCGGCGTCGCCGCCACCGTCACCGTCTGGGCGGCCGAGTCGGTCAGCCCCGCGGTGTTGGTGACGGTGACGGTGACCGGGAACGAGCCGGCCGCCGTGTAGGTGTGGTCGGCCGAGGCGGTGCCCTGCACGACCGTGGCGCTGCCGTCACCGAAGTCGAAGGAGTACGACAGGGCGCGTCCCTGGGGGTCGGCGGTGGCCGAGGCGTCGGCGGTGACCTTCACCGGGGCCGTCCCCGAGGCAGGGCTCACCGACAGCTTCGCGATCGGGGCCGCCGGTGCGGCGTCGACGGTCACGGTTCCGGCCGCCGTGTCGGTCAACCCGGCGGAGTCGGTGACGGTGACCTGCACGGCGTACGTGCCGGCGCTCGTGTAGGTGTGACCGGCGGTCGCGGTGGCCTGGCTGCTGGTCGTGGTGCCGTCACCGAAGTCGAAGGCGTAGGTCAGCGCCTGTCCCTGCGGGTCGGTGGAGGCGGACGCGTCCGCGGTGACCTGGACCGGTGCGGTCCCGCTGGTCGGGGTGACCGACAGCCTCGCGGTCGGGGCGGACGGGGGCGCCGTCACGGCGACGTTCTGCGTCGACGTGCTGGACAGCCCGGCGGTGTCGGTGACGGTGAGCTTGACCGTGTAGGTGCCGGCGGCGGTGAAGGTGTGGGACGCGGTGCCGGTCGCCTGCGTGGACGTGGTGCCGTCACCGAAGTCGAAGGCGTAGGTCAGCGCCTGTCCCTGCGGGTCGGTCGACCCGGTGCCGTCGGCGGTGACCAGGACCGGTGCGGTCCCGGAGGTCGGGCTGACGGTCAGGGCCGCGACGGGTGCCTTGAGGGCCGCGGTCACGGTGACCGAGGCGGTGGCGGTGTCGGTCAGCCCCGTGCTGTCGGTCGTGGTGACCTTGACGGTGTAGCTGCCCGCGGTCGGGTACGTGTGGGTCGCGGTCGCGGCGCTCTGGCTGCCGGTGGTGCTGCCGTCACCCCAGTCGAACCCGTAGCGCAGGGCCCGGCCCTGCGGGTCGGTGGAGGCGGAGGCGTCGGCGGTGACGTCGACCGGGGCGCTGCCGCTCGTCGGGGTCAGCGACAGCTTGGCGGTCGGGCCGGTCGGGGCGTTGGCGACGTCCGGCTGGAACTCGTAGGCGCCGAGGTCGTCGTAGCGCCGGGGGCCGGTCGCGTGCGAGTTGTCGACGTTGGCGTCCCGGACCCGCACGTTGCCGAGGACGTCGTGGTCCTGGGCGCCGGAGACCGCCGAGTCGCCGCGGTCGATGGCGGGGGAGCCCTCGGTCAGCTGGAGGTCACCGGAGGCCTTCGCGAGGAACTGCGGGTCCCCTTGGACGCCGTTCGTCTCCTGCCCGGTCGCCGTCTGCATGGCAGCCAGGGAGGTGTAGGCGGACTTGAAGACGTACATCGTCCCGGTCTTGGTGAGGTGGACGAGGTTGTGGTCGACGGTGGTGGTGGGCGGCGCGGAGTCCCAGATGCCGATGTTGCCCGCGCGGCGTGCGCAGGAGATGCCGTTGTAGGCGGGGTAGACGGCGTTGTCGACGGCGACGTTGTTCACGACGGTGTAGCTGCCCGAGGTGCCCTCGACGTTGATGCCGCTGGTGCAGTTGCGGTAGACGGTGTTGCCGATCAGCCGGCCCCCGGTCACGTTGAGGTTGTCGATGCCGTGGTCGCCGTTGTTGTAGGTGACGTTCAGCGCGGCCAGGTTGTTGTCGCCGCCGGTGAAGAACTGCAGCCCGGAGTCCTCGTTGTCGTGCACCACGTTGCGCAGCACGGTGTTGCCCGGGCCCGTGACGTCGATGCCGTTGGCGTTGCGCTGCCAGCCCTCGGCGTTGAAGCTCGCCTCGTTGTCGGAGACGGTGTTGTCGGTGCTGGTGTTCGTCACGTAGATGCCGTGGCCGTTGTTGTGGTCCGCGGTGTTGCCGACCAGGCTCGAGGAGTTGGACGCCCGCAGGCTGATCCCCGGCGCGGTCTGGCTCTGGAGCGGCCTCCCGGCGCCGCTGACGGTGTTCCCGGAGATGACCACGTGGTCGCTCTTGGTGACGTAGATGCCGTCACCGACGGTGCCCGCGAACGTCAGGTTCGAGATCGTCATGTAGCTCTTGGCGGACAGGTACGCGCCGTAGGTCACGCCCGCGCCGACCGTCGGTGACTTGCCCGGCCAGGCGGTGACGGTGATCGGGTTCCCGACGGCTCCGGAGACCAGTGGCTTGACCGACTCGGCGTAGCTGCCGTTGCCGACGTACAGGGTGTAGCCGGCCTGCAGGCGGCTGACGCCCTTGGTGATCGTGCAGTACGGCGTGGCCGCCGTCCCGGGCCCGGTGTCCGAGCAGCCCGCCATCGTCTTGTCGACGTAGAACTCGGTCTTCGGCGGTGTCACCGGCGGCGTGCCGATCGTGTACTCGTCGATCACGCTGCCCTGCGTGCAGGTGGAGTCCTCCTTGGACACGCTCGCGTCACAGACCGCCTGCAGCCGCAGCCCGGTGTCGGAGACGTCGACGCGCATGTGCGAGAGGTGCAGGACGCGGAAGGCGGTCCGCGCGTCGGTGCCCGACCACGGTGCCTCCACGGAGCTGGGGGCGCCGACGGTCACGTGCGTGACGCCCTGGATGGGCTGGAACCGCTCGTAGTCGTGCGAGTGGCCGTTGATGTTCAACACGTACTTGCTGTAGGAGCTGCCGAAGCCGTCGAGGATGTTCGCGAGCTGCGCCTCGCCCGGGTGGTAGCCGGTGGAGTAGGCAGGCCGGTGCCCGTAGGTGATGACGTACTTGATCGACGGGTCGTTCTGCGCCTGGTTCATCAAGGTGTTGGCCTTGGACTGCCAGTCGGCCCACGCGCCGGTCCACGGCTCGGGGTAGCCGATGAAGCGCACCGGTCCGGCGTCGAACCAGCCCCAGTCGTTGCCGCCGGCGGAGATCGCGGGGGATCCCGGGGAGGTCTGCGCGTTGGGCATCAGCGACCGCCCCTTGTAGTTGCGGAGATCGTCGGCACCGGCCACGTCGTACTCGTGGTTTCCCCAGGCCGGGATGTAGGCCGCGCTGCCGGCCCACGAGCCCATCATGTCGTTGTAGTGCTGGTCGATCACGCTCGGCGAGGCACCGGTGGCGTTCGCGTAGGTCAGGTCACCGACCATCAGCACGAAGGACGGGTCGTCGCTGGCGATCCCGCTCAGGGTCGCGCCCAGCTTGGAGAAGCTGCTGCTGTCGCCGACGTCGCCGATCGCGTCGAAGCGGAACGAGCCGGTCGGCGGGGTGTGGAAGGTGAAGTCGGGTCCGCCGCCGATCGAGTAGTGGTACGTCGTCCCGGGAGCGAGCGACCCCAGCTCCAGCTGCCAGAACGGGCCGGCCGACGACCACGGGGTCCACTGCGGCGCCACCCCCTGGGCGACGTTGCCGTAGCTCGAGGTGGCCCCCCAGCGCACGTCGTTGGCGTCTCCCCGCCAGTCGATGGCGACCGAGGTCTTCGACGTGAAGGAGTAGTGGACCTCGTCGACCGGCTGGACGGCGGCGGCCGGTGTCACCGGGAGGACCACCAGGGCCAGCATCATCAGGCCACCGAGCAGCCCGGTCCAGAGGCGGCGCGAGCGAGGTGTGCCGGTGCGCGCGGGGAGGGTGTGACGGCGTGAGGACATCCGGGCTCCCGGCGCAGGGGGTGATCAGGTGTCCTCAACGTAGGGCCGGGTCCCCGCGGCGGAACCGCCCAACGGACGTACCCGACGTACGTCGCACGGGGAGCGTACGAGCGTCCCGGGACCACCCCGGCCGCGAGCGCCGCTGCGCGCAGGAACGGGTGGCGTCAGCCGTGCTCCTCGCTCCACCGGCGGTAGGCCTCGACCGCCGTCGGCAGCGTGGGAAACACGTGCTCCTCGCCGATCCGGTCGATCAGGCCGGTCGGGAGCAGGACCGTGCGGAGATCCTGCTTGAGCCGGGCCAGGGCGAACACCACCCCGCGATCGGCCAGCTCCTGCCGCAGCGACTCCAAGACGTCGGCCGCGGTGATGTCGATGTCGATGATCGCCTCGGTGTTCAGCACGAACCACGCCACCCGGGTCGGCGAGGCCGCGACTGCGGCCCGGGCGCGGGCCCGGAAGTCCTCGGCGTTGGCGAAGAACAGCGGGGAGTCGTAGCGGTAGACCAGCAGCCCCGGGACCAGGCTGGCCCTCGGGTAGTCGTCGACGTCGTGCATGCCGGCGACGTCGTGGACGAACCCCTC
Organism: uncultured Actinomycetota bacterium; assembly: GCA_963800225.1. Classification (GTDB taxonomy): domain Bacteria; phylum Actinomycetota; class Actinomycetes; order Propionibacteriales; family Nocardioidaceae; genus Nocardioides_B. The sequence goes on along the minus strand of CAWDAF010000001.1, from coordinate 254,830 downwards.
CACGGCGTCGTGCGGCCGCGCCACCCGGCGCAGCAGGTCGAGGATCGAGAGGCCGACCGCGACCAGCACCCCCTGGAGCACCCCGACCGCCAGCACCACGACGGTGGTGGCCACCGCGAGCATCAGCTCGCTGCGCCGGAACCGGGCCAGCCGCCGGAACTCCGCGACGTCGACCAGTCGGACCGCCGCATACACGACCACGGCGCCGAGGGCGGCGGTCGGGAAGCCGGCCAGCACCGGCCTGGCCAGCAGCACGGCCAGCACCGTCGCGGCCACGGTGGCCAGGCTGGACAGCTGGCTGCGGCCGCCGACCGCGTCGACGATCGCGGTCCGGCTGCCACTGCTGCTCACCGGGAACCCCTGCATGAGCCCGGCGCCGAGGTTGGCCGCGCCCAGGGCGAGCAGCTCCCGCTTGGGGTCGATGCGGACCTGCTGCCGGTCCGCGAAGGCGCGCCCGGTGAGCACGTTGTCGGTGTAGCCGACGAACGCGACACCGAGGGCGGCCGGCAGCACCGAGCGCAGGCCCTCGAGGGACACCCGCGGGAGCGACGGCACCGGGAGCCCGGCGGGGACCTCCCCGATCACGGTGACGCCCCTGGCCTGCAGGTCCAGCAGCGCGACCGCGGCGGCCGCGCCGAGCATCCCGATCAGCGCCATCGGTGCGCGCGGGAACACGGCGCTGCCGGCGAGCATCACCACGAGCGTCACCAGGCCCAGGACGAGCGTCGGGCCGTCCGCGGAGCCGAGATGGCCGACGACGTACCAGGCCTGCTGGACGAAGCCCTCCGCCTCGACGGTGATGCCGGTCAGCTTGCCGAGCTGGGAGGCCACCATGATCGAGGCGACCCCGGTCATGTAGCCGACCAGCACGGGACGGGAGAGCAGGTCGGCGAGGAACCCCAGCCCGGCCAGCCAGCCGACCACGCAGAAGCAGGCCACGAGCAGGCAGAGCACCGCGGCCAGGTCGGCGTACGACGCGGTGCCGGCGGTCGCCAGGGGCGCGAGCGCCGCCGCCGTCATCAGCGCCGTGGTCGACTCCGGCCCGACCGACAGCTGCGGCGACGAGCCCAGCGCCGCGTAGGCGACCAGCGCCCCCACCGACGCCCAGATGCCGGTGACCGCGGGCAGCCCGGCCACCTCGGCGTAGGCCATGACCTGCGGGATCAGGTAGGCCGAGACCGTGACACCGGCGAGCAGGTCCCCGCGCAGCCAGCCGCGCTGGTACTCGCGGGCCCAGCCGGGCCGCGGGGGTCGCCTGGCCATGGGCTCACGCTAGGGGATCACGCCAGGGGAGCGCGCCTGGTCGCGCCGGAGGTTTGATCCGCAGCCCGGGCGGTACCGTCGAAGGAGTCACACTCCCTCCATCCCAAAGGCGGAACCTCATGGGCATCATCGGCTTCCTCGTGTTCGGGCTCATCGTCGGCGCCGTCGCGCGCCTGATCAAGCCCGGCAAGCAGAACCTCAGCATCCTCATGACGCTGGTCCTCGGCGTCGTCGGCTCCATCATCGGCGGCGTCGTCGCGAGCGCGCTCGGCACCGGCGACATCTTCGAGCTCAACATCCTCGGTTCGATCGTCGCGATCGTGGCCGCCTTCCTGCTGATCGGCGTCGCCGAGGGCATGTCCGGCCGGAACCGCACGCACGCCTGACCCACGGACGTGGCTGGCTGCCTGTTCTGCAGCATCGTCGGCGGAGACGTCGACGCGGACGTGGTCCTCGAGACGGAGCACCTGGTCGGGTTCCTCGACCACCGCCCCGTCTTCAAGGGCCACGTGCTGCTCGTGCCGCGCCGGCACCTGGTCACGCTGCCCGACCTGCCGGCCGACCTCCGGGACCCGTTCCTGGAGGCCGGCCAGCGGCTCGCGGCGGCGATGGTCGACGGCCTCGGGGCGGAGGGCTCCTTCGTGGCGATGAACAACACCGTCAGCCAGAGCGTCGCGCACCTGCACCTGCACGTGGTGCCGCGCACCAAGGGTGACGGCCTGCGCGGCTTCTTCTGGCCCCGCACCACCTACCTGGACGGCGAGTCGGCCGACTACGCCGCGCGGCTCCGCAGCGCCCTGGCGGGAGCCCGACCGTGACCCGGTGGTGGACGGAGCAGGTCGTGCCCCGGGCGGTGGACGCCCTGCTCGGCAACGACGAGGTGGGCCGGCTCCGGTCCCGGGCCTGCGACGGCCTGAGCGGCCGGCTGCTCGAGGTGGGGTTCGGGTCCGGGCTCAACGTCGCGCACTACCCCGACGCCGTCGAGACCGTCACCGCGATCGAGCCCTCCGACGTCGCGTGGCGCAAGGCCGGGCCGCGGGTCGACTCCGCCGGGACCGCCGTACGACGGGCGGGGCTGGACGGTGCGCGGCTGGACCTGCCGGACGCCTCGCACGACAGCGCCCTGACCACCTTCACGATGTGCACCATCTCGGACCTGGGGGCGGCGCTCGCCGAGATCCGGCGGGTGCTGCGGCCCGGAGGGCGGCTGCACTTCCTCGAGCACGGTCTCGCGCCCGACGCGGGGGTGGTCCGCTGGCAGCACCGGCTCCAGCCGCTGCAGGGCGCGCTGTTCGCGGGATGCCATCTCGACCGGCCGATCGACACGCTGGTGCGGGCGGCCGGCTTCGAGGTCGGGGACCTGGCGACGTTCTACGCACCCGGCCCGCGGCCGATGACCTACCTCTACCTGGGCTGGGCCACGGCCGGCTGATCGACCTCCGCCGGGTTGGCCTCCTCCTCGCGGACCTTGAGCCGCGGCCGTCCCCGGTCGTGGTTGCCGGTGCCGATCGCGGCGATCCACACGCCCGCCGCACCCAGCGCGGCGCCGCCGAGGGTGTCGGCGAAGTAGTGCCAGCCGAGGTAGACCGTCGCGAGCACGGTCAGGCCCAGGAACACCCACATGGTGACCCGCACCCAGCGCCGCAGGCCCAGCAGCTGCGCCATCAGGCAGACCGTGACCATGATCCCGACGTGCAGCGAGGCGAAGGCCGCGATGGTCTGCACGGCGTGGGTCGCGAACGGGTCGTAGAGGACGGTGTAGCGGTCCTGGATCATCGCCTCCTGGAGCGTGGAGACGTAGGTGTGGGGGAGGGCGGCGAAGTCCTGCGGCTGGGCGTAGATCGGGCCCAGGGTGGGGACCGCGAAGTACGTGGCGACGCCCAGCACCCAGTCGACGGCGACCGCGGTCACGAACCACTCGCCCCGGGTGCGGTCGCGCGACCACACCAGGGCGACGACCAGGGTGACCGGCACGAGCACGATCCAGGCGACGTACACCAGGGAGAAGAACTGAGCGGCCCAGCCGGTCCCGAAGAGGTGGTGGAGCACGGTGGCCGGGTCGTGGCCGAGCCAGACGAACCGGTCGAAGTCCTCCAGGGTGTCGTCCCACAGGGTGCGGTTGACGAACGGCACGAAGCTCTTGAGGTTCCGGAACGCCGCGTAGGTGAGGTACCAGGCGCCGAGCCCGACCAGCGCGAAGCGGGTGTGCTCCCAGCGCCAGCGCTCGTGGACCACGGCCGCCAGTGCCCGCGGGAACCGGGCCGGACTGCGGCCGCGCCAGGCGGCGCGGGGCAGCACGTCGGTGAGGAAGGCCAGCAGCAGGATCACCGGCAGCCGGACGTACGTCGGGACGGCGACGCCGTCGGGGTCGCGCAGAGGCAGGTGGTAGGTGAGCGCGACCGCGACTGCCGCCGCCGCGAGGGCGAGCGACAGCACCACCGCGAAACGGAACCCACCTGAGCGCATCTGGGCATCCTACTTTCCAGCCGGGGGCGCTCTCCACAATCCCGGTGGGCGTGTGACGGGGGTCGCCTTCTAGAGTGGCAGCCGTACTGCTCGGTAACCGTCGTTCCTGGAGGATCAGTCTGATGAGTCGTTATGCCGGTCGTGTCGCCGTCGTCACCGGGAGCGCGCGGGGGATCGGTGCCGCCACCGCCCAGCGCTTCGCCGCCGAGGGCGCCTCGGTGGCCGTCCTCGACCTCGACCAGGACGCCGCCGCGGCCACCGCCGCCGGCCTCGGGGCCGAGAAGGCCGTCGGCCTGGCCTGCGACGTGAGCAAGGCCGACTCGGTCGAGGCGGCCGTCTCCCGGGTCGTCGAGGAGCTCGGCAAGGTCGACATCCTGGTCAACAACGCCGGGGTCACCCGCGACAACCTGCTGTTCAAGATGACCGAGGACGACTGGGACCTGGTGATGGACGTGCACCTGCGCGGCTCGTTCCTGATGAGCCGGGAGGTGCAGAAGCACATGGTCGGCGCCAAGTACGGCAAGATCCTCAACCTGTCCTCGGTCTCCGCCCTCGGCAACCGCGGCCAGGCGAACTACTCGGCCGCCAAGATGGGTCTGCAGGGCTTCACCCGGACCCTGGCCCTCGAGCTGGGCCCCTTCGGGATCAACGTGAACGCGATCGCCCCGGGCTTCATCGTCACCGACATGACCGACGACACCGCCCGCCGGGTCGGCGTGGAGCCGGAGGAGTACCGCAAGGGCGCCGCGGCCCTCGCCCCGGTGCGCAGGGTGGGCTACCCCGAGGACATCGCGGCCACCGCGGCGTTCCTGTGCAGCGACGAGGCGTCGTACATCACCGGCCAGACCCTGTACGTCGACGGTGGCGCCAAGATCTGAGCGGGCGACACGCGGGCGGTCCGACGCGAAGACGCCGCGTCGGCCGCCCGCTGAGCCACACTTGTGCGCATGAGCGGCGAATCCCCCCAGATCGATCCATACACTCGTGATGCGGGTCGTGCCCCCCGTCGCGCCCGGGCGCTGGTCGCCCTCGGACTGACCGCCTCGCTCGCACTCGCGGGGTGCACGTCGTCCCCCTCGGACTCCGCCCACGACACCCCCGGTGCCCAGTCCACCGCCAAGGGCCTCACCGTCGCCGGTCAGTGGCCGCTGACCGGCCTGCCGGCGAGCGGCAAGACCCCGAAGCACCCGGTGATGGTCGTCAAGATCGACAACAGCTCGAACAGCAGCCCGCAGATCGGGCTCGGCAAGGCCGACCTGGTCACCGAGGAGCTCGTGGAGGGCGGCTCGACGCGGCTCGCGGTGTTCTTCTACCAGCACGTGCCCGGGCTGGTCGGCCCGGTGCGCTCGATGCGCGCCACTGACATCGGCATCGTCAAGCCGGCCAAGGCGGTGCTGGTGGCCAGCGGTGGGGCGCCGCCGACCGTGGCCCGGGTCAAGGCCGCGGGGATCACCACCTTCACCGAGGGCGCGGTCGGCTACCGGCGCGACAACAGCCGCCGGGCGCCGTACAACCTGTTCATGGGGCTCAAGGAGCTGGCCAAGAAGGTCGACGCCAAGGACACCGTGCCGAGCTACCTGCCGTTCGGGTCCGCCAAGGCCGCCCCGCGGGGCACGAGGGCCCGCGGGCTGTCGGCGGTCTTCTCCGGCAGCCACACCACCACCTGGACCTACGCCGGTGGGAAGTACACCAACCAGAACAGCTACGCCGCCTCCGGGGACCAGTTCCGGCCCGACAACGTGCTCGTGCTGCGGGTGCGGGTCGGCGATGCCGGCTACCTGGACCCGGCGGGCAACCCGGTGCCGGAGACGAAGTTCACGGGCTCGGGCGCCGCGCTGCTGTTCCACGGCGGCCGCGTGGTGCGGGGCACCTGGAGCAAGTCGCTGACCTCGACGATCAAGCTGCGTACCAAGGCCGGGACGCTCTCGGTGCCGGCCGGCCACACCTGGGTCGAGCTGGTGCCGCAGAACGGCGGCAACGTGGTGATCAGCCGCTGAGGGTCGGCCGCTGAGCCGGCCGGCCGGTCGGCCGGTCAGGACTCGAGCTCGTCCTCGGCGGCCCCCGCATCCCCGGGGTCGGGCTCAGAAGCCCCGACCGGTCCCGGCGGCGGGGCGCCGGAGTCGGCCATCTGCCGCAGTCCGGCCAGGATGTAGGCGATCGCCGCCTCGACCTCGGCGCCGGCGCGGGCCGGGTCCTCGGCGGTCGACACCGCGGCACCCGAGGCGGACATGGCGCCGAAGAACACCCGGCTGAACGTCTCCACCATGCTCGGCGCGAGCTCGTAGCCGGAGAGCACCGAGGAGACGATCTCCTGGACGATGCCGAAGGTGGTCCGCTCCTCCTGCTCGCGGTACCGCTCGTAGCCCAGCACCGCGGGCCCGTCGGCGATCACGATCCTGCGGTACGACGGCTCCTGGAGCACGGCGAGGAAGGCCCGCAGCCCGCCGAGTGCCTTGTCCCAGGGGTCCACGTTGCCGCGGACGGCGCGGTGGATGGCGCGCGCGGAGCGCTCCTCGACCTTCTCGAAGACCGACTCGAAGAGGGCCTGCTTGCCGCTGAAGTGGTGGTAGAGCGCCCCCTTGGTGACCCGGGCGCCGCCGACGATCTCGTCGAGGCTGGTGCCCGCGTAGCCCTGGGCGGTGAACAGCTCGGTGGCGACGTCGACGAGGGCCCGCCGGGTGGACGCGGAGTACTCCTGGCGCCGGGACGTGGCGTGCACCTTGCGCAGCGCGCTCTTCGCGACGCTCTTGGGTGCTTTGGCGGTCATGGCAAGGAGCATAGGGCCGCGGCCGCGGCGTGGGGTGGAGCGGTGGTGGGGCGGGTCACAGCGCCCGTCGTTGCATACCAGCGGTATGTCTAGATACTGTCGGTACGTACCGACGGTATGTGGCCTCGGTACGTGAGAGGAGCAGACCATGACCTGGAATGCCGTCCACACCCGCGCTGACGTGCTGCGCAGCGTCGTCGACGAGGCGAACCGCCGTCGCGACGGAGCGCTGCCCCTGGAGCTGCCCGGCGTCGCCGACACCTTCGACGACGCGTTCGCCCTGGTCACCGCGCTGCAGCTGCGCTGGCACACCCGCCTCGCCGGCCTGGTCGAGGCCTCCCTGGACGACGACCCGGCGGACCCCGAGGGCGCGGTCGTCGCCGCCTGGCGTCGGGCCGCGACCGGCCTGGTCGGCGTGCGCGCGATCCTCGACGCCCAGCTCGCCGACCCGGCCACCCCGGGGCTGGGGGCGGCGCTGCGCACCGCGCACCGCAAGGACCTGGTGCTGATGGCCGCGATGGCCGGCCGGGCCACGCCGTCCGCCGCCGCCGCCGTCCGGGTCGGCCGGCAGCTCGAGGACGCGGCCCGCGCCGGGCTGCCGGCGGCGGAGGTGCCGGTGGCCGCGGGGGAGACCGAGCCGAACGGCCGGTCGGCCGGTCAGCGGCGGCCGCGCCTGCGGGACCGGCTCCGGGCGCACCTGGCGGCCTGACCGAGGGCGTCCCGCGGTCCCGGTCGTGCGGCCCGGGCGTCTCCGGTGGTGGTGAGGGGTCCGGCGCGCCCCGGGCGTCATGGCACCATGTGCGGGTGGACACCGACACGACCTCTGGGCCTGCGCAGCCGGGACAGCCGAGCATCTCCTACTCGATCACCGTCCGGCTCGAGGTGCCGGCCGGTGGCACGGCGACCAGCCGGCTGACCACCTGCGTCGAGGAGGCCGGCGGCATCGTCACCGCCCTCGACGTCACCGCCTCGGGACACGACCGGCTCCAGATCGACGTCACCTGCGCTGCCTCCGACACCGCGCACGCCGACCAGATCGTGGTGGCGCTGCGGGGGATCGAGGGCGTCGCGGTGCACAAGGTCTCGGACCGGACCTTCCTGATGCACCTCGGCGGCACCATCGAGATGGCCTCCAAGCACCCGATCCGCAACCGTGACGACCTGTCGATGGTCTACACGCCCGGTGTCGCCCGCGTCTGCGAGGCGATCGCGGCCAACCCCGAGGACGCCCGTCGCCTGACGGTGAAGCGGAACTCCGTCGCGGTGGTCACCGACGGCTCGGCCGTCCTCGGCCTCGGCAACATCGGCCCCGCCGCCGCCCTCCCGGTGATGGAGGGCAAGTCGGCGCTGTTCAAGCGGTTCGCCGGCATCGACGCCTGGCCCCTGTGCCTCGACACCCAGGACCCCGACCTGATCGTCGAGATCGTCCGTGCGGTCTCCCCGGGCTTCGCCGGGATCAACCTCGAGGACATCTCCGCCCCGCGCTGCTTCGAGATCGAGCGCCGGCTGCGGGAGATCCTCGACATCCCGGTCTTCCACGACGACCAGCACGGCACCGCGATCGTGGTCCTCGCCGCACTGACGAACGCCCTGCGGGTGGTGGGCAAGCGGCTGCCCGACGTCCGGGTGGTGATGTCCGGCGCCGGCGCCGCCGGTACGGCGATCCTGCGGCTGCTGCTCGAGGCGGGCGTCCGCGACGTCGTCGTCGCCGATGTCGAGGGCGTCATCCACCGCGACCGTCCCGGCCTGGACGAGTCCCTCCAGTGGGTGGCCGACGTCACCAACAAGGCGGGCCTGACCGGCTCGCTGCACGACGCCATGGACGGTGCCGACGTGTTCGTCGGGGTGTCCGCCCCGCACGTGATCGACGGCTCCGACGTGGCCCGGATGGCCCCGGACTCGATCGTCTTCGCGCTGGCCAACCCGGTGCCGGAGATCGACCCGGGGGTGGCCCGTCAGCACGCCGCGGTGGTCGCCACCGGTCGCTCGGACTACCCCAACCAGATCAACAACGTGCTGGCCTTCCCCGGGGTGTTCCGCGGGCTGCTCGACGCCTCCGCGCACGCCATCGACGACGTGCTGCTGGTCGCGGCCGCGGAGGCGATCGCCTCCACGGTCTCCGCCGACGAGCTGAACGCCAACTACATCATCCCCAGCGTCTTCAACTCCGAGGTGCACACCGCCGTCGCGAGCGCCGTCCGGGCGGCCGCCGAGAGCTCCGCGAAGGTGCCCACCTCGGATGCCTGACGCCGTCGAGCCGCGTGTCGAGGTGGGCGACCTGCTGGTCGCCACCCCGTCGCTGGTCGACCCGAACTTCGAGCACACCGTGGTGCTGATGCTCGACGTCGACGACGGTGCCCTGGGCATCGTGCTGAACCGCCCGTCGGAGGTCCCGGTCGAGGACGTGCTGCCCGACTGGGGCGCGCTCGCCGGCCAGCCCGACGTGCTCTTCCACGGCGGCCCGGTCGGCACCGACTCGGCGCTGGCGATCGGGACGTCGGCGACCTTCGGGCTGGACCCGAGTGCCGACATCGAGCCGATCGGCTTCCGCCGGCTCTACGACGACGTGGGCATCGTCGACCTCGACACGCCGCGGGAGATCGCCGGTCCCATGGTCGACCGGCTGCGGGTCTTCGCCGGGTACGCCGGCTGGGGGGAGGACCAGCTGCGCGAGGAGATCCGGGCCGGCTCCTGGTACGTCGTCCCCTCGGTGGCGGCCGACCTGTTCGGCCCGGACCCCCTCGGGCTGTGGAAGCGGGTGCTGCGCCGGCAGCCCGGCGAGCTGGCCTGGGTGTCCACCCGTCCGGCCGACCCGAGCATGAACTGACCGGATCACTCCGTCCGGGCGTTAGACTCGATCACCGTGAGCACCCAGATGAGCCCCGGCACCGAGACCATCGAGGACCGTCGTACGTCCCCCACCGACGACGGCGACCACGAGCGGTTCTCGCACTACGTGGAGAAGGACAAGCTCACCGAGGCGATGGTGATGGGAACCCCGGTCGTCGCCCTGTGCGGGAAGGTCTGGGTGCCCAGCCGTGACCCGGAGAAGTACCCGGTGTGCCCCGAGTGCAAGGACGCCTGGGAAGACCTCAAGAAGGACGAGGACTGACCCCGCGGCCGCCGCCGCGTCCTGACCGCCCCGCGCACCCCTCTCGAGAGACGTTGACTGACTCCGAACTCCCGGCCCATATCCCGGCTCCACCCAACGAGCTGCCCCCCGCCTACCCCGCCCGTGCCGCCTGGGGCACGGCCACCAAGCTCCGCGCCTGGCAGGCCGCGGCGCTCGACGAGTACTTCACCGACAACCCCCGCGACTTCCTCGCGGTGGCGACTCCCGGCGCCGGGAAGACCACCTTCGCCCTGACCGTGGCCGCCGAGCTGCTGTCCCGCCGGGTGGTGGACCGGATCACGATCGTCGCCCCCACCGAGCACCTCAAGACGCAGTGGGCCGATGCCGCGGCCCGGGCCGGGATCCCCATCGACCCGGCGTACTCCGGGCGCAAGGGCAAGACCAGCCAGGACTTCGTCGGGGTCGCGGTCACCTACGCCGGGGTCGCGGTCAACCCGCTGGCGCACCGGATCCGCACCGAGCGGTTCAAGACGCTGGTGATCCTCGACGAGGTGCACCACGCCGGGGACGCGCTGTCGTGGGGTGACGCGGTCCGGGAGGCCTTCGAGCCGGCCCAGCGACGGCTGGCGCTGACCGGGACGCCGTTCCGCTCCGACATCAACCCGATCCCGTTCGTGACGTACGCCGAGGGCCACGACGGCGTGCAGCGCAGCCTCGCGGACTACACCTACGGCTACGCGCAGGCGCTGGCCGACCACGTGGTCCGGCCGGTGCTGTTCATGGCCTACAGCGGCGAGATGTCCTGGCGCACCCGGGCCGGGGACGAGGTCGCCGCACGGCTGGGGGAGCCGCTCACCAAGGACCTCACCGCCCAGGCGCTGCGCACCGCGCTCGACCCGTCCGGGGCGTGGATGCCGTCGGTGCTCGCCGCCGCGGACAAGCGGCTCACCGAGGTACGGCGGCACGTGCCCGACGCGGGCGCGATGGTGATCGCCTCCGACCAGGACTCCGCCCGCGCCTACGCCGGGCTGCTGAAGACGATCACCGGTGAGCGGCCGACCGTGGTGCTCTCCGACGAGAAGGCCGCCTCCAAGCGGATCGCGAGCTTCAGCGAGAGCGAGGACCGCTGGATGGTCGCGGTCCGGATGGTCTCCGAGGGGGTCGACGTGCCGCGACTGGCGGTCGGCGTCTACGCGACCCGGACCGCCACCCCGCTGTTCTTCGCCCAGGCCGTCGGCCGCTTCGTGCGGGCCCGGCGCCGCGGGGAGACCGCCTCGGTGTTCCTGCCCTCGGTGCCGAACCTGCTCGGCTTCGCCTCCGAGATGGAGGTCGAGCGTGACCACGTGCTCCAGCGCAAGGTCAACGACGACGGCGACATCTTCGCCGCCGAGGAGGACCTGCTGAACCAGGCGCAGGCCTCCGAGTCGGCCAGCGGCGAGGAGGAGCTGATGCCGTTCGAGGCGCTCGGCTCGGAGGCGCGCTTCGACCGGGTGCTCTACGACGGCGGCGAGTTCGGGCACGAGGGCGAGGTGCACGTCGGCTCCGAGGAGGAGATGGACTTCCTCGGCATCCCCGGGCTGCTCGAGGCCGACCAGGTCCGCGACCTGCTGCACTCCCGGCAGAGCGAGCGGGCCCGGCAGCAGCGGCACACCCGCTCCACCACCGAGGACGTGGTGCGCGACGTCTCCACCCACGAGCAGCTGGCCACCCTGCGGCGCGAGCTGAACGGGCTGGTCGCCGCCTGGAACCACCGCACCGGGCAGCCGCACGGCGTCACCCACGCGGCGCTGCGCAAGGACTGCGGGGGGCCGGCGTCGGCGATCGCCACGGCCGAGCAGCTGCGCAGCCGGATCGACAAGATCCGGGACTGGGCCGCGCAGCGCAAGTCCTCCTGACCCGGCGGACGCGGGATAGCCTCGGCCCATGGCCGCCGAGACCTCGCAGACCCTCGACCGCGGCCTGCGCGTGCTGCGGACGCTGGCCGAGACGCCCGGCGGCCTGACGATGACGGCGCTGGCGGCCGAGATCGGGGTGAACCGCACGGTCGTGCACCGGCTGGTCGCGACCCTCGAGCAGCACGGGCTGGCCCGGCGCGACGGCTCCGGGCGGCTGCACGTCGGGCTCGGGGTGCTGGCGCTGGCCCGGGGCCTGCAGCCGGTGCTGCGCGACCTGGCCGCCCCGGTGCTGCGCTCCCTGGCCGAGGACCTCGGCTGCACCGCCCACCTGACCGTGGCCGACGGCGGTGAGGCGCTGGCGATCGCGGTGGTCGAGCCGAGCTGGACCGACTTCCACGTGGCCTACCGGGTAGGGGCCCGGCACCCCCTCGGCCAGGGCGCGGCGGGGCGGGCGATCCTGGCCGGTCGGGCCGGCCGGGCGTCGTACGTCGAGACCACGGGCGAGATCCAGCCGGGTGCCCACGGCGTCGCGGCCCCGGTCCTGGGCGTCGACGGCCTCGAGGCGTCGGTGGGACTGGTGTCGCTGGGCGTCCTCGACGCCGCGGTGTGCGGCCCGCGGGTCGTCGAGGCGGCCGCCGAGGTCGCCCGACGGCTCGTCTGAGCCCGCCCGCTGGCCCCGCGCCCGCCCGCCCGCTGTCGCGCCCCCGCCCGCTGTAACGCGGGGTTATGGACGCATCACACGGAGTATGCGCCGTGCGAAGCGTCCACGAGCCCTGCCGAGTACGTCGACCCATCGGCCGACGTACGGGCGCCGCGGACCGTGCCCGACTTCCCGAGGCGTGTGGACGCTTTGCAGGGCGTGTGAGCCTGCTCAAGCGTCCATAACCCCGCGTTACAGGGGGGCGCGGGCGCGGCGGGCAGCGCGACGCCGGCTCAGGTGGCGGAGATGTTCACCAGCCAGGGCACCCCGTAGCCGTCGACGCACATCCCGAAGCTGTCGCCCCACGGCGCCTTCTCCAGCGGCACGGTGACCGTCCCGCTGCTCGAGAGCTTGTCCCAGTAGCCGCGCAGCTCGGCGTCGTCCTCGCCGGACAGCGACACCGAGTGGTTGGTGCCGGTGGTGTACTCCATGCTGTTCGGGGTGTCGGCGCCCATCAGCACCAGGCCGTTCTCGCTGACCAGCATCGAGTGCATGACCTTGTCCTGCTCCGTGGGGTCCTCGCTGGCGTGCATCTCCGCGAACGTGCTCAGCGTCAGCTCCCCGCCGAAGACGGACCGGTAGAACTCCATCGCCTGCCGGGCGTTGTCGCGGAAGCCGAGGTAGGGGTTGAGTCTGGTGGCCATGTCGGGCTCCTCCTGGGTGGGCTGAGCCCCGAGTCTCGTCGCTGCGGGCGGCCGGGGGAAGACCCGGACGCACTAGCCCCGCAGCAGCGGCTGGGCGCCCTCGAGAACCGCCGTGTACGACGACCGCACCCGTGCGTAGTAGTCGGTCGCGCTGTCGTCGGGCTGCACCAGCGACGCCTCGCGGGACCAGCGCACCGGGTCGGTGTCCTGCGACAGCGTCCACGCCGCCTGGCGCGCGGCGCCGAGGGCGACGTACTCGGCGGGCTCCGGCACCAGGACGGGCAGCCCGAACAGCCCGGCGGCGATCTGCTGCACCGCGGACGACCGGGCGGCGCCGCCGATCAGCACGATCCGCCGTGGGGTGACCCCGGACGCCGCGAGCGGGGCGACCGCGTCGGCGAGCCCGCAGAGCATCCCCTCGACCGACGCGCGGACCAGATGGGCGGGGGTCGCGTTGGCGCGGGTCAGTCCGTGCAGCAGCCCCGTCGCGTCGGGCAGGGCGGGGGTGCGCTCGCCGTCGAGGAACGGCAGCAGCACCAGCCCCTCGGTGTCGGCCACCGAGAGCGCGAGCCGGTCGAGGTCGGCCAGCTCGGCGCCGGCCATCCGCAGCGAGGCGCCGATCACGCGGGCGGCGTTCAGCGTGCACACCAGCGGCAGGAACCGTCCGGTCGCGTCGGCGAAGCCGGCGACGATGCCGCTGGGGTCGGCGGCCGGCTGCTCCGCGACCGCGAAGACGGTGCCGCTGGTGCCGAGGGAGACCACGACGTCGCCGGCCTCGAGCTCGAGGCCCAGTGCGGCACCCATGTTGTCGCCGGTACCGGGGGCGAGCACGATCCCGCCGGGCGTCTCGCCGACCGCCTCCCGGGGGCCGGCGACGCGGGGGACGGCGAGGTCGCGCCCGAAGGCTGTGCGGAGCAGCTCGGGGCGGTACTCGCCCTGGGCTGCGGACCAGTAGCCGGTGCCCGAGGCGTCGCCGCGGTCGGTGGTCGGCTCGCCGGCGCCGCCGCGCAGCTGGTGGGTGATCCAGTCGTGGGGCAGCAGGACGCCACGAGCCCGGTCGGCGACCTCGGGCTCGTTCTCGGCGACCCAGCGGAGCTTGGTGACCGTGAAGCTGGCCACCGGCACCAGTCCGGTCGCGTCGGCCCAGGCCTGCGGGCCGCCGAGCTCCTTGAGCAGGCTGCCGGCCTGCGGCGCGGAGCGGTTGTCGTTCCACAGCAGCGCGTCGCGGACCGGCGTGCCGGCCTCGTCGACCAGCACCATGCCGTGCTGCTGGCCGCCGACGGCGACCGCCTCGACGCCGTCGAGCAGTCCGTCGGAGGCCTGCTCCCAGGCCTGCCACCAGACCGCCGCGTCGACCTCGGTCACGTCGGGGTGTGGTGCTCGGCCCTCCCGCAGCACCTCGCCGGTCTCGGCGTCGCACACGACGACCTTGGTGTTCTGGGTGGAGCAGTCCACACCTGCCACGAGTCTCACCCGGGCGACACTACCCGGCGGACCTCGGCGCGGGGGGCCGTCCGACGCTCGCGTCCAACAACGGCAGCACCCGGTAGGGGATCTGGGTGGCCAGCGCGATCACCGTCGAGGACCGGACGATCCCGACGTCGGACAGCACCGCGTCGATGACCCGCTGCAGGTCGGCGTTGGATCGGGCCACCACCCGGGCCCACATGTCACCGGCGCCGGTGATCGTGAAGGCCTCCAGCACCTCGGGGATCCGGGCCAGGTGCCGGGCCACCGACTCGTGACCGGCGCCCTGGCGGATCTCCAGGGTCAGGAACGCGGTGACCGGGTGGCCGAGCGCCTCCGGCTCCAGCTCCGGTCCCCAGCCCGAGATCACCCCGGACGCGGCGAGCTTGTCGAGCCGGGCCTGCACGGTGCCCCGGGCGACGCCGAGCCGCCGGGACGCCTCGAGCACCCCGATGCGCGGCTCGTCGGCCAGAAGATGCAGCAAGGTGGCATCAAGATCGTCCATGTGTTGCTCCTCGACTGGGCAGATTGCACACTGTTTCGTCGTACTGTTGCACAGACCGACCGGTCCGGCCATGCTGCGGACATGACCGACTCGATGACCCACGCCCTCACCCAGGACGAGCTCAAGGCCGACCTCACCCTCGAGCAGCTCCAGCAGCTGGTCGGGCTGGTCGAGTACGACGAGGACAAGGACGTGTTCCCGGTGACCGGCTGGGACGCGATCGTCTTCGTGGTCGGCAACGCCACCCAGACCGCGCACTACTACCAGTCCGCGTGGGGCATGCAGCTGGAGGCCTACTCCGGCCCCGAGAACGGCAACCGCGACCACAAGTCGTTCGTGCTCCGCTCGGGCTCCATCCGGTTCGTCGTCAACGGCGCGGTCGACCCCGACAGCCCGCTGGTCGAGCACCACCGCCGGCACGGCGACGGCGTCGTGGACATCGCGCTCGAGGTGCCCGACGTGGACCGCTGCATCGCGCAGGCGGTCCGGGCCGGCGCCACCGTGGTCCGCGAGCCCGAGGACGTCACCGACGAGCACGGCACCATCCGGATCGCGGCCATCGCGACGTACGGCGAGACCGTGCACACCCTGGTCGACCGGTCGCGGTACGACGGCCCCTACCTGCCCGGCTACATGGCCGCGCAGAGCAGCTGGGTCAAGCGCGAGGGGCAGCCCAAGCGGCTCTTCCAGGCCCTCGACCACATCGTCGGCAACGTCGAGCTCGGCAAGATGGAGGAGTGGGTCACCTTCTACAACAAGGTGATGGGCTTCGTGAACATGGCGGAGTTCATCGGCGACGACATCGCCACCGACTACTCGGCGCTGATGTCCAAGGTCGTCGCCAACGGCAACCACCGGGTGAAGTTCCCGCTCAACGAGCCCGCGGTCGCCAAGCGCAAGTCGCAGATCGACGAGTACCTCGACTTCTACCGCGGCGCCGGCGCCCAGCACCTCGCCCTGGCCTGCAACGACATCCTGGCCACCGTCGACGCGCTGCGCGCCAACGGCGTGGAGTTCCTCGACACCCCGGACTCCTACTACGAGGACCCCGACCTGCGCGAGCGGATCGGCAACGTGCGGGTGCCGATCGAGGAGCTCCAGTCGCGCAAGATCCTCGTCGACCGGGACGAGGACGGCTACCTGCTGCAGATCTTCACCAAGCCGCTCGGCGACCGGCCGACGGTGTTCTTCGAGCTCATCGAGCGGCACGGCTCGCTGGGCTTCGGCAAGGGCAACTTCAAGGCGCTCTTCGAGGCCATCGAGCGGGAGCAGGACCTGCGCGGCAACCTCTGACGGCCGGCTCCGGCGGGCGGTCGAACCGTCGAACGCCGGCGAAGTTCTCCTGCATCACCTGGTAAACCGGCGCCTCCCACGGGAAGTTCACCGTGGGAGGCGCCGGTTCTCCTGCATCACCTGGGAAACCGACAGGGAAGCCGGCCCCTGCGTCAGTCGAGGTCGCCCACGGCCAGCAGCTCGGCCTCGTCCTCGCGCTCCTGGTCGGTGCGCGGGGGCTCGTGGTGCTTGCCCAGGGTGTTGCGGCCGGCGACCAGGATGGCGGCGCCGACGAGCACCGCGACGGTGCCCATCCAGAACGGCGCGTGCACGCTGACGTTCTCGCCGAGCTTGCCGGCGGCGTACGGCGCGACCGCGGCACCGGAGAAGCGGAGGAAGGAGTACGCCGAGGAGGCGACCGCCCGCTCGACCGGGGCGGCGCCCATCACGGCCTCGGTGATCAGGGTGTTGTTCACGCCCAGGAAGGCGCCCGCGACGATGATGCCGAGCACCAGGACCGTCTTGTCCTCGGTGAAGACCGCCATCACGGCCAGGTCGGCCGCGAACAGCACCAGTGCGCCGACGATGCTGGGCACGGTGCCCAGGTGCCGCTGCAGCCACGGGGCCGCGACGACCGAGGTGAAGGCCAGCAGCAGGCCCCAGCCGAAGAAGATCCAGCCGACCTGGGCGGCGGTCATGTCCAGCGGGAACGGCGCGAAGGCCAGCAGGGTGAAGAACCCGACGTTGTAGAACAGCGCGGTGACCGCGATGGTCAGCAGGCCGGGGTGGCGCAGCGCCTTGAACGGGTCCGCCAGCGACGTACGGCGGGCGGCGGGAGGCGTCTTCGGCAGGAAGAACGCGGTGCCCAGCAGGGCGACCACCATCAGCACCGCGACGCCGAAGAACGGGCCGCGCCAGGAGATCGAGCCGAGCTGACCGCCGACGATCGGGCCGGCCGCGATGCCCAGCCCGAGGGCCGCCTCGAACAGGATGATCGCCTGGGCCACCGAGCCCCGGGCGGCCGAGACGATGGTGGCCAGCGCGGTGGCGATGAACAGGGCGTTGCCCAGTCCCCAGCCGGCGCGGAAGCCGACGATCTGGCCGACCGTGCTCGACATCCCGGCGAGGGCGGAGAAGACGATGATCAGCACCAGCCCGGAGATCAGCGTCCGCTTCGCGCCGATGCGGCTGGAGACGACGCCGGTGATCAGCATCGCCACGCCCATCACGGCCATGTAGCTGGTGAACAGCAGCGACACCTGGCTGGGCGTGGCGTCGAGCTGGTCGGCGATCGACTTCAGGATCGGGTCCACGAGGCCGATGCCCATGAACGCGATCACGCAGGCGAACGCGACCGCCCAGACCGCGCGGGGCTGGTGCAGGATCGACGGGCCCGCGGGAGGCGGGGACGTCTGTGTGGTCGAGGTGGCGTCGGGGGTGGCTGTGCTCACGCGCTTCCTTCTTCTTCGTCGTCGGGTTGCTCGAGCAGGCCCCGGATCACGGCCACGGCCGTGGCGAGGTCCTGCTCGTCGTGGTGGGGGTCCGACCGGAGCCGCTCGGTCACCACGGCGGCGCGCTCGCGGCGGGCCTGGACCAGGACGTCGCGCCCGGCCTCGGTCAGGTCGACCAGGCTGGAGCGGGCGTCGCGCGGGTTCGGGGTCTTGGTGGCCCAGCCGCGCTCGCACACGCTGGCCACGGCCGAGCTCATCGTCGGCTGCGAGCAGCGGTCCGCGGTGGCCAGGGCGCCGATGCTGAGCGGGCCCAGCTCGTCGAGCTGGGACAGCAGCCGGAGGCTGGCCGTCGGCACCTGCGTCGAGAGCCCGACCGAGCGCCGGGTGATCGCCCGGACCAGCCGGCCGGTGTAGAGCACCAGCTCGGCGCTGAGCTCCTCCACGGTCGGGACGGGCGCGGTTGATTGGATCACCCAAGCAATATTACATAGGACTCCTATGTATGTCAGCCCGGGGTGGTCCGGTTCACACCTTTCGCCCTGGCGGTCAGGCGATCAGCGGGACGTCCCCGGCGACGGGGCCCGGACCGCAGAGCGGGCACAGGCCGCTCTCGTCGGCCTGGTGCAGCTGGCACTCCGTGCACCACCACACGTAGGTGCGTTGGGCGGTCACCGCGCGGTGCTGGGCGAGGTTCGCGCGCAGGTGCGCATAAGGGTCACTGCTCGTCATGCCTCCAGGGTTCCCCGTTCGGGTGACGTCATCGTCACGAACGGGGGGCGATTCCCGTCACGTCGCCGGGGTGACCGTCCCGGTGACCTCGCCGAGCGCGATCCGGCCGCCGCCCGCCCCCGGCGCGGTGGCCCGCAGGGTGACGGTGTCGCCGTCCTCGAGGAACGTCCGCGGAGCACCGCCGGCGGTGAACGGCTCGGTGCCGCCCCACGACAGCTCGAGCAGCGACCCGCGCTGGCCCGGCTCCGGGCCGCTGACCGTGCCGGAGCCGAACAGGTCGCCCGGTCGCAGCGAGGCGCCGTTCGCGGTCAGGTGCGCGAGCATCTGCGCGGGCGACCAGTACATCGAGGCGTACGGCGGACGGCTGACGCACTCGCCGTTGAGCAGCACCTCCAGGTCGATGTCGTAGCCGGCGCCCGGCCCGACGCGCAGGTAGTCCAGCGGCTCGGGCTGCTGGCCGGGGAGGTCGACCCGGGCGGCGGCGAGCGCGTCGAGCGGGGTGACCCAGCCGCTGACCGAGGTGGCGAAGGACTTGCCGAGGAACGGCCCGAGCGGCACGTACTCCCAGGCCTGGATGTCGCGGGCCGACCAGTCGTTGAGCAGCGTCACCCCGAACACGTGCTCGGGGAAGGCGTCGACGCCGACCCGCTCGCCGATCGCGGTGGCCGCGCCGACCACGAAGCCGAGCTCGGCCTCGATGTCCAGGCGCCGGCTCGGCCCGAAGGAGGGGGAGCCGCCGCTCTCGGGACGCTGGCCGTGCGGGCGGCGGACGTCGGTCCCGGAGACCACCACCGTGCCAGCCCGGCCGTGGTAGCCGACCGGCAGGTGCCGCCAGTTGGGCTTCAGCGGCTCGTCGTCGGGCCGGAAGATCCGCCCGACGTTGCTGGCGTGGTCCAGCGAGCAGTAGAAGTCCACGTAGTCGGCCACCTCGAACGGCAGCGTCACGGTGACCTCGTCGACCGGCGCCAGGTGCGGCTCGACCAGCCCGCGCCGGCTCTCGTCGGTGAGCAGGTCGACCAGCCGGCTCCGCACCGAGGACCAGGTCGCGCGACCGAGCGCGAGCAGCGGGTTGAGCGACGGCGCGGCCAGCGCACGGTCCACCTCGGGCACGCCGGTCGCCGCGACCGGTGCCAGGTCGACCACCAGGTCACCGATCCGGGCCGCGATGCGGGGGGCCTCGTCGCCGCGGGCGACCACGGCGTACGGCAGGTTGTCGACGTCGAAGAGGGACCCGGCGGCGCCGTCCACCCAGGTCGGTCGGGTCATCGGGTCACCAGTCCCAGGGTCTCGAGGTCGTGCAGCGGGTCCGCGACGCTGCACGACCCGAACGACGTGAACCAGCGGCGGGCGCCGGCCAGCCCGGTCTCGTCGGTGGCCGCCAGCAGCGTGGCCGCGTCGGTCTCCTCCAGGACGGCGGCCACGTCACCGACGCCGGCCCCGTCGAGACTGGCCCGGGTCGCGAGGAGGACGTTCAGGAAGCCGTGATGGGTCAGGCCGGTGTCCGGGTCCCGGTGCCGCAGCGCGCGGTGCAGCCCGGCGGTGCAGGTGAACGCGAGCTCGCGGTCCAGCGCCGCACCGATGCAGGTGGCGAGCTCCAGGGCGCTCGGGAAGGCGTCGGCGTCGAGCCCCCCGGTGCGGAGCTTGAGGCGGTGGTCCATCGCGGCGATCTCGTCGAGGGCGCCGAGCCAGTCCGGTGTGGGCGCGGCGCCGTGCAGCCGGGGCGGCTCGACGTGCACCGGGACCTCCTCGTCGAGCTCGCCGTCGGCGACGAGCTGGTCGACCGCGGTGACGATCCGCCGGGCGTTGTGGGCGACCTCCCCGGTGACGGAGTCGCGCAGGGCGACCTCGAGGCCGCGCAGGCCGAGCCGGTCGCTCCGGGCCGTCCACTGCACCGCCGGCCGCAGGGCGCCGGCCCCGCCGCCGACCACGACGGCGACCCCGAGCGGCTGCTCGCCGGTGACCAGGGCCGGCAGGTCGGGGAGCATCGCGTCGGCCACCACGAGCGGTCCGACCAGCGCGCCGTACGAGGCGGCGCGGTGCCGTGCGTGGGCCGCCACCGCCTCGGCGAGCGGCAGGCTCCCGGGCGGGAACACGGCGGCGTCCTTGACCAGTCCGTGCAGGTGGCTCGGCACAGTTGACACGCCCGCGACACTAACGCATCGTGGCTGTGACCGGACAAGAGTGTTCGATAAACGAAAGTCTCGAGATGACGTACTACCGCCAGGTCGGCGAGGTCCCCGCCAAGCGGCACACCGCTCTGCGTGACGACGCGGGAGCGCTGCGCTACGAGGAGCTGATGGGCGAGGAGGGCTTCTCCTCCGACTCCTCGCTGCTCTACCACCGGGGTGTGCCGTCGGCGATCGTCGACAGCCAGGTCTGGGAGCTGCCCGACCTCACGGTCACCCCCAACCACCCGCTCAAGCCGCGGCATCTCCGGCTGCACGGCCTGTTCGGGTCCGGGGAGGGCCTCAACCCGGTCGAGCACCGGCGGCTCGTGCTCGGCAACGCCGACGTCCGGATCTCCTACGTGGTCGCCGACAGCGTGTCGCCGTACTACCGGAACGCGGTCGGCGACGAGTGCGTGTACGTCGAGCACGGCAGCGGCACCGTGGAGACCGTGTTCGGCGTGCTGCCCTACCGGACCGGCGACTTCGTGCTCGTGCCCCGGGCCACCACGCACCGGTGGCTGCCCGACGCCCCGAGCCGGCTCTACGCCGTGGAGGCCAACAGCCACGTCGCGCCGCCGAAGCGCTACCTGTCCCGCTACGGCCAGCTGCTCGAGCACGCGCCGTACTGCGAGCGGGACCTGCACGGGCCGACCGGGCCGCTGCTGGTCGAGGGCGCCGACGTCGAGGTGCTGGTCAAGCACCGCACCTCGGCCGGCATCGTCGGCACCCGGATGACCTACGCGACGCACCCGTTCGACGTGGTCGGCTGGGACGGCTGCCTGTACCCGGTGACGTTCAACGTCGACGACTTCATGCCGATCACCGGCAAGGTGCACCAGCCGCCGCCGGTGCACCAGGTGTTCGAGGGCCAGAACTTCGTGATCTGCACGTTCGTGCCCCGCAAGGTCGACTACCACCCGCAGTCGATCCCGGTGCCGTACTACCACTCCAACGTGGACTCCGACGAGGTGATGTTCTACGTCGGCGGGGACTACGAGGCCCGCAAGGGGTCCGGCATCGCGGTGGGGTCGGTGTCGGTGCACCCGGGCGGCTACGCGCACGGCCCGCAGCCGTCCGCGGTCGAGGCCTCGATCGGGGCGGAGTTCTTCGACGAGCTGGCGGTCATGGTCGACACGTTCCGGCCGCTCGAGCTGGGCGAGGCCGGGGTGGCGGCCGAGGACCCGGCCTACGCCTGGACCTGGGCCGGCCGGGGTCCGGGCGACGGCGACGGCGGCCCCGCGGTCTACAGCAACTCCTGACCGGGCCGGGGCCGCACAGCGCGGGGGTGCGGCAGGATGGCCGGGTGCCGACCTACATAGCGCTGCTGCGGGCCCTCAACGTGGGCGGCCGCGTCTACAAGATGGCCGACCTGCGCGACCACCTGACCGCGTCGGGGCTCGACGAGGTCGAGACCTACATCCAGACCGGCAACGTCCGCTTCCGCAGCGCCATGCGCTCGCCCGCGCGGGTCGAGGCGCACCTGGAGCGGGTGCTCGGGGAGCAGATCGGCTTCGACGTGCCGTCGGTGGTGTTCACCCCCGCGGGCCTGCGTGAGGTGTACGACGACGCCGGGCGGCTCGACCCGCCGCCGTTCGCGGGGGAGGACGCGCTGCGCCGCTACGTCACCTTCTTCAAGCCCGGGGACGCGCCGACGGGGGAGACGGCCGAGAGGATCGAGGCCTGGGACGAGCCGGGGGAGGCCGCGGCGGTGGCCGGCCGGGCGGTGCACATCTGGCTCGCGCGCCCGACGCAGGAGGCGCGGTTCTTCGGCGCCTTCAAGAAGGCGCTCGCCCCCGGCACCAACCGGGACCTCAAGGTGGTCACGGCACTGACCGAGAGGTGGGGAGCATGAGGGAGCTGGCGGCAGCGCTCGAGGACGGGGACGTCGACGCGGTGGCGGGGATGCTCGCCGAGGACGTGGTGTTCCGCAGCCCGGCCGTGCACACGCCGTACCAGGGCCGGCAGGCGACCCTGGTGATCCTCCGCGCGGTGAGCCGGGTCTTCGAGGACTTCCGCTACACCCGCACGATGGCCGGGGGGGACGACCACGCGTTCGTCTTCGAGGCCCGGGTCGGGACGCTGCTGGTCGAGGGCGTCGACCTCGTGCACGTGGGCGCCGACGGGCTGGTCGACGACTTCCGGGTGCTGGTGCGCCCGCTGCGGGGGCTGGAGGCCCTCGTCGCCGCGATGGCCGAGGAGATCCCGCTGGTGATGCGCGAGCTGGGCCTCACGCCCGAGTCCTGACGGTCGCCGGCGTCGGGCCCAGGTCAGATGCTCGCGTGCGGCCGGGTCCCGGCGGTGCCGGGGCTGCGGCCCAGCGTCCGCACCGGCCTCGCGCACAGCACCGCTGCCACCACCAGCAGGTAGACCACCCCGCTGGCCACCAGCACGTCCCGGTAGCCGAACGCGTCCCCGAGCGGCCCGTAGACCAGCTGACCCAGCGGGATGGCGACCAGCGAGCCGAGCGCGTCGTAGGAGTAGACCCGGGCCAGCACGGCCTCGTCGACGTTCTCCTGCAGCGCGACGCTCCAGCCGATCCCGAAGACCTCGGTGCCGGCCCCGGCCAGGAGCGCCGCCAGCATCAGCGCGGCGACCTCCGGCCGCAGCCCCAGGGTGAGCAGGGGAACGGCGAACAGCGCCATGCCGAGCATCCCGGCCCGCAGCGGTCGCCGCAGCCGGACCCGGAGCATCACCAGGGTCATCGCCAGCAGCCCGACCGACTCCGCCGACAGCACGTAGCCCCAGCCTCGGACGCCGAACGTCTCCCGGGCCAGGGCCGGCCCGAGCGTGAACCAGGCGCCGGCGTGGATGGCGTTGAGCACCCCGAAGCCGGCCACCACGACCCACAGCCAGGTGTGCTCGGTGAACGCCGTCCAGCCCTCGCGCAGGTCGCGCAGCATGCTGGCGGGTGCGCCGTACGACGGCGCCGTCGCCGGGATCCGCACCCGCCCGAGCAGCAGCGCGGCGACCAGCCAGGAGAGCGCGTCGACGGCGAGCGCCCAGCCGGCGCCGGTGGTGGCGACCAGCAGCGCCGCGATCGTCGGGCCGACCACCGCCAGCCCGGCCCGCGAGAAGGACAGCAGCGCGTTGGCCTGCTGGAGGTGCGAGCGCGGGGCGAGCTGGGGCACGACGCTCTCCATCGCCGGCATGCTGAACGCCGCGACCGTGCCGTTGGCGGCCTCGAGCGCGACCAGCATCCAGAGCTCCGCCTGGCCGGAGATCACCAGCGTGGCGACCGCCGCCTGGGTGAGCGCGGACAGCGCGTTGGAGGTCCGCATCACCGTCGAGCGGGAGAACCGGTCGGACACCACGCCGCCGACCAGCAGGAACAGCACCATCGGCAGGGTCCGTGCGGCGAGCACGACGCCGAGCGCGGCCGCCGAGCCGGAGAGGTCGAGGACCGCGAAGGCCAGCGCGACCGGGGCCATCGTCGAGCCGGCCGTGGAGGTGACCCGGGCCGCGAAGTACCACGCGAAGCGCCGGTCCCGCAGCGGCGCCAGTGCCTCGGGCAGCCTCATCGACCGCGGGTCATCGAGAACAGCGCCGCGCTGAGGTTGACGTGCACCGTGCCGGCGCTGCGCGGTGGCCGGGCCTCCGCGTGCACCAGCCGGGCGGCCTCGTCGACCAGGGCGACGGCCTGCTTCCACACCTCGGGGGAGACCCACACCTCGGCGTCGGTGAGGTGCGCCCGGGTGCGGCGGCTGCGCAGCCCGAAGCGGCGGACCAGCTCGTCGGCGAGCGCCCGGACGTAGGTCTCCCGGCTCTCGTCGCCACCGCGGCCGCGACCGGCGTCCGCGGGTCGGACCCGGTCCCACGGGTGCCGGTAGCGCTTCGCGACACCGCCCCGGATCCGCTCCTGGCCGGCCTCGACGACCTCGCCCGCCTCGGCGAGCACCCGCAGGTGGTAGGAGGCGTTGGCGTGGGTGAGGTCGAGCTCGCGGGCGATCTCGGCGGCGCTCATCGCCGAGCCGGTGAGCAGCGACAGCATCCGCAGCCGCACCGGATGGGCGACGGCTCGCAGGGAGGAGACCTCCTCGGCCATCGACGTCCTCCCCTCTACCGCCAAACAGTTCTTGGGGAGTCTGGTGGAGGAAGCCGCTGCTGTCAACCGACCCGGCGACCGGAGGTTTCTGCGTGTTCCTGCAGGACGGCCGGAGGGACTTGACCCGGTCCGGCACGGTTCGGGTAGAACTATCCCGGCGGACCCACCTGTCTCCGCCCACACTCGCACCTCTCGGGAGACCCCATGACCGACCAGTCCCGCCTGCCCGCACGTCGCTCCGTGCTCACCGGGGCCGCCGCCCTGGCCGCCGTCGGGTTCGTGCCCGAGGTCGCCGCGGCCAGCCCCCCGGGGGTGCACCGCACCCGGCTGACCGTGCTGGGCACCACCGACCTGCACGGCAACGTCTTCAACTGGGACTACTTCAAGAACGCGGAGTACGACGACAAGGCGCACAACGACATCGGCGTCGCCCAGGCGGCCACCCTGATCAAGGCGGTCCGGGAGGCCCGGAAGGGCGAGCCGATCCTGACCCTGGACGCCGGCGACACCATCCAGGGCACGCCGCTGGCCTACTACTACGCCAAGGTCGACCCGATCACCGGCGGCTCGGTGCACCCGATGGCCGCCGCGATGAACGCCATCGGCTACGACGCCGCCGCCCTCGGCAACCACGAGTTCAACTACGGCCTGGACACGCTGCGCGCCTTCCAGGAGCAGGTGCACCACCCGCTGCTCGGCGCGAACGCCGTCGACGACGCGTCCGGGATGCCGGCCTTCCCGCCGTACGTCGTCAAGAGGTTCAAGCCCAGCAACGGGCCGGCGATCACGGTCGGCGTCCTCGGCCTGACCAACCCCGGCATCGCGATCTGGGACAAGGCCAACGTCGAGGGACGGCTGCACTTCCCGGGGCTCGTCGAGCAGGCCGCCACCTACGTCCCGAAGATGCGCAGGGCCGGCTGCGACGTCGTGGTGGTGGCGGCGCACTCGGGGGCGACCACCAGCTCGTCGTACGGCGACGCGCTGCCCTACCCCGAGAACGCCGCCTCCCTGCTCGCCGAGAAGGTCCCCGGCATCGACGCGATCCTGGTCGGGCACGCGCACGTGGAGATCCCGCAGGCCTACGTCGCCAACGCCGC
Organism: uncultured Actinomycetota bacterium; assembly: GCA_963800225.1. Classification (GTDB taxonomy): domain Bacteria; phylum Actinomycetota; class Actinomycetes; order Propionibacteriales; family Nocardioidaceae; genus Nocardioides_B. Next base: position 229,291 of record CAWDAF010000001.1, on the reverse strand, counting down.
CACGGGGCGCGACGTGCTGCTCAGCGAGCCGCTCTACTGGGGCATGCGGGTGACGGTGATGGACCTCGGCCTCGAGCAGCACGGCGGCGGCTGGCGGGTCACCTCGGCCACCTCGCAGGTGCTCAACTCCAACACCGTGGACGAGGACCCGCAGGTGGCCTCGGTGGTGCGCGCCCAGCACGACCGGGTGGTCGACTACGTCAACTCGCCCATCGGTACGTCGACCACGGCGATGTCGGCCGCCCGCGCGGTCGTCGAGGACGTCGCGGCGATCGACTTCGTCAACCACGTGCAGGCCGAGGCCGTGCAGGCCGCGCTGGCAGGGACGCCCGACGCGGACCTGCCGGTGCTCAGCATCGCCGCGCCGTTCAACCGGGGCGCCGCGATCCCGGCCGGGCAGGTGACGCTGCGTGACGTCGCCGGGCTCTACATCTACGACAACACCCTGGTCGGCATCAAGGTCACCGGTGCCCAGGTCCGCGACTACCTGGAGTTCTCCGCGGCCTACTACCGGCAGGTCAGCGGCACCGGCCCGTTCACCATCGACCAGCTGACCAACGCCGTGACGCCGACGGCGCCCAACGGCACCCCGGACTACAACTACGACATCGTCGCCGGCCTCGGCCAGCGGCTGACCTACGACATCGACGTCGCCCGGGCCGCGGGCAGCCGGATCACCGACCTGCGCCACGGTGGCGCGGCCCTCGACCCGGACCAGGTCTTCGTGATGGCGATCAACAACTACCGGCAGTCCGGTGGCGGCAACTTCCCGCACGTGAAGACCGCCGAGGTCGTCTACAACCGGCAGACCGAGATCCGCCAGCTGCTGATCGACTGGGTCACCCGGCAGGGCACCATCGACCCGGCGACCTTCGCGAGCGTGGACTGGCGGCTGGTCAGCGGCGGCAGCCCGGTCACCGTCGGCTGACCGGTCGCCGGCCCGCCGCGGTCCGGACTAGGGTCGCCGGATGGAACCTGTGCCGACCGAGGGCCTCGACGTCGCGTGCGACGGAGCGGTGCTCACGATCACGATGGACCGCCCGGACCGCCTCAACGCGATGTCCGCGGCGATGAGCGAGCGGCTGTCGGCCGAGCTCGAGCGGGCGGCGGCCCGGGACGAGGTCCGCGTGGTGCTGCTGGCCGGCGCCGGGGGAGCGTTCTGCTCCGGCGCGGACCTGTCCGGGGCGGACGCGCACGAGAACTTCGACGTGACCAGCCTCGACCGGGCCAACCGGCTGGTCCGCGCGATCGTGCACCTGGACAAGCCCGTCGTCGCGGCCGTCACCGGGGTGGCCGCGGGGGTCGGCTGCTCGGCCGCGCTCGCCTGTGACCTCGTGGTGGCCGGGGAGTCCGCGTCGTTCCTGCTGGCCTTCGCCCGGATCGGCCTGATGCCCGACGGCGGCGCGACCGCCACCGTTGCGGCGTCGGTCGGCCGGGCCCGCGCCATGCGGATGGCGCTGCTCGCCGAGGCCCTGCCTGCCCGGGAGGCGTTCGCGGCCGGGCTGGTCAGCCACCTGGTCGCCGACGACGAGGTCGAGGCCACCGTCGCCGGGCTGGTCGCCCGGCTCGCGGCCGGGCCACCGCTGTCCTACGCGGCCACCAAGAAGGCCGTCAACGCCGCCACCCTGGGCCACCTGCACGACGCGCTGGAGCGGGAGCGGACCGGTCAGTCGATCCTGCTCCGCACCGACGACGTCGCCGAGGGCATGCGCGCCTTCGGGGAGAAGCGCCGGCCGGTGTTCCGCGGCGAGTAGGCCGGTCAGCCGATCTGCCGGCCCTCGGCGTCGGACCAGTACGGCGCGCGGAGCACCCGCTTGAGCAGCTTGCCCGAGGGGTTGCGCGGCAGGTCGTCGGCGAAGTCCACCGACCGGGGCCGCTTGAAGCCGGCGATCCGGTCCCGGGACCACGCCAGCAGCTCGTCCTCGGTCAGCGTCGACCCGGGACGGCGTACGACGACGGCCTTGACCGCCTCGCCCCAGCGTTCGTCGGGGACCCCGATCACCGCCACGTCGGCGACGTCGGGGTGCTCGGAGAGGGCCGACTCGACCTCGATCGGGTAGACGTTCTCCGCGCCGGTGACGATCATGTCCTTGATCCGGTCGGTGAGGAACACGTAGCCGTCGTCGTCGAGGTAGCCCGCGTCGCCGGTGTGCAGCCAGCCGTCCGCGTCGAAGACCCGCGCGGTCTCCTCGGGCCGGTGCCAGTAGCCGGGCGAGTTCTGCCGCGAGCGGGTCCAGATCTCGCCGACGTCGCCGGGGCCGCAGTCCGCCCCGGTGGCCGGGTCGACCGCCTTCATCTCCACCCACGGGTAGGGCCGCCCCGCCGAGCGCAGCAGGTGCTGCCGCGGGCCGCCCGGGTCGTGGTCCGCCGCGCTCAGCTCGGTGACCGCCCCGGTGGTCTCGGTGAGGCCGTAGACCTGGAACAGCGGCGCCTTGAACACCTCGAGCGCCCGCTTCAGGGCCGCGGTGGTGATCGGCGAGGCGCCGTAGGCGATCGAGCGCAGGCTGGACAGGTCGCGGTCGTCGACCCCGGGCACCGCGCACATCATCTGGAGCACCGCCGGCACCAGGAACGCGTTGGTGATGCCGGCCCGCTCGATGGTGTCGACCAGGCCCGCGGGGTCGATCACCGGGACCAGCACGTCGGTGCCGCCACGGGCCAGGGCGACGTTCGCCCAGCCGGAGCCACCGATGTGGAACAGCGGCATCGCGACCATCGAGACCGACGTCTCGTCGACGCCCCACGCGTCCGCGACGTCCATCAGCCCCGAGCAGTTGCGGTTGGTGAGCATCACGCCCTTGGGCAGCCCGGTCGTCCCCGAGGTGTAGAGCTGGAGCACCACGTCGTCGTAGGTCGCCTCCCGGCCCGGGTCGGTGTCGCTCGCCGCGGCCATCCAGGCCAGGTAGTCCTCCCCGGTGCGGACCACCCGGGTGAGCCCGGGGGCCTCGGCCCGGATCGCCGGCAGCGCGGGCTCGAACGCCGGCCCGAGCACCAGCACGGTGGCGCCCGCGTCGTGCACGATGCGGCCCATCTCGGCCGGCGTGAGCCGGTAGTTCAGCGGCGCGATCGCCGCGCCGATGCGGGCGGCGCCGACCATCACCTCGAAGAACTCGGGGTTGTTCAGGTCCAGGTAGGCGACCCGGCCGTCCTCGCCGACCCCGACGTCGCGCAGCGCGTGGGCGACCCGGTTGGCGTTGCGGTGCAGCTCGCCGTAGGTCAGCGTGCGGGCCGTGCCGACCAGAGCCGGGTGGTCGGCGCGGGTCCTCGCCAGGTCGGCGAACATCTCCGACAGCGGGGGTACGGCGCTCATCGCACGGTCACCCCGGCCCGGGTCATCTCGGTCAGCGCGCTCGCCGTGGTGGCCGGCGCGACCCCCGCGCACAGCTGGTGGAGCAGGCGGGTGCCGAAGCCGTCGCGGACCGCGTCGAGCGCCGTCGCCCGCACGCAGTAGTCGGTGGCGAGACCGCAGACGTCGACGTCGGTGATCTCGTGCCGCCGCAGCCAGTCGGTGAGCGACGTCCCGTCGGCGGCGCGGCCCTCGAAGCCGGAGTACGCCGCGGCGTGCTCGCCCTTGAGGAACACCGCGTCGAACGGCTGCGGGTCGAGGTTCGGGTGGAACGCCTCGCCGTCGGAGCCGACCACGCAGTGCGGCGGCCACGAGTGCGCGTAGTCGGGGTGGTCGCTGAAGTGGTCGCCGGGGTCGACGTGGTGGTCGCGGGTGGCGACCGCCTTGGCGTAGTCCGGGGCCTTGGGGTCGCGGTGCGACCAGTGGTGCAGCAGCTCACCGATCCGGAAGGCCACCTCGGCGCCGCCGCGGACGGCCAGGCTGCCGCCCTCGCAGAAGTCGTTCTGGACGTCGACCACGATCAGCGCGCGCTTCATGGGCCGACCCTAGCGAGCCAGTGGCAGCCAGGCGAGGACGTCGCGGACCATCGCGTCCCACAGACCCCACTCGTGCTCGCCGGGCCGGAAGTCGACGTGCACGTCGAGCCCGGCGAGCGTGGCGTCGTCGACGAACCGGACGTTGCCGCCGACCAGGTCGTCATCGGTGCCGCAGCCCACGTAGAACGACGGCAGCGCCTCGACCTCGGCGTGCGCGAGCAGGTCGAACAGGTCCTCGTGCGGGCGGAGCTCGCCGTCGAAGACCCGGTGCGCGATGTCGTCGCGGGCCGGGTGCGCGAGGATCTCCCGCAGGTCCAGCGCCCCGGACAGGCTGGCCGCGGCGGCGAAGCGCTCGGGCTGGTGCAGCGCCCACTTCAGGGCGCCGTAGCCGCCCATCGACAGTCCCGCCACGAAGGTGTCCTCGCGGCGAGGCGAGACCCGGAAGAACGACTCGACGATGCCGGGCAGCTCCTCGGCCAGGAAGGTCCAGTAGCGGCTGCCGTGCGCCTCGTCGGTGTAGAAGCTGCGCTGCACCTGGGGCATCACCACCGCGAGGCCGAGTGGCGCGGCGTAGCGCTCGATGCTGGTGTAGCGCAGCCAGGCGCTGGCGTCGTCGGAGAGCCCGTGCAGCAGGTAGAGCACCGGCGGGTCCCCGTCGCGGGTGGCCGCCGTGACGCCGACCTGCTCCTCACCCGCCTGCGGCAGCAGCACCGTCATCGACGTGCCCACCTCGAGCACCTCCGAGAAGAAGTCGCAGCGGACCAGGGCCATCTCAGGCGTCCTGCCCGTTGACGTGCCGGGTCGGGATCACCGGCTCGCCGCGGGAGAGCTGGCGGGCCTTCAGCGGCAGCTCGGCGCGCGACGCGGCGTGCCGCTCCCGGCTCGTCTCGAGGCTCTCGCGGCCGACCACCGTGCCGGACCGGACCAGCGGCACCAGGATCTCCCGGTCGTCGCCGTCGTCGTGCGGCGGTGAGCCGATCCCGACCAGCTCCGCCTCCGCGACGCCCCGGCTGTCCAGCTGCCGCAGGGCGTACTTGCGGCCACCGATGGAGATCTTGTCCTGGCTCTTCTTGGCGACGCTGACCATCGTCTCGTGGTCGTCCTCACGGGCCACCAGCTTGTAGACGAACCCGCAGGTCGGGTGGCCGCTGCCGGTGACCAGCGAGGTGCCGACGCCGTAGCCGTCGACCGGCGCCGCCGCCAGCGAGGCGATCGCGTGCTCGTCGAGGTCGGAGGTCACGATGATCCGGGTGCCGGTGGCCCCCAGGGCGTCCAGCTCGGCGCGCACCCGGTGCGCGAGCACGCCGAGGTCGCCGGAGTCCAGCCTCACCGCGCCGAGCTCCGGGCCGGCGATCTCCACGCCCATCCGCACGGCCTCGGCGATGTCGTAGGTGTCCACGAGCAGCGTGGTGCCCTTCCCGAGCGCGCTGACCTGCGCGCTGAACGCGTCCTGCTCGGTGTCGTGGAGCAGGGTGAAGCTGTGCGCGCTGGTGCCGGCGGTCGGGACGCCGTACCGCTGGCGGGCGGCCAGGTTCGAGGTGGTCACGAAGCCCGCGATGTACGCCGCGCGGGCGGCCGCCACCGCGGCCTCCTCGTGGGTGCGGCGCGAGCCCATCTCGATGCAGGGCCGGTCGCCGGCGGCCGCGGTCATCCGGGAGGCGGCCGAGGCGATCGCCGAGTCGTGGTTGTAGATCGAGAGCAGCACCGTCTCCAGCAGCACGGCCTCGGCGAACGTCGACTCGACGACCAGCAGGGGCGAGTAGGGGAAGTAGGTCTCGCCCTCGGGGTAGCCCCACACGTCGCCGCTGAAGCGGTATCCGGCCAGCCAGTCCAGGGTGGGCTCGTCGACCACCCGGTGCGCCCGCAGCACGTCGATGACCTCGGCGTCGAAGGTGAACCGCTCGATCGCGTCGAGGGCCCGTCCGACGCCGGCGACGACGCCGTACCGGCGGCCCTCGGGGAGCCGGCGGGGGAACAGCTCGAACACGGCGCGCCGGTCCGCGGTCCCGCTCGCGAGTGCCGCCTGCAGCATCGTGAGCTCGTAGTGGTCGGTCAGCAGCGCCGTCGACGATGTCGTCACGGGCACAGCCTAGGATGACCGCGTGTCCGCGCCCTCACCTGTCGAGCTCGACGAGCCCGAGGTCGACGACCTCACGTTCGTGGCCCGACCCTGGGTGACCATCGTGTGGAACGACCCGGTGAACCTGATGAACTACGTCTCCTTCGTCTTCCAGACCTATTTCGGCTACTCGCGCAAGAAGGCCGAGAAGCTGATGCTCGAGGTGCACAACGACGGCAGGTCGGTCGTCTCCACCGGGTCCCGCGAGGAGATGGAGCGCGACGTGCAGGCCATGCACGAGTACGGGCTGTGGGCCACGATGGAGAAGCAGGACGCATGAGCGAGGGTTTCCAGCGACGCCGCAAGGGGGGCACGGTCGCCACGTTCACCGGCTTCGAGGCCGACCTGCTGCGCTCGCTGGCCTCGCAGCTGGTGGAGCTGCTGCGCAACGAGACCGCGGCGCCGTACGACGGCGACGACCCGCTCGAGCAGCTGCTGGACTTCTCCGGGCCCACCACCGAGCCCGACGACCCGGTCCTGGCGCGGCTGTTCCCGACCGCCTACCCCGACGACGAGGAGGCGGCCGGCGAGTTCCGGCGCTTCACCGAGGGCACGCTCCGCAACCACAAGGCCCGAGCCGCGGCCCGGGTCATCGAGACCCTCGAGGACGCCGGCCTGCCGCCCGAGCTGGGGGAGGACGGGCTGGTCATCGACGTCGAGCTCGACCAGCCCGAGGCGGTGACCTGGCTGACGTCGTTCACCGACATCCGGCTCGCGCTGGCCACCCGCCTCGGCGTCGAGGAGGACGACGAGGAGTACTGGCTCGCGCTGCCCGACGAGGACCCCCGCGCGCACGTCTACGACATCTACCAGTGGGTGGGCTACCTCCAGGAGACGCTCGTCGAGGCGCTCTCCTCGCGCCGCTGACGCCTAGCCGGCGGGGACAGGCGTGTGCGGCTCGCGGGCGACGTGAGCCCGGGCGTGCCGGATGGCGGCGGGGGTCGAGGTGAACAGGTGCCCGGCGTGCGCGAGGCTCGCGTAGACCCCCAGGGCGCCCAGCACCCCGCTGTGCGCGTCGCGCACCCCGGACAGCAGCACGGTGATCCCGTGCGCCTCGAGCCGTGCGACGGTGTCCCGGAGCACCGCGGCGCCGGTGACGTCGACGGCGGCCACCCGTGACATCCGCAGGATCACCACCCGCACGTCGCTGACGGTGCTGAGCTCCAGCAGGGCGCGGTGGGCGGCTGCGAAGAAGAGCGGCCCGTCCAGCCGGTAGGCCACGATGTGCTCGTCGAGCAGCGCGTGCTCCTCCTCGTCGTGGGCCCCCGGCGGGCCGTCGCTGACCGGGACCTGCTCGAGCATCGCGGACCGGGCCATCCGCCGCAGCGCCACGGCGCCGGCCGCGACCACGCCGAGCACGACGGCGGTCACCAGGTCCAGGGCCACCGTCGCGACCGCCGTACCCACGAGCACGACCGCATCGCCCCGTCCGGCGCGCACCAGCGTGCGGACCGAGCCCACCTCGACCATGCGTACGGCGGTCGCGATCAGCACGCCGGCCAGGGCCGCCAGCGGGATCTCGCCGACGACCGGTGCCAGCAGCACGACCACCAGGAGCAGGAAGCCGGAGTGGACCACGGCCGCCAGCCGTGAGGTCGCGCCGCTGCGGACGTTGACGGCGGTGCGGGCGATCGCGCCGGTCGCGGGCAGGCCGCCGAACAGCGGGCTGACCAGGTTGGCGAACCCCTGGCCGACGAGCTCCCGGTCGGGGTCGTGCCGCTCGGAGATGCTCATCGCGTCCGCGACGCTCGCCGAGAGCAGGCTCTCGAGCGCGGCGAGGACCGCGACCGCCAGGGCGGGCAGCAGCAGGCCGCCCAGGTGCGCCCAGGGGATCACCGGCAGGCGCGGTGCCGGGAGCCGTGCGGGGAGCGCGCCGATGCGCGCGACGTCGAGGTGAGCGGCCACGGCCACGCCGGTGGCCAGCACCACGGCCAGCAGCGAGCCCGGGAGGGCCGGGCGCAGGCGGGCGGTCACCAGCATCACCGCGACCACTCCGAGCGTCATCGCGGGCTCCACCCACCGCGGGGACGCCAGCCAGTCGAGAGCCGCGGTGCCGGCCGCGGTGTAGACGTGACCGCCGGCGCTCCGGACGCCGAGGCCGGAGGGGACCTGCTGGAGCGCGATGATCACCGCGATGCCGAGGGTGAACCCCTCGACCACCGGCAGCGGGATGAAGCGGACGTAGGTGCCCAGGCCGGCGGCGGCCATCACCAGCAGCAGCACCCCGGCCATCAGCCCGACCACGAGGACGCCCGGGGCGCCGAACGCCGCGACGATGGGGATCAGCACCACGGTCATCGCGCCGGTGGGACCGCTGACCTGGAGGTTGCTCCCGCCCAGCACCCCCGCGACGACACCGGCGACCACGGCGGTGACCAGGCCCGCGCCGGCCCCCAGGCCGGAGGTGATCCCGAAGCCGAGCGCGAGCGGCAGCGCGACGACGCCGACCGTCAGGCCGGCCACCAGGTCGCGACGCGGGTGCCGGCGCATCGCGGCGAGGTCGCCGGGCCGCGGTGTGAGCGCCCGCAGCCGGGTCCGGGACCAGGCCAGCGCGGTGGCCGTCACCGCTGGGCCGGGGTCCGGGTGACCTCGTCCACCAGCTCGCCCGGGCCTGCGTGCCGGGTCTCCACGATGCGCCGGGCGACCAGGAGCAGGTCCCGCACCTCGGGGAGGGCGAGGGAGTAGATCACCTCACCGCCGCGGCGGCGCTGGCTGACCAGTCCGGCCCCCCGCAGCACCGCCAGCTGCTGGGAGAGGTTGCTGGCCTCGATCTCGATGGCGTCCCGGAGCCGGTGCACCGGCTGGTCCTGGTCGGCGAGCAGCTCGAGGACCCGGATCCTGACCGGGTGGCCGAGCGAGCGGAAGAACTCGGCCTTGGCCTGGTAGAGCGGGACCGGCATCGGGACTCCCTGTGAAGACTTCAAGACTTGCAGAACTCTTCAAGTCTACCCCACGGGGAGATCTCAGGATGCGGACGTCGGCTGGGTGCTGGGGGGCGCCGACCGCCCGCCTCCTACGCTGGCGGACGTGCTGAGGATCGAGCAGGAGACCTACGACGCGATCATCGCGCACGCCCGCCGGGACCACCCCGACGAGGCCTGCGGCGTGGTCGCCGGACCCGAGGGGTCCGACCGTCCGGAGCGGTTCGTCCCGATGGTGAACGCGGCGAGCTCGCCGACGTTCTACGAGTTCGATCCGGTCGACCTGCTGCGGCTCTACCGCGACATGGACGACCGCGACGAGGAGCCGGTGGTGGTCTACCACTCCCACACGGCCACCGAGGCCTACCCGTCGCGCACCGACATCGGGCTGGCGATGGAGCCGAACGCCCACTACGTGTTGGTCAGCACACGTGAGCACGGGAATAGTGACGGCGCTGTGGAGTTCAGATCCTACAGAATCGTCGACGGCGTCGTGACCGAGGAAGAGGTCGACGTCGTGCCCACCCACGAACAGCTGAGGAGCCAGGACTGATGTCAGTCGAGGTCCGCATCCCCACCATCCTGCGCACGTACACCGACGGCGAGAAGGCCGTGCCCGGTGACGGCGCGACGCTCTCCGAGGTGATCGAGAGCCTCGAGAGCAACCACCCCGGCATCAAGGAGCGCCTCATCGAGGCCAAGGACGGGCAGAGCGACCTGCGTCGCTTCGTGAACGTGTACGTCAACGACGAGGACGTCCGCTTCACCGGCGGCCTGGAGACCTCGGTCAGCGACGGTGACCAGGTGGTCGTGCTGCCGGCCGTCGCGGGCGGAGCGCGCTGAGCGTGCGCTTCGACTCGACGCTCGCCTCGGTCGGGGGGACCCCGCTGGTCGGGCTGCCCCGGCTGTCGCCGTCGCCCGACGTACGGCTGTGGGCCAAGCTCGAGGACCGGAACCCGACCGGCTCGATCAAGGACCGTGCCGCGCTGAAGATGGTCGAGGTCGCGGAGAAGGACGGCACCCTCCGCCCCGGCTGCACGATCCTGGAGCCCACCTCGGGCAACACCGGCATCTCGCTGGCGATGGCGGCCAAGCTCAAGGGCTACCGGCTGGTCTGCGTGATGCCGGAGAACACCTCCGAGGAGCGTCGCCAGCTGCTGCGGATGTGGGGCGCCGAGATCGTCTCCTCGCCGGCAGCCGGCGGCTCCAACGAGGCCGTCCGGGTCGCCAAGCAGGTCGCCGAGGAGCACCCCGACTGGGTGATGCTCTACCAGTACGGCAACCCCGCGAACCCGCTCGCGCACTACGAGGGCACCGGTCCCGAGATCCTCGAGGACCTGCCCAGCGTCACCCACTTCGTGGCCGGGCTGGGCACCACCGGCACGCTGATGGGCGTGGGCCGGTTCTTCCGCGAGCACAAGCCCGAGGTCCGCGTCGTCGCCGCCGAGCCCCGCTACGGCGAGCTCGTCTACGGCCTGCGCAACCTCGACGAGGGCTTCGTCCCCGAGCTGTACGACGCGTCGATGATCGACTCCCGCTTCTCGGTCGGGCCCCGCGACGCCGTACGACGCACGCGGGAGCTGCTGGAGGCCGAGGGCATCTTCGCCGGGATCTCCACCGGCGCGATCCTGCACGCCGCCCTGGGCCAGGCCGCGAAGTCGGTCAAGGCCGGCGAGCGGGCCGACATCGTGTTCGTGGTCTGCGACGGCGGCTGGAAGTACCTGTCCACCGGCGCCTACGAGGGCACCGTCGACGAGGCGGAGGACCGGCTCGAGGGCCAGCTCTGGGCCTGACCGTCCCGGTCGTCGGGCGAGGGGCCCGGGATGGGACGGCTGCCGGGCCGGCCGGGCCGGCGGGCTATCGTGGCGCCCGCCACCTCCACCACAGACCGGGAGCGCCTCGTGCGTGAGATCGTCGTGTTCAGCGGCAACGCCCACCGTCCGCTGGCGAAGTCCATCTGCGACTCGCTCGGGGTCGGCCTCTCGGCGGTGGAGATCAGCCGGTTCAGCAACGACTGCCTCCAGGCGCAGCTCCAGGCGAACTGCCGCCAGCGCGACGTCTACATCGTCCAGCCGCTGGTGCCGCCCACCCAGGAGCACCTGATGGAGCTGCTGCTGATGGTGGACGCCGCCCGCGGCGCCTCGGCCGCGCAGATCACGGCGGTGATCCCGCACTACGCCTACGCGCGCTCGGACAAGAAGGACGCCTCGCGGATATCGCTCGGCGGCCGGCTGGTCGCCGACCTGCTGACCACCGCCGGCGTCAGCCGGGTGCTGACGATGACGCTGCACGCGCCGCAGGTGCACGGCTTCTTCTCGGTGCCGGTCGACCACCTCAGTGCCCTGGGGGTGCTGGCCGAGCACTACCGCGACCAGGACCTGTCCCGCGCGGTGGTGGTCTCCCCGGACCTCGGCAACGCCAAGACCGCCACCCACTTCTCCCGGCTGCTGGGCCTGCCCGTCGCGGCCGGCAGCAAGCAGCGGCTGGCCGACGACCGGGTGGTCATCGACGCGATCGTCGGCGACGTCGAGGGCAAGAACGCGATCGTGCTCGACGACGAGATCGCCACCGGCGGCTCGATCCTGGAGCTGCTGGACAAGCTCGAGGAGCTGGGCTGCACCGGCGCGTCGGTGGCCTGCACGCACGGGCTGTTCGTCGGCAAGGCCGTCGAGCGGCTGCGCGACCACCCGATGATCACCGAGGTGGTCACCACCGACACCGTGCCTGCTCCGGCGCACTGGCCCGAGCTGAAGACCCGCTCGGTGGCCGACCTGTTCGCCGAGGCCATCTCCCGGGTGCACGCGGGGGAGTCGGTCAGCAGCCTGTTCGACGGAGTGGACCCCACGCTCGGCCCGCCGCAGCCGCGGCTGCCGTTCGACGAGTGACCCGCCGGCGTCCGCCCAGCGGTCGCCTGGGCAGCACGTCGGCACACCTGGCAGGCTTGGTCTCTCGGAAGGTGGTGGTGCCATGTTGTACGAGGTCGTGCACGCCGTGCTGCCGCCTGTCGCCAAGGCGGTCTGGCGTCCCACGGTGATCGGCCTGGAGAACGTGCCGGCCACCGGTCCGGTGATCGTGGCCAGCAACCACCTCTCCTTCGCCGACAGCATGGTGATCCCGTTCGTGGTGCCCCGGAAGGTGGTCTTCCTCGCGAAGGAGGACTACTTCACCGGCACCGGTCTCAAGGGCGCGCTGATCCGGGCCTGGTTCGAGGGCATCGGCATGGTTCCGGTGGACCGCGACGACACCAAGGCCGCGATCGCCTCGCTCGACATCGCCCTGGACGTGCTCAGACGCGGGGAGGCCTTCGGCATCTACCCCGAGGGCACCCGCTCCCGCGACGGCCGGCTGTTCCGCGGGCGGACCGGGGTCGCGCACCTCGCGCTGACCTCCGGCGCGCCCGTCGTACCGGTCGGGCTCACCGGCACCCCGGACATCCAGCCCGTGGGGTCCAGCGTCCCGCGCCTGGCGAAGGTGACCGTCCGGTTCGGTGAGCCGCTGCACTTCGCCGGCCGGTTCGACGGGGTGCCGCTCGGCCGGGCGCGGCGTCAGGTGACCGACGAGGTGATGGCCGCGATCCAGGTGCTCTCCGGCCAGGAGGAGGCCGGCATCTACAACGAGCGGCCGGCGGAGCCCGGCTAGCCGGTGAGTGTGGTGCACGGGTGCTCGGGCAGCAGCCGGGGTGCCCTGGGTCGCCGGGTGAAGTCGAAGGTCACGGGGCCGGTGTCGCGCTCGCCACATCCGTGCGTGACGTCGGCCTCGAAAGGCCTTTCCGGGGGTGCCCTGCCCTTAGCCTTGTCCCGTGGCAGACGCTCCGATCGGCATCTTCGACTCAGGCTTCGGTGGACTCACCGTGGCCCGTGCCGTGCTGGACCAGCTGCCGCACGAGCCGGTCCTCTACCTCGGCGACACCGCGCGACAGCCCTACGGCCCCAAGCCGATCGGCGAGGTCCGCGAGTACGCGCTGGAGTGCCTCGACCACCTCGTGGACCAGGGCGTCAAGGCCCTGGTCATCGCCTGCAACTCCGCGAGCGCCGCGGTCCTGCGCGACGCCCGGGAGCGCTACCCGGTCCCGGTCGTCGAGGTGATCCACCCCGCGACCCGGCGCGCCGTCGCAGCCTCGCGCACCGGCCGGATCGGGGTGATCTGCACCCGGGCGACCGCGGACTCGATGGCCTACGACGACGCCTTCACCGCCGCCCCGCAGGTGGTGCTGCACACCCGCGCCTGCCCCCGCTTCGTGGAGTTCGTGGAGGCCGGGGTCACCAGTGGGCCCGAGCTGATGCAGGTCGCCCACGAGTACCTCGACCCGCTCATCACCCAGGACGTCGACACCCTGGTGCTCGGCTGCACGCACTACCCGCTGCTGACCGGGGTGCTGTCCTACGTGATGGGCGACCGGGTCACCCTCGTGTCCTCGGCGGAGGAGACCGCCAAGGACGTCTACCGGCTGCTCGTGCAGCACGGTCTGGAGCGCGACGCTGCCCTGCCGGCGCCCGTGCACCGCTTCCTGACGACGGGGGAGACCGAGCAGTTCGCCAGCATCGGCCGCCGCTTCCTCGGTCCCGAGCTGGAGTCCGTGCACCAGCTCGCCCGCGCCACCTCGTGGGTGCACGGATGAGACTCACGGTCGTCGGCTGCTCCGGGTCGTTCGCCGGCCCGGACTCGGCGGCGAGCTGCTACCTGCTCGAGGGCGAGCTCGAGGGCCGCACCTGGCGGGTGCTCCTGGACCTCGGCAGCGGTGCCCTCGGCTCGCTGCAGCGCTTCGCCGACCCGCTCACCGTGGACGCCGTGCTCGTCAGCCACCTGCACCCCGACCACTACTTCGACATCAGCGGCCTCTACGTGATGTGGAAGTACCACCCCGACGGCGCCCGCCCGCCGATCCCGGTCTGGGGACCGCGCGGCATCGCCAAGCAGTCCGCGCGCGCCTACGGCCTGCGCAAGGACCCCGGCATGTCGGCGGAGTTCGACTTCCACGAGTACGACGGGCAGCCGATCCGGCTCGGCCCGTTCACGATCACCGCGAACCGGGTCGTGCACCCGATCACCGCCTACGGCCTGCGCGTCGAGTCCGAGGGGGCGGTGCTCGTCTACTCCGGCGACACCGGCCCCTGCCCGGAGCTCGTCGAGCTGGCCACCGGGGCCGACCTGCTGCTCGCCGAGTCGGCGTTCGTGGAGTCCGCGGACAACCCCGTCGACCTGCACCTGACCGGCAAGCAGGCCGGCGCCGCGGCGACGCAGGCCGGGGCGGCCCGGCTGGTGCTGACCCACATCCCGCCCTGGCACGACGCCGAGGTGTGCCTCAAGGAGGCGCGGGAGACCTACACCGGCCCGCTCGAGGCCGCAGTCCCCGGGGCGACCTACACGCTCTGACCCCGCCGAGTCGGCGCGAACGCGCGGAACGGCCCCGCCGAGTCGGCGCGAACGCACGGAACGGCCCCGCCGAGTCGGCGCGAACGCACGGAACGGCGTCTGTGGCGCGTGCCGCACCTGGCACGGAGTACCGCATCTGGTCCGCCATCGCTGCCGCCGAGGGCCGGCCCCGTGGGGCCTCCATGTCGGCGCGGGTGACCTCCCAGCCCTGTGTCGTCCGTGTGGGCAGGGCGGGCATCCGTCCACGAGCACCCCCGCCAAGGGGCCCAGGACACCTGTTCGAATGTGGTCCAGACCAATCCGGGAGAAGTGTCGGTGGTCGAGGCAATCATGGCTGCCATGACCGACATCGCCACTCCGACCGGCCCGGGCGCCCCGGGTGCTGACGAGTGGGTGGCGGTCGGGATCCGCCCGGACCGGGTGGTCGCGGCGGTCACCGACACCCTGTCGCAGCTCGACGACACCCTGTGGGCCGCGAGGACGCCCGCGGAGCTGCTGGCCACCATGCGCGGCCTCGAACAGCTGCGCTCGGTGCTCGACCTGGTGCAGCTGCAGGTCGTCGCCGAGATCGAGGGGTCGGGAGCGGCCCGCACCGAGGGCTGGGCATCGGCCAAGGACTGCGTGACCGCGGTGACCGGCGGCCATGCCGGTGCCGGGCGCCGGACCGTGGCGCTCGCCCGGGCGGTCACGGGGGACCGGGCCGCCACGGGCGCGGCGCTCGCGGCCGGCAGGATCTCCAGGACCCAGGCGGAGGTGATCGTGGGGGCGGTCGACCGGCTGCCGGTCGACCCTGGTCTTCGCCGGGCTGCTGAGCGGGTCCTGATCGACGACGCGCGCGACCACGACGCGACCGACCTCGCGAAGCGGGGGAGGTACGTCGTGGAGCGGCTCGACCCCGATGGTGCGGAGCGTCGCGACGAGCGGCTGCTCGAGCGCGAGGAGCGCGCCGCTCACCATGGCCGCTTCCTGTCGATCGCGGCGGACGGCATCGGCGGGGTCCGGCTGCGGGGTCGCGGCACCGTGGAGGACGCGGCGTGGCTCAAGGCCGTGCTGTTCCCGCTCGCCGCACCCAGCCCCTCCGGTGAGCCCGGGGCCTGCGGTGGCGACCCGGCCCAGCCCGCCCGCTCGTGCGGAGCTCCCGACTGCGCACACGACGGTCGCGATCCGCGAGAGCACGGGGCCCGGCTGTGGGACGCGCTTGTCACGGCCGGCAAGCTGCTCGCAGGCGCCGGGGCCGTCCCCGACTCGCATGGCGTCAAGCCCCGCATCACGGTGACCCTCGCCTACGACGCCTTGCTGGCCGGGGTCGGCGAGGCTCAGCTGGACACCGGTGGTGCCCTGTCGGCCGAGGCCGTCCGGCAGCTGGCCTGCGACGCCGACATCCTCCCGATCGTGCTGGGGTCGAGGTCCCAGATCCTCGACGTCGGGCGTGCGAGTCGGCTGGTCACGACGGGACTGTGGCTCGCGCTCACCGCCCGCGACACCCACTGCGCGTTCCCCGGGTGCACCCGCCCGCCGGTTGCCTGCGATGCCCACCACATCGACCACTGGGTGGACGGGGGGACGACGGCGCTGGACAACCTGGTCCTGCTCTGCCGGCACCACCACACCACGATCCACAGCACGCCGTGGCGGGTCCGCCTCCATCCGGGGGACCATCGGCCCGAGTTCGTTCCGCCGGCCCGCCTGGACCCACGGCAGCGGCCCCTGCGACGACGCCCGCTCCGCGGGTGACCGCCGCCGGACAGGCCTCGATAGGCTCGCCGCCATGACCCGAGCAGACGGACGAACCAACGACGAGCTCCGACCGATCACCATCACCCGCAACTGGCTGGACCACGCCGCGGGGTCGGTGCTGGTCGAGTTCGGCAAGACCCGCGTGCTGTGCGCCGCGTCCGCCAGCGAGGGCGTCCCGCGCTGGCGCAAGGGATCCGGCCTCGGCTGGGTGACCGCGGAGTACGCCATGCTGCCGGCCTCGACCAACACCCGCTCGGACCGCGAGTCGGTCAAGGGCAGGATCGGCGGCCGCACGCACGAGATCTCCCGGCTGGTGGGCCGGTCGCTGCGCGCCGTCATCGACTACAAGGCGCTCGGCGAGAACACCATCGTGCTCGACTGTGACGTGCTCCAGGCCGACGGCGGCACCCGCACGGCGGCGATCACCGGCGCCTACGTCGCGCTGGCCGACGCGGTCACCCACCTCAAGGGGATCGGCGCGCTCAAGGGCGACCCGCTGACCGGTTCGGTGGCCGCGATCTCGGTGGGCATCATCGACGGGGAGCCGCGCCTGGACCTCCCCTACGAGGAGGACGTCCGCGCGGAGACCGACATGAACGTCGTGATGACCGGCGACGGCGCCTACGTCGAGGTGCAGGGCACCGCCGAGGGTGCCCCGTTCGACCGGGCGATGCTCGACGGTCTCCTGACCCTGGCCGAGAAGGGCTGCGCCGACCTCACCGCGATGCAGCGCGCGGCCCTCGCCGGATGAGCACCCAGGTCTTCCTGGCTTCGCGCAACGCCAAGAAGCTCCTCGAGATGCGGCGGATCCTCGTCGACCTGGTCCCCGACGTGGAGGTGCTCGGGCTCGACGACGTCGCGCCGTACGACGAGCCGGCGGAGACCGAGCCGACCTTCGAGGGCAACGCCCTGCTCAAGGCGCACGCCGGTGTCGAGGCGACCGGCCTGCCCTCGATCGCCGACGACAGCGGGCTGTGCGTGGACGCGCTGAACGGCATGCCGGGCGTGCTGTCGGCGCGCTGGTCGGGGTCGGGCAAGGACGACGCCGCCAACAACGCGCTGCTGCTCGAGCAGCTCGCCGACGTGCCCGAGGAGCGGCGCGGGGCGCACTTCACCTGCGCGGTGGCCTTCGCCTACCCGATCGGGGCGGGCGGGGTGGCCGAGCACGTGGTGCACGGCGAGATGCCCGGGCGGGTCATCCGCGAGACCCGCGGTGCCGGGGGGTTCGGCTACGACGTGCTGTTCGTGGCCGAGGGCGGGGACCGTACGTCGGCCGAGCTGACGGTCGAGGAGAAGGACGCGATCTCCCACCGGGGCAAGGCCATCCGGGAGATCGCGCCCTACGTCGCCGACGTGCTGACCGGGCTCTGAGGCCCGGTTCAGGTTCAGATCGTGACGACGATCTTGCCGAGCCCGTTGCCGCTCTCGGCGGCCCGGTGCGCTTCGGCGATGTCGTCCAGGCCGAAGGTGCCCGAGACCACCACCTGCAGCTGGCCGTCGTCGACGAGCCGGGTGAGCCGGTCCAGGTTGTCGCGGTCGGGGCGCACGAAGACGTACTGGCCGCCGAGCCCGATCACCGTCTCGGCGTCCACCACGGACGCGATCCGGGTGCCGCCGGTGACCTGACGCGGCGCGTCGGTGAGGGCGTCACCGCCGACCAGATCGACGACCGCGTCGACGGGCGTCTTCAGCTGCTCGCTGATCGGCGCGCCGTGGTAGTCGAGCACGGCGTGGGCGCCGAGCTCGGTGAGCCGGTCGTGGTTGGCCGGGCTGGCGGTGGCGATCACGTGCGCCCCCAGCGACACGGCGATCTGCACGGCCAGGTGGCCGACTCCGCCGGAGGCCGCATGGATGAGGACCCGCTCGCCGGGCTTCACCTCGAGCGCCTCCACCAGGCACTGGTAGGCCGTCAGCCCGGCCAGCGGAAGGGCGGCCGCCTCCTCGAACGACAGTCCGGCCGGCTTGCGGGTGACGGTCCGCTCCGGCGCCGGGACGAGCTCGGCCGCGGTACCGAAGCAGACGTCGTCGCGGCGGACGTAGCCGTAGACCTCGTCGCCGACCTGGAGGCCGGTGCGCACCGAGGGGCCGACGGCCTCGACGACCCCGGCCACGTCCCAGCCCGGGATGATCGGCAGGTGGTGCGGGAAGGCGCCGCGCAGGTAGCCCTCACGGATCTTGAAGTCGACCGGGTTGACACTGGTGGCGCGTGCGCGGACCAGGACGGTGTCGGGACCGACGGGCGGGTCGTCGACCGTCCGGACCGTCAGGTTGTCCGCGCTGCCGAAGTCGTCGTAGATCGCTGCTCTCATGCCGGTGTCGTGCCCCGTCCCGGGCGTCCCCACACCCGGACGTGGGACGACTCACGTGCGCCCGATGAGATTCGAACTCACACTGGGCCGGACCTAAACCGACTGCCTCTGCCGTTGGGCTACGGGCGCGCGCCGAGCAGTCTAGGGGCCGGGGCAGGTCCCGGTGGCAGCGATCAGGAGTCCAGACCAAGGTCGCGGCGCAGCTTGGCGACGTGGCCGGTCGCCTTGACGTTGTACTGCGCCAGCTCCACCTTGCCCTCCTCGTCGACGACGAACGTCGAGCGGATCACGCCCTGCACCGTCTTGCCGTAGAGCTTCTTCTCCCCGAAGGCGCCGTACTCGCCGAGCACCACCTTGTCGGGGTCGGAGAGCAGGGTGAGGGTGAGCCCGTCGCGCTCCCGGAACTTCGCCAGCTTGGCCGGCTTGTCCGGGGAGACGCCGAGGACCTCGTAGCCGGCGCCCTTCAGCGAGTCCAGCGAGTCGGTGAAGTCGCAGGCCTGCTTGGTGCAGCCGGGAGTCATCGCCGCCGGGTAGAAGTAGACGATCACCTTGCGTCCACGTAGGTCCGACAGCGAGACCTGCTCCTCGGTGTCCGAGGTGAGGGTGAAGTCGGGGGCGGTGTCGCCAGGGGCCAGGCGCGTATCGCTCATCGGGTCCTCCTACGTCGTGCGGGACGCGGTCCGGGCTGGACCGGGCCGCGTCAGCAATCTACAAGGAGGCTGCGCCGATGGCCCGGGCCGACGGGTCGTCGGTCCGCCCGGCGGTCCCGGGAGGCGTGGTCCGGCGGTTGGTGGGTAATCTTCTCGGGCGCCGACCCGTGACCGCGGGCAGCACCTATCCCGCTAGGAGAACATCGTGGCGAAGCCCGACACGCAGCCGCAGGACCGACTTCCGTCCTCGATCGAGGACGAGATGGAGGCCACCCGCGAGCGGCTTGCCGGCACCATCGACCAGCTCGTCTACCGGGCGAGCCCGAAGACGATCGTCAGGCGCGAGATCGCGTCGGTCAAGGCGCACTTCGTGGACGCGCAGGGCAACCCGCGCACCGACAACATCCTCAAGGTCGCCGGTGTCGTCGTCGGCGTCGTGGCCTTCGTGGTCGTGGCCCGACGGGTCACCCGCTGACTCCGAGCGGAGCGCCCGTGCCCGACAAGACGCCGATCCGGATGCTGCACGACCGGGTGCTGGTCTCGGTCGACACCGAGGGGGAGCGCCGCTCCAGCGGCGGCATCGTCATCCCGGCGACGGCCGCCCTGGGTGGCCGTCGGCTGGTGTGGTCCCGGGTGGCCGCGATCGGTCCGCACGTGCGGAGCGTCGAGATCGGCGACCGCGTGCTCTTCGACCCCGAGGACAAGGCGGAGGTCGAGGTGAACGCCGAGACCTACGTGCTCATGCGCGAGCGTGACCTGCACGCAGTCGCCGCGGACCGGCTCGGCGACAGTCAGACCGGCCTCTACCTCTGAGGATGGCGGCGCGGCCCGGGGCCGCCGCGGGGTGATCGTGTTCCGGGCGACCGACCGGCCCCTGGCGGGGCGACCGACCGGCCCCTGGCGGGCTCCCTCCGGCTCCGCGCGACAGCAGGGCCCGGCCGACTCGGCCGGGCCCTGCTGTCGTGGGGGTGGGTCAGGCGCGGTGCGTCTCACCCTCGGTGGGGTTCACCGACTCGGTGCTGCCGTCGGGGTGCGTCACGGTCGTGGTCCGCTGGTCGGCGGAGAGGGTCTCACCGGCGCCGTCCGGGTGCTGGCCGTCGGCGCCCAGGCCGTCCGCGTGGTGGCCGTCCGGGTGCTGGCCGTCGGTGCCCAGGCCGTCCGCGTGGTGGCCGGCGTCGGCGTAGGCGCCGTTCTCGCGGGTGGTCTCGGTCTGCGTTCCCTCGGGACCGGAGTAGTCCTTGTGCCGGGTGTCCACGTCCGGGTCGAGCTCGTCGGCGCGACGCAGGTGCTCCTCGTGCTCGGCGCGCTGCTGCTCGGCAGCCTGGTGGCGCTCGTGAGCCTGCGCCTCGAGCCGCTCGGCCTCGGCGCGGGCTTCGGCAGCCTCGGCCTCGGTCTTGCGGGCGTGCGCCTGCCGCTGCTGCACCTCGGAGGCGGTGGACGCGGCCTGCTGCCGCAGCTCACCAGCCTGCTCGCGGTTGCGCTCCCGCTGCTTCTTCCGTCTGCCGCTCGCGAGGAAGGCGAGCGCCAGCAGGACGAGGACGGCGAGGATGATGACGACGATGACCCAGGACGGCATGAGGTTCCCTCTCGTTGGTGGTCTCCCTGCGTCGTACCCCTCGCAGATGGGGGCAAACGGCCCCGCGGTCGCGCCGTGGGGCGGGGCGGCGACCGCGGGGCGGGGCGGCTGCGGGCCGCCGGGTGCTAGCTGAGCTTGCCGCGCAGCTCGGTGAGCACCCGCGACAGGATCCGGGACACCTGCATCTGGGTCACCCCGACCTCGGCGGCGATGGCGGCCTGGGTCTGCTGCTTGAAGAAGCGCAGGTAGAGGATCTCGCGCTCGCGCTCGGGCAGGGCGCGGACGGCTGGGGCGAGCATGATCCGGGCCTCGGCGTCACTCATCGCGGAGTCGTCGCCGGGCAGCATCTCGCCGAGCACGCCGGAGCCGTCGGAGCCGACGGGGGTGTCCAGCGAGGTGGGGGTGTAGCAGCCGTCGGCCGAGAGCGCCTCGACCACGTTCTCCTCGGGTACGTCGAGGTGGGCGGCGACCTCCTTGACCCGGGGGGAGCGGCCGAGCGTGTGGGTGAGGTCGGCCTGCGCCCGGCTGACGTCGGCCTGGAGCTTCTGGATCGGCCGGGGCGGGCGGACCATCCAGCCGTAGTCCCGGAACTGCCGCTTGACCTCGCCCTTCATCGTGACGACGGCGTAGGAGAGGAACTCCACCCCGAGGGTGACGTCGAAGTTGCGCGCTGCCTTGAGCAGCGCCATCGAGGCCGCCTGGGTGAGGTCGTCGTCGGCGATCCCGCGGCCGCGGTACCGCGAGGCGATGGCCCGCGCCAGGCCCATGTGCAGCACGACGACCTCGTCCTGGAGGCGCTTGCGCTCGAGCGGGTCGGTCTCGCTCGCAGCCTGCTCGAGCAGTCGCTGGCTCACCGCGGTCCGGTTCGCCGCAGTCACCGGCTCCGCCGGGTCGAGATCGTCGTGAGGCGCCGACCTTTGGTTGCCGATCGCCTGAGCCGTTGTGGTCACCATGGTGTCCGCCTTCGGTGGGGGAGACGCGAAACCGGTCGGGGGGTACCGGTCCGTGTTGCTGCCTGGCTCCCGAGATGAGGGGCTGATACCCGGGGTCGAAGTCACGAAACTCAGTGTTACGGGAGCCGGGTGGCGACCAGGTAAACAAAAGGTACTTATAGCGCCAAAATGGGACATAACGTCGTAGATCTGAGCGCCAACAGGGTGACCGCGCGGTCTGGACCAACCGGTCCGGTCGGTCAGCCGCGGGTGAAGGACCGGTGCGTCATCCCGGCACCACGCGAGGAGTTCAGCGATGCCAGCGTGGCCAGGTCCTCGGGTCCGGGTGCCCAGAGGCCGGCCCGCACGTTGGCCCGCACCTGCTCGGGTCGGGTGGCGCCGGCGATCACGCTGCCGACGCCCCGCTGCGCGGCGAGCCCGCCGATGGCGACGTCGAGGATCCCGATGCCACGCTGGTCGGCGTACCTGTGCAAGGCCTCGACCCGGTCCCAGTCCGCGCCGGCCAGCCGACCGGCCTGGCTCTCGGCGGCGAGCCGGCTGCCCTCGGGAGCCCGCTCTCCGCGGCGGTACTTGCCGGTGAGCAGCCCGTACGCCAGCGGGAAGTAGGCGATCAGGCCGACGCCGACGCGGGACAGCGCCGGCAGCAGCTCCTCCTCGGCGGCGCGGTTGTACAGCGAGTACTCGTTCTGCGCGGAGACGAACGGGCGCAGGCCCCGGGTGGTGGCGGTCCAGTGCGCCTCGACGACCTCCCAGGCCGCGAAGTTCGAGCAGCCCAGGTAGCGGACCTTGCCCTCGGTGACCAGCTCGGTGAGAGCCTCGAGGGTCTCCTCGACCGGGGTCACCAGGTCCGGCTGGTGCAGCTGGTAGAGGTCGATGTGGTCGGTGCCGAGCCGGCGCAGGCTGGCTTCGACGGCGCGCCGGACATACCGGCGTGAGGCGCGGGCGCCCCAGTCCGGTCCGTTGCCGCCGTGCATGTCCATGCCGAACTTGGTGGCCAGCACGATCTCGTCGCGGCGGCTGCCCAGCGCCCGGCCGAGCAGCTCCTCGCTGGCGCCGAGACCGTAGGTGTCGGAGGTGTCGAAGAGGGTGATGCCGGCGTCGAGCGCGGCGTCGACGACGCGCTGGGTCTGCTCGGCGTCGATGCGGGAGCCGAAGGCGTTGGTGCCGAGGCCGACGGTCGAGACCATCAGGCCGCTGCTGCCGAGGGGGCGGTAGGTCATCTGCGTCACGGTCGCGAAACTACCGCGACCTGTCGAGCCACCCCCGACCCGCCCGCGGGGCCGAGCGCCCACGGGCGGGCGGGCGAGGGTGGCAGGAGGTCAGCTCACCTGGAGCTGCACGATCACCTGCTCGAGGTCGTGGTCCTCGACGTCCACGATGCCGGGCCGGTCGATGGTGACCTTCTTGGTGCTGGTGCCGGCCTCGAAGGAGATCTCCTGCTCGGGGCTGGAGTGCACGTGCAGCTCTCCGGGCTTGTCCGCGTCGATGTGCAACGTGACGGGAGTGCCGACCGTGGCCTTGACCCGGTCGCCGTTCGGCGTGACCTTGCCGGCCTTGATGGTGATGTCGACGGTCGTGCCCTCGGCGGTGGGGCTGGCCGAGGAACTGCCGGTGCTACTGCTGCCGGTGCTACTGCTGCCGGTGCTACTGCTGCTGGTGCTGTCGCTCGTGGTGGTGGCCGACCCGCTCGAGCTGTCGCTGGAGCAGGCCGAGAGCGCCGGTGCGGTCGCCACGAGGGCGGCCAGGATGACCAGCGTGCTGCGCATGGGTGTTCCCTTCGGTTCGTCTGTGCGGTGGCGGGTGGAGGCGCCGTACGGCGGCCCGCGTCGCGGCTGCGAGCAGGCGAGGACCCGCAGGGTCGGTCCGGAGGAGACGTCGACGATCACGCGGGGTCGCGGCCGGGCGAGGTGGGGGAGGGCCGGGCGGTGGACCTTCCGCACAAGCAGGCGGGCCGCCTGCCGCACGAGCGCCCAGGCGGCCCGCTCCCCGGAGGCCAGCCAGAGGCCCACCACGGCGGCCGCGGCCGCATGGGCCAGGGCCATCAGCGCGTGCGGACCGGTCAGGTCGGCGGTCAGGTGGGCGAGCCACGCCGGCCCGGAGACGCCCGCCGGGTCGTCGTCCCGGTGGCCGCCCAGGGCGGTGAGAAGTCCGTGCACGACGGCCTGGCCGGCCACGAGCAGCAGCACGACGCGGGCCCGGGACGCCTCGGTGCCCAGCAGCGGGGCCAGCGCCACGGTGCCGCCGAGCAGGAGCGCGACCAGCACCGGCGCGCCGGGCAGGACCCCGTCGGCCGAGGCGTGGGCTGTCGTCCCCGCCAGCAGGGTGACGGCGGCGAGGGTGGCGGCACGACCCCACAGCAGCGCGCCACGAGCTCGCGACGGTGCGGCGGCGCAGGACAAGCCGGGCTCCTCGGTGCGGGGGGCTGCGGCGTCCATCATCGGTCATGAGGGCGACCCCCCGGGCCGGTGGGTCGGCCTCAGGCCTCGACGATGCGGCCCGGCGACACCGTCGTGGCCGGCTCCTGAAGCTGGTGGAGCTCCTCCATCCGGATCAGCATCCGCAGGCCCACCGCCATACAGGCCAGGGCCGCCGCCTCGAGGGCCAGGAAGAGCGGCGAGTGCCGCGGCACCTCGTGGAACACCGTGAAGCCGAAGGCCAGCGAGGTGAGCCCGTTGACGATGTTCAGCGCGGGCATCGAGGCGGACAGTCCGGCCGTGCGGTAGGCGCGCTGGTTGGTCAGCACGCCCCCGGCGCCGGCCAGCAGCAGCGCGTACGTCGACCAGGCGGTCAGCAGCGCGCCGACGCCGCCGTCGTTGAGCTGCTGGAGCGAGAGCTTGAGCAGCCCGGCGACCAGGCCGAACAGCACCCCGCCCACCACGCCGAGGAAGAACGCCTTGCGCCGCGGGGCGCCGTGCACCCGGGCGGCGACGACGTTCGCGGCACCGGCGACGGCGGCACCCGCGATCACCAGGATGGCCGTCCCGAGCCCGAGGCTCGCGCGGCCCCCGGTGGTCGGGTTCGAGGCGACCAGGAACACCGCCAGGCCCAGCGCCGTGATCAGCACCGCACGCAGCTCGGTGACCGAGGGCAGCTGCCGGCTCATCGCGGCCCGCGCGGGCACGGCCCAGACGATGCCGCTGACCACGATCGGTTGCACCACCGCGATCGGTCCGGAGTGGAGGGCGCTGGCGTGCAGCGCGAACGCGCAGGTGGCGAGGAGCTGGCCGATCAGCCAGGGCGGTCGCCGGACCAGGTAGCCGAGCAGACCGAGCAGACCGGTGGCGGTGGCGGGGGCGCCCTCGGCCGCCTTCTGCTGCACCGAGGAGGAGACCGCGAAGGCGGCCGCGCTCATCAGGGCGAGGGTCACGGCGAGAGCGGTCACCGTCCCACTCTAAGGAGCGGCGGGGGCAGGCCCCGGACCGCACCGCGACAGCTCCGCGGTCAGCGGGAGGCCGGGAGCCGTCGGCCCGCGGCGTGGCACGTCGAGCCGTCGACGCCCAGCCGCTCGGTCGCGGCGGTGCGTACGATCGCGGGATGGCTGTCGACGTCGTCACGTCCATCGAGATCGACCGCCCGCGTGCCGAGGTGGCCGGCTTCGCCGCGGACCCCGACAACGCCACCACGTGGTACGCGAACATCCAGGCCGTCCAGTGGCTGACCCCTCCTCCGCTGGCGGTCGGCTCGCTGCTCTCCTTCGTCGCCTCGTTCCTGGGGCGACGGCTCGCCTACACCTACGAGGTCCTCGAGCACGCCCCCGGCTCGACGCTGACGATGAGCACCCAGGAGGGGCCGTTCCCGATGCAGACCACGTATGCGTGGGAGGACGTCCCGGGTGGGACGCGGATGACGCTGCGCAACCGCGGCGAGCCCAGCGGCTTCTCGAAGGTCGGCGCCCCGGTGCTGGCGGCGGCCATGCGCCGGGCGAACCAGAAGGACCTGGCGCGGCTCAAGGAGCTGCTCGAGGCCGGTGCCTGACCGGCGCTGGGGAGTCGGCGGACAGGAGGCTCTCGGCTCTGGGGCCTTAGCATCCTCGGGGCGAGGGGAGTCACCTGTCCCGCGGTCGCGTCAGTCTTGCTCACGCTCGTGCGGCCCGTCATCCTCGGCCAGCGCCGAAGCCGGTGCCGTGCGGTTGAGGGCCACCGCGACACCGGGGAAGACCATCACCGAGAGAACGCCGGCTCCGACCAGCGAAGCGGCGTTCTCCGGCAGCATCTCGCCGCTGTCCAGGCCCACCGCGGCGAGGGCCACCAGCAGGGGCACCGAGGTCGCGGTCAGCGGCACCATCTGGGCTCGCTCGCGGGGAACGAGGTCGTGTCGGTAGAGGAACAGCGCCGGCGCCCACGGACCACCAGCAGGAGCAGGAGGAAGACCACCGGCCGCACCGGCGGGCATCAAGAACCGCGCGAGAGGTCCGCCCAGCATGTCGTTGTCACGCAGGATCGGCAGCAACGTCCCCAATGCCGTCGTGGTCAGCGCCACTGCCACCGGGACGAAGGCATCCACGAGGCCGCCGGCTGCCAGCAGACCGGTGACCACGATCGCGATCACGGCGCTGACCCACCAGCCGGCCATCGCCAGTCGCCCGGACCGCTCGCGGAAGTGGTCGAACCCGGCTGCGTCAACCCGGCGACATCGGGACCGACGAGCACCCCTCCGACGATCAGCACCACCACCTGCGGGACCCCGGAACCGGGCCAGGATCGCGCACAGGAACGGAGCAGCCGCCGAGACGGTGGACACGACCAGCAGGGCCCGCAGGCCGGTGTCGAGGTCCATGAGCGCCGGTGGCTCACGGACCGGCGAAGGCGGGGCCGTGGTCGGTGGCCTCCATCGGCCGCTCCCTCGTTCGACGTCCTCCGAGTCCACGCCCCGAGGGCGACGCCGGTCAAGGATCCGATGACGCCCGGGAGGCTGCCGCCGGAGGCGGGTGGCCTCGGAGCCGGCGGGAAGGGCCACGGCAACGGCGCGACAGGGCAAGGAAAAGAAGAAGGTCAGGCCACCTGGAGGTGGCCTGACCTGGGATCTTGTGCGCCATCAGGGACTCGAACCCCGAACCCGCTGATTAAGAGTCAGCTGCTCTGCCAATTGAGCTAATGGCGCGCGAAGCGATGGGAACTCTAGCAGCGGTCCGGTCGAGGGTGAAATCGGTGCGGAGGCTGCCCGGATCGTGACGTTTCGCGTCATACCGGGGCAGGGCATCCTCACCCTGGAGGCACCCGCTTCCGGATTCCGCCCAGACCCTGGAGAATCTTGGGTCGCGCACCCATCCGGGCCGGCGGCGAGGCCGAACCACCCCCAAGACGACGGTCGTGACTGGGGTGCGAAGGAGGAACACAGATGTCTGAGCCCGGACTGCGCCTGGTGCCCACCGAGGGCCCCTCGGACGTCGACCTGCTCCTCGGTCGAGTGGCACGAGGCGACTCCCACGCCTTCGGGCAGCTCTACGACGAGCTGTCGTCGGCAGTGTTCGGACTGGCTCGGCGGGTCGTGCGGGACCCCACGCGGGCCGAGGACGTCACCCAGGAGGTGTTCCTCGAGGTATGGCGCAAGGCTGCGCGTTTCGACAGCAGCCTCGGCAAGGCCAAGACCTGGGTGATGACGATCGCGCACCGGCGTGCGGTGGACGCCGTACGGCGGAGCGAGGCGCAGAAGCGTCAGGACCACCACGGCGCACCCGACGAGGTGAGCCACGACGAGCCCGCGGACTCCTTGATCACCGCGGAGGAGCACGGCGCGGTGCGCGAGTGCATGGAGACCCTGACCGACCTGCAGCTCGAGTCGGTCCGGCTGGCGTACTTCAACGGCTACACCTACAACGAGGTGGCGACTCTCCTGGAGAAGCCACTCCCCACCATCAAGACGAGAATGAGAGACGGCCTCATTCGACTCCGTGACTGCCTAGAGGGGCAACCATGAGTACCGATCTGCACACCCTGTCAGGGGCCTACGCCGTCAATGCCCTCAGCGCCGAGGAGGCCGCAAGCTTCTCGATGCACCTGGAGGGGTGCGCGGCCTGCCGCGACGAGGTCCGCGAGCTGCAGGAGGCCGCCGCCCGGATGGGGGCCAGTGAGGCCCTCGCGCCGCCGCCCGCCCTGCGGGCCCGGATCCTGGCCGCCGCCGACCACCAGCCTCAGCTGCCGCCGAAGGTGTCGCCCCTGGAGGCGGCCCGCTCCCGGCGCTGGCTGCCGAAGATCGCGGCAGCCGCCGCGGCCGTGGTGCTCCTCGGCGGTACGGCGGTCGGCCTGACTCCAGCACCGGCGACGACCAGTCCTCGGTGATGGCCAGCACCGTCAGCCAGGTCTTCACGGCTGCCGACGCCCGCACCAAGACCGTCACCACCGACCACGGCCGGCTGACCGTCGCGGCCTCGCCCACGATGGGCCGGATGGCCGTCGACACCGACCAGCTGAGCTCTCCGGGCAGCGGGAAGGTCTACCAGATGTGGACCGTGCACGCCGGCACCGTGACCTCGGTCGGCCTCGTCGACGACCTGAAGGCTGGCAAGGCGATGCCGATGCCGAGCGCCGGTACGACGGTCGCGATCACCGTCGAGCCCAAGGGCGGCTCGGAGCAGCCGACCACGCGGCCGTTCGTGACGGTCGACCCCGAGACCGTCTGACCCCAGCTGCCGGCCCCGTCGCAGGCGGGGCCGGCCTCGAGTCCGGCCGCCGGGGGGCGGGGGCCGGGCACCGGGGGGCGGTTCGGTGGTCTCGGCCGGTCAGCGACGTGAGTCCAGCACTGCCTGGGCAGCGTTGTGGCCGCCGAGGCCGCTGACCGCACCCCCGCGACGGGCACCCGACCCGCACAGCAGCACGTTGCCCACGTCCGTGCCGACGCCCCAGCGCTGCGCGGGGGTCTCCAGCCGCGTCCGGTTCGCCGCCCACGGCCAGGCCAGGTCCCCGTGGAAGATGTGGCCGCCGGGCATCGCCAGCGCCTCCTCGACGTCCTGCGGGGCCTTGGCCTCGAGGCAGGGCGCACCGTTCTCGTCGGTGGCCAGCACCGACTCGATCGGCTCGGCGAGCACCGCGTCGATGGCCTCGAGCGCGGCTCGCACGGCCCGGTCCCGGGTGCCGGCGAGGTCGTCGGCGAACGCCCGCGCAGGTGTGTGCACCCCGAAGTAGGTCAGCGTGTGCATCCCGCGCTCGGCCAGCGGGCCCAGGATCGAGGGGTCGGTCAGCGAGTGGCAGTAGAGCTCGCCGGGCTGCACGCTCGGCAGCCCGCCCCTCTCGGCCTCGGCGTAGGACCGCTGGAGCTGGCTGTAGTCCTCCGCGACGTGGAAGGTGCCCGCGAAGGCGGTGGCCGGGTCCAGCCCGGAGCGCAGCCGCGGCAGCCGGTCGAGCAGGAAGTTGATCTTCAGCTGCGAGCCCTCGGGCCGCTCGCCGGGCTGCTCGCCCATCAGCCCCTGCAGCACCCAGGGGGCGACGTTGGCCAGCACCCAGTCGCTGTCCGCCGAGTGGGTGGCGTCGCCGTCGTGCCAGGTGACCGCGGCCCGGTCGCCGTCGGACTCGATCCGGCTGACCGCCGCACCGGTGAGCACGGTGGCGCCGGCCTCGCGGGCGGCGACGGCGAGCGCGTCGGTGACCGCGCCCATCCCGCCCACGGGGACCCTCCACTCGCCGGTGCCGTTGCCGACCAGGTGGTAGAGGAAGCAGCGGTTCTGCAGCAGGGAGGGCGAGTTCAGGTCGGCGAAGGTGCCGATCAGCCCGTCGGTGGCGACCACCCCGCGCACCGTGTCGTCGCGGAACCGCTCCTCGACGACGTGGCCGAGCGGCTGCTCGACGAGCGCGTCCCAGGTGCGGCCGTCGACCGTCCCGCGGATCTCGTCGGCGGTGCGCAGCGGCTCGAGGAGCGTGGGGGCGACCACCTGCGCGAAGTCGGCGACCTCCCCGTAGAACGCCCGCCAGGCGTCGTACTCCCGGTCGGAGCCGGTCAGGTCGCGGAAGGACCGGGCGGTCGCCGGGCCCTCGACGTGCTCGACCAGCAGGCCGGTGTCGCGGCCGTCGCGGCGCACCGGGGTGTACGACGCCACCGATCGCGAACGCAGGGCGAGGTCCAGGCCGAGGTCCCGGATCACCTGCTCGGGCATCAGGCTGACCAGGTAGGAGTAGCGGGAGAGCCGGGCCGGCATCCCGGGGAAGGGGTCGGTGCTGATCGCCGCGCCGCCGGTGGTGCCGAGCCGCTCCAGCACGAGCACCGAGAGGCCGGCCTGGGACAGGTACGTCGCGGCGACGAGGCCGTTGTGGCCGCCTCCGACGACGACGACGTCGTAGCGGTCGCGAAGCGAGGTGGTGGTCATCGCCGCAAGATACCGTCACCGGGGCGGCGGCTCCGCGGGCGTGGCGGAATGTTTAGCGTTCAACTACCGTTGTGCCTGCACCACCGACCACGAGGAGACGCCATGCCGGCTGTGACCGTCGACGACCTGACCACCCTGCCCCGGGTGCACGCGCCCGGGCTCGGCGACACCGTGCGCCCCGTGGTCAGCGTGACCACCGCGCCGCGCGGCTTCGAGGGGGAGGGGTTCCCGGTGCACCGGGCCTTCGCCGGGGTGGACCTCTCGCAGCTCGACCCGTTCGTGCACATGGACCAGATGGGCGAGGTGGAGTACGCACCCGGTGAGCCCAAGGGCACCCCGTGGCACCCGCACCGCGGCTTCGAGACCGTCACCTACATGATCGACGGCGTCATGGACCACCAGGACAGCCAGGGCGGTGGCGGCTCGATCACGAACGGCGACACCCAGTGGATGACCGCCGGGTCCGGGATGCTGCACATCGAGACGCCGCCGGAGTGGCTGGTCGCCTCGGGCGGGCTGTTCCACGGCGTCCAGCTGTGGGTGAACCTGCCCCGCGAGCAGAAGTGGGCCGCCCCGCGCTACCAGGACCTGCGCTCCAGCCAGCTCGGCCTGGTGACCACGTCCGACGCCGGTGCGCTGGTGCGGATCATCGCCGGCGAGGTCGGCGGTCTCCAGGGGCCCGGCTCGACGCACACCCCGATGGCGATGGTGCACGGCTCGCTGGAGCCCGGCGCCCGCCTCGACCTGCCGTGGCAGGTCGACTTCAACGCCCTCGTCTACGTGCTCGCCGGCTCCGGCTCGGTGGGCGTCGAGGCCCGGCCGCTGCGGGCGGGCCAGCTCGCGGTCCTCGGCCGGGGCGACTTCGTCTCCGTCAGCGCGTCCGACCGGCAGGACGGCCCCACCCCCACGATGGAGGTGCTGGTGCTCGGCGGCCGGCCGATCCGGGAGCCGGTGGCCTGGGGTGGCCCGTTCGTGATGAACACCAAGGCGGAGGTGCTCCAGGCCTTCGAGGACTTCCAGAAGGGCCGGATGGGGCAGGTCCCGGCGGTGCACGGGCTGTCGAACGACGTACGGGAAGCTTGAGTATCGAATAGGTAACGTCCCCCTCTCGGGGGGACGACCCGGGCATTTTGTCCCTTAGCGTGGCGCGGGCCGGTCACCGCCATCGGGAGTGGTGACCCCGACCCTAGGGGCTTCATCCATGCGCCGACGCGCACTGATAGCGATCTCAACGTCCGCCCTCGTCCTCACCTCCACCGCCCTCGTCTCGGCGAGTGCCTCCTCCGCCGCGCCTCGTACGGCGCCCTCCTCGACCGGCTCCGTGGCCGGGGTGGACGGCTCCTTCGCGCTGGAGGGCAAGTCAGCCCGCGCGTTCGTCGTGCCGCCCGACGCCGAACGGGTCTGGCAGAGCCGACGGGCCGACGGCTCGACCCAGACCCGCTACCAGCAGATGGTCGGGGACGCGTCGGTCTTCGGTGGCCAGCTCACCGTCCTCCGGGACCGCAAGGGCACTCCCACCGCCGTGATCGGCGCCTACTTCCCGGGCCTCAAGCCGCGCAACGCGGTCAAGGTCAGCAAGACCGAGGCGCGGGGCGTCGTCGAGGACCGGATCGGCACCCGCGGCACGTTCCGCAACAAGCTCCGCCTGGACCCGCGCTCCGGCCGGTTCTTCTACCAGGTGCAGAGCCTGCGCGCCGGCCAGCGCCCGGTCCGGTGGGTCGACGCCACGACCGGCCAGGTCACCAAGGCGTTCGACGCGCTCGCCGAGGGCAGCGGCGTCGGCGTCAAGGGCGACCGCAAGCAGATCGACACCACCAGGAACCCGGCCACGCGGCTCTTCGAGCTGAAGACCGCCGACGACCGCCAGGAGACCTACGACCTGCAGAACGCACCGGTCGAGACCGGCGGCGTGCTGATGACCGACACCAACGACCTCTGGGACTCCACGACCGGCGGCAACGCCTCGCCGAGCCAGCCGGCCGGGGTCGACGCGCACTACTACGCGGGCGTCGTCGACGACTACTACCGCGACGTCTTCAACCGCGACAGCCTCGACGACCAGGGCCTCAAGATCGTCTCGAAGGTGCACTTCGACAAGGACTACTGCAACGCCTTCTGGAACGGCGAGTTCATGACGTACGGCGACGGCGACGGCCCCGGCTGCCTGCCGCTCTCGGGCGGCCTGGACGTGGACGGCCACGAGATGACCCACGGCGTCACCGAGTTCACCTCCGGCCTCATCTACGAGAACGAGTCCGGGGCGCTCAACGAGTCCTTCAGCGACATGATGGGCAACTCGATGGAGTTCTACGCCGACGCGAAGAAGGCCGACCCGGCCGCCAAGCCGGACTGGCTGATCGGCGAGGACGTCATCAACCGCACCTCCGCGACGCCGGGCTTCCGCAACATGGGCGACCCGGAGCAGTTCGGCGACCCGAGCCACTACTCGCGCCGGTACGCCGGCACCGCGGACAACGGCGGCGTGCACACCAACAGCGGCATCTCGAACCACGCCTACTACCTGACCGTCAACGGCGGCCAGAACGCCTCCTGCACCGCCAACGCCTCGCACGGGGTGCTGCTGACCGGCAAGGACTGCAAGGTGAAGGTGCCGCGTCTGGGCCTCGCCAAGGCCGAGCGGATCTACTACGACGGCTTCACCAGCCTGCCGGAGTACGCGAACTTCTGCGACGCCCGCAACGCCACGATGGCCGTCGCCGGCAGCAGCAAGAGCAGCGTCCGCAAGGCCTGGGACGCCGTCGGCGTGCACCGCGGCTGCGCCCCCGGCACGCCGCCGCCGCCGCCGTGCACCAGCGAGCCGAACGCCCAGATCCCGTTCGCCTCGCCGCACCCCTACGGCAACAACGGTGACTGCACCTACACCTACGACAACGGGTCGGCCGGGTTCCGGTTCCACTTCAGCCTGCTGGACACCGAGGCCGACTACGACTACGTCTACGTCAAGGACGCCGCCGGCACCACCCTGGCGACGTACACCGGCGACCTGACCGGCACCACCGGGGTGGACGGGCCGTGCATCCCGACCTCGACCGGCTCGGTCAACCTGGTCAGCGACGCCGGCGTCACCGCCCAGGGCTTCACGGTCGACGCGGTCAAGCCCTGCTGACCGGCTGACCCGCACCACGAGAAGGGCCCCCGTCCTCGGACGGGGGCCCTTCGCGTGCCAGCCGCTTGTCAGCGACGTGCCTCGGGGTGAACGACGGGACTTGAACCCGCGACATCCGCGACCACAACGCGGCGCTCTACCAGCTGAGCTACGCCCACCATGCGTGTCGGCCCCTCGCAACCGCGGCGAGCAGTCGGGAGAAGCCGAAGCAGGGAAGAGTGTACGCGATCTCAGCCGGTGGTCGTATCCGGGTCGCCGGCACCGGTCAAGGAGCCCCCGTGCTCGGCCGCCAGCGCCTTGGCCGTCTCCGAGTCCGGACCTGGCGGGGCGACGAACACCGCGGCCCGGTAGTAGCGCAGCTCCTCGATGCTCTCCTGGATGTCGGCGAGCGCGCGGTGGTTGCCGGCCTTGGCCGGCGCGCTGAAGTAGGCGCGCGGGTACCAGCGCCGGGCCAGCTCCTTGATCGAGGACACGTCGACGATCCGGTAGTGCAGGAACGACTCGAGGTCGGCCATGTCGCGGGCCAGGAAGGCCCGGTCGGTGGCGACGGTGTTCCCGGCCAGCGGCGGCCGGCTGCCGGACGGGCACTGCTCCTTGATGTAGGCGAGCACCTGCTGCTCGGCGTCGGCGAGGGTGAGACCACCCTCGAGCTCCTCCAGGAGACCCGACGAGACGTGCATGTTGCGCACGAAGTCGTCCATCTGGTCCAGCGCCTCCTGGGGAGGCTTGACGATCACGTCGATGCCGTCCCCGAGCACGTTCAGCTCGAAGTCGGTCACCAGCGCCGCCACCTCGATCAGCGCATCCGTGCCGAGGCTGAGGCCGGTCATCTCACAGTCGATCCACACAAGTCGGTCGTTCACGTCCTAGACCCTACTCAGTCTGCTCTCAGAGAGCCTTCCTACAGTAGGCACATGCGTCGCGCCGCCCCCTGGATCGGGATCCTTGCGCGTCTGGTGGTCGGCGGTGTCTGGCTGGTCGCGGGACTGCTGAAGCTGCCCGACCCGGCCCAGAACGTCCGCGCCGTGCGCGCCTACCAGCTGCTGCCCGAGGCGGTGGTGCCGACGTTGGGCCACCTGCTGCCGGTGCTGGAGGTGCTGGTCGGGGCCTGCCTGCTGCTCGGCGTGCTGACCCGGTTCGCGGCCGTCCTGTCGGCGCTGATGCTGGCCGCGTTCGTGGTCGGCATCTCCTCGGCGTGGGCGCGGGGGCTGGCGATCGACTGCGGCTGCTTCGGCGGCGGCGCGGGGCCTACGGTGAACGCGACCGCGGCCTACCCCTGGGACATCGCGCGTGACGTCGGCCTGCTGCTGCTCAGCGGCTGGCTGGCATGGCGTCCGCGGACGCCGTACGCGGTGGACAACGTGCTG
Source organism: uncultured Actinomycetota bacterium (assembly GCA_963800225.1). GTDB lineage: Bacteria > Actinomycetota > Actinomycetes > Propionibacteriales > Nocardioidaceae > Nocardioides_B. The sequence goes on along the minus strand of CAWDAF010000001.1, from coordinate 194,981 downwards.
CTGCCCCCGGTGGCGGCACGGGCATGAGCACTGACCGGCACGACCCGAGAGACGAAGGCGACCAGCGATGACCAAGAAGAAGTCCAGGGCCACGCGACGAGCCGAGTCGACGGCCGCCTCGACCCGGGCTGCCGCGATCCGGCAGGAGCACGAGCGCGCTGAGCGCCGCCGGCGGACGCTGGTCGTCACCGGGGTCGTGGTCGTGGTGCTGGCGGTGGTGCTGGGGATCGGCTACCTGGTGCAGTCCTCGAGGGACAGCACCGGAGCCACCGCGACGTCCCCGACCGGTGCCGCCGGTTACGCCGTGCCGGTGGGGAAGGCCTCGGCACCGGTGAAGGTCAAGGTCTACGAGGACTTCATGTGCCCGTTCTGCGGGCAGTTCGAGGCCGCCACCCGGGCCAAGCTCCAGTCGGGCATCGACGCAGGCAAGGTCCAGGTCCAGTACCAGGTGCTGAACTTCCTCGACCGAAGCTCCACCACCGACTACTCCACCCGCTCCGCGAACGCGCTGGCCGTCGTGCTCGACACCTCCGGCCCGGCGGTCGCGAAGAAGTTCCACGACCTGCTCTACGAGAACCAGCCGGCCGAGGGCAGCGCGGGTCTCAGCGACGCCCAGCTGGTCTCCTACGCCGTCCAGGCGGGGGCGACCAAGGCCGACGTGGCCTCGGGCATCTCGGACCGGACCTACGAGCAGTGGGTCAAGAACGGCACCGAGCAGGCGTCCAAGGACAAGGTGAACTCCACCCCGACGTTGAAGATCAACGGCAAGACGGTGCAGTTCAAGACGATCGGCCAGGCAGTGGCCGCCGTGGACAAGGCCGTCGCCGGGGCGTCCTGAGCCGGGCGCCGGGCCGGGACGGGCTGCTGCCAGACTGCTGCCCATGCCCGATGCCACCGTTTCGCCGTACGCCGCCTTCGTCGCGGGCCTGCCCAAGGCCGAGATCCACGTGCACCACGTGGGCTCCGCCTCGCCCCGGACCGTCGCCGAGCTCGCCGCCCGGCACCCCGGTGTCGTCCCGGCGGACCTCGACGCGCTCCGCGACTTCTACACGTTCCGCGACTTCGGGCACTTCATCGAGGTCTACCTGGCCGTCGTCGACCTGCTCCGCGAGCCCGAGGACCTGCGGCTGCTCACCTACGAGGTGGCGACCGACATGGCCGCGCAGAACATCCGCTACGCGGAGCTGACGCTGACCCCGTGGACCTCGGTGCAGCGCGGCATCCCGATCGAGGCGTACGTCGAGGCCGTCGAGGACGCCCGGGTGGCGGCCGAGCGCGACCACGGGGTGGTGCTGCGCTGGATCTACGACATCCCGGGGGAGTCGGGTCTCCCGTCGGGCGAGGACACCCTGCAGTACGCCCTGCACCACGCCCCGGACACCCTGATCGGCTTCGGCCTCGGCGGTCCCGAGGTGGGCGTCGACCGGCCGCAGTTCAAGGACGTGTTCGCCCAGGCCCGCGCCGCCGGGCTGCACAGCGTGCCGCACGCCGGGGAGACCACCGGCCCGCAGACCGTGTGGGACGCGCTCCGCGACCTCGGCGCCGAGCGGATCGGGCACGGCACCTCCTCGGTGCAGGACCCGGAGCTGCTCGCCCACCTCGCCGAGCACCGGATCCCGCTCGAGGTGTGCCCCACCTCCAACATCGCCACCCGGGCCGTCGACGTGCTGGAGAACCACCCGATCCGGGAGATGTACGACGCCGGGGTGCTGGTCACCGTCAACAGCGACGACCCGCCGATGTTCGGCACCTCCCTGAACCGGGAGTACGAGATCGCCGCCGAGCTGCTCGAGCTCGACGAGCGGGGCATCGCCCGGGTCGCGAAGAACGCCGTCGAGGCCTCCTTCATGCCCGAGCCGGACAAGGCGCGGCTGGCCGCGGAGATCGACGCCTACACCGAGGCCGCCACCGCCTGAGCGGAGCGCGGCCGCTGAGCATGGCCGCTGGTCAACCATCACCCGACGTCCTACAGGCCGCTGAGCGCCCCCGGCAGGACTCGAACCTGCGACCATCGGATTAGAAGTCCGGCGCTCTATCCAGCTGAGCTACGGGGGCTGGGGGATCGGACCTGCATCCGGATCACACCGGTGAGGTCTCGTCCTGGCTCGACCCGATCCGGGGACAGTATGCCGCAGGCCGTCGCCGGATCTTGAGTGTCCCTGCCTCGAGCTCGCCGCAGACCGGTCGGTCGGTGAGCAACCCCGGCCCAAGGTCCCTGGTGCGGCTGCCTGCCCGGTGCGACCGTGAAGCCACAGACGCAGCCGACGCGCCTGCATACACGGTGGGCCGGCGCGAAGGGAGCACTCGTGACGACCACGACGACCGGGTCGACGGCCCAGGACGGCTACCGGGTGCCGGCGGTGTCGGTGCCGGAGATGTTCCGGCGCCGTCTCGCGGTCGAACCGGACGCAGAGGCCTACCGCTTCCCGGTCAGGGACGGGTGGGCCTCGGTGACCTGGCGGCAGGCGGGGGAGACCGTCCAGACGATGGCCGCGGGCCTGCTCGCGCTGGGCATCCGACCCGAGGAGCGGGTGGCGATCGCGAGCGCGACGCGGGTCGAGTGGGTGTACGCCGACCTGGCCATCATGTGCGCGGGAGCGGCGACGACCGCGGTCTACCCGACGAGCGGGGAGGAGGCCGTCAGCTACATCCTGTCCGACAGCGGCTCGCGGATCGCGTTCGCGGAGAACGACGCGCAGATCGCCAAGCTGCGCGCGCAGCGGGACCATCTGCCCGACCTGCTCCGGGTCGTCACCTTCGACGGGGAGGCCGACGGCGAATGGGTGCTCAGCCTGGACGACCTGGAGGCCCTCGGCGCGGCGTACCTCGTCGACCACCCCACCGCGGTCGACGAGGCGGTGGCCGCCATCCGGCCCGAGCAGCTGGCCACCATCATCTACACGTCCGGCACCACCGGCCGGCCCAAGGGCGTCGAGCTGCCGCACCGGTGCTGGACCTACATCGGGGCCGCGGGGGAGGCCATCGGGCTGGTCTCGCCAGACGACCTCCAGTACCTGTGGGTGCCGCTGTCCCACGCCTTCGGCAAGATGCTGCAGGCCGTGCAGCTGCAGGTCGGCTTCCCGACCGCGGTCGATGGCCGGGTGGACAAGATCGTGGAGAACCTCGCCGTCGTCCGGCCGACGTTCATGGCGGCCCCGCCGCGGGTCTACGAGAAGGTGCACGCCAAGGTGGTGCAGACCGCCGAGGAGGGTGGAGGCCTCAGGTACCAGCTGTTCCGGTGGGCCTTCGGTGTCGGCGCGCAGGTCTCCGCGGCGACGCTGGCGGGACGTCGCCCGGGCCTCGTGCTCCGGGCGCAGCAGGGCGTGGCCGACCGGCTGGTGCTGTCCCGGGTGCGCGAGCTGATGGGTGGCAGGATCCGGTTCCTGATCTCGGGCAGCGCAGCGCTGTCCACCGACGTGGCCCGCTGGTTCCACGCCGCCGGCCTGCTGGTGCTGGAGGGGTACGCCCTCACCGAGACCAGCTCCGGCGCCTGCATCGCGCTGCCGCAGGACCCCTCCTTCGGGAGCGTGGGCCCTCCGGTCGTCGGCACCGAGCTCCGGATCGCGGCGGACGGCGAGATCTTCGTGCGCGGTCCTGGCGTCATGCGGGGCTACCACAACCTGCCCGAGGCGACCGCCGAGGTGCTCGACGAGGTCGGCTGGTTCGCCACCGGCGACATCGGCGAGATCGACGACCGGGGACGGCTGCGGATCACCGACCGGAAGAAGGACCTGATCAAGACGTCCGGCGGCAAGTACATCGCCCCGCAGGTGATCGAGGTGATCTTCAAGGCGGTCTGCCCGCTGGCCAGCCAGATGCTGGTGCACGCCGACGGCCGCAACTACGCGACGGCGCTGGTCACGCTCGACGCCGACGCGCTCGACCAGTGGGCGGCGGCGCACGGGCTGCACGGCGACTACGCGACCCTCGCCGCCGACCCCGCCGTCCGGAGGTACGTGCAGGCGTGCGTCGAGGAGCTGAACGGCCGGCTGAACCGGTGGGAGACCATCAAGGACTTCCGGATCCTCGACCACGACCTCTCCGTCGAGACCGACGAGCTGACGCCGAGCCTCAAGGCCAAGCGCAAGGTGATCGAGGCCAAGTACGAGGGCCTGCTCGACTCCATGTACGCCGCCTGAGACGGCAGGTCAGAGCCAGTCCCTGCGGCGGAAGGCGAGGTACAAGAAGCCCGACAGCAGCACGATCAGCAGCGACGAGGCCAGGAACCCGGACTGGCGGGCGAAGCCCGGGTACGGGAGGTTCTGGCCGTAGAACCCGGTGACGGCGGTGGGCACGGCGATGATCGCGGCCCAGCTGGTCACCTTCTTGGTGATCACGTTGAGCCGGTTCCCCTGGATCGTCAGGTTCGTCTCCACGATGGTCGCGACCAGGTCGCGCAGGCTCTCGGTCCACTCCGCCGCGCGCAGGACGTGGTCGTAGACGTCCTGGTAGTACGCCGTCATCTCGGCGGGGACCAGGCCGACGTCGCGGCGCATCAGCGTGTTGACCACCTCGCGCATCGGCAGCACCACCCGGCGGAGGTGGACCAGGCTCTTGCGGAGCTCGAAGCTGCGCCGCTGCACGTCCTGGTCATGCGGACGGTCGTCGAACAGCAGGTCCTCCAGCTGCTCGATCTCGTCGTCGAGGGACTGCACCGCGTCGAAGTGACCGTCGACGATGAAGTCCAGCAGCCCGTGGACGAGCGCGCCCATCCCGTACCGGGTCAGGTCGGCGTTGTCGTCCCAGCGGGCGACCAGGCCCTCGATCGGGAACTCGTCGTCCTGGCGGACCGTGACCAGCGCCCTGGGTGTGACGAACGCGGCGATCTCACCGGTGCGCAGCCTGCCGCTGCCGACGTCGAGGTGCACGGCGTACGCCGTCAGGAAGTCGTGACCGGCGTACCGGTTGAACTTCGGGCGCTGTCGCCCGCTGGCGGCGTCCTCGACCGCGAGGCTGTGCAGGCCGAGCTCCTCGGCGACCAGCGCGAGCTCGGACCGGTCGGGGCCGCAGAGGTCCACCCACACCAGGGCGGACTCGTGCTCGAGGTGCTCGGACAGCTCGCTGACCGGGAACCCCTCGTCGGTGAGGACCCCGGAGCGGTAGCAGCGTGTGCGTGTCATCTGCCGAGTATTCCGCAGCCGCCGACGAGCCGATCGGGGCCGTTCGGCCCTGTCCGCACCTGCGTCCCGCGCAGCAGCCTCCTCCTGAAGCGCCTGCTGGCCGGCCGGCGCGTCGTCGGCGTCAGGTGGGTGAGCCCGTGAAGGGTCGGCCGCCCGTCGTGCCCGTGGTGGTGGTGGCTGCGGTGGCGGTGCTCGCGGTCGTGGCCGCGGTGGTGGCGGCGAACCGGTCCACCCCGACGTACGGTCCGGGGACGGCCACGGGAGTGGCGCAGCGCTACCTGGCCGCCGTCGTCGACGGGGACCACGCGGCGGCGGCCAGGCTGCTGGCGGCGGACGGTCCCTGCACGATCGACGACCTCGACCGGTCGGGGGTCCCCGACGGGGTCCGGGTGGTGCTGCTCGGCACCCGGGTCGCCGCGGACACCGCCCAGGTGGACGTCGACGTGGCGACGCCGTCCGGCGGCCCGTTCGGAGGTTCCGAGGACACCGAGAAGCGCACCCTCCGGCTGGTCCGGGTCGCGGGGGACTGGCGGGTCACCGGCGAGCCGTGGCCGATGTCCGACTGCGGTACGGAGGTCTGAGATGGCAGTCGGGCTGCTGCTCCTCGTGGTCGTCGGCGGGCTCGTGGTCGTGGCCGTGCGCCGAGCCGGCGCTCACGCGGGTGCAGCCGAGGGCGAGGGGTACACGGTGCGTCGGTTCTTCCAGTACCTGCTGCTCTACGGGCTGCTGGTCGTGGTGGCCGTCGGCCTGTCCGGGCTGCTGGGACGGCTCCTGACCCGCGACGTCCTGGTGGCCGGAGCGCAGGTGGCGCTGGCCCGCAACCTGGCCTTCACCGTCGTCGGTGGCCCGTTGCTCGTGGGGCTGGCGCTCTGGACCCGGCAGCGCCTCGACGCGGACCCGCGCGAGGCCCGGGCGCTGGGGTGGGCCGTCTACGTGACGGCCGCGTCGCTGACCGCGCTGCTGGTGGTGACGGCGGCCCTCACCGACGTGCTCGGCGCGGCGGTCGGGATCGGCCGGTACGACGGTCAGGCACTGGCCAGGGCGCTGGTGTGGGGGGCGCTGTGGGGAGCGCACTGGTGGGTCGACGCCCGGGTGACCCCGCGGGAGCACACCCGGGCGCACCATCTCCTGGGGTCCCTGGTCGGCCTGGTGCTGGTGACTGCCGGGCTCGGAGCCCTGCTGGCGGGGGCGCTGAGCGTGCTGCTGGGACTCGAGGTGGCCACGATCGTCGGGGGAGCGGGACGGCCGATGCTGGAGGGGCTGGTCACCTTCCTGGTGGGGGTGCCGGTGTGGTTCGTCTACTGGGTGCGGACCGCGTCCCGTGACGATCGCGGCCGGTACTGGCTGGGCTACGTGCTGCTGGTCGGGGTGGCCGGGGGCCTGGTCACCGCGATGGTGTCGGCCAGCCTGCTGCTGGACTCGGTCCTGGTGTGGCTGCTGGGCGACCCCGGCGCCGCCGGTGCACGCGAGCACTTCACCTCGGCGCCGGCCGCGGCGGCCGGGGCGGTCGTCGGGCTCCTGGTGTGGTGGTACCACGCGGAGGTGCTGCGGGGCGCCGGCGTGACGACCCGCACCGAGGTGCGCCGGGTCTACGAGTACCTGATGGCCGGGATCGGCCTCGTCGCGGCGGCCGTCGGGCTGACGATGGTGCTGGCCGGGCTGGTCGAGGCGCTGACCGGCTCCGCGTTCGTCGGCGGCGGCGCCACCAACACGCTGCTCGCGGCGGTGACCCTGCTGGTGGTCGGCGGTCCGGTGTGGTGGCTGTACTGGCGACGGATCCGGACGGCGGCCGGCGCCGACCCCGCGGCCGAGCTCGCCTCCCCGACCCGGAGGGTCTACCTGTTCCTGATGCTCGGGACCGGTGGGCTCGCCGCCGTGGTGGCGCTGATCGTCGCGGTCTACCTCTTGTTCGAGGGCGTGGTGGCGGGCACCTTCGGCGAGGAGACGATCCGCCGGATGCGCTTCGCGGTCGGTGTCCTGGTCACCGCGGTCGCCGTCGCGGCGTACCACGCGCTGGTGTACCGCGATGACCGGGAGCGGGCGCCCGCGGCGGCCGAGGCGCACGGTCCCAGGTACGTGCTGCTGGTCGGCCCGGCCGACTCCGAGATCGCCCGCGCGGTCGCGCACCGCACCCACGGGCGCGTGCAGGCGTGGGTGCGGACCGACGACGGCGCGGGTGCCTGGTCGGTGGAGGACGTGATGGCCGCCGTGACCGCGGCCGCGGCCCAGGAGGTGCTGGTGATCGCCGAGCCTGCGGGGCTGCGCACCATCCCGCTGCGCCGCGGCGGGCCGGTCAGGCCCTGAGCTCGGCCATCCACGCCTCGATCGCGTCCGGGTCCCGGGGCAGGTCCCCCGAGAGGTTCCGGGACCCGTTCTCGGTGACCACGAGGTCGTCCTCGATCCGGATGCCGATCCCGCGCAGCTCCTCGGGGACGAGCAGGTCGTCCTCCTGGAAGTACAGCCCGGGCTCGACGGTGAGCACCATCCCGGGCGTCAGGTCGCCGTACTTGTAGGCCTCGGGGGTGGCCGCGGCGCAGTCGTGCACGTCCAGCCCGAGCATGTGGCTGGTCGAGTGCAGCGTCCAGCGTGTGTAGACCTTGCTGTCGGGGGACAGCGCCTCCTCGGCCGAGACCGGCAGCAGGCCCAGGTCCTCGAGGCCGTGCGCGAGCACGTGCATGGCCGCCTCGTGGGGTGCCTGGAACGACACCCCCGGGCGTACGGCGTCGATGCCGGCCTGCTGGGCCAGGAGCACCAGCGAGTACAGGTCGCGCTGCACCGGGGTGAAGGTGCCGTCGACGGGCAGGGTGCGCGTGACGTCGGCGGTGTACAGGTTGCGGCCCTCGACGCCCATGTCGAGCAGCAGCAGCGTGCCGGGGGTGACCGGGCCGGTGTTCTCGGTCCAGTGCAGCGTGGTGGCGTGCGACCCGCCGGCGACGATCGAGTCGTAGCCCAGGTCGTTGCCCATCGCGCGGGCCCGGCGGAAGAACGTCCCCTCGATCCAGCGCTCGCCGTGCCGGAGCACCTCGTCCCAGTCCCGGACGCTGTCGGCGAACCCCAGCGCGGTGATGTCGCAGGCCTCGCCCAGCTCGTCGAGCTCCCAGTCGTCCTTGACCAGGCGGAGCTCCGAGAGCACCCGGGCGAGCTCGTGGTCGCGGGCGGCGTCCGGGGCGACGGCCCGGTCGACGTACGGGTCGACGTCGCGGAGCACCCGGGTCTTGGCCGGTGCGGCCAGCCGCTCCTCGAGCTCGCCGAGGTGGCGGACCTCGAGCCCGAGCGAGTCCGAGATCTCCCTCAGCGACGGCCGGCGACCGGCCCACAGCTCGCCGTAGCGGCGGTCGCGGAAGAACTCGTCGGTCTGCCGGGAGGACCGCGGCCGCGCGTAGAGCACCGCCTCGCCCTCCTCGAGGACCAGCACCGCGTCGCTGGTCTGGTTGCCGGTGAGGTGGACGTGTGCGGTGTCGGCGCGGAAGCGGTAGTCGGTGTCGTTCGACCGCACCTTGAAGCCGCCGGCGGGGACGACCAGCCGCTCGCCCGGGAACGTCTCGGCCAGCCGCTGCCGCCGTGCGGCCGCCCGGTCCGTCACCGGGTGGCGGGGGAGGTCGAGCTCGCGGTCGCCCCACCCGGTGCGCATGAAGGCGGCGTAGGCCTCGGGCACGGCCTGGTCGTGGCTCTCGGTGGCGATCGGGAGGTCGGTCGGGGGAGTCGCGTCGCTGGCGGTCACGCGCTCACTGTACGTGCCGCCCGGCCGGCCGCCGGTTCATCGGGGGAGCCCCCGATAGGCTGCCCCGGTGAATGGGGACGGTCAGGTCGGCAGCCGCGCGTCCGAGGCGACGGGTCGTCCGTCCGGCGCGTCCACCGGCCTGCCGGCAGGCCCCTGGGCGCCCCCGCAGACGGTGCCTCCCGAGCTGCTGCGCACCCCGCGCCGCCGCGGCAACACCGTCCTCACCGTGGTCGTGTCGGCGGCGATGCTGCTCGGCGCCGTGGTGATGTGCCTGGTGCTGGTGCTCTCCAACGCCCCCGACGCTCTCGCCATCGGGGTGGTGCTGGCGGCGCTCCCGGTGGGACCGGTGATCGCGTGCTTCCTGTGGCTGGACCGCTACGAGCCCGAGCCGGTGCGGCTGCTGGTGATGGCCTTCGGCTGGGGCGCGGTGGTCGCGACGGCCGCCGCGCTGGTGCTCCAGCTGCTCGACCAGGCGGTGCTCGGCACGCCCAGCTCGTGGTCCGGGACGGTCGTCGCCCCGGTCACCGAGGAGGCCGCCAAGGGCCTGTTCATCGTGCTGCTGGTGTGGTCGCGGCGCCGGGTCATCGACGGCGTCCTCGACGGCCTCGTGTACGCCGGCCTGGTCGGCGTGGGCTTCGCGTTCACCGAGAACATCCTCTACCTGGGCAGCGCGTACATGGGCGGCCAGGGTGCCGGACCCGGCGGGCTCGGCGAGGCGACGACCCTGTTCGTCGTACGCGGGGTGTTCAGCCCGTTCGCGCACCCGCTGTTCACCTCCTTCATCGGGGTGGGGGTCGGCGTCGCGGTCGTCACCCGGTCCCGGGTGTGGAGGTTCCTCGCGCCGCTTCTGGGGTACGTCGCGGCGGTGAGCGCACATGCGAGCTGGAACGGCTCGGCCTTCCTTGCCGGAGGCCAGGCCTTCGTGCTGACCTACCTGTTCGCGATGGTCCCGGCGTTCCTGCTGCTCGCCGGCTTCGCGGTCTGGGCCCGCACCCGTGAGGGCCGGATGCTGACCCGCAGCCTGACCGACTGCGCACGGCGCGGGCTGATCGACCCCGCCGAGGTGCCGTGGCTGGTGCGGCTGCCCGCGCGCCGGGCCGGGCGCCACTACGCCCGCTCCTACGGCGGTCCGGTCGCGGACCGGGTGATGCGCGAGTACCAGCAGCAGGCCGTCGAGCTCGGTTTCCTCCACGACCGCTGGCTGCGGGGGACCGCGCCCCCGGACTTCTCCGCCCGAGGTGCCGCGATGGTCCAGCGGCTGCACGCGCTGCGCCCCTACGTCGGCTTTCCGCAGCCGGCCCTGCCGTCGACCCCGTGGGGGGCGACCCGGTGACGACGCACGAGCCCGCGGCCGGCGGCGGCGCCCCTCTCGAAGGCGCCGCGACGGCGGCTCCCGACGGTGCCGCCGAGATGGTCTCGGCCCTGCTCGCGCTGCGCGAGGCGCTCACCTCGGTCGAGCTGCCCCTCGACGTCCCCGGTGTCGAGGAGCACCGCGCGACCCGCAGCGCGATGGTCGACCAGCTGGAGGACTACGTGCTCCCGCGGCTGCGCCAGATCGATGCGCCGCTGCTGACCGTCGTCGGCGGGTCCACCGGCGCCGGCAAGTCCACCCTGGTCAACTCCCTGGTGGGCCGGCGGGTCAGCGAGCCGGGGGTGCTGCGCCCGACCACCCGCTCTCCGGTGCTGGTGCACCACCCCGCGGACGTCGGCTGGTTCGACGCGGCCCGGATCCTGCCCGGGCTCGACCGGACCGACCGCGCGACCGGCGACCCCGGCGCCCTCCAGCTGGTCCCCGACGACCACGTGCCCCAGGGGCTGGCGATCCTGGACGCCCCCGACATCGACTCGGTCGAGCGGGCCAACCGGACGCTGGCCGCCGAGCTGCTCGGGGCCGCCGACCTGTGGCTCTTCGTCACCTCCGCCGCCCGGTACGCCGACCAGGTGCCCTGGGACTTCCTCAAGGCCGCCGCCGAGCGCAGCACCGCGGTCGCGATCGTGCTCGACCGCACCGCCCCCGAGGCGGTCCAGGAGGTCAGCGGCCACCTCGCGCGGATGCTGACCGCCCGCGGCCTGCGGGACTCCCCGCTGTTCACGGTCACCGAGGGCGAGGTCAGCGACGACGGCCTGCTGCCCGCCCCGTACGTCGCGGAGATCCGGTCCTGGCTGGACATGCTCGCCGCCGACGCCAACGCGCGTGCCGCCGTGGTGAAGCAGACCCTCGACGGCGCGGTCCGCTCCCTGGCGCGGCGCACCCACGACGTCGCCGACGCCGCGGCCGAGCAGGTCACCACCCTCGAGCGGCTCCGGCAGGACGTGGAGCGCTCCTACGCCGAGGCGGTCTCGCGGGTGGACGAGGCCTCCGCCGACGGCACGCTGCTGCGCGGAGAGGTGCTGGCCCGCTGGCAGGAGTTCGTCGGCACCGGCGAGCTGCTCCGGTCCCTGGAGACCAAGGTCGGCCGGCTCCGCGACCAGCTGGTCGGGTGGGTGCGCGGCAAGCCGCAGCAGGCCGACCGGATCACGGTGGCCGTCGAGTCCGGGCTGGAGACGCTGATCCTGGAGCACGCCGAGGACGCCGCCGAGCGGGCCGAGACCTCCTGGCGGTCGGTGACGGCGGGCCAGCACCTGCTCGAGGACGCCGGCCGCGACCTCGGCCGGGCCTCGCGCGACTTCCGGGCCCGCGCCGAGCGTGCCGTGCGGGACTGGCAGCTCGGGGTGCTGGAGATGGTCCGCACGGAGGGCGCGGACAAGCGCACCACGGCCCGGTTCCTGGCCTTCGGCGTCAACGGCCTGTCCGTCGCGCTGATGGTGGTGGTGTTCGCCTCGACCGCGGCCATCCCCACCGGCGCCGAGGTCGGGGTGGCCAGCGGTGGCGCGCTGCTGGGCCAGAAGCTGCTCGAGGCGGTCTTCGGCGACCAGGCCGTCCGCCGGTTGGCCGACCAGGCCCGCACGGACCTGCGCGAGCGGGTCGCCGCGCTGATGGACGCCGAGCGTGCCCGCTTCCTCGAGGTGCTCGACGACCTGGCCGTCGGCGGCGGGGACGTCGAGCGGCTGCGGGCCGCGTCCCGCCGGGTCGACGACCTGCGGCTGGCCGACCGGTCGCCGCGGCCGGTGCACGGGAGGGCCGGCCGGTGAGCGCCGCAGCCGGAAGGTCGCGCACCGGGCTGGTCGAGGGCGCCAAGCGGCTCGTCGGCCGGGGTGGCGACGTGACCGACCGGATCGACGGCCTCGAGGACGCGGCACGTGCCTCCCGCGGGCGGCTGCCCGACGACCTGGTCGACGAGGCCGCCGCGCTGGCCGAGCGGGCCGGTGCGCGGCTCCGGCTCGCCGGCGACCACACCGTGGTGGCGCTGGCCGGGGCGACCGGGTCCGGCAAGTCCTCGACGTTCAACGCGGTGATCGGTCTCGACCTGGCCAAGACCGGCGTCCGGCGGCCCACCACCTCCTGGACGATGGCCTGCACCTGGGGCAGCGACGGGGCCCCCGAGCTGCTCGACTGGCTGGGCGTCCCGCAGCGGCACCAGGTACGTCGCGACAGCCTGCTCGACGCGGGGCGCGACGACCGCTCGCTCGACGGGCTGGTGCTGCTCGACCTGCCCGACCACGACTCCACGGAGGTCGCGCACCACGTCGAGGTGGACCGTCTGGTGCGGATGGCCGACCTGCTGGTGTGGGTGCTCGACCCGCAGAAGTACGCCGACGCCGCGATCCACGAGCGCTACCTGCGTCCGCTGGCGACGCACCGCGACGTCATGCTCGTGGTCCTGAACCACATCGACGAGGTCGCCGTGGCGCGCCGCGAGTCGATGGTCGACGACCTCCGTCGGCTGCTGGCCGAGGACGGGCTCGGCGGGGTCCCGGTGATCGCCACCTCGGCCCGGCACGGCGAGGGGATCCCCGCGCTCACCGCGGCGATCGCGGAGCAGGTCGGCGCCAAGAAGGCGGTCAAGGCCCGGCTGATGGCCGACGTGTCCGCGGTGGCCGGCCGCATGCGGGAGGTCAACGGCGACGCCCACCCCGGGCACGTCGCCCGCACCCGCGAGCGGGAGCTCGTGGACTCGTTCGCGGACGCGGCCGGGGTGCCGACCGTGGTCCACGCCGTCGAGCTGTCCACCCGGCGCCGGGCCGCACAGGCCACCGGCTGGCCGGCGACCTCGTGGCTGAGCCGGCTCCGGCCCGACCCGCTGCGCCGGCTGCACCTCGACCTCGGTCGCGGCGGCAAGGACCTCACCAGCGCCGCGCGGGCGTCCGTGCCGCAGGCGACCAAGGTCCAGCGGGCCCGCGTCGACATGGCCGTGCGGGGCCTCTCCGACGACGTCGGCGCCGAGCTGTCACCGCCCTGGGCGGCGGCGGTGCGCCGCGCGTCGCTGTCGCGGCTGCCGGACCTCAACGACGCGCTCGACAAGGCGGTCAGCTCCACCGACCTCGGCGTCGCCCGCACCCCGCTGTGGTGGCGGGCGGTCCGGGTCCTCCAGTGGCTGCTGATGGCCGCCGCGCTGGTCGGCGGGCTGTGGCTGCTGGTGCTCGCGGTGCTCGGGTACCTCCAGATCTCCCCGCCCGCCACCCCCGACCGCTACGGTCTGCCGCTGCCCACGCTGCTGCTGCTCGGCGGGGTCGCGCTCGGGCTGCTCCTCGGCCTGCTCAGCAAGGCGGTGGTCCGCTACTCCGCGCGACGGCGGGCGCGGTCGGCCGACAAGCGGCTGCGGGCGGCGATCACCGAGGTCACCGAACGGCTGGTCGTCGAGCCTGTCGAGGCCGAGGTCGAGGCCTACCGCACCACCCAGGCCGGCCTCGACGCCGCGCTGCGCTGACCCCCGGCCCGGCGTTCACGGCGCCGCGCCGACCCCGGCCTGGCCGGCTCCGTGCTGGGCTGTCCGGCGGCTCTCCACGGGCCGGCTCCCGTCCCCAGGCCCGCGGCGCCCCGGGCCGTCCACAGCCGGGTGCGACCGCCCCGCGACCGCCGTACCCGGCGACGAGGGTGGACCCACAGGCAAACGACGTGAGGCAAGGAGCCAGCACGATGAACGAAGCAGCCGTGACGTTCCAGGGGTGGGTCGGCAACGAGGTGGTGCACCGGGTGACGCCCGCGGGCACCGTGGCCAACTTCCGGGTGGGCTCGACGCCCCGGATCCGCAAGCGCAACGGGGACTGGGTCGACGGGCCGACCTCCTGGTTCTCGGTCACCTGCTGGCGCACCCTGGCCGACCACGTGCGGGACTCGGTGCGCAAGGGCGAGCCGATCCTGGTGCACGGGCGGCTGCGCACCGACGTGTGGGAGCGCGAGGACGGGCAGAGCTCGGTGACCTACGTCGTGGAGGCGACCTACGTCGGCCACGACCTGACCCGGGGCACCGCGGTGTTCGTCAAGGCGGCCAGGGCCGAGCGGGCCGAGACGGAGGAGGAGGTCGACAGCGCGGTCAAGGAGCTGATCCACGACTCGGTGGGCGACCTGCCGCAGCTCGACAGCTTCGGTCAGCGGCGCACCGAGTCCGGCAGCCGGGTCGCCTGAGCGCGGGGACGCCGGGGCGGGCCGATTTCAGCAGTCGGCCCGCCCGCCGTAGGCTCTCGGACCATGGCTGAGTATGTGTTCACGCTGCGCAACGTGCGCAAGGCCCACGGTGACAAGGTCGTCCTCGACAACGTCACCCTCTCGTTCCTGCACGGCGCCAAGATCGGCGTCGTCGGACCCAACGGCACCGGCAAGTCGACCCTGCTCAAGATCATGGCGGGGCTCGACCACGCCTCCAACGGAGACGCGACCATCGACCCCGAGGCCACGGTCGGGATGCTCCAGCAGGAGCCGCCGCTGACCGAGGGACGCACGGTGCTCGAGAACGTCGAGGAGGCCGTCGGCGAGATCAAGGGCAAGCTCGACCGCTACAACAAGATCTCCGAGGAGCTGGCGGACCCGGACGCGGACTACGACACGCTGCTGGCCGAGATGGGCGACCTGCAGACCGACCTCGACCACGCGAACGCCTGGGATCTCGACAGCCGGCTCGACCAGGCGATGGACGCGCTGCGCTGCCCGCCGCCGGACGCGATCGTCGACAACCTCTCCGGAGGTGAGCGCCGCCGCGTCGCGCTGTGCAAGCTGCTCCTCCAGCAGCCGGCCCTGCTGCTGCTCGACGAGCCCACCAACCACCTGGACGCCGAGTCGGTGCAGTGGCTCGAGGGCCACCTGGCCAGCTACCCGGGCGCGGTGCTGGCCGTGACCCACGACCGGTACTTCCTCGACAACGTCGCCAGCTGGATCCTCGAGCTGGACCGCGGCAAGGCGCACCCCTACGAGGGCAACTACTCGACCTACCTCGAGACCAAGCAGCAGCGGCTCAAGGTCGAAGGCGCCAAGGACGCGAAGCGCGCCAAGATGCTCGAGCGCGAGCTCGAGTGGGTGCGCTCCAACCCCAAGGCCCGCCAGGCCAAGAGCAAGTCCCGGCTGGCGCGCTACGAGGAGATGGCGGCCGAGGCCGACCGCAACCGCAAGGTCGACCTGTCCGAGATCAACATCCCCGCCGGACCGCGCCTCGGTGACGTGGTGCTGGAGGCCGAGGACCTGGCCAAGGGGTTCGACGGTCGGGTGCTCATGCACGACCTGGACTTCAAGCTGCCGCGCGCCGGCATCGTCGGCGTGATCGGCCCCAACGGCGTCGGCAAGACCACGCTGTTCCGGATGATCATGGGCGAGGAGAAGCCCGACGCCGGCGACCTCAAGGTCGGACAGACCGTCAAGATCTCCTACGTCGACCAGAGCCGGGGCGGCATCGACCCGCAGAAGAACGTCTGGCAGGTCGTCTCCGACGAGCTCGACTTCATCAAGGTCGCCAACTTCGAGATGCCGAGCCGTGCCTACATCGCCTCGTTCGGCTTCAAGGGCCCGGACCAGCAGAAGAAGGCCGGGGTGCTCTCCGGCGGTGAGCGCAACCGGCTGAACCTCGCGCTGACGCTGAAGATGGGCGGCAACATGCTGCTCCTCGACGAGCCCACCAACGACCTGGACGTGGAGACACTGCAGTCGCTGGAGGACGCCCTGCTGGAGTTCCCCGGCTGCGCGGTCATCACCTCCCACGACCGGTGGTTCCTGGACCGCACCGCGACCCACATCCTCGCCTGGGAGGGCGACAGCGAGGACGAGGGCAAGTGGTTCTGGTTCGAGGGCAACTTCGCCTCCTACGAGGCGAACAAGGTCGAGCGGCTCGGCGTGGAGGCGGCCCGGCCGCACCGGGTCACGCACCGCCGGCTGACCCGCGACTGACCCTCCCGCCCCGTACGGCGACGGCTCAGCAGCCGACGCAGGTCCGGGCGACCGGCCGTGCCTGCAACCGGGCCGGCGCGATCGCCCGGCCACAGCGCTCGCAGGTGCCGTAGCCGCCGGCGTCGAGGCGGTCCAGCGCGGCGTCGATCTCGGCGAGGTGGCTCTCGGCCTGCCGGACCAGGGTGGCGACCTGGGAGCGCTCGAAGGCGATCGTCGCCCCCTCGGGGTCGTGCTCGTCGTCGGCGTTGGAGTCCCGCGAGGCCTCGACGATGCCGGCGTGGTCCCCGGTCAGGTCCGCCAGCCGGGCCCGGGTCCGGCGCCGCTCGTCCTCGAGGGCCCGGCGCGGGTCGAGCTCGCTCATGCCCGCACCCGGGCGCCGGCCGCCGTCCGGGCGGTGGTCAGCGGATGTCCGCGGCGGGGTTGGCCTCGATGAGGCCGTCGCTGACCGCGTCGAAGACCCGTCCCACGGCGTCGAAGTCGTCCTCGGCCACCAGGTCGACGAGCATCCTCCGGACGCCGGCCACGTGGGTGGGGGCCGCCTCCTCCAGCGCCTGGAGGCCGTGGTCGGTGAGCACCGCCTCGACGCCGCGGCCGTCGGAGACGCACGAGTCTCGGACCACCAGCCCGGCCGCCTCCATCCGGGACACCGTGTGGGTGACCCGGGAGCGGGAGTGGCTCACCGAGTCGGCGAGCACCGCCATCCGCAGCCGGTGGCCGGGTGCCTCGGAGAGCCGGACCAGGATCTCGTACTCGGGCAGCGACATCCGGTGCTGGTCGCGCAGGTCCCGGTCCAGACGCTCCATCAGGAGGGTGGTGCCGACCAGGAAGGCGCGCCAGGAACGCTGCTGCTGCTCGTCGAGCCACGCGATGTCCTGGGTCTCCTCCGTCATGGGAACAAGATTACTAGGCCGGTAGTTGAAGATTGAACCAACCCCTGCTAACGTGGGGAAAGTTGAAGCCACAACATAGTCTTGAAGGAGATCCCATGAGCATCGACGTCCTGCAGAGCACCTCCATCCCGGCCGGGACCTGGAAGATCGACGCGAGCCACTCCGAGATGGGCTTCACCGCCCGTCACCTGATGAGCAAGGTGCGCGGCCGCTTCGAGAGGTTCGAGGGCCAGATCGTCACCGGCGACGCCCCGACGGCCACCGCCAGCATCGACCTGAACTCCATCAACACCCACGACGAGAACCGCGACGGCCACCTGCGCTCCGGCGACTTCTTCGACGTGGAGAACAACGGCCCGATGACCTTCGCGGCCACCGGCGTCCAGGGCGGCGGCAAGGGCCTGCTCGTCACCGGCGACCTCTCCCTCAAGGGCGTCACCAAGAGCGTCGTCCTCGACGTCGAGGTGCTCGGCAGCGAGAGCGACCCGTGGGGCGGCACCCGGGTCGGCTTCGAGGGCACCACGCAGATCTCCCGCAAGGAGTTCGGCGTCGACTTCAACATCCCGCTCGACGGCGGCCGCCTGATGATCGGCGACAAGATCGACATCACGGTCACCGTCGAGGCCGTGCTCGAGCAGCCCGCCGCCTGACCTGCGGCACCAGCACGCGTACGGCCCCCGGTTCAGACGTGAACCGGGGGCCGTCCGCGTGACTGTAACGCGGGGTTATGGACGCTTCACAAGGCTCACACTCCGTGTGAAGCGACCATAACCCCGCGTTACAGCAGCCGCGGGGCGGGGGAGGGGAGCGGTCAGCTCATCCGCTCCAGGATGAGTGCCATCCCCTGACCGCCGCCGACGCACATCGTGATCAGGCCGGTCTGCTTGTCGTGGGTCTGCAGCGAGTTGATCATGGTGTTCTGCAGCCGTGCGCCGGTCATCCCGAACGGGTGCCCCACCGCGATCGCGCCGCCGTTGACGTTGAGCCGGTCCAGGTCGATGCCGAGGTCCTGGTACGACGGCACCACCTGGGCCGCGAACGCCTCGTTGATCTCGACCAGGTCGATGTCGCCGATGCTCATGTTCGCCCGGGCCAGCGCCTGCTTGCTCGCCTCGACGGGGCCGAGCCCCATGATCTCCGGCGACAGGCCGGTGACGCCGGTGGAGACGACCCGGGCCAGCGGGGTGAGGCCGAGCTCCTTCGCCTTCGTGTCGGACATCACCACCACTGCGGCGGCGCCGTCGTTGAGCGCGCAGCAGTTGCCCGCGGTGACCACGCCGTCGGGGCGGAAGACCGGCTTGAGGCCGCTGACCGCCTCCAGGGTGACGCCGGCGCGGGGGCCGTCGTCGGTGCTGACCACGGTGCCGTCGGGCGTCGTCACCGGGGTGATCTCGCGGGCCCAGAAGCCGTTGTCGCCCGCCTTCTCGGCGAGGTTCTGGCTGCGGACGCCGAACTCGTCGAGCTCCTGGCGCGAGAGCCCGCGCAGCCGGGCCACGTTCTCGGCGGTCTGGCCCATGGCGATGTAGGCGTCCGGGACGTGGCCCAGCTCGCGCGGGTCCTGCCAGTCGGTGCCGCCCTGCGCCAGCTCGTCGGTGCGGGTCTTGGCGTCCGCGAACACCGGGTTCATGGTGCCGGGCAGGCTGTCGGAGTTGCCCTGGGCGAACCGCGAGACCGTCTCGACGCCGGCGGAGATGAACACGTCGCCCTCGCCGGCCTTGATCGCGTGGAAGGCCATCCGGGTGGTCTGCACCGACGAGGAGCAGTAGCGGGTGATCGTCGCGCCGGGGAGGTGGTCGTAGCCGAGCAGCACCGACACGATCCGGCCCATGTTGAAGCCGCTCTCCCCGCCGGGCAGGCCGCAGCCGAGGTACAGGTCGTCGATGTCGGTCGGGTCGAGCTCGGGGATCTTGTCCAGCGCCGCGCGGACGATCGTCGCCGTGAGGTCGTCGGGGCGCAGGCCGGTGAGCGAGCCCTTGAAGGCACGGCCGATCGGGGAGCGGGCCGCGGAAACGATCACTGCCTCGGGCATGAGGGAACTCCTGGTGTCGTGGGTTACCGGCGCGTAGCCGGACGTGTCGCCAGCCTAGGTCCCCGACCTGACAGGATGCCTGTGTGGCACGACACATCTACCTCTGTCCCCTGCGGTGGGCCGACATGGACTCGCTGGGACACGTCAACAACGTGACCTACGTCGACTACCTGCAGGAGTCGCGGGTGGACATGCTCCGTGTCCATGCGCCGGAGACGGGGGGTGAGCAGCTCGCCGAGGGGACCGTCGTGGTCCGTCACGAGGTCGAGTTCGTCGCGCCGCTGGTCTTCCGCTTCGAGCCGGTCCGCATCGAGTCGTGGGTGACCCGGATCCGGGCGGCGTCGTTCACGATGGCCTACGAGATCCTCGACGAGTCTCCCGAGGGTGAGCGTCGGGTCTACACCCGGGCCCGGACGGTGCTGACGCCGTACGTGTTCGCCGAGGAGCGGCCACGCCGGATCCGGGACGAGGAGCGGGCCGTGCTGGAGCGGTTCCTGGAGCCGGACGAGGAGGGTGCCCGATGAGCCGGCACAGCTACGCGTGCCACGTGCGGTTCTCCGACGTGGACGTCTACGGGCACGTGAACAACGTCAAGTACTTCGAGTACTACCAGGAGGCGCGGATCGCCTTCATCCGGTCGCTGTCCGGCGACGGGTACGACGCGGACTCCTCGATGCGCCAGGTGGTCGCGCGGATCGACGTCGACTACAAGCGGCCGATCCTGTTCCGGCCCGAGCCGTACGTCGTGGAGACCTGGGTGACCCGGATCGGCACGTCGTCCTACGACCTGTCCTGCCGGATCGTGGACGCGGAGGGCACCCTCTACTCCCGCGCCGACGTGTCGCTGGTGGCCTTCGACCTCGGCAGCCAGCGGTCCCGGCCGCTCACCGACGCGGAGCGGTCCCGGCTGGAGGCCGTGCTCGACGCCTAGGCCGGGTCCTCGAAGGTGTTCACCATGAACTGGGCGGCGTGCGTGACGTAGTCCCAGAACTGGGCGTCGTGCTCGGGGGAGAGGCCGGCCTCGTCGAGCCCGGCCCGGAAGTGCAGCAGCCAGTGCTCCTTGGCCAGCGGGGTCACCGCGAACGGCGCGTGCCGCATCCGCAGCCGGGGGTGGCCGCGGGTGTCGCCGTACGTCGTCGGGCCGCCCCAGTACTGGACCAGGAAGAGCGTGAACCGCTCCTGGGCCGGGCCGAGGTCCTGCTCCGGGTACAGCGGCCGCAGCACCTCGTCCTCGGCGACGCCGGCGTAGAAGCGGTCCACGATCTTCGCGATCGTGGGGTAGCCGCCGATCGCGTCGTAGAAAGTGTGCTCTGGCTGTCCATCGCCCGACGTCGTCACTTGTCGATTGTCCCCGACCCGGCAAGGCTCGGTGCCGCGCCCCCGGCGCGGACCGGGCCCGGCCCGGACGCACACCCGCACATCGACCGAAGGAGAGCCCATGGCCACCACCCGCATCTCGACGACGCACTGGGAAGGATCGCTGATGGAGGGCGCGGGGCGGGTCGCCCTCGAGTCCTCCGGGGTCGGTACCTACGACGTCTCCTGGCCCTCCCGCGCCGAGGAGGCCAACGGCAAGACCAGCCCGGAGGAGCTGATCGCGGCGGCGCACTCGGCCTGCTTCTCGATGGCCCTCTCGCACGGCCTCGCCGGTGCCGGGACGCCCCCGGAGTCGGTCGACACCACGGCCGAGGTGACCTTCCAGCCCGGTACCGGCATCACCGGGATCCACCTGAAGGTCCTCGGCACGGTGCCGGGGATCAGCGCGGAGGACTTCACCACCGCCGCCGAGGAGGCCAAGCAGAACTGCCCGGTCTCCCAGGCGCTGGCCGGTACGACGATCACGCTGGACGCCTCGCTGGCCTGACGGCGCGGCGTCGCGCGGGGCCGGCGCGTCTCAGGCGGGCTGGCTCAAGGGGGCCGGCCCGCTCAGGCGGGCTGGCCCCACAGGGTCGCGGTGGGGTGCGCGAACTCGATGCCCTCGTGGTCGAAGCGCAGCTTGATCCGCTGGCGCATCTCGCGGGCCACCGCCCACTGCTCGAGCGGGGCGGTCTTCAGCGTCACCCGCACGGTGATCCAGTTGGGGGTCAGGTCCTGGACCCCCCAGACCTCCGGCTCCTCGATCACCAGGTGCTTGTAGTCCTCGTCCAGCCACAGGTCGTGGGCCACGTCCTTGAGCACCTGCTGGACCCGGTGCAGGTCCTGGTCGAGGGCCACCGGGATGTCGAGCACGGTGCGCGCCCAGTTCTGGCTCTGGTTGCCGACCCGGATGATCTCGCCGTTGCGGACGTACCAGACGGTGCCCTCGACGTCGCGGATCCGGGTGACCCGCAGGCCCACCGCCTCGACGGTGCCGCCCGCCTCGCCGAGGTCGACGACGTCGCCGACGCCGTACTGGTCCTCGAAGATCATGAAGATGCCGGACAGGAAGTCCTTCACCAGGCTCTGCGCGCCGAAGCCGAGCGCGACGCCGACCACACCGGCGCTGGCGATCAGCGGACCGACGGGGTAGCCGAGCTCGGCGATCGCGGTGATCCCGAAGACCGTGAAGATCACGATCGAGGTGATGCTCTTCAGCAGCGACCCCATCGTCTCGGCCCGCTGCACCCGGCGTCCGGACCGGAGCGCCGCGGGCTGCTCCCCGCCCCTGCGGCGCAGCATCGGGGTGGGCAGGCCCTCGGCGGCCCGGTGGACCAGTCGGGTGATCACCCGGTGCAGGAACCACCGCAGCGCCACGGCCATCAGCACCAGCACCAGGATCGAGAGCGGCTTGGTGACCAGCCAGGTGACCGCCTGGCTCTGCCAGTCCTGACCGAGCCAGCCGACCATCAGGTCCGACCACCGGTCGACGACCGCCCACGGCGGCGCAGCGTCCAGGGGAGTGGTGGGGGTGATCATGGCCGAGACGTTACGAGACGAGATCGGCGCGGCCAAACCGGGTTGGGTACCCTGTTCGCGTGACGAACCACCCCCCGACACCCGCCCTGCGGAGAGCCGCACGCGCGCTGGCTCTGACCCCCGCCCTCGCCGTGACGCTCGCCACCGGCGCCGCCTTCGCCGAGGCCCCCGACACCTGGGAGAACACCCCGAGCGTGTCCCCGCTGCACGCGCTCCTGATCATCGCGGTGATCCCGATCGGGCTGTTCGTGCTGATCACCCTGCTGGTCTACCTCCCGTCGATGGTGCGCGGGGAGCGCTACCAGCCCGGTCAGGCCTGGCGCAGCGAGCCCGAGTGGTTCGGCGGTCCGAGCAGCGGCCTCGACGCCGTCGACGAGACCGGGCGGCCCGCCGCCGGTCCGGGCTCCTCCGAGACCACCCCGGGGGGCACCAGTGGCCGCTGGTGAGGCCTTCAGCGCCGCCCAGCGCCACGAGATCGACAAGGCGATCCGCGACGCGGAGACGCTGTGCCGCATCGAGTTCTCGGTGTACGTCGGTCGCTCGGAGGGCGAGACCCGGCTCTTCGCGGAGCGGCTGCACGCCACCCTGGTGGCGCCGTCCCGCTCGGTGCTGGTGCTCGTCGACCCGGCGGCCAGGCTGCTCGAGGTGGTCACCGGCACCGAGGCGCACCGGGTCCTCGACGACGCGGAGGTCCGGCTCGCGGTGCTGACCATGCAGTCCGCGTTCGCAGCCGGCGACCTGGTCGGCGGGATCACCCGCGGGGTGCAGCAGCTGGCCGAGCACGCCCGCCGCCCGCTGCTCCGCCACGGCGAGTAGCCCCGGCGTACGACGAAGGGCCGCACCCCTCGGGGTGCGGCCCTTCGTGCTGTGCTGTGCCGTGCGGGGTGGCTCAGGCGTCCGCGGCCTGTGCCCGGAGGGCGCGCACGATGTCGTCACGGGCCTCGGCGACGTACCGCTTGGCGGCCGGGTTCGCCGGGGACGTCTCCAGCCACGACTCGACGCGGTCGAGGGTCTCCTGGCTGGTCAGCGCCCGCGGGAACATGAACTCCAGCACCGTGGTCGCGACCTGGGTGCCCTTGGTCTCCCAGATCGTGTCGGCCGCCTCGAGGTACTTCTCCAGGTACGGCGCGAGCAGGTCCTGCTGGCCGGAGCAGTCGAACACGTAGCAGATGCTGCGCTGGGTCTCGTTGGACAGCTCGTCGCTGACCACCGCGTCGTGCCACGCCCTGGCCTTGGCCTCGGCGGTCGGCAGCACCGCGAGCGCTCCGGCGGCCCGCTCCCACCCGGAGATGGTGTTGTCGCGCTCGCGCTCCTCGAGCAGCCGTGCCTCGTCGGCCCGGCCGTGCGCGGCCAGCGCGGTGAGCGCCGCCCAGCGGATGTCGTTGCCGACGGTCAGCCCGTCCGGGGTGGTGGACCCGTCGAGCAGACCCTCGAGGAAGTCCAGCCCGGCCACGCTGCGGGCGGCGCCGCCGTACGACGACGGCGGGATCCGCTTGCCGCTGGACCCGGCGAACGCCTTGACGAAGGTGAGCTGGTGGTCGCTGCCCGGGGCGGCGGCCTCGACCAGCGCACGCAGGCCGGCCTCCCAGGTCGCCCGCAGGGCGTCGCGCTTCCCCGGCGTCGCGAACTGGTCGATGCTGACCTGCACGTAGAGCGGCAGCTGCTTGGCGGCCGTCTCGTCGGTCTCGGCGCCGAGCCCGGTGAGCACGATCGCGACGAAGTCCTCGGCGGTGACCTGGCCCTCCCGGGTCATGTCCCACAGCGCACCCCAGCACAGCGCCCGTGCGAGGGAGTCCTCGAGCGTGGGCAGCGACTCGCGGACCGTGGCCAGCGAGCGCTCGTCGAAGCGGATCTTGGCGTAGGACAGGTCGCCGTCGTTGAGCAGCAGCAGGTCCGGCTGCGCCATCCCGACCAGCTTGGCGACCTCGGTGCGAGCGCCGCTCACGTCGGTCTCGATGGTGGTGCGGAGCACCAGCCGGCCGGCCTCGTCGCGGTCGTAGAGACCGACGCCGATCCGGTGCCGGCGCAGCGTCGGGAACTCCGCGGTGGCGGTCTGGAGCACGCCGAAGGACTTGTAGCGGCCGTCCTCGTCGACCTCGAACTCCGCGCTGAGGGTGTTCACCCCGGAGGTCTGCAGCCACTCCTCGGCCCATGACTGGAGGTCGCGGCCGGAGGTCTCCTCCAGCGCCGAGAGCAGGTCGGAGAACTCGGAGTTCCCGAACGCGTGCCGCTTGAAGTAGGCGCGCAGGCCGGCCATGAACTCCTCCTCGCCGACCCAGGCGACGAGCTGCTTGAGCGCCGAGGCGCCCTTGGCGTAGGTGATCCCGTCGAAGCTGACCTCCACCGCCGCGAGGTCGTGGTTGTCGGCGGCGATCGGGTGCGTGGTGACCAGCTGGTCCTGGCGGTAGGCCCAGTTCTTGCGCGCGTTGGTGAAGCCGGTCCACATCTCGTCGTACGACGTCGCCTTCACCGAGGCGTGGTGGGAGGCCCACTCCGCGAAGGACTCGTTGAGCCAGAGGTCGTCCCACCACTTCATGGTCACCAGGTCGCCGAACCACATGTGCGCCATCTCGTGCAGGATCGTGTTGGCGCGCTGCTCGTAGAACCACTTCGCCTGCCTGCCGCGCGGCAGGTAGTCGTCGCGCAGCGTCACGCAGCCGACGTTCTCCATGGCCCCGTTGTTGAACTCGGGGACGTAGAGCTGGTCGTACTTGCCGAACGGGTACGGGAACTCGAAGGCCTCCTCGAAGAACTCGAAGCCCTGGCGGGTGACCTCGACCAGCTCGGCGGTGTCGAAGTAGGGGACCATCGACTGGCGGCAGTAGTGCCCCAGCGGGATCTCGCCGTGCTTGCCGACGTAGGTGTCGAGGACCTCGTGGTACTCGCCGGCCACGATCGCGGTGACGTAGGTCGACATCCGCTCGGTCACCGGGAACCGCCAGGTGGCCAGGCCGTCGCCGGCGGGCTCGGGGGCCGGGGTGGCCGCGTTCGAGACCACCTTCCACTGCTCGGGCGCCCGGACGGTGAAGGTGAAGACCGACTTGAGGTCGGGCTGCTCGAAGGTGGTGAACACCCGGCGGGCGTCCGGCACCTCCATCTGCGAGTACAGGTAGACCCGGCCGTCGGCGGGGTCGACGAATCGGTGCAGGCCCTCGCCGGTGTGGCTGTAGCCGCAGTCCGCGACCACGCGGAGCTCGTTGGCGGCCTCGAGGCCGTCGAGCCGGATCCGGCCGTCGGCGTACACCTCGGCGGGGTCCAGCCGGCGACCGTTCAGGGTCAGCTCGTGGATGGTGGCGCCGACGAGGTCGGCGAAGGTCGAGGCACCGCTGCGACGGCTGCTGAACCGGATCACGGTCGTGGAGCCGAACGTCGTGGTGCGGGAGGGGTCGAGATCGAGGTCCACGGTGTAGGACTCGACATCGAGGAGGGCCGCGCGGTCGCGTGCTTCGTCCCGCGTGAGGTTTGTTCCAGGCATGCGAGGAGTCTCCCACCCGAGACGCGGAATATCCGAATGGGGCAGGGTGCTGCACGGATGTCGGTCTCGGCGCGGATGCAGCCCCGTTGAGCCGGCCCTTCTGCTAGCCGACCCCACGCCGAGGAGCACCCACCATGACCCAGAGCCCGCAGCCGCCGGCCGAGCCGGACCGCACCCCCGTCGACTTCTGGTTCGACCCGCTCTGCCCGTGGGCGTGGATGTCCTCGCGCTGGTTGCTCGAGGTCGAGAAGGTCGCGTCCGATCGCGCCGTCCTTCCACGTGATGAGCCTGGCCTACCTGAACGCCGACAAGGACATCCCCGAGGACTACCGCAAGATGCTCGAGCCGGCCTGGGGCCCGGTCCGGGTGGCCGTCGCCGCCGCGCAGGCCGAGGGCGACCAGGTGCTGCTCCCGCTCTACACCGCGCTGGGCAACCGGATCCACCTCGAGGGCCGCGACATCGACCGGCAGCTGATCGAGGAGGCGCTCGAGGAGGTCGGGCTGCCCGCCTCGCTGGCCGACGCGGCCGACTCGACGGCGTACGACGAGGACCTCAAGAAGTCCCACCACGCCGGTATGGACCAGGTCGGCATGGACGTCGGTACGCCGGTGATCAGCGTCGAGGGCGTCGCGTTCTTCGGCCCCGTCGTCACCCCCGCCCCCAAGGGTGAGGACGCCGGCCGGCTGTGGGACGGGGTGGTGCTGGTGGCCGGGACGCCGGGCTTCTTCGAGCTCAAGCGGACCCGCGAGATCGGGCCCGACTTCTCCTGATGTGAGCCGGATCACCCCGGTCGCTGCCTAGAGTGCACGGGTGATCGTCGAGCACCCCGACATCCCTGTCGTCCGCGTCGCGGACGTGGTGCGTCGTGACTGGGGGGTCGACGTCACCGCGGTCGAGCACGTCGAGGCGGGGGTCCGCGGCTGGCACTGGGTGCTCCACGACGACCACGGGCCCCAGTGGTTCGCCACCATGGACGTGGTCCGCACCCCGGAGGAGCGCGGCGCCCGGCTCGCCGCCTTCGCGGCCGGCGCCCGGCTGGCGGGGCGGCTGAGCTTCGTCGTCGCGCCGGTGCCCAGCCGCGACGGCCGGGTCGCGGTGGACCTGGCGCCGGGGCTGCTGCTCACGCTGATGCCGCACCTCGACGGTGTGCCGTACGGCGCCGGGCCGTTCCGCGACGACGCCGAGCGGTCGGTGGTCGCGAGCATGATGGGCGACCTGCACCGGCAGCCGCGGCCGCGTCACCTCCCCGTCTGGCAGGCCCGGATCGGCTCGCCGCACGCCGGCCAGGACGATCTGGAGCGGCTGCTCGCCCGGGAGGAGTGGACCGGGGGGCCGTGGTCGGTGCCGGCGAGCCGGCTGGTGGGCGACGCGCGCCCGGTGCTGCGGCTGGCTCTGCGCCGGTTCGCGCTGCTGGCCGCCGCGGTCGCCGGCTCCGCCGACCGGTGGGTGGTCACGCACGGCGAGCCGCACACCGCCAACCTGCTCCGCACCCCGGACGGACCGCGGCTCGTCGACTGGTCGACCGTCGCGCTGGCCCCCCGGGAGCGCGACCTGCGCGAGGCGCTGGGCGAGTGCGAGGGCGACGACCCCTGGTACGCCTACCTGGAGGCCGGCGGCCGCCCCGAGCCGCTGTCCCCGGACACCGTCGAGCTGTTCGCGCTCCAGTGGCACCTGTCCGGCGTCGCCGAGCAGGCGGTGCTGTTCTCCGGACCCCACGAGGACTCCGCCGAGGAGCAGCGCTGCTTCGGCGACCTCGAGGAGCGGGTCGGCTCGCTGCTGGCCCGCTGGGCCTGAGGCCGGCCGCGGTCACCTAGGCTCAGCGCATGAGCAAAGTGCTGTCCGCCGTCGCCTGGCCGTACGCCAACGGCCCCCGCCACATCGGCCACGTGGCCGGGTTCGGGGTGCCCTCCGACGTCTTCAGCCGCTACATGCGGATGGCGGGGCACGACGTGCTGATGGTCTCCGGCACCGACGAGCACGGCACCCCGATCCTGGTCGCCGCCGACAAGGAGGGGGTCACCCCCCGGGAGCTGGCCGACCGCAACAACGCGATGATCGTGCAGGACCTGCACGACCTCGGGCTGTCCTACGACCTGTTCACCCGCACCACCACCCGCAACCACTACGCGGTGGTGCAGGAGATGTTCAGCACGGTGCACCGCAACGGCTACATGGTCGAGCGCACCACCAAGGGCGCCATCTCGCCGTCGACCGGCCGCACCCTGCCGGACCGCTACATCGAGGGCACCTGCCCGATCTGCGGCTACCCCGAGGCCCGCGGCGACCAGTGCGACAACTGCGGCAACCAGCTCGACGCCACCGAGCTGATCGACCCGCGCAGCAAGATCAACGGCGAGGTCCCGGACTTCGTCGAGACCCAGCACTTCTTCCTCGACCTGCCGGCGCTGGCCGACGCCCTCAAGACCTGGCTCGACGAGCGCGAGGCCTCGGGCACCTGGCGGCCGAACGTGATCAAGTTCAGCCAGAACATCCTCTCCGACATCCGGCCGCGCGCGATGACCCGCGACATCGACTGGGGCATCCCGGTGCCGCTCGACGGCTGGCGGGACAACCCGTCCAAGCGGCTCTACGTGTGGTTCGACGCCGTGATCGGCTACCTCTCCGCGTCCATCGAGTGGGCTCGCCGCCTGGGCGACCCGGACCGCTGGCGGGACTGGTGGAACGACCCCGACGCGCTGTCCTACTACTTCATGGGCAAGGACAACATCACCTTCCACTCCCAGATCTGGCCCGCGGAGCTGCTGGCGTACGACGGACGGGGCGGCCGGGGCGGCGAGCCGGGGGAGTACGGCGTGCTGAACCTGCCCACCGAGGTGGTCTCCTCGGAGTACCTGACCATGGAGGGTCGCCAGTTCTCGTCCTCGCGCGGCGTGGTGATCTACGTCCGCGACGTGCTCGAGCGCTACCAGCCCGACGCGCTGCGCTACTTCATCTCGGCGGCCGGCCCGGAGAACCAGGACAGCAACTTCACCTGGGCCGAGTTCGTCCGGCGCACCAACGACGAGCTGGTCGCGGGCTGGGGCAACCTGGTCAACCGGACCGCGACGATGGTGGCGAAGAGCTTCGGCGAGATCCCGCCGGCCGGCGAGCTGACCGGCGAGGACCGGGCGCTGCTGGACACCGTCGAGGCGGCGTTCGGCGAGGTCGGCGGGCTGATCGAGCGGCACCGCCAGAAGGCCGCGCTCGGCGAGGTGATGCGGACCGTCGCCGAGGTCAACAAGTACGTCTCGGACCAGGCCCCCTGGAAGCTCAAGGGCGAGGACGAGCGGGCCCGGCTGGGGACCGTCCTGCACGTCACCGTCCAGGCGGTCGCCGACTGCAACGTGCTGCTGTCCCCGTTCCTGCCGCACAGCGCGAACGCCGTCGACCTGGTGCTCGGCGGCACCGGCGACCTGGCCCCGATGCCCGAGATCCGCCGGGTCGAGGACCTCGACGGCGGTCCGGCCTACCCGGTCCTCACCGGCGACTACACCGGCGTCCCGGCCTGGGAGCGCCGTCCCGTCGTCGTCGGCACCCCGGTCGCGAAGCCGACCCCGGTGTTCACCAAGCTCGACCCGTCGGTGGTCGACGAGGAGCTGGCGAGGCTCGGCGGGTGACGCTGCACCCGCAGGCCGTGGCGGCCCTCGCGCTCGCGCAGGACGCCCCCGCGGTCGGCGACCCCGGCTTCGGGGCGGCCGACCTGGCCGCGATGCGCCGCGATGCCCGGGCGGCGGCCGCGCTGGAGCCCCGGGAGGAGGTCGAGCGGGTCGAGGACGTGGACGCCGATGGTGTCCCGTGCCGGCTCTACGTCCCCGACGGCGCCCAGCGGGTGCTGGTGTTCCTGCACGGCGGCGGCTTCGTGCTCGGCGACCGCGAGACCCACGACGGCCAGGCGCGGCGGCTCGCGAACCGCACGGGCTCCGCGGTGCTCCTCGTCGACTACCGGAGGCCGCCCGAGGACCCGTTCCCCGCGGCCCCCGACGACGTGGACACCGCCCTGGCCTGGCTGCTGGTGCACGCGTCCGGGCTCGGGCTCGACCTCGGCCGGATCGTCGCGGTCGGCGACAGCGCCGGCGGCAACCTGGCCCTGGTCGCGGCGCTGCGCAACCCGAACCTGCTGGCCGCCTGCGTGCTGGTCTACCCGTTCGTCGACCCCAGCACGTCCTCCCCGTCGTACGCCGCTCCGGACGGCGGCCTGACCCGGGCCGACGCCGCGTGGTTCTGGGAGCAGTACGCGCGCGATCCCGAGGATCTGCGCCACCCCGACCTGGCGCCGCACACCGCGCCCGGCTTCGAGTCGCTCCCGCCGGTGCTGGTGCAGATCGCCGAGCACGACGTGCTCCTCGACGAGGACACCGCGCTGGTCGAGCGGATGCGGGCCGCCGGGGTGGACGTGGAGGACACGACGTACGCCGGGATGATCCACGGCTTCTGGCGCCACCCGGAGCAGTTCGACGCCGCCGAGGAGGCGCTCGCGGAGATCGCGGCCTACCTGGACCGTCGGGTGTGACCGTCTGAGAGACTTCGACCCATGCGCGTGCACCTCGGCTCCGACCATGCGGGCCTCGAGCTCAAGGAACACCTGCTCAACTGGCTGGCCGACCACGGCTTCGAGGTCGTCGACCACGGGCCCTTCGTCTACGACGCCCTCGACGACTACCCGGTGTTCTGCCTGCGGGCCGCCGCCGGTGTCGCCGCCGACCAGCAGGACGGTGTCCGGGCCCTCGGCGTGGTCGTCGGCGGGTCGGGGAACGGCGAGCAGATCGCGGCCAACAAGGTCCCCGGGGTCCGGGCGGCCCTGGTCTGGAGCGAGGAGACGGCGGTGCTGGCCCGCGAGCACAACGACGCCAACGTGATCTCGGTCGGCGGTCGCATGCACGCCATCGAGGACATGACCCGCTTCGTCGAGGTCTTCCTCGGCACCTCGTTCACCGGCGAGGAGCGGCACGTGCGGCGGATCGAGATGCTGGCGGCGTACGAGAGGACCGGCAACCTCCCGCCCCTGCCCGACTCGGCGCTGGGGCACGCTGGCCACGCCCGGAAGCCGGACGATGCCTGAGGGGCACACCCTCTTCCGTCTCGCCCGCACCCTGCACGACCACTTCGCCGACCGCGTCGTGGCGGTGACCAGCCCGCAGGGACGCTTCGAGGAGTCCGCGGCACTGCTCGACGGCACCCGGCTGGAGACGGCGCAGTCCTACGGCAAGCACCTGTTCGTCGACTTCGACCACGAGCGCTGCGTGCACGTCCATCTCGGCCTCTACGGCAAGTTCGCGGTGCACGAAGGCGAGGCGCCCGAGCCGCGCGGCCAGGTCCGGCTGCGACTGGTCGCCCCCGCCGTGGGGGAGCGGTCCGCGGCGTACGGCGACCTGCGCGGTGCCACCGCCTGCGAGCTGATCACCACCGAGCAGCAGCAGCGGATCTTCGACCGGCTGGGACCGGACCCGCTGCGCGCGGACGCCGACTGGACGCAGGCCTGGGACCGGGTCAGCCGCAGCCGGGCCCCGATCGGCGGCCTGCTGATGGACCAGTCGGTGCTGGCCGGCATCGGCAACGTCTACCGCGCCGAGGTGCTGTTCCGGCACCGGGTGGACCCGCTGCGGCCCGGCAGCAGCCTGCGCCGCAGCACCTTCGAGCAGATCTGGAACGACCTCGTGGTGCTGCTCGCCGACGGGGTCCGGCGCGGCCGCATCGACACTGTGCACGTGTCCACCGACGGGGCCGACGTCGGCCGGCTGCCGAGCGCGGCGACGCACGGCAGTCCCGTCTACGTCTACCGCCGTCAGGGCGAGCCGTGCTTCGTGTGCGGGACCCGGGTGCGCACCCAGGAGCTCGCGGGACGGAACCTGTTCTGGTGCCCGCGCTGCCAGCCGACCTTCCGGTCCCGGGCCCGGGCGGCCTGATCCGCACGGGTCTGGCCAGGACCCCTCCACGGCCGGCGCGACGCGGCTAGGGTCTGCGGTGATGACCACCACCCAGCCCCGGCGAGCGACGTCCGCGGGCGCAGTATCCCTGCGCCGCCCCGCCGGACGGGCCGCGGCCCGTGTCCTGCTCCGCGGCTGGAACCGCCAGGTCCGCCGGTTGCGGGAGTCCGACCTGACCACGGCGGTGCTGCTGTGCGCCGCGAGCGTGCTGATCGGGATCGCCCAGTACGTCGCCCCGCTCCTGCCGGTCACCGCGCTGCTGGTGCCGATGGTGCTCGGCAGCCTGCTGCTCGGCCCCCGCACGCTGCCCTGGGTGCTGGTGTTCCTGCTCGGGGTGCTGGTCGTGGTGGTGGCGTCGGCGCCCGCCATGCTCGACGGTCGCCGTGTCGGCGGCGTGGTCGTGGTCTTCCTGGTCGGGACGATCATCTTGGTCTCGTCGTTCCGGCGGACCCCGCTCGGCGTGGCGGGGTCGCGGGGCGAGTCGATGCTCGTCGACCTCCGCGACCGGATCCACCGTCAGGCGCGGCTGCCCGGGCTGCCCCCCACCTGGCACGCGGAGGCGGAGATGCGCTCCGCGGGCCGCTCGCCGTTCGCCGGTGACTTCATCGTCGCCTCGCTGTCCGGCGACGGCCGCTCGCTCCAGGTGGCCGTCGTCGACGTCTCCGGCAAGGGTGAGCAGGCCGGCAGCCGGTCGCTGCTGCTCTCGGGCTGCTTCAGCGGGCTGCTCGGCGCCCTGCCGGCGGCGTCGTTCCTGCCGGCCGCCAACGACTACCTGCTGCGCCAGGACTGGAGCGAGGGGTTCGCCACCGCCGTGCACGTGTCCCTGGACCTGGAGACCGGGGCCTTCGAGCTGCGCTCCGCGGGCCACCCGCCGGCGGTCCAGCTCCGGGCCGGCTCCGGGCGCTGGGCGGTGCACGAGGCCGAGGGCCCGGTCCTGGGGCTGACCTCGGAGGCCGACTTCACCGTCGTACCGGGTCGCCTCGAGCACGGGGACGCGCTGCTGCTGTTCACCGACGGGCTGGTGGAGACCCCGCAGCGGGACATCTCCCTGGGCATCGACAAGCTGCTCGGCGCCGGGGAGCAGCTGCTCCGCACCGGCTTCGAGCAGGGCGCCACCCGGCTGATCGACCGGCTCGAGTCGCTCGACGACGACCGGGCGCTGCTGCTCCTGCACCGCCGCTGAGCGACCGGCCGGGGGAGCGGTGGAGCGGATGACGGGAATCGAACCCGCGTAGCTAGTTTGGAAGACTAGGGCTCTACCATTGAGCTACATCCGCGTGCGCCGGCGGCGAGTCTCCTCGGGCCGCCGCGAGCGGGACCATGGTGCCACAGCAGCGAACTCGCGCACCAATCATCCCCAGGCGTCACCGGTCCGTGGCCGGCGATTACGGGTCGGCGCCCTTCTCCCGTAGACTCCCGTGGGCTCCCTCCACCGGAGCCATCAGGCCGGTGACGAGAGAATCCGGGGCGTAGCGTAGTGGCTAGCGCGCCTGCTTTGGGAGCAGGAGACCGCAGGTTCGAGTCCTGTCGCCCCGACCATCTCGACCACCGTCCGCGGTCGGCCGATGCACGGCCGCCCCACCCCAGAACGCACCACCAGACCTGACGCATATGTGACTGAGGAGATCAGCTGTGAAGAGCGCCGTCGAGACTTTGAGCCCGACCCGGGCCAAGCTCACCGTCGAGGTGCCTTTCGAGGAGCTCAAGCCGAGCCTCGACGCGGCCTACAAGAAGATCGCGCAGCAGATCAACGTCCCGGGCTTCCGCCGGGGCAAGGTCCCGCCGATGGTGATCGACCGCCAGGTCGGCCGCGGCGCGGTCCTCGACGAGGCGATCAACGAGGCCCTCCCCCAGCTGTACGTCGAGGCGCTGCAGGCCAACGAGCTGGAGCCGCTGGCCCAGCCCGAGATCGACATCACCAAGTTCGAGGACAACGAGACGCTCGAGTTCACCGCCGAGGTCGACATCCGTCCCGAGATCGAGCTGCCCGACTACTCCGGCCTCGAGGTGACCGTCGACGACCTCGCGGTCACCGACCAGGACGTCGAGGAGCAGGTGCAGGCGCTGCGCGAGCGCTTCGCCAGCCTCACCGAGGTCGAGCGCGCCGCCGCCGACGGCGACTTCGTGGTCATGGACCTGGTCGCCCGCAAGGACGGCGAGGTCGTCGAGGGCGCCGAGGTCAGCGACATGAGCTACCAGATCGGCAAGGGCGGGATGCTCGACGGTCTCGACGAGGCGCTCACCGGCCTGTCCGCCGGTGGCAGCACCACCTTCACCTCGCAGCTGGTCGGCGGCGACCAGCTCGGTGAGGACGTCGACGTCGAGGTGATGGTCAGCTCGGTCAAGGAGCAGGAGCTCCCCGAGCTCGACGACGACTTCGCCCAGACCGCGTCGGAGTTCGACACCGTCGCGGAGCTCACCGACGACGTCCGCACCCGGCTGTCCCGTGGCAAGCGCCTCGAGCAGGCCGCCGCCGCGCGTGACGCGGTGCTGGAGAAGCTGCTCGACCTGGTCGACGTCCCCCTCCCCGAGGGCGTCGTGGAGTCCGAGCTCACCGCCCGCCGTGAGCAGATCGAGCAGCAGCTCGGCTTCGCCGGCATGACGATGGAGGCCTACCTCGACTCCGAGGAGCAGACCGTCGACGAGTTCGAGGCGGACCTCGAGAAGCGCGTCCGCGACGCGGTGGCGGCGCAGTTCGTGCTGGACCAGGTCGCCAAGAAGGACGAGATCGGCGTCAACGAGGGCGAGCTCCAGGCGCACCTGATGCAGCGGGCGCAGCAGTCGGGCCAGAACCCGCAGGAGTTCATCCAGCACATGCTCGAGCACAACCACATCCCGGAGATGGTCTCCGAGGTCGTGCGCGGCAAGGCGCTGGCCTCGATCGTCGAGGCCGCCACGGTCGTCGACGAGTCCGGCAACCACGTGGAGCTGAAGAACCTGCAGGCCGACGGCAGCATCCTCGACCCCGCCGAGGCCGAGGCCGCCGCGGACGAGGCGACCGACGAGCCGACCGATGAGTCCGTCACCGAGGACGCCGAGTCCACGACCGACGCCTGAGCGCTCCCGCAGCACCCCCCCGACGACCCGCGTCACCCCTGGTGGCGTGGGTCGTTGACCTACCGGGGGTATGTCTCGCACACTGACGCCGTGACCGCCTCCGCCACCCGCCGTACCCGTGAGCGAGGCACCGGCCCCGGCGTCCTCGGCGCCCTGGCGCTGGCCACCGACACCGCCGACGAGCTGCTGCTCGGCACCGTCCGCGACGTGCACGGCGCCGTCGCCGACCGGGTGTACGGCTTC
The DNA here is from genome assembly GCA_963800225.1 of uncultured Actinomycetota bacterium. GTDB lineage: Bacteria > Actinomycetota > Actinomycetes > Propionibacteriales > Nocardioidaceae > Nocardioides_B. The sequence continues at coordinate 160,374 of CAWDAF010000001.1, read as the reverse complement.
ACCGGCGGTCCCACCCGGGGCGTCGCGCAGATCCACCACCAGCTGTCCTCGGCGGTGTACGCCGGGATCGGCGCCGGCCTGCGGGCCACCAGCCGCGGCCTGCGCGAGGCCGACCGGCGCGGCTGCGGCGCCCGCATCGACGAGTCCCGCCGCGGCCGGCTGGTGGTCTCCGCGGTCAACGGCCTGATGGGGGACCGGCTGACCGAGCAGCAGTCGGACCTGGCGATCTCGCTGGCCGTACGGCACCGGCGCCGCGACGTCGAGGCCGAGCCGGAGGCGCTCGCCGCGGCGTTCCCCGAGGCCACCCCCGACCTGGTCGTCTTCCTGCACGGCCTCGGCGAGCACGACGGCCACTGGAACCGGCGCGCGGCCGAGAACGGCGGCAGCTACGGCAGCCGGCTCGCGGAGGAGTCCTCCTGGACGCCGGTCTACCTGCGCGCGAACACCGGCCTGCCGATCGCCGAGAACGGCGTCGCGCTGGCCTCCCTCCTGGACCGGCTGGTCGCCGCCTGGCCCACGGAGGTACGCCGGATCGCGCTGGTCGGGCACTCGATGGGCGGCCTGGTCATGCGGGCCGCCTGTGCGGTCGTGACCGACGCCGAGCGCGGCTGGAACGAGCTGGTGACCAACGTGGTCACGCTCGGCACCCCGCACCTCGGGGCGCCCCTCGAACGGGGCGTCGCGCTGGGGGCCCGGGCACTGGGGGCGCTGCCCGAGTCGGCGCCCTTCGGCCGGATCCTGGAGTACCGCTCGGTCGGCATCCTCGACCTGCGGTCCGGCCTCGCCCCCGACGTGCAGAACCTCCCGCACGCCCGCTACCACCTGGTCGCGGCCACCCTCGCCGGCTCGCCCCGGCACCCGGTCAGCGAGGCCCTCGGTGACCTGCTCGTGCGCTACCCGTCGGCCACCGGGCGCTCCCGCCGGGGTCGCGAGATGTTCCCCGGCGCCGATGTCCTGCACGTCAAGGGTGACCACTTCGACCTGCTCAACCACCCCCGGGTGCACGACGCGCTGCGGACCTGGCTCGCCTGAGCCTTTTGCGAGAACATGCAGTCGCGCAAACCTGCAGCCCCGTGGGGGGCCTCGGCTCTTGTCGCCCGCCGCTCGTTGCTGTGAACTCTGGCCGACTGCTCCCGCAGTCGCGCAGCAGGAACGATCTCGGGACGCTCCTGCTCCCGCGCGGGCCACCGGTCCGCGGCCCTCTTGCTGCTGCGCCTGACGCGACACGATCGCTGTTGACGGAGGAACTGTGCGCAAGAAGTCTGTCGGGCTGGTGAGCCTGGTGCTGGCGGCGGGACTGGGGACAACCCTCGGTGTCCCGGCTGTCTCCGCTGCTCCCGCCCACACCCCCACGAGGAGTCCCGGCGTCGCCGCGGACCGGTCTGCCCCGGGCGACGAGCTCCCCAACCCGGCGGAGGAGAAGAAGCGCGCGCTGCGCGAGGAGGCCATCACCGGCCTGCTCAACGGCACCAGCAAGGCCAGGGTCGAGAAGCGCGGGGCCAGCACCGTGGTCAAGGTGGGCCGGGCCGCGAGCGCCAGGTCGGTCAACCGCAAGGGGGTCCGTGCGGGCGCCCCGAAGTCCGAGGACCAGTACGTCGAGCTGAGCCGTGAGAAGACCGACAAGATCTTCGTCATCCTGGCCGAGTTCGGCGACAAGCGGGACCCGAGGTACCCCGACCAGGACACGGACCCGGACACGCCGGGCCCCACCACCTTCAACGGCCCGCTGAACAACGCGATCCCGGCCCCGGACCGGAGCACGGACAACTCCACCGTCTGGCAGCCGAACTACGACCGCCAGCACTTCGCGGACCTCTACTTCGGCCAGGGCGGCGCGGCCGGCTCCGGCGGCGACACCGAGTCGGTGAAGCAGTACTTCGAGCGCCAGTCCTCGGGCCGCTACAGCGTCGACGGCTATGTCAGCGACTGGGTCAAGGTGCCCTACAACGAGGCGCGCTACGGACGCAGCGACGGGTACCCCTGTGCCGGCAACGTCTGCTCGAACACCTGGGACCTGGTGCGTGACGGCGTGACCCAGTGGGTCGCCGACCAGAAGGCCGCCGGCAGGACCGACGCGGACATCAAGACCCAGCTGAGCGCGTACGACAAGTGGGACCGCAACGACTACGACCACGACGGCAACTTCAACGAGCCCGACGGGTACATCGACCACTTCCAGATCGTGCACGCCGGGGGCGACCAGGCCGACGGCGACCCGATCCAGGGCGAGGACGCCATCTGGTCGCACCGCTGGAAGGCCTACCAGGGCACCGGCCAGGGCCCGGCGTACAACCCCGACGGCGGCACCCAGATCGGCAGCACCGGCATCTGGGTCGCGGACTACACGATCCAGCCGGAGAACGGCGGGGTGAGCGTGTTCACCCACGAGTACACCCACGACCTGGGGCTGCCCGACCTCTACGACACCTCGGGTGCGCCCGCGGCCAAGGAGAACAGCGTCGCGTGGTGGTCGCTGATGTCGCAGAGCCGGGAGGCCGCCGCCACCGACGAGGGCATCGGCACGCGTGCCTCCGACCTCGGCGCCTGGGACAAGCTGCAGCTCGGCTGGCTCGACTACGAGACCGTGCTGCCCGCGCAGAACCGGCGCATCGACCTCGGCCCGCACGAGTACAACTCCGACCGGGCGCAGGCCGCCGTCGTGGTGCTGCCCAAGAAGCAGGTGGTGACCCAGCTGGCCGCGCCGTACGCCGGCGCCAAGAGCTGGTACAGCGGCACCGGTGACGACCTCACCAGCACCCTGTCGCGGCAGGTCACCCTGGCGGCCGGCACGTCGACGCTGAAGATGCAGGCGAGGTGGAACATCGAGGACTGCGGTCCCGACCCGTGCGACTACGCCTACGTCGAGGTCGACGGCGGCAGTGGCTGGACCGCCGTGCCGGGCAGCATCACCAAGGCCGCCGAGGGCAACGGCATCGACGGGACGCAGGCCGGCTGGACCCCGGCGACCTTCGACCTGTCGGCCTACGCCGGCAAGACGGTGGGCCTCCGGGTCCGCTACGCCACCGACGGTGCGGCCCAGGGCAACGACCCCGCCCAGGCGGCCGGGATCTTCCTCGACGACGTCAGCGTGGTCTCGGGCGGGAACACCCTGTTCACGTCCGGCGCCGAGTCCTCGCCGGAGGGCTGGACGCTCGGCGGGTTCTCCTCGGTCGGCTCCTCGCAGACGACGGCGTACGACAACTACTACATCGCCTCCAACCGGGCGTACGCCTCGTTCGACAAGTACCTGAAGACCGGCCCGTACAACTTCGGGTTCGCCAGCAAGCCGGACTTCGTCGAGCACTTCCCCTACCAGAACGGCCTGCTGGTCAGCTACTGGGACACCTCCCAGTCCGACAACAACGCCAGCCAGCACCCGGGGGCCGGCGAGATCCTGCCGGTGGACGCGAACCCGCGCCCGCTGGTCCGGCTCGACGGGACGCTGTGGCGGCCCCGGGTGGCGGCCTACGACGCCACCTTCGGGCTGGAGAGGTCGGACTCGCTGCGCCTGCACGAGAACGACCGTCCCAGCTACGTCCGTGGCCAGGCGCCGAAGCCGCTGTTCCACGACAACGCGTCGTACTGGGACCCCGCGCAGCCCTCCGCGAGCGTGAAGGTGCCGAACACCGGGACCAACATCAGGGTGCTCTCCGAGAAGGGCACGTCGATGCGGATCCGGGTGTCGAAGCGCGACTGACCCGCTCCGGGCTCGGGCCCGGGGCAGGGGACGGCGTCGAGGGCCGAGGCCCCGTGCGCCGTCCACCCGTGGCCGGGAGGTTCGCCTCCCGGCCACGGCCGCGCCCGGACGGGTCCCGATCGTGCGCTGTGGGCGAACAAGGCCGGACACCCCGTGGAAGTGCCGGTGCTTGCGGCTAGGGTCAGTGACGTGACTGAGACCCAGATGAACGGTGGCGGCTCGGCGTACGGGCTCGACGACCACATTTACCAGCGCCTGCTCAGGGAGCGGATCATCTTCCTCGGCTCCGAGGTGCGCGACCAGAACGCCAACGCGATCTGCGCGCAGATGCTCCTGCTGTCCGCCGAGGACCCCGAGGCCGACATCTTCCTGCACATCAACAGCCCGGGTGGCTCCGTCGACTCGGGCATGGCGATCTACGACACCATGAACTACATCCCCAACGACGTCGCGACCGTCGGCATGGGGCTGGCTGCCTCGATGGGGCAGTTCCTGCTGTGCGCCGGCGCGGCGGGCAAGCGCTATGCGCTGCCGCACGCCCGGATCATGATGCACCAGCCCTCCGGTGGGATGGGCGGCTCCGCCTCGGACATCAAGATCCAGGCGCAGCAGTCCCTGTACATCAAGAAGGTGCTCTTCGAGCTGATCAGCCTGCACACGGGGCAGCCCCTCGAGCAGGTCGAGACCGACGCCGACCGCGACCGGTGGTTCACCGCGCAGCAGGCCAAGGACTACGGCTTCATCGACAAGGTGATCACCAGCACCCACCAGGTCGCCGACGAGGGCCGTCCGGCCCGGAACAAGTGAGGCGCTGACATGACCACGACGAACATCCCCGGCCTACCTCCGGCCTCACCGCCGGCATGGCGGGCCGCGCGAGCGACCTCGCCTCGCCGAGCATGAACTACTACATCCCGCAGTGGGAGGAGCGCACCTCCTACGGCTTCCGGCGGATCGACCCGTACGGCAAGCTGTTCGAGGAGCGGATCATCTTCCTCGGCACGCCGATCAGCGACGACATCGCCAACGCGGTGATGGCGCAGCTTCTCTGCCTGCAGTCGATGGACCCCGAGCGGGACATCAGCATCTACATCAACTCGCCCGGTGGCTCCTTCACCGCGATGACGGCGATCTACGACACGATGCAGTTCCTGAAGCCGGACATCCAGACGGTCTGCCTGGGCCAGGCGGCCTCCGCGGCCGCGGTGCTGCTCGCCGCCGGCACGCCCGGCAAGCGGCTGGCGCTGCCGAACAGCCGGATCCTGATCCACCAGCCCTACACCGAGGGCTCCTACGGCCAGAGCTCGGACATCGAGATCCAGGCCAACGAGATCCTGCGGATGCGCGAGCTGCTCGAGAAGCTCATCGCGGACCACACCGGCAAGACGCCCGAGGAGGTCAACTCCGACATCGAGCGGGACAAGATCCTGACCTCGCAGGCGGCGGTCGAGTACGGCCTGATCGACGGGATCCTGGAGTCGCTGAAGGGCACTCCCGCCTCGATCTGACCGATCGGGTCCAGCAGTCAGGGAGGTCGCCGTGTCCTGTCCCATTCGGGGGCAGGACGGGGTACCTTCAAGGTCGAGAACGTGAGAGTCGAACACAGCCGGCGGGAGCGGATCCCCGCAAGGATCGCCTTCGGGCGCCGCCGGCCTGAGGCGTGAGGAGTCGTGCCTGTGGCACGCATCGGTGACGGCGGCGATCTGCTGAAGTGCTCTTTCTGCGGAAAGAGCCAGAAGCAGGTCAAGAAGCTCATCGCAGGTCCAGGTGTCTACATCTGCGACGAGTGCATCGACCTCTGCAACGAGATCATCGAGGAGGAGCTCAGCGAGGGGACCGAGGTCGGCCTCGAGGAGCTGCCCAAGCCCCGCGAGATCTTCGAGTTCCTGAACTCCTACGTGATCGGCCAGGAGCCCGCCAAGAAGGCGCTCGCGGTGGCTGTCTACAACCACTACAAGCGGGTGCAGGCCGGCGTCGGCTCCGGGACCCAGCGGCACAAGTCCGACGAGGCCGTCGAGCTGGCGAAGTCGAACATCCTGGTGATCGGCCCGACCGGCTGCGGCAAGACCTACCTCGCCCAGACGATGGCGCGGATGCTCAACGTGCCGTTCGCGATCGCCGACGCCACCGCGCTCACCGAGGCGGGGTACGTCGGCGAGGACGTCGAGAACATCCTGCTCAAGCTGATCCAGGCCGCCGACTACGACGTCAAGAAGGCCGAGACCGGGATCATCTACATCGACGAGATCGACAAGGTCGCCCGCAAGGCGGAGAACCCCTCGATCACCCGGGACGTGTCCGGCGAGGGGGTCCAGCAGGCGCTGCTGAAGATCCTCGAGGGCACCACCGCGTCGGTGCCGCCGCAGGGCGGGCGCAAGCACCCGCACCAGGAGTTCATCCAGATCGACACCACGAACATCCTGTTCATCGTCGGGGGCGCGTTCTCCGGTCTCGAGCACATCGTCGAGGGCCGGATCGGCAAGAAGACCCTCGGCTTCGGTGCCGCGCTGCCCACCAAGGCGGAGAAGGACATGGAGAAGATCTTCTCCGAGGTCATGCCCGAGGACCTGCTCAAGTTCGGCCTGATCCCCGAGTTCATCGGCCGGCTGCCGGTGATCGCGACGGTCGACAAGCTCAACCGTGAGGCTCTCGTGCAGATCCTCACCGAGCCCCGCAACGCGCTGGTCAAGCAGTACCAGAAGCTCTTCGACCTCGACGGCGTCGAGCTCGAGTTCACCCCCGACGCCATCGACGCGGTCGCCGACCTCGCGATGATGCGCGGCACCGGTGCCCGCGGCCTCCGCGCGATCATCGAGGAGGTGCTCCTCCACGTGATGTACGACGTCCCCTCCCGTGAGGACATCGCCAAGGTGGTCGTCAACGCCGAGGTGGTCAACGACAACGTCAACCCGACGCTGGTGCCCCGCGAGCCCGAGGCCAAGAAGAAGAAGTCGGCCTGACCCCGGGGCCGGGCTCGGCGGGCCTGACTAGGCTCGCCGGGTGACCCACGACCCTGCCCCGCTGTCCCTGCCCCTCACCGACTGGGAGGGCTGGCTGACCTCCCGGTGCGACGGCCTGCTCGACGAGGTCCGTCGCCTCACGGGCGAGCTGACCACCGGCACCACTGTGTCGGGTGCCGCGACCCTGGCCCGGTGGAACGACCTCAAGCTGGCCCTGCACAACGCCTTCTCGACCTCGTCGCTGATCGCCAACGTGCACCCCGAGGAGGCGGTGCGCACCCGCGCCGAGAAGGTCGAGCAGGACGCCTCGGCGCTGGACACCGAGATCGGCCTCGACCGCGGCCTGTACGACGTGCTGTCGGCGGTCGACCCCGGCGAGCTCGACGAGGACGCCCGCCGGGTGCTCGAGCTGTCGCTGCGGGACTTCCGTCGCGCGGGCGTCGACCGCGACGAGCCGGTCCGGGCCCGGCTGCGGGAGATCGCGGAGCGGGAGACCGCGCTGGGCCAGGAGTTCGCCCGCAACATCCGCGACGGGGTGCGGGCGGTCCGGGTCTCACCCGACGTGCTCGACGGGCTGCCGGCCGACTTCGTGGAGGGCCACCCGGCCGGCGAGGACGGTCTGGTCGAGATCACCACCGCCTACCCCGACTACGTGCCGTTCGTGACGTTCTGCCGGGACCGCCACGCCCGGGCGACGCTCGTGCACGAGTTCCTGAACCGCGCCTATCCCGAGAACGACGCGGTGCTGCACGACCTGCTGGCGCTGCGCCGTGAGCACGCCGGTCTGCTGGGCTACGACGGCTGGCCGTCCTACGACGCCGAGGTCAAGATGATCGGCACGGGAGCGGCCATCCCCGCGTTCGTCGACCGGATCACCGAGACCTCGGACGTCGCGGCCCGGCGCGACGTCGACGTACTGCTGCAGCGGCTGCGCCGCGACCACCCCGAGGCGACCTCGGTCGACACCGTCGACAAGGCGTTCTACGCCGAGGTGCTGCGCCGGGAGAACTTCGACGTCGACTCCCACGAGGTCCGCGGCTACTTCGACTTCGCCAAGGTGCGCCGGGGGCTGCTCTCGGTCACCGGCCGGCTCTTCGACGTGGAGTACGTCCAGGTCGACGCCGGTGCCTGGCACGAGGACGTCACGTCCTACGACGTGGTCCGCGGGGGCCACCGGCTCGGCCGGATCCACCTGGACCTGCACCCGCGCCCCGGCAAGTACGGCCACGCCGCCCAGTTCAGCCTCACCGCCGGGATCGCCGGTCGCCAGCTCGCCGAGGGGGTGCTGGTCTGCAACTTCTCGAAGGCGCTGATGGAGCACGACCACGTGGTCACGCTGTTCCACGAGTTCGGCCACCTCGTGCACCACGTGCTCGCCGGTGGTCACGCCTGGACCCGGTTCTCCGGGGTCGCCACCGAGTGGGACTTCGTGGAGGCGCCCTCGCAGATGCTCGAGGAGTGGGCCTGGGACGCCGACGTGCTGCGCTCGTTCGCGACCGACTCCGACGACTGCCCGATCCCGCGCGAGCTGGTCGAGAAGATGCGGGCGGCGCACGAGTTCGGCAAGGGCATGTACGCCCGCACGCAGATGTTCTACGCGGCCCTGTCCTACCGGCTGCACCAGGACGTGCCGGACGACATCACCGCCACCATGCACGAGCTGCAGGCCGCCTACGACGTGTTCGCGCCGGTGCCGGACACGCACTTCTACGCGTCCTTCGGGCACCTCGAGGGGTACGGCTCGGGCTACTACACCTACATGTGGAGCCTGGTCATCGCCAAGGACCTGTTCTCCGCCTTCGACCCGGGCGACCTGTTCGCGTCCGAGGTTGCCCACCGCTACCGCGACCGGATCCTGGCCCCGGGCGGCAGCCGGGACGCCGCCGACCTGGTCGAGGACTTCCTCGGCCGGCCCTACGACTTCCGCGCCTTCGAGCGCTGGCTCGAGGCCTGACCGTCCCCCGCCGAGTCGGCGCCAACCAGTGCAGGTTTCCCAGGTGATGCCGGGAAACTGGCACTCCCCATGGGGAATTCCCCATGGGGAGTGCCAGTTCTCCTGCATCACCTGGGAAACAGGCAGCGTTCGCACCGCCCAGCAGGCCAGATGAGCGTTCGCGCCGACTCGGCTGGGCCCAACCCTGCGTTCGCGCCGACTCGGCGAGGGGGTCAGGCCTGGGGAGCCTCGGCGGCCGGGGCGATCTCGGCGTCGACGGTGATCTCCGCGGACTCGCCGGGGGTGAACACCAGGTCGCCGGTGACCTTGCCCGCCGCCTTGAGGTCGTCGGCGGCCTGCTCGGCCAGCGCCACCGCCTCCGCGGGACCGGTCACCGTGGCGCGGGAGAGCTCGGTGCGCATCGACACCTTGGCCGTGGACTTGGCGCCTCGGATGCCGCGCAGGGTGCCGGCCACCGCGCTCAGCATCGCCGGGTCGGCGCCGGCGGCGTCACCGAGCTCGGCCTGGTCGGGCCAGGACGCGCGGTGGATCGAGCCGTCCTGCCACCACGACCAGACCTCCTCGGTCACGTAGGGCAGGAACGGCGCGAGCAGCCGCAGCTGCACGTGCAGCGCGATCGCCAGCGCGGCCTTCGCCGAGGTCGCGGCGTCCTCGCCGCGGACGCCGTACGCCCGCTCCTTGACCAGCTCGAGGTAGTCGTCGCAGAACTCCCAGAAGAACCGCTCGGTCACCTCCAGCGCGGTCGTGTAGTCGTAGGCCTCGAACGCGTCGGTGGCCCGGGTGACGGTGGCGGCCAGACCGGCCAGCATCGCCCGGTCGACCGGCTCGATGACCGCCGTGGGCTCCAGCACGGTGGCCCCCACGCTGGCGAGGGCGAACTTGGAGGCGTTCAGGACCTTCATCGCCAGCCGGCGGCCGACCTTCATCTGGGTCTCGTCGAACGGCGAGTCCAGCCCGGGGCGGGCGGTGGCGGCGCGCCAGCGGACCGCGTCGGCGCCGAACTTGTCGAGGATCTCGGTCGGCACGATCGCGTTGCCCTTGGACTTGCTCATCTTCTTGCGGTCCGGGTCCACGATGAAGCCCGAGATCAGCGCAGTCGTCCAGGGGACCGTGTGGTTCTCGTGGTGTGCGCGGACCACCCGGGAGAACAGCCAGGTCCGGATGATGTCGTGCGCGTGGGTGCACAGGTCGTAGGGGAACACCCGGCCGAACAGGTCGTCGTCGAACTCCCAGCCGCCGGCGATCTGCGGGGTCAGCGACGAGGTCGCCCAGGTGTCCATGATGTCCGGGTCGCCGACGAAGCCGCCGGGCTTGCCGCGCTGGTCCTCGTCGTACCCGCTGGGGACGGTCGTCGAGGGGTCCAGCGGCAGGTCGGCCTCGCGGGGGAGCAGCGGGTGGGCGTAGTCGGGCTCGCCCTCGTCGTCGAGCGGGTACCAGACCGGGAACGGGATCCCGAAGAACCGCTGCCGGGAGATCAGCCAGTCGCCGTTCAGGCCGCCGACCCAGTTGTCGTAGCGGTGCTTCATGTGCGCCGGCACCCACTGGATCTCCGCGCCGCGCTCGATCAGCTCGGCGCGCAGCTCGGCGTCGCGGCCGCCGTTCTTGATGTACCACTGCCGCGTGGAGACGATCTCGAGCGGCTTGTCGCCCTTCTCGTAGAAGTTCGTCATCCGCTGCGTCGGCTTCGGGTCGCCGTCGAGGTCACCGGAGGCACGCAGCTGCGCCACCACGGCCTCCCGGGCGCTGAACGTGGTCTTGCCGGCCAGGTCGGCGTACGCCGTCGCGGCGGGCTCGTGCGCCAGCCACTCGGGGGTGTCGCGGTGCAGCCGGCCGTCGCGACCGATCACGGTGCGCACCGGCAGCTGGAGCTCGCGCCACCAGGTGACGTCGGTCAGGTCGCCGAAGGTGCAGCACATCGCGATGCCGGCGCCCTTGTCCGGCTCGGCGGCCCGGTGTGCGACGACCGGCACCTCGACGCCGAAGACGGGGGAGGTGACCGTCGTGCCGAACAGCGACTGGTAGCGCTCGTCGTCGGGGTGCGCGATCAGCGCGACCACCGCGGGGATCAGCTCGGGCCGGGTGGTCTCGATGAACAGCGGCTCGCCGTCGGGTCGGTGGAAGGCGACCCGGTGGTAGGCGCCGGCGTACTCGCGGGCCTCGAGCTCGGCCTGCGCGACCGCGGTCTGGAAGGTGACGTCCCACAGGGTCGGGGACTCCTGCAGGTAGGCCTCACCGCGGGCGAAGTTGCGCAGGAACGCCCGCTGCGACACGGTCTGCGACCTCGCGCCGACGGTCGTGTAGTGCTGCTTCCAGTCGACGGAGAGGCCGAGCGTGCGCCACAGCGACTCGAAGACCTGCTCGTCCTGCTCGACGAGCCGCTCGCACAGCTCGACGAAGTTCGGCCGGCTGATCGGGACCTGCTTCTTCGGGTCCGGCTTGGCCGGCGGCGTGTAGCCCTCGACGTACGGCAGGGACGGGTCGCAGCGAACGCCGAAGAAGTTCTGCACCCGGCGCTCGGTGGGCAGGCCGTTGTCGTCCCACCCCATCGGGTAGAAGACCTCCTTGCCGCGCATCCGCTGGAAGCGCGCCACCAGGTCGGTGTGCGTGTAGGAGAACACGTGCCCGACGTGGAGGGACCCCGAGACGGTCGGGGGAGGGGTGTCGATCGAGTAGACCTGCTCGCGGGTCTTCGTCCGGTCGAAGGCGTAGGTGTCGTCGGCCTTCCAGCGCTCGGACCAGGTCGCCTCGAGCCCCTCCAGCGCAGGCTTGTCCGGTACGACGACCGCGCGGCCCGGGCCGGCGGTCGTCTCGGACAGGTCTGGGGTCTGCGACTCGGTGCTCATGGCCCGAAATCCTACGGTCCGGGCACGCCGGGCAGCGAACCAGCAAGCCTCCGGGCCGCCCCGCCTCGGGCAGCGGGGGAGCGCCTAGACTCGCCTCACGATGTCTGACACCTCCGCCGCCGCTCCCGCCGCGACCTACGCCGAGGCCGAGGGGGCCCTGCTGGCTCGCTGGCCCGAGACCCGCCTCGAGCCCTCGCTGGACCGGATCGCCGCGCTCACCGAGCTGCTCGGCGAGCCCCAGCAGGCCTACCCGGTGGTGCACCTGACGGGCACCAACGGCAAGACCAGCACCTCGCGGATGATCGACACCCTGGTCCGCGCGATCGGCCTCCGCACCGGGCGGTTCACCAGCCCGCACGTCGAGTCGATGACCGAGCGGATCTCGCTGGACGGCGAGCCGCTGTCGGAGGAGCAGTTCCTCGAGGCCTACAACGAGGTCGCCCCGATCGCGGCTCTGGCCGACGAGGAGGGCACCCACCCGCTGTCGTTCTTCGAGACGGTCGTGGCGATGGCGTTCGCGACCTTCGCCACCGCCCCGGTCGACGCGGCCGTCGTCGAGGTCGGCATGGGCGGCTCCTGGGACGCCACCAACGTCGCCGACGCCGCGGTCGCGGTGATCCTGCCGATCGCGGTCGACCACAGCGCCTACCTCGGCTCCCGGCCGGTCGACATCGCCCGGGAGAAGGTGGGGATCATCAAGCCCGGCTCGACCGTGGTCTGCGCCGTCCAGAGCGACGACGTGGCCGAGGTGGTCGCCGAGCGGGCGGCCGAGGTCGGCGCGACCGTGCTGTGGGAGGGCCGTGACTTCGGGATCGCCCACCGGGTGCCGGCCGTCGGCGGGCAGATGCTCCGGCTGCAGGGCCTCCGCGGAGAGTACGAGGAGGTCTTCCTGCCGCTGTACGGCGCCCACCAGGCGCAGAACGCCGCGATGGCACTGGCCGCGGTCGAGGCCCTCGTCGGCGAGGACCCGCTCGACGCGGAGCTGGTCCGGGAGGCGTTCGAGCAGGTGACCTCGCCGGGCCGGCTCGAGGTGATCCGGCGCAGCCCGTCGATCGTGCTGGACGCCGCGCACAACCCGCACGGCGCTGCCGCGGTGGTGGAGGCGCTCGAGGACTCGTTCGCCTTCAGCCCGCTGATCGGCGTGGTCGGCGTGATGGCCGACAAGGACTACGAGACCGTGCTGGCCACGCTGGAGCCGGCGATGGCCGCGATCGTGTGCACCCAGCCGCGCACCGACCGTGCTCTGCCGGCCGAGGAGCTCGCGGAGGTCGCGCGCGGCATCTTCGGCATCGACCGGGTGTACGTCGCCCGGCGGATGGAGGACGCCATCGACCAGGCGGCCACCCTGGCCGAGGAGGGCGGCGTCTTCGGCGAGGCGATCGGCTCCGGCGCCGTCCTGGTGACCGGCTCGGTGGTGACCGTCGGCGAGGCCCGGCACCTGCTGCGGCACCGCGACCGGGACCGCTCGTGAACCGGTCCACCCAGCGGTCGCTGTGCGCCGCGATGCTCGTGCTCCAGGCGGTGGTGCTCTTCCTCACCGGCGTGGTGTCGATCGGGATGACCGACCTCGGCGCCGGCGCGTCGCTCGGGCTCGGGGCGGGCCTGGCGCTGCTGTGCGTGGTCGCCGCCGGGGTGCTCGGCCGCCGCGGCGGCTACGCCCTGGGCTGGGCGGTGCAGGTGGTCTCGATCGCCCTCGGGTTGGTGATCACCGCGATGTTCGTGCTCGGCTTCGTGTTCGCGGTGCTCTACGGCACGGCGTACTTCCTCGGCGAGAAGATCGACCGGGAGAAGGCCGAGCGGGCGGTGCTCGAGGAGCAGTGGCGGGCCGAGCACGGTCCGGGGACCGGCGCGGGCGCCTGAGTCGCTAGGCTGCGGCCCATGTCCTCGCGCACCCTGGTCCTGCTCAAGCCCGACACCGTCCGCCGCGGGCTGGTCGGCGACGTGCTCTCCCGCTTCGAGGCCAAGGGCCTCTCGATCGTCGCCATGGAGCTGCGTCACATCGACGCCGCCACCGCCGACGAGCACTACGCCGAGCACGTCGACCGGGACTTCTACCCGCCGCTGCGCGACTTCGTGACCTCCGGCCCGCTGGTCGCGGCGGTGCTCGAGGGCGACGAGGCGATCGAGGTGGTCCGCGCCCTCAACGGCGCCACCGACGGCCGCAAGGCCGCGCCGGGCACGATCCGCGGCGACCTGTCGCTGTCCAACCGGGAGAACCTCGTGCACGGCTCGGACTCGCCGGAGTCCGCCGAGCGGGAGATCGCGAACTGGTTCCCCGGCCTCTGAGCCGCGTCGCCCCGGCTCTGCCAGGATGACGCCCATGCCCGACACCCCTCCCGGACCGCTCTCGCCGACGCCGCGCAGCACGCCGCGCCGGGAGAAGGAGCGGGCGCAGTCGCACCGCGCCACCCTGTACGACGTCCTGGACGCGTCGCTGGTCTGCCACCTCGGCGTGGTGGTCGACGGTGTCCCGCTCGCGCTGCCGACGGTGTTCGGCGTGGATCCCGACGGTCCGGACGAGGGCGGCACGCTCTACGTCCACGGGTCGGTCGCCTCGCGCAGCCTGGTGCAGGGACCCGAGCAGGACGTCAGCGTCACGATGACGGTGCTCGACGGGATCGTGCTGGCCCGGTCGGGCTTCAACCACTCCATGAACTACCGCTCCGCGGTGGTGATCGGCCGGCCGAGGGTGGTCGCGGACGAGACCGAGCGCTCACGGGCCCTCGACCTGCTCGTCGACCACGTCACCCCGGGCCGGTCGGCCGCCCTGCGTCGGCCGACCCGCAAGGAGCTGGCCGCCACGGTGGTGCTCGCGCTCCCGCTGCACGAGGCGTCGGTGAAGCGCCGCGCCGGGGACCCGCTCGACGAGGACGTCGACGTGGAGGCGGGCGGGGTGTGGGCCGGCGTCGTGCCGCTGCGGACCGCGGCGGGGGCGCCGGTGACGTCGGCCGACGTGGTCGACGTACCGGTGCCGGAGCACGTGGCGCTGCGGGCCGCCGGCCTGGCCTGAGCCCGCCGGGTACGCCGTACGGGGGACTGGGCGAGGCTCCTGGACGGTTCGCGTGGCGTACACCCCGTGTGGAGCGTCCATAACCCCGCGTTACAGCGGCGCGGGGGCGGGGCGGCTGTGGTCCGCGTGTCGTACGGGGCGGGAGGGGATCCCCTCTTTACGCTGGTGCCCGAGGGGCGGGGCGTCTGTGTGCAGCAGGTGCGTCCGACGCCCCGACACAGGGTCGACCACCCCAAGAGCAGGGACGCACGCATGGCGAACAGCATCATCGGCCGCGACATGGCCGTTGACCTCGGCACCGCCAACACGCTCGTCTACGTGCGCGGCAGGGGGGTGATGCTCGACGAGCCGTCGGTCGTCGCCCTGAACGCCTCCACCGGGGAGATCCTCGCGGTGGGGCACGAGGCGAAGCGGATGATCGGCCGCACCCCCGACCACATCACCGCGATCCGCCCGCTCCAGGACGGCGTGATCGCGGACTTCGAGTCCACCGAGCAGATGCTCCGGTTCTTCATCCAGCAGGTGCACCGCCGCCGCTACTTCGCCAAGCCCCGCCTGGTGATCTGTGTGCCGAGCGGGATCACGGCCGTCGAGCAGCGCGCGGTGAAGGAGGCCGGCTACCAGGCCGGTGCCCGCCGGGTCTACATCGTCGAGGAGCCGATGGCCGCCGCGATCGGCGCCGGCCTGCCGGTGCACGAGGCGACCGGGAACATGGTCGTCGACGTCGGCGGCGGCACCACCGAGGTCGCGGTCATCTCCCTCGGCGGCATCGTCACCAGCCTGTCCGTCCGGACCGCCGGCGACGACCTCGACCAGGCGATCATCGCCTGGATGAAGAAGGAGTACTCCCTGATGCTGGGGGAGCGCACCGCCGAGGAGATCAAGATGACGCTGGGGTCGGCGTTCCCGCTGCCCCAGGAGCCCGAGGCCGAGGTGCGCGGGCGCGACATGGTCTCCGGCCTCCCCAAGACCGTCGTGGTCTCCTCCGCCGAGGTCCGGATGGCGCTCGAGGAGCCGCTGCACGCGATCGTCGACGCGGTCCGCACCACCCTCGACCAGACCCCGCCCGAGCTGGCCGGCGACATCATGGACCGCGGGCTCGTGCTGACCGGCGGTGGCGCGCTGCTGCGCGGCCTCGACGAGCGGCTGCGGCACGAGACCGGGATGCCGGTGCACATCGCCGACGAGCCGCTGCACTCGGTCGCCATGGGCGCCGGCAAGTGCGTCGAGGAGTTCGAGGCGCTCCAGCAGGTCCTCGTCTCCGAGCCGCGGCGGTAGACCCGGTGACCCGACGGACCTCCGGCTCCCGGCGTCCCCCGAACCGGGCGGTGCTCGCGTTGCTGCTGCTCGCCTGCTTCACCCTGATCACCCTCGACGCGCGCAGCGGTGACAGCTCCCCGCTGGACCCGGTGCGCTCCGCGGTGGGCAACGTCGTCGGGCCGTTCGAGAACGGCGCGGCGGCCGCCGTACGCCCGTTCTCGGTGGTGCCGACGTTCCTGCGCTCCAGCGGCGAGCTGCGGGCCGACGTCGCCCGGCTGAAGGCGCAGAACTCCCGGCTCCAGGGCGAGCTGGCCGGCGCCGGCATCGAGCGCAACCGGGTCGCCGAGCTCGACGGCATGCTCGCCAGCGCCAAGAGCACCGGCTACGCGCTGGTCCCGGCGCGGGTGGTCGCGATGGGCCCCGCCCAGTCCTTCTCCCGCACCGTGACCATCGACGCGGGCACCACGTCCGGGGTGCACCCGGACATGACCGTGCTCAACCGCGACGGCCTCGTCGGCCGGGTGCTGCGCGCCGACCGGTCGACCGCCACCGTGCTGCTGCTCGTCGACCAGGAGTCGGTCGTGGGCGGGCGGCTCGGGTCGAGCATGGAGGTCGGCTTCCTGCGCGGCCGCGGCCAGGCCGGCGACGCGGCCCGCCTCGACCTCGACCTCGTCGACGCCTCCGCCAGCGCCGCCAAGGGCGACGCGCTGGTCACCTGGGGCAGCCGCCACGACGCGCCGTACGTCCCCGGCATCCCGATCGGCCGGGTCACCGACGTCTACAGCACCCCCCGCCAGCAGTCGACGCAGGCGGTCATCACCCCGTACGTCGACTTCACCTCCCTCGACCTGGTCGGCGTGGTCGCCGACAAGGACGTCAAGAGCGACCGCACGGTGATCCGCGCCGACGGCACCACCCGGGAAGGTGGACGCTGATGTCCGCGGTCCGCGCGCTCGTCCTCACCCTCGTCCTGCTGCTCGCCGTGGTGCTCCAGGTCGCGGTCTTCTCGCTGCTCTCCTTCGACGGGGTGGTGCCGAACCTGGCACTGCTCGTCGTGGTCGCCGCCGCGCTCGTGCGGGGCCCCGAGTTCGCCGCCTTCCTGGGCTTCCTGGGCGGGCTGGCCATCGACCTGGCCCCGCCGACCGACCACGTCGCCGGCCGCTGGGCGCTCGCGCTCGTGGTGGTCGGCTACCTCGCCGGCCGGGTGCGGCACGACGCCGGCACCTCCGCGGTCGGCGCGTTGATCACCGTCGCCGCCTGCTCGTTCATCGGCACCTCGGTCTTCGCCCTCAGCGGCATGCTGCTGCGCGACCCGGCGATCCCGGTCGGGGAGGCGCTCGCCGTGATCCCGATCGCCGTCCTGTACGACGTGCTGCTCACGCCGTTCGTGATGCCGCTGCTGATCCGGCTGTTCCGTCGTCTCCAGCCCCACCAGGTCGCGTACTGATGATGTTCTCCGGTCCGGACCGCCGCCGCGGCGGCACGCTGCGCGCCTCCAGCGCGACCAAGGGGCGGCTGCGGCTGTTCGTCGTGCAGGCGCTGGTGCTGTCGCTGTTCGTGACGCTGTTCGCGCGGCTCTGGTACATGCAGGTGCTCGGCGGGGAGGCCTACCAGGCCCAGGCCGCGGAGCAGTCGGTGCGCGAGCTGGTCGTGCAGCCGGCCCGCGGGCTGATCGTCGACGACATGGGCCGGCCGCTGGTCGCCAACCGCACCTCGTGGGTGGTCAGCCTGGACCGCACCATGCTGCGCAAGATGTCGGAGACCGAGCAGCGGACGCTGCTCGAGCGGCTCTCCAAGGCCGTCCGGGTGTCGGTGGGCCGGCTCCGGGCCCGGACCCTGCTCTGCGGGGAGACCGGTGCCGTCGCGGGGACCTGCTGGAACGGCTCGCCCTACCAGCCGGTGCCGGTCGCCGAGGACGTGCGCCAGCAGGTGGCCGTCTCGATCATGGAGCAGGGCGAGGACTTCCCGTCGGTGCTCGTCGAGCCGGAGAGCGTCCGCGCCTACCCCTCGCCGTACGGCATCAACGCCGCGCACCTGCTCGGCTATCTCTCGCCGATCACCTCCGACGAGCTCGACGAGGCCAAGAGCCAGGGCGACACCTCCGTGCACGGCGCCTCGGTCGTGGGCCGCGCCGGGCTGGAGAAGGAGTACGACCGCTACCTGCGCGGGCAGCCGGGCTACAAGCGGGTGACCGTGGACTCGATGGGCCGGGTGCTCGGTGACTCCGGCCAGGTCGACGGCCGCGCCGGCGACACCGTCGTCACCTCGATCGATGCCCGCGTCCAGGGCGTCGTCGAGCAGCAGCTGTCCCAGACCATCAAGACCGCCCGCAAGACCTTCGACAAGGTCACCGGGCGCAACTACGTCGCGGACTCCGGCGCGGTGGTCGTGCTCGACGCCAAGAACGGCCGGGTGGTGTCGATGGCCGGCGCGCCGACCTACGACCCGAAGGTCTGGGTCGGCGGGATCACCTCCAAGCAGCTCAAGCACCTCTACTCGGCCAAGGCGCAGTACCCGCTGCTGTTCCGGGCCACCCAGGGGCAGTTCGCACCCGGGTCCACCTGGAAGCCGATCATGACCACCGGCGCGCTCGACAACGGCTACAGCACCAGCACCCGGCTGGACTGCTCCTCGGGCTTCCAGGTCGGCAACCGGTGGTTCAAGAACTACGAGTCGGAGTCCTACGGCTTCATCGGCTTCGACAAGGCGCTGCAGATCTCCTGTGACACGTTCTTCTACCGGGTCGGCTACCGGTTCTGGCAGAAGTACGGCACGGACAAGGCCGACGTGCACGCCAAGGACCCGCTGGTGAAGACCGCCAAGGTCTTCGGGTTCGGCAAGCCGACCGGGATCGACCTGCCCGGCGAGGCGTCCGGCCGGATCGCGGACCGCACCTGGAAGCGGGAGTACTGGGAGGCCAACAAGGGCTACTACTGCGCGATCGCCAAGAAGCCCGGCAACGACTTCCTGCACCTGTTCGCCCGTGAGTTCTGCGCCGAGGGCTACGCCTACCGGGCCGGTGACGCGGTCAACTACGTGATCGGCCAGGGCGACACCCTGGTCACCCCGCTGCAGTCCGCGCGTGCCTACGCCGCGCTGGCCAACGGCGGCACGCTCTACGAGCCGCGGGTCGCCAAGGCGATCGTCGGCCCCGGCGGCAAGGTGATCCGGAAGATCCCGCCGAAGAAGATCGGCCACGTCAAGGTCAGCGACCGCGCCCTGAAGTACGTCGACAGAGCGCTGCTCGGCACCGCCAAGACCGGCACCACGTCGTGGAAGTTCATCGACTTCCCGCTCGACAAGATCCACATCCGGTCCAAGACCGGGTCGGCCGAGGTGCACGGCAAGCAGAGCACGTCGTGGGTGGCGTCGTACGACAAGAGGTACGTCGTGATCATGATGGTCACCCAGGCCGGCACCGGCTCGGGCACCTCCGGTCCCGCGGTGCGCAAGATCTGGGAGGCGCTGTACGGCGTCAAGGGGATGGACGTGCACATCGGCAAGGCCGCCCTGCCCGGGGCGAAGCCGCCGTCGGCGCTGCCGGTGTTCGCCCGCGACGGCGAGATCCTCCCCCCGAAGAGCTCCTCCGCCCGGGGGACCGGCACGAAGGGCACCAAGCGATGAGCGTCGTAGCGGTCCGGCCCCGGGCCTCGGCCCGCGTCGAGACGACCACCCGGGTCAAGGCGGCCCGTCTCGACTGGGTGCTGATGTTCGCGACCGCGGCGCTGCTGGCCACCGGCACGCTGCTGGTCTGGTCGGCGACCTCGGCCCGCAACGACCTGACCGCGGGGGACCCGAACGCCTACGTCAAGCGGCACCTGGTCAACATCGCCATCGGCGTCGTGCTCGGGGTGATGGTCGCGGCGACCGACCACCGGTGGGTGCGGATCCTCGCACCGCTGGTGTACGTCGCGTCGATCATCGGCCTCGTGCTGGTGCTGGTCATGGGCGTCACCATCAACGGCTCGCGCTCGTGGATCCAGCTCGGCGGGATGTCCATCCAGCCCGCCGAGTTCGCCAAGCTCGCGGTGGTCATCGGGATGGCCCTGCTCGTCGCCGAGCGCACCGAGGGCTCGATGAAGACCACCAGCAGCTGGGAGGTGGGCTCGCCGGAGGTCGCGGGGATGCTCGCGATCGCGGGCCTGCCGGCGATGCTGATCCTGCTCCAGCCCGACCTGGGCACCATGCTGGTGCTCGCGGCGACGGTCTTCGGCGTGATCGCGGTGTCCGGGGCCCGTCGCGCGTGGCTGCTGGGCCTCTTCGTGGGCGCGGTGGCGGCCGCGACCCTGGCCGTGCGCATGCACGTGCTCAAGGCCTACCAGATCGACCGGTTCATGGCCTTCACGAACCCCGGCCTCGACCCCCGCGGCGCCGGCTACAACACCACCCAGGCCCGGATCGCGATCGGCAACGGCGGGATCTTCGGCCAGGGCCTGTTCGGCGGCTCGCAGACCACCTCGGGCTTCGTGCCCGAGCAGCACACCGACTTCATCTTCACCGTCGCCGGCGAGGAGCTCGGGCTGGTCGGCTCGGCGCTGCTGATCGTGCTGCTCGGCGTCGTCCTGTGGCGCGCGCTGCACATCGCGATGCGCTCCGACGACCTCTTCGGCCGGGTCGCCGCGGCCGGCATCGCCTGCTGGTTCGGCTTCCAGGCGTTCCAGAACATCGGGATGTGCCTGGGCATCATGCCGGTCACCGGGGTCCCGCTGCCGTTCGTGTCGTACGGCGGCAGCTCGATGTTCGCGAGCCTGATGGCGCTCGGGCTGCTCCAGAACATCCACCTGCGCAGCCGCGAGGGGCTCGGCGTCGCCCGCTCCCGCGTCCACCGCTCCCGCTTCTGACCCGGACGGGGCCCGGTCCGGCGTACCGGACGGGCAGGCCCGGGTGTGCCATGGACCGGGGGCGGGCACGCGAGCAGGCTGGTGGGCATGGAGCTCGCCGAGCTGTACCGCCGTACCGTCGAGACCTGGACCGCCCGCGTGGTCGCGGTGCCGTCCGACGCGTGGGGAGCACCCACCCCGTGCAGCGAGTGGACCGTCCGCGACCTGGTGAACCACGTGGTCGGCGAGGACGCCTGGACGGTGCCGCTGGTGCGCGGGTCGACGATCGCCGACGTGGGTGACAGCCTCGACGGCGACCTGCTGGGGGAGCGGCCGCTGGACGCGGCGGTGCGCCGGGCCGGGCTCGCCATGGCCACCGTGGGCGACCGGCTGCCGCTCGGAGGGACGGTGCACCTCTCCTACGGCGAGGAGCAGATCGAGGAGTACGTCCGCCAGCTCGCCGCCGACCACCTGGTGCACGCGTGGGACCTCGCCGCGGCCACCGGCGGGGACACCGTGCTGGACCCCGACCTGGTCGACGAGGTCGCCACCTGGTTCGCCGACCGCGAGGAGATGTACCGCGCCGGAGGGGTCGTCGGGCCGCGGGTGGACGCCGGTGGCGACCCGCAGACCGAGCTGCTCGCCCACGCCGGTCGCGACGCCCGCTGGGCCGTGCCGGCCTAGACGACCCGGCTGCCCTGGAGCACGACGGCCTGCACCCGGCCGAGCGCGGTGATGTCCTGCTCCAGGTCGCCCTCGACCACGAGCAGGTCGGCGTCGCACCCGGCCGCGACCCGGCCGGCGCGGTCCGCGACGCCACAGACCTCGGCGGCCCGGGAGGTGGCGGAGACCAGGGCCTCGGTGAGCGGGACCGCGGCCGCGAGGTCGGCGATGCAGGCGGCGTACGCACCGTGCGCCTTGCCGGGCATGATCCCGGCGTCCGCGCCGGAGACCAGCCGCACCCCCGCCTCGGCCATCCGCCGGACCATCGTGGTGCGGGCCTCGAACAGCAGCTCCGGGCTGGTCCCGAGCGCGCGGACCCGGGCCAGCAGCTCCGGTGGGGCCTGCGTCATCGCCGCGGGGCTGAAGCCGCCGAGCGTCGGGCACACCGCGACTCCGCCGGCGGCCAGCCGGGTCAGGGCCTCGTCGTCGGCCTCCGCCGACATCAGCGCGGTGATCGGCGGTGCCCCGACGGGGTGCCCCCCGGCCCGCAGGTAGGACGCGTGCTCGATCGAGTCCACCCCCAGGCCCAGCGCCTGCTCCACCGCCTCGGCGGCGTGCGCGTGCGCGGCCACCGGCAGCCCCGCCGCGTGTGCCTCCTCGACCAGACCTCGCAGCACCTCGAGCGGGAACTGCGGCCGCGTCACGTCGGTGCCCGCGGTGGTCATGCCGCCGCTGGCCATCACCTTCACCACGTCGACGCCGCGCGCCACCCGCTCCCGGACCGCCGCCCGCACCTGGTCGACGCCCTCGGCCTCCCCGCCCAGGAAGTGGCAGTGGCCGCCGGGGGAGGTCACCGGTGGCCCGGCCGCGACGATGCGCGGCTCGACGGGCCGGGCGCCGTCCCCGGTCGCCCGCTGCCGGTCGCGGCGGTCGACGACGAGGTAGTCCCGGTCCCCGAGGTCGCGGACCGTGGTCACCCCGGCCCGCAGGTGGCGGCCGAGCGCCTCGGTCACCACGTCGTCGAGCTGCTCCGCCGTCCGGCCGGCGACCCGGTCCAGGGCGGCCGGCCCGCTGTCGGTGACCAGGTGCACGTGCGTCTCGACGAGACCCGGCAGCAGGGTGCCGTCGAAGCCGGTCACCTGCACGTCGGACGGGACCTCGTGGCCGGCGGGCTCGACGCCGACGACCCGGTGGCCCTCGACCAGCACGGTCGCCCCGCCCGGCAGGAAGCGGGTCCCGTCGAAGCAGTGCCGCGCCCGGACTGCGTGCATCTCCCCGTCGTACCCGCTGCGGCCGCCGGCGGGCAATGCCCCACCCGGGGGGTCCGCGTACGCTGGGGTGTCGTTCCCTGTCGTCGTACCCCTGGAGAGTCCGCGCCGTGCCGTCGCACACCACCGTCCCGCCCGTCGCCGCGGAGTCCCTCTTCGCGCGGCTCGAGCCGCTGCTGCCCTCGGTGCAGAAGCCGATCCAGTACGTCGGCGGCGAGCTGAACTCCACGCAGAAGCCGTGGGACGGCGAGACCGGCGAGACCATGGTCCGCTGGGCGCTGATGTACCCCGACGCCTACGAGGTGGGCCTGCCCAACCAGGGCGTGCAGATCCTCTACGAGGTGCTCAACGAGCGGGACTGGATCCTGGCCGAGCGCACCTACTCGGTGTGGCCGGACATGGAGGCGGTGATGCGCGAGCACGGGATTCCGCAGTTCACCGTGGACAACCACCGGCCGGTGGGCTCCTTCGACGTGTTCGGGCTGTCGTTCTCCACCGAGCTCGGCTACACCAACATGCTCACCGCGCTCGACCTCGCCGGGATCCCGCTGCACGCCGTGGACCGCACCGAGGGCCACCCGGTGGTGCTGGCCGGCGGGCACGCGGCGTTCAACCCGGAGCCGATCGCGGACTTCGTCGACGCTGCCGTCCTCGGCGACGGCGAGGAGATCGTGCTGGCCATCTCCGAGGTGGTCCGGGAGTGGAAGGACGAGGGCCGCCCGGGTCTCGACGGCCGCACCCCGCGCGACGAGCTGCTCTACCGGCTGGCCGTCTCCGGAGCGGTCTACGTGCCGAAGTTCTACGACGTCGACTACCTCCCCGACGGCCGCATCAAGCGGGTCGCCCCGAACACCTCCGGGGTGCCGTGGCGGGTGCACAAGCACACGCTGATGGACCTCGACGCCTGGCCGTACCCGAAGAAGCCGCTGGTGCCGCTCGCCGAGACCGTGCACGAGCGGTTCTCGGTGGAGATCTTCCGCGGCTGCACGCGCGGCTGCCGGTTCTGCCAGGCCGGGATGATCACCCGGCCGGTGCGGGAGCGCTCGATCACCACGATCGGCGACATGGTCGAGAACGGCGTCCGGGCCACCGGCTTCGAGGAGGTCGGCCTGCTCTCGCTGTCCAGCGCCGACCACACCGAGATCGGCGAGGTGGCCACCGGCCTTGCCGACCGGTACGAGGGCACCAACGTCTCGCTGTCGCTGCCCTCGACCCGCGTCGACGCCTTCAACATCACCCTCGCCAACGAGTTCTCCCGCAACGGCCGGCGCTCGGGGCTGACCTTCGCGCCCGAGGGCGGGTCGGAGCGGCTGCGCAAGGTGATCAACAAGATGGTCACCGAGGAGGACCTGATCCGCACCGTCGCGACGGCGTACTCCCACGGCTGGCGTCAGGTGAAGCTCTACTTCATGTGCGGGCTGCCCACCGAGACCGACGAGGACGTGCTGCAGATCGCCGACCTCGCCAAGAAGGTGATCGCCAAGGGCCGCGAGGTGTCCGGTCGCAACGACATCCGCTGCACGGTGTCGATCGGTGGCTTCGTGCCCAAGCCGCACACGCCGTTCCAGTGGGCCCCGCAGCTGGACTGGGAGACCACCGACGACCGGCTCAAGCAGCTGCGCGACAACGTCCGCGCGGACAAGAAGTTCGCCCGCGCCATCGGCTTCCGCTACCACGACGGACGCCCCGGCATCATCGAGGGACTGCTCTCGAGAGGCGACCGCCGGGTGGGCCGGGTCATCGAGGCGGTCTGGCGCGACGGCGGCCGCTTCGACGGCTGGTCCGAGCACTTCTCCTACGACCGCTGGGCTGCGGCCGCCGAGCAGGGCCTGTCCGGTACGCCGGTCGACCTGGACTGGTTCACCGTGCGCGAGCGCGAGCACGCCGAGGTGCTGCCCTGGGACCACCTGGACTCCGGGCTCGACAAGGACTGGCTCTGGGAGGACTGGCAGGACGCCGTCGACCCGGACTCCGACGTCGAGGTCGAGGACTGCCGGTGGACGCCGTGCTACGACTGCGGCGTGTGCCCGCAGATGGACACCGAGATCCAGATCGGCCCCACCGGCAAGACGCTGCTGCCGCTGTCAGTCGTCTAGCCTCTCCGAGGCGGACGCCGTCGCGCTCGAGGGACGCCGTGGCCGATGGGTTGACGAGCCGGCCGACCACGGCCTGCGCGACCCGGCCGTCCCGACCGGCACCTGCACCCCGGGAACCGGACAAAGGCCCGCACACCGGGCGATGCGCCGGGAGGCTGCCCGTCGCTGCGGTCACGTCCGGGGGGTGCGTCCGATCGCGTCCTCGATGTAGGACGGCCGGGCGACCAGCAGCCCGGCCACGAGCTGGGGGACGACGAGCACGATCAGCGCGACCAGCGGCACCGTCCAGCCGCCGGTCAGCTCGTAGAGGAAGCCCATCCCGAACGGGCCGATCGCCGCGATCAGGTAGCCCACCGACTGGGTGAAGCCGCTCAGCGCGGCGGTGCCCTCACTGGTGCGGGCCCGCAGGCCGATCAGGGTGAGCACCACCGGGAACACCGAGGCGGCGACACCGACCAGCACCGCCCACAGCCAGGCGCCGGCCACCGGGGCGAGGATCAGGCCGACGTACCCGATCGGGTAGCAGCCGACCAGCGCCACGATCAGCCAGGTCTGCCGCTCCATGCGGGCCGCCCAGGCGGGCAGCCAGAACGACAGCGGGATGCTCATGGCGGTGATGACGCCGAGCAGCAGGCCCGCGGTGCCGGGGGAGAAGCCGGCGTCGCGGTAGACCTTGGCGAACCAGCCGAACACCGAGTAGGCCTGCAGGGACTGGAAGCCGAAGAACAGTGCCATCCCCCAGCCGAGCCGGGTGCGCGCCACCGCGCCGAGCGAGATCCGCGAGGCAGGCCCCTCGAGGTGCCGGTCGTGCCGGACCAGGGCGAACCAGGGGACCGCCGCGACCAGGGCGGTGGCCGCCCACGCGAACAGCCCCCAGCGCCACGAGCCGAAGTGGTCCGCGATCGGCACCGTCAGCACGGAGGCCAGGGTCAGCCCGACCGCCAGCGAGGTGGTGTAGATCGAGGTCATCAGCCCCACCCGGCCCGGGAAGTGCAGCTTGACCAGCGAGGGCAGCAGCACGTTCGCGGTGGCCATGCCGGCCAGGCCGAGCAGCGAGAGCAGCAGGAACAATGACACGTCGCCGGTGCGCGAGCGCAGCGCGAGTCCGACGACCACCGACACCAGGGCCAGCAGCGTGACCCGGTGCAGCCCGACCAACCGGGCCAGCCAGGGTGCGAGCGCCCCGAACAGCGCGAACGCCAGCACCGGCAGCGTGGTGAGCACGCCGGCGGTGGTCGGCGACATGGACAGGCCGGACGTGATCTCGTCGAGGACCGGTCCGACGCTCACCGCCGCGGGGCGCAGGTTGAACCCGAGCACCACGATCCCGACGACCACGAGCAGTCGCTGGGCGCGGCTCTCGGGAGGCTGCTGCTGTGCCGCGACGTCGTCGGCCCGGACCGCTGGTCTGCTCACCGCGTCATCCTCGCTCATCGGTCCACCGGGTCTCGCCGGTAGGGTGCCGCCCGTGCGAGACCAACCCGAGCAGCAGGCGCCCCCCGTCCAGCGGCTGCGCGTGCGCTATGCCAAGCGCGGGCGCCTCCGGTTCACCAGCCACCGCGACTTCTCACGCGCCTTCGAGCGGGCGGTCGTCCGCGCCCGGGTGCCGATGGCCTACTCCTCCGGGTTCAACCCGCACCCCCGGATCTCGTACGCCGGCGCGTCCCCGACCGGAGCCGCCAGCGAGGCGGAGTACCTCGAGATCGGCCTCGCCAGCGAGACCGACCCCGCGCAGGTGCACGCCGCGCTCGACGAGGCGCTGCCCCCCGGGCTCGACGTCCTCGAGGTCGTGGTGTCCACCGGAGGCTCGCTCGCGGACCTGCTCGAGGCCAGCGTCTGGCGCACCCGGATCCCCGGCTGGGCGCCCGCGGAGGCCGCCGGGGCGGTCCGCGCCTTCCTCGCCGCCGACGAGGTGCTGGTCGAGCGGATGATGAAGAAGGGGCTGCGCACCTTCGACTGCCGCGCCGCCGTCGTCAGCCTGACCAGCGCGGATGAGCCGGACGCCGCGGGTGAGTGTGCGATACTCGACATGGTTTTGCGGCACGGAACCCCGTCCGTGAGACCCGACGACGTCCTCGCCGGACTGCGCACGCTGGCCGGGCTCGAGGCGGCTGCCGCTCCTTTGCACGAGCGACTCGCCCAGGGCCCACTAGCTGCGGAGACCGGCACGGTGGGCGACCCGTTGGCACTCAACCGCGACACGGCATGACCGAGGTGACAGCTCGGCCGCACCACCGCCGGTGACCGCGGACGGTCCACAGGTCTCCCAGATGACGATTGCCCGGAGGACGTCGCCGCTGCTCGGCACCGGTCCCGTCAGGGTCCGCCCAGGTGCAGGGCAACATCCGCAGGCTTGCGTCTGACCGGTTTCGCCCGGTCGGTCGACCGACACGCTCCCGAGAGGACGCTGCGCAACCAGCGTCCCGGGGGCCAAGGAGAGCAGATGCTCGACGAGAACGAGAACGACAGCACCCCGACCACCGAGTCCCCGGACTCAGCGGCGGCACCGGTGAAGAAGGCGGCCAAGCGGGCTCCCCGCAAGACCGCCGCGAGGACCACCAAGAAGGCGGCAGCCGCCCCCGAGGCCGCCGAGGTGCCGCCCGGCAGCCCCGCCGAGCCGGCCGCCGCCGAGGCGCTCGAGCCGCCCCCGGCCGGCGACGAGCCGGTGGCACCCGCGAAGAAGACGGCCAAGAAGGCCGCCGCGAAGAAGACCACGGCCAAGAAGGCGACGACCAGGAAGGCCGCCGCCAAGAAGACCGCGGCCCCCGTGCAGCCCGAGCCGGCCGCCGGCGACACGCCGGAGGAGGACGACCCGTTCGCCGTCCTCGCGCTCAACCCGCAGGACCCGGAGACCCTCCCCGACGCCGGGGTCACCCTCGAGGCCGCGACCGAGACCGGCACCGGGTCAGAGCCGGTCCTCGAGAAGCCCGCGGCCCGGCGCACCCGCAAGAGCGCCGAGAAGAAGGCCGCCGCGCCGCTGTTCCAGGCACCCGACCCGGTGGCCGCCCCGCCGCGCAGGCGGAGGGGCGCCGCCTCGGCCGCGGACAGCACGGACAGCGGTACGGCCGACGCAGTCGCCGACGGGGCCACCGCCCCGGCGTCCGGCGAGGTCGCCGACGCCGACTCCGCCGCCACCGAGGCCGGCCCGGACTCCGCCACCGACGCGGCGGCCGGCACCCGGACGGGCACCCGCCGGCGTCGCCGCAGCACCGGCACGACCGGCACCGGAAGCGCCGACAGCAGCGCACCGGAGGCCGAGGGCGCCCAGGGCGCCCCGGACACGCAGCAGCCCGACAGCCGCGACGACATCGGCCCGTCGGCCGGTGCCCCCGCCGGCACCGCGTCGAGCACCGACGCCGCGTCCGGGACCGACAGGGACGCCGACGCCGCGTCCGGCGCCGACACCGACACCGACACGCGACACCGACAACGGTGACTCCGACGACGAGCAGGGCGGCAACCGCCGCCGTCGCCGTCGCGGCGGTCGCCGCCGGCGCAAGGGCGGCGGTGGCTCCGGCGACGACACCGCTGACACGGAGGGCTCGGACGACTCCGACGACTCCGACGACAGCAGCGACTCGTCCGGCTCCGGCCAGGGCGGGCAGCGCGGCGGCCGGGGCGGACGCGGCCGCGGCAACGGTGGCGGCAACGGCAACGGCAACGAGTCAGGGCGGGGGCCAGCGCGGCAACCAGTCGGAGGCCGACGCCGACGACGAGGACAACCAGGGGGAGGGCACCGGCTCGCGCCGCCGCCGCCGCCGTCGTCGCTCCGGCGAGGACGGGGACGGCGGGTCCGACGACCCGCAGAACACCGTCACCCGGGTGCGCAAGCCGCGCAGCGCCGAGGACGAGATCACCAGCCTGCACGGCTCCACCCGTCTGGAGGCCAAGAAGCAGCGCCGCCGCGAGGGCCGCGAAGCCGGCCGTCGCCGGGCCCCGATCGTCAGCGAGGCCGAGTTCCTGGCCCGCCGCGAGGCCGTCGACCGGGTGATGGTGATCCGTCAGCGCAAGGACCTCACCCAGATCGCGGTCCTCGAGGACAAGGTGCTCGTCGAGCACTACGTCGCCCGCGAGTCCCAGACGTCGCTGATCGGCAACGTCTACCTCGGCCGCGTGCAGAACGTGCTGCCCTCCATGGAGGCGGCGTTCATCGACATCGGCAAGGGCCGCAACGCGGTGCTGTACGCCGGCGAGGTCAACTGGGCCGCGCTCGGCGCCGGCAACGGACCGCGCAAGATCGAGCAGGTCCTCAAGTCCGGCCAGCCGATCCTGGTGCAGGTCAGCAAGGACCCGATCGGCCACAAGGGCGCCCGGCTCACCAGCCAGGTCAGCCTCCCGGGCCGGTTCCTGGTCTACGTGCCCGACGGCACCACCAGCGGCATCTCCCGCAAGCTCCCCGACACCGAGCGCACCCGGCTCAAGACGCTGCTGAAGGAGATCGTCCCGGACTCCGCGGGCGTCATCGTCCGCACCGCCGCCGAGGGCGCCTCCGAGGAGGAGCTGACCCTCGACGTCGAGCGGCTCACCGCGCGCTGGGCCGACATCGAGAGCAAGGTCGCGAAGGGCAACGCCCCGGCGCTGCTGTACGGCGAGCCGGACCTGACCCTCAAGGTCGTCAGGGACCTGTTCACCGAGGACTTCGGCAGGCTCGTCGTCTCCGGTGACGAGGCCTGGGACATGGTCGACACCTATGTCGAGCACGTCGCTCCCGACCTCGCGGACCGGCTCGAGCGCTACGACGGCGACGAGGACGTGTTCTCGGCGTACCGCATCGACGAGCAGATCGCCAAGGGTCTCGACCGCAAGGTCTGGCTGCCCTCGGGCGGGTCGCTGATCATCGACCGCACCGAGGCGATGACCGTCGTCGACGTGAACACCGGCAAGTTCACCGGCTCCGGGGGCAACCTCGAGGAGACGGTCACCAAGAACAACCTCGAGGCCGCGGAGGAGATGGTCCGCCAGCTCCGGCTGCGTGACATCGGCGGCATCATCGTCGTCGACTTCATCGACATGGTGCTGGAGAGCAACCGCGACCTCGTGCTGCGGCGGCTCGTGGAGTGCCTCGGCCGGGACCGCACCCGCCACCAGGTTGCCGAGGTGACCTCGCTCGGGCTGGTGCAGATGACCCGCAAGCGGATCGGCACCGGGCTGGTCGAGGCGTTCAGTGAGAACTGCGAGCACTGCCAGGGCCGAGGCGTGGTGATCCACCACGAGCCGGTCGAGGCGCGCAAGAAGCCCGACGAGGAGCCCCGTCGTGGCGCGCGCCGGGGCCGCGGCCGCGGCGACGGCGACGACCAGCAGGGCAACGGCAACGGCAACGGCGCTCCCAAGGCCTCCCCGTCGCCGCGGGACATCGCGGCGATGGCCAAGCACGAGCACAAGCCGGCAGACGAGACCGCGACGGAGCAGGCGCCCACCGAGCCGCCGGCACCGGCGGCGGCCGACGCGCCGGCCAAGCAGGCTCCGGCGGCCGACGCGCCGGCTCAGCAGGCTCCGGCGGCCGAGGCACCGGCGACCGAGGCACCGGCGACCGAGGCACCGGCGACCGAGGCACCGGCGACCGAGCAGGGGCCCACCGAGGAGTCGGCACCCGCGGCGACCGAGCAGGCAGCCGAGCAGGCCCCGGCAGAGCCGGAGGCGCCCGCGGTCCCGCAGGGTCCGCGGATCGTCACCTCGACGCGTCGCCGGGTGGCCCGTCGTCCGGCGGGCAGCGCGGCTCCGTCGTCGACGAGCACCGTCTCGCCGGTGACCACGGTCCCCACGACGGCTGCCCAGCCGTCCGACCAGCCGTCCGACCAGCCGTCCGCCGGTCCGGCGACAGCCGCCGAGCCCGTCGAGGCCCCGGCACCGCGCCTGGTCACCTCCTCGCGCCGCAAGGTGGCCCGGCGCCCGGCGGGACCGCCGGTCTCCGGCCCGGGGTCCGCCTCGGACGGTGACGCCGCGGAAGGCACGAGCGGCGACGTGCCAGGTGCCGGGGTCGACGCCGGCAGCACGCACGGCGGGTGAGGCAAGCCCGCACGCCGGCACGAGGCGGCGTGCGGGGGCTCGTTTTGACCCGCCGGGTCGGCGTCCGTAGACTTGCCCCTCGGTGCTCGTAGCACCTTCGTGCGTGTCTGACGCCAGCCCCCACCTCGGAGCATTCCTGAGCGTGGTGAGCGCGTCGAGGCGCAGAACAGAACTCGTAGTCCGACGAAGAGAGTGAGTCCGCGGTGTACGCGATCGTGCGCAGTGGCGGCCAGCAGCAGAAGGTTGCTGTCGGCGACGTCATCGAGATCGACAAGGTTGCCCATGAGGTCGGTGACTCGGTCACCCTTCCCGTGGTCATGCTCGTCGACGGCGAGAAGGTCACCGCTGGTGCCGAGGCTCTCGGCAAGGCGTCCGTGACTGTCGAGGTGATCGGGGCGACCAAGGGTCCCAAGATCACCATCCTCAAGTACAAGAACAAGACCGGGTACCGCAAGCGCCAGGGTCACCGTCAGAAGTACACCCAGGTGAAGGTCACCGAGATCAGCGCCTGAGCTGATCACGGTCTCCCCGGCACGCCACACAGGCCCGACGTAAGCAAGGACTCGAACTCATGGCACACAAGAAGGGCGCAGCCTCGACCAAGAACGGTCGGGACTCCAACTCTCAGCGGCTCGGTGTGAAGCGCTACGGCGGCCAGCTGGTCAACGCCGGCGAGATCATCGTCCGTCAGCGCGGCACCCACTTCCACCCCGGCAGCGGTGTGGGACGCGGTGGCGACGACACGCTGTTCGCCCTCGTGGGCGGCAACGTGGAGTTCGGCACCAAGCGCGGCCGTCGGGTCGTGAACATCCTCCCGACCGCCGAGTGACCTCGGCCGGGAGCTGAACGAACGCCACGAAGGGGCGCCCTGCTGATCGAGCAGGGCGCCCCTTCGGCGTTCGCACCGCGCGACATACGTTTCAAGAGGAGAGGAGGCACCGATGGCCGTTCCGACATTCGTCGACCGGGTGACGATGCAGGTCACCGCGGGTCGCGGGGGCAACGGGGTGGCCTCGGTGCACCGCGAGAAGTTCAAGCCGCTGGGGGGGCCGGACGGCGGCAACGGTGGACCGGGCGGCAGCGTGGTCCTGCGCGTCGACCCCGACGTCACCACGCTGGTGGACTTCCACCACAGCCCGCACCGCAAGGCTCCGCACGGCGGCCACGGCGCCGGTGGCAACCGCAACGGCGCCCACGGCGTCGACCTGGTGCTCTCGGTGCCCGAGGGCACGGTCGTCCGTGACGACCAAGGCACCGTGCTCGCGGACCTGGTCGGCCCCGGCACCGAGATGGTGGTCGCGGAGGGCGGCCGTGGCGGGCTCGGCAACGCGGCGCTGGCCTCGTCCAAGCGCAAGGCCCCCGGCTTCGCGCTGCTCGGCGAGCCCGGCGACGACCTCAGCGTGGTCCTCGAGCTCAAGGTGGTCGCCGACATCGGGCTGGTCGGCTTCCCGAGCGCCGGCAAGTCGAGCCTGATCGCGGCGCTGTCGCGGGCCCGGCCGAAGATCGCCGACTACCCCTTCACGACGCTGGTCCCCAACCTGGGCGTGGTGACCGCGGGCGACACCACCTTCACCGTCGCCGACGTCCCCGGGCTGATCGAGGGCGCCAGCGAGGGCCGCGGGCTCGGCCACGACTTCCTGCGCCACGTCGAGCGCTGCGCCGCGCTGGTGCACGTGATCGACATGGCCACCATGGAGCCGGGCCGCGACCCGATCTCCGACCTCGACGTCATCGAGCACGAGCTCAGCTCGTACGGCGGCCTCGAGGACCGTCCTCGGCTGGTGGCGCTGAACAAGGTCGACGTACCCGACGGGCGCGACCTCGCCGACATCACCCTCGAGGACTTCGAGGCGCGCGGGCTCAAGGTGCTCACCGTCTCCGCGGCCAGCCACGAGGGCCTGCGGGAGCTGTCGTTCGCGATGGCCGAGATCGTCGCGCGCGCCCGTGCGGAGAGGCCGGTCGTCGAGGCCACCCGGATCGTGCTCCGGCCCGCCGAGGCCAAGGGCGGACCGGAGTTCACCATCCGGCACACCGGCGAGGGCTGGCGGGTGCGCGGGACCAAGCCGGAGCGCTGGGTGCGGCAGACCGACTTCAGCAACGACGAGGCCGTCGGCTTCCTCGCCGACCGGCTCAACCGGCTCGGCGTCGAGGACAAGCTGCTCGCGCTCGGCGCCGAGGAGGGCGACGCGGTGCTGATCGGCGACGCCGACAACGCCGTCGTCTTCGACTTCCGCCCGATGGTGGTGACCGGGGCCGAGCTGCTCGGCCGCCGCGGCGAGGACTCCCGCCTCGAGGAGTCCCGTCCCGCGGCGCAGCGTCGTCGCGACATCGACGCCGCCATGGGGTCCCGTGCCGAGGGGGAGACCCGCGCCGACGTGGCCCGCCGGCTGGGCATCCCGATCGACGACCCGACCACCGTGCAGCGTGCCGACCCCGACTGGGGCTGGGCCGAGGACGACCCGGGGAAGGACCCGGCCGAGGAGACCCCGTGACCGCTCGGGAGCGCGTGGCCGCGGCCACCCGGATCGTGGTCAAGGTCGGCTCGTCCTCGCTGACCACCACCGAGGGCGGCATCGACCCCCAGCGGGTGCGGTCGCTCGTCGACGCGCTCGCCGGGGCCCGCGCCCGCGGCGCCGAGGTGGTGCTGGTCTCCTCCGGCGCGATCGCGGCCGGGCTGGCCCCGCTCGGCCTGGCCCGCCGGCCCCGGGACCTGGCCACCCAGCAGGCGGCCGCCTCGGTCGGCCAGGGGCTGCTGGTGCACCGCTACAACGAGGAGTTCGGGCGCTACGGCATCACCGCCGGGCAGGTGCTGCTGACCCTCGACGACGTCACCCGGCGCAGCCACTACCGCAACGCCTACCGCACCTTCGCCAAGCTGATCGAGCTCGGGGTGCTGCCGGTCGTCAACGAGAACGACACCGTGGCCACCACCGAGATCCGGTTCGGCGACAACGACCGGCTCGCCGCCCTGGTCGCGCACCTGGTCCACGCCGACCTGCTGCTGCTGCTCAGCGACGTCGACGGGCTCTACGACGGCAATCCCGCCCACGGCGGCGCGTCGATGCTCGCCGAGGTGAGCTCCGACGCCGACCTGGTCGACGTGCACGTCGGCAGCACGGGTGTGGCCGGGGTCGGCACCGGCGGCATGCACACCAAGGTCGAGGCTGCCCGGATCGCCACCGGCGCCGGGATCCCCGTCGTGCTGACCGCCGCGGAGCACGCGGCGGACGCACTGGCCGGCGCGCTGATCGGCACCGTGTTCCACCCCACCGGCCCCCGGCGGCCGACCCGGCTGCTGTGGCTGGCCCACGCCACCGAGGGCAAGGGACGGATCGAGATCGACGAGGGGGCGGTACGGGCGCTCACCGAGCGGCGCGCCTCGCTGCTGCCTGCCGGGATCACCGGCGTCACCGGCTCGTTCACCGGCGGGGACCCGGTCGACCTGGTCGGGCCGGACGGGGTGCCGGTGGCCCGCGGGCTGGTCAACTACGACTCCGAGGAGCTGCCCGGGCTGCTGGGCCGGTCCACCCGCGACCTGGCCCGCGAGCTCGGCTCCTCCTACGAGCGCGAGGTCGTGCATCGCGACGCGCTGGTCCTGCTCCCTCGTGGGTGAGGCCGGAGATCGGCCACGGCCCCCGCGGGCGGAACGCGGTGGAGCCTCCGGAGCCACAGCGGCTGGATTTCGGTGAATCCTCTCCCGGTCGACAGCAAAGACCGACACACTGGAGACGCCGCTCGGAAGCCCTTGCGGCCCCGGCGGCTCCGGTCGGTGGTGACGGGATGAGTCGGGATCAGGACGAGGGGTGGCGTCGTTGAGCGAGCTTTCGCGGTTGTGGCACGTCACGGTCACGGTGGCCGGGGACGCGGTCGAGCCGCTGATCGTCCGCAGCGCCCTGCGGCGTCTGAACGAGCAGCGGCCGTTCCTGCACTCCCTCAAGTACGCCGGCGGGCGCGCCGAGATCCAGTACTGGGAGGAGGCCGAGAGCCTGCTCGACGCCTCCTCGCTCGCGCTGCGGGTCTGGAACGAGCACCGGGAGTCGGCCGGCCTGCCGCGCTGGGAGGTCGTCGGCCTCGAGGTCCTCGAGCGCCAGGTGTTCCTGTCCCGCGGCATGGAGTACCACGTGATGGTCGACCTTCACGACGTGACACCACTGCCGTTCTGAGGGTGCCCCCGCCTAGGCTGGGTGCATGATCGCACCGACCGGCCCCGACGGCCCCGACGGCCCCGACGGCCCCGACGGGGGCTCCTTCGGAGACGTCGCGCTGCGGGCCCGTGCGGCCGCGCACGTGCTGGCCGTGGCGCACCGCAGCGTCAAGGACGCCGCGCTGCACGCGATGGCCGAGGCCCTGGTCGCCGCCACCTCCGACGTGCTCACCGCCAACGCGGCCGACGTCGACGCGGCCCGTGCGGGCGGCACCCCCGAGGCGATGCTCGACCGGCTGCGCCTCGACGCGGACCGGGTCGCCGCGATGGCCCAGGGCCTGCGCGACGTCGCCGGGCTGGCCGACCCGGTCGGCGAGGTGGTCCGCGGGTCGACGCTTGCCAACGGCCTCGAGCTGCGCCAGCTGCGGGTGCCGTTCGGTGTGGTCGGGATCATCTACGAGGCCCGCCCCAACGTCACCGCAGACGCCGCCGGGCTCTGCCTGAAGTCGGGCAACGCGGTGCTGCTGCGCGGGTCCTCCAGCGCCCGGCGGTCCAACCAGGCCGTCGTCGGCGTGCTCCGGGACGCCGCCGCGTCCGCCGGGCTGCCGCCGGACGTGGTCGCGATGGTGCCCGGCGAGGGGCACGAGGGGGCCAAGGCGCTGATGCGGGCGCGCGGGCTCGTGGACGTGCTGATCCCCAGGGGTGGGGCCGGCCTGATCCGCTCCGTCGTCGAGGAGTCCTCGGTGCCGGTCATCGAGACCGGCGTCGGCAACTGCCACGTGTACGTCGACCGCGACGCCGACCTCGCCCGGGCGGTGGCGATCGTGCTCAACGCCAAGACCCACCGGCCCTCGGTGTGCAACGCCGCCGAGTCGCTGCTGGTGCACGCCGACGTCGCGGAGGTCTTCGTGCCGCTGGTGGTCGCGGCCCTCCACGACGCGGGGGTCACCGTGCACGGCGACGAGCTGTTCGCGGCGCAGCCCGGCGTGGTGGCGGCCACCGAGGACGACTGGGGCCGCGAGTACCTCTCGCTCGACATCGCCGCGGCCGTCGTACCCGACCTCGACGCGGCGGTGGCGCACATCCGCCGCTGGTCCTCGGGCCACACCGAGGCGATCGTCACCGACTCGCAGGCCGCGGCCCGCCGGTTCACCGCCGCGGTCGACTCGGCCGCGGTGATGGTCAACGCCTCGACCCGCTTCACCGACGGCTCGGAGTTCGGCTTCGGAGCCGAGATCGGGATCTCCACCCAGAAGCTGCACGCCCGGGGCCCGATGGGACTCGCGGAGATGACCTCGACCAAGTACGTCGTCACCGGCGACGGCCAGGTCCGCTAGCCGGATGCCCCGCACCGTCGGTGTCGAGGAGCGCCGGGCCCGGCTGGCCCGCCGGCACCGGCTGCTCCCCGAGGACCGCACCGACGACGTCGCCGAGATCGCCGACAGCCTGGTGGCCCTGCACTCCACCGACCCGGTCACCGTGCACCTGTCCGCGATGGTCCGGATGGCGCACCCGTCGGTGGCTGCCGTCGAGCGGGCCCTGTACGACGACCGGAGCGTCGTACGGCACCACGCGATGCGCCGCACGCTGTGGGTGGCCACACCCGAGGTGGTCCGGCTGATGCACGCGGCGGCGACCCGGCGGCTGGCCGGCCCGGAGCACCGCCGGCTGGTCCGGCTGCTGGGCGACAGTGGCGTCGACGACCCGGAGTCGTGGCTGGCGGACGCCCGCGCCCAGGTGCTGGCGGCGCTGCACGAGCACGGGCCGCTCACCGCCCGCTCGATCGGTGCCAGGGTCCCGGCGGTGACCCACAAGATCGTGATGGCGCCGGGGAAGAGGTGGTCGGCGACGGTGTCGGCGCACACCCGGGTGCTGCTCCAGCTCGGGTTCGAGGGCGCGGTGCTGCGGTCCCGGCCGACCGGGACCTGGATCAACGGCGCCTACACCTACGCCGCCGCCGACTCGTGGCTGGCGGGCGGGCTGGCCGGGCCGGGGGAGCGGCCGGCAGCCCGGGACCTGGCGCTGCGCTGGCTGCGGGCGTTCGGACCCGGCACCGCGACCGACCTGCAGTGGTGGGCCGGGTGGACCGCGGCGACCACCCGGTCGGCACTCGCGGACTGCGGGGCCGTCCAGGTGACGCTCGCCGAGGGGACGGGCTGGGTGGCGCCGGGCGACGAGGAGCCGCCCGAGACGGTCGACCCCTGGGTGGCGCTGCTGCCGGGGCTCGACCCGACGACGATGGGGTGGAAGCAGCGGGACTGGTACCTCCCGTCGTCGGCGGCCCACGCCTTCGACCGGATGGGCAACGCCGGCCCGACGGTCTGGGTCGACGGTGAGGTCGCCGGCGTCTGGGTGCAGGCCCCGGACGGCGAGATCCGCACCCACCTGTTCACCCACCTGCCCGCCGACCGTCGCCGCCAGGTCGACCGGCGCGCGGCCGAGCTCGCCGCCATGGTGGGGGAGACCCGGTTCACCGTGCGGTTCCCGAGCCCCGTCTCGGCCGCGCTGGTGGCCGGGTCACCGGTCCCGGGTTAGGCCACGTCTAGGCTGGCGGCCATGCCCGCTGCCACCGAGGGTGACCTCGACTCCCTCGACGTCTGGACCGACCCCGCCCAGGAGCGCGTCGGCACCTCCGCGACCGTGATCACCTTCGTGCGCACGGTCCTCTCGGTGGTGCTCGCCGGCCTCGCCATCACGCAGGAGAGCCAGACGCTGCTGGTCGCGGCCCTGGTCGTCTACTGGTTCGGGGACAGCCTCGACGGGTTCGTGGCCCGGATCCGCGGCTGCGAGACCCGGATCGGCGCGGTCCTGGACATCCTCAGCGACCGGTTCTGCGCTGCCTGCTTCTACCTGGGACTGGTCTGGCTGCACCACGACTTCGTGGTCCCGGTGTTCATCTACCTCGCCGAGTTCATGGTGATCGACTGCTTCCTGTCCCTGGCGTTCCTCGCCTGGCCGGTGCGCAGCCCCAACTACTTCTACGTGGTCGACCGGCCGATCTGGCTGTGGAACTGGTCCAAGCCGGCGAAGGCCGTCAACTCCTCGCTGTTCGCGGTGCTGCTGCTGGTCACCGGCTGGGTCTGGCTGGGGGCGGTGATCGCCACCGGCCTGCTGGTGATGAAGACGGTCTCCCTGGTGCGGCTGGGACGGATCGGCCTGCCCGTCCCGGCACGGTAGGATCCCTGCCATGTCGT
Source organism: uncultured Actinomycetota bacterium (assembly GCA_963800225.1). GTDB lineage: Bacteria > Actinomycetota > Actinomycetes > Propionibacteriales > Nocardioidaceae > Nocardioides_B. Next base: position 122,459 of record CAWDAF010000001.1, on the reverse strand, counting down.
TCGCACCCCTCGTCGCCGCCGCCGCGGAAGCCGCCCGGACCGGGATCAACCCCTACATCGTCGGTGGCGCTGTCCTCCTGCTCCTCGTCACGATGGTGGTGGGTCTGCTCGCCTTCGGCGCGGGACGCGATCACTCCTGAGCACCTGGGCCGTCTGGATGTCGCGTGACTGAGCCGGTCCCGCAGGTCGTCAGCGACCCGGAACGCACCACCCGCCGTCGGGTCGGCGTGATGGGCGGCACCTTCGACCCGATCCACCACGGTCACCTGGTCGCCGCCAGCGAGGTGCAGTCCTGGTTCGACCTCGACGAGGTCGTCTTCGTGCCGACCGGCCAGCCGTGGCAGAAGGAGTCGCGTCAGGTCTCCCCGGCCGAGGACCGATACCTGATGACGGTCATCGCGACCGCCTCCAACCCGCGGTTCTGGGTGTCCCGGGTGGACATCGACCGCGAGGGTCCGACGTACACCATCGACACGCTGCGTGACCTCCGCACGGAGCTGCCCGACGCCGACCTGTACTTCATCACCGGCGCGGACGCACTGAGCGAGATCTTCACCTGGCGCGACGCCACCGAGCTGTTCGACCTCGCGCACTTCGTGGGCTGCACCCGGCCCGGCTTCACCATGGACGGTGCGACCACCTCCGGCATGCCGGAGGACAAGGTCACCATCCTGGAGATCCCCGCCCTGGCGATCTCGTCGACCGACTGCCGCGCGCGGCGGATGAAGGGGGACCCGGTCTGGTACCTCGTCCCCGACGGCGTCGTGCAGTACATCTCCAAGTACGCGCTGTACGCCCCTGAACCACCCACGACAAGGCTAGGAACCCATTCATGACAGCCACCGACCGTGCCCTCGAGCTGGTCCGCGCCGCCGCCCAGGCGGCCTCGGACAAGCTGGCCGAGAACATCATGGCCTTCGACGTCTCGGAGCAGCTCGTCATCACCGACGCGTTCCTGCTCGCCTCGGCCCCCAACGACCGCCAGGTCAAGGCGATCGTCGACGGCATCGAGGACGAGCTGCGGGCGATCGGCGCCAAGCCGGTACGCCGCGAGGGCGAGCGGGACGGCCGCTGGGTGCTCATCGACTACGCGGAGATCGTGGTGCACGTGCAGCACGAGGAGGAGCGGTCCTTCTACGCCCTCGAGCGGCTCTGGCGCGACTGCCCGCTGATCTCCCTGCCCGACACCGTCACCTCCGGCCGAGGCCAGTGACCGCTCGCCGTCTCGTCCTGCTCCGCCACGGCCGGACGGCGTGGAACGAGATCGGGCGTGCCCAGGGCCACGCCGACGTCGAGCTCGACGAGACCGGTCACGCGCAGGCGGCCCGGGTGGCGCCCACCCTGGCCGCGATGGCGCCGGCCGCCCTGTGGACCTCCGACCTCACCCGGGCGCGGCAGACCGGCGGGTACGTCGAGCGCGCCACCGGTCTCGCGGCCAAGGTCGACGAGCGGCTCAAGGAGTTCGACGTGGGCGCCCGGCAGGGGATGACCTCGGCGCAGTTCGAGGCCTCCTTCCCCGCGGAGCACGCCGCCTGGGCCGAGGGCGAGGAGATGGTCCGGGTGCCCGGCTCGGAGGTGGCCTCCGAGGTCGCCGCCCGGATGGTGCCCGCCCTGCGCGAGTGCCTGGGGTCGCTGGCGGCGGGGGAGACCGGGATCGTGGTGACCCACGGTGCGTGCCTCAAGGTGGGCCTGGTCGGCCTGCTGGGCTGGCCGACCACCCAGGCCACCGCGCTGCAGGGGGTCGACAACTGCTGCTGGGTGACGGTGGCGGAGTCGCCCGCGGGCCGGCTGCGGCTGGCCGGCTACAACCAGCAGCACCGGCACCCGGGGGCCGATTTCGCATCCGCCGCCCCGGTTGGCTAAGATTCCCGAGTTGCCCGGCCGCAAGGCGCAGGGCGGCGGGGCTGTGGCGCAGCTGGTAGCGCACCTCCATGGCATGGAGGGGGTCAGGGGTTCGAGTCCCCTCAGCTCCACCGGACCACCAGGCCTGAGGCCATGTCGGCTCCCCTCGCGGGGAGGACGGCATGGCCTTCGGCTTTTCTCACGACCCGGACCGCCACGGCAGGTCCGGGGTGCCCAGCCGGAGCCGCACGACGGCGTCGCGGACCCAGGTCAGGTCATCGACCAGCGCATCGAGCACGGAGACGTGGCCGGGGCTGACGTGTCGACGGCTGACCGTCGGCCTAGGGTCTGGTGGGTGAGCGAGCCGCCCGAGCAGACCCCCGACGGGCGGTACCTGGTGATCGACGGCCGTCGCTGGCGCGCGACCGACCCGGCGATCCCCGAGCAGCGCCGCGAGGAGCTGACCCGGGTGCTGATGGCGTGGCGGCGGGAGGTCCGACGTACGAAGGGCACCGCCGACGAGGCTGCCGCTCGCGCCGGCGTGCAGGCGTCCAAGGTCGCCCTCGGCGAGCGCGGCACCCCCTGGTGGGAGCAGTCCGACGAGCAGCGCCGAGCCCGGTGGAGTGCCGACCTGCCCGAGCCCCCACCCAGGAAGCAGCCGGGGACGTAGCCCGGGGCCGACCGTGCCGTTGCCGCGCGGCCGGGGTGCCCGGTCAGCCGGTCGAGCCGAGCCGCCACCGACGCAGCGGCGTCCATGGTCCTCCGTCGTAGCGCCATAGCTCCAGCCCGACGGCTCGCGTCGTCTCCGGTCGGAAGCCCGCGCGCAGCCGCTCCAGCGTCCCCCGGGCGACCGCCGGCTCCACCTTGTTCTGCACGGTCACGTGCGGACGGAAGGGCTGGGCGTCCTGCCGGGTGAGGTGCGAGCGCCAGCGCTCCTGCAGCCGACGGTGGAGGAGCTGGGCCTCCGCGGCGGCCAGCCGGTAGGCGACGCCTCGTCCGAGCGGGTAGACCTCCGTGACGGCGACGGGGAACGGCGGCGTCGCGGCCAGCCGGCCGAGCTCGCCCTCGACGTCCGCACGGAGGTACGCCGGAAGGGCGTGGAACATCGTGACGTGCGCCCCGACCGCCGTACGGCCGCGGGGGAAGAGCTCGGCCCGCTCCGCCTCGAAGCGCTCCCGTGCGCGACGGTCGAGCCGCAGGGTGACCACCAACGGTCGCTCGTCATCGGGCACGTCACTCACCCCGCCACCCTGCCCGCCGGTGCCTTCCCCGAAGCATGCGGGCTGCCGGCCCAGGGTCGGACGCATGACCCTCCTGCGGATGGACAACGTGGCCATCGTCGTCGACGACCTGGACGCGGCCGTCGCGTTCTTCAGCGAGCTCGGCATGGTGGTGGAGGATCGGCAGCGGATCGACGGCGCCTTCGCGGACCGGACCGTCGGCCTCGAGGGCGTCCGCAGCGACATCGCGATGATGCGCACCCCGGACGGCCACGGCAGGCTGGAGCTGACCCACTACCGGCACCCCGTCGCGACCGGCGCCGACCCGCGGCTCTGCTACCTCCGCGGCCCCGCGGGCATCATCGTCGCCCTGGCCGAGCAGATCGGCTGACGCGGTGCTAGACCGCTTCGGGAGGCAGCAGGGTCGGCCGCATCACCGCGCCGCCGCCGGGTACCTCTCCGGGCGTCCACTTCGAGAGGAGGAGCGACCCTGCCGCAGTCGAGGGGTCGGCCCTGAGCCTCCTCGGCCGAGGAGCAGAGATGACTCTCCACCACCAGATCAACCGTCCGTCAGAGACCCACCACCCGCCGGAGCTCAACCACAGGAGGCTCACCCGCAACCTGGCCGAGCTCCTGCAGGAGCTCCGCGTCACCCAGACCGGCGTGCAGATCCTCACCGGGTTCATGCTGACGCTGCCGTTCAGCACCCGGTTCGCGCAGCTGACCAGCACCCAGAAGCACGTCTACCTCGCGCTCCTGGTCGGCTCGGTGGTGGCGACGGGGCTGATCGTGGCACCGGTCGCGTTCCACCGGATGCTGTTCCGGCGCGGGCAGCGCGCGTGGATCGTGAAGAACGCGAACCGCGCCGCGCGGGCGGGACTGCTGTCTCTGGCGCTCACCACGAGCGGGGTGGTGTGGCTGGTGTTCGACCTGGTCACCGACCCGTTCACCGCCGGCGTCGCCGGCACCCTGTCGCTGCTGTTCTTCGTGACGCTGTGGGTCGGGGTGCCGCTGGTCGGGCATCGTGGCGAACCGTCGAGCCGGGTGCACGACCACTAGGTCACGGGCGGGACGGGTACCGCGGCGGCGGTCGCCTGGCCCCGCCCCGGTCAGACGTGACCGCTGAGCTGGGCCAGCCTGGCCGCGAGCGCATCGACCATGCTGCTGGCCGTCTTGGCCGAGATGGCCGACTTGCGGTCGCCGCCCTGGCTGGACACCGGCAGCACGTCGACCGAGAGCCTCGCGCCGCCGGCCAGCGCCCGCAGCTCGTCGATCTTGCTGCCGAACGGAGACCCGCTCCCGGGGGAGTAGTAGTCGACGACCTCGTCCACCTCATCGGGGTACAGGTCGGTCTTGGTGACGGCGATGACGAGCCAGACCGGCTTGTCGCGGCGTACGGCCATCGAGGCGATCCGGTGTGAGGTGATCGCCCAGTCCTCGAGCTCCGCGGCGAGCTGCTCGTCGCGGGTCGCCGTCGCCGTGCCGGTGGTGCCTGCCGTGCGCCGCGGGGTCGCGTGGCCGTTGGCGACCACGTGGATCACCCCGTCGACCGGCTCGTCGTGGAAGACCTCGTCGAGGGCACCGAGCCGCGTCGCCGCGTTGTCGCCCGGCACCACCAGGAAGCGGAAACCGTGCAACCGGGGAGAGCGGCGGGTACGGCGTTCCATCACCGCCGAGCCGACCTCGGGCACGCCGTCGCCGGCCGCACGCCGGGCGAGGCGGTCGGCGAGCTGGGTCTTGCCGACACCGGTCATCCCGGTCACCGCGACGGTGGGATAGCGCCGCCGGAACAGCCGGCTCATCCGTTCCGGAGCCGACGCCAGACCGGTCAGCACCCCGCCGGCGATGGTCGCGCCGAGGGCGGTGCGACCGGGGCCGGGCAGGATCGTCCGGAATCGGGTGGCGCTGCGGGACACGGGGCCTCCTAGGCCTGGGGCGGGAGCCGGCGGGCACGCCCGAGCCTACGTTCCGCCGGTCACGGCCTGCGTGAGGCCTCGATCGCCTCGAGGTCACGGACGGCGTAGCGACAGTGCTCCCACTCCTCCCGGAGGATGACATGCAGGCAGGAGAGGGTGGTCTCCGTGTGCGTGGGGTCGTGCGGGTTCCTGCGGGTCGCCCCCAGCCCGGCCGGGGTGACCGTGGCGAGGAAGTCGCGCACCATGGCGACGCGGCCGGCTCGAGCCTCGAGCACGTCGGCGTACGACGGTGTGCCGGTGCTGAAGACCGACATGTCGTGGCCGTCGGCGCCGTACTCGGCGTACGGCTGACCGAGCGGGTGGAGCGGCTGTTCCACCTCCAGGACGGCTCGGCGCAGCCACAGGTCGGTGGCCATCACGAGGTGCCGCAGCGTCTGCGCGAAGGACCACTCGCCGTCCACGGACACGTCGACCGTGCCTGCCGGCATCGCGGCGACGCGCTCGACGGTGGCCGCCCAGGTGCGTTCGAGCGTGGCCCAGGCTGCGCGCAGGCCGGCGGGGTCCTCGGCACGCCGGTCGGCGCGGCCGGGATAGCGGCGGTTCAGCTCGGCCTCCACGAGGGGCACCACGTCGACGCCTCGCATCACCACGCCGGACAGGTCGGCCCTGACGAAACGGGCCCCGCGCAGGTCCGCCTCGACGAACTCGGCCCCTGCAGCGGGTCGGACCGGGTGAACGTGGCCATGCTCTCTCCTCGTGATGTGATCGGTGCACCGGCACGGAGACCGGTCGAGCCGGTGGTCGGGCCGACGTGGCGGATGCCTCTTGCTATCCCAGGTGCCGGGTCCGGTGCCAGTCCCTCCGAGTCGGCGGCGTCGGAACCGGGGCCGTGGGGACTGACCGCGACCCTTCGTGGGTACGGAGGGGCATGCGCATCTTCTTCACCGGCGGTAGCGGCAAGGCCGGCAGGCACGTCGCTCCCTACCTCGCCGAGCAGGGCCACCACGTCACCAACGCGGACCTGGTCCCGCTGGAGCACCCGGCGGTCGCCGACCTGCGGGTCGACCTCACCGATGCCGGTGAGACGTACTCGGCGATGGCGGGTCTCGCGACCATGGACGAGCTGGACCTGCCCGAGCAGCCCAGCTACGACGCCGTCGTGCACTTCGCCGCGGTCCCGAGGATCCTGCTCACGTCGGACGCGGCGACGTACGCGACGAACGTCCTCAGCACCTACAACGTGCTCGAGGCCGCCACCCGGCTGGGGGTGCGCAAGGTCGTGTTCGCCTCGTCGGAGACGACCTACGGGATCTGCTTCGCCCAGGGCGAGCGGCGCCCGCTCTACGTGCCGGTCGACGAGGACCACCCGACGGTTCCCGAGGACGCCTACGCGATGTCGAAGGTCGCGGGTGAGGTGACGGCCCGCTCCTTCCACGCCCGCACCGGGGCGGACGTCTACGGCCTGCGCATCAACAACGTCGTCGAGCCGCACGAGTACGCCGAGATGTTCCCCGCCTTCCTCGCCGACCCCTCGCTGCGGCGCCGCAACGTGTTCGCCTACATCGACACCCGCGACCTGGGCCAGATGGTGCAGTGCTGCCTGGGGGTCGACGGGCTGGGCTACGAGGTCTTCAACGTCGCCAACGCCGACATGTCGGTGGCCGCGACCACCCGGGAGATCCAGGACCGCTTCTACGACAAGGTGGAGGTGCGTCGCGAGATGGGCCGCGACGAGACCTTCTACTCCATCGACAAGGCACGCGACCTCCTCGGGTACGCCCCCCGTCACTCCTGGCGTGACGTGCTGGCCGACCCCGGCGGCGGGCACGGCTGAGCGCTCGCCGTCGTCGGGAGCTCGGCTCGGTGGGCGAGGGCTCCGCCGGTGTGCTGGCAAGCGTGCGTCCGTCGACCGGAACACGTAGGCGGGACGCCGTTCCCGACGTAGCCTGGCGTGCGTGCAGCCTCCGCCGACGTTCGACTGCGGTGCGCTCTTCGACGCGCTCGACGCGCAACGTCGAGAGCGTGGGCTGGGGTGGTACGAGCTCGCCGACGACCTCTGGCAGCAGTCGGCAGACCTCAACGCGCGGCGCGGCGACCATCCGCTGTGCGGCGGGGCGATCCAGCGGCTGAAACAACGTGGCGCGACCTCATGCCAGTACGCGCTCTTCATGCTGCGCTGGCTCGGCCGAGCACCGGAGCACTTCCTGACGGGTCCGGTCGCCGCGGTGGGCGAGGTGTCGTTACCCGAAGCGGGGCCCGACCGTCGACTTCGGTGGGACCTGAACCAGCTGCATGCCGCGCTCAACGAGCAGCGCCAGGAACGGCAGCTGACCTGGGCCGGGCTGGCGCGAGAGCTCGGTTGCACGCCGTCTCGGCTGACGAACCTGCGCACAGCGCGCCTGGCAGACATGGACCTCGCCATGCGGACCACCCAATGGCTCCGCAAGCCGGCCGCCGCCTTCATCCACCCGGCTGCATGGTGACCGCCCTTCGCGGCGAGAGTGGCCGGCCGTCCTCCGGCGCTGCCCCGGGGAGTGGTTGAATCGCACGGGCGCGGGCGAGACATGGAGGGTGTGACATGACGGCGAGCCGATCTGCTCGTGAGAGGAAGGCCGCGGCGGAGGCGGGTCCTCTGGCGAAGGTGAGGATCGACGTCGACGCGGACAGGCAGTTCGTCTACAAGATCAGCTGCACCGCGTGCGTCGTCAGGGGCGGCCGGCCATGGTCGGCCTACCGCACCGGCGAGGACAACGGATTCATGGCGGCGATGGATCGGTGGATCCTGCACCTGAACGAGAGGCACCCATCGGCCGAGGCGCCGTGCCTGGCCTTCCTGGGCGCCGCTCAACAGCGCTTGCACGAGCGACGCGAGAAGCGGGAGGCGGACCCGATCGCCCTCTCCGCCGAGAGCGACACCTGACCGGAGGGGCGAACCGACAGCTCCGGCGTCTCTGTGGTCCCCGGCCGCCTCCTTGTTCCGGCGCACAACGACCAGGTCACGAGCCTCCGGACGGTGGCCACAGCCGGGTGGCCTCCAGGGCGAGGTAGAGGTGCACGACGTCGCTCGGGACGCGCAGGTCGCGCCCGGTCAGCGCAGTGAGCTTGGCGAGGCGGTACCGGACCGTGTTGGCGTGGCAGTGCAGCAGCTTGGCGGCGTCCGCCGCCGAACCCTGGGCGGCGTACCAGGCCCTCAGGGTGGCGAGCAGGAGACGTTGCTCGTCGTCTGCCTGCTGCAGGACACCGGCGAGCACCTGCTGGGCGAGCCCCATCGCGAGGTCGGGCGTGGCGGCCACGAGGGCGGCGACCCGAGCGTCCCCGAAGCGCATGACGACGTTCTCCCCGGGGGTCGCGGTGTCTCGGGCGAGCTGGGCCTGTGTCACCGCCTGCGGAGTGTCGACGATGGCCTCGAAGGTCTCGCTGAGCCCGACCCGGCCGACCGTCAGGGAGGTGAGGTAGCCCATCAGCCGATCGACGCGGTGGCTGCGGTCCAGGGAGACGAGGCCGACCTCCCCGTCGACCTCCGAGCGCCACGCGGAGCGCACCCCGAGGGAGGAGAGCGCGCGCTCCGCCGTCGCCGGTGCGTCCTCCTGCTCGACCGGCCACGAGTCGGAGGCGACGACGACGAAGCGGCCGACCTTGGGCAGCCGCAGCGCGGTGGCCGCGTCGGCGAAGCCCTGGCCCGACACTCCCACCCCGCTGAACAGCGAGGCGAGCGCCGCCTCGCGGACCCGGGCGCTGCGCAGCAGCCGCTCCGTCTCCACGTCCCGATAGGCGGTCGCGAGCTCCTGCGAGTACACGTCGACGGCGCTCCACAGCGTCGAGGCCGAGTCGAGCAGGGCGCGACTGGTCCCCGGGTCGTCGTCGCACAGCCTGATCAGCCGCTCCCAGATCTGCAGCGCGGTCAAGCGGTAGGCGTGCAGGACGATCGTCAGCGGCACCCGAGCCTCGGCGCGCTCCCGTCCGGTGCGACGCGGTGCAGCCAGCAGCGTGGTCTCGTTCACCATCACGCTCTCAACCAGCCCGATCACGTTGGGTCGGACCGCGGCCGCGAGCTCCTCGAGGCCCATGTAGTCGACGTAGGCCGGTTCCTCCGCCCGGATGATGTGCGCCGAGCTGCAGGCGACCTCGTCGGCCTGGTCCAGCAGGAGCCCGCAGGCTCGCACGAGCCGCGGGTCGGTCATCGCTGGATGGACAGTCACCCGAGTCCTCTCTTTGTGCTCACGAACAATCATTTGCCCCGAATGTGAGTGCTGTCACTATGGCCGACGGGTCTTCGTTCCACAACTGTGGGGCCTGTCACAAACTGCCGACGACGGAGTCCTGCTTGAACCTGGCCGAGAACCTCGAGCGCACCGCTCGCGCCCGTGGGCGCTCGGCGGCGCTGACGGCCGGGGACCGGGTGACGACGTTCGGCGAGCTCGACCGGGACAGCCGGCGGGTCGCCGGCTTCCTCGCGGCGCGCGGTGTGCGGCCGGGGGACCACGTCGGGGTCGTGGTGCCGAACGTGCCGGAGTTCGCGGCGCTCTACTACGGGATCCTCCGCCTCGGTGCGGTGGTGGTCCCGACGGACCCGCTGCTCACGGAGCGGGAGATCACCCGGCATCTCGGGGACTCGGCCGTGCGGATCCTGGTGGCCTGGTCGACGACCCGCGAGGACGTGGAGCCGGCGGCACGCTCGGTGGGGGCCGACGCCTTCCTGCTCGAGGCCGGTGCGCTGGGGGACCTGGTGGGTGACGCCCCGGCGTTCGACCGGGTCGAGCCGATGGCGGCCGACGACACGGCCGCGATCCTCTACACGGCGGGGACGACCGGGGAGCCCAAGGGCGCCGAGCTCACCCACGCGAACCTGTTGCGCAACTGCGAGGTCGTGGTGAACGACCTGCTGCAGCTGACGTCCGAGGACGTCGTCTTCGGGGGCCTGCCGCTGTTCCACGCCCTGGGGCAGACGCTCGGGCTCAATGCCGCGGTCCGCGCCGGCGCCTGCTTGGCCCTGCTCACCCGGTTCTCCGGTGAGGCTGCTCTGCGCACCCTGCAGGACCGGCGGGTCACGGTGATGCAGGGCGTGCCGACGATGTACGCCGCGATGCTGCGCGAGCCGCACCGGTCCGGTCACGACCTGTCCCGGCTGAGGGTGGGTGTCTCGGGCGGCGCGCCGATGCCGGTGGAGGTGCTCCTCGGGTTCGAGGAGGCGTTCGACTGCCTCGTCCTCGAGGGCTACGGGCTCTCGGAGTCCTCGCCGGTGGCGACCTTCAACCGCCGGGACCGTCGGCGGGTCGGGTCGATCGGTCGGCCCGTCAAGGGGGTCGAGCTGCGTGTGGTCGACGACCAAGGGGTCGAGGTCGAGGAGGGCGAGCCGGGGGAGCTCCTCGTGCGCGGCCACAACGTGATGAAGGGGTACTGGGGCCGCCCCGACGACACGACGGCGACCGTCGTCGACGGCTGGCTGCGCACCGGGGACGTGGGCCTCAGGGACGACGACGGCTTCTTCTACCTGGTCGACCGCAAGCGGGACCTCATCCACAGCGGTGGCCACGAGGTCTACCCGCGCGAGATCGAGGAGGTCCTCCACGAGCACCCGGACGTCGTCGAGGCGGCCGTCATCGGCCTGCCCCACCCGACGCTGGGCGAGGAGGTGTGTGCCGTGGTCACCGTGCGTCCCCTCGCCACGGCCACCGGCAGCGAGCTGCGCGACTTCGTCAAGAGCCGGGTGGCCGCCCACAAGCACCCCCGAAGCGTCGACGTCGTCGACGAGATCCCCACGACCGCGACCGGCAACATCCTCAAGCGCGCCATTCGACTGGAGACCCGAGCATGAGCGTTCCTTCGGCATCTGCTGGCAGCCCCATCCTGGAGGTGCGGGACCTCGCTGTGACCTACGGCGGGGTGGTGGAGGCCCTGCGAGGGGTGAGCCTCTCGGTGGGCGAGGGGGCCGTGGTGGCGCTGCTCGGCAGCAACGGAGCGGGCAAGACGACCTTGCTGCGAACCCTGTCGGGAACGCTGCGCCTGCATCGTGGGCGGGTCGACCGCGGTGAGGTCGTCTACCGGGGCGAGAGCCTCAGGGGGCGCGACCCGGCCCGCTGCGTCGCCAGCGGCCTGGTCCAGGTCCCCGAGGGGCGCCGCATCTTCACCCGGCTCACGGTGGAGGAGAACCTCAAGGCCGGTGCGATCGGGGTCCCGGGGCGGGGTGATCGGTCCGCCGACTTCGAGCGCATCTACGAGCTGTTCCCGGTGCTCGCCGACCGGCGCTCGCAGCGAGCCGGGCTGCTCTCCGGCGGCGAGCAGCAGATGCTCGCGATGGGACGAGGCCTGATGTCCCGGCCCCAGCTGCTGCTCCTCGACGAGCCCTCGCTGGGGCTCGCGCCGCGCATCATCGGGCAGATCGGTGAGGTGATCGGGGAGATCAACCGCCAGGGCACCGCCGTGCTCCTCGTCGAGCAGAACGCGACGATGGCGCTCGGGATGGCGGACACGGCGTTCGTCCTCGACGTCGGCCGGGTGTCCTTGTCGGGGTCGGCCGCCGAGCTCGCGCAGTCCGACGCCGTACAGCGCCTCTACCTCGGCCACGGTGGGGACGAGCCCTCCAGGCGGCCGGTGGCCGCCGCCAACACCAGGAAGCTGACGAGGTGGTCGGAATGAGCACGACGCCCACGGGACCCACTCCGACGAGGGGACCAGCAGGGCCGAGGGTCAACCTCCGCGACGATGTGGAGACCCTGACCGTCGACCACGTCACGGTCAGGTTCGGCGCGATCAAAGCGCTCTCGGACGTGTCCTTCACGGTGCAGCCGGGCGCGGTGCACGCCGTGATCGGCCCGAACGGCGCCGGCAAGTCGACGATGTTCAACGTGCTGTCGGGCGTCTACCGCGCCTCCGCCGGCGAGGTGCGCCTCGGGGACACCGTGCTCAACGGTCTGCGCCCGCACCGGATCGCCAAGCTCGGGGTCGCCCGGGCGTTCCAGAACATCGCGCTCTCCGGTACCCAGACGGTCATCGAGAACCTGATGCTCGGGCGCCACGCCCTGACCCACGCGGGATTCGTCTCGTCCGGGCTGCGCCTGCCGACGGCCACCCGGGAGGGACGACGGCACGGCGAGCGCGTCCGGGAGATCGCGGAGTTCCTCGAGCTCGGGGACAAGCTGGACCTCCCGGTGGGTGTCCTCTCCTACGGCGACCAGAAGCGGGTCGAGGTGGCCCGGGCGCTGTGCACCGAGCCCCGGCTGCTGCTGCTCGACGAACCGGTGGCCGGTATGAACGCCGAGGAGACCGAGCGCATGGCCCGGGCTGTGCTCGAGATCCGTGACGAGCTCGGCATCTCCATCGTCCTGGTCGAGCACGACATGGGCATGGTCATGAGCATCGCCGACCGGGTGACCGTCCTCGACTTCGGTCGCCGGATCGCGGACGGCACCCCGGACGAGACCCAGGCCGACCCCGAGGTGATCCGCGCCTACCTGGGTGTCGGCGACGAGACCGGTCTTTCCGATACCGCGGACCAGCACCCCCACAAGGAGAGCCCACGATGACGCAATTCCTGTCCCTGCTGCTGAACGGCCTGTCCCTGGGCGCGATCTACGCGCTCATCGCGCTGGGCCTGGTCATCATCTTCAAGGCCAGCGAGGTCACGAGCTTCATGCAGGGCTCGCTCCTGCTCCTGGGCGTCTACCTCGTGGGTCGCCTGCACGGCACCCTCGGGTTCTGGGGCGCGGCCGCGATCGGAATCGCCGGCTCCGCGGCGGCAGCGGTCCTGGTCGAACGTGTGCTCATCAACCGGCTGCGCGGGGCCCCGGTGATCAGCCTGGCCATCCTGACGATCGGCGTCGACCTGATCATCGTCACCGAGCTGACGCGACGCATCGGCTCCGACATCCTCAACCTCGGCCACCCGTGGGGTGGTCACTCGATCTCGCTGGGCGGCGTCGGCATCACCACGAACCGGGCGCTGGCCATCGTCGTGGCCGCCGTGCTCATCGGAGCCTTCTTCGTGACCTTCAAGTACTCCAGCTGGGGCATCTCGATGCGCGCCGCGGCGGAGGACGGCGAGGCGGCGGCCCTGATGGGCATCCGGATGGGCCGGGTGTCCATGTTCGCGTGGATGATCGCCGGGGTGCTGGCCTCGGTCGCCGGCCTGTTCGCCGTCGGCGCACCGACACCGGGAGTGACGCCGGCCGTCGCCACAGTCGCCCTCAGCGCCCTGCCCGCGGCCATCCTCGGAGGCCTGGACTCGACCGGCGGAGCACTCGTCGGCGGCATCCTGATCGGGCTCGCGGAGTCGCTGGCCGCCGGCTACCAGGACCAGATCGCCTTCCTCGGGCGCGGGTTCGGTGACGTGGTCCCCTACGTCGTCATGGTCGCCGTGCTGCTGGTGCGCCCCTCCGGACTCTTCGGCACCCGGGAGATGACTCGTGTCTGAGACCACCGACACCATCGCGCCGGAGGCCCCGACCCGGACCCGTCGGGGCAACGGCCGGGCGGGCCGCCTGGTCAGGCTGGTCGCGATGCTCGCGCTGATCGTGGTGCTGCTCGCGCTGCCGCTGTACATCGACGAGTTCTGGCTGCGCACCGGCTTCGCCGTCTTCGGGGCGATCATCGGCGCCGTCGGGCTCAACCTGCTGGTCGGCACGACCGGGCAGCTGTCGCTGGGCCACGCCTTCTTCCTGGCCGTCGGCGCCGTCGTCTACACCTACGTCTCGGGCGAGAGCGGCGGCTCGGCCAACCCGTACGGCGGCCTGCAGTGGCCCCCGCTGCTGGGCATGGTCCTGGGCGTGCTCGCCGCGGGCCTCGCCGGGCTGCTCTTCAGCCCGATCGCGGCGCGCCTGCGCGGGATCTACCTCGGCATCGCCTCGCTCGGGCTGGTCTTCATCGGGGACCACGTCCTGAACACCTGGAGCTCGGTGACGGGAGGCTTCAACGGGCGGCTGGTCCCGTCGTTCTCGCTGTTCGGCTTCAGCTTCGGTGGGAACGACGCGCCCTACCTCGAGGTCCTCGGGGTGCCCTTCGGCCAGGCCGAGCGGCTGTGGTACCTGGGGCTGGCACTGTGCGCCGTCGCCTGCTGGTTCGCTGCGAACCTGATCCGCTCACGCCCCGGGCGCGCCCTGCAGACGCTGCGGGACAGCGAGGTCGCGGCCGCCGTCATGGGGGTCAACATCCGGGACTACAAGGCGAAGGCGTTCCTGTTCTCCTCGATGTACGCCGGGCTCGCCGGGGTGCTCTACGGACTGTCGATCGGCTCCGTCGCTCCGGACTCCTTCGGGCTGACGCTGTCGGTCCAGTTCCTGGCGATGATCGTGCTGGGCGGTCTCGGGTCCGTCACCGGCTCGATCCTGGGCGCCACCTTCGTCAGCGCCCTGCCGCTGGTCTTCCAGCAGTACGCCGGGTCGCTGCCGTTCATCGTGGACCCCGGAGAGCCCGGCATCGTCGCGAGCCAGGCCGCGGCCTTCCTGTACGGCGCGGCGATCATCCTGGTCGTGCTCTTCGAGCCCGGCGGGCTCGCCGGCCTCGCGCGCCGTCTGCGGCGCCCCTCACGTGCACCCGGTGCCGCCTCGGCGGACTCCTCGGGTGCCGATCAGCACCACACCACCACAAAGGCACAAGCCGAATCGTCAACCGGAGGTAACAACTGATGAAGATGCGAACGAAGCGCGGGGCGGCGGTCACGCTTGTGTCGGTCGCCATGGTGCTGGCCTCATCGGGCTGCAGCACCAAGTCCTCGGACTCGGGGACGAGCACCGAGGGCGGGGTCAAGGTCGGCCGCGGCGTCTCGGGCACCACCATCCAGCTCGGCGCGCTCACCGACCTGACCGGCGTCTTCGCGGCGCTCGGCAAGGACATCACCAACGCGCAGTCGCTGTACTGGAAGGGCCACAAGGTCTGCGGGAAGTACACCGTGAAGCAGACGGTGAAGGACCACGGCTACGACACGCAGAAGGGCATCCAGCTCTACAGCTCCATCCACAACGACGTCCTGGCGATCGAGCAGACCATCGGCTCGCCGATCAACACCGGCCTGCTCCCGAAGTTCGACGCCGACCACATGGTCAACATCCCGGCCGCCTGGGCCCAGTCGCTCACCGAGGACCAGCAGATCGCCGTCGTGGGAGCGACGTACGAGGTCGAGATGATCAACGTCCTCGACTACCTCCTCAAGGAGGGCAAGATCAAGGAGGGCGACAAGATCGGCCACATCTACTTCGAGGGTGAGTACGGGGAGGGCGGCCTGGCCGGCTCGGAGTACTTCGCCAAGCAGCACGGCATGAAGGTCGTCAAGCAGCAGATCCAGTCCACCGATGCGGACATGACGGCCCAGGTCACCAAGCTCAAGGCCGAGGGCGTCAAGGCGATCGCGCTCACGGTGGCACCGGGGCAGACGGCCTCGGTGGCCGGTGTGGCCGCCGCCCAGGGGCTGGACGTGCCGATCGCGGGCAACAACCCGGTCTTCGCGCCGGCGTTGCTCGACGGCCCCTCGGGCAACGCGCTGAAGAAGAACCTCTACGTCGCCTCGCCGGTGGCGCCGTTCGACAAGCTCCCCGATCTCCTCAAGCAGTACCAGGCCGCCCACCCCGGCGACCCCACGCTGGGTGTGGTGTGGGGCACGGCCGCCGCGGACGTCATGCGCCAGATCCTGGACAAGGCATGCGACGACGGCGACCTGACGCCGGAGGGCGTCTCGAAGGCCAAGGACGAGCTCGGCACCGTCGAGACCGGTGGTATCGCGGTCCCGCTGACGTTCAAGACCGGCCAGTCGCCGAGTGACGCGAGCTACATCTTCCGGGCCGCCGACGTCCCGGGCGGCGCCAAGGCCGTCTCGGACAAGTTCGTCGGTGACGACGTCTCCGGCTTCATGAGCGGCAGCTGAGCTTCACCGCACAGTGCGAGAGCCCGGACCGCGAGGTCCGGGCTCTCGTGCGTCCGGGGCCTCGCGCCTCTGGGGACCCCTCAGAACGTCTGCTGCGACGCGGTGTGGCCGGGGAGCTGGGTGAGCAGCTCCCGTCCCTGCGCGGCCAGCTTGTGCTCGACCAGCACCTCGTAGCGGGTCGCCACGATCCGGCTGACCGAGCTGAAGTCCCGGTGCCCCCGGGTCGCGGCGTACCCGGCCAGCGCCCAGATCACGCCGAACAGGGCCCCGACCGCCATCGTGGACAGGATGACCGCGATGCCGCTGCCGGGGTCGAACAGGGAGAAGATCAGCCCGATGAACAGGCCCATCCAGATTCCCGACAGCAGCCCCCCCAGCGCGACCCGGCCGGTGGTCAGCCGGCCGGTGACCCGCTCGATCTGCTTGAGCTCGGTGCCCACGATCATGCAGTTCTCGACCGCGAACTCGTGGTCGGAGAGGAAGTCGACGGCCCGCTGGGCCTGGTCGTAGTCGGCGTAGACCCCGAGGGACTGCGGGAACTCGAGGGTCAGGCCCGACTTGAGGTGGCGGAGGTTCCCCTGGCTGCTCATGGGGCCATCCTCCCACCGGTTCCCAAGCGGCGCCTGAGCCGTCCAGGCTACTGCGGCCGGCCGGTCCCGGTCAGGTGATCGTCATCCCGCCGTCCACGGCCAGGGTCTGGCCGGTCACGTAGCCGCCGGCGTCGCTGGCCAGGAACACCAAGGCAGCGGCCAGCTCGGCCCCCTCGCCCTTGCGGCCGGCCGGCACCCGGCCCATCGCCTGGTCGAGGTACCCCTCGGGGTAGGTGTCGGTCATCTCCGAGGCGAAGAACCCCGGCGCCAGGGCGTTGACCCGGATGCCCTTGCGCCCGGTCCACTGCTGGGCGAGGTCGCGGGTCAGCCCGATCAGCGCCGCCTTGGTGGCCGAGTACGCGGCCTGGGGGAGCCCGCCGGTGGTGAGCCCGAGGACGCTGCTGATGTTGACGATGCTGCTGCCCGGCCGCATCACCCGGCCGCAGGCCTGCGCCATCCAGTAGCAGCCGTTCAGGTTGACGTCGACGACCTGCCGGAACTGCTCGGGGGTCTCCCGGGTGGCGGGGACCGCGGTGCCGATGCCGGCGTTGTTCACCAGCAGGTCGACCCGGCCGAACTCGGCCATGGCGGCCTCGACCAGGGCGGTGCATGCCTCGGGGTCGGCGACGTCGGTCTGTACGGCGATCGCGCGGCGACCGGTGGCCTCCACCAGCGCCCGGGTGTCCTCCAGCTTGTCGACCCGGCGGGCGCCGAGGACGACGTCGGCGCCGGCCTCCGCGAGCGCCTGGGCGAAGGCCACGCCCAGCCCGGAGGAGGCACCGGTCACGATCGCGACCTTGCCGTCGAGCCGGAACATGTCAAGAACGGTCATCGGGGATGCCTCTTCCTGCTAAGTGGTGGTCGGGTGGGGGAGGAGCGGGTCAGGCGTGCGCCTGGCGAGCCTGCCACGCGCTGGCGACCATGTCGTCGACGGTGTGCCGCATCCGCCAGTCCAGGTCGCGCGCGGCGAGCTCGCCGGACGCGACGATCCGGGCCGGGTCGCCGGGCCTCGGCGGGTGGATCTCGGGCTCGAAGCCGATGCCGGTGACCCGGGCCATCGCCTCCATGATCTGCCGCACCGAGAGGCCGTCGCCGCTGCCGAGGTTGTAGACCGGCTCCAGCGCCGTACCGGCGGACAGCGCCTCCGCAGCCGCGACGTGCGAGACGGCCAGGTCGGCGACGTGCACGTAGTCGCGCACGCAGGTGCCGTCGGGGGTGGGGTAGCCGTCGCCGTTGATCCGGGGGGTGCGACCGGCCAGCAGGGCCTCGATCACCAGCGGGAAGAGGTTGTGCGGGCTGGTGTCGTAGACGTCGGCGCTGCCCGACCCGACGACGTTGAAGTAGCGCAGGGACGTGTGCCGCAGCCCGGTGGCGACGCCCTGGTCGCGCAGCAGCCACTCCCCGATGAGCTTGGACTCGCCGTACGGCGACTCCGGTGCGGTCGCGGTGCGCTCGGTGACCGTGTCCACGTCGGGGGTCCCGTAGGTGGCCGCGCTGGAGGAGAACACCACCTTGTCGACCCCGGTGTCCTGCATCGCCCGCAGCACGCTGAGGGTGCCGGTGACGTTCTGGTCGTAGGTGTGCAGCGGCCGGTCCACCGACACCCCCGCGTACTTGAAGCCGGCGACGTGGACCACGCCGCTGACCTCGTGGTCCCGCATCGTGGAGGCCAGCAGGGCGGTGTCCAGGATGCTGCCGGCGACGAACGGCACACCCTCGGGCACGAACGCGCGGTGTCCGCTGGACAGGTCGTCGACGACCACGGCGCCCAGCCCGCGCTCCCGGAACGCCCGCACCACGTGGGCGCCGATGTAGCCGGCTCCTCCGGTCACCAACCAGGTCATCCGTGTGTCCTTCCGTCGCCGAGCCTGCTTCCGGACGTCGACCCTAGCGACTACCTCCGGAAACGTTCCGGACGACTCGGGGCAAGTCGGGGGCGAGCCCGCATGGCTGCGGTGGCCCCCGGGGGGTAACGTGCGGTGCGGTTTGTGTCCGTATCAGCAGGAGGAACCATGGTTCTAGCGGCTAGCTCTCAACTCAGACTCGATGCCAACTGGGTCGACTACCTGCTGATCGCCATCTACTTCGGCTTCGTGCTGGGGATCGGCGTCATGGCGAAGCGCGCCGTGTCGAGCAGCATCGACTTCTTCCTGTCCGGGCGGTCGCTGCCGGCCTGGGTGACCGGGCTGGCGTTCATCTCCGCGAACCTCGGTGCCGTCGAGATCATCGGCATGTCGGCCAACGGTGCGGCCTTCGGGATCCCGACCGTGCACTACTTCTGGATCGGCGCCGTCCCGGCGATGCTGTTCCTCGGCGTGGTGATGATGCCGTTCTACTACGGCTCGAAGGTCCGGTCCGTCCCGGAGTTCATGAACCGGCGGTTCGGCAAGCCGGCGCACCTGGTCAACGCGCTGAGCTTCGCCCTCGCGCAGCTGCTGATCGCGGGCATCAACCTCTACCTGCTGGCCAGCATCGTGGAGATCCTGCTGGGCTGGCCGCTGTGGGTCTCGCTGCTGATCGCGGCGGCCATCGTGCTGACCTACACCGCGCTCGGTGGCCTGTCGGCCGCCATCTACAACGAGGTGCTGCAGTTCTTCGTGATCGTCGCGGCGCTGCTGCCGCTGACCTTCGTCGGCCTGGCCAAGGTGGGCGGGTACGGCGGCCTCAAGGACAAGATCGGCGGCTTCTCCGACGGCGCGGACCGGCTCAACTCGTGGCCGGGCACCAACCTGACCGGCATCGACAGCCCGCTGTTCTCGGTGATCGGGCTCGTCTTCGGGCTCGGCTTCGTGCTGTCCTTCGGCTACTGGACCACCAACTTCGTCGAGGTGCAGCGGGCGATGGCCTCGAAGTCCATGTCGGCCGCCCAGCGGGCCCCGATCATCGGCACCTTCCCGAAGATGTTCATCCCGTTCCTGGTGATCATCCCCGGCATGATCGCCAGCGTCCTGGTCTCCGAGGTCGCACCGGCCGCGAAGAGCCCGGACTACAACAACTCGCTGCTCTACCTGATGCGCGACCTGCTGCCCAACGGCATGCTGGGCGTGGCGATCGCCGGACTGCTGGCCTCCTTCATGGCCGGCATGGCGGCGAACATCTCGGCCTTCAACACCGTCTTCTCCTACGACCTGTGGCAGACCTACGTGCGGAAGGACCGGCCCGACGACTACTACACGCGCGTCGGTCGGACCGCCACCGTCGCGGCGACCCTGATCGCGATCGGCACGGCGGTGTTCGCCTCGCAGTACTCGAACATCATGAACTACCTGCAGACCCTGTTCGGCTTCTTCAACGCCCCGCTGTTCGCGACCTTCATCCTCGGTATGTTCTGGAAGCGGATGACCCCCACCGCGGGCTGGGTCGGGCTGGTCAGCGGGACCGGGGCCGCGGTCCTGGTCGGGGTGCTCAGCCAGGACGCGCTCGGGTCGATGTCGATCGGGGTGATCGGCCTGGCGGGCCAGGGCGCGAGCTTCGCCGCCGCCGGCGCCGCGTTCGTCGTGGACATCCTCGTGAGCGTGGCGGTCAGCACGGTCACCGTGCCGCGGCCGGACTCCGAGCTGCGGGGGCTGGTCTACTCCCTCACTCCCAAGGCGGACTTCCACGACGCCAACGAGGGAGACCTCGCCTGGTGGCAGCATCCCAACAAGCTTGCGGGTGTCTCTCTCGTGATGGTCATCGTCCTCAACATCGTGTTCTGGTAAGGAGCCGACCATGTCCAGCAACCACAACGACGCCCCGGAGCGGGCCCACAAGGCCGGCGCCTTCGACATCCGCAACTTCATCGCGATGCTGATCGGGATCTACGGGATCATCTTGATCATCGTCGGCCTGGTGGCCACCAGCGACCTCGACCTCAAGCGGGCCGACAACCTGAACATCAACCTGATCGCCGGCATCGGGATGGCGCTGGTGGCGGCCTTCTTCGTGATCTGGGCCCGGCTGCGGCCGGTGGTCGTGCCCGACGAGCCCGATGACGCCGGGTCGCCGCAGGCGGAGCCCGACGCGCACTGAGCCGACAGGTCGGGCGGACGTCCGGTGGGGTGTCCAGAAAATAGTAAAAATTGCGACTATTCTGTCGTTTGAGGGCACACTTGTTCCGAGGCCGGGGGGCCTTGCAACGAACGCATGTGTCCGGGGGGACGACGAATGAGGCTTGAACAGACTGAATCAACGCTGCCACCGGTCGGAGCGCTGCTCCGCCGCCCGGCGGTGATCGTGCGCCACGAGGTGATGGCGGCGCTGCGCGAGGCGGGGTTCCCCGATGTGCTGCCGGCCCACCTCGGGGTGTTCCAGCATCCCGGTCCGGACGGTCAGCGCCCGGGGATCCTGGCCTTGCGCACGCAGGCGTCGAAGCAGGCGATGAACCACCTGCTGCACCAGCTCGAGGAGGGCGGCTACATCTTCCGCGAGTCGCATCCCGACGACCGCCGTACGCGGGTGGTCCGGCTGACCGACCGGGGCTGGGCGGCGCTGGGCGTGATCCGGCAGACCACGGCCCGGCTGGAGAGGCGGTGGGCGCGCGAGCTCGGCGACGAGCTGTACCTCGGCCTCTCGACCGCCCTGGCGCGGCTGCAGGACGTCCTCGAGCGCGACCTGATGTCGAGCTCCTGAGCCTGCCCGGTCCAGCGAACGTCCCGGGAGCCTCCCGGGGCGGGGACAGGCCCCGGTCCGGTGGGGGGACGGCGGTGCGCAACCGCCGTGCCCCCGCCCGGACCGGTGCGCTAGGCTCGGGCCATGCGGAAGCACCTCCTGCTTACCCGGCCGCGTTGACCGGCAGCCCCCACGGGCTCCATCGACGCGGCTACCCCTCATGCGTGAGGGGTTTTTTTGTGCCCGCCCGCAGCGACGAGGAAGACGACTGAGATGACCGACCAGGACGCAGCCCCCCGGACCGACGAGCGATCCGACGACCGGCCCGACAACCGCTACGACATCGTCGCCACGCAGGAGAAGTGGCGGCGCGTGTGGGACGAGCTGAACCCGTTCCAGGCGGCCGACGACGGTGTCCGCGAGCGGCGCTACGCGCTGACGATGTTCCCCTACCCGAGCGGCGACCTGCACATGGGGCACGCCGAGGTGATGGCCCTGCACGACGTGATCGCGCGCTACTGGTGGCAGCGCGGGTACGACGTGATGAACCCGATCGGCTGGGACTCCTTCGGCCTGCCCGCCGAGAACGCCGCGATCAAGCGCGACGAGAACCCGGCGACGTACACCTACGCCAACATCGAGACCCAGGCCGAGTCGTTCCGCCGGTACGGGATCTCCTTCGACTGGTCCCGGCGGCTGCACACCTCCGACCCGGAGTACTACCGCTGGACGCAGTGGCTGTTCCTGCGCTTCCGCGAGCGGGGGCTTGCCTACCGGAAGTTCTCCCCGGTGAACTGGTGCCCCCACGACCAGACCGTGCTGGCCAACGAGCAGGTGGTCGACGGCATGTGCGAGCGCTGCGGCGCTGAGGTCACCAAGCGCGAGCTGTCCCAGTGGTACTTCAAGGTCACCGACTACGCGCAGCGGCTGCTCGACGACATGGACCAGCTGGCCGACACCTGGCCGGAGCGGGTGCTGGCGATGCAGCGCAACTGGATCGGCCGCTCCGTCGGGGCGCACGTCGAGTTCGCGCTGCGGCTGGCCGACGGCTCGACCCGCACGCTGCCCGTCTACACCACGCGCCCGGACACCCTGTACGGCGCGACGTTCATGGTCGTGGCCGCGGACGCCAAGCTGGCCCAGGAGATCTGCGCGCCGGACCGTCGCGAGGCGCTGGACGCCTACGTCGCGGAGGTGCGCAAGGCCTCCGACATCGACCGGCTGGCCAGCGACCGCCCCAAGACCGGCATCGACCTGGGGGTGACCGCCACCAACCCGGCTACCGGCGAGGACATCGCGGTCTGGGCCGCCGACTACGTGCTGGCCGACTACGGCACCGGCGCGATCATGGCAGTGCCGGCGCACGACCAGCGGGACCTGGACTTCGCGAAGGAGTTCGGGCTGCCGGTCCGCCGGGTGGTCGACACCGGGGAGGACAACCCGGAGGAGACCTACGTCGCCACCACCGGCGACGGCACCTACGTCAGCTCGGGCGACCTGGACGGCCTGGCCGACAAGGCCGCGGGGATCGCCACGATGATCGAGCGGCTGGAGGCCGAGGGACGCGGCTCCGGCGCGGTGAACTTCCGGCTGCGCGACTGGCTGCTGTCCCGGCAGCGCTACTGGGGCGCGCCGATCCCGATCGTGCACTGCGAGGCGTGCGGCGAGGTCGCCGTGCCCGACGACCAGCTGCCCGTGGTGCTGCCGGACCTGCGCGGGGCCGACCTGAAGCCCAAGGGCACCTCGCCGCTGGCCGCGGCCGAGGACTGGGTGAACGTGGACTGCCCCTCCTGCGGCGGACCGGCCAAGCGGGACAGCGACACGATGGACACCTTCGTGGACTCGTCGTGGTACTTCCTGCGCTACTGCTCCCCGCACTACACCGACGGCCCGTTCGACGAGCAGGCGGTGCGCAACTGGATGCCGGCCGAGCAGTACGTCGGCGGCGTCGAGCACGCGATCCTGCACCTGCTGTACAGCCGGTTCTTCACCAAGGTGCTGCACGACATGGGGATGGTCGACTTCGTCGAGCCGTTCTCGGCGCTGCTGAACCAGGGCGAGGTGATCAACGAGGGCCGCGGGATGAGCAAGTCCCTCGGCAACGGTGTCGACCTGGGCGAGCAGATCGACGCCTTCGGTGTGGACGCGATCCGGCTGACCGTGGTCTTCGCGGGTCCGCCGGAGGCCGACATCGACTGGGCGGACATGTCGCCCGGCGGGTCTCTGAAGTTCCTGCAGCGGGCCTGGCGGCTCAGCGGCGACGTCACCTCGGCGCCGGGCACGTCACCCGAGACCGGCGACCTGGCGCTGCGCCGGGCCACCCACAAGACAGTGCACGAGGCCGGGGTGCTGGTCGAGTCGCACCGCTTCAACGTGCTGGTCGCGCGGGTGATGGAGCTGGTCAACGTCACCCGCAAGGCGATCGACAGCGGCTGCGGGCCCGAGGACCCGGCCGTGCGTGAGGCGGCCGAGGCGGTGGCGGTGCTGCTCAGCCTGGTCGCGCCGTACACGGCGGAGGAGATGTGGGAGCGGCTGGGGCACCAGCCGACCGTCGCGCGGGCCGGCTGGCCGACCGTGGACGAGGCGCTGCTGGTCGAGGACACCCTGACCGCCGTGGTGCAGATCCAGGGCAAGCTGCGCGCCAGGCTCGAGGTCAGCCCGGACATCAGCGCCGCCGACCTCGAGGCACTGGCGCTGGACGACCCGCACGTCCAGCGGGCCCTGGACGGCCGGACCGTCCGGAAGGTGATCGTCCGGGCGCCCAAGCTGGTGAACATCGTCGCCGGCTGAGCCGTCGGGCGTGGGGGCCGGTTTACCAGGTGATGCCGAGAAACAGGCGCTCCCCATGGGTTAGAACCCAGGGGGAGCGCCTGTTTCCCGTGGGGAGTGGGCGTCCTATCGGCCCGGACGTCACAGGCCGGCGAGCGCCGCCTCGATCGTCTGGTGCCCGGTGAGCAGGTCGAACGTCGTCCCGATCGTGGACTCGGTGCTCAGCGCCTCGGCGAGCACGGCGGCCACGTCGGCACGAGGGACCTCGCCACGGCCCAGGGTGCCTACCTGCACCCGGCCGACGGCGGGGTCGTCGGTGAGCCGGCCCGGCCGTACGACGGTCCAGTCGAGGTCCCGCGCCCGCAGGTCGTCGTCGGCGGCCTTCTTGGCCCGCAGGTACACCTGGAACATCTCCTGGCTGTCCGGGTCGGCCCCGTCGGCCCCCATCGAGGAGACCATCACGTAGCGCCGTACGCCGGCCTGCTCCGCGGCGTCCGCGAGCAGCACGGCCGCGCCCTTGTCCACGGTCTCCTTGCGGGCGACACCACTGTCGGGCCCGCCCCCGGCCGCGAACACCACCGCGTCGGCGCCCTGGAGGATCTCGGCGACGGCGTCGACGTCGGCCTGCTCGAGGTCGAGCACGACGGACTCGGCGCCGACCTTCTCCAGGTCCGCGGCGTGGTCGGGGTTGCGCACGATGCCGACGGCGGCGTCGCCGCGCTCGGCAAGCTTCTTCTCCAGCAGCAGGGCGATCTGGCCGTGTCCTCCGGCGATGACGACGCGCATGAGGCTCCTCTCGATGGGGTGGACGGTACGCATGCCTCAACCCCGGGGCAGCCATCCTGATTCCCGGCAGGCGCGGCTATAGCCTGTGCTCATGTCTCGGAAGGTCGCGCTCGTCACCGACTCCACGGCGCTCCTGCCCCGGGAGCTCGTGGAGCGTCACGACATCCTCGTGGTGCCGTTGCAGGTGGTGATCGGCGCGACGTCGTACGACGAGGGGGTCGACGACCAGGCGACCCCGGAGACGATCGCCGACGCCCTGCGTGCGTGGACCCCGGTGAGCACGTCGCGGCCCACCCCTGCGGTGTTCCTGGAGGCCTACGAGGCAGCCGCAGCGAGAGGCGCCGAGGAGGTGCTCTCGGTGCATCTGTCGGGGGAGATGAGCGGCACCGTCGAGTCCGCCCGGCTGGCCGCCCGCGACGCGTCGGTGCCGGTGCGGGTGGTGGACACCCGGCAGCTGGGGATGGCCACCGGGTACGCCGTGCTGGCAGCCGCCGGTGTGCTCGAGGAGGGCGGGTCGTGTGAGAAGGCTGCGGGCGCCGCCCTGGCCCGGGCCGACGCGACCACGTCGCTGTTCTACGTCGACACCCTGGAGTACCTCCGCCGCGGGGGCCGGATCGGCGCCGCCGCAGCCCTGCTGGGCTCGGCGCTGGCGGTCAAGCCGCTGCTGGAGATCGTGGACGGCCGGATCGGCACCCGGGAGAAGGTCCGGACGTCGGCCCGCGCCCTGAGCCGCCTGGAGGAGCTCGCGGTCGCCGCGGCGGGGCAGCGCACCGTCGAGGTGACCGTGGCCCACCTGGCCAACCCGGACCGGGCCGGCGCGCTGGCCGACCACCTGCAGCGCCGGCTCGCCGGGCGGCTCGTCGCCGGTGAGGTGGCCGTCGGGGAGGTGGGGGCCGTGATCGGCGCTCACGTCGGCCCCGGCATGGTCGCGGTGGTCGTCGCCCCGGTCTGACCCCGGCGCCGGCCAGGAAGCGTCCACACCACCCGGTGCCTCCGGCTTGTCCACAGGGTCGCGGATCGTCGTTCCGGGCGTGGCGCGGTCTTCCTAGGTTCGGGTCATGCGCTCACGCAGGTCCGCACAGGAAGAGGTCGCCGAGGTGGCCCGGCGACGGCTGGAGCTGTTGAGCGCCGAGCTCGCCGCGATCCGTCCCGACCCGGTCGATCCCCCGTTGCCCCGGGCCCGGGACGGGTCCGGCGAGCCGCCCCCGAGCGGGCCTCGGGCCGGAGACGGGGCCGGCGAGCCGTCCCCGCGCAGGTCCGGCCGGTCGGACCGCGTGCCGGAGCGGGCGGACGACACCCCTCCGCTCGCTCCGACGGAACCAGGCAGCGAGACCGGACCCCCGTGGCCGGGTCGGCACGCACACCGTCCGGTGAGCCGCGGCGCCGCGCTGGGCGGGTGGGTCGAGGACCGGTTGCCGCCGACGCTGCAGGGCCGCGTGCGGATGAGCACCGCACACCTGGTGGTGGTCGCGGTGGTGGTCAGCGGCGGACTGGCGCTGACCGGCTGGTGGGTCACCCGGGCCGGCGGTGCCGACGCCGCCCTGCCGCCGCCCCCGCCGGCCTCGAGCCCGTCGGTCCTGGTCACCCCGGACGGGGCGCCGAGCGGACCGGTTCCGGCGTCGGGTGCGACGGTGCCCGCGGGTGCGGCCGGCTCCGCGGGGGCAGCCACGCCTGTGGTGACCCCGACGGACTCGGCGAGCAGCATCGTGGTGGACGTCGCCGGCAAGGTACGGCGACCCGGGATCGCCGAGCTGCCCCTCGGGTCGCGGGTGGTCGACGCGCTGGAGGCGGCCGGCGGGGCCCGTCGGGGGATCCGGCTGGGGACCCTCAACCTCGCCCGGGTGCTCGTGGACGGCGAGCAGATCGTCGTCGGGGTGCGCGCGCCCCCGGGAGTGGCCGCCTCGGCGGCGTCGGCGCCGATCGCGTCGTCGGCCGCAGGCAGCACCCCGACGCCGATGGTGAACATCAACACCGCCGGGCAGTCCGAGCTCGAGACGTTGCCCGGCGTCGGCCCGGTGACCGCGCAGGCGATCTTGGAGCTCCGGGCCGAGCGCGGCACCTTCACGGCCGTCGACGAGCTGCTCGAGGTCTCGGGGATCGGCGACGTCACGCTCGCCAAGATCGCGCCGTACGTGACCCTCTGATGCCGCGTCCACCCGACGACGACCGGCCGGCGAGTGCGCCCGGCGCTCCGGGTGTGCGCCGCCGTACAGACCTCCGCGCAGTCCTCCTGGCCGTGTCCGCCTGGGCCGGGGGGCTGGCCGCGTTCGGGCTGCCCGGGTGGACGTGCCTGGTGCTGCTGGTGATCGGCGGCGTCTGTGCGCTGCTCCGCAGCCGTCGTCGTCCGGTGGTGACCCTGCTCGTGTGCCTGCTCGCCGCCGGCGCCGTCGGGGGAGCCGCGGCCACCCGCGTCGCGGTGAACCGGTCCGGTGTCGTGGGCTCGCTGGCCGCCGACCGGGCAGCAGTCACCCTCACCGCCCGGGTGACCGGCGACCCGGTGCTGAGGACCGGCCGGTTCGGCGCCTTCACGCTCACCCGGGTCACCGTCACCGAGGTGCTGGGCCGCGGACGGTCGCGGTCCACCCGCGTCCCGGTCCTGGTGATCGCCGACGAGTCGTGGGCCGCGGTGGAGCTCGGGGCCCGCGTGGTCGCCAGCGGCCGGCTGGCGCCGCCTGACGGCCCGGACCTCGCCGGCGTGCTGTCCACCGGCCGGCCGCCGCGGGTGCTGAGCCGGCCCGGCGAGCTGCTCGGCGGAGCCGCCGCGGTCCGCGCCGGGATCGCCGCGTCGGTGTCCGGGGCGCCGCCGGACGCCCGCGCGCTGGTGCCGGCGCTCGTGGTCGGGGACGACCGGCAGATGTCGTCGCAGGTCGTGGAGGACTTCCGCACCTGCGGGCTCACCCACCTCGCGGCGGTGTCCGGCACGAACCTCACCCTGGTCGTCGGGTTCCTGCTCGTGCTGGCCCGCTGGGCCGGTGTCCGGGCCCGGGGCCTGGCGCTCGTCGGGGTGCTGGGGGTGCTGGGCTTCGTGCTGCTCGCGCGTCCGGAGCCGAGCGTCCTGAGGGCCGCGGCGATGGGCACGGTCGCCCTGGTCGGGATGGGCTCACGGGGACGGGACCGGGGAGTGCGCGCGCTCGGGGTCGCGGTCTTCGTGCTGCTGCTGCTCGACCCGTGGCTGGCGCTCTCCGTGGGCTTCGTGCTGTCCACGCTGGCGACGGCCGGCATCCTCTTCCTGGGGCCGCCGTTCCGGGACGCGCTGGGTTCCTGGCTGCCGCGCTGGGCGGCGGAGGCACTGGCGGTACCGTTCGCCGCGCAGCTCGCCTGCACTCCGGTGGTCGCGGCCATCTCCGGTCAGGTGAGCCTGGTGGCCGTGGTGGCGAACCTCGTCGTTGCGGCGGCCGTCGGGCCGGCCACCGTCCTCGGGCTGCTGGGCGGGGTCGTGATGCTGGTGCTGCCCCCGCTGGGACACGCCTTCGGTCGGGTCGCGGGCCTCTGCGCCTCGTGGATCATCACCGTCGCCGTGCACCTTGCGCGGCTGCCCACCGCGGCCGTGGACTGGTCGGCCGGCGTGACGTCCGTGGCCGTGCTCGGGCTGGTCTGCGCGGCAGTGGGCCTCGGGGCGACCCGAGTGCTGCGCCGGGCCCGCTGGTCGGTGACGCTGAGCGCCGTCCTGGTGGTGGTGATGCTGCGCCCGCTGCCTTCACCGGGCTGGCCGCCGCGGGGCTGGGTGCTGGTGGCCTGCGACGTCGGGCAGGGCGACGGGCTGGTGCTGAACGCCGGCGGCGGCAGCGCCGTGGTGGTCGACACCGGTCCGGACCCACCGGCGATGGCCCGGTGTCTCGGTCGGCTCGGGGTGCGGGCGCTGCCGGTGGTGGTGCTCACGCACTTCCACGCCGACCACGTCGACGGGCTGCCGGCGGCGCTCCGCGGCCGCCCGGTCGGGGAGGTCGACGTGACGGCCGACCAGGACCCGGCGTACGGCGCCGCCGCGGTGCAGCGTTGGGCGGCGGCCGCCCGGGTGCCGGTGCGGGTGCCGCCGTACGGCGAGGTGAGACGGATCGGTGCGCTGACCTGGCAGGTGATCGGGCCGGTGCGGACCTCGTCCGCCGCACGCCACCCCGAGGAGGGCACCGGGGCCAACAACGCCAGCCTGGTGCTGCTCGTCCAGGTGGCGGGCGTGCGGCTGCTGCTGGCCGGCGACATGGAGCCCGAGGCCCAGCAGGCACTGGCCCGGTCACTGCCGGGACTGCGGGTGGACGTGCTCAAGGTGCCGCACCACGGCAGCCGCTACCAGGACCCCGAGCTGCTCGCCAGCCTGCACGCCCGGCTCGCGGTGGTCTCGGTCGGCAAGGACAACGACTACGGGCACCCGGCGCCGGTGACGACGGCGATGCTCCGCCGGGCCGGGATGCGGGTGGAGCGGACCGACCAGGACGGGGACGTCGCGGTGACCGCGTCGCGCGGGCGGCTCGGGGTGCGGACGCGAGGTGGCCGGTGAGCACGCGTGAGGCTGCGAACGCTGATGCGCCTCAGCCGATCGGGCGCTCACCGTTGATGAGGTAGCTGCCGCTGCCGGAGCGGATCAGGTCGAAGCGCTTGCGCTCGGTGGAGGCACGGCCGTTGGTGCTGTGGTAGGTCAGGGTCACGTCGACCGCGTCGCTGCCGGCGACCGGGCGAACGCTGCTGACGTCCACCGAGCTGATACCGCGCCAGAAGCGGTCGTAGGACGCGCGTCCCTGCGCCTGCTCACCGGGGCCGAGCCGGGACCAGCCCTGGTCGGTGCCCCCGGGAGCAGAGGCGAAGTAGCTGCGCACGAAGGCGGCCTTCGAACCGCCGGCCGAGCCGGACCGCGTGCCTGATGCCGACTTGCTGGCCGACTCGCTGGCCGGCTCGCTGGCCGACCCGCTGGCCGGCCCGCTGGCGGACTTGCTGGCCGACCCGCTGGCCGACGACGAGGAGGGGGAGGAGGAGGGTGAGGACGACGCGCCGGGCCTCGTCGAGCTGCCGGCACTCGACGAGCCGCCGGCCGTCCCGGTTCCCGCCTGGTTGGCGAGCGCGTAGGCGACCCCGCCGACGACCAGCAGCACCACGACCGCCAGCAGCGCGGCGTACACCCCGCGGCGCCGGGAGCGCCGTTCACCGAGGCCGGGCGGGGGAACCGGCGGGGACACCGGAGGGGTGGGGTCCCGCCGTCCCCGGGAAGTGGCGCGCGGGAGGTCGTCGGGGCGGGGGCCGCTCGTCGCTTCGGGGCCTGACCGGGCAGCCGAAGGCTCGGCAGCGATCGCAGAGCCCAGGACGACCGCACTCGCGCGGGTGTTCTCCGGCGAGTGCTCCCGGGCCAGCTGGTGCAGCCGGTGCGCGGCGTCCTCCATCGACCAGCGAGACCCAGGGTCCCGGTCCATCATCCGCAGCAGCACCGGCTCCAGGAAGTCGGCGCGGCGAGGTGCGGACGGCTGCTGCGAGGCGATCTCGTGGAGCACCGCGACCGGGTTCGTCTGCGCCCTGTACGGCGGCCGCCCCTCGACCGCGGCGTACAGCGTCGCGCCGAGCGCCCACACGTCGCTCGCCGGGTCCGGGGCCGCGCCGCGGGCGAGCTCGGGGGAGAAGTACGACGGCGTCCCGGTCAGGAAGCCGGACTGGGTCAGCGCCGGGTCGCCGGTGGAGCGGGCGATCCCGAAGTCGCTGATCTTGGCGACACCGTCCTCGCGGATCAGCACGTTGCCCGGCTTCACGTCGCGGTGCATGGTCCCGGCCGCGTGCGCGGCGGCGAGGCCGTCGGCCACCTGGGCACCGAGGTCGGCCACCTCCGCGGGGTCCAGCGGGCCGTCCTGCTTGATGATGTCGGACAGGGACCGTGACGGCACGTGCTCCATCACCAGCCAGATCGCGTCGTGCTCCTCGACGACGTCGAAGACGGTGACCACGTTGCGATGGCTCAGCGCTGCCGACGAGCGGGCCTCGCGCAGGGCGCGGGCCGAGTCGGTGACCGACTGGCCGGGCAGCAGACCGACCTGCTTGACCGCGACATCGCGCCGCAGGGTCTCGTCACGGCAGAGCCACACGGTGCCCATGCCTCCCTGACCGATGGCGCGTCCCACGCGGTAGCGGCCGCCGATCACGTCGGGTTGCATGGTGCTCCTCTTCCGGTCGGGACCCCCTCCGGTCGGGTCGGTGTCGGCAGCCGAGGAGGGGGCGTCGGGGCATGTCCCGGGGGACCGTACCCAGCCGGTCGCTCGGTACGCGGGCCAGGGCCGTCGACGTGTCGACGCGGTGTGGCAGGGTTCTGGTCATGGCGACTCCCCAGGCCTCCGACGTGCTCGGACACGTCACGCTCGTGACCGGTCCCGAGGAGCTGCTCAACCAGCGCACGGTCAGCGGCGCGGTCGCCGCGGTGCAGGCGGCCGACCCGGAGTCGGAGATGAGCGAGACCACCGCCGATCGGGTGAGCATGGCGGTGCTCGGCGACCTGGCGGCCCCCTCGCTGTTCTCCTCGATCCGCTGCGTCGTGGTGCGTGGTCTCGAGGATCTGCCCGACGACACCTACGACGGCCTGCTGGCGTACGCCGCGGCGCCCTCGGAGGACATCGGGCTGATCCTGGTGCACTCGGGCGGCCAGAAGGGCAGCGGACTGCTCACCAAGCTGCGCAAGCTCGCCACCGTCACCGAGGTGAAGTCGGCCTCGCTGCGCCCCTCGGAGTTCTCCCGGTTCGTGGCCGCCGAGGTGCGCGGCCACGGCGGCCGGATCGCCGAGGACGCCGCCGACCTGCTGGTGCAGGCCGTCGGCCAGGACCTCCGGGCGCTGGCCGGCGCCGCACACCAGCTCGCCAGCGACTTCCCGGGCGAGCCGCTGACGGCGTCGGTGGTGAAGAGGTACTTCGGCGGCCGCGCGGAGGTGAAGTCCTTCGCGATCGCCGACGCAGCCCTGGCCGGGCGCACCGCGCTCGCCCTGGAGGAGCTCCGCTGGGCCCTCGACAACGGGACGGCGGCGGTGGTGGTGACCAGCGCCTTCGCGACCGGTCTCCGGGGCGTCGCTCGGTTCAGCTCCGCGCCCCGCGGGATGCGGGAGGCGGACCTCGCCCGGGAGGCGGGGGTGCCGCCGTGGAAGCTCCGGACCATCCGGGAGCAGGCCCGCGGCTGGGACGACCTCGGCCTCGCGACGGCGATCGTCGCGGTCGCACAGGCCGACGCGGACGTGAAGGGGGCGGCCGGGGACGCGGCCTACTCCCTGGAGCGGATGGTGCTCACCGTCACCTCCGCCCGCCGCAGCCACCCCGCCGGTTAACGGCCACGAGGCGCCGACCCCCGCGGGGGAGTGGCGCCTCGGGTCAGGGCTGCGTCAGAGCGAGGCGGCGCGCTTGTGGATCGCCGACTTCTTGTTGGCCGCCTGGTTCTTGTGGATGACACCGGCGGAGGCGGCCTTGTCGAACTTGCGGGCGGCCGCGGCGGCCAGGGTCTTGGCCTCCTCGGCGTTGCCGGCGTCGGCAGCCGTGCGGAACTTGCGCACGGCAGACTTCAGCGCGGACTTGACCGACTTGTTGCGCTCGTGCGCCAGGTCGTTCTGTCGGTTGCGCTTGATCTGGGACTTGATGTTCGCCACGGGGCAGGCCTCGATCGTCTTGGTTCGGTGGTCGGTGCTGATGTCAGTGCGCGTGGGGCCGGTGCTGCTGGGCTGCGGGCGCTCAGGCACCCGGACACGCGAGGAGTCACGTTACCAGCGGGCGGGTACGGCGCCCAAATCCCGCCCAGCGGGTCCACGGTACCGGCCGGTCAGGTCCAGCCGCGCCGGCGGGCCAGCCAGGCCCAGCTGGCCTCGGCGCACCAGTCCTGGTGCCGGCGCAGGTACGGCGAGGAGTGCTGCCGGGGCTGGTCGCGGCGCTCGAGGAAGTAGCCGCAGAACAGCGCCAGCACGGTGTCCACGTCCTCGGGGTCGACCGAGGCGGTGAGCGGCCGCTCCGCGAGCAGCGCGTCCGCGTCGAGCCCGTCGCCGGCCACGGTCATCAGCAGGCAGACGGTGTCGATCCAGTCGGCACCGACGACCGGCGCGTTCCACTCGCCCAGCACGGCGCGTCCGCCGCGGGTGATCCGGAAGCTGTCGGCGAGGGCGTCGGTGTGCACCACCGTGCCGCCGCGGGTGGCGGTGCCGACCCGGGCGGCGAGGGCGGCGGCCTCCTCCAGGTGCGGCCACTGCGGCGCCGTACGACGGACGTGGTCCCAGCTGTCGACCAGGTCCGCGAAGTCCTCGCCGAAGGGGCGCAGCGTCATCGGGGGCGGGGTGAGGGCGCCGGCGAGCACCTCGAGGGTGTCCAGGCACTCGTCGAGCTGGTCCCGCTCCCAGGGCCGGGCCGGGCCGTCGCCGTCGGCGTGCTCGAGGGCGAGCACCACCCACAGGTCGTCCTCGTGGGTCCACAGCAGGCGCGGCACCGGCAGGCCCTCGGGGAGCCGGCGCAGGGTGCGGATCTCGTCTGAGTAGGCCTGGGCGAAGGGCCGCTGCGCCTTCCGGCTGGCCGCCTTGAGGAAGATCTGCCGGCCGTCCGCGCCGGTGAGCACGCTCGCCAGCCCGGGGGTGAACCCGGCCTCCGAGGACTCCGCGTGCACCACCGCGGTGCCGAGCTGCGCCTCCACCAGCCGGCGCAGGGCGGGCGGCAGCAGCAGCCAGTCCAGCCGGCGCGCGGTCCGCCCGTGCGGGACCGGCTCCACGGCGAGCGGGTCGCGCGGGCCGGTGGAGGTCGGGAGCATCCCCGCATTCTGGCGGGCACCGTGCGGCAGGTCACGCACATCGGGCCCGTGCCCGCGTGGCGACCGGCCCCGCGCGACGCCGAACCGGCCGCCGACCGGTCCTGCCGAGGCCGAGGGGTGTGGGAGAATGACGGCCAGACCCCCGCAAGCTACCGAGAGTCATCCGTGCCCATTTCGACGTCCGCGCCCGCACCGGGCAAGACCGACCCCGCGATCCTCCGGAACTTCTGCATCATCGCGCACATCGACCACGGCAAGTCCACGCTGGCCGACCGCATGCTGCAGCTGACCGGGGTCGTCGACGAGCGCAGCGCCCGGGCGCAGTACCTCGACCGGATGGACATCGAGCGCGAGCGCGGCATCACCATCAAGAGCCAGGCCGTGCGGATGCCCTGGACGGTGCCGGAGGACAACACGGCGGGTGCGAAGCCGGGTGGCTACGTGCTCAACATGATCGACACCCCCGGCCACGTGGACTTCACCTACGAGGTGTCCCGCTCGCTCGAGGCGTGCGAGGCGGCCGTGCTGCTCGTCGACGCCGCCCAGGGCATCGAGGCGCAGACGCTGGCGAACCTCTACCTCGCCCTCGGTGCGGACCTGCACATCATCCCGGTGCTGAACAAGATCGACCTGCCGTCCGCGCAGCCGGAGAAGTACGCCGCCGAGCTCGCGCACATCATCGGCTGCGACCCCTCCGACGTGCTCCAGGTCTCGGCCAAGACCGGGTTCGGCGTCGAGGAGCTGCTCAACGAGATCGTCGCGCAGACCCCGGCCCCCACCGGCGACGCCGACGCCCCGCCGCGGGCGCTGATCTTCGACTCGGTCTACGACACCTACCGCGGCGTGGTCACCTACGTCCGGGTGATCGACGGCAAGCTGACCCACCGCGACAAGATCAAGATGATGAGCACCGGCGCCACCCACGAGATGCTCGAGGTGGGGGTGATCTCCCCGGAGCCGCTGAAGGCCGCCGACCTCGGCGTGGGCGAGGTGGGCTACCTGATCACCGGGGTGAAGGACGTCCGCCAGTCCCGGGTGGGCGACACCGTCACCTCCCAGCACCACGGCGCGACCGAGCCGCTGGGCGGCTACAAGCACCCCAACCCGATGGTCTACTCGGGGCTCTACCCGATCGACGGCGACGACTACCCGACGCTGCGCGACGCCCTGGAGCGGCTGCAGCTCAACGACGCGGCGCTGGCCTACGAGCCGGAGACCTCCGGAGCGCTCGGCTTCGGCTTCCGCTGCGGCTTCCTCGGTCTGCTGCACATGGAGATCGTCCGCGAGCGGCTGGAGCGGGAGTTCAACCTCGACCTGATCTCCACCGCCCCGAACGTCGTCTACTCGGTGCACATGGAAGACGGCAGCGAGGTCACCGTCACCAACCCGAGCGAGTACCCCGGCGGCGGCAAGATCGCCGAGGTGCGGGAGCCGGTCGTCAAGGCCACCATCTTGAGCCCCAGCGACTACATCGGCGTCATCATGGAGCTGTGCCAGTCCAAGCGCGGCCAGCTCGAGGGGATGGACTACCTGTCCGCCGACCGGGTCGAGATGCGCTACACCCTGCCGCTCGCCGAGATCGTCTTCGACTTCTTCGACCAGCTCAAGTCGCGCACCAAGGGCTACGCCTCGCTGGACTACGAGCCCACCGGTGAGCAGGCCTCCGACCTGGTCAAGGTCGACATCCTGCTCCAGGGCGAGACCGTCGACGCGTTCAGCGCGATCGTGCACCGCGACCACGCCTATGCGTACGGCGTCTCGCTCGCCGGCAAGCTCCGCGAGCTGATCCCGCGCCAGCAGTTCGAGGTGCCGATCCAGGCGGCCATCGGCGCCCGGGTGATCGCCCGGGAGACGATCCGGGCGATCCGCAAGGACGTGCTGGCCAAGTGCTACGGCGGTGACATCACCCGCAAGCGCAAGCTGCTGGAGAAGCAGAAGGAGGGCAAGAAGCGGATGAAGATGGTCGGCCGCGTCGAGGTCCCCCAGGAGGCCTTCATCGCCGCGCTCTCCTCCGACGGGGCCGGCGGGGAGAAGTCCAAGAAGTAGCCGCTGGTCCGCACGGGGCAGGATGGCCCGGTGCCAGCGCCCATCGAGATCCCACCGACCCTGCGGCAGCACGCCGCCCGGGACAGCCGGCTGGCGGCCTTCGTGGACGGGCTGCCGGCCCGGGTCCGCGGGGTCGCCGAGGACTGGCGGCTCGAGCTCGACGGCGCACCCCGGCACGGGCGGGCGGCGCTGGTGCTCCCGGTGCGCACCTCGGCCGGACGCCCGGCCGTCCTGAAGCTCTCGATGGCGCACGACGAGGCCGAGCACGAGCACCTCGCCCTCCGGGCCTGGCACGGCCGCGGTGCCGTCCAGCTGCTCCGGGCCGACCCGCACCGGTGGGTGCTGCTGCTCGAGCGGCTGCACGCCGACGAGGACCTCACCGGGATGTGGGATCTGGAGGCCTGCGAGGTGGTGGCCGGTCTGTACGCCCGGCTGCACGTGCCGGCGCTGCCGCAGCTGCGCCGGCTGTCGTCGTACGTCGGCGGCTGGACCGCCCGGCTCGCGCGGCTGCCGGCCGACGCCCCGGTGCCGCGCAGGATGGTCGAGCAGGCGGTGTCGCTTGGCCGGGACCTCGCCTCCGACGACGCGACCGACACCCGGACCATCCACGGCGACCTGCACTACGAGAACGTGCTGGCCGCCGATCGCGAGCCCTGGCTGGTGATCGACCCCAAGCCGATGGCCGGCGACCCGCACTACGAGCCGGCGCCGATGCTCTCGAACCGGTGGGAGGAGGTGGTCGGCTCGGGCCGTGTCCGGGACGCCGTCCGCCGCCGCTTCCACACCCTGGTCGACACCGCGGGGCTCGACGAGGACCGGGCCCGGGACTGGGTGGTGGTCCGCCAGATGCACGAGGTGCTCTGGACGCTGGAGGACGCCGCCCGCGACCGGCGGGCGCTCGACGTCGACGACCGGACGCAGATCACCACCGCCGTCGCGATCGCGAAGGCCGTGCAGGAGTGAGGCTCAGGGCTGTGCGCCTGTCGACGTGCCCACGATGTCGCGTAGCGCCCGCACGTGCTTGCGGTACGCCGTGGAGCCGGTCCGGGTGGTCCGGTGGGTCGTCCCGCCGCCTCGGCCCCGACCGCTCTTGGTCACCCTGACGCAGCCGCCGGCAACCGTCTGTTGCCGGGAACTCCGGTGCGCGGCGGGCGAGGAGTTGGGAGGATGGGGGCATGAGCCTTCCCCGCGTGGTCTCGGTCAACGTCGGCACCCCGGTGGAGGCGCCGTGGGCGGGCAGTCCGTTCCGGACCGCGATCGACAAGCGTCCGGTCTCCGGGCCGGTGCGGGTGCGTGCGCTCGGCCTCGAGGGTGACCAGGTCGCCGACCGCAGGCACCACGGCGGCATCCACCAGGCGGTCTACGCGTTCGCGAGCGAGGACCTGGCCCGGTGGAGCGAGCGGCTCGGGGAGCACGTCCGGCCGGGAGGGTTCGGGGAGAATCTCACCACCGAGGGCCTGGACGTCAACGAGGCGGTGCTCGGTGAGCACTGGCGGATCGGCACCGCGCTGCTGTCGCCGTGCGAGGTGCGCATCCCGTGCAACACGTTCAAGACCTGGATGGGACGGGAGGGGTTCGACGCGACCGCCTGGGTGAAGCGATTCGCCGCGGAGAACCGGCCCGGGCCCTACCTGCGGGTGCTCGAGGAGGGCACCCTGCGCGCCGGCGACGAGATCGTCGTCGAGCACCGTCCCGAGCACGGTGTCAGCGTGTCGATGATGTTCCGGGCGCTGATGGGGGAGCCGGACCTGCTTCCGCTGCTGCTCGGCGTCCCGGGCCTTCCCGAGCGGGCGTACGACGCCGCGCGGCGTCACCAGCAGCACCGTCCGGCCTGATCCGGCTCGAAACCTGCCGGTAACCTACCGACAGGTAGCCCGGGTGATCTACGTTGTGCACAACGCGTCCAGTCCCGCGCCTCGACCACCAGGAGAGCGATGTCCGCCAGCGCCGCCGCCAGCTACGACCTGTCCGCGATCGAGGACCGCGCCCCCAACGTGGGGCGGCAGTTCTTCGACCGGGTGCAGGCCAGCCCGAACCGGGAGGCCTACCGCTACCCGGTCGAGGACCGGTGGGAGTCGCTGACCTGGAAGGAGACCGGGGACCGGGTCACCCGGCTCGCGGCCGGACTGATGGCGCTGGGCATCGAGCCGGAGCAGCGGGTCGGCATCGCGGCCAGCACCCGCCTCGACTGGATCCTGGCCGACCTCGCGATCCTGAGCGCGGGCGGCGCCACCACGACCGTGTACCCGTCCACGATGGGCGAGGACGTCGGGTACATCCTGGCCGACTCCGAGTGCCGGGTGGTCTTCGCCGAGGACGACACCCAGATCAAGAAGCTCACCGACCGCAAGGCCGAGCTGCCGCACCTGCAGAAGGTGGTGACCTTCGACGGCACCACCGACGGCGACTGGGTCATCTCGATGGCCGACCTCGAGCGGCTCGGCGACGAGCTGCTCGCCAGCCGGCCGGACGCCGTCGAGGAGCGGATCGCGGCCACCGGCCCGGACGCGCTGGCCACCCTGATCTACACCTCGGGCACCACCGGCCGGCCCAAGGGCGTCCGGCTCCGGCACAGCTCGTGGACCTACGAGGGGGCCGCGATCCAGGCGCAGGGCATCCTCGACGAGACCGACCTGCAGTTCCTCTGGCTGCCGATGGCGCACTCCTTCGGCAAGGTGCTGCTCTCCACCCAGCTCGCGTGCGGCTTCCCGACCGCGGTCGACGGCCGGGTCGAGAAGATCATCGACAACCTCGCCGTCGTCCGCCCGACGTTCATGGGGGCCGCCCCCAGGATCTTCGAGAAGGCCTACGCGCGGATCATCACCATGCAGGCCGCCGAGGGTGGACTGAAGGAGAAGCTGTTCGACCGGGCGTTCAAGGTCGGCCTCGAGGTCGACCGGCGCAACCGGGAGGGCCGACCGGTGCCGTTCCTGCTGGCTCGCCAGCACGCGCTGTTCGACAAGCTGGTGTTCGCCAAGGTGCGCGCGCGCTTCGGTGGCCGGGTGCGGTTCTTCATCTCCGGTGCGGCCGCCCTCAACCAGGAGATCGCCGAGTGGTTCCACGCCGCCGGCATCGTGATCCTCGAGGGCTACGGGATGACCGAGTCCTCCGCCGGCTCGGTGGTCAACCACCCCGACGACTACCGGTTCGGCAGCGTCGGGCTGGTGTTCCCCGGCACCGACCTCAAGATCGCCGAGGACGGCGAGATCCTGATCAAGGGCCCCGGCGTGATGGAGGGCTACCACAACCAGCCCGAGCAGACCGCCGAGGCGCTGACCGAGGACGGCTGGCTGCACACCGGCGACATCGGCGAGGTCGACGCGCAGGGCTTCGTGCGGATCACCGACCGCAAGAAGGACCTGTTCAAGACCTCCGGTGGCAAGTACATCGCCCCCTCGGCCATCGAGTCGCAGTTCAAGGCGATCTGCCCCTACGCCGGCCAGTTCCTGGTGCACGGCGCCGAGCGGAACTACGTGGTCGCCCTGATCACGCTCGACCCGGAGGCGGTGGAGGGCTGGGCCGCCGAGAACGGCCTGGCCGGCCGGTCCTACGCCGAGATCGTCCAGTCACCGCAGGCGAAGGAGATGGTCGCCGGGTACGTCGAGACGCTCAACGCCCGGCTGAACCGCTGGGAGTCGATCAAGAAGTGGATCCTGCTCGACCACGACCTCACCGTCGAGTCCGGCGAGCTGACCCCCTCGCTGAAGGTCAAGCGCAAGGTCGTCGAGGACAACTACAAGGACGACATCGCCCGCATGTACGGCTGAGCCGCTCGCCGGCCCGGCGCCGGCCGGTGCCGGCCGCGTGACAGCATGGCGTCATGCCGTCCGTCCTGCCCGAGGGTGACCCCGCCCCCGAGGACGGGTCGCTCCCGGCGTCCGCGCTCGCGGGCCTCGGCACCCGGCCCTTCGGGTTCTACGTGCACGTGCCGTTCTGCACGGTGCGCTGCGGCTACTGCGACTTCAACACCTACACCGCCAGCGAGCTCGGCGACGTCCCCGGCGCCTCCCGCGCGACGTACGCGGACGCCGCCATCGCCGAGGTCCGGCAGGCGCGCCGGGTGCTCGGGGACGTCGACCTGCCGGTGGGCACGGTCTTCTTCGGCGGGGGTACGCCGACCCTGCTGCCGCCCGACGACCTGACCCGGATCGTCGCGGCGATCGCCGACGAGTTCGGGCTGGCCGCGGCGGCCGAGGTCACCACCGAGTCCAACCCGGACAGCGTCACCGCCGACGACCTGGCCCGGCTGCGGGACGGGGGCGTCACCCGGGTGTCCTTCGGCATGCAGTCCTCGGTGTCCCACGTGCTGCGGGTGCTGGACCGCACCCACGACCCGCTGCGGGTGCCCCGGGTGGTCGGCTGGGCCCGGCAGGCGGGCTTCGAGCAGGTCAGCCTCGACCTGATCTACGGCACCCCGGGGGAGTCGCCGGCCGACTGGCGGGCCTCGGTCGAGGCGGCGCTGTCCTGCGACCCGGACCACGTCTCGGCGTACGCCCTGATCGTCGAGGAGGGCACCGCGCTGGCCCGGCAGGTCCGCCGGGGGCAGGTGCCGATGACCGACGACGACGACCTGGCCGACAAGTACCTGCTCGCCGACGAGGCCTTCGAGGCGGCCGGCCTGCGCTGGTACGAGGTGTCGAACTGGGCGCGCACCGAGCAGGCCGCCTGCCGGCACAACGTCGGCTACTGGGCCGGCGGCGACTGGTGGGGTGTCGGGCCGGGCGCGCACTCGCACGTCGGCGGCGTGCGGTGGTGGAACGTCAAGCACCCGACGCCGTACGCCGTGCGGGTCGGCCAGGGGGTCAGCCCCGCGCACGGCCGCGAGGTGCTCGACGAGGAGACCCGGCGCGTCGAGCGGGTGCTGCTCGAGACCCGGCTGCGCACCGGGCTGCCCGTCGACGTGCTCGACGACGCCGGCCGGGCCGCGCTGCCCGCCCAGGTGGAGCGCGGCCTCGTCGAGCCGGGACCGCTGGCCGCCGGACGGGTCGTGCTGACCACCCCGGGCCGGCTGCTCGCCGACGCCGTGGTGCGCGACCTGCTCAGCTGATGAAGCGGATGTTCACCGGGTAGCGGTAGTCCTCGAAGCTCGCCACCTTGACCGCGGCGATGATCATCAGCACGAAGCTGCCGATCCCGATCACGATGAACCCCAGGATCCCGACCAGGACCAGGGTCAGCACCGCCGAGACCAGGTAGCCGAGCAGCACCGTCAGCTGGAAGTTCAGCGACTCCTTGGCGGTGCGGTCCAGGAACCGGCTGCGGTCCTTGAAGACCAGCCAGATGACCAGCGGCGCGATGAAGCCGAGGAGGATCGGGCCCAGCTGGGCGGCGATCGCCCACAGCTTCTCGTCGTCGGGCCGCATCGGCTGCTGGCCGGGGTAGCCCACCGGCGGCGGCGCCTGGCCGTACCCCTGCGGCGGGTAGAAGCCCTGCGGGGCCCCGTCATGCGGGCCCGGGTAGCCGATCGGCGGCGTCGGCTGCTCGCCCGTCGGCTGGCTCGGCTGGTTCGGATCGGACGGCTGTGGTGACTCGGGCCCCGTGGTCATGGCTCGATTACACCAGACCCCGGCGCCGATCCGGCAGACCCGACGAGGTCAGCCCGGCTGGGTCACGAAGTCGATCAGCTCCTCGACCCGGCCGAGCAGGCTGG
Organism: uncultured Actinomycetota bacterium; assembly: GCA_963800225.1. Lineage (GTDB taxonomy): Bacteria > Actinomycetota > Actinomycetes > Propionibacteriales > Nocardioidaceae > Nocardioides_B. The sequence goes on along the minus strand of CAWDAF010000001.1, from coordinate 81,465 downwards.
GCTCGAGGTCGCCGTAGTTCCGGACCCCGCCGAGGATGTGCTTCCAGGCCCGGGCGATGTCCGCCTGGTCGCGGTGCGGCCAGCCCAGCGACTGGCAGACGCCCTTCTTCCACTCGACGTTGCGCGGGATGGTCGGCCACTGCTTCATCCCGAGCCGGCCCGGCTTGACCGCCTGCCAGACGTCCACGAACGGGTGCCCGACGATCAGCACGTGCTTGCCCACCGGGCTCTTGGCCACCGACGCCGCGATCCGGCTCTCCTTGGAGCCGGGGACCAGGTGGTCGACCAGGACTCCGACCCGGCGCTCGGGCCCGGGCCGGAAGTCGCGCAGGTGCTCGGCGAGGTCGTCGACGCCCTCGAGGTACTCCACGACCACGCCCTCGACCCGGAGGTCGTCGCCCCACACCTTCTCCACCAGCTCGGCGTCGTGGCGGCCCTCGACGAAGATCCGGCTGGCCCGGGCCACCCGCGCCTTGGTGCCGGGCACGGCCACCGACCCGGACGCCGTACGGGTGGCGACGGCGGGGCCGCTGCGCGACGGGGGAGCGAGGATCACCGGCACCCCCTCGAGCAGGAAGCCGGTCCCGAGCGGGAAGGTGCGCCGCTTGCCGCGCCGGTCCTCGAGGGTGACCGTGTGCAGGTCGCGCTCGACGGCCACGATCTCCCCGCACCAGTCGGTGGTCACCTCCTCGACGACGAGGCCCTTGTCGGCCTCGATCTCGACCGCGCGCCCGCGCCGGGGGGCACGCCAGTCGGTGTTCAGCACGTCGGAGCCGTAGCGGTCGTGGGAGGGCATCCGCCAACGCTAGGACGCCCGGGGGGCTCGGGCGGCCCGGCACGCCGTACAGACCAGGGGTTGGCTCGGGTTCTCTAGCGATATATCGTCGGACTATCGGAGAACAGTCGGCACCTGGAGGCCAGATGAACCACAACAGCCCGTGGGACCAGCCCTGGGGCAGTCAGCGACGCAGCAGCCAGCGGGGCGGCCCGCCGCCGTGGGTGCAGGGCCTGATCGGGATGGCCCAGAGCGGTGGCCAGCCCGACTTCGGCCGCACGTTCGGACAGCGGGGGCCCAAGGTCCGCCGCGGTGACGTCCGCAGCGCGATCCTCGACGTGCTCGCCGTCGAGCCGATGAACGGCTACCAGATCATCCAGCAGATCGCCGAGCGCAGCGGCGGTGCCTGGAAGCCGAGCCCCGGCTCGGTCTACCCGACCGTGCAGCAGCTCGAGGACGAGGGCCTGGTCGAGGGCCACGAGGGCGAGGGCCGCCGGCTGCTGCGGCTCTCCGAGGAGGGCCGGCGCTACGTCGAGGAGCACCCCGACGAGCTCGCCGCCACCTGGCGCCCGTTCGAGCAGGGCGAGGAGGACGAGGGTCCCGGCGACCTGAAGCCGGTGATCGGCCAGGTGATGGGCGCGGTGTGGCAGGTGATCGTGTCCGGCACCAAGCAGCAGCAGGCCGAGGCGGCGGAGATCCTCGCCGACACCCGACGCCGGCTCTACGGGCTGCTCGCCGAGGGGGACGAAGGAGAGGCGTCGTGAGCGCGTCGTTCCCGCAGGGGCACCGCGGTCCCGAGGTGCGGATCGGCGACGCCGAGCGGGAGGCCGCGGTCACCGCGCTCGGCGAGCACTACGCCGCCGGCCGGCTGACCAAGGAGGAGTACGACGAGCGGTCCGACCTGGCCTGGGCTGCCCGCACGCACTCCGCGCTCTGGCCGCTGTTCGCCGACCTGCCCCGTCCCGAGCCGGTCCGCGCGTCCGCGCCGCCGCCGCGCCAGGTCGCCCGGCCGGGTTGGTGGTTCGGGGCCCGCTGGGCGCCGGTCCTGCTGGTGCTGTTCGCGATGCTGGTGCTCACCAAGTCCTGGTTCGTGCTGGTCGTCGTGGTGTGGGTGCTGTGGTTCAAGATGCTCCGGCACTGGGGCCGCGACTCGAACCGGCGCCGGCTCAGATGAGCGGCAGCGTCTTCGAGGTCCGCGGCAGGTGCTCGTAGCCGCGCCGTACGGCGTGCGCCAGCTCCTCGGTGGGGTAGGGCCACTCGGCCGCCGCGAGTGCGTCGCGCACCGACACGCCCCGGGAGGCGAGGTCGCGGATGGTCTCGGCCACCACGCCGATCGAGCCGCGCTGCTCCTGCACGAACTCCCTGTCCACCGGGGCGCCGTGCCCCGGCACCACCACGCTGCGGTCGGTGAGCAGGCTGACCAGCAGGTCCAAGGTGGCCGGCCACTCCATCGGGTAGCAGTCGGCGCCGAAGCCCGGCACCGCGTTGCGCAGCGTCGACTCCTCGACCAGGTCGCCGGCGTAGACCAGGTCGGCGTCGTCGACGCGCACCACGCAGTCGCCGCCGGTGTGGCCGCGGCCGGGGTGGACCAGCTCGACCTGGCGGTCGCCGAGGTCGACGACCCGGACCGAGGAGAACGTCTGTGTCGCGGGCACGATCCGGGTGGCCTGGACCTCCGCCCGGTGCGGGTCGTCGGGCTCCTCGTCGTAGGCCCGCTGGATCCGCTCACCCGCCTCGACGGTGCGGGCCGCGGCCTCCTCGTGGGCGTAGACCGGCAGGCCGGGCCGGTCGCCGGTGAAGACGGCGTTGCCGAAGGTGTGGTCGAAGTGCTCGTGGGTGTTGACGACGCCGACGACCTCGCCGGGCAGGGCCCGGACCAGGTCGGCCACGACCCGCGCCGCGCGCTCCGAGGCGTGCGTGTCCACGACCAGCAGGCCCGCCGTACCCCCGACGACGCCGACGTTGACGTCGAACCACGTGTGCCGGGCCACCCAGCAGCGGTCCGCGACCTCGACGAAGCCGGTGTCGCGCAGGTCGCCGGGTGTGGCACCGGGCAGGGGGGCAGGCATGCCACCCAGCCTAGTAGGCTTGGCACTCGGTAACGGTGAGTGCCAAGCCGCTACCGATGACCGACCGACGGCGAGGAGGAGGCGAGGACGATGGTCGAGGACCGCAAGCTGGCCGTGCTCCGCGCGATCGTCGAGGACTACGTCTCCACCCAGGAGCCGGTGGGCTCCAAGTCGCTCGTCGACCGCCACCAGCTCGGCGTCTCGCCCGCGACGGTGCGCAACGACATGGCCGCGCTGGAGGAGGAGGGGTTCATCACCCAGCCGCACACCAGCGCGGGGCGGATCCCCACCGACAAGGGCTACCGGCTCTTCGTGGACCGGCTCAGCCAGGTGAAGCCGCTCAGCGTCGCCGAGAAGCGCGCCATCGCCACCCTCCTGGAGGGGGCGATCGACCTCGACGACGTGGTGCAGCGCAGCGTCCGGCTGCTCGCCCAGCTGACCCGCCAGGTCGCGATCGTGCAGTACCCGACCCTGTCGCGCTCCACGGTCCGGCACGTCGAGGTGGTGCCGCTGACCGCCACCAAGGTGCTGGTCGTGCTGATCCTCTCGACCGGGCGGGTGGAGCAGCGGGTCGTGGAGCTGCCGGTCGCGCTCGACGAGGACGCGATCGCCGGCCTCCGCAGCCGGCTCAACCGCACGATCGTGGGGGAGCGGCTCGCGGACGCCTCCGCGCGCCTCGCGGTGCTGCCCGAGGAGACCGACCCTGCCCAGCGGGCGCCGGTGTCGGTGCTGGTCGCGGCCCTGGTCGAGGCGATGTCCGACCACCGCTCCGACGAGCGCGTCGCGGTGGGCGGCACCGCTAACCTCGCACGCTTCGGCGACGGTTTCGACCTCGCCATCCGCCCGATGCTCGAGGCGCTCGAGGAGCACGTCGTGCTGCTCAAGCTCCTCGGTGAGGCATCCTCGCCGTCGACGGTGACGGTGCGGATCGGGCACGAGGGCCCCTACCAGGAGCTCGCGTCGACGTCCGTCGTGGCCACCGGCTACGGACCGGGCCACGAGGCGCTGGCGACCCTGGGCATCGTGGGGCCGACACGCATGGACTACCCAGGGACCATGGGGGCGGTGCGCGCGGTCGCGCGCTACGTCTCCCGGATCCTCGACGAAGGATGAGCTAGTGAGTCAGGACCTGTACGAGACCCTCGGGGTCTCGCGCGACGCCGACGGCGACATGATCAAGAAGGCCTACCGCAAGCTGGCCCGCCAGCTGCACCCCGACGTCAATCCCGACCCGGCGTCGCAGGAGAAGTTCAAGAGCGTCACCCACGCCTACGAGGTGCTCTCCGACCCCGAGAAGCGCCGGATGTACGACCTCGGCGGCGACCCGTTCAGCGGTGGCGGCTTCGGCGGCGCCGGGGCCGGGGCGGGCTTCTCCTTCACCGACATCATGGACGCGTTCTTCGGCGGTCAGGCAGGTGGCGGCGCCCAGGGTGGCGGCCGTGGCCCGCGTCCGCGGACCCGGCGCGGCCAGGACGCGCTGATCCGTCTCGACGTGGACCTCGCGGAGGCGGCGTTCGGCACCACCCACGAGCTCAAGGTCGACACCGCGGTGCTCTGCGGCACCTGCCACGGTGGTGGCGCGGCACCGGGCACCAGCCCGAAGACCTGCGAGACCTGCGGCGGCCGCGGCGAGACCGTGCACCAGCAGCGTTCGTTCCTGGGCGACATCCGCACGATGCGGCCGTGTGCCGCCTGTCGCGGCTTCGGGACGATCATCCCCGAGCCGTGCCGGGAGTGCTCCGGCGACGGCCGGGTCCGGTCGCGCCGTACCCTGACCGTCAAGATCCCCGCCGGCGTCGACACCGGCACCCGGGTGCAGCTGTCCGGCGAGGGCGAGGTCGGCCCCGGCGGTGGTCCCGCCGGCGACCTGTACGTCGAGATCCACGTCGCCGACCATCCGGTGTTCACCCGGCACGGCGTCGACCTGCTCGCCAGCGTCACGCTGCCGATGACCGCTGCCGCGCTGGGCACCACGATCCACCTGCCCACGCTCGAGGCCGACGTGGCCGGCCCGGACTCCGACATCGAGACGACGGTGCCGCTGGAGATCAAGCCCGGCACGCAGTCGGGCACAGAGACGGTGCTGAACGCCCGCGGCGTGCCGTCGCTGCGCGGGGGCGGGCGCGGGGACCTGGTCGTCCGGATCGTGGTGGAGACCCCCACCCGGCTCGACGACCGGCAGACCGAGCTGTTGCGCACGCTGGCCGAGATCCGCGACGAGCAGTCGCCCGACGGCGGCATGCACGCCCCGCACAAGTCGGTCTTCAACCGGCTGCGAGACGCCTTCAACCCGCGATGAGCCTGCCCGTCTTCGTCCATCCCGCGCTGGCCGGCCTGGTCGCCGGCGCCGGCGTCGAGCTCACCGGCGACGAGGCCCGGCACGCGGTCGTGGTCAAGCGGATCCGGGTCGGCGAGCGGGTCGCGCTCACCGACGGTGCCGGGACGACGGCCACCTGCACGGTGACCGCGACCTCGAGGTCGTCGCTGGCCGCGACCATCGACACGGTCGCCACCACCGAGCCCGAGCTGCCCCGGGTGGTCGTGGTCCAGGCGATCCCCAAGGGCGACCGTGGCGAGCTGGCCGTCGAGATGCTCACCGAGGTGGGCGTGGACGTGATCGTGCCCTGGGCGGCGGCCCGCTCGGTGTCGGTGTGGCGTGGCGACAAGCGGGACAAGGCGCTGGCCCGCTGGCGCTCGACGTCGCGGGAGGCAGCCAAGCAGGCCCGACGGTCCTGGTTCCCGTCGGTGGCCGACGTGGTCACCACCGAGCGGGTCGTCGAGCTGCTCCGCGACGCCTCCGTGCCGGTCGTGCTGCACGAGGCCGCCTCCGGCCCGCTGGCCGACCTGCCGATCCCGGGTCGCGGCGAGATCGTGATCGTGGTCGGCCCCGAGGGCGGGATCAGTGACGAGGAGCTCGCGGCGTTCGCCGCGGTCGGCGCCGAGCCGGTCCGCATGGGCACCTCGGTGCTGCGTACGTCGACGGCCGGGGTCGCCGCGACCGCGGCCCTGCTCGCCCGCACCCGCTGGCGCTGACACCCGCCCCCCGTCGAGTCGGCGCGAACGCAGGTCTGGGCCCGGTCGAGTCGGCGCGAACGCAGGTCTGGAGACCGTCGAGTCGGCGCGAACGCAGGTCTGGAGACCGTCGAGTCGGCGCGAACGCAGGTCTCGTCAGCGGGACAGCTCGACGTCGACGAGCGAGAGTGCGGCCAGGTCGCACAGCTCCCGCCCGTCCGAGTCCCGGTACGACGTCAGCTCGTCGGTCATCGACGCGAACGCCGTACGGATGCCGGAGACGCTGGACCAGGTCGTGACGTCCGTGGGGTTAGCCGGTCCGTATCCGCGCAGGAAGCGGCGGACGACCTCGGTCAGGTCGATGTCGGCCTCGACCGGCCGGCCGACCCAGGTGCTCGCAACCTGGTGGGCCACGCCGCCGGGCCGCCGCCACAGTCCGCGCGGCGGCACCTGGACGAGCGGCACCGCGATCCGGGCGCGCTGGACGAGGCGGCCGCGGGGGCGTCCGGGAACGCGCGGGACAGTTCCTCGCTGAGCTGGGGCAACGTCCTGGGCTCCGTCCCGCAGGCGTCCGCGGTGACCCTCGCCGGTGCGTCGGCGCGTCCACGTCCGCCGCCGCGCGGCTGCCCTGGGCGACGCGCGCGATTCGGTCGAGGGTCGCCTGCACCAGCGGTCGCAGCCGTACGGCGTCCGCCGACGTCACGAGGTGGATGGTGGCGCGCATCAGCAGAAGCCGGACTGCCGTCCGTGCCTCGAGCCCGTCGGACAGCGCAGCGGGGTCGAACCCCTCGATGCGGCTCCACAGCGAGAGGTAGGGCGGCAGTGGCTCCTGCGCCTGGAGGCCGAGCAGGTGCTCGGTCATCGCGTGCGCAGGCACCGTCGCCCGGACGAGCAGATGCTGTCGCCGCAGCAGGGCCCGGTTCAGGGTGCGGTGGCTGTGCACCCGACGAGCCTAGGGGGGTCGAGCCGACGCAGACGCAGACGTGCGTTCGCGCCGACTCGGCACCCGGGAAGCGTGCGTTCGCGCCGACTCGGCACCCGGGAAGCGTGCGTTCGCGCCGACTCGGCGCTCGGGGTCAGCGGGTCGCGGCGCCCAGCGCCTCGGTCATCCCGGCGGAGTCCAGCCGCGGGCCGTAGCCGGGCGTGCCGGGCTCGATCCGCCAGCTGTCCGCGAGCGAGCCGGCGTCCACCACGTCGAAGCCGAGCTCGTCGATCAGCGCGCTCACGGTGGCCTTGGCGTCCGCGTCGTCGCCGGCGATGGTGAGCGCACGGCGGTCGGCGGTGCCGGCGGGGGAGGCGTGCTCGGTGAGGTGCGCGGACTGGATGTGGTTGAAGGCCTTGACGACCCGCGAGGTCGGCAGGTGCTCCTGGAGCAGCGCGGCCGATGTGGTCGTCTTGCCGTCCAGCCCGGCGATCCGACCGTCGCGCTCGGGGTAGTAGTTGTTGGTGTCGATGACGACCTTGCCGGCCAGCGGCTCGACGGGGACGTCCTGGTAGGCCCGCAGCGGCACGGTCACCACGACGATGTCCCCGCTGGTCGCCGCGCCCACCGACGTGTCGGCCTGCGCGCGCGGGCCGAGCCCGTCGACGACGGCGGCGAGGGTCTCCGGTCCGCGTGAGTTGCTGAGCACCACGTCGTACCCGTGGTCGACGGCGAGCCGTGCGACGGCCTGTCCGATGTTGCCTGCTCCGATGAGCCCGATCGTTGTCATGGGAGGTGAACCGCGACCAGCGCATGGTTGTTCCGTCAACTCACCCGATGGTGATGTCCTTGGTGTCCATCGACGACGGGGTGCCCTCGCCACCGGACGCGTCCTCCTCGTGCACCACCAGCGTGTAGCGACCGGGCGGCGCCGTCACCGTGAAGGAGTACGGCGCCAGCGTGCAGCACTCGCGGGCGGTGGTGAACCCGTGCTTGACCACGGTGTCGCCCTGCATCAGCTCCCACTGGACGTTCGCCTCGAACGCGGCGGCGTGGCCGGTCACGGTGAGCGGGCTGGACAGCGGGGCGAGAGAGCGGCCCTCCATCTGCGTGGGCGAGCTGATCGAGACCGGGGAGAGCACGTCGTCGTCGGGGCCGGCGGCGACCGGGTGGGAGACGTCCACCCCGAGCAGTGTGCCGACCGGCCGGCCGGCGACCGCGAACTCGACGGGGAGCCCGTGCAGACCAGGGCCGGCCTCTGCTGTGCGGACCAGCTGCTGGACGGCCACCCGCGCCTCGGCGGCGGACATCGAGGCCGGTCGGGAGGTGAGGTCGGCGTCGGCGAGGAGGTGCACGCTGAGGGCGTCCCGGCCCGTCTGCACGCTGTCCACCGTGGTGCCGGCCGGCCAGGGGCTGCGGTAGTCGGGGTCGAACGAGGTGCCCTCGACGGCGAGCCGCAGCGCGGCGGTGTCGCCGAGGCCGGGGTGCAGCTCCTCGAACAGCCGCGGCCCGACCCCGGTGTCGCCGACGAACCAGACCGGGACCGGCCGGCCGGTCTCCGGCGGTACGTCGCCGTCGGCGGACCCGGCCGGCGCCACGGGCGTGTCCTGCGGGGTGGCGCCGCCGAGCACCGCGACCGCGACGGCCGCCGCCGCGGCGGTCGCGAGGACGCCACCGAGCCCCCAGGCCCAGCCGCGGCGCCGTCGGGCGGCCGCCGCGCGGGCGCGGATCGCGGCCAGCCCGTCGCGGGGCTCGACGTCGGCCACCGCGGAGTCGAGCAGCTCGCGGACCTGGTCGTCGTTCATGAGACGTCCTCCATCAGGGTGCGCAGGGCGGCGACGCCGCGGGACGCGTGGGTCTTGACGGCACCCCGGCTGATGCCGAGCGTGCGCGCGATGTCGGCCTCGGTGAGGTCCAGGTAGTAGCGCAGGGCGAGCACCTCGCGCTGCCGCTCGGGCAGCGTGCGGAGCGCGTCGAGCACGGTGGACCGACGCTCGGCGGCGACCGTCCCGTCCTCGACGTGGGTGTCGGCGTGCACAGGCACCCGCCGGGCCTGCACGCCCCGGTGCCGCAGCACCGAGCGGGACCGGTTGACCACGGCCTGCCGGAGGTAGGCCAGCGCCTTGTCCGGCTCGCGCAGCGACGACCAGCGGCCGTGCATGGCCACGAACGAGTCCTGGACCACCTCCTCGGCGGTCTCGACGTCGCGCACCAGCAGGACCGAGAGCCGCACCAGCGAGCGGTACTGCGCGGCGTACAGCTCCTCGACGGCGGCGTCCGCGTCCCAGCCGGGTCCCGGCGTGGCTCCCATCGCACCCCCTCGGGCGGCTCGGCGCAGCATCGTGGTGGTCACGGTAGTTCCACGCGCGAGCCGCACACCGGGTTGACACGGCGGAGCAGGAACTACGCTGACGCCATGGCGAACGACGAGACCTGCCTGTTCTGCAAGATCGTCTCCGGCGAGATCCCGGCCGAGGTCGTGCACGAGACCGCGACGACGCTCGCCTTCCGCGACGTGGACCCGCAGGCGCCCACGCACGTGCTGGTGGTCCCGCGCCGGCACGAGCCGGACGCCGCCTCGCTCGCCGCCGCGCATCCGACCGAGCTGGTGGACCTGGTCGACGCGGCCGCGGCGGTGGCCGCGCAGGAGGGCCTCGGTGCGGGCTACCGGCTGGTGTTCAACACCGGGGCGGCCGCCCACCAGACCGTCTTCCACGCGCACCTGCACGTCCTCGGCGGCCGCCCTATGGGCTGGCCCCCCGGATGACCCGCCGCCTGCTGCGCACCGCGGTCGCCGGGCTGGTGCTGGCGCTCGCCACCGCCGGCTGCTCCACGACCGCGAGGCAGGCCGACAAGAACCGCACCGCGACGCCGCAGGCGGCCCGGACACCGGCGACGTCGAGCGCCGACCCGACCCACGAAGGCCACGGCTCCACCGGCACGGTGAGGCCGGCCGCTGCCAAGCCGTTGCGCGCGCAGGAGCGGCGGGTCCGGCTGTCCATGCCGACGCCGTACACCCCGTCGGCGCCGTACGGCACCGGCACCGACGACTACCGCTGCTTCGTGCTGGACCCGCACCTCGCGAAGGACGCCTTCATCACCGGCCTGAACATCCTGCCCGGGCAGCCGGCGGTGGTGCACCACGTGATCCTGTTCCGGGTGCCGCCGTCCTCGGTGCCGGCCGTGGAGGCCAAGGACCGTGCCGACCAGGGGGAGGGGTGGACCTGCTTCGGCGGCACCGGTGTGGAGGACAACCAGTCGCTCGACAACGCACCCTGGCTGGGTGCCTGGGCCCCCGGCGGGTCCGAGCAGGTGCTGGCCAAGGACGTCGGCGTCCCGCTCGCCAAGGGCTCGCGGATCATCATGCAGGTGCACTACAACCTGCTCGCCGGGGCACGGCCGGACGTCTCGTCGGCCCAGCTGCGGCTGGCCCCGGCGACCAAGCGGCTCGCCGCCCTGGAGACGGTGCTGCTGCCCGCGCCGGTGGAGCTGCCCTGCCGTCCCGGCCGGAACAGCGGACGGCTCTGCGACCGGGCCGCCGCCGTCGCGGACGCCCAGCGGCGCTTCGGCGACCAGGTGGGGCTGGTCGCGAACTACCTGCACCTGCTGTGCGGGCCGCTGCCCACCGGCCCGGTGCAGACCTGCGACCGCACGATCAAGGCGCCGGCGACGATCCGGGCCACCGCCGGCCACATGCACCTGCTCGGCCGGTCCATCAAGATCGAGGTGGACCCGGGCACCCCCCGCGCCCGCACCGTCCTGGACATCCGCAACTGGGACTTCGACAACCAGGGCGCCCGGCCGATCAGCCCGGTGCGGCTGCGTGCCGGCGACACCGTGCGGGTCACCTGCCGGCACGACCAGTCGCTGCGCGACCTGCTGCCGGCGTTCAAGGGCCAGCCCGAGCGGTACGTCGTGTGGGGCGAGGGCACCACCGACGAGATGTGCCTGGGGCTGCTGCTCGTCACCAGGCCCTGAGGTCAGGTCAGCTCGAACCAGAGCTGCGCGATCAGCCAGGAGGCGAGCGCGATCAGCATCACCCACGCGACGATCTTGTGGGACCGCTTGGAGGGGTTCAGGGACGAGGCGATCGCGATCATCCCGGCGTCGTCGCTCCAGCGGTCGATGCCCATCCGCTGGGCGTCGAGGGGGAACGGGTTGTGCGCGAGGAAGTCCTCGGGCTCGATGAGCTCGAGCTCGGGATCGTCGTCAGGCTCCTCGTGCCCCTGCATGAAGGCATGCTAGCGGGGTGGTCCAGCCGGGCCGCTCGGAAACGCACTGGCGCCGGACGCTCACGGCTCCCGTAAACTGTGCACGCCAGTCCATCGACCACAGACCGGGAGGTCGGCCCCAGCGCCGCCCATGACTCCACCTGACACCGGACCGGAGCTGCCGGCCCACACCCTCGTGGTGCCCAACAGCATCCCCATGGTCGCCCTTCTCGGGCCCCGCGACGAGTTCCTCACCCTCATCGAGAAGGCCTTCAAGGTCGACGTGCACGTGCGCGGCAACCAGGTCACGATGCGCGGTGAGAGCGCCGAGGTGGCGCTGATGGAGCGGCTCCTCGACGAGCTGGTCACCATCATCCGCACCGGGCAGGGGGTGACCGCCGAGACCGTCGAGCGCGCGATCGGGATCCTCCGCACGGAGACCACCGAGCGCCCGGCCGACGTGCTGTCGCTGAACATCCTGTCCAACCGCGGGCGCACGATCCGGCCCAAGACGCTGAACCAGAAGAAGTACGTCGAGTCGATCGACAAGCACACGATCACCTTCGGCATCGGCCCGGCCGGCACCGGGAAGACCTACCTCGCGATGGCCAAGGCCGTGCAGGCGCTCCAGTCCAAGAACGTCAACCGGATCATCCTGACCCGGCCGGCCGTCGAGGCAGGCGAGCGGCTGGGGTTCCTGCCCGGCACCCTCAGCGAGAAGATCGACCCCTACCTGCGGCCGCTCTACGACGCGCTGCACGACATGCTCGACCCGGAGTCGGTGCCCAAGCTGCTGGCCGCGAACACCATCGAGGTGGCCCCGCTGGCCTACATGCGCGGGCGCACCCTCAACGACGCCTTCATCATCCTCGACGAGGCGCAGAACACCTCGCCCGAGCAGATGAAGATGTTCCTGACCCGGCTCGGCTTCGGCTCCAAGATGGTCGTCACCGGCGACGTCACCCAGGTCGACCTGCCCTCGGGCACCCGCAGCGGGCTGCGGATCGTGGAGGACATCCTCGACGGCATCGAGGACGTCTCCTTCAACCGGCTGACCTCGCACGACGTGGTCCGGCACCGGCTGGTGGGGCACATCGTGGCGGCGTACGACGACTACGAGGCCCGTCGTGAGGACGAGCCCGGGCCGGACGCCGCGCGGCGCGGACCCCGGCGGGGGCCGGCATGAGCATCGAGGTCCTCAACGAGTCCGGTGCCGAGCTGGACGTACCCGAGCTGTCCCGGCTGGCGCGCTTCGTGATGGACGAGATGCGCGTGCACCCGCAGGCCGAGCTCTGCATCAAGCTCGTGGACGAGGCGACCATCGCCGAGCTCAACGAGAAGTGGATGGAGAAGGAGGGCCCCACCGACGTGCTGGCCTTCCCGATGGACGAGCTGCGCCCCGGGCTGGTCAACGAGGAGCCCGAGGAGGGCGTCCTCGGCGACCTCGTGCTCTGCGCTTCGGTGGCGGAGCGGCAGGCCGCCGAGGCCGGCCACAGCATGCGGGACGAGGTGCACCTGCTGACCGTGCACGGGATCCTGCACCTGCTCGGCTACGACCACGCCGAGCCCGACGAGCACAAGGAGATGTTCGGCCTGCAGGCCACGCTGCTCACAGCGTGGCAGGCGGGCCGGGGAGCCTGACATGAGCATCGTCGACATCTGGCTGCTGGTCCTGGCAGCCGTCTTCACCGTGGTCGCAGGCCTGTTCAGCAGCGCGGACGCCGCTCTCTCGTCGTTCTCCAAGGCGCGAGCCGAGGAGATCGCGGCCGAGGGGGCCGGTGGCTCCTCGCGGCTGCTGGAGATCGTCGAGGACCCGCCCCGCTACCTCAACACCGCGCTGTTCCTGCGGATGCTCACCGAGATCGCCGCGATCGTCCTGGTCACCGTGGTGATGCTCGACCTGATCGTCCCGCGGGGTGGCTCCGAGTCCGGCCCGCAGGCCGACGTGGGCCGCTGGTGGGCGATGCTGGCGTCGCTGGCGATCATGCTGGTCGTCTCCTTCGTGGTGATCGGGGTCGCCCCGCGCACCGTCGGTCGCCAGCACTCCGAGCGGATCGCGCTGCTGTCCGCGGGGCCGCTGATCGCCTTCACGAAGGTGCTCGGGCCGGTGCCGCGGATGCTGATCCTGGTCGGCAACGCGATCACCCCGGGGCGCGGCTTCAGCGAGGGCCCGTTCGCCTCCGAGGCGGAGCTGCGCGAGCTCGTGGACCTGGCCGAGGCGAGCAGCGTGATCGAGTCCGGCGAGCGGCAGATGATCCACTCCGTCTTCGAGCTCGGCGACACCCTGGTGCGCGAGGTGATGGTGCCGCGCACCGACGTGGTCTTCATCGAGCGCAGCAAGACACTGCGGCAGGCGATGTCGCTGGCCCTGCGCAGCGGCTACTCGCGGATCCCGGTGGTGGGGGAGAACCTCGACGACATCGTCGGCTTCGCCTACCTCAAGGACCTCACCAAGCGGGTCTTCGACCGGCACGAGGCGGAGACCACCGAGCGGGTCGAGTCCGTGATGCGGCCGGCGCTCTACGTCCCCGACTCCAAGCCGATCGACGCGCTGCTGCGCGAGATGCAGGCCGAGCGCAAGCACGTCGGCGTGGTCGTCGACGAGTACGGCGGCACCGCCGGCCTGGTCACCATCGAGGACGTGCTGGAGGAGATCGTCGGGGAGATCACCGACGAGTACGACGTGGCCCGGGTCGACGTGGAGCACCTCTCGCACGGCGGCGTGCGGGTCAGCTCGCGCTACCCGGTCGACGACCTCGAGGACATCGTCGGGGTGGTCGTCGACGACGACGACGTCGACAGCATCGGCGGGCTGATGGCCAAGCACCTCGGCCGGGTCCCGATCGCGGGGTCGGTCGTCGAGCTCCAAGGGCTGCGGTTCGAGGCGGAGACCCCGGCCGGACGCCGCAACCGGATCGGCACCGTGCTGGTGAGCCGGATCGAGGTGCCCACCGACGCCGACGAGGCGCGGGCCGACACCTATCCTGAGCACCATGCCGGCTGACTCCCCCTCCGCCCTGACCGACCCCGACGACGCCAAGCTCGTCACCCTCGCCCGCAGCACCCGGGCCCGCACCCGGGCGCCGGAGGGCGCCTGCGTGCGCGACCAGGACGGGCGCACCTACGCGGGCGCGACGGTCGACCTGCCGACCCTGCGGCTGACGGCGGTCCAGGTGGCCGTCGCGATGGCGGTCTCCAGCGGCGCGCGCAGCCTGGAGGCGGTGGTGGTGCTCGGCAGCGAGGCCGCCGTCAACGAGGCGGACCTCTCGGTGGTCCGGGACCTCTCCGGCGCCGGGGTACCGGTGCACCTGGCCGCGCCGGACGGCACCGTGGTCGCCTCCGTGGAGTCCTGAGCCGACTTCCGAGACGGACCCTCTCGCGAGCGGCTCGTTATATGGCCTCACCAACCAACCCGGTTCACCGGCGCGACACATCGCGACGATAGGTTGTCCCCATGAGCGATGTGGTGGGGTGGGACGCCCACGTCGGCGCGGTGGCGCGGCTGCGCGCGTCGTACGACGCGATCCCGGCCGGTGAGCCGGTCCGGCTGGCCAAGCGGACCTCGAACCTGTTCCGGGCCCGGACCGCCTCCAGCGCACCCGGTCTGGACGTGTCCGGGCTGGCCGGCGTGATCGCGGTCGACGTGGACCCGGCGACCGGCGAGGCCACCGCCGACGTCCAGGGGATGTGCACCTACGAGGACCTGGTCGACGTCACCCTGGCCCGCGGCCTGGTCCCGTACGTCGTCCCCCAGCTGCGCAGCATCACCCTCGGGGGTGCCGTCACCGGCCTCGGCATCGAGTCCACGTCGTTCCGCAACGGGCTGCCACACGAGTCGGTGCTGGAGATGGACGTGCTCACCGGCGCCGGCGAGGTGGTCACCGCCCGGCCCGGCGAGGACCTCTTCGACGCGTTCCCCAACTCCTACGGCTCGCTCGGCTACGCGACCCGGATCCGGATCAGGCTGGAGCGGGTGCCGGCGTACGTCGACCTGCGGCACGTGCGCTTCGACGACCTCGACCTGCTCGCCAAGACGATCGAGGGGATCGTCGAGCGCGGGGAGCACGCCGGTGTCCGCGTCGACGGTCTCGACGGCGTCGTGTTCGAGCCGGGGGAGGCCTACCTGACGCTGGCCACCTGGCGCGAGGCCGGCCCCGGGGCCACGGTGAGCACCAGCGACTACACCGGGATGGACCTCTACTTCCGCTCCCTCCAGCAGCGCGAGACCGACACCCTGACCATGCACGACTACCTGTGGCGCTGGGACACCGACTGGTTCTGGTGCTCGGGAGCCTTCGGGCTGCAGAACCGCCGGGTCCGCCGGCTCTGGCCGCGACGCTGGCGGCGCAGCGACGTCTACAGCCGGATCATCAACCTGGAGAACCGTTTCGGGGTGATGGCCCGCCTGGACCGGGCCCGGGGCAAGCCCGCCAGGGAGCGGGTGATCCAGGACATCGAGGTACCCGTCGAGCAGACGCCCGCGTTCGTGCGCTGGTTCGACGAGAACGTCGGCATGCGGCCGGTGTGGCTGTGCCCGCTGCGGGCCACGCGCGACTGGCCGTCCTACCCGCTGCGGCCCGGCCGCACCTACGTCAACGTCGGCTTCTGGGGCACCGTCCCGATCGCGCCCGGGTCCGCCGACGGTGACGTCAACCGGGCCGTGGAGGCCCAGGTGACCGAGCTCGGCGGTCACAAGTCCCTCTATTCCGACGCCTACTACGACCGGGAGACCTTCGACCGGCTGTACGGCGTCGCCAACCAGAACCGGGTCAAGCAGGTGACCGACCCGGACCACCGGCTCACGAGCCTCTACGAGAAGGCGGTGAATCGTCGATGACGAGCACACTCAACCGACCCGTCCCGCAGATCACCATCGGCGAGGCGATCTCGCGCCTGATGCCTGCCGGGGTGCCGTTCCGCTTCACGGCGTACGACGGCAGCACCGCGGGTCCCCAGGACTCGCCGATCCACGTCCACCTGGTCAACGAGCGGGGGCTGTCCTACCTGCTCACCGCCCCCGGCGACCTGGGGATGGCCCGGGCCTACGTCTCGGGCGACCTCACCCTCGGCGGGGTGCACCCCGGAGACCCCTACCAGGCGATGCTGCTGCTCCAGCGCGAGTCGGGCTTCAAGATCCCGCCGCCGGCCGAGGCGTTCGCGATCGTCCGCGGGCTGGGCTGGAGCTACCTGAAGCCGCCGCCCCCGCCGCCGCAGGAGGCGCTGCCCAAGTGGCGCCGGCTGCTGGAGGGCTTCCGGCACTCCAAGGGCCGCGACGCCGGTGCCATCCACCACCACTACGACGTCTCGAACCGCTTCTACGAGATGGTCCTGGGCGAGTCGATGACCTACACCTGCGCGGTGTTCCCGAGCGAGCAGGCCACCCTCGAGGAGGCCCAGTTCGCCAAGTACGACCTGGTCTGCCGCAAGCTCGGCCTCCAGCCGGGGATGCGGCTGCTGGACATCGGCAGCGGCTGGGGCGGGATGGTCCGGCACGCCGCGCAGCACTACGGCGTCGAGGTCGTCGGGGTCACCCTGTCCCGCGAGCAGGCGGCCTGGGGGCAGGAGGCGATCAAGCGCGACGGGCTCGACGACGTGGCCGAGGTGCGTTTCGGCGACTACCGCGACGTGCGCGACACCGGCTTCGACGCGGTCAGCTCGATCGGCCTCACCGAGCACATCGGGATCCGCAACTACCCGTCGTACTTCGCCTTCATGCGGGACAAGCTGGTCCCGGGCGGCCGGCTGCTCAACCACTGCATCACCCGCCCCGACAACGCGGTGACCGACACCGGTGCGTTCATCGACCGCTACGTCTTCCCCGACGGCGAGCTGACCGGCTCGGGGCGGATCATCACCGAGATCCAGAACCTCGGCCTCGAGGTCCGGCACGAGGAGAACCTCCGCGAGCACTACGCGCTGACCCTCAAGGGCTGGTGCGAGAACCTGGTGGCCAACTGGGACGAGTGCGTGCGCGAGGTCGGCGAGGGCACCGCGAAGGTGTGGGGCCTCTACATGGCGGGCTCGCGGATGTCCTTCGAGCGCAACGAGATCCAGCTGCACCAGGTCCTCGCGGTCAAGCCGGACGCCGACGGCAACGCGCACTTCCCGCTGCGTCCGACCTGGCTGGGCTGACCCGGCGGGCCGCTTCCCTCGGGCGGCCGGTGCCCTGCCTGTTTCCCAGGTGATGCAGAGAAACCGGCACTCCCCATGGTGAATTCACCATGGGGAGTGCCGGTTTCTCGACATCACCTGGGAAACTTCCCGTCGTACGGCGCGGACCAGACCGGTCGCGGACCGGGACCGGAGGGACGCCGCCGCCTGCGAGGGATGACACAATCCGGACGTGCCCGAGTTCCGCAGCGGCTTCGCGTCCTTCGTCGGGCGCCCCAACGCCGGCAAGTCCACCCTCACCAACGCCCTGGTGGGGAGCAAGGTCGCGATCACCTCGTCGCGGCCGCAGACCACCCGCACCGTCGTCCGGGGGATCGTGCACCGGCCCGACGCCCAGCTGGTGCTGATGGACACCCCCGGTCTGCACCGGCCGCGCACCCTGCTGGGCGAGCGGCTCAACGACCTGGTGACCTCCACCTGGTCGGAGGTCGACGTGGTCGCGGTGTGCTTCCCGGCCAACGAGAAGGTCGGCCCCGGGGACCGGTTCCTGGTCAACGAGCTCGCCAAGGTGCGCAAGACGATCAAGTTCGCCGTCGCCACCAAGACCGACCTGGCCACCCCCCAGCAGCTCGGCGAGCACCTGCTGTCCATCGCCCGGCTGGGCGAGGAGACCGGCACCGAGTGGCAGGAGATCGTCCCGGTCTCGGCCAAGTCCGGGGACCAGGTCGGCCTGCTCGCCGACCTGCTGGTGGCCCAGCTGCCGGAGGGCCCGCCGCTCTACCCGGAGGGCGACCTGACCGACGCCCCCGAGGAGATCATCGTCGCCGAGCTGATCCGGGAGGCCGCCCTCGAGGGCGTGCGCGACGAGCTGCCGCACTCCATCGCGGTCGTCGTCGAGGAGATGGGCCTGCGCGAGGGGCGCTCCGAGGACCGTCCGCTCCTCGACATCCACGCGAACCTGTTCGTCGAGCGGTCCTCGCAGAAGGGCATCGTGATCGGGCACAAGGGCAGCCGGCTGCGCGGCGTGGGCAGCGCCGCCCGCCAGCAGATCGAGGCGATCCTGGGCACCCCGGTCTACCTCGACCTGCACGTGAAGATCGCCAAGGACTGGCAGCGTGACCCCAAGCAGCTGCGGCGACTCGGCTTCTGAGGGCTCCCGAAGGGTCGGCCAGGCTCAGGCAGGCGCCCAGCAGTAGCCGAAGCGCTGTCCGCGCGACCACTGCGCCGCGGTCGGCCACTCCCAGCCGTACTTGAACGTCAGCGCCCCACCGGCGCGGGCTCGGGCGAGGGCCTTGCAGCCCGCGTCGCCGGCCCGCCGGACGGTCGCGACCCCGGGGTAGCGGGCGCCCCCGGAGAGCGCGATCGTGTCGATGGCCCGCCACGAGTGCCGCTGCCCGCAGATCACCCGCCGGAAGCCCCGCGCACCGGGGGCAGCGGTCCCGCACAGGCCGTAGGTGTCCAGCGCCCCCGGCCGCGACAGCACGCCCTTGAGGTCGCCGCCGCGGGTCTGCGGGAGCGCCGCCAGGGTGTCGGTGCCCGCGAAGGCGATCAGGTCGCAGCGGAACCAGTCGGCGCCCTGGTCGGACTGCTGGAGCGTGGGGCTGTACCAGACCACGTTGAACCGGGACAGGTCGCGTTGCTTCGCCGAGCCCCCGACGTACTGCGCCAGCTTGCGTGGGCAGGTCGTGGAGAGCTGCCGTTGCACCGCGGCCGAGTCGACGGCCACCGAGTGCCCGTCGACGACCGTGACCAGCTTGCCGACGTAGATCGTGCGGGCGGTGTGCCGCCGCGTGCACGGCACCGCGGGGGTCTCGCTGGTGGGCCGGGTGAGCTGGCTGCTGGTGAGCCGGTAGCAGGCCCCCAGTGCTGGGGCGGCCGGGGCCGGGATCACCGTCGGGGCGGGACCGCTGGGGGACGCCGAGGTGCTGGCAGACACGCTGGCCGAGGGAGAGCCGGACGAGGACGGCTCGGAGCCGCCGGTGCAGCCGGCCAGCAGCACCAGGGCGACGGCGGTCGCGACGGCCGCGCGGACGGCGTTCACCGGGTCGTCCTCGCCCAGCACACGGACCGGCGGTTGCCGGCCTTCCACTCCGCGGCGTGGAACCACGTGTAGCCGAAGTCGTAGTCGACCGGATAGCCCAGGAAGGCGCCGACCGAGCCCCGGCAGAAGTCGCGGGTGCGGACCTCCGAGAGCCGGTCGCCGGGATAGGGGTCGGCCTTCTTGCCCAGCACGACGGTGCTGACCGCCCGCCAGGTGTGCGGGCGGTTGCACGGGATCTTCTCCGACCCGCTGACGGTCGGGCCGTCGGCGCAGACCAGCCAGCGGTCGTCGGGCCTGCCCAGCAGCAGCCCGCGGGCGGTCCGCGGCAGCGCGGTGAAGGCGGCGGACTGCTCGCCGCCGCCGACCACGTCGCAGCGCCAGGTGTGCGCGCCCTGCTTCCAGGCGGCCGCGGACGAGCGGAACCACGCCCAGGTCATCGTGGAGCGCATCATCAGGCTCTCGTCGGCGCCGAGGAACCGCTGGAACCGTGACTCGCAGCGGTCGTAGACGTAGGCGCCGAGGAGCCGGGGTGAGTCCCCACCCGCGGCGGCGACCTCGGCCGGGAAGCTGCCGACCGCGAAGGTCTGGGCGGTGTGCTCCGTCGCGCAGCCGACCTCCGCGGAGTCGTTGGTCGACGCCTTGACGTCGGCCGGGGTCAGCTGCCGGCAGGCGCCCAGCCGGGGCGCCTCCGCCGTCGCCGCTGCCGGCCTCCCGGGGCTGCCGGCAGCCCCCGGGGTGCAACCACCCACGAGGAGCAGCAGCACGACGCTGGCGGAGCGGAGCACGAGCGACCTCAGGATCCAGTGGAGAGCAGTGCGGCGATGGTACCGCCGGGCGGACCAGGCGACGCGGGGTGCTCGTGGTTCGCCGGACAGTCCCGTGACCTTTCCGTAACCTGGGCGAACACTACAAAAGGGGCGGCTCGGGATGCAGGTTCGACAGCGTTGTGCCATGACGGTGACCGTGGCAGTCGCGTCGGCGTCCCTGCTGGGGGTCGCCCCCGCGAGCGCCGACTCGCCACCGGTGCCGCTGCTGACCCTCCGGTCGCCCGCCGCGCACCCGTTCGCGGGCAGCACCTTCCACCTCACCGGGACGCTGACGCCCGCGGTCCCCGGCGGCGAGGTCCGGCTGCAGCGCCGTACCGGTGGGGAGTTCCAGACGATCGCCAGCCAGCCGCTCTCGGCGACCGGTGGCTTCGACTTCGGGGTCCGGGAGAAGGCCGTCGGGGCCTACGCCTACCGCGTCGAGAGACCGGCGGACCCGGGGGGCCCGTCGGCGGATCCGGCAGACCCGGACCACCCGCCGGCCGACCCGCCTGCTCCCGCCGGTCCGGTCGACAGCCCGACCCGGACCGTCGTCGTCACCGGCAGCACCCTCGGCACGGGTGGCGTGCTGTCGGCCGGGGGTGACCTGTGGTCCCCGAACCGCCGCTACCACCTGGTCATGCGCGCCGACGGCAACCTGGTGCTGCGGGACCGGACCCGCACGGTGTGGGCGGCCCGCACCGGCGGCCATGGCGGCGCGCGCACGACGATGCGGACCGACGGCAACCTGGTCGTCGGCGTCGGCAGCCGGCGGCTGTGGGCGAGCGGGACCTCCCGGCACCCGGGCGCTGTCCTCCGGGTCCGCGACGACGGCAACCTGGTGGTCACCCGCCGGGGCACGACGCTGTGGGCCCGGGTGCGGCCCACGCCCACACCGACGTTCGGGGAGCGCACGATGACCCGGGCCGAGTCCTGGTCCCGGGCCCGGGTGGGCTACAGCACGGTCCGGTCGTTCACGAACAGGTACGGCACCTACCGGCGGGACTGCTCCGGCTTCGTCTCGATGGCCTGGGCGCTGGGCAGCAGCTACTCCACCTGGACGCTGCCGAGGGTCACCCACCGGATCACCAAGGCCGTGCTGCGACGTGGCGACATCCTCCTGCACCGGCCCTCCAGCGGCTACGGGCACGTGGTGATCTTCGACCGGTGGGCCAACCGTGCGCACAGTGCCTACGTGGCCTACGAGCAGACGCCGGACACCGGCGACAAGCACCACACGCTGCCGTACCCGTACTACCGCGACCACGGGACCTACACGCCGTACCGCCGCAACGGGGTCTGAGCGCTCCGGCGCCGTCAGCCGCGCTCGGCGACCAGCGCGGCCAGCGTGCCGCCGAGCTCGTAGGCGGCCTCGCGGTCGGTCCCGGTCACGTCGCCGAGGACCTCCAGGACGTCGTAGCCCTGGCGCCAGCCGAGCGCGCCCACGATCGAGAGCACGGAGCGGACCGCCCCGGTGGTGTCGTAGCGGCCGTGCACGAACAGCCCGAACGGTGCGGCCGGGGAGCCGCCGGCCGTGTCGTCGGCCGCGCCGGTGTCCGACAGCGACCCGCCGACCGCCAGGAACGTGGAGTCGAAGAAGTGCTTGAGCGCGCCGGACATGTAGCCGAAGTTGGCCGGGGTGCCGAGGAGGTAGCCGTCGGCGGCCAGCACGTCGTCCGCGGTCGCCTCGAGCGCCGGCCGGACCACCACCTCGACGCCGTCGATCGCGTCGTCGTGCGCCCCGGCGACCGCCGCCTCGGTGAGCGCGGCCATCGACCGGGTCGGGGAGTGGTGCACGACCAGCAGGCGGGGGAGACCCATCCGCCTAGTGAACACGATCCGGGGGCCGGCGGTTGACCAGGTAGACGCCCACGATCACCAGGGCGGCACCGGCCAGCAGTGAGGGACCGAGGGTCTCGTGCAGGTAGACCGCGCCGATGCCCAGCGAGACCAGCGGCACGAAGAAGATGTACGCCGCGGCCCGGCCGGCCTCGCCGGAGCCGACCAGCCCGAACCACAGCGACCAGGACAGCGCCGTGCCGACCAGCGCGGCGTAGGCGAGGGCGGCGACGAACTCGCCGGACCAGCTCACCGCGGTGCCCTCGGTCGCCGCGCCGCCGGCGGTCATCACCACGCCGCCCACCAGGAACGGGATCGCCACGGACCACCAGGCGTCGAGGCGGTTGGCGTACCGCTTGAAGGCGATCGTGCCCAGCGCCCAGACCAGCGCGCCGACCACGGCGTACCCGACGCCCAGTGCGGACACGTGCCCGCTGAAGGCGCCGATGCTGACCACCACGATGCCGGCGAAGCCGAGCAGCAGCCCGGTCACCTTGTACGCCGTCAGCGACTCGCCGAGCAGCGGTGCGGCGAGCACACCGACGAGCACCGGCTGGAGGTAGATCAGCACGGCGGCCAGCCCCGAGGGCAGCTCGAGGATCGCCAGCGTCTGAAGGCTGAAGAACAGCACCACGTTGAGCAGCGTCAGCACGGCGTACGCCGGCCAGGTGTCCCTCAGCGCGGGCCGGCCCGTCCGGGCGAACGCCAGCACGGCCATCACCGCACCGCCCAGCACCGAGCGCAGGCCGCCGAAGAGGATCGGTGGGGCGCTGTCCAGGCCGATCTTCACCGCGGCGAAGGTCGACCCCCACGCCAGCACGAGCAGCACGACGGCGGCGACCCGCAGCCGGCCGCCGGCGTCGGGGCGGGGGTCCACCGGGGTCAGTCCCGGCTCCCGTGGGCCGCCACCGCGAGGGACTGCCACTCGTTCCAGGTCGCCAGCCGGGACTCGTAGTCGGCGGTCGCGATCGCCAGCGGGGCCTCACCGAAGAAGACCCGCAACGGCGGCTCGACGGCGTCCACGAGGGTGAGCACGGCCTGGCGGGTGGCCTTCGGGTCGCCCGGGGTGCCGCGTCGGCTCGGCCGGTTCGCGGCCGCCTCGCGGACCCCGTCGTAGGCGGCGATCGGGGTCGCGTGGCTGGCCGAGCTGCCGCCCCAGTCGGTGGAGTAGCCGCCGGGCTCGATCAGGGTGACCTTGATGCCGAAGCCGGCGACCTCCTGGGCCAGCGCCTGGCTGATCCCCTCGAGCGCCCACTTGGACGCGTGGTAGATGCCGACCGTGGGGAACGCGGAGATCCCGCCGATGGAGGAGACCTGGAGGAGGTGTCCGCTGCCCTGCGCCCGCAGGTACGGCAGCGCCGCCTGGGTGACCCACAGCGCGCCGAACAGGTTGGTCTCGATCTGGTCGCGGGCCTCGGCCTCGCTGAGCTCCTCGACCATGCCGAACTGCCCGTAGCCGGCGTTGTTCACGACCACGTCGAGGCGCCCGAACCGGTCATGGGCCCGCTGCACGGCCGCGAACACCGCGTCCCGGTCGGTGACGTCGAGCGCGATCGGCAGGACCCGGTCGCCGTACTCCGCCACGAGCGCGTCGAGGCTCGCGGCGTCCCGGGCCGTCGCGGCCACCGAGTCACCACGCTCCAGGGCGGCCTCGGCCCACTCGCGGCCGAAGCCGCGGGACGTACCGGTGATGAACCAGGTCTTGCTGCTCATGGTGGCCTCCTCGTCGTCGTCACGTCGTACCAAATGTCCAAGTCGTCGGTCGGCGCGAGTATTCCGGCGCGGCCCGACGACCCGCGGCCACGGTGCGGGTGCTGTCCGTTTGGTGGAAGGCCGTTACGTCGCCCGTCGTCCCCGGGGCTAAGGTGGACCGGTCATGACGCGATGCAGCCTCCTCCTTCGCTGCCGCAGCGAGGTTCACTGACCCGGACCTCCTCGCTGCGGGGTTCGGTGTTGCGCCGGGACCACCACGACACAGACAGCGAGAGCACCCCATGACACTGCACCGCCGCCAGCACCACCAGCAGCCCAGCCCGATGCCGTTCCACCGGTACCGCGCCTTCCCGCCGATCGACCTGCCGGACCGCACCTGGCCCTCCGCGCAGATCACCGAGGCCCCGCGCTGGCTGTCCACGGACCTCCGGGACGGCAACCAGGCGCTGATCGACCCGATGTCGCCGACCCGCAAGATGGCGATGTTCGACCTGCTGGTCCGGATGGGCTACAAGGAGATCGAGGTCGGCTTCCCGGCCGCCAGCGAGACCGACTTCGGCTTCGTCCGCCAGCTCATCGAGGGCGAGCGGATCCCCGACGACGTCACCATCTCGGTGCTGACCCAGGCCCGTGAGGACCTGATCGAGCGCAGCGTGCAGTCGCTGGTCGGCGTGCCCCGCGCCAACATCCACCTCTACAACGCGATCGCGCCGCTGTTCCGGCGGGTGGTGTTCCACGCCGGCAAGGACGAGGTCCGCGCGATCGCCACCCGTGGCACCGAGATCGTGATGAAGTACGCCGAGTCCTACCTGGACAAGACCGAGATCGGCTACGAGTACTCCCCGGAGATCTTCAGCGGCTCGGAGATGCCGTTCGCGGTCGACGTCTGCGAGGCGGTCTCCGACGTGTGGCAGCCCGAGGACGGCCGGGAGATCATCCTGAACCTGCCGGCGACCGTCGAGATGGCCACCCCGAACGTCTACGCCGACCAGATCGAGTGGTTCTCCCGGCAGCTGACCCGCCGCGAGAACACCACGATCTCGCTGCACCCGCACAACGACCGCGGCACCGCGGTCGCGGCCACCGAGCTGGCGATGATGGCCGGCGCCGACCGCGTCGAGGGCTGCCTGTTCGGGCACGGCGAGCGCACCGGCAACGTCGACCTGGTGACCCTGGGGATGAACCTGTTCAGCCAGGGCATCGACCCGAAGATCGACTTCTCCGACATCGACGAGATCCGTCGCACGGTGGAGTACTGCACCCAGCTGCCGGTCCACCCGCGGCACCCCTACGCGGGCGACCTGGTCTACACGGCCTTCAGCGGCTCCCACCAGGACGCGATCAAGAAGGGCCTGGAGGCGCTGGAGGGGATCGCCGCCGAGTCCGGTCAGACGGTCGCGGAGATGCCCTGGGAGGCGCCGTACCTGCCGATCGACCCGCACGACGTCGGCCGCACCTACGAGGCCGTGATCCGGGTGAACAGCCAGTCCGGCAAGGGCGGCGTGGCCTACATCTTGAAGTCCGAGCACAAGCTCGACCTGCCGCGTCGGCTGCAGATCGAGTTCAGCCGGGCCGTGCAGCAGCACACCGACGACGAGGGCGGCGAGATGTCGCCGGCCGACATCTGGGCCTCGTTCCGGGCGGAGTACCTCGAGCGCGAGACCCCGCTCAAGCTGGACGCGGTGCACACCTCGTCGGCCGCGGGGGAGAAGGACGCGCTGGAGGTCAACGTCTACGTCGACGGCGAGATGCGCACCCTGACCGGTGCGGGCAACGGCCCGATCGCGGCCTTCGTGGCGGCGATCGGCGAGCTGGCCGACCATGAGCTGTCCAAGGGCAGCGCGCTGTTCGAGAACCGCAACGACATCCGGGTGCTCGACTACCACGAGCACGCGCTGTCCTCCGGCGGGGACGCGATCGCGGCGGCGTACGTCGAGTGCGCGGTGGGCGACCAGGTCCTGTGGGGCGTCGGTCTCGACCCGAACATCGTCACCGCCTCGCTGAAGGCCGTGACCAGCGCGGTCAACCGGGCCTGACAGGGGTGACAGCGCGGAGCACGGTGGGTCGTAGGGTGAGCAGATGACCGACCCTCATGACTTCCTCGCCGTGGACGGACTCCTCGACTCCGACGAGCGCGACATCCGTGACACGGTGCGCGCGTTCGCGGACGCGGAGCTCGCGCCGTACGTCGCCGACTGGTACGAGCAGGGCACCCTCCCCGACGACCTCGGTCCCCGGCTGGGCAAGCTCGGCCTGCTCGGCATGCACCTGGAGGGCTACGGCTGCGCGGGCACCAGCGCCGTGGCGTACGGCGTGGCGTGCCGCGAGCTCGAGGCGGTGGACTCGGGGCTGCGCAGCTTCGTGTCCGTGCAGGGCTCGCTGGCGATGTTCGCGATCCACCGCTGGGGGACCGAGGCGCACAAGGAGGAGTGGCTGCCGCGGATGGCGAGCGGCGAGGCACTCGGCTGCTTCGGGCTCACCGAGCCGGACGCCGGCAGCGACCCCGCCTCGATGCGCACCCGCGCGGTCCGCGACGGTGACGACTGGGTGCTCAACGGCTCCAAGATGTGGATCACCAACGGCACCCTGGCCGAGGTCGCGGTGGTGTGGGCGCAGACCGAGGAGGGGATCCGCGGCTTCGTGGTGCCGACCTCGACGCCCGGTTTCACCGCCACCAAGATCCAGCGCAAGCTGTCGCTGCGGGCGTCGGTGACCGCCGAGCTGTCCTTCGACGGCCTGCGGCTGCCCGGTGACGCGGTGTTCCCGGAGGTGCGCGGCCTCAAGGGCCCGCTCAGCTGCCTGAACGAGGCGCGCTACGGGATCCTGTGGGGGGCGGTCGGGGCGGCCCGGGCCTGCTACGCCGAGGCGCTGGAGTACTCCTTGCAGCGCAGCCAGTTCGGCAAGCCGCTCGCGGCCTTCCAGCTCACCCAGAAGAAGCTCGCCGAGATGGTCATCGCGGTCAACAACGCCTCCCTCGCCGCGGTGCAGATCGGCCGGCTCAAGGACGCGGGCGAGCTGGCACCGGCGCAGGTGAGCTACGGCAAGCTCGCCAACGTGCGGGCCGCCGTCGACGTGGCGCGCACCGCCCGGACCATGCTCGGCGGTGCCGGGATCACCCTGGACCACACGATCATGCGGCACATGAACAACCTCGAGACGGTGCTGACCTACGAGGGCACCGAGGAGATGCACATGCTCAGCGTCGGCGCCGAGGTGACCGGGATCCGCGCCTTCCGCTGACCGACCGGTGGGCCTAGCCTCGCAGTGGAGGTGTGCCATGTCGGCAGCGGAGAGCCAGGGTTGGCGGACGGTCGACGAGGGCTGGGGCCGACGGGCGGTCGAGTTCGCCACGCTGAGCGAGCCGGCGAACTGCCGCGAGTACGTCGCCCTGCACCAGCACCTGGGTGTCGGGCCGGGCGACCGGCTGCTCGACGTGGCCAGCGGGGCCGGCCTGGCCGTCGAGCTGGCCACCGCCCGCGGGGCCACCTGTGCCGGCATCGACGCCTCCCCACGGCTGGTCGCGGTGGCCCGCGACCGGGTCCCGGAGGCCGACCTGCGGGTCGGCGACATGCACCAGCTGCCCTGGCCGGACGCGAGCTTCGACGTGGTCACCAGCTTCCGCGGGATCTGGGGCACCACCCCGGACGCGCTCGCCGAGGTGCGCCGGGTGCTCGTGCCGGGGGGCCGGCTGGGGCTCACCGTGTGGGGACACCTCAAGGCCTCGCCGGGGGCGTGGGCGCTGCGGCCGTTCACCCTGGCCAGCCGTCCCCAGATCGAGAACCAGGCGGCGATGGTGACGCTGGGCCGTCCCGGGGTGGGGGAGGAGCTGCTCGCCCGCTCCGGGTTCGTCGACGTCCGGCGGGTCGAGGTCCCGTGCGTCTGGGAGTTCGCGGACCCCGCCGCCTACGCCCGCGCGCTGGCGTCGACCGGACCGGCGTACGAGGCGATCCAGACGGTCGGGGAGGAGGCGTTCACGGCCTACGCCGAGGAGCAGGCCCGGGAGCGGGTCCGGGAGGGGCTGCCGCTGCGGGCCGCGATCGCCGTGGTGGGCTACCTGGCCCGCACGCCGGTCGCCGCCACGCCGGTGCGCAGCTTCCTGCGGGAGCCCGACCCGACCCCCGAGGTGCGGCGGGTGTACGACGAGGACGTCGACGACCTCGGCTACGTGATGAACGCCTCGCGGGTGTGGGCGCACCTGCCCGGCGCGCACGAGGCGCTGTTCGACCTGATGGGGCGCGCGGTGCGGGTCGGGGCGCTGACCTTCCGGCAGCGCGGCATCCTGGTCGCGGCCTGCGCGTCGACGCTCGGCGACTCCTACTGCTCGCTGGCCTGGGGGACCAAGCTCGCCGGTGAGGCCGACCCGGAGCTCGCCGCCGGGGTGCTGCGCGGGGACGACACGGGCCTGGACGCGCAGGAGCGGGCCCTGGCCCGGTGGGCGCGGGCGGTCACGCGGGACCCGAACGGCACCACCGCGGCGGACGTCGCGGCACTGCACGAGGCCGGCCTCGACGACGCCCAGGTCGTGGCGGTGACGCTGTTCGTGGCGGCGCGGCTGGCGTTCTCGACGGTCAACGACGCGCTCGGGGCAGCGCCGGACCGGGAGCTCACCGAGCGGGCCCCGGCTCCGGTCCGGGACGCCGTCACCTTCGGGCGGCCCTCAGGACCCTGACCGCCCGGGCAGCGCCATCCGCTCGACGACCTCGGCCGACCCCTCGCGCAGCGGACGGGTCTCGCCGGTGCCGCGGAACCCGTAGCGCTCGTAGGAGCGGCGCGCCGCGGTGTTGAGGGTGTTCACGTCCAGGTGCAGGCGCAGCCCCCGTGCGCCGGCCCAGTCCTCGAGCGCGCCCAGCAGGTCGTGCGAGACCCCCCGCCCGCGTGCGGCCGGCGCGACCCACATCGCCACCACGTGCAGCAGGCCGGGCAGGTCGGGGAAGCCGGCCGCCATCCCCACCGGCGCGTCGTCGGTGAGGGCCAGGATGCTCACCGAGGACTCGTCCTCGAGCCGGTCCCGCCAGTCGGCCTCCTCGTGGGCCAGCTCCCGGGCGTACGTCGAGCCGAAGGCGCTCGGGCTGTCCCGCAGCGCCCGCAGCCGGATCTCCCGCCACCGCGACCAGTCGTCGCCGCCGAGCACCTGCACGGTCACGGCCGGCCGCCGGCGGCGCGGCTCCTCGGGGACTGGCAGCAGGTCGGTCACCTCGCCGAGGATGCCAGCGCCCGGCGTCGTGGCGCACCTGCTTTCCGGGTGCTCGGGCTCCCGGGTCGCCGTACTGTGTGCACGACACCGCCCCGTGAGCCACTCGACCCCACCCAGGAGCGTCCATGGACATGCGCCTGCAGCTCGTCCCGCTGCCCACCGCGGACGTCGAGCGCAGCAAGGAGTTCTACGTCGAGCGGGTGGGGTTCGGCCTCGACCACGACGTCCAGCCCGGCAACGGCATGCGGGTCGTCCAGCTGACCCCACCGGGCTCGGCGTGCTCGATCGTGGTCGGTGTCGGCATCGGAGACCCCGACGGCCCTCGCGTGCTCAACCTGCACCTGGTGGTCGACGATGTCGAGCAGGCCCGGGAGCAGCTGTCGAGCCGGGGCGTGGACGTCTCGGCCGTGAGCGACATGGGCGGCGTCAAGTACGCGTTCTTCGGCGACCCGGACGGGAACACCTGGGCGCTCCAGGAGCTCCTGCACTGACCGTCGACCCGCGCCGGGCGGGTGGCCTCGCTCAGCGCCGCCACTCGTACGGCGTCGTCGTCGAGACCTTCACCAGCCCGGAGCGCTCCAGGATCGGCCGCGAGTACTCGGTCGAGTCGCTGTGGATCAGCGTCTTGCCCAGGGCCAGCGCCGACCGGGCCCGCGCCGCTGTCAGCGCCCGGTAGATACCGCGCCCGCGCCAGTCCGCGAGGGTGGCGCCACCCCAGATCCCGGCGGCGTGCGTGCCGCGCACCGGCTCCAGCCTGCCGGCGCTGACGACCCGCCCGCCCGCCTCCGCGACCCACAGCTCCATGCCGTCACCGCGGGCCAGCCGGCGCAGCGTGGCGTTCGCGATCTCCTCGGAGATCCGGTCGCCGAAGGCCTCATCCTGCATCGCGGCCATCGCGCGCACGTCCGCCTCCTCGGTGACCCGGCGCAGCGTCACCCCCGCGGGCGGCATGACGTCGACGGCGAGCGCCTGTGCCTCACCGAGCATGATCGACTCCGGCTCGTCCGGCGTGAAGCCGCACTCCAGCAGGGCCTCGTGCAGCCCCGGCGCCTGGTCGTGGCCGCGGGTCTTCCACTCGACCCGGGTGATCGCGGGGTCCGCCACGAAGTGGGCGAGCGCCTCCGCGGCCAGCCGCCGGATCGTGGCGGCGTCGGCCCCGCCGAGGTCCCGGTAGGTGACGAAGCCACGCCCGCCCGAGAACGTCACCAGGCGGAGCGGGCCGTGCCGGGTGACCGAGACGGCCCCCGGTGTCTCGGCCTCGGTGCGCAGCTGGTCGTCGTACACGGCGAGGAGTCGTGCGTGGCGGTCCATGCCGGACACGGTCGCGGGTCGGTGCCGGGGTGGCAACCGGTTATCGGGGGGCCGGTCCGCTCACTCGGTGTAGTGCACCCGCACCGCGTTGACCGACTCCTCGACCACCTCGTCGAGCGGCGGCGTGACGTCGATGACCGCGCCGGCCTCGTCGTCGTCGAGCTCCTCCAGGTCCTCGATCTGCGAGCGCAGCAGCCCGGTGGGCATGAAGTGCTTGGTGCGCTGCTGCATCCGCTGCTCGAGCACGTCGTACGGCGCGCTCAGGTGCAGGAAGTACATCGGCGCCGCGTCGCGCAGCACGTCGCGGTAGCGGCGCTTGAGCGCCGAGCAGGTGACCACCGTCGACGTGCCCTCGCGGTGGCGCCGGGCGACCAGCTCGGCGATCGCCTCCAGCCAGGGCCACCGGTCCTCGTCGGTGAGCGGGACTCCGGCGGTCATCTTGTCGATGTTGCGCTGCGGGTGCAGCGAGTCACCCTCGACGAACTCGCACCCCAGCTCCTCGGCCAGCTCCTCGCCGACCGCGGTCTTGCCGGTCGCGGACACCCCCATGACGACGACGTGCTTCGTCCTACGGCCAGATCCGGGCATGCCCTCAGCCAACCACGTCGGGGGCCCCGGGGATCAGCCGTTCGGCGCGGTAGCGGTCCAGCAGGTCGCGGAAGGCCTGCTCGGTGCTCCGGTAGCCGGTGAACCCGGCCTGCCTGCTGCGGGTCATGTCGGTGAGGCACTCGATCTCGCGGCCGAGGTCGCCGTCGGTGTGCCACCACGACGCGAGCCGCGACAGGTCCCGCTCGACGAGGCCGTGCCGGTCGACGATCCGGTCCCAGACCGGCTGCAGACCGGCCATCTGCACCTCGAAGGGCTGCGGCTCCTCGCCGGGCGCCTCCGGCCGGACGCCGAGGTGGTCGGCGAGCCGCGGCCACAGCCAGCGCCAGCGGAACACGTCGCCGTTGACGATGTTGAACGCCGTGTCCGCGGCACCGGGCTCGGTCGCCGCCCAGACCATGTGCTCGGCCAGCAGGCCGGACTCGGTCATGTCGGTGACGCCGTTCCACTGCATCAGTGAGCCCGGGAACACGAACGGACGGTCGAGCTCGCGGCACAGCGCGGCCGCGACCCCGAGCGTGAGGCCCATGTTCATCGCGTTGCCGACGGCGTGCCCGATCACCGTGTGCGCGCGGTGCACCGACCAGGTGAACCCCTGGCGCTCGGCGGCGGCGAACAGCTCGTCCTCCTGGGCGTAGTAGAAGTTCTCGACCGGCAGCCGCTCCTCGTCCTCGTGGAAGGGGGTGTCGGGCATGTCGCCCTCGCCGTACGCCTCGAACGGGCCGAGGTAGTGCTTGAGGCCGGTCATCAGCGCCACGTGCCGCAGCGGCGCGTGCGCGAGCGCGGCGAGCAGGTCGCGCAGCATGCCGGCGTTGACGGCGATGTTCTCCGCCTCGGTGTCCTGGCGAAGCCACGCCGTGAAGAACACCGTGTCGGGGCGCAGGCCGGCCAGCGCCTCGCGCAGCGAGTCGGCCGAGGTCAGGTCCGCGCTGACCGGGACCACGCCGGGGCGCGCCCCCACCGGGGTCCGGGACAGTGCGATGACCTGCCAGCCGTCCGCGGTGAGCCGGTCGACGAGCGCCGAGCCGGCGATGCCGGTGGCGCCGGCGACCAGGGCGGTCCGGGAGGTGTTCTGGTCAGGCACGATGCGACTCTGTCCTCTCGTGGGGTGGCGGCCGGTCGGCACGCCGACCCTCCACGGTACGCAGCGGGTGGTCGCCGGTGACCGCCGGCTCGTCTCAGCGGCGGCTCGGCAACCGCGCAGGACGGGGGAGCCGCGGCTATCCTCGGCGCATCCCCAGCGGAAGGAAGCTCGTGGCCACACTGGTGTCGGAGCGCATCGGACAGTTCTTCGTCGACGGGGACCGCCTGGAGTACACCGAGTACGGTGCCGGGGACCGCTGGGTGGTCCTGGTCCACGGCCAGCTGATGCCGCGGCGGATGCACCAGCCGCTGGCCCGCGCGATCGCCGTCGAGGGCTTCCACGTGGTGACCGTCGACCTGCTCGGGCACGGCCGCTCCGACCGGCCGCTGGACCCCAAGGAGTACTCGATCACCGCGTTCGGGGAGCAGGTCGTCGCGCTGCTGGACCACCTCGGCGCCGACCAGGCCGTGATCGGCGGGACGTCGCTGGGCTCGAACGTGTCCCTGGAGGTGGCCGACGTCGCCCCCGACCGGGTCCGCGGACTGCTGCTGGAGATGCCGGTGCTCGACAACGCCCTGGAGGCCGGCCTGATCGCCTTCGGGCCGCTGATGTTCCTGGCGCGCTTCGTGCCGTTGTCGATCACGCTGACCCGGCGGCTGTCCCGGATCGTGCCGCGCGGGGTGGTCCCGTTCTGGGCCGGGATCGGTCTGGACACCCTCGTCCAGCACCCGGCGCCGATGGCCGCGACCATCCACGGCATCTTCTTCGGCAGGATCGCCCCGTCGAGCAAGCGACGCCGGCAGATCTCCTCCCCGGCGCTGGTCGTCGGGCATCCCCGCGACCCGATCCACCCGGCCGCGGACGCCGCGATGCTGGCCGACGAGATGCCGAACGCCCGGTTCGTCGCCGCGAAGAGCATCGTCGAGTGGCGGTCCCGCCCCGCCCGTCTCGACGCCGAGGCCGTCGCGTTCGTCGCGGAGTGCTGGGCGGACGCCGCCGAGTCGGCGCGAACGCACGCCTGACCCCCGCCGAGTCGGCGCGAACGCAGGTCTGGACGCCGCCGAGTCGGCGCGAGCGCACGCCTGACCCCCGCCGAGTTGGCGCGAACGCAGGTTTCCGGCCGGGCCTGTCGGGATGGCCGGGATGCGCGGGGGAGAATGGTCGCGTGGGGCTCTACCGTGACGAGGCGATCGTGCTGCGCACCCAGAAGCTGGGTGAGGCGGACCGCATCATCACGCTCCTGACCCGGGGCTCGGGGCGGGTGCGTGCCGTTGCCAAGGGGGTACGACGGACCTCCTCACGCTTCGGGTCGCGGCTCGAGCCGTTCACCCACGTCGACCTGCAGCTCGCCGAGGGCCGCTCGCTCGACGTGGTCACCCAGGCCGAGACGCTGGCGCCGTTCGCGAGCCGGATGGGCGCGGACTACGAGCGCTACACCGCCGGCACGGTGATGCTGGAGACGGCCGAGCGGCTGGTCATCGAGGACAAGGAGCCGGCGCTCCAGCAGTTCCTGCTGCTCGTCGGCGCCCTGCGCGCGATCTGCGACACCGGCCGCTCGCCGAGCGCCGTCCTCGACTCCTTCCTGCTGCGCTCGCTGGCGGTCTCCGGCTATGCGCCGACCTTCGAGGCGTGCGCGCGCTGTGGGCTCGAGGGGCCGCACCGGTCGTTCAGCCCGGCCGCCGGCGGCATGCTCTGCGCGACCTGCCGGGTGCCCGGCGCGGCGAGCCCGGCGGTGGAGACGGTGGAGGTGCTCGGCGCCCTGCTCGCGGGGGACTGGGCGGTCGTCGACGCCAGCGAGCCGCGGCACCGCAAGGAGGCCACCGGCCTGGTCGCGGCGTACCTGCAGTGGCACCTCGAGCGCGGCCTCAAGTCGATCGTCTACGTGCAGCGGTAGCGCTCAGCCCTCGTCGAGCAGCCGGTCCAGGGAGGCGTTGAACTCCCGGAGCAGCCGCGCGAAGTCGGTCAGGTCCGACTCCGGCCATGCGGTCAGCGCCTGCTGGAGGCGCGCCCGGCGGTGCGAGCGGGTCTGGTCCAGCGTGGTCCGCCCCTCGGGGGTGAGGTCGAGGATGGACGCGCGCCGGTCCGACGGGTCCGTCTTGCGGCTGGCCAGCCCGATCTCCTCCAGCGCCTGCACCTGACGGGTGATCGTCGACGGGTCCAGCCCGAACGCCTGGGCGAGCGCGCCCAGCCGCTGCGGCCCCTCGTCGGCGAGCTTGCACATGATCCCGTAGGCGGACCGCTCGAGGTTGATCTCGGCGTCGCTGGTGGACAGGTGGATACGCTGCACGCGTCGCAGCAGCGTCGTCATCTGCTGCTCGATCTGCTGGTTGGCCGAGTCCATGCCGCCTGCCCTCCAGGAGCGATAGCCGGTCGTGTTGGATGAAGTGTAGGGGTCGCGGCCAGCCGCTCCGACCCATCGGACCGAACTGTCGGAAGGGGTCTCGGTAGTGGCCAGGAGTGCTCGTCGTGAGGTCCGCCCACCGACCCCGCACCCCTCCGGCGCCCGGCCCCCCGCGATCCCGGCCGCCCTGGTGCCGCGCCACGTCGCGATCGTGATGGACGGCAACGGCCGGTGGGCCAAGCAGCGCGGGCTGCCACGCACGGTCGGCCACGAGCGCGGCGAGCACTCGCTTTTCGACGTGGTCGAGGGCGCCATCGAGATCGGCGTCAAGGCCGTGTCCGCGTACGCGTTCTCCACCGAGAACTGGACGCGCTCGCCGGACGAGGTGCGCTTCCTGATGGGCTTCAACCGGGACGTGATCCGGCGGCGCCGCGACGAGATGCACGAGCTCGGCGTCCGGGTCCGCTGGGCCGGCCGGGCCCCCCGGCTGTGGCGGTCGGTGATCAAGGAGCTCCGGGTCGCCGAGGAGCTGACCCGCGACAACGACGTGCTGACGCTGACCATGTGCGTCAACTACGGCGGCCGCTCCGAGCTGGCCGATGCGGCACGCGCGATCGCCCGCGAGGTGGCCGCCGGGCGGCTGAACCCCGACAAGGTCGACGAGAGGACCTTCGCCAAGCACCTCTACGTGCCCGAGCTGCCGGACGCCGACCTGGTCTGGCGTACGTCGGGCGAGCAGCGGCTCTCGAACTTCATGCTCTGGCAGGCGGCGTACTCGGAGTTCGTCTTCACCGACGTGCTGTGGCCCGACGTCGACAGGCTGGCGCTGTGGCGGGCGATCGAGATCTACGCCGAGCGCGACCGCCGCTACGGCAAGGCCTAGCAGCAGTCCGGGCAGGTCCCGAAGATCTCCAGCGTGTGGCTGACCTCGGTGAAGCCGTGCTCGCCGGCGACCCCGTCGGCCCAGCGCTCGACGGTCGGCCCCTCGACCTCCACGGTCCGCCCGCAGGAGCGGCACACCAGATGGTGGTGGTGGGTCGCCGAGCAGCGCCGGTAGACCGCCTCGCCGTCCTCGGTGCGCAGCATGTCGACCTCGCCGCCGTCGGCGAGCGCCTGCAGGGTGCGGTAGACCGTGGACAGCCCGACGTTGTCACCGCTGGTGCGGAGCAGGTCGTGGATGTCCTGCGCGCTGCGGAAGTCGTCGAAGCTCCGCAGCGCGGTGGCGACCGCCCGCCGCTGGCGGGTCGGCCGGGTGCCCTGCGGCAGGGACGGCTCAGTGCTCGTCATAGTGGCTCCCGTGGGGTGCGTGGCGGTGGCCGTCGTGCACGTAGTCGACGTGGTCCCCGTGCGGCACGGCCACGTGGCCGCACTCCTGCCCGTGCTCGTGCGCGTGGTCCTCGGGTACGGCGGTGTGGCCGGCGTGGAGGGGGAAGGCGTCCGCGGGCTCGGCGAACGGGGCCGCCAGCCGCCGTCGTCGGTGCAGCAGCACCCCGACCGGGTACGCCGCGGCGAAGCCGGCCAGCGCCAGCAGCACGATCGTCGCGCCGGGCGCCACGTCGAGGTAGGCCGAGACCGCGACCCCGCCGACCGAGGCCACCATGCCCAGGCCCATCGCGGCCACCAGCGTGGTCCGGAACGCCCGGGTCAGCTGCTGGGACGTGGCGACCGGGACGACCATCAGCGCGCTGACCAGCAGCAGGCCGACGGTGCGCATCGCGACGGTGACCGTGACCGCGGCCATCACCGAGACCAGCAGGTTGTAGGCCCGCACGTTGAGCCCGGCGACCTGCGCGAACTCCTGGTCCTGGGCGACCGCGAACAGCTGCGGGGACAGCCCGAGCGCGACCACCACGACGACCAGCGCCAGCACCATGGTGACCACGACGTCGGACCACGAGATCGTGGTGATCGAGCCGAACAGGTAGCGGTTCAGGGTGGCCGCGCTCTGCCCCGCGAGGCCGGTGATCAGCACACCGCCGGCGATGCCGCCGTAGAACAGCAGCGCCAGGGCGACGTCGCCGCTGGTGCGGCCGCTCTCCCGGATCACCTCGATGACGACGGCGCCGATGATCGCGACGACGACGGCCGTGACGGTCGGCGAGGTGCCGGTCAGCAGCCCCAGGGCGACCCCGGTGACCGCGACGTGGCCGATGCCGTCGCCCATCAGCGCGAGCCGTCGCTGCACGAGGTAGGTGCCCACGGCCGGTGCCGCGAGCCCGGTGAACAGCGCGCCGAGCAGCGCCCGGATCACGAAGTCGTAGGTCAGCAGGCTCACTGGTGCTCCCCGGGGTCCTGGGCCGCGTCGAACGGTGAGGCCACCGTCGGCCGGTAGACGGTCTGCTGCCCGTCGGGCCCGTGGTGGTGGATGTGGGACAGGTCCGCGTCGGTGAACGCGTCGATCGGCGGTCCGTCGTACGCGATCCGGCCGTCGCGCATCACCAGCGCACGGTCGACCAGCGGACCGAGCGGGCCCAGCTCGTGGGCGACGAGCACGATGGTGGCGCCGCGGTCGACCAGGGACTGCAGGGCATCGGCGAAGACCTGCTGGCTCTGCAGGTCGACGCCGGCGGTGGGCTCGTCGAGGACCAGCAGGTCCGGGACACCGGCCAGGGCGCGCGCGATCAGCACCCGCTGCTGCTGGCCCCCGGAGAGGGTCGCGACACTGTCGTGAGCCTTGTCGCCCAGCCCGACGGCGGCGATCGCGGTCTCGATCGCGGCGCGGTCCTCGCGGCTCTGGGGCAGGAACGGTCGGCGCCGCGAGAGCCGGCCGGAGGCGACGACCTCGCGGACGGAGGCGGGTACGCCGGACGCGGCGCTGACCCGTTGCGGCACGAAGCCGACCCGCTGCCAGTCCGAGAACCGCTCCCGCGGGGTGCCGAAGAGCCGCACCTGCCCGCGGCACGTGGGCACCAGCCCCATCATGGTCCGCACCAGCGTGGACTTGCCGGAGCCGTTCGCGCCGAGGACCGCGAGGACCTCTCCGGCGTGGACCGCGACGTCGATGCCGCGCAGGACCGGCCGGCCGCCGAGCTCGACGGCGCCGTCGAGGACCGAGATCACGGGATCGCTCATGAGCACTGGTTCGCTTCCTGGAGGGTCCGGAGGTTCTGCCGCATCAGGGAGAGGTAGTCCTGGTCGGCGGTGGCGTCGCTGAGCCCCTCGATCGGGTCGAGCACCGCTGCCTTGATGCCCAGGTCGCCGGCCAGGCTGTCGGCGAAGGCCCGGCTGGCGAGCTGCTCGGAGAAGACGGTGGTGATCCCGTCCCGGCGGATCAGGTCCTGGAGCGCGCGGACGTGGGCGGGGGACGGCTCGGCGTCGGGGGAGAGGCCGTTGATGCCGACGACCTGGAGGCCGTAGCGGCGACCGAGGTAGCTGAACGCGTCGTGGCTGACCACGATCGTGGTGATCCGGCAGGACGCGAGACCGGTGCGGAAGGACCGGTCCAGGGCGGCGAGGTCGCTCCGAAGTCGGGAGAGGTTGCGGGCGTAGTCGGCGGCGTGGGCCGGGTCGGCGGCCGCGATCTGCCGCTCGAAGGCGACGGCGACCTTGCTGAGCTTGGTCGGGTCCAGCCAGAAGTGCGGGTCATCGCCGGACAGGCCGGCCGTCCGGGCCGCGTCGACGACGTGGTCGGGGCCGACCTGGGCCACCGCGTCGTCGACCGCGGACTGGAACCCCTTCTCGTAGACCAGCACCTCGGCGTCCTCGACCTGCGCCGTCTGCCGGACGGTCAGCTCCACGTCGTGCGGCTCCTGGCCGGGGTGGGTCAGGTTGGTGACCTCGGCATGCGTGCCGACGATCCGCTGGGCGACGTACTGGAGGGGGTAGAACGAGGTCACCACGGTGTGGCCGGTGCCGTGGGTCGCGGTGCAGGCGGCCAGCAGCGGCGCGGCCAGCGCGAGGACGCCGGCGACGGCGAGGGCGCGGAGAGGGGTGCGGCGCTGCATGACAATCATTCTCAATGTGAATGACAACCATTGTCAAATGCCGAGTCGGCGCGAACGCACGTCTCGATGGGGTCGAGGCGGCGCGAACGCAGATCTCAACAGTGCGTTCGCGCCGACTCGGCGGGGGTGGGGCGTGCGTTCGCGCCGACTCGGCGGGGGTGGGGACGTAGGTTGTGCCCGTGATCGTGGTGAACCGGTTCCGGGTGGACGAGGACGACGCGGGACGGTTCCGTGGGGACGTGCAGGCTGCGCTCGCGGCGCTGGCGGTCCGTCCCGGGTACGTCGACGGGCGGGTCGGGCGCAACGTCGACGAGCCGGCCCTCTGGGTGCTCACCACGACCTGGGCGAACGTCGGCAGCTACCGCCGGGCGCTCTCCGCGTACGACGTGAAGGTGACCGCCGTACCGCTGCTGTCACGGGCTATCGACGAGCCCTCGGCCTACGAGCTCGTCGAGCCGGGGTCGCCGACGAACGCCCAGGTGCCGCGCGAGCTCGGTTGAACCGCGGCGATAAGGTTGGCGCTTCGCCGTCAGCCAGCCGGCGTACCCGATGAGAAAGTCGCCTCCTGTGGCCAAGAAGCCCTCCTCGACCGTCGACAGCGTCGTCTCGCTCGCCAAGCGCCGGGGGTTCGTGTTCCCCTGCGGCGAGATCTACGGCGGCACGAGGTCGGCCTGGGACTACGGGCCGCTCGGCGTCGAGCTCAAGGAGAACATCAAGCGCCAGTGGTGGCGCTCGATGGTGCAGTCCCGCGAGGACGTCGTCGGCCTGGACTCCTCGGTGATCCTGCCGCGGCAGACCTGGGAGGCCTCGGGCCACGTCGCGACGTTCTCCGACCCGCTGACCGAGTGCCAGTCCTGCCATCGCCGCTTCCGCGCCGACCACCTGCAGGAGGCCTATGCGGAGAAGAAGGGCATCGACGACCCCGACACCGTCGAGCTGGCGACCCTGGCCTGCCCCAACTGCGGCACCCGCGGCGCCTGGACCGAGCCGCGGCAGTTCTCCGGGCTGCTGAAGACCTACCTCGGCGTCGTCGAGGACGAGTCCGGCCTGCACTACCTGCGTCCCGAGACCGCGCAGGGCATCTTCCTCAACTTCGCCAACGTGGTGACCTCGACGCGTCAGAAGCCGCCGTTCGGCATCGCCCAGATCGGCAAGAGCTTCCGCAACGAGATCACGCCGGGCAACTTCATCTTCCGCACCCGCGAGTTCGAGCAGATGGAGATGGAGTTCTTCGTCAAGCCGGGCGAGGACGAGGAGTGGCACCAGCACTGGATCGACGAGCGCACCAACTGGTACGTCGACCTCGGGATCGACCCGGACAACCTGCGGCACTACGAGCACGCGCAGGAGAAGCTCTCGCACTACTCCAAGCGAACCGTGGACATCGAGTACCGGTTCAACTTCGCCGGCTCCGAGTGGGGCGAGCTCGAGGGCATCGCGAACCGCACCGACTTCGACCTGAAGACACACTCGGAGCACTCGGGCCACGACCTGTCCTACTTCGACCAGGCCAACAACGAGCGCTACGTGCCCTACGTGATCGAGCCGGCGGCCGGCCTGTCGCGCTCGCTGATGACGTTCCTCGTCGACGCCTACCGCGAGGACGAGGCGCCGAACACCAAGGGCGGCGTGGACAAGCGGACCGTGCTGCGCCTCGACCCGCGGCTCGCGCCGGTCAAGGTGGCGGTGCTGCCGCTCTCTCGCAACAGCGACCTCTCGCCCAAGGCCAAGGGGCTGGCGGCCGAGCTGCGCCAGGTCTGGAACGTCGACTTCGACGACTCCGGTGCGATCGGTCGTCGCTACCGCCGCCAGGACGAGATCGGCACGCCGTACTGCGTGACCGTCGACTTCGACACCCTCGAGGACGACGCGGTCACGATCCGCGAGCGCGACTCGATGAAGCAGGAGCGGGTCTCGCTGTCCCAGGTGCGGTCCTACTTCGCCGAGCGGCTGCTCGGCTGCTGACTTTGCCGGGTCCGGCGCGGGTCGGGGCGGCGAACCGTGCACAATGAGCGCGTGCGTTCTCCGTTGCCCCGGCCGGCCCTGCCCCTGCTCGCGCTGAGCGCAGCCGCCCTCGTGCTGGCTGGCTGCAGCTCGGACTCCGGCTCGGACGCGCGGGCCGACTCGTCGTCCGCGCCGAGCAGCGTCGTGTCCCCGTCCCCGTCGTCGACGGTCGAGGTTCCCGCCGCGGAGAAGCTCACCGACCAGGGCAGCAAGCTGTCGTACGGCGACACCGCCACGGTGATCTTCGAGTCGACGCAGAACAAGGGGTCGGTGCTGCGGTTGACGGTGAAGAGCGTCCAGCGGGGCCGCCTCTCCGACTTCAAGGGCTTCATCCTCGACGACTCGTACAAGCAGAACGCGTCGTACTACTACGCGAAGGTGCAGGTGCGCAACGTCGGCGACGGCGACGTCGGAGGAGTCGGGGTGCCGCTGTGGGGGGTGAACGCCGCGAACACGCTGCTGCCGGCGGTCAACTTCACCACCAGCTTCACCAGGTGCCCCTCGCGCCCGCTGCCGGCGAAGTTCGGGCCCGGCGCGAGCCTGGACACCTGCCTGGTCTACCTGGCCCCGGACAAGGGTGCGCTGCGCTCGGTGAGCTACCGGCCGAGCCAGGAGTTCGACCCGATCACCTGGACCGGTGACATCCAGCCCGCCGCGCAGGTGAAGAAGGCCCAGAAGGGTGCCCAGAAGAAGGCCCAGAAGGGTGCGCAGAAGAAGAACGGCTGAGCCGCCGATGTGCGCCGGGTGGGGCCTCTCGCCCACAATGGTGGGGTGACTCTTCCCCGCGAGCTGCGCCTCGGCAACCTGCGCGTCGGCACCCCGGTGGTGCTCGCGCCGATGGCGGGCATCACCAACGCGGCGTACCGCCGGCTCTGCCGCGAGCAGGGTGCGGGCCTGTACGTCTGCGAGATGATCACCTCCCGCGGCATCGTCGAGCGTGACGAGACCTCGCTGCGGATGCTGACCTTCGACGAGACCGAGGACGTCCGCTCGGTGCAGCTCTACGGCACCGACCCGGTCTACGTCGGCAAGGCCGCGGAGATCCTGTGCGCCGAGTACGGCGTCGCGCACATCGACCTGAACTTCGGCTGCCCGGTGCCCAAGGTGACCCGCAAGGGCGGCGGCGGCGCGCTGCCCTGGAAGCGCCGGCTGCTCGGGGAGATCCTCGAGCACGCCGTGCGCGCCACCGAGCCGTACGGCGTCCCGGTGACCATGAAGACCCGCAAGGGCATCGACGCCGACCACCTCACCTACCTCGACGCCGGCCGGATCGCGCAGGAGGCCGGCTGCGCGGCGATCGCGCTGCACGGGCGCACCGTCGACCAGGCGTACGCCGGCCGGGCGGACTGGTCCGCGATCGGCGAGCTGGTGGCGCACGTGGACATCCCGGTGCTCGGCAACGGGGACATCTGGGAGGCCGCCGACGCCGTCGCGATGGTCGAGGAGACGGGTGCCGCCGGTGTGGTGGTCGGGCGGGGCTGCCTCGGCCGGCCGTGGCTGTTCCGCGACCTGTCCGCCGCGTTCGCCGGGGAGCAGGTGGCCACCCTGCCGGCCCTGGGCGAGGTGACCGCGATGATGCGACGGCACGCGGAGCTGCTCTGCCAGCACATGGGGGAGGAGCGCGGCTGCAAGGAGATCCGCAAGCACGTCGCGTGGTACCTCAAGGGCTTCACCGCGGGCGGCGAGCTGCGGCACAACCTGGCCCTGGTCTCGTCGCTGGCGGCCCTCGACGAGCTGCTCGACCGGCTCGACCCGGCGGAGCCGTTCCCGGTGGCCGCACTCGGGACGCCGCGGGGACGGCAGGGCAGCCCGCGCCGCGTCGTCCTGCCGCAGGGCTGGCTCGACGACACCGACGGCACCGGCTGCGCGGTCGCGGAGGACATGCACTCCGGGGGCTGATCGCGCGGATCGGCCCGCGCGCTGGCATGAGCCGCACCCATGCGGGCAAGGTGGGGACATGCGCCCTTCCGTGATCGTGTTCGACGTGAACGAGACCCTGTCCGACCTGTCCCCGCTGGGGGCGCGGTTCCTCGAGGTCGGGGCATCGGCGAGCGCCGCCCCGCTGTGGTTCGCCTCCGTGCTGCGCGACGGCTTCGCGCTGACCGCCGCCGGGGACAACCCGCCGTTCGCCGGGGTGGCCCGCGAGCTGCTGCTGAGCCACCTGTCCGAGGCCCAGCTGAACCGCTCCGTGGAGGATGCCGCCGGGCACGTGATGGCCGGGTTCGCCGACCTCGGGCTGCACGCCGACGTCACCAGCGGCCTCGAGCTGCTCCACGAGGCCGGCTACCGGTTGGTCACGCTCAGCAACGGCTCCGCCTCGGTGGCCGAGAGGCTGCTCACCGCCGCGCACGTCCAGGACCGCTTCGAGCGGCTGCTCTCGGTGGAGGACGCCGGCGCCTGGAAGCCGTCGCCGCTGCCCTACGCCTACGCCGCCGCACAGTGCGGCGTCGCCCCGACGGACATGGTGCTGGTCGCGGTGCACCCCTGGGACGTCGACGGGGCGGCGCGGGCCGGGCTGCAGACGGTGTGGGTGAACCGGTCGGGTGGCCCGTTCCCGGCGATGTTCCGGGAGCCGACCCACGTGGTCGCCGGGATCGACGAGCTGGCCGAGCTCTGGGAGTGACCGGCAGCCTGTGAGACGCCTCACCTCCTTGGGAGGGAACGTCCTGGATTGTCTGGTCCGGAGGTGACGCACCGCTGGGCGCTGTGCTTGACTCGACGCTTTGTGCCTGCCCTGACCTCGAGACCTCGATGGTGATTTCTTCGTGACCTCCGCACCCCACCGCACCGCACACGAGCCCGCTCCCCGTCGTCGCCGGATGCTCCGGGTGGTGCTGCCGGTGACGGCCGCGACCCTGGTCACGGGAGCCGTCGTGGGGGTCGCCGTGACCTCCGGTGGGCAGGACGCGCCGGTCGAGGTGGCGGCGCCGGCCGCGAAGCCGATGACGGTCACGGTGAAGCCCGGCGACTCGCCGTACCTCGCCGACCGCACCGCGTCGTTCTCCCGCTCGGCCAAGCGCGTGACGATGAAGGTCAAGCCGAAGGTCAAGGACCGCAAGTTCATGACCGCCCCGCTGAACCTCTGGCCGGCGCCGCACGAGAAGGGCAAGCCGCTCCGGGTCCTGCCGAGGGGCGGCAAGGTCGGGGTCACCAGCGTCCGCAGGGGTGGCTTCGCGCAGATCCTCTTCGCCGGACAGGTCCGCTGGGTCAACCAGGACTACCTGGCCGACAAGATGCCCAAGCCCCCGGTCGTGAAGAAGGCCGCCCCCGCCGTGTCGAGGTCCGCCGCCAAGCCGGCCGCCAAGCCGGCCGCCAAGCGGGCCGGCAAGCCGTCCGGCAAGTCCTCCAGCAGGTCGTCGGCCTCGAGCAGCGCGCCGAGCACCGGCGGCCTGTCCTCCGCGCCCTGCGCCGACGGGTCGGGCACCGAGTCCGGCCTCACCTCCTCGGCGGTCCGGCTGTTCCGTGCCGCCTGTGCGGCGTTCCCGGCGCTGTCCAGCTACGGCGGGTACGACGCCCACGGCGA
Organism: uncultured Actinomycetota bacterium; assembly: GCA_963800225.1. Classification (GTDB taxonomy): domain Bacteria; phylum Actinomycetota; class Actinomycetes; order Propionibacteriales; family Nocardioidaceae; genus Nocardioides_B. The sequence goes on along the minus strand of CAWDAF010000001.1, from coordinate 37,962 downwards.
GCACAGCTCGGGCAGGGCCATCGACTTCATGGTCACCGACCCGTCCCTGGGCCAGGCGCTCGCGGACTGGGCCCGCGCGCACGCCGGCGCGCTCAACCTGTACGACATCATCTGGCAGCAGCACATCTGGACCCCGGTGCGCTCCGCCGAGGGCTGGCGCTCGATGCCGGACCGTGGCTCACCGACGGCGAACCACTACGACCACGTGCACATCTCGGTCAACTAGCGGGTCGCCGGCAGCCGCCTGGCGCCCGAGGGACACCCGTCCCTGACATCTGTCACCCTCAGGCCGTGACGGAGCGGCCGGGTACGTCGCACCAGCCGACGGCATGGTGGGGGGAATGGACACTCCACCTCCCCGTCGGCGACCGGCCATCCGCCTCGACGGTGTCACCAAGGACTTCGGTGCCGTGCACGCCGTCCGCGGTATCGACCTGACCATCGAGCCTGGCGAGGTGGTTGCCTTCCTCGGCCCCAACGGGGCGGGGAAGACCACCACCATCGACATGATGCTGGGCCTGTCGCGCGCCACCGCCGGCTCGGTCGAGGTGCTCGGCCTCCAGCCTCGTGAGGCGGTGGCACGCGGGCTCGTGTCCGCAGTGATGCAGACCGGCGGACTGCTCAAGGACCTCACGGTGCGTGAGACGGTCGCCTACCTGGCCAGCCTGTTCTCCGATACCCGCCCGATCGACGAGGTGCTGGAGCACGCCGGCATCGGCGGGCTCGCACAGCGCAAGGTCGGGCGGTGCTCCGGGGGCGAGCAGCAGCGGCTCCGGTTCGCGATGGCGCTGCTCTCCGACCCGGCGCTGCTGCTGCTCGACGAGCCCACGACCGGCATGGACGTCGAGGGACGGCGCGCCTTCTGGTCCGCGATCCGCCTGGACGCAGCCACCGGTCGGACGGTGCTCTTCGCCACGCACTACCTGGAGGAGGCCGACCAGTACGCCGACCGGATCGTGCTGATGCGGCAGGGGCGGATCGTCGCGGACGGCAGCGGCTCGGAGATCAAGGCCCTCGCCGCCGGTCGCACGGTGCGGGCCACGCTGGAGCGTCCCGACCACCAGGCGCTCGCCCGGATCGGCGGCGTGGAATCGGTCGAGGTCCGGGGCGACACCGTGCTGGTCCACGCCAAGGACACCGACCCGGTGGCCCGCTACCTTCTCATCGAGACGACCGCCCGGGACCTGGAGATCACCCCGCGCAGCATCGAGGACGCGTTCCTCAGTCTCACCGGGGACACCGAGGTCCCCTCGGATCCTGCCGACGCAGACCTGACCCACGAGGAGGTGCGCCGATGAGCACCGCACCGGCCGCCCGCGACCTGACTGATCCCGGCAGCCGCCGGGTGCCGCCGCTGGGCGGGTTCAACGCCACCGTTCTGCGCATCGAGCTTGCCCGGATGCTCCGCAACCGGCGCACGCTCTTCTTCGCCCTGGTGTTCCCTGCGGCCCTCTTCTTCGCGATCGGGTCAGGCAGTGGGTGGGACCAGAAGGCCGGTCGGGGCAACGTGGCGGCCTACATCATGGTGTCGATGGCCTTGTACGGCGCGGCGTTGATCGCCGCGTCCGGAGGCGCCTCGGTCGCCACCGAACGGGCGATGGGCTGGTCGCGACAGCTTCGGCTCACCCCGCTGAACCCCACGGTGTACATCGCGATGAAGGGGCTGATCGCCCTGGTCCTGGGCGCGGTCGCGATCGGGGTGGTGAACCTGGTCGCGGTCCTGCAGGGCCGGGCCTCGATGCCGGCGCACCTGTGGCTCGCGTGCGCCGGGCTCACGCTGGTGTGCACGGCGGTCTTCGCGGCCCTCGGGGTCTTCGTCGGCTACCTGGTCCCGGGGGAGAACGCCATGCAGATCCTCGGCCCTGGCCTGGCGCTGCTGGCCTTCCTGGGCAACGTGTTCATCCCGATCACCGAGGGCACGGTGCTGTGGCACGTCGCGTCCTGGACCCCGATGTTCGGGGTGGCCGAGATCAGCCGGTCGCCGCTCACCGGCGACCTACCCTGGTATGCCGTGCTGAACGCCGTCGTCTGGTTCATCGTGTTCCTGGCCGGAGCGGCCTGGCGGATGAGCAGGGACACGGCTCGAGTCTGAGCCGGCGGTACGGTGAGCCCCGTGGAAACGCAGGCTGGTCGCGTCTGGACGAACCGCAGCGGCCGACCCGGCAGGCTCGGGGTGCTGTTCGCCGCCGTCTGGCTGGTCTTCCTGGTCACGCCGCTGCAGCTGGCGTGGCAGCACCGCGGCACGGTCAGCGGTGACGTCGGTCTGCTGGCGTTGCTCGGGTTCGCGGGGCTCTACCTGGGCTCCTTCGTCGTGGTCCGCCAGCGGCGGATGCGCAACGACCCCGAGCACACCTCGGCGCAGGCCCTGGTGCTGCTCGCCGGGCTGTCCGCGCTCGGTGCGGTGGCTTGTGTCTGTCTGGGCCAGGCCGCGATGGCATGCGCCGTCTACGTTGCCGTCACCAGCGTGATGTGGCTTCCCGGCCGGCTGGCCCTCGCCACGGTCTGCGCGCTCGTGCTGGTGAGCGACCTCTCGGGCCGGCTGATCCGAGGATGGGCCCCCGAGACCAGCCTGACCTTCGCGGTGTGCACGGCGGCCTTCGCGATGTGGGGTGTCAACCAGCTGATGGCGCGCAACGTCGACCTGATGCGCGCGCGAGACGAGAATGCGCGGCTCGCGGTGGCCGAGGAGCGCAACCGCTTCGCCCGCGACCTGCATGACATCCTCGGGCACTCGCTGACCGTCATCACCGTCAAGGCCGAGCTGGCCGGACGGCTCTTCGACGTGGACCCGGTCCGCGCCCGCCGAGAGGTCGAGGGCCTCGAGCGGCTCAGCCGCGATGCCCTCTCCGACGTACGACGGGCGGTGGAGGGGTACCGGGACCTCTCCCTGCCTGCTGAGCTGGCTCGCGCCCGCGAGGCGCTGCGGGTCGCCGACATCGACGCCGACCTGCCCCACAGCACCGACGAGGTGCCGAGCGAGCTGCGCGAGCTGTTCGCGTGGACGGTTCGCGAGGGCGTCACCAACGTGATCCGGCACAGCGGTGCCACCCGCTGCTCGGTGCGGCTCGAGGCCCGGGCCGTCGAGGTGGCCGACGACGGCCCCGGTCCCACCGCCAGGCCCGCCGGCGCCGGGTGGCCCGGGCACGGGCTCGACGGGCTGCGTGAGCGGGCCTCGGCGGCCGGCGCGGTGCTGGTCACCCGGACGCTGGCGCCCCACGGGTTCGAGCTGTCGGTGAGTGTCCCGTGAGCGTCATCCGACTGCTGCTCGCCGACGACCAGGCGCTGGTGCGCGGCGCCCTCGCGGCGCTGCTCGACCTCGAGAGCGACCTGAGCGTCGTGGCCGAGGTCGGTCGCGGCGACGAGGTCGCCGACGCGGTGCTCGAGCACCGGCCGGACGTGGCGCTGCTCGACGTGGAGATGCCAGGGTTGGACGGCATCGAGGCGACCCGGGCGCTCAAGCAGGTGCGCCCGGAGACCCGGGTGCTGGTGGTGACCACCTTCGGGCGCCCAGGCTACCTGCGCCGGGCGCTCCAGGCCGGGGCGGACGGCTTCGTCGTCAAGGACACCCCGGCGCGGCAGCTGGCCGACGCCGTACGGCGGGTGCACGCGGGTCTTCGGGTGGTGGACCCGGTGCTGGCCGCCGACAGCCTGGTCACCGGCGACTCGCCGCTGACCGCTCGGGAGACCGACGTGCTGCGGGCCGCCCGCGGCGGAGCGCCGGTGGCCACCATCGCCGCCCGGCTGTTCCTGTCCGAGGGCACGGTGCGCAACCACCTGTCGGCGGCGATCGGCAAGACCGGGGCGGCGAACCGGACGGAAGCGGTGCGGTTCGCGGACCAGAACGGCTGGCTGTAGGCGCCGCCCCCTAGCCTGGCGGCATGGATCCTGCCCCGAGCACTCGTCGCCGCTTCGACTTCGCCTTCGCCGCGTCGTACCGGCTGCCCGCGCTGGCCTTCGGCATCACGCCGTCGACGGCGTGGGTCGACCTCACCGGCAGCGAGCTGGTGGTCCACTTCGGGCTGTGGCGGCTGCGCAGCGGCCTGGCGAACCTCAGCGGCATCTCCCGCACCGGAGGCTTCGGCTTCCTCAAGACCGCCGGCCCGCCGCACCTGTCCTTCGCCGACCGCGGCGTCACCTTCGCCACCAACGGCGACGACGGCGTCTGCCTGCGGTTCCGGCAGCCGGTCGCCGGGATCGACCCCACCCGGCGGATCCTGCACCCCGGCGCGACGCTCACCCTGCGCGAGCCCGAGACGTTCCTCGAGGACCTGCGCCGGCTCACGGGCCTGGCCGCCTCCTGAGCATGGCGCTCGCCGACCTGGTCGACCGGGTCCCGGAGGGCTGGACGCGGGTGGACTACGACGGTCGTGCCTACGGGCTGAGCCGCACCACCCGGGCCGGCGGGCGAGGTGTGGCCGTGCTCGCCGAGGAGCTCGGGGGCAGCGACCTGGTCAGCGTCAACGTCTACCGGACCTCGGCCGGCGACCTGCTCAGGCCGTGCGAGATGCCGGGCGCGAAGGTGCTGGACTTCCTCGAGCGCTGGACGCTCACGCCCTAGCCGGGCGGCTGCTGGAGCAGCATCCCGCCGCTGGGCTGGTAGGGGTTGCCCTGCTGGCTGATCAGGAAGTGCTCGTTGTAGGCACGCACCGCCTGCTGGTTGGTCATCCCGGGCAGCTTGAAGCCGAGGATGTCCGCGACGTTCTTGGCCGACTTGGCCCGGGACACCGCCACCTGGGCCTGCGCCTCCTGGCGCTCTGCGTCGGCGGTCACCTTGGCCGCCTGTGCGGCGTAGACCGCGGCCTGGGCGTCGTTGATCTTCTTCAGCAGGTTCGGGTCGGTCGGCTCGGGCTTCTTCACCAGCACCGAGAACCGGTCGAAGTAGTGGCCCTGCGCGTTGCTCTCCACGAGACCGGCGATGTCGTCCTTGAGGCTGGTCGCGATCTCGGTGCGCACCTTGGGGCTGTTGCGGACGACCGTCCAGCGGTACTTCTGCGCGATCCGGCCCAGCTCGACGTCGACCGGGTCGGCGACGATCTTGCGGACCATCGTCTCCCAGCCGGGGGAGCCGCCGCCGTCCTTGGTGATGTAGGCGCCGTAGCGCTGGCCGAGGTTGTCGTAGAACTTCTCCAGCGTCGTGCAGTCGGTGATCTGGTAGAAGCGCACGATGATCGGGATCTGCATCTCCACGTTGTCGCTGGAGACGACCTTGAACGGCGCGGCGTCGGCGCCGCCCTGCCCGGTGGCGTCCCAGTCGCGCTGCGAGGTGGAGTAGGTGACATAGGTGTCGCCGGGGGAGTTGAGGTTCTGGTGGGTGCCCGCCGGGACGCATCCCTTGAACGACGCGTCCTCGATGGGGCCGCCGCCGATGTGCACCGCGACCTCGTTCGGTCCGGTGGACACCGAGGAGGCGGCGCCGAGGCCGATCACCGCGACCAGGAGCAGCAGGCCGACGAGCACGGCGCCGAGCGCGAGCCCGGCCACCGGGCGGGAGCGCTTCCTGCGCGACGAGGCGGGGGTGTAGCTGTTGCTCACGAGAGGTCCTTCCGGGCCGAGTTCGCGCGGTCCACCTGGCGGACCTCGTCGAGCACGATGCGGGCGAGCGGGCTGGCGGAGTCGAGCTCCACCTCGTTCAGGGCGGCGTCACGCACCGACTCCTTGAAGACGCGGAGGTTGGCCAGCTCGGTGGCCTCCTGCCGGGAGAGCCGGCTGCGCTGGACCACCAGCCAGACGACCCCGGCCAGCAGCACCAGCGGCACCAGGTCGAGCAGCACCTTCATCCGGACGTTCCCCCCTACGTGCGGGCCCGTGCCCACGTCGAGTGAGATTGTGTCCGTTCCGGGCCGGTCGCGTGCAGGATTCGCCCATCTCCGCCGGCCCGTTCCTGCGACGAATCGGGCGCCCGGACCGGCCGGCTCAGGCGGTCGCCAGCGAGAGCGCGAAGTCGCCCGGCTCGTCGGTCCACCACTGGGCGAGCCGCAGACCGGCCGCGGTGAGCTCGGCGGCCACCTTGTCCTCGCGGAACTTCGCGGAGATCTCGGTGCGCATCTCCTCCCCGGCGGCGAAGTCGACCCTCAGGTCCAGGGCGGGTACGTCGACCGTCTGGTCGCGCGTGGACCGCAGCCGCATCTCGATCCACTCCTGCCCGGCGTCCCAGACCGCGGCGTGCTCGAACGCGTCCACGTCGAAGGTGCCGCCGAGCTCGCGGTTGATCACGCGCAGCACGTTGCGGTTGAACTCGGCCGTGACGCCGGCCGCGTCGTCGTACGCGCGGACCAGCCGGGCCGGGTCCTTGACCAGGTCGGTGCCGAGCAGCAGCGCGTCCCCGGGCCGGAGCGTCTCGCCGACCGCGGCCAGGAACGCCGCACGCTGCGCGGGCTCGAAGTTGCCGATCGTGCCGCCGAGGAAGGCGACCAGCCGGGGGCCGTCGGTGGGCAGCAGGTGCAGGTGCCGCTCGAAGTCCGCGACCACGCCGTGCACCTCGAGGCCGGGGTAGGTCTCCACCAGCCCGGGCAGCGCCCACTCGATCGCGTCGGCGCTGACGTCGACGGGCACGTAGCTCTCCAGCGACCCCACGTCGCGCAGCGCGCGCAGCAGCAGGTGGGTCTTCTCCGAGGAGCCGGAGCCGAGCTCGACCAGGGACCGGGCCTTGGTGAGGTCGGCGATCTGGGCGGCCCGCGCGGTGAGGATGCCGGCCTCCGCGCGGGTCTGGTAGTACTCGGGCAGCCGGGTGATGTCCTCGAAGAGCTCGCTGCCGCGGCCGTCGTAGAAGTACTTCGGAGGCAGCACCTTGGGCGTCGAGGCCAGCCCGGCCCGGACGTCGGTGCGCAGCGAGGCAGCGAGGTCCGCAGGCGTGAGGTGCCGGTCGATGGTCGTCATGGGGTCTCCTCCAGGGAGGTCTCGGTCAGCCCGTGCCGGGTGAGGTGGACGGTGGTCCCGTCGGCCACCTCGCGCCACGGCCCGTCGTCGTGCGGCTCGGAGGCGATCGCGGTGCCGTCGGCGGCGCCGAGGACGTGCACCGGCTCACCGACGACGACGGCCGCGACGGACTCGCCGTCGGCGGCCAGCATGGTCAGCCGCCCCCCGCCGTGGGCCAGCACGTCCCGGGCGGCGCCGGCCAGCCCCGCGGGCAGGGACGCCCCGGCCTGCCAGCGGGCCAGCGCGAGGCCGAAGAGCAGCGCCGAGTCCACGCCGACCCGGGTGTCGGGCACGTCGGCGACCTGCGTGCCCAGCGCCTTGCGGGCGGTCGCCCAGTCGTGCAGCCGGCCGTTGTGGCTGAACAGCCAGCGGTCGTGGGTGAACGGGGCCGCGGCCGCCTCGTCGGCGGAGGTGCCGGCGGTCGCCGAGCGCACGGCCGCGACCGCGCAGCCCGTCGAGATCGTCGGCGCCAGGGAGGCGAAGGACGCGTCGGTCCAGATCGGCTGGGCGCGCCGGTAGCGGACCGGTGCCACCCGGTCGACGTACCAGCCGGCGCCGAAGCCGTCGACGTTGACGGTGCCGTGACGCTGCCGGCGTGGGGCCCAGGACTGCTCGTACAACGAGTGCGGCGGGTCCATCACCAGCTCCTGCAGCGACCGGGGCGCGCCGAGGTAGGCCAGGTGCCGGCACATCAGGCGTCCCGGGCGGTGCGGAACCCGGCGAAGATCTGCCGCCGGATCGGATGGTCCCAGTTGCGGAAGGTGGTGCGGCAGGCGAGCGGGTCGGTGGCCCAGCACCCGCCGCGCAGCACCTTGTAGCCGTCGTCGAAGAACACCTCGGAGTACTCCTTGTAGGGGAACGACCGGAAGCCGGGGTAGCCGGTGAACTCCGAGGAGGTCCACTCCCAGACGTCGCCGACCATCTGCAGGACCCCGCTCGGGGACGCACCCGCCGGGAACGAGCCCGCCGCCGCCGGACGGTAGCGGGTCTGGCCGAGGTTGGCGCGCTCGTCGGTGGGTGCCTCGTCGCCCCAGGGGAAGCGGTGCTTGACGCGGGTCGCGGCGTCCCACGAGGCCGCCTTCTCCCACTCCGCCTCGGTGGGCAGCCGGCGACCGGCCCAGCGGGCGTAGGCGTCCGCCTCGAACCAGCAGACGTGCTGCACGGGTTCGTCGTCGGGCAGCGGCTCCACCCGGGCGAACCGGCGACGCATCCAGGTCCCGCTCTCGCGGAGCCAGAACGCCGGCGACCGCTTGCCGGACTCGCACCGCCACCGCCAGCCGGCCTCGGTCCACAGCCGCTCGTCGTCGTACCCGCCGGCCTCGACGAAGGCCCGGTAGGCGGCGTTGGAGACCGGCACCGTGTCGATGAGGTACGGCGCCACGTCGACCTCGTGCGCGGGCCGCTCGTTGTCCAGCGCCCACGAGTCGGTGGAGGTGCCCATCGTGAACGGGCCGCCCTGGACCAGCACCTCCGCGGAGCGGATCAGCGCCGCGGGCGCCGGGAGCGCATCGGTCGCCGGGAAGACCGGATCGCCGCGGCGCAGCTGGTGGGTGGCCAGCATCGTCTCGTCGTGCTGGTGCTCGTGCTGGAGGACCATCCCGAACACGAAGCCCGCGCCGAGCAGCTCCCGGGTCGGGTCGAGGCGGATCGTGTCGAGGGAGTCCAGCACCTTGCGCCGGACCAGGCCGAGGTAGTCCCCGGCCTCCGCCGGCTTGAGCAGCGGCAGCGTCGGCCGGGTGGCGCGGGGGTGCTCGAAGGCGTCGTAGATGTCGTCGAGCTCGGGTCGCATCGCCTCGATGCCGGCGGCCTCGCGCAGCAGCCACAGCTCCTCGTAGTTGCCGATGTGCGCGAGGTCCCACACCAGCGGCGACATCAGCCGCGAGTGCTGGGCGAGCAGCTCGGGCTCGTCGAGGACGCCGGTGGTGAGGCCGACGCTGCGCTCGCGGCTGCGCTCGAGCTCGTCGGCGACGTACTGCTTGAGGTCGTGCTCGGACAGCGAGTCGGGCGACGTGCCGGGTGGGACGCTCATCGGACCTCCAGGGGGTCGTCGGCCGGGCTGCGGCCGAGGGAGACGTAGCGGTCGCGGAACGCGGCGACCCGGGCGACCAGGTCGGGGTGCTCGGCACTCCCGGACAGCGCCGTCAGTGCGGCGTCGAAGCAGGCGGCGGCGGCCGGTTGCAGGCCGGGGGCGGTGAGCCCGTCGCGGGCGGCCGCCTCCCAGTCCTCGAGCCCGGCGCAGGCGTGCGCGGCGGCCGCACCGGCGGACGGGTCCTCGAGCAGGGCGGAGAGCACCGCCATCGGCACCGGCCACCACGGCCACGGCTGGGTGTCGACGTAGCGCACCTCGAACCAGCCGCGCGGCCGGACCGGCGGGAACAGCGTGGTCATGTGCACCGTGAGGTCCTCGGCGCTGGGGGCCGCGCCGGGGGCGTGCTCGCCCTCCACCCACTCCCGGAAGGTGAGGCCGGGCGGGACCGCCCAGTCGTCGCCGTCGCGACGCTGGAGCATCACCCGCGCGTCGAGGGTGTAGTCGGCCCACGCCGTCGCCGGGTCGGCCCCCCTGGGCATCGAGGTGCGCTCCCGGTCGAGCCGCTGCCAGACCCGCTGACGGGCGGACTTCCAGCCGGTGTCCTCGCCGGCGTGGACCGGGGAGTTCGCGAACGCCGCGACCATCACCGGGCCGACCTCGTGCAGCAGCCGCCAGCGCCGCAGCCCCTCGTCGGGGTCGGCGCCGATGTCGAGGTTGACCTGCACCGAGGCGGTGCTGGTCATCATCACCGGGCCCATCTCGTCGCCGATCGCGGCGAAGTAGGCCGCCATCGCGTCGTAGCGAGGGCTGTGCAGCTGGCGCCGGGGCACCCGGAACGGGTCGATCGCGGTGGGGAGCAGGACCACCCGGCCCGGGGCGAGTGCCTGCCGGACGTGCTCGGCGTCCACGGTCAGGGCCTGCCAGCAGGCGGTGGGGCCTCGGAAGGCCGGCGAGCTGAGCTCGAGCTGGCCCCCGGGCTCGTAGGTGACCGAGCTGCCGCGCGGCGGTGGGCCGGCGGCGTCGATCAGCGTGCGGAGCAGCGGGATCGGCACCGGGTCGGTGGGGCGGTCGACGTACGCGACCAGCCACTCGAGCTCGGCGCCCACCAGTCCGGGTGGGCCGGTCTTGAAGCACACCCGCTCGACGAACCCCTGGACGGCGGCGCAGTCGCGCAGCCGCTCGGAGGTGTCACGGCCGACAACAGTCATGGGCCCGAGCATAGGCACGACCGCCGACAGTCTCACCCCCCATCGCGCAGATGGCCGCGAACGTCGGTGGGCGCCAGTAGGGTCGCCTCCGATGGGGTCGAGCACGCAGTACGACGAGCAGGCACGCGCACGCTGGGTGGACGAGCCGCCCAAGCGGCCCGAGCGCACGTCCTTCGAGCGTGACCGCGCCCGGCTGGTGCACTCCTCGGCGTTGCGCCGGCTGGCAGCGAAGACCCAGGTGGTGGGTCCGCAGACCGACGACTTCGTCCGCAACCGGCTGACCCACACCCTGGAGGTGGCGCAGGTCGCCCGCGACCTCGGGCGGACGCTGGGCTGCGACCCGGACCTGGTGGAGACCGCCGCGCTGGCCCACGACCTGGGGCACCCCCCGTTCGGTCACAACGGCGAGCGGGCCCTCGACGAGCTCAGCGAGGCCTGCGGCGGGTTCGAGGGCAACGCGCAGACGCTGCGGCTGCTGACCCGGCTGGAGGCCAAGACCCTGGACGCCGAGGGCCGCTCGGTCGGGCTGAACCTCACCCGGGCCACCCTCGACGCCAGCACGAAGTACCCCTGGAGCCGCTCCGACGCCCCGCCGATGGTCGCGTCCGCGGACGACTCCGGGGGTGGTGCCTCGAAGTTCGGGGTGTACGACGACGACCTCGAGGTCTTCACCTGGATGCGGGAGGGGGCCCAGGGCGCTCGGCGCTGCGTCGAGGCGCAGGTGATGGACCTCTCCGACGACGTGGCCTACTCGGTGCACGACCTCGAGGACGGCATCGTCGCGGGCCGGATCGACCTCGGCTGGCTCGCCGACGCCGGTGCCCGCGGCGAGGTGTGGCAGACCGTCCGCGAGTGGTACCTCCCCGACGTGGACGACGCCGAGCTCGACGACGCGCTCCGGCTGCTGCGCGGCGTGGGTTCCTGGCCCGGCACGTCGTACGACGGCAGCCGGCGGGCGCAGGCGGCGCTCAAGGACCTCACCAGCGACCTGATCGGGCTGTTCTGCATCCAGGTCCACGACGCCACCCGCGACAGGCACGGCGACCAGCCGCTGGTCCGCTACGGCGCCGACCTGGTCGTCCCCCGGCAGACCGGCCTGGCGATCGCCGCGCTGAAGGGCGTGGCGGCGCACTACGTGATGCGCGCGGAGGACCGGGTCGCGGTGCTCGGCCGCCAGCGCGAGGTGGTCTCCGAGCTGGTGTCCCTGCTCCGGCTGCGCGGGCCGGCGGTGCTGATGCCGCCGCTGCGGGCCGACTTCGAGGCGGCGGACTCCGACGCGGCCCGGCTCCGGGTGCTGGTCGACCAGGTCGCCTCGCTGACCGACGCCTCCGCCCTCACCTGGTACGCCCGGCTCCGCTGACCGGTCGGCCCGCCCGCTCGCTAGTGGTGGGCGCCGACCCGGCTGGTCGCGGCCAGCGCGCCGGCCAGCGCCCGGTGACCCGCCAGGGTCGGGTGCACGTCGCACCCGCCGGTGGGCAGCGCGATCAGCAGCCCGGCGGCGCAGGTGTCCCCACCGGCGGCGGCGGCCGCCTTGGCCATGGCGCCGAAGCCGTCGGCCACCACCGCGCCGTTCGCGTCGGCGGCGCGGGCCACCGCCGCGTTGAGCGCGCCGATGCCACCGGTCACGACCGGGTCGCGGTAGTCGGTCGAGTAGTAGCTGACCACGGAGATCCGGTGGTGGTAGTGCGCCCGGTGCCGCAGCGTCGAGAGGATGGTCCCGACGTTCTTCTCGACCTGTGCGGTCAGCACCCCGAAGTCGGCTCCGGTGCACTGGTCGGCGTTCGTCTTCTGGCACAGGAACAGGTCGTTGGCGCCGATGGTGAGGCTGACCAGCCGGGTGCGCGGGTGCGCCTTCAGGTAGGAGACCGCGTAGTCGAGCTGGGAGCCGGTGTAGGCGACGTGCAACGGGAACGCCGTGCGGTAGCCGAACGGCGACCCGAGCGAGTTCTCGCAGCCGTTGCTCTGGGCGGTGGCGTCGATCAGGCTCGCGGTGGTCTCACCGGGGCAGGAGGCGTTCGCGACGTGGACCCCGCGGCGGGCGGCGAAGACCTCGGGGTAGCCGACGAAGTTCGTCGGGTCCCGGTAGTCGGGGCCGACCGCGGCCGGCTGGAAGCCGAACGGCACCGAGTCGCCCAGGGCGAGGTACCCGTGCCTGTCCCTGTGCCCGTGCCCGTGCCCGTGCCCGTGCTCTGCCCGTGCCCGTGGCTGTCGTGCGCGGACGCGGCCGGCGCGACCAGCGCGCTGGTGGCGAGCGCGGCGGCTCCGATCACGGCGGCGGTGACGGTGCGCCAGGTACGGCTGCGGGGGGTCGTTCGCATCGGGTCTCCTTGTTACTGGTCGCCACCACAGCGGTACGGCGAGTGTGACGACCCTCACGTGCCGCGCCCGGGGTTGTCAATCACCTCGCTGTGGACGGGCGCCCGGGCCGAGCCGGCGGCCCGTAGACTCGGCCGGGTGGCAGGGCTGATCCGGGACGACGACATCGCGCTCGTGCGTGAGCGCGCCAGGATCGACGAGGTGGTCTCCTCCTACGTCACGCTCAAGCACGCCGGGGGCGGCTCGCAGAAGGGTCTGTGCCCCTTCCACGACGAGAAGTCGCCGTCGTTCAACGTGAACCCGTCCCGCGGGTTCTTCCACTGCTTCGGCTGCGGCGAGGGCGGCGACGTGATCGCCTTCCTCATGAAGATCGACGGGCTGGCGTTCTCCGAGGCGGTCGAGCGGCTCGCGGACAAGTACGGCGTCCAGCTGCGCTACCAGGAGGGCACCGACCGTCCCGCCAAGCGCGACAGCAACCTGCGGCCGCGGATGCTGGAGGCGCACAAGGTCGCCCAGGCCTACTACGTCGAGCAGCTCGCCACCCCGGCGGCGCAGCAGGCCCGGGAGTTCCTCACCGGCCGCGGGTTCGACCGGGACGCCGCCGAGACCTTCGGCGTGGGGTTCGCCCCGCGTGGTGGCGACGACCTGTTCAAGTACCTCCGCCAGAAGGGCTTCGGGGAGGCCGAGATCGTCACCGGCGGTCTCGTCGGACAGGGCCAGCGTGGTCACTACGACCGGTTCCGGGGACGGCTGCTGTGGCCGATCCGGGAGACGAACGGCGACGTGATCGGCTTCGGCGCCCGGCGGATCTTCGACGACGACCGGATCGACGCGAAGTACCTCAACACCCCCGAGACGCCGATCTACAAGAAGAGCCACGTGCTCTACGGGATCGACCTGGCCCGCCGCGACATCGCACGAGCCTCGCAGGCCGTGGTGGTCGAGGGCTACACCGACGTGATGGCCTGCCACCTGGCCGGGGTCAGCACCGCCGTCGCCACCTGCGGCACCGCGTTCGGCGAGGACCACGGCCGGCTGATCCGGCGGCTGCTCACCGATCACGACGACTTCCGGGGCGAGGTGATCTTCACCTTCGACGGGGATGCGGCGGGACAGAAGGCGGCGCTGCGCGCGTTCGAGGGCGACCAGAGCTTCGCCGGCCAGACGTACGTCGCCGTGGAGCCGTCCGGCCTCGACCCGTGCGACCTGCGGCTCAAGGAGGGCGACGCCGCCGTCCGCGAGCTCGTCGCGCGCCGGGTGCCGCTCTACCGCTTCGTGCTCGGCAACGTGGTCGGCCGCTACGACCTCGAGCGCGCCGACGGCCGGATCGACGCGGTCCGCGAGGCCGCCAAGCTGGTCTCCGCGATCCGCGACCGCTCCAAGGTGGAGGCGTTCGCCCGCGAGCTCGCCGGGATGGTCGGCGTCGACGTCGAGCAGGCCCGCTCCGAGGTGCGCCGTGCGGCCAGCCGGCGCCCCGACGAGCGGCAGCAGCCGCGGGCGCGCGACCGCGCCGAGGTCGTCCAGCCCGAGCGGCCGGCCGCCCCGCCGCTGCCGGACCTCCGCGACCCCCGGTTCAGCCTGGAGCGGGAGACCCTCAAGCTGGTCGTGCAGCACCCCCAGGCCGTCGGCCGGATGGCCAAGGACGTCGACGACCACGACTTCACGCATCCCACCTACCGCGGGGTCTGGGCGGCCGTCACCGCCTGCGGTGGCCCCGCGAACGCGCCCGGCGGCGAGGCCTGGGTGGCCGCGCTGCGGGACCGGGTCAGCGACCCCGCGGTCGTCTCCGCGCTCTCCGCGCTGGCGGTGGAGCCGCTGCTGTCGATCAAGGAGCCGACCACGGCGTACGTCGCCGCGCACGTGTTCCGGCTCCAGGAGATCACCGCCATGCGCCGGATCGCCGACCTCAAGTCCAAGCTCCAGCGGACCAACCCGGTCGAGCACGCGACCGACTACAACCGGATGTTCGGGGAGCTCGTCGCGCTCGAGCAGCACCGCCGCGCCCTGCGCGAGCGGGCCATCGGTGGCGAGGGGTGAGGAACCCGTTCGCGCGCGCAGTCCCGGTCCCCGCCGACGTGGTCGCCCGTGCCGGCCTGTCCCGCGGCGACCGGGTGCTGGCCGGTGCCGAGGCAGCTGACGGCACCTGGCTGCTGGGCACCCGCGACGCGCTGGTCGTGCTCGCCGTCGACGAGGCCCCCCGGTCGCTGCCCTGGGAGCGCGTGGAGACCGCGGACTGGGACCGGGACCAGGACCGGTTGCGGGTGGTGGAGGTCGCCGAGTTCGGGCAGGTGCGCCCGGTCCACGAGCTCACCGTCCCGCGGCCCGGACTGCTGCTCCAGCTGGTCCGGGAGCGGGTCACCGCCAGCGTGCTGCTGACCCGGCGGGCGGCGGTCGAGGGGAAGCGTGGCCTGCGGGTGATCGCCCGCCGGCCCCCGCGCGGCCGCGGCGAGGTCGTCTGGGCCTGCGAGCTCGACGCCGGACTCGACGCCGACGACCCCGTCGTCCGGCTGGCCGCGGAGGCCGCGCTGCGCGACGCCCAGGACGAGCTGGGTCCCGGCCGCGACCCGGCGTGAGGGCGATTTAGCGCCTGCGGGTGGTCCTTGCTAACCTTGTCGCTGCGCGATCCCCTGTAGCTCAATTGGCAGAGCATTCGGCTGTTAACCGGAGGGTTATTGGTTCGAGTCCAATCGGGGGAGCACCGAGAACCCGCCTGACCTGCATAGACAGGTCAGGCGGGTTCGTTCGTCTCCGGGGCGGGCGAGTCAGGCGTCGGTGTGAGCGGTGTAGCGCAGGTAGGGCCTGACGACCTCGAGGTCGGGGAACCGCTTCTCGGCCTCGTCGGTCGGGATGTCGTTGCTGACGATCGCCCGGTCCCCGGGGCTCCAGTCGGCCGGCGTCGCGAACGGGCCCGCCTCGCTGAGCTGGAGCGCGTCGAGGACGCGGAGGATCTCGTCGAAGTTGCGGCCGGTGCTCTTGGGGTAGGTGAGCATCAGCCTGATCTTGTTGTCAGGACTGATGACGAACACCGAACGCACCGAGCTCGAGTCGCCCTCGCCGGGGTGGATCATGTCGTAGAGCTCGGCGACCGACTTGTCGGGGTCGGCGATGATCGGGTAGCCGACCGTGGTGTGCGAGACCTGCTCGACATCGGGCTTCCAGCTGTTGTGGTCTTGGACCGAGTCCACCGACAGCGCGATGACCTTGGTGTTGCGTGCGGCCCATTGGTCTTCCAGCTGGGCCACGCGTCCGAGCTCGGTGGTGCACACGGGGGTGTAGTCGGCGGGGTGGCTGAACAAGACCGCCCAGCTGTCACCCTTCCAGCTGAGGAAGGAGATCTCCCCTTCGGTGGTGGGGGCCGTGAAGTCGGGGGCGGAGTCGCCCAGGTGCAGTGACGCCATGATGTCCAACGCTCCTCTTGTCGATGCGGGTGGTCATGCCCAACCATACCCCTTGGGGTATTCTCGGATCATGGTTCGACAGGCGCTGGGGGACTGGCCGGCTCGTCGGTGGATCGCGGTCGTCGCCGTGACGCCGTTGCTGGCCGTGACCTTCTTCAAGCTGGCAGGGACGTCCCACGGCGCCCCCTCCGTCGGGTGGCTCACGCTGATGGGTCTCGCCGCGATCCTCTCGGCCGGTGTGCTCGGCAGCTACGTGCCGCGGGAGGGTCTGCGTCCCGACCTCGGGTGCGCGCCGTGCGCCGTCATGCCGGTCGCGACCGTCGTCGGGGCCATGATCGCGGTGAACGCCTACGGAGACGCCGTTGTCGGGCCGGCGCTCGCGACCGCCATCACGCTGTTCGGGGTGACGCAGAGGCTCGGCAGCGTCGACGGCTGCGACGCGTCCGCGGGCCCGCGAACCCCTCCGGGTCGTCGGTCGAGCGATGGGGCGACCCGATGACTGAGACTGACGTCGAGCGGCTGAGCTCCGGACCCGGCGAACGAGCGGCGAGGCCTCGCCTCGGGTGATCGGGCCTACCGCGGGTTGTTCCCGGTGACTGCCTCGGCGCGGTCGGGACCGCCGGCCGCTAGCCAGGCCCACATCCCACCGGCAACGGAGTAGGCGTCATACCCCACTGCGCGCATGAACGGGATCAGGTCCAGGCTGCGTGCGCCGTTCGCGCAGATCAGGTAGACGGTCGAGCCGCGGGGAAGCTCGTAGAGCCGCGCGCGCATCTCCCGAGCAGGGATCGAACGGGCGCCGGGCACATGTCCGGTCGCGTACTCGCTCTCCTCGCGAACGTCCACGACGATCGCGCCTGATGCGTCGGCTGATGCCAGCGCCTCGATCTCAACCTCGAACATGGCAACCCTCCTCGAGTCGATACCCCCTAGGGTATACCGTACTCGAGGAGTGGGTCAGACCACCGGGAGGCCGGCCTTGGCGGCGTTCTCGTCGAACGAGTCGTCGATGGCTACGACGTCGTGGCCGCGGGCCGCGAGGATGGAGGCCACCACGCTGGCCCGGTAGCCGGCGCCGCAGTGCACCCACAGTCTCTTGTGTGGCATCGACTCGAGGTGCGAGAGCACGGTGTGGATGGGCACGTTCACCGCTCCGTCGATGTGGCCCGCGTCGAACTCCGAGCCGCGGCGGACGTCCAGGAGGACCCGGTCGTCGGTGCTCGGGTTGTCCTCGAGCTCGGCCGCAAGTGCATGGAAGTCGGCCCTCGGGAACGACCCGAGGGTGGCGCCCGCGGCCCACTCCTCGGGCCGGCCGGTGGCCATCGCAGCCGGGTCCATGCCGATGCGGACCATGTCGCGCTGGGCCTCGGCAACCTGCTCTGCCGTCTCGCCGAGCAGGGTGACGCTGGCGTCGGGGGGCAGGATCCAGCCGAGGTAGGTGATGAACTGCCCGTCGGTGCCGAAGTTGACGGTGCCGTCGACGTGGCCGGCGGCGAACGCGGAGCGCGTGCGCAGGTCCACCACCCACTCGCGGGCGTCGATGCGGCGGCGCAGCTCGGCGGGGTCGGCGATCTCGGGGGCGGAGAGGTCGGGTGCCCCGGGGCCGGCGGAGTTCGCGGGTCCCATGCGGGCGTAGTAGGCCGGGAAGTCGTCCAGCCCGGCCAGCAGTCGGTCGACGTACGTGGCCTCGTCCTGCGTCAGGGCGGGGTTGGCGGCCTTCTCCTGGCCGATCGTGCTGGCGGTGGCCTCGGACTGGGTGGCGGAGCAGAAGCTGCCGAAGCCGTGGGTCGGGTAGACGACCGTGGCGTCGGGCAGCTCGTCGACGAGCCGGTGGGCGGAGTGCCACTGGGCGTGGACCAGCGCGTCGGTGTGGTCGGGGCCGAGCAGGTCGGGACGCCCGGTGGAGCCGAAGAGCAGTGAGCCGCCGGTGAACACGGCGACCGCCTGGCCCTCCGCCTCCAGGGTGAAGGAGAGGTGGGTGTGCGTGTGTCCCGGGGTGTGGACGACGCGGACCCGCATGGTGTCGCCGACCTCGATGACGTCGCGGTCCCGCACCGGCGTGCGCTCGAAGGCGACCGGGTCGTCGGCGTTGAGCAGGTAGGCGGCGCCGACCGCCTCGGCCAGTGCGAGGCCACCGGTCACGTAGTCGTTGTGGATGTGGGTCTCGAACACGTGCGTGATCGTGACGCCGGCCTCCGCCGCGACGGCCAGTACACGGTCGTAGTCCCGCTGGGGGTCGACCACGAGGGCGACCTTCCCGTCATGGGCCAGGTAGGTGCGGTCCCCGAGGCCGGGGGTGTCGATCGGGACGACGGTGGTGGTCAAGGTTCCTCCTCGGCGAGCAATACCTTCGGGGTGTAGAGGCACAGTGGTAGGCGGCTGGTGGTCAGCCCGAGATCACGTCGCCGAGCCGGCCACGGTCGGCGAGGTCCTCGGCGAGGAACTGGCGCAGCAGGTCGACTGCCTGCAGGACCTTCTTGCCGCGCAGGGAGTAGATGACGCTGGTTCCCTGGCGTCGGGTGGACACCACGCCGCGCTCGCGCAGGATCGCGAGGTGCTGGCTCGCGTTGGACTGGCTGAGCTCGAGCGCCTCGCAGAGCTCCCCGACGCTGAGGTCGCGGTCGCGGAGCTCGTTGATGATGAGCAGCCGCTTGGGGTCGGCGATCGCCTTGCAGACGCGGGCGTGCAGCTCCTGCAGCTCAGCCTCGACCTGTCTGTCCACGAGCCCTCCGCCCTTGCGCAACGTGCGCGGATCTGATTGTAGGTTCAGCTCACCGTGACGATCACGAACAGCGTTGCCACGGCGAGAAGTACCGACCCTCCGGCGACGGCGCGGACCAGGGCCGGCCCCATCGGGGAGTTCCCGGCCTCGCCGTGACGGCTGTTGTGGACGTAGCGGGCCTCGACCACCAGGATCAGTCCGAGGGCGCCCACGAGTCCGGCGATGCCGGGAAGTGACGGCAGGATCGATCCACCGGCATGGTGCAGCAGGAGCGCCGACACGCCCCCCATCCCCAGCGCCGTGCGCTGCCACGCCATCGCCGTCCGTTCGGCCTGGAGGCCCGGGTCCACGGGGCTCAGCCCCCGGCCAGGTCGACCACGGTGAGCACCAGGGCGACGACGGCGGTCACGGTCAGCACGCCCGCCACCAGCAGCGGGATCGGCGAGCGGGGAAGCTGCTCCCCGAGTCGTATCGCCCGCTCGTTGCGCTGCCAGTGGGTGTAGGACAGGCCCGCGAGAAGGCCGCCCAGGATGATCAGCAGGATCCCGAGGGTGTGCCGGATGACGGTCGGCCCCGGAATGAACTGCACCACCGCCACGCCGGCCGCCATCATCGCGAGGGCGGTGCGCACCCAGGCGAGGAACGTCCGCTCGTTGGCGAGCGTGAACCGGTAGTCGGGCGCCTCGCCGACCTCGTGCACCGGGGTGCGTTCGGAGCGACCGGGGGAGGGGGACATCGGCTCAGGCCAGCGAGGTCGAGGCGGCGCACTGGTTGCGGCCGACGTCGAGGACGTCGATCTCGTCCTCTGGTGGGGCCGCCTGGCCGGCGTTGACGAGCCTGATCGTGTCGTAGGAGTCCGGTGCAGCCGGCAGGGACGTCACGATCTCCTCCACGAACCTCTCCATCGCCTTCTCGTTGAGCAGGGTCGCCGTGAACACATCCTCCAGAGTAGTCACCACGAGCCCCTCGGAGTTGATCTCGGCCGAGCTCGACCAATGCGCGGGCGCGATGATCGTCCGCGGGTCGAGCGGGCGCAGCCGCTCGTGGACGCTGCGGAAGAGGTCGCGCGCGAGCTCCTCGGCCTGCCCGGTGAGGTCGGGACGGCCCAGGCCGCGGACGAACACGGTGTCGCCGACCATGAGGACCGCGTCGCTGACCAGCAGCGCGATCGTGCCCGGCGTGTGTCCGGGCAGGTGCATGCTCATCACCCGCACCTCGGCCGAGCCGAGGTCCAGGATGTCGCCGTCCCCGAGCGGCCGGTTGGGGAACGGCACGATGCCGCCGCAGTCCTCGGGCGGGAGGTGGTACTCGACGCCCAGCTCCGCGGACAAGGCGGGGCCGCCGCTGATGTGGTCGGCGTGCACGTGGGTGTCGACCACGTGGGACACGGTCATGCCGTGCTCGGCCGCAAGGTCCAGGTAGGGCTGCGGCTGCCGGGTGGGGTCGACGATGATGCAGCGCTCGCCGGGGACGCCGACGACGTACGACAGGCAGGCCTTGGCCGGGCGCTGGAGCTGCCACATCCGGACCGGGGCCGGCAGGCCGGCGATCTCGAACGGCACGAGCAGCCGGTTCCAGGCGTCGGTGCCGCCCGCGAGCGAGCGGACCGTCCTGCCGCGCTCCCCGAACTCCTCGGCGACGAGCTCCGAGCCGTTGCCTTGCCCGCAGACGACCACGGCGTCCTCGAGCGTGCGTGCGGCCTCCGCGTCGAGGTCCTCGAACACGCGATAGACCGGCGCGCTGCGGGTCGCGACCGGTCGCGGCCCCTCGATCGGGGCCGCCTCGAACTCGTCGACGTTGCGGACGTCGAGGATCTCGCTGATGCGTCCCCCCGCCATCTCCTGGAACAGCTCGAGTGGGGTGATGGTGTGTGCCACGTGGGTTCTCCCTACGAGTTCTACGAGGGTCTTGTTATATGCGCATTGACGAATGTAGTGTCCGGGATCACAGTTGGCAACGCTTCCTTCACCTGAAAGGGGCTCCGGTCGATGTCGGACAGCGACGTACCCGAGAGCATGACGATCGTGGCCTGGAGCGGCGATCTCGACAAGATGTGGCCCACCCTGATCCTGGGGTCGACCGGTGCCGCCTACGGCATGCGGACCACGATCTTCTTCACCTTCTGGGGACTGTTCCCCCTCGTCCGCGACGACGTGCGGATCACCGGCACCAGTGCGATGACCAAGGCCCTTGCCGGGATGAACCGCCCGGGCATCAGCCACATGAAGCTCTCCAAGCTCAACATGGCAGGCGCCGGCGCCTGGATGATGAACAAGCTGGCCACGGACCAGAAGGTCGCCAGCCCCAAGGAGCTCATCGAGATGTGCCTCGAGCTCGACGTCAACCTGTGGCCGTGCGAGATGACCATGGAGCTTCTCGGACTACGGCCCGACCAGCTGATCGACGGGGTCGGCGAGCCCGTGGGTGCCGCGTCTGCGCTCTCGGCGATGAGCAAGTCCCAGATCAACCTCTTCATCTGAACCTCCCACCACTGTCAAGGAGCCAGTCATGGACACCGTCGACCTCACCATCGATGCCAAGGGCCAGAAATGTCCGATGCCGGTGCTGCTGGCCTCTCGGGGCATCAAGAAGATCGAGCCGGGCCAGGTGATGCTCATCGAGGCGACCGACGGCGGGTCGAAGAGCGACATCCCCTCGTGGGCCAAGGACACTGGCAACGAGCTGGTGGAGAGCACCAGCGCGGACGGGATCTACCGCTACGTCATCCGGAAGGGTTGAGCCTGCGTGCAGTACGGCTTCGCGATCGACCAGCGCACCTGCATCGGCTGCCATGCCTGCACGGTCGCGTGCAAGACCGAGCACGAGGTGCCGGTCGGCCAGTTCCGCACCTGGGTGAAGTACGTCGACACCGGCTCCTTCCCCGACACCACCCGCTCGTTCGGGGTGATGCGCTGCAACCACTGCACCGACGCGCCGTGCATCAAGATCTGCCCCACCCAGGCGCTGTTCAAGCGTGACGACGGCATCGTCGACTTCGACAACGAGCGGTGCATCGGCTGCAAGTCGTGCATGCAGGCGTGTCCGTACGACGCCATCTACATCGACGCGGACAGTCACACCGCCGCGAAGTGCAACCTCTGCGCGCACCGGGTCGACGAGGACCTCGAACCCGCTTGCGTCGTGGTCTGTCCGACCCACTCCATCTGGGTGGGCGACCTCGACGACCCGACCAGCGGCATCGCGAAGCTGGTCAGCACCCAGGAGACTGCGGTGCGCTCACCGGAGCAGAACACCGGTCCCAACGTCTTCTACCTCGGTGCCGACCGGGCTGTCCTGGACCCGCTGGCCGCGCCCGTGGACGACACCTACATCTGGGCGAAGCCCGACGCGCAGCGCCGGGAGAACGCGGGGGACCTGACGCGCGACCCGGTCACGAACGCCCGCACCACGCTCAACACCGCGCACCCGCGGCCGTGGGGCTGGAAGGTCGTCACCTACCTGTGGACCAAGGGCATCGGGGCGGGGGCGCTGGCGTTGGCCGCCCTGGCCCACCTGATGGGCGTCGGGCTTGGCGGGGTGGGCGACTACGTCGCGCCGCTGCTGGGCCTCTTCGGCGCGGCCACCACCGGCGCGCTGCTGGTGAGCGACCTCAAGCGTCCCGAGCGCTTCCTGTACATCTTCTTGAAGTCCAACTGGTCCTCGTGGCTCGTGCTCGGCGCCTACGTCCTCACCGCCTTCTCCGGCGGGGCGGTCCTGTGGCTGCTGGCGGCGCTCTTCGGTGTCGGGTGGCTGATGACCCCGCTGGCGTGGCTCGGCATCCCGGTCAGCGCACTGATGGCCGGCTATACGGCGTTCCTGTTCGGCCAGGCCGAGGGTCGCGACCTGTGGCAGTCCCCGCTGCTGTTCTGGCACCTCCTCGTGCAGGCCGTGATGGTCGGTAGCGGCGCGCTGGCCGTCGCCGGCCTGTTCGCGAACCTCACCGACGAGGCCTGGCGGCTGATCACCGTGGCCTTCGTGGTCTCGACGCTCGTGCACCTGCTGATGCTCGGCATCGAGTACGGCGGCAAGCACGCCAGCCGGCAGGCCACCGTGGCCGCACACATCGTCACCAGCGGCCGCTACTCCCGGCTGTTCTGGATGGGCGCCATCCTTCCCGCGGTAGCAGCGGTCGTCCTCGGCGCTCTCACCTGGGGCGGGCTGCCCGTCGCGCTGCTCGCGCTCGCGGGCCTGACCGTCCAGCCGGCCCTGGTCGCCTACGAGAGCGTCTTCGTCCGCGCCGGCCAGGACCCGCCCCTCTCATGACCGCCACGAATGGAGCACGCGTGAACCCCGTGAACCCCGTGAACCTGCCCGGTGCGCGCAGCCACGAGAACCTCCGGAACTACCCGCCGGTCGAGGACTGGGACCACCACGTCGAGTACGACGCCAAGGCGCACCCTCGGAAGGTCCCGCACACCTACTCGCTGATCCCCACGATCTGCTTCAACTGCGAGTCGTCGTGCGGCCTGCTGGCCTACGTGGACCATGAGGACCTCTCGATCAAGAAGTTCGAGGGCAACCCGGCCCACCCCGGCTCACGCGGTCGCAACTGCGCGAAGGGCCCGGCCACGATCAACCAGATCCACGACCCCGAGCGGATCCTCCACCCGCTGAAGCGGGTCGGCGAGCGGGGCTCGGGACAGTTCGAGCGGGTCACCTGGGACGAGGCGGTCGCCGACATCGCAGGCCGGATCCGCAAGGCCATCGTCGAGGACCGCAAGGACGAGGTGATGTACCACGTCGGCCGCCCCGGCGAGGACGGCTTCGCCGAGCGCGTCCTGCAGGCCTGGGGCATCGACGGGCACAACAGCCACACCAACGTCTGCTCCTCCGGGGGCCGAAGCGGCTACACGCACTGGATGGGCTACGACCGGCCGTCGCCGGACTACGCCAACGCCAAGGCGATGCTGCTGCTCTCCAGCCACCTGGAGACCGGTCACTACTTCAACCCCCACGCCCAGCGGATCATGGAGGCCAAGCAGAACGGCGCCAAGCTGGTCGTCCTGGACCTACGGCTCTCCAACACCGCCTCCCACGCGGACCTGTGGATCTCCCCGTGGCCGGGCAGCGAAGGAGCGATCTTCCTGTCGGTCGCCTCCTACCTGCTGCGCACCCGCAGGATCGACAAGGAGTACATGAGGCGCTGGGTGAACTGGGACGTCTACCTCGAACGCCTGCATCCGGACGCACCGAAGGACTTCGAGGTCTTCCTGGACCGGCTGACCGAGGACTACGCCCACTACACCTTCGAGTTCGCCGCGGAGGAGGCCCACGTCCCCGTCGAGCAGATCGAGGAGCTGGCGCGCATCGTGGCCGGGGCCGGCACCGCGCTCGCTACTCACACCTGGCGCTCGGCCGCGGCGGGCAACCTGGGCGGCTGGCAGATCACGCGCAGCCTGTTCTTCCTCAACGTGCTCACCGGCAGCGTCGGCACGGAGGGCGGCACCCACCCGAACGGCTGGGACAAGTTCATCGCGCACTTCCCCGACATGCCGGAGGCCAACGACACCTGGAGCGAGAAGCTCTGGCCGCCGGAGTACCCGCTGACCACCAACGAGATGTCGATCCTGCTGCCGCACCTGCTCAAGGACGGCCGCGGGAGGCTGGAGGTCTACTTCAGCCGGGTCTACAACCCGCTCTGGGTCAACCCCGACGGGTTCACCTGGATCGACGTGCTCAAGGACGAGAGCAAGATGGGGCTGCACGTCGCGCTCACCCCGACCTGGAGCGAGTCGGCCACCTTCGCCGACTACGTGCTCCCGATGGGCCACGCGTCCGAGCGGCACGACACCATGTCATTCGAGACCCACGCGTCGAAGTGGCTCGCCTTCCGCCAGCCGGTCCAGCGGGTCGCGATGGAGCAGCGCGGGATGCCCTATCAGGACTCCCGCGACACCAATCCCGGTGAGGTGTGGGAGGAGAACGAGTTCTGGTTCGAGCTCTCCTGGCAGATCGACCCTGACGGGTCGCTCGGGATCCGCAGGTACTTCGAGTCCAAGGATCGTCCGGGCGAGAAGATGACCCAGGACGAGTACTACGAGACTCTCTTCGCCCACAGCGTGCCCGGCCTGCCGGCCGCGGCCGAGGAGCAGGGGCTCACCCCGCTGGCCTACATGCGCAAGTACGGCGTGTTCGAGGTCGCCAAGGACGTCTACCGGCTCGACGAGCGGCCGCTCACCGACGCCGAGATGGAGGGCGCCTCCCCCGACGCGAGGGGGGTGCTGCGCAAGCCCGTCACGATGGAGACGGCCCCGCCCCTGGTGGGGGAGGCCGGTGCCGTGGGCATCGAGCACGAGGACGGCACGAGAACCGCCGGCTGGCTGTCACCCTCGCGCAAGCTCGAGCTCTACTCCACGACACTCGCCGACTGGGGCTGGCCGGAGCAGGCGACGCCGGGCTACATCGAGTCGCACGTCTCCGCCCGACAGATCGACCGCGCAGGAGACGAGTTCGTGCTGATGCCGAACTTCCGGCTCCCGACGATGATCCACACCCGGTCGGGCAACGCGAAGTACCTCAACGAGATCTCCAACACCCATCCGCTCTGGTTCAACCACGACGACGCCGACCGGTTGGGCCTGACGACCGGCGACCTGGTGCGGGTGACGACCGAGATCGGGCACTTCGTCGTCCGGGTCTGGTCCACCGAGGCGATCCGCCCCGGCGTGGTCGGGCTCTCGCACCACATGGGCCGGTGGATGCAGGACGGACACCCCGGCAGCCGCTGGGTGATGGGAAAGGTCGACCTCGACCGGTCCGACGACGGCATCTGGAAGCTCCGCTACAAGGAGGGGATCAAGCCCTTCACGAGCGACGACCCCGACTCCGAGCGGATCTACTGGGACGACCCGGGCGTGCACCAGAACCTCAGCTTCCCGGTCCAGCCCGACCCGGTCTCGGGCATGCACTGCTGGCACCAGAAGGTGCGCATCGAGAAGGCCCGAGAGGGCGACCAGTACGGCGACGTCGAGGTCGACGTGAACAAGTCACGCGAGGCCTACCGCCGCTGGTTGGCCATGACCCGCCCCGGCCCCGGCCCCGACGGCCAGCGACGTCCGGAGTTCATGATGCGCCACGTGACGCCGAAGCGCTCGGCCTACCGCGTCGGGGTCGCCTCAGCGGAGGGTGAGAGCCGGTGAGCCTCCTGGCCCGCCGCCGTGCCGCCGTGGAGGTCGACCTCGCCGCGGTGCAGACCGCGCTCGGCACCGTGCAGGACCCCGAGCTGCGCCTGCCGCTCGACGAGGCCGGCATGGTCGGCCACCTCGAGGTCGACCGGGCCGGCACGGTCAAGGTCACCGTCCGGCTCACCACACCGTCCTGCCCGATGAAGGACACCCTGGCCCGGGACGTCAGCGCGGCCGTCAGCGAGGTCGCGGGCGTCGAGCGCGTCGAGGTCGGCTTCGGCGCGATGAGCGACAACGAGCGGATGACGCTGGCCGCCCGCCTCCGGGGTGACACCCCCCAGGGCGAGCACCGCTTCGGACTCGACTCCTCCACCCAGGTCTACGCCGTTGCCAGCGGCAAGGGCGGGGTCGGCAAGTCCACCGTCACCGCCAACCTCGCGGTGGCCCTCGCCGAGCAGGGCAGGCGCGTCGGGGTCCTCGACGCCGACGTCTGGGGCTACTCCATCCCGCACCTGTTCGGCGTACGACGGGCCCCGGTCGCGCTGAAGGGGCTGATGCTCCCGGTCGAGGCGCACGGCGTCTCGCTCATGTCGGTCGGCTTCTTCGTCACCGACGAGGAGCCGGTCGTGTGGCGCGGCCCGATGCTGCACAAGGCGCTCGAGCAGTTCCTCACAGACGTCCACTGGGGTGAGCTCGACGTCTTGCTGATCGACCTCCCGCCCGGCACCGGCGACATCACCATGTCGCTGCTCGAGCTGGTCCCGGACGCCGCGCTGATCGCGGTGACCACCCCGCAGCCCGCCGCGCAGACCGTCGCCGAGCGGGTGGGCCGGATGGCCCGCAATGCACGGATGCCGGTCGCCGGGGTCGTGGAGAACATGTCCGCGCTGGTCTGCGGCTCGTGCCACGAGAGCACCGCGCTGTTCGGCAGCGGCGGGGGAGAGGCGCTGGCCGCCTCGATCGCTGCGCCGCTCCTCGGCCGGGTCCCGCTCGACATCGAGCTCCGCGAGGCCGGGGACGCCGGGGTGCCGGCGGTGATCTCCGCGCCGCAGTCCCACTCGGTCCAGGAGCTCCGGAGGATCGCCTCCGCCCTGCCCGTGGTCCGTCGCAGCCTCGTGGGCAGGTCGTTGCCGCTGTCCGTGGTCTGACCCGCCGTTCGACCCGGCCTGCGGGCAGGCCACTCGCTCACAGCGGGGCGGCTACGTGCTCTCCCGTGGGTCTCCGAGTACGCCGTGGGGGTGAGTGCCGACGAGCCCCGGACGACGGGTCGCGCAAGGCACTCACGCCCACTCTCGGTCTGGGTGCCTTGGCCACGGCCCGACTGCGCACGTGGGTGAGTTGAGACTCGGATGCGCAGGCTACGGCTACTGTGTAGGCCGATACGTCCATTGAGCAGCGGAGGCGCGGTGAGCGGAAACGTCGGCGTCGTGGTGCACCTGGTCGAGGACGACCCTGGCCGCCAGCACGCGGTACTGGCCAACGTCACGAACCTCATGGCCGCTCTCACAGGGACCGTCCCGGTCGAGCTCGTCGCACATGGTCCGGGCGTCAGCCTGCTGACCGGTGAGACCGGACTGGCCGCGGAGCTGCGGACGGTGATCGAGGCGGGCGCGTTCCCAGTCGCCTGCGAGAACACGTTGCGCTCCCGCAAGCTCACCGCCGGCGACCTGGTCGAGAAGGTCGGCACAGTGGACAGCGGAATGGCACACCTGGCGCGCCGTCAGCTCCACGGTTGGGCCTACCTTCGCCCCTGACCCAGGACCCGGCCGCATCTTGGACCCTGGACAAGGCGCCACGGGTCATCTGGGCGAAGTCCTTCGTGGGCAACGGCGGTCGAGCGGACATCTGCGACGTGAACGAGGAAGCGTTCGCGCCCGCTCGATCTCCGCAGTGGCTGCCCGGTAGGCAGGTGCACTCGACCACGGAACCAGCGCGCTGCCTACGCTGGGTTGGCGGGCACCGGCCCGGGCGACTGGGTAGAGGAGGCCGCGATGGAACGTCGGGTGCTCGTCGTCGACGACGAAGCCAGGATCCGGACCGTGCTGCGGGCGTACCTCGAGGCCGAGGGGTTCGCGGTGTCCGAGGCGGCGACCGGGCGAGAGGCGTTGAAGGGCGCGGCGGCCGAGGCGAACCGTCGGCCGATGCTGGTGCTGCTGGACGTCGGCCTTCCTGACCTGGACGGGCTCGAGGTGCTCCGCGCGATCCGACAGACTTCCGATGTCCCCGTCATCTTGGTGACCGCGCGCGCCGAGGAGGTCGACAAGCTGGTCGGGCTCGGGGTGGGAGCCGACGACTACGTGACCAAGCCGTTCAGCCCGCGCGAGGTGGTCGCACGCGTCCGGGCGGTCCTGCGCCGTGCCGGCGCGGCGCCGGGTCCCGGCGGCGTCGCGCCGCCGACGGTCAATGAGTTCGAGGGACTGCGGATCGACGAGGCGCGGCACGAGGTCGTGCTCGATGGTCGGTCAGTGGAGCTGTCCGCCCTCGAGTTCTCCCTGCTCGTGGCTCTCGCCAGCTCCCCGGGCCGCGTCTACTCCCGGGCCCAGCTGCTCGAGCAGGTCTGGGGCTACGACTTCTACGGCGACGAACGGGTGGTCGACGTGCACATCCGCGGGCTGCGCAAGCTTCTCCACGACGACGCGACGTCGCCGCGTCTGATCGGAACGGTGCGGGGCGTCGGCTACAAGTTCCTGCTGCCGGCACGAGAGGACCGACGATGAACCGACTCGTCGTACGTCTGATCTCCTCGCACGCGATCGTCGCTGTCCTCGGTGCGGCGGCCACCTACCTGATCGTGCGACAGCTCGCACCGAACTTGTTCGACCAGAGCATGGTGAACGGGGGAAACGGTCCGATGATGGGCCAGAACCAGGGCGCCCCTCTCCGTCAGCAGTTCGCGGACGCGGTCGACCAGGCCCTGCTCGTCGGCACCCTCGTCGGTGGAGCCGCGGCGGCGCTGTTCGGGTCACTCGCCGCGTTCGGGCTCGTCCGCCCGATCAACCGCGTCCGCGCGGCGACCCGGGTGCTCGCCAGCGGCCGGTACGCCGACCCCGTCCCGGCCCCCCGCGAGCGCGAGCTGGCGGACCTGGTCACCGACGTCAACACGCTCGGTGAGGCGCTCGCCGACACCGAGACCAGACGGGTCCGTCTGATCGGTGAAGTCGCCCACGAGATGCGCACGCCGTTGACCGTCATCGACGGGTACGTCGAGGCGATGATCGACGGCGTACTGCCGGCGAGTGCCGAGAAGCTCAATGACGTCAGCGAAGAGGTCCGCAGGTTGCGGCGTCTCAGCGAGAACCTCAGTGCCCTGTCCCGGGCGGAGGAGGGGCGCCTGGATCTCCAGGTCCAGCGGGGTGACCTCGGGGAGATCGCTGAGGCTGCGGTCGACCGGTTGCGGTCACAGGCTGTCGACGGAGGCGTTCGCCTGGAGGTGGCGCCCGCGACTACCCCGCTGGTGGTCGAGGTGGATCGCGACCGGATCGCCCAGGTGGTCACGAACCTGGTCGGCAACGCCCTCCGGGCGACTCCGCCAGGGGGCCAGGTCGCCGTCTCCTGCCGACGCGAGGGCGATTGGGGCCTGATCGAGGTCGCCGACACGGGGAGGGCCTCGCACCCGAGGACCTCGACCGCGTGTTCGAGCGGTTCTACCGCGTCCCGGGCCGGCGACAGGCGGCCCACGACACCGGCTCCGGCATCGGGCTGACGATCGCCCGAGGGATCGTCCGCGCACACGGCGGTGAGCTGGTCGCGCGGTCGGCGGGGCTCGGCCGCGGCGCCGGCTTCATCGCGCGCGTGCCACTCAGCCGGTGACGGTGTCGCGCATCGGACAGGCACCGGAGCCGGTGCCGGCACCGGCGCCGGCGCCTTCACCCATGTCGGCACCGCGTCCTCGACCCATGCCCTGGGTGCCGTAGCCGTGGCGCGGGCCGATCAGCTGGCGTCCGTCAGACGCAGCCTGGAACGCCGCCAGGTGGTGACGCGAGGCGTCCAGCAGCGAGGTGAAGACCTCACGGACGTCGGTCTGGTCGACCGTGGCGAGGGTTCTCCCGAGGTCGGCGATGTCACGCTGCTCGAGGGCCACGCCGACGTCGTACGCCGCGGACCGGGAGGTCTGGCCCTGTTCCAACCACTGATCGTAGAGCTTCTGGAGCGTGGGATCGGCGTAGCTCCCGGCCTTGGCGTCCTGGGCGGGGTCGGCGATCCGGTAGCGGTCGAGCAGCCTTCCGACCGCGTCGAAGTGCCGTTGCTCGCTGCGGGTGATCATGGCGAACGGGGCCGCGCCGTCGTACCGGTCAGCCAGGGTGGCGTAGAGGTCACGGGCCATCCGCTCCTCCTCGCGCGCGAACCGCAGTGCGGTCGCCACGTCGGCGTCCACGGCAACGGCGCTGGCGCTCGACGAGACGGGCACGGCTTCACTGCCCGTGTTGGCCTGCGCCGTCGCGAGCACACCGCCCCCGAGCAGTGCGGCCCCCGCGACCAGGCTCGTGATCAGCGTGCGGCTGGTGTTCATGATCGGCTCCTTGGCTCTGGTGGAGCTCTCTGCTCCATCTCCGAGTCAACGGCTCCGGTGTGAAGGCGCCGGCGGCGCGGGTGTGAAGCGTTCGTGAAGGGCGTCGATGTCTGCGTATCCGCCGGCTGAGGGCCGCCGCCGTGGACCTGACCGCGTCGGCGTGGACACGTTGTCCCGGCTCCGCTGACTGCCCGCGGGCTCAGTCGCCCCAGCCCATCGAGAGCACCTCGAAGGGCGCCGCGTGCGGCACCCCGAGCCGCTGGCCGGTGGCCCGGGACATGCCCTCGAGGAACTCGGCCGGGTCGAAGTCCTCCCAGCCGAGGCCGTCGATGTAGGCGCGGTGCGCCGCCAGGGAGGCGACGCCGGCGTCGAAGGTCGCGGTGACATCCACGCCGTGCGCCGACTGCGGCGAGCCGGCCGCCCACACCTGCCGTACGCCGCCCCAGGGCTCCAGCCCGTCGGCGAGCTGCTCGGGGAAGACCCAGCGGTTGCCGGCGTCGCGGACCGCGTCCAGGGTCGCCTTGCCGGTGGCGATGTGGTCGGCCTGGTTGAGGTTGGCGCCGCCCCAGGAGTCCC
The DNA here is from genome assembly GCA_963800225.1 of uncultured Actinomycetota bacterium. GTDB lineage: Bacteria > Actinomycetota > Actinomycetes > Propionibacteriales > Nocardioidaceae > Nocardioides_B. The sequence goes on along the minus strand of CAWDAF010000001.1, from coordinate 7,164 downwards.
GGAAGTTGTTGGTGACCACGATGTCCGGGCGGTGCCGGCGGACCACCTCCGCGATCGCCCGGCGCAGCGCGACGCCGTACTCCAGGATGCCGTCGGGAAGCCCGAGGAAGTCCACCTGCTCGACGCCGACGATGCGCGCGGACTCCACCTGCTCGGCCTCCCGCACCGTGCGGCACTCGCCGGGCTCCATCCCGTCGATGCCCGCCTCCCCGCTGGTCACCATGCAGTAGACGACGTGCTTGCCCTGCCCGGTCCAGCGCGCGACCGCGGCGGCCCCGCCGAACTCCATGTCGTCGGGGTGCGCGACGACGCAGAGCATGCGCTCCCAGTCCTCGGTGAGCGGGGTCAGTGGCGGCGGGGTCTCGGTCATGGGTCGAGCATGGCACCGGGACCCGTCGCCGTCAGCCCCCGTTGGCGGAGAAGTGCTGGTAGTCCGGGTGGCTCCAGCGCGCACCCCACGGCCAGCCGTTGCGGCGCATCGTGGAGGCGATCACCCCGGAGCGGGTGATCATCCCGGTGCGGACGAGGGACCGGTTCAGGTAGGTGCGGGCGAAGGACGGGTAGACGGTGCTGCCGACGACGTACGGGTTGCGCACCGTGTTGATGTCGATCGCGTTGCCGTAGGAGTGCTGAGAGACCCGGTACGGGTTGCCGGTCACCGGGCGGCAGTTGAACGCCGAGGTGTTGTCGGCCTTCATCGCGGCGACGTCCGACTGGGTGGGGGTACGGCGCCCGCCGGCGTAGAACGCGTCGGTGGGCCTCATCGAGCGCACCGGGAAGCGGGAGGCGAACGACGCCTTGAACACGCGCAGCAGGTCCGGGACCGCGCCGGCCCGGACGACCAGCGAGCCGCGGGCGACCACGTGGCCGTAGGTGAACCGGTTGATCGTGATGCGGCGCAGCCCGCTCGGCGTCACGGGGCAGCCTGCTCGGTAGGACCAGCGCACGGCACTGCGGGTGAGCGGGCCGGAGACCTGCACGTCGGGACGGGCCACCACGGTCCGGGTGACCCGGGCGCTGCTGGCCTTCTTGCCGTTCGGCCAGGTCGCGACGGAGCGGAACACGTAGCGCTGCGGCCGGTTGGTGCTGAACGCGACGCCGTACCGCCCGGTCGAGGCAGCCCGGGTCGACCGGAACGCCTTCCAGTGTCCGTCGACGAGCCGCTGCACCGCCACGGACGGCCGGCCGGCGACGGGGGAGACCGTGCCGTGCAGGGAGTAGTGGCGCAGCGCGACCACCTCGCCGGTGGTGGTGAGCGAGACCCGGGGCGGTGCCGGGGGCTTCGGCGGGGTGGTGACCGAGACGGTGACGGTCGCCGGCTTCACGGCCGCCAGCTCACCGTCGGTGGGGACGTAGGTGAACCGCAGGGTGGTGCCGGCGTCGGCGGTCCGGGTGGTCACGGTGAGCGTCGTGTGGGTGCCGTCCTCGGTGACCCGGCCGCCGAGCGCGTCGAACGTCGCGATCTCCAGGTGCGGGGTCTCGCCACTGGGGCGACCGAGCCCGTCGTCGGTGTCGTTGGCCAGCACCTTGACGGTGACCTTGCCGCCGGCGACCACGCTGGCGGCCCGGTCGTCGACCGCGACGGGCGCGGTGTTGACCGGACTCGTCGCGACGGTGTTCGGGCCGGTGGCGGCCGGGCCGGTGGTGTTCGGGCCGACGGTGTTCGGGCCGGTGGTCCCGCCCGCGGCGGCCAGCGAGGGCGTCGGCGTGGGTGAGGGCGCGGGCGTGGTGGTGTCGTCGGCGGCGGCGACACCGGCCTGGCCGAGGGCGGCGGCGGCCAGCACGGTGGCGGTCACGAGGAGTCGGGTGCGCTTCACGGGCGGTCCTTCGGTGGGGCGGTCAGGAGCGGAAGAGCCGGACGAGGCGCCGGGTCTGCGGGTCGGTGAGCGGGGCGCGGCCCTGCGCGGCGAGCAGCACGACGGTGTCGCCGTCGAGGACCGCCAGCTCGCGCCACGGGTCGGATCGGGGGGTGCGGTCGGAGACCAGGGCGCCGGCGGCGGGCCGGCCGATCCCGGCGACGAGAGGGCCGATCGCGGCGCTGGCGCTGCGGCCCTCGCAGCCGCGCAGGTTGCTCGCCCGGCCCGCGAAGAACGCGCGGGCCCGGACGGCGTCGGCGAACCGTCCCCGGACCGCGATGACCCTCGCGCCGCGGAGCGTGTAGTCGACCTCGAGCGCGTGGGTCGGTGCCGGCATCGCCGTACGGCGGGCGCAACCGAAGGGCACCGCGGTCTGCACGACCTCCTCGGGTCGACGGGCCAGGGCGGGGGTGCCGTTGCCGGCGTAGCCCTCCTCGGCGTCGCCGGGGTCGACCGAGTAGCGCCAGCCGGCGCCGAGGGCCCGGGGGGTCGGGAACGAGCGCCTGGTCAGCGACCCCGAGGAGGTGCCGGGCTCCGCCATCGAGCCGGCCTCGGGGGCGGCGGAGAGCGACCGCGTCGGGGTCGGCGTCGCGGTGGGGTCGGACGTCGTCGAGGAAGCGCTGGGGGTGGCCTGCTCGGTCGACCGGACGGGCGCGGGTGCGGCGTCGCGGGTGTCGCTGCAGCCGGTGACGGCCAGCAGGCCGGCCACCAGGATCGTCGCGGACGTCCGCCGCTGCTGCTCCCGAGTCACCGGATCAGAGTAAAGGAGCACCGCCGGTCTCGCAGGCGCTTCGGTGCACCCGTCGCCGGGTGGTGCGGATCAGCGGCGACGCAGGGCCGCGGCCATCTGGTCCACGGTCTGCTCGAGGATGGCGCGCGGGGTGGCGAAGGTGTAGCGGGCGAAGCCGGCACCGGCCACCCCGCAGGCCGGCCCGTCGGTCAGCGCGACGCCGGCCTGCTCCCGGAAGAACTCGGCCGGGTGGTCACCGAGGTCGAGCGCACGGCAGTCGAGCCAGGCGAGGTAGGTGCCCTCCGGTGGCGTGTAGCCGATCTCCGGGATCCGCTCGGCGAGCAGGTCGGCCAGCAGCCGCCGGCTGCCGTCGAGGTGGGCGATCACCTCCGCCAGCCAGGGCCGGCCCTCCTCGTAGGCCGCGATGGTGGCGACCACCCCCAGGTTCGAGGCTCCGTGCTCGGACATCGAGCCCACCTCGGCCCAGGTGGCAGCGTCCTCGTCGTTGCTCAGCACGAGCTGGGCGCACTTGGTGCCGGGGAGGTTCCAGGCCTTCGACGCCGACGTCGCGGTCACGGTGTGGCCCGCGGCCGCTGCCGAGACGGTCGCGTAGGGGACGTGCCGGTGCCCGTCGTACACGAGGGGCGCGTGGATCTCGTCGGAGAAGACTCGGCCGCCGTGCCGCTCGACGACCTCCGCGAGCGCGGTCAGCTCCGCGCGCTCGAGCACCCGGCCGCCCGGGTTGTGCGGGTTGCACAGCACCAGCAGGTCGGCGCCCGCCCCGTAGGCCGCGTCGATGGCGTCGAGGTCGAGGACCGCCCGGCCGTCCTTGGTGGCCATCGGCACCTGGACCACCTCGCGGCCGAGGGCGGGTGGCACCACCAGGAAGGGCATGTACGCCGGGGTCGGCAGGATGACCGCGGAGCCGGGCCGGGAGAAGTGCTCGATCGCGGCGACCAGCCCGGACACCACGTCGGCGAGCGGCCGGACCCGCTCGGGCGGCACGTCCCAGCCGTACACGTCGTGGGCGTAGCCGCACCAGGCCTGAGACATCCGCGCGGCCAGCCGGTCGGGGAGGTAGCCGAGCTGTCCCAGCTCGATGGCCTCGTGCAGCGCGGCGACGATCGGGGCCGCCGTACCGAAGTCCATCTCGGCGACGAACGCGCCGATCGCGTCGGGGTACTGGGACCACTTGAGGCCGCCGATCGCGCGCAGACGCTCCAGGCTGGCGTCGAAGACGGGGGACTGGCTCATGCGACCTCTTCCGTGAACGGGGCGAGGAGGTCACGCTACGACCCTGCGGGGACAGTCACCGGTCGGCCCTCAAGACCCGGCGTCGCAAAGCCGACAATTCGGATGCCGGGTGCACCCGACGCCAGTCTCCTCGAACGAATCGAGCCACCGCTATGTCCTTCCACCTCCGCCGCTCCCTCGCCTTCTGCGCGGTCTCCGCCATCGCCTTCGGTGGTGCGGTCCTGCCGACCGCCTCCGCCGCCGACGCGTCCTGCGACGACCCGGCCGCGCTGGCCACCGCCGTCACCGACGCGCAGACCGCGGTCACCCAGGCCAGGGCGGCCTTCAAGGCCACGAACGCCCCGCTGGGCAGGCTGATCGTGGCCAAGCGTGCAGAGGCCCGCGTCGAGCTCAAGCAGTCGCGCACCGAGATGCGGTCCCTGGTCAAGGAGGCCCGCCACGCCAAGTCGCGCAGCGAGCTCAAGGCCCTGCGGGCGCAGATGAGGGTCGAGCGTCACGACATCGCGAAGTCCCGCAGCCTGCTCACCTACAAGAAGGTGCTGCTGGCCTCGATCAGGGCCGACCGCAAGGCCGCCCGGGACGCCTTCCGGGTCGCCCGGGCCGCGCTCGAGTCGCTCGAGACGCTCCAGGAGAGCTGCTCCGGCACCGACTCCACCGACACCACGGACACGACCGGCACCACCCCCGACGCCTGACCGTTCCGGACTCGACCACGACCGGCCCGCCGCTCTCGCGACGGGCCGGTTGTCGTCGGAGCGGGCGAAGGGTGGCGGTAGGCTCCGCACCGGACGGTGCCGTGCGCGTCCCGGGGCGGTAGCTCAGCCGGTTAGAGCAGAGGACTCATAATCCTTGGGTCGTGGGTTCGAGCCCCACCCGCCCCACCCTTGCTGACCTGCGGTTTACGCGATACGGCGCTCAAGCTGGTGTCCGCTTTGTCGCCACGTGTGCACGATGTGTGCACGGGATGTCCGGGCCGAGCGCTGAGTGTGGCCGCCGAGCCCTCCTCGCCGCCGTCTCGCGGGCGCTCGCCAGGAGCGCGGCGACGGCGTCCGCGGCCGCCCGGGAGACCTGCGGCAGCACGCTGGTGTAGAGGTCCTGGGTGATCTGGGTGGAGGAGTGGCCGAGCTCGTGGGAGACGACCTTGATGTCGGCGCCGGCGGCCAAGGCGAGGGTGGCCGCGCCGTGCCGGAGGTCGTGCAGCCGCACCGGCGGCAGGTCGTGACGCACGACGAGCCGGTCGAAGCGCTGGGAGACCGAGTCCGGGTTGAGCGTGGTGCCGTCTTCCTTGGTGAAGGCCCGGCCGGAGTCGGTCCAGGCGTCGCCCCACAGAGCGCTGCTCGGCTTGCTGGGCCTGTCGGTGGGCGCGCAGGACTTCGATGGTGAGCGCGTCCAGGGCGATGGTGCGGTTACCGGACTCGCTCTTCGGTCGACCAGGCATCCTCCTCTTCGTCCTGGGCCTGTTGGCGCACGGTGGCCTGGGCAGCGGCGAGGTCCACGTCGGCCCAGAGCAGGTGGATCGCCTCGCTGCGGCGCAGCCCGCGGTAAGCGACGAGGTGCCACAGCGGGTAGAGCCGATCGGCCGCGGCAGCGTCGAGGAACGCGACGGTCTGCGCCGGGGTCCAGACCATCACTGGGGACGGGCGGCGTCCGGTCCGCCGCCACAGCCAGACCCGCTCGTCGGTCCACACCAGCGCCCTCGGCGCCCGGCCGGACTCGAGCTCGACGTACTGGGCCGGGTTGTGCGCGAGCTTGCGCCGGCGCACCGCGCTGTTGAGCGCGGACATGACGGTGGAGTGCACCCGCCGGATCCGCGCTGGCGAGAGCGGCCGGCGGGCCTGCGGCGTGTCCGTGCGTTCGTCGAGCAGGCGGCGCAGCAGCGGAGACGGGCGTCGTGCGGCGGGCAAGCGGCCGATCAGGCGCATGGCGGCGTAGAGATCCTCGAAGTCGTTGTCCCGCAGTGCCGCCAACTCCACATGTCCGAGGCCGGGCTTGAAGTACAGCCGGATGTGCGTCTCGTAGGAGAGCCGCGTGCCCTTCTTGAGGTTCACCTTGCCGGCCAGCCACTGGTCGAGGTAGTCGCCGAAGGTCTGCCGGTCGAGGTCGACGTAGGTGCCTCGGTTGATCCTGTCGACGACGCTCGCCAGAGCGGCTTCAGCGTCCCGCTCGGTCGTGAAAGGTCCCAGTGTCGACTGGCGGCGCCTGCCGTCCCGGGGACCGGGAGTGTCGTACCGCCCGAACCACTTGCCGTGTGTCCGACGGCTCAGCTTCGGGCAGCGAGCACCGAGCTGCTTGCCCGTCTCCGGGTCACGGCAGCCGCAGCGCTTGAACGTGGAGCCCTTCATCGCGCCTTCCTCGGAACCCGCTCGACACCCAGTACCTCAAGGAGCGGCGCGGTCGGGATCCTGATCAGCCGTCCCACCCGCAGCACTGGGCTGGGCCACGCGCCCGTCCGAACCAGCTCGTAGGCGCACGTGCGACCGATGCCGAGCACGCCGGCCGCGGTGGTCAGGTCGAGCACCGCCGGCAGGGCGAGCAGGTCCTCGCGGGTCATGGCCAGCTGCTCCGTCGTCATCACTCCGACTCCAACAGCTCGCGGAGCTGTGCAGCCACGGCGTTGAGTGACGACTCGTGGGTCTCGATGCTCTCGGACATGATCTGCTCCTGCCGCGTGGTTCCGTCCCATCCGATGAAACCCCGGACCTGAGCGGCGCGGTAGATGACAGCAGGTAACACGTGGGGATCGTGGTGTTATCCACAGATGAGCGCGGCTTGCTGGAGCCTGTCGGTACACGGTGCTGCACTTGTCGGACCGGCCGATATGACGGAACCCGGGGTGAACGATGGAGACGCAGCTCCAAGCAGCGCGCAAGGCACGTGGGTGGTCGCAGCTGCGCCTGCTCACGGAACTGGAGCGTTTGGCTGCCTTCCGCGGTCTGGCGGTCCCCTGCCGGAGCAGCCTGAAGACGGAGCTCTCACGCTGGGAGAACGGTCATGTCACGCCGAAGGAGCCGTACATCGGCCTCCTCGCCGAGATCTACGACCTCACCCCAGCCGAGCTCGGTCTGCCGACGGTGGCCCTTCACGCTTTCCTCCCGGTTCAGCGAGGCGCTGGGGTCCAGGGCCCGAGCCGCCTGTCCGTGGAGTCGGTCGACTTGATGGGCGAGCTGTTGGACGGCTACGCGAAGACCGACAACGTGCTCGGCCCGCGCCACCTGCTCCACGTGGCCACGCAGCACCTGGTCCACCTCGAGCCGATGCTGATCCGGGTGAGCGGCCCGCTCCGCGGAGACAGCCTGCGGCTGGCGTCGCGATTCGCGGAGTTAG